>CAVPYC010000001.1:0-743900 GCA_963709925.1 uncultured Chloroflexia bacterium
GCGTCGCTGCAGGGCTTCGCGCGTCATGGGCCTCAGGTCTCGGCTGAATTCACAGGTTCGACGGTAGGTCTTCACACTGAAGGCATTCCGATCCCGGTGGTAGGCCGCCATCGCCTCATGCCACGGTGCCCGGTTTGAGAGGAATTCGGTCAGGTGCGCCGCCAGGAAGGTGGCGTGGGTTGAGGCCTGGTCGATTCCCTGTCCCGACCACGGATCCATGACCATGGCGGCGTCCCCAACCAGTGCCCACCCGTCGCCATACGGCACGCGCAAGTAGCCGGGAATACTCCCGCTTCCCATCACAGGCCCGACGCGGGTCGCGGCGCCCAGGCGCCCGGTCAGAGCGCTCATCGTTTGCAGTTCCCCCATCAGTGCGCCCTGCCGGGTCGCGTTTGAACTCGGCGAATCGCTCAATCGGGACGGAGGCGGCCAGCAGCGTCAGATCCCCGTCGCAGGGAAAGCAGTAGACAAGGTTGTCGCCCCGGTAATGGAACTCGGCGGCCGGCCCGTCGGCCGGGATGAAACCTGCGAAATAGGCGTAGTACATCGCTCGCCGGACCGGTTCTTGGTGCTCGGCGATGACCTGGATGTTGCGGGCCACGAACGACCGGATTCCGTCGGCCCCGACCACCACCTTGCCCGTGGCCTCGCCCTGGCCGCCCGGCCCCTGCCACGCGACCCCGACGACGCGTCCGTCGTGGCTCAGCAAGCCGGTGACCGTCGCCGCTTCCATGAGGGTCACGCCCGGGATCGTGCCTCAAGCGACGCACCAGGATGTCGTCGAGGGTGACTCGGCGGACGCACAGGTAGAACGGGTAGTCTTCGGGCGATCGACTGGTTCGGGAAAGACGATCCCATCGACGGCGTTGAAGTTGACCATCAGGCGCGGGGCTGTGGCCGAGACCTGCGGGAAGACCCCGATCGCCTCCAGGGACCGGAAGGCGGGGGCTCGAAAGAAATGGGTCGAGAGAGTATCGCTCGGGAAACGGGCCCGGTCCAACGCCAGAACCCGGAAGCCGGCCAAGCCGAGGCGGGCGGCCAGGATCGCCCCCGCCACCCGGGCTCCGACCACGATCACATCTGTGTCAGGGTTCATGGGCAGGGAAACCGGGTGGCCGGATCAGGGCCGATGACCCGCCCGCATCCCGTCCAGATCCTCCAGGGTGAACCGCTGCAACTCGATGATCGAGGCGGTCTTGCGAAACACGGCTGGAAGGATCGACAGCGCCTGATCTCGGTTCTCGACGTCCAACACGAACCAGGCCTTGTGGACGTCGTCGCCGCAGCCCCAGTCGGCGTTGGTCATAAAATGCGAGCCGGTCTCGAGGAAGATGCGCACGGCGAAGTCGCAGGCATCCTTCCGGTTCTCGTGGGGAACCTCGATCAGGAAGCGTGGCATCACCAATCTCCTTGTGCTCGTCAGACGGGGGCTCCCCGCCGCCCTCCCTGATACTACCCCGAATCGGTCCAGGGGGAGGCGGACCCGGCGCTCCTGCCGAGGCTAGAATGAAGCGATGTCCACCCGAGCGGCTCAGTCCCTGTTGGGTTGGTACGCGACGAACCGCCGGGATCTTCCCTGGCGGGGCCGGCGGGAGCCCTACGCCATCTGGGTCGCCGAAGTGATGCTGCAGCAGACCCGGGTCGAGGCGGCGCGAGGTTACTTCCAGCGCTGGATGCGGCGCTTCCCGACGGTGCGCAGCCTGGCGAAAGCACGTGAGCAGGAGGTCCTGGTTGCCTGGGAAGGGCTGGGCTACTATGCCCGGGCTCTCAAGATTCGCCGGGCGGCGCAAGTGGTGATGGCGGAACATGGGGGAAAGATTCCTCGATCCGTGCCGGGGTTGCTGGCCCTCCCAGGAGTAGGCCCCTACACGGCCGCGGCTGTGGCTGCGTTGGCCTTCGGGCAAGACGAAGTCGCCCTGGACGGCAACCTGCGGCGGGTGATCTCGCGGGTTATCGATCTCGACCTCGATCCTCGGACGCCGGCCGGGGAGGCTCGCTTGCTGCGCTGGGCCAGGCGCCACCTGCCGCCGGGGAAGGCTTCGGAGTTCAACCAGGCGCTGATGGATCTGGGTGCAGCCATCTGTCTGCCGCGGGGTCCGCGCTGCGGTGCGTGCCCGTTGCGGTCCGCCTGCCGGGCGCGCGCCCGCGGCCGACCCGAGTCGCGGCCGGTGCGGTCGGGCAGGCGACCGGTGCCGCGGCAGGATCGCCACGGCCGGGGTGATTCGACGCCGTGGGCGCGTTCTGATCGGGCGGCGGCCGCGCGGAAGCCTGCTGGGAGGGCTATGGGAATTTCCCGGGGGCAAGTGCGGCATCGACGAAACGGCAGCCGTCTGCCTGCGACGCGAGTTGCTTGAAGAGCTGGGGGTCAGTGTCCGGGTCGGGGAGGCGCTGGGCGTGTTCCGGCATGCCTACACACATTTCGAGGTGACGGTCCACGCTTTCGAGTGCGAACTGAAGAGCGGCGAGCCCGTAGCACGCGAGCACACCGCCCTGCGCTGGATCCATCCGGCCCGGCTCGGCGAGTATCCAATGGGCAACGTGGCGCGACGGATCGGACGAGTGGTTGCGGGCCGGGGGAGAGGATCGTGACGAGGATCCGGGTGCACCCCTCGGAACTGCGTTTTGAGGCCCACCGGGCCTCCGGTCCGGGCGGTCAGAACGTCAATAAAGTCGCAACCGCCATCCGACTTCGGTTCGACGTGGCGGGTTCGCCCTCTCTCCCGGCCGCCGTCAAAGACCGGCTGATCCGGCTGGCGGGACGCCGGATGACGGGCAAAGGAGAGTTGACCATCGAGGCGGCGCGGCATCGCACGCAGGAGGCCAATCGGCGCGACGCCGAGCGGCGCTTTCTACGTCTGCTCGAGGCTGCCGCCAGGCCGCCTCGGATGCGGCGGCCGACGAAACCGACGGCTGCCTCTAGGAGGAGACGTCTGGAAGCCAAGCACAAGCGATCCGAGACCAAGCGGCGGCGCAGGCCGGCCGCCGACGCCGAGTGAGGTGAGGTCATGAGCGAATCCGAGCCCGGAATGGCCGGCCGAACCCGGCACCTGCGCCCGGAAGGGGCCTATCATGTGCTGGCCCAGGCCCAGGCGCTGGAGGCCGAAGGGCGAGATATCGTGCACCTGGAAGTCGGAGAACCCGACTTCCTGGCCTCGGAGGAGATCGTCGAGGCCGGGGTGGAGGCTTTGCGCAGCGGACGCGCCCGGTACGTGCCGCCGGCCGGCATCCGCCCCCTGCGGGAGGCGATCGCTGAGGCGGCCGGGCGTCAGCGCCGGATCGAGATCTCTCCCGATCAGGTCCTGGTGAGCCCGGGGGCCAAGCCGAACCTGTTCTTCCCCACCCTGGCGCTGATCGAACCCGGGGATGAAGTGATCTACCCGGACCCCGGGTTCCCGACCTACCCCGCCATGATCGGAGTCGCCGGCGGTATCGGCGTCCCGGTGCCGGTACTGGAAGAACGCGGGTTCTCGTTCGATCTCGAAGCTTTCAACGCGGCGTTGAGCGGGAAGACCCGGCTGATCATCCTCAACTCGCCGGCCAATCCGACCGGCGGCGTGATCCCTCTCGGCGACCTCGAGCACATCGCCGCCGCGGCGCAGCGCCGGGACGCCTGGGTTTTGTCCGACGAGATCTACACCCGCATCACGTTCGACGGTGCCGTGGCCCCCAGCATCGCCTCGCTGCCGGGGATGGCCGAACGGACGGTGATCGTCGACGGCTTCTCCAAGGCCTACGCCATGAGCGGCTGGCGCCTGGGGTACGGGATTCTGCCGGAAGCGCTGGCGCGGCGGGTGGAGCTGTTGCTGACCCACGCCTACGGATGCGTCTCGGAGTTCGTCCAGCTGGCAGCGGTCGAAGCCCTGCGCGGCGACCAGACCTGGGTGGCGCAGATGGTCGCCGAATACAGGCGCCGGCGAGACCGGGTGGTGGCGCGCCTGAACGCGATCCCGGGGATCACCTGCCGGGAGCCGCGGGGCGCCTTCTATGCCTTCCCCAATGTGAGTGCGCTGGGGCATCCGGTCGATCGCCTTGCGGCCCGGATCCTGGATGAGGCGGGCGTCGCCCTGCTCCCAGGGACTGCCTTCGGCGTGAACGGAGAAGGGTATTTGCGCCTGTCGTACGCCACTTCGATGGAGAACCTGGAGATAGCGTTGGACCGGATCGAAGCGTTCGTCCACCGGCTGTGAAATCAACAACCCGTCTTGCCGCGCAAGACGGGTTTCCCTCGAACCCCCCACCGGTTAGTCGACCAGGTCGGTCTGGGTGAGCGGCTGCCCCAGCGCGCCGTTCAGGCGGTCGAGCGTGTCCGCGTCGCTCCCGAGGTACAGGACGATCAGCCGCCCCTTCGCCCAGAAGTGAGGCTGGTCGATCCACATGACCATGGTGGTCGGGTTCGGTGACCCATCCGGCTGAATCAGGCTCGACTCGGCCTGTCGGGCGGCGTCGTCTTCGTACTGGAAAACCTGTAACTCTTCGCCGCTCACCTCCAGCCGGCGGCCGGGCGGGGTGAAGAATTCCTGCTCGATCGAACCGACGTCCTTGACCATGCCCCTGGATTCCTGCAAGGCAGTGGTCAACTCCGAAATCCCATACTCTGAAAGGGGTGCCGGGGAAGCACAGGCTACGAGGACGACGGGTAGGACAAGAAGGACTGTCAGATAGCGCAACATTCGTCATCTCCCTTGGTGTGATCTCCCCTAAAGACGACCGGGTGGCCTTGGGAGTTCCGCCCGGGCGAGAGTTTCCGAGGAGGGCGGCCCGGGGAGTTGGGAGACGGCTCGACCTGGAGGCGAAACTGGGGGTCAGCCGGGGGCTATACGGGTTGCGAGCGGAGGGCGACGGCGCGAATCATGCGCCGGAAGATCAGGGCGTGGATCGGATACAGCCCGTACCAGTACAACCAGCCGCCCAACCCGAGGGGGGCGAAGAAAGCGGTCTGGGTCAGTTCACTTCCGGACGGGGTCGGTTCGACCTGGAACTGCAGCCAGGCCCGGCCGGGCACCTTCATCTCGGCCCGCAGACGCAGCAGGCGGTCGGGCTGGATCGCCTCCACTCGCCAGAAGTCGACCGCGTCCCCCGGCCGCAGCTCCTGAGGATGGCGCCGGCCGCGCCGCATGCCGACCCCGCCAGCCAGCCGATCGAGCCAGCCGCGCAGTTTCCAGGCCCAGTCCATCGCCAGCCACCCCCGGGATCCACCGAGGGCGGAGAAGACCCGGAAGACGGCTTGCGGGGTCGCGTTCACTCCGAGCGACCGTCGCTCCAGGATCATCCCCTCCTGGGTGCCAAGGACCACGGGCGGGCGGCTCCCCTCGGTCGTGGCCAGGGCGTCGCTCCAGGTCGTCTCGATCCGGCCGGCATCCAGTTCGTCCAGCGCCAGCCGGACGGCCGCTTCGTAGTTGAGCGGATCGATGTCCGGGAACAGACGTCGGGCCAGGGGGTCGCGCACAACCACCTCGTTGCGCAGGCCCTCGACCAGGTGGCGCCCGACCCCGGCTTCGACCGGCGTCACCAGGTGCAGCCAGTACGATGACAGCCGCGGGGTCAGCACCGGGACCGGGATCAGGTACCGGCGCAGGCCGCGCACTCGGGCATAGCCCAACATCATCCCGCCGTAGGTGAGCACGTCCGCCCCGCCGACTTCGATCGTCCTGCCAGTGCTTTCGGGCACCAGCAGCGCCCCGGCCAGGTAGTCGAGCACGTTCGAGATGGCGATCGGTTGGGTGCGGGTGAAGACCCAGCGGGGGCAGATCATCACCGGCAAACGCTCGGTGAGGGCCCGGATCATCTCGAACGAGAGGCTTCCCGATCCGACGATCACGGCGGCGCGCAGTTCTGTCACCGGGACCCCGGCGGAGCGCAGCGCTTCGCCGGTCTCCTGGCGCGAGCGCAGGTGCGGGGAAAGGTCGGCCTGCGGGTCTCCCAGACCCCCCAGATAGATGATCCGCTCGACCCCGGCCTGGCGGGCCGCCCGGGAGAAGTTGCGGGCCGCGGTCAGGTCCCGCTCGCGAAAGTCGGCCTCGGATTCCATACTGTGGATGAGGTAGTACGCCGTGCGGATCCCGAGCAGGGCCGGACCCGAGCGACTCGGGGCGCATCACGTCGCCGCGGACCACCTCGACCGAGTTCGACCCAGGGGCGGCCGCGCAGCCGATCCGGGTCGCGCACCATCGCCCGGACCGACCACGTCTTGCTCGAGCAGGCGCGGGACCAGGCGGCCGCCGACATAGCCCGTGGCCCCGGTCACCAGGACCGGGCCGGTTGCGGGAGAGGCCGTCATGGGTAGGAACACCCGGATCGAATCATCCGGCGTGCTTGCCCATCCAGAAGCGTCGCCAGTCCCCGGACGAGGCTCGCAAGGCCAGGAAGGCGTAGATCGAGGCGGCGAAGAACCCGAGCACCATCACCAACGCAACCCACACCAGCGCCAGGCCGATGGAGGCCTCCCGGTAGACGATCCAGGCCGAGAACAGGGCGAAAGCCCACGTACAGGTCCACCAGGGACACGACTCCCCAGGGCATCGAGGTCAGCACGGCGCCTTCCGCGGCGAAGTCGCCCCCGGTGATGGCCGAGGTCAGAGCGACACCCATGGCCACGGCGCCAAGAGCCGTCAGGAACATCGCTGGTTTCATGCATCGCCTCCTTCGGCCGGGGCCGCCTTCTCCGCCGGGCGAGGCAACCAGGGCACGAAGGCGCTGGTGCGCCGGATGTACTCGCGGTAGCCGGGCTTGCTGTCCTTGAGGGTCTTCTCGAGCATCCCGACCCCGGAGACGCGGACGAGCAGGAAGGTCATCACGATCGGGCTGAAGATGGTGAAGGCTCGCCCGGCGGCGACGGCGATCAGGAAGAAACCCCACCACTGCGCCGCGTCGCCGAAGTAGTTCGGATGACGGGTGTAGCGCCAGACCCCACTGTCGAGGAGCTTGCCGCGATTGGCCGGGTCGGCCTTGAAACGCGCCAACTGCCAGTCACCGACCGCCTCGAAGAAGAACCCGACCAGCCACGCCGCCAGGCCGAGTCCATCCAGCCAGTTCAGCGTGGCCGCGGCTCCGACCCCTCGCCCGACGATCAAGGGGGCGCTGACGATCCACATCAGAACGCCCTGCAGCAGGAACACCTGGAACAGGCTGAACCACCACCAGCGGGGGCCATTCTGTCGGCGCCACTCGGCGTAGCGGAAATCTTCGGGCCGCCCCCAGTTGCGCCGCAGCAGGTGGAGCGACAGACGCAGGCCCCACACGGTCGCCAGGCCGACCAGCAGCCAGGGCCGCGGCAGCGACTTGTCCGGAGCCAGAGCCAAGGCGACCCAGGCGGCGATGACGAACCCCGTCCCCCAGAAGATGTCCACGATGCTGGCGTCGCGCAATATCAGACTCAAGAGCCACAGGGCGATCACCAGGCTCAGGATCACGCCCCCGACCGTCAACCACGTGCCAAGGAAACCCATCTCCTACTCCTTCTACGCTGGACCCCCGATCCCGTTCTACAGGATCAGGATGACTCCCAGCACGATTTCGGTGGCCAGGCTGATCCAGTTGGAGGCGACGGAGGATCGATCGACGAAGATCGAGACCAACCGGACCGCCCCGATTCCCAGATAGCCGTAGCCGAGCATGCGGTAGGCCGGCAGCCCGAGGAACAAGGGCGCCAACCCGATGGCGATGAAGAGACCGCCCAGAACGGCCCGCAATTCGGTGATGCCACGCCCACCGATCGGATCGAGGCCGGTGAAACCGATCGCCCGGCGGGGCGCGACCAGCACGAACAGCCCGGTGGCGGCCGTGGCCAGGGCGGCGACGATGCGAAGGATTTCCATGATGCGCATGATCGTTTCCTTTCCGGACCGGGTCAGAAACCGGTGCGCTGCCCGGTCCAGGGCGATGGTTGGCCGGCCTGCCACTCGGCGACGCTCGGGCCGGCCAGCCGGATGAGACGCCAGGTGCCGTACAGGTAGGTCACGACAAGAAGGAAGACCGTGGCCGGCCATCCGTTCAACAGACTGGCGAAAGCGAGTGCGGCCACTTGTTCCGTCTCCAACAGTTCCCACTGCAGGAGCGCCTGGAACACGAAGAAGAGCCCCCAGACCAGCGTGGTCTCAGTGTAGGCGGGCCGGACCCGCGGGTGCCAGTACCAATCGCGGGGCCAGCGGCGTACCAGGTGACTGGTGAACGCAACCAGCGGCCGACGCGCCAGGACGGAGACCAGGCACAGGGCGGCCAGGCCGGCCCGGGTCAGGATTTCGGGAACGAAGAACAACTCCGAGCGCCCCAGCCAGACCGAGGCCGCGAAGGCGGCGACAGAGCCCCCCAGGCCGAGTATGGCATAGGTCGCCGACTGCCGCCGCAGCAGGCGTAGAACAGTCAGCCCGGCGCCGACGACCAGCGCCGCAAGGGCCGCCGAGGGAGCCGAAGCGATCGCCTGAACACCGAGGTAGACGAGCGGGGGCAGCAAAACGTCGAGCACCTGGCCGCGCCCGACGACGACGCTGCGAAACTCGTCGATCAGCTCGCGCAACTTGCTCCGGGAGGCGGTCATGGTGTTTCTCCATCTCCGACAGGGGGCCGGTGCCCCGCTGCAGGTGTGCTCGGTCGGGAGGGATGAGGTCCCGCTTGTCCCCTCCGGGAGACCAGTTCCCTGAACCTGGCCCGGCTCGTCTTCGAGATGAGAAGCGTCGTACCGAACGCGATCAGGGTGTTGGTCACGAGAAAGAACGCGACTTCCTCGAGAGGCAGGGGGCCCAGTGACAGGCCGAGGATCAGGTCGGGGTTGAAAGCCCAGGTCCCGGCCGAGACGGCCGTTATATCGGCCGCTGTCAGGAAGAAGGTGGGCAGCAGGAGGGCCGGGACCACCAGGCGCCGCTCCTCCCACAACAGGTCGGCGCCGAACGCCAACTGCAGAACGATCGGAGGCAGGCCCCAGGCCAGCAAGAGGGCCAGGTAACGGGTGCTGGGTCCGTCGGTGGCCAATGCCACACAGGCTCCCAGCCACAGCAGGCCGGTCGCCAACGATGCTCCGATTCGCGCTCGACCGGCCCACCGCGACAAGGGTGCGGGTCGGGAGGGACGGTGACCGAGCAAGATGAGGACGAGCCCGGTCAGTGCGGTCTGGAGGACGAAGAACAGATACTCTTCGAGCGGCACGTAGCCAATGATCACGCCCGCCACCAGTTCCGGGTCGTAGTCCCAGACCCCGCTGGCGACAAGGTAGTTGTCCCATGGTGTGGTGTAGGCCACGGCGATGGCGGCGGTCAGGGCAATGGCGGCTAGGGAGGATCCGCCCCTTAAGCGGTCGGGCAGGCGCCGGCCTCCGCGGCGAAGCCAGGCGAGACCTAGGAGCAGAGCTCCGCCGGGGAGCACCAGATAGCGAAACAGGAAGCCGAAGTACGTCATCTCAAGCAAGGTCTCTGGATTGGACTCTCATCCAGACCCCCGGACGCGGTTCGAGCGTGGCGCCCATGTGGGGGTGGATCGACCGGTCGAGCAACTGCAGGTGCCAGCGCTGAAGCAGTCGGGCCAGGACGGCTTTGGCTTCCACCAGGCCATAGTGGGCCCCAATACAGTTCCTTGGACCGCCGCCAAACGGGATGTAGGCGTATGGTGTGGCAGGCGGCCCACCCAAGAAGCGGTCGGGATCGAACCGATCCGGATCGGGCCATTGTTGTGGGTCGCGATGAGTCAGGTAGATCGAGACCAGCAGACGGCGGTCGCCCGGCAGCCGGTAGCCCCCGAACTGCATATCTTCCATGGTACGCCGGTTCCCCAGGTGGATGGGCGGGTACAGTCGCAGAGTCTCCCGCACCACCGCCTCGAGGTATTCCAGCGACTCGAAGAGTCTCGGACGTCGGAACCTCGCCGGCGAGGTTTGCGTCGACTTCGCCCCTGGCTCGGGCCATCGACTCGGGATGCCGTCCCAGCAACACCAGGGCCCAGGCCAGCAGGGCGGTGGTGGTGTCGTGACCGGCAATCAACATGGTCAGCATCTGATCTCGGATGGCATCGTCGTCGAGCGGCGTATCGCGCACCAGATGGGTCAGCAGGTCGTGGCCCTGGGGGTCTTTCCTGCGATCCCGAATGAGGCGGAACAGGTAGGCGTCCACCTCGCGCTGCGCCCGGCGATGTCCCCAGCGCGGCGCGTCCGGCCACACCACCCACGGCCCCGGGGAGATGTAGGCCAGCAGGCGCAGGATCGGCTTCCACAGGCGATCGAGATCGGGCCCGAGATCGACCCCAAACAGGGTCTCGACCAGGATCAACAGGGTGATCCGGCGCATCTGCGGCAGCATGTCGATCCGCGCCCCGGAGGTCCACCCGGCGTCCACCTGGTCGACCGCTCCCGCCATCGCCGGGAGGTAGGCCGGCACCGCCTGCTTGTGCAGCGGCGGACTGAGGGCGCGTCGCAGGTCGTCATGGGATTGGCCGTCTTCGACCAGGACGCCATGGCGGAGAAGCCGGGTGACCGGATCGGTCTCGTTGCGCCAGGTGAAGCGCTCTCGGTCGGTGGCCAGCACGAAGCGATTGGCCTCGGGCCCGGACACCACGATCGGGTCGAAGCCGGGCAGCGGCAGCCGGAAGAGCGGGCCAATTCGATCCCGCACCACACGCAGCGCTTCCAGGATGCCGCCGCGGCGCAAGGCGGTGAGAGCCTGACGCCCGCTCTCGGCCCCGGGGATCGGAAGCGGGCGGGCCTCCGGTGTTGAAGCCGGCCCAGGCGTCATGCGGACCCCCGGGCGCTCGCATACAGGGCGAGGGCTCGCTGGCGCTGTTCTCGATGATCGACCACCGGCGCCGGGTAGTCGCGCCCCAGTCGGAGGCCGGTGGACGCGCGCAGCCCCTCGGACATGCGCCAGGGTTCATGGACGTACCTCTCCGGAACTGTCTCGAGTTCCGGAACCCAGCGGCGGACGTAGTCGCCGTGCGGATCGAACTTCCGGCCCTGCAGGACAGGATTGAAGATCCGGAAATAGGGAGCGGCGTCGGTGCCCACCCCGGCGGTCCATTGCCACCCGCCGTTGTTGGCGGCCCGGTCGCCGTCGATCAGGTGCTGCAGGAACCACTGCTCTCCCTGGCGCCAGTCGATCAGGAGGTCCTTGGTGAGAAACGAGGCCACGATCATCCGAGCGCGATTGGGCATCCAGCCGGAAAGCGCCAACTGGCGCATGGCGGCATCCACCACGGGATACCCGGTCTGGCCGGAAGCCCAGGCCTGGAAGCGTTCCGGGTTGTCCTGCCAGCGGATCCCCCGCAGGTTCGAGCGAAACGCGCGGCGCAACACCCGGGGGTGGTGGTGCAGCACCATGATGTAGAACTCGCGCCAGATCAGTTCGTTGAGCCAGACCTCGGCGCCGCGGCGGTGATCAGGGCTGTCCGCCCCGGCGGCCGCCTCGGACGCTTCCACGGCGGCGGCACGCGCCGAGAGCATTCCAAACCGAAGGTAGGGGGAAAGCCTGGAGGTCCCCTCCCGATCCAGAAGATCGCGACCCAGGCTGTACTCCGACATCGCTTTCCGGGCGAACTGCTTGAGCCGCAGAAGCGCCTGGTCTTCCCCGGCAGGGAACCCGGCGGCCGGCCTGGCCTCGGGGAGTGGCAGGCTTTCGATCGACGGGATCGGCGGGAGGTGCTGTGGCCGATGCAGAAGGCCGCGTCGGGAAGGGGGGGGCAAAGCGTTCCAGGCGCGTCGGAAGGCGCCGTACACGGCGTAGGGCGCCCCGTCCGGCTTGTGAATCAGATCCGGCGGGTGAATCGTCTGGCCGGTGACCCAGCGAAGCGGCAGGTCGGCGGCCACGGCGGAGTCGCGCCTGCGGGAGAACGGCGTGTGATCGACTTCGGCCACCACCTCCTCCGCGGCCGTCTCGCGAACCAGGCGCGCCAGCTCTTCTTCGGGGCGGCCCCGACGGACGATCAGGCGGCTGCCGCGTTCTTGCAGAGAAGCATCCAGCGCGGCCAGACCGTCGAACAGGAACGCCTCCCGGCGGGGGGAAGCGGTGGGGGCTCTGAGAAGCCGATCGTCGAGGACGAACACCGGAATTGCGGTTCGGCCGCCTTCGAGAGCGGCTTGCAGGGCCGGGTTGTCGTGCAGACGCAGATCCCGGCGGATCCACCAGATCGCGCTGGGAGTCATGCGCCCTGGCCGCTCAGGTTCTTGCTGGATGGCGGCGAGAGCCGCAGTACCTGCCACAGGATCCCTGGAAGCATGGTGAGCTTCTTCCAGGTGCTGGTATGGGCCCGCCGGGTGTGGACGCGGAAATCCAGGAGCACGATCTCGTCCAGGATGGCTCGGTAGAGCAACGCGGCCGCGCCCACCGCCGGGCGAGCGGCCGGGGAGAGCAAGGCCGTGCCCGGAAGGGCCGAACGGTACAACTCGCGGGCCCGGGTGATTTCGAAACGCATCAGGGCCCGGAAGCGTGAGTCGCGTACCCCGTCGAGGATGTCTTGTGGTGTTAGATCGAAACGGTGCAGATCCTCCAGGGGCAGATACACGCGCCGGCGAGCCGCGTCTTCTCCCACGTCGCGCAGGATGTTGGTCAGTTGCAGAGCGATTCCCAGGCGGATGGCGTACGGCCCGGCCTGCTCAAGCGTGGCGCCGGGGCGCAGGCCCAGGATGGGGATCGACATCAAGCCGACCGTCGAAGCGACCAGGTAGCAGTAACGCTCGAGTTCCTCCCATGTCTGGTAGTGCCGGGGGTGCAAGTCGAGCCTGACCCCGTCGATCAGTTCCTGCTCGAAGCGCCGGTCGACGCCGTACTCGCGTCGCACCCGGTCCCAGGCGGCCAGCGGCGCCCATGCCTGCTGGTCGGCGGGGAGGGCGACCTGCTTCCGCCAGTTGGCGATATCGGCTTCGGTGGCGCCGGCGGCGTCGACCAGGTCGTCGGTCAGTCGGCAGAACGCGTACAGGGCGCGGATGGCGCGGCGACGCGAAGCGGGGAGCAAGGCCGTGGCCAGAGCGAACGTCTTCGAGTGGGTCTGAATATAGGCGTCGACCTCGCTTTCGGCAGGCGGGGGGGCGTCTTCCTGCACCGGCACGCTCGCCGCGGGCGCCAGGGGGGCGCCGCGGGCCGCCGCCGGATGCGCAGGGCCGATCAGGTCGGCGGCGATCTTCGCCGACGACAACACCCCGGGCAGGCCGGCCCCCGGATGGGTTCCGGCGCCGACCAGATACAGGTTGTCGAAGTCCTCCGACCGGTTGTGCGGGCGGAACCAGGCCGACTGGGTCAGCACGGGCTCCACCGAGAAAGCCGAACCTAGATACGAGCGCAGGGTGCCTTCGAAGTGCGGCGGATCGATCCAGTGCTCGGCGGCCAGGTTGGCCCGCAGGTCGGGTAGGAAGTTCTGCTCGAGATGCTCGAGCAGGGTGTTCTTGTAGGCCTCGCCCACCGTGGCCCAGTCGGTGCCGGAGGACAGGTTGGGCACAGGGGAGAGGACGTAGAAAAATTCGCCGCCGGGCGGTGCCAGAGACGGATCGGTGCGGGTCGGCATGTGCAGGTACAGCGAGAAGTCTTCGGCCAACACCTTGCGCTCGAAGATGTCTTCGAGCAATCCCCGGTAGCGCTCTCCTAGCAGGATGTTGTGATGCTGGAGCGGAGTGTCGAGATAGCGGCGGCGCGTGCCGAAGTAGATGACGAACAGCGACATACTGTGCCGCATCGCTTCGATGCGCCGGTCGGTCTGGATCCGCCGGTGGTGCGAAGGGATCAGACGTCGATAGGTGTTGGCCATATCGGCGTTGGAGATGACGGCCTGCCCGGGCACGCGGGTGCCGTCGGCCAGACGCAGTCCCGTGGTCCGGCGGTCGCTGACTTCGATCTCGGCCACCGGGGCGTTCAAGTGCACCCGGACTCCGAGCTCCTCCGCCAGGCGCCCCAGGGCATCGACCAGCGACCCGGTGCCGCCCACGGCGTAGTGCACGCCCCATTCCCGCTCGAGGTAGTGAATCAAGGCGTAGATCGAAGACGTCTGGAACGGGTTGCCACCCACCAGCAGCGGGTGGAAGGAGAAGCAACGCCGCAGGAACTCGTCCTGGATGAAGCTCGAGACGTAGCCGTAGACGCTGCGGTACGACTGCAGTCGCACCAAGTCCGGAGCGACCCGCAGCATGTCGGTCGGGCTCAGGAAGGGACGGTCGGCCAGTTCGACGAACCCCTTCTGAAAGATGGCGCGGGTGGACTGGAGAAACCGGCGATAGCCGTCGACGTCGCCCGGATTCCACTGGCGGATCTGGGTGGCGGTGAAGTCCGGGTCGCTGTTGTAGTCGAGCCAGCGGCCGTCGGGGTGGAAGATCCGGTAGAACGGGTCCAGCGGGACGAAGGTGACGTAGTCTTCCCGGCGTCGGCCGGCCAGCGAGAACAGGTCGTCGAACAGGAAGGGAGCCGTCAGGACGGTCGGCCCGCCGTCGAAGGTGAACCCGTTCTTGCGGTAGACGTAGGCCGCGCCCTCCCAGCTGGTCGCGCGCCTCGAACAGATCGACCTCGTGTCCTTGGGCGGCCAGACGGATGGCGGCTGCCAGGCCGCCGAATCCGCCTCCGATCACGAGTGTCTTCACACTTCCTCCTCGACCGACGCCCGGAATTCGTCCACCAGCAAGTCGGCGTTGCGCCAGTTGGTGGCAGCCACGTCAAAGCCCAGTTCCCAGGCGGTTCCGTCGCCGTTCACCCGGACCCCGACCTGGCCGCTCCGCTCGAGGGTGAGCCGGCCTGAGTTCCCTGCGCTGTCTCCGAGGGACAGCTCGCCGTACGCACGAATCCTGGCGGGGCGAAACAGACCCGGGACAAGTTCACTGGTGATCGTCCCCGCCAGGTGAGCCAGATAACCGCCATCCGCGGTCGAGAACTCAAACAGGCTCGGGGCGGGCATGCCCAGGCCCCGCAAGCCGATCACGGTGCCCTCAATCGCCTCCCGGGCGACGAGCGTGGCTCGATCGTTCAGGCGGACGGTGGATTCGACGGTGATGTGGGGCTGCCGGGTGAGAAGTCGTGCCTCCACCAGGGCGCCGGTGGACGGGTCGGCTTCCAGCGCCTGGTCGCCCTGGCGGTTGAACTTGGGCTGGTAGTAGGCGGTTCCATAGGAAGCCGAGGCGGCTGCCGCATACAGGCCGAGGCCGACCAGGGCCTCGCCGCTCCGGCCTTCGTCCAGATGCCGCAACACCTCCTCGAGCAAAGCGGTCTTGTGCATCCGGCGCACGATGTAGCCGAGCAGAGAAGAACCCTGCTCGGGAAGCTCGTAGCGGGTGGTCGTCGGAGTCTCGATTCTGTCGTTCATGGCAGGTTGTCCTCTAAGGGGTATGCGCCTCGATCGGCGGCGGTGGGGTCGGGTCGGCGCAGGGCCAGCCGCATGACCAGGCTTCGATAGGTGAACAGGGTCCACAGCATCGGCCGCGAGAACAGCAGCCGGGTGAGCCATCCGGCGCGCCCGGGACGATGGCGGTAATCGATATGCTCGACGATACGCGAGCCGCCGGCCGGGTCCGCCTCGAAGCGATGGGTGTGGACCCAGTGTTCGAACGGACCCGAGGTCTGCACATCGGTGAACCCCCGGCGGGGATCGACCTGCTGATGCAGGGCGGTCCAGCGGACAGGCAGAGGTCCGAACCACAAGGTGAACTCGGAGATCGAGCCTTCGCCCAAGGGGTCCATGCGGTGCTGGCTCATCGGCACCACAAACGGGGTCAGAAGTCGGATGATGCGCGGGCGGGCGTGGAAAACGCCCACCGCCTCAAGCGAAGCCGGGACCCGGGTGACCCAGTCAAACTCGGCCATGAGAAAGCCTCCTGTCGCCGGGTCGGGCCGGAACCGGCACCGGGACTCAGCCGGGGCTGGAAAGGCGGAAGACGCCGGAACTGGTCGCGCAGCCGCTCGAGGATCCGCCGGAGTCGGTTCATGCGGCACGCTCGGCGATAGGCTGGGCTTCGGCGGACGGCTTGGGGTCGTCCCGGGAAGACGAAGAGGTGGGACCTGCGCCCGTCGGCGCACGACGCACGGCGAAGCCGATGGCCCAGACCAGCAGGAAGGCCGAGGCCACGCCCGGCGACCAGTCCCCGATGTCCTGCAGCAACCAGCCGCCGACGATCGGTGCCACCACCCGCGCCAGACTTTCCAGGGCGGCCGCCAGGCCGAGCGTCCCGCCGACCTCGTCGGGTGTGACCGCCTTCGAGATGGCGGAACTGACCACGGTGTTGAGGATCCCTCCGGCCACGGCCAGCGGGGTGACGATGACGACAAGCACAGCCAGGGTCGGCGTGAAGGACCAGGCCGCCAGGGAAACGGCCATGATCACCAGGGAGGTCAGGATCAGGCGGTCTTCCTCGATGCGCCGGGTGATCCAGGGGATTCCTCCGGCCTGCACGGCCACCGACAACACACCGACGTAGGCCAGGATGAACCCGGTCGTCTGGACAGCAAGGTTCAGCCGACTCTGGGCGAACAGCACAAAGACCGTCTGGAACATGGCGAAGCCGAGGCCGAACATCAGCCGGATCTGGAGCAGCGGCCCCAGACGCGGGCGGCGCAAAGCCTCGACCAGAGCGGCCAGGGAGAGGGCGGCGCGTGGGCGCTCGGCCAACTCCGAACGTCGCTGGGGGTTGAGCAATTCGGGAAGGAAGAAGAAGACCAGGATCAGGTTGACGGCCGAAAGGACGGCGGCCGCCAGGGCCGGCACTTCATACCCAAAGGTGGCCAGCGAACCACCGACGGCCGGACCGAGGATGAAACCGAGGCCGAAGGCGGCCCCGATCAAACCCAGACCGCGCGCCCGATTGGTTTCATCGGTGATGTCGGCGATGTAGGCCTGGGCGACGGAGATGTTGCCTCCGGTCAGGCCGTCGAGAAACCGGCTCAGGAACAGGAAGGCCAGGATCAGGCCGGAGGCGCTGGCCAGGCCGAGTCGGGCTCCCAGCCCCTGGCCGAGAGCCGGCGCAAAGGCCAGGATCAGGAAACCGATCAGCGTGCCGGCGATGCTGACCAGCAGCACCGGCCTGCGCCCGACTCGGTCGGACAGGCGCCCCAGCAGGGGGGCTCCGACGAACTGCGCTGCGGCGTAGATCGCCACCAGGACGCCGATCAGCGCCGCCCCGGCGCCATAGTTTTCGGCGTAGTAGGGCAGCAGCGGCAGGATCAGGCTGAAGCCGAGCAGATCGACGAAGACGACCAGAAACACGGAAGCCAGGCGAGGGGTGCGGGTGGCCGACAGGCCGCTCATGAACGAATCTCCCTCGCCGGAAGACCCGGCGTGTGGCGGCTGGACCTGGAGATGGGTCGAATCATGCGGCTGCCTCCACCTCGGGCGAACGTCGGCGTTCCCTGATCCGACGAGCGACCCACAGTCCGGCGCCGATCAGGCCGGCCAGGACCACGACCGCCAAGTAGTCGATAACCGGAATGCGGATGATTTCGTTGAGGTCGGCCGCTGGCCGACCGGCGTAGACGGCGATCACGCCGGCGGCGTAGGCCGTGAGCAGGCCGATCTTGGCCGGAAGCCGAAGTCCGACCCCGTGCATCTGGGTGATCACGAAGATCCCGCCGAAGCCGAACAGGAACATCGGCCATAGCCCGGCGCCCTGGGCCACCGCCACCAGGGTTCCGTGGATCAGGACGGTAAACTCCAATGCCAGGGTCCACCAGCGGTTGACGTGAACCCGCGTGTACATCAGGGCTCCCTGGAGCATCAGCAGGAACATGTAGAAGAAGCCGACCAGGTGGCCGGGGGTCGAAACCATCGGGTGAAACCAGAAGGTGTAGACCACCGCCCAGGCGAAGAAGTAGCCGTGGTACTTGCGAGCCCAGCGCACGATCTCCTGCCCGACCGGCAACTTCTTGCCGAAGAACATCCCGCGGCGGTTGTTCTCCATCAGCAGCACCCAGACCAGAAGCACAATCACCGAGCCCTGCGACGAGAAGACCGAGACGTCCTGGGCCAGTCCGTCATACAGCAAGTGGGTCTGGGCGAAGTGAAGCAGGATGAAGAGCGCCGTGGTTCCCATGGCGATCCAGTTGATCGGCTGGAGCCCGGTGGTGTAACGACGGACCCGGGTCTGGGCGTAGTAAATCAATCCCCAGGCGGTCAACTGATGAGCCAGGTACAGCCCCCAGGCGGAGAGGCGGGTCCAGAAGGTCGGCTCGGGGAGTTTCCAGTAGTACCAGGCGGCTCCCTGGTCGGGCAGGAGTTCAATGGCGTCCAGGCGCGCCCCGGCCCAGGCGATGAGGCCCGTGAACAGCAGGCCGAAGGCGATCCCGGCCCACAGGCCGATCACGTCTCGGCGGGGAGCCTTGGCAGCCTGGCCCGCCGTCATGCTTTCACCTCGGGCGTGAGCGCCCGTGCGGCGGCCAACACCACTTCGAGGTCGGGGTCATCCCCGGGGAACCCGGCGTAGTGGGAAAAGCGGACGATGCCGTCGGGGTCGATCACAGAAAGTCCCCGACAGGATGCTGGCGTCCCCGGTTGCTCTGCCCTGCATGTGACCTCCGGCCAGGGCGCTGAAAGTGGCGCGGGCCAGACCGGTGTCGGTAAGACCCGCGAGAGTGGCCCGGCCGATCCCGAAGGCGGCGTGGGCTTCCGGCGTTGGAAAAGTCAGACAGGTGACGCTGGGAGCCAGTCGAGGCCCGAAATGGGCGGCGTGCTTCGGCTCTCCAAGCCCGACGACGACGGTATGCAATCCAGCCTCCTGCAACTGATCGTGAAGCTGCTCCAACTGAGCCAGCCAATGGCGGCAGAACATTCAACCGAAGTGGCGCACGAAGCTGAGCAGGACGCGCCGGCCCTGCCACAGCGAACTGAGTTCGACCGGACCCCCGGTGCTGTCGACCACCTGGAAGGAAGGCGCCGACGTTCCCACGGTGAGACGAGGGGCCACGTTCTCAGCCCCGGGCATGGAGGCCCCCTTCCAGAACGGCATCCACGCGGTTCAGCAACTCGTGCAACGGGCCGTGCAGGATGGTCGCACCCGGGATCGACCCGGCGGATCGGAAGGCCTGACCTCCCAGGACCGCGCCGATGCCCTGCTGGCTCAGATGCCGGGCCAGGGTCACCAGGCCCTCCTGTGCCGAAAGGTCGAGAGGCAGGGTGGCGGAAAAAGCGACCAGGCCCGGCGACAGCGTATCGGCGGCGTACTCGATCTCTTCGAACGGCAGGCCGCTCCCGAGGTAACGGACGTCCCAGCCGCGTTCGCGCAACGCCAGCGACAGGCACAGCAGGCCCAGCGAATGCTGATCCGCCGGAGCCCCGACGGCCAACACCAGTTCCCCGCGCCACGGCTCGGGAGAGGCGGAAAACTGAACGATCAGCCGGCGGGTGACGACTGCGGAGGCGAGATGTTCCGCCGCCACCGGCAATCGACCTCGAGCCCAGGCCTCCCCGACCCAACGCAGGGTTGGTTCCAGGATCTCGCTCAGGACGAATTCGAGCGGATGGTGCGCCAGGGCCAGGTCGAGCGCCAGGTCGGCTTCCCCCTCGTCGAGGCGGCCGATGGCTTCGATCAGTTGGGCCCGCAGCCGGTGGGGGTCGGGAGCAACCTGATCCGGGGAGGTCCCGCCCGCGTCGCCCGGGAGGAGGCTTCGGATCTCCTCGACCGCCAGCCCGATCCGAACGCCGGCATCGAGGCGCGCCTTGAGTCGGCGCAGCAGGCGCAGATCAGCGTCGGTGTAAACCCGGTAGCCGTTGGAGGAGCGGGCCGGTTGCGGGATTCCATACCGTCGCTCCCAGGAGCGGAGCGTGGCCGGCTGAAGTCCCAGCAACTGTGCGATGTGTTGTACGGAGTACTGACGGTGGGAAAGAGACTGCGCGTTCTGTGAGACCATGGTACCACGATATCAACCGGCGAGGCTGTGTTCAACCTTTTGTATAAGGTTTGTCGAACAGGGCAGCTCGTCTGGCTGGTGCAACCGGGCCGGTCGAAAGACGGCTTCGGGGCCGGGGGGTAGGCCCCCGGCCCCGAAACGCGTTCCAAAGCAAACGGGGTGCGGGTTAGCCCGCCGGGGGCAGGAGCACGGCGTCGATCACGTGGATCACGCCGTTGCTGGCCACGATGTCGGTGATGACCACGGTGGCCTCATTGATCTTGACCATGTCCCCATCCAGCGAGACGGTCACGGACTGTCCCAGCAGGGTCTCGGCCGAATCCAGGGCGACCACGTCGGCCGCCATGACGTTGCCGGAGACCACGTGATAGAGCAGGATGTCGGTCAGCTGCGGGATGTCGGCCAGCAGGGCCTCGACCGTCCCCGCCGGAAGAGCGGCGAAGGCGTCATCGGTCGGGGCGAAGACGGTGAACGGACCGTCGCCCGCCAGTGTGTCGGCCAGGTCGGCGGCCTGGAGTGCGGCCACCAGGGTGGTGAAACGGCCGTCTTCCACGGCGATGTCGACGATGGTCTTCGCCTCCGGCATTGGCGTGGGCTCGGGGGCCATGGTCGGCGCCGCGGTGGGCTCGGGCGCCATCGTCGGTGCAGCGGTGGGCGCGGCGCAAGCCCCCAGGAACAGGGCGGCGGCGGCGACCAGTGGGAATACTACGGAACGGTTCATCTTCTGCGTCCTCCTAAGGATGCTGGCCCGGAACTCCCCGGGCGCGAGATAGGTGCAGACTACGACGTGTCTAACCATTGCGCCACCTTTTGTATAAGGTTTGAACATGAGGACGCAAGGAATCGGGGCGGCGCAGAGGGTGTCGCCCCCGGTTTCGATGGGTTCTTGGGGAAACTAGCGGGTGCGCAGCAAGGCCAGCGCCCGGCGGGCGCCGTCGGCCGCGTCTTCGCTGAGGAACCGCCCTGAGATTTCCTTGCGCAGGCCCGGTTGGAGATTGAGGGCCCGCCCGCCGAAGGCGAACACCGGAGAGGGCCGGAGGCCCTTCAGGCGTTGCGCCACCAACTCCAGGGACCGGGCGGTCTCTTCGCTGGCGGCGGACAGGGCCACCAATTGCGGGCGCTGGTCGCGGGCATAGACCGCCAGGTCAGCCGGGTCGAGGTTGGCGCCCAGGTAATCGACCCGGCACCCGCCGCGTCGAAGGAAGAGGGCCAGCATCAAGGCGCCGATCTCATGCTGTTCGGAAGGAGCGCATCCGACGAACGCCCGCCCGGCCGAACGACGCAGCGGATAAGCCGCATACAACGAGAGCAGGTGGGCCCGGAGGAATCCCGAGGCGAAGTGTTCCTGCGCCACGCGGATCTCCCCGCGGTGCCAGGCCTCGCCCACTTCGATCAGGCAGGGGGAGATCACTTCCAGGCAGATCGTATCCAGGTCGAAGTCGCGGTGGGCCCGCTCCATGATTCGACGCGCCCCGGTTTCGTCGGCCCGCATCAGTGTGTCGTACAGCCGACGGGTGAGGCGCCGGGCGGCGCCGCGCACCGACGGGGCCGATCGCAACGCCGGCAGGGCCTTCGGCCAGCGTTCCTCCTGCAGCATCCCCTGGAGCCGCGAGGCCACCTTGCGGATCGGGGTCCCCCCATCGACCTCGTGCTTCAGCCAGCGGAGCAGGGCCACGTCGCGTTCGGAGTACAGGCGGTAGTTGCCTTCCGACCGGGCCGGGTCGACCACGCCGTAGCGCCGTTCCCACATCCGCAGGGTCACCGGCTCGATCCCGCAGCGGGCCGCAGCGTCCTGGATGGTGTAGCGGGGCGTGGTTGGAAAGTCGCCGATATCTCTCATCGAGAGCCCGAGGCCGATCAACGGCATTATACGGGGAGGCCGGGCGCTGACCTGCAAGCCCGAGGCCGCGTGGCTCCACACAGACGGCTAGAATCGTGATCGGCGGATGTTGGCAGGAAGGAGCGGGGGACAGGTCGATGCGCCTCTTCTATGAAGTTGTCTATGGGCGCCTGCGTGCGCCCTGGGATATCGGGCCCCGGCGGGAGCTGGTCGAACTGGTGGAGAGCGGGCGGCTCCGGCCGGGTCGGGCGATCGATCTGGGGAGCGGGACGGCCAGCAACTGCATTTTTCTGGCGCGGCGCGGCTTCGACGTCACAGGTGTGGACTTCGCCGAAGCCGCCATCCGCCTCGGCCGAGAACGAGCAGAGGCGGCCGGGGTGCCGGTGCGCTTCGTCCGCGACGACCTGACCGACCTGACGCAGGTCGATGGCCCGTTCGATCTCCTGGTGGACTACGGGACCCTGGACGACTTGCGTCCGGCCGACCGTGACCGCTACGTCGAGAATGTGCTCCGCCTGACTCGCCCTGGATCGGCCTTCCTGCTGTACGCGTTCGAGTGGCGATTGCGATGGTGGGAACGATGGCTGCTGCGGGTCTTCGCCTTCCTGGGACACATGACTCTGGAGCCGGGGGAGGTCGAGCGTCGCTTCGCCGCGACTTTCGAGATCCAGAAGATCGCCGGCGAAACCGGCCTGCTGGGCTGGCCGCGGGCCTACGGGGTGTATCTGATGCATCGCAAAGGGTAGGTGCCGGCCGGAATAGAAGGAGGCCCGGCTTCATGCCGGGCCTCCGGTGCTGTCGGTGGGGCGCTACTTCTTGCCGCCGGGTCCGTTTCCTTTGGGCAAAGCGAACCGCTCTCGCAGTACCGCTTGAACGCAGTTCCAATCGCCGGCGCACGAGCCGTCGGCCAACGCCTGGACCTGTTCAATCGAAATC
Organism: uncultured Chloroflexia bacterium; assembly: GCA_963709925.1. GTDB lineage: Bacteria > Chloroflexota > Anaerolineae > Anaerolineales > E44-bin32 > DATEVL01. The sequence goes on from CAVPYC010000001.1 coordinate 22,555, forward strand.
CCGTACCGTGCCGCCAGCCGGGCCGCCAGGCGGGAGCTCTGCTCGCCCTGGCGTTCTTCCCGAGCCCGGTCGGCCTCTTGCCGGCGCTCGTCCCGCTGTTCTTCACGCGCTTCCTGACGGGTCTCGCGCACGCCGACGTCGAGGATGGCGCCCAGGTCTCCGCCGTCACCGGCCAGACCGATCGCCTGCTTGATCTCGCCCCAGGAGTGGCCGTCGGCGCGGGCGGCCGCCAGGGTTTCGAGGTCGCCCCCGCTTTGCCCGGCCATCCGACCCGCGTGACGAAGCTCGGACAGGGACATGCCCTCGGCCAGGTAGGCGTCGATCTCTGATGGATCGAGGTTCAGATCGGCGGCGGCGCGGTACAGTTGACCCAGTTCGCCGGGGTTGGCGCCGGCCTGAATCCGTTCGAGCGCATCGGCGAAGTCGGCTTCGAAACGGGCGGCGGCGCGCACCGCCGTGCGGACCTCGCCGAAGGTCGCCTCCCCGTTCACCACCATGTCGAAGAGCTCACGCAGGCCGACGTCGGCGAGGGTTTCCGAGAAGCGGTCGAGCTGCGTCAGCAGGCCCCAGCCAGAGCCGTCGAGCTTCCACTGAAGGATCTCCTCCCAGGAGAGCTCTTCCATCGTTAGCGCCAGCTTGTAGGCGTGCCACAGGCGTCCATAGCCGAGCACCTGCCCGGTCAGATCGCCGCTCTTGATCCCAAAGATGTCTTCGCAGAGGTAGAGCTGCCCGGACTGAGCCGGGAACAGCGTGTTGACCCCGTCGGCGATGCGCTGGGCCATCGGGTGGCAGGCCTCGGCCTCCGGGTCGAAGACGGCGACGGTCAACGTGGTGCTGGCGGTCAGCCCGCAGTTGTCGGTTGCCTGGACGACCGCCACGAACTTGCCGCCGGCGGTATAGGTGTGGGAGAAGGCATCGGAGCCTGGCTCAAACACGCTGTCGCCGTCCGGATCCCAGGCGTAGCTGTAGGGCGGTTCGCCGCCGCCGGCCGTGGCGGCGAAGTCGATCGCCGCCTGGCCCTCGCTCAGGGTCAGAAGGGGCGGGAATGGGGTACTGGTTAGCGTAACTTGTGGGCCGACAGTGAGGGTCCCGCCGGCGATGGCTTCCAACGCCGGGTCGGACGAGTCGCTGATCGTCAGCGACCAGGCGTAGTCGCCGGCGACGCCGTAGTCATGCTCGACCGTCAGCGGGAACACGACAACGCCAGTGTCGGCCTGGATTTCGCCATCGCCGAAGTCCCACGCCACGCTGTACGGCGCCACGCCTCCGCCGGCCAAGGCGTCAAAGGTGGCTGTTCCGCAGGTGGCCGTTACGTCCACGTCGGCGGTGAACCCTTCCTGGGTCAGGGCGGCCGTCGGGACGGCCAGAAGCGAGAACAGGATCACGCCGGCAGGATATGGTTTCGATGCATCGCAATCCACCTTCCGGAGGCGCAGGCTGACTGCAAGGGACGACGCCTCCACCCTGGAAAACGATGTACGGCGGGTACTGTTACGGAGGCGGGATAGGACGGAAGTACCTTCCGGACGGCGGGCGGCGTCGGCAGGCCGAAGTTGTGCTACCTTGCGGGAGGCCGTAACGCGCGGGCACCTTCCCCGTTGTCATGAGCGAGAACCCGGAGGATGCTGACCTGGTCGAACGTGCCCGCCGCGGCGACGTGGAGGCCTTTGGCCAACTGTATGAGCGCTACTTCGACCCGATCTTTCGCTACCTGCGGACGCGGCTGGACCGTGAAGCCGACGCCGAAGATCTGGCCGAGACGGTGTTCCTGCGGGCGTACCAGTCGTTGGGGCGCTACCGGGAGCGAGGTTGGCCCTTCTCGGCCTATCTCTACCAGATCGCCCGAAACGCTCTGGCCGATCACTACCGGCGGGATCGCCGGGAAGTTGAACTCGACGCCGCCGGCGAGACCGGTACGGCGGCGCGGGCGCTCGAAGAGCGCCTGTCGCATAAGGACGACCTGACGGCGATGCGTCGCGTGCTGGCCAGCTCTCCCGCCCGACCACCAGGAAGTGATCCGTCTGAGGATCCTACTGGGGTTGTCGACGAACGCCACGGCGCAGTGGATGAAGAAGAGCGATGGCGCGGTTCGGGTGATGCTCCATCGCGCGCTGACAGGGATGAGGTCAAATCTGTCGTGAGGATCGGAACGGGTGAGGTGAAAGACGTGAAGGCCGAGCAGCTTGACCGATGGATCGATTCCCCGGACCAGGGCGACCCGGGGGAACTGGCGCCGCTACTGTCACTGGCAGCAGCCCTGAAGCGCAGGATGGCGCCGCCGCCGGCACCGAAGTCGGTCGCGCCTGCGGGTCTGGGCACGCCTCCAGCGGCAGGCGCGGCTAACGCCGCACCTCAGCGGCCGGCGATCCCGGCGGCATGCCATTCCTCAGGCCGGCTTATGCCCTCGCCGGTGTGGCGCTCGCTGTTTCCCTTGGCCTCGGCACGACCGCCGCCTATGCTGCGGAAGCGTCCCTCCCCGGCGACCTGCTCTACCCGGTGAAGCGCGGCCTCGAGTCGGCGCGCCTGGCCCTTTCGACGACCGAGGCCGCCGATGACGCCCTGGTTGTCTCTTTCGCCGATCGGCGGCTGGCTGAGATCGAGGCGCTGACGGCGCAGGGCCGCTGGTCGGATGTGCAATCGGCGCTGGCCGGCTACCCGGAGGCGGTCGCCGGCCTGGCAGCGGTCGATCCGGCCGCGGTCGAGGCCCAGCTGCAGCATCACATCGAAGTTCTCGAGCGGGTGCAGAGCCAGGCCCCGGAGTCGGCAATTCCAGGCCTCGAACGGGCCCTTGAGCGAGCCGGCCGAGGCCGGCAGGAAGCGAAGGACCGACAAGGTGAGAAGGAACCTCGGCCCGAGGCGCCCGGTCAAGAGAAGAAGGAAGACATTTCGCCTGGGGTGTCGGACGACAAGGATCGACCCGGGAAACCCCGCCGGCCGGGCGGCCTTCCGCCGGGCTGGGACAAGAAACTGAACTCCTCGACGCCCTGAGCTCCGGCGCCGGGGTTTCCCGCGAGCCTTTCGAGCTCGGCGGGAAACGCCCAAGTCGTCGGGATGGTGCGAGAGCGGCATGGTTTCGAAGCAGGTCGGCGGACGCAGCCGAAGCCGGTCGCTCGGGTCGTGGCTGCGGTAAGCCAGGCGGATCAGGCCGCCGCCGTCGACGACGAAGTCCCCGCCCAGCTGGGCGCTGTCGCCCAGGATTCCCCGCCAGCGTTCACCGCGCAGCATCAACCTTGCGTATTCGAGCCAGACGCGTGGCCCCCACGAGCGGGCCAGCGACACCGCATAGACCGTAGAGCCGGTAGGCCTTGCGCTCGGGGTCGTGCAGCAGCGGCCAGGGCGAGCGCGTCTGTTCGAGCCAGGCGTCGGCCCACTGCCCGCCGTCGAATGTGATCACGCGGACCTCGGCCCCCATCGTTTCCAGATCAAGCTGGTGGCGGCGCAACTGCGCCACGTGCTCGCGGCAGGGCAGTCAACCGAGATGGCGCAGGAAGACGAGCAGCGCCGGGTTGCCCCCTTGCCAGGCGTGTGCCAGCTGAACCGTGCCGCCGCCGTGCTGTCTCAGGACGGCGTCGGGGGCGGCCTCGCCGACGGCCGGGGAGGCCGTGACGTAGGTCACGCGGCCTGCGGGCCGAAGGGCGCGCGTGGCGATGAACGAGGCGATGAACTTCGCCAGCGGATGGGCCTTGTCGTAGTCTTCGTAGAAGCCGGTCAGGACGAAGCCGGCCTCGAGTTGTCCGGCGATCTGGTCTTCCAGGGTGTGGCCGAACTCGAGGGTGTCGCCGCCTTCGATCCAGCTGCCCCGTTCTTCTTCGGTGACGCTGGTCAGGTCGGAGTAGGGCACCCGATGCCGCACCACCAACTCTCCCTTCTCGGCCCGCCCCCAGTCGAAGATGTACTGCAGCGGATTGATGAACCCGGCCAGCAGCGCCCCGCCTGGTCGCAGGACGCGGAAGGCCTCGCGCCAGACCGGGCGGATCTCCGGGACGAACAGGTTCGAGACCGGGTGAAAGATCAGGTCGAAGGACCGATCGGCGAAGGCCGAGAGATCGCGCATGTCGCCTTCGACCGTCTGGAGGTCGAGGCCGTCGCGCTCGGCTACCAGGCGATCCTGCTCGAGCTGTCGCGGCGAGTTGTCGTAGCTGACCACGTAGCGCCGGCGGCGGCCAGGATCGGGGCCTGCTGACCGCCGCCCGAGGCCAGACACAGCACATCGCAATTCGGTCAGATTCGCCAAACCAGTCGTGCGGCACGGGCTTGAGCGGGGTGAGCACCACCTGCCACTCGCCCCGACGGGCGCGCGGCGATCACCTCCGGAGACGACCGGCACGGTCCATTCGTTCCCCGATTCGACCTGGCGGTCCCAGGCGCGGCGGTTGTGGTCGCGGATGTCCATGCCCGTCAGCGGCCCATGGGCGCGGGTAGGTGCAGCCGACGATAGATCAAGATGACCTGGAGGGAAACGAACTGCAACAGCGTGGCCGTGAGGGCCGAGGACTGGGAGACATAGAAGTAGAGCGTCTGCAAGGCAACCAGGGAGAGCAGGAACCCGGCGATGGCGAAGTCGAGGCCGATCGTCTCTCTGGCCGTCAGCCACAGAGGGACCGCTGCGAACAAGATCACGCCGATCAGCAGCTGGATTCCAACCAGGACCCATCGCCAGCGGAGCACGGCCGGATCGATGTTGGCCCCTCCCTGGACGAGAAAGTAGATCGAGCCGAAGGCCACACCGCCCCACAGGATGAGCAACCCGGCGATGAAGGCCCGATGTCGAGGACGGCCCAGGAGCAGGGCCAGCCGATCGGCGGCGGCCGTGATACGCGCCCACAGATCCGACTCGGCGGATGGCACATCCGTCGATTGCCTCCGCAGGTAGCGGCTGACCGCCCCGGCCAGATCTGCCGCTCGGGGATCGATCGAGCGCTGCGCCGTCGCCAGCCGATCCTCGAGCCGCGATCTCTCCTCGGCGTCCAGATCTCGATCCAGGACCTCCTTCAAGGCGTCCAGCGCCTGGTAGATCGCCGAGCGAGGGTCGTTCGAGGTCGTCTCCCGGACGAGCAGGTAGACCACCACGCAGACCAGGAAGAATCCGTAGATCAGCGGGAGGGCCGGCGCGAAGAAGTAGTCGTTAGCGCGAGTGATGAACTTGCCGACCTCGTCGATGAACAGGCCGACCCCAAACCCGCCCAACAGCGCGCTCGCCTGCAGGGCCCAACTGTTGCTGTAGACCAGGGGCAGGAGCGTCGAGAAGATCAGAAACAGCCCGCCCCACAGGGCGTGGGCGATGTGCAGGGTTTCGTTGCCGAGCCGGGGATACCCGGTCAGATGAAGAAAGACGCGTGTGGAAATCACGGTCACCGTGAACGCGACCAGGAAGGTAAGCAAGTAGTCGCCGGCATGCTCTCGTCTGACGGGGGCGTTGGTCCGGTGGGTCTTGTTGGTCATCCGTGTTCCCGGGGTCTTCTCCGTCCCAGGTCCGGTCGGGGTCAGGAGATGGCCGAGGGCCGTCGGCGCAAATCCTGGGGATCCAGCCAATCCTATCACCGCCGAGAGGTTCGGGCGCACGGGTGTCAACCGCAAGGGCGCGGCCCCTCGCGTCGGCTCGGGACGCCAGGTTCGGATCCGAGTTCGACTACCGCGTTGAGGGAGAGGGTCGTCCGAGTTGTGACTTGACAGAGTGGGCGCGGTCCCTCTCGCCGACGCAAGCGTCGGCTCGGGACGCTAGGTTCGGATCCGAGTTCGACGACCGCGTTGATCTGGCGGCTGCTTCGGTAGGACCTAGCAGAGTGGGCGCGGTCCCTCTCGCCGACGCAAGCGTCGGCTCGGGACGCTAGGTTCGGATCCGAGTTCGACTACCGCGTTGAGGGAGAGGGTCGTCCGAGTCGTGACTTGACAGAGTGGGCGCGGTCCCTCTCGCCGACGCAAGCGTCGGCTCGGGACGCTAGGTTCGGATCCGAGTTCGACTACCGCGTTGAGGGAGAGGGTCGTCCGAGTCGTGACTTGACAGAGTGGGCGCGGTCCCTCTCGCCGACGCAAGCGTCGGCTCGGGACGCTAGGTTCGGATCCGAGTTCGACGACCGCGTTGATCTGGCGGTTACTTCGGGGGGACTTTACCAGGTGGGCGCGGTCCCTCTCGCCGACGCAAGCGTCGGCTCGGGACGCCAGGTTCGGATCCGAGTTCGACGACCGCGTTGATCTGGCGGTTACTTCGGGGGACTTTACCAGGTGGGCGCGGTCCCTCTCGCCGACGCAAGCGTCGGCTCGGGACGCTAGGTTCGGATCCGAGTTCGACGACCGCGTTGATCTGGCGGTTACTTCGGGAGGACTTTACCAGAGTGGGCGCGGAGGGGCTCGAACCCACGACCTCACGGATGTGAACCGTGCGCTCTAACCAACTGAGCTACGCGCCCTGTGGAGGAGATTATAGCAGGCGCCCCGACCGCCCTCAAGATGGGCGGCCGGGGCGCCGTAGATGTCTCAGCCGCAGCCGCCGCCCATCGGGCCGCGCTTGATCTGCAACTGGATCTTGGGCGTGTACTCCAACTCCCACGCGTGGGGGTCCGGATCGGCGATGGGATAGGCCGCGCCCAGGACGGTGTCGAAGGCGTAGCGCAGGCCGTCCGGAGTCGCCGCCGGGGTCGGATGGATCCCGGTCTCACCGACGGCGAAGACGTCGAGCCAGCCGTTGATCCCGCCCTCCAGGATGTATACGTTGACCACGCTCTCCGCCACCAGGGTCTTCCAGGCCTCGGTGGCGGCTGTCTCCTCGTTGCTCATCACCACCACGATGGTGTTGGGCGGCTCGAGCACCAGTTCGGGAACCAGATCGCCGGCTCGCCCGGGTTCGACACGGCGGGCATCGGCCAGGTGGAACAGGTTGTAGTCGGTCTCGGAGCGCAGATCGAGGAGGACCAGCTTCAACTGGTGGTCGTGAATCGTGTGCAGCAGCTCGGCCGGAGAAATCTGCACCTGGCGGGCAGAGAGCGCGGCCTGCTGCTTGGGCGCCATCCGGTTCCAGCGATCCTGCGTGGTCGGCTGCCCCAGCATCGCCACCACCACGGCCAGGCCGACCAAAGCCGCCGCACCGGCATAGCGAGCCCGCGGCGCACGGCGCTGGTCGACCTGGCCGAAGATGCGCTCCAGTTGCTCGGACCCCCAGAACATGAACAGCGCCATCAACACCACCAGCACCACCACCACTCCGGCCGGCAGGCCGAACAACTGCGGCAGGGTGAAGCGCCCGAGATACGACGAGTGCCAGAAGATCGAGTACAGGTCCACCGTCTCGCCAAACAGGAAGATCCCGAACAGGCCTCCCAGCACGAAGAAGATCCCGTCGATCTTGAGGGTGGCGGCGCTCACCAGCGAGGTGCCCGGGCAAAAGCCGCCGACGATGAAGCCCACCCCCATGAGCAGACCGCCGACGATCCCCGGCCACAGGTAGGTCGGGTTGACCCAGATCAGGTTGAGGTCGAGCAGGCCGACAGCCGAGGCGCCATACAGCAGCACCATAGCCACGACGATGGCGGTGAACATCACCTTGAGCACGGTCATGTCGGTGAAGTAGAACTGCGCCGCCAGCTTGCGAGAGTTGCCGAAGCCGGCGATCTCCAGGACGTAGCCGAAGGCGAAGCCGATGCCCAGGTACACCAGCGCCATCCCGACCGGACCGAACAGCGCTGTCAGATTGAGCGGGAAGGGAGCCATATCCGGCCTCCTAGGTCCACAGGCGCCGGACGAAGTACGCCAGCGCGTAAGCGGCGCCGAAGATGGCGAACATCAACGCCCAGCTGCCCACCGAGAGCGTGGCCCCGCCCGAAAGTGCCTGGCCCGATGTGCAGCCGCGGGCGAAACGGGCTCCGTAGCCCATAAACGCCCCGCCGAGAAACGCGGTTGCCCAGCGAGTCCGGGTCGACACCCGCGGACCCTTCTTGGTCTCTGCCCGAACTCGGCCGTTCAGCCACCCAGACACGAACCCGCCCACGATCACGCCGACGGATACGTACACCAGCCAGCTGTCGAGGGGATTGCTCGAGCCCCCGGCCATCCCGATCAGGAACGGCACCCGATCGATGTGCTCCGGGACCAGCAGGTCTTCGACAAAGACCAGGATCCGGTTCAAGCCACCGGAGGCGCCCAGACCGTTGCCGGTCAGAAAGATCGAGCCGAACAACACCAGGCCGAGCAGTCCGCCGGCCAGATACGGATTTACGTACGGACGCTCGGGCCGCCGCCGAAGCAGCCGTGGCACGGAGGTCGTCGAACGCGCCGTGGTCATGGAGTGCCTCCTTCCGATCCGGCCGGGGCTTCCGTCGGTTCCCAGCCGAGGGTCATTGCCTTCAGGCTGGTGAGGGGGGCCTCTCCGGTCGTGGTCAGGTAGACGTGCAGGACGATGAAGGCCGCGAACAACCAGGCCACCAGGCTGTGCAAGGGCGCCAGCAGGGGCAGCCCGCCCAGCCAGGCAGCCGCCTGCGGCCAGCGTTGGACGCCCCACATCAGCAGTCCGGTGATTCCTTGCAGCGGGAGCAGCACGTTCAGGATCGCCAGGTAGGTGACCTGCTGCAGGGGATTCAGTTTTCGTCCCGGTTCCTTGCGGAACGGATGGGGTTCGGCGCGGAAGATCCCGCGCAGGTAGTAGCGGGCCTGGAGGATGGCCTGGTGGAAGAAGCCCGCCGGGCGCGGCAGGTACTGTCGGATTTCGCCGCTGGCCAGGTGATAGAAGAGCGACAGACCGGCGTTGAGCCCCAGGATCACCGCCAGGATGTTGTGGACCAGGACGGCGCTCTGGAAGCTGAACAGGGCGAAAGTCTCCGGGCGGTGGATGATCAGTCCGGTAACGAGCAGGGCGGAGATGGTGAACGTCTGGAGCCAGTGCCACAGCCGTTCGTACATCCCGTACATATAGACCTCGCCGCCGGCAGGGCGCGAGCCGGGGCGCTTGCGCGTAGCGAAGAAGCGCAGCCCGCCGTGGGCGCTTACACCCAGCAGGACCCCGACGAAGGCCAGTCCGCCCACCCGATCGACCCAGGCGACCGCGTCGCGCCCGAAGATGTACAAACCGTCAGCCGACGGCTCAGGCTGATACACCACCGCGCCGTCCACGCCCTGGCGGATCTCGCCCGAGGGCAGCGCCGGGCTATCGGCGACAAAGAAGGGCGAGGCCCCGCCCGGCGCCGCGCCGGCCAGGGTGATCGTCCGCCCGAGGGCCAACTCGCCTCCGTGGCAGATCTGACAATCCCGGATGGCCCACTCGGCGGCGGCGACGTCGTGGTGGATGGGAAAGGGCTGGACCTCGCCGACGATGTGCGCATCCACGACTCCCAGCGAGGCCAGGCGTCCGGCCAGCAGCGCTTCCTTCCGTGAGTCGTCGATGATCAATTCGGTGTCGGAGACCGCTCCGTCGCCGTCACGGTCGAAGACGGACAGCACATCGGGGTGGTATCCATCTCCGTCGAGCCAGGCTTTCTCCAGGTCCATCTGCCGCACCGGGCGGGGCGGATCGCCGGCCACCCAGAACCAGGCCGTCACCAGGTTGTACGGAGCCCAGCGCTGTCCGCCCTCGGCCGTGCGCTCGGGCAGCAGGACCGGCTCGAAACCGGTGATCAGGGTCGAGGTCGAGTCGGGGTCGCCTTCCAGGCCGCGGCAGGTCGTGTTCGGCTCGCCCGCAGCGGAGAGGACGGTCCAGTCGACGGTCTGCAGGGCGTTGCTGTACAACTTTGGAACGTGGCAGCTTTCGCAGGCCAGCACTTCGGTGTGACGCTCCCGGTAGGGAAGCCAGGAGTGCCCGGCGCCCGGATCGTGGCAGACCTCGCAGGTGCGCATGGTCGCCGGCTCGGAATCCGATCCGCCCTGCCGCGAATTCGTGCAGCGGGCGCTCCAGATACTCGCCCAACTCAAGTCGGCGCGGGTCGAACGCCAGATGTTCGGGAACGACCTCGTCGAACTCGAGGGCGTAGATCGGGTTGTTGAGCGAGTAGTGACAGTCGGTGCAGCTCAGCAGGCGCTCGGCGTGAACGTCCCAGGACCGTGTCAGGGAGTCTTTGGACGCCAGGTTCATGCCGCTTTCCGAAAGACGCTGTGCGGAGTAGATCTGACCGGAAGTGACGGTCCGGTAGCGTTCGGCCGAGCACCCGGAGACCGAGAGCGGACCCTCCAACTCGTCGTGAACCAGGCCGTGGCACAGGCCGCAGTTCCGGTCGGCCGGATCCTGGACCCCCAGGCGATCGGCCCGGACGCTCCCGTCGGGCTCGAAGGCTTCCCGGATCCAGGCGAAATCGTCGCCGCTACGGCGAACGAGGCCCGTCGCCAGCAAGGTAGCGGTGTTGGCCCATGAGAACCGCCCGTCGCGCAAACTCTCCAGGCGCGCCTGGTTGTCGGGATCGGCCAGGTGGCACAGGAAGCAGTTCATCTCGACCGCGCCCGAGGCCGACCAATCCCATGCGACGGCCCGGCCGGTCTCCCGATTCAGGATCCGGTTCGACAGACCATTGCCGGCCGGGTCGGAATCGATCAGGTCGGCGCTCAACTCGTCCGCATCCGCGGGGCCGCCGCCCACATGGCGGGCGCCGTAGGTCTGGATCCACTCCGGCAGCCCGAGGTCGAAGGCGGCCTCCCCGCCGCCCAAGGTCCGGTAGACGAGCGGGTTCCAGCGTCCAAACAACCCGGGGCCGAGGTCCCAGGGACGTGCGGCCGGCGTGCCCAGGTCGCGCACACCGGCATCGGCGTGCCCGCTGTGTTCCGAAATGAAGGCGGTGTCGTGACAGACTCCGCAGGTCGTCAGAGTGGATACCGGCGCACTGCTGGTCAGGACGTTTTCTCCGTCGGCGTCGAGGAGAAGGAAGTCGGGATGGAACGGGGATTCCTGGTCGGCGGGCATGGCGCCGGTTGCAGCCAGGGCCGGCGTGACCGCCGCCAGGCCCAGGGCCACCAACCCGACGGCCAGCGATCGCGGGTTCATGGGGCGCCCCCGGCGATGGACGTGCTGCGGCCCCCCCACTCGAGCGGGTCGCCCGGATAGCCGAGGGCGATCCAGTCCAGGCGTCCGGACTCACCGTGGCAGTCGCCACATTGGAGCGCCTGTTCGGCCGGCGCCACCAGGTGGGTGATCGGCCAGTACATCTCGGTCTCGGCGAAGCCGTATTCGCCGCTGTAGGGCAGGCCGACGGCTTCTGAGCCGAGCCTCAAGGCGAGGTCCCAGTCGAACTCGGTCCAGAAGCCCCCCGGTCCGTAGGTCTTGGGCTGGAGCAGGATGTCGTAAACCGGATCGTAAGGCTGGCGGGCATGATGGACCTTGAAGGGGAAGATGCGCGCTTCGTCTTCGGTGATGCTGCCTGCCAGCGGATTGAGCACGGTCACCCCGGCCGGGTCGATGCGGTCTCCGTACAGGTAGCGGTCGGCGATCCCGCTGTACCAGCGGTAGGCGGGGATGAAATCACCCTCGTACTCGAACGACCCCTTGATCTTGAGGTAGGTGTGCTCGTCTTCCGGCAGGTCTTGTCCGGCGGTCGACCAGTCCCAGAACATCTTGGTCGGATGGCGGGTGGCGCCGGCCGGGATATGGCAGGTCTGGCAGGCGACCGCCGCCGTGTGGGAATCCAGGCGGACGTCCTCGTGGAGGCCCAGGCTGTGGCAGTCGGTGCAGGCTACCTGGTTGGAGAGTTCCAGGCTGACCGAAATCGAACGACCGGCGATCCGGTGATCGTCGGTCCGATGGCAGTCGACGCACAGGAAGTCGAGGCCGCCCATGTGGACGTCCAGGTCCGACGGCGGCTGGGTCAGGTGAGAATCCAGGTCGCCATGTTTGACCGCGTCCCCTCCCCCGCCGGCGAAGTGGCAGCGGCCGCAGGCCTCCCGGGTCGGGACTCCGACGTTCTGGGCGGCGTAGGCCAGATCCACGCCCTCCAGAGGCAACCCGCCGTCGTCCTTGACGTAGGTGCCGCTGGTGTCGTGGCACACCAGGCAGTCCACTGCCAGCTGGTCGGAGAAATCGAACTCGGCATCGACCCACCCGTAGCCGGCATGACAACCGGTGCAGCCCCCCAGTTCGACTGGATCCCGATGCAGAAGTTGTTGATCAGGTTGGCCTTTCCAACGGCGATCGGTTCGTCCCGGCCGGGAAGAGGCGCCGGTTCGGCGAGCCAGGTCCAGTCCGCGGTGCCCATCACCTGCTCGGCGGCGTCTTCGTGGCACTCCAAGCAGCGGGCGGTCACCTGGCCGCCGGTCTGATACGGGCCCGGCAGCAGCGTGGCATGGCCGGTGGCGGGGGGGCGCAAGGGCACTCCGGCTCGGGGATCATCGATCGGCGGCGTGGGTCGAGGCAGGAAGACCACCACAGGGACCGCGATCAGGGTCACCGTGGTGATCAGGCCGACCAACCAGATGTGCTTCGAGTCCCGCATCGGGCTACCCTCAGATCAGGCCCGGATCCGATTCCGCGCTGGGAGAGAGCGGGCCGCAGAGAAGAACCGGCCATCCTGATATGCGAATGGGCGAATGGCGTCTTGTGAAATAGTACACAATAAGTAGACGAATCCAAGGGCGGGTTGTCACCCTGGCATGGCGCCGTCCATCACCTGGCGGACCCGGCCTCGGGGAGCGGAGGGCCGGGCTATACTCCCGACGGAAGGACCACCGTGATCGAGCTGACAATCCCCGGCCGGGGACCCCTGCAGCTTCAACACCTGGTTTGCGACGTCAACGGCACCCTGGCGCTCGATGGTGTGTTGATCGACGGGGTTGCCCGCGCGCTGGCCGGCCTGGCCGATCGGCTCCAGGTGCATCTGATCACGGCCGACACCCACGGACGCCAGACGGAGATCGACCAGCGGTTGGGGCTGACCTCGGAGCGCCTGACCGCCGGCGGGGAGGCCGAGGCCAAGGCTGCTCTTGTGCGCCGGCTGGGGTCGGAGGCCGTGGTGGCCTTGGGCAACGGCGCCAACGACGCGGCCATGTTGTACGAAGCCGCGATCGGGATCGCTGTTCTCTCCAAGGAAGGGACTTCGGCGGAAGCGCTGCAGGCGGCCGATCTGGTGGTGCCGGATATTCTCAGCGCGCTTGGACTTCTGGAGCGTCCCTTGCGCCTGGTCGCCGGACTGCGGCGTTAGGCGGTCGCCGCAGCAGGAGGGATCCCTGCCCGCCTGGGCCTCGCCCTAGCTTTGAACCGCCCGCCCGATCGCCTGGAGCACCCGGACCATCGCCAACGTGTCTCGCTCGCAGTAGGCCAGCAACGCTGCGGCCAGGCTCGACGCCTGCTGCGGGTCGACTCCGGCAAGCAGACGTTCAAAGGCCAGGGAGGCCGCCAGTCCGTCGCGCAGGTCGAGGTCGTCGTAGGCCAGCTCCGGCGCCAGCGCCGGCGCTACGGACTTGATCGAGAACGATCCCCCCATCGCAGGAAGCCAGAAGTGCCAGGCGCGGAACGGCTTGATCAGGTCGTCCATCCGTGGCAGCCGGGATTCGATCTCGCGGGCGGATCCGGGGAAGTCGCGAGCCAACTCTTTCATCACCCCCAACTCGAAAGGCATGTGATACGCCAGGATCGATCCTTCCCCGGATGTGGCTTCCAGCAGCGATTCCAGTAGAGCCGGCCGGGGATCGGGGCCGGGCTCGGCCAGGAACCCCGACGGTTCCGGAACCAATTCGATCTGACGCAGGACGTGCAGGGAGTACTGAAACGGGATCTTCTGATACGGACGCGTGCCATCCCAAACCGGGATGACCGGTCCGACGGTTTCGAAATCGAGCAGGAACACCGGGAAGGTCAGGCTGTCGAGGAAGCCGCGCAGCCCGGCCCGGTCTAGGATCGGACGGCCGCCTCGGACGGCATCGACATGCCGGCGCGACCTCTTCGGGAGTTCGAGGTCGGCGGGCACGGCCTCCATCCCGACGATCCCCCGGTTGTAAAGGGCGAACTTCTTTGCCCAGGGGAGGTTCGAGATCTCAAGCACCGAGCCGTGCGGTACGCCGGCCCAGCAATGGTCCCTGGCGTCGCAGGGGCGCGGGTCCATGCAGTGGGGGCCGATCGGGACCACGGGAGCCTCACCCCGCCGCAGGGTTTGCCCGAGCTCGCCGGCCAGGGCCGGAATCGAGGGCAGGCGGGCTTCGACTTCCTCGGTCACCGGGGTGGACTGGAACAAGCCTACGGGATCGAGGGAGGCCTGGCGGACATAGCCCGAACGGACGTGCAGGATCTCGGCCAATTCGACGTCCACCCCGCACGACCGGAGGACGTGATACTGGAAGGCAACGTCCGGGAGATGTTCGTCTTTGACCCCGGTCGAACTCTTGACCTCGATCAGACGCCAGCCATGCTGTCCCCGAGCCAGGATATCGACGCGGGCACGCAGCCCGTCGGAGGTTTCGAAAGTCGCCTCGAAGATCGCCGGCGCCTCGGGCAAGCGGTCGTGAGCGCGGAACGTCCCTTCAACCAGCACCCCACCCGGAAACCCCAGGTGTGCCACTCGACCGACCTCCCATCCGGCCCCCATGCGGGCCCGGCTGGCCTCGTCGGGCGGCTCGAGTCGTTCCGGTTCGAAGGCGGCCAGCCACAGCGCTTTCGAACACTGGTGGCCTCGCAGGTAGTCCGACTTGTTCAGGGTGGAGGGGGGCTGATTCACAGCCCGAAGGATAGCCGACCGCCGACGGCGTGGCAATCGACGGCGGCCGGGCCCTGCGATTTCGCGATGCTATAATCCGCGGCCTCGACCGCGGGTGCAGCCGGCCGAGCGATCCGCATCCGCCCGACCACCGGCGGGTTCCCCGAGGTGGCGGATGACCTTCGAACCCCTGCAGTCGATCGAAGACCCGGAGTCCTTGTCGCGCGCCCGCCGGCGGCGGGCCGGTCGCATGCTGACCCAGATGCGGGCGGATGAGCGCGAGAGCTACCTGGAAGACCTGGCCCACCAGGTCGCCCCGGGGGTCGAACTGTACCTGCTGGCCCTGGCGGCCGGTCTGGTGTTGGGGATCGGGTTCCGTTTCGACCAGGTGGCGCTGCTGGTGGTGGCGGTCCTGCTGGCGCCTCGCTTCGGGCCGGTGGCCGGCCTGTCGCTGGCTTCGGTCTCCGGATCACTGCGCTACTTCGGCCGGCTGCTGGGCGCGCTTCTGCTGGCGTGCGGGTTGACCGCCCTGGCCGCCGGACTGTCCGGTGGCCTGGGGAGGGCGGGCCAGGCCTCGGTACTGGCGGCGGGGTTCACGGGCTTGAGCCTGGTCGACTTCCTGGTGCTGATCGGGGCGGCCTCCTGGCTGGTCGTCGCACTGGCCCGCACCGGGTCGGTTCATCCGCTGATCAGCGTGGCGCTGGCCTACGAAATCCTGCTGCCCGCCGGGGCGTTTGGATACGCACTGGCCACCGGCCAACCGGAACCGGCCGCCGGTGCGCTGCTGACGTTCGCTCTCCACCTTTCCTGGGCCGTCGTTGCGGGGGCAATGGTGTTGGTGCTCTTCGGATTCCGGCCCCTCACCGGGAGCGGCTATTCACTTCCGGCGGCGATCGGGCTGATGGCCGCGGTTGGCGTGCTGGGAGCCCTCAACCTGGGGGTTTCGGTCCTGGCGGCCGTGCCCACTCCCACTCCCACTCCCTCGCCGACCCCCACCGCAACGGCCACGCCGTCGCCGACGGGCACGCGCACTCCTACGGCCACCCGCACTCCCACCCGGACTTCCACTGCCACCGACACCGCCACACCGTCTGCGACTCCTACGCCGCCCCCGGCGCTGATTTCGGGCACCGGAGGGGCAGGGGTCCTGCTGCGCGATTCGCCCAACGGGGAGAGCCTGAGCGGGCTGATCGAAGATCTTCTGGTGGTGATCATCGGAGGTCCGCTGGAGGTTGCGGGGGAAGCGTGGGTGCAGGTGCGGGCGGAGGACGGCCGCGAAGGATGGATCCTGGCGCGCTACGTCGCCACGCTCACCCCGACCCCGACTCCCACTCCGTAGGCTTCGGCGGGCTGACCGATTCGAGCGCCCGACGGAGTACCGCCCCCCGTCCGTCTGACGTACCTTTCCTCCCGTTCGCCCTTCGATTCTCCGCCGGAGTGCGGGAACCGCGGAGCGAAGTGGAGGGTGCACCGCTTGCCGCCTCCTGACGTCGCCCCCCTTGCCCTGGACGATCGCCGGTCGTGCGGTCCCCCGACCGGGCGGGGCTGAGGCCGCGATGTTCGCCCGAACGCGCTGGCAGCGTGCCCGTCGCAAACGATCGCCTTTCCCCGCCGGGTGGGCTGAGATCCTCGAGGCGACAGGTCGCCTACTACCGTTGTCTGCCGACGTCGGAGCGGGAGGAACTGCGCGGGATGATCCAGGTCCTGCTCGGGGAAGTCTCCTTCGAGGCCGGCGCCGGGATGGGCGCCATCGACCCCGGGATGCGGGTTGCGATCGCAGCCCAGGCCGCCCTGCTCCTGTTGAACTTCCCTCTGGATGACCTGCCGTCGCTCCGATCGGTGATCCTGTATCCCGGGGCCTACCGGGCCCGGGAACGGCTGTGGACCCCCGAGGGAACCCAGGTGGACGAGACTGAAGAGCGCCACGGGGAAACGTGGTCGCACGGGGTGTTGCTGCTGTCGTGGGAGGACGTGCGCTACGACCTGGAGCATGTCGGAGACGGACAGAATGTGGTGGTCCACGAGGTCGCGCACGCCATCGACGACCTGACGGGCGAGTCGGACGGGTCCCCCCGCTGGCGGACGCAGCTACCGAGCGCCGTTGGCGGGAGGCCACCGGCCGATCCTTCGAAGCGCTCGCCCGAGACGTGGGGCGAGGTCGGGAGACGCTGCTCGACCCGTATGGCGCCGAAGACCCGGCCGAGTTCTTTGCCGTCGCGGCCGAGACCTTCGTTGAAATGCCGCGACGGTTCCGGGCGGCGTACCCGGACCTGTACGATCTGATGCACGTGGCGTTTGGGATCGATCCGGCGGCCTGGGGGTCGTGCCTGGAAACCCGCGACGCACCTGCCTCCGGGCCCGATGGCTAAGGGGACTCAACCAGCACGGCAATCTGCGTGGGGTTCAGCCTCATCCAGGGATGCACTCCCAACCAGGGTGGTGCATGGACCTGGTTCCAACAGCCTTCCCGCACCCGGCATCGGTGTTACCATAGGTCGGTAATTGAGAAGAGTTCTCAACAATGGAAGCAACTCACCTCACCTACCAGGACACCCTGCGGTCGGCCGGTTACCGGGTCACCCGGCCTCGCCAGGCGATCCTCGACGTCCTGGTCTCCGCGGACGAACTGCTCCTGCCTGAGGAGATCCAGCGGCGGGCCCTTCCACTCTGCCCGGGGATCGGCCTGGCGACGATCTATCGGACTCTGGCCCTTCTGTCGGAACTGGGATGTGTTCGGCGGGTCCACCGGGACGACCACTGCCAGGGATACGCGCCGGCCAGCCGGTCGCATTCCCACCATCTGGTGTGCCGCGGCTGCGCCCAGGTGGTCGAGTTCGAAGGATCGGAAGACATCGCCGGCGTGATCGTCGAGGTCGCCGACCGAACCGGGTTCCGCATCGAAGACCATCTGCTCGAGCTTGTCGGTACATGCCCGAACTGCCAACTCGCGGCGCCCAGCCGATGACGTTCCGACGGGTTGGTCCGGTCATGCTGGCGGTCTTTTTGGCGGCCTGCGCTCCGAACCCGACCGATCCGACCCTGACCTCGATCGTCGACCTGCGCCCCGTCGACCTGGCCGAGGGACGACCGCTGCAAGTCGTGGCCAGCACTTCCATCCTGGCGGACGTCGTGGCCAGGATCGGGGGACGTCGAGTTCGAGGTCCGCAGCCTGGTGCCCCTCGGCGTGGATCCCCACGCTTTCGAGCCCAGTCCGCGCGAGGCCCGCCGACTGGCCGAGGCCGACATCGTGTTCGTGGCCGGGCTCGGCCTGGAGGCCTTCCTGAGCGACCTGCTGCGCGGCGCCGGAGGGGAAGCGACCGTCGTGCAACTGTCGCCCGGCATCGAGCCGCTCGATACGGCCGGGTTGCCGGCCGGCGACCCTCGGTCCGTGGTGGAGGGACCGGTCGATCCCCACGTATGGCTCGACCCGGCCAACGTCGAAATCTGGACCGACAATCTGGAGGCGGCGCTGTCGGCGCTGGACCCAGACCACGCGCAGGAGTTCAACGCCAACGCCGTAGCCTACCGGAACGAATTGCGGGCCCTCGACCGCGAATTGCGATGGGCCTTTGAGCAAATCCCGCCTGATCGCCGGATCCTGGTGACCGATCATGATGACCTGGGATACTTCGCCCGGGCCTACGGCTTCACCGTGGTCGGCACCGTCATCCCCGGTTCCAGCAGCCTGGCCGAACCGTCGGCGATCGAACTTGCCCGGCTGCTCGACACCGTCCGGGCGAAGGAAGTCACGGCGATCTTCGTTTCGTCCGCCGGGAATCCCGCCCTGATGGAGACCTTCGCCGCCGACGCCGGGTTGCGAGTGGTGTTGCTGGACACCCATTCGCTGACGCCGGCCGACCGATCCGGGCCGACCTACCTGGAGATGATGCGGTCCAGCGGTCAGGCCATCGTCGCCGCGCTGGTACCCTGAGGTCCGATCCGATGCGACGCAGCGCCGTTCGACCTCCCGAGCACGACCCGAGCGCACCCGCCCTGCAGATGGACCGCCTGACCGTCAGCTACGACAGGACTGTAGCGCTGCGGGAGGTATCGTTCCAGCTCCCGGCGGGAGAACGTCTGGCCGTGGTGGGGCCGAACGGCGCCGGCAAGACCTCCCTGTTCAACGTGATCGCCGGCGTCCTGCGGCCGGCCGCGGGCTCGGCGCGGATCTTCGGTCATCCTCCGGGCGGCGACACCTGCATCGCCTACGTGCCCCAGCGCAGCCAGGTCGACTGGAGTTTCCCCGCCACGGCCGCAGAGGTGGTCATGATGGGGCGGGTCCGGGAGATCGGGCCGCTGCGCTGGCCGCGCGCCGCCGACTGGGAGATCGTTCGCTCCTCCCTGGAGCGGGTCGGTCTGACCGACCAGCGGGGACGTTCGATCGGCGATCTATCGGGCGGACAACAGCAGCGCGTGCTGCTGGCCCAGGCGCTGGCCCAGGAAGCGGAGATTGTCCTGCTGGACGAGCCGTTCACCGGTCTCGACTTGCCCAGCCAGGAGGCGCTGCTGGAGATCCTCGAGAACCTGCGGCGCGACGGAGTGACCGTGCTGGTTTCGACACACGATCTCAACCTGGCCGCCGGACACTTCGACCGGGTGATGCTGCTCAACCGAGGGTTGATCGCCTACGGGCGGCCCTCCGAGGTGTTGACCCGGGAGAACCTGGTCGGGGCGTACGGGGGTCACGTCCACATCCTTTCGTCTGACAAAGGGTCGCTGGTGTTGACCGACACCTGTTGTGAAGGCGACGAGGCCGAAGAGTGACCGAGGTGCTGCAGTGGCTGGCCGAGCCCTTCGTCTACCCGTTCATGCAGCGCGGCCTGGCGGCGGCGCTGACCGTCGGCGTGGTGTGCCCGGTGCTGGGCGCCTACGTGGTGGTGCGTGGATTGGCCTTCTTTGGAGACGCGCTGGCGCACATCGTTCTCCCCGGGGTGGTCGTGGCCTTCCTGCTGGGCTGGCCCCTGGTGAGCGGCGCGTTGGTCGTCGGGATCGCCGCCGCCCTGGCCATCGGGGCGATCAGCCGGCGCTCGCCGATCAAGGAAGACGCCGTCATCGGCGTGGTCTTCGCCGGTTGCTTCGCCCTGGGGATCGTCCTGCTCTCGGTGCGGCAAGGCACGGCGGTCGACCTGGCGCACATCCTGTTCGGCAACCTGCTGGGAGTGACAGCACAAGACCTGGGGTTGATCGTCGTGTTGGGCGGATTGACCCTGGCGGCGGTCTTCGCCTTCTATAAGGAGTTCCTGGCGCTGTCCTTCGATCCCCTGCTGGCCACGACCCTGCGCCTGCCGGTGCGCCGCCTGCAGAACCTGATGCTGGTGCTGCTGGCCGTGGTGATCGTGACCTCAATCCAGGCGGTCGGGGTGGCCCTGGTGTTGGCCATGCTGGTGACTCCGGCGGCCACGGCCTCCCTGTTGACACGCCGCCTTCCTTCGATGATGGGCCTGGGCGTGCTGGCCGGGGTCGGCTCGGCGGTCTTCGGGCTCTACCTGTCGTACTACGCCGACGTTCCGTCCGGGCCGGCGATCGTCCTTTCGGCCACCGCGTTGTTCCTGCTCGCGCTCGCCTTCGGGCGTCGGCGGAGAAGGGCCTGATTGCTCCCGCCCGCTTCCTTCAGAGTGGGAGGCCTGGGACCAACGTCCCTGCCCCGGCCGCTGGCCGGCCGGACCTTTGATGCTAGACTCGCAGAAAGAAACGAATGCAGAACGACCACGATCCGATCCGGCGAGCAGCTGACCTGATCCGCGCCGGCCGGCGAGAAGAAGCCCGGCCGCTACTGGCGCGTTTCCTTCAAGACTATCCCGAACTCGGTTGAGGCCTGGTTGCTGATGAGTATGTGCATCAGCGACCGCCAGCGTCAAATCGATTGCCTGAATCAGGTTTTGCGCCTTCAGCCCGATCACGCACTGGCCCGTTCGCGCGTGGCGAAACTCACCAGCGGAACCGGGACGACCGGCAGCTGGCCGACCCTTCCCCCCGACATCGCCGATCCGCCCCGCAAAGAACCTGAGAACGTGCCACCCTTCGTGCAGGCGCCCACCGTGCGGCCCTACGATCGGCCCGAGCCGCCGCCGGCTCCGCAGGCCAGCCCCGCCCCGCCTCCTGCGAGGCCGAAGCGGGGTGACGGGCTTTCGCCGGTGATCTTCGTGTTGGTTCTGGTGGCTCTGCTGTGCGCCGGGATGGCAGCGGTGGCCTTCTTCTTCAGCCGCTACCAGCAGAGCCGGCAACAGCGGTCCTTCTCCGTCGCAGCCACCGTCGCCGCCTTCACCCTTCCGCCCACCTGGACCCCGACGGCGACCCCCACGATCACCCGCACGCCGACCCCGCGACCTACGGCGACCACCACGCCGACCCCGACGCCCCCGATCCCCAATCCAACCGTCCTGGCGGAGATGGACCTGGTGGCGGTCGAGGTCTCCGACATCCGCGGGCTGGAGCCCTTGATCTCGACGATCCCGCGCTACCTGCTTTCGAAGGCACGGGTGCGGCCGGTGCTGGAAGCCAGCTTCGTTTCCAGCGGAGGGACCCGCCTGCAACTCGACGACGAAGCCCGCGTGCTGAGCGCCCTGGGACTGATCAAGCCCACCTACGACCTGTATACCAACGCCCTCAACGGTCTGACCGACGCTCTGGGCGGCTTCTACTTCCCCTGGAACGACGAACTGTACGTGATCGGGACCCGCTTCTCGGGGATCGAGCGATTCGATCTTCTCCCACGAGTACGGCCATGCCCTGGTCGACCAGCACTTCAACATCGATCAACTCGGCGTGTATCCGCAGTGCCTGGAGGACGAGCAGCGTTGCCAGGCGATCCGCGCCCTGGTCGAGGGAGACGCTACGCTGGTGATGACCCAGTGGTGGGAGCAGTACGCCAGCCCGCAGGATTACCAGGACATCTTCAATTACCGATCGCCACCCCAGACCCTTCCTGAGCAGTTCCCGCCCCCATACGTCGTCCGCGACGGCAATTTCCCCTACGTCGAGGGGGCCGTGTTCGTTCAGGCGCTCTACGACCGCGGTCGATGGGCGCGGGTCAACCAGGCCTACGACCAACTTCCACAGAGCACCGAGCAGATTCTGCATCCCTCCAAGTACTTCGCCGGGGAGTCGCCGGCTGTTGTCCGCGAGACCGACCTGGAGGAAGTGCTCGGGGATGGATGGCGGTTGCTGGAGAACAACTCGCTCGGCGAATGGATGACCTACCTGCTGTTGGCCTACGGGGCCGACGTCGAGGCGCAGATTGCCGAGTCGACGGCCGCCAGCGCCGCCGCGGGTTGGGGCGGAGACCGCTACCTGGTCTACTACCACGACCAGAACGGTCACACCGTCCTGGCGGCGCGCTGGATCTGGGACTCCTCGGCCGACGCAATCGCCTTTCTGGCCGCGTTGAATCAGCATCTCGGAGAGCGATTCGTAGGCGGGGTTGTCAACACCACCCGCGGGGATTGCTGGGAGGCCAACGCCCAGCGAGCCTGCAGCTACACCGCCGGGCGCGAGGTCTTGTGGCTGCTCGGACCCGGCGCAACGACGGTGGAGGCCGTCCTGGCCCGCTTCCCGGGATTCAATTGACCGTGGACCCCTCCCCGGCGCCTGCCGTCGACCGGACCGCTTCCTCGGCGCTACCAAACCGCCGGCCCGCACCTGGCTTCCCCTCACTCCCCTGGACTGGATCGCGGTCAGCCAACGCTGGCTCTGGCTGGGTGCGTTGCCCCTTGTGGCCGGGTTGGCGGGCGTCTGGTCGCGGCCTCTGATCATTCTCAGCCTGGGATGGGTGGGATTCGCCCTGGCGGTCAGCCTGGCCCGCGTCGTCGGGGTCGGGTCACCGCGTGTGGTCTTCGCCGCCGCCGGGGTGGACGTCGCCTTTGCGATCGGGGCGGTGGCATTGTCGGGCGGAGTGGCAAGCCCCGTGTGGTGGAGTCTGCTGATCGGCCCTGCTCGGGGTGGCCCTGCTGGCCGGGCCGCGTCCGGGTGTGCGGGCGGCAGCCGCAGCCCTGGCCTCCGGGGTGGCGTTGATCTCGGCGGCTGGAGGCGGCCTGCAGGTCCTGCCCGTGGCAGCGGCGCAGTCACTGGCCGGCGCACCATCGCCGCGGTTCCGCTGATCCTGACAGCCGATCGAGTACGGCGCCAGGCGCTCGCCGCCGGACGGCGCCAAGAGGTGGACCTGCGGGAAGCCCGCCGACACGACCGGATCGCCTGGGTCGATTCTTCCGGCAGGCGGGCCGTCTGACCGCCACCCTGGACCATGAACGGGTGCTCGACCAGGCGTTGGATCTCGCCGCCGAAACCCTGCTCGACGCCGAAGACCGATCCGGAGCAGCTGGTCGGGTTGCTGCTGCTGGCGGCCGGAGATCGGGCTCGAATCGTGGCCGGGCAGGAGTCTTCCACCGGCCGACTGGCGACTGGATTTCCGTATCGATCGAGGCCTGATCGGGGAAGCCCTTTCCGGCCGTACAACCAGGCGGACCGGCGGCCTCGGACGCGACCCCGAACTGCGCCGGCTGACCGGCCTGGCCGGCTGCCGCTCCCTGCTGGCGGCGCCGCTGGCTCACGGCGAAGACACGATCGGGGTGATGCTGTTCGGCCACCCCAACCCGGAGGCCTTCGGCGATTCCCAGCGAGAACTCCTGGCGGCGATGGCCGAGCAGACCATGATCGCCCTGCAGCACTCGCGCCGTTTCCAGGATCTGGCCGGAGAACGCGAACGAATCCAGGAACTCCAGGAAGAGGCCCGCCGCCGCCTGGCGCGCGACCTGCACGATGGGCCGACACAATCCCTGGCCACCATCGCCATGCGCGCCAGTTTCGCCCGCCGCTTGCTGGGCCGAGATCCCTCGGCGGCGGCGGCGGAACTGCGGCGGGCGGAAGACCTGGCCCGCCGCACCACGCGCGAGGTGCGCCATATGCTGTTCACCCTGCGGCCGCTGGTGCTCGAGTTGCAGGGTCTGGTCAGCGCCCTCGAACAGCTGGCCGGAAAGACCCGCGACCTGACCGGCCACGACGTGGTGATCGAACTCGAAGATGAAGAACTGGCGGGTCTGCCCCCCGCCTCCCAGAGTCTGGTCTTCTTCATCGCCGAAGAGGCGGTGAACAACGCCCGTAAGCATGCCGAGGCCGAGCACGTCTGGATTCGGCTCCGGCGTGACGGGGGCCGGCTGATGATGGAGGTCGAAGACGACGGGGTGGGTTTCAACGTCGGTGCGGTCGACGCTTCCTACGCACAGCGGGGGAGCCTGGGGATGGTCAGCATGCGCGAGCGCACCGAGCTGCTGGGCGGCGCGCTGGCGGTGGAGTCGGTCGCCGGCCGGGGGACGATGGTTCGCTTGATGGTGCCCCTGACCCCGGCGGGCGACGGGACGCCGGGACAGGCCGGTTGATCGCCCTGGCGCTCTGGATCGCAACCACCCTGGCCGCACCCCTGCTGGCCCGGCGGTTGTGGCAGCTCCGTCCAAAGCGTTGGGAGCCCTGGGACGATGAGGTGCAGGCCTGGGCCAGGCTGGGCTACGGTATCCTGCCGCTCTACGGCGCCTGGGTGAGTGGCGCGATCGTGGCTCGCGACGCGGGATTGCGCGCCTCCTGGCCGGGGACGGCCGCAGGAGGTGCCTTGTGTGCGCTGGCCCTGGGGGTTCTCTGGCTCGCCTCCCTTCGGCCCGCATGGGCCGATCGGATGCGGCGCTGGGTTGCGACCCCGACCGGCTGGCAACCGCTGGCCGACGAGCCGCGCTGGGGCTTCTACCGCGGCGCGGCGGCGGTCCTGGTGGGATCCGCGTGGTCGCAATTGGTGGGACTGGGGCTTGGCGCGGCCGAATGGCTGATCCTCCGTCGCAGCCCGGTTCAAATCACAGCCCCGCAATCGAGTTCGGGGTTGGTGCGCCTGGGCGTCTCGGCTGCCCTCTTCGCCCTCACCGGGAACCTGTGGCTGGTGGTGGCGACCACGGCCGCGGGGCGGGCCATCCTGTGGCGCCGGTGAGTTCGCAAGGTCGGTGTACGGGCTGCGTGGGGGCTCGCCGGGCTGGCCGGCCTTGCCTGGATCGGCGTCGAGGACAGGAGCCTGGGACCGGTGATCGGTCTCAGCTGGTTGATCTGCGTGGCAGGGTTGCTGTCGGCTCGCTTTCCGGCCGGAACCGCGGCCTCCGACTTCCGACGCAGGGGATTGCCGGGCTGGGCGCTGGCGGGAGCGATCGCCGGCGCGCTGGTCGGTCCGGTAGGAGCGGTGCTGGCGATGGTCAAGGTCGGCCTGCATGCCCATCCCACCGCCGACTTTGCCGCGCGAAGACCTGGGATCTCTGGTGCGCGCCGCGCCGCTTTGGGCGTTGGCCGGAGGGTTTCTGGGCGCGGGCGCAGGGCTGATCGAACGCTCCGGCAACCGGTGAGCGTGCGCGGAGGTACAATCGCGGTGAGGGGATGATGGATTCGTCGATGGTGCAGCTCTATCTGTGTCCGCGTTGCCTGATCCCCGGCGACTCGGCCGAGCCCTGCCCGCGTTGCGGAGGAGAAAGGCTGACCTGTCGGCCGGGGGATCCGGACGATCCGTGTCGTCGGCCGTGGGTGGACAAGCAGGGACGAGTGAGGACGCGGGCTCCGCTGTGGTGGCTGCAGCAGACGGTTCGTTCGTTGGCCGAAGCCTGGACCCGGGGCGCCCGAGAAGGTTGAGATAGACGAATGACGAAAGAGCGCGTCGTGATTCTCGGATCGGGTCCGGCCGGCCTGACCGCCGCGCTGTACGCCGCGCGGGCCAACCTCGAGCCGCTGGTGATCTCCGGCAGCCAGTTGGGCGGACAGGTGTCGATCACCTATGAGGTGGAGAACTACCCGGGGTTTCCCGAGGGGAGCACCGGCCCCGAGCTGGTCGAAAAGATGCAGAAGCAGGCGGAACGGTTCGGCGCCCGGGTGGTGGTGGACGAGGTCACCGAAGTCGATTTCCGCAAGGGTTCACCGTTCGAGGTGAAGACCCACGGCGAAACCTATCAGGCCGAGGCGGTGATCGTGTGCACCGGGGCCTCCCCCAATCGGCTGGGTGTTCCGGGCGAGGACGAGATGATCGGCAAGGGGGTCTCGTTCTGTGCCACCTGCGACGGGTTCTTCTTCCGGGGCAAGGACGTGGTGGTGGTAGGCGGCGGCGACAGCGCGCTCGAAGAGGGCTTGTTCCTGACGCGGTTCGCCAACCAGGTGCGGGTCGTTCACCGGCGAGACGAATTGCGCGCCGGGGAGACCCTTAAACGGCGGGCCCTGAGCAACGACAAGGTCCATTTCATCTGGGACAGTGTGGTCGACGAAATCGTCGGCAATGGCAAGGTCGAGGCGGTGCAGCTGCGCAATTTGAAGAGCGGCGCCACCGAGCGCCTGGCCACCGACGGGGTGTTCATCTACATCGGCCATTTCCCCAACACCGATCTGTTCGCGGGCCAATTGGCCATGGACGAGCGCGGCTACCTGACCGCCGACGCCCGGATGCATACCAGCGTGGAAGGCGTGTTCGCCGCCGGCGAAGTCCAAGACCCGGTGTTCCGCCAGGTGACCACCTCGGTGGGCCAGGGCGCGGCGGCGGCGATGATGGCGGAGCGCTGGCTGGCCGAACGAGGCTAGGTTTGGCCGAAGCGGCTGGCCTGATCTACGAAGAGCACGGCGGCGGGAACCCGGATCCGCCGCTGGTTCTTTTACACGGGGCGGGTGGGTCAAGGCTGAACTGGCCGCCCCTGCTGCGTCGTCTTCCCGGGAGGCGGACGCTCGCGCCGGATCTGCCGGGGCACGGGCGCTCCCTGCCGCGGGATGAAGCGACCATCGGCGACTACGCTGAGGAAGTGGCGGACTGGCTCGATGCGGTTGGGGTTCCGCCGGCCGTGCTGGTGGGCCACTCGATGGGATCGGCCGTCGCCCTGAGTCTGGCGCTCGCCTCGGCCGATCGAGTCCGAGGCCTGGTGCTGATCGGGGCCGGGCCGCGGCTCAGGGTCAACGCACGCCTGCTGGAGGCGACCTCCCGCCCCGACACATTCCCGGACGCGGTGGAGAAGATCATCGCCTGGTCGTTTGCAGCGCAGGCGTCCGCCCGCCTGGTGGAGTTGGCGCGCCGGCGGATGTTGGAAGTCGATGCGGAAAGCGCGCATCGGGCTCTGACCAGCTGCAACGCGTTTGACGCAGGCGATCGGCTGGCTGAGATCGCCTGCCCGACCCTGATCCTGGTGGGCGACTCCGACAGGATGACCCCGCCGGCGTTGAGCGACGAGCTGGCAGAGAAGATCCCGGGAGCGCGGCTGGAGGTGATCCCGGGGGCGGGTCACATGTTGATGATGGAGCGGCCGCGGGACGTCGCCGATCGGCTGCAGGCGTTCTGTCGGACGGAATTCCCGGAGGCCGGCGGCCGACCCGCGGTGACCTGAAACTTTGGCTTGCCCGACCCCCGGGGTGCCCGGTGGCGCGGAGGGCCTCAGGTCCGCGAACCGGCTCCCAGCGGCGCCCCTTGCCACGGCTGGTTCTCGAGAGCCCGGAGCAGATCGACAACGGCCCGGCCGCGATGGCTCAATCGATTCTTTGAATCGAGCGGAAGCTCCGCCATCGTCAGGCCGGTGCCTTCCACCAGGAAGATCGGATCGTAGCCGAACCCGTGGCCGCCGCGGGCCTCGGGGATGATCTCGCCCGGGCAGGCGCCCTGTCCTGTGGCGGTATCACCGGCGGGGCTGGAGAGCACGATCGCGCAGCGGAACCGGGCGGTCCATGGTCGGGGGAAGGGGGAAAGGCGGGCGAGCAGGGCCGCCCTGCGAGAGGAATCTTCTTTCGCCAGACGGGCGGATCGCACCCCGGGCATTCCGCCCAGCGCGTCGACTTCGAGGCCGGTATCGTCGGCCAACGCCCAGGTGCCCGACGCCTGCGCGTAGGCGATGGCCTTGGCGGCGGCGTTGGTGGCGTAGTCCGGCGCCTCCTCGGGCACCTGGAGATCGAGGCCGGCCTCGGACGGCACGATCAGCCGCAGTGGGAACACGGCGAACAGGGAGCGAAGCTCGGCCAGTTTGCCGGGGTTGGTGGTCGCAAGCAGGAGTTCTACTGTCCTTGGAGGCATTTGGCTATTCGAATGGTACCAGAGCCCGCTCTATGGGGGCTATAGAGGCCGCGGCGGCTGATTTGCCGTCCTCGGGTGACACGAAGCCACCAGTTATGTCGTGTACTAATTTGCACTTGTTGACGCTTACTGGCTGACGTGCTATAATTCGGTCGGTTATCAGGACCCCCTTTTGCGGACGGGTATAGGTCTGACAAGTCGACCGCTGTGCCTGAACGTCGGATTCATGCTTCACCAGACGGTCGGGTACACCCGAAACTTTGAATTCGACCATCCCACCGTCCAGGTCGGTGACGACCTGGACGTTTCGGATTTGCGGGGCGACCTCCGCATGACCCGGACCACCCAGGGGGTCTACGTCAGCGGAGTGATGCAGGCTCGAACCAGGGCCGAATGCGTGCGCTGCCTGAGCCCCGGGGATCAAGATTTGGAGATCGAGTTTGACGACCTGTTCTCATCTCCGTCCGGCACGGCCACAGATCCGCTGCTGGCGATCCCGGAGACCGGGCTGCTCGACCTGACTCCACTGGTCCGGGAATACCTGCTGCTCGATGTCCCGCTCCAGACTCTGTGCCGGCCCGACTGTAAAGGGCTGTGCCCCGAATGCGGGATCAATCGGAACGAGACCACCTGCGAGCACGAAGACACGCCGATCGACTCTCGCCTGGCCGGGCTGAGATCGCTGCTGGATGACCCGGGCAAGAACCTGGCGGGGGAGAAGCGGACGTGACACCCCGGAGGGCCGCGGCATGAACCCAGCCAAGGACCGCTGGCAGCGACGCGAGGCGGTGGCGGCGCTGCTCGAAAAGGGCGAGGACCAGGGCTACCTGACCCGCGCAGACGTCCTGGCGGTATTCCCCGAACTGGAAGATTCGACCGAAAAACTGGAGCGCCTGCAGGCCTTCTTTCGGGGGGCAGGGATCGAGGTCTACCGCGAACTCGATGACGTCCCGCCCCAGCTCCGCCCGCCCGCCTCGGAAGTGGTGGAGGAGCCGTTCGATCTGACCACGATCTCGATTGACGATTCCGTCGGACTGTACCTCAAAGAGATGTCGCGCGTCCCCTTGCTGACGGTCGACCAGGAAGTCGATCTGGC
The DNA here is from genome assembly GCA_963709925.1 of uncultured Chloroflexia bacterium. GTDB lineage: Bacteria > Chloroflexota > Anaerolineae > Anaerolineales > E44-bin32 > DATEVL01. The sequence continues at coordinate 51,287 of CAVPYC010000001.1, forward strand.
CAAGCGTATCGAGCGGGGCCGCAAGGCCGAGGCCCGGCTGGCGCGCATGAACGGCAACGGCAGCCTGAAGAAGCGCTCGGAGCACCAGGCTCACGTGCTGGATCTGCGGCTGGCGCGCGAGCACCTGATCAAGGCCAACACCCGCCTGGTGGTAAGCATTGCCAAACGCTACATGGGGCGCGGGGTGCCGTTCCTCGACCTGATCCAGGAAGGCAACCTGGGCCTGATGAAGGCCGTCGAGAAGTTCGATTACCGGCGCGGCTTTCGCTTCTCGACCTACGCCACCTGGTGGATCCGCCAGACCATCACCCGGGCCATCGCCGATCAGGGGCGCACGATTTCGCGTTCCGGTGCACATGTCCGACCGAATCCGCCGCCTGTACAAGGTGGCCCGCCAGCTGGAACAAGACATGGGGCGTAAGGCCTCCCCGGAAGAGATCGCCCACGAGATGGAGACCGACGCTCGCAAGGTGCAGTGGATGATGCGCGTCTCCTGGCGGCCGCTGTCGCTCGAGACCCCGGTCGGCGAGGAAGAAGACTCGGAATTGGGGGCCTTCGTGGAAGACGAGACCACCCCCACTCCCACCCAGTCGGCCTACCAGAACCTGCTGCGTGAGAAGATCGAAGATGTGCTCTCGACTCTCAGCCCGCGCGAAGCCCGTATCCTGCGCCTGCGGTTCGGGCTGCACAACGGCCGCTCCTACACTCTGGAAGAAGTCGGCCAGAAGTTCGGCCTGACCCGGGAGCGGATTCGCCAGATCGAGGGTAAGGCTCTGCGCCGCCTGCGCCACCCACGGCGGGCGCGGCAATTGCGTGACTATCTGAGCTGAGCCGAACTTCCGACACCAAACTCCTAGGGGCGAAGCGTGCTTCGCCCCGTTCTGATTCCGCCCGGGTTCCCGTGCCCCCTGCCGCGCCTGCAAGTCCCTTTCTTCCCCCTGGGACGCCCGTCGACCGTCGGAGCTCCCTAGCCGCAAATCGAGGGTCAAAGGGGACAGCCAACGCCTCCCTCGAGCGGAACGCTCGAGCCGGCGCGAACTCCTGGGAGGATTCGGCGGTAGGAATGATAGGCAGCGAGGTGGAGGTTCCGGATGAGACGGTCGCTCTTTCTAGGTGCAGCCGCAGTGGCGGCCGTCGGCCTGGCCTGCACCGTCGCTCCGACCGTCCCTGTCCCGCCACAGCCGGGTCCCCTGCCTCCACCGCCAGAACACTCGATCTTCGATTCAGGCCGGACGGCCTACGGGTTCTTTCCTTCGCCACCCCGGGCCACCTTCGAGAGCATTCTGGCGCATTTCGCCGACATGGGCGAGCACGCCGATGTGGTGCTGGTGCAGCCCCACATCCCGTGGGGCGACTTCGTCGACGGCCCGTCGGCCGAGTTCGCAGGCCGTCACCGACATCGTCAACCAGTTGATTCTGGCTCGCCAGAACGGCCTGGAGGTGATCCCGGTCATCGACCCGTTGAACGGGCTCAACCGCCGCGAGTTCTTCGGCCTTCCCGGCGACCTGAGCCGATCGGATTTTGGGACCCCGGAAGTCCGCTCGGCCTACCGCGACTTCACCCTGCGGGTGCTGCGGGAGGTCCGGCCTCGTTACCTCGGGCTGGCTTCCGAGATCAACACCTATCTCGATGCCCACCCCGAAGACGCCTCCAATTTCCTCAGCCTGTACCGGCAGACCTATGCCGCCATCAAGGCGGAGGCGCCGGCCACCAGGGTATTCGTCACCTTCCAGTGGGAAGACCTGAACAACCTGATCCCCGCGGCGGCGGAGGGCCGCCTCGCCTACGACACCAACTGGGACCAGATCGAGGCCTTCGAACCCGACCTGGACCTGTGGGTGATCTCGTCTTATCCGTTCGTGGCTTTCGGCAGCGGAGCCGATATCCCCGACGATTACTACACCCCCTTGCTGGCCCGCACCGACAAGCCGCTGGCCGTGGCCGAGGGCGGCTTCACCTCGCGACCGGTGGGGCCGTTCGCTGGAACGCCTCAGGACCAGGTGGATTACCTGGAAGCGATTCACGATCAGGTGGGAGATCGCCTGGTGTTCTGGATCTACCTGCTGCTGAACGACTTCGATCCGGAGTCGTACCTGCAGGTGATGCGCGCCGACGGCCGAAGCCAGAACGACATCGATACCCTGGGGCTCTTCGAGGCGGTCGGACTGCGCCACGCCGACGGCGCTGCCAAGCCGGCGCTGGCGGTGTGGGATGCCTACCGCATGGAGTGAGGCCGGTTGACTCGAGCGGCAGGCGACGGCCCTCGCCGGCTCCGCCCGGAGCAGGGATCGGGTTCAGTCGTAACCGGAGAGCCGACCGGATCGGCTCCCTTACCCTGTCCAGCGGGGAACTTCATTTCGACGCTTTGTTCAGGGCGACGGCGGCCCGTACCAGGGCCTTGAGACCGGCTGCGTTGAGCCTGTCTCCTTCACGGAAGTCGATCGAGCGCATGGTCTTGGCGTCAAGCCCCGCGTTGAAGAGCCCCTTGGGATCCTTCAGGGCGGAACCCTTGAAGAAGTTGATCTTGACATGCTCTTTAAACGCGGAGGCTGCGCAAACGAGCCCGTTGTGCGACCAGACGGGTGTGCCCCACTTCCATTCTTCGGAAAGACCGGGGTAAGCCTCACGGACGACCTTGCGGATGGTGGTGAGCGTTGCGCCACGCCAATCGCCATGCGAGGCAATGTAGGCCGTGATCAAGCGAGAAGGTTCGTTCGATTTGCGGTCGACGACCCTCTTCATTGCACGTTCCTCTCTGAGGAATCACCCGCCTCCCGGGATCAGCCCAACCCTTCCCGGGCGGATGATGGCGGGAAACCGCTACGTCTCGGCCTGCCCCAGTTCCTCCAGCAGTAGTTCCAGGGCCGCCTCGGCCGACAGGTCCTTGTTCTCCTGCCGGTCTCCCTGCCACAACCTCTGTTCGGCGCGTTCGGAATCCCGGGTACTCAGCGCGATCCAGGTCAGACCGACCGGCTTGTCGGGCAGTCCGCCGCCCGGTCCGGCGATCCCGGTGACTGACAGACCGATGTCGCTGCCCAGCGCCAGGCGTGCCCCCCGCGCCATCTCGAGCGCGGTTTCGCGGCTGACGGCGCCGTGCTCATACAGAGTCTGGTGGCGCACACCCAGCAGGCGTTCCTTGGCTTCGTAGGCGTAGGCGACGATCCCGCCCAGGAAGTACTCCGACGATCCCGGCAGGTTGGTCAGACGATGGCCGACCAATCCACCGGTGCACGACTTGGCCAGGGCCAGAGTCAGGCTGCGCGCTCGCAGCGCCCCGGCCACCCGGTCTTCAAGACTCTTCGCCACGTTGCTTCCTCCCCTTCGCCGCCACCGGCTGTCCCTGGCTCGCCAGGGCGCCCGTTCCGTAGATCCGGAAGGCGAACGGCAGCGGGATCCCCACCGCCAGGTAGGCCCCGAAGTAGACCAGGCCGCCGGGGCGGGCGGTGAGGTCGAACAGGCTCAGATTCACCAGCGCCGCCAGGGTAATGGCTGCCACCAGTCCATACGAGGCGAACGAATGGTGCATCACTGCCTCCAGGGATCTTTCCCGCACCAGCGGAAACACACCCAGGGACAGAGCCAGGTAGAACGCGGCAAAACTGCGCAGGGTGAACAATGACATCGTCTCGGGGAAGATCCCTCCGTTCGTGCCGGGAGCCCCGAGCGGCGCGGTCAGGCCATACACCGCCAGGAAGCCGACAAAGACGATGAAGGCGACGATCGGGATCCGATGCCCTGGCTGCAACCCGAGACCCTCCAGCCGGGGCGGCGCGGGACTCCGCCGCGCCAGGTCGAACACCCCGCTGGCGGCCGCCAGCAGATTCAGGCCGAGGGCGATCAGGTAGAGCCAGGCCACGGGGTGGGCCAGGATCAGTTTGTCGCGGAACGCCGCCAGAACCCCGACCTCGAAGACCCCGAACAGCCATAGGTAGACCAGGGCGGAGCGCACCCGGGCCCAGTCCCATCTGCGGGTGGTGATCCAGGCCAGCCACGCGTTGCCCAGGCACCAACCACCGATCGTCATCGTGACAAACGCCGACACCTTCCAGGGGAACAGCGGCGCCAGGAGCGCAGGCGAGAGAAACAACGGGGCGCCCAGGACAAAGTAGGCTGCCGCGGTCAGCACGGTCAGCGTGCGGGAAACCCCTGAGAGCACGTCGGCCTCCGTGGGCGAAACCGATCGCCCGGACCCGATTGTAAGGCCGGATTGAGGTCGGCACCCCCGCGCAGGGGATTCTATGCCGCGCCGGTTGACACCCCTCCTCCCGAACTGTATGCTCCGCTGCATGAGTCAACTTTCGTTTCTCGGCACCGCCACCCGCCTGTGGTCGGTCGCCGACCTCGTCCGCTACTTGCGCCAGATGCTCGAATCCGACTTCCGGATGCAGGACGTGTGGGTGCGGGGAGAGCTTTCGAATCTGTCCCGACCGGGGTCGGGTCACCTGTATTTCACCCTGAAGGACTCGAATGCCTCGCTGCGCTGCGTGATGTGGCGCTCCGAGGTGATTCGGCAGCGCCACCTGGCCCGCGAAGGCGAGACGGTCGAGGTGCACGGGCGCCTGAGCATGTACGAAACCGGTGGGCAGGTGCAGTTGTACGCCGATGCCCTGCAGCCGACCGGGGAAGGAGAGCTGTTCCAGGCCTTCCTGCGTCTGAAAGCCCGCCTCGAGCAGGAGGGCCTGTTTGATCCCGCACGCAAGCGCCGTGTGCCCGCCCGGCCGGGCACGATCGGCGTGGTCACCTCGCCGGCGGCGGCGGCGCTTGCGGGATGTTACGCACGTGCTGAGCCGGCGGTATCCGCTGGCCGAGGTTGTCGTGGCGCCGACCCCGGTGCAGGGGATCGAGGCCCCCGGGGGGATCGCTGCGGCCCTGGCGGCGCTCAATCGGCGGGCCCGGCCGGACGTGATCCTGCTGGTGCGAGGCGGTGGTTCCCTGGAGGATTTGTCTGCCTTCAACAGCGAGACCGTCGCCCGGGCGATCGCCGCCTCCGCTGCGCCCGTGGTGACCGGTGTCGGGCACGAGACCGACTTCACCATCGCCGACTTCGTGGCCGATCTGCGGGCTCCCACGCCGTCGGCGGCGGCGGAACTCGCCACCCCGGATCGACAGGAGATGATTCGAGGCGTTGGGCGCGCCCGGCGGGCTTTGGAGCGCGGCCTGGCACAGGCCATCGGCGATCGCCGACGCTCGCTGGAGTTGAGCCGGGGGAGGTTGGGCGCGGTCTCACCACGCTCGCGACTGTCCGGCGCGGTCCAGAGGTTGGACGAGCTCGGATTGCGCATGCGGCGGGCCGTCCGGGCCGGGCTCGAGCTTCGCCGGAGCCGCAGCCGCGGTCTGCACAGCACCCTGCAGGCGGTCGGCCCGATGTCGGTGCTGGCCCGCGGGTATGCGGTCGTCACCCGGACCGGGTCGGGGGCCGTCGTCCGATCGGTCGGTGAGGTCCGGCCGGGCGACGGGCTGCGGGTTCGCGTGCACGATGGGAGCTTTCCGGCGGTCGCCGGCGAGGAGTAGCAGCTATGGCCAAGAGCAAATCCAGGCCGGTGGACGAGTTGAGCTATGAGCAGGCCTTCGAGGAACTGGATGCCCTGGTCGACCGCCTTGAGTCGGGCGACCTGCCCCTGGAAGAATTGATGGCGCTGTTCGAGAGGGGCCAGTCGCTGGCCGAGCGGTGCGGAACATTGCTCGATCATGCAGAACTGAAGCTGCGTCAGTTGCTCCCGGCCGAAGGCGAGACGTTCGGAGAGGATGACCCCGGGCTTTCGGAGGAACGCGGGGGAGGCGACGAACCACGATGAAATGGATCACCCGACGCCGGGTGAAGGTTGATCGGGTGGCCTGCCCCTGGCTGATTCGGAAGTTCGTCGATCCGCAGGCCGAGTTCCACTTTGTCGAGGCGGATCGGGTGCAACCCGAGGCGGAGCGACTCGGGGCCGTGCCCTTCGACGTCCCCGGTGTTGAGCTGGGGCATCACAATGGGCGTTGTTCGTTCGAAGCCATCCTGGAGAAGTACGGGCTGACCGATCCGGCGCTGACCCTGCTGGGAAGGATCGTCAACGGCGCCGACACCGACAACACACTCTATCGTCAGCCGGAGGGCGCGGGGTTGGCGGCGATCGCCGACGGTTTCCGCCGTCTGGAGTTCGCCGACGACCTCGAAATCCTGGCCGCCGAGTCGATCGTCTACGACGCGTTGTTTGCGTACTGCGGGGAGATGGTCCGCACGGGCCGCTCGAGTGGGGCGTTCCTCGACTGACCTGCGGCTGCTGTTCGCCGCACGCGCCGTGCGGTTGCTCGGGTTCGGCCTGGCCTCCGTCGTCCTGGTCTTGTACCTTACCGACCTGGGATTCTCGGAGGCCGGCGCCGGCCTGCTGCTGAGCCTGGCGCTGCTCGGGGACGTCGGCCTGTCGCTGTGGCTCTCCACCACGGCCGACAGGCATGGTCGACGGCGGATGCTCTCGCTCAGCGCGTGGTTGATGGTCTTGGCCGGCGCCGGGCTGGCGATCGGCCGGCCGCCCTGGTTGGTCGGCGTGGCGGTGGTGGTCGGGGTCCTGAGCCCGAGCGGAAACGAAGTCGGTCCCTTCCTTTCGATCGAGCAGGCCGGACTGTCCCAGATCGCCCCCGACCGGGATCGAACGCGTCTGTTCGCCTGGTACAACCTGACCGGATCCCTGGCGACGGCGTTCGGAGCGCTGCTGAGCGGCCTGCTGGCGGCAGGTCTGGTGGCCGGTGGCCGAGCGCCGCTGGAGGCCTATCGCCTGACTCTGGCGGGGTACGCTGCGATCGGCGGGACCCTGGTGCTGCTGTTTCGCCGACTTTCTCCCGCCGTGGAAGCGCCCGGACCGGCGCCCGACCGCAGGTTGAACCTTGGGATGCACGGCTCGCGGCCGGCAATCCTGCGATTGAGCGCACTGTTTGCCCTGGACGCTTTCGCCGGAGGCTTCCTGGTCCAGAGTCTGGTGGCCTACTGGTTTCGGGTTCGCTTCGGTGCGCCGGTGGAGGTGCTCGGCGCAATCTTCTTTGCGACCAATCTGCTGGGGGGTGTTTCCGGGCTGGTCGCGGCCCGACTGGCGGGCCGCTTCGGCCTGATCCGCACCATGGTCTTCACCCATCTTCCGTCGAACGTCCTGCTGATGCTGGTTCCTTTGATGCCCGGCCTGGGGGCGGCCGCAGCGGTGTTCCTCCTGCGGTCGTCCATCTCCCAGATGGACGTCCCGACCCGGCAGTCTTACACCATGGCCGTGGTGGCGGCGGACGAACGCGCCGGGGCCGCCGGGGTGACCACGACCGCCCGCTCCCTGGGGGCGATGCTGTCGCCGGCGCTCGCCGGGCGTCTGCTGGCAACCCCGACGCTGCTGGGTGCGCCGTTCCTGCTGGCAGGAGGATTGAAGATCATCTACGATCTGCTGCTGTATCGTAACTTCCGAAGGATGGCGCCCCCCGAGGAGGTGCTGACGAAAGTGCCTGGCGGTTAGCGCGGAGGGTACGATCGCGGGCGAAGGAGTTCGGGCAGTTGCTGGGCCTCAGGCGCCCGCAACCAGCGAGCTGCGCCGAGGTAGACCAGACCCCCCAGTCCGACCCCGCCCAGGCCCAGCACGATAACGCTCCAGCCGGTGCCGAGCGCCAGCCAACCGGCCAGAGCCAGGGTCATCAGCGCGGACGATCCCAGCGCGGCGAACACCCCCCGCTGAATTGCGGGCCATTCCAGACCTGAGAGCTTTCGCCGGAGAAGGAACAGCAGAACGGCAATCTCCATTGCCGTTGCCAGGCTGTTGGCCAGCGCCAGGCCACCGACCGGTATCCATCCCCAGATCGGGAACAGGCGGGTGAGGGCCAGGCTCAGGATCACGTTGAGAGCCATCGCGCCCAGGCTGACCAGGGTTGGGCGCAGGGTGTCGTGCAGCGAGAAGAAGGCTCGTACCACCACTTCCAGGAGTGCATGGCCCGGCAGACCGACCACGTACCACAGCAACGCCCAGGAAACCAGCGCAGTCGACTCAGGGGTGAACGCGCCACGCTCGAACAGCAGGGAGACGATCGGAGTCCGCAGCAGGAGCAGACCCAGAGTCGCCGGAAGCGCAAGGAAGAGCACGCCGCGCAGCGCGCGGGCCAGGGTTCGGCGCAGTTCGCCCAGGGCTCCGCGCGCCGCCTGCTCCGAGAACGTCGGCAGCGCGGCGATGGCGGTCGACTGGGCGATCAACGCCTGCGGCATCAGCATCACGGTGAAGGCGTTGGTCAGGGCGGTCAGGCTCCCCGTCGGAAGCCCGGAGGCGATGATGGCGTTCACCAGGAAGTTGATCTCGACGATCCCGACGCTGAGCAGGCGCGGCGCCATCAGCCGGAAGACCTGGCGCACGCGGGGTTGCCGCAAGCCCAGGCTCAGATGGTAGCGAGCCCGGCGACGACGCAGGCCGGGAAGCTGGATCCCCAGGTGCAGCCCCGCTCCCAGCACCGCTCCCCAGGCCAGGCCCTCCACCCCGAGGCGAGGAACGAACAACACCACGCCCAGGATCACCCCCACGTTGCTCATCGCCGGAGCCAGGGAGGGGAGCAGGAAATGCTGGTGGGCGTTGAGCACGCCCATTAGGAGGCCGCTGACCCCGAAGACGATCGGAGACAGCAGCAGGATCCGCAAGAGTTGGACGGCCAGCTCCACCTGGGCCGGATCGGTGAAACCGGGCGCGATCAGCGTCGGCACCAGCCAGGGCGCCAGGGCGAACCCGGCGGCGGCCAGACCCGTGAGGGCCAGGAAGACCAGGTTGGCCACCGACGAAGCCAGGCGCCAGGCGCCGTCGCGGTCGTCCGTGGTCAGCAGCGAGGTGAACGCCGGCACGAAGGCCGAAGCCAATGCTCCGCCGGCCAGCAGGTTGAACAGGAGGGTCGGGAGCCGGGCGGCGGCGAAATACGCGTCCAGATCGGCCGAGGTCCCGAAGGCGCCCAGCACCAGCATCTGGCGCGCCAGCCCGGTCAGGTTGGCGATCAGGAACCCGCCCATCACCACGCCCGCGGCGCGGGCGATGCGTTGATCGACGGTGTGGTCCACAGCGCCGGATTATACGGGAGGCGGGTGCGCTTCCGGCCGAAACAAGTACAATTCCAGCCTCACCATGAGCCAATCGGCACGAACCTCGATCACCTGCGGCTGGATCCTGCTTGTCCTGGGCGCCCTGGTGTTCGTTTGCGGGCTGTGCTCGATAGGTTCTCCGGTGGTGGTCGGCCCCGGGTTCGGCTCGTGGGATTCCGGCGGCTGGGACTCCGGCTCTTCGGGCTGGGATTGGGGCGGCTCCGACTCGGGCTCGTGGGATTCCGGCGGCTGGGATTCCGGGGGTTTCAACTCGGGTTCATGGGATTCGGGCGGGTTCGAACTCGGGCGGCTGGGACTCGGGCGGATTCGACAGCGGATCGTGGTAGGCAGACAATGCTCCTGGTGCTGATCGGGATCGGGATGATGGGAGTCGGCGTGGGCCTGATTCGTCAGGGCCATCAGACCCCGGAGCAGGCCCCGTCCAGGATTCGCCCCGCGGCCGCCCGGCCCCCGGCGCCGGCCGCAGGAGGACCTTCGATGGTGCGATCCCTCTCGGGGAAACCGGGCGAATTCGCCGCGGCCCGCCTGGGGCAGAAGATCACCTACACCCACCCCGAGCGGGGCGGGCTGACCGGGATCATTCTGGGCACGATCCACTATGCCGAACAGTGGCAGAAGCGCAAGGCGCCGAGCGAACCGTGGGTCGAAACCGGCAACGTGTTCACAGCCCACTGGCTGGCCGATACCCTGCTCTACCACTGGAAGGACCGACTGTATCTGCTTGACTCGTACGACAGGATCACCGACGCCGAGATCGCCCAGCAGATCCTGCCGCATGCCAAGCGTTTCGGCGCCTCCGACGAGACCGCCGAGGTCTCCTTCGCCTACCCGCCGGCCTCCTGGACGGTAACCGACATCGGCAAGTACCGGGTGAGCAGCGCCGAAGGCCAGGGCCTGCGCCTGCAGGCGGGCGCGGTCGGCCGGTTCCTGCACGCGCGCGGCAACAGCGGCAACGAGGGGCAGGCGCTGGTGGTGGAAGACTACCAGGAGGGCGCCGGCGGGCAAGACACGGTTTGGCGCGGCTGGTTGATCGGCTGGGACGGTCTGATTTCGATCAAATGAACGAGGAGAGGCGATGATGGGGAAGAACCGCGATCTGTGGATCGGGCTGGCCACGCTGGCCGGAGCACTGGTGCTGGGGCAGCTGATCGCCTACCTGCTGGCGCCGGCGTCGTGGACATATCTTCATCGGACGACTGCCGGTGATCCTGTCGATGATCGCCTTCTGGGGGCCGATCGTCGGCTTCGTGGCGGCGGCCTTCGTGGTGATCACCATGCGGCTGCTCGGCTTCGGTTCGCTGGCCGAGATCCGTGCCGAGTCGGTCGAGCAGAACAACCCGGCGCCGGCGATCGTCTTCGTGGGCACGTTGATCGCCAGCCTGATCTTCCTGGGACTGGTGATCCGCACCTGAGCCTCGTCCGTCGCCCCGCGTGATCCGCCTGCTGGCACGTCGCCCGGGAGGGGCCGTCGAGCACGACCTCTCCCTCGACTCCCTGCCCCGGCTGCTCCGTCGCCGGGGCAGCCTGGTGTGGTTGGATTTCCAGGGGGAGCCGCCCGGCGCCTGTGAGCCGGTGCTACGCAAGGTGTTCGGGTTTCACCCCCTGGCCATCGACGATGCCTTGCAGGAAACCCACGTCCCCAAAGTCGACGACTGGGGCGACTACCTGTACCTGGCTTTGCACGCAGTGACCCTCGATCCGGCCGAGGTGGAACTGCACTCGGTCGAACTCGACGCGTTCCTGGGGAAGAACTACCTGGTGACCCACCACGATTTTCCGATTCCTGCTCTGGATCGAGTCTGGGAGCGCTGCGATCGCGACCCGCGCCTGCTCCACGGGCTTGCCAGCCATCTGTTCTACGTGCTGGCCGACGAAGTGGTCAGCGGGACGATGGGAACGGTCGAAGATCTGGATGCAGTGCTCGAGTCGATGGAGGACGAAGTGCTGACCCGGGCCTCCCCGCCGACCCTGGAACGGGTCTTCCGGATCAAGCGCAGCCTGCTCCGTCTGCGTCGGGTACTCGGGCCGCAGCGCGAGGTGTTCAACCGTCTGGCGCGTGACGGCTACGGGGCGATCGATCCGGCCGACCGGGTCTACTTCCGTGATGTCTACGACCACCTGGTGCGGCTGCACGATATCCACGAAGGCATGCGAGATCAGGCCTCGGCGGCGCTGGAGATCTACCTGTCGGTGGTCAACAATCGGATGACCGAGATCATGAAGACCCTGACGATCATCGCCACCGTCTTTCTGCCGATCTCGTTCCTGACCGGGTTCTTCGGCATGAACTTCTTCGGGGGCACCTTCGGCATTCGGATCGACCGGCTGGCAGATCGCGTTCCTGGTGGCGACCACGGTCATGATCGTCGGGCCGCTTGGCTTCCTGACCTGGGCCCGCCGCCGGGGTTGGTTCTGACGTCGATTGGCGTTCCCGATCCTCCCGTCCCCGAACGATAGCCCCGGGTGGGGGGATCATGATCCTGACCGGAAGGCGAGGGCCCAGATGTACGATCGGTCGGCGCGCTGGTACGACGCCATCTACGGCTTCAAGGACTACCTCGCCGAGGCCGCAGGCGCTGCAGCAGCTGATCGAGCAGCGGCGCCCGGGGGCTCGCAGCCTGCTGGATGTCGCCTGCGGCACCGGTGAGCATCTCAAACACCTCCGTGCCAGGTTCGAGGTGGCCGGGGTGGATGCCAGCGCTCCGATGCTGGAGGTCGCCCGGGCCAAGATGCCGGATGTCCCCCTGGTGCAGGCCGACATGCTGAGCTTCGACCTGGGGCGGAGGTTTGACGCCGCGATCTGCATGTTCGGAGCGACCGGACATCTCCCCGACGAACCCGCCCTGGTCGCGGCGGTCGCGGAGATCACCCGGCACCTGACCCCCGGCGGAGTGGTCATCCTCGAGCCGTGGCTGACCCCGGACATGTATCAGCCCGGTCGGGTTTCGGGGATGCTGATCGATCAGCCCGATCTCAAGATTGCCCGGATGAGCGTGGGGCGTCTGGTCAACGGGCGGGCCGTTCTGGCCATGCACCATCTGGTGGCCACCCCGGACGGCGTGGACCATTTCGTGGAGACTCTCGACATGACCCTGTTCCCGCATGCCTCCTACGAGCGGGCGATGGAGGCTGCCAGCCTGCAGGTGTGGTTCGATCCGAAGGGGCCCATGGATCGAGGGATGTTCATCGGACAGTTGCCTCCGCTGTGAACGAGGCGCGCTTGCAGGCGGCCCGGCGGGCGGCGCGCCGGATCTTCGGGGCGCGGGCCGGCTTCTATCGCGACAGCCCCGCCCACTCCGACCCGGCCGTGCTGAGGCGGTTGGTGCAGCTGGCGGCGCCCCAGCCGAATTGGCTCGCCCTGGATCTGGCCACCGGTACCGGCCACACCGCGCACGCGCTGGCACCACATGTTCGGCGGGTCGTCGGCCTCGATCTGACCCCGGAGATGCTGGCCCATGTGGGCCTCCCGCCTCAGGCACCGGCGATCCTGCTCTGCCAGGGGGACGCACATCGGCTCCCGTTCCCCGACGGGCGGTTCGACCTGGTTGTCTGCCGCCGCGCGGCGCACCACTTCGCCGATCTGCCGTCGGCCCTGGAGGAGATCCGGCGCCTGCTGCCGCCCGGCGGCCGGCTGGTGATCGACGACCGGAGCGTGCCGGAGGATCCCGGGATCGACCGGCTGATGAACCGCCTGGACCGACTACACGATCCGTCGCACGTGCGCCAGGCGCCGCCGTCGGAGTGGGTCGGACTCCTGGAAGGAGCAGGCTTCGAGGTCGAAACCCTGGAGCCGTACCAACGACATCGGCCGCTGTCCGACCTGTTCCCGGTCGACCATCCTCCTGCCGTCGCCGAGATTACACGCCTGGTCGATGGGCTGACGGAAGAAGCCGCCGGCAACCTGGGCCGCGAACGCCGCGACGGCCAGTGGTACATCTATCACTGGTATCTGATCCTGGCGGCGAGGCGCAGGTAGGAGCAGAGCTGTCCGTCGCTGTCGGATGCATCGGATCGACCGTATCAAGAACCGGGCCCGCCAGTCGGCGGGCCCGGTGCCTCTTCAGATTGGGCGGAGAGGCTCAGCGCAAAACGTAGGTGATCGTGACGTCGGCCGACACCGTGCTGGTTCCGGTCGCCACCGGTGGTCCGCCGCCGCCGCCCATCCCGAAGGCGGCTTCCCCGCCGTAGAACATCGGCGGAGGCAGGAAGACCCCGGCGCTGATCGTGGTCGGTTCGCCGAGGGTCAGCCCGGCGGCTCCGGCGATCTGCTCGGCCCGAGTACGGGCGTCGCCGATGGCTTGCTGACGAGCGTCGTCTTCAGCCGCCGCGGTCTCGGCGATCGAGAATTCGACCCCGAAGATGTTGGTGGCCCCGGCGTCGACGGCTGCCTGGAGCAGCTCCGACAGCCGGCTGACGTCGCGCAGCCTGACGGTCAGGTTGTTGTCGACCCAGTAGGTGACCGCGTTGGTCAGTACGCCGAACTCATCGTATTCCGGCTGGGAGTAGACGCTGAAGTAGCTGGTGCGCATGTCGGCCTCGGCCACGCCGATGTTGCGAGCGGCCGCCAGGATCGCCGAAGCCACGCGATTGTTCTCTTCCACCGCGCCGGTCACGTCGGAGCGCCGGGTCTGTACCCCCAGGGTCACGGTCACCAGGTCGGGCTGGAGCTGCACCTCGCCGTGGCCGGTGACGGTCAGGGTTCTCGGAGTCGGTACCCCGCAGGCCGCCAGCAGGACGGCCGCCAGGATCAAGATCGACAGATGTCGTGAACGCATCGTAGGCCTCCCCTCACCGAATCTCGTAGACCACGGAGAGGTAGACAGAGAGCTCGAGCGAGCCGGGCGTCGTGGGGACGCCGCTCGTCGATGCCGCCTGCGACCCTTCGTAGGGGCGAGGTCCGGGGAAAGCCCCCGTGGTGCTCTCGCTCACGCTGACCAGGTCGCCCAGGGCAACCCCGGCGGCGGTCGCGACCTGCTCGGCCTGACGGCGAGCGTCCTCCAGAGCCTCGGTTCGCGCCGGCACCACAGCCTCGGCCTCGTCGGACATGACGTAGTTGACGCCCTGCACCGAGTTGGCGCCGCGCGCCAGGGCCTGCGACAACAACTCGCCCAGCCGGCCGATATCGCGCAGGGTGATGGTGATTGAGTTGTCGACCCAGTAGGTGACGTCTTCGGTCGGATTGCCGAACTGGTCGTAGCGAGGCTGTGTCGAGATGCTGAAGTAGGTGGTCTGGACGTCTTCGGCGGCCACCCCCAGCTCGGTCACCGCCTGGATCACCTGCTCAGCGCTCCGGCTGTTCTCCGCCACGGTCGCGCCGACCTCGGTGCCGCGGGTTTGCACTCCCAGGGTGAGCACCACCGTGTCGGGCTGGACGACCACGGTCCCTTCCCCGGTGACGGCGATCGTCCGCTCGGCGTCGGCCGGCCCGAAGGCGGCGCATCCGCCCAGGGCCAGGGTGAGAATCAGGAGGGCGGACGCCCCCCAGGTGCGGTTCTTCATTTTCACGGTCCTCCTCGACGGGAGACCCCGTCTGGTGGCGCGGGCAGTATACGGGCTGGACCCGCCGCCTGACAAGTCTGCGGAATCAGACGCACGAGCCGGCCCCGGAGTTCCCCGCCCGGGAATCGAGAGAGCCGGGGACGCCGACCCCGGCTCTCAGCTAAGGAGGAGAAGAAGAGTTTCCGCCCTTCCGAGGTTAGGGTACCTCCGCCAGGGCCGGGTCGCTCTGCGCGCGCCCCACGTCAGGCCTACGGAATCCCTACGCAGCCCGCAACGACCGGCGCCTTCGGTACCGAGGTCCTGGGCGCGACGGGCACGCCGGCTCGCATGCTAGAATCGGCGGTCCTCGTCCGCTCGAACGATGGTCCTTTCCTGGCTCCTGGCGGCACTCCCGATCCTGCTGATCTTGATCCTGATCCTCGGCCTCGGCTGGAGCGCGGCGCGTCGCCGGACCGGCCGCATGGTTGGCCGCGGCAGCGGTCGCCTGGCTGGGGTTTGGGACGGGCCCCGCGGTCGTGGCAGTCTCCCAGGGCAAGGCCTTCTTCCTTGCGCTCGACGTCCTGCTCATCGTCTGGGCCGCCTTCATCCTGTACCGGGTGGTGGACGAGGCGGGCGGGGTGGACACCCTGGCCCGGGCGATCCCGGGACTGACCGCCGATCGCGGATCCCAAGCGCTGCTCATCGGATGGGCGTTTGCCTCGTTCCTGCAGGGTGTGGGCGGCTTCGGAGTCCCGGTGGTGGTGACCGCCCCGATCCTGGTGGGGCTCGGCTTCGATCCGCTAACGGCCGTCGTCGTTCCATCGCTGGGGCATGCCTGGTCCGTCACGTTTGGATCGCTCGGGTCGTCCTTCCAGGCGCTGAGCTCGGCCAGTGGTGTCGCGCCCGCGGCGCTGGCTGCGCCCTCGGCGGTGCTGCTGGGCTTGTTGTGCTTCGCCTGCGGTGCGATGGCGGTGCACGCCGCCGGAGGTCGCGCCTCACCCCTGCGCCTTCTCGGGATCGGCCTGACCATGGCCGCGGTCCAGGTTGCGCTGGCCGTGAGCGGCGCGTGGTACATCGCCGGATTCGGCGGAGGCCTGGCGGGCCTGGCGGTCGGGACCCTCGCCCTGCGCCAGCGACGCGACGGACCGCCTCCGGTGACCGGTCGCAGGCTGGCCCTGGCTCTGACCGCCTACCTGCTGCTGGTGGTGGTGACGTTTGCGGTCCAGTTCCTTCCTCCACTGCATGCGGCCCTGGGGGCGGTTGAGGTCGGGGCGGCTTTCCCCGCGGTCGTCACTTCGGCCGGAGTTCGCACCGAAGCCGAGCCGAGCAAGACGATTGTCTTGTTCCGTCATGCCGGGGCGATCCTTCTCTATGCTTCGGCGCTCTCCTACCTGATCCTGCGCCGAGCGGGCGCCCTTTCGGCCGGGGCCTGGCGCCGGATTGCAGCCTCCACGGCTCGAGGCGTGCTTGGTTCCAGCCTGGCGATCACCTCGATGACCGGGATGGTGGGGATCATGTCACACGCCGGGATGACCGATGTCCTGGCTCGCGGGCTGGCGGCGGCCGCCGGGCAGGTCTATCCGCTGATGGCTCCCTGGATCGGCGCGCTGGGCGCCTTCGTCAGCGGCTCGAACACCAGCTCCAACCTGCTCTTCGGCTTGCTTCAGCGGCGGACGGCCGAGGTCCTCGGCCTGGCGGTCGCCTGGGTGCTGGCAGGACAAACCGCCGGGGGAGCCCTGGGATCTGTCCTTTCTCCCACCAAGGTGTCGGTGGGAGCCTCTGCCGCCTCGGCCGGTGCTTTCGAGGGCCGGATCCTGCGCCGGCTGATCCGCTACGCCGCGCCTCTGCTTCTTGCGCTCGGCGTGTTGACCTGGGTCGGCCTATCGGCCTTCGGCGGATGAACTTCCTCCGAGAGCGCCGGCGGGGCCTGGCTCTGCTCCTCGCACTGACGACGTCGGCCCTCCTGGCGACGGTGGCCGGCCCGGGTCCGGGAGGCCCGTCGGGGTTGCTCCTCGCGGGTCTGGTGCTGGCCATGCTGATCGCGGTCGCCTACGGCTGACGCGCAGGTCAGCGCACATCCCTGTTGTACAATCGCCGCCGTGGCCGACGTGCTGGTTCTGATGGCGTTGCGATTCCCCGAGCCGCTGATCCAGCGCATTCGTGCCGTCTCGCCCCGGCTGCGCGTCGAGGTGCACCCGGCGGCCAACGCGGCCGATCTGCCCGGCAGTTTGCTCCCCGACGTCGAGGTCCTGTACACCCTGCGGGCTTTGCCGGATCCGGAAGCGGCCCCCAGCCTGCGTTGGATCCAGTTTCACTACGCCGGGGTCGACCACGTGGCCGACCATCCGCTGCTGCGCGGCGAGGTGCAGGTCAGCACCCTGAGCGGAGCGGCGGTGCCCCAGATGGCCGAGTTCGCTCTGATGGGGATCCTCGGTCTGGCCCGCAGGCTGCCGCGCCTGGAGCGCGACCGCGCCGACAAGCGCTGGTCTGAGAACCGGTTCGAGCGGTTTCGCCCGCTCGATCTGCACGGCAGCACCGTCGGGATCGTCGGCTACGGAAGCGTCGGCCGCGAGGTCGGTCGCCTGTGTCACGCCTTTGGAGCCCGGGTCCTGGCGACGAAGCGCGACCTGCGTCGGCTGGAGGACTCCGGCTACGTCCCCGACGCTCATGGCGACCCGCGCAGCGAGATCCCGACGCGGCTGTACCCGCCCCAGGCGCTGGGTTCGATGGCGGCCGAGTGCGACTTCCTGGTCGTGAGCGTCCCTCTGACGCCCGAAACCCGAAGCCTGATCGGGCGGACGGTGTTTCAGAAGATGAAGTCGACCGCCTGCCTGATCGACCTTTCGCGCGGCGGGGTGGTGGATCACAACGCCTTGATCGAGGCGCTCTCGGAGAAGCGCCTGGGGGGTGCCGCCCTGGATGTCTTTCCCATCGAGCCTCTGCCGGTCACCAGCCCGCTCTGGGAGATGCCCAACGTCCTGCTCTCGCCTCACATCGCCGGCGCCTCCCCCCGCTATCTGGAGCAGGCCACCTCGCTGTTTGTGCTGAACCTCCAGCGCTACCTGACCGATCAGCCGCTTCTCAATCTCTACGATCCGCAGCGCGGGTACTGACCGATGGCCGGCGTAAGCGGCGTGATCTTCGACCTCGGATCGACTTTGATTCGATTCCGCGGCGATTGGACCGAGGTTCTGACCGAGGGGCGGTTGGCCCTGGCCACCTGGCTTCGCACGGCCGGCTACCCGGTGCAGGTCGAGCTCTTTTCCGAGGATGTCCAGCGCGCCTTCGAGACCAATTTTCGCGAGCGGCGGCGCGACCACCGCGAGCGAGCCTCCCGGGAGATCGTGCAGGAGGTACTGGCGTCGTACGGGGTCGACCGGGTGCGGGAGCAAGACCTGCACGAGGGCCTGCGCCGCTTGTACGCGCCGAGCGAGGCCTGCTGGTCGGCCATACCCGGAGTCCATTCCGTGCTGGCGGATCTGACCCGGCGCGGGATGCGGTTGGGCCTCCTGTCGAACGCCAGCGACGGCGAGAATGTGATCCGCCTGATGGGTCGCAACGGACTGAGCGGGATCTTCGACCCGGTCCGGATTTCGGCCGTGGTGGGGCTGCGTAAACCGACCGCCTCGCTGTTCACCGAAATCGTCGAAGGCTGGCGGTCGGATCCAGGCCGGACGGTGATGGTGGGCGATCTGCTGGGGGAAGACATCCTGGGAGCGCAGCGAGCCGGCCTGCACCAGATCTGGGTGCGGGCCGAGGCCGACCTTCGTTTCAACGAAGAGTTTATCGGGGTGGTGGTGCCGGAGAGGACGGCCGAAACAATCGAAGACGTGCCAGAGATCCTCGCCTCGATCGGTCCTGCCCCCGCCTGACTCCAATCCTCCCAGTCCCATGAACCATCCCCTTGCCCTCCTGACGCGCCTACGGCAGTTGCGCGCCCGCCACCCGGCCCAGTTCTGGCTGCTGTTCTGGGGAATGCTGCTCAACGCTTCGGCCGGAAGCATGGTCTGGCCGTTCCTGACGATCTACGTCCGACAGCAACTGGATGTTCCCATGACGACCGTCGCCCTGCTGCTGACGGTTAACGCCGGCGCCGGGCTGGCCGGGCTTGCCCTGGCCGGACCGGCGGCCGATCGTTTTGGGCGGAAACCGGTGATACTCATCAGCCTGGCCGTCCAGGCCGTGGTGATGGCCGCCATGAGTTTCGCCGTCAGCCTTCCCGCCTGGGTGGCCACTCTGGCGCTGCTGGGAGGGTTCGGTCCCTTGTTCCGGGTGGGCGCCGACTCGATGGTGGCCGATCTGCTCCCCCCCGCCGAACGCGCCGAAGGCTACGCCTTGCTGCGCATGATCTCCAACCTGGGCGTAGCCATCGGCCCGGCCCTGGGCGGGTTTCTCACCTCGATTTCCTACGATATCGCCTTCTTCGCTTCGGCCGGCGCCAGCCTGATCTTCGCCTTGCTGATCCTCGGAAGGGCGCGCGAGACACTGCCGGAACAGGCCGGGCAAGGTCCGGCGGTGGACCGGAGCTACGCCCCGGTGCTGCGGGATCGACCGTTCCTGCTGTTCGTCGGCACGCTGGCGCTTGCCGGCATGGCCTACACCATCATGATGGTGTTGCTCCCGGTGTATGCCAAGGAGAACTTCGGAGTGGCGGAGAACCGCTACGGCTTCATCCTGGCCACCAACGCCGCCATGGTGGTGCTGTTCCAGTTCGCCGTGACGCGCCGGACTGCGCGCTGGCCCCCGCTGCTTGCCCTGGCCGCCGGCTCTCTGTTCTACGGCGCGGGAACCGGAAGCGTGGCCCTGGGATCGACCTTCGGCGCTTTCTGGATCAGCATGGTGGTCCTTACGGTCGGGGAGATGATCATGGTTCCGACATCCACGACGTTCACAGCCAACCTGGCGCCTGCAGAGATGCGCGGCCGCTACATGGGCATGTACACGCTCACCTGGAGCCTGTCGCTGGGCGTCGGTCCGGTGGTGGGAGGCTTGCTGAACGACTATGTCTCCCCTGTGGCCATCTGGTACGGGGCCGCCCTGCTGGGCGGGCTGGCGGCCGCCGGTTTCGCCGGGTTGATCCGCCTGGAGCGAAGGCGGGCGGGCGCACCTGCCCCGGCCGGGTAAGCCCCCGGTTTCACGTTTTCTCTCCGGTTCGAGTCATACAGGTTGGGAGGCGCACGGGCCAGTGTCGTCACGGGAGGCTATGGAAACCTGGGTGGACGAATACGGCAGGGAGATCCACGCCTACCTGTGGCGCATGCTCGGTGATGCGCAGGAGGCCGAGGATTGCCTTCAGGAAGCGTACCTGAGGGCGTGGAGATCTCCCGGCCGGGCCGCCATCCGCAATCCCCGCGCCTGGCTGTACGCCGTGGCCGGCAACGTGGCGCGCACCACGCTGCGGCGCAGGGTGCGTGAGCAGGCGGGGCAGGATCGTCTGGTCTCCGCCACGGAACCGGCGGCCTCCGGTCGTCGCCCGGCCGAGCAGGTGACGGCCGTGCGGCAGGCGGTCGAGGGGCTCCCGGCACGACAGCGGCAAGCGCTGCTGCTTCGCAGGTATCAGGGATTGTCGTATGCCGAGATTGCCGTCGTCGCCGGGGGAACCGCCGATGCGGCGCGAGCCAACGTCTACCAGGCCATGCGACGTTTGCGCCGGGAGTTTCCGGAGGAGGGAAGATGACTGCCGAATCCGATCGACATCCAGACCGCCGGCCTGACCGCGATGGGGTGGCGGCCGACCTGGGGCGGCTCCTCGACCGGGCCTACCGGGCAGCCCCTCCCGAATCCGTCTGGCGGTCCGCCGAGGCGCGGCTGCGGCAGACGGTGGAGACCGCATCCGTCTATTACGATCGGGTCCGCGGGACGCTGGTCGGTGACCTGTGGGTTGCGGTCACCGAGGCCGGGTTGGCCGCGGTGGAGTTCGGCGGAGCCGAGGCGAGTTTCGTTCGGCGGCTTGCCCGGCGGATCGGGCGTCGCCCGGTCCGGTCGCCCGCTCGCACCGAAGCCGCCAACCGCCAGTTGCGCCAGTACTTACAGGGCCGCCGCAAGGAGTTCAGCCTGGCCGTCGATCTGCGCCACGTGACTCCCTTCCAGCGAGCGGTGCTTCTGGAGGCGCTTTCGATCCCACCCGGCGGGATCGCCACCTACGGACAAATCGGACGACGGATCGGGCGGCCGAGCGCGGCGCGCGCCATTGGCCAGGCGCTGGGCAGCAACCCCATTCCGATCGTGGTACCGTGTCATCGAGTCCTGGCGGCGGACGGGTCGCTGGGGGGATACTCCGGGCGCGGTGGGATCCGAACCAAGCGCCGCCTGCTCCAGCTGGAAGGCGCCACCTTGCTCTAAAAGGCTGGCCGCACCTGTGGAGGCCGCATGCTGAACGAGTTCAAGAAATTCGCCTTGCGAGGCAACTCCCTCGACCTGGCCGTCGGGATCATCCTGGGAGCCGGGTTTGGGCGTGTGGTGAACTCGCTGGTCGAAGACATCCTGATGCCCCCGATCGGTCTGTTGCTCGGCCGGGTCGACTTTCGCTCGCTGTACCTGACGCTGGGAGGCGGAGGGTATTCGTCTCGGGCGGAGGCAATCGACGCCGGGGCGCCGCTCCTCAACTACGGGGTTTTTCTGAGCACGCTGGTGGATTTCGCTCTTCTGGCGGTGGCGGTGTTCCTGATCGTACGGGCCGCCAATCGCCTGCAGCCCGAACGGACGACGCCACCCGCCAGCGAGCCGTGCCCGTTCTGTCGAACCTCCATTCCCTCGGCTGCGACTCGTTGCCCTGCCTGCACCTCGAAACTGCCGGCGGGGTGGGAAGCCGCCATCCCCGGCGCCGGACGCGCCGCAAGCAACCGCGCGGGCCCCGCCGGTCCGTCGAGGCGCCGATGAAACCGCGTGAGTGGGCGATGTTCGTTGCGCTCGGCTTGATCTGGGGTTCCTCCTTCCTGTGGATCAAGGTGGCCTTGCAGGAAATCGGGCCGTTCACCCTGGTGGCCTGGCGCTTGCTGATCGGTGTGGTCGGGTTGGCTGTCGTGGTGGCCGCCCGCCGCCCCGTCTTCCCTCGCGACGGGCGGACCTTGCGGACGCTGGCCCTGCTCGGATTGACGAACACTGCCTTGCCCTTCGTCTTGATCTCGTGGGGGAACAGACCATCGACTCGGCGGTGGCCTCGATCCTCAACGGCACGGTTCCTCTCTTCGCCATGGTTATGGCGCACTTCGCCCTCCAGGACGACCGCATCACAGCCGGTCGGTTGGGCGGGTTGGGTCTCGGCTTCCTCGGCGTGGTGGTGCTGCTTTCGGGCGACCTGGCGTCGGGCGACCTGGGCGGCGCCGGGCTGGGGCAGCTGGCCGTGTTGCTGGCCGCAATCCTGTACGCCGCCAGCGGGGTCTTGGCGCGCAAGAATCTGCGTCAGGTGTCGCCGACGGTGCAGGCCTTCCTGCCGCTGGTGGTGGCCGACGCCTTCATCTGGACCGGGGCCCTGACCTTCGAAGCGCCCCAGCTGGTGCCCAGCGGCGGATCCACCTGGCTGGCCCTGGTCTGGCTCGGATTGCTGGGCTCTTGCGCCGCCTACCTTCTGTTGTTCTCCCTGTTGCACCAGATCGGCCCGACACGCACCTCGATGATCACCTACATCTTCCCCGTGGTCGGCCTGTTCCTGGGGGTCGTGTTCCTGCACGAGCCGCTGACGCTGCGCCTGGGATTCGGAGCGGCGTTGATCGTGGTCGGAATCGTTGTGGTGAACGCCCCCGACACGCTGCGGGCGATCCGGCTCCGCAGGGAGAGGTTGCCCCGGGCCTGAGCCTGCCGGCCCGCAGGGCCCCTGCGCCGATTGACAAATCCTTCTCAAAGCGGATAATCGGGTCACAATCGATTCTCCGGCGTCGACGGAGGAAAGTAAGCTGGACGGACTCGCCAGGGAGGCCGGGGCTCGACTGGGACCCCGGCTCGAGCGAAGCCAGCCCAAGTTCCCTCCTGAGCCGCCCGGGTGAAATCCGGAGCGAAGCGATGTCCCGACCGAAAGCCAGGGACGCTGCTCTCGCAACGGAGAAGTAGTCTGGGCCGGAGCCCCGCCGTTACCCGGGGAGCCGTTCGTCCGAGCATGGCGAAGGACGGCCGGTGGCGAGAGGTCCCGAGCCCGGTTCGAGAGCGGGCAGGGACAAGCAGGGTGGTACCGCGGGTGATTTCTCCCGTCCCTGAGGGGCGGGAGCTTTTTGTCTTGGGAGGGAGGCGGGCGTGGCCAGACGAAGACGATGCCGAGGCTCGCAAATCGGCGGACGAGCTCGGCCGGTGGGTCGACGAAATCGAGTCGAAGGCGATCGCCTCGCTGGCGGAGGTCCGGCGATCCGGATGGACTCCAGGCGCGGCACAGCCTGTTCCTGGGCCGGGGGGGCGAGCTCAACCGCGCCCTGGAACATCTGACCGATCTCACCCGCGAAGAGCGGGCCGAGGTCGGCCGAAAGGCGAACGCAGGTCAAGGCCCGATTGCTCCAGGCCTATGCCTCCCGCGAAGCGGAACTGCTGCGCGCCATCCAGGATGCGGCCCTGCGCGAAGAGGAGATCGACGTCACCTTGCCGGGCCGGCCGACGGGTCGCGGCCGGATCCATCCCGCCAACCAGATGCTGCGAACGATCGTCCGGATCTGGGCCGAGATGGGCTTCCAGGTGTACCGTTCGCGCGAGGTCGAGACCGACGAGTTCAACTTCGGGCTGCTGAACATGCCGCCGCACCATCCGGCACGCGATCAGTGGGACACGTTCTACACGACCGACCCCGAGGTCGTGCTGCGCACCCACACCTCGCCCGGCCAGATCCACGTCATGCGCCAGCGCGCCCCCGAACCGATTCGGGTGGTGCTGCCGGGCATGTGCTACCGCTACGAGCAGGTGACGGCGCGATCCGAAATCCAGTTCAACCAGGTCGAAGGCCTGGCCGTCGGACGGGGGATCAGCCTGGCCGATCTCAAGGGAACGCTCACCGCCTTCGCCCGCCGGCTGTTCGGGGCGCAGGTGGCGACCCGCTTCCGGGCCGCCCACTTCCCTTTCACCGAGCCCTCGGCCGAGATGGACGTCGAGTGCTTCGTCTGCGGCGGCGAGGGCTGCCCGGTGTGCAAGGGGACGGGCTGGTTGGAGGTGCTGGGCTGCGGCATGGTCCATCCCCAGGTGCTCGCCAACGGCGGCTACGACCCGGCCGAGTTCTCCGGCTACGCGTTCGGGATGGGCCCGGAACGCCTGACCATGCTCAAGCATCGTATCGAAGACATCCGCTATTTCTGGACCAACGACCTGCGCTTCCTGGAGCAGTTCTGACGGAGGAGAACATGGATGCGAACTCCGACCGAAGGCGACGGGCTCGCCGACGAACTGAGAGACCTCGGACAGAATCTGAGCCAGGTCTTGCAGGCCGGCTGGGCCAGCGAGGAGCGCCGCCGGCTGCAACGCCAGGTCGAGGCCGGCCTGACGGACCTGGCGCACGCCGTCGGAGGCGGCGGCCCGCGATTTCGCCGCCAGCCCGGAAGGGCGGCAACTGGGAGACGACCTGCGCGGCTTCGGCGACCGGGTGCGTTCGGGCCGAGATCGAATCCGAAATCCGAAGTGATCTGGTCGACGTACTTCGACGCGCCAATGTCGAACTGCAAAGGGCGGCCGGACGCATGCGGCGCACGAGTCAAGACGGCGCGGAGGCGGAGGAAGGTGGATGAGAGTCCCTATCTCGTGGTTGCGAGACTTTGTGGAGGTCGGGCCGGACCTGCCCGACCTGGCCCGTCGGCTGACCCTGGCCGGGCTGGAGGTCGAATCGATCCATCTGGCCGGGCTGGCCCTGGGGGCCGAGGCGGCCCGCCTGAAGGTCACCGGTCTGGCCTGGGACCCCGAGATGATCGTGGTGGGATCGGTGCTCGAGGTGATGGCCCACCCCAACGCCGATCGGTTGGTACTGTGCCGGCTCGACGACGGTCGCCAGGTGCACACCGTGCTTACCGGTGCGCCGAACCTGTTCCGGTACAAGGGGAAGGGAATCCTGGAAGCGCCGCTCAAGGTGGCCTACGCGCGGGAAGGGGCACGCCTGTTCGACGGCCACAAGCCCGGCTGGGAACTGATGACTCTGCAGCGGGCGGTGATCCGCGGGGTCGAGTCGTATTCGATGGCCTGCTCGGAAAAGGAACTGGGGATTTCCGAAGAACACGAGGGGGTGATCTTGCTGGACCCCGATGCGTCCACCGGACAGCCCCTGGTCGATCACATGGGTGACGCCGTGTTCGAGATCGCCCTGACGCCCAACATGGCCCGCAATGCCAGCATCCTGGGAGTGGCCCGCGAAGTTGCAGCGCTGACCGGGGCTTCGTTCCGCCCGCCGAGCTACGAACTGGACGAGGTCGGACCGGCGCTGGCGGGCCGGGTCGACCTGCGGATCGGAGAACCGGAGCTCAACCCACGCTTCGTCCTGGGCCTGATCGAAGGGGTGAAGGTGGGGCCGAGCCCTTACCAGGTGCAGCGTCGTTTGCGGCTGGCCGGGATGCGGCCGATCAACAACGTGGTCGACGCCACCAACTACGTGATGCTCGAGATCGGCCAACCCCTGCACGCCTTCGACTTCGAGGCCCTCCAGCGTCGCGCCGAGGATCCGCCCCCGCAGTTGAGCACCCGCCGCGCCGTTCCCGGGGAACGTCTGACCACGCTCGACCAGATCGATCGACCGCTGGACGACTTCAGCGTGCTGGTGTGCAACTCGGCCGGCCCGCTCTCGATCGCCGGTGTGATGGGCGGCGCCGCGACCGAGGTCGGACCGGAAACGCGCAGCGTGCTGCTGGAAGGCGCCGCCTGGAACCTGATCAACATCCGCCGGACTCTGAGCGCGCAGCGCTTCTCGTCCGAGGCCGCCTATCGTTTCTCGCGTGGCGTCCATCCGGCGATGGCCGAGCGCGGGGTGCGCCGTGGTCTGAGCGTGATGGCCCGCCTGACCGGCGGCGCGATCGCCCGGGGTCTGCTCGACGAGTACCCGCTGCCTCCGTCTCCGGTGGTGGTCGACTTGTCGCTCGACCAGGTCGAGCGAGGGCTGGGGGTTCGCCTCGAAGCGGACGAAGTGGCCGGGTTGCTGGGCCGCCTGGAGTTCGAGGTCGAAGTCCGCGGCGCTTCCCTGCGGGTGACCCCGCCCGACCATCGGCTCGACATTGGCGAGGGGTTGATCGGCGTGGCAGATGTGCTCGAGGAAATCGCCCGAGTCTACGGCTACGATCGGATTCCGGAGACCTTGATCGCCGATTCCCTTCCCCCGCAGCGAGGCAATCCGCAGGCCGAGGCCGAAGAGGCCGTGCGCGATCTGCTGGTCGGGATCGGATTGCAGGAAGTGGTCACCTACCGGATCACAAATCCCGGCGCCGATCAGCGACACCTGCCGGACGAGCACGATCGAGAGGCCTATGTGACTCTGGCCAACCCGATCGCCTCCGACCGGACGGTGATGCGGCATCACCTGCTGCCCTCCCTGCTGGAGGTGGTCGCCCGCAACGCCGCGCCATCATCCCCGCCAGGCCTTGTTCGAGATCGGGCCGGTCTTCCTGGCGGTGGAGGGCGAGACACCTGCCCGAGGAGAAGCTGCGGCTGGGGATCGTCCTCACGGGCGCCCGAACCGCCGCCGGGTGGCAGCCGGCCGACCTCCAGCCGATGGACTTCTTCGATCTCAAGGGACTTTCTGGAGGCGCTGAGCACACGGGCTTCATCTGCCCCCGGGCTCGTTCCGGGCCGCCTCGCATCCGTCCTTACCACCCGGGAAAGTGCGCCGAATGGTCGATCGGCGCTCGAGTGCTCGGATGGTTGGGGGAAATCCACCCGCAGGTGCGCGACCGCTACGACCTGCCGCCAACTCCTCTGGCAGCGGCCGATCTTGACCTTCAGGCGATGCTGGAGCTGCGGCCAGACCGGCGTCACCATCGCGCCCGTGCCGACGTTCCCGCCGGTCCTGGAAGACCTGGCGCTGGTCGTGGACGAGGGCGTGGCCGCCGACCGGGTGGCGGCCGAGATCCGTCGCGCCGGCGGGGATCTCCTGGCCGACCTGCGGCTGTTCGACCTGTACCAGGGGCCGCCGATTCCACCCGGCAGGAAGAGCCTGGCCTATTCCCTCACCTACCAGGCCCCCGATCGAACGCTGACCGACTCCGAGGTCCGTCAGATCCGCGAGGGTATTGTGGCGCACCTGGTGCACAAACTGAGCGCAGAACTGCGGAAGTAGGGGTCGGCTCCCAGTCGAGGTTTCCGGAGGAAGCCTCAGGGGCGAAACAAACTGCTCCGCCGGAGGTGCCTTCGAGGTTTGTCATTGCCGCGGGGGAACGTCGGAATCAGCGTTTGGCGCCCTGGCTCTCGCCGGTCACGGTTTCGGCGCGGGACAGGACGGCGGCGGCCAACTGGGCCACCACCCGCAGCAAGTCGTGATCGATCTCGGTGAAGGCGCGATCGGAGGACTTGTTCAGAGCCTCGATCACGCCCAGGACGCGCTCTCCGTCGAGCAGGGGGATGGCGGCCAGTGAGCGGGTCTGGAAATCGAAGGTCTCGTCGACCAGAGGGGAAAAGCGGGAATCGTGCCGGACGTCCTGCACGATCTGCGGCTGGCGATGGCTTGCCACCCACCCGGCGATCCCCTGTCCGTGTGACAGACGGTAGCCCAGCAGACGTTCCTTGGCCTTTCCATGGACGACCGCGAAGACCAGTTCCTGGGTCTCGTCGTCCACCAGCAGCAGGGATCCGTCGCTGGCGCCCACCACGGTCAGCACCGAGGCCAACAGGTCGGCCAGCAAGGTCAGAACGTCGGTGGTCGGGGTCAGACGCTGGATCAAGTCTTGCAGAGCGCTCAGGGCCCGGATCGAGGAGTGCAGGACGGCGATTTCGGAGCGGAGCTCGCGGTTCTCGTCCCGGAGGCGGGAGACCTCCAGTTGCAGCATGCGCAGCGGATTGGTCTCGGGGGAGAGGGTCATCCCGGGCATGATAGCACAGAGGCCGGGGCCGAGAAAGCCGGGGGAAAGCACGGCGCCCCGCCGGAGTGGTGTGGCGGGGCGCCGGTGGGGGGCTCTGGATGGCTAGACCACGTTGACGCTGGCGGCCTGCAGGCCTTTGGGGCCCGATTCGATGCTGAATTCGACCTGCTGACCCTCCTCCAACTTGCGATAACCCTCCGACTGGATGGCGGAGAAGTGGACGAACACGTCTTCTCCGTCTTCGCGGCCGATGAATCCATATCCCTTGACCGCGTTGAACCACTTCACTGTACCCCGGTATCGATCGGCCATCTGGTTCCCATGCCTCCTCGGGTGTGATCTGGCCGGCCTGGCCGAGAAAAGAGAAAACCGCCCGGATCAGGCGGCGGTGCAACGGCTTCCCTGGTTCAGACGCAGGCCAGCACGGCCGGCATGTTATCATGCCCCCGCCGGCGGAGTCAAGCGGGGGTCGCCATTCCCTGGTCGGCTCCCTCCCAGACGCGCCGTGAGGCTCCTCCCAGGTGAACCTCTATTTCTCCTGCTCCCTGACGGGCGGCCGCGACGACCAGGCAGCCTATGCGGCCATCGTCGAACACCTGCTGGCCCGAGGTCACGACGTTCCGACGGCGCACCTGGCGGAGGCCGGGATCATGGACCTGGAGCGGGTGGTCGAGGCGGCCGAGATTTACCAGCGGGATATCGGTTGGATCCGGGAATGCGACGCGGTCGTAGCCGAGGTCAGCACCCCATCCCACGGGGTCGGTTACGAGATCGCCTATGCCCTCGGGCTGGAGAAGCCGGTGCTGTGCTGCTACCGGAAGGACGCCCGGGTTTCCAAGATGATCACCGGCAACGATTCCCCGACGCTGGAGCTGCTGGCCTACGACCAGGTCGCCCAGGCCGTGATCGGGATCGACGTCTTCCTCAACGGCTTGCCATGAGCGCCGGCCAAACGGGATTCCGGATCCTTCCGCTGGGTCAGGAGCGCTGGGGAGATCTGGTGCGCCTGTTCGGCCGCCGGGGGGCCCACGGCGGATGCTGGTGCCTGTGGTGGCGCATACCCCGCGCCACTTACGAGCAACTGACCCCGCTCCAGCGGCGCACCCGCCTGCGAAAGCTGGCGAATCAGGGCCCGGCTCCCGGCTTGATCGGCTACCAGGACGGGCAACCCGTCGCCTGGGTTTCCATCGGCCCCCGGCCCGACTTCGCCGCGCTGGAACGATCGCGCCTGTTCGCCAGGGTGGACGATCGCCCGGTTTGGTCGGTGGTGTGCTTCTTCGTGCGGCGGGATCGCCGACGACAGGGGTGGATGGGCAGGCTGCTGGAGGCGGCGGCGGAAACCGCTCGATCCCAGGGTGCGGAATGGCTGGAAGGTTATCCGGTGGAGTGCGGCGATAGGCAGCTGACCGGATCCGTCGGCTACACCGGGGTGGCCTCGACATTTCGCCGCAACGGGTTCGAAGAAGTCGCCCGCCGTCGAGAGGACCGTCCGATCCTGCGGCGGTCGTTGCGGGCGGGCGCCCCAGGGAAGAAGACATGATCAGCGAACGGCCGAAACTCCTGCGTCACCTGCACTGGCTGGGCCACGCCACGTTTCGCCTCGACCAGCCGTTGGTCGTCTATATCGATCCGTGGAACCTCCCCGACGACAGCCCGCCGGCTGATCTGGTCCTGGTGAGCCACGACCACTTCGACCACTGCTCGCCGGACGACGTCGAGAGCGTTCGCCGCGAGACGACGGTGGTCGTCGCTAATCCTTCGGCGGCCGCCAAGCTGCGATCACCGGTGCGGGTGCTGCAAGCCGGCAAGAGTCTCCAGGTCGCCGGGGTCGGGGTGGAGGCCGTGCCGGCTTACAATCTCGACAAGAAGTTCCACCCACGCGATGCGGGCCACCTCGGGTTCGTGCTGCAGCTGGAAGGCGAGCGCCTGTACTTCGCCGGGGACGCCGACCTGATCCCGGAGATGCACGGCCTGGCCTGTGACGTAGCGCTCTTGCCTGTAAGCGGAACCTACGTGATGACCGCCGAAGAGGCGGTGCGCGCCGCCGGGGTCATCCGGCCGCGGGTGGCCGTGCCCATGCATTACGGGGCAGGCGTGGCGGGAACGGCCGATGACGCCGAACGTTTCCGGCGTGGCAGCCCGGTGGCCGTCGAGATCCTGGCGATGGAAGGGGCCCCGCCGAAACAGGACTGAGCCGGGCTCAGGCCGGCTCGATACGCTCCACTTCGGGGAAGAACTGCCGAACCGTCCCGGCCACCCAACCCTGCAGGGTGGTGGCCGACAGATGGCAGCCCGCGCAGGCGCCGCCGAGTTCCACCCGCAGCACCTTGCCGTCGAAATCCACCAGGCGCACCCAACCTCCGTGGTACTGCTCGATGTACGAACTGAGCCGATCGAGCAGCGCCGTCATGCGCTCGCGATCGGTGACATCGGTGCGATGGCTGTGGCCGATGGCTTCCTTGTCGGTCATGTTTCCCTCACCCTCCCCATACCTCGTCGCAGCAGATGCAGCACATGTTCGTGCGTACTGCTCAGTCGCAGGGCGATCACTCCGGCCAGTCGCTCCAGCAGGATCACCCCGGTGGCCGGGTAGTCCTCGCAGATCCGCTGCAAGTCTGGCCCGCGAATCGACAAGGACTGCGAATTCTTCTGCGGCCACGGCGCCTGAAGTGTAAGCCGAACGACCCAGGGCCGCCGACCAGCCGAAGACCCCCCCGGGTTCGATCGAGGTCACCGTCAACGCTTCCCCATCGTCGGGCTTGAAGTGGATCTCCACCCGTCCGCTGGTCAGCAGGTACAGACGCTCAGCCCGCTGGCCCTGCTCGAACAGGATGTCTCCGGCAAGGTGCACCTGGGCGCGAAAGCGCTCTTCGATCCGCCGTCGGTGATCGGGATCGATGTCTTCGAAGAAAGGGACGGTACGGGACTTGACCGTGGCGGCTCCCGTCGGCTTCGTACCCCAGTCTATCCACCGCCAGAATCCGCCCGCAGTACCATCCTTCCGTCGAGGCGCGACGACCGTCACCCCTGGTAGGGACGGTCTGCTTGTGAAAGACGACACTTCCCTCTTGACGGCCAACCCCCATCCGGTATACTGCTACGCACAGGCAGACGTCTGGGTGCCCCCCTCACCTAGATGTCTGTCTGTGCGTTTGCAGGGGACTGCGCGATCTGCTGCAACGCTTGGACCAGACGATCGATCTCGGCCGCCGTGTTGTAGTGAGCCAGTCCCACTCGTACCAGGCCGCCGCCGGTCTCAACGCCTAGATGCTCGGTGACCGACGGGGCGTAGAAGTTTCCCTCCCAAACGTAGATCCCCACCTGGCCGAGGGCCTCGGCGACCTGGGCCGGACTGCGGTTGGCCAGGGTGAACCCGAAGGTCGGCACCCGCTGATCGATCCGATCCGGGTCGGCGATCCCGTACAGGTGCAAACCGGGAACGGATTCGCAGCCCGTCGAGCAGAAGCCGTGTGAGCTCGGTTTCGTAGGAGTGGATCTCCGCCATCGCGGAGGCCAACCTGGCGGATCCCGAACCCGTCGCAGTCCCGAGATCCGCCAGGTACTCCAAGGCACCCCAGCGTGCCGACGATGTTCTCGTGGAGCTGAGTCCCGGTCTCGAACTTGCCCGGAGGTCGATCGGAGGCGGGGCGAACCTTGTAGGCCCGCAGCTGGCTCAAGCAGTTCGTAGCGCCCGACCAGGGCCCCCAGGTGCGGGCCGAAGAACTTGTAGGCCGAGACCGCCAGGAAGTCACAGTCCAGTTGCGCGACGTCGATGGCGACGTGCGGCGCCGCTTGCACCGCGTCGACGTAGCACAGCGCGCCGACCGCGTGGGCGCGCCGAGCGATTTCGGCCACCGGATTGATCGTCCCCAAAGCGTTGGAGGCGTAGCCCACCGCCACCAGGCGGGTGCGCGGCCCGAGCAGCGGGTCGAGGGCCTCCAGGTCGAGCGTTCCGTCGGCCAGGTTGAAATCCAGCCAGCGCAC
Organism: uncultured Chloroflexia bacterium; assembly: GCA_963709925.1. GTDB lineage: Bacteria > Chloroflexota > Anaerolineae > Anaerolineales > E44-bin32 > DATEVL01. Next base: position 82,788 of record CAVPYC010000001.1, read on the forward strand.
CAGGCAGCCTCGGTCCTCGGCCATCAGGAGCCAGGGCGAGATGTTGGCGTCGTGGTCCAGCCGGGTGACGATGATCTCATCGCCCGGGAGGAACTCCCGGGCCAGGGCGCGGCTGATCTGGAACGTCAGGCTGGTCATGTTGGGGCCGAAGACGACTTCCTCCGGCCGCCGCGCGCCCAGGAAACCGGCCACCGCCGCCCGCGCTTGTTCCAAGACTTCGTCGGACGCCCGGCTGGTGGCGAAGCGGCCGCCGCGGTTGGCGTTGGTCCGGGTCAGGTACTCCTGCATCCGTGCCAGCACCCGGGTCGGAACCTGGGTGCCGCCAGGGTTGTCGAAGAAGATCGCTTCGCCCTGCAGGGCGGGGAAGTTGCGGCGAACGGCGGCGATGTCGAATGGCACGCTGGACTCCTCAGGCCCCTTTCCGAAGCCGTCGTTGTGCGTCGGCCAGGTCGTCGGGGGTATTGACGTTGAAGAAGGCGTAGGGGTCGGGTTCGAGGCTGCGGGCTTCGTCCGACTCGACGACCTGGAGCAGGACGTCGTCGAAGAACGAGATCACCCGCCGGTCGCCCCGCAGCAGCGCTCGTCGGATGGCCGGCAGGCAAGACCGCCGATACACGGCATACAAAGGCTCAAACTCCCCCTCGGGGCGCGGCACGACGGCCTCCGCCGAGCTGATCAGGGAGAGCATATGCGCCGCCAGACGCGGGCTGGCGAAGGGCATGTCGCAGGCGACCACCAGCACCGGATCGCCCTGCGCGCCGGCCAGGGCTGTGGCCAAGCCGGCCAGGGAGCCCGCCCCCGGATCCTCGTCGGGGACGATCCGAACCCCGAACCGGGCGTAGCCCGGGGCGTCGTTGGCGGTAAGGATCACCTCGCCCGCCAGATGGGCCAGACGGTCGATCACGTGCCCGACCAGCGGTTTCCCGTCGAGCTCGACCAGGCCCTTGTCGCGGCCCATCCGGCTCGAGCGGCCGCCCGCCTGGATGGCCAGCGTGGCGAAGCCCGCAGATTTCATTCCGGGGAGGGGTGCCGCGGCTCGAGAACCACGACCGGGATCGGGCGCGGTGCGGCGCGTCGCTGGTAGTCGCTGTAGCCCGGGTAGATCGTCACCGCCAGTCCCCAGAGCAGGTCACGCTCGGAGGGGAAGGCGAGCCGAGCCGTGTAGGGGATCCAGCGGCCGTCGATCCGCACCTCGACTTCCGGGCGCTGCCGGAGATTGTGAAACCAACCGGGGTGACGCGGGCGACCGAAGTTGGAGGCGATCAGCCCGAGCCGATCAGCGACGGGCAGCGCGGTGAGCGGCCGGGTGCGTGCCTTTCCGGATCGGGCGCCGTGGGTTCGGACCAGCCTCACCGGGATCCCGCTGGCCAGGGTGGTCAGGCAGGTCCGATCGCGGGTCAGCCCCAGGAGGAGGCGGTCCAGCCCATGCAGCAGGGGGGCCAGGCTCGCAGACATCCACGAAGGTGCAGCCCAACGCTGTACCAGGCGCTGCCAGCCGGAGATTTGGAGGCCCAGGACAGGGTTGTGTTCCTCGGGGGCGACGGTTGGATTCGTCACGGGGCCATTGTACAGCCGCCTCCGGCGGAGGCGACCCGGTATAATGCCGTGGGGTGAGGGCATGAGTACGCTGGGCGAAGTCCTCGAGGCCCACACCGTCGAGGGCGAGCTCTACCGCAAACTGGCCGACGGCGACATCGAGTGTTTTGCGTGCGGCCATCGCTGCCGCATCCGTCCCGGCCGCCGCGGCATCTGCCGGGTGCGCTTCCACCAGGAAGGCACGCTGCGCGTGCCCTGGGGCTACGTCGGCGCCCTGCAGTGTGATCCGGTCGAGAAGAAGCCATTCTTCCATCTGTTGCCCGGCAGCGACGCCCTCACCTTCGGGATGCTCGGCTGCGATTTCCACTGTCCGTACTGTCAGAACTGGGTGACGTCGCAGGCGATGCGCGATCCGGCGGCCGATGCTGCTCTGGGAGCCCTGCGCCAGGTCACACCAGAAGAGCTCGTCGATCACGGACTTCGCCTGGGGGCGGGACTGGTGGTTTCGTCCTACAACGAACCCCTGATCACCAGCGAATGGGCCCGGGCGATCTTCGCCGCCGCCCGTCAGTCCGGCCTGAGGTGCGCCTATGTCTCCAATGGCAACGCCACACCGGAAGTGCTCGAGTATCTTCGGCCGTGGGTGACCGGCTACAAGATCGACCTGAAGACAATGCGCGACGGGCCCTATCGGAAGCTGGGCGGGGTTCTGGATCACGTGCTCGAGACCATCCGCCAGGTCCACCGGATGGGCTTCTGGCTGGAAGTCGTCACCCTGGTGATCCCCGGCTTCAATGACAGCAGCCAGGAACTACTCGACGCCGCCCGCTTCCTGGCCTCGGTCTCTCCCGACATCCCCTGGCACGTCACGGCCTTCCACCCCGACTACCGGATGACCGAGCCCGCTCCCACCGCAGCCGCCGGCCTGATTCGCGCCGCCGAAATCGGACAGGAAGCCGGCCTGCGCTTTGTGTATGCCGGCAACCTGCCGGGACGGGTGGACGGCTACGAGCACACCTACTGCCCGACCTGCCGCACGACCCTGATCGAGCGGCTGGGGTATGCGCTGCTGGCCTACCGGTTGACCGACGACGGGGCGTGCCCGGAGTGCGCCACCAGCATCCCGGGAGTCTGGCCGCACCGCTCCGACCAGGTGCGCGTCGGCGGACCGTCGGATCTGTGGCGGCGTGTTCCGCGGGCTGTGGTGTGAACCCGGTCGCGGGTGAGCCAGGATGATCGGCAACGATCCGGTCAAGTTGTTGTTGACGTTCGACCCGCTCCCGGAGCGCCGCGAGGGCTACTTCCATTATGTGCTGGGCGAATTCGTTCCCGAACTCGAGCAAATGGGATTGAAGATGTCGGAGGTCTGGCACACGGCCTACGGGGAGTATCCCCTGCGCCTGGCCGGATTTGTCGCGGCTGACCGGGGGGTCATGGATCAGGTCTTGACCTCGGAACAGTTCCAGAAACTCGAGGCCCGGCTCCAGGAGTTCGTCGCCAACTACCGAAGGCGGGTCGTCCCCTTTCACGGCCGCTTCCAGTTCTGACCTCCGTTCTGCCTGACCTCGCCCGTCCGGCCCGGAACTCCGTGACCATCGCGGTCTGGGGTGGGGGTCGATCCGCGGGGGCCACCTGAACACGGGGAATCCGTTGTATCGCCGCCGGAAGAAATGGAGGCGGCGTCCGGATAGAGTAGGCATAGTGACACCAATCACAAACATGTGATACACTGAACGTTGCCCTGGCCGATCGAGCATCGCAGCCTCATCGAAGCCGCCGCACATTGACGCCTGGCCAGGGCCTGGCACTTCCCCGCCCCCGGGAATCTCCGGGGGCGGGTCTGTTATCCGGGCTTCCGGATGAATTTGCTCCACTTGGCGGATGACACTCGGCACTACGACGCCGGGGTTCGGGGGTTGGAGAATGGACGCAGGCATGGGAGGGGCGATGGAACGCATCGAGTGGCTCAGGTTGAAGGATGCGCACTGTGAGCGGCTCGGGGAGGTCGTGGCGCTGGAGGCCCGGGTGGTCCATCCGGCCGATCCGCTGCCCGACCAGCCGGGCAGGATCCTTGCCCATCGCTGCTCGATGGGGCTGAGCTGTAATGCCTTCGACCGCCCCGCCTGCTGCTGGGCCGGCAGCTGGCCCGGCTACGATCCGTTTTCGTAGACTGCCCCTGCTGGTAAGCACCTCCTCTACGGGGTGTCAGGGATAAGAGAGCGCCCCCGCAACTGCGGGGGCGCTCGAGATTCTGGCCGACGGTTGACCGGGCGGGTGCGGGTTTACACCACTCCCAACTTGCGTCCGACCGCAGCGAACGTCTCCAGCCCCTTCTCCAGATCGTCGGGGCTGTGTGTGGCCGAGAGCATCACCCGAATGCGGGCCTTGCCCCGCGGGACGGTGGGGAAGCCGATGGCCATGGCGAACACGCCCGCCTGGAACAGGTCCCGACTGAAGGCCTGCGCCAGCGGCGCCTCCCCCAGCAAGATCGGGGTGATGGGTGTGGTGCTGGATCCGGTGTCGAATCCCAGGGAGCGAAGACCGGCCTTGAACGTGTCGGCGTTCTGCCACAGGCGTCGCACCAGTTCATCCGACTCTTCGAGCACGTCCACCGCCGCCAGACAGGCGGCGACGTCGGGTACGGTCATGGCCGATGAGAACAGGAACGGTCGGGCGCGCTGGCGGAGCCACTCGGTGATCTCGGTTCGGCCGGCGGCCACGCCTCCGACCACGCCGAAGGCCTTCGACAAGGTACCGATTTCGACATCGACTTTGCCGTGCAGGCCGAAGTGGTCGACGATGCCGCGCCCGCCTCGCCCGAGAACGCCTTCGCCGTGTGCGTCGTCGACGATCAGCAGGCAGCCGTGCTCTTCCGCCACGGCGTGGATGGCGTCCAGCGGCGCCATGTCGCCGTCCATGCTGAAAACCCCGTCGGTGATGATCAACCCCCGGCGAAATCCGCCCTGCCGGTTCGCCTCGACCGTCCGGCGCAGATCGGCGGCGTCGGCGTGGGCGTAGCGCACCACCCGAGCTCCCGACAGGCGACAGCCGTCGATGATGCTGGCATGGTTGAGCTCGTCGGAGTAGATGATGTCTTCCTTGCCGGCCAGCGCCGGGATCGTTCCCAGGTTGGCGCTGAAACCAGACTGGAAGGTGAGGGCCGACTCCACCCCCTTGAATTTCGCCAGTCGCTGTTCGAGTTCGAGGTGGGGCGCCATGGTCCCGGCAATGCTGCGCACCGCCGCCGGACCGAGACCGAACGACTCGAGCGAGCTCCGGGCCGCCTCGATCAGCCGCGGGTGGTTGGCCAGACCCAGGTAGTTGTTCGAGCAGAAGTTCAGAACCTGCCGCCCGTCCACCTGAAGCCAGGCGCCCTGGGCGGATTCCAGCGTGCGGATGGTGTTGAACAGACCGGCCTGACGCAGGCCCTCGAGTTCGTCGTGGATCCACTGCGTTGTTGCGGAGGGTGTCATGAGGCTGCCTCGTAAGGAGAGTCGGTTTCGGCGATCAGGGCCTGTTTACGAGCGCGCGACATCCGCTTGAGGGCCAGCTCCCGGCGCATGGCGCTGGCGCGGTCGGGCTGGGGTTCGACGAACGCCAGCCGGGCGGGCGGATGGGCGCGCGTGTAGCGGGCGCCCTGACCAGCCGTGTGCTGGCGCAGGCGCCGTTCGGGGTCGGTGGTCCACCCGGTGTAATACGACCCGTCCTCGCACTCGAGGATGTAGCAGTAGTAGGCGGGAGCCTTTCGCTTGGGGCGGCGCGTATCGGTCACGGAGCGAGAACTCGGGGCGGGTGGCGTGGGTCAGGGTGGATGCGAATCGATTATACGCTGCGGGCATCGGAGGCGCTGTCGCCGGGCAGGTCGAGCGCTTCGGCGATGCCCGTCAGGTCTTCCCCCGGCCAGGCGGACCGCCAGGCGCGGAGAATCCAGGTATCCATCGCCTCCGGCAGCGGATGGACCCCTGCACTCCAGCCCTGCGGGTCGCGCAACAGGGCTTCCAGGGCCAGCAGGTGGGCCGCCAGGGGCGGATCGACGTAACGGTTGAGGGTCGGGCGGGCCAGGTGGAAATTGAGGGGCAGCTCCCGGCCGCCCAGGATTTCGTCGTCGCAGAACGGAGGGCCGAACTCGTCTTCAGCGCCGAGGTTCACCAGCACCGGCCGGTTGGCCCGCAACCACTCCGCCGGCAGGGATCGTCCGATCACTCCGGCGTGGCCGGTCACCGCGATCACCACCTCGGCCTGCTCCAGACCGCGACGCAGCTCCTCCCCCGCTGACGGAACGCTGGTGAATCCTTCCGACGCTGCGCGGCGGCGGGCCGAGGGGTCGGTCTCGGCGACCGTCACCCGCATCGGCACGCCTCGCAGGCGATGCGCCACACCGCGCCCGATCTTGCCGTAGCCGAACACCACGACCGTCCGGCCCTCCAGGGGGCGACCGGGCACGAGCTGGCGCCAGGCGCGCACAAAGCCGTCGCCAGTACCAAAGAAGCCCTCGATCAACTTGGCGCGGCAATCGTCGGCGCTGACCACCGGGCAGACGAGATCCTGGTAGTAGTGGATTCCGCTGCGGGTTACTTCCGCCGCCCCGCGCGGAGTCCGGCGTCGCCCGAGCACGGCGCCCACGTCGAGAAACCACTCGCCCTGGCGCACGGCCAGTTCGGGGGGCAGCACCCGGATCCCGTGACGCAGCAGATCGGCTCTCACCGGCGCCTCGGCCGGGCTCGGATGGGCTTCGGCGAATGTCAGGCGTGCGCCGCCGCGCCAGGCGGCCTCCGCCACCACCATCGAATTGCGCACCAGCAGGTGGCCGAAGACGACCTCGGCGCCGTCGAAGGGGCGCTCCCGGGCATAGCGCTCGATCAGTTGGGTGACGAGGGGAAGCTCGCGGCGCTCGGCGAGGTGGGGCGGTTCCGAGAACAGATCGTCCAGGGCCATCGATCGCCGCGGAGTGTCAGTTGCGCGGGCGTCGGCCGAGCAGGCGATCGAACAATCGCAGGCGCGGAAGGCCGGGAAGGTCGGAGCCGTGGTCGGGACGGTCTTCCGATCGGATCGAGCGCCACTCCCGGTAGTGGCCGGCGGCCGACTCCAGCCGTTCCTCCAGCGCGCTTCGCTGGCCGCTTTCCAGAGCGGCGCGAATCGAACTCGAGGGAGCCGACCAGCGCCACCAGCCGGCTGGTCAGGTGCTCCCGGTTGGCCGTGGCTTCGGCGGCGGCGGCCTCGGACGGGAGTCCCTCCACCAGCGCCGCCAGTTGCGCAAAGCGCGGGCCGACCAGACGGCGCTGATCGCGCCAACCCGGGTTGGCCGAGAGACTGTCCAGCACGGCCGCCGCCAGGAGGACAGGCAGTTGATCGGAGGTGGCCGCGGCCGAGTTGAGTTCCGCCGGCTCCAGGAAGAAGGGGTGAGCGCCCAGGATCGTCGCCAGGTCGAGAGCGACATCGATCGCCCCCTCGGGGGTTCCGGGCGGGGCGGCGATCCCCAGCATGCCCCCTTCGAAGAGGTCCGCCGATGGCGCGAGAGACTCGAAGGTCGGCCAGCGCCCGCTGCGGGCCCGACGAACGGGACTGCCGCCAGATAGGGGTTGGCCGGACCGAGGGCAGCGCGCCAGGCCTCGACCAGGGTCGCCTGCGTGGGGGTGGTGCTCAAGATCACCACGTCGGGCCGCAGTCTTCCGGACAGCGACTCCAGGGCTCGGCGGGCGGCGGTGGGTTCGAGACACAGCACCACCAGGTCGGCCTCCGCCGCGCCGTCGGCGGCCCGGCCGACTCCCTTGTCGAAGGCCTCGATCGCTGCCGCCGCTCGCAAGGTCTGGCGATCGGGGTCGTAGCCGACGCGCCGGAACGAATCGCTGGCCCGGTGCAGGGCCAGGCCGATCGAGGCGCCCACCGTACCGGTGCCGAGCAGGAGCAGATTCACCATCTCGGGCATGCCAACCGCCTTGGATCCAGGCGCCGTCAGATCAGAGCGCCAGCCATTGGAGCAGCTCGATCGCGGGAGTTCGGACCAGGGCGCCCAGCAGGTCCAGACCGGAGCGGGAAGAAACCAGGATCAGAAGCACCAGGAGCATGGGTCCGTAGGGGCGGATCTGGGCCAGGAACGACTGGCCCGCCGGAGGCAGGAAGTAGGTCAACACCTTTTCCCCGTCGAGAGGGAAGATCGGGAGCAGATTGAAGAAGAACAAGATCAGGTTCAGGAAGATGAAATCGAGCAAGAACGACTGCAGGACTTCGATCGGAATGAGCGGAAAGGCCAGACGCAAGGAGACCGAGGCCAGGAGTGCCAGGCCCAGGTTCGACACGGGGCCGGCGGCGGCGACGATCATCATCCCGGCCGGCGTGCGGCGTTGCAGCGCGTACGGATTGACCGGCACCGGCCGCGCCCAGCCAAATCCGGCCAGCAGCAACATCACCGATCCGATCAGATCGAGATGGACCAACGGGTTCAGGGTCAGTCGGCCGGCCAGGCGCGGCGTGGCATCGCCCAGCCGATCGGCCGTCCAGGCGTGAGCGAACTCGTGGACCGTGAAGGCGACGACCAGGGTGATCAACCGCGTCAGCAGGACCACCGGGGAGAGACTCAGCATGGAATCGCGATTATAGCATCCGCGCTCGAACCGTCTCCCTGCTGGGGGCAGGACAGCCGGCCACCTGCGAATGCTATAATGCGCGCCCCGGTCGAAATCCCAGCGATGCTGCCTGAACTTCGCATGAACGACGTGTTGCGCCTGCGCAAACCGCACCCGTGCGGTTCGACCGACTGGGTGGTGGTGCGTCTGGGGGCCGACATCGGCCTGAAGTGCCTGGGTTGCGGTCGGCGGATCTTGTTGCCGCGCCGGGATGTCGCCCGGCGGATGAAAGGGTACGTCCGGGAGTCTGATGCCGACTGAGCGACGCCGAGCTGTTTTTCTGTTCTCCGACACCGGCGGCGGCCACCGTAGCTCGGCCGAGGCCGTGGCGCAGGCGGTCGAAGCCCGCCGCCCCGGGGAATTCGAGGTGGTGCTGGTCGACGGGTTGCGCGGCTATGCGCCGGCGCCGTTCAATGAGCTGCCGGCGCTCTATCCCCGCATGGTGCGAACCCCGGAAGTGTGGGGTTTCGGCTTCCGTGCCTCCAACGGACGCCAGCGCGGGCGGGTGATCACCAGTCTCTTGTGGCCCTACGTTCGCAAGGCGGCCCAGCGGATGGTGTCGGAAGTCAGCGGCGACCTGTTCGTGTCCTTCCACCCGCTGCTGATCGCGCCGGTGATCAAGGCCCTGGGTCCGCAGCGACCGGGTTTCTACGCCGTCGTTACTGATCTGGTGAGCGCGCACACCCTGTGGTACCACCACCGCCTCGACCTGTGTTTTGTCCCGACCGAGGCCGCCGCCGAGCGGGCGCGCCGAAACGGGATGGCGGAGGAGCGCCTGCGCATCGTCGGTCTGCCAGTGGCGCAGCGCTTCTGCCATGCCGCCGGGCGATCCTCAGGCGCTGCGGGCCGAACTGGGTTGGCCCCGGGACAAGCCGGTGGTCCTGCTGGTGGGCGGCGGGGAGGGCATGGGGCCTCTGTTCGAGACGGCCAGGGCCATCGCGCGCAGCCGTGCGCCGGCCGCTCTGGCGATCGTCGCCGGGCGGAACGAAAGCCTGCGGCGGAGATTGGAACAGGTGTCGTGGGAGGTGCCGACTTTCGTCTACGGCTTCGAGCAAAGGATGCCGGAGATGATGCAGGCGGCCACGCTGCTGGTGACCAAGGCCGGACCGAGCACGATCGCCGAGGCGACCAACGCGGGTCTACCCCTGGTGTTGTACTCGTATCTGCCGGGCCAGGAAGAGGGGAACGTCGACTTCGTGGTGACCGGGGGTCTGGGTCGTTGGGCACCGGGGCCGGCGCAGTCGGCCAAGGCGGTGCAGGAGTTCCTGGCCAGTCCGGCCGACCTGGAGCGGGCCGCACAGGCGTGCCGGCAAGCGGCCCGCCCGCAGGCAGCCGCAACCATCGCCGAAGCCGTGATCGAGGGCCTGGAAAGGCGCTAGATCTCGGCGATGATGCTGCTGTACATATTCCCGACGCCGGCCCCGAACAACGTCAGGATCAGAATCACGGCCAGCCCGACCAGTAGGATGATGAAAGCGTATTCGACCAGGCCCTGGCCGCGCCACGGAGGATGAACCATGATGTCTCCGAGCGGACCCAAGATAATGAATGATGCTCTTCCAGTATAGGCCGTCCGGGCCGGAGGGCAACTCGCTCTCAGGTCCTCCTCCTTTCCTCCAGGCGGGGAGCTGACCATGCACAAGCTGGTCGTTCTGATCCGCAGGCCGCCGGACCCCGATTCTCTCGAGAGGGCCTGGAGCGAGGACTTCGTTCCTCTGGCCGAACGAATGCCGGGCCTGCGCCGTGTGGCTGTCGGCCGCACCGTCGGCGGGCCCACCCGGGCGCCTTCGGTGATGCTGGTGCACGAGCTGTTCTTCGATGACTTGCCCGCCCTGCGCCAGGCGATGCTCTCCCCGGAGGGCCAGGCGGCGGGCCGTGCCCTGATGGCTCTGGCGGCCGAGCATGCCGAGCTGATCTTCTCGGAACATCTCCAGATGGACTTACCGCCAGACCCCGGTCCGCAGGCGGGCCCGTGAGGCTGCAGGCTCCGGCCCCGCGGTGGAGGCTCGGGCTGGCGGCGGGGATCGTCCTGGTCATCGTGGCGACGACAGCGGTCTACCTGTTCACCGGTTCCCGCAGCACCCGTCTCCTGCGCCTTCGCCAGTACTGGGCCGACCCATCCGCGCACGCCGACTGGCAGATTCGCGCCGGCGAGCGCTGCGGGCAGGCGCCTTTCCTCTTTCCGACCGACGGCTACATCGGGTTCGTCTGGGGGGACTCGTTTGGGCCCGGGAACGAGCATCAAGGCCTCGACATCTTCGGCCCGACGGGACCGGCGGGCCTGGGGCAGACTCCGGTCGTGGCCGCATACGATGGCTTTCTCAGCCGACAGTCCGACTGGCGCTCGGCGGTGATCCAACGCGTGCCGGACGATCCTCTGAGGCCGGGTCGACAGATCTGGCTGTACTACACCCACATGGCCGATCCCGAGGGCAACTCGTTCATCGATCCGGCCTTTCCGCCGGGTACGACGGAACGGTTCGTCCGGGCCGGGACCCGGCTGGGCGCGCAAGGCAACTACTCGGCCGACCCGATGAACCCCACCGGGATGCATCTACATTTCTCAATCGTGCTCGACGACGGGGAGGGCCGCTTTCGCAACGAACTGGAAATCCAGAACACCCTCGACCCGTCGCCTTATCTGGGGATCGAGGTGGCTGCCGCCCGTCTGGGCGACGGGCTGGCGGTCTGCGATCAGATTGCCGGGGTTTAGGGCCGCAGACGCGACGGTTGGCCAGACGGAGCCAGCCTCAGGCCAGGGGTCATTCGGCAAGTGGGCGCCCAGCGAGTTTCGGTCGGACATCCGCTGCGAAACAGATCATGGCTGCGCCAGACTACCCACGGCGGGCTCATTCCATCGGTGTCACTCCAGCACTTCGAGCTGAGAGGCAGGCTCGGTCGCGCAGGGCGAGGGGGCGGGGCTGGTAGTAACGGTCGTGCTGGGTGCAGGGGTTTCGGTTGCGGCCGGGGGCGGAGGGTTGGTCGTCGATTCGGGCGGCGGCGCCGCTTGAGGGCCGCAGGCGGAAACGAGCAAGCCGCTCGCAACAGCTTCGAGTACGCTCCGCCGCGAATTGGTCTTGGGCCCCCGATGGACGGCTTACTCGTAAACGAAGAGCGGCCGGCGGGGTCTACCCGCCGGCCGCCAAACGCGCTTGAGGCCGATGTCAGTTGTGCACTTCGATCCCGCCGAACGCGGCCAGGCAGCGCACCGTCAGTACCGGGGCCTGGCCCGACGCGTCGTCGGTCCGGGTCTTGTTGTCCCATCCGCCGAAGAGCGGCAGGCCCGACATCTTGACCCGCCACTGAGTCGGCACGACCACTTCGATCCCACCAAAGGCGGCCGTCAGATCGAGCATGGCGCCCTCCGGGTCGAGGCGGGCGGCCGTCAGGTCGACATCGATCCCGCCGAACAGGGCCACCGCGCTGCCGCCGCGGAAGGTCTCGGCTTCGATCCGGTGGTTTGAGCCTCCGAACAGGGCCAGCAGATTCAGCCGATCGGCGCCGCTGACGGCGGGTCCGCGTCCGCCTCGGGTCAACAGCAGATACACGCCCGCCAGTAGAATCAGGAGCGGCCAGAATAGCGACCAGACGTTCACCGGCAACAGGCCGAGCCGGTCGATCAGCAGAGCGCCGCCCACCAGGGTGACGGCCACGCCCACCGGGAGCGGGACCGACTGGGTGAGCAACTGCAACACGCCGATGGCCACCAGGATCAAGGGCCACCAGACGGAGAGTACGGCCCCGAAGTCGACCAATCCGACCTGATCGAGGACGAAACCGACACCGACCAGGATGAGCAGTGCGCCGACAAAGGTCCGCCAAGACATGGATTGCCTCCCGTGAGTCCGATAAAGGGAATCTAGCGCGGGCCGCGCGGCAGGTCAACTGTCGAAGCTCACCCGGTCCGACTCAGAGGTTCGACCGCCGACGGGTCCGCCAGAGCGAGGAGGGAAGGCGTTATGGAAGAACATGTGGTGCTGATCACCGGCGCCGGGCGCGGCATCGGCCGCGCCATCGCGCTGGGTTTCGCTGCGACCGGGGCGCGGGTGGCGGCCAACGACCTGACCCCGGACAACCTGGATCGAACGGTGGCCCAGGCCGCCGGGATGCCGGGCACGATCGAGCCGTTTGCGGCCGACGTGGCCAACCGGCTGGCCGTCGGGGCCCTGGTCGACTCCGTGGTCCAGCGGTTTGGCCGGCTGGACGTGGTGGTCAACAACGCCGGGGTCGAGCCGCAGGCCCCGTTGCTGGAGCTGGATGAGTACGATTGGGACCGGACCCTGGCCGTGAATCTGAAGGGCCCCTTCCTGATCACGCAGGCAGCCGCCCGCCGGATGATCCACACCGGCGGTGGCGCAGTGGTCAACATCGCTTCGATCGCCGGGCGGGCGCACGGCCTGCAGGATCGCGCCGCCTACGTGGCCAGCAAAATGGGCCTGATCGGGTTGACCCGCGAATCGGCGCGCGAACTGGCAACGTATAATATCCGGGTGAACGCGGTCTGCCCCGGTGTGATCGAGACCGAGATGACAGCGGGGCTACGCCAGGACCAGGCGAGGATGGCCCGCTGGCGCAGCGAAATCCCGCAGGGACGATTGGGGACGCCGGACGAGGTGGTGCCGCTGGTGCTGTTCCTGTGCTCGCCGGCTGCGGGCTATATCACCGGGCAGGCGATCAATGTCGACGGCGGGAAAGTGATGTCCTGAGATGCCCTACGTCGTTTGCGCCGAGGAGATGGAAGGGCTGTGGATTGCCCACGTGCCGGACCTCCCCGGCTGCTTCGCCACCCACGCCGAGCGCGAGAGCGCTATCGGGGCGATTCCCCGGGCGGTGGAAGCCTATCTGGCGTGGTGCGCCGGGATCGGGCTGCGCGTTTCGGGGGTTTCGCCTCCGATGGTGGTCAGCGAGGTCATCCGAGCCTGGCAGTATGAGCCGGAGTACGAGGTCAACGCCTTCTTCGCAGCCGATCGGCCCCCGGTGAGCAGTGATGAATTGCCCGAGTTCCAGCGCCTGCTCCAGGCCACCCGCTCCGATCTGCTGCGGGCTGTCGACGGACTTTCGGCCGAAGCCATGGAGCGTTCGATCCCGGGTGAGCGATGGCCGATCTCGGGGATCCTCCATCATGTGGCGCGGGGCGAGTTGTGGTACTTCGACCGCATGGGGCTCAGCTTCCCGCGGGGCGAGTTGAGTCCGGAACCCCTGGAGGCGATCCAGCAGGTGAGGGCCAACAGTCTCACCCGACTGCCAACCTTGAGCAGCCAGACCGGCGTGGTGGCCCTGGGTGGCGAGGTCTGGTCGGCGCGCAAGGTGCTGCGCAGGACCTTGTGGCACGAGCGCGACCACACCCAGCATATCGAGAGACTGCGCGGCCGGGCCGGTTGACCATCGCGGCGAATCCGGATCCCGTCCCGCCTCCGCTGCGGGCCCTGGCCTCGAAACGCCTGACCAACTCCCATGACCGACGAGATCCTGACCGAGTACCGCAGGCACATGATGGAACGCTTCGGCGGACAGATCGCCGGGTTTTCCGCGCATCCCGCCCTGAACGATCCGCTGGCTTGCACCGGCCCCTCAAGCCGGGGGAATGGTCGCCGCACCGGGTGATCTTCCATTTGCGGGCGGCGGAGGCCGAGGCCTTCGCTCCCCGCCTGCGCCGGATTCTCGAAGACGATCAACCCGAGCTGGCGGATTTCGATGAGGGCGCCTGGATGGCGGAGCACTACGAACCGGAGGAGCCGGTTCAGGCGATCCTCCACGCCTGGCAGCAGGTCCGCCGGGAGAGCGCCCGGCGGTTGGACGGGATCCCGGCGCAGGCCTGGAGCCGTAGCGGACGACACGTCTACTGGGGGGAGCGCACCCTGTTGTGGTGGGTAGAGCGCTCGTTGGCACACGCCGACGAACACCGCGACCAGTTGGACGGAAGATGACCGGCGCGGCGCTGAAGCGAGGAGGGATGATGGGCTTCGAACACATCCAAAGCGAAGTCCAACGGCGGGTGGGCCTGGTGCGCCTTCATCGGCCGAAGGTGATGAACGCCCTGAACGGGGCCCTGATGGACGAGCTGGCGGCGGCCCTGGAGGCGCACGACGCCGACCCGGCCGTGGGAGCCATCGTGATCACCGGCGACGAACGGGCCTTCGCCGCCGGCGCCGACATCAAGGAGATGGCCGAAGCCTCCTCGGTGGAAATGCTGCTCTCGGACCGGATCGGAAAGTGGGACCGGATACGGAAGATCCGCAAGCCGGTCATTGCGGCCGTCTCCGGCTGGTGCCTGGGAGGCGGATGCGAACTGGCTATGGCCTGCGACATGATCGTCGCCTCGGAGACCGCCCGCTTCGGCCAGCCGGAGATCAACCTGGGCGTGATCCCCGGCGCCGGCGGAACCCAGCGGATGACCCGCGCCGTGGGCAAAACCATCGCCATGGAGGTGGTCCTGAACAACCGGACCCTCACCGCCGAGGAAGCGTACGGCTTCGGATTGGTCAATCGGGTCGTCCCGGTGGAGTCGTGTCTGGACGAGGCGCTGCGCCTGGCCGAAGAGATCGCCGCCCGTGCGCCTCTCGCCGTACGGCTGGGCAAGGAGGCGGTCAACCACGCCTTCGAGTCGTTCCTGGCCGACGGGATCGCCGACGAGCGCCGCTCTTTCTACTTCCTGTTCAGCACCCGTGACCAGAAGGAAGGCATGCAGGCCTTTCTGGCCAAACGTAAGCCGGAATGGTCGGGGAGCTAGGGCCGATGCCCGAAGCACACCAGCCGCCATTGGTCCGACCGGGTCGATCGCCAAGGGCCGGCTAGGATGCCTTCCTACCGTGATTGGATCACAGCCCTGCGCGACCTGGGCCTCGGGCCGAACAGCCGGGTGCTGGTGCACGCCTCGCTCGAACCGTTCGCCCCGGACGTCGGCGGGCCGCAGGCTCTGGTCGGAGCTCTGGCCGCCACCTGTGAACTGGTGGTGATGCCGGCCTTCACCCGTCGCAGTCTGGTGACCCCGCCGTTTGGCCCGCCCGATAACGGAATTCGTTACGGCGAGGCCGACCGTAACTACGATGCCGAAGTGTTCCACGCCGGCCTGCCTACCGACATCGATCTGGGGGAACCGGCCGAAACCCTGCGTCGGCACCCGGAGGCAAAGCGCTCTTCGCACCCGGTTCTGTCGTTCAGCGGGCTGCGGGCCGGCGAAGCCCTGGCGGAGCAGTCGCTGGAAGAGCCGCTGGGGACGGTTCGCTGGCTGGCCGAGGCCGACGCGGATGTGCTGTTGATCGGGGTCGACCAGCGGAGCAACATTTCCCTGCACCAGGCCGAGCGGATGTCCGGCCGCAAGGCCTTCCTGCGTTGGGCACTCACCGAGGAAGGCGTCATCCTGTGCCCGCAGTTTCCGGGCTGTTCCGACGGTTTCCCGGTGATCGACGCTCGTTTGTCGGGAATCACCCGGCAGGTCGATCTTGCCGGCCGTCCGATCCGCGCCGTTCCGCTGCGCGACCTGGTCCATCTGGCGGCCGGATGGATTCGCCAGGATCCGCGGGCCCTGCTGTGCGACCGGGAGGGCTGCGAGCGCTGCGCCGATGTGCGCCTGTCGGTGCGGGCGCAGGCCGGGGCGTGACCCCCGGAGGACAACATGCCCTCGGCCGGCCGCCGCGCCCGGCACCCATCCCGATCGCTGCCTGGCTGGGGCTGGCCCGTTCGCTTCTCCTGTACTACGCCGTCCCCTTCAAGGCGCAGCGCCTGGCGTCGCTCTACCGCACCTTCGTCCGCCCGGGCGACCTTTGCTTCGACTTGGGAGCGCATGTGGGCGACCGGACCCGGGCGCTGCTTGGTCTGGGCGCCCGTGTGGTCGCCATCGAACCGCATCCGCTGTTCGCCGGATTCCTCGCCCGAATCTTCCGTGGGAACCCCAGGGTGGTCGTGATCCCGGCGGCCGTGGGCCGCTCGTCGGGCAGGAGCGACCTGAGCATCTCCGATCGAAATCCTACGGTCAGCTCGACGTCGCCCCGCTGGATCGAGCAGGTTCGCCAGGCTCCGCGCTTCGCCGGAGTGTCGTGGGACGGCCAGGTGGAGGTCGAGGTGGTTCACCTGGACGGCCTGATCGCCCGGTACGGCCTCCCGGGGTTCTGCAAGATCGACATCGAAGGGAGTGAACACGAGGCGCTGCTCGGGTTGTCGGAAGCGTTGCCGGCGCTTTCCTTCGAATACGTCCCGGCGCTGCGAGCGGAGAGCCGGGCATGTCTGGACGGGCTGGAAGCGCTGAGCCGCTACGAATACAACTGGTCGGAGCGCGAGACCGCCCGACTGCGATCGCCGGCGTGGCTCGACCGCCCGGCGATGGCGGCGGTCCTCGATGCCATGCCCGACCGTGCCCACAGCGGAGATGTGTACGCGCGCTTGAAGGCTGATAGCAGAAGTTGAACGCTGACAACTGATTGCGCCTCACCGGTTCGGAGGCTCTATGCGAGCAATCTACATCGACAAGATCATTCCGCGAGCGTTGGCGGTGAAGGCGCTGCGGGGAATCTGGCCCGGCGTGGTCTGGAGCCCGATATCGCATGCCCGGGTGACCGACCTCCCGGAGCCGCCCCTGCCCGGCCCGCGCTGGCTGCGGGTGCGCAACCGCCAATGCGGGATCTGCGCCAGCGACCTGTCGCTGCTTCTGGCCAAGCCCGATCCGGCGGCGGCGCCGGTGGCGCTGCCCGGCAACAACCGCTTCTACCTTGGGCACGAAACAGTCGGCCAGGTGGTCGAGGTCGGCGGCGGGGTGCGCCGCTTTCGGCCGGGACAGCGGGTGGTGATGGAGTCGCGATTCACCGGGCCAACCTGTCTCTCGCAGGAGATCGAACCGCCCTGCCGCCAGTGCGCCGCCGGTCACATCCGGGTGTGTGAAAACGCCTCGCTCGGGCGCGGCCCGGCCGGCGTCGGGGGAGGCTGGGGCGACGGGTACACCGCCCATGAGACCGAGGTCCACCTGGTGCCCGACGAGATCGACGACGATCAGGCCTCGCTGATCGAACCGATGGCCGTGGCTCTCCACGGGGTGCTGCGCCGGCCTCCGGCCGACGGCGACCGCGTGCTGGTGATCGGCGCCGGAATCATCGGGTTGCTGACGGTGCAGGTGCTGCGAGCGGTGGCGCCACGCTGTGCGCTGACGGTCGTCGCACGCTATCCGCACCAGGCCGACGCCGCCTGGCGCCTGGGGGCCGACGCAGTGATGCGCGGCGGTGACCTGTACGCGCAGGCCGCCGATCAGACCGGGGCCAGGTTGTACCGGGCGCCGCTCAACCGCGGCATGCTGCTCGGCGGGTTCGATGTGATCTACGATTGCGTCGGCAGCGGCTCAACGTTGCTCGACGGTCTGCGCTGGGCGCGGGCCCGGGGCTCGGTGGTGATGGTCGGAATCGACTGTCGCTGGTGCGGGTAGACCTGAATCCGGTCTGGTATCAGGAGGTCGATCTGGTCGGGTCGCACACCTTCGGAATCGAGCGCCTGCCGGGCCGCCGGCCGCATTCGACGTTCGACCTGGTGATCGACCATCTGCGCGCCGGACGGTTACGGGAGGCCGGCCTGATCACCCACCGCTTCCCGCTCAGCGACTACCGGCGGGCGGTCGACACGGCCCTGCACAAGGCCAGCGGTTCGATCAAGGTCACTTTCACGATGTAGCCTCCTCCAGTCCGTCGTACGGGGGAAACCGGGTTTCTCCGGGCGTGGTAAGATTTCGCGGTCGTGGACGAAGCCGAGAAGATCACCATCATCGAGGGACCGCCGCCGACGTTCGAGGCGGTGGCCGAAGCCTGGCCCCTGGGCGTGGTCGAGGGGCCCAAGCCTTCGATCGTGGCCGTCTGCCGCACTCGCACCTTCAACGGCGCCGCCCTGGTCGATCGCTGCGCCCAGGCCTGGCGCGCCGGACTTCCCATCCATCTCGAGTTTCGCGACATGAGCGGTTTGACCCAGCATACCGAGATCATTGCGGCGCGCTGGACCGAGGCCGATGAGGGCGAAGTGCTGGTCCTGTGGGTCCGTGCGACAGCCGAGAGTCTGGGAGTCGAGTTGTACTTCGACGTCGACGACGACGACGGCGACGACGAAGCCTGACCCCGTCGGAAATCCTGCCCGTTCCTGCCAATCCAGGGGAGGCCACCATGCCGGAGGAATCCGTCCTGCGATCCACGGTTGGCGAGGGGGTCTTGACCCTGACGCTCGACCGACCGAAGGCCAACGCGTTCAACCAGGATTTGATCGAGGCGTTGCTGGAGGGGTTGCGCCGCGCCGAGTCGGATCCCGAGGTTCGCTGCCTGATCCTGACCGGCGCCGGCCGGTTGTTCAGCGCGGGACAAGACGTGACCGCTTTCGCCGCCAGTCCCGAGCCGGTCTCGTTTCGGCGCCACCTGGAGCGCACCTACAACCGGCTGATCCTGCGCATGCGGCGCCTGGAGAAACCGATCGTGGGCGCCATCAATGGCCCGGCCGCCGGGGCCGGCCTGGGCGTAGCCCTGGCCACCGACGTCCGCCTGGCCGCGCGCAGCGCCCGCTTCGTTTTTGGCTTCAGCGGGATTGGATTGACCGCCGACTCGGGGACCTCCCTGACCCTCCCGTTGCTGCTCGGATTGGCGCGCGCCAGCGAGATGGCGTTCACCAACGATCCGCTGACCGCCGAGCAGGCTCTGGCCTGCGGGCTGGTGAATCGGGTGGTGGACGACGAATCGCTGATGGCCGAGGCTGCCGCGCTGGCCGCTCGGATCGCCGCGGGACCGACCCGAGCCCTGGGGCTGACCAAGCGGGCTTTCAATCGTTCCTTGCTGGCCGAGCTGGAGGCCACGCTCGAATACGAAGTCGCACCTGCAGGAGGCTGCAGGGAAGACCGACGATCACCGCGAGGGCGTGGCGGCGTTCCTGGAGAAGCGGGAAGCCAAGTTTCGAGGCCGCTGACGGCAGACAGGCCGCCGTCCGCGGAACCTGTAGGAAGTCTGGGGAACCTCCCGCCATGGCAAGGGCGGGGCACCTGGCCCGGAGCGACACGAAAGAACCTTCGCCCGGCAGCGAACCGCTAGGTCGAGGCCGAGCGACTCCCCCTTGAGCCTCTCCACCTCTTGTGCGGCCACCTCCGGCTCGAGCTTCCGGTACAGCGGCGCCGAGGGCCGCAGGCGGCGCCCGGGCTCCAATCGGCTCGCCTGCCATCGACCGGAGGCCGAGGTCGGGTCGTAGACCAGCACCTGGCGCTCCCACTCCCCTTCATCCACCGTCTCCAGCCGCTGCTCCCCGAACAGGGGTTGGTCGTACCCCAGGAATCCGTGCAGCCGCTCCGCCGTGAATGGAACGAACGGGGCGAAGATCACCTTCAGGGAGTCGATGGCGCGCAGCGCGGTGTAGACGGTGCGGGCCGCCGAAGGTCGATCGGTGGCGATCACCCCATACCACGGCGCCCGTTCCAGGTAGACGTTGACGGATCGGGCCAGGCTCAGCGCTTCGCCGAGCGCCTCGCGCAGGCGTACCGCCCCCAGCAGGCCCCCGACCCGATCGAAACCGGCCTCCACCTGGGCCAGCAGTTCTGCGTCGATCGCTCCCAGAGTTCCGGGTTCAGGGACGACCCCCTCGAAGTGACGGTGCGCAAATGAAAGCACCCGGTTGACCAGGTTTCCCCAGGTGGCCACCAACTCGTCGTTGTTGCGGCGTACGAAGTCGGACCACTCCCAGTCGGTGTCGCGGCTTTCCGGCATCACCGAGGTGAGGTAGAAGCGCAGCGGATCGGGGTCGTAGCGCTCGAGCACGTCCAGACCCCACACCGCCCAGTTGCGGCTGCCGGAGATCTTCTGTCCCTCCAGGTTGAGGAACTCATTGGCCGGAACGTCGTAGGGCAGGTTGAGGCGACGGGCCGGGTCGTCTTCATACAAGCGTTCGATCCCCAGCAGTTGCGCCGGCCAGATCACCGCGTGGAACGGGATATTGTCTTTGCCGATGAAGTAGTAGCTGCGGGCCGACGGGTCGTACCACCAGTCCTTCCAGATGTCAGCGGCCGGCCGGCGCGAGGCCCACTCGATCGAGGCCGAGAGGTAACCGATCACGGCTTCGAACCAGACGTACAGGCACTTGCCGGTCCAGCCTTCCACCGGCACCGGAATTCCCCAGTCGAGATCGCGGGTGATGGCGCGGCCGCGCAGCTCGCCGCTCTCGACGGTGTGGCGCGACGGCGCCAGTACGTTCGCACGCCAGTGGTCTTTGTCGCGGCTCAGATAATCGCGCAACGCCGGGTTGAGGCCCGCCAGGTCCAGATAGAAGTGCTCGGTGGCTCGCAGTTCCAGCGCCGCCCCGCTGCGCGAGCGGGGTCCGATCAGTCGGGTCGCGTCGAGAAGGCTGCCGCAGTTGTCGCATTGGTCGCCGCGCGCACTGGGGTGTGGCAGATATAGCACTCGCCTTCGACGTAGCGGTCGGGCAGGAACCGCTTCTCGGTCGGCGCGAGTACCACTGGGGTTCTTCCTGGCGGAACAAGTGTCCATGGTCTTGCAGGCTGGTGAAAATGTCCTGCGACACCCGGAAGTGGTTCCGGTGTGGGTGCTGGTGAACAGGTCGTAGGTCAACCCGAGGCGCAGGAACAGGTCCAGGAAGCGCTGGTGGAAGCGGTGATAGACGGCCTGAGGCGTGGTTCCTTCGGCGTCGGCCCGCACGGTGATCGGCGTGCCGTGCGAGTCGGTCCCGGAGACCATCAAGACACGGTTCCCGGCCAACCGGTGGTAGCGGGCGAAGATGTCGGCCGGCAGGTAGGCCCCGACCAGGTTGCCGACGTGGATGTCGGCGTTGGCGTAGGGCCAGGCGACGGCGACCAGGATGGTTTCGGTCATGGTGCACCTCGTGACAAGTTCTCAGCGGTGAGCCATCCGGCTTCGGGCCGGCGGCTCCGGCTGAAAGCTGGCACTGGCAGGAAACGAAACCGCCAGCCCTGCGGCTGGCGGGGAAGGAGACCGGTCGGCGCCTAGGCGCGCCGGGCCGGGGCCGGTCGTCCCCGGGCGACCGGCTCGCAGTTGCTCATGGCCATGGGGCGGGTTCGTTTCTTCATCATCCCAACCGCATCGATCCCGGCGATTGTAGCATCGGCGGAAAGACTGTCAACCGCCCGAGGTTTCCTGGCTTGCCTGCCGCAACGCTGGTGCAGGTCGGGCCTGACGGCGCCCCCTACGGCTCCAGGGCTTCCACCTGTGCGGCGAAGATGAAATCGCAGGGACTCAGGCCGTCGACGCTGTGGGTCCAGACGGTCACCCGCACTTTTCCCCAGGTCAGACAGATCTCCGGGTGGTGGTCGATTGTCTCGGCCACCACCCCGACGCGATTGGTGAAGTCGAGGGCCTGTCGAAAGTCCTTGAAACGGAATTCCTTCTCCAGCTGGTGTCCGTTCACGACCTGCCAGCCACCTCCGAGGCGCTGGCTCCACTCGGCAATCTCGACCGGGCTCAGGGGCGGGTCGCCCCGTCGGGGGGGAACACATTTCATCTGGGCAAGTTCGGTCAAGGGTCTTCCCTCCGGGTGTGTTGCTAGGCGGTCGGGCGACGCTGGCGCACGTGGTCGATCACTTCCGCCGCCAGGTCGTAGTGGTGGAAGGCCGGCATCAGGTAGATCCCCTGGGTCAGGCCCTCCAGCGAGTCGATCAGTTCCTGTGCCAGCCGAACGCCCAGCCGCGGCCCGTCGTCGCCCGCATGGCGCATCCGATCGAGAACGGCCCCCGGAATGCGGATGCCCGGAACCTCGTTGGCCAGGAACGCGGCGTGGCGGTCGCCGGCGAGGGGCAAGACCCCGACCAGCATCGGGGTTCGCAGTTCGCCGAACCGCTGCCGGTAGGTCTCCCGGAACTCGCCGACCACGCCGGGTTGGTACACCGGCTGGGTCAGGACGAAATCGGCACCGGCTTCGATCTTGCGATGGAGCAGGCGCGCCTCGCGCGCCAGGTCGGGGGCGCCCAGGTTCAGGGCGCAGCCGACGACGAACGAAGTCCGGCCCCCGATGTCGGCGCCGGACTGGTCGACCCCGGCGTTGAAGTTCTGCTTGATCAACCGGATCAGCCCCGAAGGGGCGACGTCGTAGTCGTCCATCGCCTCGGGATAGTCGCCGATCGAGGTCGGGTCGCCCATCACGACGAACAGGTCGCGCACGCCCAGGGCATGCGCCGCCAGCAGATCGCCCTGGATGCGCAGCAGGCTCCGGCCGCGGGTGGGAAAGTGCAGGACGCTCTCCAGGCCGAGGTCGTGCTGGATCCGATGGCAGACGGCCCACGGGCTCATGCGCATGCGGGCCATCGGACTGTCGGCCACGTTGAGGGTGTGGGCGCCGGCTTCGCCGAGGAGTTGGGCGGCCGCCAGCAAGCGGTGGGTGGAGAAGCCGCGCGGCGGGTCGACCTCGACCGAGATCACGAACTCCCCGCTTTCCAGACGGCGGGCCAGCCCGGTCGGCTGGTCGTCGGAGACCGCCGGTTGCGGCGGAGCGGTCTGGTCGGAGAGCACGGAAAGCGCAGCGGCAGGCTCCGGGCTTTCCAGCGCCTGGTGCATGGCGGCGATGTGATCCGGTGTGGTGCCGCAACAGCCGCCCACCAGCGCCGCGCCGGCCTGGCGAAACAACCGGGCGTACTCACCGAAGTACTCGGGAGTGGCGGCGTACATGATGCGCCCGCCGATCCGTTCGGGCCATCCGGCGTTGGGCATCAACGACAACGGCAGATCGGGAGCGGCCCGCCGCAACTGGCGGGCGAGGCGCAGCAACTGGGCAGGTCCGCCGGAACAGTTGGCGCCGAGAAGGTCGACCCCGCTGCGCACCAGAGCCGCGGCGACATCGGCCGGGGTGTCGCCGAGCAGAGTTCGATCGTCGCGGGTGTAGGTCATCGAGGCCAACACCGGAAGATCGGTCAGCGTGCGCGCGGTCTCGACCGCCAGTATCAACTCGCGCAGGTCGGTTTGTGTCTCCAGGATCAACAGATCGACCCCGGCTTCCGCCAGGGCGCCGATCTGCCGTCGATAGGCCTCGGCCGCCTGGTCGCGGCCCACCCGCCCGTAGGGCGCCAGCCGGACCCCGAGCGGGCCGAGGCTACCGCCGATCAACACCTGGGGATCGCCTGCGGCGGCCTGCCGCGCCAGGCGCACGGCCCCGTTGACGATTGTTTCGAGCCGGTCGGCCAAACCGTGGGCCTCCAGCTTGTACGGATTGGCTCCGAAGGTGTTGGTCTCGAGAAGCTCGGCTCCGGCTGCCCGGTAGAGACGGTGGACTTCGGAGACCAGATCGGGGCGGGCGAGGTTGAGTTCGTCGAAGCAGGTTCCCATCGGCACGCCGAGGGCGTGCAGCATCGTGCCCATGGCGCCGTCGGCCAGGCGGGGGGAGTTCCGGTGCAGCCACTGGCGCAGCCTCTCGCGTGGGTTCATCGCGCCCGGCCCCGGCTCCGGCCGGTCCGCAGCGGGCTGCCGGCGCGACAGAAACGCCCGCCTCTTCCGAACGAAGAGGCGGTGGGCGGAGGCGTGAGCGCCGATGCGTGTGGAGCGGCGGATTGGATCGCGGTGGTCCCTCGGGCGAGATGCGCAGGCGCACAGCCCGCAAACGGCAGTCTAGCACGCCCGCGTCGGGGCTGTCAAACTTTCGGAGAGGCGGGCGGTGGTTGCAGCCGGGGAGACGGGCCCGCCGGGTGGAATCTCCCGCAGGACGCCGGGCGAGCCCCCGCGTTGACTCGCGAATCTCTCTGTGCTAGAGTCCCGCCACTTCGGGTTGCCCTGGGTCGACCCCGGTGGCGGTGCGGGGGGTTCGCCTCAGAGGCACGACGGCACGGAGGCGGACATGGAGTCGGACCGGAAGCAAGGGACGGTGAAGTGGTTCAGCCGGGTCAAGGGCTACGGCTTCCTGGCCCCGGAAGATGGGGGCAAGGAAATCTTCGTCCATTTCAGCGGGATCGAGGGCGAAGGCTACCGCAACCTGGAGGAGGGGCAGAGCGTCACGTACCGCGTCGAAGAGACGGCCAAGGGGCCGCAGGCCGTCGCGGTGCGGGCCTCGATGGAAGACAAGCCGGCCTGACTTCCGCAGGGCGAAAACCGAATCGCAATCACCTTCCCTCCGGCGGCAGCCGGAGGCGTCGCGTCGACTAGAATCGCCCCGTGGGCACGCTGTACCTGGTCTCCACCCCGATCGGCAACCTGGAAGACCTGACCTACCGGGCGGCGCGCCTGCTGGGAGAGGTGTCGTTGATCGCCAGTGAAGACACACGGCGGACGCGGAAGCTGCTCACCCACTACGGGATCTCGACCCGGCAGGTGAGCTACCACGAACACAGCCCGGCCTCCCGGCTGCCCGACCTGCTCAGCGCTCTGGATCGCGGGGACGTCGCCCTGGTCAGCGACGCCGGTACGCCCGGGCTCTCCGACCCGGGCTTCGCGCTCGTCCGCGCGGCCTGGGAGGCGGGGCACGTGGTTCGGCCGGTGCCGGGGGCTTCGGCACCGCTGGCGGCGCTCGTCGCCAGCGGGTTGCCGTCGGAAGCCTTCGCCTTCCTCGGATATCTGCCGCGCCAGGCGGCCGAGCGGCGACGGCGATTGGGCACGCTGGCGAAGGTGACCCGGACCATGATCTTCTTCGAAGTGCCGCACCGGCTGCTGGACACCCTGTCCGAGATGCAGACCGTCTTCGGGGCGGACCGGCCGGCGGCGATCTGCCGCGAGTTGACCAAGCTGCACGAGGAGATTCGAAGCAGGGCCCATCGGGGAACTCGCGGCCTCATTCTCGGAAGGCGAGCCACGCGGCGAATTCACCCTTGTGGTCGGCGGCGCCCCGGCCGATGAACGCTGGTCGGAAGCCGCCGTTCGAAAGGCCGTGATGGAACGACGGCGGGATGGCGAAACCCCGTCGCAGGCGGCGCGCCATGTGGCCGGGCTCTCGGGCTGGCCCCGCAGCGAGGTCTACCGGCTGACCCTGGAGGAACAATGAACCTCGACGATGAGAGCAGGCGCTCCCAACTCGATGGCGCCGACATGCTGGGGTTGATCGACCGGCTTCCGGAAGATCTGGAGGCCGCCTGGGGCAGGGCGGGCTCGCTGCCACTGCCGCGCGGCGCATCGCCACGGCACGTGGTCCTGGCCGGGATGGGAGGGTCGGCCATCGGGGCCGATCTGGCCGTCGCCTTTGCCCGTCACTCGAGCCGGGCCAGCCTGACGGTCTGGCGCGACTATGGCCTGCCGGGCTGGGTCGGCAAGGAAGACCTGGTGGTGGTCTCGTCCCATTCCGGGAACACGGAAGAGAGCCTGACTGCCTTCGAAGCCGCCGGAAAGCTGGGAGCCGACCGCCTTGCGTTCACGACGGGAGGCACTCTGGGAAAGCAGGCTGAACTCGCCGGAGTCCCGGTCTGGCCGGTCGAGCACCCCGGACCTCCACGGGCTGCCGTTGCTTCTTCCTTTGCGTACACCCTGCGGATGCTGGAGAGACTGGGGCTGGCTTCGGACTTCAGCCAAGACGTGGCATCGGCCTTGAAAGCCATGCGGTCGCAGCGGGAGCGGTTGACCGCGGCCCACCCGGTCACGCGGAACCCGGCCAAGCGGATGGCGGGACAGTTGATGGACCGCTGGCCCCTGTTCTTCGGGGCCGGGGTGTTGGCGCCGGTGGCGCGCCGGTGGCGAAGCCAGGTGAACGAACTGGCCAAAGCGCCGGCCCAGTTCGAGGAGATCCCCGAGGCCGACCACAACGTGGTGGCCGGAACAGGAGGACCGGAGGCGCTTCTGGGCAAGACCATGGCCGTCTTCCTGCGGGCGTCGCTCGATCGGCCTTCGCTCACCCGGCGGGTGGAGGCCACCCGTCATGTCTTGATGGTCGAGGGGTTCAACACCGATCTGATCGACGGGGAAGGCGAAAACCTCCTGGCGCAGCAGTGGACCTGCCTGCATTACGGCGACTACGCCGCCTACTACCTGGCTGTCGCCTACGGGCTCGACCCGACCCCGATTCCGGCCATCGAGAGCCTGAAGGACGACCTGCGCGCCTCGGGGGGCTGAGGTCCCCGCTTTCGGGTTTCGCAGCCCGGAAGAGGACGTCGGTTTAGAATGGCGGCGATGATCAGCGCCCGACGTCGGCCTCCGTTCCTTCTGCTGCTCGCTCTAGGATTGGGCGTCGGCCTGGGCGCGGCAGCCTTGCTGTCGTCCCCTCGCGTGATCGATTTCTCTCCTTCCGCCGGGACCGAAGGCGCGCCGGGCCTGGCGTCCATCTCGATCTCCTTCAGTCAGGATATGCAGCACGAGACGGTCGAAGCGCGTTTTCGAACCGACCCGCCGCGCCCGGGTGCGTTCCGCTGGGACGGTCGCAGGCTGGCTTTCCTCCCCTCCCGGGCCTGGCCGGAGGGAGGAGATGTCCGCGTGATCCTGGCCGGGGGGGCCGTCTCCACCCGGGGGTTGCCCATGGCCGCGCTCGAATGGGCATTCTCCGTCGGGGCCGGGAGAATCGCCTACCTGTGGCCGGCAAGCGGGCCGGCCGACATCTATATCAAGTCGCCGGAGTCGAACGAGGTGGAACGACTCACCGAACGGCCGGGCGGGGTGAGCGACTTCCGGCTGGGGCCGGATGGCACCAGCCTGGTGTTCAGCTCTCCCACAAGTTCTGCGACCGAGATCCTGGAGATCGGCCTGGAAGACGGCGGGACGGTCGTGCTGCACCGATGCCCGGACCAGACGGCTTGCGGCAGCGCCTCGCTCTCGCCGGATGGCGGACTGCTGGCATATGTGCAAGAAGAGGATCGGCCGGGGGGAATCCGATCACGGCAGGTGATGGTGGTCGCCGTCTCAGGAGGAAGCGCCTACCCGGTGGCGGGAGCGGATCATGCCACGTCGCAGCCGTCGTGGTCTTCCCTGGGGTGGCTGGCGCTCTACGATCACACCCTGGGGGCCTACGCGGTGTACGACCGTGTGGCGGAGGCTTCCGCCCGATTGGCTTTTGTGATGCCGAACGAACTGGGCGAGGCGTCGGCCTGGTCGCCGGACGGAGAGCACCTGGTGCTGGCGGAGATCGTGTTCCTGCCTGAAGTCCCCGGTGAATCGGAAGAAGGCCCGCCTCGCTTCTTCAGCCACCTCAAGCGCGTGGCGGTGGCCGACGGCACCCACCTCGATCTTTCGGGAGAGGCCGACCTGTTGGTGGAAGACAGCGGGCCGGCCTATGCCCCCGACGGATCGTGGATCGCGTTCTCGCGACGCAGCCTCGACCCGGCCTCGTGGTCGCTCGGGCGGCAGCTGTGGTTGATGCGTCCGGACGGAGTGGATGCAGCTCCGCTCACCGACGCCGCCGAGCTCAATCACGCGGGCGTCTCGTGGAGCCTGGACGGAGGCCGGATGGCCTACATGGTGTTCGACCAGCTCAATCCCACCGACCCGGCGAGGATCTGGTGGGCCTGGGCCGACGGACGAGCGGGCGGAGAAGTGGCGATCGGAGGCTACGCCCCCCGATGGATCCCGTGATCCCGGTCGGCCAGGACGCACCCGACTTCGTCCTCGACGACCTCGATGGGCGTCCCCATACGCTCGGAGAATCACGGGGCCGCACGATCGTGCTCCACTTCTGGTCGGCCGAGTGCCCCTGGTCGAAACACGCCGACCCATCCGTGACGAAGGCCGCCGCCGCGGCCGGGGCCGAGCTGTGGACGATCGCCTGCTGCGCCGGAGAGTCGATCGAGCGGATCCGACAGGAAGCCGTGGCCCGCGGTCTGGCGCCGATGTTGATCGATCCCGATCAGGCCGTGGCCGACGCCTACGGAGCCCAGGCGACGCCTCATGTGTTTGTGGTGGACCGGGAGGGACGGCTTCGATACCAGGGAGCGCCCGACGACACGGGTTTCGGGTTTACCCCGCCGACGACCGACCATCTGGCCGAAGCCCTGAAAGCCGTCCACGCCGGACGGGATCCCGAGCCTGCCATCACACCCGCTCGCGGCTGCGCCATCCTGCGCCGCGCTCCGTGAGGTTTGACCCTTCCGAAGGAGGCGACCATGAGCGGCTTCACTCCACTCGGGCTCAAGACCGCAAACGGATCGCCGCTTCCCCACACCTTCTTCGAAGGCGAGGGGGCCGGCCTGCTGGTCGTCCTGCCGGGCCTGCACTACGGCCCCGATGGCCCGGCCCTCTACCTGACGGCAAAACAGCTTCAACTGGCCGGGTGGGACAGCTTGAGTTTGACCTACGGTTTCCAGATGGCCCACGAAGCACCCTGGAGCGAGAGATTTCCCGAAATCCTGGACGAGGTTCGATCCGCTCTCGAGATCGTCGCCGCCCGTCGGACCTACCCCATGATCGGTGTCGCCGGGAAATCCCTGGGGAGCATGGTGCTGGCCCAGCTGTGTTCGGACGGCACCCTGCCACCGGATCGGCGGGTCGCCCATCTGACCCCGCCCGTTGGGAATCCGATCTTCGATGCGACCTTCGTCGCCACCCGGCAGCCGGCCTATGTCGCCATCGGGACCGCCGACAGCTTCTACGATGAGGGAAAGGTCCAGGGCTTGATCGAGCGGCGCCCGGCCTGGATCCGGATCCTCGATCGGGCCGACCACGGCCTCGACGTCGCCAACGATCTCGCGGCGACCCTGCAGGTTCTCGGGATGGTGGTGAGCGACACGGCCGCTTTCTTCCAGACCGGCGCCGTGCCCGGACTTCCACCACCGGCCGCCTGACCAGACTTCAGTCGAGATCGACCAACTCGGCCCCGGTCAGGCGGATCAGGTCGGCCGTCGGCAGTTCCACCCCGGCGTTGGGGATCCCCGCACCGATGGAAACCCGGTTCTGGCGGAGAAGGCGACGGTCCGCCAGGATGCGAACGGAGCGGCGAAGCCCAAGAGGGGAAACCGTGCCCGGATGGTAGCCGGTCACCTGCACCACTTCCTCGGGCGTCGCTGTCGTCAGCCGGGTGACCCCCAGGGCGCGGCGCAGTGCCGGCCAGGAGACCTGCTTGGGCCCAGCCGCCAACACCAGCACATAGGCCTCACTGTCCAGACGGAAGAGAAGCGACCGGACGATCTGGTCGGGTGCCAGGCTCCTTTCGGCCGCCGCCTGCTCCAGCGAGCGTACCGGCCGCTGGTGAACGTGCAGCGAGTAGCGGATGCCGGCCTGGTCGAGCAGACGCGTGACGGGGGAGGTCACGGGGAGATTCTAAACAGAACGCAGGGAAGCCGGGCCCGGCCTCCGAACGACGGTGCCTGGGTCGGGTGCTATAATCTTCGATGCCGCTTGGATCGGGCAACGACCGAGACGGCATCGAACCGTATTCCCCGCCCCGCCCGATCCCCCGGGCGGGATTCTTGTCTGGGGCATCTCACTCGTCGGGAGGAGATAGCCGTGCCCGCTTCCACCGCCGGACCACGTAAGAAAGTCACCACGCTGACCCTGCGGCAGCGCAAGGCCGAGGGCCGCCCGATCACCATGCTGACGGCCTACGACTTCGCCACGGCCCAGGCCCTCGATCGGGCCGAAGTCGATTCGATTCTGGTGGGCGACTCGCTCGGGATGGTCGTGCTCGGATACGACAACACCCTGCCCGTCACCATGGACGACATGCTGCACCACTGCAAGGCGGTGGCGCGCGGCGCTCGAACCTCCCTGCTGGTCGGCGACATGCCTTTCCTCTCTTACCAGGTGTCGACAGAGCAGGCGGTGCGCAACGCCGGGCGTTTTCTCCAGGAAGCCGGGATGGACGCGGTCAAGCTGGAAGGAGGGCGGGAACGTCGGGCGGCGGTCGAGGCGATCGTCGCCGCCGGAATCCCGGTGATGGGCCACCTGGGATTGACCCCGCAATCGGTGCACGCGCTCGGCGGATTCCGCCCTCAGGCGCGCGAGAAGGAGGCCGCCCTGCGCCTGATCGAAGACGCCGAGATCCTGCAGGCAGCCGGATGTTTCTCGCTGGTCCTGGAGTTGATTCCCGAAAGGTTGGCGGCCGAAGTCAGCCGCCGGCTTGGGATCCCCACGATCGGAATCGGAGCCGGACGGGGATGCGACGGCCAGGTGTTGGTGACCCACGACCTGCTCGGGCTGTTCGATCGGTTTACCCCGCGTTTCGTCCGGCGCTACGCCGACCTGCACCGGACGATGGACCAGGCTTTCGCCGAGTTCCGGGACGACGTGCTGGCCCGCCGCTTCCCTTCCGGCGAACACACCGTGGAGATGCCCGACCAGGTGTGGCAAGAGGTGCTGCGCGAGGTGGAAGGAGACCGGACGGGGTCGGACCCGGGGTCGACCCATGCCTGACGTCGTAATTGCGGGTTCGGGCGCCATGGCGTGCCTGTTCGGGGCGCGCCTTGCGCCACATGTGGATGTGACTCTGCTGGGCACCTGGCCCGACGGCCTGGCGGCGATCCGCCGGTTCGGGATCCGTCTTGAGGCCGGCGGGCTGGAGACGCGCCACCCGGTCGGAGTCACTTCGAACCCGCTCGAGGTCCAGGGTGCCCGCTTTGTCCTGGTGTTGGTGAAGTCGTGGCAGACGCGCCGGACGGCGACCATGTTGAGCAACTGCCTTGCGACGGACGGCGTGGCGCTGACACTGCAGAACGGCCTGGGAAATCGCGAGATTCTGGAGAGCCAACTCGGGGTCGAACGGGCCACGTTGGGAGTGACGACCATGGGGGCCACCCTGGTCGCTCCCGGGCTGGTGCGGGTGGGCGGAAGCGGGCCGACCTACCTCGGACGCCACCCGAGCCTCGATCCGTACGTCGGACTGCTGCGGCACGCGGGGTTCGAGGTTGAGATCGAACAAGAACTTGATTCCCTGCTGTGGGGCAAACTGGTGGTCAACACGGCGATCAACCCGCTGACCGCGCTGCTACGGGTGCCCAACGGCGCCTTGCTGGAGTCGGAACCCACCCGCGACCTGATGACCGACGACGGCCCGGGAGACCGCCGCGGTGGCCCAGGCTTTGGGGATTCGCCTGCCCTACCTCGATCCGGCCAGGCAGGCGATCGAGGTCGCCCGCCGGACGGCGGCCAACCACTCCTCGATGCTGCAAGATGTCTTGCGCGGCGCCCCGACCGAGGTCGACTCGATCAACGGCGCGGTCGCCCGCCTCGGGGAGCGGCAGGGGGTGCCGGCGCCAGTCAATCGAACCCTGTGGCAGTTGGTTCGTGCCGCCGTCCGCAGACCGAGCGGTGGGCCGACGTGATTGTGTGTGAGGCACTCGACGAAATGCGCCGGGCGCGCGCCGCCCGGGGCAATCCCCTCGGTCTGGTCCCGACCATGGGGTACCTGCATGCGGGGCACCTCTCGCTGGTGCGCATGGCGCGGCAGGACTGCCCCAGCGTTGCGGTGTCGATCTTCGTGAATCCGACGCAGTTTGGCCCTCACGAAGACCTGGCGGCTTACCCGCGCGATCTTCCGCGCGATCTGGAGCTCCTGGCGAGCGAGGGGGTGCATCTGGTGTGGACGCCCTCAGCCTCGACCATGTATCCGCCCGGCTTCCAGACCTACGTCGAGGTGGAGGGAGTCTCCCGGGGCCTGGAGGGGGCGCACCGGCAGGGGCATTTTCGCGGTGTGGCCACGGTGGTGGCGAAGCTCTTTCACGCGTTCGAACCGCAACGCGCCTACTTCGGGCAGAAGGATGCCCAGCAGGTGGCCGTGATCCGGCGGATGACCGCCGACCTGGATTTCCCGATCGAGATACAGGTCGGTCCGACGGTGCGCGACCCCGACGGCCTGGCGCTGTCGAGCCGCAACGCCTATCTGAGCCCGGACGAGCGCCGGGCGGCGCCGGTGCTTTACCGGGCGTTGACCGCTGGCCGTCTAGCGTTCGAGGCCGGGGAGAGGCAGGCCGATGGGCTGCGACGGGCTATGAAGCAGGTGTTGGACGCCGAGCCGCTGGCCCGCATCCAATACGTCTCGGCCGCCCACCCCGAAACCCTGGAGGAACTGAACGGCCAGGCCGACCGGGCCCTGCTTTCCATGGCGGTGGTGGTCGGGAAGACCCGTCTGATCGACAACCTGGGGGTGGGGGATCCCGGATGAACCGTCTCCAACACCTGGTCCATCAAATCACGGGAGATTGGCGAGGGGAGATTGCAGAGAGAGGCTGCCATGCTTCTGACCATCGACATCGGTAACACCAACATCACCCTGGGGCTGTACCAGGGGGAGGAGCGGCGGCATGCCTGGCGTCTGGCGACCGTCCATGAGCGCATGCCCGACGAGTACGGGCTGCAAATGCTGGGCCTTCTGGCCCACGCCGAGGTGGCGGCGTCGCAGCTCAGCAGCGCCGTGCTGGGTTCGGTCGTGCCTCCGCTCACCGGCACCTTCCTGCAGGCCTGCCGCAACTACCTGGGGGTCGACCCGCTTGTGGTGGATGCCGGAGTCAAGACCGGCGTCCGTATCCGCTATGAAGACCCCAAGGCCGTCGGCGCCGACCGGGTGGCCGACGCCGCCGCGGCCAAGAAGCTCTACGGGACGCCGGCGTGCGTCGTCGATTTTGGGACCGCCACGACTTTCGACGGGATCTCGGCCGAAGGCGACTACCTGGGCGGGGCGATCGCTCCGGGCATCGGGATCGCCGCTGAAGCCCTGTTCCAGCGCACCGCCAAACTGCCGCGGGTCGACCTGGCCGCGCCGCCGGCGGCCATCGGTCGCAACACCGTCCATGCCATCCAGAGTGGGATGGTCTTCGGTTACGCAGGGTTGGTCGAAGGGATGGTGGCTCGCTTTCGCCGGGAGCTGGGGCAGGGGATGCGGGTCATCGCCACCGGGGGCCTGGCCGAGCTGGTCGCGGCGGAGACCGCGGTGATTGAAGTGGTGGCTCCCTGGTTGACGCTCGACGGCCTGCGGATCATCTGGGAGCTCAACCGGTAGGCCGGTGATCACGGCCGACAGAATCCCGTGCCGGCCCGGACTCGACGCGCGGCTCGTATAATCCTGCTTGATCCTCCGGCCCAGGCCGGCGCAACGAGGTCGCATGCCCGTGTCTTCGAACGAATCCGCACGGCCCGAATCCGGGTCGCTGCCGCTGGCCGGGCTCTTCCACCTTTCCGTCATCTACCTGATCTGGGGGAGCACCTACCTGGCCATCCGGGTGGCGGTGCGAGAGGGCTCGGGTTTTCCGCCGTTCACCATGGCGGCGCTCCGTACCCTGTTGGGTGGGGCATTTCTGCTGCTGCTCACCGGCCTGCGGGGCCGGCGTCTGCGCTTGACGCGCGCCGAGCTCGGTGTGCTGGTGCCGTCGGGCCTGTTGCTTTGGGTCGGGGGCAACGGCCTGGTGACCTGGGCCGAAACCCGCGCCGATTCGGGTTACGCCGCCCTGCTGATCGCGACCATTCCCCTGTGGGTGGCGGCGATCGAGGCGGTGATCGACCGCCGGACACCTTCGGCGGGGCTGGTCGGTTCGCTCCTGGTCGGGCTGTCGGGGATCGCTCTGCTGAGTTGGCCGCAGATCTCCGGGGGAGACGCCCGCGACCTGGCTGCCTTCGTCGCCCTGCTGCTGGCCCCGTTCTTCTGGTCGCTGGGGACCGTGCTCCAGCGGCGACGCCCGGTGGGTGTCTCCCCGCGGGTCAGCGCCGGGTACCAGCAGTTGTTCGGCTCGGCCGGCTTCTTCCTCACGGCCCTGCTGGTGAGAGAGCCGGCGCCGACGCCCACCGGGGAGGCCATGGCGGCGTGGTTGTACCTGGTGGTGCTCGGGTCGGTGGTGGCCTTCTCGTCGTACGTGGCGGCGGTCCAGATGCTTCCCACCCGGGTGGTCGCCACGTATGCCTACGTGAATCCGGTGATCGCCGTCTTGCTCGGGGCGCTGGTGTTGAACGAGCCGATCACGGCCGGCACCGTGGGCGGAATGGCGCTGGTGCTGCTGGGGGTGGCCGGGGTCTTCCGGGCTACTTACCGGCCGCCGTTGCGACCCCCGGCTGCCTGAGACGTCTCGGTATCCCCCGAGCTTGGAGCCCGAGGGAAGCCAGGTCAACTCAGCCGTTCGACCAGATAGCGTGCGTTGAGGGGTTCCCCGGTGGCGGTGGTCACGTGAGCCGCCCAGTCCTGGCGCGCGCCCGCGTGGAAGAAGCGATTCTTCAACCAGTCGCCGGCGGCCCGACGACCTACGAATCCCCCGACCTCCTCTTGCAGCCGTTGGACGATCTGCGCCGAGATCATCAGTCCGAGCTCGTAGTTCTGGTAGTAGACCGGAACCAGGGCGACGTGGATCTTGGCCGCCCAGTCGGGGGCCCGGCGGCCGTCCGGGGGCCGCAGGCCCTGATACTTCTCCACCAGGTCCCACCAGATCGCATCCAGGTCGGCCTCGGGGTCGCCGTACATCCGGCGCTCGAAATGCGTCATCACCAGGCACCAGCGTGTGAAGATCAGGTCCTGAGCGCGGCGCAGATCGGCGGCGGCCTGCCCGACGGCGGCGGCTTGCGCCGCCGGAACCTGGAGGACCTGCTTGAGCCAGGCTTCGTCCAGGGTCAGGCTTCCCATGGTGATGGCGATGGCCTCGGTCGACAGGATGTGCGCCGGGCTGCGCAGCAGCCAGGGCAGGCTCCGGGTCCAGGTACATCTCGTAGACCGCGTGGCCCAGCTCGTGATGCAGGGTTTCGTTCCAGCGATGGTTCGCCTCGAGGTTGTTCAGGGTGCGGATATCGCCCTGGCGGTCGATGTGGGTCATGAAGGCGTGCTGGTTCTTCCCCGGGCGGGCGTACAGATCGGAGCGAGCCAGCACCGCCTTAACGTCCATACCCAACCCGTCGTAGGTGGCGCTGGCCAGCTCCACCGGGTCTTTCCCGGCGAAGAGCCCATCGAAGTCGACCTCGCCCATCGGTGGGACTTTCTGGAAGAAGCGGTCTCCGAGGTGCCAGGGGCGGAGCTCGTCGACGCGCACGCCGAAATGCCGGCTGCGTTCCGAGCGGATCTGTTCCAGCAGCACGGCGAACGGCCGATTCGACTCGGCTTTCCAGAGACTGGTAGATCGACAGCAGCTGGTCTTCCTCGATTTCGTTCAGGGTCAGCGATCGGTGAAAGTGGTCACGGAACCCCTGCCGGCGGGCGGCCTGATTGCGCACCCGGGCCAACTGGCGCACCTGGTCGGCCACTTCGACTCCGATTTGTTTGCTGGCCTCCCACACCTGCCGCACCTGGCCACTGTCGGCACTGGTCGCCAACACCTGGTCCATGGCGTTGTCGCTCAGTTCCTCCCCGTTCACCCGGGCGCGGAAGTTGGTGTAGAGCCCGCGCACCTCCGACTCGAGCTCGGTCAGCTGCTCGATGGTGGCCTCGTCCTGCTGGTTCTGGGCTGCGGTCAGGTAGATCAGGTGAATCTGGCGAGCGGTTTCCGGGTCGGGGGCTTTGTCTTCCCGGTAGCGCAGCGACGCCTGATATCGCTCGGGGTCCGACCAGAAGCGCATGTAGGCCGCCTGCGCCTGGCGGGTGCGCTCCATCGCTTGCGGGGTGCCGTTGACCGCGGCTTCCCATTCCGCCAGATACCAGGCTCTTTCGAGCGGGCGCGCCCCTTCGGTGGTTTCGTCGATGAACCGCTGCAGCTGATTGCCCATGGGGAACTCCGCCGTGCGGGGTGAGGCGAGTATAACACCCGGGTGCGCGCCGGCTTGCGCCGGAGACGGCAAGCCTCCTCAGCGATGTCGTCGGGTGCCCGGTTCCCGCTCGCGTAGAATCGAAACGCCATGTCAACGGCATTGACCGACCGCGATCGGGCGCTGTTGTCCGGCGATGCCGGGCCGGCCGCCGCCCTGGCGATGCGCATCGTTTCCCGCATGGCAACCGTCTTTGGCGCGGAAACCCTGCTCAATATCGTCGGCGCCCATATCGACAGCACCATCTACATCGGCCCGGCCAACCTGGAGTTCGCCGAGCGGCTGGCAGAAGGCGGCGCCCGGGTGGCCGTGCCGACCAGCCTGAACGTCAGCGGCCTCGATGAACACGGTTGGCAGGCCTGGCCCGTGCCGAGAGACTGGGCCGATAACGCACGGCGCCAGATGGCGGCCTATCTGCGCATGGGCGGCGTCCCGACCTGGACCTGCGCCCCGTACCAGACCGGGCATGCGCCGCGCTTCGGGGAGCAGGTGGCCTGGGGCGAGTTCGAACGCGGTGGTCTTCGCCAACTCGGTGCTGGGGGCGCGCACCGAGCGTTACCCGGACCTGCTTGACATCTGCTGCGCCATCACCGGACGGGTGCCCGCCTTTGGGCTGCATCTCGATCGGAACCGGCGCGGGGAAGTGCTGGCGCGCCTCGACCGGATCCCGGTCCGTCTCCAGCAGGATGATTCGTTCTATCCCGTGCTGGGCCACTGGCTGGGTCTCGAAGCCGGAGACCGCGTGCCGGTAATCGACGGATGGGACGTGGTGCCGAGCGAAGACCAACTCAAGGCGCTTGGGGCGGCGGCCGCCTCCTCGGGCAACGTCGGCCTGTTCCATCTGGTGGGGGTAACCCCGGAGGCGCCCACGCTGCGCACGGCGTTCGGCGGATCCCCGCCGTCCGATGTCGTGCGGGTCGACCTGGCTCGCCTGAACCGGGCGCGGATCGAGCTGACCACCGGCAGCGGAGAAGACCTCGACCTGGTGGTGCTTGGCAGCCCGCACTTCTCGGCGGCCGAGTTCCGTCGCCTGGCGCCTCTGCTGGAGGGGGAGCGGCATCCGCGGGTGCGCTTTTTGGTGACCACCAGCCGGGCCGTCGCCCACCTGGCCGATCGCGACGGAACCCTGGAGGCACTGCGCCGTTTCGGCGGCGAGGTGACCGTCGACACCTGCATCCTGGCGTCGCCCATGCTGCCTCCGGAGATCCGCCGCCTGATGACGAACTCAGGGAAGTACGCCTACTATGCTCCCGGCCTGCTGGGGACGGAGATCGCCTTCGGCAGCCTGGAAGATTGCGTTCGCTCGGCCCGCCTCGGCCGGGTGGACCGGGACGAATTGCTGTGGGCCGGCTGATCGTGGGTCGTCCGCTGGTGGAGGGCGAAGCCGAGGGCGTGCTGCTCGTCGGGCACGAGCCGCTGTCGTTCTGGGGCGGATTCGATCACACGACCGGGAGAAATCATCGATCGACGGCACTCCCTCTCAGGACAGAACGCCGCCGGGAGAGTGCTGGCTCTGCCGCATTCCCGCGGGTCGAGCACGACCACGGCCGTCCTTCTGGAAGCCGTACGGGCCGGAACGGCCCCGGCGGCTCTCCTCACCACGGGGGACGATACGTTCTTCGCGCTGGCAGCGATCGCAGCCGAGGAGCTGTTCGGGCGAGCCTTCCCGGTGGTCCGCATCGCCGCTTCGGATCTGGCCCGGCTTGCCTCGGGGACTAGAGCGCACGTGATGGCCGACGGTACAATACGCTTCGACGGGGAAACGGCAGTCCATTCCCGGCCAGACCCCGTGGACGGTTGACATGCCCGCAACCCAGCGGATTCCTGTCCTGGGCGGCCGCCGGATCCTGCTCGGGGTAACCGGGTCGATCGCCGCCTTCAAGGCGGCCGACCTGGCCTCCCAGCTGGCGCAGGCCGGCGGCCTGGTGGACGTCGTCCTGAGTGAAGCCGGAGCGAAGTTCGTCTCTCCCCTGACCTTCAGCTCTCTGACCGGGCGCCGCACCTTCACCGACGCCGACCTGTGGGGCGCCGAATCCCACTTGCTGCACGTTAACCTTGGCCGGCAGGCCGACACGGTGTTGATCGCCCCGGCCACTGCACACACGATGGCCAAGCTGGCCGCCGGCCAGGCCGACACCTTGCTGACCCTGGCGGCGCTGACGGCCGCGGCTCCGCTGGTGCTGGCTCCGGCCATGGACGCCGGGATGTTCGATCACCCGGCGACCCAGGCCAACGTGCGGGTGTTGGCCGAGCGCGGAGCCATCTTCCTCGGGCCGGTGGAAGGTCGGATGGCCTCCGGATTGGGTGGGCTGGGTCGCTTCCTCGAACCGGAAGAGATCGTGGGGCATCTGCGCCGGATCCTCGGGCAGGGCGGCCCCCTGGCCGGCCAGCGCGTCCTGGTGACCGCCGGCGGCACCCACGAGCCGATCGACCCGGTGCGAGTGATCGCCAACCGGTCGAGCGGCCGGCAAGGCTACGCCCTGGCTCAGGCGGCCGTCGATCGCGGAGCCCAGGTCACCCTGGTCAGCGGTCCATCGGCTCTGACCCCGCCCGTCGGCGCCGCGTGCGTACGGGTGGCGACGGCGGCGGAGATGCAGGCGGCGGTGATCGAACGCCTCGAGTTCGACCGACGTCCTGCTGATGGCGGCGGCGGTGGCGGATTTCCGCGCCAACTCGGCCGAACACAAGATCAAGCGCGGCCAGGGTGAGCTTCATCTGGATCTCCAGCCCACCGACGACATCCTGGCCGAAGTGGCGGCCCGCCGGAAGAAACACGGGCTCCCGCAGGTGGTCGTCGGGTTTGCGGCCGAGAGCGAAAACCTGCTGGAGAACGCCCGGTCCAAGGTCCGCGCCAAGGCCCTCGATCTGATTGTCGCCAACAACATCCTCGACCCCGACTCGGGTTTCGCCGTCGAGACCAACCGGGTGACCCTGATCAACTCTTCCGGCGGGGTGCAGGAAGAGCCGCTGATGACCAAGGCCGAAGTGGCCGAAGTGGTGCTGGAACGGGTCGGAGTTCTGTTGCGCCATCCTGCCCAGCCGGGGTGAGGCGCGCCGGCCGGCTGCTGCTGGGAACCCAGGGTTTCGCCTTCGACGACTGGGTCGGACCGTTCTATCCCGCCGGGACCCCCAAGTCGGGTTACCTCGAAGCCTACGCCGCACGCTTCCCGACGGTCGAGATCGATTCGACTTTCTACGGCACGCCTCGGCCGGCGGTGGTGCGCGGCTGGTTGGAACGCACACCCTCGGATTTCCGCTTTGCCGCCAAGTTCCCCCGCACCATCACCCACGACAAGAAACTCGTCCAGGCGCAGGCCGAAACCGGAGAGTTCGTGGGTGTGATGCAGGAACTGGGCGAGAAACTGGCGCTGCTCACGCTGCAGTTCGCCTACGACTTTGGCCCGGATCAACTCGACCGTCTGGACGGGTACCTCGAGGCACTGCCTTCCGGCACACGCTACGCCGTCGAGGTGCGCCATCGGGGATGGCTTAACCAAAGCCTGACCCGCATGCTTTCTCGCCACAACGTAGCCCTGGTGCTCCAGGACCTGTACACCATGCCCCGACTCCCCTGGTTGACCACCGACTTCACCGTGATCCGCTGGCTCGGCCGACGCTCCGACATCGAACGCTTCGACCGGCTCCAGATCGATCGACAGGTAGAGCTGACCCGCTGGGCGGAAAAGGTGCGCGGTTTCCTGGAAGGCGGTGTGGACGTGTTCGGTTACTTCAACAACCACTACGCCGGCCACAGCCCGGGAAGCGTCGCCCAGTTCGAAGTCCTGGTGGCCGAGGTCCGCGGAGACCAAGAGCCGACCGGCAAGGAGGCCTGATGGCCAGGCGAATCCCCGCCCGCGACGAAGTTCGTCGAGAACACACCTGGAACGCCGAAAGTGTCTTCGCCACGCCGGCCGAGTGGGAACGCGAGATCGAAGCGATCCTGTCGGAGCTGCCGCGGGTGAGAGCCCTGGCCGGCCGGTTGGCCGACGGCGCGGCGCCCTTGGCGCAGGCCCTCGAGGCGGTGGACGACCTGCGGGCGCGCCTGGGGAAGGCCTATCTGTATGCCGGCTTCTCGTCGTCGGTCGATACCACCAACTCGGCGGCCGGAGCGATGCAGGCGCGGGCGCAGAGCTTGGAGGCGGAGGTGGCGGCCGGCACCGCCTTCGTCATTCCGGAGTTGCTCGCCATTGGGGAACCCACCTTACGCGCCTGGCAGAAGAAAGAGCCGCGCCTGGCCGGGCGCGGTCACTTCTTCGACGATCTGTTCCGCCGCCAGGCGCATGTCCGGTCGGAGGAGGTCGAGGAAGTGCTGGGCATGCTCTCCGACCCGTTCAGCGGCCCGTCGACCACCGCCAGCCTGCTCACCAATGCCGATTTCAAGTTCCGGCCGGCCCGCGACCGGCGCGGCCGTCGGTTGGAGGTCAGCCAGGGAAGCCTCAACCTGATCCTGGGCGGCGCCGATCGCACGGCACGCCGGACGGCCTGGGAGAGCTACCTGGACCGGTACGTCGAGTCGCGCAATGCACTGGCATCCAATCTGTCCACCTCGATCCGTCAGTCGGTCTTCCAGGCTCGGGTGCGGCGGCATCGGTCGACCCTGACGGCGTCGCTGTTCGAGTACGGCCTCCCTGAAGACGTGTTCCACAATCTGATCGAGGTCTTCCGTCGAAACCTGCCCACCTGGCACCGCTACTTCCGGCTGCGCCGCCAGGCGCTGGGTCTGCGCCGGCTCCACCCCTATGACATGTGGGCGCCGTTGGGACGCAACCGTCCGAGGGTTCCCTTTGCGCGGGCCGTCGGGTGGATCTGTGAGGGACTGGCGCCCATGGGCGAGGAATATGTCGAGACGATCCGGCGCGGCTGCCTGGAGCAGCGCTGGGTTGACATCTACCCCAACCGGGGGAAACGGGCCGGCGCCTTCTCGTGGGGGGTGCACGATACCCACCCGTTCATCCTGATGAGCTACAACGATCAGGTCACCGGGATGAGCACGCTGGCGCACGAGCTCGGGCATTCGATGCACTCGCACCTGACCCGCCGGTCGCAACCGATCGTCTACCACGACTACTCGCTGTTTGCCGCCGAAGTGGCCTCGAACTTCCACCAGGCGATGGTGCGGGCGCACCTGCTGCGAACCGAGCGGCGCCGGGAGGTGCGGCTGGTCGTAGTCGAAGAGGCGATTTCGAACTTCTATCGGTACTTCTTTCTGATGCCCACCCTGGCCCGGTTCGAACTGGAGATGCATCGCCGGGCGGAGGAGAATTGTCCCCTCACGGCCGATGACATGTGCGAAGTCATGGCCGATCTATTCGAGGAGGCCGCCGGAGGCGAAGTGGCGATCGATCGACCTCGGCTCGGGATGACCTGGGCCACCTTCGGCCACCTGTTCCGCGACTACTATGTCTATGCCTATGCCACCGGGATTTCGGGGGCGCATGCCCTGGCCGGCCGGGTTCTGCGGGGAGAAGCGGGGGCGGTGGACGACGTCCTGGGGTTCCTCAAGAGCGGCGCCTCCCGTTATCCGTTGGACGCCTTGCGCCTGGCCGGGGTCGACCTGGCCCGGCCGGAGCCGGTGGAAGAGGCCTTCGCCGTGCTGAGCGACACCGTCGATCGACTGGCGCAGGCGCTAGGTTAGTCGACGCCGCGCTACAATGGAAGCGCCGGATCGAAACAAAGGAGGAAGTCATGCCGACCTACATTCTTCTCTCGAACCTGACCGACGAGGGAGCCAAGACCATCAAGCGCAACCCCAAGCGGATTCGGGAGGTCAACACCGAGCTGGAGAAGCTGGGAGTGAAGGTGGTTGCCCAGTACGCCGTGCTCGGCCCGTACGACTTCGTCAACATCGTCGAGGCGGCCGACAATGCCACCGTCGCCCGGGTGTCGGCTGAACTGGCCTCGCGGGGCAGCATCAAGCTGACCAGCCTGCCGGCGCTGTCGATCGACGACTTCATCACCTCGCTGCGCTAACCTGACCGGTGCGCCGCCGGGAGCGGGGGTGCGGATGCAGATCGAAACGGTCTCGATCGAGAAACCCGATCAAGTTAACCTGATCCTCGGCCAATCGCATTTCATC
Organism: uncultured Chloroflexia bacterium; assembly: GCA_963709925.1. Lineage (GTDB taxonomy): Bacteria > Chloroflexota > Anaerolineae > Anaerolineales > E44-bin32 > DATEVL01. The sequence goes on from CAVPYC010000001.1 coordinate 124,523, forward strand.
AAGACCGTCGAAGACCTGCACGAAGCGATGGTCAACGCCGTTCCGGGGGTTCGTTTCGGGCTGGCGTTCAACGAGGCTTCGGGCCCGGCCCTGGTGCGCACCAGCGGAACCGACGAGGCGCTCACGGCGGCCGCGGCTGCCAACGCTCAGGCCATCGGCGCCGGCCACGTGTTCGTGATCCTGCTGGGCAACGCCTTCCCGATCAACGTCCTGAACGCGGTCAAGGCTGTGCCGGAGGTCTGCCGGGTGTTGTGTGCCACGGCCAACCCGGTGCAGGTGCTGGTGGTCGAGACCGACCAGGGACGCGGCGTGGTGGGCGTGATCGACGGGGTTCGGACTCGCGGCATCGAGACACCGACCGACGTGGCCGAGCGAAAGGCCCTGCTGCGCAACTTCGGCTACAAGGCCTGAGGTTCGATGGGCCTGCGCCAGTCCGGTTTGCTGCTGGCCCTGATCGGGCTTTCGGCCTGCTCCGCAGGCGCTTTGACCCCGGACTCGGGGGTTGAGGGACACGTCTGGGTCGGGCCGATGTGCCCGGTATTGCAGGAGGGCGTGCCCTGCCCCGACGCGCCGCTGGAAGCCCCGCTGGAAGTGCACGACGGGCGTGGGCGCGTGGTGAGCGCGTACGGTCTCCGGGCAAGACGGGGCTTACCGAATCCCGCTGGCTGCGGGGGTGTTCACTCTGGTGCCGCTCAGCCCGGGCGAGGCCAGCTTCCCGTGGGCGTCTCCCGTTCCCCTGGAGATCGCCGAGGGCCAGTGGACCACGCTGGACGTGCAGTACGACAGCGGGATCCGGTAGCCGCAAGGCTCCGGAGTTGTCGTTCGTCCCGAGTGGTGAGGACCAGGCTTCGACCCCCGACCCCATCCCCGCAGGGGTGAGGCACAGCTACCAATAGATCCGTAGGTCGCCGTGCCGGCAGCTGGCCTGTCCTGCCGGGTGGTGGGATCGGCGCGGTCTGATAGGATGGCCGGGGAGCCGATTCCAGGAGCAGACTGTGAGCCGATTCGGCTCGATCACCGATGTCCCGGGGATCCGGGTCGGGCACGCCGACGACCCACTGGCCCTGACCGGCTGCACGGTGGTCCTGTGCGAGCAGGGCGCGGTCGGCGGAGTCGATCAGCGCGGCGGAGCGCCGGGGACGCGTGAGACCGATCTGCTGCGGCCGATGCATCTGGTGCAGAAGGTGCACGCAGTGCTGCTGGCGGGCGGTTCCGCCTTCGGCCTGGAGGCCGCCACCGGAGTTGTGCGTTACCTGGAGGAACGCCGGATCGGCTTCGACGCACGCTATGCCAGGGTGCCGATTGTCCCGGCGGCCATCCTCTTCGACCTGGCCGTCGGCCGGGCCGACGTGCGGCCCGATTCCGCCATGGGATACGAGGCCTGTCGGCGCGCCTCGCGCCGCCCTCCGGCGCAGGGGAACGCCGGCGCCGGGATGGGGGCGACGGTCGGAAAGCTCTTGGGCATGACGGGAGCGATGAAATCCGGAATCGGTTCGGCCAGCCTCTCCGTCGGTGGCGGGGTGATCGTCGGTGCGCTGGCGGCGGTCAACGTGTTGGGAGACGTGGTCGACCCCTCCAGCGGAGAAATCCTGGCCGGCCTGCGACCGGTGATGGTCGGGCCGGTGAGGCTGGGAGGGGCCGGCCACTTCGCCGACAGCATGAAGATGATGGGCAGCGCAGCCGGAAGGACGGTCTTGCGGCTTGCCGGGCGGGGGAACACGTTGATCGGGGTGGTGGCTACCAACGCCCGTCTCACCAAGGAGCAGGTCAACATCGTGGCTGCCATGGCCCACGACGGGATCGCCCGGGCGGTGCGCCCGGCGCACACCCAGCTCGACGGCGATACCCTGTTCGCTCTGGCAACGGGCCGCCGACGGGCCGACGTCAGCCTGGTGGGTGCGTTCGCCGCGGAGGCGATGAGTTCGGGCGATCGGGCAGGCAGTGACCGAGGCGCACGGGGTGGAGGGAATTCCGGCGCGGCGGGAGTGGATTTCGACCGGGCGCCGACGGAGGCAGGATGTTTCGTAGAAAGGAAGAGACCGATCGTGATACAACGCCCGAACGGGTCGATTCGGTCCTGGGTCCGGGTCTGACATGGAAGGGGGAGCTCGGCGGGCGTGGCGGTGTGCGGATCGAGGGGGCGTTCGAAGGCGACCTGGCCCTGGACGGGCTGATCGTGGTCGGCGAGCAGGGTCGGCTGGTGTGTCGCAGCCTGCGAGCGACCACTGTGGTGGTGTCGGGGTCGGTGCGCGGTGACATCACGGCCCGGCGCATCGAGATCACCCGCACCGGCCGGGTGTGGGGCGACGTCCACACCGAGTCGTTCTCGACCGAAGAGGGCGCTTTCCTGCGCGGCCAGATCACGATGGAGGAGAAGGTCGAGCTGGGGTTGCCGTCCGAACCCCCGGCCGAAGCGGAAGGCTAGCCGGGCAACCGTCGGACGGCGGTCCGATCTACGGGACTTGCGGCTGCACGAACGTCAATCGCACCGACCCGGGCCGGGTCTGCCCCGAGGGGTCGGTGCAGGTTTCGGCGATAATGCCACGGGCGACAGCGTCCGACTCCCCGAGCTGCACCGTGTACTCGACCCCCGGCTCCACGGCGAAGTCCCCGTAACCGACACCCAGTTCGGGTTTGAGCCCGGTGAAGAACTGGTCCTGGCCGGAATCCCACAACACCCGCACCAGCACGTTGGGAACGCCCTCCCCCGACGAGTTCGAGGACGACCACCTGAAGCCGCTGGATCGGCGACGGGTCGTCGCAGACCACGGTCTTCTCGCCGGCGCGGAACGGGGCCCCGGGGGTGAAGGTCGGCAGGACGGTGGGCCGGGGCAAGGCGGTCACCGGCGGAGGCGTGGCCGCCAGGGTCGGCGCCGAACTCGGGATCGGGGTCGGGGCAGGTGCGGAGGTCGCGACGCCCCCGCTCAGCGCCGCCGCCAGCGCGGCGATGGCCTGGACCTCGGCGTCCGGTTTCCCCTGCTCCAGGCGCGACCGGGCCAGATCGGTCAGCCTGGTGGAGTCGCCTGCGCCGGGAAGCAGTGCCAGACGTGCCTGTGCGCGCGGCAGGTCTCCGGTGGCGGCAAAGGCGGCCGCAATCAGCGCCAGGTAGTCCTCCTGAAAATCGGCCCGCAGCGCCAGCGGAGATGTTTCGGTGAAGCGCACCGGCTGTACCAGCCATCCGTACACCACCCCGCCGATCACACCCACCAGCAGCCCGAAGCCGATCGGTGCCAGGCCCTCGCGTTTCATGGGGAGGCCGTTCCCGAGCCCGACGGCAGGAGGCTCAGATCTGCCCTCAGTTCCAGCAGCGCTTCGATATCGGCCGCAGCGAACGCCTGCTCTTCGGCGTAGGCCGCGGCCTGCTCGACGATGCTGGCGGGAGGCAGCGGGCCGAGCGTCGCCAGGCGCAGGAGAGCCAGGCGCAAATCGCCCTCTGCCTGGTAGCTCTGCGCGATCATCAAGATGTAGTCGCTACGGTAGTCCTGGCGCAGGCTGTCGGGAGCGACGTCGTAGTAGCGGACCGGTTGAACCAGCCAGGCGTAGGCCAGGCCGGCGGAGATCCCCAGGACGAGTCCGAGAACGAACCGCGCCGGGCGGGAGAGCAGGGGGGAGCGCACCGCGGGATTGTCCCACAGCCCGGGCTGTGCGGCAATCGCCGGACGCCGAAAGCGGGGAAGTCCGAGCCCGCCGGTATAATCGCCAGGTGCCGAAGGTGGGACTCGAACCCACAATCCCGAGGGAACGCGATTTTGAGTCGCGCGCGTCTGCCAGTTCCGCCACTTCGGCCGGCAATTCGAGTATAGCCAGAGCCACCAGGGGGGTCAAGGATGCGCCGCCTCCCGGGCCTCGTCGCCGCCGATGAAACTCGCCCTGCTCGGACTCCCTTCCAGCGGTAAGACCACCGTCTTCAACGCGCTCACCGGGCAAGGCCTCCCGACCGGCGTGCCGCCGGCGCCGGGCCGGGTCGAGGTGCACACCGGGGTGGCCGACGTTCCGGACGAGCGGCTGGCGCAGCTCAGCCGGATGTTCCGGCCCCGGAAAACCGTTCCGGCCCAGGTAACCTTCGCCGACATCGCCGGACTGCCGGCGCGCGCGGGCCGCGAAGGTCTGCCGGGAGCTCTGCTCGACCAGCTGTCCCGGGTCGACGGCTTGATTCACGTGGTGCGAGCCTTCGACAATCCCTCCGCGCCGCATCCGCTCGGGAGTGTGGATCCGGCGCGTGATCTGGAGGCGATGGAATCGGAATTCCTGCTCACCGACTCGCTTTCGGTCGAGCGCCGATTGGAGCGGCTGGCGGAGGAATGGCAGAAGGGCACCCGGCCTCGCCCCCAGGTCGAGCGGGAACAGGCGCTCTTCGAGCGGTTGCGGACAGCGCTGGAGTCGGGACAGCCGCTGCGGTCCGCCGGCCTGTCGGCCGATGATCGGCGAAGCCTGAACGGGTTCGCTCTCCTATCGCGCATCCCCCTGGTCGCCGTTGTGAACCTGGCCGAAGGCGACGTTCTTCCGCCGCTCCCTGCCGACGTGCCCGTGCTGGGATTGCAGGGCCGGCTGGAGATGGAGATCGCTCAGCTGCCCGAGGCCGACCGCCGTGGCTATCTGGCCGAATACGGGATCGCCGAGGCCGGCCGCGAGCGGGTGCTGCGGATGTCTTACGAGTTGCTCGGATTGCTCACCTTCTTCACCATCGGCGACGACGAAGTTCGCGCCTGGGCACTTCGTCGTGGCGCCACCGCTCTGGAGGCGGCCGATACCGTTCATTCCGACCTGGCGCGCGGTTTCATCCGGGCGGAGGTGATCGCGGTCGACGCATTGTTGGCCGTAGGGGGGATGACCCAGGCCCGCGCGCAAGGCAGCTTGCGCCAGGAAGGGAAGGAATACCCCGTGGCGGACGGGGAAGTGGTCCATATCAAGTTCAACGTGTGAGGCGCCATGACCAAGACAGATATCGCACTCGAACGCTGGAGCCTGGACGATCTGTTTCCGGGGCTCGACACTCCGGAATACCGGGCGGGTCGCGAGATGTTGGAGACGAGGCTGGCGGAGTTCGAGTCCCTGCGGCCCCGGCTGACGGACGAACTGACCGCGGCGGGGCTGCGTTCGCTGCTCGAATCGTTCGACACGCTCCAGCGGCTGGCCAGCCGGACCATCGGCTACGCACAGCTCAAGTTCTCCGAAGACACCCAGGACCCGACGGCCCAGACCCAACGGGGTCGCGCCGACCAGCTGGCGGCCGAGATCGGCAATCGAACTCTGTTCTTCACTCTGTGGTGGAAGACGCTTGCCGCACCGCGGGCCGAGATTCTGCTCGAAGGGGCCGGTCCGTACCGCCAGTGGCTTCTCGATCTGCGGCGGCAGGCGCCGTACACACTCAGTGAACCCGAAGAGCGGGTGATCAATCTGAAAGACGTCACCGGCCAGCGGGCCCTGGTGGGGCTGTATGAAACGCTGACCAATCGCTACGTCTTCCGGATGTCCGTCGACGGCCAGGAACGGGAACTCACCCGGGGAGAGCTCGAAGCCTACCGGGTGGACCTGCGGCCCGAGGTGCGCCGGGCCTCCTACGTCGAGCTCCTCCGCATCTACCAGGCCGAGGAACGGGTTCTCGGTCAGATCTACCAGTCGTTGGTGCGCGACTGGCGGAACGAGGCCGTCGGCCTGCGCAAGTACCGATCGCCGATCGCCGCCCGAAACCTGGCCAACGACCTGCCCGACGATGTGGTCGAAACCCTGCTCGAGGTCTGCCGGGAGCGCGTGGGCATCTTCCAGCGCTTCTTCCGCCTCAAGGCGCGCTGGGTCGGGGTCGACCGCCTGCGCCGTTACGATCTGTACGCGCCGGTCGGGGAGGCCCAGACCACGATCGAATTCCCCTGGGCGGTCGGGCAAACCCTGGCCGCCTTCGAGGCCTTTCATCCCGAGGTTGCTTCCGCCGCACGCCGGGTGCTCGACGAGCGACACTACGACGGCGAAGTCCGGCCCGGGAAACGCGCCGGGGCCTTTTGCGCCACCATCGAACCGGCGCTCACGCCATGGGTGTTGCAGAGCTACCAGGGGAGGCCGCGCGATCTGGCGACCCTGGCCCACGAACTCGGCCACGCGGTCCATTCGACCCTGGCTTCCCACCATCCGGCCCTGACCCAGGACCCGACCCTGCCGCTGGCGGAGACCGCCTCAACCTTCGGAGAGATGCTGCTGGTGGACCGCTTGCTCGCCGGCGACGTCGCCCCGGGGGTCCGCCAGGCGTTGCTGTTTCGCCAGATCGACGACAACTACGCCACGATCCTGCGGCAGGCCTACTTCGCCATCTTCGAGAAGGAAGCGCACGAGCGGGTTGATGCGGGTGCCGAGGTCGAGGAGCTGGCCGACCTGTACCTGGAGACCCTGCGCGAGCAGTTTGGGGATTCGCTCGAGCTGAGCGACGACTTCCGGTCGGAGTGGCTGGCGATCCCGCACTTCTATCACACGCCGTTCTACGTCTATGCCTACACCTTCGGTCAACTGCTGGTGCTGTCGCTGTATGAACAATACAAGGAGGAAGGCGAAGCCTTCGTACCCCGCTACCTGGAGATCCTCAGGGCCGGGGGCTCCGACAGCCCGATGGGGATCCTGGAGAAGGCCGGGATCGACGTGCGCCAGCGATCGTTCTGGGAGAAGGGCTTCAGCGTGATCGAACGGGCCGTCGACGAACTGGAGGCGATGCCGGTTCCCTAGGGTCTTCGGGGAAGAGGTGAAGGAATCACGAGGCGCGGCCTGCAGGGCCGCGCCTCTGATTTCAGGGTTCGTGACGGAGGCGGAGAGGGTGGGATTCGAACCCACGGTGGCCCTTGCGGGCCACAACGGTTTTCGAGACCGCCCCATTCATCCACTCTGGCACCTCTCCGCGGGGCGAAGCGATTATACCAACCGGCCGGCTCGGGCCGAAAGTCGGGGGAATGTCGCCCAGGGAAATCTGGTCGGCCAGGAATCGAGCCGTATCTGCATGCGGGATGGGCCGGGCGTAGCGGAAAGCCACCTGCGGGGCGGCGCAGCGGGCGCGCTCGATCCCAGCTCCAGAACGGGGCGCGGGATTTCCGACGGAAGTGCTCCGTGCATTGCCAGCCGGACAACTCGGCGCGCCGTCGCCATGGCTATGGGCTGACCGCAGCCTGAAAGGCGGGATCCGAGCGGATCGGGTCGAAATCGGTGTCGCGCGCGGCCAGCTCGCGAAACGAAGCGTCGAGCGCGATGGCCTGCCGAAGGTGGTCCAGGCTGTCGGCCGATCTCGCGGACAGGCTTTCGAAGCAGGCCAGGTTGTATAGCAGCTCGGGACTCTCCGGGTAGCGGGAGGCGCCCTCCGCCATCACGTCGACCGCCCGGGCGTAGTCGCGCGAGTTGTAGAAGCGCATGGCGCGGGACGAGACCTCCTGACGAAGCCGGAGGCCGAGGATTCGATCCAGTTCGGTGATCGGATCCGGGTGGTCGTCGACGCGCACATCGACCACGGTATCGATGCCTTCGCTGCTCAGGTCGCGGTACCCGGCCTGCTCCACCAGGACGGCGGCGGACTGCTGGCCGCGCCTGTCTCCGCCGGCGGCCTGGCCGGAGGCAAGCGCCGCTACCAGGCGCTCGGCCAGCACCCCGTTCGCATCCCGAAAAGCCCGGACCATTGCATCGACGACCACGGGGCCGGCCAGGATGTTGCCCTGGGCCGCGTATCCATCGGCGCAGCGACCGCCGGCCCAATCGAGGCAGCGCGAGCCGGTGTGCTGGGCCGACCGACCGTCGGCGGCGACCACGCCGAGCTGGCGCTGGTCGGCCAGCGAGTCCCCCTGCAGCGCCGCGTTCAGCCCTTCCACCGGGCCCGCCCCCGCCGCCAGTCGATCGAGGATGTCGCTGCCATAGCGCGCCAGGCCCAGGGCCTGGGTGGCCACCGCCCCGACCCCGGCGCGCGCCCAGGGGACCACAGCGCCCACCGCCAGGTATTTCGATTGGACGGCCACGCCGACTTGCCCGGACAGGGGATCGACGGCGACGATCGAGAAGGTGGCGACCCATCCCGATCGTTCTCCGAGGTGCCGGTTCATGTGCGACCCTCTCCGGCGGGTCGGACGACCAGCGAAAGCCCGCCGGCCAGGATGGCGGCGATGGCGGAAGCGCCGAGCGGACTGATCATGGGGATGGCGAACATCATCAGCAGGTACCACAGCGAAAACAGTCCGATTCGCAGGATTACGAATCCGAAGAAGTAGATCAACACGTACACCAGGAGACCGCCCAGGAGGAAACACAGCACGTCCAGCCAGGCGCCGGACCCGCGCCGGCCGCGGAGCAGAAGCCACAGGAAACAGGGCAGCGCGAACAGCAGCGAGAACGGATTGGTGGCCACGATGAAAAGCGAGGCCAGGCCGATCGTCAGGAAAGCCAGGCTGCGGGTGGCGTTGTAGGGGGGCGCTTTGAAGCGGCGGCTCAGGCGCCGACCGGCCAGCAACAGGAGTGCCAGGCCGACGAGCCAGACCCCGATGCCCGGCCAGCGCGGGCTGGTCCAGGCCGGGTCTTTTGTGGTGGCGAAGTAAGAGTCGAACTTCTGGAACAGCCCGACCGATACCAGCAGATACAGCAGCCCGACCGAGAGGACGATCGGCACGAACAGGCTCAGATAGTGCGGCAGGGCTTTTCGCCACGCGACCCGCCTGGCGCCCGGGCTGGGTTGCCAGGCTGCCAGGAGGAACAAGGCAACAGGGGCCAGGAAGAGCACTGTCAGCGGAACCCCGCGCAAGACCGAGGCCAACTCTTCGAAGTACAGAAACGGCCCCGACTCCTGTGGCAGCGTCTCCATCGCCATCAACTGTCGCACCAGCGCTTCGGTGGCGCGGCCGACTTGCTCCAGGGTTGCACTGGACTGGGTGTCGATCGTGTCGGCCGGGGTGTGATAGGTGTCGTAGCAGGTCTGGGCGAAGGCAGGATCGCAGATCCCGGCGAATCCGAAGGAAGGGATGCCGGCCGCCACGAAGGGACCCTCGTCCATGAAGGCGATCGGGACTGCCTGCTCGAGCGCCTGGAACGGCGCCGGCCGGATGACCGGCACCCACAAGTCTTCGGCGGCCCGGGCGGCCACCTGGGCGGTGCGCTGGAGCCAAAGTGCGCCGTAGCCGCGGAACCAGCCGCGCGGATCCATGTCGAGTCCGACGTACCAGCGCTTGCCGACGTTGTCGAGCGACAGGGCGGCCATGATGCGGCCGGGATCGGGATGGGTGTCGAGGTAGCGGCGGGTCCCGGCGTTGCCGAATTCCTCGGCGTCGGCGAACAGGAAGACCAACGTGTGCGGGCGAGTCCTTGCCTCGGCGAAGGTCTTCGCCAGTTGCACCAGGATCGCCACTCCGGAGCCGTCGTTGTCGGCGCCGAAAGTCGTGGTCGGCGCCTGGTCGTGGTGCGCGGTGAGCACGATCTCCTGATCCGAGTCGCCCGGCAGGAAGCAGACTGCGTTGTGCAACGGGATTTCTTGCGAGTAGTTGACGAACGACCAGGAGTCGAGGGAACAATCCAACCCGAACCGGCCGACGTTCTCGATCAGCCACTGGGCCGCCCCGCGGTTGTTCGGCTGTCCGGAGTCACGATCCGGGAAGCGGGCCACGAAGTCGGTCTCAATCGCCAGGGCGCGCTCGCCGGAGAAGCGCAGGGAGGCGGGGTCGTAGGCGACTTCGGGCGAGACGGCAGGGACGCAGGCGGCAAGCAGCAGGCCGACCAATCCGGAGAAGACCACCTGTCGGTTCATGTTTCTCCTCGGTGTGGCGGCTGGGGGAGGACCCGGATTCTCGTTCTGCCTGCTCCGGGTGTCAATCGAAGGGCCGGCCGTCCGATCTAGCTCGCACCCGCCAAGACCAGACTCTGGTAGAGGGCTTCGTGCCGGTCCAGGGTCAGCGGCAGCGAGTGTTGGCGCGCCATGCCGACCCCTGCCTGACCCAGCGCCGCTGCGGCTGCCGGATCGCGCAGCACCTGGCGGATGCGACGGGCCATGCCGCGGACGTCGCCGGGCGGGGTCAGGTAGCCGCAGCCAGGGTCACCCACCAGCTCCGGCATCGAGGTTGCGTCGGCTGCCACCACCGGGACCCCGCTGGCGGCCGCCTCCAGCACAACCAGGCCTTCCGATTCCAACACCGAGGCGATCACGAACACCGCGGCCATTCGGTACAGGACGGGCAGGTCTCCGTCGGGGGTGACGAAGCCCAGGAAACGGCTGCGCGGGCCGATTCCCAGTTCGACTGCCAGCCGCTCGACGTCTTCCTGGCGGTTGCCGTCGCCGGCCACCACCAACTGCGAGTCGACCGAGGCCATGGCGATGGCGGCGGCCCGCACCACATCATCTACGTTCTTTTCGCGGTCGATGCGTCCGACGTGCAGGATCACCGGCCTGACCGGGTCCAGGCCGAGCCGCTCGACCAGGGCCAGGCGGACCGCAGCCGGCAAAGGACCCGGGTGGAAGCGATCCAGATTGACCCCGTTGCTGATCACGACAGCTCCGGGGCCGCCATGGGTGTCCACCAGCCGAGCGGTGTACCGACTGGGCGCCACTACGGCCTGGCACCGATCGAGCAGCTCGGAAGCGTAGGCCCACAGCGCCGCCTCGACGATCGGGCGGAGCCCGGGAAGATCGGGTACCTGGGCCGACACATACCAGGGCAGGGCGTGAGCGGTGAGCGCCAGGGGGATCCGATTCTGATCGGCGTATCCAGGGATCACCAGGCCGCCCAGCACCGGGTCGTGGAGATGAATCACGTCCGGCCGAAGGCCGTCGAGATTCTCCTCGATCTCATCGTGGGGCCACCACGACCACCGCTGCCCACGCCGAGCCGGAGTGGGCAGCGAGGTCAACCGCACCAGCCGGACACCGCCGCGGTCCTCCTGGTAGGCCTGACCGCGATCGCTGGCGGTCAGGACCATCACGTGGTGGCCGCGACCCGCCAGTCCCTCCGCCAGGGAGCGTACGGCGGTCGAGATCCCGCTGACCATCGGCGGGTACGACTGGCAGACCAGGGCCAGGCGCATCATTCGCCCGTCTGGCGGGCCTGCACCAGCAGCGCCTCAACACGTTCGACGATTTCGTCGGTTGCCTGGCGCGCATCGGTCACACCCACCGGGGTTCCGGGAGGGAAGGGATGCCAGGCCTGGCCGACCACGATCGTCGTCGGACCCCCCACCTGCCACATGCCGATGGTCGGTCGTCCGTAGAAGTTTCCATGGACGGTGCGCACGTGTTTCGAGTTGACGTGGACCGCTACCGGCTGGATCGGCGCGCCGGTCGCCAGCGACAGGCGCGCCGCGCCGGTCTTGCCGCGTGTCATCGGCCCGCCGTGGCTCAGGCGGCCCTCGGGATAGATCAGGATCGTCTCGCCCCCACGAAGCAGGGCCTCGGCCTGCGCCAGCGCCTCGCGGCCTCTTCCCGGGATGACCGGGATCATCCCGGAGCGGGCCAGCAGTGGACCCAGCCAGCGAAGGGTGAAGCTCTCGACCTGGGCCAGCGCGTGGAATCGGCCGATGACGAGGCTCATCAGGAAGACATCGCTCACCCGGGCGTGGTTGCAGGCCACGATGCGCGGGCCCGGCACAAGGCGCTCCCTGCCGAGAATGCGCAGCCTGCCGACGGCCAGGGCCCGGTACAGCCGGAACAGCCAGGCCAGCGTCGGCCAGCCCCGCGCCCGGGGATCGTACTGCCGGGCGACCTCGATCGCCTTCTCGAGAACCTCGGGAGGCAGAGGCGGAGGCTCCCAACCGTATGCCGTCACCCGGGCCTCGTCGAGAATCGCTCCGGCGCCAAGGGCTACAGGTCCAACTCGTCGCCGTACGCGGGATACAAGACTTCCTTCACGCCGGAGTCGGTCAGGCGCTCCCGGAGCGCCGTTGCCGGCGCCTGCTCCCCGTGGACCAGGATCACCCGGGAAAGGCGCGAGCCCGCCGCCCGGGCATACTGCACCAGGAAATCCTGGCCGGCGTGAGCCGACAAACCGTGGACCGAGGTCACTTCCGCACGCACCTTGTACTCCTCGCCGTAGATCCGCACCGGCGATTGGCCCTCCAGCAACCGCCGGCCGAGCGTGTGGGGGGCCATCCACGACGTGAGCAGGACTGCGTTGCGCGGGTCGTCGATCGACCGTTTGAGGTGATGCAGCACCCGTCCGCTCTCAACCATGCCCGAGCCGGCGATCACGATCAGAGGCCCGCGCATCTCGTTGATCGCCTTGCTCTGGTCGACCGAGCGCGTGTATTGCAGCAGGTCGAAGCCGAAGGCGCCGCCGTGGGGATCCCGATCGAGGAAGGCGCGCGTCTCCCGGTCGAACTCGTCGGCGTGACGGCGGAAGACCTCGGTCACGTTGGTGGCCAGCGGGCTGTCTACGAACACGGGCAGGCGGGGGAGTTCGCCCCGATCGATCATCTGGTGGATGAAGTAGACGATGGCCTGGGTGCGCCCCACGGAAAAGGCCGGCACGATCACCCGGCCGCCGCGCTCGGCGGTGCGCCGGAAGAGCTCCAGACAGACCGTGTAGGCGTTTTCGAAGGATTCGTGCTCGCGATCCCCGTAGGTGCATTCCATCAGCAGAACGTCGACCTCTTGCGGGAGCACCGGATCACGCAGCAGCGGAGTGCCGGGCCGGCCGATATCCCCCGAGAACATCAGCCGGAGTTTCCGCCCCCGCTCCTCCAGGTCGACCACCACACCGGCCGAGCCGAGGATGTGACCGGCTTCGACCAGGGTCGCCCGCGCACCTGGCACAGGTTCGAACGGAGTTCCGAGGGTTTGCGGCCGGAAGCGGCGCGCCGCCTCGACGGCATGGCGCAGGCTGTACAGCGGCTCGATCGGCTCTTCGCCCTTGCGCCGGCGCCGCTTGTTGACGTAGGCCGCGTCGAATTCCTGGATCTTGGCTGAGTCCTGCAGCAAGAGCTCCGACACCTGGGCGGTGGCCGGAGTGGCGTAGATCGGGCCGGCGAAGTCCTGGCGCACCAGGTTGGGGAGGTTGCCGCAGTGGTCGAGGTGGGCGTGTGACAGGACCGCTGCATCGACTCCAGAGGGCTCGAAGCCGAATTGCAGGTTCCGGTCGTAGGTCTCGCGCCGACGCCCCTGAAACAGCCCGCAATCAAGAAGCAGCCGAACACCGTTGAGGCTGATCAGATGCCGGGAGCCGGTCACCGTCTGGGCGGCGCCGTGAAAGGTGAGTTTCACTTGCCGCGTCCGGGCCGGGGTCGGGAATCGCCGAGGGCCGCCAGAATGGCGCTGCCGTACTCGGAAAAGCGGCTTTGCAGTGGGCCCATCAGCCGCCGCAGCGCGTCGGGGGTCTCGGGATTCGTGCGGGCGATCTCCCACACTGTTTCGCGTGGCAGGATGACGTCGGATTCGACCCCGCGGGCCGCGGCCGTCGTTCGCCGCCAATCGCGCAGGCGCTGGAAACGGAGCTGAGAAATCTCATCGTGGTCGCGGGCCGGTGGCCGCGGGGGGGCGGCGCGTCCAGGCCGCGGCGCACCGCAGTCAGGATCGGCTCGGCGTAGCGGGTGAGCGGCCGGGCCGGGACTTCCTGGACCTGGTCGAGGGCCTTCCGACTTCGAGGTGAGGCCTTGGCGATGGCCATCAACGCGGCGTCGCTCATCACCTTGAACGGAGGGCAATCTCGTCGTTCGGCCTCCGCCTCCCGCATCGCGTGGAGCTCGCGCAACACCGCGGCCTGGGCCCCGGCCAGGCGGCGGGCGTGGGTGATCCGCCAGAAAGGCTCCTCGTCGTCGGGAGAGCCGGGGGCGACCGCAGCCAGGGTCAGTCGTTCGAACTCCTCGGCGGCCTCGGCCGTCCGCCCGGCGGCCTCCAGTTCGTCCGCCAGCCGGTCGCGCAACGGGAGCAGGTAGTGCGTGTCGAGGCGAGCGTAATCGAGCAGATGCGGGGGGAGGGGGCGGCGCCCCCAGTCGGCCCGCTGGTGACGTTTGTCAACCCGGACGCCGAAGGTCTGCTCGAGGATGTCGCCCAGCCCGGTGCGGGGCCAGCCCAGGGTGCGGGCCGCCACGCGAGTATCGAACAGATGGGCCACCCGAAACCGGAAGTCGCGCCACAAGCAGATCAGATCGTATTCGGCGGCGTGGAACACGGTCTCGATGCGCGGGTCGGCCAGCAGCGGCCCCAGCGGTGCCACCTCGGTCAGCGCCAGCGGATCGATCAGATAGTCGCCCGCGTCGGTGGACAACTGAATCAGGCAGACCCGTTCCCGGTATGCGTGCAGGCTGTTCGACTCGGTGTCGATCGCCAGGCGGCGCGTCCGGCGCAAGTCGTCGGCCATTCGCCTGAGTTGATCGTCGCTTTCTACCACGACCGGCGGCGGGAGGGCGGCGGGCATCGGGAGGATTATACGCGGCGGGGGGCGACCGGCCGGAGCGTCGCGGGGGACCACTCGAAGCGAGGGAAAGGTGCGCTCGATTGACTTGACCGGTGAAGTATGATACGAATCCGCCGCCCCCTGGGATCTAGGTGAGTCGGGGGGTTTTCGTCGGCATGCCCATTCGGAGGCAGGAACGATGACGGAAGCGCAAGCCGCCTTCCCGGTCGGGGAGAGCACGTCGCTACCCCTCTCCCGCCGGGAGTTTCTGTATTACCTGTGGGGGATCTCGATGGCGGTGGCCGTCGCCGGCGGGACCGGAGCGACGATCTGGTTTGCCCTGCCTCGCTTCCGAGAAGGGGAATTCGGGGGTGTGGTGACGGTGCCCGTCGGCGAACTGCCCTCCCCCGACAGCGATCCGGTGGCCTACCCCGACGGTCGTTTCTGGCTGGTCAACCTGGGCCCGGGAACGGTGGGCGACGAACGGCAGCCGGCCGACTACCGGGAACAGCAGGGCATCAAAGCGATCTACATGGTCTGCGTCCATCTGGGTTGTCTGTACAAGTGGGTGGACACCCAGGACCGCTTCGAGTGCCCCTGCCACGGCTCGAAGTATCTGAAGTCCACTGCCCGCATCGACGGCCCGGCCAACCGCAACCTGGACGTGTTCGTGGTGGAGGCGGTGGATGCCGCCGGGAGCGTGATCGCCCGCACCGAACCGGTGCTGGGCGGGCGCGACGGCAGCGCCATCCCGCTGACGCCCGAGGTCGCGGCGCTGCGGGTCGACACCGGCCGCAAGATCGTCGGGGCCCCCAACACGCGGCCCGGCGGCGGTCTCTAGGCGAGGGGCATCATGGCCATCTTTCGTCTCTACATCCCCTTCCTGGACGAGGTCAAGGCCAAAGGTCTGAAGACCGCCGTCCGCGACAAGACCGAAGACGTGGTCACCCGGATCACCACCGGGATGAACACCACCGACCTGCGCATGCTGTTGCGCGACGACCCGGTCGGCCGCCCCAACCCGCGGCTCAAGCCGCACTCGGAGAGCTTCTGGTTCCACATCAAGCCGACCTTCTACCACCAGCTGATGGACGGTTTCTACCCGACCTTCCGCCTGGGCTGGCTGTCGACCTATTTCTTCGTCTTCGAGATCATCACCGGGATCTACCTGATGATCTTCTACACCCCGTCGCCGCTGGTCGCCTACGACAACATGCGCAACATTCTGAGCAATGTGCCTTTCGGCGATCTGATGCGCGATCTGCACAAGCTGGGGGCCGAGGCGATGGTGGCCGTGGTGGCCCTGCACATGTTGCGCACCTACGTCACCGGCTCTTACAAGAAGCCGCGTCAGTTCACCTGGGCGACGGGGATCGTGCTGCTCTTCGTAACTCTGATCCTGTCCTTTTCCGGATACCTGTTGCCGTGGGACCAGCTCAGCCTGTGGGCGGTGACGATCGGGGCCTCGATGGTCGAGGCCGCGCCGCCGGAGGTTGTCGGTCAAACCCTGAACCTGCTGGTGCGGGGAGCGCCCGAGTTCGGCGCCGGCGGGTTGCTCCGCTTCTACCTGTTGCATGTTGTGCTGCTGCCGGCGGTCGGAGTGGTGGCGCTCAGCATTCACTACTACAAGGTGGTCATCCACGGGCATAGCCTCCCGCCGGAGGCGGAAGCGGTTGGAGAAGACACGGCCAAGCGCGTGCCGATGGAGTCCCGCACCTACTTCATGCCCAAGATTCTGACCCGCGAGCTGTTCTATGTCACGGGGCTGACCGGGTTGATGCTGGTGCTGACCGCCTTCCTCTACGACGCTCCTCCGCTGGAGGCCCACGCCGACTCGCTGATCACCCCGCTGCACATCACCTCACCGTGGTACTTCCTGTGGCTGCAGGGGATGCTCAAGATCGGCGACAAAGTGCTGTGGGGCATCGTCATCCCCACCGGTCTGGTCGGAATGATCCTGATGCTCCCGTACTTCGAAGTCGGCCCGAGCCGCCGCTACGGCGACCGACGCATCGGCCTGTCGGCCGCGGCGATATCGGTGGCGGCCCTGGCGGTGCTGTCTTTCATGGGTTCGCCCTGGTACCTGGTGACCTCGTCGCCCGACCAGGAGGCCGTGGCCGCCCTGTTGCCGCAGACTCACCCGGGTCCTTTGCGGGAGGCCGACTGGGCGGAGCTCGACTTCGGTACCTACCAGGCCAACGCCTGGGCCGTCGCGCCCACGCCGACCCTGCGCGAACTCCTGCATCTGTTCGACGAGGAACTGACCGGTGCTGAGAGCCCCGAGCGCAGCGGGGTGGAAGGGATCATGATCGTAGAAGACTGGCAGACCGGCTTGAAGAAGGTCACCTTGCGCGTCGTATGGACCAATGCCGACGGCTCACCGTATGAGTTCAGCCAATCGGTCTACCTCCATCGCGAAAGCGCCTACGACGGAGGCTGAGGCATGAAGGCCAATATCGCGCTGGGGACTCTGGCCATGCTCGCCCTCGTCGGCGGGCTGCTGTATGTGGCGGTCAACGAGCTCGACCGGATGGAAACCGCAAAGCTGGCCTACGCGGCTCGTGCGGTGGAGGCCGGGGGGCTCGAGTTCGAGAGCCGCTGCCGCTCGTGCCACGGGCCGCAGGGCAAAGGGACCCCGCTGGCCCCGGCGCTTTTCAGCGCCGAGCTGTTCGACGGTTCCCGGCTGCAGGCGGCCGGGTACACCGGCACCGTCGAAGACTTTGTCCGAGGCACGATCGCCGCCGGCCGGCCGGTCCCGAGTGCGGGCACCTCCTACCCGCAGCGGATGCCGACCTGGGGCGAGGAATTCGGCGGCCCGTTGCGCGACGACCAGGTGAACGCCCTGGTGGCTTTCATCATGAACTGGGAAGACCGGGCCCTGGCCGAAGCCGCCGCCATCCCGCCGCTTCCGCCGGGCGAGGCCGTCGGCGCCGACATTACGCTGGCCCTGCCCGCCGGAGATTCCCAGAACGGCAAGATCCTGGCGGAAGGTACGCTCGGTTGCAGCGCCTGTCACCTTCTTTCGCTCGTCGGCCCGGCCTGGGCCGCCGGCGACGGCGCCGTCGGCATCGGAGAGCGCGCCGCACAGCGCATCAGCGAGGCTGGCTACGCCGGCCAGGCAGCAACCGCCGAGCAGTACCTGTTGGAGTCGATCGTGGCGCCCCGCGCCTATGTGGTGTCCGGCTACGACCCGGCGCTGATGCCGGTCAACTTCGGGGATCGGTTGACGCCGCAGGATGCCTCCGATCTGATCGCGTACATGTTGACGTTCCGGTAGGGCGAGGCATGCTTCGCCCCAACGAGGGATGATGCGCCCCCGAACCCTGCTCCCAGTCGTCCTGGCCTCCCTGCTTCTGACCTCGGTGCAGGTCGCCCTGGCCCAGGGGGGAGAAGGCGATCCGGTCCGCGGCGGTGAACTGTATGTCGAGAACTGCGCCGTCTGCCATGGCGTCGAAGGACAGGGCCGGATCGGGGCCAGCCTCGAAGCGTTCCCTGGGATCGACCCGGCCACCGAGATCCGCTCCGTGGTGGCCCAGGGAATCCCCGGCAGTCTGATGCCGGCCTGGGGGCAGGCGCAGGGCGGACCCTTGTCAGAGCAAGACATCCACGACGTCGCGGCCTACATTGTCGGGATCTTCGGCGGCACCCAGCCGATCACGCCCCTGCCCACCTACGATGCACCCCCGATCGCATCGCTCCCCGATGTCGAAGGCGACCCGTCGAACGGCGCGGCGGTCTATCAGGGAAACTGTGTGATGTGCCACGGCGACCGGGGCCAGGGTCGCTTCGGTGTGCCCCTGGCGAAGGCGTGGCCATCCACCGACCCGGAAACGTACATCCAGCAGGTGGTGCGCAGCGGGATCGATGGCACCACCATGCCCGCCTGGGTCGCTTCGGCGGGTGGGCCGCTGAGCGATCAGGCGATCGCCGACGTCACCGCCTACCTGCTCACGCTTGAGCCGGCTGCGGCGGCGACGCCGATCCCCGCTGCGGCCGGGCCGCTCGGGTCGACCGCCACCCTGGCGCTGCTGGTGGGCGCGCTGGCCGTGCTGGTGATTGTCCTGGTGGTCTACTATCGGCGATCGACGCCGGGCTAGACCTCTCTACCCTTCGCAGGCCTCTTCCATGAACCTTCAGCCTCGCTCCCGCCGCCTCGTCGCCACCTTGTTGCTGGTGTCGTTGTTCCTGACCCTGGCGCCGGCGGCATCGGCGCAAGGCGGGGTCCGGGCCGAGTCGCTTACGGTCTCCCTGTGGCCCGAATTCGATCGCCCCGACGTCTTGATCATCTACAAGCTGATCCTCCCGACCGACCAGCCTCTTCCGGCAGCGGTCAGTCTGCGCGTGCCGGCCGACGCTCCCACACTGACGGCGGTCGCTTACCGCGACGACTCGGGCCAACTCCTCAACGCCGACTATGAACGGGTGGACGGCGCCGAGGTCGATACGGTTGTGATTCAGAGTCCCGGCCGCGAGGTCCAGATCGAGTACTACGCCAGCCTCGGGAGCCAGGGCGATCAGCGCGACTTCGCCTACGCCTGGCCCGGCGGGGTGGCGGCCGAGGCGTTCTGGTTCGAGGTCCAGCAGCCTTTCGGCGCGGACTCGATGGAGGTCACGCCGGCGGCTTCAACTCGCACCAGCGACCCCCGGGGCCTGGTGTATCACAACGTCGCCATCGGACCGATCGGGGCGGAGGATCGCCCCGAAGTGTCGTTCAACTACCGGAAGACCACGCCCGAACTCTCGGCCGAGGTCGGCGCCCCGCCGGCCCTGGCCACACCCGAGGTAGAGATCGGCGGCGGTCTCGACCTCAGCCGGGCGGTGCCCTACCTGCTGCTGGTGGGTGGCATCGGCCTGATTGCAGCGGGGGTTGTGTACTTTCTGCGCTCCCGCAAGGAAGAGCGGCGGCCGAGGCCGCGCCACCGCCCGTCGACTCCTCGACCCGGCGCCGACCAAGAGGTCGACGCCTCCCCGGTGTTCTGCCACAACTGCGGAGCTCAGGCGACCGCCAGCGATCGCTTCTGCCGCCGCTGCGGCACCGCTCTTCGCACCTGATCTCGCTCTCTCCCCGCCCGTCCCTTCAATTTCGGTGACATCTATCCAGATTCGGCCGCCTGCCTACCTTTGCGGCCACGCCAGGGCTTGGCTACACTGGATCCGGAAGCGAGATGGATTCCCGAACCCTGGCCTACGTCTTCTTCTGGTACGGCCTGGCCTTCTTCAGCATGGGTCTGGCCATCCTGCTGGAGCGCGGTCGCGGAACGGAAGCGCGCCTGCGGCATTCGCTGCGCCCGCTGGCGGCGTTCGGTTTCCTCCACGGGATGAACGAATGGATCGAGATGTGGGCGCTGCTGGAGGTGTTGCCCCTCCAGCAGGAGGCCTGGGCCGGATGGCAGGCGCTGCGCCTGGCCCTGCTGGCTTTTTCCTTCCTCTCGCTGGGAGCCTTCGGCGCATCGCTGATCGCCCCGGATGAACGCCTCCAACGGCTGAGCCTGCTGGTGCCCCTGGTGTTGGCGGCTGTCTGGGGATTTGGTCTGCTCAGCCTGCGCGGCCGCTACGGGATGGGGGAGAGCCAGATCCCGGTGGCCGACGTCTGGACCCGCTACAGCCTGGCCATTCCCGGATCGTTGCTGGCCTTCGCCGGCCTGGTGGAGCAGCAACGGCGGTTCCGGCGGGCCGGGATGGCGCAGTTCGGCCGGGATTCGCTGTGGGCGGCGGTGGCTTTCGCCTGGTATGGCCTGGTCGGTCAGATCTTCACCGAGGCCAGCGCCTTACCGCCTTCCCACGTGGTGAACCAGGACGTCGTTCCTGCGCTGGTTCGGTTTCCCGGTACAGCTGCTGCGAGGCGCGGCGGCGGTGACCGCCTCGGTGTTCGTGATTCGCTTCCTGCGTTCGTTCGAGGTCGAACGGCGCCGACAGATCTCCGACCTGCAGGCGCAGCAACTGCGCGAGGCCCAGCGCCGCGAGGCGTTGCGCGGCGAGCTCTACCGCCGGGTGGTCGGCGCCCAGGAGGCGGAACGTCAGCGCATCGCCCGCGAGCTCCACGATGAGACCGGCCAGTCGCTGACGGCCATCGGGATGGGAATGCGTTCGGTGCAGAGCCTGCGCTCGAATCGGATCGGCCCAAAGCCTTGCGCCGACTGCGCGAACTCGAAGGACTGGTCGACCGATCGCTCAATGAACTGCAGCGGCTGATCGCCGACCTGCGGCCTTCCCACCTGGACGATCTCGGGCTTGCCGGCGGCGCTGCGCTGGTACGCCGGGGAGGTGCAGAGTCGGACGGAGCTGTCAGATCACGGTGGAAGTGTTCGGGCGAGCCCCGTTCCTTGTCGGCAGCGGTCAACACCGCTCTGTTTCGCATCGCCCAGGAGGCGCTGACCAACGTGGTTCGCCACGCCCACGCCGACCAGCGCCCGGGTCGTCCTGCGGTTCGGCGAGGCCGGGATCGACCTGCAGGTGTCCGACGACGGCCGCGGCTTCGACCCGCGACCGATCGGCCGCGATCGACCGGCCTGGGGCTGCTGGGGATGGAGGAGCGCGCGCACGCTGTTCGGGGGCCGACTGCAGCGTGCGATCGCGGCCGGGGGAAGGGACCCAGGTCGACGTGTCGTTCCCCTACGCGGAAGAGCAGAGGAGGTGGGCCATGACGAGCCGTCTGCTGCTGGTGGATGACCACGCCGTGGTCCGCACCGGTCTGCGCATGCTGCTGGAATCGGAGGCCGACTTCGAGATCGTCGGCGAGGCCGGCAGCGCCGCGGGAGGCGCTGGCAGGTGATCGCTCACGAACAGCCGGATCTCGTGCTGATGGACATCGGCCTGCCCGATCTTTCGGGGATCGAGGCCACCACCGAGATCAAGCGCCGCTTCCCGGAGACGGCGGTCGTGGCGCTGACGATCCACGAAGACGAGGAGTACTTCTTCAAGATGCTGGCGGCCGGCGCCAGCGGCTACGTGCCCAAGCGGGCCGCCCCCGACGAGTTGCTCACGGCCCTGCGGGCCGCCGCCGCCGGCGAGGTCTACCTGTACCCGTCGCTGGCCAAGCTCCTGGTCAAAGACTACCTGACCCAGGATCCCCCGGCGCAGCGGCCGCACAGCCGCGACGGGCTGACCGAGCGCGAACAGGAAGTGCTGGGGCATCTGGCCGACGGGGCGAGCAACGCCGAGATCGGCGAGACCCTGTCGATCAGCCCCAAGACCGTCGCCCGCCACCGCGAGAACATCATGCGCAAACTCAACCTGCATTCGCGCACCGAGCTGGTCAAGTACGCCATCCGCAAGGGGATCATCAAAGCCTGATCATCGAGGCAGCGGAGAATTCAACTCGCGGTCCATCGGGAACGCGCCTTGCGTTCGTTCGTGGCGCTCCGGCGGGCTGGCCGGCGACAGGGCAATCCGTACGCCGCGCCGGTTCTCGACGGCTCCCCAAAGGAACACCTGAAGACCCGATCCTCAACACCCGGCCGACGCCGGGCACGACACGCGTGACGATCCCGCGGTCATCCGTCCTCATCCAAGCCCTCGCCTGGGGCAACCTCCCCAGGCCTGGCAAGGATCCACCGGGATGGGGTGTTTTCCCCAAGCCTCTCGGGCTGGCCCACGGTCGATTTACCCATCTGGACCTCAGGCATGGGGTGCGCAGGGCCCTCCAAGTTGGTGTGCACGCCGGATTGCCCGTCGGGGCGGCGTTTCTTACTGTGGAAGTGGAAGGAAAGACGGAAGGAGGAACCCATGGACGGCCTGCTGACCTTTCTCTGGCTCACAGCCATCAGGATCGTCCTGCCCGTCGCCGGATTGCTGGCGGTCGGGACCTGGATCGGTGCCCGTCGAACTGCCAGAAGGTGAGGGATATCGATGGCGATCTGGATCTGAACGCCCTGCTGGCGGTCGTCCTGGGCCTCGGTGTGCGATTTGGCTTGCCCCTGCTGCTCACGGGCCTCGCCGCCTGGGGCCTGCGCGGTCTGGATCGCCGCTGGCAAGTCGCAGGCCGAGCACGCCCGCCCGATCCCCCTGGGGATCGGCGCGGCGCCGGCTGAGATCCGTTGCTGGGAGACGATGGACTGCCCGCAGGACGCGGCCGGGCTGCGCGGCCTACGGACGACCGCAGGTGGCCTGCTGGCAGGTGTTCCGCGAACTGACCGGTCTGCTTCCCGAGAGCTGCCTGGGTTGCGACGTGTTTCTCAGCGCGCCGGTGCGACTGTGATCGGCTCGAACAGGAGGATGACCCCGATGAAGCGCTGGTCCCGTGCGGGGCCTGATCGGCCTGGCCTTCGCCATTCCGTTCATGCTGCTGACCGCCGCGGTCGCCACCGCACAGCCTGCCGCCGCGCCGGCTCCGGCCGGTGAGCTGCACCTGCCAGGCGTGCCACGGCGACACGCACAATGCCTGGGCCGACGGCTCGCACGGCAAGGCGGCCGAGTCGGAGGCGTACCTGGCCGACTGGGCTGCCGCGGCGAGCCAAAAGAGTGCCTGGCCTGCCACACCACCGGCTACGACCCGATCGCCGACACGTTCGTGGCCGAGGGCGTCGCCTGCGAAGCCTGCCATTCTCCGGCGCCGGCCGACCATCCCAATGAGCCCATGCCGGCCGACAACTCGGGACGGCTGTGCGGTTCCTGCCACAACGAGACTTTGTTCGAGTGGCAGGTCAGCAAGCATCGTGAAGTCAACCTGGCTTGCCTGGCCTGCCACGACCCTCACGCCACCGACGCTCAAGGGCACCGAGGCCGACCAGGACGGTTCGGCCCTGTGCGCTTCGTGTCATCGGGAGCGGGCTTCGAACTTCGCTCACTCGGCCCACAGCGAGGTCGGTCTGACCTGCGCCGATTGCCACCTGGGACCGACGGATGCCGCCACCGGCGAAGGCCATGCGGTGCGCGACCACAGCTTCGACGTACGCTTGAGCACCTGCAACGCCTGCCACGCCTACCAGATGCACGACCCGGTTGAAGTCCACCCGGATCGCCCGACCCCGACGCCGGCGGCGTCGTCGGTCGAGTTGCCGGGCGGGATGGATGCCCTGCTGGTGAGCGCCGAGCCGGCGCCGGTCAGCCCGGTCGGCTTCGCCGCGCTGTCGGGTCTGGTGGGGATGGCCTCGGGGATGATCCTGGCCCCCTGGCTCGAGCGGTTCTACAACCGGATCCGCCGTGACGATGAGGAGCAGGGGCGATGACGTCAAAGCCGATCGGACGACGCTCCTTCCTGAAGGCCGCCGGCGCCGGGGCGGCTGCGGTGGCGGGGCTGCGCGCCGCCTCGCGGGCCTCGGCCTCCGAAGCGGTCGGCGACAGCCCGCACAAGTGGGCCATGGTGATCGATCAGGCCAGGTGCACCGGCTGCGGTTACTGCAGCCAGGCCTGCCGGGCCCACAACGATATCGCCCCCGGGACCGATTGGAACATCGTCGTGCGCAGCGGCGAGCTGTCCGGGGAACCGGTCTACCTGCCGCGCCCCTGCATGCACTGCGAGAACGCCCCGTGCGTCGAAGTCTGCCCGGTGAAGGCCTCCACCCGACGGGCGGACGGGATCGTGATGATGGACTACGACCGCTGCATCGGCTGCCGCTACTGCCAGGTGGCCTGCCCGTACGGCGCCAGGGCTTTCAACTGGGAGAACTTCACCGGCGCCAACCCGGCCGTGCCTCGCTGGGGCGAGCCGGAGGTCGACACGCCGGCCTCGGGGGGTGGTGGAGAAATGCTCGTTCTGCTGTGCACCGGATCGATCGCGGGCTTGTCGCTCGGCCTGACCCCGGGTGAAGACCCGATCGCCACACCCGCCTGCGTGGTGGCCTGCCCGGTCGGAGCCCGCATCTTCGGCGACCTGGCCGACCCCGAATCCAATGTCAGCCGCGCCCTGGCCAGCAACCCGTCCTACCGCCTGCGCGAAGACCTGGGGACCTCGCCCCGGGTGTACTACCTTCCGGCGCGGGAAAGGGCGTCGTCATGACGTCCCTGGCTCGTGTCGGCTCGCCCGGCGGGTTCGGACGTCTCCGGTTGACCCCCTACCGGATCTGGATCGCCGGACTGGCGCTGGTCATGGCTGCCGGTGCGATCGCCGGGGTTGATCGTCTTTGCCCGGGGCCTGGTGGTGACCAACCTGAGCGACCTGGTCCCCTGGGGGCTGTGGATCACCATCGACCTGTCGGCGATCGCCATGAGCGCCGGCGCCTTCCTGCTGTGCGCTGCGGTCTACCTGCTCGGTCTCAAGAAGTATCAGCCGCTGGCGCGCACCGCCACCTTCGTCGGGCTGATCGGCTACTCGATGGCGGTGCTGACCCTGCTGCTCGATATCGGCCGCCCCGATCGCTTCTGGCACGCGCTGGTGTACTGGAACCCCCACTCGGTGTTGTGGGAAGTGACCATGTGCGTCACCCTGTACTCTGACCGTTCTGGCCCTGGAGACGGCGCCGCTCTTCGCCAGGGCGACGTGGCTCCGCACGCGTTGGCCCAGGTTGGCGGAACGGATCCAATCGCTGCATCACTATGCGCCTTACCTGGCGATCGTCGGGCTGGGCCTGTCGTTGCTGCATCAGTCGTCGCTGGGGGCCACCTACGGGGTGCTCAAGGCGCGGCCGATCTGGTACCGCCCCGACATGTCGGTGCTGTTTATCGTCTCGGCGATGGCCGGGGGTCCGGCGCTGACCGTTCTGCTGACCATGCTCTCGGCGCCGACTGCGTCGGGGCCTGCGGGTGGACGACGCTCTGCTGGAGAAGGTGGCCGGTTTCATCGGCTGGGTGCTGGTGGCCTATCTGTACGCCCGCTTCTGGGACGCCTTCGCCATGACCTACACCTACGAGCCGGGCCGGACCGAAGGTCTGAGCCTGATCACGTCGGGACCGCTGGCCTTCAACTTCTGGGTGGGTGAGATCCTGCTGGGGGCCGTGATCCCGATCGTGATCCTGCTGCACCGGCCGTGGCGCTCGCACCGGATCTTGCGCATGCTGGCCTTGCTGCTGGTGGTGGGGGGGATCGTCGCCTACCGCTGGGACACCACCATGGCCGGGCAGATGGTGCTGGTGAGCTACCTGCCGGCCGAGCTGGCGACCCGCTACACCACCTACGTGCCCTCGCTGATCGAGTTCCTCAGCGGGGCCGGGGTGGTGGCCTACGGTGCCCTGGCCGTGACTCTGGGCATCCGGCATCTGGGGGTGATCGACCATGCGCCCGAGGCGACAGCACGAAGCCGCGGCGGTGGTGGAGCCGGCCGCCGCCTGAGCGGAATCGGGCGTTCGCCGGGCCACTGGAAGAAGGTGCATCGTAGGGGCGAAGCCATGGCTTCGCCCCTGAGCGGCGTTCCGTTGACCAACCTCGGCCGGAACGGCTGGTTACTTCATGGCCTCACATGAGCGCCTCGAGCAGTGCCCTGGTGTAGCTGGAGTTGTGGACGCCCATGCTCTGAGTCATCGACGTCGACGAACTTGTAGTTCCACATGGCGTGGGCGACGCTTCGGGCACGTCGCGGAGCATGACGGGGGATTACCGACATACCGGTCGCCGGGTCGTAGATCCCCCACAGATCGCGTCTCGGCACCAGCAGTTCTCTCGACGAAGATCTCGTGGAGCTCCTCCAGCAT
The DNA here is from genome assembly GCA_963709925.1 of uncultured Chloroflexia bacterium. Taxonomy (GTDB): domain Bacteria; phylum Chloroflexota; class Anaerolineae; order Anaerolineales; family E44-bin32; genus DATEVL01. Next base: position 150,409 of record CAVPYC010000001.1, read on the forward strand.
CGCCTCGACCTCGGTCTGCGTGCCGTTGATGTCGAAGTTCTCGGCGTCGGCATGGCAGGCCGTGCAGCGATCCACGGTCGGCTGAGTAGGTGGTTGTCGTTGCTCGCCCAGGTGACAGGTCACGCAGGTGTTCTCCGACCATGGTGTAGTGCGATGCTGGGCTTGCCGTTCCACCTCGCCAGCGCCGACCTTCGCCGAGCAGCATCGGGGTCTGCGACACCGTAGTGCGGTGCCGCAGCGCGTGCGTGGTGACCTCGATCGTTGCCTTCGGCATCCGCCGCGTGGATGGCGCGTCGCGGATCTGGTGGCAGATGGCGCACAGGTTGCCGGCGCCGCCGTCGTACGTCACACCTGCCGGTGTACTCCATGCACCGGGGCGGACCCGTCAGCGCCCAGTCGGCGCCGGTGTAGGTCGGTGTGGATCTGATGGCAGGTGCGGCAGTCAAGGGCGAGACGTTGGCGATGCCGACCACCGACCGTCATGCGGCGGCAGACCGGCGGCGATCGTCGCCTTGGCACCTTCGGTGCCGTGACAGCCGGCGCAACGGCGCGCTTCGCCGCGTAGGCCAAGGACTCGCCCGTTCCGTGGATCGACGTCTCACCGGAACTGGCGCTTCCTGGAGAGGATCGAGTCGTGTCGTTGTGGCACTCGGTGCAGGTCAGTGTCGGCCACCGTCAGGCCGCTCGACCGGGAGGGCCGGCGGGGCCGGCAGGGCCGGCCGGACCGGCTGGGCCGGCGGTGCCTGCACACGCAGCCAGCGCAAATGCGGCGCCGGCGACGAGCAGGCCTAGGATGAGCGTTCGTTTGTGCATTCGTTCCATTCTCCTCTTCTCGTCTGGTATCGACGTTCTGATCTGACACGGGCTGAGATCTCCGGTAGCGCCTCCTTCCTGGTCGGTGGTCACGCTCGAGGGCCGACCAGCGGCTAGTTCGTTCGGATCGCATCTCCGGTTCATTCCACCTCTCCCATCGCATCGGGAGGCTGGATCACATTGATCAGGTCGCTGATGTCGGCCGCCACCAGCTGCTCACTGGTCAGCAACTGGATCTGGTTGCGTTCGGGATCGAGACGCACGACCCGCACCTCGGGCAACGCCCGAAACAACTGACTCAGCGAACAATGTCGCATGATCGCCGGATCGCCGGCGTCCACGATCACGGCGCCGGGCCGGGCCCCGACCACCTGATCGAGCGCATCGGTGTGGTCGGCGTCTACCACGTGCAGGTCGAGCCATTCGCGATGCTGGCGCAGCCGGGCGGCCACGCCCTCGGCGAACAACGAGTGCCCCGAAAGGATTACTACGCTCGTGCGCGCTCCGACTCGCGGTCATGTGCCCGGAACCACCTCTCGTGAAGATTAACGCAAGATGAGAGAGCCGGACACCCACGGCCGGACCACACGCCGCAACCTCGTACGGGTAGGCCTTCCGTGGGCCAAGGCTACTCGAACGGGTAGGCCGAGGTAAGCGAAATATGTTCAATCCGGCGGGATCCACCCACGCCGCAGGGCGAGCGCTGCGGCCTCGGTGCGGTTCTGGGCGTCGAGTTTCTGCAGGATGTTCTTCATGTAGTACTTGACGGTGTTCTCGCTGATGCTCATCTGGTCGGCGACGGCCTTGTTCGAAAGGCCGCGGGCGACGTGAGCGAGCAGCTCTCGTTCTCGCGCGCGGTCAGAGGAGGCCGGGCCTCGGTGAACGCTCCACGCCCCGCGCCAGCCCGTTCATCAGCCGGGCGGTGGTGCGGGGAGTCACCGCCGGCTCGCCCCGGGCCAGGCCTTCCAGCCGGGCCAGGAACTCTTGCGAGGTCAGGCTCTTGAGCAGGTAGCCGGCCGCGCCGGCTCGCATGGCTTCGAACAAGGCCGCTCGTCGTCGGACACGGTCAACATCACCACCCGGACCCGGGGTGCGTCGGTGGTGATCCGACCGAGGGCCCGCAGGCCGTTGAGGCTGCGGCATCGAGATGTCGAGCAGCAGGACGTCCGGCTGCAGGCGGGTGGCCGATTCGACGGCCGCCTTTCCGTCGCCGACCTGACCGACGACTTCGTGCCCGGCCGCTTCGAGCAGGCTCACCAGGCCGTCGCGGAACAGCGAATGGTCGTCGGCGACCAGGATTCTCATGTCGCTTCCTTCTTCTCGCTGAGGCGGATGGTGACTGTCGTGCCGCGGCCCGGGCTCGGTCTCGACCTGCAGCTCGGCTCCGATGCTCTCGGGCTCGCTGCTGCATCGATTCGAGGCCGAAGCCGCGACGGATCGGCTCCGTCGCCCGCGGGAATAAACCCGGATGCCGTCGTCGCCGACGGTCAGCTCCACCCGTCCGTCGGACCGCCGCAGTCGGACCCAGGCGTTGTCGGCGGCGGCGTGCTTGCGGATGTTGCTGAAGGCCTCCTGAACGATTCGCAGCAGTTCGAGCTCGGCTTCGGCCGGCAGGTCGAAATCTCGACCGGGGAATCGGGCAGGTCGATGCGCACCGGTATTCCGCTCATCCGACTGAACTCCTCGGCGAAGGTCCGCAAACGGGTGGGCAGATCGAGGTCGGGCTGCGGAGGCGACCCGCAGCCCGAGGATCGCCTGGCGGACGTCGACCAACACGTCGCGGGCGGCTTCTTCCAGTTGCTGCAGGTGGTCTTCAGCGGTCTGGAGTTTTCCCTGCGACAGCAGCAGCCGGACGGCCATCGCCTTGGTGCCGACGAAGCCGAGGATCTGCGCCAGTCCGTCGTGCAGGTCGCGGGCGATCCGCTCGCGCTCCTGGACGGTGGCCTGGTTGCGCTCGCGGCGCCGCTCGAACTCCAGCTGGCGGGCGGCCTCCAGCCGGGAAACCATCAGGTTGAACTCCTGCGACAGGCGACCAATCTCATCCCCCTGGGCGGCCTCGGCCGGGAGGCGTGTCTGGAAATCGCCGGCGGCGATGGCCGCCAGCGGCGACTGCATGGCTTCCAGACGCCGGACGATCAGTCGGTGGACCAGCAGGTAGACCCCGCCGCTGATCACAACTGCCACCAGAGACCGAGGCGGCCAGGTTGAGCGGTCAGGGTAGTCACCAGGCCGGCTTCCAGTGCCCGGAGCGGAACGTCGGCGAGCAGGACCCCGAGATGAGCCTCGATGGCGGGGTGGCAGCCGGCGCAGGCGGGCTCATTGTCGATCGGTGTGGCGATGCGAAGCGTGCCGGCCGGGGTCGAGAGCAGGATCGCCTTGGGCCGAGCTGACAGCAGGCTGCTCGTGACAACCGGTGCAGCCGGGGTTGGTGGTGGATTGCGCCTCCCCCACCGCCTGCTGGGACGTGTCGAAGCGAACTACGCCGCCGGCGTTGACGATCTGCACCCGCTCGATGCTCTCCATGCCGGCGATGTCGCGCAGGACGTCTTGAAGCATCGATCTGTCGTTGTGGAGCATGGCATGGCGCAGACCGCCGGCCATCACCTCGCCCAACTGGGCGGCGGTGGTGTGCAACTGGTCCTCAAGCAGGTGTCGCTCGCTCAAGTAGTGGGCCAGGGAGAAACCGAACAGGGATAGCAGCAGTGGCAGAGCCACCACCAATGCCACCCGCGTGCGCAGGCTGGCGTTTCGCCAGATTGCGCCGGGCCCGTCGCCGGTCTGGGCGAGAGGTCTCCCGGCTGGACGACTGCCTGTCGGCTCGGTCGGCACGTCGCTGTTCGCCCTAGTTGTCTGGAGCTCCGGCGGCGACCCAGTCGATCACGAGCTGGATCTGGTCTCGCGGGAGGGCACCGCTAGGAGGCATGATGGCGCCCCGAGCGTGCGTGCCCAGCAGCTTCTGGACCAGCAGGCTGCCGTCCGCATCCCCCGGAACCACGGCCGGGCCGCTGGCGCCGCTGTTGATCACGCCGTCGTAGGTGGTTCCGTCCCAACCTCCCAGGCTTCCATGGCAGGAGGTGCAGCTTGCCTGGAGCACGGGGACGATATCGCGTGAGAACGACGCAGGCCCGGCGGACGTGGTCGTGGGAGCGCCGAGGGTCCGCAGGAAGTTCACCAGGTCGCGGATCTGCTCGGCCGAGAGCAGATCGCCCCAGCCGATCATGGCCGTCGCTTCGTGGCCGAGGTTGATGGTGTCGAAGATATCCTGGTCGCTTTGAGACCGGAAGGTTTCGGTTCGGAACGACGGGCCGACACCGCCATGGCCGGTGGGGCCATGACACTGCTGGCAGACGTCGGCGTAGACCTGCCCGGCACTGATCGAGGCCGACGGCACCGTCACCTCCGGGGGAAGCTCCACCGGCGGGTTGGCTTCCCAGGCTCGCAGGAAGGCCACCACCGCGTCGACCTCGTCTTCATCGAGCGGGCCGCCGTAGGCGGTGCCGAAGGGCGACATCCCGAAGTTCGGCTGGCCCTGGGCGATGATCGCCCGCAGGGTCGCATCATCGCGGGTCTTCAGGTATTCCGAGGTGCTGATCGGGGCGATGATGTCGTCGGCACGGGCCGGGTTGAGGCCGCCTTCCCCGAAATCACCGTGACACACCGCGCAGTTCTGCGCATACAGGTCGCCGCCGACCTCCTGCGGAGCGCCGCGGGCCGCCTCCAGGGTGTAGCGGGTGAGGGCGTCGAGTTGCTCGGGGGTCAGCACTTCGCCCCACACCGGCATGGTCTGATGGGCGCCGCCGCCGGCGATAATCTGGCGGGCCTGGTCCAGGCTGGAAGCCGTGGGCACTCGTTGGCCGTGGCAGCTGCTGCAGTACGATCCGAAAAGAGTTGCGCCCTGGGTGGCAGCTTCTGGATCTACCACATACTGCGCCAGGATCTCCAGTTCCCCGGGAATGAGTTGCTCGCGCCAGGGGGGCATCTCCAGGTGCAGGCCTCCCTGGGCGATGATCTGGCGCAGTTCGGCCTCCTCGCCGGCGAACGAGACCGCTCGGCCGTGGCAGGGGGCGCAGTCGGTGGCGAATAGGCGCTGGCCGTCGGGCGCCGCCAGGAAGTTGAGCAGGGCGGTCCGCCCCTCGGTCGTTATGGCTTCGCCCCAGTCGGGGATCTCGGCCTGGGCGTGCGCCGGGTAGTCGCGCCCCTGCTCGAGCATCCGACGAAGTTCGAGAGGGTCTCCAGCCACAACGTCCGGGGCCTGGTGACAGGCTCCGCAATTGTCGAAGAACAACTGGCTGCCGGCCGGGGAAAGGATGAAACCAGCCAGCGCGTCGATCTGATCGGTCGTCAGGTCGGCGCTCCAGGCGGGCATGCCCTCATGGCGACCCTGCGCGATGATCTCGTGCAGGTTGGCGCCGGAGGCGACGCTGATCTGCGGCCCGTGGCACCCGGCGCAGTTGGCGCTGTACAGCGCCGCCGTCGGATCACCCGAGACGGCCGCCTGGGGCGGCGGCGCTTCCACCACGGAAAGCACGGTCAACAGGCCCACGCCAAAGACGCCGGCAGCGGTGACGGCTCCGATCCAGGGCCGCCGGAGCAGATGGCGCCGCGGCGACCGATCGATCCACGGCAGCAGGAACAGCGCCACCACCGCCAGGGTCGGCAGGACGAACACCCCGATCACCTCCAGATCGCCGGGGAAGTACTTGAGCAACTGGAACAGGAACAGGAAGTACCACTCAGGGCGCGGCGTATAGTTCGTGTCGGCCGGATTTGCGCGTTCTTCCAGGGGGGCGCCGACGAAGTAGGCCAGCGCGATCAGCACCAGGAAGACCACCAGCGACACCACGACGTCCTTGAATACGACATCGGGGAAGAAAGCGACTCGCCCTTCTCCTTGGCGCGTTGATAGGCCTCCAGGATGCGCCGCTTGGTCTCGGGATTCATCGGCTACTCCTCCCGTCCGGGAATCTGGCTGATGCCGATGCGGATCACCAGGTACAGGTGAACCAGCAGCAGCGCCAGCAGGGCCGCCGGGAGCATCCACACGTGGGCGCCGTAGAAACGGGCCAGGGTGACCGCCGAGAGTTCGGGCCCGCCGCGGATGGCGCGCAAGCATGAAGTCACCGACCCCCGGGGCCACCCCGGCGATGCGGGTGCCGACGGTCGTGGCCCAGAAGGCCTTCTGGTCCCAGGGCAGCAGGTAGCCGGTGAAGCCGAAGCCGAGCACCACCAGCAGCAGCCCGACCCCGGTCAGCCAGGTGACCTCGCGCGGGAACTTGTAGGCGCCGTAGACGATCACCCGCAGCATGTGCAGGACGGCCAGCACCACCATGGCGCTGGCGCCCCAGTGGTGCAGCCCGCGGATCAGCCAGCCGGCGGTGACCTCGGTGGTGATGTACTGGACGCTGTTGTAGGCGTGATCGGGAGTCGGAACGTAGTACACCGTCAGCAGGATGCCGGTCACGATCTGGTTGACCGCGACGAACAGGGTGGCACTGCCCAGGGTGTACAGCCAGTTGACCTTGGGCACCTTGCGCAGGAAGATCGCCTCCCAGACCTTGCGCCAGCCGATGCGCTCGTCGAGCCAGGTTCCGAGTGCCGTCATGTCAGCCTCCCAGGATCAGGATCTGCCCGTCCTCGACCTTCACCGGATAGGTGTCGAGAGGGCGTGGTGGAGGGCCGGCCAGGACGGCGCCCGCCTTGTCGAAGACCCCGTTGTGGCAGGGGCAGAAGAACTGAGTCTGGTCGGCGATCCAGCGAACCCGGCAGCCGAGATGAGGACAGATATTCGACATGGCCACGAAGTCGCGGCCGTTGTCGGTCAGGACATAGACGCTGAGCTGTTCCTCGTTCACGATCCAGCCGGTCTTGCGCCGGATGGTTGTCTTGAACAGGGTCGGAACCCCGAGTTCGACCTTACCCGTCGATCCCAAAGGGATCCAGGCCTCCTCGGCCTGTTTCTCCGTGGCCGGGGAGAGCAGATAGATCAAGGCAGGCACTCCGAACCCGGCCGCGATCAGGGAGCTGATCCCGAAGGTCGCCATGCTCAGGAAGCCCCGGCGGTCGACTTTCTCCGGAGCGTCTTCCGACGGTCGAATCTGGCTCATGCGAAGAACTCCTCCTGTGGCGTCAGGTGGGGGCGAGACCGTGGTGAGAACGACCCACACGGGTTGGGGCGACTACCCCAACGGGTAGTTTGCCCTGCCTTCAGGTGTAGCGGGGGAGTGACAGGTTTCACGGATGTAATGGACAAACGTTAGGGTGGACCGACCGGCGGAAGGCTGGAGGCGAACAAGACGGCCCGGGCGACGTGCCCGGGCCGTCGGACCTTCAGGGTTCGGGCAAGGACTAGTCTTCGAGAGCCCCGGCGGCGATCCACGCTTCGACCGTCGCAAGTTCTTCCGGGGTGAGCTGGCCGAAGTGCGGCTGGTCCCCGGTCTGCTTGAGGATCAACAGGCTGGCTTCAGGATCTCCGGGAACGATCGCCGGGCCCCCCGAGCCGCCTTGGAGCGCCGAGTCGTAAGTGGTCAGATCCAGGCCGGCGATCCCGTCTGGCCCATGGCAACTGCCGCAGCGCGCGGATAAAACGGCACGGATCGAGCCTTCCCAGGTCGTCTCACCCGGAGGAGGCGGTGCGGGAGTAGCCGGTGCGGGGAGTTGAGCCCGAAGGATCTCTCGCAAAGTCGGTGCATCGAACCCGGCGTAGGTCCAGACGCTGCCATGGCAGGCGCTATTCGAGCAGAACGAGGTCTCGCTGATCCCGCCCGGGTCGTCGGTGGTGTGGCAGTTGCTGCAGGTCGGGTCGAAGGCGTCGCGGTGGAGGGCGATCCAGTTCGGGTTCAGGTGGGACTGCGGTTCCGGGCCGCGGCTGATCTCGATCTCCGAGACGAAGTCGCTCGGCCCGGCGACGACCGGGATCGAATGGCACAGGTTGCACTCCAGGCGGATCGCCTGGTCTTGCGGCGTCGAGGTGTTTGCCGTCGTGGCAGCGGAAGCACCCGGGCGAGTTCTCGTGGCCGATGTTGTTGGGGTGCGAGTTCCAGTCGGATTTCTGTTCGCGGAACACCGACTGGCGATAGGTCTCCTGCAGCACCGAGACCAGGTCGTCGAGGCCGGCCGGGTTGGCCGCCTCCAGGTCCGGGAAGAACTCCTGGTAGTAGTCGCGCAGGGCGGCGATGCCGGCCATGGCCGCCTCGTCGCTGGCGTATTCGGCCTCCAGGGCCTCGACCGCCTTGCGCCGGACCCCGGGGATGGCCGGGTCGATTTCGCCGCGGGCCAGCAGTCCGTCCACGCTGTCGCGCGGGGGTACACCAGGTGGGTGATGCGGTTGTGGCAGGTGATGCAGTCCATCTCCTCCAGGGCGGCCTCGTCGACGCTGGCCGGGTTGAATCCCGAACTCGACGTCGACGTATTCGACCAGCGTCCCGTCGGGCCGCTCCACCCGCACGTAGGGTATCTGCTGCTTCTCGGGATCCGAGGCGTAGTAGCTGACCGGGTTTTCGATGTGCCAGTGGATGCCCCGTCCCAGGCCCTGGCGGGCGCTGCCGCCGCCGGTCTTGAGCACCAGGTAGATCGTCTGGGCGGTGTTGTCTTCGTCGGGCAGGAAGCGCTGGATTTCGCGCAGGCTGTCGTCGGAGAACTTCTCCGGGAAATGGCAGCGCTCACAGGTGTCGCGCGCCGGGCGCAGGTCGTCGGCCCGGATCGGGAACTCGTATTGCTCGAAGGCCAGGGAGACGATGTGGCGGATGTCGCCGGCCTTGCGCGAAACGCGGGTGGCGATGAAACCCCGGCCGATGTGGCATTCGACGCAGTCGATCCGGGCGTGCGGGGAGGTCAGGTAGGCGGTGTACTCCGGCGGCATGGTGTGACAGGCCGTCCCGCAGAACTCCGGGCGAGTTGGTGTAGTCCCAGGCGTAGACCCCGCCGACGCCCACCGTCAAGGTCAGAGCCCCCAGCACCGCGTAGGGAGCGATCCGCAGCCCAGCGCGGCGCTCCGGCTGGAGGGAAGAAGAAGCGTCGAAGGGTCAGCCAGATACGCTTCATGAAGGATCTCCTAGGACGGTACGACGCAGGACGGATGGCTCGCCCGCAGAATTCGGACAGATCGGGCCAATTCTGCCCGAAGCAAGGACGGCGAGGAAGGTCGGGGCTGTCCCGGCCTGGACCGTGATGATTGTAATTCTTCGTGTCAGCGTTCGGGGGCGCCGGCGAGGATCCAGGCGATCACGGCCTCGAGCTCTTCCGGGGTGAGCTGGCCCGGATGGCCGCCCGCCTGCTGGCGGGTGACGAGCAACGAGCCGGCCCGGGTCGCCGGGGACCACGGACGGACCGTTGGTTCCGCCGGCCAGGGCCGCGGCGTAGGTCGACAGATCCAGCCCGCCCAGCTTGCCCGGCGCTGTTGTGGCAGACGCCGCACTTCGCTTGAAGAACCGGAGCGATGTCGGACTTCCCAGGTGACGCCGGCGGCGACCCCAGGGTAGGGGTCGCTCCCGCAGCCAGGTCGGTCGGCCCGGGCGTCACGGAGGGCGGCGGTGTCGGCGTCGGGAGCCGGGTGGGAAGGGGGTGGCGGTGAGCGGGACGAACACCGGCACGTCGATCGGTTCGGGCAGGGTGGTGATGGCAGTCTGCTCGTAGGAGACGAAGGCATACACACCGACCAGCAAGCGCCAGCGCCACGACGCGCGAAGACCGGGAGGAACACCCGCCGTCGACGGGCGACGGCCCGCGGATCGACCGGACGGCTCGCCACGCCGGCCTTCAGGTCGGCCAGCTCGAGCGGATGCTCTTCGAGCATCTCTTCCTCGCTCAGCCGCCCGGTGAACATGCTCTTGTTGAAGCGGCGCAGATGTACGTGGTACATGTGCCAGATCAGGATCGCCAGGACCGCCAGGATGGCCTCGAAGCCGTGGGCCGCCTTGGCCGCCGGGATCGCTTCGCCCGGCAGAAGCCGGGCGGTCGAGATCGGGTTCCACATCATGAACCCGGTGACCGCCATCACCACCGTGCCCCACACCACCGCCCAGTACTCGGCCTTTTCGGCGAAGGTGTAGCGGCCCTCCTGCGGGTGGCGCGGGTGCAACCCCAGGTTGTAGAGCAAGGCCCGCCAGGCGGCCCGCACGTCGCCCAGCCCCGGGAGCATGTCGAGCCGCACGCGCCGCACCAGCATCTTGTACGAGACCGTGCCCAGATGGAAGATCGCCTCGAGCATCAAGACCACGGCGGCGACGTGGTGGATTGCCCGGGTGCTCTCGATCCCGCCCAGCAGACGGATGATCGTCTGCGACAGGCCGGCCTCGGCGAACATCTGAACCAGGCCGGTGACCGCCAGCGTGGTGAAGCTGGCCAGCAGGATCAGGTGCTCGGCCCGGTCGACGCTGGCGAAGCGCAGGACGCCGGGCGTCGCTCAGCCATGCCGCCGCTCCCGCCGCTGGCGCAAGCCGCGCACCACGTCGGTCAGGACGAAGATCGCCATCCCGCCCAGCACCAGCGGGATGAGGATCTTGTAGAAGAGGCCGACGAAGTAGACCAGCGGGTTCGTGCTCGGGATCGGGCGGGTAGTGGCCCAGCCAGGAGGCGGGGAAGTTGGCGGTGGCGTCGGGATGGCAGCGGCGGCAGGTGACCAGCAGGTTCTCCTGGATCACGGTGCTGGCTGGGTCGTCGGCGGCGCGGATGTCGTGGACCCCGTGGCAGTCGATGCACACCGGCTTGTTGGTCTCCTGGTCCGGGCCAGTTTCTCGAAGAGCAGCACCGTCGTGCCGTGGAAGTCGGCCACGTAGGTGTCGAGGACGTCGGTGCTCAGGCCGTACTTCGCCATCAGCTCCGGGTCGGCGTGGCAGTCGGCGCAGATCGTCGGCGAGAACAGGTGGAACGGTCCGGTCGACGGTCCCTGGACGTCGTGGACCCCGTGGCAGTCGATGCAGGTCGGGCACGTCCGGGTTGCCGTCGGTCAGCGCCGCGCCGTGGACGCTCTCGCGGTAGACGGCGACGATCGCCGAGTGGCACTTCTCGCAGGTCTGCGGGATCGCCGTCCGCGGCGGCTCGTCGATGTGGATGTTGGTGTGCGGGCCGTGACAGTCGGTGCAGACGGCGGCTTCCTGATTGCCGCCGGCCAGGGCCTTCTGGTGGACCGAGTTCGAGTGTGGCTTCGTACTTATCGGCGTGGCATCGGGCGCAGGTGGTGTAGCGGTCCAGGTTGTACTCGCGCCGGGTCTGCGCCGAGACGGGCGGATGGGGGAACTGGTCGTGACCGGCGTGGCAGCCCAGGCAGGTGAGGCCCTGCTGGCCGTGGACCGAGGCGGCGAAGGCCTGCGGGTCGATCGAGATGTAGAGCGGCTCGCCCGATGGCAGGGTCGTCGTCTGTCCGGGTGCGGCGTGGCAGGCCAGGCAGGTTTCGTTGCCCGACTGTCCTGCCGGCGCTGCGGTGTCAAGGGCCGCCGGAGCAGCCGAGGCCGGAATTGCGGGACGAGGCCGACGGCGATGGCCAGAAGAAGCACGCCCGGCCCTGGAAGCAGGGCCGGGTTCACCAGCGGGTTGCGGGCGAGCGCCTCAAGGACATCCCCGGGGATTGTAACCTTGCTTCGGGGCATTATCGCTTCGCCGTCGATGCAGAGAACGGGCTCCTGAGTACGTCGGTGCACTCGCTGCAGGTCTAGTCCGGGTGGACCATACCACCCGGAGGAGTTCGACCCAAGCCAGAAAGCACTCGTGGAAGGAAGGCTTCAAACTCAATAGTGACAAGACACACAATAGGTTGAGGGCCGGCAATCGGCCCAAGGTAGGCGGCCTGCCGCAATGGGCCGTCGTCCGTCGCAGGACGACGCTTATCCAGCCTTTGCCTGGCGCTCATGAAGGCTTCAGGCGACGGCGCGACCCTGCACGATGGCCCCCGCCGATCTTGAGTGGCGGCTCCTGGCCATATGCCTGATACAGGCTATGTTGATGACATTTGTCCAAGCTGGTTATCTGAAAGCCCGATGATAAAATCTCTGTGCACTCCCGCCGGCCGGAAGCGCCGATGGAGGGATGAATGACGGAATCAACCGCAATCCCGACCGCCTCCGGCGGATCGCGCATGAAATTCTGGATCGGCGGCCTGCTGATTGTGGCGGCGGTGATCTACCTGATCGCCTCGTCGACGTCGGCCGCCGCCCAGTACTACCTGACGATCGACGAACTCCAGACGCAGGTGGCGGCGGTGGCAGGACGCGACCTGAAGATCTCGGGGGCGGTCGACGGCGAGAGCATCGTCTACGACCCCGAGAGCCTGACCCTGCGCTTCACCATCGCCAATGTCCCCGGCGACCTTGACGAGATCGAGACGCGCCGGCGGCCTGGCCGAAGTGCTGCATCAGGCGGTCAACAACCCCGAGGCCTCGCGCCTGCAGGTCGAGTACATCGGCGTCATGCCGGATCTGCTGCGCCACGAAGCCCAGGCGATCGTCACCGGCCGCCTGGGCGACGACGGCGTCTTCCACGCCGACGAGCTGCTGCTCAAGTGCCCGACGCGCTACGAGGAGTCGGTCCCGCAGCAGAGCGAAGGGCTGACGGGCGCCAGCCCGATCGGTCGTTGATCCGCCGCTCGCATCGCGACGGTCCCGTGAGTCCAGGCAGAGGGGTAATCCGCATGGCTATCGTAGGTCACTTCGCCCTGGTGTCTGGCACTCGTGGCGGCGCTGTACGGGGCCGCGGCGGCGGTCTACGGCGCCTTGCGCCATCGCCCGGCCTTCGTCGAGAGCGGCCGCCACGCCATGCTGCTCACCTGGCCCCTGATTACCGTGGCATCGGTCTGCATCATCGGCCTGCTCGTCACGCGGCGACTACCAGGTGGAGTACGTCGCCTCGGTGACGAGCAACGCCATGCCGGCCTACCTGAAGGTCACCGCCCTGTGGGGCGGCCAGCCCGGCTCGCTCGGTCTTCTGGTCGTGGTTGATGGCGGCCTTCGCCACCGCCGCCAGCCTGCGCTCGTGGAAGCGTGACCGCGAGCTGCTGCCGTGGGTCATCGCCGTGACGATGATCACCCTGGCGTTCTTCCTGATGCTGGTGGTCTTCTTCGAGAACCCCTTCCTGCGGTTGTGGCAGACCTTCGACGGCCGGCAGGTGAGCGCCCTGTTCCAGCCGGCCGGCACGCATGCCGCTGATCCCGGCCGACGGCCGCGGCCTGAACCCGCTGCTGCGTCACCCCGGGATGATCATCCACCCGCCGATGCTCTACCTGGGCTTCGTCGCCTTCATCGTCCCCTTCGCCTTCGCCATCGCCGCACTGATCGCCGGCCGCAGCGACGATCGCTGGATCCGCATCACCCGCCGCTGGACGCTGGTGGCCTGGCTGTTCCTGTCGCTGGGCCTGATCCTGGGCGGGCGCTGGGCCTACGACGTCCTGGGCTGGGGCGGCTACTGGGGCTGGGACCCGGTCGAGATCGCCGCCTTCATGCCCTGGCTCACCGGGACGGCCTTTCTGCACTCGGTGATGATCCAGGAGAAGCGCGGGATGCTCAAGCGCTGGAACATGGTGCTGATCATCCTGACCTACGCTCTGGTGATCTTCGGGACCTTCCTGACGCGCTCGGGCGTGCTGTCGTCGGTGCATGCCTTCGCCCAGTCGGCCATCGGACCGCTGTTCTTCGCCTTCATCGGCGTCACCACCGTCGCCTCCCTGTCGCTGCTGATGCACCGCTGGAACCGGCTGGGCAGCGAGAACCAGCTCCACTCCTGGCTCTCGCGCGAGGCGCTGTTCCTGCTCAACAACCTGCTTTTCATGGGCATCCTGGTGGTGTGTTTCTGGGGGGTGCTCTTCCCGCTGATCTCGGAGCTGTTCACCGGGCAGAAGGTGACCGTCGGCCCGCCCTTCTACGAGCGGGCCACCGGCCCGTTGTGGGCCGGATTGCTGTTGCTGATGGGGGTGGCGCCGCTTTCGGCCTACGGCCGCAGTTCGGCCAGGCTGCTGGGCACGGCGCTGTGGAAACCGGTGGCGCTCTCGCTGCTGGTGCCGATGGTGCTGGCGGTGCGCGGGGTCACGCAGCGTGGCGGCCCTGATCGGCTTCTGGCTGGCGGCGCTGGCGGGGCTCGTGGCGCTCTACGAGTTCTGGCGGGGGCACGGGCGCGCAGCCGCAGCCGCGCGCCAAGTCGTTCCCGCTGGCGCTGGTGCGCATGGCGCAGCGCAACCGGCGCCGCTACGGCGGCTACATCATCCACCTGGGCGTGGTGCTGATGGCCTTCGGCATCATCGGCATCGAGATCTTTCAGACCGAGACCCAGGGCACCCTGGCGCGCGGCGAGCAGCTGACCCTGGGCCGCTACGTCATGATCTACGACGGGGTGGCCCAGTGGGACACTCCCGACGGGCGCAACGTCACCCGGGCGGTGGTCTCGGTGTACCGCGATGGCCGGCGCCTGGGAGAGCTCTACCCGCGCCGGGATTACTTCTACAAGTCGCAGCAGCCGATGACGATCCCGGGGGTGCGCTCGACTCTCGAGGACGATTTCTACGTGCTGCTGGTCTCGTGGCAGCCGATCGGGAATCAGAGCGCCACCTTCAAGATCTACCACAACCCGCTGGTCAACTTCGTCTGGTGGGGCGGTCTGGTGTTCATCCTGGGCACGCTCGTCGCCGCCTGGCCCGACCGCGATCCGAAGCCGGAGGTCCAGCTCGTACCGCGCCGCGCCGCGGCGGCGGTCGAGGCGTAGAGCGACCCGGAGTTCGACCGTGGCATACTTCCGTTTCCCCACTGCCCTCCGAACAGCCTGGAACCTCCCTCCCCGGCAGGGTGGCGCTGTTGCGATCGGATTGCGGGGGAGGGGACGAGGATTCAAAGGCAGGGCAGCTGTGCTGCCCCCCCTTCTGGGGAATCCCAATCCCCTCCCGCTGACAGGAAATGGAAGCGGCGCGCACGGGGCGAAGAGGGGTGTGGGTGAGACCAGGTGCCTTCGTTGACCAGGCTTTCACCCCGGCATCGTCGGATCGCTCCGGTTGCCTGGCTTGTGATCGCAATTGCCATCGGAACCGGACTGACGTCGGCCCCCGCCGCTGCCCAGGAGCCGACGCCGTCCGACGACGAAGTCAACGCCATCGCCCAAGGGCTGTATTGCCCGGTGTGCGAGAACGTGCCGCTCGACGTCTGCCCGACCCAGGCCTGCGAACAGTGGCGGGCGACGATCCGGGAGAAGCTGGACGCTCGGCTGGGACGAGGAGCAGATCAAGGCCTACTTCGTGGCGCAGTACGGCGACCGGGTGCTGGCTACGCCGCCCGCCGCGGGGCTTCAACTGGCTGGTGTATCTCCTTCCGCCGTTGGCGATTCTGGTCGCCGGCGTGCTGTCTGTGGCAGACGATGCGCCGCTGGCAGCGCCCGGGCACGCCGACCTCGGCTTCGCCGGTCAGACGGTCCGACCCCTACGTCCAACGAATGGAGGAGGAGCTGCGCCGACGCGGTTAGCCGGACCGAACTCGGCCGATCATCGCTCACCTGGAAGCGACCGTCCCATGCCGACACATCGATCTCCTGCTGCCCGCCGCTCCCGGCCTCGCCCAGGATTACGCCGTGGATGAACTCGATTCTACGGACCCACTCACCGGACTCCCGCAGCGGCGACGCTGGATCCCGATCGTCATCTGGGCGGCCGTACTCGGCCTGCTCGGCCGATCCTCGGCCTGGGACTGATTCGCACCCAGCAGGGCCCGGTCGGCGTCGGGGCGCTTGTTCCTTCGTTCACCCTGACGACCTTCGACGGCGAAACGATCGCCATCGACGATCTGCGCGGGCAGGTGGTCCTGGTCAACTTCTGGGCCTCGTGGTGCAAGCCGTGCGAGCAGGAAGCCGCCGAGCTCGAGCAGGCCTACCAGTTGTTCAAGGATGAAGGTGTCGTCTTTCTGGGGGTCGACTATGTCGACACCGAACGGGAGGCACGCGCCTACCTCAGCCCGCTTCGGCATCACCTACCCCAACGGCCCCGACCTGCGGACCAGGATCTCGCAGGCCTTCCGCATTCGCGGCGTCCCCGAGAGCTACCTGATCCGGCCGGATGGGACGATCGACTCGGTCAAGATCGGCCCGTATCCTGTCGCTGCAGGAGATCGTTGCCGCCATCGAAGCGGCGCAGGGCGGCGGCTGAGAATGGAGCTGGGCGCGCTGCTGGCGGTGGTCGGTCTGGTGGTGGTCACGGTGGCCTACATCGCCCGGCCCCTCTTCGACGACCGGGCTCACGAGACCGGCCGAGGTCGAAATGCCGTCTGTCGACGCTGCGCGCCGAACAAGACCAGGTCGCTGGCGCTGCTGCAGGAACTCGAGATGGATTTCGCCATGGGCAAGATCGAGCCCGCCGACTACCAGGCCGAGCGGCGGCGCAGGCTGCGACGGGGCGGCGAAGTGCTGCGCGAGATCGACGGCCTGGCGCCGCCGCCGGTCGAGACGGCCGGTCCGGCCCGACCGGGTCGGCGACGATCTCGAGCGCCGGGTCGCCCAGCTTCGTTCCAGGCGGCGGGTTTCTGCGGGCAGTGCGGATCGCCCCTGGCGCGTTGGCGACCGTTTCTGCCCCCGCTGCGGCCATCCGGTGCCGGGAGTCGGCCGGATGAGGCGACTGCGCCGCGATCCTGCTGGCGCCTGGCTCCTGGGGCCTGCTCGCTGGCCGGGCGACCTCACTCCGCCTCCGGCCCTGGCGACGGCGCAGGCGCAGGGTCTGGGGACGCTTCCCACGGCGACGCCGCTGGTCGTGCCCGATCGTCCGCCGAATCCTGGCGAACGGCGAGACGATCTTCGCCGATCGCTGCGCCCCCTGCCACGGGGAAACCGGCGGCGGTGACGGGATGCAATCGGTCGATCTGCCCAACCCGCCGACCTCGCTTCGTCAACTCGATGTCGCCCAGCGGGCCATCCCCGAAGTCTGGTTCACCGTGGTCACCCAGGGTCGTTTCGACCGCTTCATGCCCGGCTTCGCCAGCCTCGACGACGGCCAGCGCTGGGACGTGGTCGGGTACGCCCTGTCTCTGGGGCTGCCCACGAAACCGCGATCGAGCAAGGCCGACGGGTCTATCAGGCTGAATGCGCCGCCTGTCATGGCGACGGACGGCCGCGGGGCCGACGCCATCATCGACCTGACCTCGACGAGCTTCCAGGCCGACCGTTCCTGGCTGGCGCTGTACGGAGCCGTCACCAACGGAGCGGGCGACGGCATGCCCGGGTTTGCCGACAGCCTGAGCGGACGACGATCGCTGGGCGGTGGCGGCCTTCCTGCGATCCCTGTGGCTCCTTCATGAACAGCCACCCGACCCGTCTCCGGTGGCGAGCGCCACGGTCGTCATCGAGCCGCCGGGCGAGGAACCGGTCGCCACGATCACCGCCGAGATCGAGCCGCAGGCCAGCGCCACTTCGCAGGTGCCCTCTGGGCGTGGTCGGCGGCCGCGTGCGGAACGGGACGGACGGGGCCGTCGTACCGGCCGACCTGGAACTGTACCTGCACGGCCTGGATGGCGGAGCGGAAGTCGTCACCCGAGACGGGGACGATCCGCAGCGACGGATCGTTCTCGTTCCCGGGGCTCGAAATCGTCGCCGGGCGACTGTACGCGGTGACCACCGAACATCAGGGCGTCCTGTACGCCAGTGAGATCGGGGCCTTCGAGTCCAGGCGCGATCCCTCGATCTGCTCCTGACGATCTTTGAGACCACCGCCTCGACCGAGGCGGTGCGAATCGGTCGGCTGCACCTTCTGCTGGAATTCCCGGGCGAAGGCGTCCTCCAGGTGGTTGAGCTCTGGCTGCTGTCCAACATCTCCGATCGCACCGTGGTGGATCCGCAAGGGGCGATCCTGGTGGACCTTCCAGCCGGAGCCGGCGGTCTCAGCCTGGATGGCGGCGCCGTCGGAGATCGGTTCGATCTCACCGAAACGGGGTTCCGCGATCGCCGTGAGCTGATCCCCGGTGAGAACACCGGCGAGCTGGTTTTCAGCTACAGCCTTGCCTACGATGGGAGTCTGGACTTCGTCCGTCCGGTGGGATATCCGGTGGAGGCCGTCGTGGTGCTGGCGCCCGACGGCGGCCCGGCCCTCACCGGCGAGGGGCTGATCGACATGGGGGTGCGCGAGGTGGGCGGCACGGCCCTCCACAACTACGGCCTGGGGTCGCTCGGGGCTGGCGAAGCAATCGCGCTGACCCTGCGGGGAAGGGCCTTCCGGAGCCAGACGACGCCGGAGCTCCTGCCCATCGCCTTGGGGGCCGGCGCCTTGCTGGCGGCACTGGTCGGCGTCGCGTTGCTCTGGCGGGGACCACGCCGAAAGCCCGCTCCCGTCTCCGCGCCGACCGACGAAGACGGGACCGTCCTGTGGGCGATCGCCTCGCTCGACAACGAATTCGACCAGGGACGAATTGAGGCCGAGGTCTACCGCGAACGACGCCGGGAACTGGTGCGCCGGATTCAAGGCTCGAGCGGTGATTGAGGTCCAGACCCTGGTCAAGACATTCGGGCTCAAGCCGGTCCTGCGCGGCCTTGACCTGCACCTCGCCCAGGGGGAGTTCGTCGCCCTGCTGGGACCGAATGGGGCAGGGAAGACCACGTTGCTTCGGATTCTTGCCTCGCTGGCACGGCCGTCTCTGGGCGAAGTCCGGCTGGCCGGGCATCGGCTGCCGGGGGAGGCGGCCGAGGTCCGGCGGATCCTGGGGTTCGTCTCGCATCAACCCTTGCTCTACGGAGATCTGAGCGCCGAGGAGAACCTGCGTTTCTACGCCCGCATGTACGGTGTGGCGGACGCCGGCGCAGCGCATCGACGAGGTGCTGAGCCTGGTCGGGCTCGACCGGCGCCGGCGCGACCGGGTGCGCGAGTACTCGCGCGGCATGCAGCAGCGGCTGGCCATCGGCAGGGCGGTGCTCCACCGGCCGAGCATCCTGTTGTTCGACGAACCCCATACCGGGCTCGACCAGGACGCCTCGGCCATGCTCGATCAGGTGCTGCGCCAGGTGGCCTCGCAGGGGCGGACGGTGCTGATGACCTCTCACGACTTGCTGCGCGCCGCCGACCTGGCCTCCCGCATCGATATCCTCTCCGGCGGCGTGATCGCCCGCTCGCTCGGCCCGTCGGATCCCGAGTGGAGCGACCTGCCATCGCTGTATCGGGCGGTGGCGCATGGCTGAGGCCGCCCCGGCCCGGGATCGAGGCTGGCGCTCCTTCCTGCGAGCGGCGGGGGCGGTGGCCTGGAAGGACATGGCCGCCGAATGGAACAGCCGGGAGCTGCTCGGATCGATGCTGGTCTTCTCCCTCCTGGTTCTGCTGGTTTTCAACTTCGCCCTCCAGCTCGACGTCCGATCTCGCTCGACCGTAACCGCCGGGGTGCTTTGGGTGACATTCGCTTTCGCCGGAACTCTGGGCCTGAATCGGTCGATGGCCGTCGAGAAGGACCGCGGCTGTCTGGACGGCCTGCTGCTGGCGCCGGTGGACCGGAGCGCGATCTACTTCGGCAAGGTCGTCGCCAACCTGGCCTTCCTGGGCATTGTGATCGCCTTCATCCTGCCGACCTACAGCCTGCTGTACAACGTCAACCTGTTCGTTCCCGGCCTGCTGGGAGTGATCGTGCTGGGATCGATCGGCTATGTCGGCGTCGGGACCCTGCTGGCGTCGATGGCGGTGCAGGCCCGCACCCGCGACCTGCTGCTGCCGGTGCTGCTCTTCCCGGTGGCGCTGCCGGCCCTGATCCCGGCCGTCATGGCCAGCACCGGTTTCCTCCAGGGGGTTCCGGCGTCGGAGCTGGACACCTGGATCCGTTTGCTGGTGGTTTACGACGTGGTGTTCCTGGTGGTGGCGTGGTGGGTGTTCGACTACGTGGTGGAGGAATAGCCCGCCGCCGGGTCTCGGGGATCGTGGACCCGGCCGCCGGGGGCGGACTCAGAAGGTCACCAGGATGGTCAGCGACCGGCCCCGGTTTCGTCATCCGTGATTCACCGGGTGGGACGGAGCCGGCCCGGCCGTGATCGTCGCGGTTAAACTCAAGCCAGGCTTGGCACAGGAGGCGACTCAAATGGAAGCAACGCCCCGGGGTCTGCGCATTCTGACGTGGGTCACCGTCGGACTGTTCGTGATCTCGCTCTACATGGTGTTCGTCCACGCCCCGCAGGAAGCGGTGATGGGCGAGGTGCAGCGGGTCTTCTACTATCACGTCGCGGCCGGATGGGTGGGTGCCCTGGCCTTCCTGGTCACGGCCGTGGCCGGCGGGTTGTTCCTGGCCCGCGGCGACCGTCGCTGGGATCGTCTGGCGGTGGCTTCGGTCGAAATCGGGATTGTCTTCACCTTCATCAACATCGCCAGCGGGTCGATCTGGGCCCGGCCGATCTGGAACACCTGGTGGACGTGGGACCCACGGCTGGTCACCGCCACGGTGATGGAGTTGGTCTACCTGGCCTACATGCTGCTGCGTCAGGGGATCGAGGACCCCGACCGGCGGGCGCGCTTCGGCGCGGTCTACGGGATCGTCGGCTTCCTGAGCGTCCCGCTGACCTTCCTTTCGATCCGGTTGTTCCGCACCATTCATCCGGTGGTGATCGGCAACAACGACCCGACGGCCCAGGGCACCTTTGACATGACGCCTCCGATGTTGCAGGCGTTCCTGTTCAGCCTGCTGACGTTCACCTTCATCTATGTCTCCCTGCTCTGGCATCGACTGCGGCTGCAGTCGGTCCATGAGCGCATCGAGCAACTCAAACTGCGACTGATGTCCGGCTGAATCAACCGGACGCGGAGGGTTCGCCATGTTGATCCAACAAGCACCCGCCGACACCGTCAGCTACATGCTGCTCGGTTTTGGAGTGATCCTGGGGACGATCGCGCTGTACCTGCTCAGCCTGTGGCTTCGGGCCCGATCCGCGGCCCGCGACGAAGCGATGCTGAAAGAGATCGGTTCGCGCAAGACCTGAGTCCGCGTTCCCAACCCCGAACATCTAGGACCAGGCGCCTGTCCCTCCGCCAGATGTGGCCGCGTTGACTCCTTCAAGTCCCGTGCTAAACTCGCCCTAGCTGGTACTGCCGTACTGCCGGAGGGAGAGGGCCCCAGCCACGGACCGCTCGAAGGGGGTGTGTGGGCGCTCCGTCGGACCCGCTCCTCTTGCGTTGCATGACAAGCGAGACGTTTCGGCTTCCGCGCCCGGGCGTGGCCGTTTCGGTTTGGCCGCGTCTGGTCTCGGAGGAACTTGGCGCGCCGGCGGGCGCCCACCATCCGCCGGGGAAGCGGGGGGAAACGATGAGCGACAACGACGGCGGGGAGCGGTTCCTGCGGGCCAAGGATTGGACCGAGGGGGCCGATCGGCCCTTGCGGATCTACATCGCCGGCCCTCTCTTCAGCCATGCCGAGCGCCAGTTCAACGTCGAGCTCAACAAGCTTCTCCGCGGCATGGGTTTCGAGACCTACTTCCCGCAGGAGGACGCCGGCCTGATCTCGGAGATGGTCGCCAGCGGGATGAACGTGCACCAGGCTCGCGATTCCATCTTCGAGCGCAACCGGCTGGCGGTCACCGAATCCGACATCATCCTGTTCATCCTTGACGGCCGGGCTCCCGACGAGGGCGCCTGCATCGAAGTCGGGATCGGATACGCCCTGGGCAAGGTCTGTGTCGGCCTGAAGACCGATTTCCGCACCTGCGAACCCGGCGGCAACAATCTAATGATCGACGGGGTCGTGCGCTACCGGATTGCCGGCGACCTCGAGCAGTTGATGCGCCTGCTGCAGGAAGAGCAGCGGGTGATGCGCACTCCCTTTGGGGGCCGAATCACCGTGGCCCCCAACGGACGCGCCCGGCCCTACCTGGCCGTGGTGGGGAGCATCGGTGCCGGCAAGTCGACCCTGGTGCGCCTGCTGGGGGAGCGTCCCGGCTGGTCGCGCATCGACGAGCCCGTGGACGAGAACCCGTACCTGGGCGGGGTCTATCAGGATCTGGAAGGCCTGGCCCTGCGCGTGCAGACGTTCTACCTGGGAGGCCGCACCCGCCAGCACATGCGGGCCCTCGAAGTGGCCGGTCCGGCGGTCCAGGACCGCTGCCTGTACGAGGACACCGAGGTCTTCGCAGCCACCTACCACGAACTGGGGGCCTTCGACGGGGTCGACCTGGCGACGCTGCAAACTCTGTACCGGGCCCTGGCCGAGTTGCTGCCTCGCCCCGACTTGCTGGTTTACCTGAGCGCGCCGCTCGAGACGAAGCTCAGGCGGATCGAGGATCGCGGCCGAGATTTCGAGCAAGGGTTCGATCGGGAGCTGCTGGTCGCTTTGGATCGGAATTACGAAGCCTGGATCGACCGGCAGGGGTGGGCGCCTGTCCTCAAGGTTGACAGCGGCAATGAGAACTATCTGACCGATCGGCGGGCGCGGCAGCGATTGTTCCGCCGGATCGACCAGGCCCTGGAAGAGGCGGCGCGCTACACGCCGGAGAGAATCTTCGCCGGACTCACGGCGAATGTCGACTGAGATCCCCGCGCCGAGCCGGGGTTCGCCGCCCGGCAGCCGCAGGACGGCCCTGCTGCTGGCCATCCTGGTGACCTTGCTCTGGTCGTCGTCGTACGTCCTGATCAAGATTGGCCTGGAAGATCTCCCCCCGCTGACCTTCGCCGGCCTGCGTTACTTCATCGGTTTCCTGTCGCTGCTCTTCCTGCATCGCTTGCAGGGTCGAAGGCTGCCGCGCGGACTGCCGGCTCCCACCTGGCGGGCGCTGGTCGCCCATGGGTTGATCACTTTCGCCATCGCCCCCGGGGCGATCTTCCTCAGCCTGTCCTTGCTGCCGGTGATCACCGCCAACCTGATCTTCCAGGCGGGAATTCCGCTGATGGTGGCCCTGTCGGCCGGGATGTTCCTGGGCGAAAAGACCGGATTGCGCCAGTGGTTCGGGGTGGCGCTGACGGTCATGGGGGTCTACCTGGCATTTCCCGCCCGCCCGGGCGAGGGCGAAGGGATCGGCGTGGCGCTGGCCCTGCTGGCGGCGGCCTGCGGTGCGGCCGCCAACCAACTCACACGCTACCTGATGCGGGATTCCCGGATGCGCGCCCAAGACATGACCATGATTACCGCCGGCATCGGGAGCAGCCTGCTGCTGGCTGTCGGCCTGGCGGTCGAGCCGACTCCGACCTTGAGCGCCGGGTCGATCGGGCTGTTGCTGTGGCTCGGCGTCGCCAATACGGCGCTGGCGTTCACCCTGTGGAACATCGCTCTGCGCACTCTCCAGGCGCTGGAGGCCGGAGTGATCGCAACCGCCCAGGTGATCGAAGTGACCCTGATGGCGTGGATCGTCCTGGCCGAGCCGCTCAGCGCCGGCCGGCTGCTGGCGGCTCTTTTCATCCTGGCCGGGGTGATCCTGGTGCAGACTCCCCGCCGGCCCGCCGGCGCCCTCGAAGCCGGTGCGATCGCCGGACCGAATCGCCCCGTCACCGGCCCCCTTCGAACGCCTGGCAAGGGACGCTGGTGACACCGACAGCTCCTCGTCAACTGTAACTTGCGGGGGGACGCAAGGCGGATCGAAAGATGATCGAGTGGGTGATTCCCGGACGGCTCGGCCGAAGCCCGCGCCCGGGCGCCGGCGGGAGCATCGACTCGAATGCGGTCGGGGCCTGGCTGGCCGAGGCTCGCCGTCTCGGATTTCGCTCGATCCTGTGCCTGCTCGACGAGCAACAGCTCGCCCGCTACGACGAACTCCCCGGCGGGCTGCTCCACTCCTATCAAGACGCCGGATTATCGGTCGGCCATCTGCCGATCCGCGATTTCCAGACCCCGCCGATCCCGCCGGAGGGCCTGACCGAAGTCTGGCGAATCTTCAACGAACTGCCGGGGCCGATGCTGGTGCACTGCTGGGCCGGGGTCGACCGGACCGGCGCCGCCGTCGCCTACCTGCAGAACAGGCTGGCGGCGGAGGGTTCGAAGTGAAGATTACGATCAATCGGGCGCCGGTGTTGACCCTGTGGGCGGCGGTGGTGGCCGAACGCCTCGGGTTCGAGCGCCAGGCCGCGTTGACCTTGGGTCGGGCCGTCGCCGGGTTGACGGCCCAGTCGAAGGCACGCTGGTTGGGGATGGTTGAGAAGCGCGAGAAAGACCCGGCCGGGGCCTCCGAGCCCGACTCCGACCTGGTGTTCGTCAACCTGTTCGACCGCTCGATCCCGGCCCTGCAGACCGAGACCGGCCTGCGGGCCGCCGAGAAAGGCAAGGCGGCCGACCCCGAAGGCGTCGGCCGCTATCTGAACAAGAAGTTCGGCCAGGCCCTGCCCGAGGTCGAGCGGGCCATGCGCGCCCTGGCCGCCTCTTGGCCGCCGGACCAACTGGCGGAAGAGGCCTACGCCCTGTACCAACGCTTCCGGCCCAAGGTCGAGCGCGGCGCGGGCGGCTGGGGGTCGGAGGGCGTGCTGGACCTCGATCGAGTTCTCGGCCTGCGACGCTCCTAGTTTCGCCTAGCCCGGCTCGTCGCCCACCTGAACCGCCAGGTAGTTCTCCAGCCCCATCTGGGCGATCTGATCGCGCTGGGCCTCGGCCCAATCGACGTGGGCCTTCTTCCATCTTGAGGATCCTGGTCAGCAGGTCGACCGTCGCCTGGTCATCCACCTCGTGCCCCAGACGGATTCCTTCGTTGTAGGCTCGCACCGCCCCCAGTTCGGCTTGCTCGTCGTTGCCGATGATCTCCGGGACGGTTGTGCCGATCTTCATCGGGTTGAGCTTCGAGACGACCGGCGCTCCCTCCAGGAAGATGATTCGCTGGATCAGCCATTCGGCGTGGTGCATTTCGTCACGGGCTTGCTTCTCGATGGCCTCGTGCAGCCGCTCGTAGCGCCAGTTGTCGCACAT
The DNA here is from genome assembly GCA_963709925.1 of uncultured Chloroflexia bacterium. Lineage (GTDB taxonomy): Bacteria > Chloroflexota > Anaerolineae > Anaerolineales > E44-bin32 > DATEVL01. Next base: position 175,003 of record CAVPYC010000001.1, read on the forward strand.
CTCGGCGTGGACCATGTACTGGCTGATGGCGGTGAGTTCGTCGGCCAGCAGTCGGTTGAGAACTTCGATCAGTTTCGCGTTGCCTTTCATGCACTTCTCCTTGCCGCGTTCGACCGCGGCGGCAGAACCTGCCGGACCTTCAGCCCATGGGCTGGCGCAGGATCGTCTTCAGCTTCTTCGGCGCCGTCCGGCTCGGGTCGCTCAGGTAGATCTCGTGGTGACGCCCTGTGGGGCGGTAGCCCTTGGATCGAATGAACTCGTGCAGCCGCTCGATGGTCGGCATTTCGGCGGCGTAGGGACCCAGGTGGAGCACCTGAGCGCACAAGCCTTCCTTCCACCTCGTCAGTTTGACCTTACTCAGCAGGGGGACCGGTTTCTTGGCCAGGGCTTGCTTGCGGGCCCGGTCGACCATGGCCTGGGTGACGAATCCCGGCAGGGCCAGCATCGCTCGCCAGCGCCAGGCCGACCGCGGCGCCTTCAGACTGAACTTTCGGCCTCCGGCCATCCACCACTGGGCTTGCAGGGGAAGCACCGGGAGTTCGCGGGGCCGAGACGATTTCTTGAGGGAGAATTTCAGGGTGTAGACCAGGCTGTACAGCGCGCCGATGGCCTGGCGGAACTCCTCGCTGCCCGGATCGCCCTTGCCGTCGAGCATCAGGTACTTGATCGCCGGTACCCGCACCGCGGCCGGCTCGCGCTTGGCGGTGAAATAGGGCTTGAGTTGCCGGCGTAGATCTTCAGCCATGTCCCTCCTCCTTCGACGGTCAGCCGGTCATCAATCCGGCCAGCCGCTCGGCCGAACGTGCCTCGATTTCTGCGTGCAGGCTCTGCCCGTGGGAGTCCATGGTCACTACGGCCGGGAAGTCCTTGACTTCGATCACCCACAGGGCCTCGGGCACCCCGAAGTCGAGCTTGTGGACCCCCAGCACGCGGGTCACCGTCTGCGCGATCAAGGTGGCCGCGCCGCCGATGGCATGCAGGTAGACGCCGGGCGTCTCGGAGCACCCGGCCAGGGTCTTGGGGCCCATCCCGCCCTTGCCGATCACCGACCCGTACCTGGTAATGGCCCATCACATCGGCCTGGTAGGGTTCCTCACGCGTGCTGGTGGTCGGACCGGCGGCGACAAAGCGATAGTCTCGGGTTTCCAGGCCGGCCACCACCGGCCCACAGTGGTAGATCGCCCCGCCCTCGAGGAGCGGCCGGATGGCTGCCTCCACCGCCAGGTCGTCTCCGGCCGGAGCCCGCGACTTTCGGATGAAGGTCTCCACCATCCACTTGTGGGCCGCATCCCGGCCGGTGAGCATCACCCCGCTCAGCCTCACCGGATCGCCCACCTTCAACCCACGCACGTCTTCGGAACTCAGCGGAAGACGCAGGTCCTTCATGGCGCCCCTCCCTGGCCCTCGCCCGCAGGCGGATCGAAGCGCAACCCGTCGTCGCCTACGATCATCCGGCGACGACGGTGCGCCCAGCACATGTAGGAAACCGAGACGAAGAAACTGGCCGGAAGCCGGTGCAGGCTGGTCGCCCTCACCCCGAGCAGCGTGGTCTGGCCGCCAAACCCCATCGGGCCAATTCCCAGCTGGTTCCCCTGTTCCAGGAGGCGGGCCTCCAGATCGGCCAGAGTGGCGTCGGGATTGGTTTCGTCCAGCCGCCGCAACAAGACCTCTTTCGAGGCGGCGAAGGAAGAGCTGCGGTCCCCGCCGACGGCGACACCCAGAACCCCCGGAGCGCAGCCCTTCCCCTGGGCTCGGTGTACGGCGTCCAGGACGGCCCGCCGGACGCCTTCGAGGTCGCGTCCGGCGGCCAGGCGGCTGTCGGGCAGCGAGTACTGCGCTCCGACGTTCTCGCACCCGCCGCCTTTGAGGATCAGATCGACGACCAGTTCGTGGCCTTCGGCCTCCTCGAAATGGATCGTCGGAAAGGCCTCGTCGCCCAGGTTGTCCCCGCTGTTCTTGCCGGTGATCGAATCGACCGCGTTCGGCCGCAGGTACGAGCGACGGGTGGCCTCGACCACCGCTCCCCGAATCTGCTCCCGCAGGGCACGCGTGCTCCATCCGACGGGATGATGGACGAAGAAGATCGGTGTGCCGGTGTCCTGGCAGATCGGGCTGGATTTCTCCCGGGCCAGGGCGACGTTCTCCAGCACCGCCTCCAACGCGCCGGCCGCGGCCGAGCCCTCCACCTCCGCCTTCCGAGCCGAATGCAGCGCCCGTTCCACGTCGGGAGGCAGGTCGGTCGAGGTCAGACGGATGAGTTCCAGGACTTCCGAGCTCAGGTCCCGCATGGACGCCTCCAGGCTACCCTGTGATTGTCTCCCGGGCTCCGCGTGGCTGTGGAGTGATGAATGGACAAACTTGCCGGGCCGGGCGTCCCGGCCGGGCCGGAAGCTGCCCCGCCGAAGGCAGAATCGGGGAGACCTCAGACATCCGGTCTATAATCCGCCCGCGGTGAGGACCGACATCCGATCCCCGGCTAAGACCCAAGATGCGGTCAACTGGGAGCGCATCGCGTACGCGGCTTTGCGCTCGCGCTTGCTGGACGAGTTGGAGGAGGCCGAACTCGCCCCGACGGGGGAAGTGCCCTACCAGTTTTCGGCGCGCGGGCACGAGCTCGCCCAGGTGCTGCTGGCCGATCGGCTCGACCACCCGCATGACGCGGCCACCGTGTACTATCGCTCGCGGCCGTTCCTGCTGGCCTGCGGACTGACCCCGGCGGAGGCTCTGGCCGCCGGCATGGGGCGCATCGGAAGCCCATCGGAGGGCCGCGATGTAGGGGTGGTCTTTTCCCTGCCGCCGCGCGGCGGACCGACCATCCTGCCCGCCTCCGGCGATGTCGGCGCCCAGTACACGCCGGCCGCCGGGTGGGCCCAGGCGATCACCTACCACCGAGACCAGTTGAAAGAGTCGGGTTGGACAGGGGCGATCGCCGTCGCCCTCGGCGGGGACGGCTCGGTGGCCACCAATGGCTTCTGGGCGGCGCTGACCATCGCCACCACCCTGCGGCTCCCGATGCTGTTCTTCATAGAAGACAACGCCTACGGCCTGTCCGTCCCCAGTTCCTTGCAGACCCCGGGCGGTGATATCGCCCGGAACCTCGAGTCGTTCACCGATCTGCTGGTGCTGAGTGGAGCGGGGACCGATCCGGAAGCGACGGCCGGCCTGATCGCCGAGGCGGTGGCCCGGGTTCGCGGCGGGGAGGGCCCGTGTCTGCTTCGTCTGACCGTCCCTCGCCTGGCGGGCCACACCTTCGTCGACAACCAGGCCTACAAGAGTCCCGAGGAAGTGGCCGCAGAGACGGCGCGCGACCCGCTGCCTGCGCTGGCGGCCAGGATCGGAAAAGAAGACTGGGATCGGATGCGGCGTCAGATCGAAGTCGAACTGCGGGGATCCCTCGACCAGGCCCGCCGGAATCCGGCGCCCGGCGGGGATGCCACCCGGCACCTGTTCTTCGAAGGAGTGCCGCAGCAGGTGGGAGGGGTCTCGACGACCCCCGGGGAACGGAGCTATCCGGCTGCAACCCCGACCGATCCCGGGAAGCGGCTGAACCTGATCGAGGCGGTGCGCGCCGTGCTGGCCGAGGAGCTCGAATCGAATCCGCGAGCCCTGGTGTTCGGGGAAGACGTGGAAGTCAAGGGCGGAGTCCATGGCGCCACGGCCGGCCTGCAGGCGCGTTTCGGCGCCGGGAGGGTGTTCGACACCTCGCTCTCGGAGGAGGGCATCCTCGGCCGCGCCGTCGGGATGGGGCTGGCCGGCCTGCTGCCGATTCCCGAAATCCAGTTCCGCAAGTATGCCGATCCGGCGACCGAATCGATCAACGACGCCGGAACCCTGCGCTGGAGGACCGCCGGCAAGTTCGCCGCGCCCATGGTGGTGCGAATTCCGGTGGGATACGGGAAACGCATCGGCGACCCGTGGCACTCGGTCACCGGCGAGGCGGTGTTCGCCCACACCCTCGGGTGGAAACTGGCCTTCCCTTCCAACGCCGCCGACGCAGCGGGCTTGCTGCGGACGGCGCTGCGCGGAGAAGACCCGGTGATGTTCTTCGAACACCGGGCGCTGCTCGACGCGGCTTCCGCCCGCCGCCCCGAGCCCGGCGCCGACCACCTGGTGCCCTTCGGCAAGGCCGAGCGACTGGTCGCTGGCGACCGGCTGACCCTGGTGACCTGGGGAGCCCTGGTCTATCCCGCGCTGGAGGCCGCCGGACGCTTCCCCGGGCGGGTGGAAGTGATCGACCTGCGAACCATCGTCCCCTGGGATCGCCTCCAGGTGCTCGAATCCGTTCGCAAGACCTCCCGCCTGCTGGTGGTCCACGAAGACACCTGGTCGGTCGGCTTCGGGGCCGAAGTCCTGGCGACCGTGGCCGCCGAGGCGTTCACCGATCTCGACGCTCCGCCGCGCCGGCTGACCACTCCCGACGTTCCGATTCCCTACAGCGCCGATCTGATGGCCGAGGTCCTGCCGAACGCCCGGACGATTGCCGCCGCGATCGAGAGCCTCCTGGCTTTCTGACGCATGAGGTCGGCGATCGAACGGCGCTCGGCCAACGTGCCGCCATCCCCGGCCTCCGTTCTCCTTCCTCCGATCTCAACCCGCCGTCGGCTGCATATTCCCCTCGTGATACACTGCCGCGACCATGGACGAAAAATCCCTCCAGCTTCTTGAGTTGGGGAAGGTGCTGCAGCGGCTGGAGGGGTATGCCGCCTTTTCCGCTTCGAAGGCGCTGGCGCACGAACTTCGGCCGACCGTCGACCTGGAAGAAGCTCGGCGCCGACAGCGCGCCACGGGCGAGGCCCGCCGGATCCTGGGTCAACACCCGGAGCTGACCGTCGGCGGCGCGCACGATCTCCGGCCGGCCGCCGATCGGGCGGCACGCGGGGCCGTGCTCGAGCCGGGCGACCTGCTCGACCTGAAATCCACCCTGATCGCGGGCCGATCCCTGGTGCGCCTGTTCGGCCGCCTGGAAACCCCGGCGCCCGAACTCGCTTCCGTGGTGAAGGAAGTCGACCTCCCGCCCGGGTTGATCGAGGCCATTTCGCGGGTGCTCGACGACCGCGGGGGTGTGCTGGACTCGGCCTCCGAGCGCCTCGGGGAAATCCGCCACGACCTGCGCCTGGCCCACGACCGACTCCGCTCCCGCCTCGACCGGCTGGTCCACGATCCGAAGACCGTCGCCATGCTCCAGGAACCGATCGTGACCCAGCGCGACGGCCGGTTCGTGGTGCCGCTGCGGGCGGAATTCAAGGGGCAGCTGAAAGCGGTGATCCACGATCAATCGTCGTCGGGGGCCACCCTGTTCGTCGAACCCCTGGCGGTGGTCGAGCTGAACAACCAGGTGCGCCAGCTCGAGCTGGCGGAGCGCGACGAGATCCGCCGCATCCTGGCCGAGCTCTCCACCGAGGTGGGCGGCGCGGCCGAGTCGATCCGGGCGACGGTGCGAGCGCTGGCGGAATTCGACCTGGCCTTGGCACGGGCCCGCTACGCCGACGACCTGGCGGCCGAGGAGCCCGAGCTGCGGGGCATCGAGCCGCCACCCGCCGGTCCCCACCCCGGCACGGTCTTGCGTCTGTTGCAGGCCCGCCATCCACTCCTCGAACCGGCCCAGGCCGTACCCATCGACCTGGCCATCGATCAGACGACGTTCGCGCTGGTGATCACCGGTCCCAACACGGGCGGCAAGACGGTGGCGCTGAAGACCGCCGGGTTGCTGACGTTAATGGCGCAGTGCGGCCTGCATCTGCCGACGGCTCCCGATTCGACCTTGAGCGTCTTCTCAGGGGTGTTCGCCGATATCGGCGACGAGCAGTCGATCGAGCAGTCGCTGTCGACGTTCTCGGGCCATATCGCCGCCATCATCCGGATTCTGGACGAGGCCGGACCGACCTCGCTGGTGTTGCTGGACGAGCTCGGCGCCGGAACCGACCCGGAGGAGGGCTCGGCCCTGGCTCGGGCGATCCTGGGAACCCTGGTCGAACGACGGGTGACCTCGCTGGTCGCAACCCACTACCCCGAGCTCAAGGCGTTCGCCCAGGCCACCCCGGGGGTTCGGAATGCCAGCGTCGAGTTCGACCTGGCCAGCCTGCGGCCCACGTACCATCTTGTCGATCGGGCTGCCCGGCCGGTCGAACGCCCTGGCGATCGCCTCGCGGCTCGGGCTGCCGGCGGAGGTGATCGAGCGCGCCCGCCAGCTGGTCGACCCCGGCTCGCTGCGGGCCGAGGGCTTGCTCGACGAGATTCACCGGCAGCGTGAAGAGGCGCGCCAGGCCCGCCGCGAAGCCGAAGCCGCGCGTCTCCAGGCCGAAGCCCAGCGGGCCGAGCTCAAGCGGCGGCTGGAGTCGATCGAAGTGGAGAGGGCACAGATCCTGGAAGGCGCCCGCCAGGAGGCGGCCGAGGAGGCCCGGACCGTCTTCGAGCAGGCCTCCGACCTGCGCCGAAAACTCTCCCGGGTGGGCCAGCCCCTGGCCGAGGTTCGAGAGGTCGCCGCGCAGGGCGGAAGCGCTGGTCCAGCAGACCGCCGACCCGGTGCTCCCGGCGGAGCCCGACCCGGAAGTCCCCCTGCGGATCGGAGATCAGGTCCATCTTCGGTCGCTGGGTTCGGAGGGGATCCTTCTGGCGCTCGGCACAGACGAGGCCGAAGTCCAGGTCGGTCGCTTGCGGGTTCGGACCCGGCTTCGGGATCTAGGACCGATCCGCGCCCGGGAGGGGACGCCCGCCGAGCCGGCGTTTCGCCTCGGGGCGGTCCCCTTGCCGGGGTTGGCACGCATGGAGGTGGACCTGCGCGGGATGACGGTGGAGGAGGCTGTCGAAGCGCTGGAGCGCGAGTTGGACTCGGCCTACCTGGCGGGGCTGCCTTCGCTGCGAGTCATCCACGGGAAAGGCACGGGCCGGCTGCGGCAGGCGATCCGCCAGGCCCTGCGCGGCAATCCTTACGCGACCGGGTTCGAAGCCGGCAAGCACGCCGAAGGCGGCGAAGGGGTGACGGTGATCCGGCTGGCGACGGACTGACCCGCCAGATCGACTTGCGGGTCGGTCAGAAGAGCCCCCGCAGGATCAGAAGAAAACCGAGAAGCCCAACGGGTATTCCGACCACGGCGCCGACCACCGTCAGGCTGACCAGGACTCCAACGATCAGCAGGATCAGCCCCAGCACCACGGCTATCAAGCGACCGGTCAGTCCGAGCACCCAGGTGACGAAACGCCACAGCATCACGAACGGCCACAGGTACCAGGGGGTTCGAGCGGCGGTTGATTTCAGAGCAGCCTCCTTCACGGTCGAGGGGCGACCGCGACGGCGTTGTACCATGGAATCGCACCCGTCTTCCGTCGTGAGACTGACGGGTGCCTGACCAGGAGGGGAGTCGATGGATGAGTTGATGCTGGCGCTGGGTCCGGTGGTCGCCTGCGGGGTGGCGCTGCAGCAACTGCTGGAACTGCTCGATCCGATTCTGGAGGCGGCCGCCGGCAGGAACAAGGCATGGATCCTGAGCGCGGTCGCCTTGCTGGCGGCCGTCGGCCTCTCGGCCGGGATCGGCCTGAGGATTCTCAAGCCGCTGGGGGTTCCCGAGGCAGGGGTCTTCGACGTCCTGGTGACGGCCCTGTTCATGACCGCCGGCACGCGCGGAACCAACGATCTGCTCAAGTGGATCGGCTATCGGAAGACGGCCGCCCGCCGGGCGGCCGTCTCGCCTCCCGCCCGATCCCTGTGAGAGCAGGAGGCCCGGTGAGTTCACCCGTCCGTCGCTGCTGGGGGACCGGAGATCCCCTGATGGAGCCGTACCACGACCACGAATGGGGGACCCCCGTACGCGATGACCGCTCGCTGTACGAGCACCTGACCCTGGATTCCTTCCAGGCGGGCCTGTCGTGGCGCACCGTGCTGGCCAAACGCGAGAACTTCCGAAAGGCGTTCGACGGATTCGATCCCCTGCGCGTGGCGCGCTTCGACAAGAACCGGATCGACCGATTGCTGGGAGACCCGGGGATCATCCGCAACCGACAGAAGATCGAGGCCGCCATCGGCAACGCCCGGGCGTTGCTGGCGATGCAGGCGGTGGGCGAGTCGTTCTCCGACTTCCTGTGGTCGTTCACGGGTGGGCAGACCCTGCGGGCACGGTCAGCTCGACGCTGGCAGGACTTGCCGACCAAGAGCCCCGAATCCGACGCCATGGCGGCGGCTCTCAAGCAGCGCGGCTTCCGCTTTGTCGGGACGACCATCTGCTACGCCTTCATGCAGGCGGTCGGGATCGTGGACGATCACCTGGTGGGCTGCTTTCGCTATCGCCCGCGCCGGCGGAGCTCATGAACGCGCCCCGCCGGATTCTCGAGACCGCCCTGTACGCCGAAGACCTGGCGGCCGCGGCCCGCTTCTATCGCGAGGTGATCGGGTTGACGCAGTTCGACGCCGTCGAAGGGCGGCACGTCTTCTTCCGCTGCGGTTCCGGGGTGCTGCTGGTGTTCGATCCGGCCGCCACGGCCGACGGGACCGATCGGGTGCCGGGTCACGGGGCGCGCGGACCGGGGCACGTGGCCTTCGCCGTCGGCGCGGACGAACTGGAACCCTGGAGGCTTCGACTGATCTCCCGGGATGTGGCGGTCGAGTCGGAGGTCGCCTGGCCCGGCGGCGGGCGCTCGATCTACTTTCGCGATCCCGCCGGAAACAGCCTGGAGTTGACCACCCCGGAGACCTGGGGTTTCGACAGCTAGGTCTGGGGAAGTCGGGTCAGCTTTCCAGCAACCGAGCCAACAACCGCCGGACCTCCTCGACCCCGGGCAGGCTGTAGCGGGCCACCGTCCGATCCGCCCGTCCGACTTTGACCGCCCAGCCGGACTCGGGTAACGCCGCAAATAGATCTTCATCGGTAACGTCGTCGCCAACGGCCAGCACGAAGGCCGGCGGCGGCTGCGCTCCGATCCACGGCTGCACCGCACGCCCCTTGCTGATCCCGCTCGGCTTGACTTCCACGACCCGGTCCCCCTGCAGGATCTGCAACGGGGTATTGGCCACGTAGCCTTCCAGGGTGTCGGTCAGTTCTTTGGCGCGCAGCGAGCCCAGTTCCGGATCGGACCGGCGGAAGTGCCAGACCAGTGCCTGGCTCTTCTCCTCGATCTCCGACCCGGGGGTTCGATCGACGAACAACTGCAGCAACGGGCGCACGTCTTCCTTCCAACCTTCGGGGATCTCGGCTTCCGCCGCGACCCAGGCCGACGCGTCGGGGCCCCGGGTGCGGCCTCCGTGCTCGGCCACCAGGTGGGCGCCGACCCCACCCAGCCAATTCTGCAGAGTCTCGGCCGAACGGCCGCTCACGATCACCACGATGTTGCGCGGCTCCGCCGCCAGGTCTTGGAGCTGCCGTCGTATCTCCTGGTCGGGAGCCGCCAGAGCGGGATGGCCGTGGAACGGCACAAGCGTGCCGTCGTAATCGAACAGCAGCAGGCGGCGGCTCGCGGTGCGGAAACTCTCGACCAGTTCCTCCAGGGGAACACCCCGCAACGCGATCGGGCGGTCGATGGCCGGCTCGCGGCGCAGGTCTTCCAGGGTTCCCAGGATGTCGGCCGCCCAGCGGGTCGTGTCGTACCGTCGCAGGCGCTCCACCATCGGGCGATTCCGTTTCACCTGATCCTGCAGCGGGAGTTCGAGGGCCCGCTCCATGGCTTCCACCAGGGCGCGCTGGTTGTGCGGATTCACGATCAACGCTTCGCCCAGCTCTTCGGCGGAACCGGCCGTCTCGCTCAGGATCAACACGCCGCTGCCGTCGCGCGCGGGCCGCCAGGTACTCCTTGGCCACCAGGTTCATGCCGTCTCGCAGAGGCGTGACCAGTGCTACATCGGCCAGCAGGTAGAGCGGCACCAGGCGTTCGAACGTAAGCTGGCGGTACAGGTACAGAATCGGAGTCCAACCCGGCTGCCCGAACCGCCCGTTGATGCGTCCGATCAACTCGTCGATCTCGCGCTTGAGCGTACCGTAGGCCGGGACGCGGGTGCGGGAGGGAACGCACAGGGAGATCAGGGTCACCCGACCGCGCCAGGTGCGGTTCGTCTCCAGGAACCGCTCGAAGGCCCGCAGACGTTCCAGGATTCCCTTGGTGAAGTCGAGCCGATCGACCGACAGGATCACCTTCTGGCCTTCCAGCTTGCGCTTCAGGTCGGCCAATTCGCCTTGGACGACCTGCGCCGTCGCCGGCGGCGGCGAAGCGGGCGACGTCGATCCCGAGCGGAAAGGCGTCTACCTTCACGGTCCGCCCGGGTAACGACACTCTGCCGAAGTCGTTTTCCAGGCCGGTGAGCCGCAGCAGGCTGCTCAGGTAGTGACGGGCGTAGCCGAAGGTGTGGAATCCGATCAGGTCGGCCCCGAGCAGTCCGCGCACGATCTCCTCCCTCCACGGCAGGTAGCGCAGGATCTCGAAGGACGGGAACGGGATGTGCAGAAAGTAGGCGATCGCCGCCTCGGGTTTCTCAAGGCGGACCATCTCCGGCAAGACCATCAGGTGGTAGTCGTGGATCCACACCTGATCGCCGGGGCGCAGCACCTCGAGCAACCGATCGCGGAAGCGACCGTTGATCTCGAGGTACGCCTGCCACTCGGTTTCGTCGTAGTGCGTGTGTTGGGGGAAGTAGTGGAACAACGGCCAAAGGCAGCCGTTGCTGAAGCCCTGGTAGTACGCATCGAAGGTGCGCTTGGGAAGGAAGATCGGCAGGCAGTCGAACTCGTCCCGCAGGCGGTTTTCGATGGCCTGCTGCGACTCCGAATCAGGCGGATCGATGCCCGGCCAGCCGAGCCAGAGCATCGGTCGCTGCCGCCGCAGCGCGCTGAGGCTGGTGGCCAGTCCTCCGGCGCTGGGGGTGGTCTGGTAGCCGTCCCGCGTGCGCTGGATCGAAACCGGTAGTCGATTCGAGACAATGATCAGCCGGCCGGTTTCGTGGTGAGGAGATTCGACGTCGCTGGTTTCGCTGCGGGGCACAACCCGATCATCGTATCACACTGGCTGGAAGGCCCCGGGCGAACTGTGTGTCCGGGCACCGCGCCGGAGTGCTCCCCGAATCGGAGCGGTGATGTCCGATTACTGGACGGGACCGCGGTCGGGACGCCGCCCCTGCGCCGTAGGGCGTGGGAATTCGGACCGCGTTCGTGGCGATTGTGTGACGTTCTCCACTCCCCGCTCTTTCCAGCGCCTCTTATCCTCGAGGCGGAGGTCGGAGTGCACGAACTCAGCATGGCGGAGAGCGTTCTGGAGTTGGCCTTGCGCCATGCCCGGGAGGCCGGAGGCGGCCGCATCGCCGCCCTCGACCTGGTGGTCGGGGAGTTCACCCCTGTGGAAGAGTCTTCCCTCGGTTTCTACTGGGACAGGCTGACCGAAGGGACGCCGGCTTCGGGCTCGACGATCCGGGTCCGGCGGATCCCGGCCCGGCTTGAATGTATCGACTGCCGGCAGGCGGTGCCGCCGGGCGCCGAGGAGTGGGTGTGCCCCGTCTGCGGGAAACCCCGCCTGCGGCTGGTCTCCGGTGACGAGTGCTACCTGGAGGCGATCGAGGTCGAGGAGTCGCGGGAATGAGGCGGCGTGTCGAGGTGGTGGAAGAGATCCTGGGTGCGAACGACCGCCTGGCGGCGGAGAACCGGGCGCGGCTGGAGGCGGCCGGCGTGTTCAGCCTCAACCTGATGGCTTCTCCGGGTGCGGGCAAGACCTCGCTGATTGAGCGGACCGCGCAAGCGCTCGAGGGAAGCCTGCGACTGGCGGTGATCGACGGGGATCTGGCCACCAGCCTGGACGCCGACCGGGCCGCCGCCAGCGGTGCGCAGGCGGTGCAGATCAACACCGGGGGCCAGTGTCACCTCGACGCGGCGATGGTTCGCCGCGGCCTGGAGGCGCTCGATCTGAGTGCCGCCGACCTGCTGATCGTGGAAAACGTCGGCAACCTGGTCTGTACCGCCAGCTTCGACCTGGGCACACGGCGCAACGTCCTGATCGCTTCGGTTCCCGAGGGGGACGACAAGCCCTACAAGTACCCCGGCTCTTATCGGGGCATCGATGTGTTGGTTCTGAACAAGATCGATCTCCTGCCGTACGTCGCCTTCGACGTCGAACGTTTCCGACGCGGGGTAGACCTGCTCAACCCGGGGGTCGAGGTCCTCCCGATGTCGTGCGTCACCGGGGATGGGATGGAGCCGTGGCTGGCGTGGCTGAGGCGGGAGGTCGCCCGTCTGCGTCCGGAGCCGGTCGGATGACATCCCCCCTGGCACCGGCCGCGGTCGTGGAGGGAAACGTCTGTCGGGAAGGGCGACGTGTGGGCATTCGGGGGGCGGTGCAGGGTGTCGGATTCCGGCCGTTCGTCTACAACCTGGCACAGGAGTTGACGCTGGCGGGCTGGGTGCGCAACACCGCCGGCGGTGTCGAGATCGAAGTCAGCGGCCCGCCCGATCACCTGGAGTCATTCCTCGAGCGGATTCGATCGCAGCCGCCAAGCCTGGCCCGCATCGAGGCTGTGACCGTGTCGACCTGCCCGCCGGACGGTGAGCGAGGGCTTCGTCATTCTGCCTTCCCTCGACGCCGGCGGAGCAACTTCGGCCATCCCGGCGGACGTGGCCACTTGCCCGGAATGTCTGCAGGAACTGTTCACGCCCACCGATCGGCGCTTTCGCTACCCCTTCATCAACTGCACCAACTGCGGACCGCGCCTGACGATCATCCGAGCTCTGCCCTACGATCGCCCGGCCACGACCATGTCCGCCTTTGAGATGTGCACCGAGTGTCGGGCGGAGTACCTCGACCCGACCGACCGCCGCTTCCATGCTCAACCGGTGGCCTGCTCGAAATGCGGCCCCGGGATCCGGCTCGAAGTCGCCGGAAAGACCTCCGACCGGGAAGAGGCCGCCTTGCTGCAGGCGCGCCGCCGGTTGGCGGAGGGGGCGATCCTCGCCGTCAAGGGTCTGGGAGGCTTTCATCTGGCGTGCGACGCCGCCAACGCGCGCACGGTCAACCGGCTGCGCGAGCGTAAGGGCCGGGGCGAGAAACCCTTTGCGGTCATGCTCCCCGATCTGGCGGCGGTTGCCTGCCAGACCCGCCTCTCCCCGGACGAAGCCCGCGTCCTCGGCCGCCGGGATCGTCCGGTGGTGATCCTCGACCGTCTCCCCGAGTCCGACCTGGCTGCTTCCCTGGCGCCGGGGCAGGCGACCCTGGGCGTGATGCTCCCCTACACCCCCCTGCATCACCTTCTGCTCGAACGGGAAGCAGGTTTCCCGACGGCGCTGGTGATGACCAGCGGGAATCGGAGCGGCGAACCGATCGCCGCCGCCGACCGAGAGGCCCGGGAGGGCCTGGGCGACATCGCCGACGCCTTCCTTTTGCACGACCGCCCGATCCACCAGCGCTGCGACGATTCGGTGCAGCGAGTGTTTCGGGGAGGCGATTACCTGCTGCGGCGATCGCGCGGTCGGGTGCCGGATCCGGTGCCGTTGCGCGGGGTGAGGGTTCCGGTGTTGGCCGTGGGGGGGGAGCAGAAGAATACCTTCTGCCTGGCCCGAGATGGGCAGGCGATCCTCGGTCCGCATATGGGGGATCTGGAGAATGAGTCGAGCCTGGGTGTCTTCGAAGAGTCGATCGCCCATTTGGAGGCCCTGACCCGTTTCGCCCCCGAGCGGTTGGCCTGCGATGCCCACCCCGACTACCTGGCGACCCGTTACGCCGAGAGGCGAGCGGAACGCGACCAACTGCCGCTGATCCGGGTCCAGCACCATCATGCGCATATCGCTTCCTTGCTCGCCGAAACGAACGCCGAACCGGATCGGCCGGTCATCGGCCTGGCGTTCGACGGTTCGGGGTACGGCGACGATGGGACGATCTGGGGCGGGGAGGTGCTGCTGGCGGACCTGCGCAGCTCGCGGCGTCTTGGCCACCTGGCGGCCGTGGCGATGCCGGGCGGAGAAGCCGCCATACGCGAGCCGTGGCGCATGGGGTTGGCCTGGGCGCGACATGCCGGGGTGGCCTGGGACTCGGGCTTGCCGAGCGCGGCGCACGCCAGCGACGCTCAGCGGGCGGTTGTGGATCGGATGTTGGCGCCCGAGGCAAGGGCGAGCGGATTGAACGTGCCCTTCACTTCGAGCCTGGGGCGGCTGTTCGACGCCGTGGCTTCGCTGGCCGGGGTGCGCCACGACGTGCGAGACGAAGGGCAGGCCGCGATCGAGCTGGAGGCCCTGGCGGATCCCGCGGAGAACGGGACGTATGAATTCGCCATGGAAGGCCTGGTTTTCGACCCGGCTCCCCTGATCGCCGCCATCGCCGCCGATGTTCTCCGATCCGTGCCGGCACCGACGATCTCTGCCCGTTTTCACAACGCGGTCGTCGGATTGGTGCTCGAAATCTGTCGTCGGGCGCGGGGCCTCACCGGGGTGAACCGGGTCGGCCTGAGTGGCGGAGTGTGGCAGAACCGACTCCTGCTCGAACGGGCCGTGACCCGGCTTGAAGACGACGAATTCGAAGTGCTGGTTCATCGCCTGGTTCCGCCCAACGACGGCGGCCTGGCGCTCGGTCAGGCTGCGATAGCCGCCTGGCGTCGGGCCTGAGGGAGGGCAGCATGTGCCTGGGAGTTCCGGGTCGGATTCTCGAAACCCGATCGGTCGACGGCTCTGCGGATGGCCGAGGTCGACTTTGGGGGCGCACGGCGAGAAGTGTGCCTGGCCTACGTTCCGGAGGCCGAGGTAGGCGACTATGTTGTGGTCCACGTCGGCTTCGCCATCAGCCGGATCTCGGAAGACGAGGCGATGGAGACGCGGGCGCTGCTGAGCGAGATCGAACGGCATGCCGAAGGACTGTAGCGGCACGGCGGGCCGTGCCCCAGCTCGGGGTCAGGAGCGGCAGTGAAATTCGTCGACGAGTTCCGAGATGCAACCGCGGTCCATCAGGTGTTGGGAGAACTCCGCCGCACCCTGCGCCGGCCGTGGGTGGTGATGGAGATCTGCGGTGGCCAGACCCACGCCATTCTGCGTTTCGGGCTCGACCAGCTGCTGCCGGAGGAACTCGAACTGGTCCACGGGCCGGGTTGCCCGGTGTGCGTCACCCCGCTCGAGCAGATCGACAAGGCCTTGGCGATCGCGGCGCGTCCCGAGGTGATCTTCACCTCCTACGGCGACATGCTGCGGGTTCCGGGTTCCGGGGGCGATCTGTTCGCGGTCCGCGCCGCCGGCGGCGATGTCCGCGTGGTGTACTCACCCCTGGATGCGGTGCGGCTGGCGCAGCGAAATCCCGGCCGGCAGGTGGTGTTCTTCGCCATCGGTTTCGAGACCACCGCACCGGCCAACGCCATGAGCGTGGTCCTGGCCCGACGGCTTGGGCTGAAGAACTTCAGCCTGCTGGTGTCGCACGTCCGGGTGCCGCCGGCGATCGACGCTATCCTGGGGTCGCCCGACAACCGGGTGCAAGGATTTCTGGCGGCGGGCCACGTGTGCGCGGTGATGGGGGTTCACGAGTACCCGCGCCTGGCCGAGCGCTACCGGACGCCGATCGTGGTCACCGGCTTCGAACCCCTCGACCTGGTGCGCGGGGTGCTGGGCGCGGTGCGGCAACTCGAGTCGGGCCGGGCGGAGGCGGAGAACGCCTACCCGCGGGCAGTCACGTTCGAAGGGAACCGACCGGCGCAGAACGTGATCCAGGATGTGATGGAGGAATGCGATCGCGCCTGGCGAGGGATCGGGGTGATCCCGGGCAGTGGCTGGCGTCTGCGGGAGGCCTACCGGTCTTTCGACGCCGAAGACCGCTTCGAGGTCGGCGATATCCGTCCGCAGGAGTCGGCAATTTGCGTCGCCGGGGAGATCCTGCAGGGTCGCAAACGGCCGCCCGATTGCCCCGCCTTCGGTGTCGAGTGCACCCCGGAGCGCCCGCTCGGAGCAACCATGGTCTCGTCCGAGGGGGCCTGTGCGGCGTATTTCAGCTACCGGCGAGAAGCTGCGGCGGCTTCGCTGGAGACGGGTTGAGCATGAGGCAGATTCTGGGTCCGCTCCCCGGGATGGCATCAGGACCTTCTCCTTTGACGCGGATAGGTCGCGGAGATCGCACCGGATGACGGACCACAGGGAATCCCCGCCGACGTTGCCGAACCCTGCCGAGGTGTCGTGCCCGCTCCCGCTGCCGCACGAAGAGCGGATCGTCCTCGGTCATGGCAGCGGGGGTTCGCTGACCCACCGGCTGGTCCGCCGGATCTTCCTGGAAGCGTTCGACAATCCGGCGCTGCGCCAGGGTGACGACTCGGCGGTTCTGCCGCTGCCTGCCGCCGGCCGGCTGGCCGTGACCACTGATGCCCACATCGTTTCTCCGCTGTTCTTCCCCGGCGGCGATATTGGCCGGCTGGCGGTGTGCGGAACGGTGAACGATCTGGCGGTGATGGGGGCGCAGCCCTTGTGGCTGACCGCCTCCTTCATCCTGGAAGAAGGGCTGGAGGTCGACGTGCTGCGGCGGGTGGTGGCCTCGATGCGGGCCGCCGCGCAAGAAGCGGGGGTGACGGTCGTGGCCGGAGACACCAAAGTGGCCGAGCGGGGGAAGGCCGACGGTGTCTTCGTTCAGACCAGCGGTGTCGGTGTGATCCCGCCCGGGCGAGAGGTCGGGGGAGCGCTGGCCCGGCCCGGTGACGTGGTCCTGGTCTCGGGACCGTTGGGCGACCACGGCCTGGCGGTGCTGGCGGCGCGCGGGCAACTGGGGTTCGCCATTGACGTCGAGTCGGACGTGGCGCCGCTCAACGGCCTGGTCGAGACGCTCTTCGATAGCGGGGCCGAGGTTCACGTGCTGCGGGATCCGACGCGCGGCGGGGTGGCAACAACGCTGAACGAGATCGCCCGTCAGAGCGGCGTTTCGATCACCCTCGATGAGGAGGCGATTCCGGTTCGGCCGGCGGTCGTCTCGGCTTGCGAGCTTCTGGGTTTCGACCCCCTGTTCGTGGCCAACGAAGGCCGGGTGGTAGCGATCGTCGCCCCCGGGTCAGGCCAGGCGGCGCTGGAGGCCGTGTGGAAACATCCTCTGGGGAGCGAAGCCCGCCAGATCGGGGTGGTCGAAGCTGGGCCAGCGGGGCGCGTTCGGTTGAAGACGCGGCTGGGTACGACCCGCGTGGTCGAGATGCTCAGCGGCGAAATGCTCCCGCGTATCTGCTGAATCCATCGGTGGATCCAGGCGACGTCCGGCGAGTGCTGCGTCCGAAGGCGGAGGCGCGGCGTGCCTACGACCGGATGAGCGCGATCTACGACGGCCTGACGGCCGGCGAGGCTTACCTGCGCCGCCGGCTCCTCCGCCTGGCTGCCCCGCAGCCGGGGGAGATCACCCTCGATCTCGGCGCCGGCACCGGTGCCGCTCTGCCGGACCTGGCCCGCGGGGTCGGACGGGCCGGCCGTGTGGTGGGGCTGGACCTCTCCCCCGGCATGCTGGTCAGGGCGCGGACAAAGATCGCGGCTGCGGGGCCGAACGTCCACCTGGTGTGCGCCGATTCGGCCCACCTTCCGATTCCCGACTCCTGTTTCGACCTGATCCTGATCAGCTTCGCGCTGGAGCTCTTCGACACGCCCGAGATCCCCGGGGTTCTCAGCGGGTGTGGTCGGGCGCTGCGGCCGTCGGGCCGCCTGGTGGTAGGCTGCCTGGCTTCGAGGCCGAGGCGGAATCCGGTGGTGCGCCTTTACGAATGGCTGCACGATCGATTCCCGGTGTGGCTCGACTGCCGGCCGATCCCCGTTCGCCAGTTCGTGGCCGCCGCAGGTTTTCGGATCGAGCGCCTTCAGGAGGCGTTGTTGTGGGGCTTGCCGGTGGACCTGATCGTGGCGCGTCCGAGTCAGGGAGGGGGCGCCAGCACCTGAACGGAGCCCGGATCGGCGACGAAGAGCTGCACCAGGCTTCGTCCGACTTCGTCCTGGAGAGCTGCGTACGCCTCCGATGAGCGCAGGCCCAGGGATCCGTCGATGACCAGGGCTGCGATCGCCTGGTCTTCCATCCAATCGACCAGATCCGCGCCGATCGCCTGACGGTCGAGGTCGACTTCCACCACCGTCATGCGGGCCGCCAGGGGCACCAGTGGAGTAGGGGCGGCGATCCGACTTCCGGTCGGAAATCGATCGACCAGAAACGCCACCGCCCGTTCTTGCGGTGTCTCTCCGAAGTGAGGCACTCCGCCGTAGGCGAAGCCGTCGCGCAGGACGATCGCGCCGGCCAGGAACAGGGCCAATCCGGCCGGGGCCAGGTCGCGGCGTTTCCCGGCGGCGATCCAGTACAGCCACAGGCAGACGAGGGCCACCGTCAGGGCGATGGCGAAGGCCGGCTTCGTGGACAGGATGCTGACCAGGACGGCGGCTGCCAGCGCTCCGCTCCAGACTGCCCTTCCTTTCACCGAGGGAATGGTCGCGGCGGCCCGGGTCAGGCCGATCGCCCCCAGGACGAACAGGGGGTAGAAGGCCGAAAGCAAGTAACCGAAACGGAAGAACGTGACGCAGTACGTCACCAGGTAGGCCGGCCACAAAAGGAGAATCCCCAGGGCCGGTCGATCGCGCCCGCGAATCAGGCGGGCGATTCCCACCAGCGCCAGCAGAGCGAGAACAGGCGCGTGCCGCTTGTCGTAAGCCTGCAAGGCCAACTCCGGCGCCAGGCGCAGGTTGGCCCGAACCCGGTCGGCGAAGGCCGCCGGGTTCCGGAGAGCGGCCCGCAGGATCGACCGCTGATTCTGGTCCGGCTCCCCAAACAGCCGACGCGATTCCAGCACCGCCGTATCCCAGTCGCTGCCGGTCACTGTCCACTGACCCTGCTCGAACGCGGTGTAGCTGCGCTCGGCGATCGAGACTTCGAAGCGGCCGTTGATCATGGCGTGGGCGACGGTATACCCGGCCACAATCACAGCAAAGGGAGCTGCCAGGCGGATCAGGGCTCTCCATCCGAGGTTTCGCCCGCGCGCCAGAACCAGGGCGAGCACGGCGAAGATGGCGAACATGGCGATCCCGTCGAGGCGGGTGAGGGTGGCCAGGCCCACCCAGAGAGAGCCGCGGGTCAGATGGGCCGACGAACCTCCCCGGGCAAAAAACGCCAGTTCTCCCAGCGCCAGGGCGCCCAGAGCGGCCAGCAGGGCGTCGGACGAGTTGGCCAGAAGCGCGGCGGGAACAACCGAGACAAACATCATTCCGGCCAGGACCAGCGGGCTGGTCCAGGATCGGAAGGCCGTCCCGAGGCGGAAGACGCTCAGCCACAGGAGACCGAAAAGGAACAACCGGCCGATGGCGGCGCTCAGGACGAACCAGTGCGGCGATCCCTGGACCGCCAGGTAGATCGGGGCATAGACTGCAGACAGCAGCGGCCCCCAGGCCAGGTCGCGCGGCTGGCCGACGACGAGGCTCCGGCCGCTGTCGATGTACTTGGCTTCGTCGAAGGGGTTGATCCCGGCCAGCGACGGGGCGATCGACGGAAGAGAAAGCAAGACGGCCAGAGCAAAGGCGAGGCCGACCAAAAGCGCCTGCCGTGATGGTGCGCTCATCGGGGTCGGGGCGTCGGTGGGACTTGTCATGCGGTAGGCATAGGCCGTCGGCGAAAGTGTACTCGCTTCCCGATCGGGCCCGCGACCGCGGCCGGGTGCCCCTGCGCCCCCCACCCGAACCTCCGGCATGGTAACATCGCCGCTTCGTCCCGGCAGCGCCGGCTAGTTTTCCGTGGAGAACAGCCTGCATGAAGAAGAATCAGACCCGAATCCTGGCCTGGAGCCTGTGCACCATCGCCGTGGTCGGCGGCGTGGCCAGGATCGTTGCCTGGATCAGCGGATTGCCAGACGACAGCACCCTGTTTGACGCCGTACAGGCCCTGGGTTGGGGTTTTGCGATGCCGGTCGTGTTTTCCGTCCTGGCGGCGCTGATCGTTTCCCGCCAGGCGCGGAATCGGGTCGGGTGGATGCTGATGGGGATCGCTGTGGCGCTGGTCCTGCCGACCCAGCAGAATTCTGGCGAGGATCTCGAGTCCGCCTGAGGCGGTCACTCCCGGATTGTGGCTGGTTCTCTGGCTGGACAACCTGGGATGGACCCTGGTGATCTTCCCCCTGATTCTGATACCGTTGTTCTTTCCCTCCGGCGCGCCGGCATCTCCTCGCTGGGGTCTGGTTGGTCGATTTGCCGTCGCCTTGTGGCTGACCTTCCTGATTCTCGCGTCCTTCATCGACCGGATAGGACCGGCCAGCGAGGCCTGGTCCGCGGCCAACCCGATTGGGTTCATCCCGGCCTCAGCCCTGGAGGAGCCCTTTGTCTTCGTCTGGGGGCTGGGGTTGCTGGCGGTCTCGCTGGGAAGCGTGACCTCGCTGTTCTTTCGATACCGTCGGGCGGAGATCGGAGAACGGCAGCAGATCCGCTGGCTGCTGATGGCCGGGGCGGTCTTCTTCGCGAGCTATCTTGTGGTTGGTTTCATGCTGGGGGACGCCGATCTGTGGTGGGCCGACTTGATCCTGGTGCTGTCGATCCTGGGGATGCCGGTCGCCATCGGCATCGCCGTCTTCCGCTATCGGCTCTGGGATCTCGAGGTGGTCGTCAACCGGGCGGTGATCTACGGGCTGCTGACCACTCTGCTGGCCGGGCTGTTTGCGGCGGTCATCGCCATCGTCACCGAGGTGGGGAAAGAGCTCTTGGGGGAAGGTTCCCGGGCAGCGGGCGCGGCGATCTCGGCCCTGGTCGTCGCGGTCGTCTTTCAACCCCTGCGGACCTGGATCGAGGAGTGGGTCAACCGACGGTTCTACCCCGAGAAACTGGATCTGGCCTCCGGCCTGGTGGAAGTCCAACCCGAGTTCTGGGGGTTCCTCGATCGGCCGACGCTGATCCGCGTCTCGATGGAGCATGTCTGCCGGGCCCTGGGTACCCCGGGCGCGGCGTTTTTCGAGTCGGCCAAGCCAGGGGAGTTCCGGCTCGCCGGGCAGATTGCCGGTTCGGCCGGAAAGGCGCGGGTCGTACGGCCTACCCCCAAAGACCTCGCCGAGCTGGGAAGAAAGCGGGTTGTCGCCGCCGCGGGATCCGGGTTGCTGGCCGGCCATGTTCCGATCTACGTCGACCGCGGTAAAGCTGCCGAGTTGCTGGGGGTGCTATCGTTCGGGCCGCGGGCGAGTGGGAAGGGCTACTCGGGGGATGATCTGCAGGGCCTGGTCGAGCTCGGAGGCAAGATCGGCCTGGCCTTGAAGGCGATCCAACTCGGTGAAGCGGGCAGGTCGGGCTAGGTCTGCGCCGGCAAGGCGGAAATCAGATCAAGACCGGCCTGCCGCAGGCTCGGGGACAGATCGTAAGCCGCCCGGCCTTCGAGGTCGGCCCGCCGAACCGCATCGTCCAGCGGGACGTAGCCCAGAACCGGAAGGCCGGGGGATCCCCGCTCGATCAACAGCCGATCCTCATCCGACCCCACCTTGCTGCCCACCAGATAAAGCCGCGTCAGCTTCAAGTCGCCGGCCAACTTCCGGATCTGGTCGGCGGTGCCCAGGCTGCGGCGAGTGGGCTCGACCACGATCAGCATCGCATCCACCGCATCCGCCGTCGCCCGTCCGAGGTGCTCCACTCCGGCGTACAGGTCGAGCAGAACCACTTCATCTCGGCGCAGCAGCAGGTGCGTCACCAGAGACCGCAGCAGGGCGCTTTCGGGACAGATGCATCCCGCTCCGCCCATCTCGACCGCTCCCAGTTCCAGCAGGCGTACCCCGTTGTGTTCTACCGAGAAGCGGTCGGGCAGATCGTCGAACTCGCGGGTTGAGCTTGAAGTAGCCGCCGCTCGAGCCGGGCTGGGCGCCGGTGCGCTCGAAGATCAATTCTTCCATCCGCGAGATCGGTTCGAGGCGAGCGAGGGCTTCGTCCGGGAATCCGAGCGCCTGCCCCAGGCAGGGGGAGGGATCGGCGTCGATCGCCAGCACCCGGCGGCCCCTTTCGAGAAAGGCCCGCGCCAGCAACGCGGTGAGGCTGGTCTTGCCGACCCCGCCCTTCCCGGTGACCGCCAGTTTCACAGAATCCACTCCGGGTGGGCCGGTGGCGGGCCGAGCCGGCGCCGCAGGCATTCGGTCCGCAGCGCCCCGATCACGGCCGGGATGTCGAGGCCGGCCTGGCAGGTGGGGTTGCGACCGAGCAAGGGCTCACAGCGCCACAGGCTGGCGCAGGTGAGGGCCCGCAGGTCGTCGCGGGCCGCCAGGCGGAACATCTCGCCGAAGGTCAGGTCCATCCCTTCGGCCAGGAGGCACTCACACTGATCACAGGCCTGACACAGGCGGACGTCTTCGCCGGTTCGCGACAGGATCACGGCCCGCAGCGGTGGGCCGCTCACGGCGCTATCCATGACACCAGAGCAGGCCGGGGATCGGTCAGATTGCGAGACAGGGCTGCCTGCTCCGGCATGCCGAAGGCGATCGCCATCAACTGGGTGAAATACAAGACCGGGATCGGCGCCTCGAGGCCCATCGCCTTCTGCCGGGCGTCCAGGTTGTTGTGGCACAACGGGCAGGCCACCGCCACCACGTCGGCGCCGCGGGCTCGGGCGTTCTCCAGGATCGACCGGCTCATCTCCACCACGATTTCGGTGTGGGTCAGCGACAGCGAAGCGCCGCAGCAGGCCGTCTTGCTGTCCCAGGGGACGGGCTGCGCCCCGAGACTTTCGATCAGGCGATCCATCCCCATCGGATACTCGGCCTCCGTCGACCCGGTGACGGCCGGCGGGCGTGTCAGCAAGCAGCCGTAATAGCAGGCCACCCGAAGACCTTCCAGTGGACGGCGGACCCGCTGGCGGACCGCCTCCAACCCGGAGCGGCTTTCGATCAGGTCGAGCAGCGAAAGCACTTCCACCCGGTCGGCCCAGTCGTAACCGGTTTCGCCGGCCAGGCTCTGGCGCAAATCCGGGTCGCGCCGCAGGTGGTGGGCGGCGGCGCGGAAACGGCTGAAGCACGCGGCGCAGGGGAGCGCGACCTCGTCCAGCCCTTCCTGCTCCAGCAGGAGCAGGTTCTCCAACGGCAGTCGAACCGCCAGGCGCTCGTCCACCCGGTGGGCCGGGGTTGAGCCGCAGCACACCCAGCCCTCGGGCTCGATGGGTGTCAGGTCGAGGGCCTCCAGGACGGCCCGGGTGGAACGGTCGAACTCTTCGGCCATCGAGTGGAGCGAGCAGCCGGGGTAGTAGCCGACTTCGTTCTCCGGACGCGAGGCCGGGGCCAGCGGAGCGCGGCCGCCGGGGGATCGCCGCCGGACGAACTCGGGGATCACCCGGATCTTGCCGCGGCGGAACATCTCCAGCCCGAGGTCGAGGTCCTTGAAGAGCTGGCCGGTGCGCAGGTTCATCTCGGCCATCAGGCCGAGTTCGTAGGCGCGCCCCAGCAGGTCGACGTCGCGCAGGAAGACCTTATGGAACAATGCGACTTCCGGCACTTTCGGCTGGATCCCTTGTCGGCGGGCCTCGGCCACCACGAAGTCCATCACCCGGGCGACGTCGATGCCTTGCGGGCAGCGGGTGGTGCAGGTCTGACACGAAGCGCACAGCCAGGGCGTGCGGCTGTCGAACAACCGCTCGTGCATGCCGAGCTGGGCCGCCCGCATCACCTGGTTGGGCGCCAGGTCGAAGTGCTCGGCCAGGGGACAGCCCGAGGTGCACTTGACGCACTGGTAGCACAGGAAGACGTTTTCGCCCGTCTCCTGGCGGATACGTTCGGCCAGCGTGGTGCTCAGTGTGGTCTCCATGGTCGCTTCAGCCCGCGTCCGCTGCCGCGGCCGGGATCGGCTCCGGCTCGGGGCGCGGCAGCAACCCGGCGCCCTCCAGGATCGGGCGCACGGCTTCCTCCCACTCGATCGCCATCAGGTGGATCGCCGGCCACGCCCTCGATCTGGCGCATCTGCCCGATCAACTCGATGGCGATGCGGATGCCCTCCGCCTTCCAGGCGGCGCCGCGGGCCTTCTTGTCTTCCTTGTCGATTCCGTCGGCGGAGGCCGTCATCCGGTCGACGTACTCGTCGGGTACGTCCAGCCCCGGCACCTCATCCCGCATGTACTTGGCCATCCCCGGCGACTTCAGCGGTCCGATCCCGGCCAGCAGGAACACCTCCCGGTGGGTCCCCAGCTTCCGAACCCGTTCCATGAAGTCGGCGAAGCGCGGCACGTTGTAGATCAACTGGGTCTGGATGAAGTTCGCCCCGGCCTTGACCTTCTTGGCCAGGCGCAGCGGGCGCCATTCGAAAGGATCCCCGAACGGGTTGGCGGCGGCGCCGACGAAGAAGCGCGGTTCGATTCCCTTGATGGCATCTCCGCACTGGAAGCACTTGCCGTCGCGCATGCCGACCACCATCTGGATCAGCTGGAGCGAGTCCAGATCGTGGACGTTCTTGGCGGTGGGATGGTTGCCGAAAGACTGATGGTCGCCGGTCAGACACAGGACGTTGCGCAGTGCCGAGGGCGTAGGCCCCCAACAGGTCGGACTGCATCGCCAGACGATTGCGGTCGCGGCAGGTCATCTGGATCACCGGCTCGAGCCCCTCTTGCAGAGCCAGCATGCCCGGCGCCGATCGACGACATGCGCACGATGGCGGTCTGGTTGTCGGTGATGTTGGCGGCGTCGCAGACGCCTGCCAGCAGACGGGCCTTCTTGCGAATCACCTGCGGGTCGGCGTTCTGCGGAGGCCCGAGCTCGGCGGTGACGGCGAAATGCCCGGCCCGCAGAACGCGCTCAAGCCGGGAACCGGAGAGGAAGCCGTCCCTCCGCTCATGCTTCGGGGATCATGATGGCTGTGGGGCGTGTCCATGGCCGCCCTCCTACTCGGCGCTCTCCGCCGCCAGGCGGAGGTCTTCGCGGGTGATGCGGCGGGGGCCGCCATCGCGGCCGGTGGACCAGTCCTTGGGCGGCTGGATCTCCAGCAGCAGGTGCAGCCGGTCTTGCGACTTCAGCCGGTCGTGGATCAGTTGCCAGGCGCACGGGGTATCGCGCCCGATCTCGCACACCCCGTCCTGCGAGCCGCCGCACGGGCCGTTGAGCAGTTGCTTGGCGCAGCGGGCGATCGGGCAGATCCCGCCGGTCAGGCCCAGCAGGCACGATCCGCAGGCGGCGCAGCGCTCCTCCCACACCCCCTGCTCGGTCGGCAAGACCGAGGAAGGCGGTGTTGAGGCCGGGAACCACGATCGCCTCCGGGAAGCGCTCGGCCACGGCCTGGACTCCGATCCCGCAGCCGAGCGAAAGCACCACCTCGACCTCCCCGATCTGCTCGGCCAGCGGGTCGATGTACTCCCACTCGCACTGCCGCTGGACCACGGTGTGTGCGACGTCCTTTGGAGATCCCGCCAGGCGAGAGGCCATGCGCAGGCTGGTGGCTCAGGATCCCGGCTTCCTTCTCGCCGCCGGCGAAACACACCGTGACGCAGGTGCCGCACCCGACCACCAGCACTTTCTCGGCCTCGGCGATCAGGCCCCGGATTTCCTCAAGGGGTTTTTGTTCGGCAACAATCATGCGTTCCTCCACAGCCGCGCTCTCAGCGCGGAGCACAGAAAGACCCATGGCCCTGCCGGGCCTGGACGGGATGCTCGGCGATCCCCGCCAGGGTCAGGAATCAAGGGTCCGCTCTCCAGCCGGCGCATCTCGACGCCGCAGGCGGCTCGGCCCGAGGGCGGCCACCTCGGAGTTGATCCTCTCCGCTTCCTCGGCGAAGCGCGCACCCATGGCCGACGAAAGCTGCACCATCTTCAGTCGGTCGGCCTCCAACCCGATCTCTTTCAGCATCTCTTTCGTCTTTTCTACTCTTCGCCTTGCGTTCACATTACCTTCCAGGTAATGACAGTCTCCGGGCAGTCAACCCGCCACCAGCAGGCCGTCGACTCCCTCTTCGAAGGCACGCAGCAGGTGGTACACCTCGACCCGTCCGGTGCAGGGGACCTCGATCACCTTGACCGCCGGCGGATACTGGATCCGCAGGCTGCCGGCCAGGTCGGCGGCGTTGTAGGCGCAGTGGGTGCAACACAGGGCGACGATGGTCGGATCGGTCTCAGCCAACGCCGGCCTCCGTCTTCTGGAGCAAGGTCTCCAGCTTGACCAGCAGCTGCCGGTCGTCGAAATGGGCCAGCGTGATCGCCCGGGCCGGACACTCGGCCACGCACACCCCGCAACCGCGGCACACCGACGGTTCGATGGTGGCCACACCCACCACGCCCCCGACCCCGGCCGCCGTCGGTACCACCTGTGGGACGTCGAACGGGCACACCCGAACGCACGTCAGGCAGCCCACGCAGGCTTCCGGATCGACCGAGGCGACCGCGCCTCCGGCTGCCAGCGAGTCCTTCGAGAGCAGGCGCGCCGCCCGAGCGGCCGCCGCCTGGGCCTGGACGATCGTCTCGGCGATGGTCTTCGGGTAGTGGGCGGCGCCGGCCAGGAAGAACCCCTCGGTCGAGAAGTCGACCGGGCGGAGTTTGACGTGGGCCTCCTGGAAGAACCCGTCGGCATCGAGCGGCACCTTCAGGGTGGTGGCCACCCGGCGGGCGTCGGGGCGCGGGACGATCGGCGTGCTGAGCACCAGCAGATCGGGGTGCAGGGTGAGCGTCTCCCCGAAAGCCGGCTCGCGGACGCGAATCGCCAGCGCCCCTTCGCCCGCCTCGACCGACGGCGGCGATTCGGGCTCGTAACGGATGAACAGAACGCCCGCTCGACGCGCCTCGGTGTACAGCCTCTCCTTCACGCCGTAGGTCCGGATGTCTTGATACAGCACGGTCACCCGGGCGTCCGGGCGGCCCCGCTTCACCGCCAATGCCTGGCGCAGCGCCGTCGAGCAGCAAATCCGCCCACAGTAGCGCTCGGCCGGGCCGACACAGAGCAGGAAGGCGACTTCGTCGGGGAGCGCGTTCCCCGGGTGTGGGCCGTCCGCCTCTCCTTGCTTGAGCCGCGCCTCCATCTCGAGGCCGGTCAGGATGCGCGGGTCGGTGCCGTACCCGTACTCGGGGCCGCGGTACTCCTGGCCGCCGGTGGCCACGATCGCCGCGCCGTGACGCACCTCGACGGTCGAGCCGTCGGCTGCGCGCAGACGGGTGGTGAAGTTCCCGACAAAGCCGGCGGTCGAGACGAGTTCGTGCCCCAGGTACACCCGGAGGCGCGGCTCGGCCTCGACCCGACCGAGCAAATCGGTCAGCAGCGCTGCCGGATCCGGCCCGTCGGCGGTTTCCACAAGGTGCCGCACGGTGCCGCCCAGCTGTTGGTTGCGCTCGACCAGGTGGACCTCGAAGCCGCCGCGCGCCAGTTCCAGCGCCGTGGTCATCCCGGCGACGCCTCCGCCCAACACCAGGGCCGCGGGTACGACGGGAACAAGGCTGGTGTGCAGCGCTTCCAGGGTACGCACCCGGCCCACCGCCATGCGCACCAGGTCTTTGGCCTTGGCGGTGGCCGCCTGCCGGTCGTGGGAATGACACCACGAGCATTGGTTGCGGATGTTGGCCATCTCAAACAGCGCCGGGTTGAGCCCGGCGGCCCGCAGACTGTCCTGGAAGAGAGGGGCATGGGTGCGCGGGGTACACGAAGCCACCACCACCCGGTTCAGGCCCAGGTCCTGAACCTGGCGGGTGATATGGGCGATGCTGTCTTGGGAACAGGTGTAGAGGTTGTGTTCGGCGTGCACCACGCCGGGCAGGCGCCCCGAGTATTCGGCCGTTCCGGGGACGTCCAGGAACCCGCCGATGTTCGATCCGCAGTGGCACACAAACACGCCGACTCGAGATTCCTCGGCAGACACGTCGCGTTCGGGAGGAAACTCGGCTACCCGGGTCAGGGAGCCGCGGGCGGAGGCCAGCAATCCGGCCGAGCGAGCCGCAGCGGCCCCGGCCTCGACCACGGTCTCGGGGATGTCTTTCGGTTCGCGGAACGGCCCGGCGACGAATACGCCCGGCCGGGAGGTCTCGACCGGCTGGAACAGGGTGGTATGGCAGAAGCCGTACTCATCGAGCTCGACGCCCAGGCGGCGCCCCAGCTGGCGCACCGGTTCGGAGATCTCCATGCCGACCGAGAGGACGACCAGGTCGAAAGAGTCGCTGATCATGGGATGGGAATCGGGAGCCGGCGATTGGCGCTTCGCCGCCGGATCGGTCTCCAATCGCCAATCCCCAATCGCCTGTGCGCTGTCCCGAAGATACCGAACCACGAGGTTCCCGCTCTCCGGCTCCTCGCGCAGTCCCGAAATCCGGCAGCGGGTGTATTCGATCCCGTACTGCCGACGGGCGCGCCGGTAGTAGGCCTCGTAACCCTTGCTGAACGAACGCATGTCCATCATGAACACATGGACCTGGGTCTCTGGATCGTGCTCGCGCGCCATCACCGCTTCCTTGGCGGCGTACATGCAGCAGACGGCCGAGCAGTAGTCGTGGCTCTGATCGCGTGAGCCGACACACTGCAGGAAGGCGATCCGACGGGCGGGGGCTCCGTCGGACGGGCGCAGCACCTTGCCGGCGGTCGGGCCGGAAGCTGAGAGCAGGCGCTCGAACTGCAGGGCGGTCACCACGTTGGGATAGCGCCCCAGGCCGTACTCCTGCGAAAGCTCGGCCTGGTACACCTGGTAGCCCGGGGCCAGGATCACCGCGCCCACCTCGACCACCTCGGTGCGTTCCACCTCGTCGTGGTTGATGGCCTGGGCCTTGCAGACGTACTGGCACGAAAGGCACTCGGAGCACAGGCCGCAGGCCAGACAGCGGGCGGCCTCGGCCTGGGCCAGATCGTCGGTGTAGCCCTGCTCGACTTCATCGAATCCGAGTCGACGCGCGGCCACGGGAAGTTCCGGCATCGGCACCCGGCCGCCCGGTCGCGCCCTGCTCTTCGCCAGCCTCTCGGCGGCCTGGGCGCGGTTGAAGCGGACCACCGGGAGCTCGGGGCGGGGAGCAGGCTCGAGCGCCTCGCCGCGCAGGTAGCGCTGAATGCTCTCGGCGGCCCGGTGGCCCGAGGCCACGGCCTCGATCACGAAGGCCGTACCCGAGACACTGTCGCCGGCGGCGAAGACACCCGGGCGGGTGGCGGCCATGGTGTTGGGGTTGATGGCGATCGTGCGTTGGCGGGTGATCCCCACACCCGCATCGTCGGGGATGAAGGCCAAGCCGGCGCGCTGCCCGACGGAGAAGACGACGGTGTCGGCGTGCAGCACGTGTTCGGAGCCCGGCTCGGTCTCGACCGCCAGCCGGCCGTCGGCGTCGAAGGCGAAGGAAGACACCCGGGCGCACTCGACCCCGGCGGCCCGGCCGTCGCTTCCTTCCAGGATGCGCAGGAACGAGCGGCCGGCGTGGAGGACGACGCCTTCGGCCTCGGCCGCCTCGGCCTCCCAGGGATGACACGGCATCCGGTCGCGGGGTTCGACGCAGGCCAGGTCCACCTGGGCCCCCAGGCGCACGGCGCTGCGGGCGACGTCGATGGCCACGTTGCCCCCGCCCAGCACCAGAACCTTCGGGCCCAGCCGTTCGCCGCCGGGGCCGACGATGGCTCCGTCGGGGATTCGACGGTAGGCATCCAGTCGGACATCGCGCAGGAAGTGGGTGTTGACCAGCACCCCCGGCAGATCGGCGCCCGGCAGGGGAAGTCGGACACCCTCGTGCGCTCCGACGGCCACCAGCACGGCGTCGAAGCCCTCGTCGAAGAGAGACTCCAGGTCGTCGACGCGGGTGTTGAGGCGCAGCTCAACCCCCAGATCGAGGATGTCGGCGACTTCTCGCTCGATGATCTCGGTCGGCAGCCGGTATTCGGGAACGCCGACGCGCAACATCCCGCCCGCCACCGGCAGCGCTTCGAGCACGGTGACCCCGTAGCCCAGCCGCGCCAGATCTTGCGCCGCGGTCAGCCCGCAAGGTCCGGCGCCGATGATGGCGATGTGCTGGCCGCTGGTGCGCTCGGCCGCGGGAACCGGCGAGCGCGGCTCGGCGTACACCCGGTCGGTAACGAACCGCTTGAGGGCGCGGATGTTAACCGGTTCGTCGAGCAGGGATCGGTTGCAGGCGTCTTCGCAGCGGTGGTTGCAGATGCGGCCGCAGATTCCGGGAAACGGGTTGTCTTCCTTGATCACCCGCAGCGCGTCGGCGAAACGCCCCTCGCGGATCAGGGCGATGTAGCCCTGGGCCCGCTGGCCGGCGGGGCAGGCGTCGCGGCAGGGGGAAATCCCCAGCTTGTCGATGGCGTAGGCGTTGGGTACGGCCTGGGGATAGAGCTTGTAGGCGGCCCGGCGGGTAGCCAGACCTTCATTGAAGGTGTCGGGCAACACGACAGGGCAGACATCGACGCAGTCGCCGCAGCCGACGCACTTGAGCGGATCGATGTAACGCGGTTTGTGGAGCAGGGTAGCGGTGAAAGCCCCGGCCTGCCCGTCCAGTCGTACCACTTCGCTGTCGACATGCAGGTCGATGTTGAGGTGACGGCCGGTTTCGACCAGTTTGGGGCTGATGGTGCACATGGCGCAGTCGTTGGTCGGGAAGGTCTTGTCGAGCTGGGCCATGTGTCCGCCGATGGCGGACTTGGATTCGACCAGGTGGACCCGGAAGCCCTGATCGGCCAGGTCGAGGCTGGCCTGCATCCCGGCGATTCCGCCCCCGACCACCAAGACCGCGCCCGTAGGCACCGCGGGTGCGGCTGGGTCGATCCAGGCAGAGGTCGTGGCCGGGTTGTCAGACAAATTCGGCCCCCAGGGGGTGGGGGCCTCAGGGGAACGACCGACGCTCCTCGGAGAGGCGCTCACCCGACCTGATCATCCGCCGTGGCCGGAAGATCGGGGAGTGCCGGAGGTCATGGTGTGAGTGGAGGAACTTCGTCAGGTATAGCCGCGGTCAGACCGACCGGCCGGTCGGCTCCCCGACCTGCCGCAGGTGTAGAAGCATGGTGGTGGCTCGTCGCAAACCCGCCATGTCCGCGATCGAGTTAGCCGTCAGGGCGGCCGCCTCCGGCCTGCCTCCGCCTCAGGCCTTCGCCGGCCGTCAGCGTGAGATCGAGCGACGTCCGGCGCAGGGCTTCCAGGCTGCGGTAGTAGGGCAGGATGCTCGGAACGTAATGCCGTTCGTCGGGGGCATGTGGCCCGACCCCGCTCTGTCCCCAGACCACGCCGCGCCCGCCGGGTGCGAAGCGGGCGCTGGTCGCCGCCAGTTTGCGCTGCAGCACCGGCTCGGTCCCGGTCGCCCGCCGAACTGCCGCCAGCAGAGCCCCGACGTAGGGATCGGCCGGATCGCAGGCCACGGCGTCTTCCGCCGCCACCACCTGAACGGCCGCCTGATGGCGGGCGCAGGTATCCCGGACCACTTCCATCAACGCCCTGACCCGATGTGCCGGGATCGGCCGAATCTCGACGCCGAGCAGAGCGCGGTCGGCGGTCACATTGAACAGCCCGGCGTCGCCGACGCGCTGAAACGGGAAGGACAACTGCGACGACCATCCCTTCGTTGATGGTCGCGCCAGGAGCCGGCGCAAACGCCGTTCGAGATCGAGGCGCAAGCTCAACAGGCGGCCGTCGAGACCTCCGTCCAACCCGAAACCCGTATGCGCCTTTGCGCCGCGGATCTCGATCTCCCATCGGAGCAACCCTCGGTTCTCCAGGCAAACGGCTCCGACCCGTTCGTTTCCGCTCTCGCCAGTCCGTTCGCCGGCGATCAGCAGAGAAGGCACATATCCGCTCTCGTCCTCCAGAGCCGCCAGGACGTGCGGGGTTCCGTCGGGTTCGTTCTCCCCGATCTCTTCGTTGCCGACGAGCAGCAGGCCGATCGGAGGCGGGGCGCCGCCGGCGCGATGGGCATCCTTCATCCAGACGACGAACGTGGCGACGACGGTTTTCATGTCGGCCGCGCCGCGCCCCCACAGGTAGTCGCCTTCGAGCCGCGGTTCGAACTGCCCGTCGTCCGGCTCCGGTTCGACGACATCGAAATGACCGGCGAGCATCAGCGGCGGTGACGGCGACCCGGGAAAACGAGCCAGGAGAGCCGGGAACCGTCCTGTGTAGAAGAGCCGGAGGTCCAGACCCGCGCCGGCGAGGGTGTCTTCGAGAAAGGTCGCCGCCCGCCGGATCGCTTCCGGCCGCTGTCGATGCGGAGCGGACATGCTCACCGAAGGGATTCGGATCAGGGCCTGCGCCAGATCGACGATCTCGGCGGTCTTGTCGGCGTAGACGATCTCGACGGCCGTCCCGGCGGCGGGGCGAAAACGGATCGGCGCCCCCGGCTGCTGGTGAGCCAGATCCCGCGCCCGGTCCCACAGGTCGCGCAATCGGCCGGCTTCCGGGCCGAGAGTCGGCAGGACTGCGGCGATGCGTTCGATATCGGCGGCCACCTCGACCGAGCGTCGCTGCGCCAGGCCCACCAGGACCTCCGGCGGCACTTCGTTCGATCTCCCGATCGCTTCTCGCACCTGGCTCCGGATGCGCTCGGCCGTATTCGGTGCGCCCTGGCCCAGGTCTTCGAGCGGTGCCAACTCCTGGCGTTGGCCGAGGGCCTCGGCCAGCGGCAAGACCGCCTCCAGGGTGCGACGCAGGAAGGCCCGCATCTCGAGGGGCCGGCCTCGGAGTGGATCCTCGATCTGGCCCCGCATCCCGGATCGAGCGGCGGCCTGTTCGTTGCGCCGGTAGCGCTCGATGGCGGCACGGTCATCGGGCGCACGCCGACCGAAGGATCGGTCCCCGTACAGACGCAGCACGAGCAGCTCCTTGAGCGTCAGGTTGGCGACGTCCAGGTCGAAGGGATGCCCCCCCTCATCGGTGCGCAGTTCGACGCGGGCCATGGGAAGGTCGATGCGGGCGAAGAGGTTTTGTTCGACGACTCGCTGCGCCATTTTCTCCAGCGAGGCCTCCGCCTGGGGTGCAACCAGCCCTCGACCGTAGAGCGACTCCAGCTCTTCGGCGCTCAGTGATATCAGCCGTTCGACCGGCTCGGCGAAGGAGCGGGCGCGGACCGGAGTCCAGTTGTTGTTGCCGAAGCGGACGCCGCGGCGCACCAGGTCGTAGGACCGCCGCACGTAGTCGGCGTGCGAGCGGTACAGCCCGGGCACGTCCACGGCCGAGGGGCTGGGGAACGTCAGGCTGCGCACGGAGTCGTGGCCGGTCAGCCGCGCCGGTGAGCGGCGGCGGGGGCGTTGCGGCCGGAGCGGCGTGCTGGCCGAGGTGGCGATGAAGAGAGCGGCATACGGCCGCAATCGGCGCGTCAGGTCGATGTAGACACGGTTCTTGAAGTCGTCGAGGTGGTCGTGTCCGCCGGCGGTCCGGTGCAGGAAGTCCCAGGCGAGCAGCGGCTCGGGCAAAGTCAGGTTGACGTGGATCCCGGCGGTTGCCAGCGAGGCGCCGTGTTCGTCGACGCAGCGTTCGAGGTAGCGGCGTTTGGCCAGGTTCCAGCCACCGGGGATCGAGGCGTGGTCAACCACGACGGGGCTGAGCAGGTTCCCGTGCCACGCGACCAGTCGTTCCCCGAACTGTCGGCCGGCCTGGTGCAGCGTGTTGATCAGACAGGCCTCCAACAGACGGGCTTCGGCGATCGTCAGCCAGGGAGTGGGCTGGGGACGTGTGGTCCACTCGATCATCCAGTGGAACACTTCGAGCTGGGTGCGCTCGGCGAGCCAGTCGGGGAGCAGGTCTTCCCGCAGGACGTCGGCGAACGATCGCCGCTGCGGTCCGGCGCCGACCTGCTGCAGGGGTTGGAAGCGGCTGTCGAGCAGGTTCCACTCGAGCTCCAAACCGCTCGTTCCGCCGCCCACCGCCGCCTGGCGGGCGGCGAGCACCCGGTCGACGAAGCCGCGGGCATCAGCCTCCCGCCAGGGCATGCAACCCCTCCAGAAGGCGTCGGGCGGCGCCCAGGGTGCGCTCGGGCGGGGTGGCGTAGGAAAAGCGGACCCAGTCGCCTCCGTCGCTTGAGAAGAAGGCGCCGGGAACGATCGCCACGCCGTGTTCTTCGGCCAGGGCGGCGCCCAACGGTTCGCTGTCGTCCCAACCCCGGGCGCGCAGCCAGGCGCCGACATGGAGGAAGGCGTAGTACCCCTGATCGAGCACCGCCGTCAGGCCGTGTTCGGCGACGAAGGCGCGCAGCCCGGCCCGGCTGGCATTGGTCGGTTCGACGATCGGGCGGCAGGCTTCCCCGAAACCCATCTGGTACGCGGCCTGGGCGACCGCCATGCCGTAATAGGGCGGGATCACGGCGTGCGACGCCCGCGCCGAGAGAAAGCGGATGACGTCGGTCGAGGCGATCAGGTGGGCGCTGCGGATGTTCGAGGCGCCGAGCGACTTGGTGATCCCGTCGAGGAACATCAGCCGCGGCCGCAGATCGGGCTCGAAGGCGGCCACGAACGCGCTCAGGTCCATCGGAGCGCGGTCGGTGACGTAGTGGTACATCCAGTCGTAGAGCACGAAGGCGGCGCCGAGGCGCAGGGCGGCCTGGCCCAGCGCCGCCTGGCGCTCGGCGGCGAGCTCCTTGCCGGTAGGATTGTCGGGGCTGGTGATGATGACGCCGGCGATCTTTCGCCCGAGGCGCAGCGCCGTCTCGGCGCAGGCCGCCAGCGACTCCTCGCTGTAGGCCCAGCCGTCGTCTGGATTTCCGGGTGCCAGCAGGACGTTGGCTCCGATGGCGTACGGCCCCCAGTTGTAGGAGATCCACGGCACGCGGGTGACGACGATCAGGTCGCCGCTGCGGCCGTGTCCGAGCGACAGCATCGCCTCGTAAGCGCGCACCAGGGCATCGCGGCCGCCGACGGTGGCCAGGACGTTCTCCGGTCCGAGGCCCGGAGGCAGCCGTCGCCTCCCAGTAGTCCTCGATCACAGAACGTCGGAAGCGATCGGTACCGTAAGGCATGTCGTACGCCGTGCCGTGCTGGCGCTGCAGTTCTGCGGCTCGATCGAGGATCCCTTCCGGCACGCCGGGCAGGCTGGCGCCCCCGTCGCCCTGAGAAGCATCGAACACCTCCCGGTCCGGATGGCGCCGGCGGAAGATCTCCAGGCGCTTGTTGATCAGGAACATGCGCGACGGGGGAACGGGGGCGAGGCGTTTCAGGTGGTCGCTGACCGGGGCCAGGTTCGCCTCGGGGACGGCGGTGAGGGGACGGCTGTCGGACCCGGTCATCGAGGCCTCCTGGTCAAACGAAAAAGACCCCAGCCGGTGGCTGGGGCCCAAGGTGCGCAGAGTTCGATGAAACTGCGCGGCCTACCCCGACCCGCCGGCCTGGAAGCCGCGGGGGTTGGCGTTGTTGTTGGCCTGGAAGACAGGGCAAGACCGTGCGCTCATTTGGCAGATTGTAGCACCCGTGTCAAGGGGGAGGCCGGCCTCGCCTGCGGGAGGGGAACATGGGGCTATTTCACCGCTCGGGGCGGTCGACCTACTATGGAAGAGATGCCCGGTAAGGAAGGCGATACCCGGCCGACCAAGGTCCGGCAGCGGCGGCGTAGGGCCCGCGGCTGGCTGGCGCGCGTGGCGCTGTGGAGCCTGTGGGCGATCGTGGCCGGAGGCCTGGTCCTCACCGGCGCCGCCGCCGGCTTCATGGCGACGGCGCCCGGCGACGTGGTGATATCGGTCGACGTCGAGTTCTTCGAGGATCTGGCCCGAGCCTACGGGATCGATTGGATAGAGAACGTGGACCCCACGCCGACGCTCGACTCGGTCCTGGTCGAGAACGCCCTGGCGCTGGCGCGGGGGATGCCGACCGAGACCGCCCTGCAACCGCAAGCGAGAGATACAGACACTCCGACGCCTTCGGCCACCTCAACCCCGTCCGAGACCCCAACCTCGACGGGTACCGGGACGGCCACCGAGACCGCCAGCAGTACCCCGTCGGCGACGGGAACCAGTACGGCCACAGCGACCCCCGGCCCATCGACGACGGTGGTGATCTGGCCCACATGGACACCGACGCGGACCCCGAGTCGAACCCCGACGCGAACGCCCAGTCGGACACCGACTCCGGGGCCCAGTCGGACTCCGACCCCGACCGTTCCCACCCCGACACCCACCTCGTCGTTCACCCCGCCGCCCCCCACTGATACCCCCGGGCCGGGCACCGTGTTCCCAACCGACACGCCCACGCCCACGACGCCGCCGCCCACCGCGACCCAGGTACCACCTACGGCGACGCAGGCATCCGGCTGCAACCCGAGTGGGAACTCTGGCTTCGAGAACACTCTGCTGGGACTGATCAATACCGAGCGGCAGAACCAGGGGCTGCGGGCCTACAGCATGCAGAGCCAGCTCCAAGCGGCGGCCCGGATCCACAGCGCCGACATGGCCTGCAACGGGTTCGTCTCCCACACCGGTTCCGACGGATCGGGAGTGCGCGATCGGGTGGAGCGTCAGGGGTACAGCTGGTCGTGGATCGGCGAGAACATCTACACAACCAGCGACACCTCCTCGGGTGCGCCCCAGCGCGTCTTTGACTGGTGGATGAACAGCGGCCCGCACCGGGCCAACCTGATGAGCCCCAACTACACCGAGATCGGCCTCGGCTACCGCTATGCCAATGGGCGGGGGGCCTTCACGGCGGTGTTCGCCCGCCCCTGAACCGCAGGATGTGGTAAACTAAGGGGGAAGGCATCTGGACGGCCCACACCGCTCCGAAGCTAGGAGCGGTGTTTTCGTACAAACCGTCTGAGAAAGGCAGTAACAGGAGAAACATGCGTTTCCAAGATTTCGAACTACCGAAAGAACTACAGCGTGCGGTGGAGGCGGCGGGCTTCGAAACCCCGACACCGATCCAGGTTCAGGCCATCCCGCCGGCGCACGAGGGGCGCGACGTCCAGGGCGTGGCGCAGACCGGAACGGGCAAGACGGCGGCCTTTGCGCTGCCGTCGCTGCAGCGCCTGTTGGCTTCGCCCAGGCCCCGGCGCGGCCGGCGTGTGCGGATGGTCGTGCTGGCGCCGACCCGGGAGCTGGCGCTGCAGATCACCGAAGACGTGCAGTCCCTGGCGCGTTTCACCGACTTGCAGGTCGTGCCGGTCTACGGCGGCGCGCCCATCGGTCGGCAGACCGAGCAACTGCGGCAGGGTGTCGACATCGTGGTCGCCACCCCTGGCCGGCTGCTCGATCATCTCAACCGGCGCAACCTGGATTTCGACGGGCTGGAGATCCTGGTCCTGGACGAGGCCGATCGCATGCTCGACATGGGTTTTCTTCCCGACATCGAGACCATCGTCGGCCGGATGCCGTCCGAGCGTCAGACCCATCTCTTCACCGCCACCATGCCCGGACCGATCCAGGGTCTGACCTACCGTTTCATGCGCGACCCGGTGCGGATCGAGATCGAAAACGCCCGCCCCCCGGCCGCCCTGCGCCAGCAACTGTATCCGGTGCCCAAGCACCTCAAGCAGGGCTTGCTGATCGAACTCATGCGGCGGAAGAACGTCGAGAGCGCCCTGGTGTTCACGGCGATGAAGCGCGACGCCGATGTCGTGGCGCGCAAGCTCAAGGCGGCCGGAATGAAGGTGGGGGTGATGCACGGGGATTTCGCCCAGAAGGACCGGGTGAAGGCGCTCGAGGGCTTCCGCCAGGGGAAGGTGCGCATCCTGGTGGCGACCAACATCGCCGCCCGCGGCCTCGACATCGAGGGGATCTCGCACGTGGTCAACTACGACGTGCCCGAAGAAGCCGAAGACTACATCCATCGCATCGGACGCACCGCCCGGGTGGAGGCCGAAGGCGATGGCCTGGACCCTGGCGACGCCCGAGGATGAAGGTTCGATCGCCGCCATCGAGTACCTGCTGGGGGAAACCCTGGAGCGGGCCGAACTCGACGGTTTCGACTACGACGTCCCGGCCCCCGACTGGGCCAAGCCCTCGGCCGCCGAGATCCGCCGCTCGGTCACCAGCGGCCGCGGCGCGATCGCCCGCTGGAAGTCGCTCACCCGCTAGTTGCTGGTGGTCAGAACGACTCGGGACGCCGACCCTCCTGGAGGGCCGGCGTCTTTTCGTTTTCCTTCTAGCCGGGGAGGATCGATCGCGGCAGGTAGAACGAGACGATCCAGTTCGGTGCGTCGGCACGCAGGACGGGCAGCCGTGCCACACCTCCGTCGGAACCGGGTTCGGCGGTCAGAGCTCCTGGAGGCCGCCCTTCTTCTCCGCTCCGAGCCCGGCGGCGCGTGCCCGGGCGACGGCTTCGGTCCGGTCGGCCACCTGGAGTCGGCCCAGGATATTGGAGACGTGGTTGCGGGCCGTCTTCAGACTGATGCCCATGCGCTTGGCGACCTCCTGGTTGCTCAGGCCCTGCGCCAGCAGGGACAACACCTCGCGCTCTCGCTCGGTGAGCTCAGGAAAAGCGGCTCGCCCGGCAGGCGGGGTCGCCTCGACCAGGTAACGCATGATGCGCTCGGCGACGCCCGGACCGAACAACGCCTCGCCGCTGGCAACGGCGCGGACGGATCGGAGCAGGGCCTCTTGATCCGTGTCCTTGAGGATATAGCCTCGGGCGCCGGCCCGCATGGCGGCCAGCACCGTGTCGGTGTCTTCGAACATCGTGAGGACGAGCACGTTCACCTTTGGCTGAGAGGTCAGGATGCGCCGAGTGGCCTCGACCCCGTTGATCTTCGGCAACTGCAGATCCATCAGAATGACGTCCGGGTGGAGGACGGCCGCCTGTGCCACGACCTCCTCGCCGTCGCCGGCCTCGCCGACGAGTTCGAGGTCCTGCGCGGAGTCGAGCAGGGCGCGCAAGCCATCCC
The DNA here is from genome assembly GCA_963709925.1 of uncultured Chloroflexia bacterium. GTDB lineage: Bacteria > Chloroflexota > Anaerolineae > Anaerolineales > E44-bin32 > DATEVL01. Next base: position 213,586 of record CAVPYC010000001.1, read on the forward strand.
GAAAGAAGCGGTGGTCATCGGCCAACAGGATGCGGATCGGTTTGTGGGGCATCGACATTAGCCCGCGTCGTCCGCCAGGAGAGCCTGATCGCCCCCGGCCGAAACCGCCTCCCATCCGGGAGCTCGAGAACTCGCGGGCAGAATGGCGAGAACGCGTGTGCCGCCTCCGGCCGGCAACTCGATGGTGCAGGAGCCGCCGAGTTCGGCGACCCGCTCGCGCATCGACGCGATACCGACACCCGGGCGGTGGTTTGGCAGGAGACCGACTCCATCGTCCACGACCTCGATGCGGATCTGGTCGTTCACGCTCAGACTGATCCGGCAGTGACGGGCATGGGCATGGCGTTCGACGTTGGTCAGGGCCTCCATCACGATGCGATAGGCGGCGACTTCGACGGCGGCCGACAGGGGCGGCATCTGGTCGGGGGCGTGCACGCTCACCTGCAGACCGCCGGCTGAGGACTGCGAGGCCTGCTCCTGGATGGCCGGGAGCATCCCCAACTCATCCAGAGCCGGGGGTCGCAGGTTGTAAACCACCCGCCGGATATCGGTGATGACGACATGGATCAGTTGGCGCAGATCGTTGAGCTGCTCCTGGGCCGTTACGAGGTCGTGCTCGATGAGGTTCCCCACCGAGCTGGCCCTCAGGCTGAGCGCCGCCAAGGTCGGCCCGATGTTGTCGTGCAGGTTTCGGCGCAGACGGCGACGTTCCTCCTCGCGCGCCAGCACCAGCCGCTCGCGGGCCATCTGCAGATCGTGTTCCTGGCGCACCACCTGGGCGGCCGATCCTGCTCCGCGGGCGATCGACGCCAGAAGATGGCGTTCGTCGGGGGTCGGCCGATGGTCGTCCTTTGGGACAACGAGGAGCACTCCGACCTCTTCGGCCTGGTAGAACACGGGGAACGTCAGCGAATCGGAGGGGCTGGTTCCGGGGTTGCCCCCGGCCGTCCCGCCCGCGGTCAGCAGGGAAGGGGGAAGCGAGGCTTCTCCTTTCACCGTGCCGTGCTCGGCGGCGAGAACGAGCTCGTCGGCGTCCACCCGCTTGAGGTAGACAGCGGCATATCGCGCAGGCAGGGCCAGCGCGACAACCGTGGCGACGGCCGGCAAGACGACGTACGGATCCAGGCTGCCCTGCAGCCGGTCCGCCAGGCGGGGAAGCGCACCTGGCCCTTCTGGGTTGATGCCCGGGATCACGCCCAACTTGGTTCCCCAGCCCATCGGCCATGCATGTTCAGAGCTTCAGAAGATGCAGTGAACTGCCAAGTCTTGTAGACCCCGACCATTATAGGCCGCTTAGCCAACGGGGCCAGGCAGCCGCCGGCTGCGCCTCGCCGCCTTTCATGCGCGAGAGCCGGGTGCGTGGGCGAGGGCGAGGTCCGGCTGTTGTGCATTTCGGAACGAAGACAGTAGTGGAAGGCTCACGTTCCGCCGAGGCCGGTCAAGCCTTGGAGGATCGGCCGTCCGTTCCGCCGCGAGTCGACGTGCCTTGCTTCCCGCAGGTGCCTGTACGCGCCCGGGCGGAGTCTTCTCGGGACGGCGGGAAAGGTTTCCCGGCGGGTCGGGAACGCCGCCCCTTTCGCACGGGACACCCGAGATGATATAGAAGAGCGAGGGATGGATCGCATCTTGCGAAAGGAGGAGGCCTAGTGCGGTCGTCGTAAGGTATAGGAGCAGCAACACGACCCGCGAGCTGTTCTGAGGAATGCGCCGAGGCTGTTCCTCGGCTCGCATCGAAGCAATCGGCAAACGCCAGGAGGTCCAGCAGTGGCAATCTCGATTACGATCAAGCTCGACTTCGACGCTTTCAAGAACATCCAGGGTTCGTTTCGAGCGCAGGAAACGGCGACCCAGGCGACGATCGGGAAGTTGAACAGCAAGATTGAGCAACTCAGAGGCGGCGATTGGTTCGGGGAAGGCGCGACGAAATTCTTCAATGAGATCGACAGTCAAATCATGCCGTCCATGAAGAACCTGCAGAAAGTCCTGGGGGAGGGGGATCGAAGTCTCGAAGGCGATCGAGAAGGTCCAGCACGAATGCGAAACCAGCCTCACCAGCTTGTTCTCGAACATCCCCGGACTTCCGCTGAGCTGATTCAAACTCATCGGATCGACCGCGCGATAGGGAGGAACCATGCCTGACAAATCAGGAATGAACTATCAGACGATGCGTGAGATGACGAAGGAGTTCCAGGCGGCGCAGAAGCAGCTGCAAGAGACTATGCAGGCGGTCAAGAAGCAGGCGAAGGATATTGAAGGCGGCGCGCTGTTGGGGCAGGCCGGGCAGACATTCCAGGCTGCCCTCAACGGCCCGCTGACCAAGGCCCTGCAGAAACTCTCCGACAAGATGAAGGAATTGGCCGACGATGTCGAAGGCGCCCGTGCCTTCTACGAGGACGGCGAGAAGAAATCCCAGTCCCGCTTCAAGTAGCTCGTCGGTTCTTTCTCCAGGAGGATCATGAACCATGATTGGCGGAAACAGTTTCTTTATGGACCTCGGCAAGGTGGCGGAGGCGGCCGGTAAGTTCGGCCAGCAAAAAGGCCTTACCGAACAAAGTCAGACCATTGTCAAAGGCTTCGGCCCCAAGATCACTTCCGCCTGGACAGGGAAGGACGCCCAAGAGTTCGTCATGGACATCGCCCGCAGTTTGGTGCCCAAGTACATCGAATTCGCCGCGGCGTTTACGGGCGTCCAGCTTACCCTTACCAAATCGACCGAGACCGCGCAGGCGTCCGACAAGCAGTCGTCGTCGCTGGCGCAGGGGTTCGCGGACCAGGCTTCCAGCATCTGCAATTTCTAACGGGCTTCGCATCTCGAGCAGCGAGGGAGAATGAACATGGCCGGACAAATGGTCCAGATGGACTACCCCGTCGTCCAGAAGACCGAGGCGGGATTCAGACAACAGTCGGACACGATTCTCACCATCGGGAAGGTCGCCGTCGGGATCTTCACAGCGCTGGAAATGACTTCGTTCATGTGCCCGCCGATGGCTCAGTACTATGGCCGCTGCAAAGACGCCGTGGACAAGAAGTCCAAGGAGCTCTCCACGAAGTTGATTGAATTTGCCGACGATCTAAAGACGGCCGTTGAGCTCCACAAGACTGGCGATACCAGCGGGGCGGGCAAGTTCTAGATCGAGTGTAAGGTCTCTCACGGTTTGCCACCGTCGGCCGAAAGGCTGGCGCACGGAGCAAAACCGTTGCGTGAGGAGCGTGGGGCGGGCCGCCAGGCCCGCCCCGGCGTTTCACCGATTGAGCAGCACCTGCAGGAAGAGGTAGGCGACAAACAGGACGATGCACAGCAACGTCGAGCCGGCGACGGCGAGCAGCAGTTTGGTCGCCATCGGGAGAGGGCGGGTTTCCGGAGGAGAGCCGTAGACCGAGTTGAGGGCCTTGGCCAGTTGCTGCACGTTCGGATAGCGGTCGGCCGGCGCGATCGCTTTGGCGACCATCTTGACCACGCCCGAAGCTTCCAGTTCAGGCCGGTCGATCGGCGGCGGGGATGGATTCTGCGCGACGACGCGCCGCACCTGATCGTCTCGCTTCAGATAGGGCTCGAAGGCCGGCCGGCCGGCGAGCATCTCGTACAGGATCAACCCGAGGGAATACGTGTCCGCTGCGGCGCCGATGGCCGCTCCGCGACCGGCGAACACTTCGGGGGCGGTATAAGCCGGCGCACAAAGCGGGATCAGTCCCGCCAGGTAGGCGCCGTCGCCGCTGCCGTCCCACAGCCAGCCGAAATCCAGCAAGGTAGGATGCCAGTGGCCCTCGGCGTCGGCCTCCACCATCACCATGTTCGGCGTCAGGGAGAGATGAGCCATGTTGCGCGAGGCCAGAGGCCGCAGGGCCCGCGCCAGGGTGACGGTGACCCAGGCTGCTTCGTAGTGCCAGACCTGCGGGGTCTCCAACAGCCGATCGCTGAGCAACGACCCGTGGACCGGCTGCAGGACGGTGAACACCTTCGGCTCACCGCGGAGCGAGATCTCGCCGTGAAGCCGCTTGGAGGGCGTAGGGTAGGGTGGCAGGACTTTCAGGTGGACCGGGTAGGGGTCGGGACGGAGCGAGCGAAGGAGGGATGGCTTGCCGGCCACGCCGCCGATGGCCTTCAGAAAAGCCGCCTCGCGTTTCAGGCGGTCTTCACTCTCCGGGTCGGAATGGGCCAGCTTGAGCCAAACCGTCTGCTTGCCGCGCTGGGCCTCATACAGGGCCGCCGTGCGCCAGACGGTGATCAGCCTGGTGATCTTCAGATCCCCCAGGTAGTCGCCGTACGCGAGCACCGGGTAGCCCTGCTCGGCCGGACAATCCCGGTCCTGGCACCACAGGTTCCCATCCGCGGTCAGACGTTTGCATCGTTCACAAAACCGGGCGACGTTCATACAGCATCCGGCTCCTGGGGGGCGATTGAGTTGCCTTACGCGTTCGTTGAGTTTGACTCAAGGGTTGGTCGGGCTATAATCTTCAGATTCTAGGTGAGGACATTCTGCTTGTCAAACCGGAGAACGTGATTCCGTCCGCAACTCGCCCGTCGGGATGGAGGCGGCCGACCAGCCGCCGGCGCCCCGGCGACAGAGGTATCCCCCATGGCACTTGAGTACATCGATCGCCCGCCGCGCGTGCAGCCCGAACTGATCGCGGGTGAGGTGAAGATCCCCAAGCCGCCCGAGAAGCAGGGTTTCGGCTTGCAGAGCGTGCTCGGGCTGCTCGTCCCCGTCATCACCATGCTCGGGATGGTCTTCGCCGCGGGGACGGGCAACGTCGGCCTGATCATCCCGATGGGCCTGGCCATGGGAGCCTCGATCGTCTTCGGCGTGTACTCCCTGCGGGCCGAACGCCAGACCGCCGCGGCGAAGGAAAAGGCCTACCAGGCGCGGCTGAAAGAGATGCGGCAGGAGATGCTGGGCTCTCACAACACCCAGCGGATGTTCTTCCACTACAACTATCCGGATGTGCCCGCCTTGCTGGAGATCGCGGCCCGCAAAGAGACGAGCCGCTTCGGCTCCCGCATCTGGGAGCGCCGTCCGGGTGACCGCGATTTCGGCGTCGTGCGTCTGGGCATCGGCAGTCGCCCGTCCACGGTGGTCTACCAACTCGAAAACGAAGAGGCCTCGCTGGATGGGGTGTCGCTGGACAAGGATGCCCGCCGGCTGGCGACGGACTCGGAGATCCTAGGCGACGTGCCGATCACGATCCCGCTGCGCCCGGGCTCCAAGGAGAGCGACGACGAAGAGAAGACGGAGAAAGAGAAAGAGAGACAGCAGGCTGCCTCCGGTCTCTTCGAGCCGCCCCGCCACTCGCTGGGCGTCTTCGGCAAGAACCCGACGCAAACCGCCGACTTCGCCCGCGCCGTGGCCGCGCACTTCTGTACCTTCCACTCCGCCCAGGACTCCCGGCTGTACGTCATCGGTCATCCAGGCTCGCGCAGCAACTGGGAGTGGGCCGAGTGGATGCCCCACTGCATTGTCCGCGGGATCGGGGACGACGACGACAGCCCCGGGGCTCCGCCATCCGACCAGTTGTGCTTCTCGGCCAAGGGCGGGGAAGTGCGCGCCTACTGGAAGCGTATCAAGCGCGAGCTGGATCAGCGCCAGGTCCGCCTGAACGAGATGAAGGACAAGGAGCAGGGCGAGGGCACGGCAGACATCACCCTGCCGTTCCTGCTCGTCATCGTGGACCTGCTCGGGGAGGCCCCCGAGGACACTCCCCTGAAGGACGTCGCCTCAGAAGATGTCGTAGCCACACTGAACCGCGATGGCCCCACCCTGGGTGCGGCGATCATCTTTCTGGTCGACGAGCCGTCGAAGGTCCCGGGCGACTGCCAGGCGATGGTGGAGGTGGCGGCCGTCGGCGAACAGGTGGTCTTCCGCTACATCGAGGCGGGCCTGAACATGCCGCGCTACCTGGGGGTGGCCGATCTGCTAAAGCCGGCCGAGGCGCGCCAGCAGTTCGCCGCCAAGCTGCGACGCCTGGAGCTGGTCCGTCCGGCGGGCGCCGATCTGCCGCCGGCGGTGGAGCTGCTCCAGATGATGTCCCTGGTCGCCGGGCATCGGATCGCCACCGTAGACAAGATCCCGCTCCAGGAGAACTGGGCGCGCAGCCTGCAGCCGGAGAACCAGGAGTGGTTGAGCGCTCCGATCGGGCTCGTCAGCAGCCGCGAGGCGCGGCACCTGGTCTTCTCGGCCAAGGAAGACGGGGTCCACGGCATGATCGCCGGCACCACCGGCTCCGGCAAGTCGGAGCTGCTGATGACGCTCGTCGCCGGTCTGGCCGTCCGCTACGACCCGCGCATCATCAACTTCGTGTTGGTGGATTTCAAGGGCGGCGCCGCCTTCGAGCCCTTCCGCAAACTCCCGCACACGGTGGACATTCTGACCAACGTGCAGGCCGGCGCCGTGGAGCGCATGTTTGTCGCCATCCAGGCCGTGATGGAGGAACGAGCGGCGCTGCTGGCGCGCAGCGGGGCGAAGGATCTGGTCGAGTATCGCCGCAAGGTCGCTCCGCGCCTGGGGCCGGACGATCCTCTGCCGAAGACATTCCCGCATCTGTTCATCATCGTCGACGAGTTCGCCGAGATGATCGTAGCCAATCCCGATTACCGGGCGCAGTTCGAGAGCATCACGCGCCTGGGCCGCGCCTTCGGGGTGTCGCTGCTGCTCGCCACCCAACGCCCGGCCGGTGTGGTTTCGGATCAGATGCGCTCCAACATGAAGCTGCGCGCTTGCCTGCGGGTGGAATCGGCGGAGGACTCGCGGGAACTGCTCGGTCGGGCCGAGGCGGCCTTCCTGCCCAACAAGGCCGGGCGGGGGTTTGTGCAGGTCGGCAGCGATCTGCTGCAGCCGATCCAGGTGGCCTGGGCCGGCGCTCCGTACAACGATGAACGCACCGTTGTGCTGCGCGACGTCATCTGGCTGGACGAGGAGGCCCTGCCCGACGCCGCCACGTCGGCCGACGCACCCGCCTACTCGGCGCTGGAGATCTCCGAAGCCTTGGGCATGCGGCCGGGCGAGACCCCGAGCAACGTGCTCGATTGGCTTGTCGGCACGGCCGCCGTGCGCGCCCAGCGCGATGGGGTTCCGGTCCAGACCAAGCCATGGCCCGACCCCCTGCCGGATCACCTGTCGCTGACCGATCCGCTGGACGCCAAGTATCTCAACACCGAGCGTTCCCTGGGGCCGGAGCGCACCGTTGTCATCAATCCGGTCATTGACGCCTGGCTCAACAACACCGCCGACAAGAACTTGTGGCCGAGCTTCAATTGGAAGGAGCCGCCGCCCTTGCGGGTGGACATCGGCCTGGTGGATAACCCCTACCGGGCCGAGCAGCGCCTGTTGACCATCGAACTCTCGACCGACCCGCTGATCATTTTCGGCGCCTCCGGGCGCGGCAAGACCACCTTCGTCAAGACTCTGCTGACGGCCCTGGCGGTCACCCGCTCACCGAACGAGCTGCACATCTACGCCCTCGACTTTGGCCGAGGCGGCTTGAAGTCGATGAGGGCCTTGCCGCACCTGGGGGCCTCGATCGACGCCTCGGAGACGGCGCGCGTCGAGCAGTTGATCCGCATGCTGCGCAACTTCATGAACGAAAGACAGGATCGGCTGTCCAAGTACGCCTCGCTGGCCGATCACAATGTGAAGAACCCGAAGGACATCCTGTCCGAGATCGTCGTCGTGATCGACAACTTCGCCGAGTTCAAGGAGAGTTTCGAGCATCTCATCCCGGAGTTGATGGCTCTGGTGCGCGATGGGCGCGCCTTTGGCGTGTTCTTCGTCATCACCGCCGGCACCCCCAACGACCTTGGCGCCAAGCTGTACAACCTCCTCACCCAGCGGCTGACCTTCAGCCAGGCCGAGCGCGACGTCTACCTCGACATCGTCGGCCGCGGGGCGCGCTCCTTCGAGAACGTCCCGGGTCGAGGCTTGGTGGCGGTACCGGTGAAGGACAAGATCCTGCCGCTCGAGTTCCATGTGGGCGTGCCGGGCCAGCCGGACATGATGGTGGATGTCGATCAGTTCGATGTCTACCAGGACATCGCCCAGCGCATGGATCGGGTCTGGACCGCCCTCGGGGGAAAGCGGCCGGCCGCCGAACTGCCTCGCTCACTTACCCTGTTCGACCTGTTCCGGATGGTCGACCGACGTGACATCGAAGTGCTGGGCGATCTGCAAGTGCAGGAGAAGTGGAAGCACTCGATGCAACCCGAGAACCAGGAGTGGTTGCGCGGCCCGATCGGCCTGATCAGCAGCCGCGACATCCGGACGATGGTCTTCCAGGCGCAGGCCGACGGTGTGCACGGTATGACCGCCGGCACCACCGGCTCGGGCAAGTCGGAGATGCTGCAGACGCTGATCGCCGGCCTGGCCATCCGCTACGACCCGCGCATCATCAACTTCGTGCTGGTCGACTACAAGGGCGGGGCGACGGTCGAACCGTTCCGCAAACTGCCGCATGTGGTGGACGTGGCCACCAACCTGGAATACAACGCGGTGGAGCGAATCTTCGTCGCCATCAAGGCCGAGATGGATCGCCGGGCGGCGATCCTGGCCAAGGCGGGCGCCTCCGACCTGGTGGACTATCGCAAGAAGGTCATCCCGACGCTGAAACCGGACTCGCCGTTCCCGGACACATTCCCCCACCTGTTTGTGGTCGTCGACGAGTTCGCCGAAATGATCCAGGCGAACCCGGATTACAAGACCCAGTTCGAGCAGATCACCCGCCTGGGGCGGGCGTTCGGGGTGACCCTGATCCTGGCCACACAGCGGCCGTCGGGCGTCGTCAGCGACCAGATGAAAGCCAACATGAAGTTCCGCATCTGCCTGCGGATGGAAACGCCGGACGACAGCAAGGAGCTGTTGAACAAACCGGACGCGGCGCGGCTGCCGCAGATCGCCGGGCGCGGCTACCTGCAGGCCGGCTCGGAGACGCTCACCGAGGTGCAGGTAGCGTGGTCCGGGTCGCCGTACACCGACGATCAGCCCGATCCCCAGTACCCCACCGAGCTGATCCTGGAAGCGCTGGGCACGAGCGAGAAACCGCGCTCGACGCTCACCTGGCTGGTCGGAGCGCTGGGGGCGGATGCCAAACGATTGGGCATTCCCAAGCAGCGCAAACCGTGGCCAGACCCGCTGCCCGCCGAACTGCCGCTGAACCGGCCGGTGGACGCCAGCTATCTGCCCGATGTCCCCGAGGACAAGACGGTCCTGGCGCCGGCGATCGTGGCCTGGTTGGAGGCGGCGCCCAAGAAGCCGGAGCAGGCGGCCTCCCTGTGGAAGCCGTTCGACTGGAAGACCCCGCTGCCGCTCCAAGCCGCAATCGGCGTCATGGATGATCCCTACCACTCGATCCAGCGTTTGTTCGCCGTCGATGTGGCGGCCGATCCGATTGCCGTCTTCGGGGCGAGCGGGCGAGGCAAGTCGACCTTCGTCAAGTCGCTGGTGCTGGCCCTGGCGGCACAGCACAGCCCGCGCGACCTTCACGTCTACGCCATCGACTTCGGCCGAGGCGGCCTGCGGTCGCTGCGGAACGTGCCGCATTGCGGCGCGGTCATCGACACGGTCACGCCGGATCGCATCGAGGCCCTGTTCCGCATGATCCGCGGGATGATGAACGAGCGCCAGGAACGGCTGGCGAACTACCCCTCGCGCGAGGACTACAACGCGCAGAAGCTGGACAACCCCGACACGCTGCTGCCCTCGGCCCTGGTTGTCATCGACAACTTCACCGAGTTCAAGGAGAACTTCGAGTACCTGATCCCCGACCTGATCAGCCTGGTGCGCGACGGCCGGCAGTTCGGGGTCCATTTCGTCATCACGGCCACCGTGCCCGCCGAATTGCCCGCCAAGCTGTACAACGTTCTCGGGCAACGCATTACCTTCACCCTGCCGGACCCCTCGATGTACGCCGACGTCGTCGGCCGCACTTCCATCAGCCTGCCCAACCTGCCGGGCCGCGGCCTGGCGGCGCTGGACGGCCAACCGCTGGAATTCCACGTGGGTGTGCCCGTCGTCGAAGGGGAAAAGGACCCCTACGGACGCCTGGCGGAGAAGATGCTGGCCGCCTGGGAGGCCGTCGGGGGCAAGCGGCCGAGCGCCGAGATCCCCCGCTCGATCACCCTGCTTGAGATGTACCAGCGAATGGAAGGCCGGCGGACCGACGTGATCGGCGACCTGGGCATCGCCGACCAGTGGAAGCGTTCGATGAAGCCGGAAAACCAGGAGTGGCTCTCCGGGGCGCTGGCCATGGTCAGCAGCAAAGAGGTCCGCCAGCTGGTGTACTCCGCCAAGCCGGGCGGCGACGGGGTCCACGGGATGGTCGCCGGCACGACCGGCTCGGGCAAATCGGAACTGCTCCAGACCCTGATCGCCGGCCTGGCCATCAAGTACGACCCGCGCATCATCAACTTCGTGCTGGTCGATTACAAGGGCGGGGCGACCATCGAACCGTTCCGCGGCTTGCCGCACGTGGTCGATATGGCCACCAACCTGGAGGGCAACGCCGTCGATCGCATCTTCGTTGCGATCAAGGCCGAGATGGATCGCCGCTCGGAGATCCTGGCGAAAGCGGGCGTGGCCGACCTGATTGACTATCGCAAGAAGGTTATCCCAACCCTCAAACCCGACTCGCCGTTCCCCGACACGTTCCCGCACCTGTTCGTGATCGTCGACGAGTTCGCCGAGATGATCCAGGCGAACCCGGATTACAAACTGCAATTCGAGCAAATCACCCGACTGGGGCGGGCCTTCGGGGTGACGCTGATCCTGGCGACGCAGCGGCCGTCGGGTGCGGTCACCGACCAGATGAAGGCCAACATGAAGTTCCGGATGTGCCTGAGGGTCGAGACGACGGACGACAGCCGGGAAATGCTGGGTCGCAACGACGCCGCCACCCTGCCGGGCATCCCCGGGCGCGGTTACCTTCAGGTGGGCGGCGGCCCGGTGAGCGAGTTCCAGGCGGCCTATTCGGGCGCCTCCTACGACATCGACCGGCCCGACCCGGCCTACTCGGCCGATGACATCCTCGAGGTGCTCCAGAAGCAGAACGATCCGCCGCGCTCGTTCCTCGGGTGGTTGGTGGGCGCGCTGGCGACGGAGAATCATCGGCAGGAGATCCCGCGCCAGTTCAAACCGTGGCCCAATCCGCTTCCGGACGTGCTCCCCCTGAACGACCCCTTGGATGCCACCTACATCTTCAAGGACGCCGCCGTCCCGAAGGTGGTGCTGGCCCCCGCCGTTCAACAGTGGATGGCCGCCTCCGACTCGAAGGCTCTGTGGGAGCCGTACGACTGGAAGAAGGGGCCGATGCCGGTCGAGGCGACGATGGGGATGATCGACAACCCCTACCTCGCCCAGCAGCGCCTGCTCACCATCGATATCGCCGGCGATCCGCTGCTGGTGCTCGGCGCCTCCGGCCGCGGCAAGACGACCTTCCTCAAGTCGCTTGTCGTCTGTCTGGCGGCCCAACGCTCGCCGGCCGAACATGCACTTCTACGTGTTGGATTTCGGCCGCGGCGGCCTCAAGTCCCTTCGGACGCTGCCGCACGTCGCCGGCGTCGTCGAGGGCAACGAGCCGGATCGAGTCGAGCGGCTGTTCCGCATGATCCGCAACACGATCGACGATCGCCAGCGCAAGCTCCAGGCGTTCGACTCGCTCGCCGACTACAACGCCGCCAATCCCCAGGCCGCCTTCCCGGCCGTGCTCGTGGTCATCGACAACGTCGCCGAGTTCAGGGAGACCTACGAGAACTACCTGCCCGAGTTGGTCACGCTGGTGCGCGATGGGCGCACCTTCGGGGTGTACTTCGTCATGGCGGCCTCCCTGCTGGGCGACGTGCCGAACAAGCTCTTCAACCTGCTGACCCAGCGAATCACGTTCACCCAGGCCGACACGTCGGACTACACGATGATCGTCGGCCGCGGCTGGACGCGGTTCAACGACGTCCCCGGGCGGGGTCTGATCGTCGAGATGCTCGACGGCCAACCGGTGCCGCTCGAGTTCCAGACCGGAGTGCCGACCACGTCTGAGCCGGTCGACCCCTACCGCGACCTGGTGCAGCGCATGGCGGCGGCCTGGCAGGCCCTGGAGGGCAAGACGCCCGCCCTCAAGACGAAGCGGCCCAAGCCGGTGGAACCGCTGGCGCTGATGCTGGATGTGGCCGGCCTCTTGCCGGCGCTCGGCGAGGGGGCGGAGCCGCTGGCGGCGCCGCTTGGCATCAACGACCTGGACCGCGAGACGACGCTCATCGAGTTCGGCGCCAAGGGGCCGAACTGGATCGTGGTCGGACCTCCGGTTTCCGGGAAGACGACCACGCTGCGTTCGCTGGTGCTGTCGCTGGCGCACAGCTATCCGCCGGATCGAGTGGCGATGGTCCTGGTGGATCCGTCGGACGCCGCCCGCCGGTTCTTCAACTTCGGCGCCGGCGGCGACAACACGCTGGACAGGCTGCCCCACGTCCTGGCGACGGTGACGAACGCCGACGAGCTGGATGCGGTCGTCCGGCGCCTGAGCGCCGAATACGACGATGACGTCATCAAGGAGCTGCGCGGCAAGCCGGGGTTCAAGCCGGTGGATAACACCAAGCGCTCGATCTTCGTGATCATCGACCACTACGACGACTCGGATGTGCTGAATCGCAGCGGCGTCGGACTGGCCGGCCTGAGCGTCGTCGGCAAGGGCAAGAACCTGCACTTCGTCCTCAGTGGAACGCTGGACATCATGCGCGGCAGCGGCAACGACCTGCGCCGTCGGGCCGAAAGCTCGCGTTACACGCTGGTGCTGCAGGATGTCGAGCACGTGCGCTACATGGGAATCCGCGGGGATTTCTCGGGGTACAAGGACCTGCCGCCCGGCCGGGGGTTCCTGGTCAAGGCGGTGCAGGCTCCGCTGGTGCAGATGGCCATGCCGTTCGTCGATGGCAAGGGCGGCCTGTCCGGAGAGGAACAGCTCGGCGCAATTGATCGGCGCCATCCGATCCAAGTACAGGGGACGCGCCGTCTGGAGCTACACGGCGGGGGATCTGTCGTCCCTGGGCGGGTCCGTCGCCAGCGTTCCGGAAGGCGCAGCGGCGGCGCCGCAGACCGACAGCCTGGCGGAGCTGGAGCAACTCCTGGCCAGCCAGCAGGAGATGATGAGCCAGCTCGTCGAAATCCCTGAAGTGACCAACCTGGTCTCCGTCGATACCCCGCAAGAAGACCGACGCCAAGTCGAAGAAGAAGAAGAAGGGCTGAGGCATGGACCGCCGAAATCTCACCCTGGACATCAAGGCCGCCAACATCGGCGCCAAACGTGTCAATGTGCGCAGCAGCCTGACCGTGGAGAATCTGACCGCCACGATCAAGGACAAGTTCAACCTGGACGGCGAGTTCCGCTTGACGCGGCAGGGAGCCTCCGAACCGCTGGCGCCTGAGGCTGCGCTCGACCACGCCGGCGTGGAAGACGACAGCACGCTGGTGTGCGTGCGCGTGACCGAGGCAACGGGCACGCTGGATGCCATTCGAAGCGGCGAACGCCTCGGATTCAGCAAGGCCTTCAAGCGGGTGTGGCTGGTGGAAGGCAGCACGCTGGCCGAGTACGATCTGGCGTGGCAGCCGGCGGTCATCGGCCGGAAGGACCACCGCAACCCGATGAACAACCGCCTGCTGGCGGTCGATCTGGAACCCGTCGAGGAGCTTCCGACGGTTTCCCGCCACCACGCCTGCATCACCGAAAAGCGCGGTCAGTTCTTCTCGAAGATATCCAGGGCCGCAACCCGGTCTACCTGGACGGCACACGGCTCCGACGAGGGGATCGCAGCAGCCGCTGACCGCCGGGCATACCATTCAGGTCGGGCGCGTGCGGTTGACGTTCAATCTGATGGGTTGATCGGCGGAGGCGAGCGGCCGGCTCGTCCCTGCGTCGATCCAGGCGAAGGGGCGAAGCCTCCGGCTCAGCCGGAGGCTTCGCCCCTTCTGTGTTGTGCACCAGCTCGTGCGGCGGATACGCGGGGTTGCGGTACCCCACTGGTGCGGGCGTTGGCGGCACGGGCGTGCGGCGAGGGCGGCACCGGTGTGGCGTGGAGGCGGCACCGGTGTGGCGTGGAGGCGGCACGGGTGTGGCCGTAGGCGGCACCGGTTGGTGGCGGCTGTGGGTGAGGCGGCACGGGCGTGTTGGTGGCCGGGGCCGGTCCGGGACCGCCTCCGCCTCGCAGGCTCTCTCGTCGGGGTGGGAGGAGGAGGCGAAGGCACGTCGCACCGCCGGGCGTCGTCCCGTCCGGCGCCGGTCCGCTGAAGCAGTGTCCCAGTACGGCAATGCGTTGGCCGCAGACGATCGGGCGCGCGGGGTTGGCCCGTCGAGCCGGCTCAAGTCGATCGTGACCGACTGACCGGCGGCGATCGGCTCCGACGTCACCCCGAAATCCGTGCTCAGGCTGCAGAGCGCCTTGGAAACACAGCGCCGATCGCAATGGCCTGGGTCGGGAATTCCACGCCCAGACATCCGCGCGCCGTCAGGACCACCGGCAGCCCGGCCAGCTCGATCTCGGAACCGTTCGGGTACGGGCCGCTCTGCGCGAAGATCCGGCTGCCTTCGAGCAGGCGGACCTGGAGGCGCGCATCCGTCACCGCCTGCAGCTGGAGCAGGGTGTCGCCGTCCAGGTGAAGGTCGCCGTTGGCGCCGAAGCCGCGGTGATTCACGGCGATGAACCGTGCCTCCTCGGCCGGAACCAGCACCAGACGATTGTCGTCGAGCAGCACGCTCAGCAGCTGTGGGCCGTCGAACAGCTTGGCGATCTCGCCGGGGACCAGGGTCGCCAGAGGGCGTGGGGGAAGGGGTCGGCGGCGGGGTGGGCGTGTCGGTCCAGGCGGCGGCGGTCTCGTCTGAGAGCGCCAGCGCCGTGCAGCGGCGCCAGCTGGGTTGCGGTGCGTTAGGTTGCGTCGGGTGTGGCGAAGTATCCGGCAAAGGCCACGATGGTCAGGAGCAGCAGGCCACCCAGGGGAACGGCGACGCGCCGGCCGACCAGGACAGGCGCAGCCCACTGGCGTCGCTGCTGGCGCCGCCTGCTGTCCCTGTCGGTTGACGGCCCGCGGGCCCGGATCTTCGGTTTGCAGGACGGCAACGGTGATGTTGTCGACCGGATCGCCGACGGGGATACGACCGAGCACCGTGCTCATCAGGGAGCGGGCGGCCGGCCTGGCCTTCGTAGGTCTGCAGGGCGCAGGCCGATTTCGTCGGCGGTGATCAACCGTTGACCGGTCGAGGGGATATGCTCTTCACCAGCCCGTCGGAGCACAGCAGGATGGAATTGCCGGTCGCAGCGGCGAGACCGCAGCGCCCGACCGCGTTCGCCTCGCCGTAGTCGGTGGTGTTCAGGTAGATGCCCTGATCCACGTTGCAGGGAGGCTTGCTGTCCCAGGGCCCGCATCACCTTGTCGGCGTCGGGATTGGAGGCCGCCGCCTCCGGCGTCAGCTTGCCCCTGCCAGACCATCACGTTGGCGAAGGTGTGGTCGCGGGTGAGCTGTTGCAGGGAGCCGTCGCGGATCAGGTAGACCCGGCTGTCGCCGACGTTGGCGATGTGCAGGGTCTTTCCGTCGGCGATCAGGAGCGCCAGCGTCAGGGTGCAGGCCAGGGTCTGGCCGCCTTGCAGGCGTTCGGCTTCGGCGAAGACGGCGGCGTTGGCGGCGCGCACGGCCGGGTGAGCAGCCGGGGGATCGTCCATCTCGTCGCTGTTGCGCAGGTGGCCGAGGACGGTGTCGACGGCCAGCTGGGCGGCGCGCTCGCCGCGTTCTTCCCCGCCGACGCCGTCGCAGACCACGGCCACGTCCAGGGACAACCCGGAGCGGGTGACGAAATGGTCGACGGCGACGCGGTCTTCGTTGTACTGCCGACCGCCGGGGTTGCTGTCGCTTCCCAGATGGATCGTGGCCATGTGGATCTCGCCGCCCGCTGGCAGGCCGGTGCCCGGCCTGGCCTCAGGTCGCCGCGGCCCCCTCAGTCATCGTAGCTGGCGAAGTGATCGTCATCGGGCTTTGGCTCGTCCATGATCCGGGTGCGGTCGTCGGCGCTGCCGCTGAGCTGGACCTCCCCCGGCTCGGACCCCGGATTGAAGCGCATCTTGATCCCGCGACGGCCCAGATCCCCCAGCACGATCTCGTCGTTGTCCGCCAGCACCACGGGATCGTTGGCCGGGATCGCTCGACCGTTCAATCGAGTGCCGGCGCTGGATCCATTGTCGGTGAGCTTGAACATGCTGCCGTCTTTCTGGATGGTGCAGTGGACGCGGCTGACCGTGCTCTCTTCTTCCGGATAGAAGGTGACGTCCGTGGTCTGAGGGTTGCGGCCGATCACGGTGGTCGGCTTGGTGACGTTGATGGTCTCGCCGATCAGGCCCTTGGGCCCCTCCAGGACGGTCAGGGTGGCCAGCACCTGGTCCCTCAGCGCCCGGCCGGCCAGAAGCGTATGCAGCGGCTCGAGGGGGCCCGGGCGAGGCGCCGACGCGGCGGGTTGCGGGCCGCGCCTGCGAAAGGCGAAGATGCTGCCCGCGATCGCAATCAACACCACGCCCCCGATGCACAACACGCCCACCAACACCCCGGCACCGATGGCAACGGGGGAGGCCTGGCTGGGCGGCGAGGCGACCTCGACCACAACGGAAGTCTGCGCACTCGTCGCGAGACCGAGCGAATCGACCAGCCTGACTTCCAGGGTCAGCGGGTTGGAGCCCACGGTTGTGATCTGCGAGATATCGGCCTCAAACTCCGCCTGGGTGGCGCCGGCCGGAGGCGAGAGCCGTCGTCTGGGATACGCCGTTCACCAGCAATTCGGCGGACCGGAAACTGCGGGCGAAGCCGTCGGGGAAGGAGAATCTCGGCGACAACCGTCATCTCGGTCGGGCCGTACCTCGGCTGGTTCTCGGCGTCCAGGGTGGCTTCCCGAAGAATGACGGTGTCCTCGGCCGGTTCGACCAGAGTCAGCACCGGCGCTTGCGGCGCGACTTCGTAGTTGCCGATCTCCCCCGAGGCGGGCACGTCCCTGGAGTTGGCCGTGATGGACCGGACCCCGGCATCGGCCAGGGTGCTCTGGTAGCGTGACCGTGTAGTAGGGGCGCTGGGCGTTGATCTCCCGGTACACGTCCTCGGCCAGGGTTCCGGCGGTCGAGCGCTGCAGGGAGGTATAGCGGCCGTTGGAGCCTGCCGCCAGGATCTCCAGCGGTTCCTTGTTGCTCTGTCCCAAGTCGGTGGAGAAGGTGTAGATGCTGATGAATTCCGCCTTCGCCTGACTGGCCTGATTCTGCGCCGCCACGACGGCCACCGAGCGCGACGGATCTTCGATGTAGCGGGTGACCAGGAGGATCACCGCGGCCCGGCTACCGGGGATCGGGTACCAGTTTCCCCATTTCGACGATGGCGTCGGCGACCCCTTCCAGACCTTTGGTCGGGTTCACGCTGCGGCGCACCTCGAAGGGGTAGTTGGCCAGCCACGTCGTCAGATCGCCGCCCAGCTGGGTCGGGCCCAGCCGGGGCTCGGTGCGGTCGGTGTTGATGTTCTCCCGCACCATCACCTCGAGCTGATCCCGCCCGTCGACGAAGACTCCGCTGGTGGGCAGGGCGCTGAACACCTGACGGATGTTCTGGGTGCCGAACTCCCGGAAGTTGGCGAGAGCGCCGTGGTCGATCAGGAACAGGAAGGTGATCGGACCATCTTCGTGGGCCATCACCTGCACGTTGGCGGCGGGCACCTGCTCGCCGTTCTCGTAGATCGTGAGATTGGCGCTGTTCAGTCCCGACACCACCCGGTTGTTCAGGTCGACAGCCCGCAGCCGGAAGGTCACCGCTGGGGAACTGACTGGCGTCGACGTCGGTGATGAAATAGGTCGTCCCGGCCTGGGCCGACGCCGGCCCGCCCCGGGCGAACAAAGAGATCAGTACGGCGGTCAGGACGACGAGGGGCAAGCGGCCATTCTTCATTGCTTTGCTCCGATGAGGCGAAGTCCTGGCGAATCGGGCTTCTGCCGTGAGGTGCGGTCGGTGCGGTCAGGACTGATGGTCATGCATCCGCTCCACGGTTTGAAAGTCATCGCGCCCCGACGCCCGGATTGCATGTCGGTGCGCGATGGGAAAGTCTCTGCGCCTCGCGGGAGGGTCCGGCCGAACCAGCCCGCCCCTGCACAGCCTATCGCCGACGGGGTTTTGCGGGCGGCTTGCCCTGGGGCGGCTTCTCCTGCCGGAAGCCGATCTCGCCGCTCCAGGAACCGCCACCACCTCCGCCACCACCGCCGCCGCCCGCTCCTCCACCGGATCCGCCCCCGCCCCCGCCCGAAGCGGGTTGCTCCGACTCGGAACCGCCTGCGCCCCCTCCGCCGCTCACGCCTGCGCCGGCCTGGCTGGCTGCCGCCCCGGCCATGGCCCCAAGGCCGCTGATCTCGACGGAAATGCCGATTTCGATGGAGCCCAGCAGGCTCGAGAACGCACCGGTGATGGCTTCTTCGGCTTCCTGAAGCACCTTCACGATCTTCAGCGTGGTGCCAGACCCCAACTGCAGCACCCGCAGCAGGTTCTGCATCGACGGCATTACTTCCGACTCCATCTCGCGGTAGAAGGCGGTGGCCCCTTCGCCATACCAGTCGCCACCTTTCAGGGTCTGGATGACGCGGTTGAGCCTGTCGATGCTGCGCTTGACGTTGACCGCCTCCCGCTCGAATCTCTTTGAGATCTCAGGCAACTGGTCGTAATCCCCACGCAAGATAATGATCATGATCTCCTGCCTTTCCCGCGATCTAGGAAGATGAGCCGGACCCGATCTGGAAACGCATCTTCAGCTTAGGTCCGAGGCCAAGGACGACTCCGTCCTGCAGTTTGACGGGCTGGCCTTTGGGGACGGCTTGCCCGTTCACAGTCGTGCCGAACTTACTCTTGTCCTGTACATGCCAGCCCCCCTCGGCAAAGGAGATGACGCAGTGATGGCCGGAAACCCCGGAGGTGGCATCGACGGGGAGGACTCCGTCGTTGTCGGCGGCCCGCCCGATCCGGAAGGGCGACCTGCGGATCTCGGAGTGGAAGCTGATCGCGCCGGATCCCTCGACCCTGATCGTGGCCAGCATCTCCGACGGCTTAGGGCTTACGGCGGAGGCTGCCGATCGGGCGGGCGGCGGCGGCGGGGCTGGGACCGGAGGCGAGGGCCGAGGCGGCCGGACTGCGGCTGGTCTTGACGGCGCAGGCTCGGCGCCGGCCGCCGGGCGGGACACCGGGGCAGGCGCGGCCGGTGGTGGTGTTCGACGCGCCTTCTCGGGGAGGACCAACTCGACGTTCTTCGCGCCCTTGCCCTTGGGCGACAGGTACCAGCCGAGTGCTCCCAGACCGACGGCGGCCAGCACGCCCAGCCCGCACAGGCCCAGGACCGCGACAGTGGAGCCTTTCAGGGAGGCCACCAGCCGGGCGATGGCGCCGGGCGCCTGGTAGGCCACCGTCAACTCGGCGACCTCGACCAGCACCCGGTCGCTCTGATCCAGGGCCTGGAGCCGGACTTGGTAGCTGCCGGACCGGACGCCGTCCACCGGCAGGCGCAGCTCCTGTCCAGCGGCGACGGTGACCTCGGTCCCACGGATGGGTGCACTTCCCTGATCCTGTTCCAGCCACATCCGGTAGTGGGCGACGCCTTCCAGGTTCTGGACCGCCGCCGAGATCACGAAGAACGGGGATCCGGCCGTGGGCCACTCCTGTACGGTGGCGGTTACGCCGGGCGCCAGAGGCTCAAAGCGGAAATCCAACGGTTGTGTCTGGCTCAGGACCTGGCCCTGCTCGTCCAGCGTGGTCAGGGTCAGCGTGTACTCCCCATCCTCGACCAGATCGTCGGCGGGGAGAAGGATCGAATCAGACAACTCGGTCAGACGCTCCTGATACACCGAGCGCCCGGTCAGCTTGCTGACCAGGTCGATGTCGATCGCTCCGATGCGGTCGGGGTTGATGATGTCCAGGTTGAAGCGCACGCCGCCGACGGTCGATTGGGCGGTGCCGGCGACGGCGACGGTCGGCGGGCGGGCGTAACTGCGATCGGAGACGAAGGAGAAGGAACCGGCAAGAACCGTGGCGTCCGGCAGCTTGACGTTCACTTCCGCCGTCTGCTCGCCTTCAGGCGGGTAGACCACCCAGACGCCCTGCCATTGGTTGGCCAGCACGCCCATCAGGTTGTCCAGTGCAAACGTGAACTGGGAGACGTTCCTGGTCTCGGCCAGCCCTCCGGTGGGTCCTGACAACGCCTCCAGCTCCTGGCGCGTGATCGTGTAACCGTCGATGCCGACGGCGTACAGCTCGACCAGGTTCTGGCCGGCGAACTCCACCAGCGACTTTACCGATCGCGTGGCGCAGCTATCGGTGCTGGCGGTGATGGTCAGGACAGCACGGCGGCCCGGCGCGCTGCTCAGCTTGGCGATCGCCTCATACAGGGCGTCATTCAGGCAGGCCGGTCGGCCGTACTCCGGGCGCATGCTTTTCAGAGCGTTGGTGATGCGCTCGGTGTCGGCGGTGAACTCCACCGCCGTCGGGGCGCGGTCGGTGTAGGGGATCAGGGCGAAGCTGGCGCCGTCGGGTGCGCTCTCCAGGCTGCGGGTCAGGGCGTCGCGCACGCTCCGGAAGTCGGTGAATGCCCGTCCGGTGTACAGGGTCGCACTGGTGTCCAGGAGCAGCACGATCGACCAGGGGTTCTCCAGCTTGGTGAACTTGCCCGTGTACACGTCCCCGCCGAGGCGCAGGGTTGCGTTCTCGATCTCCGATTCCAGGATCGTGCTGTTGGCATCGAGCAGCGAGAAAGTGGTCCGCAGGAACAGGCCCGGTACGCCGCCGCTCTCCGGAGTGACGGACTGCGGCTCGTCGACCGAATGAATGTGGACCGTCGGGCCGGCGGTCTGGGCGTGTGCAGCCGGGGCAGCCCAGGGCTCGCCAGCCAGACGAGCAAACCAAGGAGTAGTAGGCGCGTTTTCGACATGAAGTAGCCGCTGAACCTGAAGGCCTTCCAGCTCACCCGGAAGGCCCACGAATTCTAGCATAACCACCGGCTTTGAACATGGGGCGACGCACAGGGCAGCCTGGATCGACCGTACGTCGAGGATCAGGCCCGGCCGCCCGAAGTGCGCTGGACCCAGGCCGCAGCGGGAGGCGTGACTTCGGCGCGATCCCTGGGGCCCGCTGTTACGACGGCGACCGCCGGCGCGACCGGTCGGTCGGTAGGGGGTTGCATCAACCTCCGGGGCGGAGTTTGCCGTCGTGCTATCCGTAACACGGGTGACGACGGCGAAGGAGCCGGGGTGGAGCGGCCCGGTCGTGGATTCAGCCGGAGTCGGCGGAGGTGCGCAGCGGGTTGGGCCCGAGAGCCCGCACCCGGGCCGTCATCCCCTGGGCGATGCGGGCGAAGGTGGCCCCCATGCCGCCCGAGACGAAGAACATTTCGAGCCGCTCGGGCTCGAGGCCCACGTCCTGAAGCAGGCTTCGGGCCCGGGCCACCCGCGCCCGGCCGCGCTCGTTGCCTCGTACGTGGTGACAGTTGCCCAGGCTGCAGGCGACCACGACCACGGCGTCGGCGCCGCCCTCGAAGGCGTCCAGCAGGTGCTGGACGTCGGTCTTGCCGGTGCAGGGGAGGCGGATGAGCTTGAGGTTGGCCGGATACTGTTGGCGCAGCGCCCCGGCGGTGTCGGCGGCCATGTAGCCGCAGTAGTTGCAGGTGAACAGGGTGATCTGAGGTTCGAAGGAGACCGTGGACTCGGTCATCCCGCCTCCACCGTCGCCAGCGCCAGAGCCCCTTCGGGGCAGGCCCGCACGCAATCCCCGCAGCCGGAGCAGTTCCAGGGGTCCAACAGAAGCTGGCGCTCGGCCGTCACCCAGATCAGGGCTTGCGAGGCGCAGGCCGGCAGGCAATGCCGACAGCCCGAGCACAGTCCTCCCTCGAGATGGGCGACCAGACGCACCGCGATTCCCTGGCGGAAGGTTGTCAACCCGGCTCCTCCACCGCGGATCGAAACCCACGCTCCCAGCCCGACGCGCAGCTGCTCGTCCCGGTAGCCCTCGAGTTGAATGGCCCGCGCCGGACATTCCCCGGTGCAGGTGCCGCAACCCTGGCAGCGAGCCGGGTCGATCCAGGCCGATCCGCCCAGCCCGCCGACCCCGGCCACGGCGGGTTGCATCACCGGGATCCCGAAGGGGCAGGTGCGGACGCACGTCAGACAGCCGGTGCAGCGCTCCGGGTCGACCAGCGCCACCACCCCGCCGATCTGCAGGCTGGGTCGGCTGAGGACGGTCAGCGCCCGGGCGGCGCAGGCCTTGGCATGGGTGATGCTCTCCTCGATGAACTTCGGATAGTGCGCCATTCCCGCCAGGTACATCCCGTCGTCGGCGAAGTCCATTGGGCGCACCTTGGGATGGGCCTCCTGGAAGAAACCGTCGGGCGAAAGGGGCAGGCCGAGCAAGAGTCCGAGCCGTTGCCCGCCGGGAGCCGACTCGACCGGCATCGACAGCGCCACCAGGTCGGGCTCGAAGGTCAGGGTTTCGCCGAAGATGTGTTCGCGCACTCTCACCCGCAGGGCCGTGGAGGCGCCCTCGCGCTCCAGGGCCACTTGCGGCAAGTCTTCGTCGGTGTAACGCACAAACACCACGCCGCGGCGGCGAGCTTCCAGGTGGTACTGCTCCCGGAATCCGTAGGTGATGATGTTCTTGTAGAGCACCACCACCTGGCACGCCGGGTTCAGCATCTTCAGGCGTACCGCGTTCTTGATGGTGTTGGTGCAGCAGATCCGGGAGCAGTAGTCGGGTCCCGACTCCGGGGGAACGCACTGGATCATGACCACCGTGCGCAGCCGGGCCGCCCGCTCGGGCTGATGGGCCAGGATCTCCTCGAATCCCGACTGCCGCACCACGCGGGGGTCTTCTCCAAATCGGTAGCGCCTGGGGCTGGCTTCGATCCCGCCGGTGGCGACGATGGTGACCGCATGCCGGACCTCCAGCGGCGAGGGGGATTCCCGGTTTCTCAACTCCGTCCGGAAGTCGCCGACGCTGCCGGTGTGACGGGCCACCTCGCTGGCCAGGTGGATCTGGATTTGCCGGTGGCCGACGGTCCGGTTGACCAGTTCTCGCAGCAGGCGCTGCGGGTTTTCGCCCTCGGCCACGAAATGCACATGATGCAGGTTCCCCCCCAGATCCGGGCTGCGCTCCACCAGGTGGACCGGGTAGCCGGCGTCGGCGATGGCCAGCGCCGCCGTCATCCCCGAAACCCCTCCGCCGATTACGAGGGCCGCCGGTTCCGGACGCCGCTCCACCTTCTCGACCGGACGAGCCTTCGTCAAGCGGGCGGCGGCCACCCGGACCTGCTCGAAGGCACGACGGGTGGCCCCGGCCGGGTCGTCGTGGTGGACCCAGGCACAGTGTTCACGCAGATTGACCATTTCGGTCAGATAGGGGTTCAGCCCGGTTTCGACGGCCAGCCGCTGGAAGAGCGACTCGTGGGTGCGGGGGCTGCAGGCGGCGACCACCAATCGGTTGATGGACGGGTCGGCGGCCAGACGGCGCAGACGCTCCTGTCCCTCGGGCAGGCACGCCAGCGGAACGGTCTCCACCCGTCGCACACCGGGAAGGCGGGCCACGTGTTCGGCGACGGTGGGCAGATGGACGGTGTCGCTGATTTCGCCGGCGCATTCGCACAACGCGACGGCGATCGACGGCTCGGCCCCGTTGCGCGTAAACGGCGGCGGCGCCTCGACCTCCAGGTAAGGTTGGCTGCGGCTGAAGGTTCGCCGACCCAGCTGGCCGCGCAGCAGAGCCATCGCTTCGGCCGCGGCCCCCGAGCCGTCCAGGATGGTCTCGGCGATCTCCTTCGGGCTGGCGAAAGCGCCGCACACGAACACCCCCGGCCGGGACGTCGACAGGGGAGAGAACTTCGAGGTCTCGCAGAACCCGTACGGGTTCAGGGCGATCCCCAGGGTGTGCGCAATCTCGACCGCTCGCCTGGGGGGCTGGATCCCCACCGCCAGCACCAGCAGGTCGAAGGCTTCTTCGCTCACCGGTCCCTGGCCTTCGGGGGACTCGCCGTGGCCGCGGCCGGCCGGGTAGCGCAGCAGGACGTTTCCGGAGACGGGATCTTCCCGCACCGATGAGATTCGAGTCCGGGTGTATTCGACTCCAAAACCCCGGCGGGCCTTCTGGTAGTAGAGCTCGTATTCCTTGTTGAAGGCGCGCTCGTCCATGGTGAAGATCCGGCACTCGGCGTCGGGGATGCGCTGGCGTGCCAGGATGGCCTGCTTGGTGGCATACATGCAGCAGATCGACGAACAGTAGGGATGGGCCTGGTCGCGCGAGCCGACGCACTGCAACCAGGCGATGCGCCGGGGGATGGCCCCGTCGGAAATTCGCCGGACGATGCCTTCGGTCGGGCCCGAGCGCGACGCCAGCCGTTCATACTGCATCGAGGTGATCACATTGGCCACCCGGCCGTAGCCGAGCTCCGGCATGGCGCGCGGGTCGAACGGCTGGAATCCCATCGCCAGGATCACCGCGCCCACCCCGAGTTCGCTCTCGGAACTGCGGGCCTCCAGGTTGATGGCCTCGGTCGGACAGGCCGCCAGGCAGCGACGGCAAGAGTCGCAGGCCTCGGTCTTGTGGAGCAGGTAATAGGTGTTGGGAATCGAGCGAGGGGCCGACTTGTCGACCGCCTTGCGCGTGCTCAGGCCGAGCTGGAAACCGGACGGCCGAACCTCGGGGCAGACCTCGGCGCAGCGCCCGCAGTTGATGCAGCGAGCCGGGTCGACGAACGGCGCCGAGCGCCGCAGCCGCACCCGGAAGTCACCCGCCTGTCCTTCGCACGAAAGCAGGTCGGTGGAGGTCAGGACCGTGATATTGGGGTGGCGGTTGTGGTCGAGCAGGGCCGGGGTGATGGACGGGCGGGTGCAGCCGAACCCGTGATCGGAGGTGCCCCGGCACAGGACGCAGTCATGGGTCGGGAACATGAAGCCGAGCTGGGCCACCCGGCCGCCGAGGGCGGGCTCGGTCTCGAGCAAGTACGCGTGCAGTCCGGCTTCGGCCAGGTCGACCGCCGCCCGCATTCCCCCGACCCCGCCCCCAATCACCAGCACACTGTCGGCCGGGGAAGGAGGCGCGGGGTTGCGGAAGTTCTTGCCGAGGCTCGGCGCTTCCGGACGGACCCCGTCCGTCGCCCTGGAATGTGCTGGGTCCAAGCCCGTCTCCAATCCGGTCAAAGTCCGTCAGGTTAGTCCCGTTCCATCCTAGGCCCGGCTCCTCTACAGCCCCAGTGCAGGAAATCACAAGTGGGGAACGAAAAACTCCCCGCAAGCCTAGGCTTGCGGGGAGTTGCGGTCGTCGGAAGCGGTCAGGGCGTTTCCAGCAGATGTTCGTAGGCTGCCAGCGCCGCCTTGGCGCCTTCACCGACCGAGATCAGCACCTGTTCCGAGATCACGTCGGTGACGTCGCCGGCGGCGAAGATCCCTACGGCCGAGGTTCGGTTCCTGGCGTCGACCAGGATCCGTCCCGTGGCGTCGCGCTTCACCAGGGATGCCACGATGTCCGACTGCGGCACCAGATCGACTTCAACGAAGAAGGCGTCGGCTTCGAGCACGCGTTCAGCTCCGTCGCGGCGGATGCGGATGCGGCGGGCGTACTCATCGCCGACCACTTCCTCCACCCGGAACCCCTCCAGCACTTCGACGTTGGCTGCGGCCATCACCTTCTTGCCCATGGCCGAGTCGAGTTCCCCGTGGGTCGGGGCGACCAGAGTCACCTTGCGGGCGATGCGGGCCAGCTCGGCGGTGGAGCGCAGGGCCAGAGCCGTGTCTCCGATGACGCAGGTGTCGCGCTCGATGAACAACGGCGCGTACGAAACGGCGCTGTAGCACAGGCCGCGCATCATGAATTCCTTCTCGCCGGGCACGTCCAGCCGCTGGCCCCAGGCGCCGGTCGCCACGATCAACGTGCGGGTTTCGTAGCTGTTGCCCTCGCGGGTCGAGACCCGGTAGCCGCCCTGGCTCTTCTCGACCTTCTCCGCTTTCTCGAACACCCGGGCGAACTCCAGGTACTCGACCTCGTTGGCGAACCGGCTGACCACTTCCTCGCCGGTGATCACCAGGTGCTTTTCGACGAAGGGCAGCTGCAGCCGGTAGTTGGTCTTGCCGCCCAGGTCGCGGGTGATCAGCAGAACGTTCAGCCGCTTGCGCAGCGCGTAGACGGTGGCCGTCAGTCCCGCCGGTCCGCCGCCCAGGATGATCAGGTCATACATGGTCTGTTTCTCCTTCCGTCTCAGGCGTCGGGGTCGAGAACGAACTTCTCGGCCATCATCGTCTTGGTCAGGTCGCGCGAGCGCCGAATGATCTCGGAGGCGTTGGCGAACTCCTCGTCGTAGGTCATCGGCTTGCGGGCCACATCCTGTTCGACCGCCTTGGCCGCCACGGCGGCGGCCTCGCGCGGGAAGACCTCCCATTCGTCCATGTTGGGCAGGATGTAGGCGGGGTTCAGGCCCTTCTCTTCGGCCATCCCGGCCAGGGCTTCGGCGGCGGCGATGCACATCGGATCGGTGATGGTGGTGGCTCGCACATCGAGCGTACCGCGGAAGATCCCCGGGAAGCCCAGCGAGTTGTTCACCTGGTTGGGAAAATCCGACCGACCGGTGGCGATGATGGCGGCGCCGGCTTCGGCGGCCTCCCACGGCCAGATCTCGGGCACCGGATTGGCGCAGGCGAAGACGATGGCGTCGTCGCCCATGCCCCGCACCCACTCGGGCAGGATCACCCCCGGCCCGGGCTTGGACAGGGCGATCACCACATCGGCGCCCCGCATCGCATCGGGGATGCCGCCTTCTCGGCCCTCGGCGTTGGTGGTCTGGCACATCTTCCACTTGTCGACGTACTCGGCCTTGCGCAGGGCGACATCGTCGCGCCCCTTGTGCAGGATGCCCTTGCTGTCGACCACCCGGCACAGAGACGGGTCGGCGCCGTAGGAGAAGATCAGCCGGGCGCAGGCCACATTCGAGGCTCCCGATCCGACGAACACGATCGAGGCATTCTCGATCTTCTTGCCGACGATCTTCAGGGCGTTGATCAGGCCGGCCAGGGTGACGGTGGCGGTTCCCTGCTGGTCGTCGTGCCAGATCGGGATCTCGGCCTGGGCCCGCAGGGTGTCGAGGATGCGGAAACACTTGGGCTGGGAGATGTCTTCCAGGTTGACCCCGCCGAAGCCGGGCTGGATCCGGAGCACCGTCTCGATCAGTTCGTCGGGATCCTTGGTGTCCAGCATGATCGGCCAGGCATCCACGCCGCCCAGGTACTTGTACAGCAGCGCCTTGCCTTCCATCACCGGCAGGCCGGCCTTGGGGCCGATGTCGCCCAGGCCCAGCACCCGGGTGCCGTCGGAGACCACGGCGACGGTGTTCCCCTTGTGGGTGTGCTCGTAGACCAGCTCGGGGTCTTCGGCGATCGCCCGGCAAGGAGCGGCCACTCCCGGGGTGTACCAGATGGCGAAGTCGTTGAAGTCGCGCACCCGGCACTTGAGCGCGATTTCGACCTTCCCCCGGTAGTAGGGGTGAAGCCGCATGGCGTCGGCCGACGGCTGCTTGGCCTTGGCCAAGAGCGCCTCGACGTTCGGGGGTGGGGCCGTCTTATCCATGGAGTTCTTCTCCTTCGGAGGCGGTGTGGCTGGGCGGACCGCGGGGCCGGGCGGCCGGACACTTCCGGCCGCACCCATCTTGTTCTGTTTGCCCGTGCCCCGGCAGTGCCGAGGGGAACGTGAGAGCATGACGGATGACCCGTTCGGTTGCGGGGCGGGTTCACCCCCACCCCTTGCCCCCCAGCCATCGGGAGCTCCTGAAGAAGCTTTCCCCTGGCCGGAGACAGGCGGAGGAGGGGGTTAGAGCGCTCCCCGGGCACAACCCCAGGGGGTCACAACCGCAAGTACGAATCGGTGTAGATCACCTTGTTGAGCAGCACCTGCACCGACTTCCAGACCGCCTCCTGTTCGGGGTCCGCGTGGTTCACCTGGTCCGGCTCCAGTTCGGCTCCGGCGGCGACGGCGTCGAACAGATTCAGGTAGAGAGCCGCCAACGGAGTGCTCTGGTCGCGCGAGGTGATCCACGCCAGCACCTGCATCAGTTCCTGATCGAGCGGGTCGAGGATGGCTCCATCGAGGCCGGCGGCCATCAGCATGACCAGGTACACCCGGTTGAGCAGAGGGCGCATCTCGGCCGGCACCTGGTTCGAGACGTTCGACAGGCCCACGACCGTCAACGGCGGAGGATCGGCCACCATTTTGAGCATGCGCACGGTCTCGACCGCGTGCGGCACGTACTCCTGGCAGCCCGAGACGGTCAGGATCAACGGGTCGATCAGCAGGTTTTCCATCGGGAGGCCGACTTCCTGGGCGCGCGGGATCAGTTTCTCCATGGCGATCCCGATCCGGGCGTCGGCGGTCACCGGGATCCCGCTCTTCTCCAGACACAACGCGATCAGGCGGGCGCCGTACTTGGCGGCCAGCGGCGGCACGGTGGCCAGCCGTTCTTCCTCGGCGGAGGTCGAGTTGACGATGGCGTTGGCCCCGACTCTTCTTCAGGCCGACCTCGATCGCCGCCAGGTTGGTCGTGTCGAACGACAGAGTCATGCCCGGGACGGCTTCCTGGACGACGTCGACCAGCCAGTCCATCACCTCCGGCCCGGCCTTCTTCTGGGGGCCGATGTTCAAATCGAGCACATCGGCGCCGGCGGCTTTCTGGCGCCGGGCCAGATCGACGAAGAAACCGCCGTCGCGCTCGGCCAGGGCCGCCTTGACCCGGGGGGAGATGATGTGGATGTTTTCACCGATCTTCAGCATGGAAGAGCCTCCTGGCGGTTGCGTCCGGCGGGAATCGCTTGTGGATGGATCGAATTGACCCCCTCCCCGACCCTCCCCCTGCAGTGGCTGCCGTTGCCACTGGGGTTGACGGGCAGGGGGAGGGAGACAAGAAGGGGGGTGGGGGCGGCGCAGACGCCCCCACCCCCCTTAAGACTCCTCCCCTCCCCCGGAGGTTGATCCTCAAAGCGGGACAGACCGCTATCCGGGGGAGGGGCAAGGGGAGGGGGCGAACGGATGCTGTCATAGGATGATAGGCCTCACAGCTCCCGCAGGATCAGATACACCATGGCTTCGACCGCGTTGAGAGCGGGCGATGTCCCATTCAGCCGCAGCAGCGACTCGCCGCGAGCGTCGAGGGCGGCCAGATGCTCGTCGGCGGGGATGCGCCCCACCAGCGGCAGACCGGTGGCGGCGATCGCCGCCTCCAGTTCCGCCGGCAAGTCGCCGGTGATCCGGTTGACGACCAGGCGCGTGCGCCGTACGTTCACATCAACCTCGCCGGCCATGGCGGCGATGGAGGCGGCCGTGAGCACGCCGCGCACGGTCGCGTCGGTCACCACCAGCAGCAGATCGACGTCGCGGGTGGTGCGCCGGCTGATGTGCTCCATGCCGGCCTCATTGTCGATGATGACGCAGGCGTAGCTCCGCCCCAGTTCGTCGAGCAGATCACGCAACAGATGATTGACGGCGCAATAGCAGCCCTGGCCTTCGGGCCGGCCCATCGCTACCAGGTCCACCTGATGACCTTCCTCGATGCGCCATGCGCAGTTCGTGCTGGAGATGGTCGCGCCGGGCAACGGCGACGCCCAGCGCCCCTTTCTGGGCCTCGGCCAGCATCCCCTCGCGCACATCCCCGACGGTGGCCGGCGCCGGCAGGCCGAGCGCCAGATGCAGGTTCGTCGCAGGATCGGCGTCGATCGCCAGCACGGGCGCCACACCCTGCTGCAACACCGTGCGCGTGAGCAGTGCGGCGATGGTGGTCTTGCCCGTTCCGCCCTTGCCGGCGAGTGCGATCACCTTTGTCATGCGTCGATCCCCAACCCTTTCAAGGCGCGCCGGGCGCGCAGGGTCACCCACTTGCTCGGAGCTCGTTTCGTCCCCAGGTCAAACCAGGTCTTTCCCTGGTATGAGTACTCCAGGTTCCAGCGGCCGTCGGCGCCGCGCTTACTCAGAATCAACTCGGCCAGGTTCTTCAAGCGGGGATCCCGGCCGTGCCCCAGGGCGACCAGCACCTCGGCCGTGCGCAGGACGTCGCTGACGTAGCCGAGCGGGTAGCCGAACTTGAACCAGCTGCCGTTGGGCTTCGTGTCGTACCCCATCGGATACTTCGCCCGGGAGGGATCGCGGCTCAAGAGGAACTCAACCCCGACGCCGATCGCCTGTCGCATCACCCGACTGCGCGAACGAGGCGGCACTCGACCGAGCGCATCCATCGCCGGGATCGCTCCCCAGGCGCACGGCTTGTGATGGTTGGCGGCGCAGCGAAACCCCGGAGCGCTGTTGCCGGAGCGGTAGTAGCGGACGGGGTTCTTCGAGAAGGCCGGGTCGATACCATCCCCGGTGACGCTTCGGGCAAGCCAGCCGAGGGCTTCCTTGAGCCGAGGGTCGCTCTCGAAACCAAGCTCCAACAGGGAGGCGCCCAGGTTGCCCTGGAGACAGTGCACCATCCCGGTGGGCTTGGGTGCCGACGAGAAGCCTCCGGCGGCCGTGAACCCTCCCAGGGTTGTGCGGCTGTGATCGAGTACGTAGTCGGCTCCGCGGCGGACACCGGGGTTCTCGCCGTCGGCGCCGAACTGGCCGAGGAAGATCAACTGCCAGGCCGTCGAGGTGTACTTGGGCGAGTACCCGGTGCCAGGCTTGACCCAGAACCCGTCGGGCTCTTGTGCTCCCAGGATCTCCCGAACCGGGGTGCTGCCGGAGGTGGCCCGGCGGGCGGCCCGGACCTCGGAATCGTCCGCCGGCGCGTCGAGCAGATCGCGCAAGGCGAAAGCCCGAACCCCGGGATCTCGCTTTTCGAGCAGCCAGTCGAGGACAGGGTCGGCGCGTCCGGCCGTCATCCCGACTTCTCTTGCGCAACGCCGGCCGGCCGTTCCCAAACCTCGGCGACGCTTGGGAAGCGGTGGATCTCGGTGTGAGGCAGGAACAGGGCGGCGGTGAAGGCGTCGTAGAAAGTGTTGTCGGCCGAGAGTTCTACGTAGGTCATTCGGTCCGACAGGGCCGTCACGGCGCGGCGCGCCCTGTTGGACAACAGCGCAAGGCGGGCGCCTCGAATGGCGGTGTTCCCCAGGAAGGAGAACCGATCCCAGGGCAGGTCGGGGAGCAGGCCGATCTGGACCGCCTTCTCGACGTTGATGTACTTGCCGAAGGCGCCGCCGATCAACACCTGATCGACATCGGCCAGATCGACTCCGACCCCTGCCGCCAGGACGCTGAAGCCGGCGTAGATGGCCGCCTTGGCCCGCATCAGGTTGTCGACATCGACCTTGGTCAGGGCGATGGCCCGCCCGGTGTCGGTCTCGTCCGGCCAGGCGACCACATACTCCGGCCCGTGATCCCCGGAACGAATGCGCGGAGACTGCAGGTCGAGGTTGAAGTTGCCGCCGCGATCCAGGGCGCCGGTGACGAACAGTTCGGCCAGCAAGGAGATCAGCGCCGAGCCGCACAGGCCGCGCGGCCGCCCCCCGCCGATCACGCGGATGGTCGGCTCGTACGTGTCGGAGTGGACCCACACTTCCTCGATCGCCCCGGCGGTCGCCCGCATCCCATCCACCACGCCCGCTCCCTCGAAGGCCGGTCCGGCCGAACAGGCGCAGGTCACCAGCCAGTCGCGGTTGCCCAGGACGATTTCGCCATTGGTGCCGACGTCGATGAACAGAGTCAGACGTTCGGTTTCGTGCAGACCCGCCGCCAGCGCGCCGGCGGTGATGTCGGCGCCAACGTAGGAGGCGACCCCGGGAAGAACGTCCACCGAGGCCAGCGGGTGCAGCGGCAGGTCGAGTTCGCCGGCCAGGTAGGCGGCAGGCCGGTTGGCGCCGGGCAAGTAGGGGGTCAGGCGGAGGGTGGCCGGCGGCAAACCCAGGAAGAGATGGGTCATGGTCGTGTTGCCGGCCAAAGTGACCTTGAGGATCTGGCCGGGCTCGATGCCCGTTCGACGCCGGATCCGTTCGAGCAGTTCGCCCAGGGTCTGTCGGACTCGTCGCCCGAGGTCTTCGAGCCCTCCGTCCTTCCCGGCGAAGATGATCCGGCTGATCACATCTTCCCCGCGGGCGATCTGCTGGTTGTATTCGGCCGCGGTCGCCAGCACATCGCCGCTTCCCAGGTCGACCAGCTCGATGGTGACCGTGGTGGTCCCGATGTCAATCGCCAGTCCGAGAAGGCGAGGGGCCGCGGCGGAGACTTCGATCACGCGCGACCGTCCCCCGGGCGGGTCGGGCGCCTGCTCGATCAGGAGCCATGGCTGCCAATCGGCTTCGCGCAAGGCCGACCCCAGCCGACGCAGGACCGGGAGGGGGAGTTCGGGGAGCGGATGTCCTGCGTCGGCGAGGCCAGCCAGCAGACGCGCCAGGTCGTCGCGATTGTCTTCCAGCGTGGGCGGAGGCAGCGTCACCTGCAGTAAGCGAAGCGTTTGCATGGCGGCCGGGTCGTAGTGGAAGGGGAGTGCCTCCTTGGGCGCCATCCGATCGGTCACCAGAAGGCGCTGGATGATCTCCGCCGGAGGAAGGGTCACCTGCAGATCGCCTTCTACCACGGTCTGACAGGCCAGGGCGTACCCGGCTTCGAGGTCGGCCTGGGCCAGCCGGAGGGTGGAGCGCCGACGGAAGCCCGTTCCTTCCACGCGAACCGAGCACCGTCCGCAGCGACCCTGCCCGCCGCACGGCTGCGCCAGATCGAGATCGGCATGTGCGGCGGCTTCCACCAAGAGGGACCCGGTGGGGACGTCGACGGTGATGCCGGCAGGCAGCAAGGTGACCCGGTGAGAGGGCATCGTGGTTTCTAGAGGCCCCCTGGCCCGTTGGCTCGGATCGGTGAGGGAATCCGCCTCACCCCCCATGCCTTCGCGCATTGCTCCCCTTCCCCGCTGGCTCTCGACCCAAGCCAGATCCAGCACGGCGAGGGGGTGGGGGTGGGGGAGGGGTGGAGCTTCACGCGCAAGACCATCGGGATCGACACCGTCGGGGGCCGAGGCATCCCGGCATCAGCTGTAGCAGTCCGTGATGGCGTCGGCGATGCGAGCCGCTTCGACGGTTTCGCGGTCCATGAACCAGCGCGACAGGACCAGACCTTCGCAGGCGGCCTGCCCGGCCAGCCGGATCACGCGCGGGATGTCGGCCTGGCGGGTACAGGCGGTCGTGCACGGAGCCGGGGGACGGCATTGCAGGCAGGCCGCAGCCAGGCGGGCGACGGCCTGGGGGTCGTACCCCAGGTACGGATCTCGGGGAAGACGGCCTATGCGGATCGTCATCTCGCTTCGCTCCTTCCCGTCCGGCGGCTACTTTCCGTCGGGCCACATCGTCTTGAGGTAAGCGCCGATGTCAACGGCCTCGCGCGGTCCGACCATGATCTGCCAACCGGGCAGTTCTTCCTCCAACTCTCCGGAGAGCACGGCCACCTGGCCCGGAATGATCAGCCGTTGATGACCCACCTTCTCGGCGATGCCATGGGCCTTGACCGACTTGGCGATGCGCTCGGCGTCGAACTTGCCGGCCGCCCAGGCGGTGAGCACGCTCATGCCCTCGGCGTCGGTGACCACCAGCCAGGCGGGCCAGCCCGAGCCTTCGACCTCGTTGGCCACCGAGAAGTAGGTGATCGAGAAGTTGGTGGTGACCAGCACCGGGGCCTTGGGGTCGGGGTCGTTGATCTCGTACACCCCCGGCTGCACCTGGATCGGCTTCTGCGGGTCGGTGTAGATGTTCTGGCGCAGGACCAGCAGGGGATACAGGGTCGCCGGGTCGAAGTCATCCAGCACGATCAGCCCGGCGTACTTGGCGATGTGCTCGGCGGCCAGCAACACCGGGTCCGCTCCATCGGCGGCGGCGAACGTGATCACCGGATACCCGAGGCTGCGCAGAAGTTCTTCTTGAGGGCCAGGCGGCGCAGGTTGGTGAGTTGGTGCAGGGAATCCCGATAGCCCCCGGCGCCCGGGTCGAGCACCAGGTCTTCGACGCCGGCGTTTTTCAGTGTCTGGGTGAGGTCGGCCAGGGCGTCGAGCGAGCCGGCCTGCGCCACCAGCGGGACCTTGGCCGCCGCAGCCACCTCGGCCATGGCGGCGGCGTTCTCGGCGGTCGCGGCGTGCAGAAGCGGGTGCGATTCGCCGCAGGCCTCGCAGCCCGGCCCGGGCCAGTTCGGGGTCGACGACGATCAGGATCAACGGTCGCTGGCTGACCGCCCGCACCGCGGCGATGGCGGCGGCGAAGGGCCGGATCGCCCGAGGCGGCCTCGATCGGCAAAGCCGTCGAGCGCCGAGATCGATCCCGACGTAGTCGACGTGGAAGGCGTCGGCCTCGGCGGCCTTGCGTCCGAGGGCTTCGGCGCCGTCGCTGTCGCGCAGGCGCAGGAACAGCCCCGGCCGGTGGAAGAACGTCTTCTCGTGCCGGAACAGGACCGTCTCGTTGCCGACTTCGAGAGCTCTGCCCTCCGCCGTCGAGCCGGATCAAGCGGATCGGCGGCGCCGAGGCGGCTTCGAGCTTGGCTTTCGATTCCTCGGTGACGTACGGACAGGCCTTGAGCTCCGCCTGCTTGGCGGCCAGCTTCATGGCGAAGGCCAGGCAGGTGGGATAACCGCATTCCTTGCAGTTGGTCTGCGGCAGGAGCTTGTAGATCTCGAGTCCGGTGAGCGGCATGCAGGACCTCCGCTGTTCAGGTTTCTATCGGGCAGGAGCCGGGACAACCTGGCCTGGCGAGCGGTGCCAGGGTGCCGTGCCCCTACCGCATCTTGGTATCAAGCGGCGACCAAATCCCCGATCATCACCCGGACCCGCCGCAGCGTCTCCGGGTGGCGCAGCACGAGCAGGTCGGCGCCGGAGTGGACCAGCGTGGCGGCGGTGATCGCTTCCCAATTGAGCGCCCGGGTCGACCAATCGCCCCAGGCCTGGGGCACGCCTTCGCCGACCTTGGACTCCTTCACCTTCCACGCTTCTTCGCCGGGGTTGACCAGCATCGGCTGCTGGGTCATGGAATCCCCCTGGAGTGCGGCCAGGCGCAGGCGCTCCATCACCGAGTAGCCGTACTCGATCCCGTAGCCGAGGGCGCCGGTGGTCGGGTCCATCACGATGCGTTCCAGGGGCATCCCCATGTCGTGGATCAGGATCACCAACTGCTTCGACAGGTTGACGTCCATCGGGGTCTTCGACTGGACCAGGTGGTCGTTGGCCAGGGCGGCGGCCACGATCGTCCGGTAGTTCTTGTCTTCGCAGATGCCGATCAGCAGCCTTTCGCCCTTGGCCTCCTCGGCCACCGGGACGATCAATTCGTTGTCGAGGTCAGCTTGCCCCGGACCGACGACGGCCAGCGGGAGAGAGGTGGCTTCCAGGACGCGGCGCACCACCTTCCGGGCGGCGGCCCCGTCGTTCGGGGAGCCGTCGGCCCGGGTGGCACTGAGTACCAGGTAGATCAGATCAGCGCCGGCGGCTTCGGCGGCGCGGGCCCAGTCGGCCGGGTCGTTCATCGCTTCGCCCCAGGCTTCCAGCAGAAGCGGCGACCAGTCGTCGGGTTTGCGGTCGCGGATCTCGAGAGCCAGCGCCGGTTGGTTGGGCAGGCTGCCTTCAAAGGAAAGGAAGGGAAGGGCCGTCTCGCCCCCGAGGGTCAGAGTCTTCGGTTCGGGTCCCGCCCTGGTCCTTGGTGGCGCCGATGGTGACCGCCCGGACCGATCCGGTGGATTTCTCTTTGTGGATTTCAATCGTCATGGAACGACTCCTTCGTGGACCTTCGATGAGACAGCCGTCGGCCTCACCCCCGTACCCTCTCTCCGCCCAGCCGCGTCCGTCAACAGCAACCTGCTTCGGGCGGAGAGGGGAGGTCTCTCTCAGGAAGGGCGGAGGGGCTTCGCCCTTCCCCCCTTCCTGAGTACTCATCCTCTCCCCCGGCGGGATTCCTGCGAGGGAAAAGGCCTCGCACAAGCCCGGGGAGGGGTAAGGGGAGGGGAGAGAGGCTGACGGCCTGGGCATCGCGCCTCACAGCATCGGCGGCATTTCGAGCGCCGGATGGTGCTTACCGGTGATGTAGGCCACCGTGCCCTCGACGTCGGTGGCCTGCCGCTCGTCGCAGATCCTGTCGATCAGATCCGGATCGCCTTCGCGTTCGGCCACCGCCTTGAACTGCTCGGCCATCTGCTCCTTGAGCACCGACGACATCCACACCACGCGCTTGAAGCCGCCGTCGGCCGAGACGAACTTCGGGCTGAGGATGTAGAACTTGCCGTGGCCCATGATCCCGGGGGTCTGCAACCCGCCGCCGGCCATGCCGGCCAGGGTCGAGAAGGTCATCCCGGCCGGGGTCATGCTGGTGTCTTCGCGGCTGACGATCATGATCCCGTTGGCCTCGGGGATCACCATGGCGATGCACTCGAAGCAGCCGCAGGCCGTCATCGGGTTCTCCATGATCGAGTACATCGAGACTTCCTGCACCTGCTGGTGACTGGCGCCGATGGCGAATTCGTTGACCCCGCTGTAGTAGCCCTTGGCGGCGTCGAGCTGGGTCTGCTTCTTGATCGGCTGGTTGGGGCCGCTGGGGTTGATCTGGTTGGAGGCCTTGCAGTCGAGCCAGTTGTAGGCGCCGCACAGCCCGAGACGTTCCGGGCTGATGATGCAGACGTGGTTGGGGGCGAACGACTGACACAGGCTGCAGGAGTAGAAGATGTCGACGCTCTCGTCGGTCATCGCTCCGATGCGGACGTTGCGCT
Organism: uncultured Chloroflexia bacterium; assembly: GCA_963709925.1. Lineage (GTDB taxonomy): Bacteria > Chloroflexota > Anaerolineae > Anaerolineales > E44-bin32 > DATEVL01. Next base: position 250,313 of record CAVPYC010000001.1, read on the forward strand.
CTTCGTAGGCGGCGCGGGCCTTCTCCAGCCACTCGGCATGCAGGGACGGCTCGGTCAGGATCGTGACCTGGACCTTGTCGACGATCGATGCCGAAATCCTCATGGAAGCGGGCGTGCAGGATGTCGCCGAAGTGCTTGAGGTCGAAGCCCTTGTCGGCGGCGGACTGGCCGATGCGGATCCAGGCGATGTCGCGCTGGCCGATGTGCTGGATGCCGGAGGCGCCGTTGATGAAGTAGTGGATCTGGCGCTCGAGCACCGGCTCGAAGTCGGTCTCCATCTTGCGCCCGGCCACCCGCACCAGGATGCCCAGGTCCATCGCCCCCTGGGCTTCGACGTCGTCGAAGTCGGGGCCGATCACCTCGATCTTGCCGTCTTCGACTTCGTCCAGATTCGGCCATCGTCAGGTACTCGAAGGCCCGGCTCTTCTTGCCGCCGAACTCGACGCGCATGTCGGTCTTGCGCACGACCTCGCCTTCGAAGGCCGAGCCGTAGGGCACCGGGATCGGCACTTCGGAGACCTTGACCTTGACCCCGCGGACCTCGATGCACTTCTGCACCAGGCGCTCGGCCCGCTCCAGGTCGTCCTTGGCGGCGATCTCGTTGAAGGGCATCGAGACCACGTGTTCGTAGGTGGTCACGCCGGTGGGCAGGATCTCGGGGATGACGGTGTCGGCGACGACCGGGAAGCCGAAGTTGATCGCTCCGGCGGCGGTGGCGTACTTCAGGTCGTCCACCTCGCCCAGCGCCAGCACGAAGGCGAAGACCCGGTTCTTGTTGTAGAGCAGGATGTCGCGCGCCTGGCCGCCCTTCATGCCGCCGAAGGTCAGCGCCGAGCGGACCGCCACGCCCAGCGCGTAGATGGCCGAGATGGTGTCGGTGCCGAAGGGGACGGTGTAGGTGTCGTAGCCGAGCTCGACGCCTTCCTCCATGCAGCTGGTGGATGATGCTGCGGCCGTTGACGTTGCCCGACAGGAAGCACAGGATGTTGCGCCGCTGCAGCTCGCGCACGATCTTGACGGCCACTTCGTTCGACTTGGCGGCGCCGACGATGGCGGCGAAGCCGGGCATGCGGCCGTCGACCAGCTGGATGCCCCAGGTGCGGATCTGGACGTCGTCGATCGGGCCGTTGAGGTGCCCGTTTGCCCCGTTGCTGCCGGCGGCCTCGTCGGGGCTGGTGAAGGCCGCGCCGCCGGCGGCGGCGCCGTAGCCGCTGATCGGCTCGGGCTGCAGGCCGTAGGCGAAGCGCAGCGCCATGATCGCTTCTTCGGCCAGCAGGGTGGCCATGCCGCTGTCGAGGGTCTCGCCCAGGTAGGGCGTCCAGCGCCGGTCCGGCGGCACCGGGTGGAGCAGGCCCTTGGCCTGCTCGAGCACCGGCGACAGGTCCCCGATGGTGCTCACCTGCCGCCCGGTCATGCCCAGGATCACCGGCAGGTGGTAGGCCGTGTTGGGGAAGGCGACGGGGGTCTCCGGGCCCTTCTCGGCCAGGGCGCGTTCGAGCATCTGCTCGGCTTCCTGGACGACGGCGTTGGCGCCGCGGATGGCTCGGGTGGCGATGTAACGGGACATGCTAGTCCTCCTCGCGGGGCGGGGGAGAGAGATGAGTGGTTCCAAGGGCCTCGTCCCCCCATCCCTTTGACAAACTTTGCCACTCCATCTGGCTAGAGGCGCCGTCGCAGGACGGCACATCGGGCCAGGCGAAAGGGGTCAGGGGGCGGGGGTCCGAGAGGCGTGACATGGTCAGCGTCTACCGCGCCGGCTCGCCGTACAGGGCTTCGGCGCGGGCTTCCGGCTCCAGGGCGTCGATTTCGAGCATGCGGGCGTCGCCGCTGCGGCCGAACTTGTCGGCCTCCCAGGCCGGCAGGCCCAGGGCGGCGCGCTTCTTGTCGATGTGCTCCAGGATGCGCCGCGACCATCTCCTCCGGCTCGACCACGAACTCGATCTTGCCGCCGACCAGCTTCTCCCAGCCCGCGGCTGAGGATGTCGGTGACCACCGGGCTGCCTTCGACCGGGTTGTGGATCCCCAGGATGACGTAGGCGCCGGAGGCGGCGCAGTAGGAGGCGATGGCCAGGGCCTTCTCGCTCATCCATTCGGGGGCGATGCCCACCGCCGGGACGTCGCTGATGTCTTCGCCCAGGCCGCCTTCGTTGGCCATCTGCGACAGCACGGTCAGGATGCGGGTGTTGTCGACGCACGAGCCCATGTGCAGCACCGGCGGCATCCCGGTGGCCTCGCAGACCTCGCGCAGGCCGGGGCCGGCCCACTCCATCGCCGCCTCGCCCAGCAGGTAGCCGTACTTGCCGCTGGCGATGGCGCCGCAGCCGGTCTCGACCAGCAGGACGTCGTTCTTGAGCAGCTCGCGCACCAGGTAGTCGTGGCTGGCGTCCTGGGTCGAGCGCGGGTTGTTGCAGCCGACGTCGGCCACCACGCCGCGGATGCGGCCCGGACATGATGGCGTCGTTGAGCGGCCGGAAGGAGGAGCGGTAGCTGCCGCCCAGCATGTAGTTGATGTACTCGTGCGAGAAGCCGGGCACGACGTCGGAGCTGCACGTCGGGGATCTGCACGTCCTTGCGGTTGGGGTAGTTGTCGATGGCCCGGCGCACGATCTCCTTGGCGATGTCGAGCGCCCGGCCCTCCTCGAACTCGATGTGGGTGGCGCCGGTGATCTTGACCTTGGGCGAGGTGGTGATCACCTCGGTGTGGAAGTTCTTGGCCAGGTCGGGCAGCGCCTGCATGATGCACTGCACGTCGACCACCATGGCTTCGACCGCGCCGGTGATGATCGCCAGTTCCTGGTGCAGGAAGTTGCCGGCCGACGGGACGCCCTGGCGCATCAGGGTCTCGTTGCTGGTGCAGCAGATGCCGGCCAGGGTGATGCCCTTGGCGCCCTTGGTCTCGGCGTAGGCGATCAGCTCCGGGTCGCTGGTGGCGGCCAGGATCATCTCCGACAGGGTCGGCTCGTGGCCGTGGACGACGATGTTGACCTCGTCGCTCTTGAGCACGCCCAGGTTGACCTGGGAGACCAGCGGGCTGGGGGTGCCGAACAGGATGTCCGAAAGGTCGGTGGCGATCATCGAGCCGCCCCAGCCGTCGCGACATGGCGGTGCGCAACGCCTGGTGCAGGATGTGCTCCGGGTCCTGGTCGTCGCCCATGTGGGTGCGGTGCAGGACGTCGACCACTTCCCGGTCGATGCCCCGCGGCACCAGCTGCGGTGTTCGCGCCAGAGCTCCTGCGCTTCTGGCGGAGCCCGTTTCGACCATCGGCAACTCACCGGTCTGCTGGCCGAACATGGCGAGGCAGGCGTTGGCGACATCGAGGGCGATCTCGTTGGCTTCGCGTCCGTCGGCGGCGATGCCCAGCTCGGCGGCCAGGCGGCGCAGCTTGAGAGGATCGCGGATCTGTGTAGCCCTGGGCCTCGCCCAGCGCCACGGCCCGCAGGGTGAAGGCCAGGTCGCGGCCGTGGTCGGAGTGGGCCGCCGAACCGGCGGCGACCGCACGGGCGAAGTTGCGTGCAGTGATCGTCTCGATCGTGGCCCCGCACACCCCGGTCTGCCCGTCCTTGACCAGACGGCATGGCCCCATGAAGCAGACCTTGCAGCAGTTCCCGGTCTGGCCGATCGGGCAGGGGGCCATCTGGTCGGCGCGCGAGAACGCCGTTTCGAGGCCGAGTGTGTCGGCCCGGATCAGCATTTCGCGCGCGGCCGGGTCGATCGAGCGCTCCTCCGGCGTTCGCATTTTCTTCCGTGAGACTTTCTCGTCGGCCATGTCTGTCTCCTCTTGAATCACTCGTCGGGGACGGGGGTCGGTGCAAAGCCGGGGCAGGGCCATAGCGGGCGGCCCTGCCAGTCGGGTGGTTGATGCAGGAAGGCGGGCGAGCCGGCGGGCGCCGCCGTGTGCCGGTTGGGGAGCGGGGCGGCGTCGGCAAATGTCGGCTCGCTTTGGCCGGCGTGGTAGCCCAACGCCCCCAGCGCGGCTTCGAGGCCGGCCGGATTCTGCCGGGAAGCGTCGTACGCCAGGCTCACCCGCCGGGAGGCCGCCGAACAAACCACCTCGGTCACCCCTTCGAGCGCCACCAGCGTGCGCCGTACGCTGGCCACATGGTGGTCGGCATACATGGCGGGCAGGGCGATCGGACCAACGCTCCACGTTCAATCCTCCGGGGACGGGGTCTCGACCCGTCCGAGAGGCCGCAGGTACGGCACCGGCGCCAGGTGGTCGTCCAATTCGTCGTGGACGGCGTCTCGGACCAGGTGTCCCGAGACGTGCATCAGCGTGTCGTGGTAAGCGGGCTCCTGGGTCATGCTGGCCAGGCAGGGAAAATGGTGGTGGAGCATCCCGGCCTTCTCGACCGCGTCGTCGACAGAGGTCCCCGGAAGGTTCTCGGCGATGTGGCGGGCGCATCCACAGGCCGAGTCGCGCAGCACCTCGGCCGAGGCCACGCGGCCGTCCTCCACCTCGAGGCGAAAGGCCGGACGGCCGAAGAGGGCGGCGAAGGCCCGGATGAGCGGGTGGTCGTAGTGCTGGAGCAGGGGCCGAACGTTGACGCTTTCCTCGGTCAGGGAGCACAGCGGGCGGGGGAAGACAACGGCCACCCGAATCGCTTCGAGCCAGCCGCGCAACTGCACTTCGAGTCCGGGAGGGATGGCGCTGGTGAAGTCGACCGGCGCGATCACGGCCTGGGCGCCGGAGCGCCGCGCCAGGTCAGGGACCAACTGGGCCATCCCGGGCACCTCGCACAGGGCGATCAACAGGTCGGCGGCGGCCACCTCGGCCGGGAGGAAGTCGTCGGGGTCGTCGACCACCTGGGGCAGGCGGGCCGGGACGGCATCTGTCGCTACCGTCCAACCGGTCGGTGCGTGGCGCGCCACGTTGGCGGCGATGCGCTCGCCCCACTGTCCCTGGGTGATTATGAGGACGCGAAGTGGATCGCCCGCTGGCGCTCCGATGGTCATCCCTCCCCGTTCGAACTCCCCTTGAATGGTGCCGGAACTGGTTCGGACAACCCCAGTGGGGAATGTCACAGCCCCGCCCGCCGGACTTCCCCAGGGGCGAAGGAGGCGATGATAGGTTTTGACAGTCCGGTCATGCGCGGTTTACGTGGCCGTTGGACACTGTGGCAAGCAGTCTGACCGAAATCGGACTTCTTCGAGGGGAATTTCGCCATGAAGCAGGCTGTCAGCCGGAGCATACCCACCGCGACGCGTGGCCGGGTCCTGCCCGCCGCCTGGATGGCCATAGCGATCCTGGCAATCCCAGGCCTGGCAGGATGCGGTCAGGTCGTGCAGGGACCGGCCGCGCCTGTCCCGACCTCCGTCGATGATCGAGTGACTTCGCCCCCGACGGCGGGCAATTCAGCCACACCTGACCTCGCCCCGGAGCCCTACGATCCGGCCGGCTACGATCCGGATCCGGGGCGGGGTTTCGTCCCCCTCACCGACCCGGCCTTCCTCCCGGCGGGGATGGCAGGCAACCTCGAGCCGGATGACTACGTCCTGGGGGTCGAGTGGAACGGGGAGGCACGAGCCTACCCGGTGGGGATGATGGCCTACCACCACATCGCCAACGACCAGGTGCGCGGCTCTCCCATCCTGATCACGTATTGAAGCGTCTGTTCCTCCGGGGTTGGTTTCAACCCCATCCTGAACGGACAGCGCTACACCTTCGACGTGGCCGGTCTGTACAACGGGCTGTTCGCCATGGCCGATCGGGAGACCGGATCGGTGTGGAGCCACTTCGAGGGGCTGGCTCTGTTCGGGCCACTGGCGGGCTCCCGGCTGGAGGTCATACCCATGGTGCAGATGCGCTGGGAAGATTGGCGGGAGGCTCACCCGGGGACCCTGGTGCTCGACCCGGACACCGGGTTCCAAGACCGTTATCGGAAGCGGGCGGCGATCGGGGGGGCGGGCCTGGGGCCGGCATTCGAGGCCACCCTGTTGAATCGCGACGAGAGGCTAGCGGAGAACGAGATTGTGCTGGGGGTCGTGCATGAGGGGGAGGCGCGCGCATACCCCATGGAGACGTTCCCGGCTGGGCCCGCCGCCCTGAACGACGAACTCGGGGATCAGGCGATCGTGGTCCTGTCTGACCGCGGCAGCGGCCAGGCGATGGCGTTCCAGCGTGTGGCCGGCGGCGAGACCCTGACCTTCTCTTCCGCGGGCAGGAGTGGTCCGAGACCAGCGAGGCGCGACCTGGTCGCTGGATGGGGTCTGCCGGGACGGGTGGTGTCTGGGCGAGCGGCTCGATTTCGTCACCTCGTTTGTGACCGAGTGGTACGGCTGGGCGGCCTACCACCCCGAGACCACGGTCTACATGCGGTAGGACCGAGCCCGGCCGAACCGGATGCGGTCTCCCTGCGGCGGACCGGAGCGGATTGCGTAGGGCCAGGACCCCTCGGTGCCCCCAGCTGGCAAGCCCCCACAAACCTTCACGGTCTACCCTGCCCTCGCCAGGCAAATTTCAGACACTGGCGACCCTCGATTCACACCCGAACAGGAAGTCGGCCGGGCCCGGCGGACACTCCGCAGGGTAATCTGTGAACTCCGTCACTTATGTCTTCGTGATGGATTTCACATATTGAAGGGGGAGCAAGTCCCGATTCCCCCGGGCCGTCCCGCCGCCGGTCACAGGCGATCTGTAACCCTCGGCCGGGGCCCAACCAAGCGAGGTGCTTCGATGCATGGAACCCCATCCTCCAACACCTTCCTGACCGAAGTCATCGACAGCACCCCCGGCGGAGAGACCCTGATCACCTGCCTGCAATGCGGCACGTGCGGGGGATCGTGCCCATCCGGGCCCGACATGGACGACACCCCGCGCCGGCTGTTCGCCATGATCAGCGCCGGAATGCGCGAGCAGGTGCTGCGCAGCAATACTCCCTGGTACTGCGTTGCCTGCTACTACTGCATGGCCCGCTGCCCCAAGGACATCCCGATCACCGACCTGATGTACTCGCTCAAGCGGATGGCGGTGCGCGAGAAGCTGTACGACGATCGCGACGCTCCCGACTGGTCGAAATCCTTCATCGGTCTGGTGGAGACCTACGGCCGCAGCTTCGAGTTCGGCCTGGCCACCCGCTACCACCTGACCCACGCTCCGCTCAAGAAGGTCGGGGTCGGTCCGCTGGCCCTTGAGCTCCTGGCCAAGGACCGTATGTCGCTCAAGCCCGACCGAATCCGCGGCATCGATCAGCTGCGAGCGATCCTCGACACGGCCAAGACCCTGGAGGCGGTGTGATGCGTTACGCCTATTACCCCGGCTGTTCGCTTTCCCACTCGGCCGAGCCCTACGATCGGTCGACCAAGGCCGTCGCCGGCCGGCTGGGCCTGGCATTGGAAGAAGTGGACGACTGGAACTGCTGCGGCGCCACCGAGTACATCTCCCTCAATCGCAGCGCCGCCTATGCCCTGGTCGGGCGCAACCTGGCCCTGGCAGCGGCGCAGGAGGGAAACGACCAGCTGGTCGCCCCGTGCAGCGCCTGCTACCTCAACCTGCGCAAGGTCGATCACTACATGGCCGAAGACGTGGGCCTGCGCGACAAGACCAACCAGGCCCTGGCCGCCGGTGGCCTGCACTACGACCCCGGGAGCCTGCGCATCCGACACCTGCTCGACGTGGTGACCGACGACGTCGGGCTGGAAGCGATTCAGAAGGAAGTGGTCCGGCCGCTCAACGGGCTTCGACTGGCGCCGTACTACGGCTGCCTGATCGTCCGGCCGCAGTGGAACGGCGGGAACGGGCAGGCGCACGACCCCGAGTACCCGATGCACCTCGACCGGCTGCTGACCGCCCTGGGGGCGGAAGTCGTCGACTTCCCGCTCAAGACGCACTGCTGCGGCGGTCACATGACCCAGATCAGCGCCGACACCGCCTACGAGCTGATCCGGCGACTGCTCCACAACGCCGCCGAGTACCAGGCCGACGTGATCGTCACCGCCTGCCCGATGTGCCAGCTCAACCTGGACGCCTACCAGTCGCAGGTCAACCGCCATTTCGGCACCGACTACAAGCTGCCGGTGCTGTACTTCACCCAGCTGATCGGGCTGGCGATGGGGATCGACCCGAAGGCCCTGGGCCTCGGGCGCGAGATCGTCTCGTCGGAGGCCGCCCTGGCCAAGATCGGCCAGGCCGCCCCCGAGCCCGAGGCGCCCAAGCGCCGCAAGCGGGACGATAAGTCGCTGCCCATGCCGCGTGGCGAGAGGAGGCCTAGGATGGCCGAACGAGTCGGGGTCTACATCTGCCATTGCGGCAGCAACATCGCCGGCACGGTCGACGTGGCCGAAATGTCTCGCTGGGCCGCCGAGTTGGAAGGGGTGACGGTCGCCCACGACTACAAGTTCATGTGTTCGTCGCTGGGGCAGGAACTGATCGAGCAGGACATCAAGGAGCAGGGCCTGACCCGAGTCGTGGTCGGGGCCTGCTCGCCGCACCTGCACGAGAAGACCTTCCGCAAGGCCTGCGCCAACGCCGGGTTGAACCCGTATCTGTGTCACATGGCCAGCCTGCGCGAGCAGGTGTCGTGGGTCACCACCGACAAGGCCGCCGCCGACGCCAAGTCGAAGGCCCTGATCTCCGCCGCCGTCCGGCGGGTGCAGCTGCATGAACCGCTCGATCCGACCGAAGTGCCGGTCAATCCCAACACCCTGGTGGTCGGCGGCGGGATCGCCGGGATCCAGGCGGCGCTCGAGCTGGCCGAGGGCGGGCACCAGGTGTACCTGGTCGAACGTGAGCCGTCGATCGGCGGCCACATGGCCCAGTTCGACAAGACCTTCCCCACCCTCGACTGCTCGGCCTGCATCCTGACCCCCAAGATGTCCGACGTCGGCAGTCATCCGAACATCCACCTGATGAGCTACGCCGAGGTCGAGGAAGTGACCGGCTACGTGGGCAACTTCACCGTCCGGGTGCGCCAGAAGGCCCGCTACGTCACGGAGGCCGACTGCACCGGCTGCGGTATCTGCATCGAGAAATGCCCGAAGAAGGTGGTCGACGACGTCTTCGAGGCCGGGCTGGGCTACCGCAAGGCGATCTACCGGCCGTTCCCCCAGGCCGTCCCCAAGTACCCGGTGATCGACGTACCCAACTGCACTTACTTCGAGCGCGGCACCTGCCGGGCTTGCGAGAAGTTCTGCCCGACCGGGGCCATCGACTTCGAACAGCAAGACACTTACTTCGACCTGAATGTCGGCAACATCATCCTGGCCACCGGCTACGATCTGTTCGACTGCACCAAGATCCCCCAGTACGGCTACGGCCGGCTGGCCAACGTCTTCACCTCGCTCGAGTTCGAGCGGCTGTGCAACGCCGCCGGCCCGACCGAAGGCAAGATCGTTCTGCGCGACGGGGTGACCCAGCCCAAGAGCGTGGCCCTGATCCACTGCGTCGGCAGCCGCGACAAGCGCCACAACGCCTATTGCTCGGCGGTGTGCTGCATGAGCGCCCTCAAGTTCGGCCATCTGGTGATGGAAAAGACCGGGGCCGAGGTCTACCTCGTTCTACATCGACATGCGACCGCTGCACAAGAACTATGAGGAGTTCTACGACCGGTTGCAGCAGGAGGGCATGCACTTCATCCGCGGCCGGGCGGCCGAGGTGACCGACGCCGCCCGCCTACCGGGCGAAGAGGGCAAGCTGATCGTGCAGGCCGAAGACACCCTGATCGGAGCGCAGCGCCGGGTGCCGGTCGACATGGTCGTCCTGATGGGGGCGCTGACCCCGCGGGCCGACGCCAAGGAGACCGCGCTTCGCTTCGGGATCTCGTGCAGCATGGACGGCTGGTTCACCGAGCGCCACCCCAAGCTCGACCCGGTGGCCACGATGACCGACGGCCTGTTCATCGCCGGCACCTGCCAGGGACCGAAAGACATCCCCGACTCGGTGTCGCAGGGGGCCGCCGCCGCCGCCCGAATCCAGGGCATGATCACCATCGGCACGGTGTTGATCGAGCCGATCGTGGCCTCGATCGACGAGGCCCGCTGCTCCGGCTGCCGGATCTGCAACAACCTGTGCCCGTTCAACGCCATCGACTTCGACGAAGCCAAGTCGGTCAGCGTGATCAACGCCGCCATGTGCAAGGGCTGCGGCACCTGCGTGGCCGGTTGCCCGGCCCACGCCATCACCGGATCGCACTTCAACGACGCCCAGATCAACGCCGAGCTGGAAGGCCTGCTGTACGACGCGGTCCGGGCCAACGGCGACAAGGCCGGGGTGCGTCAGCCCGCCCTGGAACCGGCTTAGGAAGGTGAAACCCGATGGATGCCACTCCCTTCGAACCCAAGATCGTCGCCTTCCTGTGCAACTGGTGCTCCTACCGGGCGGCCGACCTGGCCGGGACGGCGCGCATGAAATACGATCCGAACGTCCGCATGCTGCGGGTGATGTGCAGCGGGCGGGTCGATCCGGCCTTCGTGCTCAAGGCCTTCTCGCTGGGGGCCGACGGCGTGATGATCGCCGGCTGCCATCCCGGCGAGTGTCACTACCTGGAACAGAACTACAAGACCCTGCGTCGCTTCGAACTGTTGCGGCGCACGGTGATAGGGTTCGGGATCGAGCCCGACCGGCTGCGCCTGCAGTGGGCTTCGGCCGCGGAAGGAGCCCAGCTGGCGGCAGCCATCGATGACATGGTCGCCAAGGTCCGTCCCCTGGGGCCGCTGGGCTGGTCGGCCCACTGGTCGGAGAACGGTCATCACCTGGAAGCGATCGAACGTCTGGCGGCCGAGCACGCCGAAGCCCTGGAGGTGCCCGCGTGAGCGCGAACGGGAAACCCAAACTGGCGCTGTACTGGGCCGCTTCGTGCGGCGGGTGCGAGATCGCCGTGCTGGCCATCGACGACAAGATCCTCAAGGTGGCCGAGGCCTTCGACATCGTCTTGTGGCCGGTGGCCATCGACGCCAAGGTGCGCGATATCGAGAAGATGGACGACAAGTCCATCACCGTGTGCCTGTTCAACGGGGGGATCCGCAACAGCGAGCAGGAGTACATGGCCCAGCTGCTGCGCCGCAAGTCGCAGATCCTGGTGGCCTTCGGCTCGTGCGCCCACGAGGGCTGCATCCCCGGGCTGGCCAACCTGTACGACCGCGAGTCGATCTTCCAATACGTTTACCACGACAGCCCGTCGACGGTGAACCCGGAAGGCGTGCGACCGGTGCCCGAGTACCAGGCGGCCGAGGGCACCCTGCACCTGCCGGTGTTCTACGACACGCTCAAGACGCTCGACCAGACGGTGGAGGTGGACTACACCGTCCCCGGTTGTCCGCCCGAGGCCGAGAACATCTGGGGCGTGATCGAGGCCGTCGTCGCCGGCCTCGGCGGCGCGCCGTTGCCCCCGGCCGGCACCGTGCTCGGGGCGTCGACCACCGTCTGTGACGAATGCAAGCGGACCCGCAGCGAGAAGAAGATCAAAGAGTTCAAGCGGACGTGGCAGATCCTCCCCGACGCCGAGACCTGCCTGCTGGAACAGGGATTGGTCTGCGCCGGGATCGCCACCCGCGCCGGCTGCGGAGCGTTGTGCCCGGTGGTCAATTCGCCGTGCATCGGGTGCCATGGCGCCAATGAAGGGGTCGAAGACTTCGGCGCCCGGATGGTCAGCGCCCTGGCCTCGGTGATCGACTCGGATGATCCGGTCGAAATCCAACGGATCATCGACGCCGGCATCCCGGACCCGATCGGCACGTTCTACCGCTTCAGCCTGGCTCACAGCCTGCTGCGACGCAAGGCGCTGTCCGCCAACGGAAATGGGACATCCCCGAAGCGCAGCGGTGGGGACGGGAGCGGAATGGCTGTGCCCGTCGCCGTTCCGGTGCACGTGGCGAAGAAGGACTAAGGAAGGCGACTGGGGCCATGGCGCGGGTAGGATCCTGTACTCCGCCTTCTCGACTGGCGCTGCTTCCGCGCGAATTCCAGGTCGTTGGTGTCAGAGGCCACGACCGTCCCCGGCGACGTCGACGGACCAACAACGACCTGGGACTCGCAGGCAGGCGAGAGCCATCGAGAAGGCGGGGTTCAGGATGATTCAGCCAGGCAAACAGGCCGGCTGTCCGCAGGGAGGTTCATGATGCAGCGTATCTCGATTGATCCGATCACCCGGCTGGAAGGTCACGGCAAGATCGATATCTTCCTGAACGACCAGGGCGATGTGGCCAATGCCTACTTCCAGATCCCCGAGCTGCGCGGCTTCGAGAAGTTCTGCGTCGGCCGGCCGGCGGAAGACATGCCCAACCTGACCGACCGCATCTGCGGGGTCTGCCCCGAAGCGCACCACATGGCCGCCAGCAAGGCGCTCGACGCGTTGTTCCATGTCGAGGTGCCGCCCACCGGGAAGAAGCTGCGCGAGCTGATGTATTCGATCTTCTACGCCACCGACCACACCACCCACTTTTACGCCCTGGGTGCGCCCGATTTCATCGTCGGGCCGGAGGCGCCGGTGGCCGAGCGCAACATCCTGGGGGTGATCCAGAAGGTCGGGATGGAAGTGGCCGGCAAGGTGCTCAAGATGCGCCGCGACGGTCACAACCTGATCATGCTGATGGCCGGCCGGCGGGTCCAGCCCAACTGGGGGCTGCCGGGCGGAGTCAGCCGGGGCATCACCGAAGAGCAGCGCCAGGAGATCGAGGCCCGCGGCCGGGAAGCGATCGAGTTTGCGCAGTTCTCGCTCCAGGCCTTCCGCGACATCGTGCTGGGCAACAAGGCCTACGTCGATCTGATCCTGAGCGACACCTACACCCACCACACCTACTCGATGGGGATGGTCGACCCGAACAACAAGGTCAACTTCTACGACGGCCTGGTACGCGTGGTCGACCCGGAGGGCAAGGAACGCATCAAGTACGCGCCCCACGAGTACCTCGACAACATCGCCGAGCGCGTCGAGCCGTGGTCGTACCTGAAGTTCCCGTATCTCAAGAAGGTCGGCTGGAAGGGGTTCGTCGACGGAGTCGACTCGGGCGTCTACAAGTGCACCCCGCTGTCGCGCCTGAACGCCGCCGACGGGATGGCCACGCCGCAAGCCCAGGAAGCCTACGACGAGTTCTACAAGACCCTGGGCGGCAAGCCGGTCCACCAGACTCTGGCCACCCACTGGGCGCGACTGGTCGAGCTGCTGTATGCCACCGAACGCTGGGTGGAGCTGGCTACCGATCCCGAGATCACCGGGCCGGAATTCCGCGCGCTGCCCACGGCCACGCCCGACGAGGGCATCGGCATCGTCGAGGCGCCGCGCGGCACGTTGACCCATCACTACAAGACCGACGAGCGTGGAATCCTGACCGAGGTCAATCTGATCGTCGGCACCACCAACAACTACGCCCCGATCTCGATGTCGGTGAAGAAGGCGGCCGAGGGCCTGATCAAGAAGGGCCAGGTCACCCAGGGCAAACTGAACATGGTCGAGATGGCGTTCCGTGCCTACGATCCGTGTTTCGGCTGCGCCACCCACAGCCTGCCGGGGAAGATGCCCCTGGAGGTCCGAATCCGACGGCCGGATGGCGAGGTGATTGAGGTCTTGTCGCAGAACCTCGAGTGAGGCCGGGAGTTGCCGAGAGGTCTGGCGTAGGGGCGAAGCATGCTTCGCCCCTACTTCTTCTTTGCGGAGGCGGGAGGAGCGGCATCGCCTGCTGCGCCACCGGCCAGGGGGCTCATCCCCGGGTCCGTTGCTGGAGAAGGGGATTCCCGGATCAGGAGGGGTGTTACTTGGCCGAGGCGGCCTCCTCTGCCACAGTTGGAGCGAGACTTGTGATGACCATAGGCCCTTCCCGCACTCTGATCGTCGGCCTGGGGAACCCGATTCTCCAGGATGACGCGGTGGGCCTGCGGGTGGCCCAGGCCCTGCGCCACCGGCTGGACGGGGCGGAAGGGATCGAGGTCGTCGAGGACTACAACGGCGGGTTGCGGTTGATGGAGCGCATGGTCGGTTACGACCGGGTGGTGGTGGTCGACGCCATCGTCAGCGGCGCCGCGCCGGGCACCCTGCACTCCCTCCGTCCCGATGATCGGCCCACCCGGCGCAGCGCCTCGAGCCATGATGTCGATCTCGCCACCGCCCTGGCGCTGGGCCGCCAGGCGGGTGCGCCTCTGCCCAACGACCGGGAGGTGCACCTGGTAGGCATTGAGGCCGTCGCAGTGCTCGACTTCGGAGAAGTGCTCACCCCGGACGTCGAAGCGGCCGTCCCACGCGCCGTCGAACTCGTCCTCAGCCTTGCCCGATCCCCTATGGAGGAGCCATGATCTCGCCCGAACGACTAAGACGATTCCCTCACTGCGCCGGCGCCCCGGACGACCTCCTGAAGAAGGTGGCCATGCTGGCCGAGGAGGCTTCCTTCCAGAGCGGACAGCATCTGTTTGACGAGGGGAAACCGGCCACCCACCTGATGTTCCTGGAGAGCGGCAAGGTCGACATCGTCTACACCCTGGGGGACGACCGCCAGGTGGTGGTCGACACCCTTTCGGCGCCGGGCGACATTCTGGCCTGGTCGGCGCTGCTCGAACCGCACCGGCTCACCGGAAGCGGAGTCGCCCGGACCGAGGTCAAAGTGGTCCGGCTCGACGGCCCAGGCCTGCGCCAGATCTGCGTCGATAACCCGGCCTACGGCTACGTCATGATGACCGAAGTCGCCAAGACGTTGCGCGACCGGCTGGGGTCGACTCGAATCCAGCTGGCCGCGGCCCGCTGATCGGTTGGGCCCGACCAGGAAGAGGGTGGCATGGGCGCGACCTTCTCCAGGGGCGAGCAGCGTCTGCGCCGCTTCTTCCGCTGGCTGAACCGCCCCATGTTGTGGATGTGGCGGCTGGGGGACGGCCGCTTCCTGAACGCCTGGCCGTCGGTCGGCGGTCGGATCATGGTGATCACCCACATCGGCCGCCGCAGCGGCCGCCGCCTGCGGACGCCGGTCAACTATGCCGAGCACGACGGATCGGTCTACTGCACCGCCGGTTTCGGTCCTCGCGCCGACTGGTTCAAGAATCTCCGGGCAGATCCGCAAGTCGAAGTATGGCTGCCGGGAAGGACGTGGCGGGGAGTCGCCGAAGACGCCACCCGCGACACCGACGCCGGCCCGAGGCTGCGCCAGGTGCTGATCGCCAGCGGTTTCGCCGCCTATGCGGCCGGTCTCAACCCGAGACGGATGAGCTCGGAGGTGGTCGAAGCGCTGCTGGCGGAGTATCGGCTGGTCCGCATCCGGCCGATCGTGGCGTAGGGGATCCGGTGCTTGACAAAGGAAAAACCTGACCTAGAATGACCCGGGTTGAGGGATGGAACTGAAGAAGACCAGATCAAGAGAACACGCACGACCCGCCCCGAGGCGGGTCGTTTTCCGAGCGGGGCCGGGAGCCGAAAGGCTCTCTTTTTTTGCCCGGTTCCGGCCGGAGACGGCATGATCCGGCTTCCGGGATTGATCGACCCCCACGTCCACCTGCGAGAACCCGGGCAGACCCACAAGGAAGACTTTTCCACAGGGACGGCCGCCGCGCTGGCCGGCGGTTTCACCGGGATCCTGGCAATGCCCAACACCCGGCCGCCGATCACCGACGCCTCCAGCTTCGAGATGGCCCGGGCGGCGGCTCGAACCGGAGCCCGCTGCGACTACGGCCTGTTCGTCGGTGCAGGATCCGACAACGCTCGCCCGGCGGCCTCCCTGGCGCCGGCCGCCGCCGGCCTCAAGCTCTACCTCGATCAGACGTTTGGGCCCCTGCGGATCGACGGGATGGAACCGATGCGCGCCCACCTTGCCGCCTGGCCGGCCGACCGCCCGCTGGCGGTCCATGCCGAAGGCCGCACCCTGGCGGCGGTGCTGTTGCTGGCGCATCTGGCCGATCGCCCGCTCCACGTCTGCCACGTCAGCCGGCGCGACGAGATCCTGCTCATCCGGGCGGTGCGCCAGCGTGGCTGGTCCGTCACCTGCGAGGTCACGCCCCATCACCTGTTCCTGACGGAAGAAGACATCCCGTGGCTCGGGCTGCGGCGAGCCGAGGTCCGACCGCGGCTGGCCTCAACCCTCGATCGCCAGGCATTGTGGGACAACCTCGACGTCATCGACTGCATTGCGACGGACCATGCCCCCCACACCGCCGCCGAGAAAGATGGGGCCGAACCCCCACCAGGATTCCCCGGCCTCGAGACCGCCCTCGGCTTGTTGTGGCAGGCGGTCGATGACGGACGGCTGACGGTGGACGATCTGGTGCGCCGGATGCACCACAACCCGCTGCGCATCTTCGGGCTCCCCCAGCAGCCCGACACCTGGATCGAGGTCGACCCGACTTCGCCCTGGGAGGTGCGGGGGGCCGAGTTGCAGACGCGCTGCGGCTGGTCTCCCTGGGAAGGAGTTCGCCTTCCGGCCCGGGTGCGCCGGGTCATCCTGCGCGGCCGCCTGGCGCTGGAAGACGGGCAGCTGCTGAGTGAGCCCGGGCAAGGTCGTGACATGCGCGGCGAGGTGGGCGCGTCGCACACCTCCGCGCCGGATCCGAAGGGACTTTCGCCCCGGCGCGTCGGGTAACGCGCCCTGCCAGCCACAGGAGGAATGACATGACAGCCTTCGTACCTGCCACCGAGCGTCGGATCCACAGTCCCCATCTCCCGCTGGGTGACCACCGTCAGGCGCCGTTCTACGGCCGGGACATTCTTTCGGTGGATCAGTTCAGCCGGGGCGACCTGGAGTACATCTTCGGCGTCGCGGCCGAGATGCGGGCCATGGTCGAGCGGGTAGGGACGTTCGACCTGCTCAAGGGCAAGATCCTGGCCAGCCTGTTCTACGAGCCTTCGACGCGTACCTCGTCGTCGTTCACTTCGGCCATGGAGCGGCTGGGGGGCAGCGTGATCCCGATCAACGAGGTTCGCTACTCGTCGGTGGCCAAGGGGGAATCGCTGCCCGACACCGTGCGCACCCTGGAGTGCTACGCCGATGTGATCGTGCTGCGCCATCCGGAGGTGGGAGCCTCGGCGCTGGCGGCGAGCTACGCTCGCAAGCCGATCATCAACGCCGGCGACGGGGTCGGCGAACACCCGACCCAGGCGCTGCTCGACCTGTTCACCATCCTGGAGGAAGTCGGGCGGATCGACGGTTTGACCGTGACCATGCTGGGCGACCTGAAATACGGGCGGACGGTGCACTCGCTGGCCCGACTGCTGTCGCTGTTCGAGGTACGGCTGGAGTACGTCTCACCGGAGATCCTGCGGATGCCGGCCGAACGCCTCGCGGCCATCCGCGACCGCGGCATCGAGCAGGCGGAGCACGAGCGCCTGGAAGATGTCCTGGTCCGAGACCGACGTGCTGTATGTCACCCGGGTGCAGAAGGAGCGGTTTGAGGATCCGCAGGCGTACGACCAGGTGAAAGACGCCTACGTGATCACACCGGAGACGATGGCCGCCGCGCCGGAACGGATGATCCTGATGCACCCGCTGCCGCGGGTCGGGGAGATCAGCCTGGACGTCGATCAGGATCCGCGGGCAGCCTACTTCCGCCAGATGGAGTACGGACTGTACGTGCGGATGGCGCTGCTGGCCATGGTGCTGGGGAAGGCGTGAGGGAGCGGTCAGCCTTCAGCCATCAGCCGTCGGGGCACGCTGAGCCGTGCGCGCTGGCACCCTTCTCAGGGCGCAGGGTGCCTCTCGACGGTCTGATAACTGACCGCTGATGGCTGACACCTTCTTCTCTCGCCTGACCGAACGCGCCCTGGCCATCGACTCGCTGCTGTGCGTCGGCCTCGACCCGCATCCCGAGCTGGTCGGTGCGGCCGGTCCTGCGGCGGCCTTGCGTTGGTGCCTGGATCGGATCGACGCCACGGCGGCGGAGGCCTGTGCCTTCAAACCCAACAGCGCTTTCTTCGAAGGCCTGGGCCCGGAAGGGTGGGACGTCCTGCGCCGCGTGATCTCCGCCGCCGGGCGTCATGCCCCGGTGATCCTGGACGCCAAGCGCGGGGATATCGCCAGCTCCGGCCAGCGCTACGCCCACGCCGCCTTCCATGAACTGGGCGCCGATGCGATCACCTTGTCGCCCTACCTGGGACGGGATTCCCTTGACCCGTTCCTGGAGGATCCGGCACGCGGGGCCTTCCTCCTGTGCAAGACCTCGAACCCCGGCTCCGGCGACCTGCAGGATCTGACCCTGGCCACGGGAGATCCGCTCTACCTGGCCGTGGCAACGGCCGCTTCACGCTGGAACCGGAACGACAACCTCGGCCTGGTTGTCGGTGCGACCTATCCGGAAGCTCTGGCCCGGGTTCGGCGCGCCGCCCCTGACCTGTGGTTTCTGGCTCCCGGTATCGGAGAACAGGGGGGCGATCTGGCGGTCGCCCTGGGGAAGGGCCTCCGGCAAGACGGACTGGGGATGCTGGTGGCGGTCTCCCGCCAGATCTCCCAGGCGGATCGGCCGGATGAGGAAGCTGAGCGGATTCGTCGGGCGATCAACCACGAGCGGGTCCGTCCACGGGAGGCGGCCGGGCACCCACCGCCCCTGGTCGACCTGGCTCGAGGGCTGCTCGATACTGGCTGTGTGCGCTTCGGCAAGTTCACCCTGAAGTCCGGGCTGGAATCCCCGATCTACATCGATCTGCGGCGGCTGGCTTCGTATCCGGAGCTCCTCCGGCAGGCGGCCGGAGCCTATCTGCTCCGGTTGGGAGGGCTGAGGTTCGATCGGCTGGCGGCTATCCCTTACGCAGCTCTCCCGATCGGGTCGGCCGTCGCGCTGGCCGGAGGGTTTTCGATGATCTACCCGCGCCTGGAGGTGAAAGACCACGGGACGCGCCGACAGGTGGAGGGAGAATTCTCGGCCGGGGAGACGGCGGTCGTCATCGACGACCTGACCACCACCGGGCTCAGCAAGTTCGAAGCGATCGAGCGCCTGCGGGCCGAAGGCCTGCGGGTGAAGGACGTGGTGGTGTTGATCGACCGCCAGTCCGGTGCGGCCGAGGCCCTGGCTTCGGAGGGTGTGCTGCTGCACGCGGTGTTCACCTTGACAGAGCTGCTCGGCCTGTGGGAGGCGGACGGCCGGGTCTCGCCGCACGACCTGCGGGCGGTACGCGACTTCCTGGGCTGATGCGAGCGGCGGGCGCCGTCTTCCATCGCCAGCTTCTCCGCCTCGATCCGGAGGCTGCCCACCGAGTCGGCCTGTTTGTTCTCCGCTGGATGGGAGCCGGCGCACCCGGCCGATGGGCATTGCGAGCCATGGCGGGCGACCCTCCCGACGGAAGCCCCGTTTCGCTTGATGGGTCTGGAGTTTCCCAATCGGCTTGGCCTCGCTGCGGGGTACGACAAAGACGCGGTTGCGATCGCCGGGCTCGCCTGCCTGGGATTCGGTCATCTCGAAACCGGCACTGTCACCCGGCATCCGCAGAGCGGGCGGCCGCGCCCGAGGCTGTTCCGGCTTGCTCAGGAGAACGCGCTGGTGAACCGGATGGGGTTCCCCTCGCGCGGGGGGAGTTCATGGTCCGCCGTCTGGCCTCCCGGTCGCGTCCTGGGGGAATCGTCCTTGGCGTAAGCCTTGGCCTGGGGGTGGGAACGCCGGTGGAGTCGGCGGCCGAGGAGTACGCCGGGTTGGCCGATCGGCTGGGTCCCCTGGCCGATTACATCGCTGTCAATGTGTCCTCTCCGAACACCGCCGGTCTGCGCGGACTGCAAGACCGCCGGCTCCTGGAAGGCCTGCTGCGCCGGGTGGTCGGCGCCCTGGGGCGGGAGGGGACTCCCCTGGTGGTCAAGCTCTCGCCCGATCTGAGCCCGGGAGAGCTGGATCAGGCACTGGAAGCGGTTCTCAGCGCCGGTGCCGCAGGCATCGTTATGGGCAACACTACGACCGGCCGCGAGGGAGCGTTGTCGCCCGGGGCCGACGAGGCCGGGGGCATGAGCGGTCGACCCCTCTTTCCCCTGGCCCTGGAGCAGGTCCGCCGGGTCGTGGGACGTGTCGGAAGTAGAGTGGCCGTGATCGCATGTGGCGGGGTCTCGACGCGGGACGAGTTCCGCATGATGCTAGACGCCGGCGCCGACCTGGTCCAGGTCTACACGGCGCTGGTGTTCCGGGGACCCCGGCTGGCGGCGGAGTTGCTGGACAACCGTAGCTGAGCGAGTCCCGGAAATGAAACGGCCCCCCTGGGATGGGGGGCCGGTGTGTTCAGCGGCGGTCTACAGCTCAGGGATCTTGAGGACCTGACCCGGCTTGAGGATGTAGGGGTTCTCGCCGATTACGGCCTTGTTGGCGTCGTAGATGACTTTCCAGTTCTCTTGTCCGCCGGGGCCGTAGTACTTCAGGGCGATCAGGCGCAGGGAATCCCCCACGGCCACGGTGTGCTCGGCCTTGACGCGCTTGGGAGCGCCCATCGGGCTCGGGGGCATCGGCGGCATCGGCGAGCGCGGGACCATCGGCGACGGCCGGGGGGCGCCCATCGATGGCATCGCCGGCCTTGCGGCAACCTTCTTCTTGGCCGGAGCCTTCTTGGCGACCTTCTTCTTGGTGGCCTTCTTGGCGACCTTCTTCTTGGTGACCTTCTTCTTGGCGGTCTTCTTGGCGGTCTTCTTGGCGACCTTCTTCGTGGTCTTGCGGCGGGCGGTCTTCTTGGCCGTCTTCTTGGCCGCCTTGCGGCGGGCGGTCTTCTTCACGGTCTTTCTGACCTTGCGCTTCGCCGTCTTCTTTACGGTCTTCTTGGTGGTCTTCTTCTTGGATTTCTTCTTCGCTGGCATGGGTCTCCTCCCATCCACTCGGATTGCGCGCTTGCCGGGGGCACGCTACCCGGCGCATTGTACACCAAGTTCCGATCCAGACCGCAAGGGGGGTGGGAAGCGCGCCCGACCAAAGCCGGCCCCCCATTGGACCGCGGAGACCGCCAGCATTAGGCCCTTCCCGAGGGGATACCCCCAGATCGGGCCGGGGAATACGCTCGACGATAACCAGGGAAGCCCGGACCCACTCGAGCCCCCTGCCTGTAATTACAGGGTGGGAAGGACCGGGAACGATCTTGGGGGGCCAGGGACCGAGGGTCTAGATCAAGGTCGGGGTCCTGTTTGGGCTTCCTTTGGCCGCGAGCTTTCCGGGACGACGATCTCGACCAGGATTCCCCGGGCCAGATCGGTTTCGAGAGCGACTTCCATTCGCTCGAGGCCGATCATCGTCGCCGGACTCTGCTGGAGCACTTCCACCACTTCGCCATCTGTCAGTCCGTAGGCCCGCAGCCGCCGCCGTCTGTCTTCGGGCAGCCGATCACAATTCAGGATTCGGGCGTGGTTCCCGGGATCGACCTCGGCCAGTGTGGTGCCCGGTGCGCTCGGCCGCCGACGGGATCCGGGTCTCCGGCGCCGGCGGGCGGCAGCCAGCCATCCGCTCATCCAACGCCCGATCACGGTTTGCTCGGGTTCGACCCAGGAATAGCCGCAGAATGGACAGCATGTGATCTGGCAACCCTGGGAAATCGGGCAACTCTTGCAGCCCACGGCGCCGGCCGGGTCGAACGCTTGCCCGCACAGGGGACAGCGGAGACTCGAAGCGGTCACGCGCCCCACCCCGCCGCTGCCAGGACCATCCGAAGCAGGCCGCCAACCCCGAACGCCAGCGGAAAGATCAACCCCGTGATCGCCAGGGAGGTTCGCCAGCCGCGCTCGCGGGCGATCATCAGGACCGCGGCGACGCACGGGATGAAGAGGGTGATGGTCACCATGCCCACCAGAGATTGCAGCGGTGTCATCCGACCGGCGCTGGCCAGAGCGAACAACCCGGTCGCGCCGAAGTCGCGCCGCAGGAAACCGAGCACGAAGGCCAGGCTTGCCTCCGGAGGAAGCCCCAGCCAACCGGTCACCAGCGGCTCGCCCAGGCGAGTGAGGACCGCCAGCCAGCCGATGCGGTCGAGCAGGTACACCAACAGGGCGCCGGCCAGGAAGAAGGGAACCACCTCCCGCATGTACCACTCCACCCGGGCGGCCGTTTTGATGGCAACGTTCCCGACCTTCGGCAGCCGCAAGGGCGGGAGTTCCAACACCAGCGCCGTCCGGTCTCCGGGCACAAGCCGTGCTGCCAGCCAGCCGATCACGAGCAGAATCCCCAAGACCACCCCGGCCCACAGTAGCATCGCCGAGAAAGAAACCCCCGCCAGGACTCCCAGGACGACGCCCAGCTGCGCCGAGCAGGGAACGGCCAGTGCCAGCAGCAGAGTCGCCAGCAGACGCTCTCGGCGGCTCTCGAGGATGCGGGTTGTGATCGTGGCCGTGGTCACGCAGCCGAGACCGAGAATCATCGGGAGGACTGCCTTGCCGTTCAAGCCGATCAGACGAAAGAGGTTGTGGGTCAGGACGGCCAGACGCGGCAGATAGCCGGAGTCTTCCAGAACACCGAACGCCAGGAAGAAGGTGGCAACGATCGGCAGGATCAGGGCCAGGGCGTACGTCAGGCCCATGGTCCACAGGCCGTAAGGGCCGACCACCAGGTCGCGCAGCCAGGCGTGCGATGAGAGTTGGCCGAAACCCCGAATCGCCCACGGGTTGATGATCTCCCCGAACAGACGTCCCTCGGTCCAACCCACCAGGGTCTGCGCTCCGAAGACGCCCACGAACGCATACAGCCCCAGCAACACCCCAGCCAGAATTCGGGATGCCCCAGACAGGATGCAGGCTCAGGCGTCCCAGGGTGCGGGCGAGAACCTGGGACCGTCCCGGGAACCCCGGTTCCGGGGTGTCGAGCAAGCGTTCAATCTGGCGGACTCGAGCCTGATGGACCCTCTCCCCTACAGGACCGCCGAGGCGAACCAGGAATTCTGCCCGGCGCAGGCGCATCCTTCGGACCGTCGAGTCGGGCAGCCGGTCGGCCAGCCAGGCTTCGACCGATCGATCGGACTCAAGCCATAACAAGGCAATCGAGCGCCCGGAGATCTGCGCCTGAGGGAGCTCAGGAACAATACGGGCGAGTTCCTGTTCGATCGGCTCCCCATAATCGATGTGCACATCCACGGTCCGGGAATTGGCAACCGCCTGGCGCAGGGAGGTCACACCGGAACCGTTCACCGCCACCGTAGGAACCACCGGCACCCCCAGACGCGAGCCGAGGGTCGTTGCGTCCGTCCGCAGGCCGCTGGCGTGGGCCTCGTCGGCCATGTTGAGCGCCAGCACGAGCGGCAGACCCATCTCTGCCAGCGGCAGGGTGAGTAGCAGTGTGCGCCTCAGGTTCTTTGCGTCGCCGACCTGGATCACCCCTGCCAGGCGCTCCTCGATCAGTCGGCGGGTCGTCAGGTCTTCGTCTTCGGTCTGACCGGGAAATCCGACGATCCCGGGCGTGTCCACCAGGGTGATCCCCGGAAGCCCGCGCGCCCCGGCTCGGACCGTTTCGACCGTCGTGCCCGGGTAATTCGAAACCGGCACATACCGGCCGGTCATTCGATGGAAGAGCGCCGACTTGCCAACGTTGGGGTGGCCCACCAGGGCGATGGTCGACTCCCCCTGTTCGACCGCTGGCGCGGCGGTGTGGCAGGTCATGGCTGAACCGATCTTTCGGCGGACGTCGGCTCGATCAGCAACTGGGCCGCCAGGGCCGGGCCGATGGTGAACGTCCCCCCTCTCCAGCGAAGGATCCGCAATCCATCGGTCGCTTCCACCCGTTCCAATGAGAAGGTCGTTCCGGGGAAGAACTGGTGCCGGCTCAGCGTTCCGAGGGTCTCGGAGGTCTCGGGATGAATGGCCAGAAGACTGGCGCTCTCGCCTTCGACCATCTCGGAAAGCGGCCGGCCCGCATCGACGGCGGTTGTCCCGTCCGGTTCTGGAATCGGGTTGCCGTGCGGGCAGCGGAGCGGGCGCCCGAGCCTGGCTGCCAACGCATCCGTGACTTCGTCGGGGGCGGCATGCTCGAGTTCGCACGCAAGATCGTGGACGGCGTCCCAGGGAAGCCCCAGGTCGTCGTACAGGAACCTCTCCCACAGGCGATGTCGGCGGATCAGGCCGCGCGCATAGGCCTTGCCCAACTCGGTCAACCTCGCCCCCCGGTAGCGACGGTAGTTCATCAGCCGGCGGTCCGCCAGCCGGTGGATCATCTCGCTGGCCGAAACCGGGGAGACACCCAGGCGAGATGCGATGGCCGACACCTGGACCCGCTCGGATCCGGGGGACAGCTCATACACGGACTTGAGATACATCTCCGGGCTTGGCCCGATCGACTTGCCCATTCGTCCGGGAAGTTAAGGTCGACCATAGGATAGTCTTCAGGCGAGCCTCGGGGGCGTGGAGGCTGTCACCCGGGTCGGCGTCGAACGTCATGGGGCGACATATAATCGCCGACATGCCCATCACCGAACTTGCCTGCCCGCAGTGTGGCGGATCGCTCGAACCCGGTGAAGGGCAGACGTTCCTGACCTGCCCGTTCTGCGCTTCGGCGGTCTACCTCGACAAGTCCCGGGTGGTCTTCCACTGGGCCCTGACGCCCACGCTTGACGAAACGGCTGCCGGCGCCGCCTTGCGTCGGTGGATGGCGGGCAACGAAACCGTCAAAGATCTGGACCGGAAGGCCGAGGTGACCTCGACGGATTTCTCCTACTTCCCTCTGTGGCTGCTGGAGATGGACGGCCGCACCCGTCTCGAGCCGGCCGCGGCTACCTCGGTGACCGAGCTGCGCAACCTGAAGCTCCCCGCGGGCGACCTGATCCCTTACACCTCTGGTCTCGACTCGGCCTCAGCGGCGCCGACGGTGCCACTGGAGGCAATGCTCTCGTGGACCCGCGGCTGGCGCCGCGCAAGATGCGGAGGTAGGCCAGACTTCGTTGGTGCACGTTCCTCTGTATTCCTTCCACTACAGGTTCGGGGAGCAGGCCTATCTGGCCGTGGTGGAAGGCGTCTCGGGGCGGGTGATTGCCAACCTGTACCCGGCGAAGGCCGAGGCTCCCTACCGGGCCGCGGCCGTGGTTGTACTGGGGGTGTTCATGGCGCTGTCCAGCCTGCCCGTGGCCGGCGCCCTGATCGACTCCGAGACCGGACTGGCGATCGGCGGACTGCTGTGCGTTGGCCTGGGCGGGCTGGCAGCGCCGGTGTTGTTCGCCGGCGCGGTCTGGGTCGCATCGAGGGTGTGATGTGAACGGCAAGCGTGCCAGCCCTCCCACCGGGTCAGGACCCGCCGACGCCCCGGCCGCGTCGGGGCTGGCCTGCCCGAACTGTCAGGGGCGGCTTCAGATTCCGGAGGGCCAGCGCATCATCCGCTGCCCGTTCTGTGATCTGCGCTCCCTGGTGCGAGGTGATCGGGGCGTGCGGCGCTATCGGGTGCGCCGGCAGCTCGAGCGCGACCAGGCGCTGGAGAAGATGCGCGGGTTTCTGCGGGGGCTCGACCGTGCCCCCGGCCTGGCCCGGAAGGCAGCATTCTCCGACCTGTTCGTAGTCTACCTGCCGTTCTGGTCGCACTGGGCCGAAGTCGGGGCCTGGATCTTCGGCAAGAAGGAAGTCGGGAGTTCGAAGAACCGACGCCTCGAACCGCGCGAAGTGCGGCTGGTCGGAACCCGTTCCTGGAATCAGGCCGCCTGCGATGTCCACGAGTTCGGGGTGCAGGACATCTCGCTGGCGGGCCAGGAACTGTTGGCGTTTGATCCCGAAGCTCTCCATGCGGACGGGATGGTCTTCGAGCCTGTGTCGGCCGAGGCCGAGTCCCGGGCTGCCGCCCTGGCCTCGATCGAGCAGGATGTGGTTGAAGAAGCCCGTCTGGATCGGATTGGTTCCACCCACATCCACCGCATCAGCGAGCGCCGGGCGCTGGTCTACTATCCGCTGTGGGTCGGCCGGTACGTTCACCGGGATCGCGGATACCAGTTGGTGCTCGACGGAGCCACGGGCCAGGTGCTCTATGGCAAGGCGCCGGGAAACGTCTGGTTCCGGGCTGCGGCGCTCGTGGCGGGTTTCGCCGTGGGAGCCGCCCTGCTGGTGGATGGGACGGCGCTCGCTCTCCAGGTGGTGGCGGCCTCCGAGGACTCCGATTCGGTCGGCCTGCTGTGCCTGCCGGTGATCCTCGGAGGCGTCGTGCTGCTGGCCGCCTACCGGCGCTTCCGCTTTGGTGAACTGCTCGAGCATCGATTCAGCTTTCGCCGCAAGCGACGCGACACCTCGGCTGTGACAGGCTCCCTGCGCGCCTGGCGGGATCTCTCCAAGGAGTTCGTGGGGTCAGGACGATGAGTCCATCTGTCGAACTGGTGGGCCTGCAGTGCATACGCTGCGGAACCCCTGTCCCGGCGGAAGCCGACCAGGTGGCCTGGATCTGCGCCAACTGCGGCCAGGGACTGCTGCTCGACGAGGCCGCCGGGCTGGTGCCGCTCCGGGTCCACTTTGCGGCGGGGACGCGCCGCAAAGGCCCTGCCGGTCGCCCGTTCTGGGTGGCCGCCGGCGTGGTACGGATCTCGAGCCGGCAGTCGTATGGTCGCGACGCGGAGCCGGATCCCTTGTGGGCCGGCCGGGTGCGCTTCGTGATCCCGGCCTTCTCGACCTCCCTGGAACAGGCGGTCGCCTGGGGGACCGATTTCCTGGGCCGCCCACCCGATCTGACGCCGGGTGAACCGGGCGAGCTCGAACCGGTAACCGTCGATCCGGCGGCAGTCCACCCACTGGCGCGGTTCGTGGTGTTGTCGGTGGAAGCCTCGCGTCGCGACAAGCTGGAGCAGATCGCCTTCGTACTCGACCTGGACCCGTCGGAGTTGTGGTGTCTTCCGGTGGCCGCCTGAAGCCCTTGCGGCTATCGACAGGCCTGGCGTTCTCGCTTCTGGCGGTCCTGTTCGCCGCTTTCTTCTTTCTCAACCGGGTTTCGCCGTCCGCGGTGGATTTGCGGGCCGGAGGCTTCGTCGAAGTTCGCTTCACTCGTCCGGTGGCCGACGGGCCGCGCACGCTGCGCGGCGGGCCTGACGCGGCGCTGGCGCAGGCCATCGCCCAGGCGCAGATTTCGGTCGACATGGCGATCTACGACCTCGATCTGTGGAGCGTGCGCGACGCGCTGCTGCGGGCCGACCGGCGCGGTGTGCCGGTGCGGCTGGTGGTCGAGGCCGACAACCTGGACTCGCCGGAACTCTACGACCTGATCGCGGCCGGGATCCCGGTGGCGGCCGACGGCTACGACTGGCTGATGCACGACAAGTTCACGGTGATCGACGGCCGGGAGGTGTGGACCGGCTCGATGAACTACACCGTGCGCGACGGCTACTTCAACAACAACAACCTGCTGCGGCTGGTGTCCGACGATGTCGCTTCCGCCTACGCCGAGGAATTCGAAGAGATGTTCGTCGACGACACCTTCGGCTCGTTCTCGCCTCCCGGGGACGGCCGATCGGCCCGCCTGTCGGACGGAACCGACCTGGAGATCTACTTCTCCCCGGATGACCAACCGCTGCGGCGCCTGCTGGAACTGGTCGAACTCGGCGCAATCGCGGATCGACTTCCTGGCCTTCGCTTTCACCTCCTCCGACCTGGCCCAGGCCATGATTGCGGCCGGGCGGCGGGGGGTTGCCGTGCGAGGCGTGATCGAAACCGGTCAGGCGGCCAATCTGGGAAGCCAATGGGAAGTGTTCGAACGGGCGGGACTCGATGTGCGGCTCGACGGCAATCCCGACAACATGCATCATAAGGTCATCGTGATCGACGCGGTCACGGTGGTGACGGGTTCGTATAATCTAAGCCGGAGTGCGGAGGAGTTCAACGACGAGAACCTGGTCGTGATCCAGGCTCCCGATCTGGCGGCGCTCTATCTGGAGGAGGTCGACCGCATCTACGCCGTCGCCCGCTAGGGCGGCGCACGGCACGGAGGCACGATGGCCAAGCGAAAGACAGGCAAGTCGAGTCGGACGAAACCGGCGGCCCGCAAGTCGGCGGCCCGGGCCCGGCCGGACCGGGAGGTGTACGAGAAGCTCGGGGCCTTCTATCTGGGGCGCGCCATCGATCCGGAAGGTGCGGTCCCCGGGAAGGACCTGTTCCTGTACGACTCGCGCGATCTGGTGACCCATGCCGTGGTGGTCGGGATGACCGGCTCGGGGAAGACCGGGCTGGGTACGGTGATTCTGGAGGAGGCCGCCCTCGACGGGATCCCTGCCCTGATCATCGATCCGAAGGGTGACCTGTCCAACCTGATGCTGACGTTTCCTGATCTACGGGCGGAGGATTTCATGCCCTGGATCGACCCGGCCGAAGCCGGACGGCAGGGGCTGTCAGCAGAAGCGTACGCCGCCAGGCAGGCCCTGGCTTGGAGCGCCGGCCTGGAAGAGTGGGGGCAAAGCGGCGAGCGAATCCGGCGCCTGCGAGAAGCGGCCGAGGTGGTCGTATTCACACCGGGCAGCCGGGCCGGAATTCCGCTGTCGATCCTGCATTCGCTGGAGGCGCCCTCCGAGGAGGCGCGCCGGGAGGGCGACCTGGTCCGGGAGCGACTGCAGGCCACGGTCGGGGGGCTGCTGCGTCTCCTGGGGATTGACAGCGATCCGATTCAGGGGCGGGAGCATGTCTTCCTGGCGAATGTGATTGATGACGCCTGGTCTCACGGTCATCGCCTCGACCTGCCCGGACTGATCGCGCTGGTCCAGGCCCCGCCATTCGACAAGATCGGAGTGCTCGATCTGGAGATGGCCTATCCGGCTGCCGAGCGGTCCCGTCTGGCGATGGCGCTCAACAATCGGATCGCAGCTCCCGGGTTCGAGGTGTGGCTGGAGGGCGAGCCGCTGGACATCCCGGGGATGCTGTGGAACCGCCAGGGCAAGCCGCGCCTGGCGATTGTCTCCCTGGCCCATCTGAGCGAAGCC
Source organism: uncultured Chloroflexia bacterium (assembly GCA_963709925.1). Lineage (GTDB taxonomy): Bacteria > Chloroflexota > Anaerolineae > Anaerolineales > E44-bin32 > DATEVL01. Next base: position 279,008 of record CAVPYC010000001.1, read on the forward strand.
GAGCGCATGTTCGTGACCAGCCTGTTGCTCAGCCAGGTGGTGGCATGGGTGCGGAGCCAATCCGGGACCGACAGCCTGCGAGCCATCCTGTTCATGGACGAGATCTTCGGGTTCTTCCCTCCCGTCGCCGAGCCGCCTTCCAAGAAACCGATGCTAACCCTGCTCAAGTCGGCCCGCGCCCACGGCCTGGGAATCGTCCTGGCAACCCAGAACCCGATCGATCTGGACTACCGGGGGCTGGGGAACGCCGGCACCTGGTTCATCGGCCGACTGCAGACCGATCGCGACAAGCAACGGTTGCTCGACGGCCTGGACACGGTCGGCGGTCTGACCCAGGGACGGTGGGATCGGCCCTGGCTCGAGAAGGCGATCTCGAGCCTGGAGAAGCGCGCCTTCCTGGTCAACAATGTTCACGAGGACCATCCGGCGGCCCTGCAGACGCGCTGGGCGCTCTCCTACTTGCGTGGGCCGATGACCCGCGACCAGATTCAGCACTTGATCGACCCTGTGCGCGCCAGGTTTGGCGGGACGCCGGCCGTGGTCACGCCCGCCTCGGCTCCGCCGACGACCGCCGCCGAGGTTGGTCAGGCGCCGGTGGTGACCGACGGGGTGCGCCAGGTGTTCCTGCCGGCCCGGCCGGGTGCGGGTCCGGTCACCTACCTGCCACGACTTCTCGGCGCGGCGCGCCTGCACTTCACGAAGCCCCAGTTGAAGGTCAACCAGACCTCCGACCGGGTGTTCCTGGCCGGGTTTCGGGATGCCGCAATCCCAGTCGACTGGGCCGAGGCGATCCCCGCCGAACTCGATGCCGGCCGCCTGCTCAAGCAGCCGTCGCTGGCGGGCGGGTTCGGGGAGGTCGCGCCTGCGGCGATGCGCGCTTCTAGCTACACCAAGTGGGAGAAGGACTTCACCACCTGGCTGGCGACGACTCAGACCCTGGATCTGTGGCGCAGTTCTTTGACCGGGGTCCTGTCGCAGCCGGGCGAATCGGAAGCCGACTTCCGGGCGCGCCGACGCCTGGAGGCGCGCGAAGGGCGCGATCAGGCGGTGGAGAAGCTGCGCCGGAAGTACGCTGCCAAACTGACCTCTCTGCAAGACCGGCTTCGCCGCGCCGAGCACGCTGTCGACCGGGAACAAGAGCAGGCCCGCCAACAGAAGACCCAGACCGCGATTTCCTTTGGCGCCACCGTTCTCGGCGCCTTCGTGGGGCGCAAAGCGCTCTCCGCCACCACCCTGGGACGGGCGACCACGGCCGCCCGTGGGGTGAGCCGCTCGGCCAAGGAACAGGAGGATGTTCGGCGGGCGGAATCCAACCTGGAGGCGATGCGAAAACGCCTGGCTGATCTGGAAGGCGATCTGGAGGCCGAAGTGGGCGTGATCGAGGCCGAGTACGGCGGCGAAGACGAAACCCTGGAGCAGGTCTCGGTGGCAGTGACCAAGCCGAAGATCAGCGTGCAACTGGTGGCCCTGGCCTGGGCGCCGCACGTTTCCGACGCGGCCGGGAATCTGACACCGGCCTGGGGGTAGACGAGGGTCCATCCGAGCCACGCCGGGCGACAGTGCCGGCGGTGCCAAACCCTCTGCCGCGGATCGAGGTTGCCACGTCGAGCCTCGGCGCGAAGAGCGGTCTTAGCGAAGAGCGGAGCGAAGGGCCTGCAGGGCGGCGGCTTCCAGGGCGTGGAGCTGCAGCACCCGCCGGCGCAGCCCGGAGAGCAGGTCGAGCACCTGATCCGGGGTCAGGGGAAAGTCCTCATCGATCGTGCGACGCAGGCGGCGGGCGGCCTCGGTCAGCTCGGTGGCCCGGAGGAGGCCTTCGGCGCCCTCGCGTTCAAGGACGGTCTGGCGCTCGACCAGCAGTTCCCGCAACCGCCGCAGGGGCGGTACGTTGTTGGGAAGCGCCGCTCTCGCCAGCGCGCGCCAGGCGCGCGCCGAACGCCGAAACGGCTCGACCGCCTCCCGTAAACGCCGCCGCCGTGCAATCTCGGCCGCTTCCACCAGAAAGTCGGCGTACAGACCTCGAAAGGCCCCGCCGCCCCGCCCGCGCAGTTCGATCTGGTTGAACACCCCGACCAGCGCCGTCGTCAGGTCGCGCCCGGCCGGGAAGAAGCGCGGCCATCCCTTTCGATCGCGTTCGTCGGTCAGCAGGGCGGCCCATTTCTCCAGCGCCGCCAGACCGAAGTTCCCACGGAACTGGCCCACATCGATCCCGTGGGCCATCTGGTCGCGCGTCTCTCGCAGCGACAAGTTGACGGCGGCCGCCAGGTTGGGCGCGCTTTCCGGACGCCCGATCACAACCGCCCTCGACTTGGGAACCCCGATCGAGGCCCGAGCCGCCTCGAAGGCCCTTCGGCGCAGCGGCAGAGGACGCCGCGAGCGGCCCGCCAGTCGCACCTGATCCCCTTCCCAGGCGTAGACCACGCCGGTGGCGTAGTCGGCGGTTGCCGGGTAGTGGTAGGGCGGGCCCGCGAGGTCGATCCAAACGATCGGGGGAACGCCTTCGACCAGCGCCTGACGCACTCCGCTGTTGGCGGCGGACGGGGTCGTCGGGTGCAGGACCTTGAAGGGCACCCCCAGCCGCTCACAAGCGGTCTGGAGGAACTGGGGGCGAGATGACTCCTCGAGGGTGGTGATCCGGGTTCCCAGAGTCAGGGTTTTTACCCGGGCCGACTTGTACTCGAACACGAAGTAGCTGAAACCGATGCCGCCGCCGAGGCCGAAGAGCAGGGCCTCGCTGTATGGCTCGCCGCTGTGGCCCGCCGTCACCCCAAGGTAACGCAGGACCGCCGCCAGACAGCCGGCTTCCGACTGGCGGGAGAGGAACGGCCGGAACCGGGGCAGGGCGACCGGCGGTGGGAGTGGACGGGATGGCATCTGGGGCAGGGTCGGGGAGCACGGCGAGTCTAACCGCCCTCGTCCAGATTGCAAGGCGCGCCCCGGAACCGGGCCGCGACGGGTAAATCCGGTACCCCGGTCCCCCATCCGTCGTGTAGGGGGACTGTAGGGTCAGGCGGTCGTGCGGGGTCCTACATTAAGGGGAGCCAGGGAATCCCTGCTTCCGCCGGGAGTTGCCGGTTGGGGCGTGGATCCCGGCCGCTTGAGATAGCGCGATGACGACACTGGAGTCTCCCCTCGATATCCCCACCGGGAAGGTCCGGCGTGACGGACCGGCTCCGTCCTCCGCCCCGACCCTCCCGCCCGCTTCGCTTCGGCAACGTCTGGCCGAAAGGGCGTCCGGCCTGCGCGCCAAGCTGGTGGTCCCGTATGTCCTGCTGACCCTGACCACCGCGATGATCGGAATGTTCGTCATCACCCGTCTGGTGGCGTCCACCTTGCGCGAACGCTTCGCCAACCAATTGCTCGAGTCCAGCCGGGCCGCCGCCGACAGCGTGGTACGGCGAGAACGAACCCAGCTGGAAGAACTCCGCCTGATGTCGTTCACCGTGGGTGTCGCCCAGGCCGTGGCCGAGCACGACCCCGAGGCGTTGCAGACCATCCTGTTCCCGTTGATGGTCAACGACGGGGTCCAATCCCTCACGATCGCCTCGGACACCGGACTCGAGATTATCAGCTGGGTCCTGGATCCGGACAGCGGGGAGTACCTGATTTCTCGCGGGGCCGATCTGAGCGGGCTTGAGCTGGTGGCCCGACCGCTGCGCGGGGAAGAAGACGCTCTGGGCGATAAGTTTGCCGGACTGGCCAGCACGCTGTATGGACCCTACCTGCTGACCTCCGGCCCGATCCGCACCGGCGGAGGGGCGCTGGCCGGGGTGATGTTGATCGGAACCCGTCTCGACAGCCTGGCCGGGGACATCAAGAGTCAGGTGCTGGCCGACGTGGTGGTGCTCGACCCCACCGGCACGGTGATGAGCGCCACCCTGGCCGAGCCGGATGAAGGCTACGGCGCCCTCGCCCTGTCCGCCAACGAAGTCGCCTACCTCGATCTGGGCGCCAGCCGCGAGGTCGAGCTCTACGGCCGCGTCTTCCACGTCTACTACGCGCCGCTGGAGGTTCGCCAGACCCCGGTCGGGGTGATGGGCGTGGCCCTGCCGGCGAACTTCATCGTGACCACGGAAGCCACCAGTCGCAACGTGTTCAGCCTGGTGTTCTCCCTGGGGACGGTGGCCGTCATCGTGGTCGGTCTGTTGTTGGCCACCCGCATCTCGCGTCCGATTCTGCGCATGCGTGACGTCTCCCTGGCGGTCGCCGCTGGCGATCTCGACCAACGGACCGGGATCCGCGGCAACGACGAGGTCGGCCAGATGGCGGCGGTCTTCGACCTGATGACATTCCGCCTGCGCCGCCGGACGGCGCAGGCGGCCCGACTGCACTCCGAGGCGGTGCGCCGGAGTGAAGAACTGGCCGAAGCCAACACCCGGCTGCAGCAGGCCCAGCAGCAGCTGATCCAGTCGGAGAAGCTGGCCGCCGTCGGCCAGCTGGCCGCCGGGATCGTGCACGACATCAAGAACCCCCTGGCCGTCATCAGCGGACTGTCGGAGGAGATGCAGGAGACCGTTGGAACCGAATCGGAGCTGGCGACCTCGTTGAGCCAGGTCCGGGACAACGCGGTTCGTGCCAGCCGGATCCTGACCGACCTGCTCAAGTTCGCCCGCCAGTCGAACCCGGAGCTGCAGTATCAAAACGTGTGGGACACGGTGCAGGCCGCGGTCCGGCTCAACGAATACCTGGCGCGCCGCGGCAACGTCAGGGTCTCGATCGAGGAGAACCCGGCGCCGATCCTGACCCTGTTCGACGCCGCCCAGCTGGAACAGGTGCTGGTCAACCTGATCCAGAACGCGGTTCATGCGATGCCTTCGGGGGGCACGCTGCGCCTGGCGGTCCGCCAGGCCGAGCCCTGGGTGGAAGTCGAGATCCGAGACTCCGGGGTGGGCATTCCACCCAAGAATCTCAACCGGATCTTCGACCCGTTCTTCACCACCAAGCCCCCCGGGGAAGGAACCGGGCTCGGCCTGTCGGTCAGCTACGGGATCATCGCCCAGCACCAGGGGCGAATCGATGTGGTCAGTGAGGTCGGTCAGGGCAGCGCCTTCACCATTCGCTTGCCGCTGCGCACGCCCGGCGATCGGCCGCAGGTCGAATGAACCCCGCTACCGACGAGCCCACCCTGGAGCTCCCCCTGCCCCGACCGGACGAGAACCCGGTAGCGGGCGGAGGACGGCGCCGCTCCGCCCTCGAGTGGCTGGCGCTGATCCTGCTGCTGTTGCTCCTGTTTCTCGGATGCGGCTGGTTGTCCCTGATCGGGACAGGGATGCCGGCCCGGGCGGACACGGGCTCGATGATGCAGGCCGACTACCGCCCCTGGCCGTGGCTGCTGTTCCAACCGGTCGACCCGAGGATCCTGGAAGACATCGAAGACGACCGGGGCCTGCCCCCGGTGGTGGTCGATCTGAGCGCCGGCGGTACAGCGGTGGCAGGCTGGTTCTGGTGGACACCGGCTCCGGCGGTTTCGATGACTCCGACCCTGGCCGGGGTCACGGCCAGCTCCACCGCACCCCTGGGGGGAAGCGTTACGGCGAGTTCCACCGCCTCGACCTCGCCTTCGCCGTCGGCCACCGCCAGCCGGACGGCCAGCGCCACCGCCAGCTCGACTTCCACCACGACCTTCACCGCGACCCCCGACCTCGACCTCGACCTTCACCGCCACGTCGACTTCGACGGCCACCCACACCCCGACCGCCAGCCGGACCGCGACTCGCACTCCCAGCCGCACACCGACGATCACCCGCACGCCGAGCCGTACCCCGACGCGGACTCCAACCCGCACCCGGACACCGGCAAACACGCTACCGCCGCCGACGGCCACTTTCACCCCGACTGCCAGTCCGACTCCGACGGCGACGGCGGTGCCGCCGACGGTCAACTACCGCTCGATCGGGATCGACTCGTCGGACCTGTATGCCGTCGGCAACGCCTCGATCGGCCTCGGGTCGACGACTGTATCCTTCGGCGCCGGGGCCTGGCTGCCCGGGAATCTCGGGGCCGGCGATCAATTGACGGTGGGGGGCGAGGACTTCTTCATTCTGACCCGCGACTCGGCCACCCAGGTGACGGTGCAGTCGCCGGCGCTGATCGACCATACGGCGCAGGCCTACACCATCCGGCGCGCCTTCAACGATTTGCAGGCCTGGGAGGACGCTCGCCAGGGCGATCTGGTGGGTGAGAACCGGGTCGAAATCGGCGTGGCCTACGACGACGGCGCCTTCACCGCTCCCGGCGCGACGCTGCTGACGGTCGACGGCTCGACGACCGACGCCACGCACTATCTGTGGCTGACCGTCGCCGCCGGACAGCGGCACAGCGGCGTAGCCGGCGGCGGTGTCCGCCTCGATGGCGGCGGGACGACGATTGAAGGCCTCGCCCTGCGCGACCCGTTCACTCACGTCGACGGCTTCGAACTGCGCGGCTTCCACGCCGTCGGGGCAACCGAGGGCCGGGCGATTTGCGTCGGGGCCGATCAGGTGTTGCTCGAAGATCTGATCATCCACGACTTCTTCGAATGGGCCGGCACCGCCCGAGGCGTGACCACCTGCAGCGCCGGCTCCGACGTCTTCCGCCTGCGCAACTCGATCATCTACGACGGTGATGAAGACGGGGTGCTGGTCTCCGGCGCCGGCGACGCCGGCACCGTCGAGAACGTCAGTGTCTACGGGATGGCGCAATGGGGGGTCCATCTGAGCCTCGGCACGATGGAGGCCCGCAACACGATCTCGATGGGCAACGGGGGGTTCAACACCGACTTTGCCGGGGCCATCGTGCAAGACCACAATTTGTCGGAAGACGGCAGCGCCGGCTGCGGCACCTGCCTCAGCGGCCGCTCGCCGGCGGTGCAGTTCGTCTCCTTGGCGGCCGGGGCTGAAGACCTGCACCTGGCGGCCGGCGCCGATGCGTTCAATGCCGGCCTCAACCTCGGCGCGTTCTTCGGCGACGACATCGACGGCGACGGGCGGCCCCAGGCCGGCCAGTGGGACATCGGGGCCGACGAGTACATCGTCCCGGCAACACCGACCCCGACCAACACCGCGACGGCGACGGCCACCCCCACCGACACCGCTACCGCCAGCGCCACGCCCAGCGACACCCCGACGCCGAGCGATACGCCCACGGCCTCGACCACGCCGACGGCGACGGATACTTCGACGCCGACCGACACCGCTACGCCGAGCAACACGCCCACGCCTTCGACCACGCCGACTCCGAGCAACACCCCGACGGCGAGCAGCACGCCTAGCGAAACTCCGACTCCGAGCGACACCCCGACGGCCTCGCCGACCGGCGCTCCGACGGCGACGCCCAGCGAAACATCGACTCCGTCGGACACGCCGACAGCGAGTTAGACGTCGACACCGAGCGACACGCCGACGCCGAGCACCACCCCCACGCCGAGCGACACGCCGACGCCGACCAGCACCCGGACGCCGACCAGCACCCCGACGGCGAGCAACACTCCGACGGCGAGCAACACCCCGACGGCGACGTTCACCGCCAGTCCGACACCCTCCCCGACTGCCTCGCCGACGGCGACCGCCACCTCCGTTCCTCCGGTGATCAGCGTCCAGACAGGCACCTGCCTGCTTTCCGACGCCAGTGGGTCGGTGAGCTGTCCGGTTTCACCGGCACTGGCCGACACCTCCAAGACCTTCATGGTTTTCCAGGCGACCTCGAACAGCGATCTGCCCAATTCCGCCGACATCCGCTGCTACCTGGCCGGATCGACTTCGATCACCTGTGATCGCTTCGGCTCGACAGGCGCCGTGAACATCGCCTGGCAGACGGTCGCCTTCACCTCCGGCGTCTCTGTTCAACACCTGACGCCGGTGTGCAATATCGACGGCGACATCAACCAAGACATCACGAATGTCACGATCGGTGCTGTGGCCGACATCAACAAGACCTTCCTGCTCTTCAGCCACCGCTCGGCCGGGATCACCTTCGACGCCAACGATCCCCGCACCGCCCGGCTGACGAGTACGACGAATGTGGAGCTGCGCCAGAGCGGTTACGCCACCTGCGCCGCGGGCGGAAGCGACTCGGCCCTGCAGGTTGTGGAGTACTCGGCCGCCTCGGTGACGCGCGGGACCACCGGCGTCATGACCGGCACGAGCCTGGCGGTGACCGGGCAGAGCCCCGTCAACCCGGCCAAGACCCTGCTGCTCTACTCCTACCGCATCGCCGGTTCGGGCACGATGGCGACCTACCTGCTGAGCGGCGAAATCGACAGCGCCACCTCGCTGCGGTTCCAGCGCAGCAGTGCCGCCCAGCAAATCGATGCCATCGCCTGGGAACGCATCGAGTTCACCGACAACTCGACGGTCCAGTCGGTGACGATCGCCATCCCCGACGGCGCCACCGTGGCCAACCTGGGGATCAGCGCCGTGAACCTCGCCCGGGCGATCAGTCTTTCGGGCGGCCAGTGGACCGCCGGCCAGGCCTTCGGGGAAACGAACTCGACTTCGGCCGCGGTCGGCGCCTCGCTCGGCCGTCATGTCCTGACGTCCGGTACGAACCTGCGTGTGACGCGCGATTCCAACAGCGGCGACTCGACATGGCATTCGTTTGTGATCGAGTTCCAACCGTGAGGCGGGTGTGATGGCGAAACTCCGAGCGCTGGTCTGCGACGATGAAGCTCCGCTGCGCGACCTGATGGCGAGGCGGTTGGAGAAGATGGACCTGGAGGTCGAACGAGCCGAGAGCGGGACGGATGCCGCCGCCCGCATGGAAACCCATCGCTACGACCTGCTGGTCACCGACATTTACATGCCCGACGTCACCGGTCTCCAGCTGCTGCAGAAGATGAAGGCCCTCGACGCGCATGCGCAGGTGGTGGTGGTCACCGCCTCCGCCACCCTCGACAACGCCGTCCAGGCCCTCAACCACGGAGCCTTCGCCTACCTGACCAAACCGTTCGATCACCTGTCGGTGTTCGACAATGTGGTCTCCCGCGCCGTCGACTTCCGGCGGGCCTTGTTGGACAACCTGCGGATGGGGGAGGTCCAGCGCCGCCGCGGCGACTTGCTGGAGCAGGAAATCGCCGGCCGGATCCGTCAGGTCAAGCGGATTCAGGAGTACTTGATCGACCTGCTGGCCTGCCTGCCGGTGGGCGTGGTCGTCCTCGACGGGGAGGGGAGGGTGGAGCTGGCCAATCCCCGGGCCGAAGCTCTGTTCGGGCCCGAGTTGGTGGGCGGCGACACCACCTGGAGCCCGGTGCTGGAGTCACTGGCCGAGGATGAGAACCGGCAGCGCGCCGGCGAAATCGAACTGGGAGGCCGCCTGTTGGAAGTCAGCCTGACGCGGCTCGATGGGGCGGCCAGTACCGAGCAGCGGGTGGTGGTGGCGCGTGAGCAGGACGGGCGCGGACCGGCCATGGGCAGCCTGGTAGTGGAGACGATGCAAAACCTGCGCCGGGGCTTGAGCTGGCTCTCCGGCCGGGAGGACGATCCGGACGCCAGGAAGATCGTGCGCGGAATGGCCCATGAGGTTACCTCTCTGGCGACCCTGCTCGGCTTGCGACTGGCCGCTCCGGAGGAGGCTTCCACGTCCCCGGTTGCGCCCGTATCAGCACCGGCACCAATCAGGTCTGGGCCAGAGGCGGACTTGGCCCCAGCCGTGATCCCTCCCCGAAGGCCCGCCGAAGATGGCAACGGAACGAGACAGGCGCCTGCTCCGGAGCCGGAGCCGGGCCGCCCGGACGAGCCGATGCCTTCGGCCTCGCACAGCCTGATGCTGCGAAAGGGAATGACGATGGTCCTGGAGGGCCGGCTTCGGCGGAAGCGAACCACCGCCGACCTCGGGGCCCGCCCCGAGGAGGCCGAGCGAATGAAAGATCAGATCGAACGCTGGGCGCGCGCCGGAGAGGGGGAAAACCCGGGTCCGGATCCGGGCGGACAGGAGCAAGCTGAACAGGCGGTCTGGCCGCCGCCCCTGCCTTCCTCGGCCAAACCCTAGCCCGAGAACCCCCAGCCCGGCAGGGCGTCGATGTCGAGGGCGTCCCGCTGGCCCGCCTGGTATCGCACGTGTCCGGCCGCCGCAATCATGGCGGCGTTATCCGTGCACAGGGAGAGGGGCGGCACGCGCGCCGGCACCGGACTCCGCTCGGCCATCCGCTCGCGCAGGGGCTGGTTCGCCGAGACGCCGCCGGCCACCAGAATGGTCCGCGCCTGCGAAGGCCTCGGCGGCCGCTACCGTCTTCTCCACCAGGACTTCGACCACAGCCGCCTGGAAGGAAGCGGCCAGGTCGGCGGTGGGCAGCCCCGGCCCCGGCGCTTCGATCCCCGCTCGGACATCGGGTTGGAGCCCACGAACTTCGCGCAGCACGGCCGTCTTCAGGCCGCTGAAGGAGAAGTCCCAGGTGCCCTCCAACCAGGCCCGCGGGAAGCGGAACGCCTCGGGGTTGCCGGTTCGGGCTTCCTGCTGGATCGCCGGGCCGCCGGGGTATCCGAGTCCGAGAAGGCGGGCCACCTTGTCGAACGCCTCTCCGGCGGCGTCGTCGAGTGTCCCCCCCAGGCGCTCATAGGTCAGATGCTCTCGCATCAAGACCAGCTCGGTGTGGCCCCCCGAGACGATCAATCCCAGCATCGGAAATTCGGGCTCGGGCTCGTCTTCCACCAGCCAGATCGAATACAGGTGGGCCTCCAGGTGGTTCACCCCGATGAGAGGCAGGCCCCGGGCCAGTGCCAGCCCCTTGGCGTAGTTCAGGCCCACCACCAGCGACCCGGCCAGGCCCGGGCCGCGCGTCACGGCCACGGCCTGGATTCCCTCGAGGCCCACGTGGGCCTGGGCCAGCGCCTCCCGGACCACGGGCAGGATCGCTTCGATATGCATCCGGGAGGCCGCCTCCGGAAACACGCCGCCGTACTTGGCGTGGACTCCGACCTGGGTGGCGATCACGCTGGAGGCGATGTGACGCCCGCCTTCCACCACCGCCGCGGCCGTTTCGTCGCATGAAGTTTCAATCCCCAAGACACGGATCGATGGCGACCCGTCGCCGGAGTTCCGGGGCGAGGCCTTCTTGCGTGGCGGGTTCTTACTGCGGGAGGGCATCTCAGCCGTTGGCCATCGGCAGGACCAGGTCGAGCGGGTAGGGGGCCGGGATTTCCGCCCCGGCGGCAGTCAGGGCGACCGTGTCTTCTAACCGGACGCCGAAGCCGCGCTCCGGATAGTACAGACCGGGCTCAATCGTCAGCACGTGCCCCACTTCCAGATTCTCGGCCGGCATCGGCGGCAGGCGGAAGTAAGGAGGCTCGTGGACCTCCAACCCCAGTCCGTGGCCCAACGAGTGAACGTAGCCTGCCCGAGTCTTCGGTGTCGAAAGCACCGTCGGATGGCCCCGGCCTTCGAAGAATTCGCAAACCGAGCGCTGGAGCCCCTGGCCGGTGGTGCCGATGGTCGTTGCCTCCATCGACGAGCGATACGCTTCCAGGACATCCTGATAAGCCGCTTCCACGGGCTCGGGGGCGCGGTCCAGACACCAGGTGCGGGTGAAATCGTAGAAGTACCCGCCGCCGGCTTCGCAGGGGAAGATGTCGAAAATGATCGGCTGGCCCACCGGGATCGGCTGATCCGGGGCACCCTCGTTGTGGGGAACGCCGGCCTCGGCGCCAATGGCGAAGATCGTGCCCTCGGGGTTCTCGGCGCCGCGTTCGGCCAGCCACAGGTTGATCCTGCGCCGGACGTCGCCCACGGTGATCGGCTGTCCCTGCCGGTCCGTCAGCACGCCGTTGCGCACCGTCTGGGACGTCAGGAACTCCGCGGTCCATCCGACCACTTCGGTTGTGATCTGGCCGATCCGGCGGACCCGCTCGAGCTCGTCCGGGTTCTTGGTGGCCCTGGCCCTCGCCAGCGGGGAAGCCGCGGCACTCAACGCCACCACTTCCAGGTCGGGGATTTGCCGCTTGAGCCGCCGCACCGTTTCAACGATTTCGCCCGACTCCGATCGGCCCGCCACCTGGATGCGTCCCACCAGGCCGTGATCCCTCAGGATCTGTTCCATCCCGGCGGCCGGGATTTCCAGTTCGTCGCCGCCGGATTGCTCGGCAAGCTTGCGCCAGTCGAGCAGGCTGAAGGCCAGGCCGGCGCGTTCGGCTTCATCGCGTTCCATGTCGTTGCAGTACAGCACCGGCGGGGCGCCCCGCGCCTTGACCAGGATCCCGTACCCGACGTGTACGGGACCAGTGAAGTAGGCCATATTCGGGTTGTGGCGCGCCGGTCCCACGACGACCAGCCCATCCAGTTCGGCCTCTACCAGGAATCGGTCCAGATCCTGCTTCATGGTCTTCGATCCTCCGTAGACCCGCCGCCCGTTCGCGCCCGACGCAGGCTGTCGACCAGGGCGCCATCCTGCTCGGGCAGAACGGTGCGCGGGTCGAGCCACAACCGATCGGCCTCGATCCGGGCCACCACTGGCGGCGCGCCGCGGCGGAGGGCGGCGGCGAACGCGTCGAGGTGATCGGCCCGCAGGGTCAGGCACCAGGTCGGGAGGGTTTCCTCCGGCAGGCTTCCGCCTCCAACCGTCGAGCGTGCTTCTTCCACCGCCCCTTCGCCCAGTTCGCGGGCCCAGGCCTCGGCCCGCGCCCGCAGGGAGTCGACCGGGGTCGCGATCATGCGCCAGACCGGGATCGCCTGCGGCGCTTCTCCCTGCGCATAGTGCACCAGAGTCGCATGCAGAGCCGCCAGGCAGAGCTTGTCGGCTCGCACCGCACGCGCCAGCGGGTGGGTCCGCAGGGGTTTGATCCAGCGTTCCTCGCCCACCAGGATTCCCGCCTGAGGTCCGCCGAGGAGCTTATCGCCGGAGAACGCCACCAGCGCCGCGCCGGCCTGGAGGGATTCTTGCACGGTCGGCTCATGGCCCAGCCCGAAACCGGCGGTGTCGAGCAAGGCGCCGGATCCAATGTCGTCGAGCACCGGCACACCGCCGGCCCGCCCGATTTCGACCAGCTCGCTCAAGCTCGGCGCGCTGGTGAAACCGATCAGCTTGAAGTTGGAGGCGTGGGCCCGCAGCAGCAGGGCCGTTTGAGGATGGAGGGCGTCTTCGATGTCACGGCGATGGGTCCGATTGGTGGTTCCGACCTCGACCAGCCGCGCCCCCGACTGGGCCAGCACCTCGGGAATGCGGAAGCCGCCGCCGATCTCGATCAACTGCGAGCGACTGATCACCACTTCCCGGTCGCGTGCCAGGGCGGTCAGCGCCAGCAGCACCGCCGCCGCATTGTTGTTGACCACCAGCGCCGCTTCGGCGCCCGTGAGCTGCGTCAGCAGGGCTTCCAGGTGAGCCTGGCGCTGGCCGCGCTCCCCGCGCTCGAGGTCGTACTCGAGAGTCGAATACCCGGCGGCGGCCGCCAGCAAGGCCTGTTGGGCCGATCGGCTGAGGACAGCCCGGCCGAGGTTGGTGTGCAGGATCACCCCGGAGGCGTTGATCACGGGCCGCAGTCCTGGCGCAACCCGGTCCGATGCCCAGCGCCGTGCTTGGCGGATCAGATCGGGCGGCGCAGGTGGAGCCTGGCCCTGGCCAAGCGCTGCCCGAGCGCGCTCCACTTCGAGGCGCAGCGCTTCGACCGCCAGCTCGTGGCCGATCTCCCGGCGCAGGCTCGCCCCGTCGGGGTGCTGCAGCAGGGAATCGATCGAAGGCAGGTCGCGCAGGGTCATCGGCCGGGCTTCCACCGGCTGCGTTCCACGACGCGAATCAGGGCCTCGGTCAGCAGCAACGCCAGGGCCATCGCCATGGCCAGGCTGAGATTCAGCGCCCGATTGACCTGGAGCCAGGTACAGAGAGCTACGTACAGCCCCACCCCCAGCCCGCGCCGAAGCAGCACGCCCTCTCCGGCAGGGGCGGTCTCGAAGCGCCGGTGTAACAACCAGGCGAAGGGGAGCGCCAGACCCGTGACTCCGGTCGTGAGAAATGCGAAGAACAGCCAGCGCGGACCGATCGTGGGCAGGGTCGTGGTCAACACCAGCACGAGCCCCAGCCCGCCGATCAGGACTAACACGATCGCCGCTAGCAGCAGGCTGCGATAGGGAGCGAAGGATGAATCCGACACGTTTCCCGGTGGTCCAGGCGGTGCTGGGCATTATAGTCCACCCATCTCGCCGCGCCTCCGTCGGCGGGATGTTCGTGGACTCCGGTCGGTATAATCCGCCCGACGACCCGATGTCATTGCTCAGCGCCAGTCATCTCGCAAAAGCCTACGGTGCGCAGGATGTCTTCCACGACATCTCGCTGGCCGTCGCCCATCAGTCACGCGCCGCCCTGGTCGGACCCAACGGCGTCGGCAAGTCCACCCTGCTGACCATCCTGGCAGGACGAGAGCGCCCCGACCGCGGGGGGATCCAGCGCGCCCGGGGCCTGCGCATCGGCTATCTCCCCCAGGATGGCCAGGAGATTCTCGAAGCGGGCACCCGTCCGGCGCAGCCGGTCTGGGATTTCTGCCTGGAGGCGTTCGGAGGACTGCGGCAGGCGGAAGAGAAACTGGCCCGGCTGGAAGCGGCCATGGGCGACCCGCGCACCACCGAGGAGGCGCTGGCTGCCTACGGACCTCTCCAGGAGTTGTTCGAGCGCCAGGGCGGCTATGCCTATCCGGGCCGCTTGCGCCAGGTGCTGCGCGGCCTCGGGATCGGCGCCGATCTATGGGATCGGCGCCTGTCCGAACTCTCCGGGGGCGAACGAAGCCGAGTTGGCCTGGCGCGGCTGCTGCTGGAAGACCCGGATCTGCTGCTGCTCGATGAGCCGACCAACCATCTCGACCTGGATGGGATCGAGTGGCTGGAAACCTGGCTGCGCGACTGGTCGGGGACGGCGCTGATCGTGTCGCATGATCGCTACTTCCTCGACCGCTGTGTGAATCTGGTGTGGGAATTATCGGCCGGAGGCCTGGCGACCTACCACGGAGACTACACCGCCTACGTTCGCCAGCAGCGGGAGCGCGACCTGGACCGGGAACGGACGTACGCCGCGCAACAGGCGTACCGTTCTCGGCAGGAAGACTACATCCGGCGCAACCTCGCCGGCCAGAACACCCGGCAGGCCAAAGGGCGGCGCAAGCGGTTGGAGCGCTTCCTGGAGCAGGAGGCCATCGATCGCCCGGACTCGATCGTCGGGCCGTCCATCGAGCTCACGGCGAGTCGCAGGGGTGGCGAGACAATCCTCAAGACCTCCGGATTGGTGATCGGCCACCCCTCGGATGGGACGCCGATGCTGGCCATCCCCGACCTGACCCTGGACCGGGGGGAATGCGTCGCACTGCTGGGCCCCAACGGTGCCGGGAAGACCAGTCTGCTGCGGACCCTGGTAGGGGAGGCCGAACCAAGCGCCGGGGAAGTTCGCATGGGCGCAGGAATTCGGAACGGATACCTGAGCCAGACCGAGACCGATCTCGATCCCGGGATGGGGGTCCTTGCCACGTTGCAGCAGGTAGCGGAGAAGAAGAAGGAAGGCGAACTCCGGTCGTGGTTGGCTCGTTTTGGCCTGGCGGCCGATGCCGAGAAGACGGTCGCCCAATTGAGCGGGGGAGAACGCAGGCGGTTGGCCCTGGCCCGCCTGGCTCTCACCGGAGCCAACCTGCTGCTGCTCGACGAACCGACCAACAACCTCGACTTGCTCACCCAGGAAGCTCTGCAGAGCGCCCTGCAAGCGTTTCCGGAGACGGTGCTGCTGGCTACCCACGACCGCTACCTGGCGGAGGCCCTGGCGACCCAGGTCTGGTCGATCTCGGCCGGTGAGAGCTCCCTGGAGGTCTTCCGCGGGGGCTATCGGGATTTCGTGCAGGCCCGAACCGAAAAGAAGGAAGCTCGCCAGCGGAGGACGCGGGTGGCCGGAAAGGGCGGGGCCTCGGGCCGTCGGAACCCCCAGGCGCTGAAGCTGGAGGGCGAGGTGGAGGCGGCCGAGGTCGCGTTGCACGACCTGGCCCGTCAGATCGACGCCGCCGGGGCGGATGTGGAGGTCGTCACCCGCCTCGGACGGGCCTACGCCGAGCAGGAACTGGCCCTGGATCGCCTGCTGGATGCATGGGCCTCCGCCGCCCGGGAAGAGTTGGCGTGATAGAATGCGCCGCTTGGCCATGGGAAGAGCGCCTTCGCGACTGACAACCCACAAGGACGCCCGCGGTGGAATCCCGACCTGGGCGGTGTACGCACTGGGCGCGGCGTTCGCCGTCGGGGCCTTGTTCTCGGGATTCCTGGTATTCCGAACGGTGCGAGATCTGGTTTCGGCGTGGACCGGCACCGGTCCGACTCCTTTCCTGTTCAGCGGGAGTCTGCCCACTTCGGCTCCCGGCGAGACCCCCCAGGTACAGCCGGTGCAGGCCACCGCCATCCCCTGGAACGGGACCGACCGGATCACGATCCTGGTGATGGGGCTGGATTACCGCGACTGGGAGACGGGCGCCGGAGCGCCGCGCACCGACTCGATGATGCTGTTTACCGTCGACCCGGTGGCGCGCACCGCCGGAATGCTATCGATCCCGCGCGACCTGTGGGTGGAGATCCCCGGCTTCGAGCACAACCGGATCAACACCGCCTATTTCCTGGGCGAGAGCTACAACCTTCCCGGGGGCGGGCCGTCCCTGGCGATGAAGACCGTCGAGAGTTTGCTCGGGGTCCCGGTGAATTACTACGCAGTGATCGAGTTCTCGGCCTTCGAGCGGATGATCGATGAGATCGGCGGGATCGACGTGCTGGTCCCGGAGAGGGTCAAGATCTCGCCCCTGGGCCGAAAGAGCCGATGGCTGGAGCCCAAGGCTTACCACCTCGACGGTCCGGAGACGCTGGCCTATGCCCGGGCTCGCAAGACGGAAGGCGGCGACTTTGACCGCGCCGAGCGCCAGCAGCAAGTTGTGCTGGCGGTGCGCGACCGGGTGCTTGGTTTCGAGATGATTCCGACCCTGCTGACCCGGGCCCCGGCGCTCTATCAAGAACTGTCGCAGGGAATCCGCACCAACCTGTCGTTCGATCAGATGGTGTCGCTCGGATTGCTGGTGGTGCAGATCGACAAGAAGGCGATCCAGCGGGGCGTGATCGCGCCGCCCGAAATGGTGTTGTTCCAGAAGCTCCCCGACGGGGCCGAGATCCTCAAGCCGGTGCCGGATCGAATCCGGCAGTTGCGCGACGAGATCTTCACCTACACCAGCGCCGTAGGCCCATCCGTGACGATCGAGGATCCGGCCGAAGGAGCGCGCCAGGAGCGGGCCCGTCTGGCGGTACGCAACGGGTCGGGGATGGAAGGGCTGGCGACCCAGACTTCCGATTATCTGACCGACCAAGGGCTTCAGGTGATCGAGGTCGGAAACGCCGATCGGCTTGATTACCAGGTGTCGCGGATCATCGTGTACAACGACCGCTATCCTTATACCGTGCGCTACCTGGCTTCGTTGCTGGGGCTCGATCCGGGGCAGATCCTCAATCAGGTCTATCCCGACGCGCCGGTGGACGTCGCGGTCATTCTCGGCCGCGACTGGCAAGTCCCCTAACCTCGGTCGGATCCCCCGTGCGGATTAGCCCACGCCAAAGGCGCGTCGGGCTAAACCCTCCAACACAGAGCAGCCCTGCTACAGGACCAACTGAGTCACCGCAGGCTTCAGCCTGAGTGGGCTCCTGCCTGCCTTCGTCCTTGCGAGGCGCCCTGAGCGTGGCGATGGTCGCCGCGGCATTCTTGCCATGCCTGGCGCAAGACGGTCGGGAGAGGGCGCCTTGCGTTGCTTCGCCCCCAGAGGCTGGCCATGACCGACCCGGCATCGCCTCGATAGAAAGGGAGACGAGATTAGCCGAGGATCGCGCTGGCGGCTGCGGCGGCCGTCAGGCCGAAGGCCGCGCCTCCGACGACGTCGGAGACGTAATGCAGGCCCATCGCCACTCTGGCCAGGGCCACCAGCGGGGCCCAGACCACCACCAGCGGCGCCAGCCAGGCGGGGCCCCAGACGGCCACCAGCGCCGCGATCAGGAAGGCGCGCGCCGCATGGCCCGAGGGAAACGAGTGGGGATCGGTGCGGCGGTACAGGCCTCCCCATTCGCCTTCCGGCCGACGGCGACGGAAGACGAATTTGATCAGCAGCACCGAGGCCGCCAGGCCGGCGATGGCGACGAAGAGCCTGAAAGCCCACACCTTCGAGTTCGGCTCGCCGCGCCAGAATACGACAGCCAGGCCGGCGGCCCAGAACCATGAGTCGCCCGAGTGCGCCAGAACGGCCGCCAGCACGCGGCCGAGGCGATGTTCGGCCCGCAGCCGCAGGGCCTCGGTCCACGTGTGGTCGTGGGCCAGGAGACGTTGCACGCGTCAGGCCCGTCCGGATCTGCGAGCCAGATCGGCCCGCAGCAATTCGAGTTGGCCGGGCTTGTCGATGTCCATCCCCAGCTCGGCGTACGGACTCAGGTGGAAGCGGGTCTTGACGCCCAGGTTGCGGCTGATCAGCCGTTCGCCGCTTTCCAGGGTGATCTGGCGCAGCAGCAGGAGCAGCAGAACGTTCCAGCCGATCAGCGACGCCATGCGGAACGGGTTCTTGCGGGCTGCGTTCATCCGCTCGAGCAGAGGCAGATTCTCCGTCAGCCGAATGTGGACTACATTGATATCGCCCCCGCACACGGCCATCCCTCGCAGTGGAGTGTAGGTGCGCCGCGAGGCGGGGAAGCGCTTCTCCATCACGCTTCGCTCGATGGCCAGGTAGTCGAAGTCGGCGTCGGCTGATTCGGCCTGGCGGATGCGCCAGTCGATCATCTCGGACGTCACCGCGGGGACGTCGCACGAGGTCAGCAGCACCCGCTCGGTGGCCGGTGCGATCTCCAGGGCCCGCCGGGTGCCCGCCAGCGCGTTGGCCACCGCGCCGCCCCGATCGGGGAGGTAGGACGCCGGCTTACCCGTGGACAGCCCGCTTTCCGGTCCGAGGCCGATCACGATGACGCCCTCGACGGCCGCCGAGCGATTGAGCGCGTCGAGCACCCACTGGGCCATCGGCTTACCGGCCACATCGAGCAACGCCTTGGGGGCGCCCCGGGTGTACGGGTAGAGCGGGTCGTCGGGGTTGGGAACCGCGCCGCACATCAGCAGGGCCTGCATCTCATCCGCCTTTGGCCACGGCATCGGGCGCCCAGCCGAATCGATCGAGATCGATCGACCCATCCCCACGGAAGCGGACTCCCTCGTCGCGCAGGCGGGCCTTCTGCTCGTTCGCCCCGAAGCCGGGACGAGGGCTGATGCGCCCCTGGGCATTGACCACCCGCTGCCACGGAACCCCGTCGGGCGCGGCTGCCATCGCGTAGCCGACCCAGCGGGCGCGGATACGACGGTAGCCGTACGGGACGACTCGGGGCGGCTCGGGCAGGTGGGCAGCCACCGATCCGTAGGTCATCACCCGGCCGGCCGGGATTTGTCGCACAAGCGCATAGGCGTGTTCGGCGAATCGCTTCCGCAGCAGGGGGCCGGGCGTGGATGGGGTCAATTCAGGCGCTGGAGCTGAGGTTGCAGGCCGATCTCGGCCAGGAGCGCGCGCAGCTCGGGATGGGTGAGCGGCCGGCCGTGGCCGGCGGCGGCCACCAGCGCCGCTTCCATCATGTTGGTTCCGAAGGAACGGCCCTCGTAGCGCGGGGTGGAGGTGACCAGGTACGACACCCCGGCCCGGCGGAACAGATCCACATCTTCATCGGTCGTAGTGTTGGTGGCGATCAGCTTGCCGGAGAGGAAGGACGGCATGTGGCGCTTGATGTAGTGGGCGTCCCCGGCGATGACCGTCGCCCAGGCGTAGGAGTCCTCCCACTTCGGCTGGCGCTGTTCCTGTTTCTCGCCGATCGGGTAGATCCACTCGAAGGGCAATCGTCCTGCGATCGGCATGATCACCGAAGCCAGGCGGCGAATGGCGCCGGTGGAGCGGAGCGGGATCGGCAGACCGAGGGCGAACATCAAGTCACCAAACAGGCACTCGTAGCCGGCCGAGGCGAAGGAGGTGCTCATCCCCCAGCGGTCGGCGCCGCTGGTAATCAAGACCCGACGCCCGGCAAGCTCCGACCCGAGGCGCTGATCGATGAACTGCGCCAGGCCCGCTTCGATGGTGTTCTTCAAGCCGGCCCCATCGACGATCGGAGTGGTGCGCACCCCGCGCACCATGCGCTGCACCGGGTGGAGCGGGTAGAAGCGCCCGGCCACCAGCACCCCCAGGTCGGCGCCGCCCACCCCGAACGCGTCGACCCGCCCGTCGAGCTCTTCGAACAGCCGGGCGGCCTTGGCCATATCACCGTCGGTGCCGATGCGCTCGATGCGGACGCGCTGTCCGAGCAGGTCGATCTCGACCGCCTTGTCTCGTCGCGACGATCCGATGCTGATGCTGACGGCGCGCTTCATGGGGGTTGCCTGCGGGAGGGCTCGACGAATCTACACCCCGGCGCTCCGGTGGTCAATCCAACCACCGGGCGGGCAGATCGTTCGGGCCCCGTGCCGGTTGCGGTTCCGATGAAACCCACTAGGGCGATACCGCCATCGTCACCGCGACCGGTTCGTCGCCGCGGTACTGTCGCAGCTCGGGATAGCGGCGCCAGGTCCAGGCCACCGCCACCAGGCAGCCCAGCCCGCCGCTGACCACGGCGGCGGCCGGCCCGAGCGCCTGCGCAATCAGGCCGGCCTCCAGTTCGCCCAGCTGGGGCCCGCCCATGAAGAAGATCTGGTTGACCGAGGTCATTCGGCCGCGCAGGGCGTCCGGGGTGCGCAGCTGCCGGATGGTGTTGCGGATGATGGTGCTGATGTTGTCGGTCACCCCGGTGGCCACCAGCGCCAGGAAGGTCAGCCAGAACCAGCGCGACAGTCCGAAGACGACCGTCGCCAGACCGAATCCGGCGACGGTCCACATCAGGAGCCGCCCTTGATTGCGAATCATCCGCCGGGTGGAAATGATCAGCGCCGTGACCAGGGCGCCGATCGCAGGCGCCGCCACCAGCCAGCCATAGCCGACGGCGCCCACGCGCAACACCTGCCGGGCGAAGATCGGCAGGAGCGCCGTGGCCGAGGAGAAGAACGTGGCGAAGAAGTCCAGCAGCATGCTGGAGAAGATCAGGCGCTGCCCGACCACGAAGCGCAGGCCGTCGCGCACCGCGGCCACCAGGACGCCCGGGCGCCGCAGATCCCGGGCGCTGCGGGCCGAACTCCTGGGCCACCGGCCCCATCGCCGCCAGCGCCACCAGCACCGCCAGGTAGGTGGCGGCATTGATCAGGTAGCACCAGGCAATCCCGGCGGTGGCCAGGACCAGGCCGGCCAGGGCCGGCCCGACCACCGAGCCGATCTGGAAGGCGATGGCGTTCATGCTGAAGGCGTTGGTGAGATCCTCGGAGGCCACCAGATTCGGCACCAGCGACTGCCGGGCCGGCAGGTCGAATGTGGCGACTGCGCCGGACACGGCCACCACGGCGTAGATCAGCGCCAGACTGTCGGAGCCGCGCAGGGTGAGCCATCCCAACACAAGGGCCAGCAGGGTCAGGCCAGACTGGGTGATCATCATCAGCCGCCGGCGATTCCAGACGTCCGCCGCCACACCGGCGAACAGCGAGAACAGCAGCACCGGGCCGATCCGGGCCAACCCGACCGCACCCAGGGCGATCGGCAGGGGAGTGATCTGGTTGACATGCCACAGGATCGCCGCCATCTGCATCTGCGAGCCGGCGATCGATATCATCAGCCCAACCCACAGCAGGCGGTAGCGGCGGTGGCGCAGTGCGGGTGGAAGGCGGAGCACGGGGTCGGCGGCGAGGGCGGGCGGTGGCGGGGGCCGGCGGGACAGAACCGCCGACGCGGGGTTAGGTTCCCCAGTCTCGCAGGTAGAGGAAGTCGTAGCCGATCGTACGATTGCTCAGCTTGGCGATCACCGGTGGAACGCGCTTGTACTGGTTGCGCCGGATCCGCTCAACCACATCCCGAACGAAGCCGGCACGGAAGCCGGCGGCGACACACGCTTCAGGCGTCGACCGCCCATCGACGAGCAGGGCCATCAGGGCATCGGCTTCGGCGTAGGTCAGCCCCAGCTCGGCCTCGTCGGTCTGCCCGGGCCACAGATCGGCCGAGGGAGGTTTGTCCAGGATCTGCGACGGAACGCCCAGGTCGGCCGCCAGTTGCCGCACCTGGGTCTTGTACAGATCGCCGAGCGGGTTGATGGCCGAGGCCGAGTTCCCGAAGATGGTTGTGTACCCGAGCAGCAACTCACTCTTGTTGCTGGTGCCCAACACCAGCGCTCGGAAGTCGGCCGAGCGATCGTACAGCACGATCATGCGCAGGCGAGCCAGTACGTTGGCGCGCCGAACCCGATGGGAGGTCGGAATGGTGGCCAGGAGCGGCTCGGCCATGGCGGTGATCGGGACGGTCTCCTGCCGCACCCCTGTCTGGCGAATCACTTCATCGGCGTCTTCGATCGAGTCGGGCGATGATTCGGCGTAAGGCATGCGCAGGGCCATGACGTTCTCGGGGCCCAGGGCCTCGGCTGCCAGGTAGCAGGTGACCGCCGAGTCCAGGCCGCCTGAAAGCCCGAGCAGTCCCCGCTGGAACCCGGCGCGCTCGGTCTCCTTGCGCAGGAAGGCCACCAGGATGCGACGGGCCAGGCCGGTGTCGATTGCCAGGGGCGAGGCGGCCTGGCTCATCGGCGGTCCGGGTGGAGCAGTCGTTCGAGCTCGCGACGGACCAGGTCGGGGCGTTCGTCGCGCAGCAGAGGGAGACGCAGGCGGGCCCGCTGGAGCAGATCCGGGTCGATCTCCGCCACCAGCAGCGACTCCTCGAAGTCCGGGGCCTGGGCCAGACGTCGCCCGTCGGGAGCCACGACACTGGCGCCGCCCCAGTACACCAGCCCGTCCTCGAAACCGATCCGATTGGTCTGGGCCACGAAGACGGTGAACAAGCTGGCGTAGGCCTGGCCGATGTGTTCCACCCAGCGGGCGGTTTCCAACCGCGAGTCGTCGCCCAGCCCGCGGCCAGGGGAGGCCGAGACCAGCAGCAGGAGTTCCGCCCCATCGAGCCACAGCAGGTAAGGTGGCGACACGTGCCAGAAGTCCTCGCAGATCAGCAGGCCGAAGCGGCCGAAGCGGGTGTCGAAGGCGCGCACCAACTCGCCCTGATCGAAGAAGCGAGCGTCCTGGAACAGGCCGTAGGTAGGCAGGTAGAGCTTGCGATGGAGGTGGACCATCTCCCCGCCGGAGAGGTAGGCCGAGGCGATGAACAGCCGATCTCGCTCGTCGCGTTCGACGAACCCGACCACCGCGTCGACTTTGCGGCTGGCCGTTAGCAGGCGGCGGAAGATCTTGTCGGACGACGTCGATCGGATCGCCACCTCGTCGGCCAGATCTTTCAGCATGTAGCCTGTGAGGGACAACTCGGGGAAGACCACCAGATCGGCGCCCTGGCGGCGTGCCTGGGCCATGGTCTCCAGATGTGCCTCGAGGTTCGCCGACAGATCCCCCAGGACGACATCCGTTTGCGCCAGGGCCAGCCGGAAAGGGTTCATGAATTCGCCTCGACCCGCGCCGAGCGCAGCGACCACCCGGCCAGGCATGCGGCCGCCGCCAGCACCAGCCCCATCGCCGCGGCTTCGACCCGCAGGCCGAAGACAAGCAGCGCGGGATCGGCCCGGGTGAAGCTGAGGCCCAGACTGATCACCGCAAGACCGCCGAGTGCGGCCGCGGCCCGCAGGCCAGACGGCCAGGAACGCGCTTCCATCGCCAGCAGGCCCGCCAGGAGCAAGCCGGTGGCCAGCAGGCCCGCCGTCGCGGTCGGCCAGCGGGGAAGGATCCGGCCAAAGATGTCGGGAACCGGTGGGGACAGCGGGTTGGGGACCACGCTCACTCCGTAGACGGACCCGTCGAGGGTGGTGCCGATCCAGGCCGCCAGCGCCACCGCCAACGACGGCGTCGCCAGTCGGTCGGCGAGCGGAAGCAGTTTCTTGCGCCGGAAGGCCGCCGCCAGGGCGATGCCGGCGAGGCCTCCCAGCGCCCCACCGGAGGCGCTCAGACCTCCGACCCAGACCCAGGCGATTTCCATCGGGCGCGCCTGGAAATATGGAAGATGGACCGCGACGAAGCCGAGCCGCGCTCCGATCAGACCGCCCGCCAGCGCCGCCAGGGCCGCCGGGAAGGCGCCGGCCTCGTCGTCGCGACGTACGGCGATCCACCCCAGGCCGATCAGGCAACCGAGCGCAAGGGCCATGGACACCATCGCAAGCGCGCGCCGCAGCCGGAATCATACCATCGGGCGCCTGGGGGCTGTATAATCCCCTCGCCGCAGGAGTATCTGCATGCGAGAGTTGCGCGTCGATCCCGTCTCCAGCGAAGCGGAACGCATGGCGCTGCTGACTTTTCCCTGGACGGTCTACCGCGACAACCCGTACTGGGTGCCCCCGCTGCTCTCCGAGCGCAAGGAGTTCACCGACCCGGCGCGCAATCCCTTCTTTCAACACGCCCGGGTGCAGTTCTTCCTGGCGCGGCGGGGCGACCAGGTGGTGGGAACGATCGCCGCCTTCAGCAATGACCAGTACAACTCTTTTCACGAGACCAATGTCGGGTGGTTCGGCTTCTTCGAAGTCCTGAACGACCCGCCGGCGGCCGCCGCTCTGCTGGAGACGGCCGTCGGCTGGGCGCGCCGGGCGGGACACAGCTCGATCCTGGGGCCGGCTCAGTTCTCCACCAACGACGAGGTCGGCCTGCTGGTCGACGGCTTCGACGACACGCCCCGCATTCTGATGACCTACAACCCGCGGTACTATGCCGACTTCATCGAGGCCGCCGGGTTCCACAAGGCGCAGGACCTGTTGGCCTACCGCGCCAGCCTGGACGAACTGAACGACCAGGGCGGCCCCCCGCCCAAGCTGCTGCGGGTGATCTCGGCGATGAAGCGCCGCGGCCGGTTTACCGTCCGCTCGATCGACATGAAGCACTTCGACGAGGAGGTCGAGCGCGTCAAGGTGCTCTACAACCGCTCGTGGGCCCGCAACTGGGGCTTCGTTCCCATGACCGACCCTGAGATCGAGAAGTTGGGGGAGCAGTTGAAGTCGATCATCGACCCGGATCTGGTGGTGGTGGCGGAGAAGAACGGGGAGACGGTCGGCTTCGGGCTGACCCTGCCGGACTTGAACGCGCCGTTGCACAAGGCCTATCCGCGGCCGAGTACGCCCGAGTGGTGGACGATGGCCAAGCTGCTATGGCACTGGAAGGTCCGACGCCGGGTCAAATGGATTCGCGGCTTCGCTCTGGGCGTACTGCCCGAGTATCGCGGCACGGGTGTGGACGCTATGATGTACTTCCACACGCTCGAGCGGGCGATGCGCAAGGGGTACCGGGCCGTCGAGATGAGCTGGCTGCTGGAATCGAACGAGATGGTGTTGCGTTCGGCGGAAATGCTGGGGGGATCGCGCTACAAGACCTACCGGGTTTACGAGAAGGCCCTCTAGCCCGCCGGTGGCAGAAGCGCCGCCCGGGTGATCAGGCGGTCGGCGGGGGCTTGTCGGCCGAATGTCGGCTGGCCGGCGGGGGACCCGGCATGAAATCGAGGAGGATCCGGATCGGAAGGTGACCCCATGATCTCATCTGGCGCCGCCTGGTTGCCCAACATCTACTACCTGGGCCTTGTCCTTGGACTATGGTCTGCGGCCATGGCCCTGGCCACGCCCGGCACCGGCATGCTGGAAGCCGGGAGCCTGGTCTTGCTGGCGATCGCCGGGGTCGGGATGATGCTCTGGCCGGTCAATCTGTGGGCCTTCCTGCCCCTGGCACTCGGCCTGGCGGCCTTCATCGTCTCCCTGTGGCGTCGGCGACAGGCCGGCCCGTGGTTGCTCGGGTCGGCCCTGCTCGTCAGTCTGGGTTCGATCTTCCTGTATGAACGGCCCGGTGGCGGCCCGGCGGTGCAGCCGCTGCTGGCGATCGTGATGACCGCAGCCACGGTAGGGATCTTCTACTACGGGGTTCGGCGCGGCATCGAAGTCCAGTCGGCCCCGCCCACGGTCGACGCCCAGACGGTGGTCGGCCAGGTGGGTGAGGCCCGTTCGACAGTGCACCGCAGCGGAACGGTTTACGTGGGAGGCGAACTGTGGTCGGCTCGATCTGACCAGGCCATCCCGCCGGGGACGGTGGTACGCGTCCGCGGCCTGGAGGGTCTGGTGGTCGAGGTCGAGCCGGCGGACGGATAGCGCCCCGGAGGGAGAACATGTCGGAGATTTCAGTCGCCCTGTGCCTTGTCGTCGCCGTCGTCCTGGTCGGGATGATGCTGCTGTTCAGCGCCATCCGCATCGTCCAGGAATACGAACGGCTGGTGGTCTTCCGCTTCGGCCGCTCCATCGGGGAGAAGGGCCCGGGGATCGTCATCCTGTGGCCGTTCATCGACCGCGGCGTGAAGGTCGATCTGCGCGAGCAATTGCGCGAGATACCGCATCAGACTTCGATTACGTCCGACAACGCCCCGATCGCCATCGACTTCATCTGGTACTACAAGGTCGTCCATGCGATCCAGACGGTGCTCCAGGTCGGCAGTTTCGAAGCGGCCGCCCAGGGTATGGCCACGACCACGCTGCGTTCGGTGATCGGAGGCATCCCGCTGGACGACGTACTGTCCCAGCGCGATCACATCAACCAGGTGCTGCGTTCCAAGCTCGACGAGGTCACCGAGCGCTGGGGCGTCAAGGTGACCAACGTCGAGATCCGTGAGATCATCCCGCCGCGCGAAGTGCAGGACGCCATGAACCGGCAGATGACCGCTGAGCGTGTGCGGCGGGCGGTGGTCACCGAGTTCGACCGGGGCGCGCGAAGCGGCCGTCAATGTGGCCGAGGGCGAGAAGCGCGCCGCCATCCTGCGCGCCGAAGGCGAGAAGGAAGCGCGCATCCAGGTGGCGCAGGGCGAGCGTGAAGCGCAAAACCTGCGAGCCGAAGGCTATGCTGCGGCGCTCGACCGCATCTTCAAAGTCGCCAAGACCGTCGACCAGAACACGTTGACCCTGCAGTACTTCGAAGCGCTCAAGGACATGGCCGCCGGCGCTTCGACCAAGTGGATCTTCCCGATGGAGTTCACCCGCCTGCTCGA
Organism: uncultured Chloroflexia bacterium; assembly: GCA_963709925.1. Classification (GTDB taxonomy): domain Bacteria; phylum Chloroflexota; class Anaerolineae; order Anaerolineales; family E44-bin32; genus DATEVL01. Next base: position 306,031 of record CAVPYC010000001.1, read on the forward strand.
GACTTTCGGCAAGAGCGTGTCCGGGAAATCCTGAGACCCCTGGGACCCGTGCCGGAGGCGGGCGGCTCTTCCGCCCGCCTCCGGTCGAACTGAGCCATGCCGGTTTCCGAGCCGATCCTGACCTCGATCGTCGCCGCCACCTGGCGCGATTTCCGCGACCTGATGGCCCTGGAGCGCGCCTGTTTCGAGCGCGATCCGTGGCCCTGGATGGACGTCCTGGCGGCGCTGACCTTCCCCGAAACCGTGCGGCTCAAAGCGCTGGCCGGGAACGGCGGCGGGCCTCGAGCCGAATCCGGGCTGGGGTCCAACGGGTCTGCCATGGTCGGGTTTGTGATCGGAGACAGGCGGCGCTCGCAGGGGGTCGGATGGGTGGCGTCGATCGGTGTCCACCCGGCCTGCCAGGGGCGCGGGGTGGGGGCCAGATTGTTGCGCGCTTGCGAAGCCGAACTGGAAACCCCCACGGTGCGCCTGACCCTGCGGCCATCGAACCTCCCCGCCCGCCGGCTGTACGATACCGCCGGTTATCTCGAGGTGGATCGCCTGCGCAGCTACTACAGCGACGGAGAGGATGGGATCGTGATGGAGAAGGTCAGGCACCACGACATCTAGCGGCCCAGGGTGCCTGCGGCCCGGCAGGCGGCTTTGACGGAAACCTCCGAGGCTGGTAGCATCTCCCTGCCGGGCGTTGTACCCTTCGCCCGCCGACGTCCTGAGCCAGTCGAAGGACGTCGATCTCTTGCTAGGAAAGGGCTTGACTCCATGCGTGTCCTCCTCTTGAAAGACGTCTACAAGCTGGGTCGGGCGGGCGACGTCAAGAAGGTCGCCGATGGCTACGGCCGGAACTATCTGCTCCCCAAGGGCCTGGCGATCCTGGCCACCCCGGGGGCGGTCCGCCAGGCCGACCGGATTCGTTCCGCTGCCGAGTTGCGGCGGGCTCAGCTCAACCAGGAGCTGGGCGGCGTGGCGCAGCAGATCAATGGACTGAAGCTGGTGTTTCCGGCCAAGGCCGGCGAGACCGGGAAACTCTACGGATCGATCACCACCGGGATGTTGGCCGAGGCCATCGAGCGGGAGAGCGGACTGAAGGTCGATCGCCGGCAGATCGACAGCCAGCCGGTCAAGACCCTGGGGGTCCACACCGCCCGCCTGCGTCTGACGATCGACCTGGTGCCGACGTTCACCGTCGTAGTCCACCGAGAAGGCGAACCGGTCGAAATCGGCGTACCAGACCGCGCCGACGGCCGAGGCCGAAGCCTTCGACGAGCTGCGCGAGGCCCTCGAGGCGGAGGAAAAGGCCGCCCGGGAGGCCGAAGCACGGCCCGAGGCCGAAATCGAGACCGCCGCCGAAGACGTCGACGACAGGGCGGAACCCAGCGCGGTCACCACCGAAGCGGAGTAGCCGACTCCCGGCATCGGGCCCGGCGGCGACATGCAGACCATCGGCGATCGGCTGCGCCAAGCGCGCGAGCGCCTCGGGCTGACCCTTGAAGAAGCCGAGCGCACCACCCGCATTCGCAGCCAGCATCTGGCGGCTCTGGAACAGGACAACTTCGACCACTTGCCGTCGCAGGTGCAGGTGCGCGGCTTCCTGCGGAACTACGCCGATTATCTGGGACTGGACTCGGAACGCCTGCTGCGAGAGCAGCGCGGCGACCCCGAGACTCGCCCTCCGACCGGTCCCCGGCGGACCCAACCGGCCGCGGTCCGGGTGCGGAAATCCGGCTGGCTCTCGACCGACCTGCTGGTGGCGGCCGTGATCGCCCTGGGAACCCTGGCCCTGCTGGTTTGGGGTGGAGGGCGGGCCATGGCCTCCTTGCGGGCGGCGGCCGCACCGGCCGGGGAAAGCTCGCCCCTGCTCATCCCCACAGCCACCCCGTCGAATACGCCGCCAGCCGTGGAAGGCTCGCTTCCGCCTGCGCCGGCCGGCGACCAACCCACCTCCGTGCCTACCCTTCCCCCACTCATCCTTCCATCAGGACAGGTGAACGTCCGCCTGCTGGTCGTGCAGCGGGCCTGGGTAAGGGCCCTGGTCGACGGCAGGGAGCGCTACAACGGTCGGGTGGAACCGGGCGCGATCCTCGACCTGTCCGCCGCCGACGTGATCGAAGTCTCCACCGGCAACGGCGCCGCCTTCCGGGTGAGCTGGAACGGGCAGGACCTGGGCTCGCTGGGCGGTCTCGACGAAGTCGTTACTCGCCTGTGGACCGGCGACGGCCCGATCACCCCAACTCCTACGTCTTCCCCTACGCCGACGGTGACCCCGCCGCCTTCCGCGACGCCGCGCCCGACCGCCGCGCCCGGAGGCACCGGATGAACCGGACCACTGGCCAGGGCGAGGTGGCGCAGCCAACCAGGCTGCGGTTCCACCTGGTGTCGCTGGGGTGCGCCAAGAACACAGTCGATTCGGAGTCGATGGCCTCGCTCCTGCTGCGCGACGGTTTGCGCGCGGACCCTGATCCGTCCACGGCCGACGTGCTGATTGTCAACACCTGCGGTTTCATCGCGCCGGCCCGCCAGGAGTCGATCGACCAGCTGCGTCGCCTGGCCGAGGGCAAGCGCCCCGGCCAGATGCTGATCGCCGCCGGTTGTCTGACGCAGCGCTACGGGGCGGAAGTGCAGGCGCAGGTGCCGGGGGTGGATGGCCTGCTCGGAACCCGCCGATGGATGGACATCGTTGAGTTGGTGCACGCTCTGCGCGACGGGTCGTCCCGGCTGCCGCGCTACGACCTGCCCGAGATCGCCACGGTGGGCAGCGACGAACGCGGCGTGGCGCGCGTGGCATTGCAGGGAGCCAGCGCCTATCTCAAGATCGCCGACGGCTGCCGCCGGCCTTGCGCCTTCTGCGCCATTCCCGCCATCAAGGGCACGGCGGTCAGTCGCCCGACGGAATCCATCCTGGCCGAAGCCCGCATGCTGGAGGCCCACGGGGTGCGGGAGTTGATCTTGATCGCGCAAGACTCCACCGATTACGGGCACGATCTGGGGCTGCGCGACGGGCTGGCCGGGTTGCTGCAGGAGTTGTTGGAAGCCGCGCCCGGCATCGACTGGATCCGCTTGCTGTACGCGTATCCGGGCGCCGTCCGTCCGGCCTTGATCGACCTGATGGCGTCCGAAGAACGGCTGATCCCCTACCTGGACATGCCGCTCCAGCATGCCCACCCCGACGTGTTGCGTCGTATGCGCCGTCCGTCCAACATGCAGGCCGTCACACGAACTCTCGAGCGGATGCGCCAGGCGATGCCCGGCATGGCTCTGCGCACTACGTTTATCGTGGGCTATCCGGGCGAGAGCGAGGCCGAGTTCGAACACCTGCTGGGCTTCGTCGGTTCGATGCGCTTCGACCGGGTGGGGGTGTTCCCCTTCTCCTTCGAACCGGGCACCGCCAGTGAACCCCTGGGCGACCCGGTACCGGAGGAGGTGAAGGAGCAACGCCGTCAGCGCCTGATGGAGCGGCAGCAACAGATCTCCCTGGAAGTCAACCGCGGCTTCCTGGGGCGCGTTCTGCCGGTGCTGGCCGAAGGATCCGACAAGGGACTGACTTTCGGGCGCTCCTACCGCGATGCTCCCGAAATCGATGGGATGGTGATCGTGGAGGGGGAAGTGCCGGCCGGCGAGATCGTCCCGGTTCGCGTGACCGGCGCCTTGCCCTACGATCTGACCGGCGTGGTGGAGCGCTCGCCGGCGCAGGTGGTGGTTCCCCTGGAGGCGGTCGGAGGATCCGGCGCTCCGCGGTTCTCGCCGACCGACTAGCGCGATTGGATCCCGGAAAAGGAGAGCGGGCCTGGCGGCCCGCTTATGATTCCGGGGGTTCGCCGCTGTTCAACTCGGGCGGTTCGGGGTCGGCTTCCCGCCAGTCGGCCTCCACCACAGACCGCAAGTCGTCGGTGTGTTCCTGCACGAGATGGGCCGGGCAGAGCTCGACGAACAACACACTTCCCAGCCAGACCACGGCGGCGTCGTCGAACGGGCCGATGGCCAGATCGGGCACGAACAGGTAGGCCACCGCCCCGACCGGGAGCAACTTGAGCAGAGGGCTGACCCTGCGGTCTCGCAGCAGGCGCAGGATCAGCTTCAGGCGGAAGCTGATCTCTCCCATGAAGCCGCCCCCATCGGATGGAACCAGCCTGCGATCGTCGTCGCCCATGGACTCTCCCGCTCGCCGATGCAGATCGACGGCAGGTCGGGATTATACCCGCCGGCCCGATCCCGGCTCCCACACTGCCTCCAGCTTGTTGGGGAGGAGGCGCTATGTTAGGATGACAAGACGACTTCGCCTATGGAGCAACCCGTCGACACCCTGCAGCGCCCTGTGCGCGATCTGCGCATCTCGGTCACGGACCGATGCAATTTCCGCTGCGTGTACTGCATGCCCAAGGAGATCTTCGGGCGCGACTACGAGTTCCTTCCCCGGGAGAGCCTGCTCAGCTTCGAGGAGATCGAGCGCGCCACCCGCCTGTTCGCCGGACTCGGTGTCCACAAGGTGCGCCTGACCGGGGGCGAGCCCCTGCTGCGGCGCGAACTCGAGACTCTGGTGGCGATGTTGGCCGGCCTGCCGGGGCTCGAGCTCACCCTCACCACCAATGGGTCCCTGCTGGCCGCCCGCGCCGCCAACTTGCGGCAAGCCGGACTGCACCGGGTTTCGGTGAGCCTGGACGCCCTCGATGATGAGACGTTCATGAAGATGAACGACGTCGATTTCCCGGTGGCGCGCGTGCTGGAAGGGATTGAAGCGGCGGCTGCTGCCGGACTCGACTCCGATCAAGGTCAATATGGTGGTCAAGCGGGGGATCAACCAGCACTCAATTCTGCCGATGGCCGAGCAATTCCGGGGCACCGGCATCATCCTGCGCTTCATCGAGTTCATGGACGTCGGAACGACCAACGGCTGGCGGCTCGACCAGGTTGTGCCGGTGGCCGAATTGCTGCGGCAGATCGACGCCGCCTACCCGCTGGAGCCGGTGGAGCCGAACTACCGGGGCGAAGTCGCCAACCGGTACCGCTACCGCGACGGCGCAGGGGAGATCGGCCTGATCGCTTCCGTCAGCCAGCCGTTCTGCGGCGACTGCACCCGGGCCCGCCTTTCGGCCGATGGGCAGGTGTACCTGTGCCTGTTCGCCGCATTCGGCTTCGACCTGCGCGGACAACTGCGTTCGGGGGCGGACGACGCGGTCATCAGCGAGCGCCTGGCCGCCCTGTGGCGCGGCCGCGACGACCGCTATTCCGAGCTCCGCAGCCAGGCCACCGACGGCCTCAACCGGGTTGAGATGTCGTACATCGGGGGTTGATCCCCGACCGCCCGAATTTCGGCCTTCCGGGTTCAAATCGCCCAACACCGGGTTCTCCCAGACGTGCGGCAGCCGGAATCCCGACCAGCGCCACGCCTCCTTCCATCGGTGGCATCGAGGCAAGGGAAACCCGAGCGGGACCACCGAAGCGCCGCCCACCGGCCTGGTCCGCGAAGAACTGCCGTAGGGAACTCGCCCGTTAACTCACCGGGTGCGGCGGGCTATACTTTGCCCTACGAAGAGGAGGGACCCCGCCATGCGGGTTGCCGCACCCACCATTCGACACGCCGCCCTTGGGCACGCAGACAGCTAACCTGCGTGCCTTTTTGTTTCCCCTGGTTGGGAGAGGAGTTGCCATGGATTACGGGATGATCGGCAAGATTGAGAAGGCCAAACGCTACGCCGAAGAGCGGACCCGGATCCACTTCGAGTCGTTCCGGGCCACCTTCGACGGCGAGAACAATCCCCACACGGTCGCGTTCGCCGACGGCTCGTGGAAGTGTGATTGTGATTTCTTCCTGACTCGCGGGGTTTGCAGCCACAGCATGGCGCTTGAGCGAATCCTGGAGGGCATGCTCCCGGTGATGGCCGCCGCCGACTGATCCCGGATTGTCGATCCGAGCCGGGCGACGCTTAGCGACAGGCGGCGCCCGGTTTTCGTTTCCTGCGATGGTAGAATGACGGCCGGCGGGGTGCACGAGCCCCGCCGGTTGTTTGGAGACGACGTGCGCCGCTGGCAGTTCTGGCTGGGCCTGGCGATCAGTCTAGTCTTTCTGGCCGTGGCCGCTCGCAATCTGCAGTGGGCCGAAGTCGTCCGCACCCTGGGGGAGGCCCGCTACGGCTGGCTGATCCCCGGCGTGGCGGCCTACTTCGTCGGCCTGGGCATCCGGGCCTGGCGCTGGCACTACCTGCTCCGTCCCCTGGGCCGCTTCCCCACCCGCGACCTGTTCCCGATCGTCACCATCGGCTATTTCGGCAACAACGTCTTTCCCGCCCGGGCCGGGGAGATTCTGCGGATCGTCCTGCTCAAGCGAGAGAAGGCGGTTTCCCTCTCGGCCGGCCTGGCCACCATCCTGGTGGAGCGGGCGTTCGACGGGATCGTGATGCTGGGCTTCGTTTTCCTCGATCTGCGGCAGCTGGCCGTGCTCGGCCGGGGATCGTCCGCCGGCTCGGGAGTGCAAACTCTGGCGCTGGTCGGCGCCGTGGTGTTCCTGGGAGCAAGCCTGGTGTTCTTGCTCCTGGCGCTCTTCCCCGTCCGGGCCGGGGGCCTGGCGCGGCGGGCTATTGACCGTCTTGTGCCTTCCCGCTTCCACGGGCGCGCCGCCGACCTGTTCGACCAGTTCCTGATCGGCCTGCGGGCGCTGCGTTCGCCCGTAGATGTGGGCATGGTGCTGCTGACTTCGATCGGTATCTGGTTGATGGAAACGGTCAAGTACTGGTTCGTGATGCATGCCTTCCCATTCACCGTCAGCTTCTTTGCCCTGATGCTGATGAACGGTATCGTCAACCTGGCGACCACCTTGCCGTCGGCGCCGGGCTACGTCGGCACCTTCGACGCGCCGGGGATCGCCGTCCTGCAGGCCTACGGTGTGCCGGCCGACGTCGCCGCCGGGTACACCTTCGTTCTACACGCCGCCCTGTGGCTTCCGGTCACGCTGCTGGGTGGCTGGTATATGGTGCGCACCGGTCTGGATCTGCGCACAGCGCGAATGTCGGTGCGTCAGGAGGAGGCCGGGTGAGGGTCGCGGTGATTGGAGCCGGCGCCGGCGGGTTGGCGGCCGCGTACGACCTGGCGCGCCGCGGCCGGAGCGTGGTGGTCTATGAGGCCGATGACCACGTGGGTGGGTTGGCGGCGGGATTCCGAGACGCACGCTGGCAGTGGTCGGTCGAGCGCTACTACCACCATTGGTTCGCCAGCGACAAATCGATCCTGGGTCTGATCGACGAGCTGGGCTGGCGCGACCGTGTCCTCTTCCCCTGGCCCAGGACGGCGGTCTACCACCAGGGCCGCTTTCACAGCCTGGACGCGCCTCTGTCGGACGTGCTGCCGGGCGGCGAACGGATCGATCGCCTGCCGGGCGCCGGCCTCCTGGCCCGCGGCCTTCACCTGCTGCAATTCCCTGGCCTGGGACCCCTTGACAAGCTCCGCTACGGACTGGCGGCAATGGTCTTGCTGGCCTCTCCCCGATGGCAACCCTTTGAGAAGACAACGGCACATGCGTGGCTGGACCGGTGGATGGGGCGCCGTACCTACCGCCTGCTGTGGCAGCCTCTGCTGGAAGGGAAGTTCGGGCCGCACTATCGCGAGGTCAACATGGCCTGGTTCTGGGCGCGGGTGAAGGCCCGCACGCCCCGGCTGGGCACGTTCGTCGGGGGTTTTCAGGGGTTTCTTGAAGCGCTGGCGGCGGAAGTCGTCCGGCAGGGCGCGGAGATCCGACTGGGCACTCGGGTCGACCGGATTGAACCGGCGCCTGGGCGTGGGCTGCGGATCCTGGCTGCGAGCGGCCCGGCCGAATTCGATCAATGCCTGGTGACCACCTCGCCGGCGCTCCTGGCGCGCCTGGCGCCCGCGCTGCCCCCCGAGTACCTGGCCGGTCTCCGGTCCCTGCGGTCGATGGGGGCGGTGGTGATGGTCCTGGCTTTGCGCCGGCGGCTGTCGGAGCAGCGGGTTTACTGGCACAACCTTCCCAAGGCGGCCGGGTTCCCCTTCCTGGCGCTGGTCGAGCACACCAACTTCCTTGCTCCGGAGAACTTCGGGGGCGACCATATCGTCTACCTGGGCGACTACCTCGACCCCGAGCACGAGTACTTTGCGCTGTCGAAGGAGCAGTTGCTGGAACGGTTCCTGCCGTCGCTGACCCGGGTGAATCCCGAGTTCGACCCCTCCTGGGTTAGGGAAAGCTGGCTGTTCCGCACCCCCTATGCGCAGCCGATCCCCCCGATCAACCATTCGCACGCGATTCCGGCCCTACGGACGCCGATGTCAGGCCTGTGGCTGGCCAGCATGAGCCAGGTGTACCCCTGGGACCGCGGGACGAATTTCGCGGTCGAAATCGCCCGCAGGGCGGTCGGGGAGATGCAGGGTGCGGCGTGAGCGGAAGGCGAACCGCCAGGACCCAGGCTTTGCGGCTGCTCGATTCGAACCGCGTCGCCTACGATCGGATCGACTTTCCCGATTCGATCCACGATGCCCGTGGGGTGGCCGAGCACCTTGGCCTACCGGCGCTTCAGGTGTTCAAGAACTTCTGGTGATCCTGGTCGATCCACCACCCGGCCGGCCGGCGCTGGTGCTGGCGCCGGCCGACGCCGAACTGGACCTCAAGCAGCTGGCCCGTGGGTTGTCGTCGAAGCGTGTGGAGATGGCCAGCCGGGCGCAGGCCGAGCGCCTGACCGGGCTCCAGGCAGGCGGGATCTCGGCCCTGGCGCTCACCCACCGGCGCTGGCCCGTGTACCTTGACCGGCGCGCATCGGCGCTCGACCAGATCGTGGTCAGCGCCGGCCGACGCGGCCTCGACGTCCGCCTCCCGGTAGAGGCGCTGATGCGCCTGACCGGCGCAGCGTGGATCGAGGCGGCTCGACCACCGCAGTCTATAATGCCGGACGGAGGAGCGAGTCAGGAGTGAGGGATCCATGATTCAGGTCAGGGAGGCGTATCAGATCAAGTTCGGTCGGATCGACCAGGCCGTCAGCCATTGGACGCGCCTGGCCAAGGAGAAAGGAGGACATCCGGCCGCTGCCGGCCTCGAACTGCTGACCGATTTGTCCGGCGACATGTTCAACCTGGTGGTCTCCCGGCACGTGGTTTCGGTCGACCAGTGGGAAGGCGCCATGGCCGGTCTGGCGGAGGATCCGGGCTACCAGGAGTGGTTCCGGCCGGTGTCGCAGTTGATCAGCAACGGACACCGGGAGTACCTGCGGGTCGAGCAGCCGAATGGTGGCTGGTCCGCACCCGGGGTGGTGGTGGTGCGCAGCTGCTTTCGAGCTCTGGAGTGGCGCGTGCCGGAAGCGCTCGACCTGCTGCGGTCGTACGGAGCCATGCTCGAAGACCAGGGTGTGGGCCGGCGGCCGCGCCTGCTGAGCGAACTGACCGGGCATTTGTTCAACGTGATGATCGAGGTCGAGACCCGCGACCTCAAAGAGTGGGACGACCATCGGCGCAGCATGTTCCGCGACCCGCAGTTCCAGGTGTGGTTCCAACGGCTGACGGCCTGTGTCTCCCACGGCTCGAACGCTTTCTTCAGTGTGGCCGGGCCGGCGTCCTAGGTCTCCGGTGATACAATCCGCCGCTCGACTCCCATGACCGATCCCCGCACCGAACGAATGGCGACGCTCCTGGTCGGATACTCGGCTGCGCTGCAACCCGGGCAGCGGGTGCTGATCGAGGCCGAGACCGCCGCCGAGCCTCTGGTCCGGGCCCTGTTTGAACGGGCGCTGGAGGCCGGCGCCCATCCATTCCTGTCGATCGCGCTGGCGGGCATGGATACGTATACCGGGCTCGACGACAGCTTCCTGCGCCTGGCGTCCGACGAGCAGATCGATCACCCACCGCTGTTCCACGAGCTGGCCTACCGGGAGTTCGATTCCCGCATCCGGATCTACTCGTCGTCGAACACCCGACACCTGATGCGGTCGGACCGCAGCCGCGCCACCCGCCGTCAGAAGGCGGTTGAGGGGTTGCTGCACTCCCAGGTCGACCGGGGGGCGCGGGGCGAGTTTCGCTGGGTCACGACGATCTTCCCCACCGCCGGCCACGCGCAGGACGCCGAGATGTGTCTGCGCGAGTTCGAAGACTACGTTTATGGCGGCTGCCACGTGGAAGGAGACGGGGACCCGATCGGCCACTGGCGCGGCGTGGCCGATCGCCAGGAGGGCTGGGTCCAGGCCCTCAACCGCGGCCGGCAGCTCGAGCTGCGCGGCCCGGACTGCGACCTGCGCCTGTCGGTCGAGGGTCGCACCTTCCTGAATTCGTGCGGCACCCACAACATGCCCGACGGCGAGGTGTTTACCGGGCCGGTCGAGTTGTCGGCCGAGGGCTGGGTTCGGTTTCGATTTCCGCTGGTCTACAAGGGCCGCGAGGTCGAAGGGGTCGAACTCACCTTCGAACAGGGGCAGGTGGTGCGCTGGTCGGCGGCCAAGGATCAGGCCTACCTGGAGCAGATGCTTCACACCGACCCCGGGGCCCGCTTCCTGGGTGAGTTCGGGATCGGCACCAACCCTTCGCTGCAAACTCTGACGCGCAACATCCTGCTCGACGAGAAGATCGGCGGGACGATCCACCTGGCCGTCGGCGCGGGCTACCCCGACACCGGAAGCCAGAATCGCTCGGCGATCCATTGGGACATGTTGTGCGACATGCGCCGCGACTCGGAAATTCTGGTGGACGGCGAGCGCCTGTATCAGAACGGCGCCTTCCTGATCTGACCTCCCCGACGACATGAAACGAATCGCATTCTTCTCCGTTCTGCTGCTGGCTGCCTGCTCGGGAGCCGCGGCGACTCCGGGCGAGACCGTCACCGGCCCGGCGCGCCCCACGCGCACCCCGCCCCCCACGGCGACGCCCGCCTCGACGCCGACGGCCGAGGCCGGCGGCCGGGATCCACGGCGGGCGCTGCCCACCGATCGCGGCCTGTACTTCTCCGCCTCCGGGGCGTGCGCCGTCTGCCACGAGAATCTGACCGACGATGAGGGCGCCGACGTCTCGATCGGGGCCGAGTGGCGCGGCACACTGATGGCCAACGCCGCCCGCGACCCGTACTGGCAGGCAACGCTGCGAGCCGAGATCGGCGAGTACCCGGATCTGCGCGCGACGATCGAGGAAACCTGTGCCCGGTGCCACATGCCGATGGCGCACTTCACCGCCCGGGTCCACCAGGCCGAGATCCGGATCCTGGACGACGGGTTCGCCGACCCCGCCGACGAACTGCACGCGCTGGCGATCGACGGGGTTTCGTGCGCGCTGTGTCACCAGATCCGCGAGGAGGGCCTGGGTCTCCCCTCCAGCTACAACGGCGGCTACGTGATCGACGCCGAACTGCCCCAGGGGGAGCGGCTGGCCTTCGGCCCGTACTCGGTGGACGAGCGGCAGACCTCGATCATGGTCGCCGGGTCGGGCTATCTGCCGGTGCAGTCGCTCCACATTGCCTCGTCGGAAATGTGCGCCACCTGCCACACCCTGTACACGCCGTACCTGGACTCGACGGGAGCGGTGGCCGGCGAGTTCCCCGAGCAGGTGCCCTACCTGGAGTGGTTTTACAGCAGCTACCGGCGCACCGCTTCGTGCGTGGATTGCCATATGCCCGACGCCGCCGGCGGCGTGAGCGTCGCCTCGTCGAGCGTGAACCCGCGCAGCCCGTTCGCCCGCCACATCTCCCCCGGGACCAATCCCTACATCCTCAAGATGCTGCAGGTGTTCGGAGAAGAACTGGGGGTGACCGCCGAGCCCGAACACTTCCAGGAATCGATCGACGAAGGGTTGGCGCTGCTCGGATCGCAGACGGCCGAAGTCTCCCTGGAAGAGCTGGAGCTCCGCGGCGCCCACCTCTCGGCGCAGATCGTGGTCGAGAACCTGGCCGGCCACAAGTTCCCGACGGCCTACCCGTCGCGCCGGGCCTGGCTTCACGTCACTGTCCGTGACGCCGACGGACAGACGATCTTCGAGTCCGGGGCGTGGCTGCCCGACGGCTCGATCGTCGGCAACGACAACGACGCCGACCCGGCCGGCTTCGAGCCTCACTACCAGGCAATCGTCAGCACGACCCAGGTGCAGATCTACGAAGCGATCCTGCGCGACTCCGAAGGCGCGGTGACCACCTCCGTGCTGCGCGCCGCCGGCTACCTGAAAGACAACCGGCTCACCGCCGACGGTTATCAGAAGAGCGCCCCTTATGAAGATATCGCGGTGCGGGGCAACGCCCGCGAAGATCCAGATTTCGTCGGGGGAAGCGACCGGGTGCTGCTCGACGTCCCGCTGAGCGGCGCCCGGCGGGTCCCCTACACGATCGAGGTCGAGGTGCTGTTTCAGCCGCTGGGATATCGCTGGATCGAGAACCTGCGCGGCGCCGAGGGCGCTGAGGTCGAACGGTTTCTGCGCTTTGCGGCAGGCATCGCCAACGAACCGATCGTGATCGCCCGGGCCGAAGCCGTCCTGGGCGAATAGGAGGGTCGCCGCCGCCCGGGCACGCCGAACATCCCTGGCGCGGGCGTCCTGGCTGGCGGTAGGATGTAGACGATGCTTCCCCGAGACGAGACTCCAAGGTCTCCCGGCTCAGCTCCGTTGACGCGCTTCCTGCTCGATGAGTTCATCCAAACCCTCGGGCTGAAGCCCGGGCGGCTTTCCCGGGCCGCGATCGGCCCGTGGTTCTGGGCGCCGGCGAGTTGGTTTGCGCAGCTGGGAATGGCCTTCGACTCGTGGGTGGCGGAGGCCAGTTTTCCGGAGGCGGCCCGCCGGGTGTTGGAGCGCTACCGGGTGGACCTACGGTTGCGGCTGAGGGTTGAGGTGCCGGCCGAGGGCCCCCTTCTGGTGACCAGCAACCATCCGGGCGGCTGGGATTCGCTGGCCCTGGCGGCTGGCCTCGGTCGCCCTGACCTCAAGATCGTAGCCAGTGGACTCCCCTTCCTGCGCAGCTTGCCGCGCGCCGCTCGTCACCTGATCCTGGTCCAACGCGAAGGCGCGCACGCCCGGATGGGAGTCCTGCGCGAGTCGATCCGCCACCTGCGGCAAGGCGGGGCCCTGCTGCTGTTCCCGAGGGGGAAGGTGGAACCGGATCCGGCTCACTTCGTCGAGGCCGAGGATTCGCTCCAGGCCTGGTCGCCGAGTGTCGAGCTCGTTCTCGATCACGTACCCGGGTTGCGCTGGGTGATGGCGATGGTCAGCGGGGTGGTGACCGGGGCGGCGCTGGGACACCCGCTGGCTCGCCTGAAGAAAGGGCTGGTGCAGCGGCAGACTCTGGCCGAGTTCTACCAGATCGCAAGGCAGGTGATGTTCCCGCGCTGGGCCCCTCAGACGATCTCGCTCAGCCTGGCCTCGACGGAGCAGGATCCCCCTCCCACCGGGATCTCGCCGATAGCGAGGATGGCCGAGGTGGTCGCCTCCGCCCGCCAGGCCCTGGAAGACCACTGGGCCTGGATCCGCAGCGAAACCGCTCGCTGACCCTCCCGCCGGGCACAGGCCGGCGACAAAACGCGGGCCTGCCGCTCGACGGATGCGGTCAGGAGCCATCCGTCCATTGTCCGGTCGTCACGAGCCCGACCCGATAGGAGAAGGCCGCCTGCGCGAGGCAGGGTGCCGGGTTTGGCTTGCCGCGAGGGCGAAGGCGAGCCCCCGGTCGGAGCCCGAGGCGCGAAGCCCTAGCGTTTCTCGATCGGGGTGTAGTCGCGGCGGCCGGCGCCGGTGTACACCTGGCGTGGCCGGGCGATCTTCTGCTCGGGGTCGACGACCATCTCCTGCCACTGGGCCAGCCAGCCGACCGTGCGCGGGATGGCGAACAACACCGGGAACAGATCGGTCGGAAGCCCCATCACCTGGTAGATGATGCCCGAGTAGAAGTCGACGTTGGGGTAGAGCTTGCGCGAGACGAAGTATTCGTCCTGCAAGGCGATTCGTTCGAGTTCCAGGGCGATGTCGATCAAGGGATTGCGCCCGGTCACTTCGAACACCTGCTCGGCCGTTTGCTTGATGATGCGGGCCCGGGGGTCGTAATTCTTGTAGACCCGATGACCGAAGCCCATCAACCGGCCCTCGCCGGACTTGACACCCTGGATGAAGTCGGGCACGTGGCGCACGTGGCCGATCTGGTTGAGCATGCGCAGAACGGCCTCATTGGCGCCGCCGTGGAGCGGGCCGTACAGGGCCGCCGCGGCCCCGGCCAGGGCGCTGTAGGGATCGACCCGACTCGAGCCGATGGCCCGCATGGCGTTGGTGCTGCAGTTCTGCTCGTGATCGGCGTGCATGATGAACAGCACGTCCAAGGCGTGTTCCAACACCGGGTTGACCGTGTAGCGGGTCTCCGACATCTTGAACATCATGCTCAGGAAGTTGCCGGCATAGCTCAGGTCGTTGTCGGGGTAGACGTACGGCAATCCCCGGATGTGGCGATACGAGAAGGCGGCGATGGTCGGCACTTTGGCGATCAGCCGCATGATCTGGTACAGGCGGTTGTCGGCGTCGTCGACGGCCGAGGCTTCCGGGTAGAAGCTCGACAGGGCGGCCACAGTGCTGATAAACATCCCCATCGGATGCGCATCGTAGCGGAAGGCCTGCATCAGGTCCTTGATGTTCTCGTGGACGAAGGTGTGATGGGTAATGTCGTTCACCCAGGCCGCGAGCTGGGCGGCGGTGGGAAGCTCCCCGTACAGGATCAGGTAGGCGGTCTCCAGATAGCTGCTGTTCTCGGTCAGCTGTTCGATCGGATAGCCGCGGTACTCGAGGATCCCTTGGTCGCCGTCGATATAGGTGATCGCACTGCGGGTCGAGGCGGTGTTGGTGAAGGCCGGATCGTAGGACATCAGCCCGAAATCGCCTTCGTCCACCTTGATCTGCCGCAGGTCGATCGCCCGAACCGTGCCGTCAACCACGGGCAGTTCGTACGTCTTCCCGGTCCGGTTGTCGTTGATCGTCAGAGAATCGCGTGTCATCCTGTTGCCCCTCCAGGGCGGCATTCTCACCCATTGCAGGGAATTCTACCTTGGAGACGGCCCTCGATGGGCCGGAGATGACCAAACACCTCCGAATGGGGAGGGTTGTCCGTACCCCGATGGTATAGTTCCGCCCCATGCCGGGGCGCCAGACGATCCGGGCCGAGGAACGTGCGCTGTTTCGCCTTCGGCGGAGGTGGGCGGCCTGGGTTCCGGTCGGCGCCATCCTGCTCGGCCTCTCGGGAGTCATCCTGGCCGGCGCCTTTGGCCAGGCCTGGCTCCGCTGGGGCCTGCCCTCGCTCCTCAGCCTGACGGCCATCCTCGGTTTCGTCTTCCAGCGCCTGCCCCTGAACCGGGTTTCCGACGAAGGCCCCCTGCTGGAGGACCTCGGCACGGGTAACAAGCTCACACTGATCCGAGGCCTGTTGATCGCACAGCTTCCGGGCTACCTGTTCCTGCCCGAGCCCGAGGCTGCGGCCGCGTGGTTGCCCGCCCTGACCTTCATGGCGGCGCTGATTCTCGACTACCTCGACGGCTTCTTCGCACGACGAGCCGGTCTTGAGACGAGACTCGGCGTGGCGTTAGACATCGAGTTCGACGGTCTGGCGACCCTGGCCGGCGCGGCGCTGGCCGTCCACTACGGACGATTGCCGTGGGTGTACCTGGCGACGATCGGCGCGGCGCGCTACCTGTTCCTGCTGGTCGGCTGGATCGCCGCCAGGTTGGGGCGCCGCCTGATCCCACTCCCTCCCAGCGACGTCCGAAGAGGACTGGCCGGGGTGACCATGGAACTCGGCGCCGCCGCCTTGTGGCCGATCGCCCCGGCGCCGATGATGGACGCCGCCGGTGCCATCCTGGGAATCCCGTTCCTGGCCGGGTTCGCCCGGGACGGACTGATCCACGTCGGGTTGATGAGCCCCAGTTCACCGCTCTACCTCCGGCTGCGTCACATCGGCGTGGATTTCGCCACCCGCCTGCTTCCCCTCGGACTGCGCCTGGCACTGCCGATGCTTCTGGGCTCCACGCTGGCAGCAGGACCCTTCGTCTACGGCGGCTCGGTCCCCGACCCGGTGAACCAGGTGGGATGGGGCATCAGTCTGGCGGGTCTGGGCATGATGGTGCTGGGTCTGGCCGGGCGGACCGGAGCGGTGTTGGTGCTGCTCGCCTACGGGATCGCAGTGGCCCTGACGGGGCCGTCGGCTCGCGACGTGGCCGCCTGGGCTAGCGCCTTTGCGATCTACCTCCTGGGCACCGGGCCGCTGTCGCTGTGGTCGCCGGAGAGCGAATTCTTCCGGCGCCGAGCAGGTGCGCGGTCGTGAGCCCTGGGCCGAACCGATGGGGTTCGGCATTGCTGCGGACCGGATTGTGGCTGGCGCTTCCGCTGGCGCTGGCCTGGGGATTGCGCCGGACCAATCCGGCGGAGTTGGCCGCCGCGCTCGGGTCACTTTCACTGCTCGAGGTCCTGGCGCTGATCGGCCTGAACGCCCTGGTGGTGCTGGCCCTCAGCGGTCGGTGGTGGGCCCTGCTGCGAGGCCGCGGATTCCACCTCCCCTACCTGACAATCAGCGCCTATCGCCTGGCCGGTTTCTCAGTGAGCTACTTCACGCCGGGATCCCATTTTGGCGGCGAGCCGCTCCAGGTACACCTGCTGAATCGCAGGGATCGGGTGCCTCTCCCGGTCGCCACGGCCTCGGTCGTCCTCGACAAAGCGATCGAAATGATCGCCAACTTCGGCTTCCTGGCAGCCGGCCTGGGGACCGTGGTCGGGCTCGGTCTCTCCCCTGGCGGCGCCAGCGGCGTGCTGCTCGGAGTTTCCCTGGCCCTTCTGCTTGTGCCCGTCGGTTATCTCGGGGCGATCTGGATAGGAAGGCGGCCCGCATCGCAGCTGGCTGCCCTGCTGGGGGCGCGGCCGGGCGGGGGCGGCTGGCGAGGCAGGGTCGCCGTGTGGTTGCTGGAAAGCGAGTTGGAGATTCGTGACGCGGCCCGCGGGTCGGGGGCGGCTCTGTGGAGTGCGGCCGGGTTCTCAGCGCTGAGCTGGGCCTTGCTGCTGGGCGAGTGGTGGCTGGCGTTCCGGTTCCTTGAGATTCCGCTAGGCGCAGCCGAGACCGTCGCCGTGGTCACGGCGGCCCGCCTGGCTCTGTTCTTTCCCCTGCCGGGTGCGGCCGGAGCCCTGGAGGCGGCCCTGCTGTTCGGGCTGGGACGTCTCGGCTACAACGCAGCCCAGGCCCTCAGCGTGGCGCTGGTGATCCGGGCCCGCGATCTGGCCTTCGGCGGTTTCGGCCTGTGGTTGGGCGGGTGGCTGGCGGCACCGAAGACCCCGCCTCGGTCTTAGTCTCCCGCGCGGCCGAGCACGTCGATGTGATGCGCCGAGAAGATCAGTTCGGCCGCGTCGATCTGCCGGTGGCGGTCGCGCATCCAGCCCTCTAGCTCCTCCGGGTCGACCACGCCAGAACCTCCCACGGAGGTTTCCAGCATGGAGAGAATCTGCCGTAGGAAGAACGCCTCGTCACCGGAGTAAGCCCCGGCCAGCGGGTGGATCCACCAGTCCGATGACCCGATCGCCAGCACGGAGACCTTCTCCTGCAAGAGCCGCTGCACCAGGCGCCGGCCACAGCGGCTGCCCCCCGTGTCTCCCGGTCGCCGGTCCATCGATTGGTGGTAAGCGCCGATCACCCGCTCTTCCATGGAGGGATCCACCATGGGGAGAAACTCGGTCTGGCCGTCGAAGTTGAGGCTAAGAAGGAACAAACCGTCCGGGCTCAGATGCGAAAGCAAGCGGGGAACCGCCAGCTCGAGGTTCAGCAAGTCCATCACGGCGTGGGCCAGGACCACGTCGTAGGTCCCGATCTCTTGATCCAGCGATTCGAGGTCTGTCGGGAGCCAGGCGATCCCCAGCGAGGTGGCGGGGCCGTCGATGCGGAAGTGCGATCCGTCGGCCGACCAGCGAAGACCGAGGCGACCCGCGAGCGCCTCGAGCCGTTCCGCGGCGATCCGCTGGTAGCCCGGGGAGGGCTCGACCGCCGTGTACAGGGTCCGGCCGACCAGCGACTGTTCGATCAGGCGCTCGACCATCGTCCCGATCCCGGCGCCGATCTCGAGAACGCGCAAGGGTCGCCCGCCCGCCCGAGACGCCACCCATCTCGAGAACTCGCCCCAGACGTGCCCGTTCAGGGAGCGGTCGTCGATCGGTTTCTTGGCGGCCAAATAGCGAACGAACGGGTCTTCGGGTTCGCTCAGGCTCGCCCTTCGCTGCGCAGGTTGGCGACCAGGGATACGATCAACAGGACCTCGTCGAGTTTGGTCACCCAGGCGAGGCGATCGGCCGGATCACCCATCGCCACCCAGGCCCCAATCGTCGCCGCCGTGAAGGCGATAAAGGCGTAGTGCAGCAGTCGCCGGCGGCCCCGCAGGAAAGCCGGATCGGCGAAGAACAGCGCCAGCAAGGTGAGATAGCCGATGGCGTTCAAGGTGAACAGCAGGTCGAGGTGACCGATCAGGATGTTCAGAATCACCCCGTGGACAAAGGCGGTGATCAACCCGAAGGCAAGGATTCCGATGCGAGCCGTTCGATTCATCTGCCTACCTCCTCGAATCTCCAGGACGACCGACCAGGATGTGCGGGAGGATAGCACACGTCCCGAAGCTCAGGACGACCGGTTTGCCAGACCGATCAGGAACGCGTCAACCCGCCGACCGGTGTCCTCCCACGTTGGATGCTCGCGATAGGTGAGCCGTGCCGCCTGGCTCATGCGGTCGAGGTGATCGCGATCCTGGTGAAGGCCCAGCAGCACCGCCGCCAGCCCCGGGGCGTCGGCCGGATCGACCAGCAGTCCGTTGACCCCCTCCCGAATGAACTCGGATGCGCCGCCGCTCCAGCCGGCGACCGCCGGAAGACCGAACCCCATGCCCTCCAGATAGGCCATCCCGTAACCCTCGTAGGCCGAAGGCACCACAAGAACATGGTGGGCAGCCATCTCCCGCGCCACCCCTTCGGCGTTCAAGGCGCCGAGGAAGGCGACTCGATCCTGCAGGGAGTAGCGGTGGAGCCACCGGAGGATGCGGCGCACGTGCCCGGGATCGACCCGAGGATCCCCGATCACGGTCAGGGTCAGGGCCCCGGGCGGATTCAGGGCCAGCGCCTCCACCAGCAATCGCAGGCCTTTGCGTGGGATCAGGTTGCCGACAAAGAGCAGCCGCAGTGGGCCCACATGGAAGAAGCGACTCGGGTCTTCCTCGACGGCGGGAAGCCGGTCGGCCGCCGGGACCGCAACCACATGGGCCGGGAGCTGCGGCCGCAACCGAGCGACCGAGGCCCGCGTCGACTGGCTGTTGAAGATGAAGGCGTCCACCGATCGCAGGTATGCCCGTTCGATCGAACGCACCAGCATGCGGGCCGGCCCGGGAGCTGGCTCGCTCGAGCGCAGATGGTGGACCAGGCTCACCCGAGGGCAGTCGGGCACCGATCGGGCCAGCCTTCGGTTCATCCGGGTCAGTGCCGCGTGGGAGAGCTCGTCCTGCACCAGGACGTCGAACCCCGACGTGCGGATGCGCCGCTCCGCCGAAGCCGGAACGCCCCCGAGCCAGCGGGACAAGTAGGAGCGCGGGGGCAGGGAGATGATCTCGACTTCGACTCCCCGCCGTCGGAGATGATCGACGACGATGGCGTCGTACAGGTAGCCGCCTGAAATCTGGTCGGGCCGGCCGTCGAGGATCCAGCCGAGGCGCACTACAGCGACATGCGGTGGGAGCCCCAGGCGGTGGGGCTTTCCCACAACCGCACCTCGTGCCCCGCCAGTCCGTAACCCGCCAGGCTGGGCGCCAGCCGCTCGGCCAGGATCCGGGCGAAGTTTTCCAGGCTTGGGTTCAAGCCGGCGAATTCGGGGGTTTCGTTCAGGGTCTGTTGCCGGTAGCGCTCGATCACGAATTCGAGGTGGGCTTCCAGCTGGGTCAGATCTGCCAGGTAGCCGTGCTGGTCGAGCCGATCGCCTTCCAGCCTCCATTCCAGGCGGTACGGATGGGCATGCTCCTCATTCTCCGGGCCCCAATCGCCGCCGATCAGGAAGTGGCGGGCTACGAATTCACGCTGCAGGCATAGCCGGTACATCGGTCTACCCTCCGTCGGTCTCGTCGTACTGCAGGACGACCTGGAGCGCCTCCCCGGGCCGCTCCGTCAGAAGTGCGTAAGCCTCCGGCGCCCGTTCGAAGGGCAGGCGGTGGGTGATCCATTGTTCGACCGGTAGCGACGGGAGAAGCGAGAACGCGAACCCCAAACGCCGGTGCTGGCTCCAGCGGCCCTGGAGCGAGGGATCGATGCTGCTGACCTGGCTGGAGATCAGTCGGATCCGTCCGCGGTGGAACTTGCCGCCCAGGTCCAGGGCGGCGCTCTTTCGCCCATACCAGGAACCGATCACCACCCGTCCGGAAAAGGCGCAAGCCGCGATCGCCTGGTCCAGCGCCAGCGGGTTGCCGCTCAGTTCGAGGCATACATCGGCGTCGGCGGGGACCGCCGAGTCCCCGAGCGCGGCGCGCAGCCGGTCGCCCGAGTCGGGCTCCGCCGGATCGAGGCTGGCGTGCGCGCCGAGGCGGAGCGACAGATCCCGGCGCAGGGGGAAGCGATCCAGACTGACCAGGCGCTCCAGAGGGAGGCGGCTGAGGAGCGCGGTCACCAGCAGGCCGACGACACCCTGGCCGAAGACCGCGGCCCGTTCTCCCAGCAGCGGAGCTGCGTCGTGGAGCAGGCCGATGGCAGTTTCCAGATTGGGCAGAAAGATCGCCGCTTCCGGCGACACGCCGCCTGGCAGCGGCAGCAGGGAATCGACTGGCGCGAGAAAAGCGGACTGGTGGGGATGAAACGCGAAGACCAGCCGCCCGACGAGCGAGGCATCCGTCTCGGGGCCGACCCCCTCGACCCGGCCGACCGTTGTGTAACCATACTTGATCGGGAAATCCAGCTGGCCCTGCAGGGCCGGCAGGGAGGCATCGGCGGGCATGTCGCGAGGCGCCAGACCGTCCAGGATCAGCAGCTCGGTGCCTGCGCTGATCCCGCTCACCACTGTTCGGACCAAGGCCTGGCCCCGACCAGGCGGGGTCAGGTCTTCCGAACAAATCTCGACCTGCCCCGGGGAGCGGAACACCACAGCCCGCGCCCGGATCACGCTGGATCCCCCCAGACGATCAGGTCTGGCCCGGAGGCTTCCCACCCGCGCAGGTGTACGCCTCGCAGGCTGCCTTCCCCGGGGGCCAGCGCCGGCTTGCCGGCTCGGAAGACCGGGGCCAGGGTGATGACGATCCAGTCGAAC
Source organism: uncultured Chloroflexia bacterium (assembly GCA_963709925.1). Taxonomy (GTDB): domain Bacteria; phylum Chloroflexota; class Anaerolineae; order Anaerolineales; family E44-bin32; genus DATEVL01. The sequence continues at coordinate 327,248 of CAVPYC010000001.1, forward strand.
AACCCCTGCTCCAGGAACGAGCGCAGGACGCGCGAGCCACCCTCGACCATCACCGACCGCAGGCCCTGCTCGGAGATTGCCAGCAGCGCCTCGGACAGATCGACCATTCCGCGGGAATCGCGGGCGACTTCGATCACCCTCGCCCCGGCAGCCGCCAGGCGGGCGCGGCGGGCCGGGTCGGCCGGCGCGGCGGCGAGAAACCAGGGTGGTCTGGGGTGGCCGAGAATGCGCGCCGGCGCCGGCGTCCGCAGGTGGGTGTCGAGAACAAGCGGTTGGGGATTGGGGCCGGGGGCGTGGCGAACGGTCAACGACGGGTCGTCCGCCAGTACGGTGCCGACCCCGACCAGCAGAGCCTGGTGGCGGGCGCGCAACGCGTGCGTGCGGAAGAGCGAAGGAGCGCTCGACAAGGCCAAAGGTCGGCCGTCGCTGTCGGCGATCGAGCCGTCGAGGCTCTGGGCGTAGCTCAGCGTGACGAAAGGGCGACCGGTCGGCGCGCCTTCCGCCAGCCTGGCGGCGGTGGCGTGCAAGACGTCATCGACCACGGGTGGAACGGCGGATGGGGGGCGTCGGGTTCGGGTCTTGGTTCAGCCAGTGCTGCATCCGTGTCCGCTTGGTCTCGAGGTAGGCTTGGTTCTCGCTCGTGGAGTCGATCTGGAGGGGGATGCGCCCGACCACTTCGACCCCGAGGGCACGCAGCGAGTCGATCTTGTGCGGGTTGTTGGTCAGCAGCCGCACCGACCGGACACCGAGATGACCCAGGATCCGGGCCGCCGCGCCGTAATCGCGCTCGTCGGCCTGGTGACCGAGGGCCAGATTGGCATCCACCGTATCGAGCCCCTGGTCTTGCAGATTGTAGGCCCGCAGCTTGTCGCGCAAGCCGATGCCCCGGCCTTCCTGGCGCAGGTAGAGCAGCACCCCGGCTCCCTCGGAGGCGATCAGGTCGAGGGCCAGGCGCAACTGATCCCCGCAGTCGCAGCGCAGGGAGTGGAGTACGTCGCCGGTGAAGCACTCCGAGTGCAGCCGCACCAGCAACCCTTCGGCTTGATCGGCCTCACCGGTGCGCAGCGCCAGGTGGTCTTTCTGGTCGACGGAGTCGCGGAACAGGCACAGTTCGAACTCGCCGGCCGGTGTCGGCAGGCGGGCGCAGGTGACGAGTTCGATTGGAGATTGGGTCATTGGATTCCGATCACTCAAGGCGACCGAGCCCGGCAAAGGTCTCGCGATTATACGGGCCTTTTCTGGGGGCCCCGCCAGGACGGCCCGCAACCATGATTGACAGTCGCCGGCAAGCGCAGTAACATGCAGCTGCATTGAATTGCAGGAAGGGACCATGACCTGTAGCGAACATTGGATCGAGGCGATGCGTGATCGGGGCCTGCGGGTCACCCCGCAGCGGAGCGTGATCCTCGAGACCGTCTCCCACCTGGGAGGACATCCGACGGCCATGGAGGTCCACCGGACGGCCGCCGCGCGCCTCCCCGGGCTCAACCCGGCCACCGTCTACCGTGCGCTGGAAGCGCTTCGAGGGGCGGGGTTGGTGGTCGGCATGGATAGCCTCGACGGGAACTCCCGCTACGCGGTGCTCGACCAGGCTCACCCGCACCACCATCTGGTGTGCACCGGGTGCGGAGAGGAAGCCGAAGTGGAGCAGGATGCGATTCGACGCCTGGCCGACGGGTTGTACCGCCGGCATCGCTTCCGGCTGCACACCGATCACCTTGCTCTGAGCGGATTGTGCCGCGACTGCAGCACCGGGCCGGAACGGGGCTGAGCTGAGCATGCTGGCGTCTCCTGCAGTCCTGCACATCCCGGATGGATTCCTGACCCCGGTGGTGGCCGCCTTCGGCTGGCTGGGCGCGATCGCGGCGATTGCGCTGGCCACACGCCACACCCGCCGTCAGTTCGGCGAGCGGATGGCGCCGATGATGGGTATTCTGGCGGCGTTCATCTTCGCCGCCCAGGCGATCAACTTCCCGGTGGCCGCGGGCACCTCGGGCCACCTGCTGGGAGCGGCGCTGGCGGCGATCGTGGTCGGGCCCTGGGGAGCGACCTTGATCCTGACCGCGGTGGTGGTGGTCCAGGGGTTGCTGTTCCAGGACGGCGGGTTGGTGGTGATGGGCTGGAACATCCTCAACCTGGGTGTGGTAGCGGCGTTCTCGGCCGGGTTCATCTTCCGGCTGGCACGCCGGTGGGGAGGCGGGTCGCGTCCGGCCACGCTGGCGGCCGCCTTCGCCGCCGCCTGGATCTCGGTGATGGCCGCCGCTTTGGCCACGGCGATCGAACTGGCCGTGTCGGGCACCGCACCGTTGCCGCTAACCGTCACCGCCATGACGTCGGTCCATGCCGCGATCGGGTTGGGGGAAGGCCTGATCACAGCCGCAGCTGTTGGATTGCTCCTGACCACACGCCCGGCGGTGCTATCGGATGGCAAGGCGCCCGGGGAAGGGTTGTCGTCCTTCCTCGTCGGCGGGCTGGTGCTGTCGCTGTTGGTCGCGGCGTTTTCGCCGCTGGCCTCGCCCAACCCCGACGGCCTGGTGAGCGTAGCCAGCAGTCAGGGTTTCCTCGGCCTGGAGCAGTCTGCCCCGTTCGAATTGCTCCCAGGCTATACCATCCCATCCCTGGCGAACCCGGCCGCCGCCACCATCCTGGCTGTGATGCTCGGCACGCTCGTGGTCTTCGTCGCGGCTGTGGTGGTGGGCCGGGTGGCGGCTCGCCGATACCGGGCTGAGGGGTGAGCATGCACTTCGACCTCAGCCACCAATTTCAGGATCGTCAGAGCCCGGTGCACCGTCTCGATCCGCGAGTCAAAGTTGGTGCGACGGTGCTATTCATCCTGACGGCCGGATTGATGCCTGAAGGCACATGGATCGGGTTCTCCATACTGTTTTTTCTGGTCACGGCGGTCTCCATCGCCAGTCGTTTGGGATTCGGCTTTGCGCTGCGGAGGTCGTACGTCGCACTCCCCTTCGCCCTGGTCGCCTTGCCCCTGCTGGTGACCGTCCCGGGCGATTCCGCCCTGCCGTTTCGAGTCTTCGGATTGACCATCACAGATCCCGGCCTTCTCCGTTTCGTCAGCGTGCTCACCCGATCCTGGGTGGCGGTGCAAGGCGCCATCCTGCTGACCGCCGTCACTCCGTTTCCCGACCTGTTGTGGTCGCTCGGCGCATTGCGAGTGCCGCACAGCCTGGTCGTCACGATCGGATTCATGGTTCGCTACTTCTTCGTGCTGGCCGACGAAGCCGCCCGCATGTTGCGCGCTCGGGCGGCGCGGTCGGCCGCCTCCGCCGGCAGTCGTCCCGGCCCGTTGTGGCAGGGCCGGGTGGCCGGTCAGATGGTCGGGAGCCTGTTCCTGCGGGCGCTCGAGCGCAGTGAACGGGTGCATGCCGCGATGCTGGCCCGCGGGTACGACGGGGGCCTTCCGGCGTTGACACAGCGGCGGATGGGCAGACTCGACTGGGCGCTGACGATCGGAGTGGCGCTGCTGCTGAGCGGCCTTCTCCTGTGGGCCTGGACGGTGTAGGCCGATGCATCACACCATCGACGTTCACGGGTTGACATTCGCCTACCAGGAGGGTCCGCCGGTGCTGCGCGGCGTCGACCTGCACGTCGCGCCGGGGGAGAAGGTGGCCCTGGTCGGCCCGAATGGAGCCGGCAAGTCGACCCTGATTCTGCATCTCAACGGGATCCTGCGGGGCCAGGGCGAGGTGTGCGTGTGCGGCCTGCCGGTGGCCGATGAGAACCTGCCGAAAATCCGGGCGTCGGTCGGGTTGGTGTTCCAGGACCCGGAGGATCAATTGTTCTCATCCACCGTCAAGGAAGACGTTGCCTTCGGCCCGATCTACATGGGGCTGGAACGGCCGCAGGTGACGGGGCGAGTGCAGGGCGCCCTGGCGGCGGTCGGGATGGCCGGGAGCGAAGACCGGGTGCCCCACCACCTGAGCGGCGGGGAGAAGAAGCGAGTGGCGATCGCCAGCGTTCTGTCGATGGCCCCCGAGATCCTGGTGCTCGACGAGCCGACCGCCGGCCTCGATCCGCGAGGTCGGCGAGGCCTGATCCGCCTGCTCAACGATCTGCCGCAGACCATGCTGGTGGCAACCCACGACCTGGGGATGGTGCGCGAGATCCTCCGCGTACGATCGTGCTCGACCAGGGGAAGGTGGCCGCCGACGGACCGACGGAGCGCGTGCTCAGCGACGTCGACCTGATGGCGCGTCACGGTCTGGAGGCGTAACGCTACCCTCCCGGCCAGTGGGCGCGCCGGGTCGCGTTCCTCCCTTAAGCCTCATCACGTTTCCGTCCCTGCCGAGCGGCACGCCGGGCCGGCCGCCGAGGCAGGGCAACGCCTGCACCCGGGCCCGGAGCCAGGGAGATGGTCATGAGTGAACCGACGGAGTTGGCCTACGGGGCCGAACTGCAGCCGTTTGCCGGGATCGCTTCCTTCCTGCGGAGGCCGGTCACCCGGCGTGTCGGCGAAGGAGACCTGTGCGTGGTCGGAGTCCCGTTCGATTCGGGTGCCTCCTATCGAAGCGGCGCCCGCTTCGGCCCGCGCGCGATCCGGGAGGCGTCGCTGCTGTTGTGGGGCTACAACAATGCCCTGGCCGTCCGGCCCGTCGAGCGTTTGCGCATCGTCGACGGGGGAGACATCGACGTGATCCCGCCGTCGATCGAAGACACAATGGCCAACATCCAGGCCGAGGTCGGGGACCTGCTGGGGCAAGGCGCCACGGTGCTCGCCCTGGGCGGGGACCACTCGATCAGCCTGCCTCTGCTTCGCGCACACCACCGCCGCTTCGGGCCCCTGTCGGTGATCCACATCGATTCGCATCCCGACACCTGGCCGAGTGAATTCGGGGACCGGCCCTACAGTCACGGGACTCCCTTTCGGCGCGCCCTTGAAGAGGGGCTGCTGCGCCCGGGGGGTTACCTCCAGGTCGGCCTGCGCGGCCCGACCACCGGCGCCGGCGATCTGGAGGAGGCGCGGCGGCTGGGCGCTCGCCAGATCCCGTACGAACGGGCGGCGGCTATCGGGATACCGGCGGTGGTGCAGGAGATGCGACGGACAGCGGACGGGCCGACCTATCTCAGCCTGGACATCGATGCCGCCGACCCTGCCTTCGCACCCGGCACGGGCACCCCGGAAGTGGGAGGATTCACCAGCCACGAGCTGCTGAGCCTGGTGCGTGGCCTGGCAGGGCTCGACCTGGTCGGATTCGACCTGGTGGAAGTCTCGCCTCCCTACGATCACGGAGGTATCACCGCGATACTGGCGGCCAATCTGGCGTTCGAGATGATCTCTCTGCTCGCGCTCCGTGCGGGCTCGCGAGCCGGCGGATGAGATGGCGGCGGATCCTCCTGCCACTGGGAGCCCTGGCCCTGGCGGCCCTGATCCTGGCGAACCCGGAGGTGGCCCTGCCGGCGGGTGGCTCCACAGCCGGCGGACTGACCCGGGCCCGCGTGTTGCACCAACTCGAACGAGGGACGATCGACCTGGGCGCGGGTGAGCAGGAATTCCAGGTGGTGCAGGTCGAGATCGTCGAGGGCGACTATCGGGGCAGCCGGTTCATCGTCGACTACGGGCGTCGCCAGGTGGTGCGCGACGGCGGGCGGCTGGAGATCGGGATGGAGGTGCTGGTGTCGGCCGCGCCCGATCCGGACGGCCGTGTCCAGGTGTACTTCGCCGATTTTGTCCGATCCGGCCCGCTCCTGGGGATCGCCCTTCTCTTCGTGGGAGCGATTCTGCTGGTCAGCCGCTGGAAGGGACTCCGGGCGCTGATCGGAATGCTGCTCAGCCTGTCGGTCATCGCCGGCTACATCCTGCCGGCTATCCTGGCGGGCGCCGATCCGGTGTGGGTGACGGTCAGCGGCAGTTTCGCCCTGATGACGCTGACGTTCTATCTGATTCACGGCTGGACCCTCAAGGCGCACACGGCCGCCCTGGCCACGCTGCTTGCGCTGGGGATCACGGCGGTCCTGGCCACATTTAGCGTCGGCGCGGCGCGGCTCACCGGACTGGGAAGCGAGGAAGCGATGTTCCTGGCGCAGTTCGCCGAGACCGTGGTGAACACGCGTGGGCTGCTGCTGGCCAGTATTCTGATCGGATCGCTGGGTGTCCTCGACGATCTGACGGTCAACCAGATCTCGGCCGTCTTCGAACTGCGCCTGGCCAATCCCGGTCTCTCGTTCGCCGGTCTGTACCGCCGAGCGATGGTGATCGGTCAGGACCATATCGCCGCCACCGTCAACACCCTCTTGCTGGCCTACGTCGGCGCCTCGCTGCCGCTGCTCCTGCTCTTTTCGCTGTTTCGGGAGCCGGTGATGGCGGCGTTGAACCGGTCGGCCATCGCCGAAGAAGTCGTGCGGACCCTGGTCGGGTCGATCGGGTTGATCGCCGCCGTTCCCATCGCCACCGCGCTGGCGGCTCTGGTGCAGACCCAACGACGACGCTTCCCGGCGTGGCTCGGCGAGGAGATGATGGAAGCGGATCGTGGCTGATCGGAGTCGGCCCGCTCGCCCCGATGCCTGGATCCGGGATCGCCTGCGCTGGTCGCTGCTGCTGGCCGCCGTCGCGGCCCTGGGGATCGGGTGGATCGCTTTCTCGGCCGTCCCGGCTTCGGCGGTGACCGCGGGGCGAATCCCTGCTCCCCGTGAGGGCTTTCTGGCGCCGGATTTCAGCGCCGTGATGGCCGACGGCGGAGTCTTCGTCCTGTCGGAGCTGCGCGGCCGGCCGGTCATCCTGAACCTGTGGACCTCGTGGTGCCCTCCCTGCCGGGCGGAGATGCCGGCGCTGCAGCAGGTCTACGACGACCTCGGCGCCACGCGGGCTCCAGCTGCTGGCCCTCAACGTCACCCGCCAGGACAGCGAACGAGCGGCCCGCGCCTTCGCCGCGGAAATGGGCCTGCGCTTCCCGATCGGATTCGACCCGGAGGGAGAGATCGAACGGCGCTATGAAATGCGCGCCCTGCCGACCACGTTCTTCATCGACGCCGAGGGCGTAGTCCGCCGGGTGGTGATCGGTGGTCCGATGCGGCCCGGCTTCATCCGGGCCGAGGCCGAATCCCTGCTGGAGGAAGCCGGCCGATGATGCCGATCCTGCAGGTCGGCCCGTTGGCGATCCAGCTTCCCGGCCTGCTTCTCCTCCTGGGAGTGTGGCTGGGGACGTTGACTCTGGACCGCCAGGCCGAACGCCGGGGCCTGTCGGCGGATCCCTTGTCGAAGCTGGTGTTCTATGCCTTGCTGGTCGGGCTGGCCGGCGCCCGCCTGGGTTACGCCTTCCGCCACCTGCCGGCCTACCTCGACGACCCCCTCAGCCTGATCGCGCTGCAACCGCAGACCCTGTCTGCATTCGACGGGGCGGCGGCGGCTCTGATCTTCGGGTGGGCCTACGCCCGCCGCGCCGGCCTGCCCCTTTGGCGCACCCTGGACGCGCTCGCTCCGATGGCGGCCATCGTGGCCGTATTCCTTGGATCTGGCGAACACTTGCCAGCGGAAACGGATTTGGCGCGGCGACAGGTGTTCCCTGGGCCGTTCCGCTGTGGGGCGAAGACCGTCATCCGAGCCAGATCTACGAGACCCTGGCGGCGGTTGCGATCCTGGCCGCGACTCTCCGCTGGAGTTCGCCGGGATCTGCCGGAAGGGGTTCCGTCTCTGGCCTTCCTCGCCCTGACGGCCCTGGCGCGGTTGTTTCTGGAGACCTTCCGGGGAGATAGCCTTGTGGTGATGGGTGGAACCCGTGCCGCGCAACTGGTCAGCCTGGCTCTGCTGCTGGCCGCGTTGGAGGGGCTCCGGGCGCGTTGGATCCGCACGACGAGCCCGGTGCGGTAGACTCCCCGGGATGACGACAATGCGGACGGTAGAAGTCCCGATCGAAGGGATGGACTGCCTTGAATGCACCGAGCATGTGCAGCAGGCGCTTCTAGGGCTGGCCGGGGTCGGCCAGGTGGAAGTACTGCTGGCCGCCGAGCGGGCGAGAGTAGTTCTAGATCCAGAACAGGTGGGACTGGAGGATCTAAGGCGGGCCGTGGCCGGGGCAGGCTACCGGATCCCGCCCGAGGCGGTCGCCACCCGCCCGACGGCCAAGCCGTCTCGAGCGCCGCTAGCACTGGCCGGCGGCCTGACCGTGTTGGTCGTGCTGGCAGCGGTGATCGGCGAGCGGCTGGGTTGGATCGCGCTGATCTCGCGGGCCGTCCCCTGGTTCATGTGGGTCGCGGCGATCGTCGCCCTTGGTTTCCCGGTGTTCCGTGAAGTGTTGCGTGCCGCCGGCCAGCGACGGATCATCGCCCACACCCTGATGAGCCTGGGCGTGCTGGCGGCGGCGGCCGTCGGAGAATGGGCCACGGCGTTGATCGTGGTCTTCTTCATGCGGATCGGCGACGGGATCGAGCGCCTGACGGTTGGCCGCGCCCGCCAGGCTGTGCGCGGCCTGATGGCCCTGGCACCACAGACGGCCCGACGTGAGCGTCAGGACGGCGAGGAGATCGTGCCCGCCGGCCACGTGGCACCCGATGATGTGGTGCGCGTGCTCCCGGGAGAATCGATCCCCGTCGACGGGGTGGTGTTGGACGGCCGGGCGACGGTGGACCAGGCGGCGCTCACCGGAGAGTCGATGCCGGTGGAGGTGGGGCCCGGGGCCGCGGTCTACGCTGCCAGCACCGTCTCGCTCGGGACCTTGAGGCTGCGGGCGACGGCCGTAGGTCGCAAGACCGCATTCGGACGGGTGGTTTACCTGGTGGAAGAGGCCGAACGCGGCAAAGGGACGGCGCAGAGGATGGCCGATCGCTTTGCCGGCTACTACCTTCCCCTGGTGCTGCTGGTGGGGCTGGGGACCCTGGTGCTCCGGCGCGATCCGCTGGCGGCCGCGGCGGTACTGGTGGTGGCCTGTTCGTGCGCCTTCACCCTTGCGACTCCGATGGCGATGCTGGCCTCGATCGGCACGGCCGCTCGCCGGGGCCTGTTGATCAAGGGAGGCCGGGCGATCGAAGCCCTCGATCGTGCGCGGGTGATTCTGCTCGACAAGACCGGGACACTGACCCTGGGCCGGCCCGAGATCCGCCGGGTGGTGGCCGCCGATGGTTTTACCGACGACGAACTCCTGACCCTGGCCGCTGCCGCCGAGCGGTACTCGGAACACCCTTTTGGCAGAGCGGTGCGTGGAGCGGCGCATCAGCGCGGCCTGGCCGTTCCGATCCCGGAGGCTTTCGAAGCGGTTCCCGGGCAGGGGGTTCGGGCGACGGTGGCGGGCCGAGAAGTGGAAGTCGGAACCGCGCGCTGGACCGGCTCCGGGCCGGAGGCGGCCGGCGGGGAGGGCCTCGAGAAGGAAGGGCTGACCCCGTTGTTCGTGTCGGTCGACGGTCGTCCGGCCGGCGTGCTGGGGGCGGCCGACGCGGAGCGCCCGGAAGTGGCGCAGGCGGTGGCCGACCTGCGGCGGCTGGGGTTCGACCGGGTCGAGTTGATCACAGGAGACAGTGAACGGGCCACCCGGCCGCTCGCCGAACGCCTGGGGATCGGATACCGGGCGCGGTCTTCTCCCGGAAGCCAAGATCGAGATCGTGCGCGATCTTCAGGCCACCGGGCAGGTGGTGATCATGGTCGGCGACGGGGTCAACGATGCTCCGGCCCTGGCCCAGGCCGACGTGGGCGTGGCCATGGGTTCCACCGGGTCGGAGGTGGCTGTGGAAGCGGCTTCGGTGGCCCTGCTGCGCGACGATTGGGGACTTGTGCCGGAGGCGATCCGGGTGGCGCGGCGGACGATGCGGATCGTGCGTGGCAACCTGTTGTTCACCATCGGTTTCAACGTCGTCGGCCTGACCCTGGCGGCGATGGGCATCCTTCCCCCGGCGCTGGCGGCAGCGGCGCAGTCCATCCCCGACCTGGGGATCATGGCGAATTCCTCGAGGTTGTTGCGCGACAGCTGACCGCGGGTACGGTTCTTTACGCCAAAGTGGATCGAGGTACGCGCTCGAAGCTGCCCGGGCGTCCGCCAGAGCGTCTCATCCTGCCTCCGCTTGCAAATCCAGACTAAGTTAGGTATCATTAACTCTAGAGTTAGTATGCCCTCGTATTCGTCGACCATCGAGGACTATCTTAAGGCGATCTACGAGCGTCAGGCTGAGGGCGATGGCCAGGCGGTCGGGACGGCGGCGCTGGCCGAAACCCTGGGAGTCTCGCAGGCCTCGGTGACCGGCATGCTGAAGAAACTGGCAGCCGCTTCCCGGCCCCTGATCGCCTACACCCGCTACCGGGGCGTCCGCCTGACTGCCCGGGGCGAGCAGGCAGCGCTGGAAGTGGTGCGCCATCACCGTCTGCTGGAAGCCTACCTGACCACGGCTTTGGGCTACTCGTGGGACGAAGTCCATCATGAGGCCGAAGCCCTCGAACACGTGATCTCGGAGGACTTCGAAGATCGGATCGCCGACTTCCTGGGCCATCCCGAAACCGACCCGCATGGGGCGCCCATCCCCAACCGGGACGGGTCCCTGCCGCCTCGCCGGGAAGTCCGCCTGACGGATCTGCCGGTGGGGCGGTCGGCGGCCGTGTCCGCGCGTTCCGGATCGCGACCCGGAACTGCTGCGCTACCTCGACCGGTTGGGCCTTCGCCCGCGCCGGCGGGTGCGCATGATGGGCCAGGAACCCTTCGATGGTCCGCTCCACATCCAGGCGGATGACGGCGGGGCCGTCGTCGCACTGGGGCGAAGGGTGGCGCAAGACGTGTTCGTTGTGGAAGAACCTCAAGACTGAAGGAGCAGTTGCCTGATGCCAGAAGATCAAGACCGGTCACACCGGATCACCCGCAGAGACTTCCTGAAAGCCGGCCTGGTCGGCGGCGGCGCGACTGCAGTGGCCGCCAGCCTGCCGCAGAGTGGTGCCTCGCTAAGGCCGCAGGTTCAGGCCACACCGGGTCCGGATCCGCACCACCCCGGCGATCACGAAGGGATGGGAGTCGTCGGAGAGGTGGACCACGCTCGCAACGGTTTCGACCCCCATCAACTCCTCCAGGATTGGGACTTCGGGGAGGTCAGCACGCTTGCTTCCGGTCAGACCCTGCGCCAGTACCGCATCGTCGCCGTCGACAAGGAAATCGAAGTGGCGCCCGGGATCGTCTTCCCCGGCGTGGGTCTATAACGGTCGGGTCCCCGGGCCGACCCTGCGCTGCGTGGAAGGCGACCGGCATCCGCCTCGAGTTCTTCAACGGCACCAGCCATCCCCACACCATCCACTTCCACGGGATCCACGCCGCCTCGATGGACGGCGTGCCCGGCGTCGGGGCCGGATCGAATCGCCCCCGGCGACTCGACGGTCTACGAGTTCGACGCCTTCCCCTTCGGTTGTCACCTGTATCACTGCCATGCCCTCCCGCTCAAGCGCCACATCCACAAGGGGTTGTACGGCGCATTCATCATCGATCCCGATCCCGCCCGTCACCCGGACCAGGCGCAGGCGGCGCGCTCCCGCCGCTTCGGCACGACCGAGAACCGGCAGGTCAACGAGATGGTGATGGTGATGAACGCCTTCGACACCAACTTCGACGGCGAGAACGAGATCTACGCGGTCAACAGCATCGCCTTCGCCTACATGAACAAGCCCATCCGCATCCGGCGCGACCAGCGCCAGCGGCTGTTACCTGATCAACATCACCGAGTTCGACCCGATCAACTCGCTCCACCTGCATGCCAACTTCTTCGATTACTACGACCACGGCACCACCCTGACCCCGACTCTGCGCACGGTCGACACCATCATGCAATGCCAGGCCCAGCGCGGCATCCTCGAATTCGACTTCCGCGGATTCGAGCCGGGGCGCTACATGTTTCACGCTCACCAGAGCGAGTTTGCCGAACTGGGGTGGATGGGATTCTTCGAGGTGACGGAATGAGCGGCCGGATCGAAGCTTCCCCCGGCTCCGGCTGGCCGACCTGGGCGGCCTGGGCGCTGCCGGTAGCGGCCCTGCTGCTGATGCTCTCCGTGCTGGGGTTCGGCAATCCCCTGGCCCTGTTTCGGGCCGACCTGCCGCCGGTCGAGTTGCTGGCGATCGAGCGGGTGGATGTGATCGACGGCGGGTTTCGGGCGACGCTCGTGAACGGCGGACCCGATCCGGTGACCATCGCTCAGGTCACGGTGGACGATGCCTACTGGCAGTTCACCATCGAGCCCGGCCCGACCCTGCCGCGCCTGGGGCGGGCTGTTGTCACCGTTCTGTATCCGTGGGTCTACGCCGAACCGAACGTGATCCGATTGCTGACTTCGACCGGCCTGACGTTTGAGCACGAAGTGGCGCTGGCCGTGGCGACCCCGACCCCCGGGTTGCGAGAGCTCGGCGCCTATGCCGTGCTGGGGATCTTCGTCGGGATCGTGCCGGTTGGGTTGGGGATGCTGTGGTTCCCGGCCCTCCGGCGGCTGGGCCGTCGCAGCCTGAACAGCGTGTTGGCGCTGACGATCGGGATGCTGGTATTCCTCCTGATCGACACGGGCCTGGAGGCGCTGGAGGTCGCGGCCCGGCTGCCCGGGGTTCTTCAGGGGATTCCCCTGGTGGCCTTCGCTGCGCTCCTGAGTTGGATTGTTCTGCTGGTCGTCGGCCGGCGAAGACGCCCGTCGACGACCGGCGCCGGGATGCCGCCCGCGCTGTACCTGGCCGCTCTGATCGCCCTGGGGATCGGGCTGCACAACATGGGCGAGGGGATGGCCATCGGTGCCGCGTTTTCCCTGGGGGAGGCGGCGCTGGGTTCGTTCCTGGTGGTCGGGTTCACCCTGCATAACATCACCGAGGGAGTCGGCATCGCCGCCCCGCTTACCCCGGGTCGCGGCGGGATGCCCGACGGATACCGCCCGGGGGTGCGCGCTTTTGCCGCCTTGGCCTTGCTGGCCGGCGCACCGGCGATCTTGGGCGCCTGGATGGGCGGGTTCGCATACAGCCCGCTGCTGGCGGCGCTGTTCCTGGGGATCGGTCTGGGCGCCATCTGGCAGGTGATCGTCGAGGTCGGCCGCCTCCTGCTCGACGACGCCCGCCGCAACGATGAGTTGAGCCTGACCTGGGGGAACCTTCTCGGATTGACCGCCGGGATCGCGCTGATGTACCTGACTGCGCTGCTGGTCAAGTTCTAGGAGGCCATCGAGGCTTGGACCAACCGTTTCGCTGGTTCTTCGTCGGTGTCAGCCTGGGCGCCCTGCTGCTCTCGGGATGGCATCGGCGTCGGGCTCGCCGTTCGGGGCCGATCGCTCGGAGCCGTGAGGGTCGAGGGTTCTTGCTGGGCCGACTGGCGGGCGCAGTGCTGATCTACTCCGGGGTGGTGGCCTACATGATCGAGCCGCGTTGGATCGGCTGGGCGGCGCTGCCCGTTCCCTCGTGGCTGCGGTGGATCGGCGTGGTGGGCGGGCTGTCGACCCTGGCCATGCTGGGTTGGGTCTTGCGCTCTCTCGGGCCGAACATCTCGGAGACGTTTCTGACCAAAGACAACCACCGGCTGGTGACCCACGGTCCGTACCGCTGGGTGCGCCATCCGCTGTACGCCGCCGCGCTGGCAAGTCTGTTCTGCCTGGGCCTGATGTCCGCCAACGCGTGGATCATGGTTTCCGGTCTGCTGGCAATGGCCGGGATCGCCGGGATCGTCGTTCCCCGCGAGGAAGCCCACCTGGAGGCGCGGTTCGGCGAGCTCTACCGAGCTTACCGTCGTCGAACCGGCATGTTCTTCCCACGAATTGCGCCCCGGGACTCCGACCGCGAGTAGACTCGGCGGCGATCGAACCGAGCCGAACCATGGCCTCTACTCTGCGCTCCGATCAGGAGTGGCTCGACCACCTGCGAAGCCCGGGGCCCCTGCAACAGGCGGCGCTGGACGACCTCCGTCAGATCCTGCGGCGTGGGCTTCCCTTCGCCCTGGCCGGATGGCTCGATCGGGACGACCCGCGCCTGACCTCCCTGGTGGACGACTCGGCCCAGGAGGCGCTGTTGCGCATCCTGGACCGCCTCGACACCTTCGCCGGTCGGAGCCGCTTCACCACCTGGGCCAACAAGGTCGCCCTGCGGCTGGCCCTGAGCGAACTTCGCCGGCACCGCTGGAAAGACCGCTCCCTGGAAGAGATGGTCGAAGTTCACGGTCCCGCTGTCCTGGGAGGCGCGGGGGAGAAGACCGAGCGTTCGGCGGAGAGGTCTCAGGCGGGCGAGTTGATCGAGGGGCTGATCCAGGAGCACCTCACCGACCGACAGCGCCAGGCGCTGGTGGCGGTTGCTCTCCGGGGGGCCCCGATGGAGCTGGTGGCCGAGCGGATGGGTTTGAAACGCAACGCCCTGTACAAACTGATCCACGACGCCCGCCGCAACCTGCGCCGTCAGCTGCAGCGGCGGGGATATCAGCCGGAAGATCTGCTCGAGCTGTTCGACGAAGGGTAAGGGCGACCAGGGAAGCGGCGTCCAGACAAGGAAGAATCCTCCATGGGCCAGATCCGAAATCGCATCGCCAGAGCGCTGGGACTCCGATCCACGACCGGGGTCGTTCGGCTTTCGCCGGAAACCATCGCGCCGTTGCTGCGAGGTCTGCAGATGACCCTGGAGCGGGAGCTCGGGTGTGAGGAGGCCGACGCCCTGATGGAGGCCTTCGCCGAGGCCCTGGCCTCGGGCGCCTCGGCCGAAACCCTGGAAGCGTCCTTCCGGCACCACATCTCGATGTGCATGGACTGCCGCGAAGAATTCGAAGCACTGATTCGAGCCGTCGGCGCAGCCAGCGACTAACCGATCCCGTTCAAAGACCAGTCGTAAGGTTCGAACGAAAGCCGGAAACCCGGGTCTTCCAGGGCCTCCGCCAGCTGGGGGTGGCCAGGGCGGGCCAGGTCGGCCACCGTTCGACGCAGCCCGGAGCGGCTCCCCAACCCGAGAACTGGCCCACCGAAGTCGTGCGCATACCACAGGAAGATCCTGGAAAGCCTCACCCGCCGATTCGGCCGATCGAGCCGGCTTGATCCACCCAGGAAGACACCCGCCGCCAGATCCAACTGATCGTCAATGCCATCCGGCGTGTAGGCGCGGATCGGTGGGCATGATCGAGAGGCGCAAACCAGGGCGAAATGAATCCGGGGATCGAGCGGTCGGATGGCGTAACCCCGGCGCGGATCGTCAAAGGCAAAGTGGGCGCCGGGGAGCGGCGGGGTGGCCCGGTCGGCTCGCAGGACCCCATGTTCGATGTCGTTGGCCGCAAAGCGGAGGCCTCCTACCTGATAGGCGGCTCGCCAGAAGAAACCTGGGGAGTTCTTCACCCTGCGAACCCGCAGGCGCACCACGGCGTCGATCACAAGGGCGTTGTACAGGTTGATCCAGAACGCCAGGCGCTCGTCTCGGTCGCGGAGGGCTCGCGGATCGAAGGTGCGCAGCCGGGCGGATTCCTCCCGATAGACGGCGTAGGCAGGGCTTTCTCGCAGGCCGCGATAGTCGACCCGTCCGCTGGGCAGGATCGATCCGGCGACCAGATCGCGCAGGCGGCCGAGGAGAGCGGCGGCATCGTCGGGTATTGAAGACGGCCTATCGAAGGGCAAACCGTTCAGGGTTGCGGACGGGTCGATCCCGGACAGCCGCAGCAGCAGGCGGTGGAATGGTCGCATCGCAATCATCATCCAGACATCACGCTTCGCCCTTGTCTTACCCGGCTGCCGTAAGAGCCCGGCCCCCGGTGGCGTCCAGACGGTCCTGTGGCCAATCGAATCGAGGTGAGACCCATGAAGCGATGGACCTTGAGTTTGGGCGTGGGGATCGTCCTGACGTCGTGCTCCGGAGATCCGCCAGCCACCGCCGCACCTTCGGCGGCTCCAACCCCGTCGGAGCCGCCGGTCGTAGCCCTGACCCAGACCCCCGATCCGGCCGCTCTACCTCCCTCTGGCGCCGAACGCGAGTTCACCACCGACTTCACGATCCACAGCGTTCCCTACTCCGACGTCCTTTCCGGTGGGCCTCCGAAGGATGGGATCCCGGCCCTCCTGGATCCTTCCGTGGTGTCGATCGGAGAGGCCGACCAGTGGCTGATGCCCCAGGAGGGCGTGGTGGTCATCGAGGCGGGTGGCGCCGCCCGCGCCTACCCGCTCCAGATCCTGATGTGGCACGAGATCGCCAACGACTTCGTCGGCGGGATCCCTGTGGTGGTGACGTACTGCCCGCTGTGCAACACCGCGGTCGCCTTCGAGCGCGAGTTCGAGGGCCGCGTCCTCGACTTCGGTACGACCGGCCGGCTGCGCTTCAGCAACCTGATCATGTACGACCGCCAGACCGAGACCTGGTGGCAGCAGGCCTCCGGCGACGCCATTGCCGGCGAGCTGACCGGCTCACGGTTGACCTTCCACCCGGCAGTGATCCTCGCATGGGCCGACTTCAAGCAGGCCTTTCCGCAGGGCACGGTGGTCGGCCGGGACACCGGCCACGTTCGCCCCTACGGTTCGAACCCGTACGCCGGGTATGACGCGGTGCGCAACACTCCCTTCCTGTACCGAGGGCCGGAGACGCCCAAGCGGGCGGCCCAGATGGAGCGGGTGCTGGTGGTCGAGCAGGGCGGTGAATCGGCCAGCTACCCGTATGGCGTGCTGGCCGAGGTCGGCGTGGTCAACGACCTGGTCGGCGGCGCGCCGATCGCCGTCTTCTGGAAACCGGGTGTGGCCTCGGCGCTCGACGCCGGCAGCGTGGCCGCAGGCCGGGATGTGGGATCGGCGGCGGCGTTCTCTCGCACGCTGGAAGGCGACATCCTCACATTTTCGGTGGAAGACGGCCGAATCCTCGACGACTCCACCGGGAGCGAATGGGACCTGCTGGGCCGCGCGCAGTCCGGCCCTCTCGAAGGCTTACGGCTCGAGCCGCTGATATCGATCAACCACTTCTGGTTCTCCGCGGTCGCCTTCGACCCCGAAACCCGACTGTTCGAGCCATGAGGCGCTGACCCGAACCCCCGGCACCGGCGCCCTCGCTTCTTCGTCGGGATGCCCACAATTCCTTCACAAACACTTCGCCGTGATCTGACGACCGGCGCCTACCCTCGCGGCTGATCGGTTCGTTTCGGCCGGAGGGGTTCCCCATGCAGGCCTTGAAATCGCGCAAGATCTGGCGAGTCGCCATTCCCGTCGCCGCACTGGCGCTGGTGGGCGGGGCCATCCTGCTCGCCCGGCGCGAACTCGGCCGCGGCCGCATCCGAAGGGCCGGCCCAGCAGACGTCGGTGGCGAGGCGCGGCGACCTCGAGTTGATCGCCGGCGGATCCGGCAGCTTGGTGCCGGCGGCAACCGTCGACGTGCGCTTCCAGAGGGCCGGTGACCTGGTGTCCCTGAGCGTTGCCCTGGGAGACATCGTGGAGTCCGGTCAGGAGCTGGCCAGGCTGGATGAGACCGGTGCCCGTGCCTCGGTGGCTGAAGCGGAACTGGCGTTGGGGCAACTGACCTCGGCCTCGGCCTTGGCCCAGGCCCGCCTGGATCTGGCCAAGGCGCGATCGGCCACCGTCGATCGAAGGAATGACCTGGCGCTGGTGATCAGCCCGGCAGTCCTCACCTGGGAGGAAAGGGTTGTCGCGGCCGAGGAGGCCCTGGCCGATGCGGCGGCATCAAGCGAAGTGTCGGCCCTCGATCAGGCTGAGCGCGACCTGAAGAACGCGCAGGCGGGGCTGACTTGGGCCCACAGGGCTTATCAGGAAGACTACCTGGAAGACACCTTCTCGTACTCCTACTTTGAGGGCTCGGGGCGCGACCGGGTTGAAGTGAAGGCCCTCGACGTCCCGACTCAGGATGAGATCGATCAGGCTCGGGCGGCCCTCGACCTGGCGCGCGCCGATGAGATCGAGGCCGAGGCCCTGCTGCAGGCCCTGTCCGGTGGCGACCTGCCCGCCGGGGCCACCGGTGCCAGCCTGGTTTCCTTGGAGAAGGCTCGCCAGGCGCTTGCGGCGGCACAGACCCAGCTGGAAGCGACCCGTCTGGTCGCTCCGATCGCAGGTACGGTCACCAGCCTCGACCTGGTCGTGGGACAGACCGTTTCCGCCGCGGACGGCGCGACTTTGATGGACCTGAGCCGGCCGGTGGTCGAGTTCTTGGTCGATGAGGCCGACATTCCGATGGTGGCCGTGGGCAACGACGTCGAGGTGGTCTTCGACGCCTACCCCGACTCCACGTACTCTGGCCGAGTGATTCAACTCGACCCGGTGTTGACCACGTCGGGCGGGGTGAATGCCCTGCGCGGGCTGGCGGAACTGGACGGGCCGACGGAAGGCCCTTCGCCGCGGTTGTTCGTTGGACTGGCCGCAGCCATTGATGTGATCGCCGGGCGGGCGGAGCAGGCGGTGCTGATCCCGGTCGAAGCGCTCCGCCCGGTCTCCGCGGGGAGCTACGCCGTGTTCGTGGTCGGCGATGACGGCAGCCTGACACTACGACCGGTCGTGGTGGAATTGCAGGACCTGACCTTTGCCGCCATCGCTTCGGGTCTGGAGCTCGGCGAGGTGGTCTCGACCGGGATGGTCGAGGTGGGTTCATGACAGCCTCGCCGGCCGTGATCGAGGCCGAATCTCTGAGCAAGGTCTACGGCCTGGGGGATATCGAAGTCGTCGCCCTGCGGGAGGTGGACCTGCGGGTGGGTCCCGGCGAGTTCCTTGCCGTGATGGGGCCTTCCGGCTCCGGCAAGAGCACCCTGATGAACATACTGGGATGCCTGGATCGGCCATCGCTAGGAACCTATCGCCTCAACGGCCAGGTTGTCGGGAGCCTGGGTCGGGCCGAGCTGGCCCGCATCCGCAATCGGCAGGTCGGTTTCATCTTTCAGTCGTACAACCTGCTGCCCCGCACCACGGCGGAACAGAACGTCCTCCTGCCGCTGCTCTACGACCGGAACGGGAGACCCCTGGACCAGCGGGTGGACCACGCCCGGCGCATGCTGGAGCGGGTCGGGCTAGAAGATCGCATGGCCCACCAGCCACACGAGCTGTCGGGCGGGCAGCAACAGCGGGTGGCCATCGCGCGGGCGCTGGTCAACGACCCGGCGCTGATCCTGGCCGATGAACCCACCGGGAACCTCGACACCAGATCGGGGAGGAGATCCTGGACCTGCTGCACAGGCTCCATCAGGAGGGGCGGACGATCGTGATGGTCACCCACAATCCGGCCATCGCCGCCCGCACCGACCGAACCGTTACCCTGCGCGACGGCCAGATCGAATCCGACGTCAGAAACGGCGCGCGCCGGCCGGCCATGGTCCGATGAAGCCCTCGGAGTTCCTCCGCCTGGCATGGGAGAGCCTGCGCAAGAACCGGTTGCGGTCCCTGTTGACGATGCTGGGCATCGTCATTGGGGTCGCCTCGGTAATCATCATGATCGCCGTCAGCCGCGGCACAGAAGCGGCGATCGAAGACCAGATCACGGGTCTGGGCTCGAACCTGGTCTACGTGACCTCGGCCTTCAGCCGCGGCGGACCGGGAGCCGGAGCCGAAGGCGGGCTGGTGTTCGACGACGCGCAGGCCATCGCCGACGCGGTCGGCCAGGTGGCCGGGGTGGTGGTCGAGCAGGGGGCCAGTGCCACGGTGCGAGCCGGCGAGGTCACGCTGGACCAGGTTTCGATTCTAGGGACGACCCCGGATTTTCCTGGTGTGCGCAACATCGACGTTGGCCAGGGGCGCTACTTCACCGCCCGGGAAGTCGAGCGCACCGCCAAGGTGGCGGTGCTGGGCTACGGACTGGCCCAGGAACTGTTCGGCGGGGCCGACCCGATCGGACAAACCGTTACAGCCGGAACCACCCGCCTGACCGTGATCGGTGTCATGCAGGAACGGGGAATCGTCGGCAACGTGGATTTCGACTACCAGCTGTATACGCCGGTGACGGTCATCTTTCAGCGCTTCCTGCCCTCGCAGTTCGCCCGGTTCATGGGCGACCGGGTCCGGGTGATCTATATCGAACTGGAGCAGGGCGCCGCGGTGGACGACGCCATCCTGCAAATCGAGCTGCTGTTGGCCCGCCGCCATGATGTGTCGTTGCAGGAAGCCGGGTTCACGGTGACCACCCAGCAGGACGTGATCGACGCCCGCGAGGCCACGACCGCTTCCTTTCGCAGCCTGCTGGGATGGGTGGCCGGCGTTTCTCTGCTGGTGGGCGGTATCGGGATCATGAACATCATGCTGGTCAGCGTGACCGAACGCACGCGCGAGATCGGGATCCGCCAGGCTGTGGGAGCCGCGCCCGACGACATCCGCTGGCAATTCCTGACCGAGGCGTTGTTGCTGAGTCTGGTCGGAGGGTCGCTGGGAGCCGCGGCCGGGATTGCGGGAGCGTTGATCTTCGGCGCCGCCGGCGACATGCCGACCCAGATCGTCCCCGAATCGATCGCGCTGGCATTCGGCTCGGCGGCGGTGGTAGGTGTGTTCTTCGGCTTCTATCCGGCCAATCGAGCGGCCGGGCTGGATCCGATCGAGGCGTTGAGGCACGAGTGATCCACCGTGCGCCGCCGCTACGGCGGTGCGGGACCAGGAGGACGAATGAACGCTGAAAAGACGCTTGTGATCGCCGGCCTGGCGTTGGCACTGGCGGCCTGCGGCGCATCGGCCGACTTGGCCCAGGTCAATCCGCCTGAGCCGGCTGCGAGTCAGGCCTTCGGCAATGGAGGGCAGGCCGGATTCGAACTGGGTGAGACCGCACGGCTGGCTATCGGCACGCTTCGTCTGGAGGGAGAACTGGCTCCCGATGCGGAACAGGCGGCGCAATTGCTGTTCCTCTGGCAGGCGTATGGCGGCCTGCTGGAATCGGAGTCGGCTTCCTCGCAGGAGGTGGAGAGCCTCGCACAGCAGGTCCGTCAGGCGATGAGCGCGGAGCAGCTCGAGGCGATCGCCGCCATGTCCCTGACCTCGGATGAGATCGCCGCCCTGGTGCAGCCTCCGGGAGAAGCGCCCGGCGAGGCGAGCGGCGGCGGTTTCGGTCCCGGGGCAGGTCTCGGGCCGCCCGGCGGCGGCGGGGGAGGCCTGGCGGGGCCCGGAGGCGCGGGCGGTCCGTTTCCCGGCGGGGAGGCCGGCCTGACCCCCGAACAGATCGCAACCGCCCAGGCCAACCGTGCTCAGCGCCAGGAGGATGGCGACAGGATCACCAGCTGGCTGCTGGTGCCGCTGATCGAACACCTCGAGGCTCTGGCCGCGAACTAAACCCGTGCATTAGACTTGGCGCAGGAGCGTCGCATGCCGAAAACCATCCTGGTGGTCGACGACGAGGAGCGATTGACTTCGCTGCTCGACGCCTATCTCCGGCGGGAGGGGTTCCGGGTGGTGATCGCCGCCGACGGGACCTCCGCGCTCCACCAGGCCCGCGCCGAGCGTCCCGATCTGATCGTGCTCGACATCATGATGCCGGAAATGGACGGCCTGGAGTTCTTGCGGCGCCACCGTCAGGAAGCCAATACGCCGGTGATCCTGTTGACGGCCCGGGTCGACGAGGATGACCGCGTGGTCGGGCTGGAACTGGGGGCCGACGACTATGTGACCAAGCCCTTTCGCCCGCGGGAATTGCTGGCAAGAATCCGTGCCGTCTTGCGGCGGGTCGGGCGCGGCCAGCCGGGGGCCGTGCTGGAGCATCGAGGTATTGTTCTCGATCACGAAGCACATCGGGTCTTGGTGGACGGCCGGGCGGTGGAACTTACCCCGTCGGAGTTCGAACTCCTGGCGGCGCTGCTGTCTTCGCCGGGGAAAGTGTTCCGCCGGATCGAACTCCTGGAGCTGATCCAGGGGGTTGGCTACGCCGGCTATGCCCGGACGATCGATGCCCACGTCAAGAACCTTCGGGCCAAGCTCGGATCGCCCGACGGAGACCCATGGATCGAGACGGTCTACGGCGTCGGTTACCGGATGGCTGACGGGTCATGACCAGCTTGCGGTCCAAACTGATGCTCGGCTTCGTCGCCATCAGCGCCCTGGGGATCCTCCTGGGGCTGGCGGTCGCCGGGGTTTCGACCCTGGGCGAGTTCCGGCGATTCACCTTCTCCCGCAACCAGCAGGCGCTGCGCGAGGAGCTGGCAGCCTACTACGCCGATAACGGCGGGTGGGTCGGGCTGGCTCCTGCACAACCGCCGATGATGCACGCGGGCCGGGCGCCGCTGATGGGGCCCGGAATGTTCACCCTGGTCGACGCCGACGGGGTTGTTCGAGTCGGGGGCCCGGGATTCGCCCTCGGTCAGCGGCTGCCCGCCCAGGCGTACCAGTCGGCGATCCCGGTCGAGGTCGACGGTTCCACCGTCGGTTGGCTGATGGTCGGGCGTGAGGCGTTCGCCCAGACCGGAGGCGAGATCCAGTTCTTCGAGCGTCTGACCTCCACCCTGCTGCTGGGCGCCGGTGCGGCCACCTTGGTCGCCCTGATCGCCGGGACCCTGGTGGCCCGATCGCTCACCCGGCCGGTGCAGGCCCTGACGGTGGCCACCCGGGCGGTGGCCTCGGGAGACTTCGGGCGCAAGGTTCCCGTGGGGTCGGGGGACGAGCTGGGTCAGCTGGCCGAGTTTTTCAACCAGATGAGCGCGGCACTGGATTCGGCTCGGCAGCAACGCCGAAGGATGACCGCCGACATCGCCCACGAGTTGCGCACCCCGCTGACGATCATCCTCGGGCATCTGGATGCCGTCGAGGATGGTGTGCTGACCCGGGGCGACCGGGCTCTGGAGGTGGTGCGCGACGAGGCCACCCGTCTGGTCGGCCTGGTGGAGGACTTGCGGACCCTCACCCTGGCCGACGCGGGGAGCTCAGCCTACAGCGACGACCGACCGACCTGAAGGAACTGGCTCGGCAGGCGGTCGACGTGCACCGGGTTGCGGCGACGGCCAAAGGGGTAGACCTCCATCTGGCACCGGCCTCCGGATCGGCCATGGCCGATGTCGATCCCGATCGAATGCTCCAGGTCCTGGGCAATCTCCTGACCAATGGGCTGCGGCATGCGGCTGTGGCGGGTTCGGTCACCGTGGGGGTTGGCTCCCCGGGAGACGCAGCGCGATTGTGGGTGCAAGACAGCGGCGCCGGAATTCCGGAGCAAGACCTGGGGCGGGTGTTCGAGCGGTTCTACCGAACCGACCCGTCGCGGCGTCGTGAGGATGGAGGCTCCGGCCTCGGCCTGGCGATCGCCCGCTCGATCGTCGAAGCCCACGGCTGGAGGATCTGGGCCGAGAACGTGCCCGGCTCGGGCGCCAAGTTCCTGATCGGCGAGGCGGAGTAGCAGGCCGGCGGAGGGGTTGGAAGAGAATCAAAACGGGAGCGGCGAGTCGCCGCTCCCGTTTCTTGACAAGCGCACGGCGGGAGGTCAGTTCCCGCGGCCGGGTCCTGCGCCGCGGCCGTGGCCCATCGGCCCGAACCCCTGGTCCATCCCCTCCAGCATCCAGTCGGCGCGCTCACGGGTCAGTTGACCGTCTGCGACCGCCTGCTCGATCCGGGCCCGATGCTGGTCCTGGCGCATCGACTGGATCGTCTCCCGGATCTGGTCCAGTTCGACGTCGCGCGCCTCGGCCAGCTCTTCGACGGTCTTGCCCCCGTGCAGTTCCGAGAACAGGGTCTGCGGGCTCAGTCCGAGGGCGTCGGCGACGGCGTCGAAGACCTCCCACATGTGCTGAGAGAACAGACCATCACCCGCCACTCCGGACCGCGGTCCGGGGGGCTCCGGATCGGCTTCCTGAGCGGCGGCGGTTCCGACCACGGCCACGCTCAGGGCTGCGACCACGGCCACCAACACGGCTGACTTCCAGAACTTCTTCATCTCAACCTCCTGGGTTGTGCGGGCGCTCCGTGCGCCCGGTTCGATTTGAGGTCAAGGGTAGGGCGGCCGGGTAACCGGCAGGTTTCCACGGCGGGGAGGAATTGTGAAGGAGGGTCGGGCGAATTCGGAGGAAACGCACAACAAAATGGTTACAGACGGGACCCGTCCCGGTGGTCCCACGCAGTATCTTGGGATTGGACATCTAGATTGGATGGTCCGGGAGGGTCCTGTCATGGCGCGTGGCCAAGGGAGAGGTCCCGGGAGGGGAAAGCGCTCCTCGAGGGGTGAAGCGTCGGCCATGGTGGCGCAGGCCGTGCGGCGTGAGCGACGCCAACTCGGTCTGACGATCCGCGCCTTGGCGCGCCAGAGCGGGGTGGCAACGAACACCCTCAGCCTGATCGAGAACGGCAAGGTGTCTCCGTCCGTCGGGACTCTGCAGCGGGTGGCCACGGCCATCGGTGTGCCGGCGGCGGCCTTCCTCCAGGCGGCCGACGGGGGAAACAGGTGGACGCATGTCTCCCAGGAGGAGCGCACGCCAACGGAGTTCCCTTACGGTTCGCTCCAGTCTCTGGGTTCCGGGATGGCCAACTCCTCGATCGAACCCTTCGTGTTGAGGCTGAGCCCGGACGGAGGCAGCGGACCGACCCCGATCGACCATCCTGGGATGGAGTTCGTCTACTGTCTGGAGGGCTGTATCGAGTATCGATTGAAGGACCGTCCCGTCCGACTGGAGCCAGGCGATAGCCTGCTGTTCGAGGCCGACTTGCCCCACTGGTGGCGCAACGTCGGTGAAGGAGAATCGGTCGCCCTGCTGGTGCTCAGCCCGGTCGGAAGGCATCCAACGCGACGGCGGCCACTTCGCCGGATCGAGAACCTTCCTCGGCCGAGCCGGACAGGATCGCGGGTGGAATGGAGGCACAATGAAGAGCGGGAGGCGGCCGTCGAGGCCAGGCTGGTCTCCGCCGCTGGTAGCGAAAATCCGCCGCCTGCGGCGCTTCGGGACTCCGATCGCCGTGATCACAACGCCTCGCTCATCGACCGTTCGGACGTCCGACAACTCGCTCAGGCGGACTGGGTGTCGCTCAAAGTGGATGCGGTTCTTCGCCTCGACCCTGGGACGCTGGCGGTCGCCGTGATCGCCGGCCTGAGCTGGATTTGGTCGTGTGGCACCGACCCTGGCTCTGGTGGGGACGGGCTTCTCGTCATCTGACGTCCTGAGCCGTTCGTGATCGGCGCCGTGTGCCTCTGGTGTCTGACTTCCGCTGTGATCAAGGGGGCGATCCTCGGCTCAGCGTGCGACCAGCGCCATGGCCGGCTGGCCGATCCCGATTCCGGGGCCCGGTCGGCCGGATACAGCCCGTCGTCACAACGCAACCCCCGCCCGACGGGGATCCCGCTGTGACATTGGGGGCTGGGACCGGACATGGGTTGGCTGAGGGATGGCTCAGAGAGGGGAAGGCTCCTCGGCCAGGAACTCGAACCTGGAACCTAGCGGTTAACAGCCGCCCGCTCTGCCGATTGAGCTACCGAGGAAGGCGGGCAAATTATACCGCCCGCAACGCCGCGCGCGCCTCTGATCCGCCGAGAGTCAGGGTCGTGGGACCCTTCGACTATAATGGCGACGATGGACGTGCCCGCACCGAAGTCGCGCTTGAGATTGCCCCGCCTGGGCGCCGCCGGATTGCTCGCTCCGGCGGCGCTTGTACTCGCTGCCTGGCTCTTGCTCACCCCGTCGGGGCTGCTAGGTAAGGCCGACGCCATTGGTTATGCCGTTTGCCATCGAATCGATCTGCGGTCGTTTCATCTGGGCACGCGGGCGTTGCCCCTGTGCGCACGCTGCAGCGGGATGTACCTGGGCTCGACCGTGGCCATCCTCGGCCTTTTTGCTCTGGGGCGGAGGCGGATGGGCGGTTTCCCGACCGGCCTCACCCTGGCGGCCGTAGGGATCTTCGCCGCGGCGTGGGCGGTCGACGGTCTCAACTCCTACCTCGGGCTGATCCCTGGGGCGCCCCAGGCGTATGAACCGAACAACGTGCTGCGGCTGGTGACAGGCTCCCTGATGGGGATCTCCCTGGGTAGCCTGGTGTTCTCCGGGTTCAGCCAGAACGCCTGGCGCGACTGGCTCCCCGAGGCGTCCCTGCCGGGGATCCGGGAGCTGGGCCTGCTTCTGGTGCTGGCGGCGGTGGTGGTGGGGCTGGTCCTCACAGAGAACCCTCTGGTGCTGTACCCTCTGGCTCTGATCAGCGCGGCCGGGGTGATCCTCCTGCTGAGCCTGATCTACGCCGTGGTGACCCTGTTGATCCTCCGCCGGGAGAACAAGGCCGAGAAGTGGAGCGACCTGTGGCTTCCTCTGGGGGCCGGCGTGGTGCTGGCCTTCGTCCAGATCGGCGCCGCTCGATCTGCTCCGCTTCCAGCTCACCGGCACCTGGGCCGGGTTCGTGTTCTAGGAGGCATCGATGGACGTCGCTGGGAGTCTGCTGGCCGCCTTTGGTCTCTCGGCCAGCGCCGGGTTGAACGCCTACATCCCGCTGCTGATCGTAGCTCTGACGGCGCGTTTCACCGATTGGTTTGCGCTCAACCAGCCGTGGGATGCCCTGGCCAGTCCCTGGGTCATCAGCGCTCTGGCAGTGTTGACCTTGATCGAGTTCTTCGCCGACAAAGTGCCGGCGGTAAACCACGTCAATGATGCGATCCAGACGTTTGTCCGTCCCGCCGCCGGAGCGGTGCTGTTTGCCGCCAGCACGGGCGCCGTGGCGGGGATCCACCCAGCGGTGTCGTTGGTTGCCGGGTTGATCGTGGCCGGTGGAGTGCATACGGTCAAGGCGGCGGCCGTCCGGCCGGCCGTGACCGCTACGACCGGCGGAGCGGGCAATCTCCCCATCAGCCTGGCCGAAGACATCCTGGCCGCGGTAATCTCGATCGCCGCCGTGGTGATTCCGGTGGTGATCGCGGTTCGATTGATTGTCGTCGTTTCACTGTTCATCTGGTGGCTGTGGCGGCGCTCCAACGCCTCCGCTGCCGGCTGACAATCCGTTTCGATCCCAAGGAGGAAGCACATGAGTGTACAAGGATCCGCATCCCCGAGCACGCCCGGCGTCCCCACCAATTCGATGGCCCTGATCAGCCTGGTGGCCGGGGTCCTCGGTCTGAGCCTGTTTCCTTTTCTGGGCAGTATCGCCGCGATCATCACCGGTAACATCGGCAAGAAGGAGATCGCCGCCAGCGCAGGCGCCCAGGGCGGGTCCGGCTTGGCCCAGGCCGGGGTCATCCTGGGCTGGATCGGAGTCGCGCTAGGCGTGCTGGGCGCCTGCGCCTTCTGCCTGGCGTTCGCTCTTCCCTTCGTGATGATCGGGGCGTTCGGAAGGCTTCGGCCTGGCCGCCCCGCTCGGCTTCTGGCTCTAGATCGCCGACCACGGAAGGAGAATCGATAATGTCTATGGAACCGATGGGAACCGCCGAGCAGCCGAAATCGCGCAAGTGGCTGATCATCGTCGCGGTGGTGGTTGTGGTGTGCTGTCTGTGCCTGGTGTTCGGTCTGGGCGGATGGTACCTGTACAACAGCGGCGATCAGTTGCTCGGGCTGTCCGCGCTCGTGCGGCAGCCGGCCATCTAGACGACCGTCCCGGTCTCAGCAAGGTAACGCACGGTCGGCGCCCTGCGTCTGTTTCGCAGGGCGCCGACCGCCGCGCTCAGGCGGAGGCGATCGTCGGCGAACGGGCCCTGGCCGGAGGCCGCCAGCGCCCGGAGTTCGTCCAGAGCTTCCAGGGCCCGACCCCGCTCGGCCGGCAGGAGCGGAAGGGCCTCGAACTCCTCCCGGTCGAGCACCGTCTGGATCTTGTTCGGAAGCACCACCAGGTCCAGGGCCAGGTCTTCGGCCCACACATCCGCCGCACCGATCCGGGCCGGGCGGGTGATGTTGCAGTACCAACCCTTGTGCCGGCCGCTGACCACGTCGAAGACGGAAAACACGTTGTACCAGCGGTCGGAGTAGAACGTCTCGACGAAGCGATCCCCGCGTCGCAACTGGAGCCCGTGGAGGTCCTCATCGGCGTTGTTGAAGCGGGCTTCCAGGGTCAGCCAGGTTGGACCGCCGCGCAGCCTGCGTCCCGGATAGGTCCAGATTTCCCGGCCGGCAGCGTCCAACTTGTGAACAGTGAGGTTGGTGATCGCGTCGCTCACGTCGCCCCGGCCTCGAGCAGTCGCAACAGCCGCCCGACGGTTTCGCCGAACGAAGGTTGGGCGACCATCGATTGGGACCGCGGACGGCCCAGATCAACCCGGATTTCGCCGACCACCCGGCCGGGCCGTCGGCTGAAGACCAGTACCCGGTCGGCCAGATAGACGGCTTCGTCCACGTCGTGAGTGATGAACAGGACCGTCGGACGAAGCCGGGCCCACAAGCCCGAGCAGCCAGTCCTGCATCCCCCGCCGGGTGAGAGCGTCGAGCGCGCCGAAGGGCTCGTCCAATAGCAGGATCCGACTGTCGGTCAGCACCGTGCGCAGCAGCGCCGCCCGCTGGCGCATCCCGCCGGAGAGTGCGGCCGGATACGACCGCTCGAAGCCTTCCAGCCCGAACAGCGGCACCAACTCGGCCGCCCGGCGCCGTGCGGCGGTCGACGACTCTCCGCGCAAGCTCTAGAGGCACCGTCACGTTCCCCAGGACATCACGCCAGGGGAGGAGCAGGTCACGCTGCGGCATGTAGCCGAAGCGGCCCAGACGCCGCGCAGCCCGACGTCCGTCGAGAAGGATTTCGCCGTGCCTCCGGATCGAGCAGCCCGACGATCAGGTTGAACAGGGTGCTCTTGCCGCTCCCGGATGGGCCAACCAGCGCCACGAACTCGTGAGGCGCCACTCGTAAGGAGACATCCCGCAAGGCCTCAACGGCCCGACCGTCTCCGTGAAATGCCATCCCGATGCGGCTCAACTCCAGGAGAGGCGGCTGGTCGTTCAAGGCAGGAATTCGTTGGTGAAAGCGGCCGAGGGGTCGAGGGGCTCGGCCAGGATACCGTTCGACAGCATCCACTCGGCGTAGGCGCGCCAACGATCCCCCGACTGCTCGCCCCAGCGAAGGGCTTCGGCCGGTAGCGGGGAGAAAGCCATGCCTGGCTGGCCCTCACCAGCGCAGGATCGAGTTCCGGCGCCGCTCGGAGAAGCACACCCGCCGCTTGTTCCGGATTCGCCGCCGCGTCTGCGTAGCCGCTGGCGACCGCCTGGAGAAACGCCCGGACGATCGCCGGCTTGCTCCAGCAGGGTCGACTCGCTGGGCGATCAGAACCGGGGTGTAGGTAGTCGGGGATGCAGTCGAAGTGATCTTCCATCATCACCAGGTCCAGGTCGATCGCCCAACTGCTCGGCCTGGAGGCCCTGCCAGCCGATAGAAGATCCATGCCAGGTCGATCTGACCCTGATCGAGCAGGGCCAGCGGGTCGGTAAATCCGGTCTCGACGATCTCCAAACGAGTCGACGTCGGCGCCGTCGCAATCCATCAGTCCCGGCCAGGGTCGGGGCCTCGAACGGACTGCCGAAGGAGCCGTAGCGCAACCCTTCCCAGTCGGCCGGGCCGACGACTTCCAGGTCGGCCCGCGAGGCGAAGGCCGAAGTGTTGTGCTGCAGGATGGCGGCGATCGAGACGATCGGTATCCCGTCGGCCCGGGCCAGGGTGACCTGCTCCTGGAAGCTGACCCCGAAATCGGCCGCGCCGGAGGCGACGGCCTGCTCGGCGTAGACTTCGCCCGGCTGGATGATCTCGACCCGCAGGCCGGCATCGGTGAAGTAGCCGCTGTCCTGGGCGACGAACAACCCGGTGTGGTTGGTGTTCGGAACCCAGTCGAGCATCAAGGTCACCGGCGGGGGTATGGCGTCCGCGGACGCACACCCGGCCAGCAGGGCAGCCGCCAGGGACAGCGAGGCCTCGTCTCACGTCATTCGTCCTTTCCCAAGTTCGCTAATCCCCAATCTCCATTGCGATCGTGCTGCATCCCCTTCCGTCCTCTGGGTTTCCTGTTGGCGCCGGTTGGCAGTCTAGAAGATCCCCGTCTCCTGCCACTGCTCCCGGCGCTGGGTGCTGTGGTACCAGGGCAGTGCCATCCGTTCGATCAGCGAAGACCAGAGCAGGAACAGGCCGATGCTCAGGGCCGAGGTGACCAGGATCCCGACGAACACCTGGTCGGTGGCCAGTGCGTTCTTCGATCGCAGCATGTACAGGCCAAGTCCCTGACTGCCCCCGACCCATTCGCCGATCGTCGCACCGACCACGCTGTAGGTGACAGCGATCTTGAGGCCGGAGAAGAAGCCGGGCAACGCCGCCGGTAAGCGCACCATGCGCCAGATCTGGCCGCGGCGTGCGCCCATGGCGCGGAACAGGGCCAGCAGGTCGGGGTCGGCCGAGGCCAGACCGTCGGCCATGCTCAGGGTCAGAGGGAAGAAGCAGATCAGGACGACGATCACCACCTTGGAGGTCAGGCCGAATCCGAACCACAGGATCAGCAGCGGAGCGATGGCCAGAATCTGGACGGTCTGGGAGGCCACCAGCAGGGGATACAGGGCGCGGCGAACCCAGGTCGAGAAGTCCAGCGCGCCTGCCAGAGCGGCCCCCAGCCCGATCGAGATCGCCAGCCCCAACGTTGTCTCCGCCAGGGTCGTGCCCAGGGCCGGAAGCAGAATGGATCGCGTCTCCCAGCCGGCGGCCAGCACCTCGGTCGGCGAAGGGAGGATGAAGGCCGACAGGCCCCCCAACTCGGCCGCTGCGGCCCAGGTGGCGACCGCAAGCACGATCACGGCGGCCGGGGGGCC
This sequence comes from uncultured Chloroflexia bacterium, assembly GCA_963709925.1. Classification (GTDB taxonomy): domain Bacteria; phylum Chloroflexota; class Anaerolineae; order Anaerolineales; family E44-bin32; genus DATEVL01. The sequence goes on from CAVPYC010000001.1 coordinate 357,743, forward strand.
AAGACGGCCGAGCCAGCGGCGTGGCGGGCGGGGGGTGTGGCCTGTCATTCGTCGACCCCGGCCGGTGTGTGGACCACCAGCAATGCGCCCGAGGCGATTTCCACCCGCGCCGGGGTAAGCCGGATCCGGTTGCTGATCCCTCGGGCTGGTCCGATGGGAAGGTCATCGCCATCCAAGGCGTAGGCGAGTCCCTTCGTGGTCACGGATCTGGCCGCGTTTCCCATCGGGATCAGGCTGACACGGTCACCGGCCACCCCCTCGATTTCGCCTCCCGGCGGTGTCAGCAAGAAGGCCGTCTGATGGCCCGCCCAAAGCTCGATCTGGCGCCCAGACAAGGCAGGGTGGAGAAGGAGCATCAGATTCGAAAGAGTCATATCGAGGCGACCACCGGTGAACCCGATCACCACGGCCGACGTGGCCCCACTCCTGAAGGCGTGCAGCAGGGCGAGTTCCAGATCGGTCTGGTCTTTGTCGGCCGGGCTCCGCAGCACGGTGACCCCGCCCAACTCCAGGCGGCGGAGCTCGCCGGAACGGGAGCGAGTCGAGGTCGCCGACGATCGAATCCAGGCGCACGCCGAGGGAGGCGGTATGGCGCCACCCTCCGTCGGCGGCAATCACTGCGGCAGGCTGCAGTTCGCCCACTCGACGGCGTTCGACCGCCGGGTCGTCCAGGCTTCCGTTCGCCAGGATCAGTGCGATCGGTCGTGATAACAAAGCCACTCCCTTACGCAGGGAGTGGCTGGGAAGCCTGGATCTGGAGGGCCGCCATCCCTACGCCGGCATTACCCGGATCAGGTTCATCGGGTCGGAGGCCGCCAGCCTCCCTCTCAGCCCGAAGCGTCGGGCTCCCCGTCGCAGGATCGCCGTTCAGTCTAAACCCGACCCCTGGCCCGGGTCAAGCGCTGGGCCGATGGGCAAGACGTTCTCCTTGGGATTCACCCCACCCGCCCCGCTTCGGGTAAGATAGCGGCGCCGTCCAAGCGGTGAGGCGGCCCCCGTCGCTCGGCCTGTCCTTCGGCCATCGGATTCGCGACAGAGACATCAGACACCAGATGGGAATCGGCTCCCGGCGACCGTCGCGTCGGGCGGGATGGGGTCATGGAAGCGATCGCGGTCGACGAGCTGAGCAAGACCTACAAGGTCCCTGAGCGGGAGGCCGGTTTCGGTGCGGCGGTCCGGAGCTTCTTCCGGAGGAAGCATCGCAACGTCGAGGCGGTCCGGGCGGTGAGTTTCCGGATCCGTCCCGGCGAGATCGTCGGGTTTCTCGGGCCCAACGGAGCCGGCAAGACCACGACCCTGAAGATGCTCTCGGGTCTGCTCCACCCGACGAGTGGCTCGGCCAGCGTGCTCGGCCATACCCCGTGGCAGCGCTCGAACGAGTTCCTGCGCTCGATCACCCTGGTGATGGGCCAGCGCAGCCGGCTGTCGTGGGACATCCCGGCCGCCGACTCCTTCCTCCTGGCCCAGGCGATCTACCGCCTGGCGGCCGACGATTACCAGGCGACTCTGGGAGAACTCGACAGTCTGCTCGAACTGGGGCCGATCTTGCGCAAGCCGGTGCGCAACCTGTCGCTGGGTGAGCGGATGAAGCTCGAACTGGCGGCAGGGTTGCTCCATCGACCGCAGGTGCTGTTCCTCGACGAGCCGACGATCGGCCTTGACATCACCGCCCAGGCCCGCATCCGCTCCTTCCTGCGAGAGTACAACCGCCGCACCGGGGCGGCGATCCTGTTGACCAGTCACTACATGGCCGACGTCACCGCCCTGTGCGAACGCATCATCGTGATCCATCAGGGCCAGATTCGTTACGACGGGAGTCTGGCCGAGCTTGCGCGGCGGATCGCCCCGGTCAAACTGATCGCCGTCACCGTGCCTGATCCCGCCCGGGTCGACCTTAGCCGCTACGGCACGCCGGTCACAGGCGAAACCAACAACGGACGGTCGTACGTCCAGGTGCCGGTCGGAGAGGTTGCGGCGATCACCGCTCGGATTCTTTCGGACCTGCCCGTGCAGGATCTGACCATCGAAGACCCGCCGATCGAGACCGTGATCGAACACGTCGTCCGCGACGAGACGCCTGTCAGGTAGGGTGGATTGGCGATGCTGCAGATCTACCGACGCTTCTGGGAAGTGAACTGGGCCGAGCAGTGGCAGTACCGGGCCAACCTGCTGATGTACCTGTTGTACTGGCTGGTTTCCCCGGTGGTCTACCTGGCGGTGTGGACCACGGTGGCCCGCAGCCAGGGAAGCGTCGGCGGGCTGGGGGTGAACGATTTCACCACGTACTATCTGACCCTGCTGGTGGTCGACCTGTTGACCAGCGACATCACCATCCACATCCTGTCGTACAAGATTCAGGACGGCACCCTGGCGAGCCAGCTCCTGCTGCCGGTCCATCCGATCCTGACCGGAGTGTTGGTCAACAACCTGGCCTTCAAGGCTCTCACCCTGCTGGTCTTGATCCCGGTGTGGACCGTCCTGAGCTTGCTGTTTCGCCCGGACTTCGCCGGGGTGACCCTGGGGACTCTGGCCACGGCTCTGCCGATGGTGGTCGTGGGGTTCGGCATCAGCTTCTTCCTGGGAGCGTCACTCACCTGCCTGGCCTTCTGGACCACCCGCATCTACTCGCTGGCGGAGCTTTACTGGGGGGCGGTCAGCCTGCTCTCGGGCCAGTTCGTCCCGCTGGAGCTGTTGCCAGCCGGTATTCAGCAGGCGGCTGTGTGGCTGCCGTTCCACTTGCTTCGCTACACCCCGATCCAGATGGTCCTCGGTCGGCTGCGCCCGGAGCAGATCTCCCTGAGTTACCTGCAGGGCGCGATCTGGCTGGCGGCCTCGGCCATCGTCTTCCGCTGGATCTGGAAGGCCGGCCTCAAGCGTTTCTCCGCGGTGGGAGCCTGAGCGATGTCGGCCGTGCGTCTCCTGCGGGCGTTCGTCAAGGTGAACATCCAACAGGACCTGGCCTACCGCACCGATGCCGCGGTCAACATGCTGGTCAACCTGATGTGGCTGGGGTGGGAGCTGCTCAGCCTGAGCATCCTGTTCCACAACACCCCGGCGCTGGCCGGATGGGGGCCGGGGGACATGCTGGCCCTGCTCGGTGTGTTCCGGCTGGTGAACACGCTGATGGCGGCGTTGATCTGGCCAAACACCGAACGATTCAACGCCGGAGTGCGCGAGGGGACGCTCGACTACACCCTGTTGCAGCCTGTGAACAGCCTGTTCCTGGTGACGTTCACCCGAATCATCGTGTGGCGGATCGGGGACATCGTGCTGGCGGGGATCCTGATCGTGGCCGGGATTCAGATGGCCGGCGCTACCGCCTCCCCGGCCCAGGTCGTCGGCTTCCTGCTGCTGGTGGTTTCCGGCGCGGTCGTCTTATACAGCTTGTGGATCGTGATGATCGCGTTCACCTTCTGGTTCGTGAAATTCGACAACAATGTGACGATCTTGCAGGCGCTGGTGGACGCCGGACGCTATCCGGCCACCGCTTACCCCATCTGGCTGCGCCTGATCGTGACCTTCGTGATCCCAATCGCGGTCGCCACCACCGTCCCGTTGCAGGCCCTGCGAGGGGAGCTGGCTGCCTGGCAGGTGGCGGGCTTTCTGGGGCTGGGGGTTATCAGCCTGGCGCTGGCGACCCGGGTATGGAAGGCGGGGTTGCGCCGCTACAGCGGGGCTTCGGCCTAACCTCGTCCGGGTTGGATCGAGAGCCGATCCCCTGGGTGGAACCGAACGGGGCGAAGCTGCTGTGCCGGGGCGGGGTTACTTCCCTTTCATCTCTTCCAGAATGCTGTAGAGAAGCTCGAGCAGCACCTTCTTGACCATTTCCTTGTCGCCGGCGGTGCAGGGCAGCATCTTGACTTTGCTGTCGAGCTTGAGCGCGATGCGCAGGTCTTCGACGGCCCAGGCATCTTCCTTGTCCTGCTTGTTGGCGGCCACCACATACGGGGTCGGGGCGTAGGCGCGGAACGTCTGCAGAATGCCCTTGGCCTCGCGGAACGTCTCCGGCCGCGAGCTGTCGACCATCACGATGAAGCCCAGCATCCCCTCCGACAGGATCTCCCACATGAAGTCGAAGCGCTTCTGGCCGGGCGTCCCGAACAGATACAGCACCAGGTCGTCGTCGACGGTGATCCGGCCGAAGTCCATGGCCACCGTTGTGGTTTCCTTGACGCGCTCGGCTTCGGTCGAGATCTTGCGCTCGGTGGAGACCACGTCGATTTCACTGACCGCCTGGATGAAGGCGGTCTTGCCTGCGTTGAAGGGTCCGGTCACCACCATCTTGACGGTTTGCATGATTGCGCCTCGCCTAAATCGTCCGGATGCGGCTGATCAGCCGCTCCACCAGAGTCGTCTGCTTGGCTTTGTCGACCGGGGGCAGCGGGCGTGCCTGGGGCGGCAGCGGCATGCCCTCCGGCCGGACGATCTCGACCAGCCCGGCCTGCAGCAGTCCGTAGACGATCCGGCGAACGTCCATGTCGTTCATCTTGTTGGCTTTGGCGATCTGCCGGATGGTGTTCTTGGGATTGATGTAGGAGACGACTTTCCATTCGTGGACGTTGAGGTTGACGTCGCGGATGTTGGCCCCCGGCCGCTCGACGAAGTTCAGGGCCATATCGAGATTGGGCACCTCTTCCAGCAGGTGTTCGTGCTCCTGCAGCTGGCGGCTGCCCTCCATGATGATGTTTTCCAGGTCCAACCGCAGGGTGATCCGGTCTTCCGGGGGCAAGACGTCGTTGTCGAAGCGGAAGTGGCCTTCGGCCCAGGTGAACAGGCGGTAGATGCATTCGAGCAGGTACTCGCGGATCCCGGCCAGGACGTCCTGCTGCGACAGATAGCCGGCGTTGATCAGCAGCAGACCAAGCTCCTTGTCGTTCTTGTCGCCGGCGTTCGACCGGATCAACTGGATCTGTTTGGGGTTGAGGCGCCCCCGCGGGCCAGGATCCCGATCAGGGAGCCGTCCTGGCTGCCGAGCTGGGCGTAGATCAGCTTGCCCTGGTTGAACGAAACCCAGGCCGCCTCCGACGGACCCTCGACCGTGAGCGTGCCCGTCTTGCGCGCCAGGTTGATGAGGTTGAAGAGTTGCGTGACACTGAAATCACGCAGGTTACCCTTGACTGCCATGGCGTCCTATGGACCGTCCGGCGAGTTCGGGGATCATCCGGCGGCCAGGAGTCCGATCTCGGCAAAGGGCCGCGGACGGCGGGATTATACCCGTCCGGTTGGGCCGCTGCAATCTTGGCGCGCTTGCAGGCGCCTTTCGGCGGGAGAACGCGACCCGCAGGGCCACCCGGCGCCGCTTGCGTCGGCGGCCCGAAGAACCGCGGTCAGGCGGCCCAGCCCCCGACCAGGGAGCGAACGTTCTCGAGGGTGATGGTGCTGGCCGGCTCGGCCGCCCGCGCCAGGTCGCGCAGGCGGTTGGCCGACCGACGCGGGGCGTAGCACAAGACCAGCTCTGCGCCGCCCGGGGTGCGGGACGGAATCCGGGTGGCTCCGATGCCGGCATCGTGCAGGGCGGCGGCAACGGCGCGGGCCGGTCCGGGGGTGAAGATGCGCAGCAGCACCCGACCGGGGGCCAGCCGGCGCTCGATGGTCATCCCCGCCAGATTGCCGGTGGCGTAGGCCGCGGCGTAGGCCAGCATGCCGACCAGATTGTCGAGGGCCGACAGCACCCCGGCAATGGCGGTAATGAACAACAGGGCGCCGAAGAAACCGAGCAGCCAGGCCACCACGCGCCGACCGCGCACCACGGCCAGCATGCGCAGGGTCGACAGGGTGATGTCGATCGCCCGCAAGGCGAAGATCGCCAGGAGTGCGGCCGTGGGGGGCAGCAGGTGCCAGGGGATCATCGCACCTCAAGACCGGAAGTAGCCGCGGTGAACGGGCCGGACTTCTTCGACGGCCATGAAGGCGTCGGGGTCGGCCCGGCGGATCAGTCGTTGCAGACGGCTCAGGTCGCGGCGTCGGACGCTGGCGTTGATCACCGACACCAGGCCGTCGCGGCCGTGGCCTTCCATCTCGGTCACCCCGTAGCCCGCCTGGCGCACCGCCTCCGACACTTCCGGTCCGTGGCGTGTGCTGATGACACGCAGGTGTCGGTGGCCGATGGCCAGTTTGTCTTCGATGGTCATCCCGACCACATTCCCGCTGGCAAACCCGGCGGCGTACCCGATCCACGCCAGCGGATTGTCGAGCTGGCCCAGAACGCTGGTGATCGCCAGCACCCAGATGGTGGACTGGAAGAAGCCGAGGAACCAGACCAGGGGCCGCTGGCCGCGCACAACAAACAGCACGCGCAGGGTGTCCAGGGTCATGTCGCACACCCGAAGGAGAAAGATGGCCGCCGCCATCGCCAGCGGGGTCAGACCGAGCAGATTAAGCATGGTTGGGGATCTCGCCTTCGGCCGGATGGTACATCCGATCGATGTATTCGCGCACCATCCGACGCATGCTGAAGCGCGGCGCCAGGGTTCGAATCGACTCCCGAATCCTCCCCAGCCACTCATGGGGAATCTCGGCCGCCGAACGCTCGAGGTAGTACAACGGCAGGATCTCGTCTTCGAGCAGGCGGTACAGCGCTTCGGCGTCGGTGGAATCGTCGGTGCTGTCGCTGTCTTCGCCGATGGCCCAACCGTTGCTGCCGTTGTAGCCTTCCCGCCACCAGCCGTCGAGCACGCTCAGGTTGAGTACCCCGTTGAGGGCCGCCTTCTGACCCGAAGTCCCGCAGGCCTCGTTGGGCCGGCGAGGGGTGTTCAGCCACAGGTCGACGCCTTGCACCAGGGTCCGGCCCAGATCCATGTCGTAGTCTTCGAGAAACACCAGCCGGCCGCCGGCTCCGGCCAGCTTGACCTTGCGGTAGATCTCCTGGATCAGGCGTTTTCCCGGTTCGTCGGCCGGGTGGGCCTTGCCGGCAAACACCACCTGCACCGGCATGCCGGGCCGGTGGAGGAGGTCGAGCAGGCGGTCGAAGTCGTGGAACAGCAACTGAGCCCGCTTGTACGTGGCGAAGCGGCGGGCGAAGCCGAGGGTCAGCGCATACGGATCGAGCAGGGCACCGGCGGCGATCACCTGCACCGGGTGGTGCGAATCGGTCAACCACATCCGTCGGGCGCGGTCGGTCATCGCCGCCGCCAGCTTGCGCTTGAGATGACGGCGCACCTCCCACAACTCGTCATCGGGGATCCGTTCCACCCCGTTCCAGACCTGCGGATCGTCCGCCCGCTCGGCCCAATCGGGGCCCAGATGCCGGTCGAACAGGTCGCGCATTCGACGCGCCACCCAGGTGCCGGTGTGGATCCCGTTGGTGATGTGATCGATCGGGGTTTCCTCCGGTGGGCGGTCGGGCCAGACGAACGACCACATCCGGCGCGCCACCCGACCGTGCAGTTCCGATACTCCGTTGCGGGCGCCCGACATGTGCAGTGCCAGGATCGCCATGCTGAACGTCTCGCCCCAGGGATGCCGGTGGCGCGCCAGGTCGAGGAAGGCTTCGCGGTCCAGGCCGAGCTCGGGCCAGAAGTGTGAGAAGTGCTTGTCGATCAGCCACAACGGGAACTCGTCGTGACCGGCCGGTACCGGGGTGTGGGTGGTGAACACGGTCGAGCGCGACACCCGGGCTCGGGCGTCTTCGAACGTGCGCCCGGCGGCCACCAGTTCGCGCAGGCGCTCCAGCGCCAAGAAAGCCGAGTGCCCTTCATTCATGTGCCATACGGCCGGGTTGTAGCCCAGGGCGCGCAGCGCTCGCACTCCGCCCAGGCCCAGCAGGACTTCCTGCGCCAGCCGTGATTCCAGATCGCTGGTGTAGAGTTGAGCCGTCAGCTCCCGATCGGCGGGCTGGTTTTCCGGGATGTTGCTGTCGAGCAGGAACAGGGGAACGCGCCCCACCTGGATGCGCCACAGGCAGGCGCCCACGGTCCGTCCCGGAAGGTCCACCGCAACGGTCTGGGGTTCACCCTGGGGGTCGAGCACCCGCGCCACCGGAAGTTCGGCGAAGTCGAGCGGGGTGGTTTCGGCCTCCTGCCAGCCGTCTTCGGTGATGTGTTGGCGGAAGTAGCCGCGGGTGTACAGGAAGCCCAGCGCCACCAGGGGCAGGCCGAGGTCGCTGGCTTCCTTGAGGTGATCCCCCGAAAGCACCCCCAGCCCGCCGGCATAGATCGGCAGCGATTCGTGCAGGCCGAACTCCGTCGAGAAATAGGCGATCGGGCTCTCGGTGCGGTCCGGGTGGGTGCGGGGGTACCATGCGCTCGGGGTTCCGGCCATGTACTCGTCGAAGGCCCGCACCACGGAGTCGTACTGATCCAGGTAGATCCGGTTGCGGGTGGCGGCCTGCAGCCTCTGCCGGCGGGCGCCGCGCAGGAAGGTCACCGGGTTGTGCCCGGAGTCCGCCCAGCCCTCCGCATCGATCCAGCGGAAGACGCGGTCGCCGCCGCCGTGCCAGGTCCACCACAGGTTGAAGGCCAGGTCGTGGAGTCGGCGGATGCGGGCGGGGAGTCGGATGCCGTCGGGGTTCGGTGTGGGAAGTCCCATTGCAGGCAGGAAAATGCCTCGCTACGATGGCGAGGCGAGGCAATGATACCACGGGCGGGCCGCCCGACTCGGCCGGAGGGCGGTCAGGCGAGGATCCCCTCGAACAGGTCGCGCTCTCGAAGCCCGGCAGGAGCCGGGGGCCGGCTGCGCATGTAGACCTCGGCCGAATCGGAAAGACGGAACAGGAGTCGTCCGATCAGCCCGGGCCGGGGCATCAACTGGCTGGCGTGGCAGGCCGAGGCGCGCGCCTTGCGCTCGGCCACCGGCCGGATGTCGATCCGGGCGTGGACCGGGAACTCCCTGGCGGCGATCGCCTCCAGGTCGATGTCGTTGTTGCGCCCCCAATGCTTCGGATCGCTGCCGAACAAGCGCAGCAGGCGGATCCCGGTCCGCAGCCATGGGCGGTGGAAGGTGGAGAAGTACAGTTTTGGGGGCTGGTGGCCGGGCGTCCCGTCGGCACCGGCTCGGGCCGCCAGATCGACCGCGGCCACCGTGGCGCGGTGGATGGCGATGTGGTCCGGGTGGTGGTAGCCCCCGATCGGGTCGAAGGTGATCACCACCTGCGGCCTCAGCCGTCGGAACCAATCGGCCACCTCGCCGGCCACCCTCTCGATCGGGGCTGCGGCCAGGGCCTGCGGATGGCGGTTGTCGGCCGATCCGGGCATGCCCGAATCCCGATAGCCGAGGAAGTGGATCCCTTGCAGGCCGAGGTGGCCGGCGGCGCATTCCAGCTCGTGTTGACGCAGGTCACCGATGGAATTGAACCCGGCCATCTTCTCCGGCTCGACGGTTCCGACCTCGCCCCGGGTGGCGCACAACAGATGCACGGACACGCCCCGGGAGGCGTACAGGGCCAGCGTGCCTCCGGTGCCGAAGGTCTCGTCGTCGGGGTGGGCCAGGACGGCCAGCAGGGTGCGCTCGCTCGGCGGGGTCATGCGGGTTCCGGGTCTCCCAGGATCTCGACCACGATCTTGCGCCGGCGGGGGCGGACATCGAAGTCGATCAAGACGATCTGCTGCCAGGTGCCGAGCTGCAGGCGGCCGCCGTCCACCGGGATGCACAGCGACGGCCCGAGCAGGGCGGCCCGTACGTGGGCGTGGCCGTTGCCGTCGCCCCAGCGCAGGTTGTGGCGGTAGTCGGCGTCGGCCGGCGCGATCTGATCAAGCGCTCGGCGCAGGTCGGCCAGGGCCCCTTCCTCGAATTCGATGGTGGTGAGAGCGCTGGTCGAAGAAGGTGTGAACAGGGCCACCAGGCCCCGACGGATTTCGCTCTGCCCGACCAGCCGCTCCACGCTCTCGGTCAGATCGCGAATGTCGGCGTGGCCCCGGGTGGAGACCTCAAGCTCGTGGAGGAGCACCATCGTCGGCGGGTGCGGGGGCCGAAGGGGCGGGCCCGTTGTACGTCAGGTCGAACTCGGTGCGGGTGGAGCCGCGCTCGGCGCCCTTGGCCAGATACTGGGCTTCATCCGCCCGCGCCAGCAGATCGTCGATCGTCCGGTCGTCCTCCTGGAGTTGACAGATCCCGGCCGAGAAGGTGAGAGGCGGGAGCGAAGCCCCATACGGGCGGGTGGCCGAAAGCAGAGCTCGACGCAGCTTCACCGCCACCATCTCGGCGCCTTTCACATCGGTTTCCGGAAGCAGCACAGCGAACTCATCGCCCCCGATCCGGGCCAGAACATCCGTCCCGCGCAGGACGGCCGCCATCGAGCGAGCGGCCGAGCGCAGGATTCCGTCACCGAACAGGTGTCCGAAGGCGTCGTTGACCGACTTGAACCCGTCCAGGTCGAGGTACACCAGGCAAAGGGGTCGCTGGTAACGGCGGGCTCGCAGGAACTCGCGTTCGAGCAGTTCGAGCAGCCAGCGGCGGTTGGCCAGTCCGGTGAGCGAGTCGGTGTGGGCCAACTGCGTCATCTGCTCGGTCTGCCGGTTCAACTGACGGATGCTGGCCACGGCGTGGCGCGAGTAGCTGTGCAGAATCGCCGCAGCCAGGAACAGCACCGCCCCCTGCACGATCAGAAACACCGCCCCGGAGCGGACGTCGGCGGCCAACAGGCCGGCCGGTGGAGAACTCCCCATCCGCAGCCAGACCGCCGCATCGGCCGCCAGGGCGATCCCGGCGAACAGGTACCCGGCTCCCGGGCTGATGGTGGCTCCGGCGATGAAGACCGAGATGATCGAGAGCGGGGCGATCATGTACAGGGTGGAAGGGTTGATCAGGGCGTTGCCCAGAGGGAAGGCCATGGCGGCCGCCGCCAGCAGGGTGCCGGTCCACCTCACTTGATCGCGGGCTGTCAGCAGATAGCCCAGGCCGAGCACCGCGACCGAGAACACGGTGGAGAAGATGGCCCCGGCCAGGGCCGGACCGCTGGGCAGGCTGCCCGTCAGGTAGCCGGCGGCGCCGGCCAGCAACCAGATCAGCAGCACCGCCAGCCAGCTGCGCAGCACCAGGCGCGCCATCCGAAGCTGGAGGGCGCGTTCCTCGCCTTCGTAGCGAGGGAACAGGGCACGAACCAGGGGTGGTCTCATCGAACTCATCCGCCGCCGGTGGCCGCCTCTTCGTCGGGCGAGGGCAGGGCGCCGAGGATATTGTAGCCCGAGTCCACGAACAGAACCTCGCCGGTGGTCATCCGCGACATGTCGGAGCACAGGAACACCGCCGCATGTCCCAGGTCTTCCAGGGTGATGTTCTGGCGCAGCGGCGCTGCCTGGGAAAACTCGCGATGCATCCGTTTGAACCCGGCCACCCCGGCGGCGCTCAGGGTTCGGACCGGGCCAGCCGAGATCGCGTTGACCCGGATCCCCTTCTCGCCGAGCTCGGCCGCCAGGTAGCGGACCGAGGCCTCCAGGGCGGCCTTGGCAACGGCCATCACGTTGTAGTTCGGGAAGACCTTCTCGGAGGCGTAGTACGTCAGGGTGAGCACCGAACCCCCGTTCTTCATCAACGGCAGGGCGGCCCGGGTCAGCGCCGTCAGCGAGTAGGCGCTGATGTCGAGGGCGTTCAGAAAGCCGGCCCGGCTGGTCTGATGGAACGGTCGGCTGAGTTCGTCTCGTCCGGCGAAGGCGACGGCGTGGATCAGGATGTCGACGGCCTTCAGCCTCTGCTCCGCCTTTCGGAAGACCGCCTGGATCTGCTCATCGCTGGTCACGTCACACAGCTCGACGAAGTCCGATCCAAGCGATTCGGCCAGCGGCCGGACCCGGCGCTCCAGACTTTCGGCGGAGTACGAAAACCCCAACCGGGCTCCCTGGGCATGCAGGGCCTGGGCGATCCCCCAGGCGATCGAGTGGTCGTTGGCCACGCCGAACACCAGCGCGGTCTTCCCCTCCAGCAACAGGCTCATCAACTCTCCTCCTCCATCAGGGCAGCGAGGCCGCGGTCCGAAACGCGGAATCGCCAGGGCTTGCTCTTCCAGGGTTCCGGCACGTTACCCAGGCCGACGCGCGGGACCTCGCCGCACCGTCCCCTTCGGAGGCGCCGGCGCGGACTCGAGAAACAGGCGCGCCTCGCGGCGGCACAGGTCGTGACCGTCCCAGCGACCATCGATCCCGAGCGCCTGTGTCAGACGCGCCGGTCCGCCGGCCAGATCGGTGCGACCTGCGCGCCGACGGCGCATGCTGGTCAGCCCATCCACCGGGAGCAAGGCCCGCACCAGCACGGCCGCCGGGCGGCCGGCACGTTCGGTGACCAGATTCAGACACCAGTGCATCCCGTAGGTGAAGTAGACGTAGGCGTGCCCGGCCTGTTCCCACATCGACCGGTTGCGATCGGTACGGCCGGCGTGGGCGTGACAGGCCAGGTCGGCCACGCCGATGTAGGCCTCGGCTTCGATGATCCGGCCGCTCAGCCGTCGTCCGCCCTCCAGCCGCACCAGCCGCTGGCCGAGCACGCTGCGGGCCACCGTCAGGGTCGGCCGCAGGAAGAAGGAGCGGGGCAGACGGCGGCCGCGGCTCATCCGATCAATTCACTCGCCCCGGTCGGCCCGGAACCGAGGGTCGCGGTCGATCAGGCGGCGCAACCCGTCTTCCAGGCCGACCCGCGGAACATAACCCAGCTTCTCCCCTGCCAGGGTCAGGTCGGCACCCATCGAAGCCGTCCCCGGTTCCTGCAATTCCTTGTAGATCCACTCCGCCCGGCCGCCGGTGACCTCGAGCACGTGCTGCGCCAAGCCGCGGACGCTGATCGGTTCCCCGCTGCCGACATTGATCACGCGCCGGTCGATCGCGGGCGCGGTGGCGGCCGCCACCATCGCCTCCACCACGTCGTCCAGATAAACGAAATCACGCGTCTGCTCGCCCTTGCCATGGATTACGATCGTCCCGCCGCGCAGCGCCTGGCGCAAGAAGTGGGGCACCACCGGCGGATGCGCCGCCGGGATCGGCTGGCCGGGACCGTAGGCGTTGAAGACTCGCAGCGCAACCGTCTCGATCCCCCACAGACTGCCGATGGTGCGCACGTAATACTCGGCCGCCAGTTTCGAGACTGCATACGGAGTCTGCGGGTTGGGAACGGCGTCCTCGCGCAGAGGCTGGACGGCCTGATCCCCGTAGACCGCCCCCGATGAGATCAGCACCACCCGCTTGACCCCGACATCGCGCATCGCCTCCATCACGCTGACCGTGCCGCCGACGTTGACGGCGTTGTACTCACGAGGGTACAGCACCAATTCCTGGACGGACACACGGGCAGCCAGGTGGTAGATGCAGTCGACCTCCTGGAGCAAGGTCCACAGCTTGGGACGATCGGTGATGTCGCCGCGGGTAAAGAGGACGTCGGAGTCGAGGCGTTGCGGATCGCCGGCCGACAGGTCGTCGAGGCCGCGCACCTGATGGCCTTCGTGCGCCAGCCGATTGGCAAGGGCTGAGCCCAGGAATCCGGCGGCGCCGGTGACGAGGAAATTCATGCCTGGCAGTTGCGAAGGGCGGCCCTCGGCCGCCCTCGGACGGCGATTATAGCACGCCGGTCGCCGCGGCCCCTGTGAGCATCCGCTCACCTGCGGGTGCGCCCGGGCGAAGTATCATCCAGCCCATGGAGAAGGCCCTGCGTTGGACGGTCAGGCTGACAGGGGGGCTCCTGGCGCTGTCGCTGCTGGGGAGCAGCGCTCGTCCGTCCCGTCTCGCCGGAGACCTGGTGCACCGCTACACCGCCCCGATCGAGTTTGATTTCGGCGGGTGGACCCTGCGAGCGGCCGGGGTGAAGCTGGGGCAGGCCAGCCTGGGGGGAGCGAGTTACATCGCCGGGGAAGACCGGAGCGCTCTGGTTCGCGACTTCCTCGATCGCCTGGCGCATGCCGAGCGGCTGGAGGAGGAAGTTCGCCGTATCTACGCCGATCCGTCGATCGCCGATCCGAAGTCTGCTTCCTCGTCTTTGCGGGAGGAGTCCCAAAGGGCGCGTCGGGACTTGCGGGCACGCCAGCCGACGGTGGAAAGTCTGATCCAGGAGCAGGCCTCCGTGGTGCTGACCGAGGCGGGCCTGGCCCCGGTGCCACCGGTTTCGTTCCACTTCTCTCCCCTGCCGATGGCGCTGGTGGTCTCGCCCCGCGCCGAAATCCGCCAGGAGGCATTGATCCAACTTCTGCCGGACCTCGCCATCGAAGACCAGGTCGAGTTGGAACGCAAGGTGGAGGCCGACCTCGGCCTGTCGGCGCTGGTCGTCCCGGTGGGAGGCATCGGGACCTATCCGACCATGGTCCAGGAAACGACCGCCCTCAACTGGGTGGCCGAGGTCGTGCTCCACGAGTGGGTCCACAATTATCTGACCCTGCGTCCGCTCGGCTGGGCGTACGACGCCTCCGCCGAGACCCGGACGATGAACGAAACGGCGGCAACTCTCCTGGGGCAAGCCTTCGGACGTCGGCTGATCGAAAGCTACTATCCTGAACGGAACCCCGCCCCGTCGCCCCCGACGGACTCGGCCTCTCCGGCCGTCACGCCGGATCCAGCTGCGTTCGATTTCAACGCCGAGATGCATCTCACCCGGCTGGAGGTCGATCGACTGCTGGCGCAGGGGATGGTGGAGGAAGCCGAAGCGTACATGGAGACCCGGCGCCGGATGTTCGTCGAGAACGGGTACATCCTTCGCCGACTCAACCAGGCCTACTTCGCCTTCCACGGGGCGTACGCCGACGCGCCGCAGGGTCCGGCCGGCGCCGACCCGGTGGGAGAGGCGGTGCGCGAACTCTGGGCTCGAATCGATTCCCCGACGAGATTTCTGCGCGAGATGGCAGGAATGAACTCGTACGACGACTTGAGGCGCCGGCTGGAGAGGTCGCTCGAAGTGGGATAGACCGGGCCGCTAGATCAAAGGGAGAGCGGTCGAGTCAGGATCGCCGCCAGCAGCGCCGCCCGGCCCGGGAGTGAGTCCAGCAGGACGTGCTCGGTCGGGCTGTGGGCGCCGTCGCCCACCGGGCCCAGACCGTCGAGCACGGGCAGGCCCAGGGCGGCCACGAAGTTGGCGTCGGAGCCTCCCCCGGCGGCGCCTTCCTCCAGCTCCAGGCCGAGCTCTGCGGCTGCGCCGCGTGCGTGTTCGAACGCGGCGCCGATGGCGGCGCTGCGTGCCATCGGCGGCCGGTTCCAACCGCCTCGCCAGTGGATCTCGGCTCCCGGCAGGGTGGGTGTCAGGGCGGCGAAACCGGCCTCGACCCGTTCCTGCTCCTCCACCACGACGACCCGCACGTCGATGCGCACACGGCAGGCCTCGGGGATGACGTTGCTGCGGGTGCCGCCTTCGATCACGCCGACCGACACCGTGGTTCCGACAGCGGGCGAGGCCAGATCGTGAATCCTGGGGATCTGGTGGGCCATCTCCAGGATGGCATTGATCCCTGCTTCCGGGTCGTTCCCGGCATGGGCCGACCGTCCGATCGCCTCGACGAAGAACAGCCCGGTTCCCTTTCGCCGGGTCTTGAGAGCACCGCCCGGGAGCGAGGGTTCCAGGCACAGCGTCAGATCGTGCCGGCGGGCCAGGTCTTCGATCAGCGCCCGGGAGGTTCGGCTGCCCGTCTCTTCGTCGGAGGTGAACAACAACCGGACGGGCCAGGAAGGGGAATGGCCCGCGTCGCGCAGACCTCGAAGCGCTGCCAGGGAAACCGCGATCCCGCCCTTCATATCCAGGATCCCCGGGGCGAAGGCGCGGTTCCCTTCGACTCGCCACGGTCGAGCACCAACCGTGCCAACCGGGTAGACCGTGTCGAGGTGGTGCAGCAGCAGGATCCCGCCTGACCCCTCACCCCAGGTGCCCATCCAGTGGTCGCCTGCGTCCGATTGCGGGAACCGCTCCACGACAAGACCCAATGATCGTAGCCGGGCGGCGATCCACTGACCCAGGTCGTCGATCAGGGCCTTCTCGGTGGTGGGGGTTTCAAACTCCACCATGGCCCGAAGATCCGACAGCATCATCTCCTGCTTTCGTTCGAACCCGGCGATCGTCACTGGTTCCATCGGTTCTCCCGTGCCTTCACGAAATCGGGCACACGTCTTCAGGTCGGTAGGTGCGGTTGACGTAACCCTGGTTGAGCGCCGCCAGGTAGGGGCCCGGATTCGTCTCCACCAGGGCGATCACCTCCCGGCATCCGGCTGCCAGTCCGGCTTCGGGAGAGACTGCCAGGAGAGCCGATGCCAGGTCGGTGAAGGGAGCCGCATCGGGAGGGGCCTGCCGCAGGCGGTGATCGAACTCCTGCCGGGCTGCCGCGAGATCGCTGGCGGCCAGGAATCCCAGCAGGCGTCGGAAAGCGGCGTATCCGGTCAGGGCGTCACGATGATCTCCGGGAGAGGGCCAGTCGAGCAAGTCGTCGTCGACGATCGATCGCTCGTACAGCTCCTGGGCCGCCGCGGCGCCGGCCTGGTGAAATGCGTCGTCGGCGTCGTGGATCAGGTGGATTCGGAATCGGGCGGCCTCGACCGTTTCGCCGCCGACGGTGAAACCCGGGATCTCCGAGTCCCAGGCCCAGCTGCGTGCCTGCCTTCGATAGGGACCGGCGCCGACCGAGTTGGGCCCGTGAGCGAAGATCTCGATCTCGCCCGGACGATCGGGGCGCGCCGGCCGCACCACAAACTCCGGCGAGGGCAGGTCGTCGGTCGGGGTGATGGAAAAGGAACGTGGACCGCTAACGCCGCTGGCTCTCACCAGCGGATGGGCGAAGCAGGTGTGCGCCCCGCACTCGGGGAGGTCCACCAGCAAATCCGGGATTCCGTCACCGGTCAGGTCCGCCGCCTCGATCACGACGGGCGGCAGGAGACCGTCTTTCTGATCCACGACAGTCTGGGAGGTGTAGCGGCCTTCGTCGCAATGCCACACGACCAGGCTGCCCCCGGACGGATACGTCTTCAGTCCGAGAGCCAGATCCGGATCGGAATCCCCGTCGAGATCGGTGAAAACGACGGCCGAGCCCTGGGTGATCCATCCCTTCTCGAACAGGGCAGGCGCCAGTCGATGCGGCGAGCCGCCGGAATCCAGGAAGGTCGAGATGGCGTCGGCGGGGGGCATGTTCTCTTCCAGAGTCGAGATGGAACTCTCGTCCCGCAGGCAGTCAGCGGCCGGCAAGGGGGTCGGAGCAGGGCTATCTTGTGGGCCAGCCGTTCTCACGCTGGTACAGGCAGCCGTCAGACCCGCCAGAGCGGCAAGAGGCCAGGTTCGATTCATGGTGAGGGCAGTGTAAGAGAAGCGCTGGGAAGGAGCAAGGAGGCCAGCCACAGGTCGGCTGACGGGGAGGAATCTCGCGGCCGTATACTCGCCTCAGTGGACATCGAGTTTCCTGCGGGGATTCCCCCGGCCCGCCCCGGCCCCCTGGCGAGATTCCTGCCTCCTTTCGAACAGGGAGCCGTGGAGCGCCTGCTCGAGACCTTCCCGCTGCCGGAGGGGTGGGCGCTCGATCCGTTCGGAACGTCTCCCAGGCTGGCGATCGAGCTGGGCGGGGCCCGGGGTGTGGTGGCCGCCTTCAGCAATCCGATCACTCGTTTCGTCCTGGAACTGCGACTCGACCCTCCGAGCCCGGCCGACCTGGGTTCGGCGCTGGCCCGGCTGGCTGCGTCTCCGAAGGACGATACCCGGCTGGAGAAGTTCCTCCACAATCTGTACCGCTCGACCTGCGCCCGCTGCAGTGCGCCGACGATCGTCGACCACTTCATCTGGGACCGAGAGCTCTGGGAGCCGACCCGGAAATCGTACCTGTGCTCCGCCTGCCAACACGTCGGCGAAGATCCGACCACGGCGGCCGATATCGAGTTGGCTCTGCACTCGCCCGGCTACGGGCTGGCCTCGGCGCTGGCGGCCGAACGGGCTGCGCCGGCGGGAGATCCGGATCGGGAACACGTGGTGGCGGCGCTGGCGGTGTATCCGCCGCGCGCGTTGTACGCGCTGATCACCGTCTTGCAGAAGATCGATCAGCTCGGTTTCACGCCCGCCGAGCGACGCGCGGCGCAGGCCTTGTTTCTCTCGGCGGCCGACGCGGCCAACGGACTGTGGGGATACCCCGATACGCGCCCTCCGGCCGAAGCAACTGATCGCCTCGACGCGCTTCCGCGAGGTCAATGTCTGGCGGGCTTTCGAGCAGGCGCCGGAGGAATGGCGCTTCGATCCCCCGCAGGTGCGACTGGTGGAATGGCCGGCCTCCGCTCCGCCGGAGCCCGGGACGGTAGCCCTCTTCCCCGGCCCGATTCGCGACCTTGAAGACACCCTGCCCGGGGAGATCCCTCTCATCCTCACGGCTCTGCCGAGGCCGAATCAAGCCTACTGGACCCTGTCGGCGGTCTGGTCGTCCTGGTTGTGGGGTCTGGAGGCGGCCGCTCCGATTCGAATCGTCCTGCGCCGACGACGCTACGACTGGATGTGGCACGCCGCCGCACTGCGCGGCGCCTTTCGGGCCTTGCAGCGACGCCAGCCCACGGGCGCGCCGGCCGTCGTCTTTCTGCCCGAGGCGGAGCCGGGTTTCCTGGCGGCGGGCCTGGCCGGGATGGAAGCGGCGGGCTATCGCCTGCGCGGTCACGCTCTCCGCCTGAATGACGGGCAAGGGGTCCTCGCCTGGGAGTCTTCGCCCCACCGGCCGCCTCCTCCAGAGGAAACGTTCGAGCACGATATGAGCGCCGCGGCCCAGCGCGACGCGCGCCAGCAGGGAGAGCCGACCAGCTACGGAGTTCTCTACGCTGCCTCCACGATCGAACTCGTTCGCAGCCGACGTTTGAACGGGCTGTGGCAGCCGGAGCGACGCGCCGCCGCTCGGACGTCTGACCGAGGCCATGGAAGTCGATCCTGGCTGCCGGCGGGCCTCTGGTCCGGCTCGAGCCGAGGGCCGACCCGGAATCCGGACGCTACTGGCTGCGGGACGCCTCCGACGCTTCGGATCCGGTCGCCGACCGTGTGGAACGGATCGCGCTCGAGATCTTGCGATCGGAGGAGCGCATTCGATTCCCTCGACCTGGAACGGAGGATCTGCGGCCGCCTGCCGGGTCTGAAGACGCCCGATCGGCGGCTGGTCCATGCCTGCCTGGAGTCGTACGCCCTGGAAGGGGATGGCGGATGGTGGAGGCTGCGTTCCGAAGACCGCGACGCGGATCGGCGTGACGATGTGCGGCAACTGCGCGCCACTCTGCTCGACCTGGGGGAACGCCTGGGACTCGAACTCGAAGCGGGTGACGGCATCCACTGGAGCGGGACGCCAGGCGCGGCGCTGACGTTTCTGGTACAGGAGACGGCCTCCTTCGGCGCACATCTGGAGGGCCCCTGGCGTCAGGGAAGGTGGTGGTGCTTCCCGGTGGTCGATCCAGCCTGGTGACGGAACGTCTCCGTCGTGATCCGAGACTGACAACCTGGTTGGCGGCGGGAGGCCGGATCGTCAAGTTCCGTCACGTCCGACGACTGGCGGAGGACTCCTCCCTGACGCTAGCCAATCTTCTCGGCCGCCTCGACATCGACCCGCCCGAACACGAGGATCCCCAGTTGCCCCTGCTGTGAACCTCGCGCCGACCAGGGGCGCTACCGGTGCGAGGCTCCAGGCAAGGCCGGCCGAGAAGGAAGTCGAGTCAGGAGGTTGGAGTGGCCGTCGGTGGGACGACGGTGGGGGTGAGCGTCGCCGTGGGAGTGGGGGTGGCCGTGGCGGTGGGAGTTGGTGTGCGCGTTGGTGTGGTCGTAGCGGTTGGCGGCGGGGTCGGGGTCGGCAAGTTGAGAATCAGGTGCAGCAGTGCGGAGGCCTTGCCTCCGTTACGGTTGCGGACCGTCAGGCGCAAGGTCACCGGTCCGTTGGACAATCCGGACGGGTCCCAGTCCGTCAGGCGGGCCGCTTCGACGGGCGATTCGCTGCGGGCGATGTCGGGCCAGCTGGACGGATCGAGTCCCTGACCGGCTTCCAGAACCCAGTCCTGGAAATCCTGGGGAGCGGAGGCGCTACCGAAGATCCCCACCGTGGCTGAGGTGATCACGCTGCCTTCGGCCGGGGCGGCGAAGCCCACCACGGGCCGGGGTGTGTCTTCGGTGCAGACCCCGTGGGGGATGAAGAACACCCGTCGGTCTTCGAAACCGGCTTGCTCCGCCCAGTCCTTCCCGCGATCATCCTCCTCGAGCCACTTCCGGCCCCAGGGATCGGATACGTCGAGCCCGAGCTTCTCCACGGGAAATTCGGGGCAGGCCGACGACGCCAACAGCAGGCTGAACGAATCGACCCAGACTTTCTGCCACAGGTCGCGCTCGCTGCGGCAAGGGAAGCTGATCGGCGGCGAAGAACTCCGAGCGTTGCGACGGGCACCATTCGGAAGGTTCGGCGCCAGAGGTGGCGCACACCACTCGCTCCACGATCCCCTGGGGGCGCGAGAACCCGGCCGGCGAGCCGGCGGAGAGTTCCGCCACGGCGGCCTGCATCACCTGATTCCAGATCGGTCCGGCCCCGGCGACCCCCGAGATGTCTTCCATGGGCGAGTAGTCGGCGTTCCCGATCCAGGCGCCGACGACCACTTCCGGCGTGTAGCCAAGGGTCCAGTTGTCGCGGAAGTCGTTGGTGGTTCCGGTCTTGACCGCGGCGTCGAACGCCTGGCGCAGGATCGAATTCTGGCCGAAGGCCGGTGTGCGGGCGGCGTTGTCCGCCAGGATCGACGTGATCAAGTAGGCGTGTTCCGGTCGAAGCACCGGCTCGGCCTGAGGTCGGTATTCGAAAACCAATTCGCCGCGCGAGTCGACGATACGGGAGATCGCCACCGGAGGCACGCGCAGGCCGCCGTTGGCGAAAACCGCGTACGCGCCGGAGAGCTCCAGCAAAGAGACATCGCCGCCGCCGAGTGTCAGGGAAAGGCCGTAGTCGTCCCGGGTCAGCGTGGTGATCCCCAGACGCCGGGCGAACGGCACCAGGCCTTCCTCGACCGGGGTCGCCGGGTCGTCGAAGATCCGGACGAAATCCAGAGTCTTGACCGCCGGAATGTTGTACGAGCTCCCCAGGGCGGTGCGGACGGTGACCGGTCCGTGGAACCGTCCGTCGTAGTTCACCGGCTGGTAGGGCGGGCGCGGGTCGCCCGGATTCCCGGAGGGAGGGAATTCGGAGGGCACATCCCACAGGAGCGTGGCGGGGGTCCATCCCTTCTCGAACGCGGCGGCGTACGTCAGCGGCTTGATGGACGACCCGGGTTGCCGGGGGGCGACCGCCATGTTGACCTGGCCGTCGATATCGGGATTGTAGAAATCGGCCGAACCCACCATGGCCAGGATCTCGCCGGTGGCGGGGCGCAAGACGACCACGGCGCCGTTGCCGGCCCGGTGAGCCGCCAGGCCGGCGATGTGTTCGGCGACCGTGCGCTGGGCGAAGTCTTGAATCTCGGGGTCGAGGGTGGTGGTCACGGTGAAGCCGGAGCGGTAGATGGTCTGCGGGTCGAACCGCCGTTCGAGCTCTTCCCGCACGAACTGGACCCAGTGCGGGTAGCGGAGGTCGACGTCGGGTTCGGGGAAGGAATACGATTCGATCTCGACGGCCGCCGCCCCGGCCGTCTCGGGGCTGACGCAGATCGGCTCGGGGGAGTTGCTGACGGCGATGCAACCCTGCTGGTCCGAGGTCAGCAGCATCAGGCCCAGGATCTGCCGGTGGCGGTTGAGGGTGGCCTCGCGGTTGCCGTAGACATCGTAAACCGAAGGCGCCTGGATCAGGCCGGCCAGGAAGGAGGCCTGGCTCAGGCTGAGTCGATCGGAGGTGGTGGCGAAGTACGTTTCGGAGGCGGCCTCGATCCCGTAGGCCAGGTTCCCGAAGTAGACCTGATTCAGGTACAGCTCGAGGATCTCATCCTTGCCGTAGCGGCGGGTGATCTCGGCCGCCAGCAGGATCTCGCGAATCTTGCGGAGCGCCGTCCGCTGGGCGGCCTCCTCCGGCGTGAACAGGAGGTTGCGGGCGATCTGCTGGGTGATGGTGGAGGCGCCGGGGCCCCCGCCGCCGGTGCCGACGTTCTGCCAGATGGCCCGAGCGATCGCCAGCAGGTCGAAGCCCGGATGGCTGTAGAACTGCGAGTCCTCGGTGGAAATCGTGGCAGCCAGCATGAACGGTGAGATTTCGGCCAGCGGGGTATAGGTGCGCCGGCCGGCCTGCGGGTCGAGGATCTCGTAGAGCAAATGGCCGTCGCGGTCGAGGATGCGCGTGGTTTCGAACTGGGCCGCGTGCGACTGCAGGTCTTCAACCGAGGGCAGGGTGGCGGCCAGGGCGAAGTACTGCACCACTGCCAAGGACAGGACCACGATCAGCACGGCCGCGGCGGCGAACAACCCCAGCACCAGCATGCGCACGGTGCAGCCGCGCCAGCCCCCCGGCAGGGATCGGCGCGGCCGGCGCGGCGGCGGGGAGCCCGGAACGAAGGCCGCCGGTGTCAGGCGGGTCGCCTCGAGGTCGCGCTCCGTCACCCGGCGGGGAAGGTCGGTGCGATCGAAGGGATCGGGGAGGGTGGGGGACTCCGAGGCGCGCCCGGGCGGCGTCGGCTCGGGCGTCCCGGAATCGACGGACGAGGTTGGTCGAAGCATGGGGGACGCCGATCAGGCGGCAGGCCTGGCCTGAACCAGGACCTTCCAGCGTCCCTTCATGACGGTCTGGTCACCCTGGTTGCGGACGTCGAAGGTCATCCCCACCAGACCGCCGCCCAGCCGGGGCATTGGTTTGACCTCGTCGACCTCAATCACGGCGTGGATCGTGTCGCCGATGTGCACCGGCAGGCTGAACTTCCACGCTTCGATCTCGCGGAAGGCCAGGACCGTGCCTTCGAGGATCCCGGTCCGCACGGCCAGGCCGGAGGCGATTGCCAGGCCGAGCAATCCGTGCGCCACCCGCTGGCCGAAGGCGCTGTCGCGGGCGTAGGCGGCGTCGGTGTGGATTTGATTGAAGTCGCCCGACAGCCCGGCGAAGGCGACGATGTCGCCTTCGCTCACCGTCCGACCCGGAGTGCGCAGTCGCTCCCCGAGCTCGAATTCCTCGAAGTAGCGTCCCTGGGGCAAAGTGGGGATCGATTCCATGTCGGGATTCTAGCACGGCGATCCGGGTTACGGCCCGGGAGCGTCTGGCGGCACAATTCGGTCCCGGAGCCGAGATCGGCGGGTTCCGATAGCCCAGGGGGCGCTGTCCCCGTACAATCGGCCCGTGGCTTTCCATCCTCTTCCCCTGTCCGGACCGCTCACCCTGCGGATCGCCGCCGATGTCTTGCGCGGACCCACCGACTACGCCGACGATCACATCTGGGAAGCGTCGGCGGGAAGCGACCCGCCCGGCCTGTCCCTGCGAACCACCTTCGGACAGAGGGCGGCCGACTTCTCGATCTTCCCCAGTTTCGCGATGGGGGGCCCCACCGTGTCCGATCCGGCGGACTTCTACCGGCAGCCGACGCTCGAGGCGATTCTCCCTTCCTATCTTCGACTGCGTTTCGAACCGCTGGAAGGGTTGGACATCGTCTTCGAGATACGCGTGGTCGATTCCAGGACCGTTGCCGGCCGGGTGGGCCTGACCAACCGCAGCGACCGATTCCGTCCGGTCCGCCTGGGGCTGCACGCGCATCTGCTGCCGCTTCCCGACGGCAGCCCGATGGTTCCGCAGACGTTCGCCGGGGTAACCGCGCTCGCCGGAAGGTCCGCGGGCCTGGAGCCGACCGTGTTCCTGGCGGCAGGGGCCATCGCCGAGCCGGGTCGAATTCCCTCGCTGGTGGTTCACTGTGAGCTGACCCCGGGGGCAGGTCGGTCGTACGCCTGGGCCGAATCGGCTGCCGCCGACTCCGTCGAGTCGTTTGATCGTGCCCGCGCAGCGGCCGGCCTTCCCTGGGATGCGGAAGCCGCACGCCTTGAGAGAATCCACGCCGGTTGGGTGGAGGTGGCCAGCGGCAACCAAGAATGGGACACCGCCTTTCACCTGGCGCAGCAGAACGCGCTGGCGAGTTTCGTGGGGCCGGCGCGATTTGGACCGCGGCCGACCCTGGTGCTCCAGCGAGCTCCGGAACGGGGCCATTCGGCCAGCGGTGACGGCCGCGACCACGCAGCCGGCTGGGACGGCCCGACGGCGCTGGAGGCCTATCACGTGGTGCGGCAGATGGCCTGGGCCTCCCCCGAACTGGCCTCGGCCGTGCTGCGAACGTTCTGGGCCAGCCAGCGGCCGGACGGGACGATCGACGCCCGTCCCGGACCCGCCGGCCAGGCGGCGAGAATGCTATGTCCTCCGCTGCTGGCCAGCCTGACCCTCCACGTCGATAGCCTCCTCCAGGACGACGGTTTTCTGGAGGAAGGATTCCACGCATTATGGCCGTTCTTTCGAACATGGTTCCGGCC
The DNA here is from genome assembly GCA_963709925.1 of uncultured Chloroflexia bacterium. Classification (GTDB taxonomy): domain Bacteria; phylum Chloroflexota; class Anaerolineae; order Anaerolineales; family E44-bin32; genus DATEVL01. The sequence goes on from CAVPYC010000001.1 coordinate 382,022, forward strand.
GCCGAACGATCGCGATGGAGACGGATGGCCCGAGTGGGACCAGGCTGCCCAGATTCCGTGGCCCGGCCGGTGGAGCGTCGAAGGCGGGCCCCGCCTTCCCGAGGCGAACCGGGTGGAAGACCCGGCGCTGCTGGCGCTGCTCTACCGAGAGGCGGACGCCCTGGGCCGAATGGCCGATCGCCTCGGCCGGACCGAGGCGGCCCGCGAGCTGGCGGATCGCCGCGCACAGCTGCGTGGTCTCCTGGCCAGGGCCTGGTCCGGGACGCGGCGGACCTTCCTGCGAATCGATCGGGAGACCCACCGGTCGGGCTCGGCCGAACCGGTGGCAGACGGCAACGGGCCGGGGAAGTTGCCCATCGCCCGAACGCTGACCGGGCCGGCGCGACTGACCTTCTCCGTCGCCACCGGCCGTGCATTGGCGTCGTCGATCCGGGTCCGGATTCGAGGCCGGGTGGGGTCGGGGCGGGTGCGGGTAGAGACGATCTCCGCGGCCGACCTTCGCTGGGAGGCCGGTGCTGGAATTGCTGCCAGTGAGTTGGTGTTCGTATCGGTCGAACTCGGTCGAGGTCGCCGGCCTGGACTTCGAGGCGGCCTGGCGTCTCGAGGCGGCCGCCATGGATGCGGAGGACCTGGCCCTGCTGCTGCCCCTCTGGGCGGGGATGGTGGACCGCGAGCAAGCAGCGGCCATCGTCCGGCGGCTGGTCGACCCTTCCGGCTATTTGCGGCGACACGGCCTGGCGACGTTCCCCGCGGATGGAGCCCCTCTCACCGGGTCCGACTCCGGTCCGGCCCGCGGGATCCACGCTCCGCTGAACCTGCTCCTGGGTGAGGGCTTGATACGCTACGGCTACTGGAAAGAAGCCGAAGACCTCCTGGGGCGGTGGATGGAAGCGGTCCTGGGATCGCTCCGGGCCGACCACGCGCTTCCCGAGTTGATCGATCCGGACCACCCCTCGAACCTCGGACGCCGACATCATCTCAACGGGCTTCCGCCCCTTTCGCTGTTCCTCGACCTCCACGGCCTGGGACTGGAGACCCCCCGCAGGCTGCGCCTTGCGTCCGGCGGAGAAGGTCTTCCCCAGGTTACCGTCCGCTGGCGCGGTCTTGAAGTGCGGCGCACCGGGGCGCGAGCCGACGTCCATTTTCCGTCTGGCGCCAGGGCGACTGTGGACATCCCGGAAGACGTCGTCGTCGAAGAAGTGAACCAGCCGGCCTGATCAAGCCCGCGGCTCCGGCGCCAAGCCTGCGCGGCCGAAAACGAAGTCGTTGGAGAAGTCCGGATGCTATAATCCGATTCTCCGGCCTGGCGCGCTTGCGCGCCGGAGACCACGCCCCAACTCAGGGAGATGATGGCGAGCACTTCTCTAGCCCCGGCTGCCGCCGGCGCTGCGAGCGAGGCCCTGGGCCTGTTGCTCGCGCTGGCAGTCTTGATCGCCTCCGCGAAGGTGGTAGGTGAGATCAGTCTGCGCCTCGGGCAGCCGGCGATTTTGGGCGAGCTTCTGGCCGGCCTGATCCTCGGTCCGACATTCCTGAACCTGCCCGCCTGGCCGGCCGTCGAAGCCGCCGAACCTCTCCCGACGATCCACCTGCTGGCCCAACTCGGCGTGCTGTGGCTGATGTTTGGCGCCGGCCTGGAGATCGAGCTCAGTGATTTCCGCCGTGCGGGCCGCCCGGCCGCCCTGGCCGGATCCCTGGGCGTAGTGTTTCCGCTCGCCCTAGGCGCGGGCCTGGCCCTCGCCGCGGGCTACCCCGTCGAGGAAGCCATCTTCCTTGGGATTGTGTTGAGCGCCACCAGCGTGAGCATCTCGGCCCAGACCCTGCTGGAGCTGGGCCGCCTTCGCACCCAGGAAGGGATCGCCCTGCTCGGGGCGGCCGTGATCGATGACGTCCTGGTGATCGTCCTGCTGTCGGCGTTCGTGACGGTGGCGGCCGGCAGCGGCGGTTTGGGGGCGGTGGTGGCGCAGCTTGGGATCATGGCGCTCACCATGGTGGTCGTCGGAGTGTTCGCCCTGATCGTCCTTCCCAGGATCGCGGCGCGGGCCGAGAGCTTGCGTGTGAGCGAGGGGCTGCTGGCGATAGCGCTGGCGTCGGTCCTGCTGGCAGCCTGGGCGACCGAAGCGATCGGCGGCATGGCGGCTATCACCGGAGCGTTCCTGGCGGGTGTCGGCTTGGGGCGCGGACACTGGCGGGAGGAAATCGAGTCCGGTCTGCACCGGCTGGGCTACGCGTTTTTCGTTCCTCTGTTCCTGGTTGACATCGGGCTGCAAACCGACCTGCGGATGATCACACCGCAACTGGCGCTGTTCACCCTGGGCGTCCTGGCGGTGGCGGTGGTTTCGAAGATCGTCGGCGCGGCCCTGGGGGCGTGGGCCGGTGGGTTCGATCGAAGCGCCGCGTGGCGCATGGGCCTGGGGATGATCTCCCGCGGCGAAGTCGGCCTGATCGTAGCCGGGGTGGGTGTCAGCGAGGGGTTGCTGGAGGGCGAGTTGTTTGTGGCGGTGGTGGTGATGGTGTTGGCCACCACCCTGCTGACACCGATCCTGCTGCGGTCGGCGTTCTCCCGACAGGAGGCGTAGGATGCCGCAACTGGTGTGCCTGGTGGTGTTCGACCCGGCCAAGGTGGATGACGTGCTGCATGCCTGGGTGGAGCGGGAGGTGCGCGGTGTGACCCTGATCGAGAGCAGCGGGCTGGCGCATCGCGTGCGAGGTCACGGCCAGCGCGATGATCTGCCGCTCTTCCCCTCGTTGCGCAAGATCCTGGAAGGGACGGAGCAGCACAGCCGAATGCTCTTCAGCGTAGTCCCCGACGGCTTCGACATCGACGGTCTGATTCGCGCCAGCGAGGCGGTGCTCGGCCCTATGGAAGGTGCCAACACCGGGATCTTGTTCGTCCTGCCTGTCACCCGGACGGCCGGTCTCTGGGGGGGAGGCTGACATGGAGGTCCGCCAGGTGATGAAGACCCGGGTGGTGTCCATTCCCGCCGACGCCACCCTGGGGGAGGCCGTGCGGACCCTGGTGGAGAAACGGGTCGGGCTCTTGCCGGTGGTCGATGCCGGTGGCAAGTTGGTGGGCGTCCTGCGCCTGCGCGATGTGCTCAACCTGTGTCTGCCGTCGTTCGTGCGGATGGTGGAAGACTACGATTTCGTCCACGACTTCGGCGCCGGCGAGCTCAGCCACATCGATCGATCGGTCGCAGCCACGGCGGTGCTCGAGCATGTGCAGCCGGCGATGGCGGTCGACGCCGATTCTGGCCTGATGCGCGCCCATGCTTTCATGCGCCAGCACGACCTGCACGACCTGCCGGTGGTCGATAGCGACGGACGGCTGGTGGGGATCGCCTCGTGGGTGGATGTGGGAGTCGGTTTCCTCGGATCGGCTGCAGCGCCCACCGGGGGGTAGGAGAGGCCGTTGCTGGTCGCCGTTGCGATCTTCCTGGTGGCGATCGGTCTGATTCTGAGCGAGAAGCTCGATCGGGCCATCGTGGGCTTCGCCGGGGCCGGAGCGATGGTGACCGCCGGCCACCTGCTCGGGTTCTACGGCGAGGAGCAGGCCATCGAGTCGCTCGACTTCGAAACCCTCGGCCTGTTGTTCGGAATGATGCTGCTGGTGGCCTTGCTCAAACCGACCGGGTTCTTCGAGTACGTGGCCACCCTCGCCGCCAGTCGCTCGCGCGGCAACCCTGTTCTGCTCCTCTTTCTGCTGGGTCTGGTGACCACCCTGGTTTCGATGGTCCTGGACAACGTGACCACCGTGGTTCTGGTGGCTCCCTTGACCATCCTGATCAGCGAGATCCTGGGGGTCTCGCCGGTGCCCTATCTGGTGTCCATCGCCCTGCTCTCCAACACCGGCGGGGTAGCGACCCTGATCGGGGATCCGCCCAATATCCTGATCGGATCGGCGGCCGGGCTCAGCTTTAACGACTTCCTGACCCACACGCTGCCGGTGGTGGTGGTGGCGTGGACCGGTGCGCTGTTGGCGCTCAATCGGCTCTTCCGGAAAGAGCTGGCGCGGCGACCGAAGGACCCCTCCGTCTTGGAGAAGCTCCGACCGGAAGAAGCCCTGCGCGACCGCAAGACGGCCTTCAAGGTGCTGGCCGTCCTGGCGCTGACGGTGGTCCTGTTCTTCCTGCAGGAGGCGTTGCACATCACCGCCTCTTTCATCGCGCTGACGGCGGCTGGACTTGGGCTGGTGTGGGTGAGGCCGCCGATCGTCGAGACGTTCGAGTCCGTCGAGTGGTCGGTGCTGGTGTTCTTCGGCGGCTTATTCGTGATGGTCGGCGGTCTGGAAGCCGCCGGAGCCCTGAACCTGCTCGGCGACCTGACGGCGCGGCTGGCGGGAGTTCAGCCGATCGCGGCGGCCATCGGCCTGATGTGGTTGGTTGCCGTGCTCTCGGCCCTGGTCGACAACGTGCCCGTCACCGTGGCTATGATCCCGGTGATTCGAGCGCATCGGTCTGGCGGGCGCCGACATCGACCCGCTGTGGTGGGCGCTGGCCTTCGGCGCAGGCTTCGGAGGCAACGGGACCATTATCGGCTCGACGGCCAACGTAGTAGTGGTGGAAGCCTCGCGCCGGACGCCCGAGCCGATCAAGTCGACTCTGTGGAACCGTCGCGGCCTGCCCGGTGATGATGGTAACTCTGCTGATCGCCAGCCTGGCACTGGCAATCGCCTTCCCCTTGTTCCAGAGATGAGCCTCTACCCGGGGCGAGCCGCGCCGTGAACGAGCTGCTCCAGATCGAAACCCTGGTCTTGGAGCTGTTGCTGATCGTTTCGGTGGTGGCCATCGTTGTGCGCCGCTTCCGCATCCCTTACACGGTGGCGCTGGTGCTGGTCGGGGTGGCCCTCTCGTTCCGATCTCCGCTCCAGGTGCACCTGACCTCGGACCTGATCCTCTCGCTGCTGATCCCCCCGCTGGTCTTCGAGGCGGCCTTCCATCTCAATCTCGACAAGCTGCGTCGCAACCTGCTGACGATCGGCCTGTTGGCCATTCCGGGCGTCGTGCTGACGATGCTGATCGTCGGGGGCGTGGTCCACCTGGGGGGCGGACTCGCCCTGGGCGCGGCCCTGGTGTTCGGAGCCCTGATCGCCGCCACCGACCCGGTCTCGGTGGTGGCCATCTTCCGGCGGCTGGGTGCGCCGAAACGCCTGGAAGTGATGCTGGAAGGGGAGAGCCTGTTCAACGACGGCACGGCTATCGTGCTATTCAACCTGGCCCTGGCGGCCGTGCTGACCGGGGAGTTCCACCTGCTCGACGGGGTGATCGACTTTGTTCGGGTCGCCGGGGTGGGAATCGGCATCGGCCTGCTGCTCGGATGGTTGGTGTCTCGCCTGATCGGGGCCATCGACGATTACCTGGTGGAGACCACCCTGACCACGGTGCTGGCGTTCGGCACCTACCTGCTGGCGGAACAACTCCACGTCAGCGGTGTGCTGGCGGTGGTCGCGGCCGGGTTGGTCAATGGCAACCTGGGTTCGCGCGAGATGTCGCCCACCACCCGCATCGTGGTGCTCAACTTCTGGGAGTATGTCGCCTTCCTGGCCAACTCGGCCGTGTTCCTGTTGATCGGTCTGGAGATCGACATCCCCGGACTGGTGGGGAACTGGGCCTTGATCGCCTGGGCCATCGGCGCTGTGCTGCTCAGCCGCGCCGTGGGGGTCTACCTCCTGTCGCGGCTCGGGCGACCGATGCCCGAACGCTGGCGCCATGTCCTGTTCTGGGGAGGCCTGCGGGGAGCCATCGCCCTGGCCCTGGCGCTCTCCCTGCCGGCAGAGTTCGGCCAGGATCGCCAGGTTCTGCTGGTGATGGCCTTCGGGGTTGTTCTCTTCACCCTGCTCGGGCAGGGCGTCTCGATGGAGTGGCTGGTGCGCAAGCTGGAGTTGATCGAGCGCAGCGAAGACCAGGTGGAGTACGAGCGCCGCCATGCGCGGGCGCTGGCGGTGCGAGCCAGCTACCAGCATCTGGAACGGCTCCACCGCGACGGTCTGGTCTCTTCCCCCACCTGGAACCGGATCAGCGAGGTGCTCCGGCCGCGGGTCGAAGCGCTCACCGGCGCGGTCAAGGAAGTGCTGGCGGGGGCGCCCGAACTGGAAGCGGAAGAGCTGGAAACGGCCCGGCGCGAAGGACTGCGGGCCCAGCGATCCATGCTGGCCAACCTGATCCGCGACGGGGTGATCAAAGACGATACCTACGAGAACCTGGTGTCGGAGATCGACGTGGCTCTCGATACCGGGGCCGACATGTGGGGCGCCATGGTCCTGGAACGCCGGGTCCGGCCTGATGTGCGCCATCTCGTGCTGGCGGTGGTGCATCCCCAGGACCTGGAATCCGCCACCAGCAGCCTGGCGATGCGGGGAATCACCACCACCCACATGCGGAGCTCCGGCGGTTTCCTGGGGAAGGGCAACCACGTTCTGCTGTTGGGGATCCCGAACGGCAAATTGCCCTCGGCCCTGGAAGGACTGCGGCGTTCGTGCCGGGCGCGGGTGGAGGTTCGCCCGGTTCCTCCGGCTCGGCCGGGATTGCCGCCGGCGAACCCCGTCGAGGTGAATGTTCACGGCGCGACCGTGTTCATCTTTGCGGTCGAACGCTACGAGGAGTTGACCCGATGAAGATGATGATCGCAGTGCTGGATGATCTCGATGCCGAGGCGGCCGTCCCCCGGCTGACAGAGAAGGCCATCGGGGTGACTCGGCTCGCTTCGACCGGTGGCTTCCTGCGCCGGGGCAACACGACCCTGATGATCGGGGTCGACGACGACCGGGTCGACGAAGCGCTCGACCTGTTGCGCTCGGTGCTGCCTTCGCCCGAGTCCGGGGAGAACCGCCGGGTGACAGCGTTCGTGGTGGCCGTCGACCGCTTCGAGCAGGTTTGACGCTTCGCCCCCGGGGGTTTCAGGTTTCCTGGAACAACTCGACCTGGTAAACGAGGACTTCGGCCTGTCCGCTGCGCCAGGCGGAACGCGGCAGGCCGGCCTTGTCGGCCAGCAGGTCGAGGAAGGCCTCCGCTTCCGGCACCTTCTCCCAAACCTGCGGCAGGAAGGTCGCCCGGCGCCGCTGCTGGCGCAGGATCACCCCGTCGACGCCCGGGCGCAGCGCTGCAGTCAGCCGGTCGGGTGCAACGTCCAGTCGGCGTGGCTCGCCGAGCGCCGAAATCTCGATCCGCATGGACGGGAGTTCCTCGGGCCCCACCCGACGGAACCGGGGGTCTTCGCTGGCGGCGGCATGAGCGTGCCGCCACACGTCCTCGGCCAGCGAGAACACCGGCTCGAGACCGCCGATACAGCCGCGCAGTTCCCCGCCGACGACCAGGGTCACGAAGGCGCACCCCGGCTCCAGCAAGGAGGGTGGGAGCTCCCGGGCGTCGAGGCGGGGCAGGGGGTTCCCGTTGGAAGCCAGGCCGACGGCCTGTCGTGCCAGTCGGAGCAGGGTCCCTCGGTCCGATTCGGAGGTCACCTGGACCGACCTGGGGTCAGCTCTCCAGACGCCGATAGTTGCGGTTGAAATAGATCAGGGGGTTGCCGGGGGAGGAGGGCTCTCCACCCACCACCTCACCGATGAAGACCGTGTGGGTTCCGGCGGGGTGGGCGGCCACGACCTGGCAATCGAGGTACGCCAGGCGTTCGACCGGCAGGGGGTGCCCCGCCGGGCTGGCCTCATGGCTCACCCCGGCGAACCGATCCTGCAAGTCGACCACGCCGCCGGCGAATCTCTCAGCCAGGTCCCGCTGCTCCTGCTTGAGGAAGACGACGGCGAAACCCCCGCCCGCATCAACCATCCGGTGAGTTCGGGCGCCGCGCTCCAGCGAGACCATCACCAGGGCGGGATCGAGCGACAGCGAGGAGAACGAACTGACGGTCATGCCATGCGGGCCGCCGGCGTCGGAGGCCGTCACCAGGCTGACGCCGCTGGCCCAGCGTCGCATCAACTCGCGCAGGCCTTCGCCCGAAATCATCCTTCTTCTCCCAGGGCGGTGCAAGCATCTTACCGCCCGCTGTTTGTAGGCGTCAAGCGACGGCGGCTTCGCCCCCCTCGCCCAGTACATCCAGGACGATGTCGTGCAAGTCGGTCAGACGGCGGAAGCGCGGTGCGACCGAGCCTCGCACAGCATCGGGTCCGAACAGCAAACCCGGCACCGGGTTGCGGGTGTGCCCGCGCAAGCTGAGGTCTTCCAGGTTTCCATGGTCCGAGGTCAGGATTGCCAGATCGTCGCCGCCGCCCCACGCGCCCAGGAACCCCCCGAGCACGGCGTCGAACGCCTCCAGCAGGGAGACGGCCTGGGCCAGGTCGGCGCGATGTCCGGCCACGTCGCTCGGCCAGAAATCGAACCAGGCCAGATCGACCTGGCGAGCCAGCGCCGCCAGGCGAGACCCGGCCTCGGCCTCGGTATACACCGGAGCGGGGGGAAAACCTGGCTGCTCGGCCCAGCCCTTCCCGGTGAAGTCGACCGAAAGGGCGCGGCCGGCCAGGAGGTCTTCCGCCGTCCGCAGCCGGATGCCCGCGGCCGTGACGGCCAGGGGGATCGACGAGTACAGCCGGTACCCGCTGTCGATGGAACTGAAGTAGCGCGGAGGATAGGCGTTCAAGAGGGCCGCCGACCGTCCCCGTTCGACCAACTTCGAGAACAGGCTCCCCGACCTCACGATCGCGGCCACCTCGGGGTTCGGCTTGGGCCCATAGTGCCTGCCGATCTCGGCCGCAACGTTGCGACCGGTGAGCAGGGCCGCCTGACCGGTGGCCGATTGCGGGTCGCCCGGTACGTCGAGGTTGGCGTCAACGGCCACCAGCGTCGCCTCGGGGCCCTCGCACGGCGCCGAGTCGGCCACCAGCCTCCGGCCGCCCAAAGCCGAGGTCAGCACGGGCATCGCCGCTGCCGCAAGCGGGTTAACTACGGGATCCGCCGGGCCCAGACCGACGCCGTCGAGGAAGATCACCAGGACGTGGCGTTTCAAGGACGCCGGACCCAGGTGAACCACGCCGACGGACGCCCTTCAAAGTCGCCGTGTTCGAGTCCGGCCAGTTCGAACCCCGGGCTGTAGCAGGCGCGCACCTCGGGCTCGTCGGGCCATCGGTCGTTTGCGACCACGAAGGCGTACAGCAGGAGTGTTGCGCCCGGCCCGAGCAAGCGCGCGGCTGTGTCGGCCAGGGAACGCCGACGGCCGGGTTCCAGGCTGTGGAAGCAGCCCAGGTCGAGGCCGAAGTCGAAGGGGCCGGTGAGATCGTCGAGCCGGGTGACGTCGCCCCGCAGGAAACGAACCCGCTGTCGGGCAGTGCGCGCCTTTCGCCGGGCCGCCCAGATCGCCTTCCACGAGAAGTCGACCCCGATCACATCCCATCCCCGGCTCGCCAGGGTGATGGCGTTGGTTCCGGTTCCGCAGCCGAAGTCGATGGCCCGGCCCGGCGCCGTTTGGTCCAGGTGGCGCAGGACCTCGGGCGGCGTGACCCCGCTGTCCCAGGGGACATCCCCGATCCAGTAGCGGACTTCGAACCGCAGGCGGCGGCTCAACGCAACAGCGCCTGTTCGACGGTGCCCCGATCGATCTGGAAGACCGATCGCCAAACCTCGTTCCCGTTTTCATCGAACAGGACGAAGGTGGGGGTGAAACTCGCGCCGAAGGCGGCGGCCAACTCCCGTCCGACCGGTTCCTGGATGTTCAACCGGACCACGTCAAGCTTGCCGGCCAGGGCTTGCTCGATCCCGTCGACCACGGGCTTCACCGACATGCATCCCAGTCAATACGGGCTCTGAAACTCGACCAGCAGCGCCTTCCCCGCACCGAGGCGGGCCCGCACCGCAGCCGCCTCGTCGATGGTACTGCCCCCGGGCGCGGCCAGGGCGTAGGCCAGAGCCAGCCCCAGGCACAACGACCCGAGCGCCAGCAGGTCGGTGCCGCGGACACCGTCGCGCAGCAGCAGCGCCGCCAGCAACAGGACGGCGGCCGTTGCCGCCAGAAGGAACGAATGCTGATTGACGAAGGTCGACACGGGATCCTCGGCGGTCATTCTATCATCCGGCCTCCATCGGAAACCTCCGTCAACTTTGACAGTCCCGCTCTCCTCCCTTAGAATTCTCCTGCTTCCCCGCGCTGGAGGATCCCCGTCCATGAAGGAATACCCCTCCGACGACATTCGCAACGTGGCCCTGGTCTCCCATGGCGGAGCCGGGAAGACCTCCTGGGCCGAGGCGGCGCTGTTTGCCACCGGCGCCACCACCCGCATGGGAAAGGTGGAGGAGGGCAACTCCGTTTCCGACTTCGAAGACGAAGAAGTGCGGAGGCACCTGTCGCTTTCCACCGGGCTGCTCCCGATCGAATACCGCGAGGCCAAGATCAACCTGCTCGACACTCCCGGCTACACCGATTTCATCGGGGAAGCGATCGCGGCCCTGCGGGTGGTGGAAGGGGCGGTGGTTCTGGTCGATGCGGTGTCCGGGGTTGAAGTCGGCACTGAAATCGTCTGGGGCTACTGCGACCAGTTCCAACGGCCGCGCCTGGTGTTGATCAACAAGCTCGATCGCGACAACGCCAGCTTTGGCCGGGCGATGGAGTCGCTGCGCAGTCTCTCGCCCGACACCTCCTTCGTCCCGATCCAGTTGCCGCAGGGCGAGAAGGCCGAGTTCCGCGGGGTCATCGATCTGTTCCACATGCGGGCCCGAGCCGGCGACGGCAAGGAGTCGTCCGAGATCCCGGCCGAACTGCAGGCGGCGGCCGAAGAAGCGCGAGTCGTGATGGTCGAGGCGGCCGCCGAAGGCGACGACGCCTTGCTGGAGAAATACCTGGGCGGCGAAGAGTTGAGCGCCGCGGAAATCGCCCGCGGCTTCCGGGCGTCGGTGCAGACCGGCCGGGTGGTTCCGGTGATGGTGTCGGCAGGCACGGCCGGGATCGGGATCGTCCCGGTCCTGGACGCCGTCCTCGACCTGTTCCCGGCTCCCTCGGGTGCGCCTCCCGTAGTCGCGCGCGGGCCAGCCGGCGAGGTCGAGTTGACCAACTCCGACGCCGGGCCGCTGGCGGTCTACGTCTGGAAGACAACCGCCGATCCGTTCGTCGGGAAGCTGACTTTCCTGCGGGTGTTCTCCGGCAGCCTGGCTTCCGATACCCGGGTCTGGAACCACCTGCGCGACGCGGAAGAACGGCTGGGAAGCCTGCACCTGATGCGCGGCAAGGAACAAATCCCGGTGGCGCGCCTGCACGCCGGCGACCTCGGCACCGTGGCCAAGCTCGGTTCCACCGGAACCGGCGACACCCTGGGCGACAAGGGCCAGCGCATCCTGGTGCCCGCCCCGGCGTATCCCAACGCCCTGTACGCGGTGGCGGTGATCCCCAGGACCCAGGCCAACTCGACCAAGATGGGCGCGTCCCTGACCCGGTTGTGCGAGGAAGATCCGACCCTGTCGTGGCACCAGGAAGGCAGCACCAACCAGACCATCCTGCAGGGTATGGGCGACCAGCACATCGACGTCGCCATCCGTAAGGCCGAGTCGAAATTCCAGGTGGGCCTGAGCACCGAAACCCCGCGTGTTTCCTACCGGGAGACGATCACCCGCGAAGGCAACGCCGTCCACCGCCATAAGAAACAGACCGGAGGCGCCGGCCAGTTCGCCGAGGTCCACATGCGGGTGGAACCCTACAAGGAAGAAGACTTCGAATTCGTCAACAAGGTCTTCGGGGGCGCCATCTCGCAGAGCTTCATGCCGGCGATCGAGAAAGGGGTTCGAGGCGTGTTGAAGACCGGGGTGCTGGCCGGGTACCCGATCGAGAACGTCCGGGTGGCCGTCACCGACGGGAAGGAGCACCCCGTCAACTCGAAGGCGGTAGCGTTCGAGACCGCCGGCCGGGAAGCGTTCAAGTCGGCTTTTCGGGAGGCCGGCGCGGTGTTGCTCGAGCCGATCATGGATGTGCGCATCACCGTTCCCGAAGAGAACATGGGGGACGTCCTGGGCGACCTGAACACCCGGCGGGCACGGGTGCAGGGGATGGAGACCGAGCGCGGGCGGAGCGTGGTGACGGCCAAGGTGCCCCACGCCGAGATGCTGCGTTATACCAACGAACTGCGCTCGGTGACCGGCGGTCGGGGGGTCTTCACCATGTCGTTCTCCCACCAGGAGGTCGTTCCGCCACACGTGGCCGAAGGGATCATCGCGGCTCGCAAGAAGGATGCCGGCAAGGAAGACGACGAGTGATCATCGAGCTTCCCGCGAGCTGGAAGCTCGCGGGAAGCTGCCGTCCATGACCGACGCCTGGCGGCCGACCCGTTTCATCGACGCCGAGATCCGGGTGCGACACGCCGAGCCTCCCCCGCTGCGCAAGAAGCCCGGACCGCCCGAACTCGTTCGCCTGGGACGGACGCACCTTCCACGTTGTCGAAGTGGTATCGAGCTGGACCCGTTACGAGCGGCGCGGCCGGATGGCGGCCAACATGCAGCCGGCACATCTGGCCACGGCGGCGCGCCGTGGATCGTGGGGGGTCGGCCGACTGTACTTCCGCCTGCGCACCGACCGGGGTGTTTTTGACCTGTACTACGACCGCGCGCCTGAAGCGGCCGGTGACCGTGCCGGACACTGGTACTTGTGGCGGCAGGTCGAACCGACGCGGTCGCAGGGGTGACCGGATGAGACCGGTTTCCCGCCGGATCGCCCGGGCGGCGACTCTGGCTCTGCTCCTGGGCCTGACGTTTCTCGCCATGGCCCCCAACCTCACCAGCCCGATGCCGGATCGCGACTCCGGGGTGTTCCTCTATATCGGATCGCAGATTCTTCGGGGACAGGTCCCGTACCTGGATACGTGGGACCACAAGGGCCCATTGATGTACTTCCTCAACGCGGGCGCCGTTGCCCTCGATCCCGGCGGGGAGCGCGGGTTGTGGGCGCTTGAGTTCGCCGCGTTACTTGCGGCCGGCGGACTGCTCCTGGCGGCGGGCAAGAGTCTCGGTCGTTTCGCGGCCGCCCTGGCGGCGATCTGGTTCTATGCCGGCGTGATCCTGACGCTCCGGCCGGGCAACTTCACAGAGGAGTTCGCCCTCCCACTCGCTGCGCTGGCGCTGCTGGTGGTGCAGCGAGAACGCGCCCTCCTCGGCCGGGCCGCGGGGTTCGCACTTGGCGCCTGCCTGGCAGGTTCCCTCCTGCTCCGACCGAACCTGGTCGGAATTCCTCTGCTGGCAGCTCTGGCCCTTCTGTGGATGGGGCGATCGACACGACGGGGCTTCCGATCAGCCGCCGTCGGGATCGGCGCCGGCATGGTGGTCCTTGCCGGGCCGATCCTGGTCTACCTGGCGGCGCACGGGGCGCTGGCAGACGCCTGGGATCAGTACTTCCTGTTCAACCTGGTCTACGCAGGATCAGGGTCAACCGCAGGCTGGCGGGTGGTCGTGGAGGGGTTGACCATCCTGCTGCCTTCCGGTCTTCCGATCGCCGGTCTGCTCGGCGCAGCCCTGATAGGGAAAGATCTGGTTCGAGGCCGCCGCGCCGCTCCGGTCTTCCTGGTCGCAGCCTTCGACCTCCCCCTGGAGATCGGGCTGACCGCACTCGGCTGGGCGCGGTCTGACGCACTACTATCTGACATGGGTTCCCTCCCTGGCTCTTCTCGGCGGCTGGCTTGTGGACAGGCTCGTCTCCGGCGAGTCGGTCCGCGCACGGGGAACCGCGTCTCCGAGGAGGACGGCGGTCGCTGTCGGCCTGGTCCTCCTGGCGCTCGGGATGCCGGTGCGGTGGGGCCTCTCCAACGCGGCCCACCTGTTGCGGGTGGGCCCTCGATCCGCCGGGCATGTGGCAGCTTCGCTGCCGGGTGACCCCGGTTCCCCGTTGCTGATGTGGGGCGCCGAAACGGCCTACCATTACTTCTCGGGCCGTCCGTCGGCGAGTCGCTATGTCTACCAGTACCCCCTGTACGTCTGCGGTTACGCCACACCGGAGCGTATCGCCGAATTCGGCCGCCGGGTGTTTGAGGCAAGGCCGCTGATTGTAGACACCTCATCGACCAATGCACGCGTGCCGGCCCTGGACCCGTTGTTGCGGAAAGGCGTGCTGGAACTTGCGGAAGAGTGCGCCCTGTCGCCGGACCTGGTGTCTTTGATGGAAAGGCTGTGGGCGGAGTACCACGTCGTCGGCCGGCATGCCGAGACCGGGTGGATCATCCTGGCGCCGCTCGACGGCCTGCGTACTCCTCCCGGTTGAGACGCTGAACCGGCCGGCCGAGGCAGCCGACCGAGGGGTCACCTGGAGATGGGGGCCGTTCCGGCAAGAATCGGCCGGAGCTCAGGGGAACAGGAACACCTCTCCCGGGAGCTCCCAGGCCTTCCCGATCTTGAAGGTGGTCGGATCGATGCCCGCAGTGCGTGGGGCGTCGTCGCCGGCGGCCCTGCCGAGGAGTATCGGCGAGCCAGCGATATCAAGACCGATCAGCGGATCCCAGTTCGCCAACGAAGGTCCCGGTGCGAGCGTCTCTGGGTCCAGGGTCTCGAGGCGCGGGCCTTCCGGTCCCCATCGGCTGAGAACCAGCCAGGCGCCATCGGCCGAAAGCCGCACACGCTCGGCCTGGCTGGGGCGGGAGTCGAGCAACAGGCCGGTGGCCGGGTCGAAGACCAGAAGCTCCATCGGTTCGTTCCAACTGTCCCAGTGCCCCTCGGGGTTGCGGCCGGCGTGCAGGGTCTGTCCGACGGTGAACACCCGGGCGCCGTCCAGCGACGCGACCGCGGATCGGATCGCGCCCTGACTTCCGCCCTTGGCTTCGGCCGGTTCCGTTCCCAACGCCATCCACCGATCGATCCACGGCAGTCTGGCTGCGATTTCATACGTGGTCGCAGAGCGCTCCGCGAAATCGATGGAGGTCATCCGGTCGGAGTCGGCGTGGACGATCACCAGGCGGTCGGTGTCAGGGAGGCGGACAAGCGCCGGGGTCCAGTAGGCGAGGAGGACCTGCTCGTGGGAGTCCCCGCATCCTTCGAGGCACCAGCTGTCATGAACCACGTCGAGCGGTTCCTGCCACAGGCGTTCGAGTGACTCAGCCGCGTAGATGGCGACGGTCAATGGTCCGGGTGGGGTGATCCCGGGGTCGTCGCCCGGGTTTGCACCGGCGACAAAGATCTCCTCCCCATCGAGGCTGTACCCGATCCACGACGGCAGGAAATCAAGAGAGACCGCGTGCAACCTGGCCCCGTCTTCCGGCGAGAAGACCAGCACTTCGAACCCGTCGGAGTTCTGACGGGCAAGAGCCACCCGCCCGTCGTCGGGATGGAGCGCCAGGGCGGGCACGAAGCCGCGCACGCCAAGATCGATCGTGGTTTCCGTGTGCAGGTGGAGGTCGATCAGATGGAGGGACTCCGAGGCATTCCGGCAGGCGGAGCCGCCGGACATACGGGTGCACCATGGGCCGGTGCCGGTGACCAGCGCCAGGCGGGTGTGCGCCGGATCGTAGGCGAAGGCGCCGGGTGTGCGGCCGGAGAGCTGCAGGGGCAGGGGAGGGAAGGCGGACGATGGCGCTCCACTCGCCAGGGCGCGAGCCTGGAGCACGAAGGCGTTTGCCTCCCGACTCCAGGCGCCGGTGAGAACGGCCGATTCGCCTGCGGCGAAAGCCACGGCCTCGGCCGGGGCGACCGGCGCAGCACCGGGCAGAGGCAGCCGGTCGGGGGTGGCAGGCTCCGGCCCGCAGGACACAAGGGCCAGCGAGAGACCGGCGCCCAGGACGCAGGCAAGGGATCGGCCGAAGGTCACATCTCGAATCGGTGGGCTCATGCCTGGGTTACCCCGCCGGGAGCGGCCCGGTTCCCTGGGGGCTTCCCAGGCGCTCTCCGATAGCGTGGAGAGCGGCCTCGGGGTACGAGGCTCATGGCCAGGCCACGGAGCAGGCGGTCCTTGGCGCGATACTCATCCGGTGAGGATGATCCGGGAGCGCATCGAGGCGATGCTCTCATGACTCGGTCGAGCTGGGCGATCACCGCAGGCGTGGTGCACACGATGGAACCCGGCCGATCGCCGGCCGACACCCTCATCGTGGAAGGCGAGATCCTGACCCGGGTGGGCCGGGCCTCCGATCTGGCCGACGAACTCCGGGCCGTGGCGCAAGTCGTCGATGCGCGAGGGCGCACCATCCTTCCCGGATTCATCGACACCCACGTCCACATGGTGTCGACCGGCCTGATCGGTTTCAAGTTGGATCTGGGCAGGGCCACGACGCTGTCGAGCGCCCTGGAGCGGCTGGCCGCAGGAGCGTCGGAGGGACCGGCCGGCGAGTGGTTGTTCGCCGACGGTCTCGCGGCCGGCCTGCTGACCGACGATCGACGCATGCCGACACGCGCCGAGCTGGATCGGGTCTCGACCGCCCGGCCGGTGTTCGTCGGAGAGCGGACCGGGCACGTCAGCGCGACCAACAGCCTCGGCTGGAACAGCCTGAACCTTGGGCCGCAAGGCGAAGCGGGCCAGGGCGGGACCCTGGAAGGCCCGCTGAACACTGCCGCGTCCAGCCGCGCCGACCGGTTGTTGGCCGAGCAGGTCGGCTACCAGCGGGTGGTCGAGGCAGCCTGCCGGCAGGCCCTGGCTGCCGGGACTACTTCGATCCACTGCCTCGATGGCTCAGCCCCGCGCGACGACCCCGGGGTTCGCGCTCTGGTGGGCCGTCCGGGCAAGGCCGGCCCTGGCCTCAAGGTGTACTACCAGTCGTGGGATGTCGAGGGAGCACGGGCCTTTGGGTTGTCTCAAGTCGGGGGCTGCGAGGCGTGCGGTCTGGATGGAGCTTTCACGCCGCGAACCGCCCGCCTGCTGCATCCGTACGCCGACGGCGGCGGACAGTCCGGACGGCTCTACTTCGGCGACGCCGAGCTGCTGGGTCACTTCCGCCGGGCCCACGCCGTCGGGATGCAGATCAGCGTTCACTGCGTCGGCGACGGAGCGGTGGAGCAAGCGTTGAACACGTATGAGCGGCTCCTGGGGGAGATCCCCCGGAAGGACCACCGGCACCGGATCGAGCACGCCGAGCTGATAACGGTCGAGCAGATGCGCCGGGCTCGCCGGCTGGGGATCGCCTTCGCCATCCAGCCTGCCTTCAATCACTTCTGGCGACACGACGACTTCTACCCGGCGGTGATCGGCCGCGAGCGGGCTGAACGGGTTGACCCGATCGCTTCTCTGCTTCAGGAGAACTTGGCGGTGGCCGGGGGATCGGATTCACCGGTCACACCGCTGCGGCCCCTCCTCGGCGTGCACAGCGCCGTCAACCACTCGAATTGGCGCGAGCGCGTTGATGTGCCAAGGGCCCTGCGGTTGTTCACGGTCGACGGGGCGTGGATCGGCGGGGACGACGGAAACCTGGGGTCGCTGGCAGAAGGTAAGCAGGCAGATTTCGTCGTGCTCGAGGCGGACCCGGCCGAGGTCGATCCGCAGGAGATCAAAGACATTCCGGTGGGGATGACCGTGGTCGCCGGGCAGGTGGCCTTCTCGACCTGAGGTTGAGCCAACCTGTCCGCCGGTTCCCGCGTCCCTGAAGGGCGACAGCGGGTCTCCCGTAGTAGGGCGCTACCCGATCCGCAGGCCCACGAACAGCCGCGGCGCCCCATACGAAATCCAGAACCCGACGGCGGCGTAACGCAGGTAGCGCAGGGCTTCCCCCGACGGGAAGATCGCGCTCAGGCCGACGAACAGCGCCAGGACGCCGGCGGTCCCGACCAGGAAGCGCGCCGCCCGTTGCCAGCCGCCGCGACGACCGTCGAATTTCCCCCAGTGGTCGAGCAAGACCGCGCCGATTGCCAGCCCGAAAAGTGCGCCCGTCGTCGCGATCAGCCCGTCCGGAGAGGCGGGTGCGAAAACGCCCTCCGATCCCCCCGCCGCCAGGTAGTTCGCCGCCCAGATGGCAGGATAGCGGCGAACCACGGCCAGGCCGAAGGCAAAGCCTCCCAGGCTGAGGGGCGCCAGTGCGCCTAGGCCGGCGAATAGAATCCGCGTCGCCAGCCGCCAATTCCGGAACCACTTCGAGCGCGGCCGGTTCCAGCCAGACGAGCAGGGCCAACACAATCAGCCCGACCAACCAGCCTGCCACGACGTCCGCCGGGAAGTGGACTCCCAGGTAGACCCGCGAGGCGGAGACGGCCAGGATTAGGGCGATCGCACCGGCCCAGACCCCCGGTTTGCGGAGAGCGGCCGCCAGGCGGCCCCACAACACCACGCCGTTCTGGGCATGGCCCGAGGGCACGCCAAACGAAGACTCGAAGGAAAGGGCTCGCACGCGGACTGTCCACCCAGAACGGGCGCGGCAGCCCGGCCGCCAGCTTCAACACCGCGTTGAGACTTCCACTCACCAGGAGCGCAAGGCCCAGGCGAATTCCCAGGGCGGCGTCCAGCGACCACAGGACAGCCGGCATCAACAGCAGGAAGAACCACTCCGATCCGAGGAAGGTCAGTGCCTGCATGACGGAGGTCAGCCCGTCCGACCCCGACGTCTGCAGCGCCACGATCCAATCGGTGCCGTAGGTGAGCCAATCGGGCAACGTCATGCTTCCACCTCCATCCGGGTCGCGGGCGCCCGCACCGGTTCGGCTCGGGGAAGGATCAGGGCGGCAAATACGATCGATCCGGCGATCAACGCCATGCTCACCGGATACGGCAATCCCGGCGACCAGCGGTACAGGGCGCCGGCGGCAAGCGGCGCCAGGATCAGGGTGCTGGAGGCGATGGTCTCACCCACCCCGTAGGCCAATCCCAGATTTGCAGGGGTGACGACGCCTTCCAGCTGCGCGCTCAGCAGATTGCGGACCGTCCGTCCGGCTCCGGCCAACAGGTACCCGGCGCCGATCATCGGAAGCGTCAGCCCCCGCCACAACAGCAGCATCCCGGCCGCCACCAGGCCGTGGCCGACCAGGGATCCGGCCCGAGCTTGGATCGCTCCCAGGGTCAAACTGAAGACGACGATCCCCAGGGCGAAGAGGGAACCCAACGCTCCAACCTGGCCGACCGGGATCTGGCGCACCTGGTTGAGGTACAGGGGGGTGAGCGGCCATGCCAGGGACAGTGAGAACATCCCCACCAGCATCACCACAAAGACGCGCCGAGCCGAGCGGTTGTGGGCCAGGCCGCGCAGGCGACCGCCGACGGCCGGCGGCTCGATCGGTTGGTGCCGCAGCAGCATCACCAGGATAGTGGAGACGATGAAGATCGCCGCGGCAATTCCGAACAGGCCGCGGATCCCCGAGCGCGTCGCCAGCACGCCGCCCACGGCCGGACCGATCACGGCCCCGGCGTTGAAGGCGGCCGAGATCGAGGTCAGGGCGCGGCCTACGCTCCACGGGCCGCGAGCGGCGGTCACGTAACTGGAAAGCGGCGACATCACGAACGAGGTCAGGGAGTACATCGCCAGGGCGGCCACGAACACCCACAGGCTGTCGGCCAGGTACATCAGCAGACAGGCGAAGGCGCCGAAGATCCACGCCAGAGTCAGCAGGGTCTTCCGACCGAAGCGATCGGCCAGGATCCCGGCCGGGATGTGGGTGATGGTCATCGCCGCGCCGGCCAGGCCCAGGATGAAACCCACCTGAACCACGTTGGCGCCGAGTTGGGCCAAGTAGATCGGCTGAAGGTAGAAGAACAGGCCTTCGCCGATCCCCCACAGGAAAAGCGACGCGGAAAGAAGGCGCAGGTCGCGGGTCATCGTCGGTCGGGCCGGGCGCGCCGGGTCACCCGAGCTGCCGCAGGGTCCGCGGCAGACTGCTCAGGGTATCGGCGCCGTCCGGCGTGACCACCAGGTTGTCTTCCACCCGGACCCCTCCCCGGCCGGTCAGGTAAATCCCGGGCTCGACCGTGAAGGTGTTCCCGGGACGGAGCAGGGCCTGGTTGTCGTCGCGCAGGTAGGGGGCTTCGTGGGCTTCCAGGCCGATTCCGTGGCCGGTCCGGTGGCGGAACTCCGGGCCATAGCCCGCCTGCTCGATGACCGAGCGGGCCGCCCGGTCGACCTGCGCTGCAGGCCACGCCGGGCCCGGCCTGGGCTCGCCCGGCGGCGTTGGCTTCCACCACAGCCGCATGGATCCGGCTGAACTCGGGTTCGACCTCTCCGATAGCGAAGGTGCGCGTCAGGTCGGAAATGTAGCCGTCGATCGTGGCCCCCCAGTCGATGATCACCAGGTCGCCGGTCTGGAGGCGTCGACCGGTCGGGACCGCGTGGGGCAGAGCCGAGTTTGGGCCGGAAGCGACGATCGGGGGGAAAGGCAGCTCCGTCTCGGATCCGGCTCGGAAAAGTCGCAGGGTGAGCTCGGAGGCCAGGTCGAGCTCGCTTGCGCCGGGGCGGACGACCGGGAGGGTCTCTGTAAGCGCGGTCTGGGCGATGGCCACGGCCCGGGTGATCGCGGCGATTTCCTCCGAGGTTTTCTCTGCCCGCAGTTCATCCAGCGCGGCCTCGGCACTCGCCATCCGCAGCCCCGGTACGGCTTCTTCGAGGAGCCGTTCTTCCAGCCAGCGCATGCGCAGAGGTTCGACTCCCACCTGGCGGGCGCCCAGGTCCACCGCGGCGCAGGCCCTCTTGAGCGCAGGCAGCCGCTCGGCCGGGTCTTCCCCGTAGGTGAACACCTCCGCCCCGATCGGGTTGGCTTCGGCCTTCAGGCGTTCGAGTTCGGGCACGAACAGCACGGGCTTCGTCCCGGCGGCCAGGATCAACAGGGTGGGGCGGCCCATCAGGTGGAAGGAGAGGCCGCTGAAAAAACGCAGGTTCGGCCCCGGAAGCAGGATCACGGCCTGGAGGCCGTGCGACTCCAGGGAGGCAAGCAGGCGATCGGAGCGGGTCGTAGCGGTGGTAGGCATCGGGCCTCGGCGCCAGCCGCCGATTATAAGCCGCCGGGCGTCAGGCCCAGTGGAGCAAGCAGTTCTTGCTGGGGTCCGAAATCGGGAGTAGGATGACCGGATTCCTGACTTGCCCGCGCTACCCACTTCCCGGAGGCTTCCTGTGAGCACCCCTCGCCGCCAGTTGTTTGGCTTCTTGATCGCGCTTCTCTCCGCCGGCCAGGCGTGCAGCCTGGGAGGCGCAGCCACCACCGCGCCGGTTGCCCAGCCGGAACCGGGCGGCGCGACCGCTGTGGCCGCCGATCCGACGCAGACTTCGATCCCGCCCACCGAGACCTCGGTTCCCGCTACGCCGACGGTGGTCCACCTGGTGACGCCCGGAGCGCCGGGAGCGGAGCAGTTCTTCCTGGCCGACGTCGCCTCGGGAGGCGATAACAGCGTACAGCGCGCCACAGCCGGCGACAACTACGCCCGCAACCGGTTGGAGCGGCCGTTCACGACCGATCTGACCTACCGCTCCGACCTCGATCTGGTCCACGCCGGCATCAGCGCCGACGACATCTGGTACTACTTCCATCTCGACCTGTTCCTCCCGCCGGCCGCCGGCGCGCTGCCGGCCACCTACGCAGTCGAGTTCGACCTGGAGGGCGACGGGCGCGGGGATCTGCTGGTGCGCGCCGCGGCGCCCGGCGCAACGAATTGGACCACCGACGGGGTGCAGATCTGGAGCGATGCCAATGACGATGTTGGCGGAGACCGCCCGATGGAATCCGATCCGGCCGGGTCGCGGGACGGGTTTGAGACCCTGGTCTTCAATCAGGGTGTCGGTGCGGACCCGGATTCGGCCTGGGTCCGTCTCAGCCCGAAGGGCATCCAGATCGCTGTCATGCGGTCGGTGGTTGACGACCAGGCGTTCTTGTGGGGCGCCTGGGCCGATGATGGCATCAACCAGCCGGGCTGGATCGACTACAACGATCACTTCAGCGCCGACCAGGCCGGATCTCTCTCCACGGCCCTGGGGACGGTCTTTGCGGTCGATAACACCTGCCGGATGTACTTCGGGTACACGCCCTCGGGCAGCGAGCCGGGGCTGTGTGCGGTTACCGGCACGGTGCGGAACTGCACCCCACACCCGATTCGGATGGAGCCGGGCGGCAAGATGCTCACACCCTGGTTCGAGGCGGCGCCGATTCTGAAGAACGTTCAGATCGGGAGCTACAGCTTCTACGATGAGAGCACCGGAGGCACGCTGGTGCTGACCGCCAGCCTCAGCCCGGGCGGCACGATCACGATCACCAAAACAGGCTTGGGCGACACCTACGCCTGCCAGTAGGGTGGCCGCGGGAAGAACCCGCCGGGACCGCACCCACATGGGCTTCGTCGTTGAAGCGCCGGGTTGCGGGCTTTGTCGTCGATCCGGTTGACTCCCTGATCGGTCGGGAGGTCGGCCGGAGGACGGTCAGAGCCAGCTCCATCTCTGGTTCAGCGGCGCCGACCGTGAGTCGATCGGCCCCGCATCGCGGCGAGGCGCACATGGTAGAATAGATGTTCAGTTGCGGGCCTGTAGCGCAGTTGGGAGCGCGCTTCAATCGCACTGAAGAGGTCGCGGGTTCGAATCCCGCCAGGTCCACCTGAGCCGGCCGACACGCGGCAGCAGCGGGAGTGGGGGACGTCGCACCCGCGCCGCCGGTCGAGGCAGCCAGGCTATTTCGCCACCGTCGATATCTGCAATCGGGGGCGAGCGCCCTCCCTGGGGAGGGCCGAAACCCAGCGCGGCAATTCCCCCCCTGTGGGGTTTTAACCATAAGGGTCTGTGTCGTCGGCCGATCCGGCGACCGGTCCTGCGGCGAACGCCGTCTTGTCTTCCGGAATCGCCGCGACCGCAGGTCTGTTCATCGCCGCCTTCCGGCGGCCCGGGCAGGCGGTCGAATCCGTTATCCGCAATCCTAAGGAGGGAAATGTGGACCAAGTCATCCAAGATTTGCTGGCGAACCTGAGCCAGTCCCTGCCGACGGCGCTGGCCGCCATCGGCATCCTCATCGGCGGCTGGTTGGTGGCCTGGATCGTGGCCGCCATCGTGCGCGCCATTTTGCGCCGGGCGCGCATCGATGAACGCCTGTACGGCGCGCTGGGCGATGGCCCGCCGATGCGCATGACGGCCTGGATCGGCACCGCGGTCTTCTGGCTGATCATGCTGTTCGTGCTGGTGGCCTTCCTGCAGACCCTGAATCTGTCGGTCGCCGCCGCCCCGATCAACACCCTGCTGGATCAGATCCTGACGTTCCTGCCGGTGGTGCTGGGCGCGGCCGTCCTGCTGTTGGCGGCCTGGATTATCGCCAGCGCGGTTCGCTTCGTCATCACCCGCGTGCTCTCGGCCACCAAGCTCGAGGAGCGCCTCACCACCCAGGCCGATCTCGAGGCCGGGCGCACACCTCTGGGAACCACCCTCGGGAACGTGGCCTACTGGCTGGTGTTCGTCCTGTTCCTGCCGGCCGTCCTGGGCGCGCTCGACCTCCAGGGCCTGCTTGGTCCGGTGGAGGGCATGGTCAACCAGATCCTGGGAGTCCTGCCCAACCTGCTAGGCGCGGCGCTGATCCTGGTGATCGGCTGGCTGGCGGCCCGCATCGTGCGCCAGATCGTGGTCAACCTGCTGGAAGGGACCGGGGTCGACCGCTTTGGCGACACCGTCGGCGTGACCAGCGCCCTGGGCGGGGTCAAGCTGTCCAGCGTGATCGGGACCATCGTGTACGTCCTGGTGCTGATCCCGATCGTCACTGCGGCCCTCAACGCCCTGGCCATCGAGGCCGTCACCGCACCCATCTCGCAGATGCTGACG
Source organism: uncultured Chloroflexia bacterium (assembly GCA_963709925.1). Lineage (GTDB taxonomy): Bacteria > Chloroflexota > Anaerolineae > Anaerolineales > E44-bin32 > DATEVL01. The sequence goes on from CAVPYC010000001.1 coordinate 405,603, forward strand.
GTGGTCTTCACCGCCCTGCCGGCGATCTTCGGCGCCTTCGTGCTGCTCGGGATCGCCTATGCCATCGCCCGGGTGGTCGGGAACTTTGTCTCCAACGCCCTGACCGGCGTCGGCTTCAACAAGGTGTTGAGCTGGGTCGGGCTGGGGCCGGAGATGAAGGGCGACGGACAGACCCCTTCACAGGTGGTCGGTTACCTGTCGACCGTGGCCATCATGATCCTGGCCGTGATTCAGGCGGCGGAGATGATCGGCTTCACCATGCTGGCCGGCCTGGCCACCCAGTTCCTGGGGATCGCCGGGCAGGTGTTGGTGGCGCTGGTGATCTTTGGAGTGGCCCTGTACCTGGCTTCGCTGGCCGACCGGGTGATCCGCAGCACCAGCGGGTCGCAGGCGCGCGTTCTGGCGCCGGCCGCTCGCATCGCCATCGTGGTCTTCGGCGGTTCGCTGGCCTTGCGCCAGCTGGGCATCGCCGAAGACATCGTCAACCTGGCCTTCGGCATCGTCCTCGGGGCGATCGCCGGTGGCCGCGGCGCTGGCCTTCGGGCTGGGCAGTCGCGACATCGCCGCCCGCGAAGTCGAGCGCTGGCTGGAGTCGATGCGCCGCCGCTAGTCCCGGCGCTTTGGTACGTCTTTGCGTGGGCAGGCCGCAACCGGCCTGCCCACGTTTGTTTTCCAGGTCGAGCGGGATAACACACGGCCCGTGTGGTTTCGCCGCCCGTAGATCGAGGGGTTCGTGGTTCGGCCCACACCTTGCCGGCGGGATTCGGGCGCGGTATACTCGACGAATCGATGGACCGCGGGCCCATAGCGCAGTTGGGAGCGCGTCTCAATGGCATTGAGAAGGTCGTGGGTTCGAATCCCACTGGGTCCACCAATCTAGCTGTCAGCGGTCGGCCATCAGCCGTCAGCCGAAGAAGCCCGAGCTGATCGCTGAAGGCCGATCGCTGATCGCCATCAGGGCCAGGGCGGGAGTAGTAGTCCAGCCGCCAGCGAGTCGGGGAGGGTGCGAGCCCGGCAAGGTGCCAGCGGCGCGCCTGTGAGGACGAACTCGCTCGCCGTCCCGAGCCGAAGAAGTCCGGCGAGGGGCAGGCCCCGTCGGTGAGCCCCAGCCCAAGCGGGGGGACAGCCGACGGCGGGATCCGCCCGGTACCGCGGAACCGAGCCCCTTCACTGCAACGGGCGGGGCCCTGAGCGTCGATCCTTCGGCGCCTCCAGGCGCCCGACCGGTCGGCAGCGAAGGGGAAAACAGGGTGGGACCACGGAGCCCTCCGTCCCTGTGTGGATGGAGGGCTTTTGGTTGGAGAGCGGCCGACGCCGACGGCTGCCCGAGGAGGAGAGATGGCCAAGCCGATCGCAGCCGCCGTCGAGCGGTATGACCCGGCCGAAATCGAGCCGCGCTGGCAAGCCCGTTGGGAGGCCGACCGGCTGTACCACGCCGGGATCGACCCCTCCAGGCCCAAGTTCTACTTCCTGACCATGCTGCCCTATACCTCCGGTGACCTGCACTCGGTCACTGGTACGCCATGACCCCCTCGGATGCCCGCGCCCGCTACCTGCGGATGCGCGGCTTCAACGTGATGTATCCCGATCGGCTTCGACGCCTTCGGCCTGCCGGCCGAGAACGCCGCCATCGAGCGCAACATCCATCCCAAGACCTGGACCTACGCAGAACATCGAGAACATGCGGCGCCAGCTGCGCAGCATGGGGGCCATGTGGGACTGGGAGCGCGAGGCGGTCTCGGCCGATCCGGACTACTATCGCTGGACCCAGTGGTTCTTCCTCAAGATGTTCGAGCACGGCCTGGCCTACAAGAAGATGGCCCCGGTCGACTGGTGCCCGAAGGACAACACCACGCTGGCCCGGGAGCAGGTGATCGGCGACGATCGGGTCTGCGAGCGCTGCAAGACGCCGGTCATCAAGAAGGACCTGGAACAGTGGTTCTTCCGGATCACCAGGTACGCCGATGAACTGCTCGACTTCTCGGAGATCGACTGGCCCGAGCCGGTGAAGGTGCTCCAGACGAACTGGATCGGTCGCAGCCAGGGCGCCAACGTTCGCTTCCGCACCGAGGCCGGCGACCCGATCGAGGTGTTCACCACCCGTCCCGACACGCTGTGGGGCGCCACCTTCATGGTGCTGGCGCCTGAGCATCCTCTGGTGGAGAAGCTCACCACGCCCGAACAGGCGGCGGCCGTCGAAGCCTACCTGCAGCAGACCCTGCGCCAGTCGGACATCCAGCGCGAGGCCGCCGACAAGGAGAAGACCGGGGTCTTCACCGGCGGGTACGCCGTCAACCCGGTGAATGACGAGCGCATCCCGGTCTGGATCGCCGATTACGTGCTGCTCGAGCTATGGCACCGGGGCGATCATGGCCGTGCCGGCACACGATCAGCGCGACTTCGAGTTCGCCCGGAAGTTCGGCCTGGAGGTCCGGCCGGTGATCCAGCCGCCCGGGTCCGGTCCGCTCGACGGGGCCGCCATGGTCGAGGCCGTTCCGGCCTACGGTGCCATGATCAACTCCGGCCCGCTGACCGGGACGTCGGAGGACCAGGCCGTGAAGAGCACCACCCGCTTCCTGGTGGAGCGGGGGATCGGGGAGGCCGCCGTCGGATACCGCCTGCGCGACTGGTTGATCTCGCGCCAGCGCTACTGGGGTGCGCCGATCCCGATTGTCTACTGCCCGGAGCACGGACAGGTGCCAGTGCCCGAGGCGCAGCTGCCGGTGCTGCTGCCCGACGACGTCGAGTGGCGCCCGACCGGGGAGAGCCCGCTCAAACTACATCCCAGCTGGCGCCAGACCGCCTGCCCGGTGTGCGGCCAGCCGGCCGAGCGAGATACCGACACGATGGATACGTTCATGTGTTCGTCGTGGTATCACCTGCGCTACCTGAGCCCGCAGGCCGACCGGGCCCCCTTCGACCCGGCCGAATATGACTACTGGACCCCGGTGGACACGTACACCGGCGGGATCGAACATGCCACCATGCACCTGATCTACACGCGCTTCTTCCACAAGGCGCTGCGCGACATGGGAATCACCGAGGGCAACGAACCGATCTTGCAGCTGCGCAACCAGGGGCAGATCCTCGGTCCCGACGGCCAACGCATGAGCAAGTCGCGCGGCAATGTGATCGACCCCGACGAGCAGATTCGCCTGTACGGCGCCGACGCGGTGCGGGCGTACCTGATGTTCGGCTACCGCTGGTCGGAGGGAGGTTCTTACAACGCCGAGAATATCCCGGGCGTGGTCCGCTGGATCCACCGGGTGTGGAGCCTGGTGTTGGAGACCGCCATGGTGGAGCCGGCAGCGGATCCGGCACCGGAGGTCCTGCGGGCCCTGCGGCGCGAAACGCACCGCGCCATTCGCCAGGTGTCGAACGATCTCGAGGCTTTCGAGTTCAACACGGTGATCTCGAGCCTGATGGAACTGACCAACGCCCTGGCCGCCTCGCGCGAAGCCGGGGCGGCCGGTTCGCCCGCCTTCCAGGAGGCCGTGCGCTCCCTTCTGCTGATGATGGCGCCGGCCACGCCTCACCTGGCGGAAGAGCTGTGGGGCCGCCTGGGAATGCCGTATTCGATCCACCAGGAGACTTGGCCCGTGTTCGACCCGAGTGCGGTCGAGGTGGACGAGATCACCCTGGTGGTCCAGGTCAACGGTAAGGTCCGCGATCGACTGACCGTCCCCGTCGGCACGACCGAGGCCGAAGCCCAACGCCTGGCGTTGGCCTCGGAGGCCGTTCAGCGGCACCTGGGCGGCAAGGCGCCGCGACAGGTGGTGTATGTCGAAGGCCGGCTGGTCAATATCGTGACCTGAGGGACTTCGGCCAGCGGTACCCAGCCGAAATGGCTCGCGGGCCGAGCCTGTCGGATCCGACAGCCACTCTTCGACCACGGTCACGGTGCCTGCTCGAACTCAGGCCCGGGTTGATCAGGCTGCCTGCCTGTCCACCTGCCCAGGCGCAGTCCTGCCCACCCGTCCACCTGCCCGGTTGGCCTGCCCAGCGGCCGGAGTGCCCAAGCAGCCTGGTGCTCGGGTGACGTACAATGCGCTCGCCGCAAGAGAGCGAGACGATGGACTCCAATCGACGTGAAGTCATCCTCCCCGAGAACGGTCCGAAACCGCTCGGTCCGTACTCCCTGGGCATTCGCACGGGACGCTGGGTGTTCGCCTCCGGAACGACCGGGATCGACCCGTCCACCGGCAAGCTCGTGGAAGGCGGCGTGGAAGCCCAGACCCGGCAGGCGCTCACCAACCTGGCCGGCACTCTCAAGGCCGGACGGACCAGCCCCAGTCAGGTTGTCAAGACAACGGTCTTCCTGACCGACCTCGCAGACCTTCGCCGTGATGAACAAGGTCTACGCCGAGTTCTTCCCGATCGACCCGCCGGCCCGCTCGACGATCCAGGTGGCGGCCCTGCCCGGCGGGGCTTCGGTGGAGATCGAGGCCGTGGCCGTGGTGGCGGAAGGCCACGGCGACTGAGCCGCCGATGACCGGCGAGCGCATCCTGGTCGTCGACGATGAGGCCCACATCGTCGACCTGACCCGGCTCTACCTCGAGCGGGAAGGTTACCGGGTGGAGGCGGCGGCCGACGGCCAGGAAGCGCTGGAGCAGGTCGCCCGGGAGCTCCCGGCGCTGATCCTGCTCGACTTGATGCTCCCCAAGATCGACGGCTGGGAGGTCTGCCGCCGCGTGCCGAGCCGACTCCGACGTGCCGATCCTGATGCTCACCGCCCGCGACGAAGACATCGACAAGATCGTCGGCCTCGAACTCGGGGCCGACGACTACCTGACCAAGCCCTTCAACCCGCGGGAACTCGTGGCCCGGGTGCGAGCCATCCTGCGCCGGTCGGAGCGGGCGGCGCCCACCGGCGACGGCCCGCTTGCGCATCGGCGACGTGGTGGTGGATCCGCCCCGGCGCGAGGTGCGGGTGGCCGGAACCGAGGTGAGACTGCGGGCCAAGGAGTTCGACCTGCTGCGAGTGTTGGTGGAGCATCGCGGCCTGGTCCTGTCGCGCGACCAGCTGCTCAATCTGGTGTGGGGATACGATTTCTTCGGACAGACTCGCACCGTCGATGTCCACATCGCCCACCTGCGCAAGCGATTGGAGACGAGCGCCTCCGTCCGGATCGAGACCGTCACCGGAGTTGGATACAAGCTGGTAGCCTGACCGATGCCTTCGCTGCAGACCCGCCTTCTCTTGACCTATTTGCTGGTGGCCGGTCTGGTGCTCGGTGTGGTGGGCGGAAGCTTGCTGGTCTTCCTTTCGTCGAGCCCGATCGCCGATCGCCAGACCTTCCAACGGCTCCAGGTAGCGGGGGCGGCGCTGGCGGAGCGCGAGACCCGCCGCGCTGGCGGGGCAGGCTGCCGGCCGGCTGCGCCAGATGCTCGGAAGGCTCAACCTGGTCGAGACGCGTCTGCTGATCGTAGGCCCCAATGGCGCGATCGTCTCGGATAGCCAGCCCGATCAGGCCGGCCTGCCGCTCGACCTGAGATCTCTGACCGGCCAGTCGACCGAGGCCGCCGGGGAGGTCGAGGCCGGAGGATCGACGTACCTGTACAACTTCACACCGCTCGATCAGGGGAGCGGACTGCTGCTGGTCACCCCGCGCCCCCGGGTTCGGCTAGGGACGCTGCTGGGCGAAGACCTTCTGCGGCCGTTCTTCCGGGCGGGGCTGGTGGCCCTGGCCGTCTCCGTGGTGCTGGCCTGGTTGATGGCGCGCTGGGTGGCGGCGCCGATGGAACGCCTGGCCGACGCTGCCCGTCGCGTCGCCGCCGGAGACTACCGCGCCCCGACCGACGTGCGCGGACCGGCCGAGGTCCTCGGCCTGGCCGCCGCCTTCCGGGAGATGGTCGATCGCGTGCGCGCCGGTCAGCAGGCCCAGCGCGATTTCGTGGCCAACGTCTCCCATGAGCTGCGCACACCGCTGACCTCGATCCAGGGTTTTGCGCAGGCGATCCGCGACGGCGCCGCCGGTGGAAGGGAAGGCATTCAGCGGGCCGGCGAAGTGATCCTGGAGGAGTCGGAGCGGCTGAAACACCTGGTGGAAGACCTGCTCGACCTGGCCCGGCTCGATGCCGGGCAACTCTCCCTCGAGCGATCGCCGATGGATCTGGCCCGTGTCGTCGAGCGGCGTGGTGGAGCGGCTGGCCCTGCCGGCGCTGGAGCGGCACGTTCGTCTGACGGCGGATCTCCCACCGCTGCCGACCATCGTCGGCGACGGGGAGAGGTTGGCGCAGGTGTTCACCAACCTGGTCGACAATGCGCTGCGCCACAGTCCGACCGGGGCCGAGGTGCGCGTCACCGGTTTTCCGCAGGGGAATTGGGTGACGGTGACCATCGAGGATGCCGGGTCGGGGATCCCCGCCGGAAGAGTTGAGCCGCATCTTCGAACGTTTCTACCAGGTCGACAAGGCGCGCGCCGGTGGCCCGGGGCGGGGCACCGGCCTGGGACTGGCGATCAGCCGGGAGATCGTCGAAGCCCATGCCGGCCGGCTTGCTGGCGGAGAGTACCGCCCGGCGTCGGGAGCCGGTTCAGCGTGCAACTGCCTACGGCCCTGCCCGACGACGCCACCCCGGTCCGCCGCCGGCCCCGGCTATAATGCCCCGAACTCGCCGGGGGTGGTGCATGATCGTCAAGCAGGATCGGACTGTAGTCTGGGTGGCGGCAGCGGTCGTGCTGGCGTTGCTGTGTTGCCTGTGCGTGGTGCTGGTTGCGACGGCGGCCTCGGTCTGGTTTGCGGTGGACGGCGACGGACGGCCCACGCCTACGGCCCCTTCGACAACACCAGCGCCGACCCCGGACGTCCCGCCGACCTCGTGGGAGTTCCGACCCGTGCCGCCGGAAGCGAGCGAGATGCTCGAGCGCCTGCGGACCTCGGTGGTGCCGGTGTCGGATCCGATCTCGTTGTCGGAGCGCCTGGCCGGGGTCACCGGGATTCCCCTGGTGCTGGCAGAGACCGCCGCGCCGATCCCGCTGGGTACGGTCAAGACGTTCTGGGCGAGCAACGTCGACACCCTGGAGAACTTCCAGCTTCAGGCCAAACTGGCCTACGCCACCGAGCACGTCTACTTCTGGGTCGAGCAGGGGGTCAGTTTCGAACTGGACGAGCTCAAGGCGCTGGTGGACGAGTTCGAGGCCAAGACGTACCCGACCACCCGGGCGTTCTTCGGCAGCGAGTGGTCGCCCGGGGTCGATGGGGACCCCCATCTCTACCTGCTGCTGGCCAACGGTCTGGGCAACTCGATCGCCGGTTACTACTCCTCGAACGACGAATACTCCCCACTGGCCCACGAGTATTCCAACGGCCATGAGATGTTCTACCTGATGGCCGCCAACATCGACCTGGGATCCGACTTCACGGCCGGAGTGTTGGCCCACGAATTCCAGCACATGATTCACTGGTACCGCGACCGCAACGAAGAGACCTGGATGAACGAGGGCTTCTCCGAGGTGGCCGCCCACATCAACGGTTTCGACGTCGGCGGGGCCGACTTCGAGTTCTCCATCGACCCCGACCAGACCCTCACCCAGCTGGCCCTCGGGACCCGGCGAGGCGGGAGGACACTACGGGCAGGCGTTTCTGGTTCTCACCTACTTCCTCGACCGCTTCGGCGCCGAAGCCACCCGGTCGCTGGTGGCCAACCCGGCCAACGGGTTCGACTCGATCGACCTGACCCTGGCCGATCTGGGCGAGGTCGACGCCGACGGGGGGCCGGTGGGGGCCGACGAGGTGTTCCTGGATTGGGCCCTGGCCCTGCTGATCCAGGACCCGGCGCTGGACGACGGCCGCTACGCCTACCGCTCCTACGACTTCGCTCCCCTGCCGGCCTACACCGAGACGATCGGGGAGTGCCCGCAAGACGATCAGCGTCGCAGCGTCAGTCAGTACGGAGTCGACTACATTCGGATCACCTGTCCCGGATCCTACCGCTTGACCCTCGATGTCACCTCGCTGGCTCCGATCCTGCCGGTAGGACCCGCACTCCGGGGACTTCGCCTTCTGGTCGAACCGCGGCGACGAGTCCGACATGACTCTGACGCGCACCTTCGATCTGAGCGGGGTCAGCGGGCCGGCGGCCCTGGACTACTGGGTGTGGTACGACATCGAAGAGGGCTACGACTACGTCTACCTGGAGATCTCCGACGACGCCGGCGCCACCTGGACGATCGTCGAGACGCCCGGCGGGACGGCCGACGATCCTTCCGGGAATTCCTACGGCTGGGGCTACAACGCCTTCAGTGGGGGCAGTTCGCCGGGGACCTGGATCGAGGAGCGGGTCGATCTATCGCAGTATGTCGGCTCGGAGATCCTGGTGCGCTTCGAGTACGTCACGGATGCCGCCGTCAACGGCGAGGGCCTGCTGCTGGATGATGTGCGGCTGGACGCCATCGGCTACCAGGAAGGTTTCGAGAGCGGGGACGGCGGCTGGGAGGCCGAAGGCTTCGTGCGCTTCTACAACCAGCTGCCCCAGACCTACCAGATGGCCCTGGTCGAGCGGGGGGATTCCACCCGGGTGACCTATCTGGCCCTCGAACTCGAGCGGCCAGGCGCAGGCTACGTTCGAGATCGGTGGGGCGGTGGAGGAGGCGATCCTGGTGGTCACCGGCACAACCCGGCACACCTGGCAGCCGGCTCTATACCGCTTCGGCCTGACCCCTGAGTAGTCCTGGGAACCTCGGAAGGAACAACGGGACCCGCGGGTGGCGGGTCCCGTTGGCTTCAAGGTTCGGTCGAGCGAGTTCTCAGGCGGCTTCGGTCTTCTTGCCGGCCCGCAGACGGGCGACCTCGGCCTCCAGCTGGGCAACCTTGGAGGCGTAGGCATCGCGCACGTCGTCGGCCACTTCGGTGAATCGGTCGCGCGTCTGGGCGCGGAGCTCTTCGCCGGAGGTCGGGGCCAGCAGGAGGGCGGTGATTCCGCCGATCAAAGCGCCGAAGAACGCGCCGGCCATGAAACTGGTCAGCTGACGCATAGCATCCTCCTGTTGCTTCATTATCTCACATCTGAAGCGTGGGGCCGCTGCCTCTCCGTTCCGGACGTGTCCAGGATTTCCTGGCGTCCTCATCGCTCGGCGCCGACCTTCGAGAAAAGCCGCCGCGGTATACTGGCCCCCATGAGTCCAGCCAAGCCATCGGTTCGAATCGAATACTGCGCCGTCTGACACTACACCGAGCGCGCCGCCGGTCTGGCGGCGGAACTCCTCAAGGCGTTGGAAATGCGCCTGGGGGCGGTGGAACTTCTGCCGTCGGACGCCGGCCGTTTCGAAGTGACCCTCGACGGCCGGGTGATGTTCTCCAAGGTCCAGCTGGCCCGGCACGCCGAGCCGGGTGAAGTGTTGCGCCGGATCCAGCAGGCGCTGGAAGAGGGTGGGTAGCGTGACGGAGAAAAAGGGACGGGTGTTCTCCGGTGCGCGCCCGACCGGGCGCCAGCACCTGGGCAATTACCTGGGCGCGATCCGCAATTACGTCGCGCTGCAGGACGACTACGACTGCATCTACTGCGTGGTCGATCTGCACGCGCTGACCACCCTGGAGACCACCGAGGCTCTGCAGGACAACACCCGCGAAATGGTGCTCGACTTCCTGGCGGCCGGGATCCGGCCGGACGAGTCGATCGTCTTCGTCCAGTCGCATGTGCCCGAAGTGACCGAATTGCACACGATCCTGTCGATGGTCACCCCGCTGGGGAAGCTGACCGACCTGCCCACCTTCAAGGAGCAGGTGCGGCTGCATCCCCACAACGTCAACTACGGGCTGGTGGGCTATCCGGTCTTGATGACCGCCGATATCGCCCTGTACAAGGCCGGGCTGGTGCCGGTGGGGGTAGACCAGGCGCCGCACGTCGAGTTCGCCCGAGAGATCGTGCGCTCGTTCAACCATCGGGTCGGTCGCCCGGTGCTGGTGGAGCCGGCCGAGAAACACACCGAGGTGCTCAAGGTTCTGGGGACCGACGGGCAGCAGAAGATGAGCAAGAGCCTGAACAACCACATCGAGCTGGCCGCCACTCCCGACGAGACCACCGCCCGGGTGATGACCATGGTCACCGATCCGGCCCGGGTCCGGCGCAGCGACCCGGGCAATCCCGACGTGTGCAACGTCTTTACCCTGCACAAGACGTTCACCCCGGCGGAGGAGATCGCCAGAATCGACGTCGAATGCCGCCGGGCGGGGATCGGCTGCGTCGACTGCAAGACCATCTTCGCCGGGAATCTCAACCGGCACCTGGAGCCCTTCCGGGCGCGGCGCCAGGAACTGGCTGCCCGGTCGGGTCACGTCGACTCCGTGCTGGCCGACGGGGCGGCCCGGGCGCGGACACTGGCGGCGGAGACGATGCGTGAGGTGCGGGAGGCGGTCGGGCTGCCCTAGCCCCGGGGCGATGCGAGCCGTCATCCAGCGTGCCCGGCGCGGACGAGTGAAGGTGGGGGACAGGACCGTGGCCGAGACCGGCCCGGGCCTGGTGATCCTGCTGGGGGTGGGGCGGGGGGACGACGAAGCGACCGCGGTCTGGCTGGCGGAGAAGGCCGCCGCCCTGCGGGTGTTTGAAGACGACGCCGGGAAGATGAACCGCTCCGCCGCCGAGATCGGCGGTGAAGCCCTGGTGGTCTCCCAGTTCACCCTGTACGCCGACACTCGCAAGGGCCGCCGCCCCAGCTTCCTGGATGCGGCCGACCCGGCGCAGGCCGAGCCCCTGGTGGGGACTTTCGCACGGGCCCTGACCGCGGCCGGAGTGCCGGCCCGGCTCGGCGAGTTCGGCGCCCACATGCTGGTGGAAATCGAGAACGACGGCCCCGTAACGATCCTGCTGGAGCGGTCCTCCGCCCCTGAGGCATGAACGCCTCCGAGCCGGATCGACGACCAGGCGCGTGGTGGCTGCTGGTCCCGGGGTTGGGATCGATCCTGCTGATGTTGCCGCGGCTGACCAGCGCGCAGTTCGGTCTTTTCGACGACGCCCACGTGCTGGTGGTGGCCGACCGGATCCTGGCGGGAGACTGGCTGGCGTCCGTCGAGGCATCCGGCGGACAATTCCGCCCCCTGTACTGGCTCTACTACGCGGTGGTCAAGGCGATCGTTGGCCTGTCACCCGGTGGTTTCTTCCTCGGCAATGCGCTCCTGTTCTTCGCCGCTGTGGTCCTCCTGGGATGTGTCGTTCGTCTGGTGGCCCGGTCGACCGGCCTCGCTCTTCTGGCGCAGACCTTGTTCCTGTTCAGCGGCCCGGTCGTGGAAAACGTCTATACCCTGTCGAAGCCGGAGCTGCTGCAGGTGTGTTGGATCGGCCTGGCGCTGGGGGCGGCCGCCCTGGCCTCCCGCAGCGCCTCACCCGGCAGGCGGGTTGGCTACGCCGCGCTCTCGGCCCTGGGGGTGGCGTCCGCCGCGCTGACGAAGGAAACCGGCGTGCTCCTGGCCCCGATCGGGCTGTTGTGGGCCGTGCGAGCGGAGGTCGCCCGGCGGCGGCAACCTCCGGGAACCGGCCGGATGGGGCGAAGGGTCTTCCTGGCCTCGGCCGTGGGCGGAGCCGTGCTTGCCCTGGGCCTGCAGACCTGGGCCGGGTCGCTGGCCAATCTCCCGCAGGGATATGCCAGCGGTTTCTCTCTGACGAACGCAGATCTGATTCGAACGAACGTCGGGATCTGGGCCGACTGGCTCCTGCGCGACTACCTGTACCTGGGGGTTCTAGGAGTCGCCGCGCTGGCCGCAACCGCGGCGAGACGCGCCTGGGTGGAGGTCGGGCTGCTGGTGGACTGCCTGATCTGGATGGGGGTCTGGCTTGCGGTCTATCTTCCGTGGCAGTTTACGCCGGAGTACTACCTGCTGCCCCTGGCGATGGGGGCCGCCGGGTTCGGCGCCGTCTCGATCGGGATCCTGGTGCGCCTGGCGCGCCAGGCGAGTACGCTCCCCCGTCTGGTGGCGTGGCCGACCCTGGCGGTGGCTCTGCTCTTCTTTGCGACCACGCTCCCCAACAACCTCACCAACGCCCGGGTGCAACTGGCGGTGGATCGGGCCAATGGCGAGCTTCTCGCATACGCGACCGGGAGGCTCCCGATCGGGAGCCTCCTGGTGATCAACATCCAGGAGCCGAATGAGTACGTCACCCACTTTCCGACGTGGGTGCAGCAGCTCCTGGGAAGACCTGACATTACCGTGGACACCTTCCGGGGGGAGGATCCGGTCCCGGCGGGCGGGGCCGATCGGCCGGTCTTCATCGCCTCCCCGGTCGTCGAGAACCAGTTCTACCCATCGGTTCGCTTGGGGGTCTACGAGTCGACCGCCCGGGCCTGGAGCAGACTCCCTGGCGGGGTTCGGAGGCGAGCGACTGGTGGAAGTGTATCGAACCCTCTCCAGGTTTCGCTCCCTGGTGATCGACGCCAGCTGTGTCTTGTACCCGATCACCCCGGGCTACGCCTTCTGCCAGCGCCCGGAAATGCCGGTCGACACCCGGCGCTTCGGTTACGGCTGGATCCTGTACTCGTTCGAATTCGTCCGCCTCCCCGTAAGCCAGGCCTGGCCTCGATCGGGCAGGAAGACGCCTCCCGTCCGTGCCTGGCTGCCGCCGGCCTGGGGGCGGGTCGATGTCAGCCTGCCGTCAAGAGCTCGACGGAACCGTCCGGTATAATGCCGCGGTCGCACTCTTTCTTCGAGGATCCTATGGAGGTTCCCTATGAATGTTGCTGATGTTCTTGGTGCCCTCTCGACCGTCGCCTGGATGGGTGTCCTGGCGCTGGTCGCTCTCCTGATCGCACGCGCCGGGCGCGGCAAGCCGGTCAAGTCGGGTGGAGTGATGGTGCTGGGCCTGATCGTGGCGGCGGTCGTCCTGACCGTCGTCAGCGCCGGGTTGGTGTTCGTCCAGCCCGAGGAGCGCGGTGTGGTGATCTCGGCCATCGACCCCCAGGGTTACCGTGAGCAGGCGCTCCAACCCGGGTTGCGCTGGGTGGTGCCGTTCTTCGAGACGGTGGTCACCTACCCGATCTCCCGTCAGACCTACACCATGTCGATCGCCCCAGTCCGAAGGCGCCATCACCGGGCGACGACTCGGTCACCGCCCGAACCGCCGACGGCCAGGAGTTGTTCATCGACGCCTCGGTGATCTTCGCCATCGACCCCTCAGAGGTGATCAGCGTCCACATCCAGTGGAAAGGACGCTACATCAACGAGCTGGTTCGGCCGCAGTCGCGGGGCATCATCCGCGACGGTGCCTCGCAGTACGGGGTCGAGGAGATCGTCACTTCCCAGCGGGACGCCTTCAAGGAAACCATGCGCGCCCAGCTGGAGGAGAAACTGGCGGATAACGGGTTGATCCTGGTCGACTTCGTCCTGCGCAACATCACGTTCTCGCCCGAATACGCCGCCTCGGTGGAGCAGAAGCAGATCGCCGAACAGCTGGCGCAGCAGGCGCGTTTCGTGGTCGAGCAGCGCCGCCAGGAGGCCGAACAGGCCCGCCAAACCGCCCAGGGGCAGGCCGATGCAGCGGTGATCGCCGCTCAGGGGCGGGCCGAAGCACGGCTGCTCGAAGCCGATGCCGAAGCCCGGGCGCTGGAGTTGATCGCCGCCGCACTGGCGGGGAATCCCGATCTGATCACCTACACCTATGTCCAGAAGCTGGGGCCCGGGATCCAGGTGATGCTGGTGCCGAACGACAATCCGTTCCTGCTCCCCCTGCCTTCCCTCCCCGCCGAGTAGGCCTCGCCGCACCTCCCAGGAGACCGGGTTCCGCACGGAACCCGGTCTCCATCTCTTTCCCGACCGATCTTGTCAGGAATCCCGCCTGTGGACTATAGTGGGGTGATCGCCGCGAGGCCCGCATGCTGAACGCCGAGAAAGTCGTCCGAAGCACCTGCCCGTATTGCGGGGTCGGTTGTCAGGTCGACCTACACGTGCGCGACGGGCACATCCTGCGGACGACCGCCCCGTTCGACGCCGCACCCAACTACGGGATGTTGTGCGTCAAAGGGCGTTTCGGCACCGACTACACGACCCATCCGGGCCGACTGACCCGCCCTCTGTTGCGGGCCAACCTCGACGAGCCGCGCAGCCGGCCGGCGGTTTGGCGCGAGACGAGCTGGGACGAGGCCCTGGACTTCGTCGCCACCCGTCTGGCCGAGATCGTCCAGCGCCACGGGCCCGACAGCGTCGCCACCTTCGCCTGCGCCAAGGCCACCAACGAAGACAACTACCTGCTGCAGAAACTGGCCCGGGCCGTCGTGGGGACCAACAACGTCGACCACTGTTCCCGCTTGTGCCATGCGGGCAGCGTGGCCGGGCTTCAACTGGCGATCGGCTCGAGCGCCATGAGCAACTCGATCGCCGAGATGGAACATCTGGAGACGTTCATCGTCACCGGTTCCAACACCACCGAAACCCACCCGGTGATCTCGAACTTCCTCAAGCGGGCGGTCCGGGAGAACGGGGCCCGCCTGATCGTGATCGACCCGCGGCGGATCGAGATGGTCGATTTCGCCGACCTGTGGCTGCGCCAGCGTCCGGGAACGGATGTGGCGGTGTGGCAGGCGATGGCCCATGTGGTGGTCGAGGAACGTCTGTACAACCAGGCCTTCATCGAAGCCCGCACCGAAGGCTTCTCTGACTATGTCGAATCGCTCGAGCCCTTCACCCCCGAGTGGGCCGAGGCGGAGAGCGGCGTGCCCGCCGAGCACATCCGCCAGGCGGCGCGGCTGTATGCCAGGGCCGGGGCGGCTTCCGTCTACTGGGGGATGGGCATCAGCCAGAGCACCCACGGAACCGACAACACCCTGGCCATCACCAACCTGGCGCTGATGTGCGGGCAATTGGGCCGCGAAGGGACCGGCCTGAACCCGCTGCGCGGTCAGAACAACGTCCAGGGCTGCTCCGACAGCGGCGGGTTGCCCTACTGCTATACAGCGTATCAACCCGTGGCGGACGATCAGGTCCGTTCCCGCTTCGCCGCGGCCTGGAACCGACCAACCCTGAACCCCGCCCCCGGACTGATGATCACCGAGTTGGTGGATGCGGTCTCCAGCGGGGCCGTGCGGGCCTGGTTTGTCATGGGGGAAGACCCGCTCACCAGCGAACCGAACGTGTCACATGCCCGCCATGTGCTCGAACAGTTGGATCTGCTGGTTTGCCAGGATATCTTCCTGAACACAACCGGGGAAATGGCCGATGTGATCCTGCCCTCGGTCTCCTTTGCCGAGAAGGACGGCACCTTCACCAACTCCGACCGGCGCATCCAGCGGATTCGAACGGCCCTGCCTGCGGTGGGCGAGAGCCGTTCCGACTGGGAAATCCTGTGTGATCTGGCGCAACGGCTGGAGGGCCGGCTGGCCCAGCCGGTCAGCGCCGGATGGGCCTACCGTCATCCGGGGGAAATCTGGGAGGAGATGCGGCGCCTCACCCCGGATTTCGCCGGGATCGACTACGACCGTCTGGAGCGCCAAGGCGGGGTTCACTGGCCCTGCCCCGATTTCGACCACCCCGGCTCTCCGTTCCTGTTCGCCGACGACTTCCCGCGCGGACGCGGTAAGTTCTGGACCCTGGAGTACGGCACCGACAGCGAACAACCCGACGCCGAGTACCCTTTCCTGCTGTCGACGGGCCGGGTCCTGTACCACTGGCACGGAGGCACCCTCAGCCGGAGATCCAAACTCGATGAGGTCTGGCCGGAGGCCACCGCCGAGCTGCACCCGGAAGACGCTGCCCGCCTGGGCGTGCAGACCGGCGGCTGGGTGGAGCTGGTCTCCCGTCGCGGGGCGATCCAAATGCGGGTGATGGTCACCGGGAGGTCGCCGGTGGGGATGGTGTTCGTGCCCTTCCACTTCGTCGAGGCGGCGGCCAACGTGCTCACCAGCGACCGCCTGGATCCCCGGGCGAAGATCCCCGATTTCAAGGTGTGCGCCGTTCGCCTGACCCCGATCGAGGCTCCGGCCGGGCGGGATCCGGCCACGGATCAGCCCCTGGTCGGGCGTGGCGCGATCAAAGACCAGGCGGCGCTGGTGCACTAGGCGCTGTTCTGCGGCTGGAGAATCAGCAGGGGCACGGCTTGCCGTGCCCCTGCTGTTTCAGAATCATCGCCTTGCCGACGCCTACTTTGGTCGCAGGTCGCCCGGCCTCCACAGAATCGTGTTCTCTTCGGTGTACTTGCGGGAGGCCAGGTCGAGATCGCGGGCCAGTTCGGGGATGATCTCGCGGATCGCGTTCATCGCCTTCCCCAGCGGGGCCATCGGCCCCATCCCGATCGCCAGGACGCATTCGCGGTTGATGGCGACCGCCAGGTGCTGCATATCCGAACCGACCATCAGGGTGAACCGCCACTTGCCCAGGTTGATTTCCTGGCGGGCTCGCTCACCGGCCACCAGCATGTGCGCGGTGGCCGCGGCAGCCTGGGTTGGATCGAACTGCCCTTCGGGCGGATAACTGGCAAGAAGAAAGCCGTCGTAATCAACTAAGGTCGCCCAGCGCATGTCCAGATCCGGCCAGGAAAGCCGCTTCAAGGCCGCACTGAGTGCAGCCTCCCTCGATAGCGTCGGTTGGGGCGCCATCGCCTTGTTGCCGTCGGGGCCCATACCCACCTCCTTCCGGGGCACGATTCTGCGTGGATTATGACACATGTCTTTTGAGGGGCGCCCTTGCAGACGGCCAACAAAACTGGCTTGTGATCACCCTCACAAGTTCACGGCGAGCGCTCGACGGTTATCCACAGGCGCCCTCCGTCGGTGGAGAGGCGAATCCAGCCGCGCTCTGCGGTGAGGAGAACAAGGGGGACGCCCGTTCCTCCGGTCTCGCGAACAATCTCGCCGGCAAGAGGCGAGGCGATGATGGCCAGCGGGCCAACCGGGACCGGGGGGTCTTCAAGGGCCAGCTCCAGGCTGCGGCCGGAGCCGACCAGGATCAGCGCTGTCGGGGAGGCAGTACCTTGGCGTTGCCGGCCGACAGGAGAAGCCTCCCCGGTCACCAGGTCGAAGATCGCCTGACCAAAGGTGAGCCTCCAACGGGACGCGGCCGTTGAGGTCGAGAGCGCCTCCAGTCGAGCCCCGTGTCCTAGGTTGAAGGCGGTTCCCGGGTCCATTCTAAGGATGGGCACACCCGGCTCGAGTTCATCAGTCACCGGCCCCGGGAGCAGGAAACCCCGGGGAGCGAATCGCAGCCAGGGCTCAGGGTCGAAATCGCCCGTCACCGCTATCCAATCCAGAAGGCGATGGGTGCGCGGAAGGTGACGTTCCACCAGTGCGGCTCCAGCCGAGGAAGGCGCCGCCAGAAGAAGGAATCGACCCTGGGGAGTCTCGACCAGCACGTCTCCGCCTGGGATGGCTGTCACGTGCAGGTGTCCGTCGGGTCGCTCTATGGCGCTGGTCCAGGCGAACGTCGCGGCCGCGATCAAGAGCGCAAGTCCGACCGGGGCAGCAATCCTCCGGGCTGCGAGGGCAAGATCAGGGTTCGGTTTCCTCAGGAGGAAGGCGGCTGCCGGCGCGGGCAGGTACCCAAGGACGAGCACCGGCCATGTGAAAGCAGGCAGCGCCAGGCTGGCTGCCGGCCATCCGGAGAACCAATCTGCCACCCGAAGTGTGTACGTTGCGAACGGCATGGCCAGCCACGCCGCTGCCTGCCCGGCAGGCACAGACAGGGCGGCGATCGCCGCCGCCACCGCACCGGTGGCCATCAGCACCGGCTGCGCAGGCAGGATCAGCAGATTGGCCGGCAGGGCGGTTAGCGGAAGGGTCTGAAACACGGCGACCGACAGCGGCAGCGTGGCTGCCTGGGCCAGCAGGGTCACCACGATCGTCTCGGAGGCGGTGGTCCCAAGCGAGCGCAGACCGCCGCTTGGGATGATGGCGGCCAGCCGGGCCTCGATCTTGTTCTGGACCGGCCCGGCGAACAGAACGAGGTACAGGGTCGCCAGGAAGGAGAACTGAAAGCCCAGGTCGCCGATCAAGTAGGGATCGATCGCGGTCATCAACAGGGCGGCGGCCGCCAGGGAGGTGAGACCGTGAGTCTGTCGTCCGAGTCGCATTGCGATCAAGGAGATCCCGGCCATGACCGCCGCCCGGACGACCGCCGGCTCGGCGCCGGTCATCAGGGTGTAGACGACGACCGCCGCCCCCGCGGCCGCCGCCCCCCGCCGGGCGCCGAGCCCGGGTCGGAACAGCGCCAGGGCCGCCCCCGCGACCAGCGTGACATTGAACCCGGACACGGCCAGGATATGGGCCGTCCCCGTGGTGCGAAAGGCCTGGAGGGTTCCCGGCGGCATTCTCTCATCGGCGCCCAGAAGCACCCCGGAAATCAAGGAGGCCTCGGCTTCCGGAAAAACCGCCTCGAGTCGCCACACCACATGCCGGCGGGCTGCGTCCAGAATCCCGAAGAAACCCCGTTCCATCCCGCTCGCCAGACGCACGATCTTCTCACCTCGCGCTTCGCCGGCGTAGCGCAGCCGATCGGTTCCGGCCACAGGCTGCCATCGTGCTCGCAGGGCGACGATATCACCTCGGCCCAGGTCGATCTTCTCTTCGGTGACCACCCGCCATCGACCGGCGCCCCCTTCGGTGGCAGGGGAGCCGACCCCCTGCAGTTCAAGATCGAACGTCAGGCCGCCGGCGCGCGGGTGGGGCAGGCTGACCACTTGCCCTTGCAGATTCAGTTGTTCGCCGGGGCGGATCGCGGCGGGCCGCGTCTGCGCCGTGTGCTGGATAGCGGTCTCGGCGCGCCCTGCGGCGAGGAACGCCAGCACCGCAGCCCACAGCGCCAGACGGCCCCGCGCAGCCGGTCGGGCGGTGTGCGCCAGGGCGGCGGCCAAAACCGCCAGGATCATCCACTGCCAGGAGGGGAAGGAGAACAACGATCCCAGGACGAGGCCAGCCATCCAGCCGGCCGACAACCATGGCAAACCTAGCGTAGAACCCCCTTCCGCCCGAGGGCGGTCGGCCGCCGCCAGGGGTGCGGCGACCTACGGCTGCTGCGGGATATCCTCCTTGGGCAGCAGAGCGAGCGAATCGACCATGTCGCGGTTGAACAGCATTGCCGGTGATCGGGTTCCGACGCTGGGGAACAGGATGGCGGTCAGCTCGGCGTTGTACATCGGGACGAAGATCCGGTCGCCTTCGAAAAGTGCGGCCCCGGCGTTGAATTTGCCGGGGGCCTCCATCACCCCGCGCAGTTCGTAGCCCCCCAGCAGGATCTGGACCCAGTGCGGGACGGTGGTCGACCACCCGCCGCGGGCGATGACCGCCGTGCCCACCTCCGCCCGGCTCGACAGCAACACGGTGACGATCTCACGCTTGACCAGCCACATGGTCGAGTAGCGCGCCACCAGCCGACCGGGCTGATGCAGCCGGTTGAGATGAGCGCCCTCGACCTCGACGATGGACGTGGTCGGGATGTTGAGGTAGCTGAACAGGCCGCTGGCGCCGGGGTTGATCCGACCGAGCACACGATGGCTGGAGGTGTACACCTCGACCGAAACCGGTTTCGACATGGCAGCTCCCTCACCCGGCCGGCAGGGCGACGGTCACGATCGTCCCCGCCGGGCTCTGTTCGTGCCACAATACGCCGTCCAGGCTTTCTACCACCAGCCGCACCTCGCCCATCGTCAGACCCGGCCCGAGTTCGCCGGCGCCCGCTTCCACGCGCTCGGCCGTCAGGGCCCGGATCGTGTCGGGAGAAAGCCCTGAGCTGGTGTCCCCGACGGTGATCGCCAGCCAGGCGCCGTCGGCCAACTTGACGTAGGGCGGGGGCGCCGTCGAATCGGCCGCGCCCCCGCGTATGCCGAAGGTATGGGCGTCGAGCACCACCCGGCCGCGCTGGGTACGGCGAATGGCGGCCGCGGTCAGTCCGCCGATCACCTGGAGCAGGGCGCCGCGATCCCCGGAGATCAGGGGAATTCCCGGTCCCAGGTCGGCCACAACTTCCAGGCCCCGGCGGTCGGCGATCGGACGAAGTTCCTGCACCACGTGTTGGCATACGGCGCGCACGTCGATCAGCGCCGCCGCCTGGGCCGGAGTGAGCAAGGCCAGCGGGTGCTCGCGCAGACCGCGCAGCTCGTCCAGCGCCGATCGAATCTCCTGTCGGCCGTCGGCCGAGCCGGGAGTTCCGGCCTCGAGCAGCTGCAGGGTGGCGACGGCGCGGTCGATCCCGTCGAGGACTTCCTGGGGAGCGGCCGTCACCGGCTGGCCGACGGGCGTGGCCTCCAGTCGGCCCACCAGGTCGGCGTGCTCCAGCCCGACACCGGCCCAGTCGGCCAGCGCGCTCAGCACGGTGAGGTGATGCTCGGAAAAGGCGCGCGGAGCGGTGCGGTTGTACACCCCCAGAACGCCGACCACGTCGCTGCGCACCCGGATCGGAACGTTGACCAGGGCCTGGACCATGAAGCCGGTCTGGACTTTGACTTCGCCGTCGATCGAGGGCTGGTGCAGCACC
Organism: uncultured Chloroflexia bacterium; assembly: GCA_963709925.1. Classification (GTDB taxonomy): domain Bacteria; phylum Chloroflexota; class Anaerolineae; order Anaerolineales; family E44-bin32; genus DATEVL01. Next base: position 425,986 of record CAVPYC010000001.1, read on the forward strand.
GACTGGCCGCTGCGATAGACCTGTCCGACCAGAGTGTCATTCACTCGCAGCCGCTGCAGGGTAGCCTGGCGGTGCCCCGCCTGGTGGCTGGCGCGCAGATCGAGCTCTTCCGTGTCGGAATTGGCCAGATAGATGCTGGCCTCCTCGGCGTCGGCCACGAACACCGCCGCTTCGACCACCCGGGCCAGGATCGCCTCCAGGTCGGCCAGGCCGGCGACGGCGCGCCCGATCTCGCTGAGCAGCCGCACCTCTTCCGATCGACGGCGGGCCTGTTCGCGGGTGGCCTCCAGGCTTCGGGAAAGCATCGCGGTGTTGGTCTCGGCCGAGCGCGACTCGGCCACATCGAACACGGCCTGGGCCAGGTCGCGGGGCCGGTAGGGTTTGAGCAGAATATCGACCACGTTCAGGTGGAACAGGTCGCGCAGTCGGGCGGTGGGAAAATGGGCCGCCAGGACGATGGCCGGAGCCTCGTCGCCGGCCTCCCGCCGGGAGCGCAACCCGGCCAGCGGGTCACCCCGCAGCTGGGTGATATCGATCAACAGGACGTCAACCGGTGGGGCTTCGGCGGCGGCGGGCCAGGCGTGGATCCCGGCCGGTTGCAGGATGCGCTCGATCAGGGAGCGGGCCGTGGCTTCGACGTCGGCCAGCACCAGCACGCGCGGAGGGGAGCGGCGTTCGCGGGGGGCGGTCATAGGTTGCCTGACGGCGCAGCGCTGCCGCCGCCTGCCGCTTCAGCTCCGGCGGCGGGGATCGGCGGCCGGGCGGGAACGCGAAGGGGCGGGATGGCGCGGCTGGCGGGGAATACGGCGGTGGGGAGGCGATCCGCTCTCGAGCATCGCCCGCAGTTCGGCGATCGCCCCCTCATCGTATTCTCGACGACCGCACACGTCGCAGACCCAGGCCGGGAAGTCGGGCACCGTCACCAGGTGTCCCCGCAGCCGTGTCAGGTACGACACCGCGGCGGCGCGCAGAGATCCCACCTGACACTCGGGACACGGATACACCGGATCGTGGGGCAACCTGGAGGCCTCGTCGGCAGAGTGCCGGGCAGGCATTCTAGCACACCCCGCTCAGCCGGCGGCCCGGGCCGGCAGACCCGTATGCTCGATCAGGCCGAGGTCCGGCAGCGGCCAATAGACCAGAAAGGCCTTCCCGATCAATTGCGAGACCGGGACGGCGCCCCAGGTCTGGGAATCCGAGGAGTTGTTGCGGTTGTCGCCGAGCACGAACACCTGCCCCGGCTGCACCACCCACTCCCCGCTGTAACGGGGGGCGGCGGCGATGTAGGGTTCGACCAGGTCGATCCCGTCGACCGCCACATGCCCGTCGCGGATCACCACGGTTTCCCCGGGGAGACCGATGATTCGCTTGATGAACCGCCGGTCGGGTTCCAGGGGAAAGTGGAAGACCACGATGTCGCCGCGTTCGGGTTCGGCCCAGCGGTAGGCCAGGCGGCTGACCACGACCAGCTCGCCGTCGTGCAGGGTCGGCTCCATGCTGCTGCCCTCGACGCGGATGCGGGCCGTGATCAGGTTCACCGCGAAGAAGATCAGGGTGGCGACCACCAGGGTCTGCAGCATCTCGCCCAGCAGGCGCGCCAGCCGCGTCAGCAGGCCGGGGGAGGCAGACGCGCCCCCCTGCGGGGGCGCCGGCATCGTCGGTCGGGTGAAATCCACGGGGTTGATTATAGGAGCCGGGGGGAGACCCGGCAAGGCGACCGGGACGGCGGTCAGGAACCGGCGATCGGCGTCAGCCCCGGCGATCCTCCCCGGAAACGAAGCGCAGTACGATCGGGTTGCCCAGGAAGCCGAAGCGCTGGCGGATCTGGTTCTCGAGGAAGCGGGCATAGGTGAAGTGAATCTGCTTGGGGTCGTTGACCTGGATCTCGAACGTCGGGGGTGCGGTGCGGGTCTGTGCGCCAAAGTAGAGTTTCAACGGGCGTCCGGCCCGCGCCGGAGGCGGGTGCAGCTCGACCGCCTCCCGCAGCAACCGGTTGAAGGCTGAGGTGGCGACGCGCCGGACGCCTTCCTCCTGCACCTGCAGGGCGGTGGGAAGCACCTGATGGACGCGCTGGCCGCTGAGGGCCGAAATGAAGAGCACGGGCGCGTAGTCGAGGAACGGGAATTCGGCTTCCACCCGGGCGCGAAACTCGTCCAGGGTGCGCTCGTCCTTCTCAACGGCGTCCCATTTGTTAACGATCACCACCACCCCGCGTCGTTTCTCGACGATCAGCCCGGCGATGTGGGCGTCCTGGGCGAGAACCCCGGCCGTAGCGTCGAGCAACAGCAGGGCGACCTGGGCTCGCTCGACCGCCCGGACCGTTCGCAAGGCGGCGAAGCGCTCGACCCCCGGCTCGATCCGACCCGGCCGGCGCAGCCCGGCGGTATCGATCAGGGTCAGGCGGGTGCCATGGAAGGTCAACTGGGTGTCGACCGAGTCGCGGGTCGTGCCGGGGATCGGCGAGACGATCACGCGTTCCTCCCCCAGCAGGCGATTGAGCAGCGACGACTTGCCGACGTTGGGCCGCCCGACGATGGCGATGCGGGCCGTCGGGTCATCCGCGCCCGGAGCGCCGGCAGGGAGCAGGGCGGTCAGATCGTCGAGCAAGTCGCCGACGCCCGTTCCGTGCAGGGCCGAGACAGGAATCGGATCGCCCAGGCCGAGGGCGTAGAATTCGACCGCTTCCAGGCGCCGCGCCTCGCTGTCGCACTTGTTGACCACCAGCAGGATCGACGGCGGCCGTTCTCCCCGGGGCTGACGGCGCAGGAACTCGGCCACTTCCGTGTCGGCGGCGGTCATTCCGTCGATCCCATCCACCAGCAGCAACACGGCGTCGGCCTCGCGGTAGGCCGCCTGCGCCTGAAGACGGATCGAGTCCAGGTAGTCGGCGGAGCCGACCGAAAGCGGAGGCCCGCGGCGGTCGACCAGCGGGTCCAGGCCGCCGGTGTCGATCAGGTCAAATCCGATGCCATTCCACTCGACCTCGGCCAGGATCCGGTCGCGTGTGGTGCCCGGGACCGAGTCGACCACGGCCAGTCGCTCCCCGGCCAGGCGGTTGAACAGGGTGGACTTGCCTACGTTGGGGCGTCCGATCAGAGCGACGAGCGGGCGGCTCATCGCCGTGTCAGGGGAGAGGCGTGGGGGTGACCAGCGGGGTGGCGCTGATGGTAGCCTCGACTTCGACCGGGAGCACCCGCCGCACCGTGACCCCTTGCGGCAGTACGATCACCTCCGCCTCAACGTTGTGCTGACCAACGCCGAGCCCGAGCAGATCGATGACCACCCGAACATCTTCCGGTCGCAGCCGTTCCAGCACGGGCAGCGGCCCGTCCAGGATCACGCTGACCATCTGCGGCGCCGCCAGGGCGAAGCGGGTGTCGTCCAGCCCGACGATTTCCACCAAGCGGGTGAGCGTGATCGTGCTCAGGATCGGCTCGATGGTGACGTCGACCAGAACGGTCTGTTCGTCCACCAGGGAGACCGCCAGCGGCAGGTCGACGGTGGCCCGCTGCTGGAAGCTGCCGTCGGCGCCGGCCAGCGAAATCGGCCGGGTTTGCAGGAAGCCCGGTAAGGATTCCACCACATCCGGGTTGGAAGAGAAGACCACGACCGTAGGAGGCGTGACCGATACGTTCGTCACCCGGTAGCCCGGCTCCACCTGCTCGGTGAGCGTGGGCAGCACCGCCACCGATCGAAAACCGCCCGGCAGGGACACGCGGAACTCGAACGCGGGCCGTGGCCGGTTCCAGCGACACTCCCTCGACGGGCTCTCCCGAGGCATTGCGCGCCAGCAGGTCGACGGTTTGGTCGAGGTCGCGGTCGGCGCCGGTCAGATCGATCGGGGCCACCACTTCGACGACCGTCTCGACCAGAGACGACGGCCCGATCACTCCGACCTCGCCCGGCTCGACCTCGGGGGTGTCGGTCACGTAGCGCGAGGCCGGCTCTCCCAACAGCAGGGAACGGACGGCCACGTTCCGGCTGGTGGCGCGCTCGAGCGTGATGGCGATTCGTTCGGGCTGCACCCGCACCACCCGGGCGCCGGCGAACTGCACCGAAGCCTGCAGGACCACCGTCTGGGTGCCGGCCGGCAGGCCGGAAAGATCGGCCGTCAGCCGCAGGTCGGCAGAACTCAGCCGCTCCCAGACGGACTGGGGAGCCCGCACCGTCAGCCGGCCTTCCGATGGGGGCGAGCCGACCACGATCAGGCCTTCGGGCAGGTCCAGGAATTGGATGGCGATGGCACTGCCGAAGGCGCGCTCCTCGATCGGGTCGGAGGCGCTGACTCCGGCCAACCACACCGAAAGAGCGAGCAGAAACGCAAACAGCAGGCTCTCGAGGTTGTCCCACAGCCAACGGCGCACGCCGCCCTAGCCTTCGATGCCGGGGTCGGCCCCGCGCCGGGGGACGCGGATCAGCCGGCTGAGCCAGGCCGGCAGGATGCTGGCCGGGCGCGGACGATAGAAGGCGAACAGGATGTTGCGCAGGCGGGCCGGGTCGAGGCGGCGGATCATCCGGCCGTTGTGGGCTACCGAGATGCTGGCGTTCTCCTCCGAGACCACCAGGGCAACCGCATCGCTGACCTCGCTGATGCCCAGGGCAGCCCGATGGCGCAGGCCGACCTGGCGGTCGCGCGTCCCCGCCAAAGTGCCGCTCGACGACAGGGGCAACACGCAGGCGGCAGCCGCCACCCGGTCGCCGCGCAGGATCACGGCGCCGTCGTGCAGCGGGGTGTTGGGGTAGAAGAGCTGAAGCAGCAGTTCCGGAGTGAGGGCGGCGTCGAGGGCGATTCCGGTCTCCAGGTACTCGCCCAGCCGCACCTCGCGTTCGATCACGATCAAGCTCCCGATGCCTCCGTCCGACAGGCGCTGGGCCCCGGTCGTCAGGGTGGCGATGGTGCGCTCCAGGTCGGTCGGCCCGGCGCTCAGAGTGAACAGTGCGCCGGCCCGACCCAGGCGTTCGAGAGCGCGTCGGATCTCCGGGGCAAAGATGACCGGGACCGCCACCAGCAACGCCGGCAGCGACGTGCGCAGCAGCCAGGTGAACCCCGGCAGGGGCACCAGCGAAGTCAGGATCGCCAACCCGACCAGCAGCACGATCATCCCCCGCAGCAGCACCACCGCCCGGGTGCCCCGCACCAGGCGCAGCAGGACGAACAGCACGGCAGTTACCAGCAGCAGGTCGAGGACACTGAGCCAGTTCAGGCGCTGGATATAGGAGGCGAAATCGCCGAGCAGAGTGTTCAGCATCTCCGGCCGCCGCGCGGGGGCGTCACTGGGAGGCCTCCAGGTTGCGCAGAAGTTCGTGGTAGCCCTCGAGGTCGGGCGGCTGCAGGCCGATGATGGTCCGGATGGTATGGATGGCGTCGGAGAGCTGGCCGGCGTCGAGCTGGATCTCGCCCAGCGCGTCGTACTGAGAGATGGCGTCGGCGGTGCGGCCGGCGGCCCGATACGCGTCCGCCAGGCGGCTGTGAAGGGCCTGCTTGCCCGGATGCTCGCGGGCCAGCTCCTCCAGGTAGGCCAGAGCGTCATCGGAACGGCCGTCGGCCACCAGCCGCTCCAGGTGGCGGTCGAGCGCGGCGGCGGCGGAGTCTTCCTGGCCGAGCCGCAGGTTCAAGTCGATCAGCTGGACGCTGGCGTTGTCGTCCGACGGATCCAGCGAGGTGATCTGCTCGAAGGTGCGCAGGGCTTTGCGCCAGTCGAGGCGTGCCAGCTCGATGTCGCCCAGCTCCCGCAGGATTCGAATCTCCCACTTCTGTTCCACCTGGGACTGCTGGGCCAGGCGCAGGGCGTCATTCAGGGCCCGGCGGGCCTCGTCGATCTGGGCCATCTGCCGGTATAGATCGGCCAGGGCGACGAACTGCTCGAGGGCCTCGCCGCTGCGGGCCTGGGCCGCCAGCAGTTCGATCAGCCGGGAACGGGAGGTCAGATCGACCGGCGCGAAGTTCAGGATGCGCAGGTAGACCTCGGTGGCCTCGCGGACCTCCCCCCGTACCCGGTGGGTCTCGGCCACCGTCTTGAGCTTGCGCATCGCGTGTTCCTGCCGGCCCGACTTGAACAGGATTTCGGCCATGCGCAAGTGGATCGGCAGGTAGTGGGGAGAAGCGCCGAGGGCGATCAGCGCTTCCTCCATGGCCGCTTCCATGTGGTTGGAGGCCATCAGTCCGTCGATGGCTTCCAGGCTCTTGAAGACACGGTCGCTGGCACCGACGGCGAACATCTCCGCGATCGGCGTCACCTCGGCGCCGGGCGCCTCCGACTCGACGCTCATGCGTGCGGCGCGCACCTGCTGCAGCCAGTTCGGGCCGCTCAGCAGCCCCAGGGTGCTGTCGATCAGCCGCTCCAGGCCTTCCTGGTTGCCCTCCTGCATGCTGGCCTGCAGGCGGTCGTAGTACTGGTTGAGCTGCCCCGAGTGGCTCTGGTCAACCGACAGGGTGTCGGCCATGCGCAGCACCTGCACCAGGTGGCGGGCGGCTTCGGCCTGGTCACCCGCCGCCTGCGACAGCCGGCCCAGGGCCAGGTGGGCGCCGAAGGCAAGTTCGGGATGGCCGACCGCCTGCATCAGGTGTTTCGTCGCCAAATCGGAGTTGCCCAGGTCCTTGTACAGGATGCCGACGTTGAAGTGCGCCGCCGGATTGTCGAGGCCGGCCTTGAGCGCGTTCTCGAATTCGCGGAGAGCCAGTTTCTTCTGGCCGCGGGTTTGCATGTCGATCGCCTGGGTCAGGCTGCGCTGGATCACCGCCCGCGCGGCCGCGTCGCGGTCGGCGCTCCGCTTGCCCCGCCCCAGGACGGCCATCCCTCCCGCCTTGCCCGAATCGCCCTCGTCCGACGTTTCCTCGAACAGCAGGCCGGCCAGCAAAGTCAGGGCCTGGCGCTGTGCGTCTTGTTCGGGATCGGAGGTTTCCTCGGCCAACTCGGACGGACCGGTTTCGCTGCGCAACGCCTGGCCGACCTCGACCATGCGCAAGGGACCCGTCGTGCCACGCGGCGGAGAGGCGGGCGGCAGGGGCTTGCCCTCCCGCAGGTTGCGCATCACGTGGCCCGCATCGGGATTGCCTGGGATCAACCCCTGGGCGCGCTGGACTGCTTCCATGCCTCGGTCGGGCTTTCCGCTCCGCTGGAGGATCGAAGCGACCGCCAGGTATTCGTGAACGGCTTCGCGGCGCCGACCCATCCGCTCATATGTCAGCGCCAGTCGGGAGCGCGCCGCCAGGTTCTCGGGGGCCAACCGGGCCACATGCCCCCAGCATTCCAGCGCCTTCTCGGCGTCCTTGCGCCGAACGTACAGTTCGCTGGCCGACTCGCGCAGGTTGATCGCCTCCTGGGCCTGGCCCAGGCGTTCGAAGATCTCGGCGCAGCGCTCGATCGGAACGGGGTCGTCGGGGATCAGGCGGGCCGCCTGGCGGTAGACCGCCAGCGCGTCGCGCAGCTGGTTGGTTTCCAGCAGCGCCAGTCCCAGGCTGGAGAGGGCACGTGGCTCTTCGGGGAACTCGGCCAGGGCTTTGCGGTAATAGCCGATCGCCCGGTCCCACTTGAGATCCCAGGCGGCCGAATGACCCAGCTGCATCGATTCGTCGAAGAGATCTTGGCGTCCGGTCATCGAGTCCGCCCCTGGGCGAGGGAATTCTAGCATACCGAGGTGCGGGCCCCTCTCCACCAGCCCTGAGCCCCGCCCCACATAGATCGGGGTGCCTCCAGCAGGGAGGTGGGGCAGGGTTCGGCAAGCCGCCGGGCGCTCGGGTCCTGGCGGCCTGTGATCCCCCTTCGTTGGCGGGGAAATGAAGCAGTCCCTCTGGGCGGGAAGACCCTGGGCGGGACAGAGCACAAGGGGTGGTCGGCCGTAGCGTGCTTGCTGACCGGTGCGTCAATACGGGGTCGCGTGGAGTTCTCTCGACGGCAGCGCTACCCTGGGCTGCCGGCGCCGGCGAGGCAAGGTCGCGCCCGGCTCGATGGGGAGTAGGCGAGTCCGGGCCCTGCTAGGCTACGGCTACCATCTCAGCCCAGTTGGGCCCGGCCTTGGCATCGGTCTTGAGCGGCACGCTGAGGGCCAGTGCCGACTGCATGGTTTGCTGGACCCGTCGAGCCGTTTCGGCCATCTCGGCCTCGGGGCACTCCAGCAGCAGTTCGTCGTGCACCTGCAGTAACAGGCGCGCCTCGAGGCCGGCCTCGATCAGCACGGTCGGCAGGCGAATCATGGCCAACTTGATTACGTCGGCGGCGCTGCCCTGGATCGGCGCGTTGATGGCCTCGCGCCGAGCCCGGGAGCGCGCAACTTCCGAGGCCGGCGGGCCGCCGGGCATCAACTGGGGGAAGTACCGCCGCCGCCCGAGCAGGGTCTCGACGTAGCCGTCGCGGGAGGCCTGGGTTCGAACCCGGTCGAGGAAGCCGCGCACTCCGGGAAACCGGGCGAAGTAGGCCTTGACGAACTCCTCGGCTTCGGCCAGGGTCATCCCGGTCGAGCGCGACAGGCCGAAGGCGCTCATGCCATAGATCAGCCCGAAGTTGATCGCCTTGGCGCGCCGGCGCGCTTCGGCGTCGATTTCAGAAGGCTTCAGCCCGAACACCGCCGCGGCGGTCGTGGCGTGGATATCCTGGTCGTCCCGAAATGCCTGGATCATGGCCGGGTCTTCGGCCATGTGGGCTACGATGCGCAGCTCGATCTGCGAGTAGTCCACGCTGAGCAGAGCCCGGCCCGGCGTGGCGATGAAGGCCCTGCGGATGCGACGCCCCAATTCGGTCCGGATCGGGATGTTCTGCAGGTTGGGATTCGATGAAGCCAGCCGGCCGGTGACCGAGCCGGTCTGGTTGAAGGAGGTATGCACTCGCCCGGTGGAAGGATCGATCTGATCCCGCAGCGCGTCGGTGTAGGTCGACTTCAGCTTGGCGATTTCGCGATGATCTACGATCAGGCCCACCACCGGGTGTGCGCTGCGCATCTCCTCCAGCACATCGCCGGCGGTGGACAGCAGGCCGGCGCTGGTGCGGCGTCGGCCTCCGGGAGGCGGCAGGCCCAGCTCGTCGAACAGGACTCGGGAAAGTTGCTGGGTCGAGTTCAGGTTGAAACCGTGGCCGACGACCCCGAACACCTGGTCTTCGAGCTCGACCAGGCGCGCCTGGAGTTCGTCCGACAGGCCGCTCAGGAATTCCCGGTCGAGGGCGACGCCCTCGAGCTCCATCTCGGCCAACACGGTCACCAAGGGCATTTCGACGTCGCCAAACAGGTTGGCCACGTTCTTCTGGCTCAGCTCGGCCTCCAGCACCGGCCGCAGCGCCAGACAAGCGGTGGCGTCGGCGATGGCGTAGGGGGCGGCGGCCTCGATCGGGACGTCGGCCATCGATCGCTGCGTCTTGCCTCGCCCGATCAGGGTCTCGATCTCCGCCATGTCGCGTCCCAGCCGCACCCAGGCCAGAGTCTTCAGCCCCAGGCTGCGCGAGGCCGGGTCGCACAGCCACTCGGCGATCATCGTGTCGAAATCGATCGGAGCGGGGCGCAGCCCGAGGCGCGCCAGGACGGCGAAGTCGAACTTCAGGTTGTGGCCGACCTTGCGCAGCGACGCGCGCTCCATTGCCGGCCGGAGCGCCGCCAGAACGTCCTGCAACGGGAGCTGGGAGCCGCCGGCGAACTCCGGGCGATGGCCGACCGGAAGGTACACACCTTCGTTGGCGCTGAGCCCTACGGCGATTCCCACCAGCGACGATTGGAGCGGGTCGGTTCCGGTGGTTTCGACATCGATGGCCGCCTCGGCCGCCTCCGCCAGGCGTCGTACCAGCCGTTCGAGCTTCTCGGGGGTATCGACCACCGCCTCGGGAGCGACCTGGGGCGGCGGTGCGGCCGGTGCGGCGGCGAACATGTTGAGCTGCTGGGTGCCGCGGGCGGGTTCTGCCGGCAACCGATCGAGCAAGGAACGAAACTCGAGGAGGCGGAACAAGTCGGCGACGGCCTCGCGGTCGAAGCCCGTCCAGCGACACGCCTCCAGGTCGAAGGGTAGGTCGACGTCGGTGACGATGCGGGCTAGCAGTTGGCTCAGCTGCGCCTGGTCCCGGCCTTGTTCCAGTTTGGTGCGGAACCGGGTGGGCACGTCTTCGAGGTGATCGTAAATCCCCTCGAGGCTGCCATATTTCTCGAGCAGGGAGACGGCGGTCTTCTCGCCGACCCCGCTGACCCCCGGGATGTTGTCGCTGAAATCGCCGACCAGTGCCTTGTAGTCCACCAGTTGCGCCGGCGAGATGCCCAGTTTCCCGCGGACCTCCGCCGGGCCGTAGTCCGGCGCCTCCGACAGCTTCTGGCCGGCCAGCCGGATGGTGATGTGTTCGTCGGCGAGCTGGAGCAGGTCGCGGTCGCCGGTCAGGATGACCACGTCCAGGCCTTCCTGTGCGGCGCGGCGGGCGACGGTGCCCAGAACATCGTCGGCTTCGAAACCTTCCCGTTCGAGCACCGGGATGCCGAAGGTCGAAACCACCTCCCGAATCCGGTTGAGTTGGGGGGCCAGGTCTTCCGGCATCTTGGCTCGGGTGGCCTTGTACTCGGGGTAGACCTCATCGCGAAAGGTCCGGCCGGTGTCGAAAGACACCGCCAGGTACTCGGGCGCGTCCTGCTCGAGCATGCGCAGCAGAACCGAGGTGAAGCCGTAGGTGCCGGCGGTCGGCTCCCCGGCCTTGGTCGACCAGCGGGCAGGGTCGCCGGCGCCGGTCAGGGCGTAGTAGGTCCGGTAGGCCAGAGCGTGTCCGTCGATCAACAAGAGACGCGGGCGCGTGGGCATCAACTGTGGGGTTCCGTCGGTTGCAATTCTAGCACCCGGGTCAGCCGCGGGAGGAGAACCCCTGGCCCCGCCGGGTCTCTTCGATGAAATCATGCAGCGCGATCTGGTCGGGGAGGGGACCGGGGACAAGCAAGACCGGGGTCGCCCAGAAGCGCCCGGAGGGGAGATCGGATCCCAACTCGGGATACTCGTGCAGCACCCGCGTCGCCAGCCCGTCGCGAATCTGCTGGAGCGCTTGAGCCGGCGCTACGTCGGCGCCTAGCGACAGAGTCAGGGCCAGACGGTCGGGGAGGATCACCAGCTGCACCGGCGTCCAGTCCCAGGCGAGGCACAACCGATGGACCCAGCGCTGCAGCCGCCCGACCAGGGCACCGGTCAGGCGGTGCTCGGGGAAACGCGGCAGCAAGACCAGGGAGAAGACCAGCGGCGGGCCGGAGGCCGCCGGCGCGTGGACGACAACGATCTCTGTTCGGGGTGCGGAGGGCGTCGCAGGCGGAGGCGGAGGTGGCGGCGGGGTGGCCGGCGGCGGCTCGAGGAACGGGAAACGGGCCTCGCTGGCAGGGCCCGACGGCACCCAGTCGCGCGGCATCTCGATCGGGGGCAAGGACGGTTCGGTCGGCCCTTCGCCCAGGAGAGAGCGCGCCATGTCCGCCGACGGCTGATCCGGAACCCAGTCGCGCGGGATCGGCGGAGCGGTTTCGACCGCCGCCTCGGGCTCGGGCACCGGGGAGCGGACACCGGCGCGAACAATGGCCTGGCCGATCGCCTGCCCGGTTCGACGGGCGTTCCCGAGCGGAGTTTCCATCGTGAAGAAAGCGACCAGGGCGAGGTCGCCCTCGACCGGGGTGGCGTACAGGACGTAGTCCGTGTCGGAGTTGGGGGGGCTGAAGAAGCGGGTGATCGATCCGCGCGAGGCGACGTCGGTCGAGGCGGTTACCGCCGGGCCGACGTCGTCAAGCGTCAGGACCCCGCCCGGGGAGGCGAAGGCGACCATGCGACCTCCCGGAACAGGCCGGCGGCCTGGACCTGGAACGCGTGCGCCGCGGAGCGGAACGCCTGCGCAACGGTCTCGTTGACTCCGAGGGCGGTTTCGGTCCGCCGCTCGGCCAGCGGGGAGGTGGGCGCAGAAGGGGTCGTCATTGGTCGGCGCCATCACACGGTCGCCGGGCTGACTGTAGCACAGCCCGGCAGCGGCGGCCAGCAGGCTGAACGCGGTCGTCCGCTTGCCGAAACGGGACCGGCGTCCCGAGGGGACGCCGGTCGTTGAACGCACATTCCGAGATCGGCCGGCTAATTGGTCCAGGTGCGGAAGTCGAGCGTGATGCCACTGGCTGGCATCGATTCGACTTCGAACCGTCCGAAGCGCCCGCTGCTGGTCTTGTAGCAGAACCAGCTCCCCGTCGAGAAGGTGGTGAAGTTGACCGCCGAGGAGCTCAGGCTGGCGCCGGCGCAGTCGGCGTAACTCGGGGTCCCGGACATCAGGCGGATCCCGGCGCCGTTCTGGGGCTCCAGATATCGCTCCAGCGCCGACACGGCGTGAAGCCAGATGTCCCGGTCGCTGCCTCCGGTGATGGTGCCAGCGTCGAGGTCAACGTAGAATGAGTTGTCCACGGTGATCGACCCGGTCTTGTGGACGCTCACCGTCGGGGTGGGGGTCGGCCCGACCACGATCTGCAGGTAGAAAGCGGTGCCGAAGAACACGTCTTTGTCGTTGCGCAGACGCCAGTTGCCGCGATGGGTGCCGTTGGTGGAGGGGGCGGTCAGGTTCACCGAGACGTCCACCGTGCTGCCCGGAGGGACGCTGCCGGCCAGGGCCACCGAGGCCGGGCCGCTCATCCCGTTGCCGTCGGTGAACACCACGTCGTAGGCGGTGGTCCAGGTACAGGTGCCGCTGTTGCGCAGTCGCCAGGTCTTGGTGAAGGTCTGGCCGCTCGTCATGTTGGTGTTATCGGGCACCGTGACGTCGGAAACGAACTGCGACCCGTCGCTGCAACCCAGAGTGGGCGTGGGCGGGGCGGCGGTGGGTGGCGGGGTGTCGGTGGCTGCCACAGTGGGAGGAGGCGTGTTGGTGGGCGGCAGCGTCGGCGAGGCGACGCTGATCTGAGTCAGCTGGGCCGACACCGTCTGGGCCGCCGCCGTCGCCGCGGCGTCTTGCGGGGAGGCGCGGGTCGGGAAGTTGCAGGCGCCCAGCAGGGCCAGGGAGGCGCCCAGAACGGCCATGACTGCAATTCGTCGGAAGGTGGTCATCCTGATCTCCGTTCCGCCGGGGCGGGCGCGGGAAGCCGCGCTTGCGCCGACGAGAACATGCTACTGTCGCGGAGGAGGGCCGTCAAGTGACGGAAACGGGGTAAGAAGCGCCGGAGCTCGGAGCCGGCCGTTCGTTCGCCTCGCGGCGCAGGCCGGCGGCGACGGGCGAACCGACCAGGCTCCACGGGCCGGCCCAATCGATCCGGACGTCTACCAGGCGGCCTCGCAGGTCGTGCGGCGAGTCGAAGAACACCAGTTTGTTGGTGCGGGTCCGGCCCTTCCACCGGTCGCGGCTCCGCTCCTCGACCAGGATCTCGAGGCTCTGTCCGACCAGGCGGGCGTTGATCTCCCCGGCGATCGCGCGCCTGGAGATCCTCCAGCGCGCGGAAGCGCGCTTCCTTCTCTTCTACGGGCACATCGTCGGGCATCCGTCGGGCGGCGACGGTTCCCGGACGGGGGGAGTAACGCGCCAGGTGGGCCACGTCGAGCCGTAGTTCGGCCAGCAGGTCGTAGGTGGCCTCGAAGGCGGCCGGGCTCTCTCCCGGGAACCCGACGATGATGTCGGTGGCGATCGATCCGTGAGGGAGCCGCTGGCGGATCCGCTCGACCAGTCGGCGGTAATCGTCGGCCGAATAGCCGCGGCGCATCTGCTGCAACACCGCGTCATCGCCGGCCTGCACCGGTACTTCGATATGTTCGCAGACCCCGGGGAGATCAGCCACCATCTGGAGCAGCTCCTCCGACATCCAGTTCGGGTGGGAGGTCAGGAAGCGTAGGCGCAGCAGGCCATCGATCGAGTGAACCGCCCGCAGCAAGTCGGTCAGGCGAGGGCCGTCGGGCACGTCCATGCCGTAGCGGTCGACGATCTGGCCGAGCAGGGTCACCTCGCGCACTCCCTGGTCGACCAGGGAGCGAACTTCGCCGGCGATCTGGCCGATCGAGCGGCTGCGTTCGACCCCGCGGCGGAAAGGAATGATGCAGAAGGTGCAGGCGTGCGAGCATCCGTACACCACCGGGACGTGGGCCGTCACCAGACGGCCCTGCTCTTCCAACGGCAAGACCAGGTCGCCGTCCATCACCGCGTGACGCCGGGCGACCTCGGCCTGGTCGAGCCCGCGACCATCGCGCTGCAGCAGGAACTCCACCAGTGGCTTCGGATCGGAGGGCGGCGAAAACACGTCGACGTAGGGGTACGCCTTGCGCAGCTCGTCGTGCCCTCGCACCCCGACCAGACAGCCCATCAGGTTGACCACCAGGTCGGGACGGCGGTCCTTCAAAGGCCGAAGCGAAGTCAGACGGCCGACCGCCCGGTCTTCCGCGCTCTGGCGGACGACGCAGGTGTTCAACACGATCACGTCGGCTTCATCGGCCACTGCGACGGGCTGCAGGCCCAGGCGCTCGAGCGACGAGGCCACTCTCTGCAAGTCGGCCACGTTCATCTGGCAGCCTTCCGTCCACACGTGGTATTTCACGCCGGCGATTATACCGTTCGGGCGTGGAGTATCATCTCCAACGCCGGTGGTCAGGCGGGTGCGGGCGGCCAGCCTAACCCTTGGCGGCCGGCTTGCGGACCGGGCTCTTCGGGATGGCAATCCGCGAATTCATCGAAGTCATGCATGCGGCGCTACAGGCGGTCGAACGCGGCGAACGGGTCGCGCTGGCGACGGTCATCCGGGTGCGGGGATCGGCGCCTCGCCATCAGGGGGCGCGCCTGCTGGTCTGGCCGGACGGGGGAACCGTGGGCACCGTCGGTGGAGCGTCCCTCGAAGAAGCCGTCGTTCGGGATGCGCGCCGTGCGCTGGAAGAGAGTTGCGGTCGGGTGGGGAGCTATCCGCTGACGACGGGGGGTGAGCCCGACAGCCTGGGGCTGTGTGGAGGAGTGGTCGACGTGCACATCGAGGTGCTTGAGAGACAGGCTACGTTGGTGATCCTCGGAGCCGGGCACGTGGCCCGACCTCTGGCTCGGATGGCGGACGAGATCGGGATGCGGGTGGTGGTGATCGACGACCGGCCCGAGTACGCCTCGCCACAGGCGTTCCCGGAAGGGACGGTGGTGGAACTCGTTGGATACAACTCCTCCCAGGAGAAGCTGGACCCGTTGCCTCTGGATACATTCGGGCGAGAGGCGTATGTGGTCGCCGCCACATGGGGCTGGGACGAGCCGGCCCTGGCGCAGGTGCTTTCTATGGACCCACCCCCGACCTACGTGGGCCTGGTCGCCTCGCCCACCAAGTACCGGGTGATCCGGGAGCGCCTGGCCGAAGGCGGCCTCGACCAGGCGGCGCTGGCGCGCCTTCGCTCCCCGACCGGATTGGAATTGGGTGCGGAGACCCCGGCCGAGATCGCTCTGTCGATCCTGGCTGAGATTCTGATGGTCCGGCGGCGTGCCTCCGGACAACCTCTCTCGGTCGAGCGGCCGATCCAGGCCCCCTCCGCTTGAGACGTCTCCTCTTGCTCTGGGTGGTGGGCGGAACCATCGCCGCCTGTTCCCCCCAGGCGGCCCCACCGGCGCCGGCTTCTACTGCGCCAGCCACCGCCACCCCGCCGCCGGCCGCGACCCCGCCTCCTGCCACAGCCTCCACCACGCCGGGGTGTGTCGCTACCAGGGGCGAGTGGATCGAGTTCAAGTATGAGGGCGTTGCGGTGAGGGAGGATATCCCTGCCCGGATCTACCTGCCTCCCTGCTACGACGAGTCCGATCAGACCTTCCCCGTGGCTTTCTTCTTCCACGGGAAGCCGTACACCGAAGAGCAGTGGTTCGACCTCGGGCTGGAGGCGTTGCTCGACCCGGACGGGCAGAGCACAACGGCGTTCCCGGGGATCGTCGTGCTGGCGCGGCTCCCCGAGCCCTTGTTCAGCGGAAGCGATGGGGGCCCCGGATCGTACGAGCAGGAGTTCTTCGAAGGCCTGCTGGCATCGATCGACGATCGGTTCCGCACGCGGCCATCGGGCAGCGCCAGGGCTCTGGTCGGGATTTCCCGGGGGGCGGTGTGGGCTCTCGAAATCGCCTTTCGATCGCCCGATCAGATCGACAGCGTGGCCGCCCTGAGCCCGGCGCTGGCGGTGAACTACGCCCGCGAGGCCTACGACCCTCTGCGGCTGGCCGCAACGGCGGATCGCCTGCCAGGGAGGATCTTCCTGGCCGCCGGAGAAGACGACTGGGCCCGGCGGGCGACCGACCAGCTGGCCGGGATCCTGGCGGCGCGGGAGGCGGGAGTGGTGATGCGCCTCGTGCCTGGAGCGCATGCCGATGACACCTGGCGTTCGCTGCTTCCGGAGGTGATCGGTTTTCTGCGGACCGAGCTTTCCGAAGGCGGGCAGGCCGGGGAAGGAGGAGCGGGAATCGCGGGTAAAATGGAAACGCGGTTCCTGAGGCGTCCATGACCGACAGCGATCACCTGGCCTCCGACGTCATCGACGCATATCGTCGGCGACGCGATCGCATGGTTCCGCTCCTGCTGGGGGGCGTTGCCGTGGTCCTGCTGGCCGTCGGGTTGTTTCTGGTGATCCTGTGGATCACCGGCGACGCGCCTCCGGCCCTGCCTTCGCTCTTCGCCAGCCGCACCCCGACGCCGTCCAACACCCCCACTCCGACGGAGACACTGACCCCTTCGGTGACGCCGACGGTGCCGCCGACTGAGACCCCGACCCCGGCCGGGCCGACCACCTATATCGTCGAACTCGGCGACAACTTGTCGTCGATCGCCGAGCGGTTCGGGGTCGAGGTGTTGCTTTTGATGTCGGTGAATCAGATCGCCAGCGCCGATCAGATCTTCATCGGCCAGACCCTGACGATCCCTCCCGAGGGTTCGCTTCTGCCCACGGAGACCCCGATCTCCCAGACCCTGGTGCCCGGGACGCGAATCGAGTACATCGTCAAACCCGGGGACAACCTGGTCTCGATCGCATCGCAGTTCAACAGCACGGCCGAGGCCATCGCACAACTGAACCAGATGCAAGTGACCGATGTGCTGTTTGTCGGTCGCAAACTGCTGGTGCCGGTGGGGATCGCCACCCCGACGATCACCGCTACCCCCAACCCCAACACCGCCACCCCGACACCGCTGCCCTAACTGGCGGAGCCGCGGCGCGCCTGGCACGAGGCCTGGGCGAGGTGTCTGCCTCGATCCCCTGCGGGGCCATCCGCCTACGGGCGGTCGATCCGCCGCAGAGCCGACGAAATCTCTCGCCGGACCTCGGGTTCATGTTCGGCACGGCCGGCCTGCTCCAGGCCGGCTTTCGCCTCCGACCCGCCGATTTCCGCCAGGGCCCATGCGGCATGGGCGCGCACGGTGGGATCGGGGTGCCCCTGGACCGTTTCGATCAGACGACCAGCCGCACGCGGATCGGCGGCGTTCCCGAGCACGATGGCAGCATTGCGTGCCATTCCGGCCCACCGGGCTCGGCTGAGGGCCGTTCCTTTCAGAGCAGGGGGCGGGGTTTCCAGAAAGGGGAGCGCGCGCCGGGGATCGGGTCCGGGCTGGAATTCCGGATCCCCCGCAGCCCCAGCGAAGCGGACGTTCCACGGGCACACCTGCTGGCAGATGTCGCAACCGAACAGCCAATCGCCGACCGCCGGCCGCAGTTCGACGGGGATCGCCCCGCGTTGTTCGATGGTCAGGTACGAGATGCAGCGGGTGGCGTCGAGGGTGCGGTCGGGCAGGATGCAATCCGTAGGGCAGGCCTCCAGGCAGCGGGTGCACGCTCCGCAGTGGTCGGTGACGAAGGCCCGGTCCGGGTTCAGGGCGACGCTCAGGAAAGCTTCGCCCAGCAGGAAGTACGAACCATGACGCGGGTGGATCAGGCAGGTGTTCTTGCCAATCCAACCCAGGCCGGCGCGCATGGCCAGTTCGCGTTCGAGGATCGGTCCGGTATCGGAATACAGGCGGTAGGTGAGGGGAGAGGAAGCCCGCGGCTCCAGGAAACGCATGAGTTGTTCGAGGCGGTCCACAACCACGGTGTGGTAGTCGGCGCCCCGAGCGTAGGCGGCCACCCGGCCGCCGGGGTCGGGGGGAGACGGAGGCGCGTGTCGGATCCCGACGACCAGGATCGAACGGCATTCTGGCAGGATGCGGCGTGGGTCGGAACGGCGCGCCAGGGCCCGGTCGGTCGCCAGGTAATGCATGCTTCCATGGCGGTGATCGGCCAGCCAGCGTTGAAAGACATCGAGATGCGGCGGGGGATCCGGCGTGGTCACGCCGACCAGTTCGAAGCCGAGGCGGGCGGCTTCTTCTTTGAGGGCAGCGGTCAGCGAGTGAGAATCCATACGAAGGACTCGAGACCGCCCAATGCTACACCCGCGCTTCTCGGAACCGCAACGCAGGCGTAGACGCGGGCGCGCTTTGGCCGCGCTCAGCGCTCTCTAGCTCGGGCTCAGGGGACCTGTTGGTCTCAGGCAGGTCTTGCGTCGTCGAAGCCTGCCGCCACAGCTGCGATGTCCACGCGTGTCGGCTGCGCATGGCGCGCCCGGGTTGTGTCCATGCCAGCGAGCGGCTGGGTAGGGAGGCGGCTCAGGCTGTGCTGCGCAAGTAGGCGTCGATGGCCAGGGCGGCGCGGCGTCCTCCGCGCATGGCGGTGACGACCAGATCGGGACCGGACACGGCGTCGCCCACGGCGAAGACGCCGGGTCGGCTGGTGGCGCCGGACTCCGGATCGGCCACGATCAGACCGTACTTGTAAGTCTCCAGATCTGGCGTGGTCTTTCCGAGCAGGGGATCGGGCCAGTAGCCGAGAGCGAGCACCACGGTCTCGGCCGGCACGGAGAAGTTGCTGCCTTCGATGGGCACGGGCCGTCGCCGTCCGCTGGCGTCCGGTTCGCCGAGCTCGCACTGGAGACATTCGACGGACCCCACGGCTCCGTCGGGACCGGGGTGGAAGCGCACCGGCTGGGTCAGGAATCGGTACTGGGCGCCTTCCTCGCGGGCGAGCTCCCGGTCGGTCTTGCCTCCCGGCATCTCGGCCTCGGTGCGCCGGTACAGGCAGGTCACTTCCTCAGCCCCCATCCGCAACGCGGTCCGCAGGCAGTCGGAGGCAGTGTCGCCACCGCCGATTACGGCGACCCGTGCGCCCACCCGGGGTTGTTTCACCCCCGGGGCGAGTTGATCGGGGTGGACGTTGGCGCCCGCCAGGAAGGGTGTGGCCTGGTACACGCCGGGCAGATCATCGCCGGGGATCTCCATGTCGGCGTCGACCCCGCTGCCGACCCCCAGGAACACGGCTTCGAAGCCCTCGCCGAACAGATCGTCGATTTGCCGGTCGCTGCCGATCCGCGTGCCGGGCACGAACCGGATCCCTGCACGACGGAAGTCCTCGATGCGGGCTTCGACGATGTCCTTGGGGAGCTTGAAGTTGGGGATCCCGTAGGTGAGCAGTCCGCCTGGTGCGGGGGCGGCCTCAAAGACGGTCACCGAGTGTCCCTGTGCCGCAAGCCGCTCGGCACAGGCGAGGCCGGCCGGGCCTGATCCGACGATCGCCACGCGCCGCCCGCTGGGCTCGGCCTGTGGGAGTTCCACATCACCCCGGGCGCGCTGGTAGGTCGTCACGAAGGCTTCCAGAGCGCCGGTGATCACCGGTTCGCCGCGCTTGTTGCGCACGCACGACCCCTGGCACAACGCCTCGTGCGGGCACACCAACCCGCACACCTCAGGCAGCGAGCTGGTCTGACGATAGACCTGGGCCGCCGCCTCAAAATCGCCGTGTTCGATCAGCCACATCGCGCTCGGGATGTCGTTGTGGACAGGGCAGGCTTCCACGCACGGCGCTTCCGGGCAGTGGATGCATCGGGAGGCTGCCTGCCGGGCCTGGTCTTCCGTGAGAGGGAGAAACGTGGCCTCGAAGTCGGCCAGACGGGCTTCCACCGGACGGCTGCGGACGTTTTCCAGAGGAATCCGCATCCTGGCCTTGCGATCAACGACCTTGTCTTCGGCTGGGATGGCGATCATTCGCAGGGTCTCCGTGGACTTCGCAGAAAGGATAGAGGCGGGAGGTTGGCGAACCGCAGTCGCAGCCTTCCCAACCCTGTGTGACAAGTGTCACAATTTAGCCCCAAACGGGCAGATTTCGGGTGGTTCCCGCAAGCGCGATAGAATGCCATCTGGATCTGGAGCCTCCGGGCTCCTGCCGGGCCGACCCGCCGTCGTGAGGGCGGGGCCGGGCAGGCAGCCCGGAATTCGATAGATGAAGACTTGGAGAAGATTCCGCAAGTCTGCCGGCTGGCGCGCTAGAGTGGCAGACGGACGTGGGCGAGAAGAGACCAATCCCGGCGTGGAAGACGCCGGGTCAAGGGATGAGGAGTTGTAGGATGAAGGCTTCGTTTCGAGCCGTGACCCTCCTGGTGGCTGTCAGCGTGGCCCTGGCCAGCTGTGCAGGCGGCCAAGGGGCTGAGGTCGCCGAAGATGAGCTGGCCCGGGTGAGCGTCGGAGACCTGACTGCGAGTGTGGGGGCCACGGGGACAGTGCGCCCTGATCAGTTGACCATGCTGACGTTCAAGACCAGCGGCGTGGTCGGGGAGGTGTATGTCGAAGTCGGCGATACGGTCGGCTCCGGTGATCGGCTGGCGGATCTGGTCGACGCCTCCCTCCCGGCTTCCGTCCTGCTCGCACGCGCCGATCTGGTGTCGGCGCAGCGGGCGCTGGAAGATGTCCTGTCCTCCGAGGCGGCGGCGGCCCAGGCGTTGCAGGCCGTGGCCGACGCGCGCGAGGCTCTGGACAAGGCCGAGCGCGATTACACGTGGAATCAAGAAGGAAACCGGGCGACCTCAGACACCCTGAAGGCGGCCAAGGCCAAGCTGGCTGTGGAACGCGAGCGGATGGAGCGCGCCCGCGACGCCTACGCCAGCACATCCGGGAGCCTTTCGGAGGGCGGAGCCAGGGCCCAGGCCTTCCTTGCCTACAACAACGCCCGCATCGCGTATCAGCGGGCACTGGGCTCCTACAACTGGTACACCGGTCACCCGACGGAGGTCCAGCAGACGCAGCTTGAGGCCGATGTGGCCCTGGCCCGGGCACGCCTGGCGGACGCCGAGCGGGCGTATGGGCGGCTCCAGGACGGACCCGATCCGGACGAGGTGGCCGCCGCCGAAGCCCGGGTGGCAGCGGCCGAGTCCACGGTGCAGCAGGCCCGGGTGGTGGCGCCCTTCGCCGGCACGATCACCGCGGTCGAGGTGCAGCCCGGCGACTCGGTCAGTCCCGGATCGGTGGCGTTCCAGCTGGCCGACCTGTCGCGCCTGTTGGTGGACGTGGATATCTCCGAGATCGACATCAACCGGGTGCGCAGCGGGCAGCCGGCGCAGTTGACGTTCGATGGGATCCTCGACCGCAGTTACCAGGGCGAGGTCGCCGAAGTTGCCATGGTCGGGATCACGAACCAGGGGGTCGTCAGCTTTCGGGTGACGCTGGTTCTGACCGAACCCGACGCGTTGGTTCGTCCGGGCCTGACGGCGGCGGTCAACCTGCTGGTCGATCAACTGGAAGAAGTTCTGCTGGTACCCAACCGGGCCGTCCGCGTCCGGGACGGAAACCGGGTGGTGTACCTGTTGCGCGAGGGTGAGATCGTGATGGTTCCGATCGTGCTGGGGGTCTCGTCTGAGACGGAGAGCCAGGTGGTGCAGGGCGACTTGCAGGCGGGGGATACGATCCTGCTCAATCCGCCGACCGAGTTTGAACCCAGCGGAGGCCCGGGCGGCTTCTTCTCGAACCAATGAACTCCGACCCTGTCGTCATCCAGGCCGAGGGCCTGTCGAAGGTCTACCGCATGGGCGAGATCGAGGTGCATGCCCTGCGCGGGGTTTCGCTGAGCGTGCGCGGCGGCGAGGTGATTTCGATCATGGGGCCGTCGGGATCCGGCAAGAGCACCCTGATGAACCTGATCGGCTGCCTGGACCGTCCGACCGAAGGGATGTACCGGCTGGACGGAGAGGCGGTCTCGGACTTGCGCGATGATCAACTGGCCTCGATCCGCAACCGGAAGGTCGGTTTCGTCTTCCAGAGCTTCAACCTGCTCGGGCGTCAGAGTCGCGCGCGCCAATGTGGAGCTGCCGCTGCACTACGCCGGCCTGACCAGCGGGCGTCGGGCGCGGGCCGAGGCCGCCCTGGAGGCGGTCGGGCTGGGAGATCGGATGCACCACCGCCCGAATGAACTCTCCGGGGGCCAACAGCAGCGGGTGGCGATCGCCCGGGCCCTGGTCACCGAGCCGGCCATCATCCTGGCCGACGAGCCGACCGGCAATCTCGACTCGCGTTCCGGCGAGGAGATCATGCGCTTGTTGCTGGGGCTGAACGAAAGCCGGGGGACCACGCTGTTGTTCGTGACCCACGACCCGGAAATCGCAGCCCGAACCCAGCGGGTGATCCGGCTGAGAGACGGGCTGCTGGAGAACGGGCAATGAACCTGCGGCAGGCGTTTCGCGAGGCGTTGAGCAGCCTGGCCAGCAACAAGGTGCGCTCGGGTCTGACCGTGCTGGGGATCGTGATCGGGGTGGGCGCCGTGATTGGGATGCTGGGGATCGGCCGCGGCGCCCAGGACACGATCACTGGATCGATCAGCGATATCGGAACCAACCTGCTGTTCGTCTTCTCGGGCGGCGGCGAGGAGGTGCGCAACCCCAAGCCGCTGACCCTGGGGGACGCCCAGGCCATGGCCGATCCGTTCCAGTCCCCGTCGATCGCCGGGGTGGCGCCGTTGCTCCAGTCCAACCTGGAGGTGACCTTCGCCGGGGAACGAACCTTCTCCCAGGTCTCCGGGGTGACGCCCGACTATGCCTTCGTTCGCAACGTCGACATCGCCGAAGGCGAGTTCCTGCGTGAGGAACACATGCTCGGCCGGGCGGCGGTGGCCATCCTGGGGCCCGAGACCGCCGAA
The DNA here is from genome assembly GCA_963709925.1 of uncultured Chloroflexia bacterium. Lineage (GTDB taxonomy): Bacteria > Chloroflexota > Anaerolineae > Anaerolineales > E44-bin32 > DATEVL01. Next base: position 448,850 of record CAVPYC010000001.1, read on the forward strand.
AAACTGTTCGGAAGGGCCGAGGGCGTGGTCGGCGAGACCATCCGGATCGAGGGTCAGCCCTTCCGTGTGATCGGCGTGACCGTGGCCCGCGGTGGATCGGGGTTTGCCAACCAGGACGATCGGGTGTTGGTCCCCCTGAGTTCGGCCCAGACCCGGTTGTTCCCACGCTCGCGGGACGAGGTCGACATGATCATGGCCCGCGCCCTGACGCCCGAGACGGTCGGCCAGGCCCAGGCGGAGATCGCCGGGCTGCTGCGGGCACGCCATCGGACCGGGGTCGCCGCCGATGACTTCACCATCTTCACCCAGCAGGACTTTCTGGCTACGGCCGAGACCGTCACCAACGTCCTGACGATCTTTCTGGGCGGGGTGGCGGCCATCTCGCTGCTGGTCGGCGGGATCGGGATCATGAACATCATGCTGGTCTCGGTCACCGAGCGCACCCGCGAGATCGGCTTGCGCAAGGCGGTGGGCGCCCGCAAGCGCGACATCCTGATCCAGTTCCTGACCGAGTCGTCTCTGCTCAGCCTGATCGGCGGTCTGATCGGAATCGCCCTGGGCTGGGGGCTGGCGACGGCTGGTGGGAGCGATCGCCCGGGCGTCGGATGCCGAGCTGAACCCGGCGGTGACGCTCGACGCCATCCTGCTGGCGACCTTGTTCTCGGCCGCGGTGGGTCTGTTCTTCGGGTTGTATCCCGCCGAAGCGCGCCGCCGACCTGGAACCGGTCGAAGCGCTCCGCTACGAGTGAACCCGGCGGCATCCGGTCGAAGGCAGGAGTGAAACAGGCATGGCCCGAATGACCCGGGGGATGGACCGAGCATGCGTTTCGGTGTGATCTATCCGCAAACCGAACTACCCGCCGATCCGGCGATCGCGCGCGATTTTGCGCAGGCGGTCGAAGGACTGGGGTATTCGTTCCTGGCGACCTACGAGCATGTCCTGGGTGTGAATCCGAATCGGCCGGGCGGGTGGAAGGGCCCCTATGATCACACGGCGACCTTCCTCGAGCCGATGGTGTTGTTCGGGTTCCTGGCCGCCCACACTTCCCGCCTCGGTTTCGCTACTGGGGTGCTGGTCTTGCCGCAACGCCAGACGGCGCTGGTCGCCAAGCAGGCGGCCACGCTCGACGTCCTGTCCGGCGGCCGACTGCGGCTGGGCGTCGGCGCCGGATGGAACGAGGTGGAGTTTGTCGGTCTGGGGGAGGACTTCCACAACCGCGGCCGCCGCATGGAGGAGCAGGTCGTAATCCTGCGCCGGCTGTGGACCGAGCCGCTGGTGACCGTCGACGGACGCTGGCATCGGATCGACGACGCCGGCCTCAACCCGATGCCGCTACAGCGGCCGATCCCGATCTGGTTTGGGGGTCGCGACCAGCGCATGCTGCGTCGCGCCGCTCGGATGGGCGACGGCTGGATCCCGAACTACCGGTCGGCGGAGGAGGCTCGCTCAGCCCTGGAGGCGGTGCGCGGTTATCTCGAGGCGGAAGGTCGCCCCGTCGAGGGATTCGGTATCGACGCCCGCCTGTCCTATGGCGAGGGCGATCCGAAGACCCTGGCGGCGGACATCGAGGCCTGGCGGTCTTTGGGCGCCACCGACATCAGCCTCAACACGATGCGAGCCGGCTTGAACACCCCCGAAGCGCATCTGGAGGCGATCCGCAGGTTCGCCGAGGTGGCTGGAATCACGTAACCGAACCACAAAGGGGAAGGTACCAGAGTAGTCCGGGATGTGCTTCCAGACTTCATCGACCATCCGGCCCCTCTGACTCAGGCGTCCGGACCGATCAACGATTTCTCCCTGGTGCACGACCGTTGGAAGTGACGACTGTGACAGAGTAGCTTCCGGCTGCTCAGGTGTCGAGCCTGCATACCTGAGCGAGATGCGCCTGGGGACGCCAGATCACACGGACTCCCCTCGGCTCCTCGCCAATGCTTCGCCCGATATTCGCCCCTAGGCCTTCGCCCGACCGAGGCGTCCGCCCCCGGGCTTCCTACTCCAGGTGCGGCTTTAGGTAGTGACCGGTGTAAGAGGCGGGGTTGGCGGCGATCTGCTCCGGGGTGCCCTCGGCCATCAGGTGGCCGCCGGCCTCGCCTCCTTCCGGTCCGAGGTCGATCACCCAGTCGGCCACCTTGATGATGTCGGGGTGGTGTTCGATGATCACCACGGTGCTGCCCTGCTCGACCAGCTGCTGCAGCACGCTGATCAGCCGGTAGACATCGGCGGCGTGCAGCCCGACCGACGGCTCGTCCAGGATGTACAGGGTGTTGCCGTTGCCGCGCCGCGACAGCTCGCGCGACAACTTGACCCGCTGGGCCTCTCCGCCGGAAAGGGTTGGCGCCGGCTGGCCGATCTTGATGTAACCCAGGCCGACGTCGTGCAGGGTTTCCAGCTTGCGCACGATTCCCGGGATTGCCCCGAAGAATCCCAGTCCCTCCTCTACCGTCATCTCGAGAACGTCGGCGATCGTCTCGCCCTTGAAGCGCACCTGGAGGGTCTCTCGATTGAAGCGCGCTCCGTGACATACTTCGCATGGCACGTAGACGTCCGGCAGGAACTGCATCTCGATCCGGAGCTGGCCCTGGCCCTCGCAGGCCTCGCAGCGGCCGCCGCGCACGTTGAACGAGAATCGGCCGGGTTTGTAGCCGCGAACTTTGGCTTCCGGCAGCTCGGTGAACAGCGACCGGATCTGGTCGAACACCCCGGTGTAGGTGCCGGGGTTGGAGCGCGGGGTGCGGCCGATCGGACTCTGATCGATGTTGATGACCTTGTCCACCCGTTCCACGCCTTCCACCCGGTCGTGGGCGCCGGGCAGCTCCCGGGCGCCGTGGAGCTCACGTGCCAGCGCCTTGTGCAGCACTTCGACCATCAGGGTGGATTTCCCGGAACCCGAGACCCCGGTGATGCAGACGAACTTTCCCAGGGGAATGGCCACCGTCAGGTCTTTGAGGTTGTTCTCGCGCGCCCCGACCACCGTCAGGGCCAGGCCGCTGCCGGCGCGCCGCTCGGCGGGAGTATCGATGCGCAGCTTGCCGGCCAGGTAGCGTCCGGTTACGGAATCCGGATTGCGCGCCACCTGCCGGACCGTCCCCTGGGCCACGACCTCTCCGCCGGCATCGCCGGCGCCCGGACCCAGGTCGATCAGCCAGTCGGCGGCCCGGATGGTGGCTTCGTCGTGCTCGACCACGATCACGGTGTTGCCCAGGTCGCGCATCCCTTCCAGGGTGCGGATCAGGCGGTCGTTATCGCGTGGGTGCAGTCCGATCGACGGCTCGTCCAGGACATACAGCACCCCCATCAGGCGCGAGCCGATCTGGGTGGCCAGGCGGATGCGCTGTGCCTCTCCCCCCGACAGGGTGGCCGCCGAGCGGTGCAAGGTCAGGTAATCCAGGCCGACGTCCACCAGGAAGCGCAGGCGGGCATGAATCTCCTTGAGCACCCGCTCGGCGATCGTGCGCTGCCGGGAGGTGAGCGGACCGTCGTCGGCTTGCAGGCGCTCGACCCACAGCAGGCTGCGGGCCACCGGCCAGGAGGTGACTTCGACGATGTTGGCTCCATCCAGCGTGACCGCCAGGGCTTCCGGGCGCAGGCGCTGGCCGCCGCAGGCCGGGCAAGGCCGTTCCGCCATGAATTCCTGGATCTTGTTGCGGATGTATTCGCTCTGGGTTTCCTGATAACGACGCTCGAGGTTTCCGATGATGCCTTCGTAGGCGGCGCGGAAGGTGGCCTTGCGGCCCTCCCGGCTGACATAGCGGACCGGGACTTCTTCGCCGCCGGTCCCGTGCAACAACAACTTCAGCTTCCCGGCGGACAGCGAGGCGACCGGGGAGTCGAGGTCAATCTTGTATGCCTGGGCTACCGCCTCGACCATCTGCCAGTAGTACCCCTGGCGTTCGCGGCTCTGGTTGGCCCATTCGAGAGCGACCACCGCTCCCTCGGCGATCGACAGGCTGCGGTCGGGGATCACCCGATCGGGGTCGATCTCGAGCTTGATCCCCAGGCCCTGACAGGTGGGACAGGCTCCGTGGGGCGTGTTGAACGAGAAGGTGCGGGGCTCGATCTCGGTGAGTGTGGTGCCATGCTCGGGGCAAGCCAGCTGCTCCGAGAAGGGTAGGTCCAGCGGGGGGCTGGCGTTCAGGTGAGCCAGCAGCAAGCGCCCGTCGCCCAGTCGCAGGGCGGTTTCTACGGAGTCGGTCAGGCGACTCCGGGCGGCCTGCACCTCGTCGGCGGCTTCGGGGCGCCGGATCACCAGCCGGTCGACCACGGCTTCGATGGTGTGGAGCTTGTACCGGTCGAGCTCCACTTCGTCCTCGGTTGGCCGGACCTGGCCATCGACGCGGATCCGGGCGAACCCGGCCCGGCGGACCTCGTCGAAGACGGCCTGGTGGGTCCCTTTGCGCCCCCGGACCAGGGGCGCCAGCACCAACACCCGGGCGCCGTCGGGGAGTTGTTCGATGGACTCGACGATCTCCTGGGCCGACTGCCGGCTCACCTCCCGTCCGCAGATCGGACAGTGCGGGGTACCGGCTCGCGCAAACAGCAGCCGCAGGTGGTCGTAGGTCTCGGTGACGGTGCCGACGGTGGATCGGGGGTTGTGCGATACCCCCTTCTGGTCGATCGAGACGGCCGGCGACAACCCATCGATGTAGTCGACGTCGGGCTTGTCGAGCTGGCCCAGGAACTGGCGGGCGTAGGCCGAGAGCGACTCGACATAGCGCCGCTGGCCCTCGGCGAAGATCGTGTCGAAGGCCAGCGACGACTTGCCCGAGCCGGAGATTCCGGAAATCACCACCAGCTTGTCGCGGGGGATCTCCAGGCTGATGTTCTTGAGGTTGTGTTCGCGAGCGCCCACAACCACGATGTGGCTTTGCGGCATGTGAAGCAAGTCCAGGGGTTGAACCGGTGAAGCGCGAAGGGCGATTATATCAGCCGGATGGAGCGGTCTTTGAGGATATGTCAGGAAGTCGGGGGCGTGTCGGGTACCGGAGTGGGGCCGGTGGTGGCGGCATTCCCGTTGGCCTGAAGAAAACCGATGGCGGTTTCGCGCTGGCGGAATTCGAACGCGGTATGACCGACGGCCGGGTCGGAGCCCACCCGCAGTGTCGTCAGGACGAAAGCCGCGTCTTCCGGCGCGGGGGCACGCCGCGACCGCCCGACCAGAAGCAGGGCGGTCACCGCATAACCTGCGAACCACGCTCCGCCGAGGGAGGCAAGCATGGGAGGCAGTCCGCCGGCGACGGGCAGCAGGTTTGTCGCCAGGCCGGCCACCACCAGCACCAGTCCCACCAACGCGCCGGTGAGATGGCCCATCAGCGCGGCGCTGCGCTGCTCGCCGGATCTCTGGCGGGCGCGGATGGTGCACTCGCGGCACAACGGCACCTGGAACGTCGTCGAGCGGCGCTGGGTCGGGTTCGCCACGCGAGGCAGGCTTCCCGGGATCGGGAGGCGATCCGTTGCCGGGGCCCGGCGGCAGTGTGCGCAAGCGTTGACCGGCATCAGGACGCGGTCGCCGCGAACCACAACACGATGGCGCTGACCCGGGGGCGGCTCATTCGTCAGAGTCGACTTCTCGGCCGCTGACGGCTTTGCGGGAGCGGCGGCGAGCGGGGGGGACGCCCGGGGCGGGCTCGGTCGTTCTAGGGGCGGAGCCGGTGCGGCCGGCGTCTCGTCGCGCAGCCACGCCGGAAGGGAGTCGCGGGTGGGCCCGGTGTCGGACGACAGCGATACCTGCCCCGCCGCAGGCCGATACGGTTCGGGTTCGGTGGGGATCGGCACACCGGCGGACAATCCGCCGCTCTTCAGGCGCGAGGCAAGCCAGTCGGTGTCCGGTCCTTCGAGAGCTTCTTCCTCGACTTCCTCGACCTCGGGCTCCGGTTCGACCTGTGACATCCCTTGTCGAATCGCGGCTTCCGGGGCGGGCGCGGGCGCCTCCGGTTCCGGGGAGGGCGGGGCAGGACGCTCCAGCTCGGCGCGTCGCTCGACGGCTTCTAGCCAGACCCACTGTTTGAGCGCAAACTGGGCCGTGCGCGGGAAGTCGGGCGAGATGTTCCCGTAGAGCACACGCTCACCACCGTCTTCGACGACGAAGGCCGAAGCGCATCTGGAGCAGGTTACGAAGTCGGGGTAGTCGGGCAGGTGTTGAATAAACAGATCCGACGACCCGCAGATCGCACAGTCGAGGCCCTGTGCGTAGCCGTCGTCAATCGAGGTTCGAGGCGTGGAGGTCATTCCGTGGTATCGGTCACCCTGCTGGACAATCTATCACAACCCGGCGGCCCGGGCAACGTGACCGGCGAAGGATCGTTTCAACCGCCGATGACGGCACGGACGTCGGGGCGCTCGAGGAACGAAGCGCGCAGACCCCCTTCGGGGAGTTGAGGGACGAGCTGGTCGAGAAGGGATCGGGCTTCGGCTCTGGCGTTCGCAGCACCGTCCTGGTCGCCGGAGCGCCGACGCACTTCCGACAGGACGAGCAGCGCCGGCCACAAGGTCCAGCGGGAGTCGATCCGGCGAGCCGCGTCGCAGGCCGCTCCGGCCGCCGCAGCCGCCGCCGGGAGCCGTCCGATGGCCGACAAGGCGCGCGCCCGGAGACGAAGAGTTTCGGGGAGGAACGGAAGTTCGGGCGTTTCCTCCAGGCGGTGCACCAGGTCGGTCAGGGTGGCCTCCGCCTGGATCGGGTGGTCGCGGGCCAGGCCGATCTCGGCTTCCGCCAGAGCCAGGTAAACCGGCGCAAACCATTGGAGCCCCAGGGGGCGGAGCCTTCGGCGAGCCTCTTCGGCGGCCCGTTCTGCCGCATCCCACCGAGCCTGGCGCGCTTCGAGGAGTGCCCGCGCCGCGGGAGGGTAGGCCCGCAGCCATGTCTGCAACTGGGACGGCGAGGGCCTCCGCCTGATCGAGCAGCTCCCGAGCCCGCTCAGGGTCGCCGAGGTCGCCCAGGAGCAAGGCCAGATCGACGCGGCTGGCGATGAGCGCGCCCGGATGGCGGGACCGGTCACCCAGCGCGATGGCGGTCTCGAAGGTGTCCAACGCGGCCGCGATCCGACCCCGATCCCGCTCGATCTGGCCGAGGTACAGGCGGCTGTTCGTCTGCCCCCAGATATTGTCGATCTGCTGACTGATGCGCTTGGCCTCGGCGGCGTGCGCCTCACCTTCGTCGAAGGAGCCGAAGGCGTAGTCAAGCAGGACTCCGCTCGACAGACTGTCCACCAGCATCGGGAGATTCTCGAGCTGGCGCCACAACCGGCGGGCTTCGTGGCAGGCCGTTCGGGCCGCCGAGTAATCCAGCGACGCCACCAGCGGGTACACCAGGTCGTTCAGGGCGAAGGCAAGCGTCTCCGTCGCTCCGACCTTGCGGGCGATTTCGGCGGCCTCTTCCCCGAAGGCCACCGCCTGGTGGAAATCCTCGCCTCCCCAGGTGCGCAGGACCATCAGGTTCCAGAGAATCCGGGCCTCGGCGGCCGGGTCGCCGTGGCGTTGGGCCAGATCCCGGGCTTCGGCGAGCAGGCTATCGGCCCGTTGCGGCTCGTGATGCGAGGTCAGGGTGGCATGGACCTTGGCCCTGGCCATCAGCGCCTCCAACTGGATCAGGGGAGAGTGCGACTGGCGGGCCGATTGCTCCAGGGCCTCATACGCCGCCAGAGCCTGGCCGTGTTCCCCCGAGAGCTCGAGGGCGCGACCCAGGCCGAGGGTCAGATCCCGAAGCTGCGCAGGAACGGCCGCGCCGGCTGTGTCGAGGGCCCGCCGGTAGTAGTGGATGGCCTCGGCATGGGCGTAGGTGCGCGCCGCCCCTTCGGCGGCCCGGGCGAAGTACGGGTGGGCCCGAGCCGGTTCTCCGCCTTCGAGGAAGTGCTCGGCCAGACGCGGGGCGAGGTCGACAGGTTCGTCGACGTGCCAGTCGTATTCGAGGGAGACACCGACATGATGGTGGAGGGTCCGTCGCTCGGCCCGCAACAGCGAGGCATAGGCCGCGTCGTGGATCAGGGCGTGGCGGAAGGTAAAGGACCCCTGAGATTCATCGCCGGCGGCGTCCACCAGGCCGGCGTCGATCAGAACGGAGAGAGTCGGGGGAACGACCACCCGGACCTCGGGGCGGCCGCGGATTCTAGCACGGGGGCCGGCGCCGGCGGGAGAAAGGGAAATCCCCCGGGGACCGGGGGAGGGGCAGCCAGGATCGGGGTCTCAGGAGGCGGAAGGAACGATCCGCACCGGGAGGGGCTGGACGGCCCGCTCGGCCTCCTGGACGATTCTCTGGACCGTCCGCCGCTCGCGTTTCTCGTTGCGCCGCACGCGCGCGTACGACCAGATTCCCTTGCCGATTTCCACGCGGTTGGCGCTGGCGGGTTTCTTGAGGGTCTGTTTTGCCACGACCTCTCCTCTCCCTGATTCTAGGGTGACGCCTAACTTCTGTCAAGAACAACGATGCCGCGTGCGACCATGATCTCTCCGATCTGGTTGGCCAGGCGCGCGGCGGTCCCCAGATACTCGACTTCGTCCAGGCGGCCCATCTGTCGCAGGGGGCTGCGGACCCCGTCGAAGTTGAGGACCCCGACGCAGGTCCGGCCTTCGCCGGAGCGCACGATGATCGGGACGCTGGAGATCCACTTGATATGGCGGGTGCGCTCGATCTGCTCCTCCGACAGTCCCCACTCCTTGCGCAGGACCTCGCGCCGCACTCCCTGCAGGACGGTCGTGACCGGTTTCCACATGTCCTCGGGCGGCGCATCCCGGCCGCGTTTCCAGGCCTTGCCCGCCGCCCCCTGGTTGAGGTCCCAGGCCAGGTCGTGATCGCCGTACAGGAAGACGTTGTCCGTGAACACCAGCATCCGCAATCGCCCGCCTCGGGCCAACATCACATTGGCCCTCACGTTCACCAGGTTCTCGTTGGGGAAGAGCTCCGAGATCGCCGGTGGCAGCAGGCGGCGCAGCAATCCAAGGCCGGCCTCCCGGTTGGCGCGTTCATCCGATCGAAGCAGGGAATAGAACGGGGGCACCGCCAGCAGGGCGCTGGCCGCCAAACGCAAGGCACGCTCGCAACAGGGCCGAATCCGGGGGAAGCAGTTCCAGGGTGACCAGGCCGAGGACGCCGAGCCCGACCAGCACCACCACGGCCCCGTGCCGCTGGAGGAAGGGGCGCGACTCGAACTCCGTCGGAAGGAGCGACGGGGCCGGGGTCGCGCCGGCGGGAAGTAGAGCGCCGGCGGCTCATCCGGTGCCTTCGGTCGCCAGCCGGTGCGCCGACTCGACGTATTCCAGCGACTGGTGGCGAAAGTAGGTGTTGTACAGCTCGGCGTAGTGACCGCCCCGCCGCATCAGGCCCGGGTGATCACCCTCCTCCAGGATCGCCCCCTGCCGCAGGACGATGATCCGGTCGGCGGCGATCACCGTCGACAGGCGATGGGCGATCAGGATCGAAGTGGTCTCCTCGAGGATCAGCCGCAGGGCTTCCTGGATCTGGTGCTCGGTGAACGGATCGATGTTGGCCGTGGCCTCATCCAGGATGAAGATCGCCGGCCGCTGGACCAGGACCCGCAGCAGCGAAACCAGCTGCCGTTGTCCCATCGACAGGCGACCGCCGCGCTCGCCGACTTCGGTGCCCAGACCGTCGGGCAGGGTTTCCAGCCATTCCCCGTCGCCGATGCGTTTCGCCAGGGCGTTGATCTCGTCGTCGCCGACTTCCGGCCGGGCGTAGCGAACGTTTTCGGCCACCGTTCCCGAGAACAGGAAAGGCACCTGGGGGACGATTCCCAACTGGCGGCGGAAGTGCTTCAGATCCAGGGTGCGGATGTCGCGGCCGTCGATGCGCAGTGCGCCTCCCTGGAACTCGTAGAAACGGGAGATCAACTTGGCAATCGTCGATTTCCCGGCCCCGGTATGGCCGACCAGGGCCACGTCTTCGCCGGGGCGGATGGAAAGCGAGAAGCCCTCCAGCACCGGTTCGCGCCCGTAGCGGAAGCTCACCCGGTCGAAGGCAATGTCACCCGAGAGGCGCCGCACTTCCTGGCGGCCGGTCTGGACGACGGTCAACTCGGCGTCGATCAGGGCGAACACCCGCTCGGCCGCCGACAGACCGCCCTGCACCTGGCTCCAGAAGGCCGAAAGATTCAGCACCGGGAACCAGAAGTAGTCCAGGCTGCTGATGAACAGGTACCAGGCGCCGTAGGTGATCAGACCCTGGAGCACATTCAGCCCGCCGACATAGATCAGCAGCGCCGTGCCGGCCCCGCCCAGGGCGTTCAGGGTCGGGAAGACGGCCGCCAGAACGAAGCCGCGCTGCACATTGATCCGGTACGATTGCCGGTTGACCTGGGTGAACTCGTCGTAGATCGTGGATTCCTGCCGGAAGTTCTTGGCGACGGCGATTCCGGTGACGGCCTCCTTGATCACGGCATTGACGTTGGCCATCGCCCGAAAGCCGCGCCGGGTCACCGTGCGGGCCAGCCGTCGGAAGATCAGGGACACCCCGAACAAGACCGGCAACGAGGCTGCCAGCCACGGCAGCAGGCGCCACTCGATCACGGCCAGCACGCCGAACAGGAGCAGCGCCTCGAGCAGCTGGCTGACCAGATCGGTCAGGAGCACGATCACCTGGGCAAACTCCTGGGTATCGGAGGTGATTCGACTGACCACCCGGCCGGAGGCGTGTTCGCTGAAGAAGGCCAGGTCGTGGCCGACGGCCGCCTGGAAGGCATCCTGGCGCAGGGCGAGCATGACATCGCCGACCGTCTGGGCCGACAGCCGTCGGCGCACCCAGTTGGCGGCCCACACCACGACCCCCGCCAGGAACAGGATGGCGGACAACAGAACGGTGGTCGATCCTACGGCCCCGGAGGCCATCTGTTCGATTCCCGAGGCGATCAGCAGCGGACCGGCGGCGCCGCCGAGCGACATGACCAGGATCGCCAGGCTGACCCAGATCAGCTTGCGCAGGTGAGGCCGGAAATAGACCCACATCCGCCGCGCCAGGTCGAGGTCGCGATAGGTGCGATCGTAGCTCTCGGCGTCGAGGCCGGCGAAGAAACTCACGCGGCCGCCCCTTCATAGCGGTCGAAGATGCGGCGGTAGGCCGGCGCCGAACGCAGCAGGTCGGCGTGCGACCCGGAGGCCACCAGCCGGCCGTTGCGCAGCACCACGATCAGGTCGGCCCAGCGGATCTGGGACAGTCGGTGGGTGATGATCACCGTCGTCCGGCCCCGGGCGGCACGGAAGATCGCCTGCTGGATCTCGTCCTCGGTGGCCGAGTCGATCGAACTGGTCGAGTCGTCGAGCACCAGGATCCGCGGGTCGGTCAGGAACGCCCGCGCCAGCGCCAGCCGCTGGCGCTGGCCGCCCGAGAGAGTGACCCCACGCTCGCCCACCAGGGTCTGGTAGCCGTCGGCGAAGGCGGTGATGAACTGGTGAGCCTGGGCGGCGCGGGCTGCCGCCTCGATCTCGGCCATGGTCGCCTGCGGGCGGCCGAAGGCGATGTTCTCGGCAATGGTGCGAGAAAACAGGAAGACGTCCTGCTCGATGATCGAGATCTGCTCCCGCAGCGACGCCAGGTCCCATTGGCGGACGTCGACACCGTCCACCCGCACCGAGCCGGCGGCGACGTCGTAGGTGCGGTTGACCAGCTTGGCCAGAGTTGTCTTTCCGGCGCCGGTCTGGCCGACGATGGCCACCGTCTGACCCGGGCGGATGTGCAGCGAGACCTGGCGCAGGCCGCTTTCTGAGCCGCGGTGCGCGAAGTCCACTCCATGGAACTCGATCTCGCCGCGCATCGCTCCGGCGTGGCCGCCGAGGTTCTGGTCGAGCTCGGTGCGGCGTTCGATCAACTCGAGGATGCGGCGGGCGGAGGCCATCCCCAGAGAAACCTGGGCGTAGGCAAACAGGGATACGAAAGTGGGGAAGCCGAACAAGTTGATCAGACCGACGTAGGCGATCACCTGCCCGAGATCGAGGGCGCCCTGCTGATAGAGCAGGATCGCATGCAGGAAGGCGCCGGCTGAGGCCAGCCCGAGCAGGAGCAGGGGCAGAAAGCGGGCTTCGACTTCGCCCTGGCGGACGAATGCCTGGCGAAACCGCAGCGCGTCCTGGCGGAACCGATCGACCTCCTCGCCTTCCTGGGCGGAGGCCTTGACGATCTCGATCCCGTCGATCGACTCCGCCAGACGGCTGTTCATCTGGCCGAAGGCTCGCCGTTCGGATTCCGTCACCGGACGCAGTTCGTTCAGGTAGCGCCACAGGGCGACGATGTAGCTGAGCAGGAAGAGCAGAGGCGTCAGCAGCAGCGCCGGATGGATCGCAGGCGCAACCAGCAGGGGCATGATCAGGAAGTTGGCCGAGCCCACCACCAGATTCAGTCCCGGGTTGAACATCAGGTTAATCTCGCGGACGTCGTTGGTGGCGCGGGCCATCGTATCGCCGACCGGCTGGAGGTCGTGGAAGGTCATGCTCTTTCCGAGCAGGCTCAGATAGAGCTCGTCTCGCAGATCGCGCTCCAATCGCTGCCCGAGCAGCTCGGCGCCGAAGTTGCGGCCCAACTGCAGGACGCCCCGCACGACCTGGCTGACCACCACGATCAGGGCCAGCCGACCCAGGCCGGCGGCGTCGGCCCGTCCGGACAGCACCAGGTTGAACGCCTGCCCGATCATCAGGGGGACCACCGCCGCCAGAGCGGCGTTGCCAAACGCCCCGAGGGTGGCCACGGTCACCAGCCGACCGTGGCGACCGACGTGCGATAAGACCCAGCGCAAAGCGTTGCGCCGGTCGGTTGGGAACGAACGGGCGATGGTGAATTCGGCTACAGCCATGGCTTGCGGGGGCGTGCGGGCCGAAGGATACCATGGCCGGCCAGCGGTTATGGGCGTGTGCTATAGTGCGCCGGCTTTGGTCCGAAGGAGATCGAAATGCGTCTTGTGACCCGCCTTGCCCTCTTGTTGGCAGGCCAACTGCTTGCAGTGCTGGCGTGCGGCCCGGTCGCCACACCGACCCCCAGCGCGGTGGTGCCGCCTCCCACCGACCCTCCGGTGGTGTCGACCTTCCCCGTGATCCCCAGCGATACCCCGTCCCCGGGGGAGATCAGCGGTTTGATCTGGAAGGATCGCTGCCTGCTGACCGGCGGGGAAGGCGGGGAACCGCTGGTGCTCGGACAGGGATGTGTTTCGACAGGTCCGAACCCATGGGAGTGGGGCGCCGATCAGGTGTTCGAGCCGCCGTTCGAGTCGGGGCTGGCCGGCGTGACCGTCCGTCTGGGGCCGGGGATGTGCCCTTCGACCGGACTGGCATCCTCCGTCACCGACGCCGCCGGCACCTATGCCTTTCCCGGGCTGGCCCCGGGAGCGTATTGTGTTTCCTTCGACCCCCTCCTCGACGGCAATGATTCCGTCCTGATCCCCGGCGGCCTGAGCTACCCGATCCGCGGCGGTACACCGGCCACCGACGTGGCGGTGTCGGGCGGAGGTCTGGAGGTTGTCGACTTCGGTTGGACGTTCCAGTTTGGCGACTGAGGCTGCCCGGGTTCGCCGAGTCCTCAGAAGAGAGGGCGAGATGACACGCAAGATCCTGCCGGTCGTGATGATCCTTCCGGTCCTGCTGGCCTGCAACCTTCCGGCGCTGGGCGGCTTGAGCGAAGATCAGGTTGCGACGTTCGCCGCAGGTACCGTCGAGGCCATCAACGCCACGCGAGCGGCCGAAGCCACGGCGGTGCCACCGAGCGATACCCCCGTGCCGCCCAGCGCCACGCCGGAGCCGGCCACCGCCACGCCGGTGCCGCCGACGCCGACGGCGGGCGTGTCTGGCTGCACCGACCTGGCGGCCTTCGTCGCGGACGTGACGATCCCCGACGGAACCGCCATCGGAGCCGGCACCGCGTTCGTCAAGACCTGGCGCCTGCGCAACAACGGCACCTGCACCTGGACTTCTTCGTACGCGCTGGTGTTCGACAGCGGCGACAGGATGGGAGGGCCGGATTCCGTGGCCCTGGCCGGTGCGGTGGCACCCGGCTCGACCGTCGATCTCTCGGTGAACCTGACCGCGCCCGCCGGGCCGGGAAGTTACCAGGGAAACTGGAAGCTGCGCAACGGCGCCGGCGTTCTGTTCGGGCTTGGGGGCAACTCGCCGTTCTACCTCAAGATCGTGGTCTCCCCCACGCCGACTCCAACCGGGTTCGTCCTGATCCCGCCGGGATTGATCTTGCCCTTGATCTACACCTCCAGCGGCAACGACGCCGCGCTGGGGTCCAACGCCTGCTTCGACCTGGACGCAGGATCCGAGGTGGGATGCGGATCGGCCGCCGCCGATTTCCGTTACGATCTGACCTTCACCTTCCCCTTCGGCACCGACGAGGAGATCAACCCGCGCAACGGGGCGATGTACCGCTTCTACGGGGGAGGCGGCACCCCGACCGCCGCCGATTGTCAGGCCCTGGCCCTGGGTGCCAACAGTTTCGACGCCAATCCCAACATGTACTGCTACCAGACCAGCAGCGGCAAGTTCGGCTGGATGCGGATCGACGCGGCCGGTTTCGCCCTGCAGTTCGACTGGGGCACGTACTTCTTCCCGTAGCTGGCTGCGGAGGAACTCGGCGCTTTCGCCCACCCCCCGAATCCTGTCCCCGCGCCTCCACCGTTCATGATCTTGCCGTATCCGTCGGCGGCGAGGGGGAACGTGGATGAGGCGAAGCAGTCGTTTTCCCGCAGCTGTCAGGACAGGGCGGAAGAACGGGGCAGGGGCGCACTCGGGTGCGCACCAATCTCGTTTTCCGATCCGGTCAGATCGGTTCGAAGCGCGCGGTGAAGTGCCGCAGCAGGGCCGGCTCGAAGGTGAAACGATATCCCGCGAGTCGGTCGCGCCGTTCGACGATCCGCCCCATGGTCTCGCTGACCCAGTCCAGGTGCGCCTGGGTGTACACCCGGCGCGGCAGCGCCAAACGCACGAGTTCCAGAGCGGGATGGCGCCGTTCGCCGCTGACAGGGTCGGTGTAGGAGAACGCCACCGATCCCAGCTCGGGTGCCCGGACCCCGCCCTCCAGGTACAACTCAACCGAAAGGGATTGCCCCGGGAACTCTTCCCTGGGGATGTGCGGCAGGAGAGCTGAGGCGTCGATGTACACCGCGTGCGCGCCGGGCGGCTGGATGATGGGCACGCCCGACTCGAGCAGCCTTCCGGCCAGGTAGGCCGTCTGACCCACCCGGTACGCCAGGTAGGCCTCGTCCAGTCCCTCCCAGAGCCCGACCGCCATCGCCTCCAGGTCGCGCCCGGCCAGGCCGCCGTAGGTCGGGAAGCCTTCCCGCAGGATCAACTCGGCGCAGGCCCGCCGGTACAGCTCTTCGTCGCGCATCGCCAGGAACCCGCCGATGTTGACGATGGCGTCCTTCTTGGCGCTCATCGTGGCGCCGTCGGCCAGGGCGAAGATCTCGGCGGCGATCTCTCGTGGGCTGCGGCCGGACTGGTCGGCCTCGCGCAGCTTGATCAGGTAGGCGTTCTCCGCGTAGCGGCAGGCGTCGATGAAGAAGGGAATCCGGTGGCGTCGGTAGATCTGGCTGACCGCACGCAGGTTCTCGAGCGACACGGGTTGTCCGCCGCCGGCGTTGTTGGTGATGGTCATCATGCCGAAGGGGATGTTCTCGGCGCCCACCGACCCGATGAATCGTTCCAGCTTCTCCAGATCCATGTTGCCCTTGAACGGATGCGGGTTGGCGGGCTCGGCCGCTTCGGACATGCCCAGGTTCTCAGGCCGGCCCCGGCGCGCCAGGATGTTGGCCTGGGTCGTGTCGAAGTGCGCGTTGGACGGAACCGATTGACCCGGCTGGAGCAGCAGCGCGCACAGGATGTTCTCGGCGGCCCGGCCCTGATGCGTGGGAACGAACCACGGGAAGCCGAAGATGCCCTGGATGGCTTCCTCCAGGTGGAAGAACGAACGGGCTCCGGCGTAGCTTTCGTCGCCGCGCATCAGTGCCGCCCACTGGGTGTCGCTCATGGCGCCGGTACCCGAGTCGGTCAGCAGATCCACGTACACCTGTTCGGCGCGTAGGCCGAAGATGTTGTAACCGGCGTCGACCAGCGCCTGCTGCCGTTCCTTGCGGTCGAGAAGACGAATGGGTTCGACGGCCTTGATCCGAAACGGTTCGGGCGGATAGCTGGGCACGGGTCCTCGGTCGGCGCGCGGACAGTTTAGCACCGGGCGGGAACACCCAAAAGGAACGAAAGGCACCGCCGAATCCCGACTGAGGACGCTCCTCGCGGTGCGGAATCCGCGCAACAACCCGGGCGGTATACTGGCGCGCCATGAGGCTCCGGCGTCGCGCCGCGGCGGGTGCGGCGACAACGATGGTCGCGCTGGCGATCGGGTTCGGCTGGCTGGCGTGGTGGCCGCGACCGCTCGAAATGCGGCAGGTGACCCTGGAAGCGTCGGAAACGCCGGGGGCGATCCGAGCCATAGGATGGCAGGCGCCGCGCTGGATCGTGCTGGGGGGTGAGACGCTGATCGAACTGAAGGTCGAGATGCCTTCCGGGGCGATCCGGGGAAGCGACCTGGTGATAGCCCGGCTGGCAGGGCCAGGGCTTCGTGTCGACCCGCCGGGCGACCAACTGGCTCCGGCCGGGGGGATCCTCACCTTCGGGTGGTCGGTGACCGGGGTGGAGGCAGGCGAGATGCCGTTGCGGCCCGAAGTGTCGTTGCGTTCGGAGGCGGATACGGTGGATCGTCTGATCTGGTCGAAGGCATCCTCAATCGACGTGGTCTCACCCGGCGGCTTGTCGGCCAACGATCTCGGGACGCTTTCCATCGGCCTGGCGCTGGCAGGCCTGGCCGTCGGGTTGTCCCGGATGCGGGTGGTGAGGTGAGCCGCATGCAGCCGGCCCTGGAAGTCGTTCCCTTCGTCTTAGGGCCTGCGATGACCAACGCCTATCTGGCTGCCGACCCGCAGAGCGGGACGGCGGTGGCGATCGACCCCGCCTGGGATGGGGAGCGGCTGGCGGCCGAAGCCGTGCGCCGAGGCTGGCGGGTCACCGACATCTGGATCACCCACGCCCACTTCGACCACTTCGGGGGCGCCGGCGCGCTGTCGGACCGCTCGAGTTCGCCCTTGCCCGTGGCGCTGCATCCTCTGGACTACCCTCTGTGGAAGGCTCTGGGCGGCGCGCCGTGGTTCGGGGTCCCCGAATTCGATCCCGGTCCGGAGCCGACGATCGAGCTGGCCCATCGGATGACCCTTCGGATTGGGCGCTTCCAGGTCGAAGTTCGGCATGCCCCCGGGCATTCGCCGGGCCATGTGATCTTCGTGGTACCGGAAGCCAGTCTGGCTTTCGTTGGCGACGTGATCTTCGAAGGGAGCGTCGGCCGGGTCGATCTCCCGGGCGGAGACGGGGCCACCCTGATCGGCTCGATCCGGGAGCAAGTTCTGTCGCTGCCCGAGGACACAACCCTGTATCCGGGTCACGGAAGTCAAACCACGGTTGGGCGGGAACGAGCCGCCAACCCGTTTCTGCTCGAGGATGGGTGGACGGAGGACGCCGGCTAAGGTCGGCCACGGATTCTCGCGGCGAGGAATCCTGAGGCGGGCCCGATGGCGTTGTGGCCGCGGGTGCGGGGTGCTCCGCTGGTCGTGTCCTTCAGACCCGCTCCATTCGAATCCCGCCGCAACTCAGGGGGTGCGCGATTGGATCCAGATCAGGAAATCGCGCAGAGGGCTTTCCGGCTCTTCGATGGCCGTCGCCAGTAGATCGAGCGTAAGCGGGTAATCGCCGGAGGCGACCGTCGTCTCGGCGGGCAGAACCCCGTTGACCCGAATCAGGCGAACCTGCTCCGCCATCGCCGCCAGGGGCACGAAACCGAACGCGCCCGGCTGCTCGGCAACCAGAGTGATCGCAGCCGACGGGGTCGGGGCCAGGTACGATCCCGGCCACGGTCGCAGGCCGTCCAGCAAGATGTTATCCAGGTACCCGCGCATCGGTTCTCCCGGAAGGGGCACCACCGGTTGAACCGGGATGGCACGCCCCCCGACAGACTGCCACGAGGGGATCCTCCCGCTGAGGAGGCCGCGCAGTTCCTCGAGAGATAACTCGCGGACGGGGTTGTCGGGATGAACGATCACCCCCACTGCCTGGGCCCCGAGCGGAGTCGCAAACCAGTCCGCGGGCGTCCCTCCACTCGTCACCAGCACCGCCGCCTCCCCCGATTCGATCCGATGCAGCCCTTCGGCGCTGGTCTCCGTCTCCAGGTCGAAGGGGAGTGCAGCCCCGGTTTCTTCGCGGAAGGCGACCGCCCAGGACACCAGGATCGGCTCGAAGTAGGGCTGGGTCACCAGGCCGGGGAAGGCCGTCGGCGGCGGGGCAGGACTGGTGCAGCCGGCGACGATCAGCGAGGCTGCGATCGCCGCAGCGCCGCGCGTGGCGATCATCCCCGACTCCAGGCAAGGGCCAGGCCGACCAGTCCGACGAGCAGACAGTAGACGGCGAAGACGGTCAGCCGATGCGACGCCAGGTACGAGAGCAGCCAGCGAATCGCCAGATTCCCACCAGGGTGGATGCGAGGAACCCCACGGCCAATGCCATCCACGGATTCAGGTTCGACCGGAAGCGCCGCCAGGTCTCGCAAACCAACCAGGCCCGGCGCCGGCCATCACCGGGATTACCAGCAGGAATGAGACGCGGGCCGCTTCGGGGCGCTGGAGCCCTCGCCCGAGCCCGGCGGCGATCGTGCTGCCTGACCGCGAGATTCCGGGGAAGAGAGCCAGGGCCTGGGCCAGGCCAATGATCAGCGCGTCGACCCATCCCAGCGTGTGGAGCGAGCGCGCCGGGCGGCCAAAGCGCTCGGCGGCCAGGAGCAGGACGGCGGTGACCAAGAGGAAGCCAGAGACCGTGGCCGGATCGGCGAAGGCGGCTTCGACCGCGTCGTGAAGGACCAGCCCCGCCGCCGCGGCCGGGGCGGTTCCCAGGAGAAGCAGCCAGGCCAGGCGAGAGTCGGCCCCGGCCAGAGGACGCCTGCTCCTCAGGCCGTTCCAGGTCGAGCGGGAGATCCTGACCAGGAATGGCCACTGCACCGCGATCACCGCCACCAGCGTTCCCAACTGCACCAGCACGTCGAAGACGAAGGCGAAGCGGGGTTCCAGAGTCCAGCCCAGGAGCCAGGGGACCAGCACCAGGTGCGCCGAAGACGAGATCGGAAGGAACTCCGTCAATCCCTGTACCACGCCGAGCAGCAGCGCCTGAAGGAGGCTCATATCAATCCTGAGGGTCGCGGAGCTTCCGGTAGTGGGCGAGGAATTCGTCGGCGAAGGCCCGGGCCCGCCGCTCGAGGATCGCCCGCCGCAGACCCGCGGCCAGATCGATCAGTGAGGCCAGGTTGTGGATTGTAAGCAAGGTCCCGGCCAGCATTTCATGAGTTACCGCCAGGTGGCGCAGGTACGCCCGGCTGAAGGTGCTGCAGGTGTAGCAGCCGCACTCGGGATCGAGGGGGCGTTCGTCGGCGCGGTAGGCGGCTGCCCGCAGGTTCAGGCGTCCACGCGGCGTCAGGGCGGCGTGGTTGCGGGCCAGGCGCGTCGGCAGGACGCAGTCCATCAGATCGACCCCCCGCATCACCGCGTGCACGAAGTCCTCCGGCGATCCGACGCCCATCAGGTAGCGCGGGCGGTCGGCGGGAAGCGCCGGATCGAGCACGTCGAGCATGGCGTGCATCTCCTGCTTGGACTCCCCGACCGACAGGCCGCCGATGGCGATCCCCGGGAAATCCAATCCGACGATGAACTCGGCCGAGCGCAGCCGCAGGTCTTCGAACACACCGCCCTGCAGGATCCCGAACAGGGCCTGGTCGCTCCGGGTGTGGGCCTGGCGGCAGCGTTCGGCCCACGCATGGGTGCGGACCAGGGCGCGTTCGTTGACGCGCCGGTCGTTCGGCGGCGGGCACTCATCGAGGGTCATGATGATGTCGGCGCCCAGGCGCTGCTGCAGCTCGATCGTGCTCTCGGGTGTAAAGCGGTGCGTGGAGCCGTCGAGGTGAGAGCGGAAGGTGACTCCATCCGGGTCGATCTGCCGCCGCTCGGCCAGGGAGAAGACCTGGAAGCCCCCGGAGTCGGTGAGCAGGGGGTGGGGCCACGACATGAACGTGTGCAGGCCCCCGAGTTGTTCGACGATCTGGGCCCCGGGTCGAAGGTGCAGGTGGTAGCTGTTGGCCAGCACCAGGGATGCCCCGAGCGCTTCGAGCTGGGCCGGGGTGATCGCCTTGACCGTCGCCTGCGTGCCGACCGGGGCGAAGACCGG
The DNA here is from genome assembly GCA_963709925.1 of uncultured Chloroflexia bacterium. GTDB lineage: Bacteria > Chloroflexota > Anaerolineae > Anaerolineales > E44-bin32 > DATEVL01. The sequence continues at coordinate 469,083 of CAVPYC010000001.1, forward strand.
CGTGAGCACCTCGCCGTGTGGAGTGCGCAGCACGCCGGCCCGCGACCGTCCGTCGCGCGCTTCCAATTGGAATCCAAAGCTGGTCACAAGTTCCAGACCCAGTGCAGTCCGGCCAGGGCAAGCAGGAACGTGACCGCAGTCAGGGGCAGGCCGAGGCGCAGGTAGTCGCGCGGCCGATACCCTCCCGGCGCCATCACCAGCAAGTTGGCCGGATGGCCCAGCGGGCTGGCGAACACCAGCGAACAGCCGATGGCGACGGCCATGCCCATCGCTCGCGGATCCGCCCCCGCCAGCAAAGCGGTCTCAACGGCGATCGGCGCCACCACCACCGCGGTGGCCTGCCCCCCCAGGAACAGGCTGAGCGCCATCGTCAGAATCATCAGGCCGGCGGCCGTTGCCAGGGGGCCGAAGCCGCCGATGGCGCCCTGCACCGTCCGTCCCAGGAAAGAGGCGGCGCCGGTATCGAGCATGGCCATCCCCAGGGGGATCATGCCGGCGATCAGGAAGATGGTGCGCCATTCGACGGCCTTGTAGGCTTCGTCCATGCGAATCGCGCCGACCAGGATCACAGCCACCGCGGCGGCCAGTGCGGCCAGCGCCACCGGCAGCACGCCGGCGGCCGCCAGGGTGAGCGCGGCGGCCATGATCGCGACGGTCGCCACCCCCTTGCGTCCGATGCGTCGAGCCCCTCTTCCTCCAACAGGATCAGGTTGGGGTCCCCCCGCAGGATCCCCACCCGATCGCGGCCACCCTGCATCAGCATGGCGTCGCCGAACCGCAAGGGGATATCGGCGACCGTCTGCTGAAGCACCAGGCCCTCCCGCCAGATTCCGAGCACCTGCATCCCGTACTTCTCGCGGAAGTGGATTTGCTTGAGTGTCTTGCCTCCGTATTCGGTGCGCGGCGCCAGGATCACTTCCAGCAGGACCACGTCTTCGGAGGTGAGACGCAACTCTTCGGTTGGCGGCGTCAGCCGCAGCCCGTAGTCGATTAGATGGTCTGGTTTCGGGGAGCCTTCCACCAGCAGGGTGTCGCCCTCCTGCACGATCGTCTCGCCATTCGGAGCCAGAGTCAGATGACCGACATGCGCAATCCCCAGGACGGTCAGACCCAGGTCTTCTCCCCAACCGCCGTCGCGGAGGCTCTGGCCGGCCATCACCGAGCCCGGCCGGACCGTCAGTGTGCTGGTGCCGTCTTGCAGGTGATACACCTGCGCCAACTCCGTCTGCAGCCGTCGCATGCGCGCCATCTCACCGGCCAGGTCACGTCGGGGAAGCAGGCGGTTGGCCAGGAGCCAGACCACGGCCGTGCCGCCGGCGACGATGGGCAGCCCGGTCGGGAGGAACTCGAACAGGCCGAAGGGGGCCAGGCCGGCTTCGCTGAGAGTCGTGCTCACCAGGATGTTGGCGGTGGTCAGCAGGGTGGCCGTTCCCCCGATCAGGGCGCCGTAGGCCAGAGGCAGCAGCAGGCGCGACGGCGGGTGCCCGCTGTGGCGAGCCACCGTGACGGCGGTGGGGAGCAAGACGGCGGCGGCGGCGATGCTGTTCATCACCAGCGACAAAGCCGCTGCGGTCAGCATCAGGGCGATGGACAGCGTTCGTTCACCACCACCGATGCGCCGCACGATCCCCATGGCCAGCCAGTGCGTGACACCCGTCTGTTCCAGCGCATAGGTCAGAATGAACAGGGACAGGATGGTGATCACGGCCGACTGGCCAAAACCCGAGAACGCCTGCTGGGGTGTCAGGATTCCGGTCAGACCGAGGATGACCAGGATCAGAAGGGCGGTGAGGTCGGGCCGGAGCCGTTCGGTGACGAGCAAGACCGCCGCCGCCCCCACCAGCGCCAACGTCGCCCAGCCGGCGGGTTCCATGGCCGGCGATTATACTCACCGCCCCGTTCGGGTTTCCGGTTCCCCCGGCGTATACTCACGGATCATGTCCGCTCCCGTCCACAGCAGCTGGCTCGAGATCGATCTGGAGGCCATTCGTCGCAACAGCCGTCGTCTGAGGGAGACGTGCGGCACGAGTGTGATGGCCGTTGTGAAAGCCGGAGGCTACGGTCACGGCGGCGCGGCGGCGGCCCGAGCGTCGCTGCGGGGAGGCGCCGGGTGGCTGGGAACGGCGCGGGTGGAGGAAGCGCTCGACCTGCGCCGCCAGGGGATCGACGCGCCGATCCTGGTGCTCGGGTCCATCCCGCCCGAACGGCTGGCCCAGGCGCGCCAGGCCGGGCTGCGGCTGACGGTCTGGTCGGCCGAGCATCTCGAGGCGCTGGCATCGGCGGGAGCCGGGAATCCGGGTTCACGTCAAGGTCGACACGGGCATGAACCGCATCGGCCTGCGGCCCGAGGCGGTCGTCGACCTTCTCCGGGGGGCGAGGTCGGTCGCCGGTCTGACGGTCGAAGGCGTGTACACCCACTTCGCCCGGGCCGACGAACCCGACGCGCCCACCACCATGGAACAGCAGCGGCGCTTCGCCGGGGCGATCGCCGCGCTGGAGGCGGCCGGGCTGCGGCCGCCTCTGGTGCACGCCTGCAACACGGCCGCTGCGATCTCGTTCCCGCAGGCTCGCTGGGATCTGATCCGCAGCGGTGTCGGGGTCTACGGAATGCACCCTTCAGCCCAGGTCCGCTTACCCGACGGATTCGAACCGGCTCTTCAATGGAAGGCCGTGGTGACCCAGGTTAAGACGGTTCCGCCGGGCGAGGGCGTGAGCTACGGGCATGCCTATATCACGCGCTCGGACGAGCGACTGGCCACCCTGGCGGTTGGCTACGCCGACGGGTTCCGGCGCGTGGACGCCAACGAAGTGCTGCTCGGTGGTCGTCGAGCGCCGGTGGTGGGCCGCGTGTGCATGGACCAGTGCCTGGTGCGCCTCGATCCGGATCATCCGGCGCGCCCCGGCGACGAGGCCGTGCTGCTGGGCCGTCAGGGGGACGAGCGCATCTCGGCCGAAGACATCGCCGAACGCTGGGGGACGATCAACTACGAAGTGACCTGCGGCATCACTGATCGCGTGGTCCGAACCTACCGCTGACGCCGACCCCGGGGTTTGCATTTCGCGCCAGAGGAGATAGGATTTCCGGCTTGACCCGAGGCGATCTCGGGCTGGCCACCGCCCAAGGAGAGGGGAATGACGTCGCCGGACCAGGTTCAACTTGCGTTTACCGAAACACTCAAGGGCCTGATGGCCACCGGTCGGGCACCTCACTACGTCGAGCTGGCTCGGGTTCTGGGGGTGGAGCCCGACGAGGCCCGCCGGTTGCAGCACGCAGCGGCCGAGACGGCCAACCGGGAAGGCGCCGCCGCCTGCTGGATGGCAGCCGACACCGACTACGTCGAGGCCTGGGCGCCGTTCTCCAATCTGCCGACGCATCATCGCATCACCATCGACGGCCAACAGAAATGGTACGGCCAATGAGGGATTGAAACGCTGGCCGTGCGCTGGCTCTTCCCGGGTAAGGAAGATCACCGTCGACTCGTTGTGTCTGGACTGCGGGGAACCGATCCAGGTTCGCCTGCGCGACCATGAGGTCCTCTCCGCCGATCCGCCCACGATCGTGGGATACATCACCTCTCCCTTTACCAAGTGGCGGGAGGGAACGACGCCCTTCAATTGAGGGCGCATGAATCTCTTCCGGTCGGAAGAGCACGTAAGACGCTGGAACCTGTACGATCCCGCCTCGGCCGACTACATCATGGCCCTGACCGATTGGGTCCAGGTCTTCAGCGGGCCGATGCATCGCCGCCGCCTTGACTCCGACTTCCTGGCGCGCTCGGCCGAGTATCTGGCGGCCTACCACGCCGATCTGAGAGCCCTGGGGAAGTCGACCTCCTTCTGGATGATCCCGTTCATCCGGGAGCTGCAGACGGTTGGGCTGTCGCGCTACCGGGTGGCCGGAAGCTACACTCGCTTTGAGACCTCCGTCCTGAACACCCTGAAGGACGCCCGCATCCGGATCCGGGCGGCGCTCGACTCGGCCGGCGCCCGACGGGACAACCACCTGATCTGGGCGCCACCGGGAAGCGGGAAGACGTTCTTCGTCCAGCAGGTGGCCGGCGAAATGGCCGACCGGGCGGTCTACCACGAGATCAACCTGGCGCGATTGAACGAGGCCGACTTCCGAAGAACCCTGAGCGAGATCTCCTCCTCCGCCGGGGCTGCCCTGGTGCTGGTCGACGAGGTCGACGCCCGCGGCGGCGAGCGCTGGCCTTATGAGGCATTGCTGCCGCTCCTGGACATCGGCCTCGAGACGGGTCGGCCCCTGGTGGTCGTCCTGGCGGGGAGCGCCAGCTTCAGCCTGGAAGGGATGAAGCAGGAGATGGCGGCCCGGACCAAAGGCAAGGATGTGTTATCCCGGATCCCGGGGTCGAACGAGATCGTCATCCCGTCGATGAGCTTCGGCGACCGGGTGTTGGTGATGCTCAGTCAGTTCCGCGCCGCCGGGCGCGAGGTCGGACGCGAGGTGCATGCCGTGGAGAAGCTGGGACTGTACTTCGCCGCGGTCAACCCGCGGTTGGCGAACGTCCGCCAGCTGCGCGAGTTTGCGGTGCGAGCCGCGGAGCGCATCCCCCCCGGGGACGACCGGGTCAAGTACGACAGTTTGTTCGAACCGGGCGATCCGGCCAACAAGCGGTTCTGGCAGGAGGCGGGATCGATGGCGGAGGACCTGATCGGGAACTACGTCCTGGTGGAAGACTGACGCGCCCGCCTCTTGCTTGACCTTTCCCCATCTCGCCGTTAGAATCGAAATGGAAGCTCGCACAGTCTGGGGAGAGACCCGGTTCGGCCGGGCACCGAAGGGGCAAGTCCCGACCGCCGTGCAAGGCCCGGGACGAAACTCTCAGGTTCAAGGACCCGGGCTGGCAGGCCCTCTGGAAAGTCGTCCGACACCGAAGGGGCAAGCCTCCCCGGGGGCGAATCTCTCAGGTCATGGACAGAGGGGCGCACGTGGTTTTCCACGTGCGCCCCTTCGTTTCCTCGGCCAGGAGGTCGATCATGCAGTTTCCGCAGGACGTGAAGTACACCCGCAACGATGAATGGATCCGAATCGAAGGCGGTCGGGGGAAGATCGGGATTACGGACTACGCCCAGGACCAGCTGTCGGATATCGTCTTCTTCGAGTCCACGCTGGCCGTCGGCGAAGCCGGCCAGAAGGGCGCTTCCTGCGCCTCCGTCGAATCGGTCAAGGCCGCCGCCGAGGTGTATCTGCCGATGGCCGGCACGGTGACGGCCGTCAACGAGGCGCTGGCCGATACCCCCGAGCTGGTCAACAAGGAGCCCTTCGGCGCGGCTTGGATGATCGAGATCGAGCTGACCGATCCGGGTCAGGCCGGCGAACTGCTCGACGCCGCCGCCTACGAGGCCCACTGCAAGGAGCGGTCCGCCTGATGGCCTACATCCCGCACACCGACGACGACCGCCGGCGCATGCTCGAGACCGTCGGGGTCAGCCGGCTGGACGACCTGTACCAGGCCGTTCCCGGAAAGCATCGCTTTCCCGATCTCGACCTGCCGGAGGCGGTCTCCGAAATGGAAGCGGCAGCCGAGCTCCAGGCGCTTTCGGAGGCCAACCTGGATGCGCGGCATTATGCGTGCTTCCTGGGCGCCGGGGCCTACCACCATTTCATCCCGTCGATCGTGGACCACGTGCTGCGCCGCAGCGAGTTCTACACCGCCTACACTCCCTATCAGCCGGAAGTCTCGCAGGGGACCTTGCAGGCCATCTTCGAATACCAGAGCCTGATCTGCAACCTGACCGGGATGGAAGTCTCGAACGCCTCGCACTACGACGGGGCGACCGCCCTGGCCGAAGCCGTGATCCTGGCGCTCAACCACCATCGCGGCAAGCGCAACCGGGTGGTGCTGTCGCCGGGCCTGCATCCGCACGCCCGGCAGACGGTGCGCACCTACATGCAGGGACTCGATCTGAGCGTGGTCGGTGACGACGATTGCTGTCACGGTCCGGACCATCTGGCCAAGCTGATCGACGGCGACACAGCCCTGGTGGCGGTGCAGTACCCGGACTTCTTCGGCAACGTGGTCGATTTCAAGGCGCTCGGTGAGGCGGCCCACGCCGCCGGCGCCCTGTTGTGCGTCATGGTGAACCCGCTGGCGCTGGGATTGCTGCGGCCCCCGTCGGACTTCGACGCCGACGTGGTGGTGGGCGAGGGGCAGCCGCTGGGGATCCCGATGTCCTTCGGCGGACCGTACCTGGGCCTGTTCACCACCAAGCAGAAGTTCGTTCGCAAGATGGCCGGACGGTTGGTGGGAGAGACCCAGGACAGCCGCGGCCAGCGGGGCTACGTCCTGACCCTGACCCCGCGCGAACAGCACATTCGGCGCGAGAAGGCGACCTCCAACATCTGCACCAACGTGGCCCTGATGGCGCTCGCCTCCACCGTCTACATGAGTGTGATGGGGAGGCACGGTCTGCGCCAGGTGGCCGAGCTGTGTTACCAGAAGGCGCATTATGCGGCTTCGGAAATCGCCCGCCTGCCGGGCTTCCGGGTGTGGAACCAAGGGGACTTCTTCCACGAGTTTGTGATCGCCTGTCCCCGCCCGGTGGCCGATCTGAACGAGCACCTGCTCGAACAAGAGATCTTGGGTGGTTACGACCTCGGCGTTGATTACCCCGACCTGGCCGGCCATATGCTGCTGGCCGTGACCGAGATGAATTCCAAGGACGAGATCGACGACCTGGTGGAAGTTCTGGAGGAGGCGGCCCATGACTGAACCCCTGATCTACGACCTGTCGTCCCCCGGCCGCCAGGGGATGACCTTGCCTGAATCCGACGTCCCCCCGACCGACCTGCCGAGCGGCCTGGTGCGCCGCGACCTGCCGCTGCCCGAGGTGTCGGAGATGGATGTGATGCGCCACTTCGTGCGCCTGTCGCAGCTGAATCACGCCATCGACACGGGCTTCTATCCTCTCGGGTCGTGCACCATGAAGTACAACCCGAAGATCAATGAAGACGTGGCCCGGCTGAGCGGCTTCGCCCACACGCACCCGCTTCAGGAGCCCACCACCGTCCAGGGCAACCTGGCGGTCATGTACACGGTCCAGGAGTGGCTGAAGGAAATCGGCGGTTTTGCCGGGGTCAGCCTGCAGCCGGCGGCCGGGGCCCATGGGGAACTGACCGGGATCCTGATCCTGCGCGCCTACCATCTCGCCCGCGGCGACACCAAGCGCAAGCAAATCCTGATCCCCAACTCGGCGCACGGCACCAACCCCGCCACGACCGCCATGGCCGGGATGGAAGTGATCGAACTCCCCTCCGATGGCCGGGGCAACGTCGACCTGGGGCGGCTGCGGGAAGTGTGCGACGACAGCGTGGCTGGCCTGATGCTGACCAACCCCAATACCCTGGGCCTGTTCGAAGAGCACGTGTTGGAGGTGATCGACCAGGTGCATCGTTGCGGCGGGCTGGTTTATGGCGACGGGGCCAACATGAACGCCTTGCTGGGAGTAGTCCGACCGGGGGATCTGGGGTTCGACGTGCTCCACTTCAACCTGCACAAGACGTTTTCGACGCCTCACGGGGGAGGCGGACCCGGATCGGGCCCGGTGGGAGTGGCCGCCGGCCTGGTGGAGTTCCTGCCCGGACCGATCGTCGAGATCGCCGATCCCGGCGAGAACGGCGAAGCACCGCTGTACGGGCTGGCGATGCCGGCGCGATCGATCGGCCGGGTTAAGGCCTTCCACGGTCACTTCGGAATGCATGTGCGCGCCTTCACCTACATGCGCATGCAGGGGAAGAGCGGACTGCGGGCGATCGCCGACCACGCCGTCCTCAACGCCAACTACCTGCGGGTGAAGCTGCGCGACACGTATCACGTTCCCTTCGATCGGGTGTGCATGCACGAGTTTGTCGCCGAGGGACGTTGGGAGGAGGCGCCGGGTGTGCGGGCGCTCGACGTCTCCAAGCGCCTGATGGACCACGGCTTCCATCCGCCCACCAACTACTTCCCCTTGATCGTTCACGAAGCGCTGATGATCGAGCCGACAGAAAGCGAAAGCCGTGAGACCCTGGATCGGTTTGTGGACGCCATGCAGGCCATCGCCGCGGAGGCCCGAACCGACCCGGACGTCCTTCACACGGCGCCCCACACCACTCCGTTTGGTCGGCTGGACGAGGTGAAGGCCGCCAAGGAACTGGTGTTGTGCTGCCGCCCGGCATGGCTGGAGTTCCTCCGCCGCCGAGGGATAACGACACCATCGGCTCCCGGCACGTCCTGCCCGCCGGAAGCGTCTAGCGGCGCGGGCTCCGACGCCCGCTGCCGACCGATGAGGTGCATCGATGACTCTGCTGGTCGTCCTTTCCTTCCTGGCTACGCTGACCGTCAACGGGCTGGCCAATGCTCTGCCGATCAACGGCCAGACCACCGGCGAGATCTCGAACCGGTTCGACGTGCTGTTTACCCCGGCCGCCTACGTCTTCGCGATCTGGGGGTTGATCTACCTGGGGCTGGCCGCTTTCTGTGTGGTTCAGGCTTTGCCCCGGCAGCGTGAGAACCCGCGGTTGAAGAGAGCCCGCCTGTGGTTGACGTTGAGCGGGCCGGCCAACATCGCCTGGCTGGTCTCCTGGCATTACGAGCAGTTCGCCCTGTCGATGGCGGCGATGCTCAGCCTGTTGTTCTTCCTCATCCTGACTTACCGGGCCTTGCGAATCGGGCAAGAGCCTGTCTCCCCGGTCGAACGCTGGCTGCTCCAGGCGCCGATCGGGGTCTACCTGGGCTGGATCAGCGTGGCCACGATCGCAAATCTCAGTGTGGTCCTCGAGGTGGCAGGGTGGGGCGGTGCGGGCTTGAGCCCCGTCGCCTGGACCCTGGTGATGATCGCCGTGGCCGCCGTGCTGGGGGCTGCGGTTGCATGGAGGCGCGGCGATGCCGCCTTCCCCCTGGTTCTGGCCTGGGCCTTCGCCGGGATCGGGGTCCGCCATGCGGGTGCGCCGATGCTGGCGACAGGGGCCTGGCTGGCGGCGGCGGTGGCGGCGGGGCTTGTGTTACTGGCGGTCGCACGGGGCCGCAACCCCCGAGCTAGGGCTGCGTAGGACGCCGGTCGTGCCCTGATGCACACACGCCCGGCTCGACGGCCGGGCGTGTGTGCACCCCATGAGATCTGTGCCCGGTTCCCCTTGCGCACCGGCGCCTGATTGTCTAGACATCAGCGTAGCGACAGCGGCTCAACCCGCTCTTAACCGCCGGCGACGCCTAGTGCAGCCCGGTGTTGTACAATCCGGCCCCCTATGGCATCTCCGACCGACGCGCCTGCGCAATCCCTGGATCCCGGCTCGGCCCGGGAGTACGTTGAGATCCATCTGCCGGATGGCCGGTTGCTCCGCGGGCGAAGGGGTGGGGCGATCCTCGAGTTCGTGCGCAACCTGGACGGCTTTCAGGCGCCGATCGTCGGCGGTGTGCTGAACGGTGAACTGCGCGAACTGACCTTCCCGGTGGAGATGGAATCCCGCCTGCGACCGGTGACTCTCGGGGAGCCGGACGGGATGCGCATTTATCGGCGCTCCCTGACCTTCCTGCTGGCCGCCGCCTTCGAAGAGTTGTTTCCCGACGCATGGTTGACGGTAGACCACTCGCTTTCGTCCGGGGGGTACTACTGCGAAGTGCGCGGACGCACCCTGAGCCCATCGGAATTGGATCAGCTGGAAGGGCGCATGCGCCGGTTGGTCGAAGCCGACCTTCCGTTCGGCAAGATCCAGGTGCCCCTCAACGAAGCCATCGCCGATTTCGACCGGCGCGGCTACAGCGACAAGGTCAGCTTGCTCCGCCACCGCCGCAAGGCACATCTGGTGCTTTACGTGCTGGGCGACCATCGTGACTACCACCACGGTTACATGCTCCCCAGCACCGGCTACCTCAGGCAGTTCGGCCTGGCGGCCACAGGTGACGGGTTCACGCTGCGGTTCCCGCGCCGACATTCGCCCTCCCACTTGCTCCCGCCTCCCGAGTACCCGAAACTTCTGGCGACCTTCCAGCGCTACGGCGACTGGCTCGAAGCCCTGGGAGTGAGCTATGCCGGCGCCCTGAACGACACGATCCACGATGGCAAAGCCGGCCAGCTGGTGCTGGTTTCGGAAGCTTTGCACGAGCAGCACGTCGCCGCCATCGCCGGCGAAGTGGCCGATCGGCGCGACCGGGTGCGGCTGGTGCTGATCGCGGGCCCGTCGGCCTCGGGGAAGACCACGTTTTCCAAGCGTCTGTCGGTGCAGTTGCTGGCCCGCGGTTTGCGCCCGTTTGCGCTGGAGCTGGACTCGTTCTTTGTCGATCGCGAGGCCACCCCGCGCAACTCGAGCGGGGCCTACGACTTCGAGGCTCTGGAGGCGCTCGACCTCGACCGCCTGAACCACGACCTGCGGGCGCTGATCGCCGGCGAAACCATCCGGCTGCCTCGCTACGACTTTCAAGCAAGGCCGTCGGCTGGAGGGAGAGACGGCCCGGCTCGAGCCCGGCCAGGTGCTCCTGCTGGAGGGGATCCACGGTCTGAACCCGGCGCTCACCCCGCATCTTCCATCCGACCAGGTGTACCGGATTTACGCCTCGGCTCTCGACTCAGCTCAACCTCGATCGGTACAACCGGGTCTCGACAACGGACACCCGGCTGATCCGGCGGATCGTCCGCGACGCAGCCCAGCGCGGCTACAGCGCAGTCGACACCATCCGCCGGTGGGAATCGGTGCGGCGCGGGGAGAAGCGGTACATCTTCCCCTTCCAGGAAAACGCCGACGTGATGTTCAACTCGGCCCTGGTCTACGAAGCCGCGGCGCTGGCCCCGCTGGCCGAGCCGTTGCTGCGCCAGGTGCCGCATGGCACTCCGGAGCACGTCGAGGCCAAACGCCTGCTGGCGTTCCTCGAGTGGTTCCTCCCGCTGCCCCTCGATCTGGTGCCGGATAACTCCCTGCTGCGGGAGTTCCTGGGGGGCTCGATCTTCGAAGGCCTGACCCCCTGGGTGACCCCGGGGACCGCAGCTCACGGCTAAGACCCTTGGCAGGGGGGTGACCAGGGTGACCGAGACCGCCGCTAGGCCCAGCCAACTCGGAGTGGTGGGCGCCGGGACCATGGGATCCGGCATCGCTCAGGTCGCCCTGCTCTCGGGCATGTCGGTGGTTCTCCACGATTCCTCGAGCACTTCTCTCGGGCGGGCGGAAGACCACCTGAAGCGATATCTTGCGAAGGCCGGTCGGCTCGACGCGCTGGAGAATGTGCGCTTGACCAACCGCATGGGCGACCTGGCAGCGTGCGAAGTGGTGATCGAGGCGGTTCCCGAAGACCTCGATCTGAAGCGGTCGATCTTCACCGATCTCGACCGGGCCTGCCCGGCGCCGGCGCTGCTGGCCACCAACACCAGCACGCTTTCCGTGACCGCCATCGCCGCCGTCGTGGCCGAGCCCCGACCGGGTGGGGGGCTTGCACTTCTTCAACCCGCCGGCGCTGATGCCGCTGGTGGAAGTGGCCCGAGGCGCCCGGACGGCCGACTCGACCCAGGCCGCCCTGGTGGAGCTGGTACGCCGGCTGGGAAAGACCCCGGTCGAGACGGCCGATACCCCCGGCTTCATCGTCAACCGCGTGGCCCGTCCCTTCTACGGCGAAGCGCTCCGCATCCTCGGAGAAGGCACGGCCAGCGTGGAACAGATCGACCTGCTGGTGGAAGCTGGCGCCGGCTTCCGCATGGGGCCGTTCCGGTTGATGGACCTGATCGGTCTGGACGTCAACCTGGCGGCCACCACCTCGATGTGGGAACAGACCTTCGGCGAACCTCGCTACCGGCCTCATCCGATCCAGAACTCGCCTGGTGCAGCAGGGAGACCTGGGGCGTAAGACCGGCCGAGGCTTCTATTCCTACGATCCTCCGCCCGGCACTGCCCCCGCCCCCCCGGCCGAAGGAGCCGAGGGGGCCGGAGGTCTGGTTGTGCTGGGTGAGGGCAGCTGGGCGCCGGGGCTGGCAGACCGACTGGCGGCCGCCGGGTTCTCGACTCGGGAAGCCCACGGCGACGCCCCGATCGCCGCTATCGTCGCCGCCGGTCGGGAAGAAGGCGCCGCGGCCCAGGTCGCCCGCCTGGTCCGGGCGCTGCCCGGCGAGGTGCCGGTCCTGGTCCAGTGCAGCGATCAGTTGCTGGCCGACGTGCTGCGCAGCGAGGATCAACCTCAACGGATCATCGGTTTCGATGGGTTGTTCGCCGGCGCGAGCAAGGTGCTGGCGCTCGTGGGGCTAGGCGATCGAGAGCATCCGGCGCGGCATCAGGCGGAGCGATTGGCGCGATCCGTGGGCGCCGAACCCGTCTGGATCGGCGACGGAGCCGGGCTGGTCTTGCCGCGCATCCTGTCGATGTTGGCCAACGAGGCCGTGTTCGCCCTGGAAGAGGGAACGTCCAACGAAGCCACCATCGATCTGGCGATGGCGCTGGGGGCGAACTACCCGATCGGCCCGCTGGCGTGGATGAGGCAGATCGGCCCGGGGAAGGTCCTGCGGGTTCTCGAGCACCTGCGAACCGTCTTTGCCGAAGAGCGATACCGTATCGCCCCGTTGCTCCGACGTTGGGCGCGGGGGAGCGATGCATGAGATCATGGAGACGATGAAGTTGAAGCGAACCGCGAAGACGACGTCGCCTTCGGCCCGTCCGGCTCAGAAAGGGACCCGGCCGTCGGGGAACGTCGCGTCGGGCCCAACTCGAAGTTGGGTCGACCGGCTCACGGCGGCCATCGATCGGTTGCCCGCCCCGCCTTGGGTCGTCTACCTACTCCTGGCGGGGGTCGAGCTGATTCTGATTTCGATCCCTTTCTGGAGCGATGGGGCGGTGCCGTTCCCGCAGGTCGAGAGGTTCACCTTCCTGTCGGTCGTCTGGACGATGATGCCGCTGGCTCTGATCCACCACCTGGATACCCTGGCCGGGCCGGCGTTGGACCGCATCCGTCCCGCCTGCCGAATGACCGACGCCGAAGCCGAGCGGGTGCGCAGCGAGCTCCAGTCCATGCCGGTGGCGCCCGCGCTGTCGGCAAGCGCCCTCGGGGTGGCGGTCATGGCGTACTTTCTCGTCTTCCACCCCGAGCTCGTCGAGGGGGCGTTTCGTGCCCCGCTGACGCCGCCGCAATGGTTCATCAGCGTCGCCTTCTTCATCCCGAACTTCGCCCTGCTGGGTACGCTCGTCTATCACACCATCCGACAGCTTCGGCTGATCGATCAGGTCTATCAGCGTGCCGATCGGCTCGACCTGTTCAACCTCAGCCCGCTCTACGCTTTCGCCGGGCTGGCGGCTCGGACCGTCATCGCCTGGGCGGTGACGCTCTACCTTACGGTGGCGCTCTATCCGTCTTTCCTGCTCGTCGACTCCGCCGCCGCAGCTCTTGCGGTTCAGGTGCTGCTGCTGGCGCTGGCCTTCACTCTTCCACTGGTGGGGATCCACCTCCGGATCCGTGATGCCAAAGAGCAGGCCCTGGCCGGCGCCGGCGCCCGTCTGTCCAGGGCCATCGGTGACCTGAACCGTGCGACCGACAAGCGGTCGTTGCGTGATGTGGATCGGGTCAACAAGATGATCACGACCCTGGTGGCCAGCCGGGAAGTCCTGGAAAAGGTGCCGACCTGGCCTTGGCGGCCGGGCACTCCCTTGGCGGTGGGGACGACCCTCTTCCTGCCGGTTGCGCTCTATCTGTTCGAACGGCTGGTGGGTCGGCTTGCGGGGTTGTAGGTACCGGCCGGGTTCGGGCGGGACAGGACGTGGGAGCACACGGGTACAATGGGCGGCCGCGGAGCGGGAGCGGCCACGCCAAAGGACCAACTCATGCGACATTTCACCGGAAAGCCGGCCGTGGACTTCGGCTTCGAAGCGATCGTCTACACCAAGGCCGACGGCCGCGCCACGATCACCCTCAATCGGCCGCACGTCTTGAACGCCGTCAACGGACAGATGCTGGCCGAGATCAACCAGGCGCTCAAGGACGCTTCCTGGGACGACTCGATCGGGGTCCTGGTGCTGACCGGCGCCGGGGATCGCGCCTTCTGCACCGGCGCCGACCTCGCGGAGCAGCAGCAGTTCCTGGAGCGACCGCGGGACTACTGGAAGTGGATGGGCGAGTTTATCGAGGCGCACGAGCGCTTGCGCAACCTGGGCAAGCCGACCGTCGCCCGGCTCAACGGGATCGTCGTCGGAGGCGGCAACGAATTCAACCTGTCCTGTGATCTGGCCGTGGCCGCCGACGACATCTACATCCGCCAGGTGGGCACCAGCCACGGCAGCGTGGCCCTGGCCGGGGCCACCCAGTTCCTGCCGCTTGATGGTCGGAGAGCGGCGGGCGCGGGAAATCCTGCTGCTCAACGAGGAGATCCCCGCCGACAAGGCGCTGGCCTGGGGGCTGGTCAACCAGGTGGTCCCCCGGGAGGAGCTGGATCTGGCGGTCGACGCCCTGACGGCCAAGCTGCTGGCGAAGTTCCCCGAGAAGACGCGCTACACCAAGCAGCAGCTCAACTTCTGGCGCGACCTGAGCTGGCACCTGACCATCGGTCACGGGCGAGATTGGCTGGCGGTTCACAACACCAGCCCCGAAACCCGAGAAGGGGTTGCCGCCTTCCTCGAGAAGCGGCGTCCGGACTACGAAGAGATCCGGCGGCGCTGGGCGGAAGACGAGTCGCCCGAGTGGCCGGACGGGCGTCCGCCCGGGGATCGCGACGGATGAACCACGACGAGCGGTTGGCCGAATTCGAGGCCCGCATCGCCGGCGGGGAGAAGATCGAGCCGGGCGACTGGATGCCCGAGGAATACCGGCGCCAGTTGATCCGGATGATCTCGCAGCACGCCCACAGTGAGATCGTCGGCATGTTGCCCGAAGGGGGATGGATCACGCGGGCTCCCAGCCTGCGCCGCAAGCTGGTTCTGCTGGCCAAGGTCCAGGACGAAGCCGGCCACGGCCAGTATCTGTACCACGCCGCGGAGACCCTGGGGGCCAGCCGGGAGGAGATGATCGATGCGCTCCTGGCGGGCAAGGCCAAGTACTCGAGCATCTTCAACTACCCGACCTTGAGCTGGGCCGACATCGGCGTGATCGGCTGGTTCGTCGACGGGGCCGCCATCCTCAATCAGACGATGCTGGCCCGCTGTTCGTATGGACCCTACGCCAGGGCGAATGTCCGGATCTGCGCCGAAGAAAGCTTCCACCACAAGCAGGGTCTGGAGATCGTCCTGACCCTGGCCACCGGCTCGCCGGCTCAGCTCGCCATGGCGCAGGACGCCGTCGACCGCTGGTGGTGGCCCACCCTGATGATGTTCGGCCCGCACGACGCCAAGTCCCCCAACTCGCCGACCCTGATCCGCTGGGGGATCAAGACGCGCACCAACGATGAATTGCGCCAGGACTTCGTCAACCAGACCGTGCCGCAGGCGCAGGCGATGGGCCTGACCCTGCCCGACCCCGACCTGCGCTACGACGAATCCGACGGCGACTGGCGATTCGGCGAGATCGACTGGGACGAGTTCTGGCGGGTGGTCGGCGGGGACGGCCCCTGCAACGCCGAACGACTCCAGGCGCGGCGGGATGCCCACGACGACGGCCGGTGGGTGCGCGAAGCGCTGGCGGCCTACGCCGAGCAAGCGTTTCCAGCGTGACCGATACGCAGTGGCCTCGCTTCGAGGTCTTCCAGCAAGATCGCCCGGGCCGGCCCCACCAACACGCCGGCTCGGTCCACGCGCCGGACGCGGAACTGGCGTTGCTCAACGCCCGCGATGTCTTTGTCCGGCGGCCGGAGTGCGCCAGTCTGTGGGTGGCGCCGGCCGCGGCGGTGTCGGCGGCCACAGCGCAGGAACTGGCGGCGAAGGGAGTCGGCCCCGGGAGCGATGAGGCCGGGCTTCGGCCTTTCTGGTCTTCGCCAAGCTCGAGCAGAAGGGCAGCCTGGTTCACGTCGGCACGGTCTCGGCGGCCGGGCCGCGAGCGGCGCTCACGGCGGCCGGCGGATTGGCCCGGGCTGCGATGCTGGTGGTATGGGTGATCCCCGAGGCTGCCATCATCCGCAGTGAGCCGGACCAGGCCGAGCCGTTCTTCTCGCCGGCCCGCGACAAGCCCTTTCGGGATCAGGCCTACTATCAAGTCCAGACGGCCTTGCGCCATCTACGCCGGGACTCCGGCCGATGAACCCGCAGGCGCGGCAGGCCCTGGGCCAGACCCTGATCGGCTGGGCGGACGACGAGCTGGTCTTGGGCCACCGGGATTCCGAATGGACCGGCCACGCTCCGATCCTGGAGGAAGACATCGCCTTCGCCAACATCGCCCTGGATGAGATCGGACACGCCGGGATCTGGTACCGCCTCGCCGCCGAGTTGCTGGAGGAAGACCCGGAAGCCTTTCCCGACCGGATGATCTATCGGCGGCCGGCCGGCGCTTTCCGCAGCATCCGTTTGGTGGAGCTCCCCCGCGGAGATTGGGCGTTCACGATCGTCCGCCAGTATCTGTTCGATGCGGCGGAAGACTTGCGCTGGAAAGCCGTGGCATCCAGCCGCCATCCTCGACTGGCCCAGGCGGCCGCCAAGGTGGCGGTCGAGGAGCGCTACCATCTTCGTCATTCGTCGGCATGGGTCACCCGCCTGGGCCGCGGCACGGCCGAGTCGAATCGCAGGATGCAATCGGCCGTGGAGGGATTGTGGCCGTTCGTCGGGCAGTTGTTCCACGACCCGGCCCCAGAAGACCTGGAGGGACAAGGCATCCTGCCGTCGTTCGATGATCTGAAACGCGAATGGGAATCCCGGGTGCGGCCCTTTCTGGCCGACGGCGGATTGCGGCCTCCTGCGGGTCCCCTGGAGCCCGGGTCGGGGCGTGGCGAACACACCCCGGATCTCGGTCCGCTGGTGGACGAGCTCCAGGCCGTGGCCCGCCTCGAAGGCGAAGTGCAGTGGTAGGCGGTCGACGCCCGACGCAGGCCGAAGTGTGGGCCGTGCTGCGAACGATCCCCGATCCTGAAATCCCGGTCCTCTCGTTGGTCGAGTTGGGCGTGATCTCCGGGGTGGAGGTCGAAGGGGGAACGGTGCGCGTCGGATTGCGCCCGACCTTCGCCGGTTGCCCGGCCCTGGAGACGATGCGCCGTGACATCGATCGGGAGGTGTCGGCCTTGGGCGCCGCTCGGGTCGAGGTGCCTTTGGAGCTCGATCCGCCGTGGTCGACCGACGACATCGCTCCCGAGGCGCGGCCGAAGCTGGAAGCCTTCGGGCTCAGCCCGGCCCCCGGGCCCGTGATCCGGCTGGACGAGATTCTCGCAGTCCCGCAGAGTCTGCCCCAACTGCGGCTCCTCCGACACCGAGGTCCGCAACGATTTCGGGCCCACCCCGTGTCGCAGCATCCATGTCTGCCGGAGCTGCACCGAACCGTTTGAGGCGATGAAGCCGGTCTGAAGTCAGGTCGAGGAGGGGACCATGCGTCTGATCGCTCTCTACCGCAAGCCGCCGGACCCGGAGGCCTTCGACAAGGCGTACTTCGGGAGCCACCTTCCCTTGATGGAAAAGGTGCCCGGTCTCCTGGCGACCCGGGTGACCCGGTTCACCCGAACCATCATGGGGGACGGCTTCTACCTGATGGCTGAAATGGACTTCGCCGATGAAGTCAGCCTGAAATCGGCCATGAAGAGCCCAGAGATGGCGGAGGCGGGAGCCAACCTGGCTACATTTGCCGATGGGCTGACCACGTTGCTCTTCGCCGGTGAGGCAGAAGCCATTCCCTGAACCTGCGCTTGTGAAGGAGTGCACCCGACGCCGCGACCTGCTTGCCGCGATTCTGTTGTAAGATAGTCGGGAATAGGGTGTGTGTACCCGGGGCGCGTGGCGGGGTCCAGCGATGGATCGCGTCGCGGGCGGTGACCCGGGGTTTTTTGGCCCTGCGGGCCAGGGAGCATTGTGCTCGGACTGAACGGCAGGACGGTCTCCCACTACCACTTCCTGGAGCAAATCGGCCAGGGGGGGATGTCGTCCGTCTTCAGCGGGATCGACCTGCGCGACCAGCGGGCGGTCGCCATCAAGGTGCTCTCACCGTACATCGCCCACGAGGCCCGCTTCAAGGCCCGCTTCGAACGCGAGATCAAGCTGCTGCGCCGGCTACAGCACCCGAACATCATGCCGATTTTCGACTTCGGCGAGGTCGACGGACTGGCGTTCATCGTGATGCCGTACATCGGCACCGGCACCCTGGCCGATCGGTTGAACAAATCTCCGCTGGCTCCGGAGGAAGGGGCGAGGATCGTGGGCCAGCTGGCTTCGGCCCTGGAGACGGCGCACGCGGCGGGCGTGGTCCATCGCGACGTCAAGCCCTCCAATGTGCTGCTCGATCCCGCCGGGAACGCCCTGCTGTCTGACTTCTCGTTTGCGCACCAATCGGACGCCTCGCAAAATCTGACCGGCTCGGCGTTGATCGGGACGCCGGCCTACATGTCGCCCGAGCAGTGTCGGGGCGAGCCGATCGACGCCCGTTCGGATCAGTACGCCTTCGCCGTGATGCTGTATCAGATCACCACCGGGCGGCTTCCGTTCGAAGCCGACACCCCGATGGCGGTCGCTCTCAAGCACGTCAACGAGCCGCTGCCCCGGCCGCGCCTGGTCAACCCCAATCTGCCGGACGATATCGAACTGGTGCTGGTGAAGGGCCTGGCCAAGGACCCGAACAACCGCTATCCGTCGCTCACCGCGCTGAACCTGGCCTTCCAGGAAGCCATCACCAACGCCACCGACCCGGCCCGGCGGGCGGCCAAGACGCGCGACCTCGACCGGACCACGGCCATCTACAACAAGTACCAGAACGTCCGGCCCCCGGCCCGCCGACGCTGGTACGAGCGCGGCGTGGTGCTGGCGGCCCTGGTGGCCCTGCTGGTGTTTCCGGCGCTGGCCGCCGCCGGTGCGGCCATCTTTTTTCCGGAGGTACTCAACGGCGGGGCCTCGGCGGCTGGCGCGCCGCCCGACGTCTATGCCACGGTGGATGCCATCCTGACGGCGCGCGCTCCAGGAGGGACGGACCTCCCTCCGGGCGCGGTCGAGACCGCGGTCGCCATGCTCCAGACGGCCGAGGCGCTGGGGGCGGACCTGGAGCAAGGCCAGGTCGAGGCGATCGTCCTGGCGGGCGTCGATCTGCCCAGCGCGACCCCGACCCCGACGAAACCGCCGCCGGGTTTCTCTCCGCCTCCGCCCACGGCCACTCGGACCCTTGCGCCGGGGGAGAGCCCTCCGCCGCCCACGGCCACTCCTTCGCCGACCCGCACCTTCACCCCCGGGCCTTCGCCCACCGTCTCGCCGACCGGCGGGCCGACAGCCACGCCGACCGGCGCGGCTACGGCCACCCCGACGGGCGGAGGCGGCCCCACGCCTGTGAGCACCGGGGTCGGACCGTCGCCGACCACGGCCGCTCCTACTGCGACCCGCACCAACACGCCGACACAGACTAACACTTCGCCGCCGCCGACGAATACACCGGTGCCGCCGACCAGTCCCCCGGAGCCGACGATCGACCCTGACAAATGCAAGGAGCCAGGACACCCGTCCGGCAAGGGGTGCACGCCGACGCCGGGCCCCTAGGGTCTGCCCAGCGAGGGGTTCGCCCGTACAGGCCGTGCCTCGCGGACCTCGCTTGTACCCAAACCCATGCGCACGTCGGCCGCTGGGATCGAAGCTCCAACCTAGCCACGACCCCAGCCATACATCGGCTGCTGAAGTCACGCCCGATAGCTGAACGATAGGCGCCTGCAACCCGCCCGAAAGCCGGCCATGGCCGGCTTTCGTTTATCATGGGGAAGGCACTTGTTCGCCGGCTCCCGGGGCGCCCCGGGAGGCTTCGTCGTCGCCGGAGAGGCCGCGGATGGTCGGATTGGTGGGGAAGACGATCGACCGCTATCACGTCCTGGAGCAGATCGGCCAGGGCGGGATGTCCACCGTTTTCCGCGCGGTCGACCTGAACGACAAGCGCAACGTCGCCCTCAAGGTCCTGTCGCCTTACATCGCCCACGAGACGCGCTTCCGGGCTCGCTTCGAGCGCGAGATCAAGCTGCTGCGCCGGCTGCAACACCCCAACATCATCCCGATCCTGGACTTCGGCGAAGCCGAAGGGGTCACCTACATCGTGATGCCGCACATCGGCCACGGCACCTTGCAGGACCGGCTGCAGCAGGGCCCGCTCGACCCCGCGAGGGCGGCCGGGTGGTGGCCCAGGTGGCGTCGGCGCTGGAATCGGCCCACCAGAACGGGGTGATCCACCGCGACGTCAAGCCGTCGAACGTCCTGATGGACGACCAGGGCAATGCCCTGCTTTCCGACTTCTCCTTCGCCCGACCCCAGGACACGTCGCAGAACCTGACCGGTTCGGCGCTGATCGGCACGCCGTCCTACATGTCGCCCGAGCAGTGCCGGGGCGACCCGATCGACGCCCGTTCCGATCAGTACTCCTTCGGGGTGATGCTGTTCCAGATCACCACCGGGTCGTTGCCCTTCGAGGGCGAGACCCCGATGGCGATCGCCATGAAGCATGTCAGCGTGCCGCTGCCCCGGCCGCGCCAGGTGAGCCCGAACCTGCCGGAGGAGATCGAACTGGTGCTGATCAAGGCGCTGGCCAAGGACCCGGCGCTGCGCTTCGAACTCGCTGGCCGATCTCGACCGGTCGTTCCAGGCGGCGCTGGAGGCCGCGCTCGATCCGACCCGCCGGGCCTCGGCCATGGCCACCACCGCCAACCTGGACCGCACCCTGGCGATGTACCGTAAGTACCAGAACGTCAAGCCGCCGGAGAAACGGCGCTGGTACCAGCGCACTGCGCTGCTGGCGGGGTTGCTGGCCTTGCTGGCCTGCTCGGTCTCGGCGACCGGGATCGCTCTGTTCTATCCCGACCTGCTCGGGACGAGCGCCTCGGCCCAGGGGTTGAGCGAGGCCGACCTCCAGGCGACGGTGGACCTGATCGTCGCCGCCAACATCTCGCTGGCGACCGACATGCCGCCCGGGGCGCTGGAGACGGCGATCTATGCCGCCGTGCTCCAGACCATCGAGGCCAGCGGAAGCCCGCCGGAGGGAGAAAGCCCGACGGCGAACCCGTCGCTCAGCCCGACCCCGACGCTGCCGGGGAGCATCATCTTCCCCACGGCGCCGCCTACGGTGACACGGACCCTGGCCCCCGGGGAGAGCCCTCCGCCGCCCGTCCCGACCCCGACACCGTCTCGTACCCCGACCGCCACGCTCCCGGGGCCGACCGCCACCTCCGGTTCGACGGCGACAGCAACCCTCGCACCGACGGGCACCGCCTCCCTGGCCCCGACGACCACCTCCGTCCCGCCTACGAACACGCCTGTGCCGCCGACGAGTACACCGGAACGAGTGCTGGCCTCCCACAGCGCGAGCAATGCCGGCAGACGTCAGACTGCGGCTCGCATTGACGGCGGAGGCCGGAGGCTGACTTCAAGATCAATCAGACCCGCGGGATCGGGTACGCTCCAGGCCGATGCCATTCCGAGCGAGGCTCTCCACCGACAGAGGCGGCGGCGATCTCATGGGCCGAGCGAGGATCGCTGCTGACGCGTTACAGTGATCCGGCCGCGGAGTCCCACCGTGGTCACGGGCGAGGCTCAGCTGCCTCCCCGGCCGGTCCAGGCTCTGGTCCTCCCATGACACCGGGTCTTCCGCCGGTTCGAGGTGGGTGAACACCGATACCCCCCGGACAGCGCCTCGGATATCCCCTTCGATCTCCTCCAGCAGCTCGTGCCCCCGCTGGACCGACCAGTCCCCCGGCACCTGGACATGGAACGAGACGAACGCCCGCGCTCCCGCCTGCCGGGTGCGCAGGGCGTGGAAGCTGACGCCCGCTTCCCCGTACCGACCCAGGACGGTCTCGACCGCATCCATCTCGTGCTGGGGAAGCGCGGTGTCCATCAGGCCCAGCAGCGAGCGCCGCACCAGGCGCGCCCCGGCGAAGGCCAGGCTGGCGCCGACGACGATGGCGGCCACGGGGTCGAGCCAGGACCAGCCGGTGAGCCCGACCGCGCCCACTCCGACCACCACGCCAACGGTGGTGAACACATCCGACAGGAGATGCTGGGCGTCGGCCTCAAGCGAAACCGACCGCTCCCGCCGCCCGACATTCCGCAGGATCAGCCCGACACCCAGGTTGATCGCCGCCGCACCCAGGCTGATGGCGATGCCTGTTCCCATCTGCATCAACGGCTGCGGCGAGAAGAGCCGGCCCACCGCCTCCACCCAGATCACCACGGCCGCCAGGACGATCAGAGTCCCTTCGACTCCGCTGGAGAAGTACTCGGCTTTCCCGTGGCCGTAGGCGTGGTCTTCGTCCGCCGGCCGGGCCCCGACGGACAAGGCCACCAGGGCCACTACCGCCGCACCCAGATTCACCAGGGTTTCCAGGGCGTCCGACAGGAACGCCACCGACCCGGAAATGCTGAAGGCGACGCCCTTCATCGACAGGGTCACCAGCGCCGCGCCGATCGAGAGCCAGGCGAAGCGGGTCAGGCGGGAACGGTCCGGGTGTTCCACCAGTGGGATTCTAGCCCCTCACGGGGCCGGGGTCATAACCATGCCTGGAGAAGCCACAGAGCGAGCATTCCGCTCCCGATCGCAAGCCAGGTGTTGCGGGTTCGCCATCCAACCGCCGCCGCCGCGGCCAACGCCATCGGGCGCGCAAGGGCGGCCCACCCTGCCCACGGCAACTCGGGGATTGCCTGAGGAATCAGGATCGCCGCCAACACCGCCGGGGCGACCAGCCTGAGCCCCCGGCGGAACACTTCCGGAAACCGCTCGGGGTGAGGCACCAGCAGGAACGACAGTCGGATCCCGTAGGTGAGGGCCATCCCGCCCACCAGGACCATCCCGACCTCGGCGGCCGTCATCCCGACGTCCCCCTCGTGCGCTTGAGGAGCTGCTCGACAGCGACCCCGATCCCGACGGCCACCACCACCGACGCCACCAGACCCAGACCGTGCGGCAGGTCCCGCAGGACGAGGGCCAGGACGGCGCGCCGAGATCGCCGCGGCCCAGGCCGGCCGGTCGATCAGGGTCGGCAGGAGCATCGCCAGGAAGGTGAGGGGAAGGGCGAAGTCGAGCGACCAGTTGTCGGGGATCGCTGCGCCGAACAGGATCCCGCCCGCAGTGGACGCCTGCCAGACGGACCACAGGGCCATGCCCGACCCGAGGAAGTACCATTGCGCGCCGGAAAGGTCCGGCTGGCGAAACCGGGGCGATGACACCGCAAAGGCCTCATCGGTGAGCAGCCATGCCATCACGGTCCGCAGGCGTAGCGGAAGCCGGGCGGCCAAGGGAGCCAGGCTGGCGCTGTAGAGCATGTGGCGCAAATTGACCACGCCGATGGTGAACACGATCACCAGCGGGCTCACACCGAGTCGGACCAGGTCGACCGCCACGAACTGCGCGCTGCCGGCGAAGACAAACAGCGAGAAGCTCTGCGCCTCGAGGGGGGTCAGGCCGGCTTCGAGAGCCAGTGCGCCGAAAACCAGCCCGAACGGGGCGACTCCCAGGAGAATCGGGAGGGTGTCTCGGGCGCCGAGAAGGAACTCCGAGCGGGAGAAGGCCGTAGGTCTCATGCTGCTGGGCCTGGCCGACTGTACCGCGCCATGGCGGGAACCGGAAGGCCGGCCTGAGCGTCTGCGTACCATGAATGAGGTGAGAATGAGGTTCCCCCTGGGGATTCAGCTGCTGTTGCTGGCTTGCGCTCTCTCGGCGTGCTCGTTGGGCGGGTCAAGCCAGGCCCCGCCGCCGGACCGGATCCCGCTCGAGATTACCTCCTTCGAGTTCGCCCAACTGGAGAGCTACCCGGTCCAGCTGCTGCTGCATGTGGAAGGAAACCTGCCGAACCCTTGCACCACACCGGTCTGGGCGGTCGAGGGGCCCGGTGCCGGCGGCGACGTTTTCCGGGTTGAGCTGTACGGAGTTTCCGACGGTAGCGAAGTTTGTATCGCGATGCTGGCTCCCTTCGAAGCCAACATTCCCCTGGGGGCGGCCAGCGGGGAAGTGCGGGTGCTGCTCAATGGGGAGGAGATCTCGAGGCTGAACCTGCCCTGAATCTCGTGCGTTTTCGATCGCCAGCCGGCAGGCCGCCGTCTACTGATGGAGGATCTGCGACAAGAACAGCTTGGTCCGTTCGTGCTGGGGGTTGTTGAAGAACTGGTCCGGTGGACCGACTTCCACCAGCAGCCCGAAGTCGAAGAAGCAGATCCGGTCGGCGACCTCGCGGGCGAAGCCCATCTCGTGGGTGACCACCACCATGGTGATCCCGGTGTGGGCCAGCTCCTGCATCACGTCCAGCACTTCCTTGATCATCTCCGGGTCGAGCGCCGAGGTCGGCTCGTCGAACAGCATGATGCGCGGCTCCATCGCCAGCGCCCGGGCGATGGCAACTCGCTGCTGCTGACCCCCGGAGAGCTGGCCGGGGAACTTGTGGGCCTGCTCGGGAATCCCCACCCGCTCGAGGAGTTCGATCGCCTTGGCCTCGGCCTTCGCCTGCGGCCAGCGGCGCGCCCAGATCGGCGCCAGCGTCAGGTTCTGCATCACGGTCAGGTGCGGGAAGAGGTTGAATTGCTGGAAGACCATGCCGATCTCGCTGCGGATGGCGGCGATATTGCGCACATCGTGGCTGAGCTCGATCCCGTCGACCACGATCTTGCCGGCCTGGTGTTCCTCGAGACGGTTGATGGTCCGTATGAAGGTCGATTTGCCCGAGCCCGACGGCCCGATGATGACCAGCACCTCGCCCCGCCGGACGTTCAGGCTCACCCCGCGCAGGGCCTGGAATTCGCCGAACCATTTCTTGACGCCTTCGCAGACGATGATGTCGTCGCCGGTGTCGATGCGTGCGATTTCGCTCATGCGCTTCCGCCTCAGGGGGCGCCCACCCCCAGCCGCTCTTCCAGCTTGCGGCTGGCGATCGACATCCCGTACGAAACTACGAAATAGAACACGGCCGCGAACAGGAACACTTCGCGCACCGTTCCCAGGAACTCGCGCTGCTTGGTGATGCTGCCCAGGATCCCGAGCAGGTCGAGCAGGCCGACGATCGAAACCAGCGACGTGTCCTTGAAGATGCTGACGAACTGTCCCAGGATCGCCGGGATCACCGCCCGCAGGGCCTGGGGCAGCAGCACCAGCAGCGTGACCAGGACTTCGCTCAACCCCAGGGCCCGGGCCGCCTGCAGTTGTTCCTCCGGCACGGCCTGCAATCCGCCGCGCACGATTTCGGCCAGGTAGGCGGCGGTGAAGATGGTCATGCCGGCGATGGCCCGCACCACCCGGTCGATGGTCAGCTCGAGCGGCAGAAACATCGGCAGCATCACCTGGGCCATGAAGAGAATGGTGATCAGCGGCACTCCCCGCACCACTTCGATCACCCCCACGCTCACGGCCCGCACGACCGGCAGCCGGCTGGTGCGGCCGAGCGCCAGCAGCACCCCCAGCGGAAACGACAGGACGATCGACAAGGTCGCCAGCACCATGGTCAGCATGATGCCGCTCCACAGGCTGGGCTGGACGCTGGCCAACACCGTGGCCGGGTCGAACTCGGGCACGCCAACGTCGAAATCCGTCAGCAGGAGCGGGATCCCCAGTGCCGCCGCAACCCAGACCGCCGCGATCAGGCGCCCCGGTTGGCTGGCGGAAGCCAGGAAACCGGCGCCGAGTCTTCCGAGCCACCAGCCCACCACGCCGGCGCCGACCAGGATCACCGCCACCGGGAGTTGCAGGCCGGCCGGGCCATCGACCATGGTCAGGGCGGAGGGCAGGTTCAGTCCGACGAGCACCACGCTCGGGATCAGGGCCAAGAGGCGTACCGTCTGACGGGTCGCCAGGCCGCGGCTGAAGCGAGCGGCGGCTGTTACCAGGAGCAGGGCCAGCGGGCCGCGCCAACTGGCGTCGAGCAAAGGAAGAAGTTCCGGGCGATAGAGGTAGTAGCCGAGGTTGTTGGCGATCGTTCGAACGGTAGGCAGATCGAAACCCTGGAGCAGCAGCGCCAGGACCAACGGCGAGGCCAGCCAACCGAGCACCATCGGCTGAGCGCAACCGGCTACGGTCGGGCTGCCGCCACACGACCCAGGTGAGCAAAGCCCATCCGGCCAGGGCGGCCGTAGCCGCCACCGGCCGCCACAATTCTTCCTGCGGGTACCGACCCCACAGGATGACTCGCAGATTGGCGGTGACCACGCCCCAGTTGGCCGTCTCGATCGACCAGCGCAGGAAGCCCCACAGGAAGCCGCCCAGGGCGACGGCCATCAGGGCCGTCAACACGGCGTTGGGCAGGCTGGAGAACAGGTTGCGACGGAGCCAGGCCAGCGGGCCTGCCTCCAGGGCGGGAGGGCGCTCCATCGGGGGATAGCCGAAACGTTCGGCGTGCTCGAGTGTCATTGCCCGGGGATCGCCATCCGCTGGTTGACCCAGTTCATCACCAGCGAGATCAACAGGCTCATGCCCAGATAGGTGGCCATGAGCAGTGAGATCACCTGCACCGCTTGTCCGGATTGATTGAAGATGATCTGCGATACCGCGTACAGGTCGAGGTAGCCGATGCCGATGGCCAGGCTCGAGTTCTTGGCCAGGTTGAGGTACTGGTTGATCAGGGGTGGGATGATGATCCGCATCGCCTGCGGCAACACCACCAGGCGCAGGACCGAGGTCTCCGACAATCCCAGCGAGCGGGCCGCTTCGCGCTGCCCGTGCGCCACGGCCAGGATCCCGGCCCGCACAATGTCGGCGATGAAAGCGGCGGTGTACAACACCAGGCCCACCAGCAAGGCGAAATACTCCGGGGTCATCCGGCTTCCGCCCACCATGCGCAGGCCGTCGAGGACCGGCGCCTCGAAACCGAGTGGAGCCTGCCCCAGCGCCAGCCAGGCCGCCAACGGGACTCCCAGCGCGATCAGGCCCGCCCACAGGGTGGGCCGCGTCTCCTCACCGGTCGCCTGCCGTCGTCTGAGTCGGCGGGTGTAAACCACGACGGCCAGGATCAGCGCGCCGAGGCTGACCCCGGCCCACAAGGGGAATCCCGCCTGCGGCACGGGACGGGGAAGCCAGACCCCGCGCTGACTCAGGATCAGCGGGCCGATCTCGATCCGGTCCTTCAGAGACGGCAGGGCCAGGACCACCCCGAAGTAGATGAAGAACAGCTGTACCAGCAGCGGGGTGTTGCGCATCACTTCGACATAGGCCCGGGTGGCGTTGCGCAACAGCCAGTTGGGGGTCAGCAAGGCAATGCCGGCTGCCAGGCCGAGAACCGTCGTGAGCACCAGCCCGGCTCCGACCACGCTCAGGGAGTTGAGCAGACCTACCTGGTACGCCCGCCAGTAGGTCTCCGTTCGCGCCATTCCGACGCCCTCGGTGATGGCGAACCCGGCGGTTCGATTCAGGAAGGAGAAGCTCAGGCTCAACCCGCGGCGCCTGAAGTGCGTCGTTCAGGTTGCCCGCCAGCCAGCCGGCCACGGCCAGCATCGCCAGCACGAACACCACCTGGCCGGCGACCTGGAGAACCCGGTCGTCGCGCCAGAACGGTTCGAAGCGGCGGGAGGCGCGCTCAGTCATCGCAGGAGAAAGGCAGCGGAGGGCGCCTGCCGGCTTCCCGGTATGCGCCCTCCGCTCGTGGTGCCTCTACAAGTCGGGCTGCTGCAGGGGCGAAACTGGCGTCGCCCCTGCAGCGAGACCACGGTTCGAGGATTCGTGTTGCTCGACTAGCGCCACGGCTGGGCGTAGATCATGCCCCCGGCCGACCACAGCGCGTTCAACGAACCCTCGCGCGGGATGTTGGTGCCGGCCGGTCCGAGGTGACGCTCGTAGATCTCGCCGTAGTTGCCCACGGCGCGGATCACGTCGACGACGAAGTCGGACTCCACTCCCAGCAACGCGCCAAACTCGCCCTCGATGCCCAGCAGACGCCGAACCTCGGGATCCGCCGGGTCGCTGGCGGCGATCTGTTCCACGTTGGCCTGGGTGATGCCCTTCTCCTCAGCGATGATCAGGGCGTTCACCACCCAGGTCACCACGTCGCCCCACTGCTGATCCCCGTGGGCCCACACCGGTCCCAGCGGTTCCTTCGACATCGTCTCGGCCAGGATCATGTGGGCGGTCGGGTCGGCCAGGCCGGTGCGCAGGCCGGCCAACTGGCTCTTGTCCGAGGTCAGTCCATCGCAGCGGCCTTCGTCATAGGCCGCGGCGGTGGCGTCGCCCGTGTCGAGCACCAGGGCTTCGTAGTCCAGCCCGCGGGTGTTGAAGGCGTCGGCCAGATTGAGCTCGGTGGTGGTGCCGGCCAGGACGCAGATCGTGGCCCCGCCCATGTCAGCCAGCGAGGTGAAGCCGCTGTCCGACCGCACCATCATCCCTTGCCCGTCGTAGAACGTGGTCGGGCCGAAGTCGGTGCCGAGCTCCACGTCGCGCGACATGGTCCAGGTGGTGTTGCGGATGAGCACGTCGATTTCGTTGGTCTGCAAGGCGGTGAAGCGCTCGGCCGCCGTCAGGGTCCGGAACTCGACCTTGGTGGCGTCACCGAAGATCGCCGCCGCCAGGCCCCGGCAGAAATCGATATCGAAGCCGACGTTCTGACCGCTGGCGTCGATGAAGCCGAAGCCCGGAACCGAGGCGTTCACACCGCAGATCAGGCGGTCGCGCGACTTGACCGCCGCCAGGCGGGCCGATTCCATCACGAACTCGACCGGAACGTTGACCTGGACTTCCTGGGTCTCGACCACGCGCACTTCCTGGGTCACGACCACGGGCTCGGCCGGCTGGCACGCGGCCAGGAGCATGCCCAGCGCCAGTACAGCGAGTACAAACAGAGTGCTTCTACGGAACATGTTTTCTCCTCCTCAGGAGTTTTGCCTGATAACGATCAGGGCCTTCTTGACAACTTGCGTTCGTCCGCCTCACCTCCTCCTTTCCAATCCGGGGACCCACGTCTTAAACCAGAGGGAGCGAAAGAGGGCCCCGGGCGATTTCCGATCAGGTGCCAGGCAAATTGAAGTCTTGGGTTGCCGGGGGGTGCAGGCGTCCCCACTATCCTAGGCGATACGTTGCGGATAGTCAAGCGAGACACAGCGGCCGTCGGGCGAAAGCAGCCCGCCCCGCACATCACGCCGCGAAAGACCCAGCCGGGGTGGGAACCCGGTACTCGGGAACTCTGGCGGGTGGGCGTGATAGCATCAAGCCGCGCCCGGGAGGCGACACCTGGATGATCGGCAGCCGGATCACAAGAAAGACGGCGGGAGGGATCCGCCTGGTCTCATGCGGCGTGTTGGCGGTCGCTTTGGCGGCCGCCGGCTGTGCACCTGTGACCTTGCCGTCGGCCCGTCCCCCTGACAAGGACACCTCCACCCCCGTCCGGACTCCTACGCCCCGGCTGGCGACACCGGTCCCTTCGGACACGCCGACCCCAAGCGCGACCCCCAGGCCGGCTCCCCTGCGAGTCCTGGTGATCAGCC
This sequence comes from uncultured Chloroflexia bacterium, assembly GCA_963709925.1. Lineage (GTDB taxonomy): Bacteria > Chloroflexota > Anaerolineae > Anaerolineales > E44-bin32 > DATEVL01. Next base: position 498,508 of record CAVPYC010000001.1, read on the forward strand.
TCGATGGCCTCCGGCCGGATGCCCTCGAACCGGGACGAACCCCGCGCCTGTTGGACCTGGCCGCCTCCGGCGCGATCTCGTACAACGCCCAGACGGTGTTGCCCTCAGCAACGCTTCCGGCCCACGGCTCCATGCTATCCGGGTACGATGTCGCCCGGCACGGCCTGACGTGGAACGATTACATCCCCGACCGCGGCACCATCCAGACCGAAACTCTGTTCTCGATCGCATACGCCGCCGGGATGCAAACGGAGCTGGTGGTTTCGAAGCAGAAGTTGATTCACATTGTGCCGCCGGGGACGGCCGACAGCTTCATCTACATCGCCGGGGGCGACTTCGCCGTCGCCGAGCAGGCCGTGCAGTCGATCGCCGACGGGTTCGACGTATTGTTCGTCCACTTCCCGGGGCCCGACGCCGCCGGGCATTCCGGCGGCTGGATGTCGCCGCTCTATCTCGGGACGGTGGCCAACACAGATGAGGCCGTGGGCCGTGTGCTGGACGGCCTGGAGGCGGCCGGCTTGCGCCAGGAAACGCTGATCCTGGTGACCGCCGACCACGGAGGTCACGGGACCCTGCACGGGGGGTCGTCGCCGGAAGACATGACCATCCCCTGGATCGTCGCGGGCCCGGGCGTGGTCGCCGGAACCGAGTTGACGACGCCGGTGACCGTATCCGATACCGCTGCGACCGCCCTGTGGGCCCTGGGCTTCACGCTGCCCGAAGACATGTCGGGCCGTCCGGTGCTCGAGGCCTTCGGTCTCGATTCGAACCAAGCCCGGCGCGACCCGGCTCTCAGGGATCTCTCCCATGCGGCGGACGTGTGGGCCGCGTTGGCGGAGCCCGCCCTGCGAGTTCCGGGATGAGCGGCCTGGTCGGACAGATCCTCGACCATTACCGCCTGGTCGAGCGGGTCGGCCAGGGCGGCATGGCCACGGTGTACCGTGCGCTCGACACCCGCAGTCTGCAAGACGTCGCCGTCAAGATCCTCTCGAGCACCGCCATCGGCGATCGACGGTTCGTCCGCCGCTTCCGCCGGGAAGCCGGGCTGGTCAAGAACGTCTTGAAGCACCCGCACATCGTCCCGGTCCTCGACTACAACGAAGTGCGCAACCTGGTCTACCTGGTCATGCCGTTCATTCCCGGCGAGACTCTGCACGATCGGATGCTGCGCCGCCGGGTGGCCGACGCCGACGCCGCTCGCTGGATCGGCCAGGTGGCCGAAGCCCTCGACTTCGCCCACCAACATGGAATCATCCACCGCGACGTCAAACCCTCCAACATCCTGATCGGGGAAGACGGGAACGGTTTCCTGACCGACTTCGGTCTGGCGCGCTTGATCGAGGGCTCGAACACCCTCACCGGCTCCATGTTGATGGGAACACCGTCGTATGTTTCGCCCGAACAGGGGCGCGGCAAGCGCGTCGACGGTCGATCGGACATGTACTCGCTGGGCGTGGTGATGTATCAGCTGGCCGCCGGCCGGGTGCCGTTCGAAGGCAACACCCCGATGGCGACCGTTTTGATGCACCTGCAGGAGCCGGTTCCCCGGCCGGGTCGGTTCAACCCGAACCTCTCACCGGCGGTCGAGAAGGTGATCCTGAAGGCGCTGGCCAAGATCCCCGAGGACCGGTTCTCGAGCGTGGCGGCCCTGAACCAGGCGTATCAGGCCGCGGTGAGTGGCGCCCCGCAAACCGAGGCCGAATGGCTCCAACTGGGAAGCGCCGGTGCTCAGATCGCCGTCGCCCCAGCCGGAGCGCATCGACGGGCGGCTGAGCCCAGGCATCGCCGACGATCCCCGGCGTTCTGGCTCGGGCTGGGCGCCGTCGTCGCCCTCGGGTTGGGCGGAGCGGTGGCGGCGGTGGCTCTCTCGCCCCGACCACTCCCTGGTGGAGCCGCCGCCGAGGCCAGCCCGATCGTGGAAGCGGTGGCCGGAGGGCCGGAACCATCGCCCACTTCCCAGGGCCCGGCGCCGACCGCGACCGTCACAATCTCGGAGGGCTGCCCCGGGATCGGCCTGCTCGGCTACCGTCGCATCGGCGACGAAGTTGGATGGACCATCGACAACGGGCGGGCCGAAGAACTGCGACTGATCGACCTCCAGTTCGAGGTGCCGATCGACAACACGCTGGAAGACGTACTTCTCGGGGGACTGACCCTGATCGAGTCGGGCGCGCCCGAGGGTGGGGCGCCGCGCCTGGTAGCCATGGGCGGGGAGCACACGCGCATCCCGCCCGGGACGACCGTGCCGCTACTTCTTCGTTTCACCTGGCCCGACCAGAACCCCGGTTACCGCCTGGTCATCTCCTTCGACGGCGGCTGCAGCCTCAGCACTAGCTGGTAGACAATCCCTGTCAGGGTCCCGGCGGGGAGCTGTTGCTCCCGGCCGATCGGAGGCGTTCCGCAAGAGGGGGATGCGTGCCGAACCAGGTGACGGCCCAGGCCGGGGGGTTGGCCTCCGCCAGGTTCTGGTTGGCCAGGCGGGTCATGGCGTCGGCGAACGCTTGCGGCCGCCCGGTCAGCTTCAGGGAAAAGGCGTCTGCTCGGCGTTCGCGCCAGCGGGAATAGGCGTTTTGAAATGGAGCGCCGATCGTCCCCAGGACGCTCATCGCCAACATCACCAGGGGCAGGCCGGCGGGATCGGAGATCGACGAGATCAGCCGAAGGTCGGTGGCCGTCTCCAGAGCGCCGGCGGTCAGCCGAAGCCAGGCTCCCATCAGCAGGCCCTGGACCAGGACCCCGATCGGGATGTCGCGATGGACATGATGGCCCAACTCGTGGGCCAGGATGGCTTCGACCTCATCGGGAGGGAATTCGTCGAGCAGGGTATCCCCCAGGAGGATGCGCCGGGTCCGGCCCAATCCGACCAGCACCGCATTGGCGGCTCGGGTGCGCCGGCTCATGTCGAAGGCGAAGACCCCGCGCACTCGCTGGCCGGCGGCTTCCGAGAGACGGGCAAGCCGATCGGCGAGCTCCGCGTGCTCTTGGCGAAGCGGCTTGAATTTGTAGAACATCGGCAGCAGCCACACCGGCGCCAGCACGGAAAGCAGCAGCACGAACACGACCTGGCCGATCGCGGCGGCCAACCACCACATCTCCGGCCAGAGGCGCATCGCCCCGTACAGGCTGATCAGAACGGGCACGCCGAGCAGGAGGCCGACGGCCAGATTCTTGGAACTGTCCGTGAGCCACAGACGTAGCGTCTGGGTGGAAAGTCCGTAGCGATGGGGGAGGACGAACCCGGCGTAGAAGCCGAGCGGCACGGAAACCAAAGACCAGACCACCGACACCGATCCTCCGACGGCCAGCAGCGGGATCGGCCAAGCGGGTTCCACCTCGGTCGCCGCCCGGACCAGGCGATCGGAAATCCCGGAGACGACCCAGGCGGTAAGAAATGCCAGGCTCAGGCCCATCTGCAGCAGGCCGACACGGCGTCGCAGAGTCGCATACTCGCGGGCTCGCAACTGACGTGCTTCGTCGAGATACGGATGACCCATCATGCGAGCGCATTCTAACCGAGCCACAGGCGGCTTGACGCCACTGCGGTGGGCCTCCTACACTGGTTTCGGATGGCCTCTCTGTCAGCCTCTCGACCCGTGCGGGTTGCGGTCAATGGGCGGACCCTGGTTGGCGGGTCGGCTCCGACGCGACTCCAGGTTCAGGAAATCGTCCGCAGCCTGGCTTCGCAGGCCGACTTGGAGATTTCTCTGTTCCTCCCGGCGCAGGTCGATCTTCCGGAAGATCTGGATCGTCTCCGCCACGATCTGGAACTCCCCGCCTCCCGACTGGGGGAGGCGAGGTTCGATCAGTGGACGTTCCCTCGGGCGGCGGTCAGGCTGGGCGCACAGGTGGGGTTCTTCCCCCACGCCTCAGCGCCCCTGATGAGCGTGGCGCCGATGGTCGCCGTTTGGGATGCCACCGACATCCCCGGCGGACGCCGGAGTTTCTTCGACGCTCTGGCGCTGGCCGCGCTGGGCGGTGCGGCGGCCCTGGTTCGACCCACGGATGTGCCCATCGGACCGGACTTGCCAGGCCAGACTCGCGTGCCTCCCCTCGTGCCTCGCGGGTTCGCGGCGGCCGGGAGGTCGGATCCGGTCCGATCCTGGCCGGGATCCACCGACCAGTACGTCCTGGCGATCTGCCCGCCGCGCGCCGGCCTATCCTTGCTGCTTTCTGCATGGACCTGGGTGGAAGGCTCTCTGGGGGACACCTGCTCTCTGGTGGTAGCGGGCCTCGAGGCGCGCCAGGCCGCTGAGGTCAACCAGCTGGCCTCCCACTTCCGGGTTGACGACTCGGTCAAGACCGTTGCCGTGACGGACGCTGATTGGCCGGAGGCGGTCGCACGCGCAGGAGCGGTGCTTCATACTGGCGACTCTGCCAGTGCGGTCGTCCTGCGATGGGCGATGGCGGCCGGGACGCCTGTAGCCGGGATCAGGAACCGCCTTGCAGAGGCGATCGTCGGGCCCGCCGGTTACCTGGTGGAGTCCGGGAACTCGCGCGGCCTGGGAGCCGCCTGCCTGACGCTTCTGGTGGAAGAGGCAGTGGCCCAACAATTGAGTCTCGCCGGGCGAGAACGCGTCGCGCCGTTTCTGGCGCCGGCGGCGGCCGTCGCCTGGCGGGACGTCATCCTGCGGCTGGCGCCCCGGGGCTGAATCCCTGGGCTCGTCCGGGGCGAGGCGAGGTCTTGATTTTCGGCGGCGGCAGAGGCAGCGGCGGAGCCTCCCCCGACTCGTTCCAGCGATCCAGCAAGCCCTGCAGCCAGGCCAGGGCCTGGCGCAGGCTGGCGACTTCGAGGCCACGGCATTCCTCGGGGAGTTGCGCCAGCCAGGGCCGCATACGGAGCAGCATCTTCTGCGCCCCGCGCCAGTTTCCGCGTTCGGTGTGCAGGCAGGCGACCGCCAGGTGGAGCAGGGTTCGAAAGACAGTCCCCTCCGGGCCCGGCTCGTCCAACACCGCACGTTCCAGATGCTCGTGGGCCTGGAAGTAGTCTCCGGCGGCAAGGGCTTCGAGCCCGCGCCGGGCCGGCTCGGGTATCGGCAGAGCGCAGCCGTCGCGAATCGCGGCGTGGTCGGGCGGACGGGCCTCGCCTCGCAACAACTCGCCCAAGTGTTTCTGGAGTTCGCCCCGCGTCACCACGCGATCGGCGCCCAGCGCCCGTGCCTGTTCGAGGGCGTCCGCTTCCACGTGCGGGCCGAAGGCCAGGATCGGGATTCGCCGGGTGGTCGATGAGGTCTTGAGGGTTGGAATCCAGCTGCGCCAAGGGATCGCGGTGGAGGCCAGGTCCACCAGGATCAGGGCCGGTGGATCCGTGGCCAGCCTCCGCACCAGGTCGGCTTCGGCGCCCTCCAGCGGCTCGGTCAGACGAACCGGGCGGGCCGGACGCTCCTCGTCGCCTTCGCTCCCGCCGACCTCCAGCCTCCAGCCCAGGGCGCGCGCCGCATCTTCGAGCCGGGGCACGAGGAACAGGTCATCGGTGAGCGCCAGGATCGTGGAGACGAAGGAAGCCGGGGACGTCATGGGGCCTGGGGAAGCTTATCACGGGGTCTGCCACCGGCTCCGGTCACCACCGGTGCTGGCGGGACTTCGTCCGATCCTGCCGCGCCGACCGTCGTCTTCCGGAGCGGGCCCGTGGGGCCCAGCAGTCACACCCGGGGCAACTCGATGGTCTGCTGTTTCTGGTACTTGCCCTGCTTGTCGGCGTACGACACCCGGCACGGCTCGTCGCCCTCGAAGAACAGCACCTGGGCGATCCCCTCGTTGGCATAGATGCGGGCCGGGAGCGGCGTGGTGTTCGAGATCTCCAGGGTCACGAACCCTTCCCACTCGGGTTCGAAGGGGGTCACGTTGACGATGATCCCGCAGCGGGCGTAGGTCGACTTGCCCACACAGATGGTGAGCACGCTGCGTGGAATCCGGAAGTACTCCACCGTCCGGGCCAGGGCAAAAGAGTTGGGCGGGATCACGCACACCGGACCCTGGTAGTCGACCATCGACTTGGAGTCGAAGCGCTTGGGGTCGACCACGGCCGAGAACACGTTGGTGAAGATCTTGAACTCATCGGCCACCCGGATGTCGTAACCGTAGGACGACACCCCGTACGAGATCACCCCGTCGCGCACCTGCTCTTCCTGGAACGGTTCGATCATGCGCTGCTCGCGCGCCATGCGGATGATCCAGTGGTCGGGCTTGAGCCCCATCATTGCCTCCGTAGGACCGGCGGCCTAGGCGGGTGGCGCTTCGGCGCGTACCGGGTTTGTCAGTGCTCCGAGGTGTTCGATTTCGATCGTCACTTCATCGCCGTCGACCAGCGGTCCGACCCCCGACGGGGTTCCGGTCAGGATGACATCTCCGGGGTTCAGGGTCATCACCGAGGAAATGAACGCCACCAGTTGCCCGACCGGGAACACCATGTCGCGGGTGGAGGCCATCTGCCGCATCTGACCGTTGACCGAGCAGGTGATCAGCGCGTCCGCCGGCTGGAACTCGGTCTCGATCCACGGGACCAAGCGGGCAGAAGCTGTCGAAACCCTTGGCCCGGGTCCATTGGCCGTCGCGCCGTTGCAGATCGCGGGCGGTAACGTCGTTGGCCACGGTGAAGCCGAGCAAGTGACGCTCGGCCGCCTCGGCGGCGATGCGTCGGCCGCCCTGGCCGATCACCAGGGCCAGCTCGGCCTCGTGCTCGACCTGTTGCGACACCGCCGGCAGCCGGATGGGCTGCCCCGGCCCGATCACCGCGCTCGGCGGTTTGAGGAACAACAGGGGAAGTTCGGGCACCTCGGCGTCGTGCTCCGCGGCGTGGGCTGCGTAGTTGCGCCCCACACAGATGATCTTGCCCGGCTCGACCGGGGCGACCAGTTCGACTCGATCGATCCCCAGGCTGGCTTTCTCCCGCCGGAACAGGCCGAAGGGGGAACCGTCGAGCGGGCCGACGTGGTCGCCGCGCAGCCATCCCCAGCGGGGAGCTTCCTTCCGATCACGGCGGTAGCGGACCAGGCGCATGGGTCAGGGTTTCCAAGCCCAGGCCAGATCGTACTCGACCTGCCAGGGGTACAGGATCACGTCGCGCAGCCCGAGCGACTGGAGCAGCTCAGGGAATCGCTCGCGGCGCGTGGTGCGGCCGAGGATCCAGCGCGCTTCGCCCCCGACTCGATTGGTGACCAGCAGGTTCCCTCCAGGCCGCAGGACCCGCGCCAGTTCGCGGAGCGTCTCGTGCGGGTCCGGGGTGAACTCGAGCAGCTCCAGGCTGACCACCACGTCGAATGCGTCGCTGGCGAACGGCAGAGGGTCGGCCCGGCCCCGCACCCAGAGCGCTCCCGGCGCCAGCCTGCGGCCGCGTGCCAGCATCCGCGTGGACGGCTCGAGGCAGGTCAGGCGGGCCGAGGCTCGTGTCAGAGGCAGCAGGGCCCGCCCGACCCGTCCGGTGCCGGCCCCGGCGTCGAGGACCCGGGCGCCGTCCAGATTCTCGATCGCGCCGGCGATCGGTTCACCCACGAAACGCTGTTCCCATTCGGGGTCGAACTGTTTGATCTTGTCGTAGGCGCCCGCCGCCAGGTCGTACAGGCCGATCACCACCCGAGGCCCCAGGTGGGTACCTTCGCAGACGTAGAACTCCCAGAACAGCAGGACGGCCACCACCAACGCGGCCAGGCCGAAGATCAGGGTGGTGCTCATGCCGGGGTCAACAAGTCCGATCGGGCACGGGGGATGTGGCCGGCGACTATAGCACACAACGTCCCCGCTTCTGTGAACCGTCCCACCGGGTCGGGGAAGGGACCGGCTTCGACTTCTCGATTCGCTCGCCGCGGGCCCGGCGGTCCTGCGGGTCGGTGCCCTGGCGGCTATAATCGATGCGGGGCGGATAGCTCAGCTGGTTAGAGCACTTCTCTTACACAGAAGGGGTCGCAGGTTCGAGTCCTGTTCCGCCCACACCGGCGTCGCCTCCGACGCCCTTTCTTTCTCGGAGGGGTGGTGAAACAAACGCAACCCCCGGGTCGATGGATCGGAGGTCTGGCGGCTCTCACCGTGGCCTGCCAGCTTCTTGCCCTGCCTCCGATCCGGCTGACCCAGCCGACGGCCTCGCCCACCACGGCGCCTGCGCCCCCTGCGTCTCCTGCCCCCGACACCTTCCCGCCAACGACCACGCCGCTCCCCCTCCTGCCGACCCTGACGATCCCACCGGGCGCGGATGCGCCTTTCGAGTCCGGGCTGCTGCCCGCCTTCGCCGCCGACGCCGACCTTGGTGGCGGGCTGACGCGCTACTGGATCGACGTGACGATCGCCTTCGAGCCCGGTTCGCTGCAGGCGACACTCGACGGGCAGGCTCGAATCCGCTTCGTGGTGCCCGATGGAAAGCCGATCGAAGACCTCCCCCTGATGCTCTGGCCGAACGACCCTCAGTACCACTCGACCATGCTCGCAGGGACGGCCCTGATCAATGGCATCCGCCTGGAGGGGCGACCCGCCGAGGAAGGCGTGGCTCTGTGGTTTCGCCTGCCGAGCCCGGCTCCGCCCGGATCCGTCCTCGACATCAGCCTTCCGTTCCAAATCACCGGCGCGGCCCCATCGGCGGGCCGCAGCCGAGGCGATTCGGGATCACGGAGGGGGTGCTGATCGCCCCGACCTTCTACCCGCTGGTGCCCCGTCGGGTGGCCGGCTCGTGGCAGGTGGAAGCGGCGCCGGACGGCGGCGACACCACCAACTCCGACAGCGCCTACTACGTGGTCGACGTGACCTTCCCGGCCGGACTTGCGCTCGCCGCCAGCGGGACGGAGGTGGACAGGGACGAAGACGGCGAGGCAAGTCGGGCCCGTTTCGTCGCAGGTCCGATGCGCGACTTCGCCATCGCCTTGGGGCCCTTCGAACACACCGAGAGGGTGGTCGACGGAGTGCGGGTCCGTGCCTGGTCGCTCCCGGAGCACCGCGACGACGCCGACGAAATGCTCAAGGCCGCGGCGGAGCAGACGGCCCTGCTGAACGACCTGGTGGGTCCATATCCCTATGCTGAGCTCGACGTGGTCGACGCGCCCGGCGCCTTCGGCGGGATCGAGTACCCGGGGCTGGTGTTCATCGGGACCCTCGGGACCGCATGGTTGATCGAGCCGACGGTGCACGAAGTGGCCCACCAGTGGTTCTACGGGCTTATCGGCGACGATCAACTGCACGAGCCCTGGCTCGATGAGGCCCTGGCCACCTACGCCGAGGTGCTGTACTACGAAGACGAGGGCCGACCCGGATCCGCCGCCGGGCTGCTCTCGATGTTTCGGGCCTCGGTACGGTCCCATCCCGACCCGACCCAGCCGATCGGCCTGGGGGTGGGGGAATACCCGGATCCTGGGAGCTACGCCGTCTTCGTGTACTGGAAGGGGGCTCTGTTCCTCGACGCGCTGCGCGGGGAGATCGGCCCGGAGGCCTTTGGGCGGTTTCTGAAGGACTACTACGCCGCGTTTCGCTACGGGTTCGCCGCCGCCTCCGATTTTCAGCGCGTGGCGGAAGCCAGTTGCGCCTGTCAGCTCGACGGCCTGTTCGACCTGTGGGTGTGGAACGGCGGAGAAATCCCCGGCCTTTGACGAGGCCGACGGGCAGTATCCGGCCTTTCCTCCCCGGCACCTCCCGCAAGCCCGTGCCGGGCCACACGACCGCCGGCGCCGTGATTTCCGTCGCTCAACGCGCAACGGCGGGCATAGTATGATTTTCCAGTCCACCCCACGCCACGCGATCCCTCCCCGGAGGATCCATGCCCGACTTCCTGTTTCGCGAACCGCTCGAGAAACTAGACCCGGCGGTCGACGAGTTGAGCCGGATCGAAGCGGAACGCCAGAACCGCCGGTTGATCCTGATCCCTTCCGAGAGCGCCGCGCCCCGAGCGGTGCGCCAGGCACTGTCTTCGACCTTCCAGAACATCTACGCCGAAGGCTACCCGCCCGACGAGTCTCGGCGGCTCGGTGAATCGGAAATCCTGGACTACGAAATGCGGCTGGCGGAGTACCGGCGCACCTCGGACCCCCGCTACTACAAGGGAGTGGAATACGCCGACAGCGTGGAAGCACTGGCCCGGCGCCGCTGTGCCGAGTTGTTCGCCACCCATGGGCTCGACCCGGATCGATTGTTCATCAACGTCCAGGCCCTATCCGGTGCGCCGGCCAACAACGCGGTCTACCACGCTCTGATCCAGCCCGGCGACGCCATTCTGGGGATGGATCTGCTGCATGGAGGGCACCTGTCGCACGGATCGCCCGCCAATCGCTCCGGCCGGCTGTACCGGGCGTCTCATTACGGGGTCGATCCCAAGACCGAGCGGATCGACTACGACGCGGTCGAGGCGCTGGCCCGGGAACACCGGCCACGCGTGATCATCGCCGGCTACTCCTCGTACCCCTGGGTGCCCGACTGGAAGCGCTTCCGGCAGATCGCCGACAGCGTCGACGCCTACTTGCTGGCCGACATCGCCCACATCGCCGGAATGGTGGCGGCCGGGGTGGTGCCTTCGCCCGTCGGTATCGCCGACGTCGTGACCTTCACCACCCACAAGTCGTTGTGCGGTCCCCGCGGCGCAGTCATCCTGACCGCCTCACGCAAGCTGTCGCGGGCGCTCGACCGGGCGGTGTTTCCCGGCGAACAGGGGGGCCCGCACATCAACACCATGCTGGCCCAGGCGGTCGCCTTCCGGCTGGCGACGACCCCCGCCTTTCGCCAACTGCAGGCGCAGATCGTGCGCAACTGCGTTGCTCTCACCGGTCGCCTTCAGGAGCGGGATCTGCGGATTCCTTTCGGCGGCACCGAGACCCACATGACCAATCTCGATTGCGGCTCGGTGCGCGCCGCCGACGGAACGCCACTGTCGGGCGATCAGGCGGCCCGCATCCTCGACCTGGCCGGGATCGTGGTCAACCGCAACACGATCCCCGGAGACCGGTCGGCGGCGGAGCCGTCGGGCATCCGCCTGGGAACCCCCTGGATCACCCAGCGCGGCTTCGATGAAGCGCGCTGCCGGGATCTGGCCGACCGGATCGCGGATCTGCTGTTCGCTTGCCGGCCGTATCGACAGCCCGTGCGCAAGGGGTCACCCTTGCGGGCGAAGGTCGACTTCGGCATCCTGAATCGGGTGCGGGCAGAGGTGGCCGAGATGGCGGACCACGCGGGCGCGGATCGGGAACAGTCCCGCCATGGTTATCCGCATTTCTACGGGATGGCCGACCCGGCGCCGCAGGAGGCCTATGCCCGCCTCGAACTCGCCGGACCGGCGGCCGAAGCCCTGCTGCGATGGGCCACGAACGTCCGGCCGGAAGATCTGATCGAGGGCGCCCCTGCCAAAGTGCGAATCCCCACTCCGGAGGCGGTCGTCGACGCGGTGCTGATGCGCACCCGGTCTGGGTGGGGCCTGACCGTGTCCTCAGCGACCGCAACGCTGGCCGCCACCTGGCTGCGTGATCTGTCCGATGGTTTCGTTTCGATCGACGGGGCTGACCTCCTGCGCAAGTCCCCGGGCCCGGCGGTGGTCCGGTCGGCGGACGGGATCGAACAACCGCCGGAGGCTGCGGCGCCGGCCCCGGACGACAAGCCCTGGTACATCGGCGTGGGCGGCCGTGGGCCGGACCCCTTGCCCGACTTCACCTGGAGCCCGCCGGGCGAAGCGCCTCTGCGAAAGACGGCGCTGTTCGATGTCCACCGCGCCATGGGTGCCAAGATGGTTCCCTTCGCCGGCTGGGAGATGCCCGTCTGGTACAGCTCGGTGGTCGAGGAGCATCAGGCCACGCGCACCGCGGCCGGCCTCTTCGATGTCAGCCACATGGGTGTCTACCAGGCCGAAGGGCCGCAGGCGGCGGCGTTCCTGGACTCGACTTTCACCAACGACGTGGCCTCCCTGGCGGTGGGCGAATCGCATTACACCCAGTTGCTCGACCCCGACGGACGGGTGATCGACGATGCCATGATCTATCGCCGCGCCGAGCAGGTCTATCTGATCGTGGTCAACGCATCCAACGACGACAAAGACTGGGCCTGGTTGGAGGCGGTTCGCCAGGCGAAGGTCCTGGTCGACCGGGACCGACCCGGGTCGAAGGCCTTCGGATTGGGGGTTCGCCTGCGCGACCTGCGGGCGCAATCCAGCGGCGCCGATCGGCGGGTGGACCTGGCTCTCCAGGGTCCGCGCTCCCTTGACATCCTTCTGGCGCTGGGAGCCGAGCCGGCCACTGGCGCCCGCTTGCGGGGGTTGCCGTGGGCCGGTGTGGCGGAGGTTGTCCTGGGCGGCTTCGACCTGGTGGTGAGCCGCACCGGCTACACCGGAGAGCGGGTCGCGTTCGAGTTGTTCGTCCATCCGGAGAAGAGCGTCGGCCTGTGGCAGGCGCTACTTCGGGCGGGGGAGGCCCACGGGCTGCGCCCCGCCGGCCTGGGAGCGCGCGATTCCCTGCGCACCGAAGCCGGTCTGCCTCTCTATGGAAACGAGATGGCTGGTCCCCACGCTCTGGGGGTGGGGGATGCCGGTTTTGGGTCGTACGTCAAGACGTACAAGCCGTGGTTCATCGGTCGTGCGGGCTACCTTCGCCAGGAAGAGGGGCGGCAGGGGGAAGTCACACGCTTCCGGTTCGACGAGAAGGGCGTCCGCATGGCCCATGGGGGGGATCCGGTGGTCGACCGGCGCGGCCGGGTGATCGGCTTCGTTACCTCGTGTGCCGTCGACCGCCAGGGGTTCCTGCTCGGCCAGGCCCACCTCGACCGCAAGTACCTGGAAGCGGGCACCCCGGTGGGGATCTTCCAGGGGGGCTTCAAGGGCGGTCCGGCCGAGATCCGACCGGGCGATCGCGTTCCCGTCCCGACCCCGGCAACGGTGCTTCCCCGCTTCCCGTAGCGGGAAGAAGCCCCGGGCCGGCTTCTCGCGAAGAAAACCAAGGAGCCCCGCCGTTGGACGGGGCTCCTTTGCGTTCCCACCAGGGAATGTCAGATCTGGCTGACGATGTTGCTGAAGACGTTGCCGATCGCAGGGCCGAGGAGCGCCAGGATGACGATCACAACGACGGCCACCAAGACAAGGATCAGCGCGTATTCAACAAGACCCTGGCCCTTTTCCTTCGGTAGATACAGCATGGGGTTTGCCTCCTTTCCTCAAGTGTGGCGGATTGCCGCCCGGAGCAAGTGTAGCGCACCTCCGGAGGCGGCGGCCTTACAGACAGCTATCGCCTTGCGGCGCCGAGCTTTGTCGGCGAGCAAACCCGACCGTCCCGGGCGGGTTTCCCGGTCCGGTGCCGGTGCGTCTCGGGGAACGATTCAGGGGGTGGCCAGGCTGCCCAGGAGGAAGGCGACGATGACGAGAAGTCCGATGACCGTCAGCACGATTTGCTGCGTGTTCATCCGTCGCGGCTTCCGCTGGGAGCTGGCAGGACGTCGGCCGCTCATTGCGTGCCCATGATACCACCCGGGCCGGGGAGGACCGAGGTCCGGGGTGGCCCTGCCTCGCAGAGAGACCTATACTTGTGCCCAACCTGTTGCCGGAGGACGGACGATGGACTTTATCGAAGTGTTGGCGATCCTGGGGTATCTGCTCCGCCTGCTGGGCGGACTGCTCTTCGGCCTGGCCGCCGGTTGGCTGGTGCTCCAGACGATCAAGCCCGAGCAATTCCATTGGCAGCTGGCCACCGCTTCGATCCTGGGGCTGATGGGAACGTTTGCGCTGATCGGCCACTGGGTGGATGGTGGAGGCACGCTGGGAGCGTTCGGTGTGGGCGCCGGCGGGGCGGTGCTGTTGTGGGGGATCGCGAGCCTGGGTAAGGGCTCCGACGACGAGTCCAAGGGGCTCGGAACCCGCAAACGCTGACCCGCCGGGTCTGACGAAGAGCTCCGGTCGGCGAACATCGGCGGCCGGGGTGGACCTCTATCGATCCCTGCTGCCGGGCTCGCGCCAGCTGCGCGAGCCCGGCTCGTTGCCCGCTGGCGCCGCCCCCGCTGGTGTGGGGGAGAGGGATTGAGAGGTTATGCGAGCGCTCGGGAGTCGGGGGATAGGCTTAGCAAGGGCCGCCCGGATATACCCGAGCGGTGGGTGCGAACCGTCTGGGTCGTCGAAGCCCGTGGTTGCTCCTTGTCTTGCCGCCGGTGCTGGTCTCCGCCACGGCCGTCCTGTGGGAATTGCCGGAGGTGCTCACCACCGGCCTGTGTCCCGGGGCGCCGGTCGACGTGGCCGCCTACCCGTGCAGCCCGTCTGAGTTTCTCCTGCGGATGACTCTGGGCCCCTGGGCGTTGATGGGTCACTCGGCGATGTGGCTCGGATGGGGGGCGCTGTGCGCCATCGGGTGGGCGATTCGGCACGCTGTGAGATCGACGAAGCGAACCTGACTCGAGCCGCAACAGCGGCGTATCCTCAGGAGGAACAATGTCCAACGATCCCGAAACGACCGCCAGTTCCTCGCCGGCCGGCCTGGAGGCCAATCCCGTAGTTCTGACCCTGATCGGATTGGGCCTCGGAGTCGGAGTTGAAGTGTTGTTCTACGGGCATCCCCTTGGGCTTTCGGTGGTTCTATGGGCCGGCCTGTGTTTGGCCGCTGCCTTCCTGGCCGGGCGTGTGGCGCGGGCCCCGGTTTCGACCTCCGCCGTCGTCCTGGCTCTGCCTGCCCTTGGGTTGGCCGCGGTCGTCGGCTTTCGTCAGGAGCCGCTGACGGTCGTCCTGAGCCTGTTCCTGTTGCTCCTGGTATTGTCCCTCTTCGTACGGTCCTTCCGATTCGGCCGCCTGGGACAGATGGGCTGGACGGATGGTGCCGTGGCATTCTTGTGGGTTCCGGTCGAATCGTGGATTCGACCCTGGCCGGTGGCCGGAGAAGCGTGGCGGCGCACCGTCCGCGAGCGGGGTGGCCGTCGGACTGCGTTTTCCGTGCTGCGAGGGTTGCTCCTGGCGCTGCCGTTCCTGGTGGTCTTCCTGGCGCTGCTGAGCGCGGCCGACCTGGTGTTCGGAGACTACGTCAGGCAGGCCCTGCGCTGGATCGACCTGGAGCGTCTGGCCGACTGGGCGGGACGGGCGACTGTGGTCCTGGCCGCAGCGGATCTTCTTGCTCGGCGCGACCGTGGCCGCGATCCGGCCGCCGGGCGACCGGCGGCTGATCGGGGAAGACCCGCCGCTGGTACGCCCGTTCCTCGGATTCACCGAGGTTTCGATCGTTCTGGGGCTGGTGCTGGCGGTCTTCGTAGCGTTTGTGGTGGTGCAGTTCGCCTACCTGTTCGGCGGGGAGGCCAATATCCACGCCGCCGGCTACACCTATTCGGACTACGCCCGGCGCGGCTTCGGGGAATTGATCGCGGTGGCCTTCCTGGCCCTGGGGATGATCTTCGCCTTGGCCTCGGTCGGTCGATTCGACTCGCCAGGGGCCCGGCCGGTCTTCTTCGGGCTGTGCTCCGGGGTCGTGGTCATGGTCGGCGTGATGTTGTTGTCGGCTTACCAGCGGCTGGTCTTGTACGAACTCGCCTATGGTTTCAGCCGGCTGCGCACGTACTCCCATGCGGCGATCGTGTGGCTGGCCGCCTCGTTCGTCGTGTTTCTGGTGCTGCTCCTGGGGCGACGGCTGCGGGCCCTGGCTCCGGCCTCCCTTCTGGTAGCCGGTGGTTTCACCCTGACCCTGGCCGCCATGAATGTGGACGGGTTCATCGTCGAGCAAAACGCCGCCCGCTACGCCGAATCCGGGGATCTCGACGCCGGCTATCTGGCGACCCTGACCCACGACGCGGTCCCGGCGCTGGTCGCCCTGGCGCAGCAGGCCGCCCCCGCGGAGCAGCAGCGCCTGCTGGCCGACCTTGCGTGTCGGCGGCACGACCTGCGGCGAAGGACCGAGCGGCTGGCATGGCCGTCTACGCACCTTGGGGTCCACCGGGCGCTTCGCGCCCTCGACCGGATCGGGGCCGACCTCGACGCCTATCCCGTGTATCTGCGTTCCCGCGGCACGCCCTCCTACACCTGGTCGGAACACCTGGTGCGGGTCGAGGGCGTGTTCGAGGTCTGCCGCTCGCTCGACTGAGGCTCCTGGTCCGCCCACGCCCCGCTCCGAGTCGAAGGCCGCCGGATTCGTCCCGGCGCCTCGGCGAGGGGGCGGTCGGACTTGTCCCTCCGATTGACCCGAGTCCGGGTTTCGGCTATCATTCCTTCCGTCCTTCCGGTCGGAAAACAGTGTCGGAATCCGCTTCCTGTGCGCCCGTCGGCGTCCCGCGGTGGTCCGGCGGAGCGACTTTCGTCGCATGATCGACCACTGGGAACACCTCGGCCATCTCCCGTCCCCGGGGGGCCCGTGGAGGCGCCACGCCGACCTCCGGAACTAATCCGAACGCGCACGGCCGCCGCAATGCCTGGCGGCCGTCTGTTTTCCTGAGAGGCGGGGTCCCTGCCCGATCGCCGGTGCCCGGCGGTCTGGAGCGAGACCGTCTCGGAGGAGACACGGATGCCGCCTGATTCCGCTTCCGCCGGGTACCTGGTCGAGTTGCGGAACGTGACCAAGCGCTTCGCCGAGGTGGTCGCCGTCGATCAGGTGACCCTCCAGATTCGCGACGGGGAGTTCTTCTCTCTGCTCGGCCCGAGCGGTTGCGGCAAGACGACTTCACTCCGTCTGATCGCCGGCTTCGAGATGCCCGATCGAGGGCGAAATCTGGATCGGCGGCAAGCGCCAGGACGACGATCCCTGCCTTTCGTCGTCCGGTCAACACCGTCTTCCAGAACTACGCCCTGTTTCCTCACATGACGATCTTCGAGAACGTCGCCTTCGGCCTGGAGATGGCGCAGCGTGCCCAAGGGCGAGATCCGCCGGCGGGTGGAGGAGGCGCTGGAGATGGTGCAGCTTGCCGGGCCTGGAGAAGCGCCGGCCGCGGCAGCTTTCGGGAGGCCAGCAGCAGCGGGTGGCGCTGGCGCGGGCCCTGGTCAACCGGCCGCAGGTGCTGCTGCTCGACGAGCCGCTCGGCGCGCTCGATCTCAAGCTGCGCAAGGCGATGCAGCTCGAGCTCAAGGCGCTGCAGGAGCGGGTCGGGATCACGTTCCTCTACGTGACCCACGACCAGGAAGAAGCGCTCACCATGTCCGACCGGATCGGGGTGATGAACCGCGGCCGGTTGCTGCAGGTCGGGCGGGCCCGAGGAAATCTATGAACACCCGGCCGGGCGAGTTCGTGGCCGATTTCATCGGCGAAACCAACTTCCTACCCGGCACCGTCGCCGGCCTGGAGCAGGGCATGGTCGACCTGGAGGTCGATGGCGGAGGGCGGGTTCGGGTGGCGGGGCGCGGCGAGCTGGGACTCGGCCAGCCCGCCACGCTGGCGGTACGCCCGGAGCGCATGCTGGTGGGCACGACCGAAGGCGGCGACGACTGGAACCACCTGCCGGGCGTGGTCGAAGAAATCGTCTTCACCGGCGCCACCACGATCGTCCTGGTGCGCGGACCGGCCGGCCATCCGATCACGATTCGCCGGTCTAGCGAGCACTTCGTCGAGCGCGGCAGCCTGCAGCGCGGCGCCGCCGTGGTCGTTTCCTGGCGGAACGACGCCGGCAGCGTCTTCCCGGGCGGTCGGAATGGCGGGGAGGCCGGATGAAGGCCCGAGCGAAACGCAACGTCCGCGGGCCCTTGCTGGTCGTGCCGTCGGGCTTCTGGTTGGGGCTGTTCTTCGCCCTGCCGTTGTTGATCGTCGTGGTGATCAGCCTGGTCGAACGCGGGCGCGCCGGCGGGGTGCGCACCCCCCTGGTCTTCACCTTCGAGTACTACCAGCGTTTGGTCGACCCGCTCTACATGGCAATCCTATGGCGCTCGGCCCGCATCGGACTGGTGGTCACCGGGGTGTGCGTCGCGCTGGGTTATCCCCTGGCGGTCTTCATGAGCCGGAC
This sequence comes from uncultured Chloroflexia bacterium, assembly GCA_963709925.1. Classification (GTDB taxonomy): domain Bacteria; phylum Chloroflexota; class Anaerolineae; order Anaerolineales; family E44-bin32; genus DATEVL01. The sequence goes on from CAVPYC010000001.1 coordinate 516,337, forward strand.
CTCGCCCCGTGTCCGCAACGCCCTGCTGCTCCTGGTGATGATCCCCTTCTGGACCAACTTTCTGGTGCGCACCTACGCGATCAAGCTGCTCCTGTCGGCCGACGGCCTGGTCAACACCACCCTGGTTGCCGCCGGGTTGATCAAGGCCCCGCTCGACCTGCTGTTCAACGAGTTCGCCGTAGTTCTCGGCCTGGTCTACGGCTATCTGCCGTTTGCGGTGCTCCCGATGTACGCCTCGGTCGAGAAGTTCGATGAACGCCTGATGGAGGCCGCCGCCGACCTGGGAGCCGGATTGCGCCGGGCATTCCTGCGAGTGATGCTGCCCCTCACCCTGCCCGGGGTTCTGGCGTCGGTGGTGCTGGTGTTCATCCCGGTGGTGGGAGCGTACATCACCCCCGACATCATGGGCGGCGGGAAGATCGAGATGATCGGGACCCTGATCAACCGTCAATTCGGAGTTGCCCGCAACTGGCCCTTCGGATCGGCGATGTCCCTGGCGTTGATGGTGCTGGTGGTCGCCGGGGTGGTGTTGTACTTCCGCTCCGGGGAGGAAGGGGACCGCCCGTTATGACCGCGCCGTCGCTCGCGCCGCCGCCGGCGGCCCGTCTCGGCGGTGTTGGGACGGCTGGCCCTGGGCAGCAACGCCCTGGCTCTCTTCCTGTTCCTGTACCTGCCGATCGTGGTCTTGCTGATCTTCTCGTTCAACGCCACCCGATCGGTAGCCCTCTGGGAAGGCTTTTCGCTGGAGTGGTATCGGCGGCTGTTCGACAACCTGCCCTTGCTGCGGGCGGCCCGCAACAGCTTGCTGATCGCTCTGGTGGCCACGCTGGTCTCGACCGTCTTCGGCACCCTGACCGCGCTGGGTATGGACCGCCACCGCTTCCGCCTGCGGGCCTCCTTCGACGTGCTGCTCTACCTGCCGATCGTGATCCCCGAGATCGTGATGGGCATCTCGTTGTTGCTGTTCTTCAACATGGCCCTGTTCCCGCTGCTCGAGCCCCTGCTGGCCTCCCGTCCGACCCTGGGTCTGCCGACGATCACCATCGGGCATATCGCCTTCTGCATCCCGTTTGTGTATGTGATCGTGAGGGCCCGTCTGGCCGGGTTCGACCGGACCCTGGAAGAGGCGGCGCAGGATCTGGGAGCCAACGAGTGGAGCACTTTTCGTCGGATCACCTTTCCGCTCCTGCTGCCCGGGATCCTGGGCGGCGCCTTGATCGCTTTCACTTTGTCGCTGGACGACTACCTGGTGACCGTGTTCACCGCCGGGACGGCCTCGCCGACCATGCCGCTCTACATCTACAGCCTGATCCGCCGCGGGGTGACTCCGGAGATCAATGCGCTGTCGACCGTCTTGCTGGCGGCATCGATGGGGCTGGTGATCCTGTCGCTCGTCCTCCAGCGGCGACGCTAGGCTGCCGCTTCCGGCAGCCCCACGAAAGGAGACAATGATGAAACATCGATGGCTCGGATGGCTGGCGCTGGGGGCGTTGGCCCTGGCGGCCTGCGCGCCGGCGGCGCCGGAAACCACGGTTCCGCCGGAACCTCCCGGACCGGTCGTCAGCAGCGATCGCTGCGGAGATCCGTCGCAACTGGCCAGCGAAATCTACTTCTACACCTGGGTTGAGTACATCGACCCCGAGATCCTGGAGGCCTTCCAGGCGGAGTGCGGGGTGACCGTCATCGAAGACAACTTCGATTCGAACGAGACCCTGCTGGCCAAGCTCTTGGCGGGCGGCGCCAACTATGACGTGATCGTTCCCTCCGACTACATGGTTCAGACCCTGATCGACGAGGGCCTGCTCGAACCGCTGGATTTCGATGTGATCACCGGCATCGACAACTACGGGGCCGAGTTCACCAACACCTACTTCGATCCGAACCAGGAGTACACCGTCCCCTACTTCTTCGGAACCTCGGGATTCGCCGTCGACACCAACGCGATCCCCGACCCGGTGGCCTCGTGGGCTACCGTGTTCGAACCGTCGGAGGAGGTGTGCGGCAAGATCAGCATGCTCGACGACCAGCGTGAAACTCTGGGGGCGGCCCTGATGTACCTGGGCTACGGCATCAACGACACCGATCCGGCTCACCTGGAGGAAGCCAAGAACCTTCTGGTGGAGCAGGCCGACTGCGTCAAGGCCTACGACAGCCAGACCAATGACGATCTGATCGTCCAGGGCGAAACCGTGATCGGCCACATGTGGACCGGGGACGCCATCCTGGCCGGCCTGCCCGACTACGGCGGGCGGGAGGGGATCGTGTACGTGATCCCGGTCGAGGGCTGCACCATCTGGCAGGACAACCTGGCCGTCCCGGTCGGATCGCAGAACAAATACACGGCGATGGTGTTCATTAACTACCTGTCGGATCCGGAAATCGCCGCCCAGAACGCCGAGTACGTGGGCTACGGAAGCCCCAACCAGGCGGCCTACGAGTTCATCGACCCCGAGATCCTGGCAGACGAGGGGATCTACCCGACCGAAGAGACCTTCGCACATCTCCAGTGGATCGAAGATGTGGGCGAGGCGCTCGAGCTTTACGACCGGATCTGGACCGAGTTCAAGGCGGCCGCCGGCGGCTGAGCCCGGCCCGCCCCTACCGGGAGGTGGAACGGAACCAACCCTGTAACGCCAGACCTGCACACGCACCGAACAACCCTGGGCGCCGCCCCCATCCGGGGCGGCGCCGCCAACCTCAATCGCCAAAGGAGGAGTGCTGTGAGCAAGTCGTACAGAAAGATGGTGTGGGGGGGCGTGGTCGTCAGCCTGCTGCTGGCGGCCTGCGCCGCACCGGCCGCCCCGTCGGCCGGCGGACCGCTGCAAGCGGTCGGTGAGGGCGAAGGACGGGTGGATATCGTCGCCTGGGCGGGCTACATCGAACGCGGCGACACCGACCCGGCCTTCGACTGGGTCACGGACTTCGAGGCCCAGACCGGCTGCATGGTCCAGGTCAAGACGGCGGCCACCTCCGACGAGATGGTGGCCCTGATGACCGAAGGCGGTTTCGACGTGGTGACCGCCTCGGGGGACGCCAGCAATCGACTGATCTCCGGCGGCAAGCTGCAGGAGATCAACATCGATCTGATCCCGTCGTGGGACACGGTCGATGACCGCCTCAAGGAAGCCCCCTGGCACTTCGTGGACGGAAAGCACTACGGCGTGCCGTACCAGTGGGGTTCGAACGTGCTGATGTACAGCACCGAGGCCATCACCACCCCGCCCACCAGCTGGAGCCTGGTTTTCGAGGAGACGACCCTCGACGACGGCCAGAGCAACTCCGGCCGGATCGAGGCCTACGACGGCGCCATCTACATCGCCGACGCCGCGCTGTACCTGATGTACCACAACCCCGAACTCGGGCATCAGCGATCCCTACGCCCTGACCCGCGATCAGTTCAACGCCGCCCTCGACCTGCTGCGGCAGCAGCGGACCCTGATCAACCGCTACTGGCACGACGCCTTCATCCAGATGGATGACTTCGTCAATGAAGGCGTGGTGGCGGCCTCGTCGTGGCCGTTCCAGGTCAACATCCTCCAGTCGCAGGGCGCCCCGATCGCCAGTGTGGTCCCGGTCGAAGGTGCCACCGGCTGGTCGGACTCGACCATGATGCACATCGATGCCCCGCATCCCAACTGCGCCTACATGTGGCTGGAGCACTCGATCAACCCCAAGCTGCAAGGCGACCTGGCCGCGTGGTTCGGCTCGGTCCCGGCCGCGCTCGGAGCCTGCGAGGGCAACGAGTTGCTTGGGCCGACGGGCTGCGATGTGAACGGGCTGGGGAACTTCGACAAGATCCACTTCTGGAAGACACCGACCACCACCTGCCCCGACGGCAGTCAGGCGTGCGTTCCCTACCATGAGTGGGTGACGAACTACATCGCCGTGATCGGCGGGCGCTAACCTCGAACGGCTTGACCCCGGCGCCGCGTCCCCTGGAGCGGCGCCGGGGAGTGCCGTTTCCGAAGGAGTGCCTCCGTCGCTCACCATGGGTGGGCGACGGAGGCATCCGGCGAAGGTCGGCACCCGGGGAGGGCGACGATGGACCACCGCTTGTGGATCGATGGGCAGTGGCAGGACTCGCAGGGTGGGGGGCGCATGGAGATCGAGAACCCCGCCACCGAGAAGAAGCTGGCGACCGTCGTCGACGCCAGCCCCGCCGACGTGGATCGGGCCGTCCGGGCGGCTGCTTCCGCCTTCGCCGACGGCCGCTGGTCGAAGAAGACGCCCGGCGAGCGATCGCGCCTGTTATGGAAGCTGGCCGACCTGCTCGAAGCCCACGCCGACGAACTCTGCCGCCTCGAATCGGAGAACACGGGCAAGCCGTACGAGTTTGTCAGCCGCGGCGCCGATATGCCGTTCACCATCGATAACCTGCGCTTCTTCGCCGCCGCCGCCCGCGACACCCACGGATCACGCGCCGGGGAGTACATGGCCGGCTACACCTCGATCTTCCGGCGCGAGCCGGTGGGAGTCGTCGGCCAGATCACCCCGTGGAACTACCCGCTGATGATGGCGGTGTGGAAGATCGGCCCGGCGCTGGCGGCTGGTTGCACCGTGGTCCTCAAACCGGCCCCGACCACGCCGCTCACCACACTGCGGCTGGCCGAGCTGACCGCCGAAGCCGGGATTCCCGAGGGAGTGGTCAACGTGGTCACCGGCGGCAACGACACCGGACAGGCCCTGGTCGAACACCCTGAGGTGCGCATGGTCAGCCTGACCGGCTCGCCCGGCACCGGTCGGCGAGTGATGGAGACCGCGGCCAAGACCCTCAAGCGGGTTCATCTCGAACTGGGCGGCAAGGCACCGGTGGTGGTGTTCGAAGACGCCGACCTCGAACTGGCGGCGGCCAAGGCCGTCCTGGCGGCGACCTTCAACACCGGCCAGGACTGCACCGCCGCAACCCGGGTGTACGTGGAGTCGGGCCGCTACGAGCCCTTCCGGGAGGCCCTGGTGGAAGGGATGCGGGCGGTGAAGGTCGGCGACCCGTTCCAGGCCGAAACCCAGGTCGGACCGCTGATCTCCGCGGCGCAGCGCGAACGGGTGGTCGGTTTCGTCGAGCGGGCCCGCGCCGCCGGCGCCCGGGTGCTGACCGGGGGCAAGACGCCCGAGCGATTGGGGCGCGGCTACTACTACGAACCCACGGTGATGTCGGAGGTCGACCAGAAATCGGAGATCATCCAGGCCGAGGTGTTCGGCCCGGTCCTGACCGTCTCGACCTTTGACGGTCAGGAGCAGGCGGTGGCCCTGGCCAACGATGTGATCTACGGCCTGGCGGCCTCGGTGTTCACCCGCGACGTGGGCCGGGCGATGCGCCTGGCGGCCGAGCTCGAATTCGGCACGGTCTGGATCAACGACCACATCCCGCTGGCCTCGGAGACCCCCCACGGGGGATTCAAGCAATCCGGTTTCGGGAAGGACCTGTCGTCGGAGGCGGTGGCCGACTACCAGGTGACCAAGCACGTCATGGTGGCCCAGGCGTGATCGGACCTCGTCCGCGGCCCGGGCGCCCGCCGACGGAGCTGCGCCGGCCATCCGCTTCCAGGGTGTCAGCCGCCACTTCGGCGACGTGCGCGCCGTCGATGGGGTCGACCTCGACATCCACGACGGGGAATTCTTCACCATGCTCGGACCGTCGGGATCCGGCAAGACCACCTGCCTGCGCCTGGTGGCCGGCTTCGAGGTGCCCGACGCCGGCTCGATCCGGTTGTTCGGGACGGACGTCTCGCGCCTGCCGCCCTATGAGCGCGACGTCAACACCGTCTTCCAGGACTACGCTCTGTTCCCGCACATGAATGTGACGGCCAACGTCGCTTACGGCCTGATGATCCGCAAGGTCCCGATCCCGGAGCGAAGGCGACGGGTGGACGAGATGCTCGACCTGGTTCGCCTGCCGGGGCTCGGGCGCCGCAAGCCCTCCGAGCTCTCGGGGGGCAGCGACAGCGCGTAGCCCTGGCGCGGGCGCTGGTGCTGCGCCCGCGGGTGCTGTTGCTCGACGAGCCGCTGGGGGCCCTCGATCTGAAGCTGCGGCAGGAGATGCAGGTGGAACTCAAATCGATCCAGCAGCAAGTGGGCATCACCTTCGTCTACGTGACCCACGACCAGGAGGAAGCCCTGGCGATGAGCGACCGCATCGCCATCTTCAACGCCGGTCGGGTGGAGCAGGTGGGAACCCCGGCCGAGCTCTACGAAACCCCCGCCACGCCGTTCGTGGCCGGGTTCGTCGGAGTGTCGAACATGCTCCGCGGCGAGTGGGCTCGCCGCCTGACGGGGAGTCCCCAGCCGGTAACGGTGCGGCCGGAGAAGATTCACCTGGGGCCCCTCGACGGTCCCACCGCCGGGGATGACCAGTGCCAGGTGGAGGGCCTGGTGCGCGACGTGATCTACCTGGGGATGTACACGCGCTATCTGGTGGAACTCGACTCCGAAACCGACCTGACCGTGGTGCAGCAGAACCTGAAGACGACCTCGATGGACGTTCACACCGCACGCGGCCGGCGTGTCCGGCTGACCTGGGACCGGGCGCACAACCGGCGCCTGGCCGACTGAGCGCTGAGCATGAGAGACCCCGCGACCGCTCCTGGCTCGCAAGCAGAACGCAGCCGCCGGCTGGGCAACCGGATCTCGACCGCCCTGTACCGGCGGCCGGTCCTGGTGATCCTGCTGCTGTTGGGGATCCCGCTGCTCTGGCTGGTGTCGGTTTACCTTGGTTCTCTTTCGACCTTGATCCTGCAATCGTTCTACTGGCTCGACTCGTTCACCGGCCAGGTGGTGCGTACCCTGACTCTGGCCAACTACCTCGAGCTGACCAATCCCGCCAACCTCGACATCTTCTTTCGCACGATCCTGATGGCGGCGGCGGTCACCCTCACCTGTGCAACCCTGGCCTTCCCGCTGGCTTACTACATCGCCCGCCACGCCTCCGATCGCGCCCGCAGCCTGCTTTCCCTGGCCGTGCTGCTGCCGCTGTGGTCGTCGTACCTGGTGCGGGTCTACGCCTGGCGGCTGATCCTGGCCAAGGAAGGCATCGCCACCTGGTTCTTCAATGCCCTGAGCCTGGACTGGCTGTTGGAAGGTGCGCTGCGGCTGCCGGTGATCGGAGGGCCGTCGCTCTCGGTTTCGTTTCTGGGCATGTTCGTGGTGTTCGTGTACGTCTGGCTCCCCTACATGGTGCTGCCGATCGAGGCCAGCCTGCAGCGCGTGCCGCGGTCGCTGCTGGAGGCTTCGGCCGACCTGGGTGGACGACCCGGGCTGACCTTCCGCAAGGTGACCCTGCCGCTGGCTGTTCCCGGAGTGATGGCCGGATCGATCTTCACCTTCTCCCTCACCCTGGGGGATTTCGTGGTGCCCTACTCGCTGGGGAACTCGTCGTTCTTCATCGGTCAGGCGGTCCTGTCGCTCCAGGGAACAGCCTGGAACATCCCGCTGGCGGCGGCGTTCACCGTCGTGCCGATGGTGGTGATGGGCGTCGTACCTGCTGGCGGCCAAGCGTCTGGGGGCATTCGATGCGCTCTAACCCGGCCTCCCGCAGATCCCCCGTGCTGCTGAGGCTGGCTTCCATCGCGGTGGTCCTGTTTCTTCACCTGCCGATGGCGGTCGTCATCCTGTATGCCTTCACCACCGACGACACCACCTTCCGCTTTCCTCTGCCCGGGGTGACTGCGCAGTGGTTCGCCGTGGCCTGGCGGCGGCCGGATGTCTGGCAGGCGCTCGGGCTCTCGCTGCGGGTGGCGCTGGTGGCCACCCTGGCGGCGGTGGTGTTGGGCTCCCTGGCGGCCGCGGCCGTTTCTCGCAGCCGCTTCTTCGGACGGGACGCCATCTCGTTCCTGCTGGTTCTCCCGCTGGCGCTCCCCGGGATCGTCAGCGGGGTCGCCCTGCGTTCGGCGCTCGGCTTCCTGGACGTTCCGTTCAGTTACTGGACGATCATCATCGGTCACTCCACCTTCTGCATGGTCATCGTCTATAACAACGTTCTGGCGCGCTTCCGCCGCATGGGCGCATCCCAGATGGAAGCGTCGATGGACCTGGGCGCCAACAGCTTCCAGACGTTTCGCTTCATCGTCCTGCCGGAACTGGCCACGGCCCTCCTGGCCGGCGCCGTGCTGGCCTTCGCCCTGTCCTTCGACGAGGTCATCGTCACCACCTTCACGGCCGGCCAGCAGCAAACGCTCCCGATCTGGATGTTCAGTCAGCTCACGCGACCCCGGCAGCGGCCGGTGACGAACGTGGTGGCTTTGTTCGTGATCGCGATCACCACGATCCCGATCTTGTTGGCCAACCGGCTGACGCGCGAGACGCGCCGGCTGTGAGCGGGCGGCCAGCCAGCCGGGCCGACCTGACCTGACCTCTGCCCCCGGCCCGGGTTGACGCCGGTGAAAGTGTGGGGTATCTCCGGGGTGGGGGGAGCGTCGCTCCCCCCACCCGCGGTCGAGCCCGCCTCGCCACGTTGCCCGATTTGTCGGATGGACGATCTGGCTGCCATGGAACGGTGGACCTGAGGACGGTGACGGACCGCCGGATACAACACGCAGGGGAGCTGGCATGACCTGGACCGTCGGCATTTACCTCTACGACGGAGTCGAAGTCCTCGACTTCGCCGGACCGTTCGAGGTCTTCTCGACCGCCGCCCGGATCCACGGGCGTCAGGAGCCTCCCAGCCCGCCCCCGTTTGTGGTGACGACGGTCGCACAGGGAGCGGGCCCGGTGGTGGCACGGGGCGGATTGCGGGTTCAGCCATCCTTCGGGCTTGAAGACCATCCCCGCCTGGACGTGGTCATCGTGCCCGGAGGCGTGATCGATGGTGAGTTGACGCGCCTCGACGCCGCCGAGTGGCTGCGCAGGGTCTCACCGGCCGCCCGGATCACGGCCTCCGTCTGCACCGGGGCTTTCCTGCTGGCGCAGGCGGGCCTGCTCGACGGATTGCGCGCCACGACCCACTGGGAAGACATCGGCGAACTGCACCGCATGTTCCCGACTGTCAGGGTGGTGGAGCGGCAACGCTGGGTCGACCAGGGTCAGGTCGTCACCTCCGCCGGGATCTCGGCCGGGATCGACATGAGCCTCCACCTGGTCGGCCGGCTGGCCGGGGAAGAGCTGGCCCACAAGACGGCGCGCCAGATGCAGTATGAGTGGCGCCAGAGCGAACCGGACGAGGTGGCTCCGGACGGCGAGAGTTGACGCCGCTCGTCCGGGCGGATACCATCTACCCGCCGTGGCCGGCCGCCTCCCCCTGTCGAAGCCGGGAGGCCGGCTTCTCCTGATCTGCAGGTGTTACGGATGATCCCCATGTACATCGACGGGAAGCGGGTTCGGGGAGCCTCACTGGAGGCCATCCCGATCCTGAACCCGGCGACCGAAGAGCCCGTGGGCGAGGTTCCGGCTGGAAGCGCGACCGAAGTGGACCAGGCGGTGCAGGCCGCGGCCCGGGCCTACCCGCCCTGGAAGCGCACTCCGGCGTCCGAACGAGCCCATCTGCTGCACCAGGTCGCCTCGCGACTGCGCCATCACCACGACGAACTGGCGCGCCTGCTCACCCAGGAAGAGGGAAAGCCTCTCACCGAGAACGACGAAGAGCTGGTGTGGACGGAAGACACCTTCGACTACTACGCCGAACTCGGCCGGCATGAGCGCGGCCGGCTGATCCCCCCCGGGGCACCGGGCCAGTTCAACTTCGTCTTGAAGGAGCCCTACGGGGTGGTGGGCTGCATCGTCCCGTGGAACTACCCCCTGTTGTTGATGGCCTGGAAGGTGGCGCCGGCGTTGGCAGCGGGCAACACGGTGGTCATCAAGCCCTCGGAGCTGTCTCCCCTGACCACGCTGCGAGTGGCGGAGCTGGCTTTCTCCCATCTGCCACCCGGCGTGGTGAACGTGGTCACCGGCTACGGTGCGCAAGCGGGGGAGGCCCTGGTGCTGCATCCGCAGGTGCCTGTCATCGCATTCACCGGATCGCTGGCGACCGGGCAGCGGATCGCTTCACTGGCGGCGCCGAAGATGAAGAAGCTCCATCTCGAGCTGGGTGGCAAAGACCCGATGGTGATCGGCCCCGACATCGAGCAGGAGGTGGCCGTCCGGGCGCTGGCCTATGCGGCCCTGATCAATGCCGGTCAGGTGTGCACCAGCACCGAGCGGGTGTACGTCCCTCGCGACCGGCTCCCGTCTTTCGCCGAGGAACTGACGGCCTTCGTCGAGACCTTGCGGCTCGGGGACGGGATGGATCCGGCCACCGACATCGGCCCGATGATCCGCGATCCGTTCCGCCGCAAGGTGGGCGCGCAAGTGGACGAGGCCGTCGCCCAGGGCGCCACGCTGCTCACCGGTGGCCGCCCGGTCGACGGTCGCGGGTACTTCTACCCTCCCACCGTCCTGACCGGGGTCGATCACAGCATGCGGCTGATGCGGGATGAGACGTTCGGGCCGGTGATCCCGCTGATGCCGTTCGGCGACTTCGACGAGGCCGTCCGTCTGGCCAATGATTCTCCCTACGGCCTGGGCGCCACGTTGATGAGCCACGATCCGCAGCTGATCCAGCAGTTCTTCGAGGAGGTCGCGGCCGGCACGGTGTGGATCAACGACCCGCTGACCGACAACTACGCCGGCCCGTTCGGGGGGATGAAGATGAGCGGCCTGGGACGTGAGCTCGGCCAGGAAGGCTTCGACGAGTTCTTCCAGGTGAAGCACGTCCACTGGGACATTGCCGGTGGCCGGAAGGATTACTGGTACCCCTACGGGAAGGACGAGGAAGGCGCATGAGTGGTTATCCGTTCGAGCACGTGGCGCCGGTGTGGACGCGCTACACCGACTTCGTGGCCACCCACGGCCAGGGCAGTTACCTGTTCGACAGGGACGGCCGCCGCTATCTGGACTTCACCTGCGGCATCGGCGTGACCAACACCGGCCACTGTCATCCGAAGGTGGTCGCCGCGATCCAGCAGCAGGCCGGCCGCCTGATTCACGGTCAGGCCAACCTGGCGATGCACGAGCCGATGCTGGCGCTGATCGAGTCGCTGCGAAGGTCGCTCCCGCCATCGCTCGACGGTTTCTTCTTCAGCAACAGCGGAGCCGAAGCGATCGAAGGGTCGGTCAAGTTGGCGCGCGTCGTCACCGGGCGTCCGAATGTGATCGTCTTCCAGGGATCGTTCCACGGCCGCACCGTGGGCACCATGTCGCTGACCACCAGCAAGACCATCTACCGGTCGGGTTACCAGCCGCTGATGCCCGGCGTCTTTGTGGCGCCGTTTCCGTACGCCTACCGGTACGGCTGGGAGGCCCAGGCCACCGTCGACTGGTGTCTGCGTGAGCTGCGCTTCCTGCTGGCGACGCAGACCGCTCCCGAAGAAACGGCCGCCATGCTGATCGAGCCGGTGCTGGGAGAGGGGGGGTACGTGGTGCCGCCTGCGGGGTTCCTGGAAGGTGTGCGCAAGATTTGCGATGAGCACGGGATCCTGCTGATCGCCGACGAGATCCAGTCGGGGATCGGCCGCACCGGCCGCTGGTTCGGGTTTGAGCATTTCGATCTGGTCCCCGACATCCTGACCCTGGCCAAGGGCGTGGCTTCCGGCCTGCCGCTCTCGGGCGTTGTCGCCCGGCAGGAGCTGATGGACAGGTGGCCGCCCGGAACGCACGGGGGCACCTTCGGCGGGAATGTGGTTGCCTGCGCCGCCGGCGTGGCGACGCTCGAGGCGATCCGCGACGAGGGCATGCTGGAAAACGCCTCCGCACGGGGACTGCAATTGCAGGCCGGGTTGCGTCACCTGCAGGAGGAAAGCGCCCGGATCGGGGACGTCCGCGGCCTGGGACTGATGGTCGGCGCCGAATTCACCCGCGCCGACGGCCAGCCCGACAAGCAGGCCGCCAAGCAGGTGGTGCACGACTCGCTCGACGCCGGATTGATGTTGCTGACCTGCGGGCCGTGGGACAACACGGTCCGTTTCATCCCGCCCCTGAACGCCAGCGAGTCCGAGATCGCCGAGGGACTGGGGATCTTCGCCGGGGCGGTGAGGAAGTTGTGACCTCGCTGCCGATCCCCGCCCGATTGCCCCATCCCGTGTCTCCCAACTCGTCCTCTCCCGGCGGCCTCAAGGCGCGGCATGGGTGTTTCCGACGAGGCATGGGCGGGGGGGCGGAGGCGGGGAAATCGCCGGTTGGCGTGTCGTTCCTCCGGATCCACCTCACAGGACCTCAGACATGGAATACCGACTGCTGATCGACGGCCAGTGGGTGACCTCGGGGGAGTGGACCGAGGTGAGGAACAAGTACGACGGTCAGAGCCTGGGGGCGATCGCGGAAGCAGGAGAGCCCCAGGTCGAAGCCGCCCTGGCCGCGGCCGGGCGAGCGGCGTCGGTGATGGCCGACATGCCGGCTCATCGCCGGGCGGAGATCCTCGGACGGGTGTCGGACCTGCTGCGCGCCCGTCTGGAAGACCTGGCACGCACCCTGGCGGCCGAGGCCGGCAAGGCGCTGAAATTCGCCCGAGCCGAGGTCGACCGGGCGGCGTGGACATTCCGGGTGGCCTCCGAAGAAGCCCGACGACTGCACGGCGAGACCATTCCGCTGGATGCGCTGCCCGCCGGGGAAGGCTACTTCGGCTTCTACCTGCGGCGTCCGGTGGGCGTGATTGCCGCGATCAGCCCGTTCAACTTCCCCTTGAACCTGGTGGCTCACAAGGTGGCTCCTGCTCTGGCCTCGGGCAACAGCGTGGTGCTCAAACCCGCCACCACCACCCCGATCAGCGCCGTGCACTTGTGCGAGATTCTGGTCGAGGCCGGCCTGCCGCCGGGCGCGATCAACCTGGTGGTCGGCCCCGGATCGACCATCGGAGAGCGCCTGGTGTCGGACCCGCGGGTGGCCAAGGTGACCTTCACCGGGAGCCCGGCCGTGGGCCGACGGATCACCCAGATCGCCGGGATCAAGAAGATCACCCTCGAACTGGGAAACACTTCGCCGGTGATCGTGGCCCCCGACGCCGATCTGGAGTACGCCGCCCGTCGCTGTGCGGTGGGGGCGTACTACAACTCGGGGCAGGTGTGCATTTCCGTTCAGCGAATCTACAGCCAGCGTCCGGTGTACGAACCGTTCACCGAGGCTTTTGTGAAGGCTTCGCAGGCGATGGTGGTGGGGGATCCGCTGGATGAGCGGGTCGACGTGGGGCCGATGATCGACGTGCGCGAGGCCGAACGCATCGAGGCCTGGGTGCGCGAGGCACAATCCGGCGGAGCGCAGGTCCACACCGGGGGCAAGCGAGAGCAGGCGGTCTACTGGCCGACCGTGCTCACCGGGGTGACGCCTTCCATGAAGGTGGTCGCCGAGGAGGCTTTCGCCCCGGTCGCCTCGGTGATCGCCACCGACGACTTCGAGGAAGCGTTGCGTCAGGCCGACGCCGGCGATTTCGGCCTGCAGGTGAGCGTGTTCACCCGCGATATCGGCCGGGTGCTCCAGGCGATCCGCCGGCTGAACTTCGGCGGGGTGATCATCAACGAGTCGCCGGCCTTTCGTGTGGACCACATGCCCTATGGCGGCAATCGGCAGAGCGGACTTGGGCGCGAAGGGGTGCGCTTCGCCATGGAAGACATGACCAACATCCAGCTGGTGGCCATTCGGGAAGGCGGCTAGCGACGATGAAGCGCGCCCTGGTGCTCGGCGGAGCCGGTGCCGTATGCAGCGAGACGACGCGTGATCTGGCGGCCCATTCGTCGTTCGATGAGATCGTGGTCGCCGAAGGCAACCTGGCGGCGGCCGAGGCCCTGGTGGCCGAACTCGGGGGCGGCCGCTTGCGGGCGCGGCAATTCGACGCCGACGACGACGGCGCCTTACCCGGCCTGTTCTCCGGATTCGACGTCGTGGTCAACGGCCTGCCGTACCGCTATGATCTGGCGGTCACACGGGCCTGCGTCGCAGCCGGTGTGAGCGGGCTCGACCTGTCGACCGAAGAAGACCAGTTCGACTTCGATCGGGCCGCCCGCGCCGCCGGTGTGGTATTCGTACCCGGAGTGGGCGCAACGCCCGGAGTGACCAACCTGCTGGTGGCCCGCGCCGCCGAGGCGCTCGATTCGATCGAGGTGATCGAGATCGCCTTCGCCGCCTTTCGTTGCCTGGCGCCGGCGCCCGGGTTGCTGCGCACGACCCTGTGGGAGTTCAACCCCGACGAGCCGGCGCGGCAGAGGGTGTACTTCGAAGACGGAGGCATGCGCCCCGCGCCGCCGCTCAGCGGCGGGGCACCGGTCGACTTCGGGGGCCAAATCGGCACCCAGACGGCCTACCTGGTTCCACACCCCGAGACGGCCACCTTGCCGCGTTCCTACCCCGGTGTGCGGCGGGTGACGGTGCGAGGTTGTTTCGCCTCGCAGGTCATGCGGTTGATGACGACTCTGTTCGAGACGGGGATGATCCACGGCGGCCGGGTCCCGCTGGCGGAAGGTCAGCTGCCGGCGATCGAGGTTCTGCATGCCCTGCTGCTGAACAGTCCCTCCTCCCGGGAGAACGAGGTCTGGGGTTACGGGCTGGTGGTCGCGGTGACCGGGAGCAGGGGAGGGAAGTCGGTGCGAATGGTGTCCCGCAGCCGGCACCCGCCGCAGGACGACTGGGGCGGGCCGGCCGCCTACTACAAGAACGTCGGGATCCCCCTGGCCATCGGCGCCGAGATGATCGCGGCGGGGGAGATCCTGGCGCGTGGCGTGCTGGCCCCCGAACGGGCGTTCGCCAGCGACCCATTCTTGCAGGCGCTCGCCCGCCGGGGGATTACCATGGAACACTGGCAGGAAGCATCGCAAGCCGATTGAATCCGGGACCTCGCCATCGCTGCAGGAGACGACCATGAGCCCGCAACAGGCACGGATCCGCGAGCTGTACCAGCGCGCTGCGAAGGTGATCCCCTTCGGGGTCAATTCGAACTTCCGTTACTGGGGACCCGACGACACCCTGGTCGTCACCCGGGGCGAAGGCGCCTACCTGTGGGACGCCGACGGCAAGCGCTACATCGACTACCGGATGGGGTTCGGCCCGGTGATCCTCGGCCATGGCTACCGTCCGGTGGCCGAGCGAGTGGCCGAGACGATGCTGCGCGACGGGTCGGTGTTCGCCTTGACCAGCGTGCACGAGATCGAGCTGGCCGAGCGCTTCACCCGGATGACCGGCACCGACAAGGTGCGGCTGGCCAATAGCGGCACCGAGGCCACCATGCACGCACTGCGGGTGGCCCGGGCGCACACCGGTCGCGAGCGCTTCATCAAGTTTGAGGGCCAGTACCACGGGATGAGCGACTACTATCTGTTTTCGACGGCCTCGGCTCCCCGCTCCGGCCTTGGATCGATCCGCAGTCCGCTGAACGTGCCCGCCTCGTCGGGAATCCCGCATGCCATCGGCAGTTACGTGATCAGCCTGCCCTACAACGATCCGGACCTGCTCGAGGCGACGGTGCGCGCCAAGTGGGGCGACCTGGCGGCGATCATCGTCGAGCCGACCATGGGCAACTCGGGCGGGATTCTGCCCCAGGCGGGGTGGCTGGAACTGATCCGCCGGCTGTGCGACGAGTACGGGATCGTAATGATCATGGACGAGGTCAAGACCGGGTTCCGGCTGGCCCGCGGCGGAGCGCAGGAGCATTTCAAGGTGCGGGCCGATCTGGCGACCTACGCCAAGGCGATGGCCAATGGTTTCCCGATCGCCGCCTTCGCCGGCCGGAACGAGGTGATGATGACGCTCGAGCCCGGCTCGGTGGCCTGCGGCGGCACCTACGCCGGAAATCTGGTGAGCGTCTCCGCGGCGCTGGCCACGCTCGAGATCCTGGAGAACGAGCCTGTTCTGGAAACCATCCACGCCCGCGGCAAGATGCTGATGAGCGGCCTGGGGGAAATCCTGCACGACGCCGGGATTCCGAATCACATCCTGGGCCACCCGGGGATGTTCGGCATCGCTGTCGGGACCGAAACCGAGCCGGCCAGCTACCGCGAGTTCCTGGCGACCGACATGCACCTGTACGAGCGGATCAGCACGGGGCTGGCGAGGCGCGGGGTGATGCCCGACCCCGATGGCCGGGAACCGTGGTTCCCGTCTTACAGCCACTCCGAAAAGGACATTGCCGACACGCTGGGGATCTTCGAAGAGACGGTGAAAGAGGCCAAGGGCTGAAGCCGCGGCCACGGGCCGACGGCGCAGCACAGGAGGAAGGTGATGCCGAACGGATACACCGGCAAGATTCTGCGGGTCGATCTGACCCGTGGCTCGATCGAGGTGGAAGAACCGCCGGAGGCGCTGTATCGGAAGTACCTGGGGGGCAGCGCGCTGGGATTGCACTACCTGTTGCGGGAAGCGCCGCGCCAGGTCGACCCGCTCGGGCCCGAGAACGTCCTGGTTCTGGCGCTGGGAGTGCTGACCGGAGCCCCGATCTCCGGGCAGAGCCGGATGACCGCGGTCTCCCGCTCGCCGCTGACCGGCGCCGTCGCCGATTCACAATGCGGCGGCTTCTTCCCGGCAGAGATGAAGTTCGCCGGCTACGACGCGATCGTCCTGGTGGGGCGAGCGGCCCGCCCGACGTACCTGTGGATTCACGACGGGGAAGCGGAGTTGCGGCCCGCCGAACACCTGTGGGGCAGGCTGACCGGCGAAGTCGAAGACATTCTGCGCCAGGAGATTGGGGACGACAAGATCGAGGTCCTCCAGACCGGGCCGGCCGGGGAAAAGGGCGTGCGTTTCGCCGCCCTGATGAACATGGCCAACCGAGCCAACGGACGCACCGGGATGGGCGCGGTGATGGGCAGCAAGAACCTCAAGGCGGTCGTGGTACGCGGCTCTGCCAAGCCGCCCCTGGCCGACAAGGCGGCCGTGATTCAACTGGCGCGCTGGGGCGCTTCGAACTTCGAAGAGTCCGACGTGTACGGCCTGGGGCTGCTGGGTACGGCGGAAGTGCTGGCCGGGCAGAACAAGGCGGGTGGACTTCCTACCAACAACTGGGCCAGCGGAGCCTTTGAGGGCTGGGAAGCCCTGGACGGCAAGACCATGGCCAACACCATCCTCAAGGAACGCGATACGTGCTACGCCTGCACCGTACGCTGCAAGCGGGTGGTAGAGGTGAGGGAAGGCCCGTACCAGTCGGAGCCGCGCTACGGGGGGCCCGAGTACGAGACCCTTTCGACCTTCGGCTCGTACTGCGGCATCGACGACCTGAAGGCGGTCGCCACGGCCAACCAGTTGTGCAACCAGTACGGCATGGACACAATCTCGTGCGGAGCCACCATCGCCTGGGCGATGGAGGCCTTCGAGCAGGGGATGCTCACCACCGAGGACACCGGAGGGATTGAGCTGCGTTTCGGAGACCCGGCCGTCATGGTGCGCCTGACCGAGATGATCGGCAAGCGGGAGGGGTTCGGCGACCTGCTGGCCGAAGGCTCGGCCCGGGCCGCAGCCCGCATCGGCCGCGGCAGCGAAGACCTGGTGGTGGCCGTCAAGGGTCAGGAGCTGCCGGCCCATATGCCCCAGGTGAAGCGCAGCCTGGCTCTGATCTACGCGGTCAACCCCTTCGGCGCCGACCACCAATCGAGCGAGCACGACCCGTCCTGGAAGTCGTACCCTGAGCGCATGTCCGAGATCGGAGTGATCGGCGAGCCGGTGCCGAACAAGGTGCTGAACCAGGAGAAGGTCCACTTCGCCCTGCAAACCCAGATCGCCTACTCCTGCCTGGATTCGGTCAACGTCTGCCAGTTTGTCTTCGGGCCGGCCTGGCACCTGTACGCCATGAGCCAGCTGGCCGAGGCGGTGCGCGCCGTCGTGGGCTGGGACGTCACCGTGGACGAACTGATGCAGGTCGGCGAACGGCGCCTGAATATGCTGCGGGCCTACAACGCGCGGGAGGGAATCGGCCGGGAAGCCGATGTCCTGCCCAAGAAGCTGTACAAGGCCTTGGTGGGCGGCCGCAGCGACGGGATCGCGGTCACCCTCGAGGAGCTTGAGCAAGCCAAGGATGCTTACTATGCCATGGCCGGCTGGGAGGTGGCCAGCGGGACCCCGACGCGGGCCAAGCTCGAAGAGCTCGACTTGGCCTGGGTGGCGGACGACCTGGAACTGTGAAGAGGGCGCTGGATCCCTGAACTCCATTCTCCGTTCCCCCGGACCTTGGCTCCGAGGAAGGGTGAGATCGGAGACTGATCATCGACCACTCATCACGCGGGAGGCCCCATGCGCATCGTTGTTCTAGGAGGAGCGGGGATCGTCGGTCGGGTCATCGCCCTCGATCTGGCCGAAGACGACCTGGAGTTGGTGATCGCCGATCGCGATCTGGCCGGGGCACAGCGGACCGCCTCGGATCTGGGGAAGAAAGCCGTCGCGGTCGAAGTCGACGTGACCGACACCGGGCCGCCCTGGTCGATCTCCTGCGAGGCGCCGGGGCGTGCGTCAACAGCACCCAGTACTACTTCAACCTGGACGTGATGCAGGCCTGCTTGGAGGCCGAGGGTGCCGTACCTCGACCTGGGGGGCCTGTTCCACGTCACCCGGCGCCAGCTCGAGTTGGCCGAAGCCTATCGAGAGGCCGGGGTCGACGGCGGTGCTCGGCCTCGGATCCTGCCCGGGGGTGGCCAACGTGCATGCCGGATGGCTCGGCGGGATGCTCGACCGGGTGGAATCGGTGCGAATCTACAACGGGGCCACCCAGGACGAAGGCGAATCGCTGGCCTGGCCGTACGCGATCGAGACCATCCTGGACGAAATCAGCAAGCCGGCCATGGTGTACCGGGGCGGCGAATTCGTCGAGGCGCCGGCTCTGGGAGAGGAGGAGTACTTCCTGTTTCCCGATCCGATCGGCTGGGCCAAAACCCACCTCAGCCTGCACTCGGAGGTGGCCACCATCCCCCTCAGCCTGGCCGGGAAGGGGATTCAGGAGTGCTTCTTCAAGATCACCTTCTTCGGGTACTCGGAAGCCGCGTTGCGCAAGCTCCACTTTCTGGCCCAACTGGGGCTCGCCGGGGATGACCCGGTGGAAGTCGACGGTGTTTCCGTTCGGCCGCGGCGAATGTTGCTCAAGCTGCTGCGCGACCTTCCTCAGGCGCACGAGAAGCCGAAGAGCAAGGGTTTCAAGGACGTGGCGACGGTCGTGACCGGGACCCAAGGCGGCGCAAGTGGTTCTGCGGGCCGACACCAGCGGCGGGCCGCATCCGACGTGGGGTGTCTCCGGAGGGACGTTGCTGGTGGGCGTTCCTCCGGCGGTCGTTGCGCGCTGGCTGGCCTCCGGGCAGGCTGGCTCGCCCGGGAGTTTGGGCGCCGGAGCAGGTCGTCGAGCCGGAACCATTCTTCGCCGAACTGGCCCGCCGAGGTTTCACCACCACCCTGACACGCACGGAGAC
Organism: uncultured Chloroflexia bacterium; assembly: GCA_963709925.1. Taxonomy (GTDB): domain Bacteria; phylum Chloroflexota; class Anaerolineae; order Anaerolineales; family E44-bin32; genus DATEVL01. Next base: position 535,665 of record CAVPYC010000001.1, read on the forward strand.
CACGGCAGTCCCGGGATGATCCTGGGGTGACAGCTCCGAAGCCTCACCGACGCGGTCGGGCATCGCTGCCCAGACTGCGAACATCGAGACGAGCGTGCGAGGTAGCGGGTGTGGCCGAGCGACACGGGAGCCGCCGATCCCCGCTTCCCACCGCTCGATGCTCGAAGCGCGGAGATAGGGATGGGAGCGAGGTTCCCCCGAAGCCCGACAGGGGGAACCAGAGCCTGATCGCTGAAAGCTGACGGCTGACAGCAGGCGGCGTGGCCTACTGCCAGATCGCCCCATAGGCGTGCTCGCCGGTCAGACGCCTGCCCTCCGCGAATCGCGAAAACGTGAAGGGCGAGATGTCCACCGTCGAGGGTTCCCCGTCCACGATCCATTCCGCCATGCAGGCCCCGACCGCCGGAGCGATCTTGAACCCGGTGCCGCTGAAGCCGCACACCAGGAAGTGCCCCTGCGGACCGGTCTGATCGAGGATCGCCCTCTGGTCGGTGGTCAGGCCGTCGTAGCCGGTGCTGGCGCTCTGGAGCGAGCCGCGCTCCATCCCCGGGAGCCGTCGGCAGATCCGCTCAACCGCCCGCTCAACGAAATCCGGCTGCGCCTGATCACCGCCGCTGTCCGGCGACACACCGAGCGGGTTCCCATCTTCGAGCCCCACCAGGGTCAGGTTGCCGGTTTCGGGGCGGAAGTACATCAGATGGATGAAGTCGATCACCGTCGGATGGGCCGGCCCGAGGTCGGGAGGACGCCGCAGGTAGGCGGTGTCGTGACGCCAGGTGGTGATCGGGAGTTCCAGCCCGGCCAACCGGCCGACCGGCGCCGCCCACGCCCCGGCGGCGTTGACCACGATCGGCGCGCTGACCTCGCCGCGGCTGGTCTTGACACCGGTCACTTTCCCGCCGGCGACGGTGATCGCCTGGACCTCGGTCTCTTGCACCAGACGCCCTCCACGCTCCCGGGCGGATGCCAGGAAGGCGGCGGCCGTTCCGCTCGGGTCGGCGTAGCCGGACTCCGGCTCGAACGCTGCCAGTTCGAAATCGTCGACGCGAAAGGCGGGCGCCAGCCGCTTCACGTCGTCAGCAGTCACCACCAGGCTGGGAATCCCCAACCGCTGGTGCATGGCCACGTTCTGCGCGCAGGCGGTCATTGTCCTTGGGGGCGACGATCTGCAGGAACCCGGTCCGGGTGAACCCGCAGTCCCCGCCGACCAACTCCGCCCAGTTCCGGAAGTAACGGTAGGAGGCCCAGGCCAGCGCCGACTCGGGCTCCAGGTCGTAATGCATGCGCACCAGGCCGCTGGAGCGGCCGGTGGCGCCGGAGGCGGCCGCCTTTTGCTCGACGACGAGCGGCTTGAGCCCCCGGCTGGCCAGGTGGAAGGCCAGGCTGGCGCCGTGGATCCCGGCTCCGATGACGACGACGTCGGCGGTTTCGGTCATGGATCGGCCTCGCTCTCCCGTCAACGACCGAGGCGGCGTCAGGAGCGCCTCGACCGCGGCTTCCAACACAGCGTCGCTCGTGCCCATGGCGCTGTCGAAGGTCACTGGCACGACCACCTCCGGCCGGATCCCGGTCCCTTCGATCAGCAGACGGCCGTCGAGCGTCTCCGGACGGCCGGTGGGGAACTGCAGGGAGAGCCCGTCGGGCAGATCGTATTGTCCGCGCCCGACTTCGCCGTACGCCCCGGCCGTGGCCGCGTGGCCGACGACCACAGCGCGGCCCCCTTGGGTGATGGCGTGGACGAAGCCTTCGCAGGCGCTGACGCAGTTCGGTCCGACCAGCACTGCCACCGGCCCTTCGAATAGCAGCGGACCCGGCTCGAGGCGCGCAGGGATCCCGCGAGCCTCGAACTCCCCGCTGATCTCGTTGTAGTACAGGCGCTGCGATAGGACAGCGGATTCGTCGAAGAAGTAGCCTGCGAAATCGAGCGCCAGGCCGCCGTTGCCACCGCCGTTGTTGCGAACATCGATGATCAGCCCCGGCACCTCGAAATCGAGCAGTTGCTTCAGGTGGAACTCCCACAGCCGCGCCATCAGGTTGTAGTCCTCGGAGAATGTCGTCACCTGGAGCAGGCCGAGGCCCGAATCGTCAAGCACCGAGCCTTCCACCGGCAGCAGCAGCTCGTCATAGCCGAACTCGGGCAGCGCGGCGAACAGCGAGTCGTAGTCAACCTCGGCCTCCATCCCGACGGTCCGTGGTATTCCGGCTGGATTGCGGAACTCGACCTGTGCGGTCGAACCGACCGGGCCCCGGGGAAGGAACACCAGCTGCATCGCACGTTCCGCCTGAGGCGTGGAAAACGGTCCCAGGAACGGGATCACGGCATCGAGGGCGGCGGCCGCCGACAGTTCGTTCCAGGACAGGATCTCGGCCCCCGCGGACATCCCCGCTGCCTCGGAGGCCGAGCCCGAGATCACCCGGGTGGCGATCAGCCGGCCGTCGCTCAGTTCGGCCAGCACCAGGCCGAACCCCCCGCCGAAATCGGTGAAGAAGACGTCGGGATCGAACGAAACGCCTACATGCCCGTCCGGGATGGCCAGGGTGAATGCCTTGACCGCACGGTAGAAATCGGCCGGCGTGCGGGCCGAATCGAAGCGCGGAGCGAACTCGGCGCGCAAAGCATCCCAGTCGATCCCCTTGTCCGAGGTGAACGGATACTCGCGGGAGGCCTTTTCGATCAGGTTGGCAAACGCCTGGTCGTACTCCAGCCCCGAGAGATCGGTGACCGCCACAACGCCTTCGAGCAGATCGACCTTGGGCTCCGGTTCGCGGTAGATGTGGAAGGGCGTCTGGTCGAGGTCGACCAGACTGTAGCCGGCTGCCACCGGCGCGGCCGGGTCGTCGGCCGTGAACAGAAGCCCGTCGTCGCCGAAGCCGGTCGGGAACGCCTGGGCCGCGTCGGGAGCCCAGATCATCAGGGTTCCCCCGTCGATCTCGTCTTCGCGGTAGGGATCGGTGCGGGCCGAAGTGTAGGCGTTCGACCAACCCCGTCCGTCGCGCGGTTCGAGAAAGGGGTCGCCCCAGGTGTTCGACCAGTAGGCGATGGCGAATACCATCACCCCGGTGTCGGCCTCGCCGTCGTTGTCGACATCCACCGGGGTGCCCAGGGGCCGCGACGGCAGAGGCAGGGTGTAGCGTAGCAGACCGTCACCCACCAATTCGACCGGCCCGATGGCCTGGCCTTCGATCGGAAAGACGAACTCCTTGTCGCGCCGCACGAAGCCGGCCTCGTCTTCGAGAAGGACGAAGGGTTCGGCGATTCCGTCCAGGAAGAAGGGAGAGGTGAACGGGATCGAGCCGCGGACCACGGAAGGTTCGTCGCTGACGGCTCCAGCCGGTGCCGGGGTAGAGGCGGGGAGTGCGGGTGCGGGAGTGGCCGGAAGGGTGGACGGGGTCGCAGAGCAGGCGGTGGTGACGATCAGCACCGGGAGTATCCAAAGCGCATGGGTCGCTGGTCGTCGCATCGGGTCACCTTTTGTAGCGGGACATCTGCAGGGCAGGCGGGATTCTACCGCGGGCGATCAATCAAGCCGGCGGATCGAGGGTACCAGGAGGATTCCGATCCCAAGCAGGGCTGCCAGCCCGCCTCCCAGGCGGAACACGTTGGCCGCGCCGATCCGCTCCGCCAGCACGCCGGCTACGGCAAACCCGACCGGCAGAAACACGAACGACCCCAGCGCATCCAGGGAGGTCACCCGGCCCAGCTTGTCGGCCGGGATCATCTCCTGAACCATGTTGGTCCAGACCAGGTTGGCTGTCGAGAAACCGACCCCGTAGACCAGGGCCGCTGCCACCAGAAAGGGAAGCGACGGCGCCAGACCAAAGCTCAGCAGCATCGATCCCATCAGAAACTCGGCGCTGTACAGGAGCAGGCCCCTTCGACGGATCCGCTGTTGCCGGCCGAGGAAGACAGCCGCCGCGACCGACCCGATGGCGATGGCCGAGGAAACCACGCCCAGCGCCTCCACCTCCAGGCCCAGGTGGTCGTGGATCAGGAATGGCAGGGCGACGTTGCGCGGGCCGGCATCGAGCAGGTTGACCAGGCCGAAGAAGGCGATGGAGACCCATAGCCAGGTGCGCGAGGTCACCTCGCGCAAACCCTCCTTGAGGTCGAGAAAGGGGGTCTGACCAGACGGCGAGGTTCGCGGCAACGCGATCCGCAACAGGGGAGCCAGGCAGGCGGCCGAGACGAAGAACGAGACGCTGTCGATCCCGAAGGCCGCCGGGGTACCCCCGATGGCCACCAGCGCGGCCCCGATCGCCGGCCCGGCGATGCCGGTGAGCTGGTAGCTCAGACTGGTCAGCGAATTGGCGCTGGGCAGCAACTCCGGCGGAACGGTCTGCGGGACGGCCGCGGCGTAGGCCGGGAAGAAGAAGGCCTCCGACAGGCCGAAGATCGCCCCACCGACGTAGACGTGCCAGACCTCCAGCCGATTTGAGGCCGCCAGGAGGGTGACTCCCCCGATCACAAGCCCATTGACCAGGTCGGAGATAAACAGGACTCGGAACCGAGGCAGGCGATCCACCACCACGCCTCCCACCAGGAGGAACAGGATCAGGGGGATCGAAGTGACCACCAGCACCGTGGCCATGGCCGTGGCTGAGCCGGTCTTCTCGAGCACCCACCACGACAAGGCGATCCGGTACAGGCCGTCCCCCAGGCGCGAAATCGTCTGGCCGGTCCACAGCAGCGCGAAGGATCGGTGGCGCAACGCGGAAAGGAACTGCATTCGTGGAGTCGGGGCGGGTGACCTGGCTGGGGGCGGGCGGCTGGCTAGTGTCCTGCGGTCAACTTCGAGTGTGGGGCAGCCTCTGCCTGGACGAGCAACTGTTCCATATACATGGCGGTGATCGGATGGTGGCGGGTGCGCACCCGCTCGAACAAGGGCCGGGCCAGGGGGCGCGACCATTCGGTGGAGGCCAGGGCGCCGAACACCGGAAGGATGATGAACATGCGCCCGACTTCGGCGATCAACTTCTCGACTCCCGGGATCACTTCCCGGTAGCCGCTGCGAATGGCGATCTCATAGAAGTTGCTCAGGAACTGCGTCACCCGCGTGCGATCCAGGGCCAGGGCCCGCTCGATCGCGCGGCAGTGGTCCGCCGGAATCTCCCGGGGAAGAAACTGCAGGAAGAGGTAGGTCTGGGCGGTGGACCAGTCGGCGACCTCGTTTCGCTGCGGAAGCCGGCCTTCCTGGTAGTCGAACAGGGCGTTCGACACCGCATCGATCAGCGGGGATTCGAACGCCGGAGCGTCAGCCGGAAAGCCGGTTCCGTAGAGCCATTGGTCGAGGTCCACCTGGCGGACGACCTCCGGAAGATCCCGGCGCAGCAATTCGACGAAGGCCTCGGTGGTGATCGTCTGGAACCTGTGCTCGGCGATGTACTTGCGAGTGAAGGCGTCGAAACGCTCGCGCCCGACGGCTCGCTCCAACCGCACCAGGAAGGAGTAGCCCTTCTCGTAGGGAATGTACGACACCACGGACTCGGGGTCGAGGCCCTTCTGCGAGAACTTCAATCGAGACGGATCGGAGTCCCATCCGAAGCGGGCCAGGGCTCGGTACATCGTATTGCGTCCGGTGGCGGCGCGCAGCATGGCCGAGTCTTCCCCCTCGATGACGCCCAGGATGCGGCGTTCGGCGTAGGTGGTCCAGCCTTCGTTGAGCCAGAAGTCTTCCCAGGTGGCGTTGGTCACCAGGTTCCCGGTCCAGGAGTGGGCCAGTTCATGGGCGATCAGGTTGGTGAGCGAGCGATCGCCGACGATCATGGTCGGGGTCAGGAATGTCAGCCGGGCGTTCTCCATCCCCCCGTAGGGGAATGAGGGCGGCATGACCAGCATGTCGTAGCGTTCCCAGGGGTAGGGGCCGTAGAGCTTTTCGGCCTCGGCCAGCATGGCTTCGGTCTGACCGAACTCCCAGGCGGCGGCTTCGACCACTTCGGGCTCGGCGTACACCCGGGAGCGCGGGCCGAGGTCACGGCTGTCGATCTCGCCCACGGCAAGGGCGAACAGGTACGACGGGATCGGCTGGGGCATGCGGAAGCGATAGGTGCGCCGATCGCCTTCGTCCTGGCGGCCGGCGGGGGCGGCGGCCATCACCCCGGTGAGGGGCTCGGGGACGTCCAGGGAGGCGCGATAGGTGAAGCGAACCGAGGGCAAATCCTGGCAGGGGAAGATCGTCCTGGCGTGATTCGGCTGGCACTGGGTGAACAGGTACGGATGCCGTCCGCCGGCGGTCTGCTCCGGCTCGAGCCACTGCAGGGCGCGGGCGCCGGGGGAGGTGACGAAGGCGATTTCGAAGGACGTCGCCCGGTTGAGGGCGTGCAGGCGAAGGCGCTGCCCCATCACCTCGTCGCTTTCGCCCAGTTCGAAACGAATCGGCCGGCCGTCGGCTTTGACCGATTCGATGGTGAGATCGCGCGTGTCCAGGTCGAGCAGGTCGGCGGCGCTTCGTTCCAGGTCGTAGCGGCACCGGCCGTGCAGGCGGTGTTCGGCGAAATCGACTTCGAGATGCAGGTCGAGATGCCGCAGGCGGCCCTGGGCCAAGTCGGTGTAGGAGTGCGGGTCGTGCCTGGTCATGGCTTCTCCGGGTTCCGGCGGGGCGAGTGGGCCGTGGAGGATTCGAACCTCCAACCTTGTGCTTAAAAGGCACCTGCTCTGCCGTTGAGCTAACGGCCCCGAGATCGGGATTGTAACATCGCCATGCGCAGCAGGCGCGCCTGCCTGCGTGATGGACGACCAGGAGCGGCCCTCGCGCGGCGGCGTTTCTCGAAACGGCGGATCGGCTATCCCGGAGGCTGGAACAAGCCGAGCTGCACCATCAGGCTCAGGCCGTCCTGGACCGCCCAGTGCTCGACGATCTTGCCGTCTGCCAGCCGGAAGATACTGATTCCGTCGAGGCTGATTTCCTTTCCGGTCGGCGCCAGCCCCATGAACTCGCCCCGTTGGGTACAGTGCAGCCGAAAGCGCATCACCACCCGGTCGCCCTCGGCGATCAGGTCTTCGATGTGATAGTGCAGGTCGGGGAAGGCGGCCAGGATGGCGCGGTGGGCCATCTTGGCGCCTTCCAGCCCCGCCGGCAACCCGGGGGTCGGGTTGTGGCTGACCAGGTCCGCCGCCACCCATTCGTCCAGGGCGTCGAGGTCATTGCGGTTGCTGGCTTCCTGGTACTGCCGAACGACTTCACGGTTGCGTTCGTGATCCATCGGGCTTCCTCTTCGGCGAACCGGCCGGAACGATTGTAGTCGTGGACTCCGCGCTGCCGGGCCTGGAACGCGTCTATAATCCGGCGAGTGTCGCTGCGGGTGTACGTTTCCCCACACCTGGATGATGCCGTCTTCAGTTGCGGCGGCCTGATCGCCCGCCAGTGCGCCGGCGGAGATGAGGTGCGAGTCGTTACGATCTGCGCCGGCGATCCGCCTGTCGGAGAGTTGACTCCCTTCGCCTACGAGCTCCATCGCCGCTGGGGTGGCGAGGGCTCGCCGATGGGGCTGCGCCGGGCCGAGGATCACGTCGCTTGCGGCCGCCTGGGAGCGTCCGTGGTCCACCTGTCGTTCCCCGACGCCATCTACCGGCGCTCGTCGGAAGGCGGGGCGTTCTACCCTGACGTCGCTTCGATCTTCGGGGAGATCCCTGGGGAGGATTCGAACAAGGCCGAAGACTTGATCCAACTCCTCGAGCGAGCGGTTCCGGAGCAGGCCGAGTTGTACTTGCCGTTGGGGATCGGCGGCCACGTCGATCATCGGCTGTCCCGTCGGGCGGGCGAGCGATTGCCCGCGGCCCGCTGGTACTACCGCGATCTGCCCTACGCGCTGCGACCCAACTCGAGACCGGCGGAGACGAGGCCGACGGACGTGAGGGAGGTGGCGGCGCCGCTGGCCGACGCCGAATTCGACGCGTGGGTGGCGGCCGCGGGCGAATACGCTTCGCAGATCTCGACCTTCTGGTCGGACTTTGAATCCCTCGAGAGCGATCTGCGCGACTTTCACGATCGGCACGGCGGAATTCCCCTGCTGCGTCAGATCTCCGTTTGAATCGGATCGTCACGCGGGCCGGATCCACCGCCGCGTCGCCAACGACGCCGGTGGGGAAATTGGCCCGCCAGCGCTTGACTCTTTCCTTCAGGATGTTACACTGCCAAGCGGAGCCGCGGCGATTCAATTCGTCGCGTGATCCGCAACGATGCGTAACGAACGCAAACGCCGTCCGAGTCGGAAAGCTCTTCCTTCCCAACGCGGAAGGGAGTCGGTCGACGATTCCGCCGCAGGTCGGGCGGATCGAACCCCGTCGCCGGCGCCGGCCGTCGATCGCCGGCCGGCCTACCAGTTCGCCATTCCCGGATTTCTGCCCGAAGCGCGCGTGCGGGTCGCCCCGCGGCTGCAGCCCAAGCGGTCGGTGCGGCCGCGCGATCCGGGCGAAGCCCAGGTGGTGATCCTGTTCAATGCGGCGCTGGGCCTGGAACGCGGGAGGTCGGAAGATCTGATTTCAGATGCCTCCACCGAGCGCGTCGCCGAGAGCATTGCCGGCGCCTTGTTCGATCATGTGCGAGCGGTGGAACTGGCGCCGGTGTGGGACGACCTGGGTGAGGTGCTGCGGCGCTACGACCCGGCGCGGCACGTGATCTTCAATCTATGCGAGAGCCTGGGCGGTCGGGCCTGGTCGGAGGCCGAAGTGCCGCGGCTGATGCGCGCCGCCGGCTTCGTCCACACCGGCGCCTCATACATGGCGTTGCGCCGGGCCGGCAACAAGCTGATCACCAAGCGCACGTTCGAGGCGGCCGGCCTGTCGACCCCCGGCTACGAAGTCATCCGCCGGGTCGGCCGCCGGCCGACCCGGGTGTCGCTGCCGGCGATCGTCAAGCCGGTACACGAGCATGGCAGCTGCGGGGTGAGCCTGGCGTCCGTGGTCGAAAACCGCCGGGCGCTGGGGCGCGCATCGACGAGGTCATTCGCACCTACCGCCAGCCGGCCCTGGTGGAAGAGTTCATCGTCGGGCGAGAGCTGAACGTAGCTCTGTGGGGGAACGGCTTCCCCGAGGTGCTGCCCGTCGCCGAGATCGATTTCACCTGGACCCAGGAGCCGCTGAAGCGTATCGTCACCTTCACCGGGAAATGGCACCCGGAGTCGGTGGAGGCGCGCGGCACTCCCGCCATCTGTCCGGCCCTGCTGGATGCGGAGGCGCAGGATCGGGTGGAGGCGGCGGCCGTCCTGGCCTATCAGAGGATCGGGGTGCGAGGGTACGCCCGTGTCGATCTGCGCATGCGCGACGGGATTCCTTATCTGTTGGAGATGAACATCCACCCCGATCTGGCGCCCGAAGCCGGCTTCTTCCGCTCGGCCAGCACCGCCGGACATTCGTACGCTTCGATGCTGGTGCACATCCTTCGACTGGCCTTCGCCTCGAATTCATGATTTCGGTCCGCAATACCGCGCCGGCCGACGCGCCGGCCATCCTCCGGCTTTCGGCCGCCGAGCCGCTATTCTCGCGAGAAGACCGCCAGGTCGTCCACGAGCTGCTCGACGACTACTTCGTCGACGACGACGATCCGGCCGAATACACCTTTCTGACCGCCCGGCTGGACGGGCGGGTGGTCGGTTTCGCCTGTTACGGGCCGACTCCGCTGACGCGCGGCACCTACGATCTGTACTGGATCTGCGTCAACCGCCGGATCCGGCGGAAAGGGGTCGGACGGGCTCTGATGCAGGGCGTCGTTCGACGCCTGCGACGGGCGGGGGCCCGTTTGCTCAAGCTCGACACGTCCGGCCGGAAGGATTTTGCCCAGACCCGCGCCTTCTACGAGCGCGAAGGATTCCTGCCGAGCGCCCGGGTGCCCGGCTTCTACGCCAGGGGGGATGATCTGGTGATCTACTACCGGGGGCTCGCCCCGGCTCGTGCCAGATCCGGGTCGGGACGCCGCCCGAGCCGGCGAAAGCCCCAGGGGTAGGGCGGGGGCCCGCCCGGCGGTCAGCCATGCCGGGGTTCGGCAGCGGAGGCAGGCCTCCCGGGACGCTCTCCGCTGGACAGTGGAAGGGGGCTATGCTAGACTTAAGGAGATGCACGATCCGGGGCTGAGAGCCAACTCTCAGTTCTTTTTTCTCTGGTCGCAAGACATCTGTCCGGGAGAAGCATGGCCAACACCGCGGTCTATCTGACCCAGGAAGGGTTGAAGAAGCTCGAGGTCGAACTGGCGCACCTGCGCACCGTCAAGCGGCAGGAAGTCGCTCAGCGCCTGCACGAGGCGATGGAAGACGGCGAGCTGATCGAGAACGCCGAGTACGAGGCCGCCAAGAACGAGCAGGCCTTCGTCGAGGGCCGCATCCTCGAACTCGAACACATGCTGGCCCAGGCCCAGTTGATCGAACCCGGCAAGTCGACCGGGGTGGTCGGCATCGGCAGCACGGTGGTGATCCAGGAGAGCGGCAGCGAGCCGGAAACCTACACCATCGTCGGCGCCGCCGAAGCCAACCCGCGCCAGGGACGCATCTCCAACGAGTCGCCCCTGGGCCAGGCGCTGCTCGACCATCGGGTGGGCGATGAGATCGAGGTCAAGGCCCCGGCCGGCATGCTGCACTTCCGGATTACCAAGATCAAGTAGACCGATCGCCCCGCGCCCGACACCCCGCAGCCAGGTCGGCGCGGGGTGTTTTCGTGTACACTACCCGCCCGCGCCACGATCGCCGAGTCGAATGCCGGAACTGAACGAACTCGAACGTATCCGTCTGGAGAAGGCCGAGCGGCTGCGCCGGTCGGGGATCGACCCGTTCCCATCCCACAGCGGCCGAACCCACACCAACGACGAAGCTCGCCGCGCCTTCGACACCGGGGGCGCCGACCCGCCCCGGCCGACGCTGGCCGGGCGCCTGCGCTCGATCCGGCGGATGGGCAAGGCTGCCTTCGCCGACCTGGAAGACGGGTCGGGTTCCCTGCAGTTGTATCTGAAAGCCGACCACCTGGGCGTCGAACTCTACCGGCTGTTCGAGGAGGCCTTCGACCTGGGAGATTTCGTCGAGGTCGGGGGATTGATGTTCCGCACCCGCACCGGCGAAGTATCGCTTCAGGTCGAAAGCCTGCGCATGCTGGCCAAGGCCGTTTCGCCCCTGCCTGCCTCCAAGGAGGAACTGGTGGACGGCCGGCGGCTGGTGCACAGCGCCTTCGACAATCCCGAGGCCCGCTATCGAGAACGCTACGCCGACCTGGCGGTCAACCCCGAGACCAGGGAGGTCTTCCGGGTGCGGGCCCGGACAGTGCAGGCGTTGCGGGACTTCCTGAACGATATGGGGTTCGTCGAGGTCGAGACGCCCGTGCTCCAGCCGATCTACGGCGGAGCGGCGGCGCGCCCGTTCGAGACCCGGCACGAACAGCTGCATCAAGACCTGTACCTGCGGATTTCCTTCGAGCTGTACCTCAAGCGCCTGCTGGTGGGAGGCATGGAGCGGGTCTACGAGATCGGTCGCGACTTCCGCAATGAGGGTGTCTCGTTCAAGCACAATCCCGAATTCACCCAGCTCGAGTTCTACCTGGCCTACGCCGACTACCGGCAGGTGATGGACATCACCGAACGGATGGTGGCCGCCGCCGCCGAGGCCGCCACCGGCTCGACCACGGTCCAATTCCGCGGCGAGCGCATCGACCTGCGGCCGCCGTGGCGGCGGGTGCGCTTGCGCGAGGCCCTGCTGCAGACCGCCGGGATCGACATCGATGCGCATCCGCAAGCGGACTCCCTGGCGGCGGCGATGCGCGCCGCGGGCCGAGACCCTTCGCCGACGGCGACCCGGGGGAAGCTGATCGAATCCCTGCTGGGCGGATCACTCGAGCCGACCTTGATTCAGCCGACCTTCGTCTTCGACTACCCGCGCGACATCTCGCCGCTGGCCAAGAGCAAGCCCGATGATCCGGGCACGGTCGAGCGCTTCGAGGGTTTCGCCGGCGGGATGGAGTTGTGCAACGCGTTCACCGAGCTCAACGACCCGATCGACCAGGAGGCCCGCTTTGCCGAGATGGGAAGGGCCTACGCCGCCGACGATGACGAGCGGCACCCGATGGACGAAGACTACCTGCGGGCGATGCGTTACGGGATGCCGCCCAACGGCGGCTTCGGGATGGGGATCGATCGTCTGGTGATGCTGCTCACCGACCGTCCGTCGATTCGGGAAGTGATCCTGTTCCCCCACTTGCGGCCGAAGGAGTAGTTGCACTTCCGGCTGGCGCACGATCCGAATCCGTCATCTGACAACAGGGACGAATCGATGTGCGTCCCTGTTTGATTCCGGGCGAGAGTCAGGCCGACGGCGGCCTCCAGCCCATCCGTTTGCGCCACACCGCGTAACGAGAGACTCCGTGGACCCACCAGGGGGAGCGCCGGGCTACCAGGCGAGCCGAAGCCAGGGCGGCGCGAAACGAGGCGGCTCCTTCAAAGGCCGGCAGGCGTGTCAAGCCGCGGCCGACCTCGAACGGCGCGTGGGCATCCGACCCGGCCAGACCAGGCAGTCCCGCCTCGGCGGCGAGCCGAGCCGCCCGCAGGTTGGGGACGTTGGAGATCGTGCGAGCGTTGAAGGTTTCCAGTGCATCAACCAGCGGCAGGATCCGGCGCAGCGCCTGCTCCTGCCAGGAGCCGCTGCGCAGCGTATCGAACGGATGGGACACGCTGATCACGGCCCCTTGCCCGCGCAATCGATCGATCGTCTCCCGTGGCGAGAGCCCCGGCGGCACCTCATCGGTCAGGAAGTAGGCGAGCAGTTCGCCCTCGGTGGTCTGGATTTCTTCCCCGACGATGACGAGTTCAGGATCCAGGGCGGCCGCTTCCAGCGCCCCGCGGATCGTGTTGTGGTCGGTGATGGCCAGGCGATCGATGCCTCGCCGGTGGCAGACCTCCAGCAGTCGACGCGGGTCGGCCAGGCTATCGCCCGAGCGGTAGGTGTGGCAATGGAGCTCAACGTTCCACATGTGTCGTCGCCATCGAGGCGGAGCCTGCGGCGGGCGCGGCCAGGCCCAGCAGATCGGCCGAACGAGTCCAGGCGGCAAGTCCGAGGGCGACCCCGAACCAAAGGGTGGCGAACCGGATCAGCAGGGTCGCGGTCAGGGCCAGATCCAGCGGCATTCGAAGCAGCAGGGTCAACATGGCGGTCAGGGAAGCCTCGGTCGCGCCCAGACCCTCCGGGGAGGGTCGAGGCGCCGCCGACGGCGGTCGAGAACGCCAGTGCGAACACGCCGGCGGCCAGGGTCTCCGCCGTTGGGGGCAGGCCGAGACCTACCAGAATCACGAAGAACCCCACCCCCTCGCCCAGCCAGGCGACCGTGCCCAGGGCGACTGCCACGGCCAGCGGTCGCGGCCCGAGCAGGGTGCGGGCGCCGACGAACAACTCGCCCAGCGGACGGGCCAGGCGCATCAGCCAGGGAATGTGGGCCCAGCGATCGATGCCTCGTCTGACCACCCTGTCGAACTGGGAGATGGCGACGATCCCCAGCAGCACGGCCCACAGCAGCGCAAAAGCAGGCCAGTACTGCGGGTAGGCCACAACACCTACCGAGGAGAGCAGCAAGACGGCCATGCCGTCGCTGACGCGCTCGGCAGCAACGACAGGCAGGGCGCGCGCCGTCGGGATGTCGGTCTTGGCCTGGACCCAGACTGCCTTAAGGGCTTCTCCCAGTTTTCCGGGTGTCAGTGCCAGGGGGAAGCCCGCCACGAACAGACGGGCGCTTTCCCTGCGCGAGATCCGGTCGGCCCCGATCCGCCGCAGGTAGAAGTGCCACTTGACGAAGCGCAGGCTGTAGTTGAAGAGAGTCCCCCCAACACCAGGGGGGTGAGGCCCCAGGGGAAGTCCCGCAACGCCTCGCTGACGGCGCGCACGTCGGCGGTGAAACCTATCCCCAGCAGAACCAGGAATCCGAGAAGAGCGCCTGCCAGCAGTCCGCGGCGCAGCCGACTCATCCGCCGCGCCGGACCAGAGCCAGCCCTCCAGCAAGGTCGCCGCCACAAGCGCCAGCCCGACCACGGCCTGGATGACGGTCTTGGGCTCCATCCCCGGCATCACCACCTGGCCGTCGCCATAGTCCCGGAACAGGCGTCCCCAGCGAGTGTGGAGGGCGGCCTCCACCCGCTGTCGCCCGACGAACGGGTACCAGTAGACGTTGTGGTAGAAGTTGCTGGCGAAATAGGACCACGGCACCAACGGAGACTGCAGCAGCGGTTTCTCCAGCGGCTTGAGCGGACCGTGGTAGATCAACTTCTGGCCGCGGCTGGCGAAGGTGTCTTCCTGGACGAAACCCCAGGCGGGTTCTTGTTCGATGTCGTAGCCCACGATCTCGATCTGGCGCGGGTCGCCGACGCCCAGACCGGCCTCGTGGGCCCGGCGGATGAAGCGGATCTTCATCGGGTCGAAGCCCTGCAGGCGGGCCGAGACCGCGTCGATGGCCACCTGGTCGGCGGAGGCCAGCAGGATGTCCTTCTCGTGCCAGCGCATGGCGCGCGGGCCGGGCCCGTCGCCGGCGAAGGTGCCGTCCATGACGGCGAACAATCCCGGGTGGATCTCCTGCTGGATGGCCAGCAGGTCGACCAGGGTGTCGTGGATCACGGCGTGGGTCCAGTGGCGGTGGCGGTGCAGCAGGCCGCCGAAGGCGTTCTTCATGGCCCCGGTGATGGTGGTGAAGACGTGGGTCTTGACCGTGGGCAGGTGGACCATGTTCATCCCGACCAGCGCCTTGGGGATGAAGACCCCGTCGGGGTAGACCTTGTCCAGCACCAGCAGGGGCCGCTTGGGGCGGTACTCGAACCACTCGAAGTCCTGTTCGTACAGATACAGGCAGGGGACCTGGTATTTGGTCGGTGACGAAGCGGTGCTTGTTGTTGAACTCGCCCACCGCAGGTATCGACCACCACGGTGTCGTTGTGGACGCCCACCAGGTCGTGGTAGCCGGCCGCCCTGCAGGGCCCGGATCACGCCTTCGAGCTGCCAGGGAGTGGTCGAACAGGCCGGGTACCAGGTCTGCCAGGAGATATTGATCTTCAGGCCGGTCGTGACGCCGCGGGGGAGCGCCTGGGAGACCCCGCCCAGGTCCATCAGGCGGGCGATGTCGTCGAGGATGGTCGGCGGTGTGGTCTTCAGGACGGCCACCGTGCCGCGGCCGGGCAAGTCGGTCATGGGATCGCCTCCGTGGCGATTCTAACGCACCGCCGCGCCGTGCTACAATCGCGGTCTGCATGGAAGAACTGCGCAAGCTTCGTCGGCCGGCGAACCCGCTCACCCGGGCGGCCACCCGGCGCCAGATCCTGCTCCAGATCTACCTGCCGCTCGGGGTCACCCTGCTCCTGATCGGAGTGCTGGTGGCGGTGGCGGTTGCCACCGCGGCGGGGACGGTCGGATCCTGGGCGGACACAACACTGACGTTCCTGGCATTACCCCTGGCCTTGATCCTCGGCCTGGTGCTGGCGGCTCTGGCCGGCGCGGCCGTCGCCCTGGGGCGGCTGATGCAGGAGATCCCCGGGCTGGCCGGGGGGCTGCAGGCCGGGGTCGACCAGGCGGCACGGGCGGTGCGTACAGGCAGCCAGGCGGCCACCCGGCCGTTGATGGTGCCCCTGGCCGCGGCCGAGGCATTCGGCGTGGCCCTGCGGTCGATCCGGACTCTGTTCCGTTCACCCTGGGATTCGAAGGATGGATGAGCGCGGTGACTGGAAACCGAAGGCGCTTCTGATCGGGTTGGCGGTCGGCGCGCTGACCGGGCTGGTCGGCGCATGGCTGTTGGTGCGGCGTGCTGAAGCGAGCGGGTCCAGGCCGCGGCTGGAGGCGGGGGAGGGCCTCCGGATCGGGGTCCTGGTGATGGGGCTGCTGCGCCAGGTGGCGATGATCGCCGAGGGCGAAGACAAGAGCTGAGTCGGGTACAAATAAGTGCGCGTATTCACAAACCGCCCGGTGACGACCGGGCAGTTTTCTTTACAGGGTTCGCCTTGACAATCCAGGGATCTGAGCTAGCATCGTAGGTGAACGGACGTTCGTACATAGGCTAGCGCTGGTGGAGACGGTTCTGGCACCCCCCGCAACTGGTGGATCGTCGACGGTGGAGGCGCTTCTCGCCGCAGGGGAGTTCCTGTTCCAGCGCCAGGGCTACCACGGGACCTCGATGCGGCAGCTGGCCCGCTACGCCGGCGTGACCCCGGCCGCGATCTACAACCACTTCCCCTCCAAAGAAGAAGTCTTCGTGGCTGTGCTGCGTGCCCGGCTCCCGCACCGGTCCCTGGCCGAAGCCATGTCTCAGGCACAGGGCGATTCCTCTCGCGTCCTTCTCCAGGATGGGATCCGCCGGATGCAGCAGGCCCTGGAGGGCCGCCGGGAGTCGCTCCGGCTGGGATTCGTCGAGCTGCTCGAGTTCGAAGGGCGCCACATTCCCGAAGTCCTGCCGGAGATGCTGAAACCGGCGCTGGTCTTCGTCGAACGTCTGCGCGCCCTCGACCCTCACCTGGCAGGATGGCCGCCGGTCCTTCTTCTCCGCCTGATCGGCGGCGGGTTCTTCGCCTTCGTGATCGCCGGTACCTACCTCCCCGATCAGTTCCAGGAAGAACCCGGTGAGTTCGACAGGCTGGCCGACTTTCTGGCGGCCGGCCTGTCGGGTGGGGCCCCCGGGAGGGACCAGGATCGATGAGCCCGGGGCGCCTTCTGGCCGTGATGCGCAAGGAGTTCATCCAAATCCTGCGCGACCCGCAGACCCTGTACGTGATCCTGGCGATCCCCGTCGTCCAGTTGTTCCTTCTCGGCTACACCGCCACCACCGAAGTTCGCAACATCCCTCTGGCGGTGCTCGATCAGGATCGCTCGGCGGCGGCCCGTCGCCTGCTCGACGCCTACCGGGCAGCAGACTACTTCCGTCTGTCGTTCGACGTCGACAACGAGGAAGAACTGCGACGCCTGATCGAGAGCGGGGAGGCCGGAGCCGGGCTGATCATTCCGCCCGATTTCGACCAGGCCCTGGCTTCGGGCGACACGGCCACGGTCAGTTTCCTGCTCGACGGCTCCGATCCCAGCGTCGCCTCTACCGCCTTGTCGGCCGCCGAATTGATCGGCCAGTCGGTTTCGACCCGTATCGCCCTGGAACGGCTGGAGGCGCTCGGCGGCGCGCCGCGGCCGGGGCTGGAGGTGCGGGCCCAGGTCTGGTTCAACCCCGACCTGGTGAGCGCCTACTTCATGGTGCCGGCGCTGATCGGGATGATCCTCCAGTTGCTGACCTCGATGCTCACCGCCACGGCGATCGTTCGAGAACGCGAGCGGGGCACCATCGAACAGCTCATCGTGACACCGATCCGGCCGGGAGAGCTCATCCTGGGGAAGATCGCGCCCTATGTGCTGATCGCCTTCTTGAACACCCTGGAGGTGCTTCTGGTCGGAACCCTGTGGTTCGGCGTGCCGCTGCGAGGGAGTTTGGCGTTGCTGCTCCTGCTCTCGGGGCTGTTCCTGACCACTTCCCTGGGGATCGGACTGCTGATCTCGACCTTCGCCCAAACCCAGCAGCAGGCCACCCTGCTGACCTACTTCACCATGCTTCCAACGGTGTTCCTTTCCGGGTTTCTGTTTCCCCTGGCGGCGATGCCCCCGCTGTTGCGCGTCATCTCCCACCTGATCCCGCTCCGCTACTACCTGACCATCATCCGTTCGATCCTGCTGAAGGGGGCCGGGGCCGCCAGTCTGACCGACGAGATTCTGGCGCTGACCCTGATGGGGGTCGTCACCATGACCGCCGCCGCTCTGCGCTTTCGCAAGCGCCTCGACTGACAGGAGGTGCCCTGTGGCGCCACGATTCCGACCGAGAACGGTACTTCCCTTCTTCCTGATCGTCCTTGCCGTGGGCGCAGCCGTGGTAGCGCTGGTCCGGGCCGGCGCCTCGAGCGGGGATCTGGTCGCCTCGGGCACGGTGGAAGCGGAGGAGATCCGGCTGGCACCGGAGATCGGGGGCCGGGTGTCGGAAGTCCTGGTGACGGCCGGCGACCCTGTTCGCGCAGGAGCCCCGCTGCTCCGGCTGGATGACACGCTTCTTCAGGCCCAGCAGGTTCGGCTCGAAGCGGCCGTTGCGGCGGCCGGGGCCGCGGCGCAGGCCGCCGATGGGCAGCGCGAAATCGCCCGACTCCAGCTGGAGATCGCCGGCAGCGCCGCCCGCGGCCACGATCGTTTGCGCCAGTCGATCGTCTGGCAACTCGTCGCGGATGGCGATCTCGACCTGCCCGCCTGGTACTGGGGCGATGGGGAGCGCGTGGCCTTCGCCGAAGCCGAAGTCGATGCGGCCGCGGCCGCGGCCGACGAAGCCCACCGTCGACTGCGGTCGCTGCTGGCGGAACCGTCGAACCGTTCGGTCTTCGACGCGGAGCAGGCCTCGGCCCGCGCCCAGGCAGCCTACCTGGTGGCCGATGCCGTGTACCGACGGGCGTATGCAGCTCGCGAACCTCGGGATCTGTTCGAGCCGGCGGAACAGGAACGCCAGCGCGCCCGGGAGGAGCTCGATCGGGCCGATCAAACGCTCAACGATCTGCTTGCGGAGGACCGCTTCGCCTCCCTGCGCCGCGCCCGCGCCGACCTGGCGGCGGCGGCAGCGCGCCTGCTGGAAGCGCAGGCGCAACGCGACTCCCTGCGAACCGGAGTGCATTCCCTGGAGGTCCAGCTGGCGCAGGCCGGCTTCGTGCAGGCCGAGGCCGTCGCCGCGCAGGCACACGCCATGGAAGACCAGGTGCGGGCCGAACTGGAGACCCTTCGGGTCCAGCTCGAACGAACGGTTCTGGCGTCACCGGTCGACGGGGTCGTCCTGACCCGGAGCGCCGATCCGGGCGAGGTGTTGGCCCCGGCGGGCACCGCGCTGACCATCGGTCGCCTGGACGACCTGACCATCACGGTTTTCCTGCCCGAAGATCGCTACGGTCATGTCCGCCTTGGTGAACCGGTGGATATTCGGGTCGATTCGTTTCCCGACGAGATCTTTCGAGGCCGGGTGAGCCGTATCGCCGACCGGGCGGAGTTTACCCCGCGCAACGTCCAGACCGAGGAGGGACGGCGCACGACCGTGTTTGCGATCGAGGTGGCCATCGACGACGCAAGTGGGAGGCTCAAGCCCGGCATGCCTGCCGATGTGACATTCCGCGGCGAGCCATGACCTCGGTCATCGAGGCACAAGACCTGAGCCGGAGTTTCGCCGGCCAGAAAGCTCTCGAGGGGCTGACTCTTGTGGTGCAGGAGGGAGAGATCGTCGCCCTGGTCGGCGCCGACGGGGCGGGAAAGACGACGGCCATGCGCCTTCTGGCCGGGGTCTTGCGCCCGGACTCGGGGTCCGCCCGGATCGCCGGGATCGATATGACCTCCCACCCGGAACGGGCCCGAAGCCGGCTTGGGTATCTGCCGCAGCGCTTCTCCCTGTACGACGACCTGACCGTGCAGGAGAACCTGAGCTTCCTGGCGCAGGTGAGGGGGCTCACCGGCGCCGACTGGCAGGGCCGCAGCGCAGAGATCCTCCGGTTCGTGGGCCTCGATGCGTTCTCCAGCCGCAGGGCGCAACACCTGTCGGGCGGGATGCGCCAGAAGCTTGCGCTGGCGGCCTGTCTGCTCCACCGGCCGCCCGTCTTGCTGCTCGACGAGCCCACCGGAGGGGTCGATCCCCTCACTCGTCAGGCGTTCTGGCGTCTGCTCGTCCGACTGGCCTCCGAAGGAACCGGGATCCTGATTTCGACTCCCTACATGGATGAAGCCTCTCGCTGCCGGCGCGTGGGTTTCCTGCATCGGGGGAGGCTGCTCCGGCTGGAGCCGCCGGAGACATTCCGACGCGAGCTGGCTGGGCGGATGGTCGAGGTGCGGGGGAAACGCCCCGTACCGTGCTGGAGGCCGCAGCTGACTTCGAGGGTGTTGCCGAAGCCTGGATCCAGGGGACTTCCGTTCGACTGCGGCTCTCCCGCTGTCCACCGGGCCGCAGGCAACCTCTGGGCACAGCTGGGGGGATCATCCGGTAGCACCGTCCGCGCCCGGCTGGTCGAACCCTCCCTGGAAGACGTCTTTCGTGAGTTGCTGATCGAGGGCGGGGCTTGACCGACTCGGTGGTGGTCGCCGATCGACTGACCAAGCGCTTCGGGGACTTCACCGCGGTGGACTCAGTCTCGTTTCGGCTCGAGGCCGGAGAAGTGCTTGGCTACCTCGGGCCGAACGGATCGGGCAAGACGACCACGCTCAGGATGTTGCTGGGTCTGCTCCAGCCGACATCGGGAACCGCCCACCTCTTCGGGCGGCAGGTGGGCGCCGGGACGGAGACGGTGCGGCAGAAGGTCGGATACATGTCGCAACGATCGGCGCTGTATCAGGAACTGACCGTCGAGGAGAACCTGGCTTTCTATGCCCTGGCCTACGGCCTGGCGGATCCTCGCCGACGGGCCGAGGTGCTCGACGAGGTGGGGCTCACCGACTTCAGGACTGTCCGAGCCGGTGACCTTCCGACGGGCTGGCGTCAGCGTCTGGCGCTGGCCGCGGCGCTGGTCCACCGTCCACCGCTGCTGATCCTGGACGAGCCGACCAGTGGGATCGACCCGGTGAACCGGCGCGAATTCTGGGACCGGCTGTACCAGCTGGCTTCGCAAGGTGTGACCGCCATCGTGACCACCCACTATCTGGAAGAAGCGGAGTACTGCCAGCGGGTGGGGATCATGATCCGGGGTCGGTTGTTGGCTCTCGACGAGCCCGAGAGGCTCAAGGAAACCCGCGTTCCGGGGAACATCTTCGACGTCTGGGGAGATCCGATGCTGGAGGCCCTGGCCGTGCTCGAGGGCGACCCGGCGGTGGTATTGGCCGGGTTGGCCGGAGATCACCTCCGAGCGGTGGTGCGGCCCGGGGTTGAAGGCGAAGCTCTCGGGAGGAAGCTGGAGGCAGCCGGGATACGCCAGGCCCGGCTTACGCCCGGTGTGGCCTCGCTGGAAGACGTCTTCCTGGCGTTGGAGGCCGGCTCGCGCTGAACGCGCCGATCCGCCCGTTCTTGCGCTGACCGCCTCTCCGCGGAGGCCCCACGGCGAACGGCGGAGTATGATGGGGGCCCACCCGGTTCGCAACCGATCCCGGAGCGAGGCCTTGTCGAGTTTGGCATTCGAACTCCCGATTCCCGGGGAGCGTCCCCGTCTGGGTTGGGCCGCACGCATCACCCGGCGCCTGGGAACGGCCCTGGTGGTGCTCTTCTCCATCGCGTTCCTGACCTACTGGGGACTGACGATGGCCGAGAACGCCCTGGAGTCCCTTCCCGTGGAGCCGGGCGTCTCGGCGATCACCGCGCTGCAGCAGACTCTGACCCACGTCTTCGACCATCCGACCACGTATCTGGTCCACCGGGAACCGGTCCCTTTCGCCGTCCACATCCTGACCCTGCTGCGCAACAGTCTGGCCGTGCTGCTGCCGGCGCTGGCGCTGGCCTTCGTCGGCGCGATCCCGCTGGGCCTGCGAGCCGCCCGCAGCGGATCCCGCCGGGCGGGGTCGGTGGTGTGGTTGATCTCGATCCTGGGAATCTCGGTGCCGGCGTTCATGCTGGCGATGTTCCTGTGGATCGTGAATCTTGAGGCGGCCCGTCGCTTCTCCCTGACGCCGCTGCCGGCGACCGGGCTGGGGTTCGACCTCCACCTCCTGCTGCCGGTGCTGGTCTTGTCGGCGCGGCCGTTCGCCCAGCTCACCCAGGTCACCTACATTACCCTGCGCGATCTGCTGGATCAGGACTTCGTGCGCACGGCGCGGGGGAAGGGCGTTCCCCGCCGTTCGATCGACCGCCGGCATGTTCTGCGCAACGCATGGATCCCGATCCTGACGTCGCTCTCGACCTCCCTGCGGTTTGCGCTGGCCACTCTGCCGGTGGTCGAGACGTTCTTCGTGTGGCCGGGCATCGGCCTGGGTCTGCTGGAGGCAATCGTGGCCGGCGAAAAGGCCATGGCGGTGGACATGGCCCTGGCGCTCGGTCTGGTCTTCCTCCTGGTCAACTCGACGCTCGAGCTGGTCTATCCGCTCCTCGACCCGCGGCTAAGGCAGGTGGCCTCCGGCGGCGATCGACCGGAGGGGACCAGCCTGAGGCAGACCCTGGTCGAGTTGTTCCAGCGCTGGCGCGATTCGATCCGGGAGCGGAGGTCCGCGCCGCGCGTGCGGGCCGTCTCTGGTCTCGGCCGCGCCACGACCAGCCGCCGCCGGTCGCCGTCTGGCCGAGCCCGACCTGCCGACCCATCAGATGGGGTGGAGGCGGGCCGTACTGGCGGACCCGGTCTTCCTGGTGGCCCTGTTGCTGGCGCTGAGTTTGCTGGGATTGGTGGGTTTCGGCAGCCGACTCACCCAGGCCAGCCCGTACGTCGCCAACGGGGTGATGGTCATCGAAGGGGAAATCGGCGTCCCGCCGTATCCCCCGTCCAGCGTGTTTCCCTGGGGGACGGACCAGATCGGGCGCGACATGCAGGCGCTGGTGCTGTATGGGGCCCGACAGACATTGACTCTGGCGCTGTTGGTGGTTGCGGCGCGCCTGGCGGTCGGCGTGGTGGGCGGAATGACCGCCGGCTGGTGGAAGGGCGGATGGTTCGACCGGTTCGTCCTGGGTGTGCTCTCGGTCTGGGCGGCGTTCCCGATCACCCTGTTCGCGATGATCCTGATCCTGGCGATCGGAATCGAGCGCGGCATGCCTACCTTCGTGCTGGCTCTGTGCTTTGTCGGGTGGGGAGAAATCGCCCAATACGTCCGCAGCGAGGTGATCGGTCTGCGCGGCAAGCCGTTCCTCGAAGGGGCGCGAGCGGTCGGCGTCCCTCCGGAAGGTGTCTTGCTGCGGCACATCCTGCCCAACCTGGCTCCGTCGATTCTGGTATTGGCGGCGCTGGAGATGGGAGCGGTGCTGCTGCTTCTGGCCGAGCTGGGGTTCCTGGGGATCTTCCTCGGCGGAGGCTACCGGGTGATGATCGGCGAAGCCGGACGGATGGTTCCGGTGATCGCCCATTACTCCGACGTGCCGGAATGGTCGGCCTTGCTGGCCAACATCCGACAGTGGTGGCGCAGTTATCCCTGGCTGGCCTGGTCGCCGGCCGTCGCCTTCTCGCTGGCGATTCTCACCTTCAACCTGGCGGGGGAGGCGCTGCGCCGGATCTTCGAAAGATCCCGGGTCAGCCCGGCGCGTTGGGTCAACCGAGGCACGCTGCTCGGCACGGTCGTGGTGATGGTGGGGGCCTCGTGGATCTTCAATACCACCGCGCCGCTGGGGGTGTACGAATCGCAGGCCGAACTCTTCTCGGTGGACCGGGCGATGGCTGTGGTCGAGGAACTGTCCCACCCCCGCTACCAGGGTCGCGAGACGGGAACGGTAGGTGCGGAACTGGCGGCGGAGTTCATTGCGGCGGAGATGGAGTCGCTCGGCTTGTTTCCCGGAGGCCAGCGCGTGCCCGGAGGGCCGATCGAGACCTACTTCTACCGTCGCCCCACTCCCCGGCTTCACCTGGTCGGGGTCCCGCGCCTGGAGATCATCGACCCTTCCGGAAGCCGTCAGGCAATGACCTATCGCAAGGACTTCTCCGAGTACCCTCTGGGGAACCCGCCCGGGAGCCCGTTCGGCCGACGCGCCGATGACTCCGAGGTCGTGCGTGGGCGGATTGTGGGCCTGTCTGCCGGACCGCCTCCCGCGGGCGCGGACTTGATCCCGTCGCCCGGGTCGTGGGCTGCCGGCGACGTGTACGGTCTTGGCCGGATGGACCTGCAAGACAGGATCCTTCTGATTCGCGAGAGCTTCGTTCCTTATTTGCCGGGAGGCGAGAGTGCCGGAATCCTGGTGGTGCCCGATGATCCGGCACGGCTTCAAGAGCGCTACCTGTACCCGGGGATTCAATCCCTGCGCCCCGGTCGACGCCCGATCGGGGCCATGCTGATGATCGACCCGGCTCTGGCCGACCGGCTGCTGGCGGCCTCCGGTAGCAGCCTGGCCGACCTGGATCGGGCCTCCCGGGAGCTGCGGCCAGGCGAGGTTTCCCTCACCGGGGAGGGAGTCGAAGTCGCCTTCGAGATCCCGGTCGAAATGGGCCCCGATCTGGAGGAGATGTACATCTCGGTGATCGGCTACATTCCCGGGCAGGGCGCCGAGATGGGGCTGGACGACGACGTCATCCTGGTCAGCGCCTACTACGATGGTTTGGGCACCGCGCCCGACGGGACGCTGTATCCGGGCGCCAACGACAATCTGAGCAGCGTGGCCGTCCTGCTGGAACTCGCTCGGATCCTGAAGGAGGTCCCTACGCTCCCGACAAAACCGTCGTCTTCGTCGCCTGGCCCGGCGGCGAACGATGGGAAGGTTTCAGCGTGATCGACGCGATGAGCGCCAAGATCGGATTCAATCTGCTGAACGTCGAGGCCGTCATCGAGTTAAGCGGTGTGGGGGGCGGAAGCGGCCAAGCGATCGCGCTGGGACAGGGGACCAGCTTCCGGCTCACCCGGCTGATCGAGGCCGCCGCGGCGAAGACCGGAGTCAGCGTCACCACCCGTGGAACCGACCCGCACTTCGGCCTGCCCCGTGCGATCGGTTTCGGCCAACGTGACGCCCTCTCCGCCTACGTCAGCTGGGACGGGTCGGATCAGGGCGTGCATCTTCCGACGGACACCGTGGCGAACCTGGACCCGGAGGCGATCGATTCCGTCGGCCGGACGATGTCTCTGGTCCTGACCGTCCTGAGCCGTGAGACCGAGTACTAAGCGACTCACGACCATCCGGCCGGGGCGGGCCGCTCTGGCCGCGGGGCTGGTTCTCCTGTCGGCCTGCTCAAGCCGGATCTCGGCGCCCGGAAACCCGGGCGGACCAACGACGACGGTACCCAGCCCGACTTCGTTCCTCCCCGCGCCGGCCACGCCCACGCCTCAGATCACCCGAGTGTGGATCTCGCCGGCCGTGCCGACCGCCCTGCGACTCTCGGTGGAGCGTGTGGTGCAAAGCCTCGACATCCCCGTGGAACTCGCCGCGAGCCCGGAGTCCTCCGACCTCCGGCTGGAACCGGGCGGGGCGAGCCTGGTCGCAGAATGGACGTACGCGCTGGTGGCGCCGTTTCCGAGCCTTCCCGATTCGGTCACCCCGTCGGAGCTCAAGGCATCCTGGCGCGATTCGGAGACCGATGGGCCGCCGGTATTCGTCGACTTGGCCACGCTGGCCGCGATGGAAGGAGTCCTTGGAGAAGCGGGGGAGCGAGTGCGCATCCTGGAGGATCCGGAGACCCTGCTCGAGTTCGCCTGGACGTCGCGGCCCTCCCTGGCGATCGTCCCGTTTGAATTGCTCGAGGTCCGCTGGAAGCCCATGGCCCTCGGTGGGAGTTCGCCGATCGACGCCGATTTCGACCTGCAGGGCTATCCGCTGCAGGTCCGGTACGGCTTCTCAGGAGACTCGGCGGTTCCGGAGGCGATGTTGCAGGGGCTGGAAACGGAGTGGGGCCAGTCGATCCCGCTGGTCAACCGCCGTTCCGACAAGATGACCGTCGTGGTCATGACCGGGGTGACCGCGCTGGTTCGTGCAACGGCCTGGCAGATCGACCGGCAAGGAGTGGAGTTCCCGGCTCGGGATGTCGGCGCCTGGCTTCGCTCGGCCGATCTTGCCCACGTCAGTAACGAGGTGGCGTTCACTCCGGATTGTCCTCCGGCGGAACCCCAGGCCACAAACCTGATCTTCTGCTCCTCGCCGTCGCACGCCGATCTGCTATCCGAGATCGGGGTGGACGTGATCGAGTTGACCGGGAACCATGTCCTCGACGCCGGCCCCGAGGCGCTGCTGTATTCCCTCGAACTCTATCGAGAGCGCGGCTGGGCGTGGTTCGGCGGAGGCGCCGACCTGGAACAAGCACGGCAGCCGGCTCTGTTCGAGCACAACGGAAATCGAATCGCCTTTGTCGGCTGCAACGAGGCAGGCCCGACCAGCGCCTGGGCGGCGGACAACCGGCCGGGGGCCAACCCCTGTGGAGTTCGACCGGCTTCGATC
Source organism: uncultured Chloroflexia bacterium (assembly GCA_963709925.1). GTDB lineage: Bacteria > Chloroflexota > Anaerolineae > Anaerolineales > E44-bin32 > DATEVL01. The sequence continues at coordinate 561,616 of CAVPYC010000001.1, forward strand.
AACCCTGGCCGACCTGCGGCGGCAGGGGTACCTTCCGATAGCCACTTTCCAGTGGCACGAACACTACACGCCGGTGCCGCCGGCCTCGCAGCGGGAGGCTTTCCGGGGGGCGGCCGATGCCGGGGCCGTCGCGGTGAGCGGAAGCCAGGCCCATCAGCCCCAGGGATTCGAGTTCCGGACGGGTGCGTTCATCCACTATGGGCCGGGGAACCTGTTCTTTGATCAAATGTGGGCTAACGCCGTGCGCCAGGAGTTCCTCGACCGCTACACCTTCCATCAAGGACGGTTGATCTCGGTGGAGCTGCTGACCGCCTACCTCGAAGACTGGTCCCGTCCCCGCCCGATGACCCCCGAAGAGCGCCTCGAGTTCCTCGACGACATCTTCAGCGCCAGCGGCTGGTAGGGTTTGGCGTTACTCGTCCATCCGGGTCCTGCCCGGCCGGGCGGCGGAGGCGAGACCCTCTAGCGGTTCTCTCCGTGCTCAGGCCTTCGCTTGGAAAGACGTGGAGAAGGCGCCGCGGAGGCTAGAACTCGATCCTGGCGCGGGAAGCCAGGGCCTGGCGAGCGCGGCCTTCCGCGGCGGCCATCCGGAGCAAGCAATCGGACAGGGTGGCTTCCCACCCGTTGACTTCCGTGGAACTCTCGAGGTCGCGCGCGTTGATTCGAACGTTGAGGGCCGCCCCCTGGAGCGCCGCCCGGGCGAGGGCGACCGCCGAGGCGGCGTCGCTGATCGCATTCAGATTTCCGGTTTCGGCCACCTCGGCGGCGAGCTCGGCCGCCTGCGCCGCCGCAATCGCCACTTGGAGCGGGATGCGCGCCGCCTGGATTGTCGCCCGCCGGATCTCCCCCTGGCGGGCTTCTTGCTCAACCTCGCTCTCCCGGGGTAACCGCATCGCGGACAGGACCGCTTCGAAGGCTGCCGAATCTTCCTCGGCGGCAAGCGCGAGCCGCACCTTGAGATCGTCGGCTGCCTCGATCACCTCCCGCATCCGGCCCTCGACCTCGGCGTACTTCTTCTTCCCAACGGTGAGGCGGGAGACCATCCCCGCCAGCGCGGCCGCCATGGCGCCGGAGACGGCGGCTGCGGCGCCGCCTCCAGGTGTTGGGGTGCCGGCCGCCAACGTTTCGAGAAACGCAAGCGGAGCGGTTGCGGGGTCTGACGCCTGACCGAGCCGGGTCTCCAACACCTGACCAGGCTCGAACCCGTCGAGTTGGAGATACCAGGCGGCGGCATCCACCAGGGCCCGCTGCGGAGTCAAACCAACCAGTTCCGAACGCAGCACTTCCACCCCGTGCCGCCTTGCCTCCGTTCGCACCAGCTCCACAACCCGGGCCAGCGGCGTGCGGGTGTGATCGGTCAGATTCATCGAGACCTGCGCCAGGCCGTCGACGCTCAACCCGAGCGCCTTCACGTAGCGCAGTCCTCCGGAAGAATGACGGACGGCCTTGGCGACCGCCTTGGCGATCCCGGTATCGGACGAGTCGAGGTAGACGTTGAAGGCGATCAGCGGAGGGCGTGCCCCGATCACGGTCGCGCCGGCCGGCCCTAACCGGCGAGGGCCAAGTCGGGCGTGCGATCGGGGTCGACTTCGATCGACTGCCGGAGCTGTTCGAACTCCCCGCGCCGGATGTCTTCCAGGTTGACCCGGTCGGGTCGGGTGGCTGCGGCTTCATACAGGTAGACCGGCAGGCCCAGCTCGTCTCCGACCCGGCGCCCGACGGCCCGGGCCATCGCAACGCATTCCTCCAGGCCGGTCTGACCGAGCGGCACGAACGGGACGACGTCGGTGGCGCCGATGCGGGGATGCTCGCCGGAGTGGGTCGTGAGGTCGATGCGGCTGGCGGCCAGTCGGATGACGTCGAAAGCCGCCCGGCCGACGCTGGCCGAGGGGCCGGCGAAGGTAATCACGCTCCGGTTGTGGTCTGCATCGGAGTGAACGTCGAGCACCAACACCCCGGGGTGGGCGGCGATCGCCGCTCGCAGTTCTTCCACCACCTCCGGGCGCCGGCCTTCGCTGAAGTTGGGGACGCATTCCATCCAGGCTTCGGTCATGGGGCCTCGGGGCGGGCGGCCACGGCATCGGCCGCCTCGACCAAGTATAAGACCGGGCCCCCGGGCGATCCCGGGAGAATTAAGAGAATTGTTATCTGGCTTCTCATGGGAGACGGTAGAATCGGCGCAGACAGAGGAGTGAGTTCATGCGATTGATGACCCGCCGCGCCTTTCTGCAGGTGGCCGGGGCCACCGGAGCGGCCGTGTTGGCCGGATGCCAGGTTCCCTCCAGCGAGGGAGGCTCGACGGCGATCCCGGCTGCCCCGGGCTCCGATCCTGCCTCCGAAATCCCCCCGGCTCCGGCCGAGATCCAGATCACCCCGTCCGGCGAGCTGTACACGCAGTCGTATTCCTTCGTCCCTTCCCTGTACGAAGACCGATTCCGGTTGCGAATCCACGGGCTGGTAAACCAGGAGCGAGTCCTCACCCTTTCGGACCTGCGGGCGCTGCCCCGGGTGGAATCCCTGCGGACCCTGGAGTGCATCGGCAACCCGGTGGGAGGCTCCCTGATCGGGAACGTGGTGTGGGCCGGGGTGGAGGCGGCGACCCTCTGGCAAGAAGTGGGGGTTCGCCCCGAAGCCCGTCGCGCCAAGTTCGAGGCCGAAGACGACTACACCACCAGCGTCGAGCTCAAGTGGATCACCCAGCCGGGCGTGCTGCTGGTCTACGAGATGAACGGGGAGCCTCTGCCTCCGGAGCACGGCTGGCCCCTGCGTATTCTGATGCCCGGCCTCTACGGCCAGAAGATGCCCAAGTGGATTCGCGACATCGAGTTCATCGACTACGATCATCTCGGTTACTGGGAACAGCGCGGCTGGTCGGACGTAGCCTCGGTGCAAACCAATTCGATCATTCGTCAGCCGCGCGGTCTGGAGCAGACCGGAGAAGGCGTCGTCCCGGTGTGGGGGGTGGCGTTCGCCGGCCTGCGCCGCATCACCCGCGTCGATGTGCGGGTGGACGAAGGAGACTGGCAGCCGGCGAACCTGTTACAGGACGACTCGTCCCTGGTCTGGACCCAGTGGTCGTTCGATTGGCCCGCCGACGGAGGCCGACACAAGGTGGCCGTGCGGGCCGGCGATGAGACCGGTTTTGTCCAGTCGACCGAGGCCGACTCGGTGTTGTCGTCTTCCTTCCCCGCCGGGACCGACCGGATTCACAGCGTGGTCGTAACCGTCAGTTGAGCATGCGCCCGGGTCGGCTCGGGAGGATCGCCGCGGGCGGCCTGGCCGGGGTTTTCGCCCTGGCGCTGGTCGCGGCGCTGGTGGTTTCGCGGCTCGAAGAATCCGATCCCTTTTGCATCTCCTGCCACACTCTGCCGGAGGTCGTCTACTACGAGCGGGCCCAGTTGGCCAAGGCGAGTGGCGAGCCGTATCAGGATCTCAGCAGCGCACACTACGGCGGGGAGAGCACCTTTCGCTGCATCGATTGTCATCGGGGGAACGGCCGTCTGGTCCACCGAATCACGGCCCTCAGCCTGGGCGCCCGCGACACCGTGATCTGGCTGGCAGGGCGAGCCGATCCGGCGATCGAGAAGACCGAGTTGGTCGTCCCCGAACTCCTGACGGCCTCCTGTACCAAGTGTCATCAGGAGGCCCTGTTGGAGGTGGGGTTCAACAACCACTTCCACAACAAGCTTCCCGAAGCGGCGGCCTTGTGGCGCGCCGGGGCCGAGTTGAGGGCGCCGATCGAGGCGCCGGATCTTCCTCCGGAGCGGCTGGAAATCGAAGCGATCTCGACGGACGTCTTGTGCGTCGATTGCCACCGGGCGCACATTCACGTTCCCGGATCGGAGCTGCAAGTCTTTCTGGACCTGACCAACATCGTCTACCCGGCCTGTGTGCGATGCCATGAGCAGGCCGGCCACGGGCCGTTGGAACTGGCCCGGCGTTGAAGGGGTAAGAAGACAGTGCCCCATCTCGTCCACCGGCATAGGAGGTCAACCGACCACATGAAACGCGTCTCATCAACTTTGCCGTTCCTGCTCGCGGCGGCGGCCATGGTGCTGGGGGCGTGCGCTCCGGCGCCCGCAGCCTCCGAGCCTCCGCCCAAGGAGCCGGTGCCAACGACGGCGGTGGCGCCGGGCGAGGCCTCCCCGGCTCCCACGGTTGGAGCTGCCACCTCGACCGAACCCGGGCCGCTCCCGACCGATCCGCCTGCGCCGAAGCCGGTCCGGAGCGAGTTGCAGGCGACCGATCCGAATGGGGTGGCCCTGGCCAACGGCCGTCCGACCCTGGTGGAGTTCTTCGCCTTCTGGTGATCGACTTGCCGCAGACTGGCGCCCGTCGTGCACGGGCTCGAGAGCACCTGGAGCGATCAGATCACCTTCATCTACCTGGATATCGACGATCCACGCACCGCCTCGTTCAAGAGCGCCCTGGGCTACGTCTACCAGCCGCACCTGTTCCTGCTTGACCCGCAGGGAGCCGTCCTGGAACAATGGGTCGGGTACGTCGAAGGGAGTACGCTGGAAGCCGCCTTTCAAACTGCGGTCGATTGAACTGACGCCTCCTCCGGGAAAGTGCTAGAACTCGTTGCGCTTTCCCGGAGGCGCCGTTCCTTGCGCACCCTTTCGGAATTCGTCTTCGGCCCGCCCCTTCCCTCGACTCGCCTCGAAACCGAGCGTCTTAACAAGACCCGGGCTCTGGCCGCGCTGGCGCCTGACGCCCTGTCGTCGCTGGCCTATGCCAACCAGGAGATCTTCCTCGGCTTGGCTGTAGCCGGTGCTGCCGGCCTGGCTTTCTCGATCCCGGTTGCCGGCGCGATCACGGCCATGCTGGTGATCCTGGCGATGTCGTATTCCCAGAACTCTGTGGGCCTATCCCGGCGGCGGCGGATCGTACACGGTCGCCCGCCAAAACCTGGGCGTGGTTCCCGGTCTGGTGGCCGGCGGCGCTCTGCTCATCGACTACGTACTGACGGCCGCCGTCAGCCTGACCGCCGGGGTCGAGGCGATCGCCTCGGCCTTCCCCGTTCTGTGGGTCTACCGGGTGCCGCTGGCCCTGGGGATCCTGGCGGTGGTCGCGATCGCCAACCTGCGAGGTCTGCGGGAATCGGCCACCTGGATGGCCGTTCCGGTCTACCTGTTCCTGGCCCTGACCGGTTTGATGCTCGTGTTCGGTTGGGTGGCGCTGGCGTCGTCCGGCGCCGGCGCGCCTTCCGCCCGGGTACCGGCCACCGCCCCGGTGACGCTGTTCCTTGTGCTGCATACATTCGCCGCCGGATGTACCGCACTCACTGGGATCGAGGCCATCAGCAACGGAATCACCGTCTTTCAACCCCCCGTCTCTCGGAACGCCAGCCGGACTTTGTGGGCGATGGCACTGCTGATGGGGGTTCTGTTCCTCGGATCGGTGACCCTCACCCAGCTGCTGGGAGTCGTACCCCTGGCCGGCGAAACGATCCTCTCCGGCCTGGCCCGCCGGGTCTTTGGCGGGGGGGCGTCCTACTATCTGGTGCAGGGTTCCACTCTGCTGATCCTGGCCGTGGCGGCCAATACGAGTTTCGCTGGCTTTCCGCGGGTAGCATCGGTTCTGGCGCGGGACCGTTACCTGCCGTATCAGTTCGCGCATCTGGGGGACCGCCTGGTCTATTCCAACGGGATCCTGGCCCTGGCACTGCTCACCGGGGTCCTGATCGTTGTGTTCGCCGGCGACTCCCACACGCTGGTTCCGCTGTTCGCGGTGGGCGTGTTCCTGGCCTTCACCCTGTCGCAGGCGGGAATGGTGGTGCACTGGTGGCGCGAACGCGGCCGCGGTCGCTGGCTCAAGCTGCTGGCCAACGCGGTCGGGGCTGCCGTCACCACCCTGACCTTCCTGGTGGTGGGAGTGAGCAAATTCGCCGAAGGCGCCTGGATCGTGCTGCTGCTGATCCCCGCGGCAGCGCTGACGTTCGGCGCGATCCACGGGCACTACCGCGAGGTGGCCCGCGAGCTCGGCCTGGATGGACCGCCACCGAGCGTGCGGCCGCTCCGCCGGCCGCGATTGGTGATCCCGATCTCCGGGGTACACCGAGGCGTGATCGAGGCCGTCCGCTACGCCCAATCCCTCAGCGATCGGATCACGATGGTGTATGTCGAAGCCGAGGCCGGTTCAGCCGACCGGGTACGGACCGAGTGGAAGAGATGGGGCCAGGGCCTGCCCCTGGTCGTGGTTCCTTCGCCGTACCGTTCGGTGATCGGGCCGCTGCTCGACTACCTGGACACGGAGGACGAGCGACACAACGACGGACAGCAGGCGACCGTCGTGCTGCCGGAGTTTGTGCCTGCCCGCTGGTGGCAGGCGTTGCTGCACAACCAGACGGCATTGCTGATGAAGCTGGCTCTGGTCTACCGGCGTCGCCGGCTGGGGCACCCGCGCGCCGTCATCGATGTGCCGTACTACCTGCGCCAGTGAAGGCCGACCTCAGTCGCCCTCGCCCAGTCGTCGGGCGATGACGATTCGCAGGATCTCGCTGGTGCCCTCGCCGATGGTCATCAATCGAGCGTCCCGGTACAACCGTTCCACCGGAAACTCGGTGCTGTACCCCGAACTTCCCAGCACCTGGATCGCGTTCCGACAGACGCGTTCCGCGGCTTCGCTGGCGAACAACTTGGCCTGCGCCGCCTCGCGGGAAAAGGGCCGACCCTGCGCCTTCAGCCACGCGGCGTGGAGGACCAGCCAGCGAGCGGCGTCGATCTCGGTGGCGGCGTCGGCCAGCAGGAACTGGATGCCCTCGTGCTGGGCGATCGGAACCCCGAACGCCGGGCGCTCGATCGCATAGCGCAAGGCCTCGTCCAGGGCCGCCCGGGCCAGCCCGACCGACAGAGCGCCGATCGACACCCGGCCCCCGTCGAGCACCTGGAAGGTCTGACGCAGCCCGTCGCCGGGTCGGCCCAGAAGATGGCCGGCGGGCACGCGGACTCCATCGAAGCTGATGGCGTGCGTCGGCGAGGCGCGCACTCCCATCTTGTGTTCGGGGGGATGCACGGTCAGGCCGTCCGATGGAACGGGCACCACGATCAGGCTGAAGCCGGCCTTTCCGCCCTCCGGATCGGTGCGGACCAGGGTGACAATCACTTCGGCCAGACTGGCGTTCGTGATCCACGACTTGGCGCCATGGATCAACCAGCTGTCGCCGGACCTTTCGGCCCGGGATTGCACCGCGCCGGCCAGGTCGGAGCCGCCCGAGGGCTCGGTCAGCGCCAGGGCCGCCAGTCCGTGGTCGCCGGCGGCCAGGCCCGGCAGCCACCGCTGCCGCTGCGTGTCGTTTCCGAACAGCGCGATCGGGGCACAGCCCAGCCCGTTGTGCGCGGCGATCGAGAGCGCCACCCCGCCGTCGGCCCAGCCGAGTTCTTCGATCGCCAGGGCGGCGCCCACCGGGTCGACGCCCGAACCCCCCACGTCGTCCGGGATGTTCAGGCCCAATAGCCCGATGCGCGCCATCGGCGCCAGCAGCGCCTCCGGGAATCGGGCCTGCCGATCGGCCTCGGCGGCGCCCGGCCGGATTTGGGAAGCGGCGAAGTCGTGGACCGTCGATCGCCAGAAGCGTTGCTCTTCATTGAGGTCGAAATCCATGGTTCACCTCTCGGGGGGCTGCGGTGCGGGGGCGTCGGGAGGTCGGGCGGCGCCGGCGAGCGCGATCGCCTCCAGAGATTCCGGATTGACCAGGGAGGAGATGTCGCCGCGAGCTTCTCCGAGGAAAGCGGAACGGATCACCCGTCGCATGACCTTTGCGTTGCGGGTTCGGGGCAGATCGGCCACGAAGACGAGTTCCTTCGGGGCCAGGGCCTTGCCCAACTCGGCGATCAGACGCTGGCGCAGCCGGCCTTCCAGGGCCGGATCAGGAACGGACCGTGGCGCCAGGACACAGAAGCACACCACCGCCGTCCCCTTCACCGGGTCGGGGATCCCGATGGCAGCGGCCTCCACCACCTCCGGCGCTCCCACCAGGATCGATTCGACCTCGGCCGGGCCCAGCCGCTTTCCGCCGACCTTGATGGTATCGTCCGAGCGGCCGAGGATGTACCACATCCCGTCGGTGTCAATCGCGGCCCAATCGCCATGCACCCAGATCCCCGGCCAGCGTGACCAATACGTCTCCTGGTAGCGATCCGGATCGTTCCAGAAGCCTCGCGTCATCCCGATCCAAGGTGCCTTGATTACCAGTTCACCGACCTGGTTGCGGACGGGACGACCGCGTTCATCGAAGACATCGGCGGCGATCCCCGGACACGGTCCCGAGAATGCGCACGGCTTCAGAGGCAGCAGCGGGTTTCCCATCAGGATCCCGCCGGAAACCTCGGTGCCGCCGGAGTAGTTGATGATCGGACGCCGGGATTCGCCGGCCACCTCGAACAGCCAGCGCCACGGATGCGGGTTCCACGGCTCTCCGGTCGAGCCGAACAGGCGCAAAGAAGACAGGTCGTGGGCGCGCACGAACTGGTTGCCGAGGGGCGCCAGGGCTCGGGCCAGTGTGGGCGACAGCCCGAGAGCTGTCAGGCGGTGACGCCCCACAAGCTCCCAAACCCGGTCGGGGCCCGGATGGTCGGGAGCGCCGTCGTACAGGAACATCGTGGCTCCCAACAAGAGGGAGCCGAACACCAGCCACGGGCCCATCATCCAGCCCATATCGGTGATCCAGAACATGCGGTCGCCGGCGTGAACGTCGGTGCCGAAGGCCATGTCCTGCGCCGCCTTGACCGGGAAGCCGCAATGCGTGTGGACCGCACCTTTGGGTCGGCCGGTGGTTCCCGAGGTGTGAAGGATCATCAGGATGTCTTCGGCCGAAGTCGATTCGGCGGCGGCGGTCGTCGGGCGGCCGGAGAGCAGATCGTCCCACCACAGATCCCGCCCGTCCTGCATCGCCACCGGATTTCCCATGCGGCGCACCACCACCAGATGTCGCAGACCTCCGACCCGGGTGGCGGCGTCGTCCGCCGTCGGCTTCAAGGGCACCAGGTGGCCGCGACGCGGCATGCCGTCGGCGGTGATCAGCAGACGCGCCCCGGCGTCTTCCAGGCGGCTGGCGACGGCGCCAGCGCCGAATCCGGAGAACAGGGGAAGGATCACGGCGCCAATCCGGGCAATCGCCAGCAGGGCCACCACGATTTCCGGAGACATCGGCAGGAACAGCCCGACGACGTCTCCTTTGCCGATACCAAGGGCGCGCAAGCCGTTGGCGGCCCGGTTGACCTCGCCGGCCAACTCGGCGTAGGTCTGGCTGCGCACAACCCCTTCCTCGGATTCGTACAGCAACGCCGGCCTGGAGGCGGCGCTCCCGTCGAGGTGCTTGTCGAGGCAGGAGGCGACGATGTTCAGTCGGCCATCCACGCACCACTCTGGCCAGGCCGGCCCGCGGGAGAGATCCAGAATCCGTGTGTAGGGACGCTCGAAACGGATGTCGAGGTAACGAAGCAATGCTTCGGTGAACCAGGCCGGATCTGCGGACGAGCGGGCCATCAATTCGTCATACGACGGGATCCCCGTCGTGCGCAGGAAGCGACCCAGGTGTGTGGCGTCGGCGGCCGCCGGGTCGGGACGCCAGACGATCGGGCCTCCGAACTCGAAGGAGGTCATGGCCAGGCGATCACCGTCCGCTGATCCGCGGGTACCAGTAGCCGAGCATCTGGCCGGCGGGTTTTCCGTTCACCGAAGCCGACTTGTCGTGCAGGGCGACCGGCGGGTGATAGCGGCGTGCGTAGAACCCCTGGACGGCTTCGCGCGCATAGGCCGCCAGGATCACAGCGTTGTGGGCGTCGCTCTGTTCGGCCAGGTCAAGAGCCAGGTCCGGGTCGGGATCGAGGCCGGCGTCGAAGGCCTCCGCTGGCCGGCAGGTTCCATCAGGGAGGGGGGCGCAGGCGGTGGCGCCCCCGTCGAGGGAGAGATACTCCACGCTCAGGTAGATCGCCCGATCCTTCAGGCTGGGCTCCGCCAGCAAGGACCCGTCGAGGGCGGCGAAGGCGGCCTGTTGGAGCTCGGGCGCCGCCAAATCGCGCCCTTCGCCCAGGGGAACATGCCAGTACACGTGGACCTGATCGACCGCGTCCAGGAAGGCCGGCGGCGGGTGCAAGGTGCGGCCGAACTCGATCTCGAAGGCGATCGGTCCACTGTAGATCAGACGCACCTCTTGCAGCAGGGACCTCCACCTGGCCTCGGCATCGATCGGGGCTCCCGAAGGCGACCCGTCGGCCAGCAATCCTCCGGGGAGCGCCGGGGCGGTTTCCGGGCCGCCGACCACGAGTTTTGCGGCGCCGGTCCGTTCGGCCAGACCGGCGTAGGTCAGGACCATAGAGCGATAGCGTTCGAAGAATACCGTCCACCACGCTCCGTCTCGCCGGGCTCCCGACCACCAGGCGTCGAGGTTGCCGTCCGGCAGGATCAACCTCGGGTGCAGGCCGACCGCCAGCTCCAGTTCGCGGGCCTCCAGGATCTGTTGTTCAAGTTCGGCCAGCAGCGGTGCGTGCTGCGGGTCGAAACCGATCTGCGGAACCGGGTCGCTCTCGTGGAGGACCCAGGCCGGCGATAGCACGACGGCGTTGGCGCCGCTCTCCCGGACCACCCGCATCGCGGACGTCGCAGCCGGAATCCAGGCCGGGGAATACACCGGCGCGATTTCGAAACCGACTTCAAAGGCAGGACGCGGTTGGATTTCCGGGGCGACCACCACCGCCCCGGGTTGATCGTCGAGCAACCAGGCCCAGTCGCTGACCTCGTCCGAGACCATCTGGACGGCGCTTCCCGGTACCACCTGCCGCCCGGTTGGGTCGAGCCCGCGCGTCTCGGCATCATCGGCGGCACCACACTGCTGGTTGCGGCAGTACCGGTAGGGGAGAGCCACGCCGGCTTCTACAGGTCCGAACAGGGCATAAGCCCAGGTCCCCGGCCCGCTTGGCCACATCGGCAGCGGCTCTCTCCACGAAGACGATCGAAGTTGCAGGCTGATCAGGTCGGTCGGCGGCATCCCGGCCGTTGAGTGCACTTCGAAGGTGACCCCGGGGCTGGAGGTCGGGTGCCAGGTGGATACCACGTCGACCAATGTGATGTCCGTGTCCGGAAGGACTGCCTGCCGGGTGATGACGTTCCCGGCGGGATCGCGTTCGGTGTTCCACACGCCATCGCCGAGGGTGTAGCGGTAGTGCAGGGCGGTGCCGCTGTACAGGCCGACGACCGCCAGGTAGGTGCTGCCGTCGACCCGTACCAGCTCTGGCATCGCTCCGACGCTGCCGGTCGGGCCGCCGCCCAGGCCGGCAAAGGTGTTCCCGAGAGCCAGAATGTTGCCGGCAACGCGTAGGGCAGCTTGGGGCGGTGTGTCGGGCGGCACCGTCACCTGAAAGGTGACAACAATCGGCCGGGCCGGTGTCAGGCCGAGCGCGGCCGGTGTTTCGCTGCTGTCGGCCACGATCGCCCCCTGCTGGATCGGGTGGTAGGCACCGGTCGGGCTGACCGCGGCGAGGGTGTGCAGTCCGGGCGGAAGGTCGTCGATGCGAAAGGCTCCCTGCCCGTCGGTGAAGACGTGCCGCCCGCCGGCGTTGACCAGGATATCGGGTAGCGGGTTTCCGGTCAGGGCGTCGAACAGGGTCCCCACGATCCGACCATTCGGCCTCGGTCCGGCCGAGTCGGCCCAGGCCGAGATCACCTCGCGCAGCTGCCCCGGGCCGTCGATCACGCCGAGGCGGGCGACCACGGGTTCGCCGCGCCAGGAGGCTTCCGCAGATCGGCCCGGGGAAGTCCGGACGAAGCGGTAGGCGATCACGCTGCCTGCGGTGGGGGTGAGGGTCGTCACCCACGTTCCGTCGCCGGCGGGCTGCATTCGCAGCACCGAGGCCGGCGCGGAGAAACCGGCGATCGGGTCGAAGAGCTCCACTTCCACTTCGGCGTCGGGCGGGGTTCCCTCGGGCGCCTGCACGACAAGTTGGACCTCGGCGGCGGGAAGCGGGGTGAGGGGAGGCGCTTCGAGGGGCGGCGGGCCGGCCGGACCTGCCACCAGGCTGCATCCGCCGACGAGCGTGCCGGCCAGAGCCAGCGCAACAACGCATAGGTGTCTCATACCGTCTGTTGGATCTCCTGAATCAGTTGGGCGCAGAGCTCGACGTTGGGAATCCGGTGTGCCGGCACCTTCCAGCGCGACCCGCGGCCCGGGCCGGCCAGTTCGATGGTCAGTCGCCCGGCCGCCAGAGTCGCCGAATTGACATCAGACCAGCCGAAGGGACCGCGCCTTCCGTTGCGCAAACCCTGCTTATGGAGGATGAGCGGGCCGAAAGCGATCGGTCGTCCCTGATTGAAGGACTCGGTGTAGGCGGCCAGCAGGGCAGGGTAGACCCGCGACTTCACGGCCTGTGAGAGGATTTTGAAGTTCTCCAGTTGTTCGGTGAGTCGTACCCGCCTGCCATCGCTGGCCTCGATCTCAAGCCTTTGCCTCGAAGGCCCCGAGGCCCAGGGCATCCCGATTCGTTCGACCCGGCTCCATACGGTTAGAACTTCCTCCCAGGGGAGGGCCCGGCCGCGGCGGCCCCGGACGACTGCGATCCCGTGGGCGTGCAGGCGGATTCGCAGGCGGGCCGTGCGCCAGGCGCGCCAACCGAGGATCAACCCGAGAGCAAGCAGGGCCACTCCGATTATCGCCGGTGGCGCAGCCCACCGGCCGACCAGAAGCGGCCCGTACTCGGTATAGGCAATGAAGGCGCCCACCGCCGCCGCCGCCCAGGCGGCAACCGCACCGATCAGGCAGGCCAGTGCGGTCAGGAATTGCATCCGCCGCAACCCGGGACGGATCCGGTGGATGCGCTCGATCGGGCCCAGCCGTGCCTCGATCGGGGTGGCCATGACGGGTTCAGGCGTAGAGCGCTCGTCCCACGATCAGCCCGGCGATCAGCCCCAGACAACCCAGCAGGACGCCGGCGAGGGCGATACCCCGGTGCTGGTTCGGGACGAACGCCGAACCCAGGCCGAGACCGGTGGCGAAAACGGAACACCCGTAGTTGAGCCCGAGCAGGAGCGAGCCCGCACCAGATCCGTACAGGGGGACAGCCATCAAAGCTGACATGATCCCGATGAACCCGATCCCGCGGGAGGCCAGCGAGGCCCTGGCGCTGGGATTGGGGAGGACTTCCGGGATCGGTTCCAGGGTTGGATCGAGACCGGTCGCCGCCTGGGTGCCGTACAGGAGGCGGTAGAACAGGAACTGGTTCCAGGCCGTGATCAGCAACAACACCCGCACGATCGCCTGGGCCAGCGTCTCCACCCAGCTGCCGGAGAGGAGGAGAGCCAGCGGGTCGCCGCCCAACACCAACTGGATCCCCGGGATCAGGAACACCATCGAGAAACCCCAGGCCACCGCCACCAACCCCAGGACCACAGGTTGCGGTCGACCGACGAGCAGCGCGGCGATGGCCAGCCAGGTCAGAGGCAGCATGGGGTGCGTGCCCCGGGTCGCCGCCAAGGCCAATCCGCCCAGGGCGGCGAACAACACCGCCCACAACCACGAGAGACGGCGAAGACGTCCGACGGCCAGCCGGAGGTTGGGAGGGATCGGATGGGCGGCCGACTCGGGAGTGCCAGACACGACGTCGCTAGTTTCCCTGGGGAACGAAGTACACGTCGGTCGGCTTGAGCTTCGAGTTGCGCAGGAACTGCGGTCGGACCGGCATCCCGATCCATTCCAGCGAAGCCTGATCCGGGTCGACTCCGAACACGCCGACTGAGGAACAGCGTGTCAACTCCCTCGAACTCGATCAGGGCCAGGACGAACGGGGTTTCGGGAAGGAACTCTTCCGATCCGAAGTGGCACACGGTGAAGGCGTGGATGTGGGCCGGTCGCTCGGTGATGTCGATCCACTCGGTCGGGCGGCCGCTGGTCACGTCGTGGCCTCGCGGGGTGGCATAGGTATAGCCGCTGTCCGGCTCGCGCGAAGCCAGCAGCCGGCGGTTGGAGGCCGCCGCAAACCAGGCGCTGTCCTGGCCGTAGGAGTGCAGGTACCGGATCCGGTATTCCTGCTCGATCTGGAGAGGCGCCATCCGCTGCAGGAAGGCCAGCGAGTCGGGATTGGTGTCGCGCGGGAAGGGGACACCGTGGACGATGTAGCCGCCCAGACTTTCTTCGGGACGATCGGGTATCTGACCCATCTTCACTCCTCCCGCTCGAGAATGGACACGGTGACGTAGGTGCCGGTGCCGGCGTGGGAGTGAATGGCGCCCCGCCGGGCGTCGCGCACCTGGAGGCTGGGATCTCCGAAGTGGACGGGGATCGTCCCCTGGAGCTGCCATAGGGCGAAGACCGCCTGCATCAGACCGGTCGCCCCGACCGGGTGGCCGCAGGCGATCAGGCCTGCCGGAGGGATTCACCGGGCAGACCGGCTTCTCCGGGAGATCGAGGCCGTAGTCGAGGCCGGGCAGGAAGGCCTTGCCCAACTCGGCGAACGGGCCTCCTTCGCCGTAGCGGCACAAACCGAGATCCTCGTAGGTCTGGATTTCGCTGGAGGTGTAGGCGTCATGCAGCTCGATGAAATCCAGTTCGTGCAGCGGGTCGTGGAGCCCGGCATGACGGTAGGCCATATTTCCGGCGGTCCGGCCGGCGCGAAACGAATGCACTCCCGGGTAGCGAGCGCCGCGATCCCACAGCCGCCTGTAGTAGGCGCGGGTTTCGTCGGAAGAGCGCTCGGCTTCGGTGGCGTAGTCGCGCAAGAACGTCTCATAATCGACGTGGGGCCGATCGGCCATGCGCATGGCGTCGGTCCCGCGTCCGATCCCGGTGACCCGCACCAGGGGTCGGGGGATTCGGGCTCCCGCCTTCTCCAGGCGGCGCAACCCTTCCTCCGAAGCCAGCACGGTGGCGGCCGCCCCGTCCGACATCACACAGATGTCCAGGCGGGTGAGGGGCCAGGCCACCATCGGGGATGAGCGGACGTCGCCGATGGAATAGCGGTTCCTCTTCTGGGCATACGGGTTGAAATAGGCGTTGATGTGGTTCTTGACGGAGACGTGCGCCATCTGCTCGACCGTCGTCCCGTATTCCTTCATGTGACGGGTGACCATGATGGCGTAGTAGCCCGAGTAGAAGCCTCCCACCGGGTAGTCCCACGACACGTCGGAGGCCAGGGCGATGAATTCGTTGCCTTTCCAGGTCTCGACGTGACTCATCGTTTCCCATCCGTAAGCCAGACACACATCCATGTGCCCCGAGGCGACGGATTTCCACGCTTCCTGGAAGCCCAGGCCGCCCGTCGCGCCGCCTCCCTCCACCCGGTGGCCGGGTTTGGGCACCAGGCCCAGGTAGTCCTGGACCATGATTCCGGCCATGAGCTGGCGCATGAAATGGTCGGAGAAGTAGGAGGCGACCGAGCCGTCGACCACGGAGGTGAACGTGGCCTGATCGATTCCCAGGTCGGCCAGGGCGTATTCGTAGGCTTCCTTGACGATCGCCTGGAAGGTCTTATCCGGACGGGCCTTGGCGAATTTTGACACCCCGCCCGACAGGGCGTAGACGGGTCGCATGGGGTTGCTCCTTCGAGGTTGGCGGCCGTGAGGTCCCGCGGATTGTACCCCGGCGGGTGTGTTCCGACAAAAGCCGCGGCGCTCCACCAGGCCCGACGGATGTCCTGATTTGCCGGCAGTGGCGGCCTGGGCCTGCGACTCCCCGTCGTGTCGGGAAGCGCGGAGCGAGGGAGCCGTCCATTTCATTTCATACCGAGCGAAGCGAGAAACCCTTGGTGCCCTGTGGGGACGGCGGTTGCGGAGGCGTGGACGTGCACCAGGAAGATCTATGGATTTCTCGGCTCGTCCTGAGCAGAGCGAAGGACGGCCTGGGGACGACAGGAGGAGGCGTCTTGGGCCTGCTGCTCCCCCTACGTCGGGACTTCGCGGCGTGACGGCGCCTTCCCAGCTAGTTCAACGGAGATGCCGGCGGCCGCCGCCGCCCGGCCAACGCGGCGAACCCCACACCCAGCGCGTACAGGCCCAGCAGCGGGATCATCAGCAGAGCCATGTTGACCGGATCGGGAGTGGGCGTGATCACGGCCGAAGCGATCGCGATTCCCACCACCGCCACCCGCCAACCGCGCAGCATCGTCCGGGCCGAGATCACCCCGAGGGTGGCCAGCGCAAACATCGCCAACGGAAACTCGAAGGCGATACCCAACCAGAACAGCACCGTGGTGACGAACTGGATGTAGTTGGCCGGACGCGGGATGGTGACGATCCCCAGGAACCCGGTCAGGAAGGGCAGGGCGGTGGGGAGCATCACGCTGTAGCCGAAGAACAGGCCCGCCGCGAACAGAATCCCGGCGGCCGGGATCAACAGCAGCAGGGTGACGCGCTCCCGCCGCCGCAACCCCGGATGGACGAAAGCGAAAGCCTCCAGCGCCAGGTAGGGAAGCGCCAGGGTGAAACCCGACAACAGGGATACCCGCATGAACGCCGTCACCAACTCGGTGACTTCGATCGCCTGCAGCGCCCCGATACCGCCCAGCGGCGCCGCCAGCCAGTCGAGGATCCGGCGGGCGAAGATGAAGCTGATACCGGTGGTGAGCGCCAGGGCCAGCAGGGAACGCAGCAGATGGCCGCGCAGCGCCTGCAGATGCTCGAGCAGCGTCGCCGGGTTCTCCAGCACCCGGGTGAGCGCGTCGCCGGGTGAAGCCTCCTCCGGCTCGTGGTTCAGGAAGCGCCCGACCGCCCGCACCGGCCGCGCCGCCATCCGGAACGGCGCCGTCAGGATCCTGCCCAGAGTGCGCAGAACTCGGCGCATCATTCTTGCGAAGAGCCACCGGGAGCCGCCGGAGGGCTTGGCGGCGGAGCCCAGGCCTGCATCCCGGGAGTCTCCGCCGGAGGCGGGGGCTCGCGACGGGCGTCGAGAGGATCGTTCAGCGCGTGGCGGATCTGGTCGAGCTCTTCCAGTTCGGCCTCGCGGGCCAGTCGATTGGGGAGGGTGCGCAGAGCTGAGGAGGCCGAGACCATGGTCTTCCACGTCTCCGACCGGTACAGGCGGTTGAGGAATCGACCGGCCGAGCGGGCCGAGCGGGCGATGTCGCGCGGCCCGAACAGGACCACGGCCAGGACGACCACCAGCAGCACCTCGAGCGGTCCGATTCCCAGCAATTCCACTCAGAACTCCAGCGCCAGCGTCCCCAGGACCCCGTTGACGAAACGCGGGGCGTTGTCGGAACTGAAGCGCTTGGCGAGTTCGACCGCCTCGTTGATGGCCACCTTCACCGGCGTCTCCTGGCTTCGGCGGAACTCCCACAGCGCCATGCGCAGGATGTTCCGGTCGAGCACGGCCAGCTCATCCACCGGCCATTCCGGGGCGCAGCCGGCGATCCAGGCATCCAGGGTGGCCGCCTCGGCCAGCGTCCCGTGGACGGCGCGAGCCAGGAACTCCGCTCCATCCTGGTTGAGTCCGGGGTTGTCTTCGAGGATGCGCTGAATCACCTGGGCCGGATCGTGGCCGACGCTGTCCACCTCGTACAAGACCTGCAGCGCCAGGGAACGCGCCCGCCGCCGTTGGTGCTTCATCGGCGCCAGCCGGACGGGTCAGACGGCGGGGGCGTCGTAGTCGACATCCTCGATGTGGACATCGACGCGTCCGACCGACTTGCCGACGGTCTCCTCGATGGCGCGGGCGACATCGCCCTGCACCCGGCGCGCCACCTCTCGCACGTTGGTGTCGGGAAGAAGCACCAGGTACAGGGCCAGCCCTACCGACTCGTCGGTCACCTCCAGCCGGATCCCCTCGGTGGCGCCCCGGCGGAAGAGACGGTTGGCGCCGCCCGGAACCGGCGCCAGGCGCGACACGCCTGGAACGCTCAGCGCGGTCAGGCGGGCGACCGTGATCAAGACGGTCGGAGCGATCGTGGTCTCGCCGGGAGGCTGGGAAGACGGAGGTCGGCTCATGCGGGCCTCAGGCCATCGCCATTCCGCCGTCCACCGATAGCACGTGGCCGGTGATGTAGGCGGCATCGTCGGAGGCCAGGAACACCACGGCCCGGGCGATGTCGTCAACCTCGCCTTTGCGGCCGAGCGGGATCATGCCCAGCAATGCCTGCTGGGCCGCCGCCGGCACCTTCGACCAGATCTCGGTCTCGATGAACCCGGCCGCCACCGCATTCACCGTGATGTTGCGTGAGGCCACCTCGCGTGCCAGGGCGCGGGTGAAGCCGATCTGCCCGGCCTTGGAGGCGGAGTAATTGGTCTGCCCGGGATTCCCGATCAGCCCGGCGACCGAAGTGATGTTAACGATCCGGCCGTAGCGCCGCCGCAACATGTGCCGAACGGCTGGCTTGCTGCAGTTGAAGGCCGACTTCAGGTTGGTGTTGATCACATCGTCCCAGTCGGCCTCCGTCATCGTCAGGATCAAGCCGTCGCGGGTGATCCCGGCGTTGTTCACCAGGATGTGCAGGTCGCCGTAGGTCTCGACGGTGAACTTCACCAGCGCTTCTGCCTGGCGAAAGTCGCCGACGTCGGCCTGCCGGACCACCGCCTGGCCCCCGGCGGAGGCGATCTCGGCGGCTGCCTGGTCGGCGGACTCGGCGCTGGACTGGAAGTTGACGACCACCCGGGCGCCCTCGGCCGCCAGAGCCAGAGCCGTTGCGCGGCCAATGCCACGCGAGGCACCCGTGACGATGGCGACCTTATCCTGTAAACGCATGCGACACCCGGGGCGGCGGTCGGGATTATACCCTCAGCGCTGCGCCGACGATTGCGCCGGGCTGCGGCCGAGTCCCGGGACTCCGCCACGACGGCCGGCCTCGATCAGACGATCCGGCCGATCCCTCCAGCTCTCCGGCGAGTCCTGCTTCTCCACCAGCCCCAGCAAGACCTCCTGCAGCACGGCGTTGGCCGGGGTCGGAACCCCGAGGCGATTCCCGGCCTCGACGACGGCGCCGTTCAGCCAGCGAACTTCCGATCGACCCCGGCCGATATCGTAATGGAAGGAAGGCAGTTTCTCGCCTCGCCCTCGCCCCACGATCCGGGCCAGCCAGCCGCGGATCAGCGGTGCCGGGAGATACAGGCCCAGCCGCAACCACGATACCCGAACCCCCGGCAGATCGACCGGCCGGTGCCCCAGGCGGCGCATCACCAGAAACGTCTCGCGCAGCGCCTCGATTTCGAGCCTGGCCAGGCCCGGGTGGGCCATCGTCCGCGAGGCGGTCCACCCCAGAATGGCCGAAGCTGGATTGGCGACGATGTTGGTCGGCACTTTGGACCACTTCATGGCCGTCGGGTCCTGGTAGCGGCTGACCCGGATCCGGGCGTCTCGCAGGGCTTCGGCGATTCCATCGGCGACCGGGCCCGCCGCGAGGCCGATCCCCCGCTCGCGCTCGACCCGAATGCTGCCCGGCTCAAGGGTCCTGACGGCAGACGTCAGGGTGGCCGGCACCACACGGGTCGAGCCGAGGTGGGCCGCCAGGGTGTCCTCGGATCCGATCCCGTTGGTCAGACAGGCCACCGGAATTTCCCCACGAACCGACCGGGCGATCGCCACGGCGGCCTCCTCGGCGTCGTAGGCTTTCACCGTCAGCAGGACGAATCCGTCCGGCCCAAGGTCGAGCATCTCGGGCAGCTGGCTGAGCACATTGTGAGTCACGACCGTGTCGGAACGATCGCTTGCCGACACCCGGAGCCCTCCGCTTCGAAGGGCCTCGGCCCACAGCGGGCGGGCGAGGTACCACACGGAGTGTCCGGCCAGGGCCAGCCGGCTTCCCAGGTAGGCGCCGACCGCACCAGACCCGAAGATCAGGATTTTCACGGGGATCAGGCCGACAGCAGGCGGTCGATCAGAAGTCTCGAGCTCTTCCTGCGAGTAGTAGTGGATCACCAGGCTGCCGCCCTTGCGGCCGCTTCGCAGAGAGACCTTGGTGCCGAGCGCCTGGCGCAGCCGCTGCTCCACATCGGCTTCCTCCGGAGAGCGGCGCCGAGCGCGGCCCGGCTTGCTGCGCCGCCCTGTCAATCGCTGCACCAGGTCCTCGGTCTGGCGGACATTCAGCCCGCGCTTGACCACGGTTTCCGCCGCGGCCGCCTGGGCCTGCGGGGAAGGCAGGGGGAGCAAGGCCCGGGCGTGGCCCTCCGACAGGCGTCCGGTCGCCAGCAGCTGACGAACCGTGGCCGGCAGGCGGAGCAAGCGCATGGCGTTGCTGACGGCCGACCGGCTCCGTCCGACCTGGCGTGCGACCTCGTCGTGACTCAGCGAGAAATCCTCGACCAGCTGGCGATAGCCTTCTGCGGCCTCCAGCGGATTCAAGTCGTCGCGCTGGAGGTTCTCCACCAGGGCCAGTTCGAGGCCCTGGCGTTCGTCGGCCAGGCGCACGATCACCGGCACCGAATCGAGTCCGGCCCGGCGCGCCGCCTGGAGCCGGCGCTCTCCGGCGATCAGCAAGTACCCGTCGCCGGCGGGGTCGGGGGTGACCACCAGGGGCTGCAGGATACCGTGCTCCCGGATCGACGCCGCCAATTCCTCCAGGGCGGTTTCGGGAAAGGCGCGGCGCGGCTGGCGCGGGTTGGGGGCGATCTGATCGAGGGAAACGCGTCGGATTCCCTCTCCGGAAGCCGAGGCATCCCCCGGGATGAGTGCGTCCAGGCCCTTGCCCAGGCCACGCTTGCGAGTCATCGGGAAGTCCTCAAAGCGGCCTTGGCCGGGGAGCGGCGAGAACCGTCGCCGCCCAGCACTTCCCGGGCCAGGGCCCGGTACGCCAGGCCGCCCGGCGAGCCAGGATCGTAGGCCGAGATCGGCAGGCCATGGGAGGGTGCCTCGGCCAGGCGTACATTACGGGGCACCACCGTTCGGAACACCCGGCCGGGGAAGTGCTTGCGCACCTCCTCGACCACGTCGCGCGCAAGGTGGGTGCGCGAGTCGAACATCGTCAGGACGATCCCCCGCAACTCGAGGCGGGGCGCCAGACGGCTGCGTACGCGCTGCAGGGTTTCCATTAGCGATGACAGACCTTCCAGGGCCAGGTACTCGCACTGCACCGGGATGATCACTCCGTCGGCCGCCACCAGGGCGTTCAAGGTGAGCAGTCCAAGAGACGGCGGGCTGTCGATCAAGACGTAGTCGTAATGGCTTTGCAGCGGGGCAAGCGCCTGCCGGAGGAGCGACTCGCGCTCTGCCAGGCCGACCAGCTCGACCTGCGCCCCGGCCAGGGCCGGCCCGGACGGGAGCAGCGACAGGCCCAGTCGGCTGTGGGTCAGGATCTTCTCGGCGGCCGGACGTCCGCCGATCAGCACCGCATACGTCCCGCCATCTACCTGGCCCGGTTCGATCCCCAGGCAGGCGGTGGCGTTCGCCTGGGGGTCGATGTCCACCAGCAACACCCGCTGTCCGGCCTGTGCCAGGTAGGCCGCCAGGCTGATGGCCGTGGTGGTCTTGCCGACCCCGCCCTTCTGATTGACCAGTGCGTAGACCTGGGTCAAGGGACCACGACCATTTCCGCCTGGCCGACCTCCTCGGCCGTCGGGACGGAGTCGAGACCGCTTCGGGTGACCGAGCAGGCAGCGAGGTGGTTGGCGAAACGGGCCGATTCCCAGGGGTCGCGGGTGTGCTGGTAGCGCACCAGGAAGGCGGCGGCGAAGATATCGCCGGCGCCGGTCGGGTCGAGCGACAGGGCGGGCGGAGCCGGGACCCGGCGCACGTCTCGGTTCCAGTACACCCGTGCGCCGCGAGCGCCTTCGGTCACCACCAGCAAGCGGCATTCCGCGGCCAGGCTCTCGGCCCGCTCTTCCTCCCGGGCCAGGTCTTCGAGGCTGACCACGACGACATCCGCTCGGCGCAAGGCGGCGGAGGCATGGGTCCAGGCGCCGAAGGAGACCGCACCCAGGGAGTTGAAGCTCCGCATCCAACCTTGTGCGGTGATCCCGATCAGCGATCCCTGCGCAAAAAGGTCGAGCAGTGAAGGGGAGATCTCCCCGGCGATCGGACCGAGGTGGATCAGCGGCGCCCGTTTCCATGCATCGGGTAGACCGGTGGGGTCGATCGAATCGGCCCGGTCCAGCAGCCGCAAGCGGCGGGCATCTTCGCCATGCGAGGCTTGAAACCCGGTGGTGACCGGGGAAGCAAGACTTACCACCTCCACGCCGGAGAGCGGGGTTAGATCCAGATCGGACCTTGCGGCGGTGAGAATGGCGGGACGCCGGCCCAGGGCCCGGGCGGTCAGGGCAGCGTAGGCGGCCGTGCCGCCCAGCCGGCGGCCGGCCCTAGTGTGATCGAGCGAGAGATGTCCGACGACCAGGTATTGCGGCGGTGCGGAGGGGATCGGGGAGGCCATCCCCGCGATTATAGTCGTGGACCGTCCTGTGACTGGCGCGGCACGACGGTGACCTTGCGCTGGTCGCCGACCCCCACGCTCTCGGTGTAGACCAGCTGGTGATCGCGCAGCTCAAGATGGATGATCCTTCGCTCGGCCGGCGTCATCGGCTCGAGGGTCATCGTCCGGCCTCGATCGACTGCCTGGTCTGCCATCCGGCGCGCCAGCTGCCGCAGCTGTCGCTCCCGCCGGGCGCGGTAGCCCTCGACGTCGACCTGGATGGGCGCGTACGTGCCGAGCTCCTTGCCGACGATCAGGCGGGTCAGGTATTGCAGCGCCGCCAGCGACTCGCCTCGCCGGCCGATCAGCAAGCTGAGGTCGTCGCCCCGGATATCGACCAGGAGCGGGCGGGGCTCGTCGGGCTCATCTGCCTCCCCCCACCGGGCGGTCACCCGGGCCGACACTCCCATGAGCGAAACCAGTTCCCGCACCGTGTCGCGCGCGACCTCCAGGTCGTGATCGAGCGGGCCCGGTTCGTCGTCGACTTCTTCCTCCGGTTCGTCGTCTTCAAATTCGCCTTCGGCTGGCGCGGCGGGGCGAGGCGTGGGCATTCCCAGGACGGTCAGGCGTACGCGCGCCTGACGGCTGCCCATCCCCAGGACCCCGGCCGATCCTTCGTCGAGGACCTCCACCAGGAGTTTCTGGACGGAAACCCCGAGTTCGGCCGCCCCCTGAGCCACGGCCTGATCCACCGTCGGGGCGATCACTTCCAGGCTGGTGTGCGATTCGGCCATGGTCGTCTCCGTTCGCAGCTAGCTTCCGCCGCGCAGCGACAGGGCGGCGCGCCAGTTGACCTTCCCCAGCAAAGCGTACTGGGCGATGGTCAGAATGTTGGAGGCCAGGAAGTACAGCGCCAGGCCGGCGGCGTAGGAGTATGCAAAGAAACCCAGCAGGAAGGGCATGTACAGCCCCATCATGGTCGACATCTGTCGGCTCTGGGCGTCGGTGGAGGGGGGCGTGGTCAGCTTGGTCTGCAGGTAGCTGGTGATCACGACCAGGATTGTCAGCACCGGAACCCCGAAACCGAACAGCAAGGGCGCCAGGTCGCGCTCGGGAAGAGCCAGGTTCCACCACAGGAACCGGCTGTCGAGCGGGATCAGGCCGCTGGGGACGAACGGGTAGATGTGTCCCGAGAGCTCCAGCAACTGCGCCGGAACGGTCGCCAGCACCCGGGTGATCGACTGGTACAGGCCGATGATGATCGGGAACTGGAGCAACAGGGGAAGACAGCCGCTGAAAGGATTGACCCCCATCTCGCGGTAGATCTTGAGTTGCTCTTGCTGCTGCTTCTGCTTGTCGCCCTTGTATTTCTTTTCGATCGCCTGCCATTCTTTCGAGCGCTGCAGCTCCTGCATCTTCTCCATCGAACGCTGCTGGCGCAGGGTCAGCGGCATGGTGATCAGCCGGATGATCGCGGTCAGCAGCAGGATGGCGATGGCGAAGTTGTGGAACAGCACATCGTAGATCAAC
This sequence comes from uncultured Chloroflexia bacterium, assembly GCA_963709925.1. Lineage (GTDB taxonomy): Bacteria > Chloroflexota > Anaerolineae > Anaerolineales > E44-bin32 > DATEVL01. The sequence goes on from CAVPYC010000001.1 coordinate 585,402, forward strand.
AGCAAGACGTTGATCATCGGGTCGAGGATCAGATTGTTCCAGACGGCGTCGATCATCCGATTCTCCGGATCACTCGGGCACGGGCGGAAGGAAGGTCCACAGCGGTGTGCCGTCGGCGGCGCTGTAGGCTTGCAGCAGGGCTTCGGCGGAGGTCACGGCCACCAACACCTTGTCGCCGGCCACCAGCGGGTCGCCCAGGATCGGGCCGGCGGCGGTACGCTCCCACAACGAGGCGCGTGCGGCGGGGTCGTAGGCTGCCAGAACACCGCTCTGGGTGCCGATCAGAAGGAGGTTCTCGAACACGGCCGGGGTGCTTGTGATCGACCCGTCGATCACGTCTTGCCATGCGATCCGACCGCCGGCCGCCTCGACCGCGTACAGGTTGCCCGACACGTCGCCGAAGTAGGCCGTACCGTCGGCCACGACGGGGGTTCCCCACACCCAGCCGGCGGTGGGAGTGCGCCAGACCTCGACGCCGTCGAGGCTGCGCACGGCCACCAGCGAATCGCCCAGCAGCCCGGCCAGGAGCAGTCCGTCGGCGAAGGCAGGCGTGTCGGCGATGGCCGAACTCAGGGAGGGAGCCGCCGGCCAGAGGTCGGCGCCGGATTCCAGGTCGATCGCGTGCAGGGTGTGACCGAGCGAGGCGACGTAGGCGACACCGCCCTCTACCCGTGGGGCCGACCAGAGCGGTCCGGGGGCGGTGAAGCGTCCACAATTCCTCTCGGGTAGCCCGGTTGAACGCGTACAGGGTTCCGCCGTCGGTGGGGATCAACAGGATCTCGCCGGCGACCGCCGGTGACCCGATCACCCGGCCATCCAACCCGTCGAACGCGGCCAGCTCGTTTCCGGTTTCGGGATCGAGGGCGCGCACACTGTGATCGTAGGCGCCGGCGTAGATGACCCCGTCGTCGGCGACGGCCGGGGCGGCATAGAAACTCAGGTCGCGATTCGGCTCGACCGGGAAGCGCCAGACCTCGTCGCCGGTCTGGAGATCGATCGCATGCACGGCGGCTCCGAAGGCGACGTAGGCTCGCGCCGGATCGGCGCTGAGGTTGGGCCAGCTGGCCGGATCGGTCTGGCCGGACTGGCCGCAGGCGGAGAGGACCAGCGCCGCCAGGGGAACCAAGACCCAGCGAGCACGGACGAGGGTGGCCGGGATGCGAGCTGTCATGAGTCTCCTAAGGGACCGGATCGAAGCCGCCGCGGCTGAACGGTTGGCAGCGCAGCACGCGCCAGATCGCCAGCCAGCCGCCGCGCAGCAGTCCGTGGCGGTAGATGGCCTGATAGCCGTAATGGGAGCAGGTGGGATCGAAGCGGCAGGTGTCGCCGGGCAGGGCCCGCGAGACAGTCAACTGGTACAGACGGATCAACCCCAGCAAGGGGAGGCGTGGCAGCGTCTTCCAGGTGATCGGGAGGTCCCGCAGGGGCGGGTCTTCCGAGTGGGCATGGGTCGGTGCAAATCCTGTCATTGCCTGTCTTCCAACATCCCGGCACGCCGGCACAGGCCGACGATAGCGTTTCGGAGAGCCGCCGCCTCAGCCGAGACCGAGCCGGAGCGGGCTTCCAGTACGACGTCCCAGCCCGGTTGAACTTCGGGGGCCAGCCGCCGCCACAGGTCGCGCAGCCGACGCTTGGCGCGGTTGCGCTGAACGGCGCCACCGCAGCGCCGGCCGGCGCTTACACCGCAGCGGGTGAGGTGCAGGTCGTTGCGAACGGCCGCCAGAACCACAAGCGGGTGCGCATAGGTCTTGCCCGCATTTCGCACCCGCTGGAATTCTGGCGACCTGGTGAGCCGGAACCTGCGGTCCATGGCGGGTCGGTCGGAATCGACCCGTTCGGACTCAGGCGTTCCAGTCGACCTTCTTCGACCGGGCGTTCACCCGCGGGGTAAGCCGATGACGGCCCTTGAGCCGACGTCGCTTGAGGACCTGTCGTCCGGCGCGAGTGGCCATGCGTGCGCGGAATCCGTGGACCCGTGCGCGCCGGCGGACTTTTGGCTGGTATACGCGTTTTGGCATCTCGGCTATCTCGTCCGGCCCCCTTCGGGGGGCATGCGGCCGCAGATTATACCATCCCGCCGGCCGTCCTTCGGCGATTGCGGAGGCCTCGCCGCCGGGCTATACTGCCGGACGTGGGCCGGGTGATCGTGGTCGCCAACCAGAAAGGGGGCGTCGGGAAGACCGCCACGGCGGTCAACCTGGGAGCCGCCCTGGCAGAGGCCGGGCGGCGCGTGTTCCTGGTGGACCTCGATCCCCAGGGCGGCCTGAGCGCCAGTTTCGGGCTCGACCCGTACCGCCTCGACATGACCACCCGCAAGTTCTTCGAGAACCCGGCGACCCCGCTCCGGCAGATGCTCTACCCGGTGGGGGATAACCTGTGGGTGGCGCCGGCCAGCGTCCAACTCGAGGCGGTGGATCATGCGCCGAACGCCCACAGCTTGTTGCAGGCTGTCCGGGAGAACGTCGCCGAAGAGCGGGGTCCTGTCGATTTCCTGCTGATCGACACTCCGCCCGGCCTCGGATTGCTCACCGTGGCGGGGATGGTGGCGGCGGATGAACTGCTGGTGCCGGTGGCCTGCCAGTACCTTCCATTGCGCGGTGTCCGTTCCATCCTCGAAGCGTTGTGGCTGGTCCACGATCGGCTCCAGCCTCGCCTGCGGCTGCTGGGGATTCTGCCGACGTTCTACGAGCCCGATTCGGAACACGCCCGGGCCGTGGTGGCCGACCTGCGATCGGTCTTCGGCGATCGGGTTTTCTCCCAGCCGATCGAACGCAACGAGACGGTGGCGATGGCTCCGGCGGCGCGCAAGCCGGTGACTTCGTTTCGACCCGACGGCCCCGCCGCGGCGGCCTACCGCCAACTGGCCGACGAAGTGATCGCCCGAAAACCCTGAGGCCTACGGGAAGGGCCGTCTGGGTGAGCCCGCAAGGTCCAGGTTTGCTGGCTCACGAGTTTCAGTCCTCGATCCGCCGGATCCGAGCCCCCAGGGCCTGCAGTTTGCGGTCGATCTGCTCGAACCCCCGCTCGATCTGACCGATGTTGCGAATCCGGGATGTCCCGCGAGCCGCCAGGGCGGCCGTGACCAGCGCCAGCCCGGCGCGGATGTCCGGGCTCTCCAGCAGCTCTCCCTGGAGAACGCTCGGCCCCTGCACCAGGCAGCGGTGCGGGTCGCACAGGACGATCCGGGCGCCCATCGCCACCAGCTTGTCGATGAAGAACATGCGCCCTTCGAACATCCAGTCGTGGAACAACACCGTACCCTTTGCCTGTGTGGCGATGACAATCGCCAGACTCATCAGGTCGGTCGGGAACGCCGGCCACGGCATCACGCTGATCTGCGGGATGGCGCCGCGCAGATCGGGGACCACCTGCAGGGACTGCTGGGCCGGGATCAGCAGGTCTTCCCCCTGTTCCTCCCACGCGACCCCCATCCGGCCGAACACCAGACGGATCATCTCCAGATGGGACGGGGCCGCCCGCCGGATCTGCAGTTCGCCGCCGGTGACGGCGGCGGCGCCCACGAAGCTGGCCACCTCCAGGTAGTCGGGGCCGATGGCGGTCTCGGCGCCGTGCAGACTTTCCACGCCTTCCACCTCGAGGCTGTTGGATCCGATGTTGGAGATTCGGCCGCCCATGGCATTGAGCAGGTGACACAATTCCTGGACATGCGGCTCGGAAGCAGCGTTGCGGATGGTGGTCCGCCCGGACGCCCGGACCGCGGTCAGGATGGCGTTCTCGGTGGCGGTGACGCTGGCCTCGTCGAGCAGCACCCGGGCGCCGCGCAGTCCCGATGGAGTGCGCAAGCGGAGCAGGCCCTGGTCGAGGTCGGTCTGGACCCCAAAGGCCTGCAGCGCCAGCAGGTGCGTGTCCACCCGCCGTCGGCCGATCACGTCGCCGCCAGGCGGCGGCAACACGGCCTCTCCGGTGCGTCCAAGCAAGGGACCGGCCAGCAGGATCGAGGCCCGGATCCTGCGGCACAGGTCGGGATCGAGCCGTGCGTTGCGGACGGTCTCGGCGCGCACTTCCCAGGTGTGGAGGTCGCGGGCGTGGACCTGCACACCGAGGCTTTCGATCAGGGCGCGCATGGTGCGCACGTCGCCGATGTCGGGCACGTTGTGCAGCACCACGGGTTCTTCGGTGAGCAGACTGGCTGCCAGCAGCGGCAACGCGGCGTTCTTGTTGCCGGACGGGGTCACCTCGCCGTGCAGGGGAACCCCGCCTTCGATCTCAAACGAGGGCATATTCCTTCCTCTGGAGGGAGACGACCGCTCGAGTGCGCCTGCGGCTGGCAGGCGCGCGGCTATTCTAATGAACCCGACCGGGCGGGTCAAACCAGCACTTCCTGCCACAGGCGAGGAAAGACCCGCAGGCGCCCCGGGCGTGGAGGCCTTGCCGAGCCGACGGTCTCCGGCCAGACGTCTCAGGTACGTCTCCGCAGCCTCATCGAGGTCTCTCGATTGCCTTGAACCCGTCTTCGGGCGCGACCATTTGTTCGACCAACCTGCTTGTGGGGGGCCGCACAACAACCCGGAGAACCCGGGCGTGATAAAATGAAGGTTTGTGACCGAAATCACGCCTTCTCCCAGGCCCTCCACCGGAGGGGTGCTGCGGGCACTGGCTGCCGGTTTCGACCGGATCGCCGGCCGTCCGTACTTGATTCTTCCTCCGTTCGTGCTCGACTTGTTCCTGTGGCTCGGTCCGAGGATCCGGTTGACAGAGGTGTTCGCCTTTCTGGCGAGCCGCCTGACCGCTCCCGTCGACGCTACCCCGGACTTGATCGAGCAGCTCGGCCTGGTGCGTGAAACCCTGAGCGGCCTGGCAATCCAGTTCAACCTGCTTTCGGCCGCGTCGACCTTCCCCCTGGGGGTTCCCAGCCTGATGTCGGCCACGATGCCGGCGGCGACCCCTCTCGGGCAACCGACGGCGTACGAGCTTTCTGAGCCATTGCTCCTGCTGCTGACCTGGGTGGGCCTGACCGTGACCGGGCTAAGTATGGCCACGGTCTACCACTGGGCCCTGGCCCGAGCCGCCTCGCCGAACGATACCTCCGGCGGGCTGCCCCGCCTGTGGACCACGATCCTGGCCATGGCCGCGGCGGCCTACCTGGGCATCGGGCTGATCCTCTTCGGCAGCGTGCTGGCGGCTTCGATCGTCGGTCTGATCACTCCGTTCCTCGGAACCGGTGTGGCCTTCCTCGGGTTCACCGTGTTGTTCTGGCTCGGGGTTTACTTGATCTTCACACCGCACGGAGTGGTGAAGTATCGACTCGGGTTGATCCGGGCGATGCGCGAAAGCGTGGCGATCGTCCGCACCAGCTTCTTCCCGACGATCGGGTTTCTAACGGCAACCGTGGCGATTTCATGGGTCAGCGGCCTGGTATGGGAAATGCCCCGGCCGGAGTCGTGGTTCAGCCTGTTGGCGGTACTCGGACACGCCTTCGTCAGCGCCACCCTGCTGACGGCCAGCTACGTGTTCTACGTCGGCCGCCGCCAGGCCCTGCTGGCGCCGGTGGAAGGCAGCGCCATGGATCGGAGGGATCCGCGTGGTACGTAAGAAAGCGACTCCGGCAATGAGCAGCTACGCCGCCAAAGACATCCAGGTGCTGGAGGGTCTGGAGGCGGTCCGCCGACGGCCCGGCATGTACATCGGCGGGACCGATATCAAGGCCCTGCATCACATGGTCTTCGAAGTCGTCGACAACTCGATCGACGAGGCACTGGCCGGCTCCTGCAGCCGGATCGACGTCACCCTGATGACCGACGGCAGCGTGATCGTGGAAGACGACGGCCGCGGCATCCCGGTCGACCTGCATCCCGAGAAGGAAGAAGCCGGCGCTGGAAGTGGTCATGACCACCCTGCATGCCGGCGGCAAGTTCGGCGGCGGCGGCTACAAGGTCTCCGGCGGCTTGCACGGGGTGGGGGTGTCGGCGGTCAACGCCCTTTCCGAGTGGTGCGAAGTCGAGGTCAAGCGCGGCGGCCAGATCCATTTCCAGCGTTATCAGCGCGGCATGCCGATGGCGGCGGTGGAAGTGATCGGCAAGGTGGCCAAGAACGACACCGGCACCAAGACCACCTTTCGCTTCGATCGCGAGATCTTCAAGGGCGATCTGGACTACCGCTTCGAGACCGTGGTCCAGCGCTTTCGCGAGATAGGCCTTCGTAACGCGCGGGGTCAACCTGCACCTGACCGACCTGCGCGACGGCCGTCAGATGACGTTCTACTTCGAAGGCGGCATCACCAGCTTCGTCCGCTACCTCAATCGCAACCGGGAAGTCCTGCACCCCGTGATGCACGCCGAGCGTGAGATCGACGGGACGGGCATCGAAGTGGCGATGCAGTACACCGACGCCTACGCCGAGTTCGGTGTATGCCTTCGCCAACACCATCAACACCGTCGACGGCGGCACCCACCTGACCGGTCTGCGCATGGCCCTGACCCGGACCATCAACGAGCTGGGTCGCAAGCAGGGCGTGCTCAAAGACTCGGATCCGAACTTCTCCGGCGACGACACGCGGGAAGGTCTGACGGCCATCATCAGCATCAAGCACCGTGACCCGCAGTTCGAAAGCCAGACCAAGGTCAAGCTGATGAACGCCGAAGTCCAGACCCAGGTGCAGCAGGTGGTCGGCGAAGCCCTGGGGGAGTTCCTCGAGCAAAACCCCCGCGCCCTTCGAGCGATCGTCCAGAAGTGTCTGACGTCGGCCCGGGCCCGGGACGCCGCCAAGAAGGCGCGCGACCTGGTGATCCGCAAGAGCGCGCTGGAGAGCCTGACTCTCCCCGGGAAACTGGCCGATTGCTCGGAGCGTGAACCGAACAAGTGCGAGCTGTATATCGTTGAGGGCGACTCGGCCGGCGGGTCGGCCAAGCAGGGACGCGATCGTCATTTCCAGGCCATCCTGCCCTTGCGAGGCAAGATCCTGAACACCGAACGCGCCCGGCTCGACAAGATCTTGTCGAACAACGAGGTCAAGGCGCTGATTTCGGCGCTGGGCACCGGCATCGGGGACGGGTTCGATCTCTCCGGTCTGCGCTACGGGCGAGTGATCATCATGACCGACGCCGACGTCGACGGCAGTCACATCCGCACCCTGCTGCTGACGTTCTTCTTCCGCTACATGCCGGCCCTGATCGAAGAGGGACACCTGTTCATCGCCCAGCCTCCGCTGTTCCGCATCGCTCTCAAGAACAAGGTGCAGTACGCCTACAGCGAAGGCGAGCGCGAGAAGGTATCTGAAGGAAATGGGCGCCGGCGCCGAGAAGGCCACCCTGAACCGCTACAAGGGTCTGGGGGAGATGAACCCCGATCAATTGTGGGACACCACCATGGATCCGGCGCGGCGCACGCTGTTGCAGGTCTCGATCGACGACGCCGCCGCTGCCGACCGCACGTTCGACATGTTGATGGGGGAGGCTGTGCCTCCCCGCCGGCGGTTCATTCAGACCCACGCCCGCGAAGTCCGCAACCTCGACATCTAGCCTCCCGGCCGCCCGCACCCCGGGCGGAGCGGGCGCCTGGCAAGGAACCGAGCGTGCTGAGCCCCTTCGAAGCGGGCCCGCGCCCGGCGCGGGGAACCCTTGACATCGATCCGGGTTGCCGGGCGAGCCTGGCCGCGTCGCCCGGTGGCCCTCTCCGACCGCCGGATCCCCGGCCGGCGCGACATCCTCCCCCCTCGACCCGTAGTACCCTAAGGACATGGAACAGGCCTCCGACCACCGGCTCGTGATGCAGACGAGAGGCGGTGAGGTGGAAGCCTTTGGGGAGCTGGTCCGCCGCTACCAGACCTCGGTCTACAACGTTTGCTACCGGCTGCTGGGCGTGCCGGCGGAGGCGGAAGACATGGCTCAGGAAGCTTTCCTGCGTGCCTACCGTCGCCTGAATACCTACGATGCCGGGCGTCCGTTCGGTCCGTGGATGCGCCGGGTGGCGGCCAATCTATGCCTGACCGAGCTCCAGCGAAGGCGGCCGGTCGAAGTGGAACTGGACGAGGAGGTTCGCGACCGATCCGACGCGCCCTGGTCGGCCCCGGAGTTCGTTCGGGAGAGACGGGAGACGGCCCGTCGGGTGCGACAGGCCCTTCTCTCCCTGCCCGAGAGATATCGAGCGGTGGTCGAGTTGCGCCACTATCATGAGTTGAGCTACGATGCCATCGCCGCAGACTTGGGCATCACGGTCGGCGATGTGCGCACCCGCCTGTTTCGCGCCCGGCGCAAGCTGGCCGACCTGTTGAGAGCCGATGACCAGGACGAAACACCTCACGGTTGAAGGCCTCCAGCTGCTGCTCGACGGCGCGCTGACCGAGGCCGAAGCGGCGTCCGCCCGGGCCCACCTGGCGGGGTGCCTGGCTTGCCGCACGTTGTTGGACTCCACCGGCTCGCTCTTCGCCGCGCTCGAAGGCTGGGAAGAGCAGCCCCTGTCGCGTGACCTGTCGGTTGCCGTCGTCCGGGCGCTTCGACCGGCCCCGGTGCCGGCCCCGTGGAAGCTGGCCTGGGGGCTTCAATTGGCCGCGGTGCTGATGGCCTTGGTCGTCGGATGGCCGTTGATCGTCGAACTGATTGCGCCCGTTCTTTCAATTGCGGTCCCGGTGCCGGCGTCGAACGACCTTTCGGCCTGGCTGGCGGACGCCTCAGCCATGTCCGCCTCCTTGGAAGGCTCGCTTCGGGCTGTCGTGGCGGAACTCGAGGCCTGGCTGGCTGCGACGGCCTCGGCGCCATACTGGTGGCCGCTGGTGCTGGTCGCGGCCGTAGGCGGGATCGTGGGTAATTCGATGTTGCTCGGGAGGACCGGAGGGTTCCGCTCCTTCCGGTCGGGGAGGCTGTGATGCAGCAACCATTTGTGGTCCTGGCCGCGATCGTTTCTCTGGGCGTGGTGCTCGCCGGACTGTTCGCCAGTCTGGCTGCGTTCTTCCCACGCTGGGTCCGCCTGGCCCGCCGCGCCTCCGAGGAGAGTTCCGGCCGATCGTTCCTGATCGGGACGATCAACACGGCGTTCGTAGCGGCGGTCTCCCTGGCGCTTTTGGCGGGTGGTGAGGGTCGAGGCCCGGTCCTCACGGTGCTGGGCATCTTGATCCTGGGAGCCGGGATCACCGCACTGGCGCTCGGGCTTACCGGATCGGTCAGCCTGGTCGGGAAACGCCTCCAGCCGCGAGGCAGCGAGTTGGGGGAGATCCTGACCGGCACCGCGAGTCTCACCCTGGCCAGCGCCACACCGTTCCTGGGGTGGTTCGTGTTCCTTCCTGGACTGGTCTTCCTCAGCCTGGGTTCGATCATCCTGGGTTGGTCCCGGCGACGCCAGTGGGAAGACGTCCTCTAGCCGGAGGCGCCCCGAAAGACCACGACCACCGGGCGGCCTTCCGGCGACTGCCGACAGCAACCCGACCGCAGCACCGCTTCTTCCGCTCGATCTTCGATTCGCTCGCGACTTTCCCCCGGCGTCCCCCGTATTCCTGATACCGCCGGCCATCGAGGCCGCGGCAGGAGGACTGGGGCATGGCCGATGTGTATGCGGTATTCGGTACGCTGCTGGCGCTGGGGATCGCCTTCCCCGGCTTGCTTTCCGGAGCCTGGCTGCTGTTCCCGGTGGCTGTGGAGCGGGCCAAACTGCGCGTCGGGTCCACCCCCCGGCGGTCATTCTTCCTCGGGCTGGGCGCTGCGCTGCTGCTGGCCCTCGTCGCCGGGATCTTCAACGCAGTGCCGCTGGGTTTCACCCGTCTCCTATCGGCCCTGGCGGTCTTCCTCGCGTTCGGCGTCGCCACCCTCGGCGCGGCCGCCATCGCTTCCGAGATGGGCGATCGCCTCCAGCACCGAGGCATGACGAACCTGAGCCCGGCCGGTGCGTTCGTGCGGGGCGCCGTGGCGCTCGAGTTGGCGGCCGTCTTTCCCCTGGTAGGTTGGTTCCTGATCGTCCCGGGTGTCCTGCTCACCGGGCTTGGCGCGGGGGTCTTTGCGCTGCTGAACTGGCTTCCTCGGCCATCCAGGTTGACCCAGGTCGAGCCCCTGCCGGCGCAGAGCTGACCGATGCCGCTCGGTCGTCGTGAGTTCCTCAAGCTGGCCGGCCTGGTGGCCGCCGGCGCTTCGGTGGGAGCCTGCTCCCCGCTCTACCGCCGGGTGGGGGAGGTTCTGGCGGAACCCCTGGCCTGGGTCGAGGGGGATCTGGCCACCTTCCGCATCTTGAGCCGGCTGACCTACGGCCCGAACTCTGGCCGAGCGGGCCGCGGCGGCATCCAGCGGAGCGGCCGCCTGGATCGAAGACCAGCTTCGAACGGATGGGAGCCCCGACCTGCGCGCCGACCTCCTGATCCGTCCGCTCACCAGCCTGACCCTGGATGCGGCCGACCTGGCGGCGTGGGATCGTTCCGACGTGGTTGGCGAACTCCGGTCGGCCACGCTCCTGCGCCGTGTGCTCTCCCGCCGCCAGGTTTTCGAGCGGGTGGTCGAATTCTGGACGGACCACTTCAACATCTCGGTCGACAAGGGCGACTGCTGGTACCTGAAACCGATCGACGACCGCCAGGTGGTTCGCCGTCACGCTTTCGGCAACTTGCATGATCTGCTGCAGGCCTCGGCGCATTCTCCTGCCATGCTCGTGTACCTCGACAATCAGGCCAACCACAGATCGGCCCCGAACGAGAATTACGCTCGAGAACTGCTCGAACTTCACACCCTGGGTGTCGACGGCGGCTACGGGCAGACGGATGTCATGGAACTGGCGCGCTGTCTCACCGGCTGGACCGTGCGCGATCGGTTCTGGCGAGGCGAGTTTGAATTCCGAGATGAAATGCACGATCTCGGGTCGAAAGTCGTCCTGGGGAGCCGCGTAGATCCGGCCGGGGTTGGCGAAGCCGAGGCGGTAATCGATCGCCTGGCCTCCCATCCGGCAACGGCGCGGCGCACGGCCCACAAGCTCGTCCGCCGCTTCCTGGACCTCGACCCGGCGGACGAGGCGGCGCTGGCCGAGAAGGCCGCGGCCGCGCTGCTGGGGTCGCAAGGAGAGATCCTCCCGATGCTGCGCGTCGTTCTTCTCGACGGGCTGGCCTCAGAGCCTGAGCTGCGGCCCAAGTTCAAGCGACCGATGGACCTGATCGGATCGGCGCTCCGGATGGTGCGGGCATCCACCGACGGAGGCGCCCGGCTACAGGAACACCTGGACGCCATGGGTCAGCCGCTGTTCGCCTGGCCCACTCCGGATGGTCCACCGGAGGATCCGGCCTCCTGGCAGAGCGGCCTGTTTGCGCGCTGGAGCTTCGCCTACGATCTGGCGCGCGGTGAGATCCCCGGCACGAAACTGGACCTGGGCGCACTCCTGGATGCGGCCGGAGCGACCGATCCCCTGGAGTCGGCCCGTGCCCTCACCCAGTTGCTGCTCGGCGGAAGGCTGGAAGGGTCAGCATTGGAAGAGATAGCGCGGGCCGTTGAGCCGGCCTGGGCCAATGGAGGCCCCGCGGTGATGCTGGCGGGATTGCTGGCCGCACCCGGGTTTCAGTGGTTCTGAGGAGTTCCGCCATGCATGCTGCCACTTCTTGTGAGACCTGCAACTGGGTCATTCCGTCCGCCCACCCCGGATGGCCGGCGTGGATGCCCCGCCTTGCTTTCTCACCCGCCTGGCGCGGACCGACCGGGGACGTGTTGCTGGTGGTCTTCCTGCGCGGCGCCGCCGACGGGCTGAACATGGTCGTCCCTCACGGGGAGGACGCCTACTACCGTCTGCGACCAACTCTGGCGATCCCGCGCCCCGACGACCGGCGCGCCGCAGCAAAGCTGCGAGTTGTGGATCTTGACGGGTTCTTCGGGCTGCATCCGGCTCTGGCGCCACTGGGAACGCCCTTCGAAGCGGGTCATCTGGCGATCGTGCAGGCCTGCGGAGCGCCCGATGAATCGCGCAGCCACTTCCGCGCCATGGAACTGATGGAACGAGGCCTGTCGGATCTTCACGGCCCGGCCTCGGGGTGGATCAGCCGACATCTGGCCTCCCTCGACAACGGGAACCTTTCCCCCTTGCGGGCGGTGGGCATCGGGGAACAGGTGCCGCGCAGCCTGCGCGGGGTAGTTCCGGCCAGCGCGCTGCGCTCGATCACTGATTTCCATCTTGCGCAGGATCCCACCCAGGCCGCGGACTGGCAGGCGGTGCTGGCGCAGATGTACACCGGCGACGACCCGCTGAGCGGGATCGGTCGCGAAACCCTGCAGGTGCTTGCCACCCTGCAGGCCCTCCAGGTCCAGGGCTATCGGCCGAGATCGGAGGCGGTCTATCCGGAGACCGAATTCGGCCATGGATTGCGGCAGGTGGCGGCCCTGGTGCGCGCCGAAGTGGGGTTGGAGGCGGCCGCGATCGATCTGGGCGGGTGGGACACCCACTTCGGACAGGGCGGCGGAGAAGGATTGATGGCTGCTCTTCTCGCCGATCTGGGGCAGGGCCTGGCCGCGCTGCACGCCGACTTGGTGGACCAGTTGAGCGGGTTGACTGTTGTTGTGATGACCGAGTTCGGCCGCCGGGCCGGCGAGAACGCCAGTCTGGGAACCGACCACGGTCACGGCGGGACCTTGTTTGTTCTCGGTGGGGGCGCGGCCGGGGGCCGCGTTCACGGCACCTGGCCGGGATTGGAACGGGGGCAACTCTTCGGCCCGGGAGACCTGGCCGTCACCACCGACTACCGCGATGTGCTGGCGGAGATCTGTCGGGTGCGCCTCGGGAATTCCGCGACCGGAGCCGTCTTCCCCGACTATACGCCGACGGAGCGGGGGGTCGTTCGACCGCGCGGCTGAGTCGGGGAACGTCGACCGCCGGGCATCAGGCCGGTCACGGCCGCCACTCCAGGAAGGCCTTCAACACGCGCAGGTTGATCTCGAAATCGATGTTGTCGTGGGTCGTCAGTTCCACATCGACCGCCGGGATCCCCTGCGACACCGCCCAGTCGGCGAACTGACCGGTGTATTCGCATCCGTAGTCCAGCGGAGGGTAGTCATAGCCGCTCACGTCGGCCAGAGTTGCCGCCAGGTCTTGGGAGGCCGGGTCGGGCGGGGAGCCGCCGGGAAAGATGCCCAGGGCGGCGCTGTGGTAGCTGATCAAACCCTCGAACTCGTGGTCCAGGATGAACCCCATCAGCGCCGCAACCTCCGGTTCTGAAACGGGGTGGGGGCCGGCGCCGATCGGCAAGTAGTTCCAGCAGTAGGTTCGATCCCAGTCGGGATGCCAGTTGGTCGGCCAGTTGCGATTCAGGTCGACCCCGTTGTGATTGGCGCGCCCGCTGTAGCCGTTCGACCGAGCTTCTCCGTCGGGGTTGATCGACCGGAGCAGGTAGAGGGTGACCTGGGGCGGGATCCGCTCCGGCTCCGCCCGCAGCAGTCCGATCAACTCGTCGGCCAGGGCGATCGTGTTCCACTCATACCCCCCGTGGATTCCGGCCGCGATCAGCAACTCCCGCGGGCCGTCTCCGAATCGAAACACCTGGAGCGGACGCCCGCCCACCGACAAACCGATCGTCCGGGGGACTCCGGCCGGCGCCGTCGGCGTGGGGGGGATCGTCGTCGGGGCGGCGGTGGCCTCGGGCAGCGCGGTCGCTTCCGTGGTGGGTGTGCGGGTAGCGGGAAGCGGTGAAGCGGTCGCCGAGGGCTTGGAGGTGGCCAGCCCCTGCGGAGCGGTCACCCCCGCTCCGATCCCGCAGCCGGTCAGTGCCGCCGCGGCCAGGGTTGCGGAAAGGCGGAAAAGGGACGGGTTTGGGCGTGCGTTGGCTCGAGGTCTCATGTTTCCGGTGGCGGCGGGGCACTATAGCATGGGTGGGCGCGGCAGCGCCGACATCCGGAGGATGGCGGCCGAGCCGGCGGCGCGCCAGTTGATCGCGGGCTAACAATCCCCTTTCTTTGCACAGCGGCTCCGGTCGTTTCGTTGGAGAATGCATGTGCGCTTTGCTACAATAGCGCTTCCGGCTGATCTCGCCGGGGGGTGTCATGCCGCTGAAATCCGGCACGCTGTTACGCAATCGATATCGAATCGAAACCGTCCTCGGCCAGGGGGGGATGGGCGCCGTCTACCGCGCCGTCGACTCCAACCTGGGGGTCACGGTCGCGGTCAAAGAGAACCTGTTCACCACCACCGAATTCGCCACCCAGTTCGTTCGCGAGGCGCGCATCCTGGCGAACCTGCGCCATTCCAGCCTGCCTCGGGTCACGGACCACTTCGTGGTCGAGGGCGAGGGGCAGTACCTGGTGATGGATTTCGTCGCCGGGGAAGACTTGCGCGAGCGGCTGGAACGGTCCGGCGAAGTGGCCGAGGAAGAAGCCCTGCCGTGGTTCCTCGACATCTGTGAGGCCCTGGGCTACCTGCACACCCGGATGCCCCCGATCCTGCACCGTGACGTGAAGCCCGGGAACATCAAACTCACCCCGGACGGCCGTGGAGTGCTGGTCGATTTCGGGCTGGCCAAAGTGGTGGAAGGGACCGGGACGACCACCACCGGCGCCAAGGCGATGACCCCCGGCTTTTCCCCGCCGGAGCAATACGGGACCGGACGGACGGACCCTCGCACCGACGTCTACTCGCTGGCGGCCACCATGTACGCCGCCTTCACCGCCCGAATTCCGGAGGATGCACTGGAACGGGCCATGGGCCGAGAGCATCTGACACCGCTGCGTCAACGCAACCCGGACGTCAGCGGGGCGCTTTCCCGGGCGATCGAGAAGGCTCTCGACGTTCGACCGGACGACCGCTATCAAACGATGGCCGAGTTCGCCGCGGCCTTGCGGGCGGCCTCCACCGCCAGCCGGCCGACGCTGGTGCGCGGCCTGCCGCGGGTGGAAACGCCTTCCACCAGGCCGCCCCCACCGGTCACCCCGGTGCCACCGCCTCGACCTCCGCCGACCCTGGCGCCGCAGGCTCCGTCCTCGGGTCGGCTGTGGCCGTTGCTCCTGGTAGGAATCATCGGTGTCCTGGCCGTGTTCGGCACGATCACGCTGCTTCCGTCTCTGTCGGGCTGGTTCGGCGGTGGAACGGCCAGCCCGGCCTCGACTCGCAGTCCGGTACCGACCCAACCCGATTCCCTGATCGTCCCCCCGATCGGCCCCACCGAGACCGGCGAGTTCGTGGAACCGACCGGCACCGTGCCCTCGGTCGCACCGACCGCCGGAGCGACTCCGGTCGGCGGCGGCACGGGGGAGTTGGCGTTCGCCTCCAACCGCAGCGGGGTGGCGCAAATCTACCTGGTCAACTTCGACGGATCCGAAACCACTCAACTTACCAGCGTCAGGGACGGAGCCTGCCAGCCGGCCTGGTCTCCCGACGGCACCCGACTGGCCTTCATCTCCCCCTGTAGCGCCAACCGAGAAACGTACCCGAATGCGCAGATCTTCCTGATGAACATCGACGGCAGCGGCCTGACACCTCTCCAGACCGTGCCCGGGGGCGATTTCGACCCGACCTGGTCACCGGACGGCAAGCGCATCGCCTTCACCTCGATGCGCGACCAGCGGGCGCAGATCTACGAATATGTTCTGGAGACCAACCAGGTCCGCAACCTGAGTTCGAATCCCGCCGCCGAAATGCAGCCTTCCTGGTCGCCCAGCGGGGAGGAACTGTTGTTTGTCGGGCAACGACTGGGGGAGACCGATATCTGGATCATGTCGGGGCAGGGGGGCTCTCCGAAGCGGATCACCCGCGGCGGATCAAGCTCGCATCCGCACTGGTCTCGAACCGGCTCGCTGGTCCTGTTCGACCTGGATGTGGGCAGCGTTCCCCGCCTGGCGGCGGCGCCTTTCACCGGGGAAGTCTTCGTATCCAGCCGGATCTGCACCTCGGGCACTTACGCCGGGTACCCGATGTCGGAAGGACGCCTTTCGCCCGACCAGCAATGGGTGGCGTTCGAGACCTGGCCCAGCGGCTCCAACCACGAGGTTGCGGTAATGACCATCAACTGCACCAACTTCCGAATTCTCACGGAAGACTCGGGCTTGGACTTCGACCCCGCCTGGCGCCGCTGATCCCCCGGCGGCGACACGTGTCCCGCACGGAGCGGGACCTCCTTCCTTGCTCCCCACGCCCGGCTTCCGGGATAATGCGGAGTGGCCGGGCCACCGGCCTCCCGAGAAGCGACCAAGGAGCCGTTCGGCATGACTGCTAAGCTGATTGATGGAAAGAACATCGCCGCCGAGGTCCGTCGCGAAGTGGCCGAAGGAGTCGCAAAACTCGCCGCCGAGGGTGGGCCCCGGCCGGGCCTGGCGACGGTGCTGGTGGGCGACAACCCGGCCTCCCACACGTATGTCCGGGCCAAGCGCAAGGCCTGCGCCGAGGCCGGGATCGAATCCTTCGGCCACGAACTCCCCGCCGATGCCAGCCAGGAAGAGGTGGAAGCCCTGGTGGGCCGCCTGAACGCGGACCCCCAGGTCCATGGAATCCTGGTGCAGCTCCCGCTTCCGGCCGGCCTGGACGAAGAGGCGGTGCTCAAGGCGATCAGCATCGAGAAGGACGTGGACGGATTCCATCCCCTGAACATCGGCCGCCTGGCGCAGAAAGGGCGCGAACCCCTGTTCGTTCCTTGTACACCGGCTGGATGCCTGGTCCTGCTCAAGAAGGCGGGTGCCAAGCTTGATGGGGCGAACGCCGTCGTGGTCGGTCGGTCGAACATCGTTGGAATGCCGGCGGCCTTGTTGCTGGTGAAGGAAAACGCCACCGTCACCATCTGCCACTCCCGCACCGCCGATCTGGCCGGGGTCTGTCGATCGGCCGACGTCTTGATCGCCGCCATCGGGCGGGCCGAGATGATCCGCGGTTCATGGATCAAGCCTGGGGCGTTCGTGGTCGACGTGGGGATCAATCGGGTGGACGACCCTTCCACCAAGTCGGGGTACCGCCTGGTCGGGGACGTCGCATTCGAGGAAGCGCTCGAAGTCGCCGCGGCGATCACCCCGGTGCCGGGCGGGGTCGGGCCGATGACGATCGCTCTGCTGCTTCAGAACACTCTTCGTTCGGCCTCCCGCAAGGCGCCCTGACCCCGGTTGCACCCCAGGGTGGTACACCTGCCCGGCCGGTATCCCCGGCCGGGTGATGTTCGACCCCTGGCTCGCTGTTGTCTGACAATTGACCGCCCGGGCGTCGGATGCTAAACTCGGCCCATCGGCACGTCCTCGATGACAACCCTTCTGGCTCGGAACGCTCGCATCCTGGTGACGATGGACGGCGATCGACGCGAGATCGCCGACGGAGGCCTGTTCGCCCGCGACGGTTGGATCGAGCAGATTGGTCCTACCGACGCTCTCCCCGGATCCGCCGATCAGGTGATGGACCTGGGCGGGCATGTCGTTCTCCCGGGGCTGGTCAACACCCATCACCACCTGTACCAGACGCTCACCCGGGCGCTTCCGGCGGCGCAAGACTCCGACCTGTTTCACTGGCTCAAGGCCCTGTATCCGGTCTGGGCCAGGCTCACACCCGAGGACGTCCGGGTGTCGACCCAGGTCGGGCTGGCGGAGCTCGCCCTGAGCGGTTGCACCACCGTTTCCGATCACCTGTACCTGTTTCCGAACGGTTGTCGGCTCGATGACGAGATCGAGGCCGCCCGCCCGGTCGGACTTCGTCTTCACGCTGCGCGCGGCTCGATGAGCCTGGGTGAGAGTGCCGGCGGCCTCCCGCCGGACCGCGTGGTCGAGTCGGGAGAGGCGATCTTGAGCGACACCCGCCGGGTGATCGAGGCCTACCACGACGACCGACCCGGCTCGATGGTCCGGGTGGTGGTCGCGCCTTGCTCGCCGTTCTCGGTGACCCCCGAGCTGATGCGCGAGTCGGCGGCCCTGGCCAGGTCGTACCGGGTGAGTCTCCACACCCACCTGGCGGAGACGCTGGACGAAGAGACGTTCTGCCAGGACACATTCGGGCATCGGCCGTTGGCCTACGCCGAAACGCTCGATTGGTCCGGCGAGGATGTCTGGTTCGCCCACGCGGTTCACATGAATCCCGACGAGGCCCGACGCATGGGCTCCGCCCGCTCCGGCGTGGCCCACTGTCCGTCGTCGAACATGCGGCTGGCTTCGGGGATTGCGCCGGTTCGTCGTTTCCGCCGGGAAGGCGTGCGGGTGGGGCTGGGGGTGGACGGCTCGGCCTCCAACGACTCGTCTCACATGCTGGCCGAGGCGCGCCAGGCGCTGCTGCTGTCCCGTCTGGGGTCCGCGGCCCGGCCGGAGATCGACGAGGAGCCCGGGCTGCTTGGCGCCCGCCTGGCCCTGGAACTGGCAACCCGGGGCGGAGCGGCGGTGTTGGGGCGCGACGATGTCGGGTCGCTCGAGGTCGGTAAATGCGCCGACTTCGTGGCGGTCCGCCTCGATCGCCTCCCCCTGGCCGGGGCGCAGCACGATCCGGTAGCGGCCCTGGTGTTGTGCGCGCCGGCGCAGGTGGATTTCAACGTGGTGCACGGTCGCCCCGTGGTGGAAGAGGGGCGATTGACCGGGCTCGACCTGCCGCCCCTGATCGAGCAGCACAACCGGGCCGCCGCCCGGCTGGCGCAGGGGGACTGAGCTCGTGCCGGCAGGGCGGCGCCAATGGGAGCCAGGCTGTCCGGCCTCGTCTGGATGGGGCGGCCGACTGCGGAGGTGGCGATGCTAGATGCCAGGGCCTGGGCTGATACGACCCGCCGGCTGGTGGACGTGGCCATGGGCCGCCGACCGGCCGACCATGTGATTCGGAACGGGCGTTGGGTTTGCGTGCAGTCTGGAGAGATCATCGACTCCACCGACGTAGCGGTCTCTGGCGACCGGATCGCCTTCGTCGGCCTGGATGCCTCCCACACCATCGGCCCGAACACCGAAGTCACCGACGCCGCCGGCCGCCACCTGGTGCCGGGACTGCTCGACGGACACATGCACGTCGAATCCGGAATGCTGACGGTCACGGAATTCGTGCGCGCCGTTGTGCCGCACGGCACGACCGGGATGTTCATCGATCCCCACGAGATCGCCAATGTGTTCGGATTGCGAGGGGTGCGGTTGATGGTGGAGGAGGCCGCCCTCCAGCCGATCCACGTCTGGGTGCAGATGCCGTCGTGCGTGCCGTCGGCCCCCGGCCTGGAGACGGCCGGGGCGTCGCTCGGGCCCGAAGACGTGGCCGAGGCGATGAGCTGGCCGGGGGTGATCGGGCTGGGAGAGATGATGAACTTTCCCGGCGTGATCGCCGGAGACACGGCCATGCACGCCGAGATGGCCGAAACCCGGAGCGCCGGAAAGGTGATCGGCGGGCATTACGCCTCGCCCGATCTTGGTCTTCCGTTCCACGCTTACGCGGCGGGGGGCGCCGAGGACGATCACGAGGGGACCCGGGTCGAAGACGCGTTGGCCCGCGTTCGGCAGGGGATGAAGGCGATGCTTCGCTTCGGCTCGGCCTGGCACGATGTCGCACGCCAGGCGCGGGCCGTACTCGATGCAGGGCCTCGACCCGCGCCATTTCCTGCTGGTGACGGACGACTCGCATTCGGGCACGCTGGTGCAGGAAGGCCACATGGACCGGGTGGTTCGACATGCCATCGGCCAGGGGCTGCCTCCGATGACGGCCCTCCAGATGGCGACCCTCAACACTGCCGAGCATTTCGGAGTGGCGCGCGACGTCGGCCAGATCGCCCCGGGACGCTTTGCAGATCTCCTGCTGGTTGCGGATCTGATGGAGTTCCGGGCCGAGGCGGTGATGGCCCGCGGTCGCTGGGCCGCTCGCCAAGGGCGACTGTTATTGGAAATCGAACCCTTCCCCTATCCGCCCGAAGTGAAGGCCTCGGTGCGCCTGGCTCGGCCGCTGACCGCCGCCGACTTCGCCGTGGCCTCGACCTCCGCCGGGCCGGTTCGGGTGAACGTGATCGGGGTGATCGAAAACCAGGCTCCCACCCGACACCGGCTGGTTGAGATGCAGCCGGCGCAGGGCCGGCTTGACGCCGACCCATCCGCCGATCTGGCCAAGGTTGCGCTGGTCGAACGCCACCGCGGCACGGGCGAGATCGCCCTTGGTTTCGTCAGCGGGTTCGGATTGACCCCGGGATGCGCCATGGCCTCCACCGTGGCGCACGATTCGCACCAGATGGTGGTGGTCGGCACCGATGACGAGCACATGGCCCTGGCGGCCAACGACCTCGCCCATGTGGGCGGTGGCCAGGTCGTGGTCCGGGAAGGCCGGGTGCAGGCGCGGGTCGAGCTCCCGATCGCAGGGTTGATGTCGGACGAGCGCGCCGAGACGGTGGCTGCCAAGGCGGCGGCATTGCTCGACGCCATACGAGATTGCGGGTGTGGATGGGACAACCCGAACATGCAGCTCAGCCTCTTGCCGCTGGTCGTGATCCCGGAACTGCGCATTTCCGACCGGGGACTGGTGGACGTCGAGCGCTTCGAGGTGATCCCCCTGGTGGAGACTTCACAAGGCGGCTCTTCCGGATGACGCGTCGCAAGACCTCTCGGGTCGACGGTGGCCGTCCCGTGTATCTCCAGGCCGCCCGCCGGCTGGAGGAGATTCTGGAAGCCACCGCCCCCGGCTCGTTTCTGCCATCCGAACCGCTCCTGGCGCGTCGCCTGGGCGTCTCCCGGGCGACTCTGCGCGAGGCGATGCGAGGTTTCGAGGAACGGGGGCGGATCCTTCGGCGGCAGGGCGTCGGCACCATGGTCACGCTGGCGCCCCGGACGCTGGACGCCGGGCTGGAGGTGTTGGAGAGCCTGGAGACGCTGGCCTCCCGCTCCGGTCTGGTTGTGGAAATGCAGGATCTGCACGTAGAACGCAGGCCGGCGGGAGAGGATGGAGTTGCCTTGGAAATCCCGGCCAACTCGCCGGTTCTCGAGATCTCCCGGGTGATGCAGTCCGAGGGTCGCCCGGTGGCATTCCTGGTTGACGTTGTGCCCGAAGGCCT
This sequence comes from uncultured Chloroflexia bacterium, assembly GCA_963709925.1. GTDB lineage: Bacteria > Chloroflexota > Anaerolineae > Anaerolineales > E44-bin32 > DATEVL01. The sequence goes on from CAVPYC010000001.1 coordinate 606,256, forward strand.
GCTGCCGCAGGCGGTCTGGAGCGACGGTTTCACCGGGTCGGTGCTGGACGTTCTGCTGCGCCAGGGATCGGTCAACCTGGACGTCTCCCGCACCGAGATCACCGCGCTTTCGGCCCCCCCCGAGGTGGCCCGCCCCCTGCGGATTCAGCGTGGCGATGTGCTCCTGCGCCTGGAGGCTCGCTTGTTTTCTCGCGACGGCCGGCCGATCGATCACTCCTGGTCGTTCTTCCTGCCCGGCAGCCTGCACCTGCACGTGGTCCGGCGGGTGGGCCGCCGACCCGCGACCCCCGTCCACTCACCCAACCAAGGAGACCCGAACCATGCGTAGTTTCGCCGGACGAGACATCCTGTCGCTCAAGGAGTTCGAACGCAACGAGTTCCAGCACGTGTTCGACGTGGCTCGCCAGCTCGAGCCGATTGCCCGCACCCGGAAGAACAGCGATATCCTGAAGGAAAAGACCCTGGTGACGGCCTTCTACCAGCCGTCGACCCGAACGCGCCTGGCCCACGAAGCCGCCATGCACCGACTCGGCGGCCACGTCACAGGCTTCTCCGACGCCAAGATGACACGGGCGGGCGACTTCTACCAGGAGTCGATCAAGGACACGGTCAAGATGCTCGAGTTCTACGGCGACGCCATCGTCATGCGCCACTTCCAGCAGGGCGCCCCGCACGAGGCAGCCCGCTGGGCCTCGATCCCGGTGATCAACGGCGGCGACGGATGGGGCGAGCACCCGACTCAGATCCTGACCGACCTGTACACCGTCCTGCGCGAGAAGGGGCGCATCGACGGCCTGAACTGGCTGGCCGTCGGCGACATGCGCATGCGCACCATGCATTCGCTGGGCTATGCCTTGTCGCAGTTTGACTGCCCGATCACCTTCGTGGCGCCGCCGGAGATGGGGTTGACCCCGGAATTCAAGGCCGAGCTCAAGGCCTACAGCCTGAACTTCACCGAAGCCGACCACGTCGAGAAGGCGATTGCCAAGGCCGACGTGATCCTGGTGGAGCCCGTGGTCCAGCCGGACTACACCAAGTCGCGCGACGAGCGGTCCGGGGAGGTCGGGATGACCCCGGCCAACTACAAGATCACCCGCCAGCTGCTCGAGTCGAAGGCCAAGTCGGACGCCCTGCTGCTGCACTCGCTGCCGCGCATGGACGAGATCCCGCCCGACGTCGACATCACTCGCTGGTCGCGCTACTGGCAGGAAGCGTTCAACGGGGTGGTGATGCGGATGGCCCTGCTGGCGCTGGTGCTGGGCGCGATGGAATAGACCGCTGTCGGCGTTCGACCGAGTTCGACCCGGGTGCCAAAGGACCGACACCGCTGTTCATGGATGGCCGACCGCTGATCGCGGAATCGAGGAAGGAACCGAAACATGCAAACCGACCTGCGCGGCAGAGACCTGATCGGCGACCTCGACTTCAGCCGGGAGGAAGTCGAGACCGTCCTCGACGTCGCCTTCGACCTGAAGCGCAAGCGGGCGCTGGGTGAGCCCCACGCCTACCTGCGCGACAGGGTGCTGGCCATGCTGTTCTTTTTCAGCAGTACCCGCACCCGCGGCTCGTTCGAGGCCGGCATGGCCCAACTGGGGGGCCACGCCGCCTTCATCGAGTCGAAGACCACCCAGATCGCCCACGGCGACACGCCCAAGGAGATCGGGGAGATCTTCGGCCGCTACTTCGACGGAATCGCCATCCGCCATGTCGACTGGGGGGTGGGCAACCGCTACCTGAACGACGTCGCCCGCGCCAGCCGGGTGCCGGTGCTCAACATGCAGTGCGAGATCTACCATCCGTTCCAGATCCTGGCCGACCTGATGACGATCATCGAGAAGAAAGGCCGCGACCTGCGCCGTCGCAAGATGGTCGTTTCGTGGGCTTACGCCGCCTCCTACCAGAAGCCGATGTCGGTGCCGCAGTCGCTGGTGTTGCAGTTGCCGCGCTTCGGGCTCGATGTGGTGCTGGCCCATCCCCCCGAATTCAAGCTGATGCCTGAAGTCATGGAGCAGGCGCGCGCCGAGGCCAGGCGCGCCGGAACCGGCTTCGAAGTGAGCGACGACATGGAGGCGGCCCTGCGGGACGCCGACATCGTCTATGCCAAGTCGTGGGGCGCCATGCTGACCACCACCGACGTCGACGAGGGCGCCCGCATCATCAAGAAGTACGAGTCGTGGATCACCGACGCCCGCAAGATGAAGCTGGCCAAGCCGGACGCCATCTACATGCACCCCCTGCCGGCCGATCGCAACATCGAAGTGACCGATGAAGTGATCGACGGGCCGAACAGCGTGGTCTTCGACGAGGCCGAGAACCGAATGCACGCCCAGAAGGCGGTCATGGCGCTGACGATGCGGTCGTGAGGCCGGGTCAGCCTCGACCGGCAGGGCGCGCCGTGATCTCCCTCACCCCCGGGCCCGTTCCTGTCGACCCGGCCCCCGCTCGGTTCCAGGGGAGGGGTCATAGGGTGGGGGTTTCGTTGCCGCCATTTCATGCAGCCTTCAGGAGACGAAAGCATGGCTAAACTCGCCGTCATCGCCGTGGGAGGCAACTCCCTGATCAAAGACAAGCTCCATCAGACCATTCCGGACCAGTACCAGGCCGGAGCCGCATCGATGGCCCATATCGCCGGGATGATCGAGGCCGGTTGGGATGTGGTGATCACTCACGGCAACGGCCCGCAGGTCGGATTCATCCTGCGCCGGGCCGAGATGGCGCTGCATGAACTCCATCCGGTGCCGCTGGACTACTGCGGCGCCGACACCCAGGGCGCCATCGGCTACATGTTCCAACGGGCGCTGCACAATGAGTTCCGCCGCCGCGGCCTGCAGAAGACGGCTGCCACGGTGGTCACCCAGGTGCTGGTCGATCGGAACGATCCCGCCTTCCAGAAACCGAGCAAGCCGATCGGCTCGTTCATGGACGAAGCCGCCGCCTTCACCCACCGCGACCAGGACGGCTGGGCGGTGGTGGAGGACGCCGGTCGGGGCTGGCGGCGGGTGGTGGCCTCCCCCATCCCCAAGCGGATCGTCGAGGAAGCCGCTATCCGAAGCCTGATCCAGGCCGGTTTCGTGGTGATCAGCACCGGCGGCGGAGGAATCCCCGTGATCGAAGATCACAACGGCGATCTGGTCGGCGTGGAAGCCGTGATCGACAAGGACTTCGCCGGAGCACTGCTGGCGGCCCGCCTGAAGGCCGACCTGTTCCTGATCTCGACCGCGGTCGAGAAGGTGGCGTTGAACTACAACAAGCCCGACCAGCGGTGGCTCGATCGGTTGACTCTGGACGAGGCCCGCGGACACCTGGCCGAAGGACAGTTCGCCAAGGGCAGCATGGGCCCCAAGATCGAGGCTATCATTAAGTTCCTGGAGCAGGGGGGTGGCCAGGCGCTGATCACCAATCCCGAGAATATCGAACGCGCCCTCCATGGGCAGACCGGGACGGTCCTCGTCCCGTGAGCGAGGAAGGGAGGTAGGCTGAAACCAACGCACGACGGTGTTCCGAGAGATCTCTCCATCACATGAACCAGGAGGAGTAAGAAATGTCCGTAAAGAACGTATGGCGCGCCCTGGCGCTGTTGAGCGTCATGGCGATGGTGCTGGCGGCCTGCACCCCGGCCGCGCCCGAACCCACCACACCGCCGTCGGCTCCCGAGCTACCGCCGGCAGCGACCGAACCGCCGCCGGCGCCGCCGGCAGAGCCGTTCGTCATCGGCATGCTGCTCGTCGGTCCCTTCAACGACCACGGCTGGAGCCAGGCCCACTATGAGGCCGGCGAATACGTGGTCGAGCACGCCGATAACGTCGAGTTCGTCTACCTCGACAAGGTCAATCCCGCCGACCGCCCCGGCACCACGCCGGACCAGCTGGCGGAAGACCTGGTGGCTCAGGGCGCCCGTCTGGTGATCTTCAACTCGGACGACATGAAGGATGCTTCAACGGCCTTCGCCCAGGCCCACCCCGAGGTGGCGGTGGTGATGGCTTCGGGCGATCAGGCCTGGGTCGACGGAGCGGCCTTTGTCGATCAACCCAATCTGGCCAACGTCATGGGCCGGATGGAGTACGGCAAGATGATGGCCGGCTGCGCCGCAGCTCTGACCACCCAGACCGGCCAGATCGGCTACCTCGGCCCCCTGATCAACGACGAGACGCGCCGCCTGTCAGCCTCGGCGTTCCTCGGGGCGCGTTACTGCTGGGACGAGGTTCTCGGCAACGATCCGGCGGCGCTGACCTTCAAGGTCACCTGGATCGGTTTCTGGTTCAACATCCCCGGATTCACTTCCGACCCGACCCAGGTCGCCGATGACTTCTTCAACAGCGGCTTCGATGTGGTCATCTCCGGGATCGACACGACCGAGGCGCTGGTCGAGGCCAACAAGCTCTCGACCGCAGGCCAAGCCGGTGTGGGCCGTTCCCTACGACTTCATCGGAGCTTGCGAAGAAGGCTCGCCGGTCTGCCTGGGGGTTCCCTTCTTCAACTGGGGCCCGGACTACCTCAAGCTGGTGCAAGCCGCTCAAACCGGGTCCTTCGAATCGGTCTTCTGGTGGAACGGACCCGACTGGAGCGACATCAACAATCCCGACACGAGCGCCGTGGGCTTCGTCAAGGGCGCGGCTCTGAGTGACGAAGCCGGCGCCGCCCTGGACGAGTTCATCGCCGATCTGGCGGCCGGCCTGAACCTGTGGGTCGGTCCGCTCAACCTGCAGGATGGGACGTCGTTCCTCGCCGCCGGCGACACGGCCACCGACCAGCAGATCTGGTACCTCCCGCAGTTGCTCGAAGGGATGGAAGGCCAGAGCGTTCCAGACTAGACAGGTGAACAGGAACGAGGGGGAAGGCAACTTCCCCCCTCGTTCCCAAGACGACAATGCGAGTCGATCTCCAGCACGTCCACAAGTCGTTCGGCCCGGTCCATGCCAACGACGACATCAGCCTGGCGATCCCGGCCGGGACGATTCAGGGCGTCCTGGGCGAGAACGGCGCCGGCAAGAGCACGCTGATGAAGATCCTGTCGGGTTTCCAACAGGCCGACGGGGGAGAGATCTGGCTCGACGGTCGGCCGGCCCGGATCAACTCGCCCCAGGACAGCGGCCGCCTGGGGATCGGCATGTTGCACCAGGATCCGCTCGACGTTCCGGCGCTGCGCGTGCTCGACAACTTCCTGCTCGGGAAACCCGGTGGGCTGCCGCCGGGACGCCGGGAGGCGCGCCGCTCGTTGGCCGACCTGGGGGAACGTTTCGGCTTTCGCCTCGATCCCGAGGCTTATGTGGAGACCCTGACGGTGGGCGAGCGGCAGCAGATGGAACTGCTGCGCCTGCTCTGGCTCGGTGCCCGTGTCCTGATCCTCGACGAACCGACGACCGGGATCAGCGCCCTGCAAAAGGACACCCTGTTCGCTACCCTGCGCCGCCTCAGCCAGGAAGGCATGACCGTCATCTTCGTCTCGCATAAGCTGGAGGATGTCGAGAGCCTGTGTCACCGCGTGGCCGTGTTGCGCCGCGGCCGCCTGGTGGGTGAAGCCAAGCCTCCCTACACCACCGAGAACCTGGTGGAGATGATGTTCGGAAAGGTCGTCGCCCTGGGCTCGCGCCTGGCTGCCGAACCGGGCGAGCCTGCGCTCGAGATGGAAGGCGTCGTGGTCGAAGACCGCCGGATGAGCATCGGCCCGGTGAGCCTGGAGGTCGGTCACAGGGAGATCGTCGGACTGGCGGGGATGGAGGGCAGCGGTCAGCAGCTGTTCCTGCGCGCCTGCGCCGGACTCGTCCGTCCGGTGCATGGCCGGCTGCGGATCGGGGGGAGCGATGCGCTCGGGCAGACGTACCATGGGTTTCTGAAGCGCGGCGTGGCGTTCATGCCGGCGGCGCGACTCGAAGAGGGGCTGATCCCTTCCCTGGACCTGACCGAGCACATCGCGCTGACCGATCCTGGCCGGGGAATGCTCATCGATCGCCCGGCGGCGCAACGGCGTGCCGTGAGCCAGATCCGCGACTTCAATATCAAGGGCACGCCGCACAGCCCGATCGAATCGCTCTCGGGCGGGAACCAGCAGCGGGCGCTGCTGGCGCTGCTGCGCGAAGACCTGTCGCTGCTGCTGCTGGAACACCCGACCCGCGGCCTCGATATCGAGTTCGGTGGTCTGGATCTGGGAGAAGCTGAAGGAGCGCAGCCGGCAAGGGACGGCGATCGTCTTCATTTCATCCGATCTGGATGAGGTCCTTCACTACAGCGATCGCATTCACGTCTTCTTCGGAGGGCGCGTTTCGACTTCGTTGCCGGCCGAGCACACGACCATCGAACAGCTGGGACAGCTGATCGGCGGCAAGGGTTGGCCGGAGATCAAAGCGTGAAGGGACGGGCCGTTGTGGGTGGCGCCGCCCTGCGGCTGACGGCCGTCGTACTGGCCTTGCTGTTCACGACCGGAATCCTGCTGCTGGCCCAGGCCCCTCCGCTGGAAGCGTACCAACTGATCCTGGTCGGCTCGGTGGGGACGGTCAAGAAGATCGCCGATGTACTCGTCGCCTGGGTGCCGCTGGCGCTGGCGACCTCCGGTCTGCTGGTCACCTTCGCCGCCGGGTTGTGGAACATCGGGATCGAAGGCCAGATCATGCTGGGGGCGATCTTCTCCACGGCGACGCTGCGCCTTGGCCTGGAGGCCGGGTTGCCTCCCGGTTGGGTGATCGCTGCGGCTCTGATCGCCGGGGTCCTCGGCGGCAGTCTGTGGGCCTTCCTGGCCGGCCTGCTCAAGGTCTACGGCGGGGTTAACGAAATCTTCGGCGGCCTGGGGTTGAACTTCGTCTCGACCTCGATTTCCCTGTGGTTAATCTTCGGGCCGTGGAAACGCCCAGGGGTGGGATCGATGAGTGGCACCGAGCCCTTCCCGGATTTCCTGTCGCTGCCCGCCTTGGAGGGCCTGCGGTTGAGTCCCTGGGCGGTGTTCCTGGCGCTGATCGGGTTTGGGCTGGTCACCTTCCTGTTACAGGGTACCTACTTCGGCTTGCGACTGAAGGCGGTCGGAAAGAACGCCCGTGCGTCGTACCTGTTGGGGATCCCGACGGCCCGCTACGTCCTGCTGGCCTTCCTGCTGTGCGGCGGATTGGCCGGCGCCGCCGGGGCGGTGCAGGTCACGGCGGTGTATCACCGCCTGATCCCGTCGATCTCGAGCGGGTACGGTTTCCTCGGCCTGATGGTGGCGATGCTGGTCAACTACCAGCCACTGTGGGTTCCGGCGGTGGCGTTCTTCTTCGCCGCCTTGAACATCGGCTCGATCCAGCTGCCGATCGTTCTCAAACTGAACTCGTCCGTGGCGGGCGTGCTGCAGGGTGCTCTGGTGTTGTTCGTGCTGGCCATGGAAGGCGTGCGACGACGGCTGCGGCGAGCGCCGGCGCCAGGTGGGGAATGACGACCGACATGCTGCTGGTTGGACTGGCGGGGGTCCTGGCTGCGGCGGCTCCGGTCGTCTTCGTCGTTCTTGGTGAAACGATCGCCGAACGGGCCGGAGTGATCAACCTCTCGGTCAACGGGACCATCCTCCTTTCGGCGATGGCCTCCTTTGCCGTCGCCGTCAGTACCGGCAGCCTGGTGCTGGGGTTTGTCACCGGAATGCTGGTCGGGGCGGTGGTCGGTCTGGTGGTCGCTGGATTCAGCATCTCCTTGCGGCAGTCGCAAGTGGCGGTCGGGTTCGTGCTGGCGCTGATGTGCCGGGATCTATCGTACTTCCTCGGCAATCCGTTCATGGGCCTCTCGGGGCCGCGGCTTCCTTCGCTGGCGATCCCGATCCTGCAAGACCTCCCGCTGATCGGACCGCTGCTCTTCCGCCAGGACCTTCTGACCTACCTCAGTTTTGTCCTGATCCTGCTGACCTGGGCCTGGATCTTCCGTACCCGACCCGGTCTCGAGCTGATCAGCATCGGCGAACGGCCGGCGGCGGCTTTCGTACGAGGGATCTCGGTCAATCGCCTGAGGTACCTGTACACGGTGGTGGGCGGCGCCCTGGTCGGCCTGGCCGGACCGGCGTTCTCGCTGAGCGTCAAGGCCGGCTGGAAGGGGACGATCTCCGGTCTGGACGGTTACGGCTGGATCGCCCTGGCGATCACGATCTTCGGGGGTTGGAATCCGATTCGCGCGGCGTTCGGGGCCTATCTGTTTGTGTTCCTGCAGTGGCTCGGCCTGGTGCTCCAGCCCAACATGCCCAACGTTCCGTCTCAGGTGCTACAAGTGGCGCCGTTCCCGTTGATGATCCTGGCGCTGCTCTTCGTCAATATCGGCAATACCGAATGGGTGGAGCGGACCCTGGCGGCGCTGCCCGATCCCGTCCGGCGGGCGATCGCCGGGATCCTGCGTTCCCTGCGCGCACAACCGCCGGCTTCGCTGGGCGTGCCGTTCGAGCAGGACTAGAGGAGCCCGCGTCGATGCCACAAGCGAGGCTGGCCTCGCCCCTTGTCCCCACGCCCCCCTCTCCGCACAGCGGACCCCGCAGGGCCCCGACGTGTTGCGGAAGAGATACAGGGGAGAGGGTCTGGAGAGCCATGGTCTTCACAAAGCTGGACGGCCGTTTGCCCGGGTTCGCCCATGCCTGAGTTCCTGGGCTATCGCTGTCACCGGTGCGGGAAGGAATTCCCCCCCGAAGACGTCTTCTACCTCTGCTCCGACGACGGGGCGAACCTCGATGTGCGACTGGACCTTGATCGGATCAAGTCCACATCCACCCCGGGCTCGATTTCAGAGTCGTCCGAGTTGTCGATCTGGCGCTATCTCCCCCTGCTACCGGTGGGCGCGCCCGGGCATCGTGGAACGCCGTTGTGGTCGGTCGGTTGGACTCCAATGCTGGTTCCGTCTCGCCTGGCGAACGGTCTCGGGATGAAGAACTTGCTGGTCAAGGACGACGGTCGCAACCCGACCGCCTCGTTCAAAGACCGGGCGAGTGCGGTCGTCGTCGCCCGTGCACAGCAGATCGGAGCCCGCGTGGTGGTGACCGCTTCCACCGGGAACGCCGGGGCGGCGCTGGCCGGGATGGCGGCCGCCGCAGCCCAGCCGGCCGTGATTCTGGCGCCCCGCACCGCCCCGCCGGCCAAAGTGGCGCAGCTCCTGATCTACGGCGCACGCGTCGTGCTGGTGGATGGAACGTACGACCAGGCCTTCGACCTGACCGTCGAAGCGGCGGCGGCGCTGGGATGGTACTGCCGCAACACTGGCTACAACCCGTTCACCGCCGAAGGGAAAAAGACGGCCGCTTTCGAGATCTGCGAGCAGCTGGCGCTGGCCGAACGTGCCGCAGAAGCGAAGCCGGCTGCGCCCCGGCGCTGGAACGTGCCGGAAGTCGTCGTCGTTTCCGTCGGCGACGGCAACATCATCAGCGGCCTGCACAAGGGATTCCGCGACCTGCTCGACCTGGGCTGGATCGATCGGCTGCCGCGTTTGATCGGTGTCCAGGCGGAAGGATCGGCCGCCGTAGCCCGTGCCTTCGCCGCAGGGGCCGAGGTGATCGAGCCGGTGCGCGCCGAGACCATCGCCGACAGCATCTCGGTGGATCTCCCGCGCGACGGCCTGCGGGCGCTGCGGGCCGTGCGGGAAAGCCAGGGAGCCGTGGTCACGGTGTCCGACGAGGCCATCCTCGAGGCGCTGCGCGTTCTGGGGCAGGCGGAAGGGATCTTCGTCGAGCCGGCGGCTTCGGCCGCCTTCGCCGGACTGGCCGTCGCCGTCGAGCAGGGATTGATCGACCGTGCCGAACGAGTGGTGGTGATGCTCACCGGCAGCGGGCTGAAGGACGTGCAGGCGGCGCGCAAGGCTTCCGGTGAAGCGACGGTGATTGAACCGACCCTGGACGCCCTTCGCCGCGCGCTGCCTCCCGAGGATTCGCGATGACGCCACGCTCCCGCAACCGCCCGCCGACCCTCTCGGTGGTGGCGCCGGTGTTCAACGAGGTCGACAGCCTGCCGGAGTTCCACCGCCGGGTTCGACAGGTTCTGGAGGCCACCGGCGAGCCCTGGGAACTGGTGATCGTGGACGACGGCAGTTCCGACGGTTCGACGGAGGCGCTGGAGAAGCTGGCTGCCGCCGACCGGAACGTTCGTCCGGTCATCTTCTCGCGCAACTTCGGCCACCAGATCGCCGTCACCGCCGGCCTGGATCACGCCCGGGGCGAGGCGGTGATCTTGATCGACGCCGATTTGCAGGATCCGCCGGAGGTGCTGCCGGAACTGATCGCCCGATGGCGCGAGGGCTACGACGTGGTCTACGCGGTCCGGCGCGAGCGCGCCGGGGAGTCGTGGTTCAAGCGGGCGACGGCCTCGCTGTTCTACCGGGCGATCTTCCGCATCACCGACGTTCCGATCCCGCTGGACACCGGGGATTTCCGCCTGCTCGACCGGCGGGTGGTCGACATCTTGAGCGGTATGCGCGAGCGGCACCGTTTCTTGCGGGGCATGGCCGCCTGGGTGGGACACCGGCAGATCGGGGTGCCCTACAACCGGGCGGCGCGCTTCGCCGGAGAGACCAAGTACCCGCTGCGGAAGATGGTGCGACTGGCGCTGAACGCCATCACCGGCTTCTCGCATTTTCCCCTGCAGATCGCCACCTTTCTCGGGTTTGCCTGCGCCGGATTGAGCTCGGCGGCGATCGTGGCGGTGGTCCTGCTGCGCCTCAGCGGGAACCAGGCCTTCTTCGGTCAGGCGACGACCCTGATCGCCGTTCTGTTCCTGGGGGGAATCCAGTTGATCTCTCTGGGACTGCTGGGGGAGTATCTGGGCCGCGTCTACGACGAAGTGAAAGGCCGTCCGCTGTATGTGGTGCGGCGCGGCCCCGACGATCCGCCGCTCACTCTGCCACGACCAAGGAGCTCTGCCAAGCGATGATCGACCTGACCGTCCATCCCGACCGACTGGAGCGGGCCGTGAGGCGCGCCCGGGAACGCAACATCGTGGTGCCCACCTTCTCCCAGATGAAGGATCCGACGCGGATTCCGGGATCCGTGCGCAGCCGGCTGGCCGGCGTGGGCCTGTGGGATGTTGACCCGCTGAATCTCTTCCGGATCACGTGGAAGAACGTGCCCCAGCCGAAAGGCGGGGGCTTCGGCCAGGTCAACCGGATCGAGTTCCCCTCCAGCCTGACCGGCGTGCCGGCCCGAATCGTGGCCCTGGTCGGGAAGTGGTTTCCGACGGGCGCCCACAAGGTGGGGGCTGCCTTCGGCTGCCTGGCGCCGCGCCTGGTGACCGGGCAGTTCGACCCGACCACCCAGAAGGCCGTCTGGCCTTCCACCGGCAATTACTGTCGCGGCGGCGCCTATGATTCGGCATTGCTGGCCTGCGAGTCGATCGCCATCCTGCCCGAGGGGATGAGCAAGGAGCGATTCGACTGGCTGGCCAGCGTGGCCGGCGAGGTGATCAAGACCCCGGGCTCCGAGTCGAACGTCAAAGAGATCTTCGACAAGTGCTGGGAGTTGCGCCGGTCGGGCCAGGACCTGATGATCTTCAACCAGTTCGAGGAGTTCGGCAATTACCTGTGGCACTACGAAGTCACCGGGCATGCGATGCAGGAAGTGATCGAGCAGGAGCTGGAGCCGGGGCAGACGTACCGCGGCGTGGTGTTGACCACCGGGTCGGCCGGTACCATCGCCTGCGGCGACTACCTCAAGCAGGCCTTCCCCGGAAGTCGGATCGGCGCCAGCGAAGCCCTGCAATGCCCGACCCTGCTCGAGAACGGCTTCGGCGCCCATCGGATCGAAGGAATCGGCGACAAACACGTCCCCTGGATCCACAACGTGATGAACACCGATCTGGTGATGGCCATCGACGACGAGGCCGTGGTCCGTCTGGCCCGTCTGTTCAATGAGAAGGCCGGGCAAGACCACCTGACCCGGTCCGGGGTTCCGGCCGGCGTGGTGGGTCAACTGGACTTGTTGGGATTCTCGGGGATCGCCAACCTGTTGTCGGCGATCAAGTTCGCCCGGCACTACGAGCTCGGTCCGGACGACCTGGTGCTCACCATCCTGACGGATTCGATGGAACTCTACGGAAGCCGGCTGCGGGAGATGCGACAGGAGCACGGCGAGTACCAGGGCCATCAGGCGGCCGGCCACTTCGCCCGCCATCTGCTGGGCGAGTCGACCGACCACCTGCTCGAACTCGACCAGCGCCAGCGGCGCCGCGTGCACAACCTGAAGTACTTCACCTGGGTCGAGCAGCAGGGCCGGACGTACCAGGAGATCCTTTCCCAGCGGGAGCAGCCCGACTACTGGACCGGGGTCCAGGGTCAGGTCGAGGCGATCGACGACCAGATCGAGGAGTTCAACCGCCGGGCAGGAGTGGCCACGGACTGAACTCGACCGGCCGCGACGAAAGGGGGAGTGCGATGGACCGTGTCGAGGACGACGATCTCGTCTTGGTGGCTGTGTGTCGGAGCCGGCGCGATCTTGAAATCGCCCGGCTGCTCGGCTGGTACCGCATCCCCCTGGCTTCCGCCCCCAAGACGCTCCGGGTCGACTGGCTGGCCTTCTTCCTGACGGCGGCCTTCGGCGCCGAGCGCTGGTCGGTCCGCTACCAGGCGCGGGTGCGAGGCTACGAGCTGCGGCGCCGGGGAGAACTTTTGCGCGATGAGCCGGATCATCCCCGGGCAGACGACCCCTACGTTCGAATCGACCTTGGCCCGCTGCAGGAGCTGCCGCGGCCGATCCCGGCGCGTCGCTGGCGCAGGTTGAACTTTCTGTACACGACGGGAGAGCGGCTGGGATCGGCGGTCGACGTCCGCGACCTGGCCACACCTGTCGGAAAGGGAGATGATCGGTTGTGGCGGCTGCTGCGCGAGCGCCGGACTCGAGGCGGGCCGGTTGAAGGAGGTCTATCGTGACCGAGGCATCGAAGCTCTGCGTCATTCTGACAACGGTCGGCGGCGAGGCGGAAGCCGGCCGCCTGGCGCACGGGCTGGTCCAGGCCAGGCTGGCAGCCTGCGTTCAGCGGGTCAGGATCGACAGCTGTTTTGAGTGGGAGGGGGCGCTGCAGGATGCAACCGAGGTGCTCCTCTTGATCAAGACGACCGTCGACCGTTACGGGGAGGTGGAGGCCTGGATCGCAGCCCATCACCCGTACGATCTGCCGGAAATCCTGATGCTCCCCGCGGGCCGGGCCTCCGACGGGTACGCTGGCTGGGTCGAGGGCATGACGCGGCCCTCCGAATGACGCGGTCGTTGCCGACGGCAGCTGCTACGTCGTGCCGGCGGTGCGCTACTGCAGGAAGTTGAGGAAGTCCTGTGGGTTGAACTGTCCGGTCAGCCCCATGTAGGCCCCGAACGCGGCGTTGCACAGCGCCAGCAACAGGCTCAGCCCGCACAGAACCAAACCGCCGATCGCCAGGCCACGACGCTGGCTCTGGAGGGAGAGACCCCCCAGAATGGCACCGATCGCAGCCAGGGGGATCCCGCAGATCGGGAACAGCCAGGCGCACAACCCCAGGACGCCCAGCACAAGGGAGATGATCGCCAGGGTGCTCCGATCGGATGGGGCAGCAGGTGCTTGCATACACGACCTCCGCGAGTTTCTCTTAGGGTGGGGCGGAACTCTATCACAATTGCCGGGGATCTGCAGCTAGGGAAGGTGCCCCTCCCCGGGAGCCAACTGCGCCAGAGCGCCCGTCTTATCGATCAGGATGCGGAAACCCCCGGCCAGCACTCGTCGCTTGCCCGAATCGACCGGGGGCCGCGCCCAGGAGGGGGCAGCGATCGCGAATTCCACTTCCGGGCCGTCGTGATACCAGACCCGGAGCGAAGTCACGTCTCCCCACGGCTCGGTGGCCAGCTGATCGACTTCCCCGAACACGTGCAGCCAGGATCGATCCGCCAGCAGGGAGGCAACGACCGGCGAAAGGACCAGCAGGTCGATGTCGGACTTGGTCCGCGCCTGGTCGCGAGCGTGGGACCCGATCAACGCCAGCCCTTCGACGCGCCGATCGAGGCGGGCCCACCCGGTGACTCGCGCCAGCAACGGTTGCGGGGATCCCGGCTCCGGGTCGTTCCCGCCTGCCCGGGTGCGCGTGTTCAAGTCAACCGGACGATGTCGCCGGTGGCGAACAGCCCGGTGGCGTCGCGCGCAGGGTCGAGACGGGCGAACAGGGCCGGCGGCACTCCGATATCCGCCAGATGAATCTCACCCACGTAGGGGCGAGCCTCTGCGACGAGCAATCCGTGTTTCGGGAAAGCCAGGGTCAGCGTGGCGGCGGCCCGAACGGCACTCCCGCGCACCTCCCCGCTGGTCGAGTCGATCCCCGACGGGACGTCGAGCGAAAGCACCGGAGCCGATTGCGAGTTCGCCCAGGTGATCGCCTCGAGGGCTTGGCCCCGCACGGGTCCGCGCAAGCTGTAGCCGATCAAGCCCTCGATCACCAGGCGGACCGGAGGGGCGGTGTCGAGGTCGGCGGTCGAACGGACCGAGGCACCGATTCGGAGGAGCGATCGCAGCTGCCGCAGCGCGGCGGCTGTGAGAGCGGTTTCTTCACGGGTCAGGAAGACCTCGACCTCGGCGCCCCAGTTGGCCAGGTTTCTGGCGGCGGCCATCGCCCCGCCACCGTTCCCGCCCGGCCCGGCGAGCACGGCGACGGCTTTGCCGACGCAATCACGTTCAAGGAAGCGCCCCCGGGCCAGGCGGGCGAGAGCGCGGCCGGCGTTCTCCATCATCTGGAGCAGGTCGATGCCGACCTCCTCGGTCATCCAGCGATCGATCTGACGCATCTCATCGGCGCTGATGGACTCGATCGCTGGATCCAACGCTTCCTTGGACATCATGTGAAGAAGGGAGGGCTGAGGAACACGTAGTTCGCCAGCCGCACCCCGGGGCCGTCGCTGAGGAAGTGCGCCAGGAACGGGCTGAGCCGGTAGCCTCGCCCCAGCAGATGCGCCACGGCGGCCTGGTTGGAGAGAGGCAGTTCGACCCCGAACTCCTCTTGTTGCCCGGCGGCGATGCCCTCCGCATGCCCCAGGATCGCCGGAAGGTCGGTCTGTTCGAGTGCGGCGAAGGGGCCGGAGCTCGCGCCGACGTACCCGTAGCCGACCACCAGGCCGTCCCGGAGTGCCACGAAGCCGCTCCGGTCGCCGGCGAACCAGGTGTGGTCCCGACGTCGGGAGAATCCGAGCACCTCCCGGTCGATTCGATCCAGGTCGTCCGGCAGGGAACTCCGCTCCCGGAGCAGCGAGAACTCCAGATCGGAATCTACGGGCGCGGACTTCGCCGGGCCGTACAGGTAGCCGACAGGGGACGAGGGGATCATTCCCGCCCTCAGGTAGCGGGGAAGGGCGCGCGAGTCGCTGGTGGCGATGATCAGCCGGCGGCGCGCCCGGCGATCCGGGAAGGCGCGGCGAAAGAGCTCGCCTCCGATCCCCTGCGACTGGCGGCCGGGGGCGACGAAGAACTCGGACAGCTGTTGGACTCCATCTCGGATCAGCGACCGCCCGTAGCCGATGATGTCGGCGCCTTCCTGGGCGACCCAGAATTCGTCGGCCGTGGCGACCAGGTGCTCAAAGAGGGTCCGCCGGTTCGGCCATGCCATTTCCACCGGCGGCGGAGCCTCCGCTCCCTCCCGGGGCAGGTAGCCGCTCCGCTGCCCCAGGTCGACGATCGAGCGATAGAAGACGCTGAACACCGCGAACGAGTCTTCCAGGGAGCCCGGCCGGTACAGGATCTTCATCGGAGGGGCCGCAGTTCGACGATCGGCACGGACCGGGCGAGCTCGTCGCAGGCCTGCCGGGTGGCCTCGATCGAGACGCCGGTCAGGGTTCGGGTCAGCATTGCGAATGCCGTCGGGTGGCGCGTGGCATAGGAGAGCAGCTCGGCCGCGCCGTCCTCCGCCGGCAGCGGCGCGGCCCGGGCGGGGAAAGACGTCCGGCCGATGCTCACGCTCACCTCGGGGCGCCGGCGGGTGTTGAGAAGCCAATCGGAGCGCTCTCCCCAGGCGGCGGCGACGTAGCAGGCGCCGGAACCCGGATCCCGACGCAGCACTTCGATGACCGCCCGCCGCGGCCGACCGGTCTTGCGGCCGGTGTGCGTCAGCATCAGGAAGCGGTTCCCGAAGAGAAACCCAAGCCCGAGGCGATAGAGCAGAATCGGGGAGCGCAGGAAGAACCGCAGGGCCCTGCCAGGCCGACTGCCGGTCGATCTCATCCTTCCCGCTTTCGACCGTCCGTCGTTCCGGGCTGTTGCCCGGGGTGTCCTTCCGCCAAAACCTCTTCGCCCAGCCGAATACTCTCCCGGACGAGCAGCTCGAAATCCTCGCGGCGGCTGCGGTGGTTTGTGATCGCCACCCGGATGGCGAAGCGGCCCTGCAGGATGGTCTGGGAAGGTGCGGCAAGGCCCCGCTCCTGGAGCCGGACCAGCAGCTCCTGGTTGAGCTCGTTCAGCGCCTCGTCGGAGAGGCTCTTTGCGGCGAAGCGGAAGCAGACGATATTCAGCGACGCCGGGGCCAGGCGCTCGAGCCGGGGCTCCTCGTCCACCAGCCGGGCAAGATACGCGGCCTGATCGACGTTCTGCTGGATCATGCGCGCGTAGGCTCCAAGACCGTGGACGCGCAGTGACATCCACACCTTGAGGGCGCGAAAGCCGCGCGACAGTTCAGGCCCGTAGTCGGAAGCCGAAAAGACGGCGTGAGAAACGCCGCGTGCGGACTGGGCCAGGTAGTGCGGCGTCAGAGAGAACGACGCTCGATGAGCCTTCTCGTCGCGGATCAGAATGCAGCCGACGTCATAGGGCATAACCATCCACTTGTGAAGGTCGAAGGCGATCGAATCGGCCTGCTCGAGGCCCCGCAGTCTGGGTCGCAGGGCGGGGGAGAGAGCCGCCAGCGCGCCGAAGGCGCCGTCGACGTGCAGCCACAACCCCTTCTCGCGTGAGATGCGGGCCAGGCTTTCCAGGTCGTCGATGGCGCCGGTGTTCACCGTCCCGGCTGTTCCGATGACGCACAGGGGACGGACACCGGCGGCGAGGTCGTCATCCACGGCTTGCCTCAGGGCGGCCAGATCGATCGTGTAGTCGGGCAAGACGGGGATTCGCCTGAGCGAGTCGCCTCCCAGACCAAGCAGTTCGACGCTCTTCCGCGCCGAACTGTGCACTTCGGCCGAGGCATAGACGGCAAACGCCGGCCCGGATCCCGACAGGCCTCGCCCTCGGACGTCGAATCCGGCGCGCTGGTCGCGGGCGACGGTCAGCGCGATCAGATTTGCCATCGACCCGCCGCTGACGAGCAATCCGCTGGATGCGGCGGGATAGCCGAGAGCATCCTTGAGCCAGCGAAGAACCTGCAGTTCAACGTGTCCCGCCACCTGGTTTCCGCCCCAGGCATTCGGATTCACCCCGGCCGCCAGCATGGCGGCGAGCATCCCAAGCGGGGAGCCCGTCCCGATCACCCAGCCCCAGAACCTGGGATGCGTGTTCCCCAGCTGGTAGGGCAGGATGTCTTCCAGGAACCTTTGGTAGACGGCCGAAGAGTCTTCCGGTTCGACGGGAAGGGGCTCGTCGAAGCGGGAAGCGAGTCCGGCGGGCATAGGTTGCCAGACCGGGCGTTGCCGTATCGTCCTCAGATGCTCCATCATGTCGTCGACCATCCGGTGGCCCAGTCGGCGCAGGGCCTCCCAATCCTGGGGGTCGAGGGTTTCTTCCACGTCGGGCAAGGGATCAGCACTCATCAGGCCAGACCTTTCTTCAGGAATGTAGGCTCAAGGCGCCGCTTCGACTCATCAAGAACTCCGGCTCGAGGGGTCGGATCGATCACGGACCGTCGGAACTCGGTCTCCCGCGGCTCTGCCAGGCTCGCGGCCGGTTTCCCAGTATCGGTCTGTGCTCCCGCTAGCCGACGAACGTGGCGATCCCGGATAGATCCTTCTTCGTGATCTCAGGGACGCGGGCGTCGCTCGCCGGGTAGCCGACCACCAACAACAGGTAGGGTTTCTCGTCGCGAGGCCGGCCCAGGATACTCTGCAGGAAACCCATCGGGCTCGGCGTATGGGTCAGGCAGGCCAGCCCGGCGTGGTGCAGGGCTGTGATCAACATCCCGCTGGCGATGCCGACGAACTCGGTTACATAGTAGTTCTTGACCCGCCGTCCATCGGGCAGCCGGCTGTGGCTCCGGGCGAAGATGGCGATCAGATACGGCGCGATCTCGAGAAAGGGCTTGTCTTCATCGGTACCGAGCGGTTCCAGAGCGTCGAGCCATTCCCGCGGGGCGCGCCGGTGATAGAAATCATACTCCTCCTTCTCCGCCGCCTGGCGCAGGGAGGTCTTGACGGCCGAGTCGCTGACGACGACGAAGTGCCATGGTTGCAGGTTGGCGCCGCTGGGTGCGCTCCCCGCCGCCATCAGGCATTCCTCGATCACCTGGCGGGAGACCGGTCTGTCGGAGAAGTGCCGTATGCTGCGGCGCCGTTGGGCTTCCTCCCGGAACTGCCGGGCGCGCGAGAGCATTTCTTCCGCCGGGTATTCCCGGTAGGACGTCAGGGGTAGAAAGGAAGCTGGGGCCACGGGTCCTCCTGCGAAGCCGGGTGCCGGGTTCGAAACAACGTGAGGGATCGACGGAGTCAGCCGAGGCCGAAGAACATGATTCTCACCGGGCGACTGTCGACTGCCAGCCGTTCGACTCGCAGAATGTGCGGCCCGGGCGTCAACCCGCTGACCTCGATGTAGCCCCCGTACTGACTTCGGAGCTCTCCCAGGCTGGATGGCTCGCCGCGCCAGATCTCGACCCCGTCGACCAGGACCCGCGCCGAGCCCATCCAAGGTGGTCCCCAGAACTGCACGCCGGCTCGTCGAGAGCCGTCGTCGATCGACGCCTCGACCCATGGCGCGCTCTGCCACAGAACCAGATACAAACCGTAGCGGACGGTCTCCGGGTCGGTCCGGATCAGCACTCCGGGAGGGGCGGCGAGGTTATCGGTGTTGGCCGGGATGGCCCGGAAATCAGGGGGGAGCAGACGGGCATCTCCCGGGACCACCCGAATGGCGAGATCCGCAGGGACTGCAGGCGAGGCCCGATCGATCTGCGCCGGCCGGGGACAGGCGGTCGGCCGCGACCAGGCGTCGCTGAGGGCGGCGCGGGCGTCCGGCGGACGGCAGTCGGCCCACGCTCCGCGGCCGAGGTTTTGTGAGCGCAAGCCGAAGGCGCATTCGTCTTCGATCGGTTCGAGGAACAGAGATCGATCTGAGAGCCGCCAGGTGTACCGGCCGCGATCCCATGGGCAAACCGGGTCGTCGAAGAGCTCCAGCATCCCGGCTCCCATGTTGACGGCGGCGTGGCTTCTCCAGCCGGTGACCTCGTCGGTGAGGCTCATCCTCCCCTGGGAGAACCGGAGGATCCAGGCCCCGCCGGTGGGGCGGTAGTCGGCGCAGCGCAGGCAGGACCACCACTGTGGCGGGGCGGGGTCGAGGAAGGCATACACTCCATCCAGGTTCACCACGTCCTGCCCGACGGAAGGCGCCTGATCCGGCCCGCCGGGAGCGCCGGACGGCCCGTGGAGAGGCAGGGTCGCAAGCAAGGCCACCCCCAACATCCAGGAGGTTCTTCTTCGGGGTGGGTTCATGTGGCCGAGATTACTCCGGGTCGCCGGCGCAGCGGAACCCGACGCGCGGGTTCGGCAGTATGGAATGCGACGAGTCGCGGAAGTAGACGGTCGCCTGCTCCGGAGTTGAGTCCCACGATCCCCCGCGCAAGACATGATCCATGACGTGCACCGGCCCGATCGGGTTCGCCAGGGGGGAGACGGCATAGTAGTCCGGATCGTAGGTGTCGGCGACCCACTCGGCCGCGTTGCCGCTCATATGCACCGCCCCGAACGGACTGGCGCCGTCCGGCATGGATTCAACGGCGATCGGACCGCCCAGCCGGCTGGCGGCCGTGTTCGCCCTCGCCGCTTCGAACGAGTCGCCCCATGGAAAGGCCCTCCCGTCGGTGCCGCGGGCGGCTTTCTCCCATTCCGCTTCGGTCGGAAGTCGAAGCCCGAGCCAGGCGCAATAAGCGACTGCAAGGTCCCACGTCACTCCAACCGCCGGAAAGCTGGGGTCCCGCACGGGCCGGGCGGTGCCTTCCTGCCATCCGAGGAACCGAGCGAACTCGGCCGCGCTGACTTCGGTCCGGCCGATCCGATACTCCGACAGGAAGACTCGATGTGCCGGGCGGGAGTTCGGCGGGCCCGCATCGGATCCCATGTGAAATTCCCCGGCAGGCACTTTCACCATGTCGCCTGGTTCCGGCGGGGAACCCCCTAGGGCCGGCTGCCCCCGACAGGATGCCAGGCAGCCCCAGGTCAGAAACGTCAGGAACAGATGGCGGGGGTCGAAACCTCCGCCGGCCTGCTCGGCCGGAGAACTGGCAAGCATCGCAGCCGAGAAGCGCCTAGGCCGCGGGCTTTGGTCCGGAGGGCTGGGCTGCTTCGATCTCCGCCAGGCGCTTTGCGTCGGCGAGTTCTCGCTCGAGTTCCTCCACCTGTCCTTTGCGACTCCGGGAGCGCAGACCGGCGCGGACGCGGGCGGGCAAGATGAGCAGGATCCCCGTCAACAAGCCGGCGGCGTACGAAGCCAGGAGAAGGACGGCCTGGGAGCTCTCGAAGCGCCAAACCAGGAACGAAACGGTTGAGGGGGAGGCGTTCTGCAGCGAGAAAACCAGGGAGGCGGCGGCGAGCAAGAGGGCAAGGAGTACGGGAAGCAGCATCAGAACCTCCGGTTCAGGTCGGGACACGGTCGACGGTGAGCGGAGAGCACCTCACGCACCGGGTTCCAAACGAACGCTCAACGTCGGGGTCTCGACCAACTGTAGAGTCGACGAGGCCAGGCTGACCTTGCCTTCCGACCTTTCGATCGCGTCCAGGATCGCG
This sequence comes from uncultured Chloroflexia bacterium, assembly GCA_963709925.1. Classification (GTDB taxonomy): domain Bacteria; phylum Chloroflexota; class Anaerolineae; order Anaerolineales; family E44-bin32; genus DATEVL01. The sequence continues at coordinate 627,089 of CAVPYC010000001.1, forward strand.
GTGAACAACCCGTCCTTGGTCCCTCGACGTTTCTTGAAGTCGACCACATAGCGGACGGTGAACTCGATCCAGTTGTCGTTGACGATCAGGGCCACACTGGGCTCGATCCTTGCGGCTTCCAGGGCGTATTTGCGCAACAGCTTCTCCCACCGGGAGCGGGCTTCGGGGACGAATTCGCCGGCGCTCTGGTTCGCGGCTTCGATCAGGATGGCGCGGGCCAGCCGGTGGTCGCTGCCGTGCCGGATCGGGACCGTGATCTCATCCCAGACGAAAGGGAAATCCCCCGAGTAGTTGTAGACAGGTTCTTTGAAGACGAAACTGTTGGCGATGCGGACGATTCGGCCATTGTACTGGTCACCGCGGATCCACTCGCCGATCTCCATGATCGTGGTTCGCAGGACGCCGATATCAATCACGTCGCCCTTGATCCCGCCGAGCTGCACCCGGTCGCCGACTCGATAGAACTGCCCGAACGAGAGGGCGATCCAGCCGGCAAAGCTGACGATCACTTCCTGGAGGGCGAAGGCAATCCCGGCTCCGGCCACACCCATGGCGACGGCAAGGTTGCTGAGCTGGTCGCTGAAGATCGCCGCCAGAAGCAGAAGCGATGCCAGGTAGCCCGCCAGGGAGAGCGTTCGGCGAACACCGATCTTGGCGGCCGGCTCGGAAACCCGGGCCGAAACCCGTCTGTGCAGCAGCCGAACCAGCACATTGATCCCCACCAGTCCGGCGACGGCGAAGGCCAGGTCTGCGACCCACGGGTTGGACAAGATCGAGGCTGCTGTTTCGATCATTGCAGGCCCTGGTATTGACGGTCCGCGCTGAGCTGCCTCAACCCGCAGCGCGACGGCGGGAGCCGGCCCGGTGAGGGGATGGCTCGCCTAGGCGGCCGACGAATCGTCCTGCATCAAGCCGAACCGGTTGCCCTCGGTGTCCTGGCAGTACGCCAGCCAGCCCACACCGGGGACGGCCGCCTTCGGTCGGATGACTTTCCCTCCGTGGGCGACCACCTTTTCCACGGCCGCATCGACAGAATCCACGCCGACCGTGTTTTCCGTCCCGGCCCCCGGTTCCGACCGGCGGCCCAGACCCCCGTCGATCCCGGGCTCGTTCTCCGGTCCGGTGGTCACCAGCCAGTACTCGGAAGGGCCGTCCCACTTCTCGATCTTCCATCCGAAAACCTTGGTGTAGAAGCCGACGGCGCGTTCGGGGTCGTCGGCCGCAATCTCGAAATGAATCACGCGGGGCATCTCGCACCTCCCAGGGCTATCGCGCGGGTCGACCCCAGTATACGTCGGGCGCCGGGTGTTCCGGCGTCAGCGGAGCCGGCGAGGGCGATAGGCCATTTTCATATAGCGATCGCCGGCCTCCAGCTCGTCGAGCATCTGGTCCAAACGGCGGCGGCGGGTCTCCTGGCGCTTGGCCCCGGTGATCCAGCCAATGTAGTCGTTCTGCTGGTAGGCGGGACGGGCCCGGTAGGCTGAGAACAGGCGGCGGCGGCGGAGCGCATCCAGCACGTCGGTAGGCATGGGGTGGCGGACCCGTGGCCGGGAGGGCCGACGATCGGCCATCAGGAAGTCAGGAACGGACGGCCCGCGGCCTCGCGGGTCGGCCTGCCTGCGATGCGCAGGCTTTCGAGCAGACGCTGCGTGGCCGCCGACACTTCCTCCACGGCAGCATCGAACACCTGCTGGTTCGCCTGGGACGGCGCTCGAAATCCTGAGACCTTTCGAACATACTGCAGCGCAGCCAGCCGCATTTCCTCTTCCGTGGCGATCACTTCCGACTGGCGCAGAGTCTTGATGTTGCGACACATGCTCAGCTCTCCCTTTCCCCGGTCAGCGCCTCGATCAGTTGTCTCGCATACTTCGGCCCTCGCCCTTCGCCCTCGTCCTTGAAGAAGACGTAGGCCGTGTGCCAGTCCTGGGAGCGCACCTGGGCGGCGATCTTCTCGATGGCCTTCTTCGAGTACTTCTCCTGGCGCAGCCGCAGGTACCCCCAATCGGTGGTGCGCACCAGGTCCTTCAATGGTTCATCGTCGGTGTCCGACTGGCACAGGGCGCACCCGTGCCGGCCAAGCGCCTGGACCACATCGGGTTCGAACCAGGACTCGTGGCGGAATTCCAGCGCCGCGCCGCGTCCGGCCGGCAGGGCGTCGAGGAAGGCTTCCAACCGCTCGAGGTCCTTGCGGAAGTTCGGAGGCAGCTGGAACAGCACCACGCCCATATGCGACCCGAGCGAGAGGGCGGCCTGGTACAGGTAGGTGGTTTCATCGCCCACCTCGCGCAGACGCTTGATGTGCGTGATCCGTCGGGAAGCCTTGAGCACGAAGCGGAAACTGGCGGGCACCTGGCCCGCCCACGATTCCAGGACGGAGGCCTTGGGCAGCCGGTAGAATGTGTTGTTGATTTCCACCGCCGGCAGCCGCTCGGCGTAGTAGCCGAGCATCTCGGCGTCCGGGAGCTTGGCGGGGTAGAACGATCCCTTCCATTCCTTGTAGCTGTAGCCGCTGGTACCGACCCAAAGATCCATCGCTCTTCCTCCTGTTTCCGACCGCCGATCTGGGATCACGTCAGGCCGAAGACATCGGCCGCGGCAGGGCCGCCAGCCACCCGGCCAGAACCCTCCTGATCTGCGTGTTCACATCCTCCCCGGCGGGCTCCGAGGTTCGGGTCACCCGGAAGCTGTGGTCGGCGCCTTCCAGCCAGTGCATCGTCCAGCCCGGTCGAAGTCGCGCAGCCACATCCTCCATCAGATCGCGCCGGCAGAGCGAGTCGCGGGTGCCGTTGAAGCACACCACCGGGGCGGCGATCCGGTCCAGATGGGCGTCGCGCAGCCGGTCGGGGCGGCCCGGAGGGTGAAGAGGGTAGGCCAACAGAATCAACCCGGCGCTGGGGAAGCCTTCGGCCGCCAGCATGGTCGCAGCCCGGCCTCCCATCGAACGCCCTCCCAGGAAGACTCGCGGGGCCCCCGTTTCCACCAGCGCCTGGCCGACCACGGACGCCATGGCGTCCAGCAAGCGGGGCATAGGATCGGGGAAGCGCCGCCGCTGTTCCCGATACAGGAAGTTGAATCGGGCCACGCCCAGGCCGCATTCGCCGAGGACCTTCGCCGCTTCGAGCATCGCCCGGTCACGCAGGTTCCCACCGGCGCTATGGGCGAACACCACCAACCCGGTGCCAACCGACCCCACTGGCGCGTCGTAGGCGGCCGAAACGACCTCCTCGCCCACGCGCACCTTCCAAAGGGCCCGGGAGGTTGTCATCGGGACGGCCGAGCCATGGGCGACATGCTCACGAGACCCGCGGGACCTCGGACATCAGGGCCAGGGTGTTGCCCTCGCTGTCTTCGAAGAACGACATCCACAGGTCGTGGTCGGGCATCGGGGCGATCCGGTGGGGCTCGGAAACGATGCGGGCGCCGCGCCGCCGCAGCCCCTCCGTGCTGCCCTGGAGATCCTCAACCCGGAAGTAGAGGATCGAGCTCGGATGGTCGAACTTCTTGTCTTCGGGAACGTCGAGCAGAATCCGGATTCCACCGCAATCGAAAAACGCCAGGTTGGGGAATTCGAACAGGAACTTCAGGCCGAGGACGTCGCGGTAGAAGGCGACCGCTCGGGCCAGGTCGTGAACGCGGATGTTGATCTGGCCCAGGCGATCGAGCCCGGCGAAGGGGGTGGATTCCATTTCCTCACCTCGTCCGGCCGGGCCGGCGGCCCCGGAGGCCGGACGTCAGAATCAGGGCGCCGCGGCGGGCTCGTCCGGCAGTCGAACCGCCACGACCTCGCCCCGGGCGCACAGCTCGCCCCTCACCCGGAGTTCGGTTGAAAGGACCACCTTGCGCGGGGTGACCTGTTGGATCGTGGAACGAAGTTCGAAAGGACCCTCGATGGGCGTGGGCTTGAGGTAGTCGACGTGCAGGGCGGCCGTGACAAATCGAATGGGGGGCTGGCTGCCAAGCTCCCGGGCTTCGGCTCGCAGGGCGGCGGCCATCGCGCTCCCGGTGCTGTGACAGTCGATCACGGAGGCAATCAAGCCGCCGTAGGCAAACCCCGGCATACCGGTGTGGTAGGCGCGCGGCTCGAAGGTGCAGACCGTATGTTCGCCGTCCCAGTAGCTCTTGATCTGAAGGCCGTGCTCATTCAGCCGGCCGCAGCCGTAGCAGTGGCTGGAATTCTCGGCGTAGGTGTCCTGAAAAGCCCTCTCGGCCATTCGGTTCAGGTCTCCCTTGGCGGGGACAGCTCTCGACGGGCAAGGCCTGTCGGAACGGTGATGGGGGAGTCAGCATACCACGGAGCCGGGCGTGGTGCCCCACGCCGGATATCCCCGGGGGCCTGGTGCCACTACCACACGAGGGGAAGCCAGCGGAACCGGACCCGGGCTGCGTACTGGCGATACCCTGGAAGGGCGGACAGCAAGAACCTGTCTTCCAGGGAGGTGCGCAGAGCCAGGACCAGGTTCACAAGGACGGCCGGCACGAGCGCCCACAACGAGCCCAGCAACAGGGGCCCTCCGAGATTGGCGATGGCGCTTCCCAGATATCCCGGGTGCCGGACCGCGGAATACGGCCCGCCGTGGATCACGCTGTGCCCGCGGTCGCTCTGGATTCGAACGACCGACGAGAAGAAGCGATTGGCCGCCATGGCCCACAGCGTCAACCCATAGCCCAGGACCGTCATGGCCAGGCCACCCCCTGTGACAGCCTGTGACAACGGTCGAGTCCAGCCAAAGCGATGGTCGAGGCCGGCCATCACCAGCACCGACAAAGGGCCGATGATGCCCACCAGGGGAACCAGAAGACGATCCCAGCGCTGGGTTCCCTCCGCGGAAGGGAAGCGGGCCCGTTCCGCCAACAGGTCGGGGTGGATCCGCCACACCAGCAGCCGGCTGCCCACGATAGCCGCCATCATCAGGCCGGCAGCGATCCAGCCCGACGGCCAGGCCGTGGTGCCGGCGGAGACGAACAGGGCCAGCGCAAGCAGGATCAGGTTTCCGGCGAAGCTCACGACGGCTTTCCTTGGAAACGCTCTTTCGGGCGTCCCTCGCCGGGCCGGACCGGGCTGCGAGGAGTCGCCCCTCATGTCGCCTTTCCCGCCAGCCGTTCCTGGATCAACCTGACCGCGGCTTCGACGCCACGCTCGGCGCCGATTTGCTCGGCAAGCAGCCGGGCGGCCGCAGCGTGCGACGGATCGTTCAGCAACCGGTCCAGGGAGTTGGCGGCGCGCGCGGCGGTGTAGCGTGTTAGAGGAATCGGACCGGGGCCGACACCCAGGGCGTGGATCCGGCGGGCCCAGAATGCCTGGTCGGCCGAGACAGGCATCGCCATCGATGGAACGCCGGCTCGTAGGGCCGATCCGGTGGTTCCGGCGCCCCCGTGGTGGATCACGGCTCGCATCCGAGGAAACAGCCAGTCGTGCGGCACCTCCCCCGAGAAGAGCACCGAAGGAGGGAAACCGGCGTCTTGTGCGAACTCTGGAGGGGCGCCGATCACCGCCCGGACTTCCCAGGCGGGCGCAGGCGTCGGCCGTCGCCTCGATCAGCCTGCGGTACAGAGTTGGCCGCATGCTGCCCAAACCGAAGTAGACCGGAGGCGGGCCGGCTTCGAGGAAACGAACGAGGCGATCCGGTGCCGACCAATCCGGCGGCGGCGGCAAGGTCCAGTAGCCTGTGACACTTGCCCACGGCGGCCAGTCGGACGGCGGTGGTACGACCATCGGACTGTAGCCGAAGAGCAGTGGGGTCGCGGGGAGAGGGGCGGCGTCGAACGGCCAATTCTCCAGCCGCGGAAGCTCGGGATGCCTGGCCCTCAGCCGGGTATACATCACCCGACCACCGAAGCGAAAGACGAGGTTGTTGAGAGAGTGTGTCAGGCGTCGGTACGTCCGTCCCAGGGGCAGCGAGGCATGGGCCACCGCGGTGAACTCTCCCGTGGGCGCAAAGATCGGGAAGAGCTGGGCCGAGACGTCGGGGATTCGGTTGCGGCGGGCCGCCAGGTGGCCGGCTTCGGTCATCAGGAATGAATGGACCAACAGATCGGATTGCTTTCCGACCTCGAGGACGATTCTCAGCACGTCGGCGGCGATCGGTTCGACATGCTGAATCATCCGGACCACCTGAAGCGGGAGATTTAAGCCGGCCCTGTCGGCGAAGGCCCGCGCCAGCTGGTCGGGGTCTCCCGGCAGCGGTCGATACGGAATCCGATGCCGTTCGGCCAGGCTCGCATACGGCCCGGGCCCGACGACCTGGACCGAGGCTCCGCGCTCCCGCAGGCCGGAGGCCAGAGCCAGGAAAGGAGCCACGTCTCCTCGGGAGCCGTACGTCAACAGGGCGATCCGAGGCTTTGCGCTCATGGGGGTCAGGTCGCCATCAGGCCCACGGAGAGCAGGCACAACCCAATACCGGCGACCTGGGGTCGGGAGACCTTCTCACGGATCACGAGGGCCGAAAGAGAGACGGTCGCCGCGGGGTACATCGAGGCCAGGACCGCGGCGACGGCCAGACTGGTGTGCTGTACTGCCAGCATGTAGAACAGGTTGCCCCCGGCGTCGAAGATCCCGGTGACAACCCCAATCGGATGGCGGGAGGGGCGGGGAAACGGCTGTCGCCGGCGCCAGAGCAGCGCCCCGGCGAACACGAGCGCGGTCACCTTGCTGATCAAGAGAGGCACCAACACCCTTCCGGCCTGCACCTGGGCGATAAGAACGAAGTAGGCGGCAAACCCGAGGCCGGCCAGGAGACCCAGGCGGAGGCCCGAGGCCTTGACGGAGTCGCCCTCGTCCGCGTGGGGCCGGCTCACCAGCCAGATTCCACCAAGACCGGCGAGGAACCCCGCGAGACTCGACGAATCGGGAGCCCCGCCGCGACTCAGGCTGAGGATCAAGGGGAGCAGGGCGCTGACGACGCCTGCGGTGGGAGCGACGACGGCCGCTCGACCCGCTGCCAGTCCGGCGTACAGGGCGGCAATCCCGACCGCACCCGTCAGGCCGGCGAACCCAGCCCAGGCCGCGTCGGCGGCGGAAAGCGGGGGCTCAGGACGCACCAGTGCGGCGGGCAACAGGATCACAAACCCGGCTGCCGCCGCCAGGGCGACGATCTGGATCTGCCCGGCCCGCCGGGAGGCCAGACCGCCCAGGAAGTCGCCGCAACCCCAAACCACGGCCGAGCCGATTCCGAAGAGCACGCCGAGGGCCTGGGGATCGAACATGGAAACCTGGAGGCGATTCTCGGGCGGGTGGCGCCAATGATACGCCACTCAGCATTGTTGCGAGCAGGCGCCTGTGATCAGGCGCGGCGATGCCAGCGCAGAGGCTTGCCCGGTTCGCGGATGATCCGGCCCTTGGCTTCTTGATCGAGTTGGACGGTCTTGACCCACCACCCGGCCTTGGCTCCCTTGGGGAACAGGTCGTGGGGCAGGTGGGGGAGAACGGCCTTGAACATCTCCGTCTGTGTGAGGCCGGGCTTGCGCGCCGGGAGGGCCTTCCTCAACGCCCGGAGCATCGCCCGGTACATGGTCGCGTCGACGGTGGTCGTCCGTCCGGGGACGTTGACGTTCTCAACCGTGACTCGGGTCGAAGATCTGGCGGTGGGGTTCTTTGCGGGGGTCTTCTTCATGGGCACCTCCCTGTCCGCCCGGCGATTCGGGCCCAAACCGCGTCGGCCCAGACGGCTACTTCGGCAGCAGGCTGAGCAGCTCCCCCCAGCCGGCGGCGGTGAGGGCGGCCGGCGCGGCGAACCACGCGACCAGGGCTGCAGCGGCGGCGATCTCGAGGGGCTTCTGGAAGCCCTGTTGGAGTTCGATGGCCGTCTGGGATCGCCGGGACCGGAGCAGCGGTCGCAGCACCAGGATCGCCGCAAGAATGCCCATCAGCCCCAACACCCACAGGGGGACCAGACGGACGACGATCACCGTGCTGACGGCGGCCGCGACTCCCACGGCGAACAGAACCATCATCAAGATGGTCGCCGCCCGGCTTCCCAGGAAGTACGCCGTATGGGTGACCCCGGCCTCGATATCGCCTTTCAGGTCGCGCACTTCGTTGAACAACTGCCCGTACAGGCTGATGGCCAGAACGCAGGCCAGGGGGAATGGCATCAGCCACAGGCGCCCCCCTTCGAAGGCCAGGTACCCGGTGAGAAACTGCAACCCGGCGAGCATCAGCGTGTGCGACACCAGGTCGACGATGGGGATCGCTTTCAGGCGGACGGCGCGGGCCGAGTATAGGAAGGCCAGCGCCAGGCAGGCGGCGCCCACCAGGAACGGCACCAGGCCCAACCAGGCGTACAGGCCGGCCGCGACACCGGCCACCAGAAACGAGAGGATGCGGGCAGAGCGGGCCGAGATGTCGCCGGCCGAGACCGGATTGCGGCCGATCTTGGCCGGATTGAGCGCATCGTCGGGCGCGTCCTCCACGTCGTTGATCATGAAGGCGAAGGCGACCGCCAGCCAGTTGGCCACCAGTACCCCCACCAGCCGCCAGCCGAAAGAACCGCCTCCGACCGCGGCGCCCAGCAGGGTCGTGACCGGCACGAACCAGACATACTCGGGGAACCGGGTCAGGCGCCAGGCTCCTCCAACGCGGCGCCTTGCGGCAGGGGCGCCCTGGGTCATACTGCCAAACCCCCGTCGCAGGCCGCCCAACCGGTCAGTCAGGCGGGGGAACGCAATGAGGAATCTGGGGTTCGACGGTCCGGCCGGTGCTCCGGCCAGGCTGGGACTTGGGTCAAGATCCGCTGGGGGGGTTCGAGGGTCCAAACGACGGTCTCCTACCTTGGCGAAGGTTGGGGCGGAAGATAGCACAAAACCGGATTCCTGACCGCCCCCAGATGCTGCACGTTCGGGCTACGACGCGACGTTGAACGCCGGGAAACATTCCTTGTGGCCGCCGAGGCTTGCGGACCATCCGATCCTCCTCAACCCGCCGCTCGGCGGGTTACCGGCTTCAGCAGGGTGCCCCGGCAGCGCGGGCCGCCGCAGTTGCAGGCGAACAACGATCGCAGTCGAGGCGTCACGGGCTCATCGACTTCCAGGCGGTAATCGTAGGTCAGCTCTTGGCCGGGGGCGATCTGTCGGCGGGCCTGGATGAAGATCCTTCCATCGTCGTCCACCGCTTCACAGTTGGGGGAACAGGCGTGGTTGATAAAGCGTGCGGAGTTGCCCCCGACCTCGGCGTCGATCACGGTGTCGTCGTCGACCTCGAACAGAAAGGTGAACGGGTAGCCGCGCGAGTTCTCATAGCGCGTGGCGGCTTCGTCGGACGTGATGCGCTCCCCGCGGTATTCCAGAATCACGTCTCCAGTGGCGATCGGGCGCAGGGCGAAGACTCCTTTCCCGTGGATCGGAGAGCCCCGCACGGCGAATCGTCGTCCTCTTCTGCGCCGGGAGCCCCGGCGAGGGCGGGCTTGGCCGCGTGTCAGCCTGGCGCCTCGGTCGGGGACTCCGGGAGCAGACGGCCGCCCCGTACGGTTGCGCCGATCACCAGGCCGGCGCTGATCAGCACCAGGTTCTTGATGATGTACTGACCCTCCAGGGTGGGAGCCAAAGGGACTTGCGTGAAGGACTGATCGGGAAACAGGAACAGGGGTGTGACCGTGCCGATCATCTGGAGCCACAACAAGAACAGGGTGCCGCGCAGGAAGACTCCCAGGATCAGGCCCAGGCCGATGACCGACTCCCACGCGGCCAGGACGACCAGGGCCAGCCCGGGCGAAATCAGACCGAAGGAGAGCATGCGGATCGTCTCCGCAGCCAGGCCTTGCGCCGGGCTCAGCCCTGGAAAGAACTTGAGCAGGCCGAACCACAGGAAGATGATCCCCAGGCTCAGGCGCAGCATCAGGATCCCGTTACGGGCCATCCAGCGGGTGAGAGACGTATCGATGCGGTGGAATGCGGCGGTGAGGGCGCTCATCGCTCCTCCTGAAGGGGTTTGGTCCTGGGCGGATCGAACCAGGCCGACTTGCGCGCCGCCGGGCCTGGTTCGTCGGTCAGCGATTCGACCTGCGGACGTGACGGACCGACTTCTGGATCAGACGCCGCAGGGTCGGTTGGTGAACATCCTGGAGCGACTTGATGTACAGGCATGACTTCCCCGTGCTGAATCGCCCCAGACTGTCGAGCAAGTCGTCGTAGCCGTCGAAGCCGGCCATGATGTACAGGGTCAGATTCAGCTTGCGGGGGGAGAAACCTATCAGGAACCAGTCGCCTTCGCGCCCGCTGGCGTACGTGAAGTGGTACTTTCCGAAGCCGACGATGCTCTCACCCCACATCTGGGGAACCGATCCGGTGGCCTCCCGCATCATTCGCACCAGGGCCTTGCAGTCGGCCCGGGTTCCTGGATCCGGGAGCTGCTTCAGGAACGCGCTCACGCTCTTCCTGGTTGGCTGGGTCTTCAGTTTCGCCATGCTGACCTCCGTGGGCTGGCCCGCCGATCTAAGGTTCGCGTGTGGTTTCGATCCGGGACCGATCTCCGGGCGCCGGGGTGCTCGACGCATCGGCCGTGGGCCATTGATTCGGATCGGGGCGTCCCGTCGGCTCAAGGCCGCCACGCAGTTCTCGTAACGAGTCGGCCGGCTGCCGCAGCGCCACTCCCGCCTCAAGGTAGTCGTCCAGGTGCCGGACCGCCTGGCGGCTCAGCTTCCGGTGATGGGCCGCCAGGAACTTCTCCAACGGGAAAGGTGACGCGGCCGCCACGACGGGCAGCGCCAGACGCAGCAGAGGCGGGTCCATTCTACGAATTGGCCAGGAAGGCCGGCCGCCCAGGGCCTTCGACACGATCGCCTGTGCCTCTCGAACCCCGCGAGACCCGATCTCCAACCAGGGACCGGAAACCAGGTCCGATACTTTGCCTCCAGCACAGGCCAGTGCCGCGGTCAGCGGGGTCTGGAGGGCGAGCAGGCGTGCGGTAAGAAGCTCGACATGCGGGTGGAGCCGAGCCGGCAGTCCGCCTCCCCGCAAGGCCGCCACGACCGCGCCCGTTCGGCCACGCGGACCGCTGAATGGAACGGGGGTCCAAGGAGGGATCCAGACGGCGGTCCCCGGCGGAACACGAGGCTCCTCTGGCAAAGGAACAGAAAAGGCGACAAACGAGACCATTCCGCCGACCACCTGGTCCGGGTCGATCCCTCGCGCAAAGGCTTCGCCATCCTTGAGCCCCGGCTGAAGCCGGACCAGGGTCGCCCCTCCCAGCCACGGAGCCAGCCGTTCCACCAACCCCTCCCGAATCGCATCCGATGGAACACAGAAGTAGGCCTGGTCCCAGTTCGCCAGGTCGACCGATCGGCCATCGACCAGGAGGGGAGACAGTTCAAGAGGACGAAGCTCACGCCGCCGGCCGAAGGAGTCGATCTGGTACAGCCGGATCGTGGTGACCACAGGCGGTTTGCGAACCCAGAACGTCACGTCGTGGCCTGCGCGCCTGAGGAAGAACCCGAATGCCTGGCCGACCGATCCTGCGCCGACGATCAGAATCCTCATCCGGATGACTCGCCGGTCCTTCTTTGCCGAAGCCGGACTTCCCGACGCAACGCCAGCACGGCCACGTTGACGGGTAGCCACGCGGAAAGAGGCAGGCCGATCGCCAGACTTTCCGAAGCGATCCCGTTGCGCCACGGGCCGGGGGCGAGGATGACTGGGGTGTGCCGGATGAGGTCTGCCAGGCCGGGTCCTCCTCCCGGCACCCGACCACCACCGGATCCCTCGACCTTCGCCGGCTTCTCCCTCGGCCGCCCTGCGTTCGGAGCTGCTGCCGCGGAGTGCTTCAAGGGGCGCTCCCTTGGGGGAGCGGTCGGAGCCGCCAACGACCGTAGGCGACAAACCCCGCCAGGATTGCCAGGGTTGCGTTCATGAGGAGGTTGGGGAACTCCCCTCGGCCGACGTGCCAGGCGCCGGCGAGGATCATCACGATCACCAACCCTACGCCCGCCAAAGGCGTGAGCCGAGGCTGAATCCTTGTGATCCCGGGGAGCACCAGCCCCAGGGCGGCCAGGACTTCGGCGCTCCCGCTGAGTACGTGAACCCATCGGGGAAGCTCAAGCATCCAACTCATCGGCCCTGGCAGCCCGGCAGGAAGGGTGAAGTGGACAATCCCGGTCAGCAGAAAGTACGCGGCCAGGAGGATCTGCATTGCCCACAAGAGAATGCTCATGCGGAATCCTCGGGAATCGTTCCGGGACCATTCTACAGGCTCCTCCCGCCAGGACTGCAGTCCTGGCGAGTAGTCCCTCCGACCCGCTTGCCGATGGGGAGCAGATTCCCTAGAATTGGACCGTTCCCGATCCCCCGCGGAGGTGGATTTCTATGTCGGACAGCGAGAAACTGCTTCGCCTGATGCGCTTCTGGTTGTTTGGGACCTTCGTCATCGTGTTCGCCGCCATCACCGGGTACATCGGGCTGTTCACCGGACGGGACTGGATGACAGCGCTCAGGGCCGGATTTCCGATCTGGGGGATCACGGCGGTGCTGTGCCTCGCCGCCTACCTGGGCTACAGCGCCTGGTTGAAGCGCAAGTCATCCTGAGCCGGGCACGCCTCGGAAGATCGCCGGCCGAGATCGATTTCGGTCGAGGAACGCATCTCGCCGCCCGGAGGGCGGCGGTTGCGTTTCCTCCTGCCAGGGCCCGACTCAGCCGGATCGGCTGTCTTCGGGTTGCCCGGTTCCCGACTCGTCCCCTTCCATCGGCTCGAGGGGTGCGCCGCGGGAGAACCACAGGAACACACTGACCATCGTCAGGACGGCGGCGAAGGGAAGCCCCGAGACCAGAATGAAGACGAACCGCTCGAACCCGGTCAGCCTCGGCTCCACCTGGATCCCGAAGTAGCCCACAGGGGTGAAGCTGCAGGCATATTGGCCGGTTACCGTTCGAGGGAAAACGAGCCGGCCAGTCGATCCGGCGGGAACCCACATGGGACCCAGCTGATGAGGCGCCAGGTCCTGGTTGCGGACCACCAGAGTATCGCCGGTGGCCAGGCGGAGGCCCTCCGGGATAGATGGGGCATTCTCCCCGGCGGCCACCCGCTCGGCCGTTCCCAACGGGATCACGAGTTCGACTTCGACTTCCGGCCGACTGGTAGGGTCGTCGATCAGGGCCGCCGGGCCCTCGCTCATCACCCACCCGATCCCGAACCCGAGCAGCGCCGGCAGGATGATCCGGGCGGAGAGGGAATTCCAGGGATTTGTCCTGCTCTTGGAAGGGTCCAAATCGGTCCCCGAGACCACGGCCCGACCGGCGGTCCGGCGGGAGCGATGATTTGCTGGCGGTCCTTCGCTTCTACCGCGTTCCAACCGGGAATGTCAAGACGAGGCCACCGGGTCCCAGTGCTCCGCCAGTAAAGCCCATGTTAGACTTGATTTCGCAACGGCGCGAGGGGACTGAGCCTCGCCCCGGGAAACAAGCCCGGGAGGCGGGATTGGATCGAGAGGTGCGGAAGTTCCCCTTGAGGAGAGCAGCCCTGATTGCGGCTTCGGCTGTGCTTCTGGCGGCGTGCCAGCCGTATGCCTACAAGGGCACCGAGTACGTCGACCCTTTGCCCGCCCCCGACTTCGAGCTTACCCGGGCCGATGGAGGCCAGATCCGTCTGGCGGACCTCCGGGGCCGCACCGTGGTCCTCTTCTTCGGATTCACATCGTGCCCCGACGTCTGCCCGACCACCCTCAGCGATGCCCGCCGGATTCTGGAAGGCCTAGCGGACCAGACCGACCTGGTGACCTACTTGTTTGTGACGGTGGATCCCGGTCGTGACACCCCGCTCGTCCTGGAAAGGTACGTGGCCGCCTTCGACGCTTCGATCATCGGACTGACCGGAACTCCGGCGACGCTGGCCGAGGTCTGGGACGCCTACGGAATCTACGTCGAAGAAGTTCCGTTGGACGGCGGAGACTACAGCGTGACTCATACAGCCCGCGTCTTCGTGATCGATAGCGAAGGTCGGCTCCGACTGACCTACAGCTTCGGAACTCCGTACGAAGACATCCTGCAGGATCTGCAGCATCTGATCTCCGCGTGAAACTACGACAGTGGCTCTTGGCCGTCGGACTCCTGCCCGGCCTGATGTTGGCGGGCTGCCAGGTCCGGACTTCGAGAGAAGGTCCGGTGATCGAGCAGCCCTGGGCTCGTCCGGGCGTCGCCGGAGGCAATTCGGCCGTCTACCTGACCCTGGTCAACCCCGGCGAACACGACGAGCATTTGTTGGGGGCGAGCTCGCCCGCTGCCACTGTCGTTGAGATCCACGAGACGATGGTGATGCCGGGAGACGTGGTCCACATGCAGCCGGTGGAGGCGGTCGAGGTTCCCGCGGGAGGCCGGGTGGAGTTCCAGCCCGGCGGACTGCACCTGATGATGACGGGATTGACTCGCACGCTCGAGGCCGCGGATCAGGTGGAGTTGACCCTTCTCTTCGAGGAGGCCGGGGAAATCACCTTCCTGATCGATGTCCTGCAGCCTTAGAGCAGGCTCCGGTGCTGGCCAAGGCCGCCGGCGGATCGGACCGCCCTGTCAAAAGGGCTTGAAGACCATCAGCCAAAGGATCACGGCCCATCCCCCCAGACCGATCGTGGTCAGCAGGTGGGGGTTCCCCTTCGACAATTGCTCGAGGATCTCGGACATCGGGGCGGGCTCGACGGCCGGTTGTTCCTTGCTCCCCTGCATATAGGAAAGCCCCGCCAGCCGGCGGATGTCATGAAACTGACGCGAGGCGATCGCGCTCATGGCCACGATCATCGCGATCAGCAGGCCGAGGGAAACCCAGATCCAACCCGACCCCCACCAGCGGCCCAGGAACCCCAGGCTGATACCGGCCAGGAGCATCACCAGCAAGCTGATCCACATCACCGAGAACGTCGACACGGATAGATCGAGCAGGGCGCGGATTCGCTCCAGGCTGGTTTCTCGCTTGAGGCGGAAGCTGGCCGCCGCCGAGGCGCCGTGGGCCAGCATATAGGTGAAGCCGGCAAGAATGTGAAGGAAGACTACAGGCTTGTAGAGTATGAACACGAGTTCCTCGCTCCGGCAAGGGGGAGATTGTACGTCAAAGGGCGTTATCAGGCGCTATCGTTCAAAACGGTGTACTCGGATTGCACAAAGCCGTTCGGGAAGGCCAGCGTCTGACCATGGGCGAGCCGGAGGTCGTGGGGGAGGCGGCCGAACAGGGCAACCCCTGCCCCGAGCAAGACCGGAAGCCGGGTCAGGACCATCCGCTGGATCAGCCCGGCGCGGAGAAACCGCTGAATGGTGTCTCCCCCGTCCACGTAAAGGTGTGTTGCGCCGACGCCCTCGAGTTGTCGGGCCACTTCCATCGGAGGCAGGTTCAGCCAGGTAACAGTGGCCTTGAGCTCGTCCGGAATGGCCAGGAAGGAACTGCTCAAGACGACCACGGGCAGTGCCCCGTAGGGCCACTCGCCGAAGGATCTGGCCGTCTCGTAGGTTCGTCGGCCCATGACCATCGTATCGACATCCGATATGAACTGCTGGTAGCCGAAGTCTTCCCCGTCCGTCTGCGACGGGTCTCCGAGCCAGGAGATGTCTCCGTTTTCACGAGCCAGGAAGCCGTCGAGGCTCGTCGCAACAAACACCGATGCCCGCATGCGCACCTCCTCAGGACGGACGGGAACGAGGGCGACTCGGGTCCGCGGCGCCCGGGGTGACGGTCAGCTCCCCCTGACTGTTCCGAAGCAGGAGTTGCCCATCGTGACGCCGGGCGGGCCGTACGCGTCAAGTCCCCGGTCGGTTCATGGGCGAGGCCGGCTCACGGTTCTCCCGCCCAGTGCGGAACGCGCCCCGGGAACCGGTCGTTGCCCAGGGCCGCGGAGAAATCGCGGAGCTCCGCCGCCGCCCCGCGCCATTCGAGATCGGCGAGGCCTTGTGCGAGGGGAACGTCTCGGCGCAAGGTGGCCAGTTGCCGATAGAGGAACACCTCGTCGCGCCCGGAGCGCAGGGTATCGGAGAGCCGGGTAGCGCGACCGCCCGGCAGCCCCCAGACCAGCGGGTCGTCCGGGATATCTTCCAGGTGTCCGTAGCGGGCCAACACCACCGCCGCCGACTTGGCGCCCCAACCCGGAAGGCCCGGATATCCATCGGCGGAGTCTCCCACCAGGGCCAGCCAATCGGGGATCGATTCTGGGGCGACTCCGTATTTCACCCGGACCGCCGCTTCGTTGTAGACGATATCCCGCCGTCGATCCCAACACACCACCCGATCTCCCCGCACAAGCTGGGCCAGGTCTTTGTCGGGGGAGCACACGACGACCTGTTCCACCCGGGGATCATCCCGGTAAGCCTCGGCGGCTGCGGCCAGGGCGTCGTCGGCTTCGAATTCGATCATGGGCCAGACCACAATCCCCAGGGCCGCCACGCCGTCTTCGGCCAGAGGGAACTGCGCCAGCAGGTCGGGATCGATCCCGTCCCCGGTCTTGTACCCGGAATACAGCTCGTTGCGAAACGACTCGATCACATGATCGAAGGCGCAGCCGATGTGCGTGGCGCCGGAGCGGGTCACCAGGGAGAGCAGGCTCCCGAGAAGGCCGAAGGTGGCGCCGACCTGCCGGCCGTCGGGTGCCCTGCGCTGGGGCGCTCCGTAGTAGCTGCGAAAGAGTTCGTAGGTTCCGTCTACGAGATGGACTTTCAAGGACGGCCTCTCGGGGTTCGGGTTGGAGCCGCGGTCAGGCCCGGGGGCGAGGTGGCCGGGGGAACCAGCGCGGAGTCGACCCCTTGTAGTCGCGGTAGGTCTGGCCGAAACGCCTCTCGAGCTGCGGTTCTTCCCACAAGACGGTGAACGTATGCAGGGCGAGCCAGAGCAGGCCGGTGTACAGCAGGAGCCAGGGAGACCGGAACAGGACGGCTTCGCTGAACAGGACCAGCAGCGCGCCCAGGTACATCGGGTTGCGAACGAATTGATACAACCCGGCGGCAACGAACTCCCGGGGTGGTTGGATCGGGACGGGTGTGCCGCGCCCGAAGGCGACAAACGCATACGAGACCCACACGACCATGCCAACCCCGATGATTCCAAGAACCATCGAGCCGAACTCGAGCGGGCCGAGCTTCGGGACCGGGAGGCTGCCGGTCTGCCGCAAGACAAGAACCGGGACCAGAACGACGGCGCCACCGGGGACGATCAGCGTGGCCAGAGCCGAGACGATTGCGTTGCGCATGCCGCCTCCTCCCGCCTACCCCGTCAGGGGTGAGGATCCTGAGTATCGCGCCGAACATCGAACAAGGGATGGATGGCCGACGCCGCACCGCCGGGCGCCTAGTAGTGCTTTTCGATCCCGCCGAAGCCGAACTGCTTGCCGGCCTCCGTCATGCGAAGAAAGTGAGCCAATCGCTTGCGAAACTCGGCAGGCCGCTTGCGGGCGCCCTCGATGAAGCCGATCCTGATTCGAACGTAGGCGGGGGAGAACTGCTGGAAACTCCTCCAGGCCTTCGTGCTGGCGCGCAGGGCCGCAAGGATATCGGCGGGGATCTCGAAGTCGTCGTCCGACAGATCGGGAAGCGAAAGGAGCACCTCGCGCGCGATCCGTCCCTCCCGCACCAGGGTGCGAAGTCGCTCCCGATTCGCCTGCGAATAGCGGCTCCCCGGCTTGCGGACCGTGAACCGCTGGGCGAAGCGGTCTTCGTCGAGGGATCGAACCGTGCTGTCGATCCAGCCGAAACACAAAGCCTCTTCCACGGCGTCGTTGTAACTGATGCGAGGCCTGCCGGTGTGAGCCTTGTGGTAGACGAGCCAGACCTCGTTCTGCTTCCTGTAGTTCCGCCGGAGCCATGCGCGCCACTGGCTGCGGCGAGAGAATTCCAGGAGCTCACCGATGGGCTGGGATGGGCGGGAACGGCTCTTGGCGGGCCTGCTGCCGGACGAGCGTTGCTTCGGGGCCTTCATCCCGGGTCGGACCCCCGGGTGGGGGAATGCACGCTATGGCCGGTCCCGGCCAGGGCCGCGATCGCTTCCGAAAGCCGGGGCTCCGCCACGAACAGGTAGTCGGTATCGAAGGTGGAGACCGCCAGCAAACTGATCCCGGCACGCGCCAACGTTCCCGACAGCGAGGCCAGGATCCCCACTTGCTCGAAGTCGAGGATCCCTTGCACTCGCAAGCAGCGAAACCCGGTCCGGGAGAGCACTGGCGCTGGGACGCGGTCCGCTTCGGCGATGATGGAGAGTTCGGACACGGAACGAGTGAGGCATACCAGGGCGCCGCTCTCCGCCCACTCCGGGATGGGCGCCCCGGGAGGGAGGCGCGCCACGGCAAACGTCTGCGGGAGAAGGTCGAGGGCGACCAGGGGCGAGGTCATCTTGACGGGGACCCTCCTACTGCTGTCGGGGCGGTCCGAAGTCGGCCAGCGACGTGTACCGGCATGGAGGCCCTCTCAGCGGGTGCTCTTGTCGGTGGAACCCGGAGCGTGGCGCGATTGCAGCTTGACCCACGAGCGGGGCAACGGCGATTCTGGATCGCGGAGGGCCGCCAGTGCCAGCTCGGCCCGTTTGGCAACCGCCGGGCGGGGATCCGAGGTCAGGCGAGAGATGGATCGGGCGGTCGGGACCGACAACTCCGGCCGACTCCGCGCGGCCTGGCACAGGCTGCTGATCGCCCAGCTCCTAACCAGGGGGCTGGGGTCCCGGAGGAGCCGGGTGAGAGCCGGTACCGTCTTCTGCAAAGAGGCGGGGATGGAAGCCAGGTGGCCGAAAACCATGGCCAGGTGCCAGCGAACCATAGGAACCTGGTCGTCGGTGGCCTGCCGAACCAGGGTGTCCAACTGCGCACCGACGCCCTCCGGGTAGATCCGGGCGACCTTCTCCAGCGCGTCGGCAGCATGGCCGCGCACCACCGCCTGCGGGGAGTGCAGGCAGGAGAACAGGTCGGGCAGCAGCTCCGGACGATCCGCCAGGATCCGGACCACCTCGTTGGCCAGGCCGTCGTTGCGCAGATCGCCGACCCGCAGCATTTCTTCGAACCCTGTCATGGCCGTGGATGGCTAGCGCATGATCAGCCAGACGCTGCCCAGCATTGCGGCTAGCCCCAGGGCCCGGGTCAGGTCCACCGGCCTGGAGGCGGCGCCAAACAGCCCGAAGTGATCGATGGCGGCGGCCAGCAGGAACTGTGCGGCCACAATGACGGTGAAGCCTCGGGCGGACCCGAGGCGTGGTACGACGAACCCGATCGTCCCTACGATGAACAACCCCAGGATGCCGGAGGTGAAGGCGTACCACGGCAGGTGGACCTGGCTGCGCAGGTGGAGAGGTCCCGAGAGAAGTGCGAAGGCGACGGCCAGAACCCCGCCGCTGCCGTAGGTGATCAGAACGCTCTCCCGGGATCCCAGATTCCGGTCGAGCAGTCCCATGAACTGGCCCTGGAGCGTGATTGCAAAACCGGCGACGACCGCCAGGACAGGGAGCGAGACGGAGTTCACGTTGCGCCTCCTCGATTTGAGATGGTTGGCCGGCCCGGCCGCAGGCCTGTCAGTCCGGGCCGGCTGCGGCGCGGTTCCAGGAACCGATCTCGATCAGGTTGCCGTCGGGGTCGGCGATCATCGACGAGCGCATCCCCCAGGGTTCGTCCCGGGGCGGATAGACGGGGGTTGCGCCGCCCGCCACGACGCGCTCGAAACTCCCCGTCGACTTCGTCGAAGCGCGGCAGGTCGATGGCAAGCTCGAAGGTTCCGTTGAGTTCCCGTGGGAAAGCCGGCGCAACTCCCAGCAATTGCGGGAGGCTCGAGCGTTCGTGCATCGAAAATCGAATGCCCTCATGTTGGAACTCGGCAAACGGGCCCTGGCCGTCCCAGTCGATCTCGAAATCCAGAACATCCCGGTAGAAGGCGACCATTCGCTGGAGATCGGTAACAAAGATACCGATCATATCGATCCTGGTCGGCATTGGGGGCCTCCTGTTCGCGCCTACTTCTTTGGAAGAGTTCGGGCGAAATCCATCCCCATCTCCACCCACTTCTTGAGTGTGGCCGCCGTCTTCAACCCTGCCGGTCGAACCAGAACCCAGCCCCTGGAAGGCTTTCCGGTGAGCGAAAAGGGACGAACCTGTTTGCTGGTCATCGCCTCCTCGTGTCGGGCTGGGCCGACGCGGACCAGCAGATCCGCGCCGAGCACTCCACAGGCAACGTTGCCCCGCAGCAGGAAGGCGACCCCCCCGAATTGCTCCCTTTCGGAAGTTTCCCGGACCGGTCGTACCAAAGCCCGCACGCGCTCCGCCAGCTGGGAATCATACGCCATGAAGTCTTGCCTCCCGAGGCCGTCGGCCGAGCCTGGTCCTGCTCTGCCGGGGCCCAGTATCGCGCCGTCGGGGTGCGACCTGCGGGCCATTTGTGCCGGGATGACTCCCGCGGAGAAGGCTCGCGAGCAAAGGTTGGTCATTCACCTCTCAGACCAACCTGGCAATCAACAGACCATCGTTCGCCCTCGATGTGTTGGAGGGGTCCAGAGCGGGTCAGCGCCCGGTTCGAGAAACACGCCGGGCGAATTCGGCGAGGTCCGTTGGCTCCCGCCCGAGAAGCGAGCGCAGCACGGCCGGATTGCCGACCAGGCCATGCAGCCGGTAGTACCTGAACATGCGAATCAGGATCGAACGGCGGGCGTCTTCCATGCCGGCCGCACGAGCCCGGGCGTCCCAGCTTTCAACGGGTTCGGCCTCGGCTCGTATAGTGAGGCGCAGGGCCGTCGACAGGATCCTTGCGATTTCGGCTTGCGAGAGGGGAAGAGTCCCGGCGAGTTCGTAGGTCCCGCCGGAAAGCGCCGGTGCGCCAACGGCCCGGGCGGCGACCTCGGCCACGTCATCCAGATCGACCAGGCTCAAGCGCGTTGCGACAGGGTACGGAACCCGCAGCAGCCCGTGATCGACCAGCAGGCTCCAGCCGGCAACCAGGTTCTGCATGTACGCGGTCGGCTGCAAGATGACGAAATCCATCCCGGATCGCAGGAGCGTCTCTTCGAGCCGAAGCTTGGCCAGGTGGTGCGGCATGGAACGGGCCTGCGGATGGAGGACCGAATGCAGAACCAGGCGCTCAGCGCCGCTGGCTCTGGCGGCAGCGACAACCGCCCGGCCGATCTGTTCCTCCTGAGGGTGGGCGTTCGGCCCGATGTGATAGACGCGGTCGATCCCCTCCAGGGCGCGACGGACCTGGGCGGGCTGGAGCATGTCGGCTGCCACCGCCTGGGTTGCGCCGAGTTCGATCATCTCGGATTTCTGAGAGGGAATCCGAACCAGGGCTCGGGTGGGTTCTCCGCTCCGAGCCAGCGCCGCCACGACCGCCTTCCCGGTCTTCCCGGCGGCGCCGGTGACAAGGATCATGCGAAGGAACCTGGCGCGGTGGACGGGATGGCCCCCCGCGGGGTCGGTTGGGGATCCTCGCCGGCCCGCTGGAAGATCGCCATCCTCTGCCCTCGCGGGTGTTCCCAGCCGCCGTGATAGACGGCGCGCAACCCCACGCGATGGGCAAGGTCTTCCAGGATGTCGAACGAGTAATGGAACGGATCCCTTTCGAGGTAGGTCACGATGCCGCCCGGGGTGTGGGTACGAGGTTCCGCCGTGACCGCCCCCGGCGGCGCCTCGAAGAAGGTCGCGAAAAACCTACCCTGTGGCGCCAGCGCACGCTCGACCTGGTACAGACATTGGAAGATACCGTTCCAGGGAAGATGGGTGAAAACGGACTGGGCGATGGCGAAGTCGAAGACAGTTCCGAAGCCGGTCAGGTCGAAGTCGTCCCGGCACAGCAGACGAACCGTCCGGGAGGAGAGCCCATAAAGGGGCAACTCCCGGCTGACACCGGCGTCGAGCAACCAGGCCTGGGAGTCAATTCCGTGGTAGTGGCCGTCATCCAGGTACCGAATGAAGTGCACTCCGCCTCGCAGGGATCCGCAACCCACGTCGACCAGGTTGTGGGACGGAAGGAGACCATGCGTCACGAGGAAGTCGAGTTGCAGGCGGCCGACTTCGTCCCACAACCCCCCGACAGCATTTCGCCAGGGCGTCGATTGCGAGGGCTGGGAGTTGCGCCCGCCCCGGCGCAGCCGCACCACGGCCCTGTTGAGCCGTGGCAGGAGAGAGCGGAGGAAACGGAAGGGAGGGAAGGTCACTGGATTGGGGTTTGACGGCTGACCGGAATCCACGTTTCGGCCCGGAGGTGCCCTTCCGATGCGTCGTCAACGCCTACCAGCAGGGTGCGCACACCGAAGGCTCCAATCCTGCGCTAAGGCAAGGGCCCGATCAGGACCAGGTCTGTGTCCGCCGGAGGCAGGCAACCCGGAGTTTCGCCGACAAGGAGGCTACCGCGAACTCGCCGACAGGGAATCACGGATCAAGAAAGACCCCCGAGGGATGGTGGAAAGCGGCATACAACCGTGGGGCCGGCAGGCCAACCCAGTCTTCCATATGGGGCCTGCGCAAGTGATGGCCCTCCGGGCCGAAGACGGGCAAAAGGCCCCTACCAGGGTTCCTTCCGACTCGCCGGGGAGGCACTTGGGCGGGCCTCCAAACCCTTCCGTCCAGGTGCACGGGAAGGTCGACAGGTGGACGAGATCGCGGAGGGTCTGTGGATCGCCCTCGACGACAGCCTCGATCACGATATCGACACAGGGGATCCAGGTTCGGTCCGGGAAAGGCGGTTCCGCCGCAGCCCGCGAGCCCGACGACCAGCAGGGCGACGGCGGGCCAAGTCACTGTGGGCCGTTGATCGGATAGTCCCACCCGGTTCCCTTCCGGCCGAGAGGGGCGCCGAAGGCGAGTATTCCTCCCCGACAGAGTCACAGATAGGCGGAGAACGTCGGACTTCGCCGGCTGTGCTTGGGCCGGTCCTGATCCGGTCTCGATCAGTACCTTCGGCCCCGTGGACGTTTCCCCGTGCGCTTCGGTCCCCGGGCAAATCGAGGGTTCCGCCCCTGTTCCTCGCGCGACCTGGCTACGTTGACCGTCAACTGGCGCTCTTCGAACAGCGTGCCGTTCAGCATGCCGACCGCCTTCTGTGCATCCGCCTCGCTTTCCATCTCGACGAAGGCAAAGCCCCGGGAGCGCCCGGTATCCCGATCCGTGATCAGGGCCACAGATTTCACCGGCCCCGCCTTGGAGAACAGATCCAGCAGAGCCGACTCCCCGGTGGAGTGAGAGAGATTCCCGACATACAACTTGGTCACCGAAACCACCTTCCTTTTCCTGGGAGGTGCCGCAGACGGGTGAGCCTGGCTCGTGGTTCGGCGCAGCGACGAAGGAACGAGCCGGGACAGCCCTGATCATACCATCACGAGCGATCGTCTCCCTCGCGTGGCCGGCGTGTCTCGATCCGGCGCCGGCCAACGGAATTCTGTCCGTCCCGTTGGACGATCCGCAAGAAGGACTGCGAGCGAGTTGTTACTACGACGGAGCAGCGTGAGCGATACCGGCCGGTCCATGCTACCCGAGTGCGCGACCCTGTGGTAAAATTACCGAGGTCTCAACTGTCATGGTGCGTCGTCTGCGCCGAAGGTGCAGGCGCACTTTCTGGCAAGGTACGGATAAGATCGCGAGGTTGGGGATCCGAAATGGCGCTCAAGACCAATGACTGGGTGGTCCACCCACAGCACGGGGTCGGTCGGGTCGTGAAGTCGGAAATGCGAGAGTTCGAGTTGGCCCCGCGACAGCTCTACTACCAGATCGCCCTGGACACCGGAACCCTGTGGGTCCCGGTGAAAGGACCGCAGAGCGGACTGCGCAAGATGACCCCTCGGGGTGAGCTCAAACAGTACCGACGGGTCTTGCGGGGCCGCCCGGAGGGCCTGCCAGGCGATCATCGGGAGCGGCAGAGGAGTCTGGCTGAGCGTGTTCGGGGAGGGTCGTTCCTTTCGCGATGCGAAGCCATCCGCGACCTGACCGCTCTCAGCTGGCGCAAAGCACTGAGCGAAGGGGACGCCGCCCTGTTGCGGAAGACGCGTCAGGAGCTCTGCGCCGAGTGGGCCGCCGTCGAAGGGTTGTCGATCCACGAGGCCAGCCGGGAGGTCGACTCAGTCCTACTGGAAGGGAAGACGGCGCACGACCGGTGAGGTCGAGACCCGCCTGGAATTCGTCCAAATCGGGGCCTTCAGGCCCCGATTTCTTTCTCCTCCGACGGCCGACGGCATTCCGATCCGGAACTGGAAGTGACGACTCCACCATCCCCCTCCGATCCCCATAGCAGGACAATCGAAGATAGGCCTCTGCCGGAGTCTCTATGGTCCCTCTCCCTGGGGCAACCACCTCTGACGGTCCTCCTCCGCCGTCCCACGCAGTGGCGAGGGAGCCTCGAGGGTGGTGCACAAGAGGGCTCCTCCGTTGGCGCTCCCGGCAGGATCTTCGGTGATTTCGATGACAGCCTGGCTCGGGAACCGGAAGGCCGTCGAAGGTCTTGAAGAAGATCTCCCGGTCTTCGGGGTCTGCGATTGCCTGCCCCAATTCCCGGGCCTGGGCATGATGGGCCTGGTGGCGCCCCGAGTCGCCGGTCGCCCAGGGCGGCGTGGACCAGGCTGGCATGTGCGAAGGCGATTTCCCAATCCGGTGGGTCGTGGGTAGCCAGGTAGTCGTAGCTCTCCTGCGCGTAGCGCAGGGCGGTCGGACCGTCCCCGACGGAAGCGTACACGAGGCCGAGGAGCATCCAGGCTCAGGCCCGGTTCAACTCGGTCCCCACCTTCACCCAGGGATAGGCGGAGGCTCAGGCGGCGAGCCTCCTCTGCTCATCTTCCAGCGCGGTGCAGGATGGCTGGCCGCTGAGCTTCCAGGCCAGGTTGTTCCACTCGATGGCGTGCCAGCGGTGCGAGCGCGCCACTTCTTCCGGCGGCAGGTCGTCGGGCGTTTCCACCTCCCGGAGCGGACACATTCGGCCGGGCGGGGCGGACCAAGAGGAATCACCGGGCGGCCGAAGCCAGGGACGGGACCAATACCACATGCCTGTCAGGGCACGATTCCCCTGGCCGCTTCCGTCTGGAGAGACGGGTCGGACGCCTACCGGGGCAATCGGGGGGAATCCGCCGGCGATCCTGGCCGGATCGGGACGGGCGCCTGTCATTCCAGGGAGGGATCCGGCGGCTGGCGGGGTTGTCTCCGGGTGGCCCGCCGACGGCCGGGATAAGGCCGAACGGTCGCCTTGGCCAGGATTCGAAACGTGCCCAGGTCGGCCTCAGAATCGGTCCACTCGGTGCAGGTGTCATCCAGGCTTTGCACCTGCTCCTTTCGTTCGGCGAGAAGCTGGTTCCGCTCGACTTCCGTGTCCCAGACATCGATCGTCAGATAGCGCCGCGGGTTGGCCGTATCTTGCAGCAATGTGGTGCCGCGAAAGCCCTCGGACCGGGCGAACAGCTTGCTCCACTCGCCGCCCGGGCCGTAGACAAGTTCGAACCGACCGCGTGCTTCCTCCTTTACGACAAACTCCCACAAGACCTGGATCATTCTCCACCTTCCCACTGAAACAGAATCAGTTGTTGTTCCTCGCGGGGCGATCGGTTGGCGCACCAATCCCGGTGAACGAATTCAACAAGGGCAGGGGATTCGGCGACGACGACCCCGCTCCCGGCGGGCTGGACGGAGCCCGGTGCGGGGGCCTAGGATTGCCCCGTCGGCAACTCGGGTCCTTTCCCGATCACCTCCACCAAACCGGCGGCGATCACCAGCCCGGCACCGGCGGCCTGGGGGAGTCCAAACGGTTCCCCTGCAAGCAGCGCGGCGCTTCCGATACCGACGACGGCTTCGATCTGGAGGAGGACCCCCAGCCGACCGGGGTCGACGTTTCGCGATCCCCAGTAGATCCCCCACATAACCGGAATCAGGAATCCGACCCCGATCAGCGTGAGCCAGGGCGCAAGGCTGATCAAAGCCTCGACCGAGGGCGGTCGTCCAAGTTCGGTCAGAGGGAGTCGGGAAAGCACCAACGCCACCAGGGAGCCGTACAGAAAGAACCCGAACACCTGCTCGAACACCGAAACCGAAGGTGCTCGTCGGACTCGCATGGCGCCGACCGCAAACAGGAGTCCTGAGACCAGGGCCAGCAGGTCGCCCAGGTTGAGGCTGAGGCTGGGCTGGCGCCCGAGCCCCAGAATCATCAGCATTCCCGATAGGCCGAGGATCAACGAGCCGGCACGCCAGCGGGTAAACGGCCTGCCCATCAAGCCGACCTCGAGTGCGGTGCCCCACGCCGGCATGGCGTAGAAGAGGATCAGAGCCCGGGCCACGTCGGTGAGCAGCAGACTGATGAAGTAGAACGCCAGGGCGGATCCGATGAGAAGGCCCGTGCGAGCCTGCCGAATGCCGCTGGGTCTTCCGCGCAGGAGCCGGACCGCCGCGATCGGCAGCAAGACCGCCAGCGGAACGGCGAACTGAGTCAACGTAGCCCAGGCAGGATCCAGGCCCCAACTCTCGAGCGCCCTCAGAGGGAGCCAATACAGTCCCCACGCAGCAGAAGCAACGGCCACGATCAGTTCGGGGATGGGTCGTCGGGGGTCCATGAAAAGTCTGCGGTTACCCGCTCAGGGAGGGCAGATCGCGACCTGTCGTTCTTTTCAGGGTGATCCACCGCTGCCTGCCCATCTCCGTCTTACCCTTCTGGCAGGGTTCGGTGGGCCGACCGAGATACCCGGCCATCTGCGGCGCCGCCTCCCGGGAGGGACTCGCCCGTCCGATCATAGCAAGGACCTGGATGAGGGACCCAATCCCGGCCGTGACCGCGAGCCTTGAGACCGGGCCGAATGCCACGCCTCGGCGATGCCACGGGTCAGGCAACCACGTCCTTCTGGGTCTGTGCCGGCAAGGCCATGCCGCCGTACGCAAACTGCAGGATCATCCGTCCTCCCAAGACGACGAACAGGAACGCAACCACAGCGGTGGCAGGCAGGGCGAAGAGGCCGGGACTCAAGAGCAGCTGGAGCGATACAAAGACGGCGACGGCAGCCGTTGCGGCCATGAGTGCGGGGAGCATCCAGCGTGGCCAGGTGCGCGCCCGTCGAAAGGAGGGAGTGTTCGGGAGGAATCGCGACAAGGTATCTTGCAGAGTGAGATGATCGTTGGAGGAGAGCGGGTGGAGGGCGAAGACAAGGAGCCCGGGGGAGGAAGCCGACCAGAGTCGGACATCCTCTCCGGGTTCGCCCCGGGAAAAATGTGTGAAGCTACTCCACGGATAGAGCCGCCCGCCGTAAAGAACCCCGTCGGTTGAAACCGCGAAGTGGCCAGCGCCGGGAATGGGATTGTAGAAAGGATTGACCGAAAGAGCCACACCCCAAAGGTAGGCGACAAGGATGATGCTCAGTCCGACGATGAGGCCGTAGGAGAGACCGGGTGGAGCGAAGGAGGGCGGGGGCAGATCCGGAATCGAGGCTCGCTGCGGAATGGTCAGCAGGGTTGCGAGCGCGATCAGGGTGATCGCGACGAAGTGGGTGGCCGGAGCGATCCAGGCAAGCCCCTCATGAAGGGGGCCGGAGGGAAGGCCATCCGTCCATTCGAACAGAACCCCCTGGTAGCGGCGACGAGACCTCATCGTGCGAAGCCCCATCTGGCCTCGATAGGCTCCATAGCCGGCACTTCCGAGGAACAGAAGGGTGAACAGGATGGCGGAATTCATGGGGCCGGCCTCGCCGGTGAGCGACCCGGCTCCCCGGCAGCGCAGAACCTACGCGCCGATCCGTCTGGGCCCGCCATGTGGGTAGCAGCCTGTCGATACCGGCGCGCCGACCCGGTCGGCAGCGCGGCGTTGAGTCGCCCCCGTGGCGGCGATTCCCTGCCTGGAGGGCGTGGGATGTCAACTCTCGCCAACTTCATGAACTGGCTTCCCGGCCAGCAAGGTACCCCTCCAGGTCTTCGACGAATGCGGCCAGCCCTTTCTCCAAGGCCTCCGTGATCAAACGTGGTTCGCCAAAGTCGGGCTGATCCACCAGGTCGCACTCGATGATCGAGTCGATACCTGGAGAAGGTACCTTCACCCGGTACCTGGGCCAATCGGTTTCCTGGAACAACTTCCAGTACTTCCTTTGAACCTGGCGGTTCCTGGCGGCCAGCCAGGCCTCGAATCGAAACAGTTCGTAGTTGAAGATGAGCGCAATCTTCAAGTCGTGACGCTTGAGGGACGGCGGGACGATGGAAAAGAAGGTCCAATCCAGGGAACCCTGATAGAGCGCCGAAACCTTGTGCTCCGGGTACCTCTTTCTGAAGTGGGTGCGCAGCTCCATCATGTAGCGGAGCAGGGCCCCGTACGCCCTCTGGATCGACCCCTGGCTGAGTTCCCGGCGGAGGGAATTCATATCTGCCTGAATCTTCTTCATGCTTCGCCTCCCCGGCACGTGCCGTGGACGGCTACCAGGCTGGCAGCATCTCGCCGCTCACGAGCGGGGGAATCCCGGGCAAGAGCCTGTTAGGGACCCAGGGGGCCGGGCTTGTTCCCTGAGCCCCCGTTTCCAGGACCCGCGCCGTTGACTGGTCTGGCACCAGCGAGTCTGCCCCGACGTCGGGCTTATGGACCGGAAACAGATCTAGCGCGCCCGCATCCGGTTGTTCCTGGGATTATGCTCGACTTCGGCGAGTCCAAGGGCTTCCATCAGGGGCGGAACATACATAGCGAACCTGCCGCGAAGCCCCTTCTTGAGCCCATACCAACCCTTCACGGGGTTCTTGGGAGACCGGGCCCAGGCCTCAACGGTTCCATCGGCCGCAGCCTTCTGCTCATCGGCGCTTCCCAACAGCATCCAGTCGCCGTGTTTCTTGAGCATCGCCTGGAGGTCTTCCAGGCATCTCAGGTGGTAGCTGAGTTTGGTCTTTCCCACAATGCACACGAGCGCAGGGGGGTCAGCCGTCTCATCTCGGTACATCTGAAACTCAGATGTGCCGGGAGGCGTTTTGAGGACCCACGGATCCGCTTGAGTTCCCTTTCCCTTGACCGCAACCTTGGCCATCGCTACCTCCGGAAGTGAGAATGTGATGATTCTATCACCCCGAGGCGAGCCAACACGACGACAACGGCCTCGAGCGCGCCCGTCACCCGCCAGAGTCACTCGGATGTCCGCGCGGTTCCCGGGTCTGCGCCGGATTTCCTGGTGGGTTGAGTTCTGGAGGTCGTCAGGCGGCCGGGGCGGCGAGCTTCCGCATCCACTCCAGGTGCTCAACGAAGTGGTTTGCCGTGTTCTCATGCATGAAGTCGACAAGTTGGCGGGCGTCGGACCGGGGCGCCCGGGGGAAGAAGTCTCGAACAGTCCGGTGGAGGTCGTCTTCCGACAGTTCGGCGAGAGCATCGAGCAAGCCGTCGTGGATCCGCCGGAGGTCGTTGCCAGCCTGCTCGCTGGAGGTGTGGCCTCTCCGCTGGCGGATCGTGGCATTCAACTCATCGAAGGTCGCCGTCAGATAGGTCCGCTCATCGACCCCGAGGGCTTCGTGCCTGGCTCCACCGCGAAACAGGATGGCGACGGAATCCTCCCACACCGCAAGATGGGCGACGTGGTCGCTGATCGTCCAACCCTGGTCGTCGGTCAATGCGAGTTGGTGTCCGGTCAGGGACTTCAGGAAACTCTGGAGGTCGGACCAGGCAGTTTCGATGGCACTGGTCAGGTCGGTCCGCGAAGTGGATTTCGGATTGGTCACACGCAACCCCTCATGGGTGGCTTGGGAATCGGGCGGGACGCGGCGTAAGGGCGCCTTCGGGCCGTTCCAGATCTTGCCTCGGTACAGCGTCAACGACCGGGCCGCCGGCCGGCTCTTACCGAAGGGCGGCCCATTCGTCCGCAAGCTGGGCGGCGCGCTGCTTCCACTGGGTCCCTACGAGAGAGATGACCAGTTTGCCTTGAGGGGTCGTCGTCGAAATGTTGAGGCGGGCCCACAGGGCAGACCAACTCACCTCCTCCACTTTGCGGAGCGGTATGGCGGTATGGGCAGTGGGGGAGCCAATCCTGATGTTGCGGTCCGTCAGGGCGACCACACCATCTGAGAGTGGCCCTTGCAGCCCCCCGACGGTGTACTGAAGGAGACGTTCGCCGGGCTCCAGCCACCCGGTTACGGTAGATCGAACTGTCTCGGGCGTCAGTTTGGCCATCCCCCTGCCTCTTCTCCGGGGATCTGGAGGCCCCGGTCCGCGCCGCCTCGCTTCCCCAAGACAAGTATCGCGCACTTGTTCCGCAGACTGGCAGGTCGGCTCCTGCGAATTGTCGGGTGAACCAAGGAGGCGAGGATGGCAAATCTCCGAGCGGGTCCGGGATACATGCCGTTCCCGGGAGGCGATCGGCGGCCAGACCGCTAAGGGAACCCCGCCGACGGGAAGAGCCGATACCATCTTCACCGCGTCGCGGTGATCCGGGTTGGATGATTGGATCGTGGACTTGTCGGCGCGACGGGAAACCCGGGGCGGGGGACCCGGTTGCGAAGCTCCGCCTTCAGCTCACCGCCTTCTTCACAAGCGCGCTGATCCTTGCCTCCTCGGCCTCGGTCAACTCCATCAGCGCGAAGGACGTCGGCCACAGGGCGCCGTCGTCCAGGTTCGCTGCGTCGCTGAAGCCCAAGGTGGAGTACCTGGTCTTGAACTTCTGCGCGCTCTGGAAGAAGCAAACGACCTTGCCGTCCTTGGCATACGCCGGCATCCCGTACCACGTCTTCGGGGAGAGGGCCGGGGCGCTGGCCTTGATGAGCGCATGGAGCCTCTTGGCCATGGCGCGCTCGGATCCTTGCATCTCGGAGATCTTCGCGAGCACGGCGCCTTCCTCATCCGCCCCGCGCGCCGCCGCCTTCAGTTCCTGGGCGCGCTCCTTCATCGCAGCACGTTCCTCGGCGGTGAACCCCTTGGACTTCGTCTTGACCGTGCTCGAACTCTTGCTGGACTTCTTCGTCGCTTTCTTGGCGATGCCTTTGGTGGACTTCTGCGCGGCCTTCTTCGGGCTCATCGATCCTCCTACTCCGTACCAGATCTAAACACCTGATCGCGATTCGAATGCGGACCGGCGCCATTGTAACAAGGTCGGCATGCGGGACGTGTTGGGCCGTCCGGCCGCCCAAGGTTAGATTGGCGCCGACTCCAACGCTGGGCGGGCCAGCGAGGTTCCACCGAGGTAGGGGCGCTCCTACCCCCTGTTCAGGGGACCCAGGTGGAGCTGCGCTGGGCCAGGGAACCCAGGGAGAGGCGAGCCACGACCTCGATGTCTCGCCTGGTCATCCTGGATATCGAGCCGAGCTTGTGGCCCGTGAGGGCGCGGATCAGAACGACGAGCTGGTCCTTCTTCAAATGGGAGAGGTCTTCTGGAAGGCGGGGCTTGGGCTTGGGAGGAGGTGGGAACAGTGCTTCATAGACAAGCGGTTCCGGCCTGCCTTCGGCGGACAGGGTCGCATATCGGTGTCTCTGGGTCGTGGTGAGCTCCGCCAGGCACAGAACATCCTCAGGCTTGTTGCGATTCCTCCAGTTGAGAATTGCATAGGTACGGTCGCCGAGTTGGTAGAAGCACTTGGGGTTCTGCATGGTGACCACCTGTCTTTCGACCCTTCCAACAAGTCAGACGGTATCGGTGTTGTCGTGGCGCCGGGGCCGCCGCGCCATCGTAGATGCTCTTCAGGGTGACACCCGTGATGCGTCCCTGCGTGCCAGCACCACCCTGGGGGGCCCGCCTGGCCGACCCAAGGCCAGTATCGCGCCATCGACAACCGTGGGATGGCCAGGAGGGTCGCGGACCACCCCGTCCTTGCTGAGGCGAGTTGTTGAGCACCCTGGCCCTTGCCAACTCGGTGGTGTAGATAGACCATCCCGTTGCCGAAGGCCCGTTGGTCCTGGGGCTGGAGGTCCAGCCGGACGTCTGTTGGGAATGCAATGCTGCCGTTCCCCACGACAACCGCGTGTCGGGCGACCAGGAGAGGTCACGTGTCGCTGCGAGCCTCGGTAGTCTGGGGTTCTCGGAGAGCGCTTGCGCCGGTGTAGCCCGCGACCCCATGCAGGATCAGGCCTGCTTGGGAAAGGCCAAACCAAAGGAGCACGACGGTCAGGACAACGGATACACGATCGATGGAGGCGGGTAGTTCAGCGCGGGCCGTTGCGATCCAGGCTCGCCAGCTTTCGATCCTGGTCTGGTACTCCGTGACGGTCAGGAGCAGGCGCTCCAGACCTCGTTCCGTCTCCTCAAAATCGCCTCCCAGGACATACCCGACATCCGCCAGGAAGGTGGAAGCGCTCCCCGCCAATTCTTCGACGCTGACGATTTCGGCGTTGAGGGATTCGGTCGCCTCCAAGAGCCCTGCCAGCCACTCTTCGCCAGGGATCCGGACGGGCAGGATCGCGAGCGAATTGACGGTTTCCAACGTGGCGAGCGCAGCTTGCAGGGCCGAACCGACTTGGTCGAGCTGCGCGCTTGTGTTTCTGAGACTTGGGATGACCGCCTCGTCGAGGGCGTCTCCTACCGCTTCCAGAGTCCGCTGCGCCTGAGATGTGCTCCGGGCCAACGCCTCCAGTGTGGTTCGGGCACTGCCGAGAATGCGCAGGGCACGCTGCAACTCAGTCCTGGCCCCCTCAAGCGCCAGCTGCGCCGACGCGAGCTCGACATCGAGATCATGCAGCCGGGCTTCAGCCAGCCGGGTAGCGGGTTCGTTGTAGCCCCAAGCCGCGCCAATTCCAAGGAGGCTGAGGACCAATAAGGCTCCCGCAATTGCGGTCATAAGTCCAAGAAGGATCCTACGGAGCACGGTCACCCTCCTTGCAGGAATGCCTCGGATTGGTGCAGGTTAGTCGAGATGCGGATTCGAGATGCCGATTGAGCAACGCGTCCCAAGTGCTCCCTACGGATCGGAACGCAGGCGGCCCCAGGTCTCTGAAGTTCGGCTCCGGCGAGGTGTTGTTCGGGAGCTCGCAACATGGTTGGCCCTATGAGATGCTGCCAGCCGGGAGGACGTACACCTTGAAGAGCTGAGCTTGGTCCCTCAGGTCTAGGTGCCGGATAGCGGGGCCGGTAGGATCGAAACTGGAGGATCTGATGGCGTCTTCGCTGATCAGCACCTCTCCCGCTTGGCCGCCGACGCGAGGCGGGCCGCCGTGTTGACAGAATCGCCAACCGCAGCGATGTCTTGCCCGCCGCCAGACTTCCCCTCGACGGTGCCGACGAAAGCCATGCCGTCATGGACGCCCGAGCCCACGGGGAGGTCAGCCCGTTCAGCCACCACTGCGACCAGCCTGCGTGCGGCCTGGATGGCCTTGCGGGAGTAGTCAGGAACCACCATGCCAGGCATGAAGAGGCCGACGACCTGATGAGGTGGCCAGGTCAACTCCGGCCCGCTGCTATGCCGCAGGATTGGAGCACGGCGCCGCCCTACGACGAATTCGGACCGCCATCCCACTTGCGGCGGTCCACGCGAATGAGTGCAACCCCGAGGCCGGCGGACCAGATAGGGATTCCCAAGAAGATGGATCCGATGTAAAGCAGCCAAAGCGATTCGGGGAGGGCCTGCGTTCTGCCCAACAAACCCATGATCCAAGGCAGCGCCGGAAGCACCCCCAAGAGCGCCAGGCTCCGAGACAACGAACGCCTGAGCCAAATCGTGGTACTGACTCCGACGGCCCAGATACTCAGGGCGAAAATGCCCGCCGAAGCAAGGCCTTGCGTTCCAGACATCTGGACGGCGAGGTAGGCTGACAGGCCCCAGTCGCGGTCCAAGCTGGCAATGTAAGCCAGTGTGCCGGGGGACTGGATGCGGAGGACTCCATGCGCGAAGAAGAATGCGGCTGCAATCAGGCCGAAGGTCGAGGCGGTCTTGGTGAATGGAGACCGGGTTGGGGCAGCCAGTGAGTCGGAGGCCGAGTGGGTGGCCAGCACAAGGACGCCTCCAGCCAGCGCGTAAGCCAAGCCGGACAGGAAGTAGAGGTCACCGCTCTGTGTGATGAAGGCAAGACTGCTGGCAGGGTTGTCGCCATCTTGAAGGCCGGAGATAGGACTGGCAAGAAGGAACCCGGCCAAGTAGAAAAATGCAAAGAGAACCAGCGCAATGCCCGTGATCCTGGTACTCCGGTTCACTGATCGCTCCTGGCTACCCCGTGGGTGTTGAAGTGTGCTGCGATGCGGACCCAGGGCCCCCCGCCTTCGCGTAGCACCCTGGAAGGGCCGCGTAGCACCCTGGAAGGGCCGCGTAGCACCCTGGAAGGGCCGCGTAGCACCCTGGAAGGGCCGCGTAGCACCACCGGGGGGAGCCGCCTGGCCGCTCAGGGCCAAGTATCCCATGGAAGCCTGTCGCCCAGGGCCGGCCAGGTCGGGATCAGCGAGATGTCGGGCGGCCGGCCGAGGACCTGTGTGCGCTCACGGCAGTATCAAGTGCCTTTTGGTTCAGCCCGGCCACGCGAGGGCGCCGAGAGGGCAGGGGTGGTGTCGCCATCGGGCGCCACGAAGCGGCGTTGATTCGAGTCCGAACGATCTCCAGGTCTGCCCGGACACTCGTTCGGCGGCCCGAGCGGTCGGCAAGCAAGGTAAGGGATTTCGCGGTGGGTTGGAACGTGAGCTGGTCGATCGTAACCCAGCCGTCTCGGCGCAGGCGAAAGAGGGCCCCTTCCAGCTCGCCGAGGGTCGGGATCGCGTGATTGATGAAGTCTGCTGCTGCCATCAAGTCTGTGAGGGTTGCGACCCCGCCCGGACGACGTGCGTAGAGCACTGCTAAGAGGATCCAGGGATCTTCTGCCGGTAACTCATCCATGGATGCGTCGGGTCAGGGTGACCTTACGGGCAGCACCCGGGTAGGGCTGCGCGGCGCCGTGTGGGGCGCCGCCGGGTCGGTCCAGGATTGGCATCTCAGGGAAGCCAGGCCCAGGGGTAACCAGGTCTCCGGCCGAGAGGTGATAACCGGATTGGGAGCGGGTCAGACATGCTGATCGAAGAGGATCGGATTGCCGTCAGGATCTGTGACCATGAAGCTGGCCGGGCCAGGGGTTGCCTCGTCCGCTTCGCTGTCGAGCGTAAGCCCCCCGGCTCGTAGAGCCCGCTGAATTTGACGGACATCCGTGAAGGCTTCCAATGCCTGTGCGGTATCGTCCCAGCCGGGATTGAACGTGAGGGTGTTCTTCTCGAACATGCCCTGAAACAGACCGATGGTCGTTCGCCCGCTTCTCATGATGAGCCAGTTCTCGGCGGTCTCCCCAAGGACGACAGAGAACCCCAGCTTTTCGTAGAAACTCTTTGAGGCCGAGATGTTGCTGACGGCCAAACTGACCGAGAATGCTCCCAGGTCCATGTTCCTCACCTCTTTCGGATCTTCTTGGCCATTCGATTCACGCCAGGTTGCTCCAGCCTGGCCCGAGTGCGAAGGGGTCCAGCTCATAGACTCGGGAGTTGGAACTTTCCACCCGGCGGCACCGTGCCTTCGTAAAAGCAGCCCGCAAGGACCGAGCCGTACCCGAAGGCAGGATCGGCCCGGCCATCCCGGGCCAGATTATCGCACCGACGCGAACCGTCGGCTGGACGGGTCGCCTCCGCCGAGTTGCCGGGCAGGCAACAGGTTACTCGTCATGAACAAAATACAAGAGATTGTCCTCCACCTTGTATAGCAGCGGCACGACGTGGACCCGCGGATAGCGGTGGGCCAACCGATTGGTTTCGCTCAGGACGAACTGGACTTCGTTGCCAATCTCGAACATGGGGGCATGCTGGTCGAAGTGGGCTGCTGCCGTATCTCTGTCCCAACCGGCGCCCTCGATGAGGCCGGTCACAAATTGTTCTCTGCGCGCAGCCAAGTTGACCATGCCACATTGTGTATGGGCAATCAGGGCAATGGCCCTGACGCCTCCGATCGAGATTGCATACGACACTTTGAATTCGCTCAACCTGAGATTGGCGCCACCGCTCCGTATGATGTATGCGAAATTCTCCGGGATCCGCAGCTGCTTCCTGTGGTCCATGCACATACCGATCAGGAGTTGAGCGGAAGAGTAATCGGCGTAGGGAGTGGCCAGATTATGGTACTGGAGGAGGAGACCGACAGGGCCCTTCAGGATAGATGGGGGGATCTCGGCTATCTTCGTGACGCCTGCGATGCGGGTCATTTGGCTACGCTCTCGGTCTTGGGTTGGCTGCGCAACGGCCCCTGGCCTCGTGCAGCACTCCGATGGGGAGCCGCCTGGCCGGCCCAAGACCAGTATCGCGCAAGCAACAACCGTGGGCTGGTCAGGCCGGCAGCAGCGTGCTGCTAGAAAGTCCAGGCCTCTCCTGAGGCGAAACTCCAGGCCGGTCGAAAGCCTCCACGCCAGGCTCCAAAGGAGGCTGCCTTCGCTGGGGATGGCTGCCCTTTATCGGCCGGCGTCCTGAAGCAAGCGGCCGGCCATGGCGACGACGCGCGGGAGGTCTTGGACATGCCCGAGGGTGGCGATTGAGACAATCCGCTCGTATGGTGAACCGGGAGGAACCTCGGAGATGTCGCGGCAGATGGCCCTGATGATGGACCGCAGACGAGACAGGAGGGCCAACCCCGTCGAGCTCTTGCCCGGCGCCCCGGAAAGGTGGTGAATCATCCCGTGGCGGAAGACCGTTGAACACAGGGCGCGAGGTGATCATGTTACCGGAGGGAAGACGCTGTCAAGGCCGACGAGCAACACGACGAAGAACGCAACCCCAAGCGGAAACCATGATGCGGCAAGCCCCCAACCCGTCGGCGGTAGTGGAGCTCGTCGCAGGCGAGCGATCGACACACAGCCAATCAGGAGGGCGAGCAACAGGGCTCGAAACGGCCAACTGAGGAAGAGAATGGAGAGGACCATGCCCGCGACGAAGCCAAACGAGAAGCCAAGGATCGGATGAACCACTCGATTTCGCACTCGCTTGACCTCCGTTGGCTTTGAGGAAGGTTGTGGCGATGAGCCGCCCTGGACGGAAGGCGGCGTCTAGGATGGACTCGGCGGCGGCGGCCGCAGGCGCCTATCGGCCTCGTGCTATCGCGCACCTGCCTCGAAGGGCGGCGGAGGATCTCGTGGGGGAGCCACCCGGGGACCGTAAGGCCAGCACCGCGCGCACCGTAAGACCGCGGGCTGGCCCTACTGGCTCAGGCGAGTTGGTCGGCGGGCGTTGGCAGGGATGTTCCTTCACCGTGGATTTCCTCCAGGCCTGCGGGAGCTGGTCCGGTAGGCAAAGAGCGAGAAGACCATGGTCGTCGCGGCAAAGAAGCCAAGACCGATAGCCGTGAGTTCGGAGGCGGCACCGGAATGCCAGGGTCCCGGCCGGAGCATCTCTGGCACGCTCTTCAGCAGCTGGGCAAGGCCGATCAGGAAGCCGGCGATCGCCAGCCCCAGATACCCGGTGGTGGAACCACCTCCGGCGGTGGCGACGAGACCGGCCAGGGCGGCCATGTACCCGAGTGCGAGCAGGAGCGTGAAAGGAACGCTCAAGTTGAATTCGAGCGGGACATCGAACAGGAAGTCGTCGATCAGGTGGACGGCCGAGAAGGCAACGAATGCGACCGCGGAGACCATCGCAGGCGAATGCCACTTGGAGCGCTTCAAATCGATCGTGCCCCGCGCGGAAGCAAGGCAACTCCAGGACTGGACGTGGGATACGCCCGCCTGGCAGCCTGGGGGTGAGCCGTTGCCTTGCCATCCCACCCCAGCATCGTGGCCGGCCGCTCCATCTTCTTCAGCAGTTTCTTCCTGGTGAGTTCGCGCGGCACCCGGGAAGGGCCGGGGAACACCTTTTAGGGGAGCCGCCTGGCCAGCCCAGGCCTCGTATCACAGACTGGCTGGTCGTGAGCGGACCAGGTCGGCTCAGGCGAGTTGTTGGCTGGAGTGCAGATAGCACACCTGGGGTGGTGGGGCTCCTTATCCCCAGGGGTTGGCGCCGAACTGTATCCTGGACACGATGAAGGCCACCAGAACACAACAGGCCTGGAAGAGGAAGACTGCGGCGACCAGGAAGAGTGCAAGATTCAAGGGCGGCCTGGCGCTGGCCGGGGCGTCCGCGTCCTTGGCGTCTGTTTCGTCGCTGCTCTTAGGGGAGAGAGCGCGGGCGCCGAGGACCGCAATGATGACGGCGGCCAGAAAGGTGAGAACTGCGAGGGCAAGTAGCGCGAACCACATCATGGGAGAAGACCTCCAGGGGTTGGATCAGGGCTTGGAGCGGCCAACCTGAATGGGAGTCTAGGCCGATTCGTAGGGGAATCAATAGCCGAGGCCGGGACATGGTCCTCTGGCGCTGGCGGGGTGGGCAACGTCCGGCCCGCTCTCGGCTCCCAGATAGCATGGGTCGGGGCCAACCGCCCACGGGACTGCGGCGATTGCCTTGCCAGCACGCCTGGCGACCTCGAAGTGGGCCGCCCGGCCAGGCCAGTGACCCATGGACTCTGCTAACCCTGAAGGGCCTCCGAAGGACTTCGGATCGCTGATGCCCGGCAGTCCAGAGGACGGCCTTCTCGGGGTTAAGGAGAACCCCGGCGATCTCCTGTGGTGGCCGCTGGAGCATTGACGGTGCCTCGGACGGTGGCGTTCGTCGCTGCTCAGTTGTGGACCGGAACCAGCGTCGGCTCCAGCGAGTTTGTCGGGTGGCCGAAGTCGAACCTGGATGTGACCACGCCCGATTCAGGCGCTAGACCCCCAACCACCTTCCCAGCCCAAACTGAATGAAGAAGAGAACGATGGGGAGCACGATGATCGAGACAAAGCCGGCAAACAGGCCTGGACGCCAGGGCCAGGTAGGGATCCTCGTCAGGATCTCGCGTTCGGTTGTCAATCCTTTCAGGACGTCGTTGAGCTTGGAGACCTCCTCCAAGGAGTTCTCGTCGACATGCTGGTGCAGGCGCGCCA
The DNA here is from genome assembly GCA_963709925.1 of uncultured Chloroflexia bacterium. GTDB lineage: Bacteria > Chloroflexota > Anaerolineae > Anaerolineales > E44-bin32 > DATEVL01. The sequence continues at coordinate 665,778 of CAVPYC010000001.1, forward strand.
GGGTCGCCTTCACGCGCTGGTCGAGCTCAGCCAACTGCCTCCGTTTCTCCGACACCAGTCGCCGATTGACGATCCGCAAGGGCAGGACAAAGGCGCCCATCGCCAGAGCAATCTGCAGGATCAGCATGGACACTCCTGGAACCGTCCCTACTTCCAGGGGGGCTATGAGCAGTGTCATGGTGACCAGGACGACCCAGCAAATGCCGGTGCGGGAGGTCAACAGCGAGAATGCATAGACCGGGTCAAGGCGGAACAGGTCAAACTGGCCGACCATCCCCACGGTGCGACTGACGAGACGCAACTGTCGAACGGAATGGTAGTAGATCGCGCTCCCCACAGAGAACGAAACGAATCCTTGAACAACAGCAAGCCATGTGGCAAGAGGTCCGAGGCGGTAGACCATAGTGCTGTGGCGAATGGCCAGATACCAAAACAGGAAGTAGATGCCGGACCACGCGACGGCACTGAGCAGCACGCTCCCGCGGGCCATCGTGGCGAATTCGTACTCCAATCGGCGCTTCCCTTCGGCCGGGAGGTTTAGCAGCGGGGCAAAGTCGGAGAGGACTCGGTGCGAAAGGGAGTCGAGATAGGTAACGATCGCGAGTGGGCCCCACAGCCAGAAGGGGAACAGAAGGACAATCGGTTGGAATTCAAACGCTGGAAGCCACCCATCCTTCCACGAGAAAACGAGGAAGACCGCGCTCTGAAGGATGAAGAGTAGCAAGTACGTGAGCCCATAGGGGATCGGCTGGCGCTGAACGAATTCCGTGATCCGGTCAACGAAGCTCGGAGGGTAGGGCCTGGGTTCGACGACGCCCTGTTGAGCAGGGCGAGGGTCAGGGGAGGGGTCTGTGCGGGCGACGCTCACTGATGTAGTTCTCCCTCATGGTTGCGTGGAGATGCGGAAACCAGACTGGCCGCCAACGGCGCAGCGATGGGTCGCCTGGCCCGACCCAGGAACAGTATCGCGCCGAGCCTGGATCCCGGGCTGGCCATGTCGGGCTTGGTGCTCTGGGAGGCGGCGGGAGGTTGAACGCCGGGAGGGGAGCACCGGGCTGGCCAGGTCGGCCCCAGAGAGTTGTCAGTCGTTCCGTGCATACTCGACGATCAACTCCGGCCCCTCGCCGTTGGGTTCCCCAGAATATCCGCCCATGCTGCCACCACTCGAAACCTCTGGGTTGCGATCAAGTCCAGTCGTTCCTCGGAGTAGTAGCAGCGCATCGCAATCTTGATCACCGCTTCATCTGTCAGCTGCTCATCTTCGTAGCGGCGGTAGATCAACTCAGGATCGAGGACCAGCTTCTCCCGATCCATCTTCGGCCCGCGATCGTGCAGCGTGACGCTGCCTCCCTCGAACGGTACCGTCCATCGACACCGTTCGACGTTCGTAACCCACTCCCTTCGGATCCGATCGCGGTCCAGGCTGGGGGCGGAAGGCATTCAGGATCGCCGTCCCGCCGTCTGAAAGATGATCCCGGACGGTCCTGAAGAACCCTTCCACTTCACGGTCTGTCTCCCGAGTCCGGAACACGCGAAACGGCGCAAGGATCAGGTCGAACTTCTCCTCAAGATACATCTCCGCGATGTGTACCTGTCGGACCTCGTCCCTGGAAACCGGGATCCGCCGTTCCGCCAGTTTCTGGCGGCAAAGGGAGAGCATCACTCTGGAGACGTCAACGCCGAAGATGTAACTGCACTTCTCCGCCAGAGGAACGAGGACACGACCAGGACCGCAACCCAACTCGAGAATTCGCCACTGCGGAGACCGGTCTCTCTGCAAGTAGAAGGGGATGTCGTCCGGAGCATCCGGACTGAGGTCGTAGTAGGCGGCGGCATTCTCTGGAATGTCAGTTGGCAGGGTCGGAGGAGCGCCCAACGGCCTCGAGCTGCCGCGCAGCGCACCCGGAGCTAGCCGCTTGGCCACTCCAAGGCAAGTATGAGGGTGCCATCCGAAGGCTCCGGGCCCGGCCAGGCGTCCGGCGAGTGGTCAGGCGCCGCCCTTCCTTGCCATGACGAAGAGGTGGGTGGCAATCTTCGAAATCGGATCCGGCAGGATCTCTGCGGACAGGACCTTGAACCCCATGGCTGTCAGCATCTCCAGGTAGTGGGTGCTATCGAAGTGGCTCCAATACATGCGGGTTCCGAAGTACGGGCCATAGAAAGCTTCGTTATCGGTGGCACCAAGACATAGCAGGGCCAGGCCGTCCTCTCGGAGAAGGCGGTGAAAGGCGGCGATCAAGTCCCTGTGCTCAGCGCGGGGGATGTGAAGGACCGCGAAGAGCGAGCAAAGGCCATCGAAGACGGCGGGAGGAAATGCCAGCTTTGTCATGTCCAGGCAGGCAACACGGGCGGAAGGTACCAGGTGGGAGGCCATTCGAGCCTGTTCGATCGAGAAATCGATACCCACGACTCGGTGACGCTGGGCCAGGAACTGGGTGACGGGGACGCCTGCACCGCAACCCGCATCCAGGACAAGGCCATTCGCAGGCAACAGGCTGGAGAACTTGGCGAGGACAGGTCGATCCGGTGAACCACCCGACCGGGACTGCAAGTAGGGAACGGCGATCCGGTTGTAGCCCTGCCTGACGAGCTCAGATGGGTCTGGGTCTCCGGGCATGAAGAAATCCCTCGGTGGAAGACTTCGCTGCCTGACGGCCTCGAACCTTCGCGCAGCATCCTGGAAGAGTGCTCGGCACCCTTACCGGTTTCGCACAACGCTCACTGCAGGCTGGCCGGGTCGGCTCCTGCGAGTTGTTAAGCGCACAAATTCAGAGCTTCCAGAAGGGGGAGGACAGCCCCAGATCATCAAGGATCTGCTGGGCTTCCTCCTTTGTCTTCCTACGCCACTGGGGCTGGCGGCGGTCTTCGGAGTACCAGGCTCTTGCCAGACCCCACGCCTGGCCAAGGGAGAAAAGGCCGCCCTTGCGCTGACCCCAACTCCTGCACCAGCGATCGACATGCTCCTCCGACCGGAAGAGCAGCATGGTCCTTCAAGTGAAGACCACGTCCTCCCACCAGCGGGCAGCAGGAACGGAAAAGTGGACCACGCCTTCGCCCTGGGCGAGTTCCCCGGATGCGATAGCAGGGAGCAGGGCCTCTCCACAGTCGGGGCATGAGGTCTCAACCGAGCCGTCCTGGCCGATCATGGCCAGGACGCCGAGGGCGTCCCAGATGCAGTTGGCCCACCACTCCTTCCCGCCTGAGACGACCCGGAACGCAGTTGGAACTGCGGAGAAGGGGTTGGCCATAAGGACTTCGCCGCTAGCCGGCTGTAGGACAAGCATATGGGCTTCGGCGAGCCGCTGGTAGGAGGTTGAGACCTCTTCGAAGGGTAGGGAAAGTTCCTCGGACACCTCCTCCATCGAGATCGAGGCTGCGTGAACGAGAAAGCGGTTGTAGACCGCCCTTCGGACCTCAGCGTCGACCTCGGATGCAGTGCGTTGATGTTTGCTCATGGAAGGTTCCACCTGCCTTGCGGCTAACGGACTGGAGCTGAGCTGCCCTATCAGCGTTGGCCACGGAGCCTGCCGTCCCAGGGCTTACGAGCCTGACTCCTCGACCCCGCCGCGTCAGGATGGACCAGTTCGGGCGCCTCGGTTGCCTGGAAGACTATCCATCACTCTGAACCCCGCGTCAAGTGAAGTTGCCAATCACGGGGACCCGGCTGGCCGGGTCTCCTCCAGCCCACGGTTGGGCCGTTGCGGGGGCGCAGGTGTCGTGGATGAGGAAAGACCTCCCCGTAGCGCCAGGAAAACCGCCAGTAGAAACCACAGGCAGAACAGAATGCTCTCGGCTCGCAGGGATGTCGCCAGCAACTCTCCGGTGCCGTTTACCGCAGAGTGAAAGAGGACAGCGGACAAGGTGCTCCTGTTGGTGTGATTGTAGATCCAGGTATAGACGACTGAGAGCGGGAGCAGGCTGAGGTGAAACTGCCAGAACCGGGAAGTGAGGACTCCGAGGTTCGCCTGGTAGGTGTCGGCAATGAAGAAGAGGGGGAGATGCCATAGCGCCCAGGCAGCGCCAAGGATCGTGCTTGCGACCAGAGGAGTCCTGACGGCCTGAAGGCGGTCGAGAGCATAGCCCCGCCAACCGATCTCCTCTGGAAGAGGCCCAAGAAGGACCGTGAGAAGCAGGAATGGGAGAACCCGGTCGGGCCGAGCCAGGAGAATGGCGAGAGCCTCCGGCTGACCGCCCGTTCCGCCCAGGACAACATCCAACGAGATGGCGAATACGGTCATCGCGGCAGGAAGACCGGCGCTGAGAGCGAACCAGCCCAGCGGAATGCGGCGAATCTGAGTTAGGCGTTCCCAGAAGTCATCCCATGCTTGGCTGCTCTTACCGCGAACAATGAGAAGAACGGCTGCGATCGGGGGTCCCAAACCACCGAGGAGGTAAAGGGTCAACCCAGCGGTCGTCTGAGGGGAAAGGCCCGCCAGGGCTGCTCCAATCCAAGGAGTCCAGGATCCGACGAACGCGAGTACGAAGAAGGAGAGCGGACTTCTCGCTTGGGATATGCCAGTCATCGATAGCGAATCGCAGTGGCCTTACGGCGTCGGCTCTGGCGAGTTGTTGGGCGGGTAAGAGATACGGCCTGGCCTCGTTGGGTAGGTTAGAGCTGGGCTCTTGACTTGTTCAGTGCCACGGCGGCTCGAACAAGAGCCTGAAACGCCTTTTCGTCTATCTTCTCGCCTTCGTGGATGTCGAAGGCGCGCCTGACATTGCCCTCAAGGCTAGAGTTGAAGAGGCCGGAAGGGTCCTTCAGGGCAGCGCCTCGGAAGAATGTGAGTTTGACCACGTTCTTGTAGGTCTCGCCCGTGCAGATACCACCGCTGTGGGACCAGACCGGTGTCCCAGGGTTGGTGGCTTTCTTCCACTTCCACTCCTCGACGACCTCTGGGTCTGCCTCCTTGATCAGCCGGCGCACTTGTTCAAGCGTCTTGGAGCGCCAATCGCCCAGCTCCTTGATCCTCGCGTCTATCAGCTGGGATGGAGACTTGCCTTTCTGAGCCCCGCTCTTGTTCATGGCCGTTTCCCTTGTTTGCTCCCGAGGACTTGCCGAATGCGGATCGCCGCGAGGGCGACGATTCTACCTGGTGAGGCGGTTGCCCCGGAGCGCTATCGGGGGCCCTGGACCCGAAGCAGCTTCCGAAAGACGGTGCGATGGCGGTAGCGGCAAGAAGGCTCGGCTCCCTCCCCCCGCCAGCGAGGGCCTCTTCTCTCGCAGGTGCTTCGAGCCCGCCTGACACCTCGAGCTGCGTCGACCGGCCAGTCCAAGACCAGTTATCGCACAACCGCCCATGGGTTGGCTGGCCAAAAGAGGCTCCTTGCGAGTTGTTGGGCGGCCGATGTTGAAACGTCTAGAAGAACCGCTCCAGCAGCCGGGTCACCAACCACAAGAAGATGGGCAACAAGAGCGTAGTGGAGAATCCGCGTATGGTGGCTGTGTTCCATGGCCAGGTTGGTATCTTCTCCAGCATTTCGCGTTCCCGGGTCAAGGTGTCGAGCGCGGTTTGCATTCCCTTGAGATCTTCCCAATCGCCCTGTTCCACCTTGCGGTGGAACCCCTGGAGGGTCACCGTCAGGAGGTCCCCCGTCTTCTTGAGGAGGCGCAATTTCTCCTGCTCAAGTCGATCGCGCATGCCGAGGATAGGGGCAAGGAAGATCAGCAAGGCCAGTGCTGCGATCAGAACATAGGCGAGGAGGATCCAGGCTGAGGAGGCGGCCGAGGGGAGGTAGAGGTAGCCGATCGGCACAACCAGGATGACACCGATCCCGGTCCTTGCGGTGAGCGCCGCGAACGCGTGGGCTGGCTCAAGATTCAGGAGGCTGAGCTCGCTGGCCTGCGCGTGAAGCTGGTGGACCATCCGTAGCTGCCGGAGACTGCGGGCGATCACGGAGAAGAACGTAGCGCCGACAAAGCCTGCCGTGAGGAAGGCGACCACCGAGGGCAGAGGTGTCCGTGGGACGAGATTGCCAAAGACCAGCTTGTCGGCGAGGAGGTACGGGGGCGTGAAGCTGAGCCCGAGCGCTACCCCCAGCCACCCCAGCCAGCGAGGAAGTGTTGCAAGGTCATGGTGGATGCGACGAACGTCGGCGTCGTCCTTTCCGATCAGCGGGCGGAATCTCTCAAGCGACTGGGAACCAAACCGGGTCAGGTGTTGGTAAAGTGCAAGAAAGTAGAACACCAGGGGAGGGAAGATCCCCGGTATGCTCCCCGCCGCGCCAATCGGTACGCTGCCATCGATCCACAAGGCCGCATTGATCACCAAGCCGGTCACAAGGACGGCCACCACGTAGAACAGCCAGGGGGGGCCAGGGAGCCGCTCAATCACGACGATCAGGCGGTCGATCCAACTGGGAAGAAATGGAACGTCGCCGGGCTGGTCATTCCGTGACACTTGGCACCTCGCTGCAAACTGGCCTTTGGCGCACCTAGCGCAGGTTCGTATTCTCTCCGGCCGCCTAACGGGGTCGAGCTTCGCGGAGCACCCCTGTGGGGGAGCCGCCTGGCCGGCCCAGGACAAGTATCGCACAAACGCGAACCGCGGGCTGGCCGGGCCGGCTCAAGCGAGTTGTTAGGCGGATGAGATTCGGCCTCGGGAGGCGAGGTAGTGAAACCATAGTATCCTGGCGGCCACGCCTCTCCATGGGCGCCATTGATCAGCAAAGGCATCGGCCTCCTCCGCCGCCAGAGGGGCCGCAAGACCCTTCAGATCTTGAATTGCCTTCATCAGGGCAAGGTCACCCGTTGGCCAGGCATCAGCCCGGCGCAGCGAAAAGAGCAGATAGGCGTCGGCCGTCCAGGGTCCAACCCCCCTCAGTTCCACGAGCTTCTGCCGTGCCAGGTCATCGTCCGCAGCTTCCAGCGCTCGCAGATCGACCTCGCCAGCCAGGATGGCAGAGGCGATGCCTCGGACATAGGAGGCCTTCTGGCGGCTGAATCCTACAGCTTTCAGCGCGCGGTCATCGAGGGTCAGGAAGCGGTGTGGGGTGACAGTGCCGATGGCTTGCTCTAACTTGGAGAAGGCCGCTTCGGCAAATTCCAGCGAGACCTGTTGGGCAAGGATGCTGACAACCAAGCCAGCGAACCCGGCTTCTTGAATCCAGAACGGGGGCTGTCCCCACTTGGACAGGACGAGAGCGAGATCAGGATCCCGAGACGCAAGCTCGGTGATCGCTTGGCGGTAGGTTTCGGGACTCAGTATCTCTGGAAGCGGCAGCATCGGGGATAAGGGTACGGAAGAAGGGCTCCTCTGGCGGTCGAGCCTCTGTCCGCCGAACGGCCTCGAGTTGAGCCGCCTGGCCCGCCCAAGGCCGATTTCGCGCCAAAGTCGACATCCCGGCCGCCCGGGTCGGCTGTAGCGAGAACCTACGCGGAGCACCGCGGCCGGGGTGGGGGGAGACTAGGTTGTTGCGGCGACCTGCCCGAAATACCTCTTTCGAAGGGCAAGTGCGACGGTGACCAGGCCGATCATCACAGGAACCTCGATGAGAGGGCCTATCACGGCCGCAAAGGCGACCCCCGAGCCGATTCCGAAGACGGCTACGGATACAGCAATGGCGAGCTCGAAGTTGTTGCTGGCGGCCGTGAAGGATAGGGTCGTTGTCTTGGAGTAACCGGCGCGGATGCTCTTGCCCATGTAGAAGCTTACGAGGAACATGACCACGAAATAGATGATCAAGGGGACGGCGATGCGGACGACGTCGCCCGGGATCGCAAGGATGAGTTCGCCTTTGAGGCTAAACATCACCAGGATGGTGAACAGAAGGGCCGCGAGCGTCAGGGGGCTGATTCTGGGGATGAACTCACGGTAGTACCAGTTCTCCCCCTTTGAGCGTCTCAGGACGCGGTTCGTGGCGAAGCCCGCCAGGAATGGGATCCCCAGGTAGATGAATACGCTCTTTGCGATTTCGCCGATTGTGATATTGACCGTGTCGCCAGAGCCGGCGAGGCCAAGGACGGAGGGCAGGAGCGTGATGAAGATGTAAGCATAAGCACTGTAGAACAGGACCTGGAAGATGCTGTTGAATGCCACAAGGCCCGCGGCGTATTCAGTGTCGCCCTCGGCGAGGTCGTTCCACACGATCACCATGGCGATGCATCGGGCGAGCCCTATGAGGATCAAGCCAATCATGTATTCGGGGTAGTCATGAAGGAATGCAACAGCGAGCAGGAACATGAGGACAGGGCCGATCAGCCAGTTCTGGAGAAGGGATACGGTTAGGATCCTCCGGTCACGGAAGACCTGAGCCAGCCCCTCATAGCGGACCTTGGCGAGGGGCGGATACATCATGAGAATGAGGCCGATGGCAATGGGGATGTTCGTGGTGCCGACGGACACGAGCTGATTGAAAGCGTGAAGCTGGCTGGGCAGTAGATACCCCATGAGGACGCCGACGGCCATGGCAGCGAAGATCCAGAGTGTCAAGTAGCGATCAAGCAAAGAGAGCTTCTTGGAACGACCAGGCGTAGGAGGATTCGATGGTCGGGGCTGGAGTTGGGAGGTCATGCGCAGGTTCGCCGGGAAGGGCCTCGTGCGTTGCCAGGACCCGTGGGTCCGGCCAAGAGAAGTCTACTTGAAGGACACCCCGAGGGGGAAGTGAAGAATGGGGAAGCTAAGGGTGTGAGAGGTAACTCTAGATGCAGAAGTCGGAACCCGTCCTCGCCCGACGACCTCGAGCGGCCCGCCCCGCCAGCGTTGGCCACGGACTCTGGCGGCTAACCCTGCCGTCCCCGGGAAACTGCCCTTGATTCCTGGACCTCGCTTCAAGGTCGCGGCCTAGGGCACGCCAACTTCGCTGATGACCATCTCTCACCCTGAACCCCGAGCCAAACGAAGCAGGGTTTTCTAGGGAACTCGGCGGGCCGGGGCCAGGGTCTTCTTCTTGTGGGGCTTGTGAGGAGGTCGCCCATCTGTTTGGGGACGATCCGCCAGGAGAGCCCGAACTTGATCTTGAGACAACCACAGAGGGTCTGAAGGTCACGGACTGTAAGGCACCAGGAAGTACTCGGCGCCATCGCCTTCTGCCGTCCAGCCTAGCCCGTCAGGTATGACATCACTTCTTACTTTCCAGAAGACGATGTTGTTGGAGCAGGTCGGGCCGTCCAAGATCAAGACGATTTCGCCTGGATCGATCTGGGTAATCACGCTGGCACCGGTGTTGGGCGCAGATCGGACGCGATTGGGTGGATCAACTGGTCCGCCTGCGACAACGGCTCTCCCGGAGCCGCGTGGCCAGCCCAAGGCCAGCATAGGACGCAATTCAACGAGCGGGGTTGGCCAGGTCGGCTCCGGCAAGTTGTTGGGCGGCCCCAGAGTTACCCTCCAATCCGAAGGAACATGGGACTTGAGTACGGCACCAGCCACACCAGCCAGACGACGACGCTGAACTTGTGGAAGCTTGTGATCGAGCGTTCGTCGCGTTTGGCAAGGACGATAGATGCCCAAACCGCGTGGACGAGCATCAGAAGGATGGCGAGTAGGCCGGTGAGCCCGTGCACGTCATATGTCAGACCGCCCGCCATGTCGAGCATCAAGCCGGTGCCCCAGGTATCACAGACCAGGCCGAGCCAGAAGAAGGCAAGGTGCCAAGGCTTCAGTCGGCCAGCCAAGCGTTCGGCCCAAACCCCGACCGAGTAGAAGATGAGGGCCAAGGTGATGACGACGGTTGCTGGGGCAGTCACAGTTGCGCTCCTGTCCGGAGGAAGATGGTAGCGCCACACGGTGAGGCACCGTGAGCGCGTGGAGAGTGGCGTTCCCTTGCCGTGGGCAATCCGGGCCTCTCATTTGATGTGGGCCACATCGGGCCGCCGAACGGCCTCGAGCTTCGCGGAGCACCCCCTGTGGGGGAGCCGCCTGGTCAGCCCAAGGCCAGTTTAGAAGGCAATTCAAGGATCGGGGCTGGCCGGGCCGGCTCCGGCGAGCTGTTGGGCGGCCAGAGGTTGCAGCTGGCCTGGCACATCGGGAAGAGCCAATGCGGCAAGTGGATCTTCTCAACCCCGTGGCTCACAGGTCCTTTGCCGCCCCAGGTAGGCGCACAATGGCCATTGTCTGGGAAGCCACCTCGATCCCGGCTTTCTGGAATGCCCGAAGCGCCTCCTGACTGACATCGCTTCGAAACTGCCGGCGGTAGTCGGTGCTGACAGGATAGACGAGGCCCAGCTCGATCCAATTGTCCGTCAGCCGCACGAACACGCGGGGCTCAAGGGGTGTCATCTTGATGGTGAACTCTCGCCTTGCACGCCGGCGTTGTTCCGTGGCTTTGGGGAGGAGCTCCTGATAGAGAGGCTGGGCCGTGACAGCCTGGGTGAGGATCTGGATGGCAGAGTGCCAATCCGACTCGTACGTGGCCGGTATGGAGATCTCGTCCCATACATATTCGATATGCCTGGAGCAGTTGAAGAGAGGTTCTTTGAAGATGAATGCATTTGAGACGGTGACAATCCTGCCCGTACTGTGGTCGCCGCCGAGCCCATTCCCGATCTCCATGAGCTTCGTGCGGAGCACGGTGAAGTCGATCACATCCCCGCGAATTCCACCCGTCTCGATGCGATCGCCGATCGCGTCCGGGGCGGGCGAGATCACTTCCGTCCCTTTCAGGTTGTAGCCGGGAGCGAATCTCTTGTATTCGACCTTCCCTTCGGAGAGGTCGATGGAGAAGGACTCCCCCAGGAAGCCTCCGATGCTAAACCGGAATCTGTCTGGTGGCGGCACACGCTGAGCCTCCGTGTCTGGCGGCCTAAGGGCCCCGGGTTGAGCGGCCTGGCCAGCCCAAGACGAGTATCGCGCAAACGCCAGGCGCGGGTGGCCAGGTCGGCTCCAGCGAGTTGTTGAGCGTGGCTCACGTTGACTTCTGCAGGGCCATTCGCTTCGTTGCATAGTGCGCGGCGCGATCGTGATTGTTGAACTGTCGGTGAAGCTGCTCCAGCTCTTCGTACACATACGGGTCGGGCTGACCGGCGCCGTCGCATTCTTGCTCGAGGCGAAGTTGAATTGTCAGGGCTTCGTGAAGTTGGCCGAGTGAGCGAAGCGTCCACGCTATCATCCAGCGAGCGACCCGGATCTTCTCGAGGTTACCTTCCTCTTCTCGAGCGGCGAGCGCCAGCTTGAACTCCACCAGGGCTTCTTCAAACCGACCAAGGGTGTGTAGCGAATAGCCCAAGTTGTTGAGCAAGGATCCGGCCCACCTCTTCGCCTTGGGTTGGCGCGAGTCCAGCATGTAGGCGAGAGCCTCTCGATTCCACTCAACCTGGGCCTCGGGAGATGAGTCTACGAAGGTCATCATGTGAAGGGCGTCAACGGCGAGGTCGTCTAGGTTGGCCTCCTTGGCCAAGTCAAGGGCTCGCATGTAGGCTGAGCGGGCCAGCTCCCGATTGGCTGGCGTGATGGAGCCCGGTGGGTGAGTCGCGGACGCGTATGACCGTCCAAGCTCAAGGTGATAATGGGCACGGGATCTTGCGCTGGCGGTCCGAACTTGAGGTTCGATGTCGGAGAGGACCTTGCGGGCGTGTTCGAAATCTCGCCGCAAGCCGTAAGTCCGGGCAATCTGAGATTGGAGCACGAGGGCACCGTCTGGCGTGACTCCGGCCATCGCCGCCAGGAAACGCCGTTCGCTTTCGTCTGGATTGCTGAAGTCCCAGAGATCAAGCAGGTCAGTTGCCATAGACCTTCAATCCGTCGATGCTCAGCTCAAGAGTAGGTCGTGCCACGCCGAACAGCCTCGAGCTTGGCGGAGCACCCCTGTGGGGGAGCCGCCAGGCACCCCAAGACCAGTATCGCGCATACGGGAACCGTGGGCTGGCCAGGTCGGCTCAGCCGAGTTGTGTGGCGCAATCCATTGCTGGCTGCGATGGGAAGCCCATGGCTGAAGGCTACAATCGGTTCCATGTCTCTCTTCGCATCTGATCGAGAGCGGCGTCTCTGGTTCTGGGCCGTCGCGGTTGTCGTGGGGATCTACTCGACACTCGGGCTGGCGCAGAAGCTGGCTGGGGCTCTGCGGGATACCGGGGCAATCAGTGCCTCCTTCTGGGTCGGCTTGTTCCTGATCGGGGCGGCTATCCTGATGCAAGGGCTGAGAAGCCGACCGGGCGGTGCTGAGATCGGCGTGGCCCTCGGAGTAGCGGGCGTGTACCTGATCGCGTTCCTCCGGATGACGGCCCCTGAAGAGCGCAGTCACATCATCGAGTACTCGGTAGTCGCCCTGTTGGTTTACGATGTGCTGGTGGAACGAGCTCGCCAGGGCCGGCGCGTCCCGATCCCCGCCGTCAATGCCGTCGTCATTACCGCGATGTTGGGGGCAATCGACGAAGGTATCCGATCTCTCCTGCCCAACCGCTGGTATGACATCCGCGACGTCGGCTTCAACGCCTTGGCCAGCGTGATGGCTGTGGCGGCCAGCTTGGCACTGGCTTGGGCGCGGCGGCGGTTCGGCCGGTCTGCTTGAGGCGACTGCGCGGCTTCGAGCTGAGCTGGCCAGCCCAAGCCTGGACTTGCACAAACGGCAACTGCGGGCCGGCCAGGCCGGCGCTAGCGAGTTGTTCGGCGGCCGGCGAACCTTGGTGGCTCCAAGCGATGAGGGTGAGGGTTGTCAATAGACCAGCGTCTGATGGGAGTCCTTCGTCCACCGTGCGAGGAGCTCCATGCTGCCTGGCGCGATCCCGTCGATGAAGACGTCCGGCCCGAGCCCGCGGGCCTTGGCGCAGGTGTGTCAGGTTGCGACTTCGCCTCGGCGTACAAGGGACGACATCATTCGTTCCACGTTGTAGAAGCCCTCGTGGGTCTCCTGTCCGGCGACGGCGCACTGGACGGAGTCGCCGACGAGGAACACTCTGATGCTGAGATCCTGGTCCTTGGAGAGCTCCATGGCGTGGCGCAGGGCGTTGTAGGGCCGCTCGCTCCCATACGGCCCGTCATTGATGACGAAAAGGAATCCCTTCTTGGGATGATCCACGTTGCACCTCCGTGTGAATGTGGGTCGGGTGGGTTCGTTCCGGAATCGTGGGGGCCAACGCGGATGGAAGGACAGCAGTAGGCGGCCCAATGCCGTCGAGCTTTGCGGGGCACCCCTGTGGGGGCGCCGCCTGACCAGCCCAAGCTAAGGATCGCGCCAAGCGCAAATCGTGGGCTGGCCAGTTCGGCTCAGGCCGCAGCGTGCTCAGGTGACGACACATCGCCTAGCTCGGGAACCCGAGACTGACGCCGAGGGCGAGGCCGAGGCCGAAGAACACGTGCGTGTAGAGGCTGAAGTAGGTCATTCGGACGCCTTGTGCACCGAGATCTTGTTCCTGGACCATTCGCAGCTGGAGGTTGGATTCCATGGCAGACTGCGGTCGCCTCGCGGCCTCTCGTTCTCGTGGCGAGAGCTCGGCCCGTGCTGCCGAACGGCCACGAGCTTCGCGTAGCAACCCTGGGGGTGAGCCGTCTGGCCAGCCCAAGGCAAGTATCGCACAATCGCACACCAAGGGCTGGCCAGGTCGGCTCCAGCGAGTTGGTAGGCGCACCCTTGGCTACCGGGCCGTTCGTGCCAGGAATTCTATGATCGATGGAGTTGACTGACTCGGGTCTTCCAGGTAGGCAAAATGCCCCAACCCAGGAAGGCGGGCGAATTCGGCCCCGGGGATACCGTCTGCAAGCTGCCTGGAGAATTCCTCAGGGATGAGATCTCGTTCAGCATGGACGACCAATGTGGGGCACTTGACTTGACTCAATCTGGCCGTGGGGTCCTGCTTCAAGATTTCCCGGAGGAGGCGTTCCTCTGCCCCGACGGCGTACTGGGCCGTGGTGGCTGTGAAGGAGAAATCCAGCCTTGCGAGATTGGCCCGGTCCATGAAGAACGGGGAGTAGAGAAGCTTGAAGTACTCCTGGTGGGTCGTTGCGTCGCCAGCGGTGAACGAAGGGGATGACGACAGTTCCTTCAACCTCACTCTCTCTTGAGGTTGATAACCTGACACAAAGCCCTGGTGCAAGGAGTGCTGCAGCTTTGGGTCGAAGGGGGGGCCAGGATGGAGCAGCACGAGGGAAGCCATTTTGGATGGATGCTCGGAGGCGTAGAGAAGAGCGACGAGGGCTCCCATGGAATGTCCTATGAGGTTCAGCTCGCCGACATTCAGTTTCTGACGGAGCGCTTCGAGGTCTTGGAGGTGACCGGCAAGAGTAATCTGGTCTTGGGTAAGGGCGCTTGACAGTCCCGAGCCTCGTGGATCATACGCAATGACACGGAAATGGTCTGCCAGCTGGCTGTGAAGTGGGCCCAAGTAGGAATGACCAAACCAAGGCCCACCCAGGACGAAGATGGGGCGGCCTGTCCCTTGCGAAACCACCGAGATGTCGACCCCGTCTAGTGCGAGGTTGGTTCTGGTTTCCACGGTGAAGCCTCCTAAGCTGGCGTTGTGATGCAGCGGCAGTTTCTCTTCCGCCGGTGGTGGCAGGGGGTGCGCCCCACCGGCGTTGAGTTCGAGCGGCCTGGCCAGCCCAAGAACAATCGGCAACCGTGGGCTGGCCGGGTCGGCTCCGGCGAAATGTTGTTCCGCCGGAAGCTAGGGAGAAGGCTGGCGGCGGCCGACCCAGCGGGCAACTGAGATCTTGTAGAGCAAGTACCCGTCACCAAAGCGGTCCAGGAGCTGGCGTTCTTCTGCTGGGACCTTGACGAAGGCGAGAAGGCCGGCGAAGCATGCCGTCGCGAGGAGCACGGGAATGCTCCCATAGAAGAGAGCCCAACCAAGCCAGATTGCAGTGTCGGCGATGTACATAGGATTGCGTGAGAACCTGTAGGGCCCTCCGACTAGAAGCGGAGGATAGGAGTTGGTTGGTGACAAATCGGAGTAGCTATTGATATGGAGGGATGTGCACCAGATGAGAAGGAAAATGCCTCCTGCGCACATGGCGAGCCCGAAGGAGTTGGGCAGGCCGGGCATGCCAGTGGTCCACCCGTGGCGAAGGCCCACGAGGGACAAGACCCAAGGGAAGACCACATAGAAGAGGAAGAGACGAAGAATCCCGGCGATGGCGATCCACCACGCCGGCAACGAAAGGGGACGGTTTGGGGTGCTGGTAGGCAAGTCCGAGTCCTGCAGGAGGTCGCTCCACCCGGCGGGCTAACGGCGTCGAGCCTAGCGGAGGCCCCTGTCGGGGAGCCGCCGAGCCAGCCCAAGACTTGTATCGCACAATCGCTCGCCGTGGGCTGGCCAGGCCGACTCAAGCGAGTTGTCAGGCAGCTTCGCCCGTGAATGCGTGGCCTACCCCCGAGCCCGCTCCAGTAGCAGCATCATGATAAGGCTAAGGAGTAGCCGTCGCTCTTCAGCTTCGCTGAGAGACGACTGCTTCTCAACGGAGAACTTCCCCTCAAAGAAAGCAGGCCGCTTCTCCATGCGCATTACCACGGCCCCGTCTGCACGTGACACGAGATAGGCAGGGTGAAACACATAACCCGAGAACATCCCAAGAAGCGGAATCTGGCTGATCAGAGCATCGGCGACTCTCAGCCAGGCGTTCTCCTCCCGGATGCTCATCACCGCCGTGTCCCCGTCCATGATGTCGTAGTGGACCTTCCACAGCGACCTCACCCCGTGCCGCTTGACTGACCCCAAGCCGGCCCCGCGCTGATCGGCAAAGTGATAGCGCGCCGAGAAGTCCAAGATCCGGTCCGCCTTGAGGGTAAACATCGCTTGTGTTTGTCCTTCGTCCGCATACACCGTCACCGCTTCTTTGAGTTTGAAGAGCTTCTGTTTGACATAGGCGATCAGATCGCCACTGGCGTCTCTGATAGAGAACTGTGGTGCCAGGGCAACGATCTTGAAAGACATGGTCAACGGGTAACGGAGCGGAAATCGCAAAGGTGCCTCCCAATTGTGAAGAATAGCAGGCGGCTAAACGGCCTCGAGCGGAGCCGCCTGGCCAGCCCAGGATGAGTATCGCACAATCGCCAACTGTGGACTGGGCAGTCTGCTCTGGCGAGTTGTTCCGCGGTGTCCGGAGCTAGCAGCGGATCGGCCCTGTCTAGGGGCGTCTGCCCGGGCTACGGAACCCAGCCGGGTACAGCGGCGGCCTGCCGGATCCAAGTTGCCAACTGGGCCTCGTTGAGCTGGTCGCCTTCGTGGATGTCTAGATATCGCACTTCCCTGTGCTTGGATTTGCCGGGGGGGAGGGGGCGCAGGGAGGTGCCGCGGAAGAAAGCCACCTTGACGTACTTGGTGAAGGTATGGAAGTTGAGGAACCAGCCCTGGCCCTCGACCCCGTAGAAGGGGGAGTTCCATTTGACCGCCTTGCGAACGCCAGGGACGTTCTGAACGATGAGCACGTCGAGGCGGCGGCCGACCTCCCGTTTCCAGCCCGGCATCGCCGCGAGGTAGGCTCTCACAGGTGCGTCGCCCTCGGCCTTTGCGACTTGGGGGTTGCCGCCGGTTAGGAGGGTCGGCTTGGCAGCGGCCCTCCTGGCGGTCGCTCTCTTTGTGATCTTCGCAGGCTTCTTGGAGGTCTTGCCACCCATTCTGCTCCTCCCGTGCTTGTTGCCTGGATTTCTGCTGCAACCGGTAGTCCCACGAGACGACCCCTTACGGTGTCGAGCTTGGCGCGGAGCACCCCTGATGGGAAGCCGCCTGGCCAGCCCGAGGCTAGTATCGCACAACCGCTAGGCGCGCGCACGCCAGGTCGGCTCCAGCGAGTTGTACGGCGGAATTGGCACGATCGGGACTTAGCACGATTTGGAGGGCCCGTCCGTGGCGCTGACGGCCGGTCCGCTATAATCGCCGATGAGAGCGAGGAGAATGGGCCAACGCAGACAGACTGGAAAGGACGGAGGCTCCCACGGAGCGGTGTCTCCTTATCCAGCAAGCTGGATCGACCGCCTTGTGCGACGGATCGACCGGCAGGCCGTGCCGGGCTGGCTGGTCTATGCGGCTCTCCTGCCGTTGATTGCACTGTTGAACAACGCCGTCTTCTGGCTGGATGGATCACTTCCGGCGGGAACGCTGGACCGGGTGCGGAGCACCGATGCCGTCTACACTTTGTTCTTTTTCGCGCTGTATCATCACCTGAGCCTGGTGGCGGGGAACAGCTTTCGGGGATTCCAATCGCTGCTTCGAGGTACGAAGTCGGACCTACCTACAGCTGAATATAGTCTCACAGTGTTGCCCCGAAGCCAGGGGTGGTGGGCCATTGGACTAGGCACCGCGCTTGCGATTGCGAGCATTCAATCGGACGCGGCTGCCTTCGGGCTCGATGACGCCAGGACCGCTCTACCGATGGCGTACCAGTACGCAGTTACATCGCTCGCCTTTTCGAGCGTGTTCGCGGTGATGATCCAGACCACCCGACAGATGCGGCTTGTGACGCAGCTTCATCAGCAGGCAACCAACATCAACCTGTTTCAACTTGCCCCTGTTCATGCGATGGCAAGTCTCTCAGCGTGGGCGGGAATCGGATTGGCTCTGTTCATGCTCTTCAATGCCGTCGCGGAGTCCTCCAACATCACCGAACTGAATCTGGCATTTCTGGCGGTGATGGCGATCTTGGCCGGCTCCGTGTTCTTGGTTCCGCTTCTTGGAATGCGGAAGCGCCTAGGAAGCGAGAAGGCGCGCCTCGCTAGCGAGACGAACGAAGCGATTCAGCTGACCATCGGAAGGATTCACGGCCGAGTGAAAGCGGACAAGGTCAAGGACGTTTCCGAATTGAACGCGGTCCTGAGCGCTCTGGTTGTTGAGCGGGGCTTGATTGAACGGATTTCGACATGGCCGTGGGAGGCAAGCACACTGAGGGGAGTTGCCTCCAGCGTGCTACTCCCGATCCTCTTTCTGCTGGTTACGCGGCTGCTCGAGCGGCTCATCTGAATTCCGCCGAACGGCGTCGGGCTTCGCCGAGTGCCCCTGTGGGGGGTTCGCCAGGTCGGCCCAATTCCAGGATCGCCCATTGGCCAGCCGTGGGCTGGCGTGCCGGCTCCAGCGAGTTGTTGGGCGTCACGGGACTTGGGCAACTAGCTGTCGGTCTCTATGATCTCGACTGAAACCAGGGTATCTCCCGGGTAGTCGGGGCTGCCTTGCGGATCCCGCGGGGTCAGGCTGAGGAGGACCTCAGCCCCCTCAACAACCTCACCAAAGATGGTGTGTAGGCCGGTGAGGTGAGGGGTTGGGGCGTACGTGATGAAGAACTGCCCTCCGTTGGTATTCGGCCCGCGGTTGGCCATCGCCAACAATCCTGCCCTGTCAAACTGGAGACCTTGATCGAACTCGTCTTCGAAGGTGTAGCCTGGCCCGCCTGCGCCTGTGCCAGTGGGATCTCCACCTTGGGCCATGAAACCGGGCAAGACACGGTGGAAAGTGGTGTTGTCGTAGTAACCCTCTCTTGCGAGAAAGACGAAGTTGTTGACGGTGACCGGTGATTGAGAGGGAAAGAGCCGCACCCGGATATCGCCGATCTCTGTCTTGAGGACCGCCTCGTAGAGCTTGTTCGGATCGATCTGCATCTCAGGCGGTGAGGGCCACAGAAGGGCTTCGCCTGCAACTTCAGCCCGAGGAGTCGCGGTGACCGCGTTCGGTGCAGAGGCGCAGGCTGTGACCGCAATGGATCCAAGGGCGAGCAAACCGACCGCAAAAGCTGTGTTGTGTCGATGCAACATTGCCAATGAACCTCCGCCGACGAGGGGTCCGTGAAGCCTAACGGCGTCGAGCTGCGCGGAGCACCCCTGCAGGGGAGCCGCCTCACCAGCCCAAGACCAGTATCGAACGCAATCTCAGGATCCGGGCTGGCCAGGTCGGCTCGAGCGAGTTGTCAGGCCGGCCGCCCGGAGCTATGCGTTCTGGCCCGTTTCCGGCTCAATTGACGTAACCAGCACTTTGTCCACACGGTTTCCATCCATATCGACAACTTCAAAGCGCAAGGCCCCCCACTCAAAGCGCTGCCCCACAGTGGGAATACTCTGGACTTGAGTCATGACAAAACCACCAACGGTTTGATAACGGAGGAGCTTCGCATCCGGGAATTTCGGAACGGGGAAGAGTTCCTCCAACTCCTCGATGCTCAGCAATCCATCGAGCAGCCATGAACCGTCGGCGCGGCGGGTCGCTTGAGGCTCGGGCGTTTCGCCTCCCGAGGGGATGTAGCCTGCGATACCCTCGAGAAGATCGTTGTGCGTGACCACGCCTTCGATGCCACCATACTCGTCGGCTATCAGCGCCATTTGCGCTCCTTCTTGCTTGAACAGCTCCAGCACTCTCAGGGCCGACACGTTTTCCGGCACAAAGAGGGGAGGGCGCAGCAGGATGGCGAGATCAAACGGCCGACCAGCAAGGCTCTGGCTCAGCAGATCTTCCGCGTGCACGATCCCCAGTACGTTGTCGAGTCCGCCCTTGACTACGAGAAAGCGGGCAGTCTGGCTACTGGCGATTTTCCGCCCGCTGCGCTGGGGGTCGTCGTCAATATCGAGTGGCACGATGTTTGTGCGGGAGGTCATAAACGCGCCGACTCGCCGCTCATCGAGCTGAAGCACTCGTTCGATCATGTCCTGTTCGCTAGCTTCGATGGCGCCGCTTTCTCTGCTCTGTTCTATCAGGATCTTGAGTTCTTCGGAGGTAATGGACGGCTCGACGGGCGGCCGGATGCCCAGCACGCGGACGACGGCGTCGGTGGAGCCGCTCAAGATGCGGACAACGGGAGCCGAGAGCCCGGATAGGACCCGCATGGGAGCGGCAAGCGTGGAGGCGATCCGTTCTGGATTGTTTAGGGCCAACCGCTTCGGTACGAGTTCGCCAACAATGAGCGACAAGTAGGTGATCGTGAGAACGACGAGAGAGACGCCGATCGTCTCCGCATAGGGGGCAAGGAGCGAGATATCAGTTAGCAGGATCGATATCTCTTCGGCGATCGTTGCACCTGCGAAGACGCCGGCCAGGATGCCAATGAGGGTGATGCCGATCTGCACCGTGGCCAGGAACTGGTTGGGATTGTTGGCCAAGTCGAGGGCGGCACGGGCCTGGGCACTACCGGCGCTTGCCATCCGCTGCAAGCGTGCTCTTCGCGCTGAGATGACGGCAGTCTCGGCCATGGCAAAGACTCCATTCGCGAGCAGCAACAGAAGGATGATGAGGAGTTCGATAACGAGCTTGCTCATCTCAGTTCGTTCCTTCAGCCTCGATGAAGATCATCGTGTGACAATGATTGGGAACGCGCCAATGGGGCTGCCCAACGGCGTCGAGCTTCGCGGAGCAACCCTGTGGGGGAGCCGCCTGGCCAGGTCGGCTCCAGCGAGTTGTTGGGGGGATCGCAGATAGTTGCCTGCACGATCACATGTCGATGATGGCGAGGTTCTTTCTCCAAGGGCCTACGGCGCTCGCTTGGTTCTTGGCCAAGGACTTGAGGATCTGGTGGGTGTGGTTCAGATCGTGAACCACCCAGGTTGCAAGGAGCTGCGCAAGGGTGACGGTGCCTAGGACGGGGTGTTCGCCTGTGCGCTGATAGTCGTCGGGCTTGAGGCCGAGTGTGCGGAGGGCGTGAAGGCTGTCTCGTCGAAACTTCTCGAACTGGTCCAACATCGAGGCTGGATCGCCGTCGTCGATCTCGCCGGGATGAGGCATCTGCTGAAAGGGGGGAAAGCGCCGCGCGGAATGGGCAGCCAGGATGATCTTCGCCCTGGGGATCCAGTTCGTACGCTCATTGTGAATCAAGTGAACAAGAACCATGCGGGGAGACCAGGCCTCGGGTTCCTCCCGGAAGTCCATCCAGGCCTCGGGAAGGGACGAGAGCAGTGAGCGGAGCGTCGTTGGTGTCGACTCCAGGAACGGTATGGCGTGATCTAGACCAAGGGGCCGCTGGAAGGGGCCATTGGACATTGGGACCTCACTCTCGGAAGGATTGTGATCCGCCAAGCGGCGTCGAGCTTGGCGGAGCACCCCCGTGGGGGAACTGCCTGGCCAGCCCAAGCCTAGTATCGCACAACCGCCAAGAGGAGGCTGGCCAGGCGGCTGCAACGAGTTGGTTTGGGCGGCGGGACGGGGGGCGTTAATCCTGGAGGGGCGAGAGGGTACACAGAAGTCGCATTTCCCGGTCTGGCCTTGTGGCCAAGAACTCGAACAAAGCTCTGAAAGCGTCCGCGTGCTTTTCGTTGTGGGCTAGCCAGATGGCACCGGAATCGGCCAAGTCGATTGTGAGGAATTCCGCCAAGGCTAAGATGTGCGCGGCTCAAGAGACTGAGCCCTGAGATGTCGCCTCGGATGTCTTCCGACGGCGATCGCATCGCAATCTGACTCTGAGAAGGATGCTCTCGAGCGTGAGCGAGCTCCTTGGAGGTCACGACTAGGCTGATCTCAGACATTGCAGGCCTCCGCGGAAGGAGAGGGGGAGGAGGTTCTCGCGGGAGCTCCCCGTCGGGCCCGAAGCGAGATGATGGAATGTGATCCGATCAGCTTGAAGCCACACATGCCCCGGCCCTTGCCGTCGATTTCACCGGCTTGCCAGAAGCGGGTCCGGTGCAAGGCAGGGTCAGGCGTCGTTCTTGATGGATTGCGGATAGAGACGCTTCGTCTCTGCTACCGATCGGAGTACCAATGTCTCCAGGACCTTCCGATCAACGTCGGCTAGGCTCCGGATGTAAACGCACACCTTGCCAGTCTTGTGCTTTCCCAGCTTGGCCAACAAGACGTCACGACCTTCGAAGTCCGCGGCAATGTAAACAACCAGCTCTCTTCCCCGCACGGCAAACCCGGCAAGAGCGGAATCGCCTTCGTGACCACTGGCGTACGTGTAATGATAGCTCCCGAATCCGACGATGCTTGGCCCCCACATCTTTGGTTCCTGCTTGGTAACCTTTCGCATGAGAGCAGCCAGAGTTTGTGCGTCACTCCGTTGCTCCTCGCTCGCGATGGCAGCAAGGTGACGCTCGACGCTGACTCCCGTAGGCTTGGTCTTGGGTACCGGCACATTCACCTCCGAACGGCCACTTTTCGATGCCTAACGGCCCCGAGCTTCGCGGAGCACCCCTGTGGAGGAGCCGCCTGGGCCGCCCAAGTCCAGTATCGCACAAACGCTAACGGTGGGCTGGCCAGGTCAGCTCCGGCGAGTTGTTGGGCGCCCGAGAAGCCTGCTGATCCTCCCAGCCCCTTCCGTTTCGCCAATTGGACGTATACTCCTCCCATTCCTGCCCGTTGTCTTTCCAGGAGCGCCCTATGAATAGACTAGCTGGCGGTATCCTGTTGATCATTGGCTTGTTCTTCAGCGGCTGCAACTTTCCTGCTCTTCCGATCTCCGGGGTCCCAACGCCTACCTCTGTGCGAACTGCGATCCCTACCGTTCCACAACACACGCCACAGCCACCTGCGTTGTCCCTCGATCACCAGCCGCTGTACTGGTTTGCGCCCCTTCCCCTGGAAAGGCTCGGCCGAGGATCCGTCGACTACATGGATTTGTTTGCCCTCGATGCGGATTGGAATGAGGCAGCCATCCACCTTCAGGTCTTCAAACTATACGGAGGCTGGGCCGAACGTGGCCCATTCCAGGAGCTAAGACTGGCCATCCAAGCGATCCGCCAGCGTGGTCTCGGATTGGCCATCGAACACAGCCCCTTATTCCCGGATGCGAGCTGCGGCCAGTATATTGAAGGCTTCGCAGGGGACGGCTTCTTGAACGCTGTTCAACGTGTAAAGGATGCCGGCGGCAGCCTTAACTACATCGCCCTCGACGAACCCTACTATTGGGCTCACTTTTACGTTGGCGACCAGGCGTGCCAATGGCCAACCGAGAAGATCGCGAAAGATGTCGGCGACATGATCCTCAAAGCACAGCAGATATTCCCTGACCTGATCGTCGGTGATATCGAACCAGTCACAGGGCCGGCTGACGCTGCCGCATACAAAGACTGGCTGGAAACCTTCCGCGCTGTCAACGGCTTTGATCTGGCCTTCCTGCATCTGGATATGGACTGGAGCAACCCCAACTGGCCAGGGGAGGCCCTTCAGATGGAAGCCTACGGACGCGAGCTGGGCATCCCGATTGGGATCATTTACATTGGCAATTCCTTTGAGCAAGACAACGCCATCTGGCTGGCCACTGCTGGCGAACGCGTCAAGCGCTACGAATTGGAGGCCGGCGGCCGACCCGACCACATAATCTTCCAATCCTGGAACGACAAGCCCGATCACGTCTTGCCCGAAACCGACCCCACTGCCTATGCCTGGTTCGTGAAGACCTATTTTCAAGACCGGTCCCTGCTGGGCCAAAGCGCAGAAGCCTTGGCCCGTAACCTGGCGCTCAAGAAGACTGTGCGCAATTCCCGCAGCCTTGCTGGCAACGAAGGCCTGCTCGCAGTGGATGGCGACGCCGGCACTTTGTGGAACTCCGGGGATGGTGCCCCTCAGTGGATCGAGATTGACCTGGGCCAACCCTATGACATAAGCTCGGTCCGCCTCCTCACTAGCCAGTACCCGGCTGGCAACACCATCCACAGCGTCCTGGGCAAAGGCTCCGGCGCGAACGAACTCTTCTTCGAGCTCAGCCGCATTGAAGGCTCCACTGAGGATGGCCAATGGCTGGCATTCTCAACGGAAGAACCTTGGGAAAGTATCCAATACATTCGCGTCGAAACCCTCGTGAGCCCCTCCTGGGTAGCCTGGCGCGAGATTGAAGTTATCGGGGCTGACGAGTCCTAACACGAGATCTCTTCGCAAGTTCTGAGGGCAATCGGAACGAGAGCGT
Source organism: uncultured Chloroflexia bacterium (assembly GCA_963709925.1). Lineage (GTDB taxonomy): Bacteria > Chloroflexota > Anaerolineae > Anaerolineales > E44-bin32 > DATEVL01. Next base: position 689,453 of record CAVPYC010000001.1, read on the forward strand.
CCATCGCAACAATCCCCAAGTCGGCCGCCCAACGGCCTCGAGCTGAGCCGCCTGGCCAGCCCATGGCGAGCATCGTGCCAAACGCAAGTTCCGGGCAGACTAGGGCGGCTCCAGCGAGTTGTTGGGCCGCACATTGCACGCTTCTGCGGAGACTCCTATGCCGATAGAGTCTCGAGACTATGCAGGAACGTAGGCCAGCCTGATCACATCATCGCCAATCCGGTCATTGGCCTTGAGGCGGAGAGGCGGCCGGGGTCCGGCGAAGTATGGGGTGCCGTGACCAAGCACGACGGGGTGCAGATAGATTCGATATTCATCGATCAGGCCAAGTTCGGTGAGGCTTTGCGCCAAGTTCGGGCCAGCAACTTCGATCTCGCCATCGCGCTCGGCCTTCAGCTCGCGGATCGCGCGCTCAAGATCATCCTCAACAAGCTTGGCGTTGGGGCCGACCGACCTCAACGAACGCGAGACGACCCATTTCGGCTGGTTGCGCCACGCCGCCGCGAAGGCTTGTTCCTCTGCATCCCATTCAGGATGATCGTCGTCCCAGTAACGCATGATTTCATACATCTGTGCGACCGTAGACACTGCCCGCCTGCCCCTGAGCCTCCTCGATGAAGTGGCGGAAGAGCGTGGGGCTTGGCCCAAACGCCATATGGTCGACGTAGCCGTCCAGGGATTGGTTCATTCCGAACACGAGGCTGGCCATACCACTTCCTTTCCTCATGCGGCAGACGCGAGCACTCTAGAGTGATGCGTTGCGAGACGTGCGGCCTAACGCTCAGCATCAGGGCGGCGCGGAGGCCGTCGGGTGCATGCCGTTTTAGGCAGCAGCTCCGGGCCGTGTCGATCGGCGCTGCTACGCTTCATCATAGGCTCGTTCAAGGGCCGCCACGTCGAGTTTGACCATCGTCATCATGGCCTCCATCACCGCCTTCACCTTCCGGGGGTCCGAGTCGCGGATGAGTTGCATGAACCGTTTCGGCACAATCTGCCACGAGAGACCGAACGGGTCCTTGATCCAGCCACACGCGGTCGGCGTCGCCCCGGCTTTGACCAGCTTGCCCCAATACTCGTCGACTTCGGCCTGATCCTCGCAATCAACGTAGAGCGAGAAGCCCTCGGAGAACGAAAAGTACGAACCTCCGTTGTAGCCCATGAAGACTTGACCGCCAACGACGAACTCGGCAGAAGTGATCGGCCCATCCTTGCCGGTGCGGGCGACGTTCCGAACTTCAGAGTCCGGGAAGGTGGCGGTGTAGAACTCTATCGCCGCCTCGAGCTGATCGTTGAACATCAGGAACGGCGTGACTTTGGTCATGAGGGGCTCTCCTTCTTCGCGAGCGATCGTGGCTGAGGACTGGGTAACCATTGGGGAACAAGGTGGCTTCAGGCCGCCTAACGGCCTCGAGCTGAGCCGCCTGGCCAGCCCAAGACTAGTATCGCACGAAATCGCTAGACCGCGGGCTGGCCAGGTCGGCTCCAGCGAGTTGTTAGGCGGCCGGGCGGTACGGTGTCAGGACATCGGTTACAGATCTGTGTCAAGACATCGTTGACACTCTTCGGGCCAGATCGATCTGGCGCCGGCTGACGGGTACCCTCGAGACAATATCCTCGATCTTGTTGGACTGCAAGAGGTAACGCCCGATCTGGTAGAAGCAGAAGTACAGGTCGTAGACCCCGTCGTCGATCTCCTCCAGGCCGACGAAGTCATCGTGCAGGGTGTTGGAGACGAAGATCTGGTTGCGGAGCACGCGGATGGTGCCGTCGCGGCTGACGCGGCGGACCAGGAAGTGGGAGGGGTAGTCGTAGGGCTCGAGGCGTCGTGGGCATGGCCCGGGTGGAGGGGCGATAGAGCTGGGCAGGGCGCTGCATGGCCAGGGCTTCATGAGGGCGGAGCTCGTTGAACTCCTGGCGGAAGGCGTCGAAGCGGCGCTGCTGGGCGGGGAGAGTGCTGGCGGGAGGGATGGTGGCTTCTCGCTTGAGGGTGCGGTGCATGCGCTCGTGGATGCCGTTCTGCTGGGGCTTGCCGGGCTGGATGAGCTCGGGGTAGATGCCGAGCTTGATGAACCAGACGGAGAGGGCGGAGAGGCGGGCCAGGGCGGAGGAGGCGAAGGGGACGCCGTTGTCGGAGCGGATCCGGTTGGGGAGGCCGAACTCGTGGAAGAGCCTGGTGAAGTGCTTCTGGGTGAGCTCGCAGGGAGATGGCGGGGTGGGCGTCGACGCCCAGGATGTAGCGGGAGGCGAGATCGGAGACGGTGAGGGGGAAGCAGTAGTTGGCGTTCTTGAGGCGGAACTGGCCCTTGTAGTCGACGGCCCAGATGTCGTTGGGACCGTTGGGGACGGACTTTGGGGCACCCTGGGTGGGCGCGGCGGAAGCGGCGTTTGGAGCGGACAAGGCCTTCGCGGAGGAGAATGCGGCAGGCGGTGGAGGGTGATGGGAGCGGCGGGAAGGGCTGCCGGCGGTGCATGAGGTCGAGGAGCTTGCGGGCGCCCCAGAAGGGGTGGGCCTTGCGCAGGGCGACGAGCTCCTGGGTGGTGGCGGGATCGGTCTGGGAGGGGGAGTTGTAGGGGCGGCGGGAGAGCTCGTGGAAGCCGTTCTCGCCGAAGAGCTTGAGGCGGCGGATCCACTTGTGGGCTGTCTGGCGGGAGATGGAGAAGCGATCGGCCAGGTCGGAGACGGAGTAGTACCCGAGCCTGTGCTCCTGCAGGAACCTCTGGCGTGTCTTCGTTCACGGTGACACCTTCCCAGGGCATGGTCGGCACCTCCTCTTCTAAGGAAGTGTCAACGATGTCCTGCTACAAGGTGTCAACGATGTCTTGCTACAAACCTGTCAACTATGTCCCGGAACGGTTCAGGATCAGAGCGGCTGGACGTGAGCAGTCACCCAAGCCGTGAATCCCTCTCGAGCAAGCGTGCCGGCTGCTAGGTCGAGAAGGGTCTTCTCTTGATCATCCAGAGAGGCAGCCAATTCGTGGCCGTTCAGGCGTAGAAAGACCTCCATGGCAGCGTGCGCAGTGCGCTTGTTGCCATCAAGGAAGGGGTGGTTCATGACGATCGAGAACGCAAGAGCCGCGGCCTTCAATTGAACGGAAGGGTAGAGATCATTGCCCTGGGAGGTCATTCGAGGCTGCGCAAGCGAAGAAAGCAGCGCGCCGAGGTCTCGCACTCCGAAACCACCGCCGGTGTCTTCGAGGACGCGACGGTAGATCTCGAGCACCTCGCCGACCGAGAGGTAGCGCATTGTCAGGCTAGACGGCGGTAAAGCTCTCTGTTCTTGGAAATGACCCGATCGATTGCCTGAGCGAGGGCCTCGTCCGGGCGGGCAAGTAAGTCTTCCAAGCCGGCGCGGGCAAGGTCTTCGGGAGGGAGACCTAGTCTCGAGGCGGCTTACGGAGAGCTTCTGCTTTGTCTTCCTGAAGGGAAATCGTGATTTCGGTCACATGAACCTCTGCTTCTACTCTACCTCAGCCCACTGACCCGGGCAAGAACCGCCCAGGCTGCCTAACGGCCTCGAGCTGAGCCGCCTGGCCAGCCCAAGACTAGTATAGAACGCAATTCAAGGATCCGGGCTGGCCAGGTCGGCTCCAGCGAGTTGTTAGGCAGAAGGGAGGGTGGACGAGGTCGAAGCGTCCTCGGCTATTGGTTGATTCAAGGGGGCCCAGGGGATGGAGGTCGTGCTGGCTGCTGGGTGGAAGGGCGCTCATGTGGACTCCATGTCCTTGGGTGCTCGGTGCTTGAGGTGGCGGACGAGGAGAGTGACCGGAAGCACGATGGCGAATGCCGCGTAGGAACCCCGTTGCCGCGCCCGGAATTCTAGCGCCTGCCTGACGCCGTGGGAGAGGGAGGAGGCCAAGATATCAGGCGTGATTCGGAATGAGCTTTCTGGGCAAGTTCTGCGAGATGATGATGGCAACGACGAGCAACTGGATGAGGGGGGCGATGAACCAGAGCAGACAGACGGCAGCCACGGTGATGATTATGTTCCTCGCAAGAGCGGTATCGCGAAGGGCGAAGCGTATGGCGAGTAGAGCAGCCAGCCCTGTGATTGGGGTGACCACTAGGCAGCACAGCGTCATGTAGAAGAGCGGAATCAGGGCGCCGAATTCCATGGTTGCTTCCCGGGGTGGAGTCGAGTGGCGCATGTGATCTAGGAATGGAGCCTCGATTCTGGTGGGGCTCGCCCTTCTGCCTAACGGCCTCGAGCTGAGCCGCCTGGCCAGCCCAAGGCTAGTATCGCACGAAATCTCTAGGACCGTGGGCTGGCCAGGTCGGCTCCAGCGAGTTGTTAGGCGACCGGACGCTGTTCATGGCGCTGCGACATAACGTACCCCCTCGATGTCTTTGAAATCCTTGTCCTGAGTCCAGAAGACGGCTCCCGCTGCTCTGGCGGTCGCCAGCATAATGCTATCGGCCATAGGTAGCTTGGCGTCAACGGACAGGCGGGCTGCCCCAAGCGCGGTCGCTTCGTCGAGCGGGGCTACAGTAGCCTGATGCATGGCGGCGATGGCACGTAGTGCATCGCTTTCGTCCTTCTGTTGGAGGATCCGCTTGAAGACCTCATAGATGCTAATCGTGGGCACAAGGAGATCGGCTGGCTTCTGGATGGCGGGTGCGAAGAACGGAGCATTGGGGCCGTCAGCAAAGAACTCCAGCCACCCAGAGGAGTTCGACGACATTCATGTGCGGTCGTCCTCGCGCTCGATCGTCGTGTCGATGCCTCGGAGGAACCCCCTAGTCTTCTTGATCGGCTCAAGAGGAATGAGCTCGATCCTCCCTTCGTAGGGGATGACCTGCACCTTCTGGCCAGGGCGGATGCCAAGCGCCCGGCGGACGCGGAGGGGAATGACCACTTGGAACTTGGTGGAGACAGTGGACGTATCCATACGGCGCTCCTATCGACGGGTAGAACGTAATACAGCCCATTCTAACAAAGTGCTCCTCTGGATGCAAGAGGAGCTTGGGCGCCTAACGGCCTCGAGCTGAGCCGCCTGGCCAGCCCAGGGCTAGTATAGAACGCAATTCAAGGATCCGGGCTGGCCAGGTCGGCTCCAGCGAGTTGTTAGCGAGAGCGGGAAAGCGGTGAAGGGCAGCCAAATCAAAGCTGATAGCGGTCCCTTACATAGCGAAGCCAATCACTATAGTGATCGTCAAGCGCTTCTTCTGCAACCCAGGCGACCCACTCTTGATGGGTGAAGACTGAGAACGCGGCTCCTCCGTGGAAGAGCTGGGGCCAGCCGGTTGGAATATCGTCGATTCCAGTCGATCTGGCCAAGCTGTGCATCAGCGCTTGGTTGCGGCCATCGTAGGCGACGGCCGAGGCTACATAGGCGAGATGGCCGGAGTTTGCCAGAGCCTCGGCAAGGGCTTGCTGGCGGAAAAGCTGATAGCCGGCAGTGGCTGCCGGACACTGACGCGAACCACCCAACTTGCCAAGGTTGACAATCGGAGCAAGATAATCCCAGTACCTTCTTCCCCAGCGGTACAGGTGGCATTGGTCGGAAGGATCTGCAAGGATGCGTAGGGCGTTATCGCAACGGGTTCTGTCTGGATTCGGTCCCCTCCCACCGGCGTTTCTGTCTCGGCCGGAACACGGATAGAAGAAGTGCTCCGTGAATTTGCACTCGGTGAGGATTACTCCTTTGCCCGAATTCGTTGCTACTTCAAATGCAACATCGGGTGAAGTCTGACCCGACCCTCGTGAACCGTCAGTCTCCCCTAGCAAGGCAGCGGGAGTAAGAGCTGGATCGCCGAACTGATGTTCAAGTTCAACACCCGTCACTTCTGTTATCTCTCGCGAAACCTTCTTCTGAAGGAATCCCAAGAGGAGCGAGCGGCCAGCATCACTGCGGAAGGGATAGTAGAGATTGGCGCACATGATCCATGAGCTGAGGAGATTGTGGGATCCGGTGTGCTTGCTGATTTCCCCGTTCTTCAAATATGTGGGAAGGGAGTGTTCAAGAGCGCCTGCAATTCCCGGCCATAGGTTCTCTTCCCACTTCGAGCGTGGGAGTATGTGCTCGTAGTATCTCTTGTTCTGCTCCCCGGGCTCCTGGCTGAGAGGACTCTTCCTTCGCCACTCAATCTGCTGTAGCTTCATCTCTGACTTGAAGGTGGACACAAGACTCCCCCGATGCCTCTAAACCGACGGTCTCGCTAACGGCCTCGAGCTGAGCCGCCTGGCCAGCCCAAGGCTAGTATAGAACGCAATTCTAACGGATGGGCTGGCCAGGTCGGCTCCAGCGAGTTGTTCGGCGGCCAGCTGGCCTAGGTCTTGGTGAACCGAGAGTTGGATAATGTGGACTTCGCTCTGGCCTGCGCTAATTCTAGCCATCCGATCTGAACGTTGTTGGGGGCGTCGAAGCTTGGGACGTATGGCTTGATATCAAGCAGGGGAGTTCCATCGAGGATGTCGACGCTGGCTAAGCGCAAGACCGTGCCCTCAATCTTGACGAGCTTCACGACTGAAAGGCCGATCGGATTGGTCGTGTGGGGGCCCTGGTGGCGAAGATGCCGTGGGGTTCCTCGTCGAGGAATGGAGTAACCGTCAGCCTTGCGGAAGGGGCTTGGTGCAGGTGGTAGAGCAAGATGAGGTGGGAGAAACCGTCGAGATCCCTGAGTTCATCGGCGAACTCCGGTGAGATCTCGACCCAGCCGGGTGCTGTAGCCTCACCGGTGGGCTGGATGGGCATGCCCTTCAAATCAGAGAATGGGCTATGAATTGTGCCGATGGGGTGGTAGGTGATATCGTTCATTGAGCGAGTACCTTTCGAGGCTGACAGGGGCTCTGGACGCCGAACGGCGTCGAGCTGAGCCGCCTGGCCAGCCCAGGACTAGTATCGCACAAACGCTAACCGTGGGCTGGCCAGGTCGGCTCCAGCGAGTTGTTAGGCGGAAAGGGCCTGCTCTATCACATTCGGCCGGGCTGGCCCCCATTCAATGAACTCGCCAATCCGCGCTATCGCGCGACGGCCTTCAGGCAAGAACCTCGCGAGGACATGCCAGCCGTGTTGCATCCGATCCGCAACTTCCAACGTAACCGTAACACCGGCTGCCCGCGCCTTTGTAGCTAGGCGAGTGGCATCTGAGAGCAGGCGTTCATCTGACCCAACCAGAATCAGCAGGGGCGGCAACGCATGCAAGTCAGCGTACAGCGGCGATGCCAGCGGGGCACGCGGGTCTGCGCCGTGTAGATATAGGTCAATAGCCGCTCGAACTTTCTCGGCATCCAACAATAGGTCGTTTTGCGCATTGAGTGTCCAAGTATCCCCAGACATCGTGAGATCGGTTGTGGGGGACAGACAAACAGCACCCCGAGGCAATGGTTTACCGTGATCGCGAAGTTGGACCAAGAGCGCCAGAACTAAGGTTCCCCCAGCCGAGTTGCCGACCAAGACGATGGCCTCAGGTGAAGTACCACTGGCTAACAACCATTCATACGCAATCAGCGTATCATCGAGCGCTGCCGGAAATGGATGTTCTGGAGTCAGGCGATAGCCAATCGTCAATACACGTGCGTTGCCCGCCAAGGCAATATTCCCGGCAACCGGGCGCGCTCCAGGCACCGACCCTGAATAGAAAGCGCCGCCATGCACATAGAGCACCACGCGCTCCGGAGATAAACCAATGGGGGAGGTCCATTCCGCCGGCACGCCATTCGCTGTCACGGCGGAACACTGAACGGAAGACGATGTTCTGAACATCTTCTCCGCAACAGCTGTATTGCGGCGTTCCTTCATTACATCGAGACCAGAGAATCGTCCATTTGGAGCCCGAAAGCCGCGTTGAGTGAGACGCAGGACATGACTTTGCCAACTTGCCATTCCCTATTCCTTGAAATCAGCGACGACTCATTTTCCGCCTAACGGCCTCGAGCTGAGCCGCCTGGCCAGCCCAAGGCTAGTATCGCACAAACGCTAGCATCCGGGCTGGCCAGGTCGGCTCCAGCGAGTTGTTAGGCGGCCCCAAATGCCCTTACCCTCATGGTCTGAGCAGAGTTCCGAGCTTCTGGAGGATTTCGAGAACAGTAGCCGAAGGAAGTTCGCACATGAACTCAGCCTTCCGTGCCTTCCAGTCAAGGCTTTTCGCTTGATCTGAGAGAACGACCCCCGTTACCGGCAAGTCGGCCGGAATGGCCACCTCGAACGGATAGCCTTTCACTTGGCTTGTGATTGGGCAAAGAATGGCAAGGCCGACCTTGCTGTTGTATGCCGCTGGGGACAAGACAACTGCTGGCCTTCGACCAGCCTGTTCATGGCCGGCTTGAGGATTCATCGAGATGCGGACGACATCCCCGCGGTCAGGAAGCCTCGCCATGTCCTACCAAGCCTCTCGGCCTTGGGCTGGACCCGTCTCGACCTCGGAGTGGAGATTGGCCTTGCGGACGCGGCGGAGGAGGTCATTAAGGCTCGGCGCCGGTGGGGCAGAGGGCTCGAGGACAAGCGTTCCTTCGGAAAGACGGAGGTCCACAGGTGAGTCCTGCTGCAGGCCTACTTCTTCAGCGAAGCTCTTGGGGATCCTAACCGCGAGGCTATTGCCCCATCTCTGGACACGGGTCTTCATCGTTGTCTCCCAGGAAAGTATATACAATGAGTATACGACACAAGGGGGACTAGGGTCAAGGGGTGGTGGGCGTGTTGCGCGCCTGGGGGGGTGATACGAGTGGGCGCCTAACGGCCTCGAGCTGAGCCGCCTGGCCAGCCCAGGACAAGTATAGAACGCAATTCAAGGACCCGGGCTGGCCAGGTCGGCTCCAGCGAGTTGTTAGGCTGCTTTCCGTCCGCTTGAACCACCTTCAAGGAGATACTCAAAGATCTCATCGATGTAGTTGTTGATTGTAGAGAGGTGTCCTCCATCATGAACCAAGTTGAGCTTGCTCTGCGGGATGCTTTCTGAAAGGAAATGCCCCATTCCGACCGGGACATTCTTATCAAACTTCCCATACCAAAGCGCTATAGGCCGTTTGAGCTCACTCAGCTTGAAACCCCAGGGCCTTACGTAGAGCTGCCACTCCCAGGCATCGCCTTCAATCCCGTTTCTGTGGGCTTCTTGCGCGGCCGCCGAAAAACTGTCGATGATTTGTGGCCGCTGCTTTACCCAGTTCCCGATCGGGGGCTGGAAGGGATTGAACCATCCGCTTCTTCATCTGGGTGGGATTGGCATAGAAGCTCCCCATCTGTTTAAGCGCAAGACGATTCAGCGTGGGCGTGTACTTTGCCGTGAAGAAGAGTAGCCGTATCGGTAACCACATGCGTGCATATCGCCTTGGCATCTCGGGAGGAGCAAGGCCACTCACAATAGCAGCCCTAACTACCCGAGCTGGCGACGAATGCACGACCGAAGCAACGTGAGGTCCACCCCCTGATAACCCGAAGACTGAATACTCGGCGATACTCAATGCATCGACGAGTTCATCGACGTCATTGGGCCAATCCAGTAGGTTTCGGTTGGCCTGGAAATCCGAAAGTCCGAATCCGGGGCGATCGGGGACGATCAACAATACGCCGAGCTGCCGAGCCCTCTCGCCAAACCATCGGCCCTCAAAACGTGAGCTATTTCCGCCTGTGAAGTAAAGGACAGGCTGTCCATTTGGATCTCCATAGATTGCATATCCAAGCGATCGACCGCTACGAAGATTGAAAACGTGATTCTCTGAACTCGCATTTGGCATTAGATGGTCCCTTTCGGAAGCAACCTAACGGCCTCGAGCTGAGCCGCCTGGCCAGCCCAAGGCTAGTATAGAACGCAATTCAAGGATCCGGGCTGGCCAGGTCGGCTCCAGCGAGTTGTTGGGCGGCGGCTAGTACCTCAGGGGAATCTGAGTCGCGTGCGGGCACATAGGGAGGCCGGCTCACAGAGATAGAACTCATACTGGACTGAGACGTACTGGGGGACTTCGGCTCCTTCATGAAGGGCTGGCAGGAAGGAGATCTGTTCAGCAGCGTCGTTCGGCTTTCTCGCCCAATCCATATGGGCTGTAGCCCCGCGAGACCATCCACTCCATCACCCCGCATGGGGCCAACACCAAGTCAAGGATCATGCTTCCTGCCGCGTCATCCCGGAAAGCGATGGCTTCCTCAGTGATCTCTGGTAGGGGTATCGCCAGGAGCTCGGCCGGTTGGTCGACCTCGTATTGAGTGTATATCTCGGGATAATACCCCGGGTCCATGCCACACGGATCTGTTGAGACGGTGGCGGTAGGGTAGAGGAATGGTGGACGGGAAAGGGCTGCGACGATAGTGGAGGCGACGGCCCGGTCAACGGTGGCCGCGATGTCGGGGGTTTCCGTCGGCCGTGCTACCAGGGTGGAGGATACGGCCGCCTCAATCGTGCCCTGCAGGTTGAGGGCAGGGGCTGTCGTGCACGCAGCAAGGCCTAGTAATGGGGCGAGGGAACGCAACATGCTTACTGCTCTGCGGCCCATCTGACACCTCGCAGGATAGCGGGACGCTCTGACGGCTAGCCGACCGCCCAACGGCCTCGAGCTGAGCCGCCTGGCCAGCCCAGGGCAAGTATCGCATGAAATGCATGGATCCGGGCTGGCCAGGTCGGCTCCAGCGAGTTGTTAGGCGGAGCGAAATCAGATGCAGCAGGATCCAACCCTAGACTCTGTCCTGGTTCGTCCCGAGTACTGGTAAGTAGAGAACTACTTCGTTCTGTCGTCGATAGAACTCGATACTTGGGCGGGTTCTGTCGGGCGCATGCCTGCCGGCCAACTCCGCGAAGCCAACTCTGATCTTGCTGGGATTCTGCTCCCAATGCGCAAGTTTGAGTTGGGCAAACTCCCCTCCGGGGATGGTCCAGCGCTCTAGGGTTGGTAGCTGGCCAGTATCCTCGTCCGTGACCGCGACGCAAGCGCGGTATGGACCTTCGGGGAACTGAAACGTGCCGTAGAACTTGCGTCCCTTGAGGGAGGGAAGGCTGCTCTCCAGGCGATCCCAGGCGCCTGGGATGCCACCCGTGGGCTCCTCAGCAGTTGTGTACATGACCTTGATGGAAGGGAGCATGATCAGGGACATCTGGATTCCCCTTCTTGACGGAGCTTGGCCGCTCCGCCTAACGGCCTCGAGCTGAGCCGCCTGGCCAGCCCAGGGCTAATATAGAACGCAATTCAAGGATCCGGGCTGGCCAGGTCGGCTCCAGCGAGTTGTTAGGCCGCTTGCGTTCTTGCGCAAGCGGCACTGGCCATTGCTATTGTTGAAACATCGAACCGAGTGCGGCTAGCCCGCCGACGGCGAAGACTGCAAGCAGGCAGGCTGTGACGACCGCGAGGCAGCCGATACCCCCGACGAGCGCGACCCTCTCCCAGCTTCCAGTGGATTGGGCCCTTCTTGTGTATGCCGAAGCTTGGATTCCTGAAAGTATCGGGACGGCGAGGTATATGGGAGTGAAGAGGCACGCGGCTAGACCTGCCGTGATCGTCGAGATCAGTCCCGCAACGAGGACGTAGAGCCACCAGCCTACCAGGAGGGCGATGCCGAGCGGCGTCCGGCCGGAGTAGACATGGCCTATGCCAAGCAGGCCGAAGAAGCCGAAGATGATTTCAAGGATGAGGATGTTGTGGCCGCGGCGGAGACGTCCGAGGGAATAGGTTGTGGCTGTGAGGGAGGGGATTGAACCGCCATACCTGAATCCTTCTCTGATCGTGATGATGTGCCAGGCCACGCGATTCTATCTCGTGGGCCGAACCGGAGCAAGCGGCCTAACGGCCTCGAGCTGAGCCGCCTGGCCAGCCCAGGGCTAGTATCGCGCGAACTCAAGACCCGGGCTGGCCAGGTCGGCTCCAGCGAGTTGTTGGGCGGCGCCATTCAAAACCAGACCGTTGGCCGCGCTTGGGATGTCTTGCCTCGCACCTGCCGGTCGAGTTGCTCCTGGAACCGACTAGTGAACTCAGGGCGAGAGGCGCTTGCGGCGAGGACTTTGCCGGCCTTGAGCAGCCTCCAGGATAGGTAGTCCCATCCCAGACTGCGAAAGTCGATGGTCGTTGCTTCGATGGCCAAGAATAGATCCTCGCCGAACAGACGGCCCCACTCTGAGTTCGGGAGGCTGCGCGTCGAAGAGGGTCTCAATCGGTGTGCTCGTTGAGCCGAGATACAGGGTCAAGGCTGCGACTGCTTCAAAAGGCTCAAGATCGCTTGGCGGAGGGGTACCAAGGTGGGCTGCCCTCTCGACAACATCCAAGCGTGCGCGCCTCTTCCTCTCGAAGTAGCGGAGCACGCGACCACGGTATCGTCGGGAGGGGCTGAACAGGAGGGCAATTCTGGCAAAGATAGAGTTCAGCATGGTCTGCGAGTGGACCTGGACGGTCTTGAGTTGTTACAGCTGGAAGGCCAGTGGACGGCGACCGCCCAACGGCCTCGAGCTGAAGCGCCTGGCCGCCTCGGGCAGAAGGCCTTCACGGCGGCGCCAGATTCAACGGCCCAGCTCCCTCGACTCCTGGACCTAGCCTCCCGGAACGGCACGACTCGGGCGGGCCCTTGTCCGGGAAGACTATCTACCACGAAGAGCCGCGAGTCAAGCGGAAGCGACCTGGCTGCGAGACTTCGCAGGCCAGGTCGCTTCCAGCGAGTGGTTCGGCAGCCTTCGACCTGTAGGAAGGGGCGTGGCCTGAACGACTTGGCGGGCACTGCGCGCCTCGATCTACTGATGCGCAGAAGTGGCTTCACCTCATTTGCCTGCTCAGCCTGGACGGGCGAGATCCTGGGCAAGCGCGGCCTGACGAGGGCAGGGGCGCGATGGCCTGGACCCGTCAGGAGAGCGCTGCACGATATTACCCGTAGATCCCGGAGGCGCTGGGTGCTGAGAGGGAAGGAGTTGAGATGCGAGCACTCTGGCGGGCGAGGTGAGCCTCGACTCAACGCGATGAATGGCAGAGTGAAGGGAAGGCTCTCGTTTGAGGTGGTTTCCTTGAGGGAAGAGACCCTGGGATGCCGAACGGCCTCGAGCTGAGCCGCCTGGCCAGCCCAGGGCTAGTATAGAACGCAATTCAAGGATCCGGGCTGGCCAGGTCGGCTCCAGCGAGTTGTTAGGCCGCCGCCAGGACGGGACGAACTGGCCAAGGGAGCAGGAGAGGATCCGCTTCTCGGGGTTCAGCGTCACGGACATGCGATGCCTGGAGCCTCACGGATTGCGATGCGAAATTCAGTTATCCCGGAGAAGGCAGTGAGACCGCCGCAGTCGCGCGTCGCAAGGCCTGTCATCAAGATGTCGCCCTCACCAAGGGAATAGAACGTAACGCCGTAGGTACCACTCGAGGAGTCAACACAGCCTCCGGCGACATTGTTCGTGAAGGTGTAGGTCCCCTGTGTGGAGCTTGACGGCGTGAAACTCGCGATGAGGCCGCTACTGATGGGCAGAGCATCCCCTTTCAGGACGAAGGGCAGCTCCAGATTGCAGATGTCGCCTTGGGTGAAGTCGGATGCTAGGCCACTGGCGAAGGCTAGGTAAGGGAGCGGGGCCACGCTCGGCTGCGTGGGTGTGCTGGTTGGCGCCTGAGGAATGGAGCCTGGCTGAGTGGGCGAGGCGGTTGCTTGGAAAGGAACGGCAGTCGGTGGGAGACATCCAGCGAGGATCAAGGTCGTGAGGAGCGCAAGAGGCATTCTTGAGAATGGAGACTTCCCATAAGACATGCTTGGGGTGGGGCCAGAGAAGCGATGCGCCAGTGCCCCCGAGTTGGACGAAGAGGAGAAGCGGTTCCTTCCGACATAGCTTGCATGGCCAGTTCGGGTCCTCCCGGACGAAGATAGTGGAACTGGGTGAAGGCGGGTACCGCAAGGGTAGGCAAAGAGTTCTAGAGTGCAAGTCCCGAGTAACGCAACTTCCGGGGGCCCTCCCTAGATATGGAATCCACAATGTCTTCACTTGGCGTCTCGGGCTGGAGGAGGCGCAGGTCGGACCGTGTGAGGCGGCCTAACGGCCTCGAGCTGAGCCGCCTGGCCAGAGTTGGCGACGGACCCTGGCGGCGGAGCCTCCCGTCCCAGGGCCCTCGAGCTTGACTCCTGGACCTGGGCTGCCGACGGCACTGCCCGGGCGAACCAGCGTCAGGGGAAACTATCCGGCACATTGGACCCGAAGTCAAGCAGAAGCGAGAAATCAGGGGAACCCGGCTGGCCGGGTCGGCTCCAGCGAGTTGTTCGGCAGACCTGCGACCGGCAGGAAGGAGCGTGGCCAGAACGCCTTGGCGGGGCTCCGCTCGCGTCGATGCGGGGAGGCGGAGCGGGCTTCAATTCCATCTGCCGACTTCGCTCGGACAAGCGAGACCCTAGGCAAGCGCGGCCTGACGACGGCAATCCCCGCGATGGCCAGCTGGCTGGGAAAGCGAGTTGGACGATGGTACCCGTGCGAACGGTGGCGAGAGTGGGCTGGCTTCTGAGAGATAGTGGAAATGCTGGGCAAACTGGCGGGCAGAAGCGGCCTCGACCCGACGAGATGAACTGCAAAGAGAAGGAAGAGCCTTCGGCCGTGGGCTTGCCGTTAGGGGAATGATCCTAGGATGCCGAACGGCCTCGAGCTGAGCCGCCTGGCCAGCCCAAGACCAGTATCGCGCAAACGCTAACCGTGGGCTGGCCAGGTCGGCTCCAGCGAGTTGTTAGGCCGCCCCCGAAATCGGCTTGGGTGCGGTTCCGGCAGCAAGATAGAAGAAGCCGAACCAAAACGTCCTCTGAGAAACGTCGCGAAACCTTTCTGCATCGCTTTCTGGACCACATCCCACGGACGGCGTCTGAGGACGTCTGCCGTTACTCCATAGGAACGCAAGAAGAACAGGACGTGACGCCACCAGAAGGGGCCGTATCGAGGCCAGGCCATATCGAGGATGACGAGCCGCCCACCAGGGGAAAGGGCCTCAGCGGCGTTGAGCAACGCGCTCGGGCCCGGGGATCAGAGTCAAGGTGTAGGTCGACACAGACGGCCTGCACACGTGGAGGGAACTCGAATTGGGAGGCGTCGGCGCACAACAAGCTGGACGTTGGCCCATTCGTTGGCTTCAGCCGAGGCGCGCGCCTGGGAGAGCATCGCCTCGCTTATGTCGACACCGACGATCACGCCTCGTGGACCAACTGCGCTATGCAGGAGAGGGAAGTTGAGGCCCGTGCCACACCCGATGTCTACAACGGTGTCGCCGGCCTTCAAGCCTAGTTCTGAAACCGCAGTGCCTACGCCACCCGGATATGTTGAAACCGAACCAAGCGAAGAGATCGAACAGCCTCACGGTCTCGTCGTAGGAGGAGCCCGCTGGCGATATGCCTCACCCACTTCTTCCTCGCCGCTGGAGGAGTGGTTCATTCCGTTTCTTCCCGTGACCAAAGCTGCCCGAGGACGAGCAGGCGGGGGCGGCCTAACGGCCTCGAGCTGAGCCGCCCGGCCAGAGTTGGCCACGGACCCTGGCGGCGGAACCGGCCCGTCCCAGGGCCCTCGAGCTTGACTCCTGGACCTGGCGGCGGCCGACGGCACGGTCCAGGCGAACCAGCTTCCGGAGAAACTATCCAGCACATTGGGCCTCGCGTCAAGTGACGCAGCGAAATCAGGGGAACCCGGCTGGCCGGGTCGGCTCCAGCGAGTGGTTCGGCAGCCTTTGGATCGGAGGGGAGGGGAGTAACCTGGACGACTTGGCAGGCACTGGGCGCTTCGATCTATTGAGGTCGCTGAGCTGGCTTCGACCTCATCTGCCGGCTCTGCGTGGACGGGCGAGATCCGGGCAAGCGCGGCGTGACGAGGGCAGGGGCGCGAGGCCGCTGGTCCCGTAGAGAGCGCTGCACGATGGTAGCCGTGCCACGGAGGCGAAGGCAGCTCAGGTTCGAGAGGGCAGAGCTGAGATGCGGGCGACCTGGCGGGCGGAGGGCCTCACCCGACGCCATCAATGGCAGAGAGAAGGAAGAGCTCTCGGTCGCGGCGTGCAGTTGAGGGAAGTGATCCTAGGATGCCGAACGGCCTCGAGCTGAGCCGCCTGGCCAGCCCAAGACTAGTATCGCGCAAACGCTAACCGTGGGCTGGCCAGGTCGGCTCCAGCGAGTTGTTAGGCGGCCAGAGCTTGGCGAGAACGTATGCCGGCCGCAAGTGAAGAGTGACGTGGAGCCTGATTTAGCTAGAAACTCACGGTCACGGAAAACGGTGTAACCGAGCGGCTTATCTGCCAAGCAAGATCAAGACACCTGCGGCGATAGCGAGGATCGCCATAACGAGGGGTAACCCCGCTAAGCTAAAGCTGAGCAACTCGATCAACCCGGTGAGGGTGAGCCAGATGCCCAGCAATAGCATTCCCAAGCTCTTGGTCAGTTTCATGTTGTCTTCCTCCCTTGTATGAGCAAACCGAGATGTCGTGCCCGCGGCGGCGGACTTGACCGAACTCACGGACGTCGTCGTGCACTGTGGGAAACAAGTTAGCGCGGTTGGCTTATCGATGTAGTGCTTCTCCTTTCGCCACCGCCCCCGTTGGCGATGCTAGCGCTTGAACAAACGAACGATGAACAACACAACTACTGCGCCAAGGAATGCTACGATGAGCGTGGTGAAATTGAACCCACTTATGGCATTCGGAAGATTGAAGAAGGTGCCAGCGAGCCATCCGCCTGCGACCGCCCCAATGATGCCGACCACGATATCGCCAACCAGGCCGAATCCGGATCCCTTCATCACGTTGCCTGCAAGCCAACCGGCAATTGCGCCGACAACAAGCCACGTTAGGAGTCCCATCTTGTAGCCTCCTGGAGAATGAATGCTCCCTCGGACGAGTGCCCATCGCTTACTGTGCTCGCTGGCCAGTGGGGTGACGTAATGCCTCCTTTCTGTCCCCATTCTATCGTGGCATGCAATACGTGCCCCAGAGGATTGTGCCGTGGACAACTAGCCTGAACGACTTGAATCATACAGAATGGCAAGTGATCACGCAATGCCCGCCATCCGACGGAACGGACTGGACGCCTAACGGCCTCGAGCTGAGCCGCCTGGCCAGCCCAACGCTAGTATAGAGCGCAATTGAAGGATCCGGGCTGGCCAGGTCGGCTCCAGCGAGTTGTTAGGCGGCCAGGCAAATCTGCTTGTTCACGAGGTGGTCCAGCGGTCACGTATCTCTCCTAGAATGTCAAGCCGCCTGACGAAGTTCTCCAAGTCCTTGCTGTGCTGGGCTGTGGTGGCGAAAGCCCCTGCGACGGCGCGGGGCGTGTAGACGCCCAGAGTGCGGAAGTTGCCGGCTTCGGCTGGATGGAGCTCGCTTAGCTTAGCGAGCACCGCGTCGTACCAGGCGTTAGCGCTGGTGCCCCAAGTATTGATGCTGTCCTTCTTGCGTGCCTTCATGCCCTCGATGTTGAGCCGAGCGCCTTCTGCGCGGAGGGTCTCAAGCTCGGCAAGGATGGAAACGAGCGTGTGCTTATCGTCGCACAGTTGCCCGAAGGTGTCTCGTTCAACCCGAATTTGATGGAACGCGACGGCCGGCGCGACTACAAGACCAGCGAGCAGGAGGCCAACCCATAGAGGTGTTGGGAAGTTGCTGACATTCGCGACGGTTAGACCGAAGGCGACTATTCCGCTAAGTATGACGAGCACCCGACAGAGAGCCACCACTTCCCGGCCGTTTCGGCGAAAGCCTGCAGGGATCGCCAAGCTCCGATCGAGGTCGCGAGTTGGACTGAGCGGTAATCAGGATTGCGCATGAGCGACCCCCTCGTGGAAGCGGCCTGGACGCCTAACGGCCTCGAGCTGAGCCGCCTGGCCAGCCCAAAGCCAGTATCGCATGGAATTCAAGGTCCTGGGCTGGCCAGGTCGGCTCCAGCGAGTTGTTAGGCGGCGTATCGTCACCCGACCGGGATCTCGCTCCTGGCTTTTTCAATGCGAAGTAGTATGCGCCGGGATGTCTGGAGTAAGACGTCAAGCCAAAAGGATCGGCGTAGGGGTTAATCCCCGATGTGATGCGATACGAGCTATAGATGTGGAGGATGACCTGTTCTTCGTCGATGGGTTTTATGACGTAGCCGTCATCGACCATGTCGAAAGCAGAGCCGCCGATTTCGGCGAGCGGCGCCAAAGATGGCTCGACGTCGGTGACGTATGCCTCAAGGAGCACCCAGTAGCGTGACGGCGGTTCGATGAGGGCGATCGTTCCATCGAATGCGAGGCCGTGCTCCCATGATCCGCGACGGACGCAACGAACTTCCGTGTGCAGGCCAAATGAGCTTCCAGGGGACGCGGCAGGCGACAAGACGGAAGAGGGCAGGCTCAGCTTCTCTCTCGCCAATTGGATCGAGATTTGTGATGCTTGGCCGACACGACTTCGGCGGGAGCACGTATGAGAGCTGGGAATGAACTTGTCGGACTGCAGTCGACGTTGGGGAATAACCGTTCAACCGGGGAGACAAGGAGAGGAAGAGCGATCAGAAGCAGGAGGGTCCCTGGCTTGTCTGTCGCGTACTTCTTGAGCCTTACCACTCGGGCTACCACGCCGCCGAGGGACGCAAGAATTATGAAGAGGGGCGTCGCGAGGATGAGACGCAGACCCAGAGCTCCCAACGCGACACGCGCCGATCGCGAAGAGCGATGAGGGCGGGATCAAAGGGGCAAAGACTCGTGAACGGCCAGGACTTGAGTCTCGGGTAGGGGCGCGAGCGCGATGGTAATGGCTCCCAAGGCTGGGGAGCGAGAAAGAAGAAGCTTAGGCTGAGTGTGCCATAAGCGAAGTACTCCTGGGTTAGGATGGCCCGGATGGCAAGCCATAAGCCAGAGCGGCAATGACCGCCAGGGGAAGGACGAGGTACTCCCTGGGGAAACGGTCCGGGGCTTAGGCTTGTCATTCATCGCGGCCCTCCCCTAGACGCCTAACGGCCTCGAGCTGGCCGCCTGGCCAGCCCAGGACTAGTATCGCACGAAATCCTAGGCTCCGGGCTGGCCAGGTCGGCTCCAGCGAGTTGTTAGGCAGAAAACTTGAATGTCGATAAGTCTTCTGGAATCAGGGAATACATATATGCATCACATGGAGAGCCTTCCAGCTGTATACGATTTCGAAGTAGACCCTCCCTAACTGCACCTAGCTTTTCAGCGTCCCTATAGACTACCTGCGTGTCTTCGCTGACAACAATCTCTATACGGTGAAGGCCTAAATGCTCGAAACCATACCGAGCAGCAAGGGTTGCAGCCCTTGTTGCGATTCCCTCTCCCTGCGCGACTGGACCTTTACCCAGTAGGCCAAGTTCGCCATCTGATATTTCCGATCCACTTGATTTCAGAAGCACCGTTCCGACAAACTGATTTGCTGATTCATCAATCACATGGAACGTATAGGTATCGTTCTTCTTCCCAGAGTTTGAGGAATGCCCTTGCGCCTTCTTCAATCTCCTCCAGTGACAATTTGGGCTTCGGGATCATGCCCCATGCGAACAATTCAGCGCCAGTTTCGACGATGGCTTCATGAACGGCGATCTGCTCGTTCAGGACTTACTTTATCGATAAGTACGTTTGGACCTCTGGGGGCTGTCATGTTGTTTCTCATATGGATCGTGTGGTAGTTGTTTCTGCCTAACGGATTCGAGCTGAGCCGCCTGGCCAGCCCAAGACTAGTATAGAACGCAACTCGAGGATCCGGGCTGGCCAGGTCGGCTCCAGCGAGTTGTTAGGCGGCAGAGCGTTTCTGCCGAAGCTTGCGCTCAAGATCAGAGAGGTGAATGCAGTCGTGCATCGCCAAAGTTCGGGCTCGCCAATAGACGGACTGCCAGCGCTGTTTCCCTTGTTCCCGGGCTGTTCTCGACCAGTCGTTATCCTTGATCGACTTCAGGACATTCGAACAGGATTGTACGCCGAAGCTTGAAGTATCCCAATAGGTCGGCCAGCGGCAACTGATCGAAGCGGAGAAGTTCCCGAATTGGCGTTCGGGATGGACCTCTACAAGGATAGGCTCCTTGGCTACCAGAGCCATGAAGATCGCTTCGGCGACCGCGCTGGAGTTGAGTAGGTGCGCCAAGTCTTCGGAGAATGAACGTTCTCCATCGCCCAACGGCATTCGATGTTGATCTGCGGTGAGGGTCTTGCTCATAACCCGCAACCGACTCGGGCCTCCGCCAGGAGCTTAGTAGCGCCTCAGCGTTAGCCGAGGTCGGTTCTGTAGAGAGTGCCATGCTCATTGGAACCTCGCAAGGGGATTGATGGCCGACGAAGCGGGCGGCCGCGGCTCCTGACGCCTAACGGCCTCGAGCTGAGCCGCCTGGCCAGCCCAAGGCTAGTATAGAACGCAATTCAAGGATCCGGGCTGGCCAGGTCGGCTCCAGCGAGTTGTTAGGCGGATGGAAACTACTCCCTCAATGTCGTGAGGGGACGTCGAAGGTGGCCTCAATCGACCCTAGTTCATCGCCAGTCTGGTTGGCGATTGGGTCCCATTCGAACAGCTTGCAGGCAATGCCTTCAGTGTATATCGCAAGGCCTGGGTAAGGCCCGCCAAGCTGGGTGGTGTATGACCAGACGCCAGGTGCAGTGTCTGCGATGTTGTGAGCTATCTGGCTGGTGGGATAGCTGGGATCGCCTGCGTGGGAGAACTCACATTGAATGGAGGCACTCGAGGGCGTGTTCTGGATACTGGATCTCCCAGCTAAGGTCGTAGCCACAGAGCTGGGTGGCATTGTTGGGAGAAGTCTTTGGAAAGCACCAACCATTGGCAACCTGGAGCGAAGCGAATGAGAACGACGCGACGGCCGTGGCTTCAGCCTTGAGGGTGGAAAGGGCCGCTTCAGTCGCCGTGACTTTCGCTGAACAGCAATCTCGGTCGCGACCTCCGCCTCGAGTTCGTAGTCTGGAGTGTCCTGTCCGAGCAGGTCGTAGGCGTTGCAGGCCAGGGAGCCCGTCACGACAGCAAGGGCCATCAACAGAACCCCGGATCGTATGGCCACCATAGGACACCTCCACATCGCTGTTCTCTTCAATCTCGGAGAGGCTCGGCTCATCCGCCTAACGGCCTCGAGCTGAGCCGCCCGGCCAGAGTCGGCGACGGACCCTGGCGGCGGAGCCTCCCGTCCCAGGGCCCTCGAGCTTGACTCCTGGACCTGGCCGCTGCCGACGGCACTGCCCGGGCGAACCAGCGTCAGGGGAAACTATCCGGCACATTGGACCCTAAGTCAAGCAGAAGCGAGAAATCAGGGGAACCCGGCTGGCCGGGTCGGCTCCAGCGAGTTGTTCGGCAGCCCTGCGACCGGCAGGAAGGAGCGTGGCCGGAACGACTTGGCAGGCGCTGGGCGCCTCGATCTGTTGAGGCGCTGGCCTGGGCTTCAGATCATTCGCCGGCTCAGCGTGGACGGGCGAGATCCTGGGCAAGCGCGGCCTGACGAGGGCAGGAAGGCGATGGCTCGGTCTCCGGGATGAGCGCTACACGATGGTAGCCGTGCCAGCGGAGGCAGGGACTGGCTGGCTTCTGAAGGTAGTGGAGATGCCGGGTACTTGGCGGGCGGAGTTGGCCTCGACCTAACGACATCACCTGCAGAGAGAAGGAAGAGCATTCGGCCGTGGGCTTGCCGTTAGGGGATTGATCCTAGGATGCCGAACGGCCTCGAGCTGAGCCGCCCGGCCAGAGTTGGCGACGGACCCTGGCGGCGGAGCCTCCCGTCCCAGGGCCCTGCGAGCTGAACTCCTGGACCGGCGGCTGCCGACGGCACTGCCCGGGCGAACCAGCGTCAGGGGAAACTATCCGGCACATTGGACCCTAAGTCAAGCAGAAGCGAGAAATCAGGGGAACCCGGCTGGCCGGGTCGGCTCCAGCGAGTTGTTCGGCAGACCTGCGACCGGCAGGAAGGAGCGTGGCCAGAACGCCTTGGCGGGGCTCCGCTCGTGTCGATGCGGGGAGGGGCGCAGCGGGCCTCAATTCCATCTGCCGACTTCGCTCGGACAAGCGAGACCCTAGGCAATCGCGGCCTGACGAGGGCAATCCCCGCGATGGCCAGCTGGCTGGGAAAGCGAGTTGGACGATGGTACCCGTGCGAACGGTGGCGAGAGTGGGCTGGCTTCTGAGAGATAGTGGAAATGCTGGGCAAACTGCCGGGCAGAAGCGGCCTCGACCCGACGAGATGAACTGCAAAGAGAAGGAAGAGCCTTCGGCCGCGGGCTTGCCGTTAGGGGAATGATCCTAGGATGCCGAACGGCCTCGAGCTGAGCCGCCTGGCCAGCCCAGGGCTAGTATCGCATGGAATTCAAGGATCCGGGCTGGCCAGGTCGGCTCCAGCGAGTTGTTAGGCAGCGAGCCTAGTGCGGGACTTTCGGCAGAGCAACGCCTACTCGATGATGTCGAAAGGCCCAAGAAGGAAGTCCTCTTCGTGTTCCGAAAACAACTGGTGGAGCGTAGGGCCAAAGGCGTGGTCAAACCTGACTATGCCCTCCGGGGTGACTTGAAGAGTTAGGAGCCCTTGAGAGTCGGCCGGGAGCAAGACCACTGCAAACTCGCCTGCTGGGAAGAATTCGTCAGCGTAGGTCGCCGGGTTTGTCTTGTAGACGGCCACCAGCCTAGCTGCGCCGATCCTTTCCCACTGATCGAGCTCGACCTCCCTTACGTGGCCTCCCTCAGTTCCGAGCACCGGCAGGGCTTGCACAAGGGTGCCCTCGGACTCTCCAGGCAGACACTTTGGAGGCCCACCAAACCCCTCCCGAGTTGTGCAAGGGAAGGTGCTCAGGTGGACGAGGCTCTCAAGAGCGGCTCGGTCGCCGGATTCCGCAGCTTCGATCACCGTGTCAACATAGGGAATACCGGTGCGCGGAGCTGCCTGGGTGGAAGAGGGGACGTCGGAGCAGCCAGCGGTCGTCAAGACCAGGACTAGATAGAGGAATAGGGGGTTACGCTTCTCCATTTCGCGTATAGGGGCTCCGGGCCGAGCGCGAGGACCAGTTCGCTGCGGTAACGGCCCCTCAATGGCTAGCTGCCCGGCGGAAGCGCGAGTTGCTCCCTACTCTACGGCACGCCGGCGGGCCCAGCAAGCCGCCCCGAAAGCGCCGCCCGCCGGGTCAGCTTCAGCGAGTTGTTTGGGCAGCCGGGTACATGGGGGTCACGAGGGGATCTTGCGTACCTGTCCGGACCTGTGCCAAGCCGACCCACTTCTTCCGAAGTCGCTGTCCATCGGTCTGCAGCCGTCCGCCGCGGATGCTTCGGATGACGCGGCTGGAATTTAGAATCCGAGACGTGTCATCTTCCCTGGGAAGCAACCACCTTGAAACCGTGTAGCGGAAGGTGGACCAGTTGTTTGTGGATGGGTGAAGAGAGACAGCGAGGATGTCAAATTCCCCGAAGGAATACGGTCGGGTGTCTTGTCCTGTTGAGGCGTCCTTGCCGCCGCGAGTGCGCTGCGTCTCGACAACGTGCATGTCGGTGGGAAACCGAGCGTAGGCCTCGTTGGCGATCATCGGCCGGTGGGCCTTCTGCCTCTGCATCTTGACTTGAACGGTTACGGCTCCCTTGCCATCCTGTAGCCGGTAGTCGTAGGGAGTGTCCCCGACAGGGGTTGTATCCGCCCACTTAGCGAGCCGGGAGAGGACATTGATCTTGAACGCGGATTCGGCGATTACGCCGCGCACTCCACGCTGAGTTAGGTCGCTTGAGCGGTCAATGGCATCAAGAATCACCTCGGCGGTTGTGTTGAGCTTAGTCTCAAGCGGGTGAACGGCGTACTTTGCCCTCAGTTCCTTGAGGACCTGAATTCGCTGCTCGTCAGTGCACTGGCCGAGGATGTACCGGACATCATCGAGACTTGGCATAGGTTATCTTGGTGGATGGTCGCCCAGGCGACATGCGCTCAAAGGCGAGGATGTCGGCGCAATTCACGAACCTGTGGCCGCCAATTGCGACGGTCCTGATTCGGTTTCTCGAAATGAGCCGCCAGATCGCCTGGCGCGATACTCCCCGAAGGCGTGCGGCCTCAGCTTGGGAGATCCAGTCGGCAGGGTCAAACGGTTCCAGTCGGGTAATCGGTTGACATCGTCAACCTATTATGGTAGAATGCATCGATGGATAACGGCGGCTAGCAGACATAGAGCTTGGGAGAGGGTACACCAAGATGGAGCGTGCACGCAACCTGAGCAACGCTGGCCAACTCCGGATCTTCGCGGCAGGCGAACATGTGGCCGAGATGCTACCGAAGGTCGAGGCCTCTGTACCGGACCAGTCTGGGGGCGGCATACCTGGGGGACTCGCTTGAGGGATTGGCGGCGCTGCCGTCGGAGAGTGTGAACCTGGTGCTGACATCTCCCCCCTATGCGTTGCACTTCAAGAAGGAGTATGGGAACGCAAGGAAGGAAGACTACGTCGCATGGTTCCTCCCATTTGCACGCGAGATCCAGCGAGTGTTGAGTGAAGATGGGAGCTTCGTACTCAATATCGGCGGCAGCTACAACGAGGGCGAGCCAACACGCTCTCTATATCACTTCAAGTTGCTCGTGGCGTTGGTTGAGGAAGTTGGCTTCAAGCTTGCTCAGGAGTGCTCTGGTTCAATCCGGCGAAGATGCCAGTTCCCGCTGAGTGGGTTACGGTGAGGCGAATCCAGATCAGGGATTCGGTGGAGTACGTGTGGTGGTTGGGGAAAACGCCGTGGCCAAAGGCGAACAATCGAGAAGTTCTCCGCCCGTATAGCGATGATATGGAGCGGCTGAACCGCAAGGGAACTCCGGTCCACGGTGCGACCCTCTGGACATCATGTCAAGCGCTCTTTCAGCAGCGTGGAGGCGGGTGGTGCAATTCCGCCGAATGTCGTCGAGGGGCAAGTTCCTGATGAGATGCTTGTGTTCGGGAACAATGCAGCGAATGACGCCTACACGCTCAAATGTAAGGAACTTGGCCTAAAGGTCCATCCTGCCCGCTTTCCTCCGGCACTCCCCGAGTTCTTTATCAAGCTACTGACAGGCCCAGGCGACATTGTGGTTGATCCGTTCGCCGGGTCGAATACCACGGGGGCAGTGGCGGAACGGCTTGACCGACGATGGATAGCTTACGAGCGGGTAGCAGAGTACCTTGAGGCGAGCAAGTTTCGGTTCCCGTAGCCCCACGGCTGCCCAACGGCCTCGAGCTAAGCTGCCCGGCGGAAGCGGGCAGACTCCCCCTGATTGTCGCGCACGCCGGCGGGCCAGGCGCCCCACCCTATGCCGCCAGCCCGCCGGGTCAGCTTCAGCGAGTTGTTGGGCGCCCGTCCCCCGAGTCAGGAGGCGTGGCATCCTGTTGCTGAGTATCACCCAAGAAGCGGCGGAGTGTGTAGTACTCAAGCGAGAGGAGATCGTCGCGGACATTCTGCCTGTTCTTGAGGAACGCCAGGTTGGCGACCATTAGGATCAGCACGGCCCAGTAGAAGGGCCAATCCAAGCGAGCACAGTCCAGCCATTGGGCATGGGCAACCCAATATGCAATGGCAAGGGAGATGAGCAAGAGTGCTGTCTCGGTCAACCGGATGTCGCGTGGCGCCTTCCTCTTTGCGAAGTACCAGGCAACTACCGCCGCGGCAATAACGACTGCCGCGCGCGATTAGGGGCTGGACAATGTGAGAGGAATAGGGAGAGGGAGTGAGAAGATAAAGGAAGGAAGCGCAAACGAGCAGGAATACGACTGAGGGATGGGCGACCCGGAGACTGAGTGGAAGCTTCCCGAAGACACGAGCACTGAAGATCGTGTTCGCTGGGTAGCTGTGGGGCCCAGTTGGTGCCTCAGGGGATAGTCTTTCGAGGCGCTTCTTGGCGTGATCCTCCCTGTCTAGGAAGAGGATGAAGATAAGAAGCGGTGCGCCCGTGATGATGAGATTGACAGTCAGCGGAGCCTACTTCCAGCTTCACCTTTGCTAGGAGGTATGCCAGGTATCCGAGATAGATGCCTGCCAAACTCGCGCCGAGGGTGTGCATGAGGTCAAGGAGTGTCCTGTGGCGGGCATAGATACTCAGGCCTGCGAGATCGGTGTCGATGTACTGGGCGGCCTCCGTGAATAGGTTCTCCAGATACCGCCAGCGCCAACCGTGGTCGGTCTTGTAGAGCTTGTGGCTGACCCAGCGCTCCCGCCAGGCCGCTCCCCTGGTAAGGTCATCCGGGGCCAAGTCGCGGGTGGTGCGGTCCAGGTCTTCCTCCCTTCCGACGACAAGCGGTGGGAGGAAGCCATCGCGGGAGACGGGGGAGTTCCACCGGAGCCAGAAGTAGGCCTGGTAGATGCAGAAGCCGAGTGGCACACCGGCAATTGCAGCCAGGAGTGCGGCCGAGGCCGCCGACATTGAGGTTGCGGCGGTGAGAAGGGTGAGATTTGATTCGAGCAGGGGCCTAGGGCGCGAGGGGGAGTGAGTGCGACATCCACTACAGAGAACGCGATCGCGGCGAGGATGGCGGTCCAGCCGGGTATCCCCCACCTGGTCAGGCGGAATTGCTGAGCCTCGTTCATTGTTCCCCCCTTGGGCGTCGGTGGTGAGGCAGCCCAACGGTTGAGCTATGCTGCCCGGCGGGAGCAGGCAGCTCACCAGTACTCTACGGCACCACGGCGGGCCAGGCAAGCAGCACCTGAGGCCCCGCCCGCCGGGTCAGCATCAGCGAATTGTTATGCGGCACCCACATCCGGCGGAGCCACGACTTCCTGTACCTCCCCGCTGCAGGCACGCGTTCCCCGGCTGCGGGGCGCCGGTCCGCCCGAAGCGTGCGGGCAATGGGCATCTGACCCCGGCGAGCTGGCGGGCATGCTTCGCCCCAACATCGGCGCCAGCACGGCGACCTCGCCGGCGGGCCGAGCGCCCTACCCGGTCATCGACGCTCAGGCCGGGGCCGAGTCAATCAACGCGACCGCGATTGCAGCGACCGCGCGGGCCTCGTCCGCCTGAACGGACTCATCATGGCGGGCAGACGCCGACTCACCCTCGCAGCCGCGATGGCGGCCAGGCTCAGCTTCGCCGCGGACCGGGTCGAGGGCAGCGCTGGACTCCGACACTCGGGATACAGGCCTTTCCCCATACGCCTTCACAGGCAAGGTGCGTTTCAAATGGTCAGCGAGGGCGGGCAAGGAATCTGCGGAGGGCGTCGTGAGCTGGATTGGAAGAAGCGTTGAGGCGGGCCGATCTGACCGAGGCAGCGAGACGGCGCTAGCTGGCTGGGACATGGCGGGCAAGGCGCCCCAGCCCCACGGGTCTTTCGGGCGGCCGGCGACGCATAACGGCCTCGAGCTAAGCCGCTCGGCGGAAGCTGGCAACGCTCCCCGCACTGTAGCCCCCGTCAGCGACCAGGACAAGCCCCCCGCCAACTCGGCGGAGCAGCCGAGACAACCTCTATATAGCCCTCGCCGGCGGGCAGCGAGCGCCTACCTATCCGCACGCCCGCCGAGTCGGCTTCAGCGAGTTGTTAGGCGCCCGGGAATCGTGCGAGCGCCAGCGCGAATACACCGCCGATCGTGATCACAACGATGAGGAAGTGCGGCAATGCGTGCGTCCATGGTCGCTTTCGGGCAGTCTGTTGGAGCCCGAGCGCCTCCTCAAGATTGCTGATGGCATCGACTGCGTCGTGGACCGAATCTTAGCCAGCCGGCCATTGCCCAGAGCACAAGGATGCCTGCAGTTCCAACGAAGATCGAGGCAGGCAGAAGGAGGCGAGGCTTGCCAGCAAGCGCAGCGAGAAGGATAGCGACAACGCCCAAGTACGCGAATGGCATTTGCCAAAGCGTTGCCATCTGCGCTCGAACCCGCTCATTCAACTGCGTCAGCTGCGTGCGGCGGGACTTTTCCAGTTCAAATTCAGCAGTCATTGGGACCCCCTGATTCGTCACGCGGCCGGGCGCCTAACGGCCTCGAGCTGAGCCGCCTGGCCAGCCCAGAGCTAGTATAGAACGCAACTCAAGGATCCGGGCTGGCCAGGTCGGCTCCAGCGAGTTGTTAGGCGCACCTGAGTTTTTCACGTTAGGTGGTCCTCGACTCGACCGAGGAACATGACCGTCCCATAGTACTGAAATCAGCCAAGCGGACTTGACGTTCGGGTCGTCAAAGAGGGCGTACCAATAACGGACGACATCTGCGTCGCGCTCGCCATAGGATAGCTGATCAAGGAACGTGCCGGGGATCTTGAAAGGGACGATTTGGACCTTGACCTGGTTGTCGGGAACAGGAGAGTCTAGCCGGTGGTGGTGGCAGAGACCTCTGACGCTCTTCCTCACAATGCGCAAGACACGCGGATCTTCTCCTGGGAAGATCGTCGCGTGGGAGGCGTCGGGTGAACGGCGGAATTGGGCGATAAGGTCGTCCAGCCTACGGAGACCATCGACCTCGTCGAAGCTCCTCATCATCGGGCCGTGGTAAAGCTCCTTGCGAAGGGGGCCAGGATCGCCACACATGAGGAGGACGTTGCGGAAGTGGGCCTCGTCGTCGGACCAGGCCGCATTGCAGCTCCGGCAGCTGAGAACCGTGAGGCGCTGGACGGGTGAGCGCGAAAGCGAGTCAGGGTAGAGGTTGGCCGGGAAGACGTGATCCCTCGTGAGGGGGAGGCCGTGCTTCCCACAATAAGCGCAACTTTTCGTTGGCAACCTTGCTCCTGGCTCAGCGCTGGTGCGCCTAACGGCCTCGAGCTGAGCCGCCCGGCCAGAGTTGGCCACGGACCCCGGCGGCGGAGCCACCCGTCCCAGGGCCCTCGAGCTTGACTCCTGGACCTGGCGGCTGCCAACGGCACAGTCCAGGCGAACCAGCGTCAGGGAAAACTATCCGGCACATTGGACCCTGAGTCAAGCAGAAGCGGGAAATCAGGGGAACCCGGCTGGCCGGGTCGGCTCCAGCGAGTGGTTCGGCAGCCCTGCGACCGGCAGGAAGGAGCGTGGCCGGAACGGCTTGGCGGGGCTTCGCTCGCGTCGATGCGGGGAGGCGCGCAGGGGGCTTCGATTTCATCTGCCGACCCTCGCTCGGACAAGCGAGACCCTAGGGCGAGCGCGGCCTGACGAGGGCAGGCCCACGATGGCCAGCTGGCCGGGAAAGCGAGTTGGACGATGGTATCCGTGCGAATGGTGGCGAGAGTGGGCTGGCTTCTGAGAGACGGTGGAGATGCCGGACAAGCTGGCGGGCAGAAGCGGCCTCGACCCAACGAGATGAACTGCAAGGAGAAGGAAGAGCCTCTGGCCGCCGACTAGCCGTTAGGGGAATGATCCTAGGATGCCGAACGGCCTCGAGCTAAGCTGCCCGGCGGAAGCGGGCAACTCTCCACCACTCTACGCCAGGCCAGCGGGCAATTCAAGCCTCACCAAAGGCGCCGCCCGCCGGGTCAGCTTCAGCGAGTTGTTAGGCAGCATCCGGCCTCGTGTCGGGAGTCGCAACGAATTGAGGGATGAGCAGCTTCCCTGACGCCCAGCCTGCGAAGGCGCCTCCTGCGGCGATGGAGACCGCTGTGAAAAGGACGTCCAGATAGAGCCATGTACCATGAGGTATGCGTATGGCGAGGACGCTGAGCGCGACGGTGGCAAGGCCCAGGAGAACATAGACAGCGACGCCAGCAAAGGTGCCCACTGTTAGGCCGATAAACCAGTGCCGGGCAATGGCGAAGGTGTCGCGGCGAGTCAAGGATGGGATTGTCTGGGCGGTGGCTAGGGCGGAGGTAATGGCGGCGATGATGCCTGGGATCACCCACGTGGCCGCAAGAGCCAGAACCAAGAAGGTCAGCATGAGTATGGCGGAGGCCAGGTTCTGGAGAAGCATAGCTAACCCAATTGCTCAAGGAAGTCAGCGAGCAAAGCGTGCAAGGCGAGCCATGAGATTATCGCAGCCAGCCAGCCGGCTGATGCGATGAGAGTGGCGCGCCTACTGACTGGATGAGGTTGGCCAAGCAAGAGGTGCGGAAAGATGAGGCCGAAGATGGCAGCGGCTACCGCTAGGCCGATGGCTGCGCCATTCCAGATCGCCGAACAATAGCCGAGGAGGCTGTCCTGCAGCGCGCAAACAACGAAGCCTATGGCAGATCCTAGGAGGTACCCGCCTCCCAGGAGGCTGCCGAGTGCGATCGCGAGGCGGATTGGCAAGGCTTGGGTGTGATGGGACATCGTCGGAAACCCTTCGGTCCTTTGCAGCTGGAGGATGCTGCCTATACGGCCTCGAGCTGAGCCGCCTGGCCAGCCCGAGGCAAGTATCGCACGAAACTCAAGATCCGGGCTGGCCAGGTCGGCTCCAGCGAGTTGTTAGGCAGAGGCTATTCAACTGGATCTTCCCGAATCAGGAAACGTGGCCCTGAACGCCTCGACCTACGACGGGCTCATATGCTGGATCGGACTACCAGGCATTCATCCTTGTAAGGTGAATCGATCTCAAGAGTATGCAGGGCCTCGAGTGATAGGAATGAGTGCTCCCTGGGCGAGGCGGCCGCATCCAGTGCCGCTCGGGTGGCTTCAGGGGCGATATAGACAACCCGAAACGCGACGTCCGGCGGAATTGTGCGTATCTTCTCTAAGAGCTTCCGGTACTTGGGCTCATTCTCTTGGGCTGAGGAGGCCGCGACCTCCTCGACGTCAGCGAGGATCCTTGGCCATCCGTCCGATTGAGCTTTGTAGTACCTCTCCAACTGATCCTGGTCAAAGGACCGATGGGTAGTCTTGAACTCGCACAGAAAGACCAAGTTGTCCTTCGCTGAGAAGGCGAAGTAGTCAGCGTTCGTGGTCTGCTTGGAGCCGGTCTTCTTCAGTGGAAACTCTGGGACTACGAGGTCAATCGGTGAGTCGAATGTTGCCTCCAAAATCCCGGACAGGAAGTAGTTGAGGAAGAGATCGATCCGCCGTTCGTGCTGATACTTGGGATAGCCCTTGTTGTCCGAGAGCAGCTGAAGGAGGGCTTGAAGAAACGAAGGTTCGGGCATGGTCACTATCCTTGTGGGGGTCTCTTCATCGGGACATCTGCTCTGCCTAACGGCCTCGAGCTGAGCCGCCTGGCCAGCCCAACGCTAGTATAGAGCGCAATTGAAGGATCCGGGCTGGCCAGGTCGGCTCCAGCGAGTTGTTAGGCGGCCAGGCAAATCTGCTTGTTCACGAGGTGGTCCAGCGGTCACGTATCTCTCCTAGAATGTCAAGCCGCCTGACGAAGTTCTCCAAGTCCTTGCTGTGCTGGGCTGTGGTGGCGAAAGCCCCTGCGACGGCGCGGGGCGTGTAGACGCCCAGAGTGCGGAAGTTGCCGGCTTCGGCTGGATGGAGCTCGCTTAGCTTAGCGAGCACCGCGTCGTACCAGGCGTTAGCGCTGGTGCCCCAAGTATTGATGCTGTCCTTCTTGCGTGCCTTCATGCCCTCGATGTTGAGCCGAGCGCCTTCTGCCGCGGAGGGTCTCAAGCTCGGCAAGGATGGAAACGAGCGCGTGCTTATCGTCCCACAGTTGCCCGAAGGTGTCTCGTTCAACCCGAATCTGATGGAACGCGACGGCCGGCGCGACTACAAGACCAGCGAGCAGGAGGCCAACCCATAGAGGTGTTGGGAAGTTGCTGACATTCGCGACGGTTAGACCGAAGGCGACTATTCCGCTAAGTATGACGAGCACCCAGACAGAGAGCCACCACTTCCCGGCCGTTTCGGCGAAAGCCTGCAGGGATCGCCAAACGCTCCGATCGAGGTTGGCGAGTCGGACTGAGCGGTAATCAGGATTGCGCATGAGCGACCCCCTCGTGGAAGCGGCCTGGACGCCTAACGGCCTCGAGCTGAGCCGCCTGGCCAGCCCAAGTCAAGTATCGCACAATCGCTAACCGCGGGCTGGCCAGGTCGGCTCCAGCGAGTTGTTAGGCAGCCAGCCGACTACTCCGACTCCGGGGCAGGAAGCTCGAGCCTCCGAATCTTGGGGAAGGCTGGTGCGATGGCCTGGATATCACCAATTGCGCCGGAGAGGTTCTCGACGACCAATCGGATCTGGGTCTCCCGCTTCGCCCACTGCCGGTGCGCGGATTGGCGTTCCTTTGCAAGATCTTCGCTCATGGCAGTAAAGGCTTCGACGATCGTTTCTACTCGCTGCCTGAACTCCACGCTCATTAAGTACTGATAGAGGGAGCTCCATCTTGCCGGTCTTGCCTTGAGCGGAGAGCTTGAGGCGGGAAACCTCGAGGAGGTTGGCTCTAAGGGCGAGGGCGAGAGGCTGGGCCAAGTCCGGATGCGCGATCCAGATTCCTGAGACCTGTCCGAATTGGCCGGCAAGTTCCTTGGGCATAGCTGAGGACACGAGAACGGCCACCTCGGCCTTCTCCGTCCGTTGATCGGTCTTCAGTTTGGTGACCCACGCGGCTTGCCAGGTCTTCGCCTTCTTCGATTCCCACATGATCGTTCCACAGACGACCCCCGAGGGGGACATCACTCGTTGCAGGATGTCAGCACCTGATCGGCCGGAAGGTACTGGCAAGATGTCGTCTCCAGGAAAGGACATTCGAAGGAACTTTCTCGAGTTCGAGTTCTTCAACCTCACCCTGGAGTTGCTGTGAGCCCTGCTCAAGCTTCTGAGTCGCCTCGCGAAGTTGCTTCTTAAGGTCAGCCT
Source organism: uncultured Chloroflexia bacterium (assembly GCA_963709925.1). Taxonomy (GTDB): domain Bacteria; phylum Chloroflexota; class Anaerolineae; order Anaerolineales; family E44-bin32; genus DATEVL01. The sequence continues at coordinate 721,869 of CAVPYC010000001.1, forward strand.
CAGTCTTTCGAAATTGGAGTTCCCTGTCGCGGTACTGACTGGTGACAGACCTTGCGGTTTCCTCAGCGGTCTTTCGTTTGGCTGCGTCCACCTGCTTCGCGATGGTGGACTGAATGCCCTCTTCTCTGCTGCGGAGAAGGGCTTCCTTGCGGGAAACACTGGCTTCGCGCCTTTGCATTTGGGCGATTGATTTCTCTTGGGCCTTCATCTCCTTTCGCAGGGTGGCAAGTTCGCTGGAAACACTCTCCCTTGCTTCGGCTTTAGCCTTCTTGAAGGAGGCCTTCGCAATTCGCTCCCTCTCCCTGTCCAGGGTCGCCTTCAGTTCGGATGCGGCCCGTCTTCTTTGCTGAGCCAACTGTTGCGAGAAATCCTTCTTGAGAGTGGCCTCCACCTGCGCTGTGAGGGCTTTCGTTACGGGGATCCGATGACCGCATTTCGGGCAAGTAATTCGTGGTTCGGCCATAGCCTGTATCCTCCCTGATGGCCAGCGAGAAGCCTTCTCTTGGCTGCCTAACGGCCTCGAGCTGAGCCGCCTGGCCAGCCCAAGGCTAGTATAGACCGCAATTCAAGGATCCGGGGCTGGCCAGGTCGGCTCCAGCGAGTTGTTAGGCCGCATCCTTTCGCGGGCGGACCATCCGGAGGAGATGGTAGACCGCTAGGTGAAGGTCCTCGTCCCGGAGTCTGGGCGGTTCGTTTTCGATGAAAGCGGGTAACGCTTTCGGCTCCAACACCCACACGTCGAGTCCTCGAGGGAGTGGTTGGACGAACCACCCGGGGAAGAGGACCACCGCTCGCGTCGGGTAAGCCTTGCCGGTGCTCTGCTTGAGATTCTCTGCGACCCACTTGGCGTTCATCTTGGCCTGAGCGACGGGGTCTCGATCGGGCTTGAACCCATCGACAACGACAGCGGTGCCATCGAAGGAAACTGTTGGAGATCCTCGCATGGGCTTGGATCGTGTCTTCGTTTCCGCGACGAAGACCCCCTTGGTTGAGAGGATGATGTGGTCAATGTTGAAGCCGTTCGCTACAACGTCGTGGATCACCGCCGAGCCCTGTTGCTTAATTCGATCTAGTTGTTCTGCGACGATGCGCTCGCCGTCACGAGCTTGCGCCAATAACCGCATTCGACGGACCGCGCGCGTTCCCGACACTAGAGTATAGGCAAGGGCGATGAGAGCGACGACGGTGGTGATCCAGGGGTCTGGGCGAGCAGGAATCAGATGATACACCCACTGGACGATGGCGAGCAGAATGAAGGCCAAAGTAAGGATCCCGGGGAAGAGAACCCTGTTTTCATAGACACGGTCGATCTCGTTCTGGATCGATTGACCGGGTAAGCGGAGGGGCAGATCCCTGAGGGGCGATCGTCTTCTGGCTCTCTTGGCCATTGTTGTGCCCTCCTTGGATGCGGCCTAACGGCCTCGAGCTGAGCCGCCTGGCCAGCCCAAGGTTAGTATCGCATGAAACCCTAGGATCCGGGCTGGCCAGGTCGGCTCCAGCGAGTTGTTAGGCGCACAGGGGCCCTCCACAGGTTCTAGATGCGGCCATGTCAGTGGGAGGTCGAGGGAGAACAATAGCTACCAGATCAGAGGAACGAGTCGTCGGCGAACCTGTTCAGTGTAGTCCACATAGCCGGGGAGCTCCAGTCGAAGAGTCCGGTCTTCAAGCAAGGTGCGGATGATCATTAGTAGGGCACTCATCACGCCAAGGACTAGAGCTACGTTGGAGGCCAGAAGGATGGGCGTGGTCAAAGATGTGAGGATAGATCCTGCATAGCCAGGGTGACGGACGTAGCGGTAGGGGCCACCGGTAGAGACCGTGTGGCCACGTTCAGATTGGATCCGAACGATCTGGGAAAAGAAGGCATTGGACGCTGTTGCCCACACAATGAGGGCATAGCCGAGGGAGCAACCGATTAGTGCGGAGACTTGGAGTAGCGGTGAGACCCCGGTCGTCCAGCTGTATCGCTGATCGAATCCGGCCAGGACGAGCACTGCGAGCTGGAGGAGACCGTAGATGGACATGATACCCGTATCCCATCGCTTCGCGCCTTTGCGAGGCCCAAGTCGTTCGGCAAGGAGGGCGGGGTTGCCACGGATGATGACCAGTGCGGTGGCGCCGACCCAGGCGGCAGTGATGGCAATAAGTGCCCAAGCCGGCCACCAGTTGACACGCCCGGCTGACCAGAACAGTGCGACGCCCAAGAAGACGACGCCCATCAGCCTCTCGGATTGCGAAGCGCACGATCAGTTCTTGTCCATCTCGTCGGCTCCTATCTACTTGTGCGCCTAACGGCCTCGAGCTGAGCCGCCTGGCCAGCCCAAGGCAAGTATAGAACGCAATTCAAGGATCCGGGCTGGCCAGGTCGGCTCCAGCGAGTTGTTCGGCGCTGAGTTGTGGAGGAGTTGGTACTTGGAGGGGATGGTTTAAGGGGCGCGTGTTGAGTGGCCGATGCGCCGGTCGCTGGTGTTGAAGATGAGCGCGAGGTGGGCTGTCTTCAGTGACCGATCTCCACTCAAGGCTGGAGCAGGTAGGGCCATCCTCCGCTGTCAGGGTCCTTGACCAGTGGAGCCAACTCGATACCGCGTGGTGGCTGCTCGAATCGCGACGGTACGCCAACCACGAGGAGAACGCCTTCGCCATGGGCCTCTACGATCGCATCGCTGCAGTAGTCGTACCAGTGATCCTGTTGTGGTGGAGGGGGGCAATTGGAGGACAGGCTGTAGACACACAGCCGCATTCCCTCAAGATGCAGGAGAGGCGGGCTGCCATCTCTATACTCTACCCGCCAGCGTTGCGGGTCACTCTCGTAGGAGAAGGGGGGCCTCTCGATTTCGAGCAGCTGCCGATAGAAGCCTCCATCCTCGAGGATCAGGGTGTCCTTCTGAAGGTCGTTTCCAGCGCTCCAAGTGCCTAGGAGGTCGGTTTCCTGAAATGTGTCCGGAGGCATAGTGCATTCCCCATCTGCTCCTCCGACGACTACTACACCCGTCCGTCCGCCTTCAGAAACCAGACCGACTTCCCTCACCAGCGCAGGGGTCCACAGCAGCAGGATACATCCTAGTAGTAGGCTGCATCCTAGCAGCACTGTTGCGCCAAGGACAAGAATTGCTCGCCTGCTCATTCCTCTCTATTCTCCGTTGGAGGGGCCTGTGGAGAGCGGGTAGTCAAGCCAGCTGCGGATGCCAGGACGGCGTCCACAGTGGGATGGGGTGCACTCTCGAAAGCGGCTCTCGGTAGGGAAGCCCCGGGTTTGTGGCACATTGACGAAGCGCCGAACGGCCTCGAGCTGAGCCGCCTGGCCAGCCCAGGGCTAGTATAGAACGCAATTCAAGGAGCCGGGCTGGCCAGGTCGGCTCCAGCGAGTTGTTGGGCGGCCAGGAAGTATGCCTCCCTAACAGTGTTCCTCTGGTGCACTGGAGATCGAGAACCCGCGGTCGTCGAAAGGATCCGCATCCACCATCGACGGCTGGGGGTTGTCGACGTACTCCCGAATGAGGTCGCGATCGGACAGCTTGCCATAGGCGGCGACGCATTGTCCTTCCCAGCGAGAGATATCGCGATTCACACTGACGAGCCGAAAGTCCTTCTCCGGATCAAAGCTGAAATGAGCAGTCCAAATATCGGCTCCGGACAGCGAATCGAATTCAAAGGTGACAACAACGATCCGACCGAGCACGCACTTGACTTGGCCGTCGAAGGACTCCGCGGACTGCCAAGCAATACAGTCGAGGTAGGGGTCTTGAGTAGGGCCTCTCGGAGGATTCGCGGCTGGCAAGGGCGGGCCTTGTCCGGTAGCCGGAGACCGGGTGACCAGATAGAGGGCGAGTGCGGCAAGGGCGATCCAGGGCCAATACCGCTCGAGGGATGGACGCTGGGGAACAGTGGCTCTTGGCGGAGGTGCAAATGGCTCTTGGCGCGAGGCCCGGGCGGGCATGTTGCCTAGGAGGCGGAGAAGAAGGCGAGGCGTAGGGGGCCTGGCCACCTGGCGGCGTGCCGGGAGGACGACTGCGGTCGTACCTGGCGCGTTCCACGGGGTCGCGAAGTATCTCGTAGGCCCAGTTGAGGTCCTTCATTGTTGCGGTGGCGTTGGGAGATTGGCTGACATCGGGGTGGTATTTCCGGGCCAGGCGGCGGTATGCTGCCTCTATTACCTCGCGCTCGGCGTTTCGCGAGACCTGTAGGATTTCGTAGGGGTCGCGCATCTGTGGGTTGCTCAACCCTCGTGATTGAGGCTCAGGCTATCACGGCGCGGACTTGGCCGCCCAACGGCCTCGAGCTGAGCCGCCTGGCCAGCCCAGGGCGAGAATCGCATGAAATCCTAGGATCCGGGCTGGCCAGGTCGGCTCCAGCGAGTTGTTAGGCCGCTCGCTGTTGCGGTGTTCCGTCGCCAACGAAGCTACGTGTCAGCCTGGAACTGCAGCTTCAAGGGAATGACACGTGTCAATGAGTCGCCTACCGGTGATGACCGCTCACATCGCTCGCGCAGGATGGCAATCTGCTCCGGGGTCACGCCTGGGGCAGAAAGACGCACGGTGTAGGCAATCGCATCGTACCCGGACCCAAGAGCGCTGTCCAAACCCAAGTACGCCTGGACGTTGAAATGCCCGGTCGCTTCCACTGAGAGGGTCTTGATGTTCAAGCCGAGGAAAGAGGCGTGCATTGCTACTAGATCCACGTCGCACGCGGCCAGCGAAGCGAGGAACATCTGCATAGGGTTGAGTTCGGCGTCGCCGCCAATGTGAACGACCTTGTCTTTGAACTCAACCCGTGAGCGTGAGCCCCCGAGCCAATGTGCGATCAGTACGGGATCGCGGTCTGCTTTAGTGGGGTCCTGCATGACCGCGTCCCTGAAGCCCAGGAGTTCGGTGACATTGACACCGTTGATCTCGTCGACTGTCTTCATTTGTGCTCCTTGACGAACGGTCTGGTGTTGCCAATGCTCGTTCTGGGGCAGTGCAGACGCGAGCGGCCTAACGGCCTCGAGCTGAGCCGCCTGGCCAGCCCAAGGCTAGTATCGCATGAAATCCTAGGATCCGGGCTGGCCAGGTCGGCTCCAGCGAGTTGTTAGGCCGCCGCCCGATCCAGGTCGTAGGTTTCTATGAACTCACAGAGCGCATGGCCCAGTGCGGTAAGGCGACCGTGAGCGCTTGCTTTGACCCCGCTCCTGTCTTGGTAGATGCGGGGAGTGAACAGATGCTTGGCAATCAGGGTGGCCTCGTGGATCTCTACAAGATCGGAGTACTGAAGTCCGGACTCGTCAGCGAGTACCTCTAGCCAACGCCCTGCGCCCTGTCCTTGGGAGTGGTCGCCAAGTCTAGGCACCGTGTGGGCGGCAAGCAGGACGAGAACTTCGCCGGATGTTAGGTCCCGGCATAGACGCATGAACTGCTGGGGAAGTAGGGAGTCGCGAGTGGAAGCAGTCTCTGTGGCCGCGGTGAGGAAGATCTTCTTGAGCACGGTAAACCTGACTTCGTCTGGGCTGTCCTTATCAAGGAAGTCTAGCAGCTCTTGGAAACATTCCTGATGCTGGTCGGTGAAGACATAGTCGTCCTTGACGCGGCCCTTCTCCCTGTACTCCTTCCACTCAGCCCTGAGGGTCTCCAAGAACTTACCACTCCTCATGCGCTGAAGGAGATGGCCCAACGAGAGGAAGAGCTGCGCTTTGTCAGGAGCTCGCGATGCCGGTAAGCGCCTCTGAGATTGCAGTGAGGGTGAGGTCGATTACATCGCCTGTCGAGAGAGCTGGTCGTGCGGGAACGTTCTTCTCTAGCATTGGAGACCCCCTAGGCAGGGCGGCGGTCTAACGGCCTCGAGCTGAGCCGCCTGGCCAGCCCAAGGCTAGTATCGCGCCAAACTCAAGATCCGGGCTGGCCAGGTCGGCTCCAGCGAGTTGTTAGGCAGCGGCTTCATGCTCAATTCCCCGATGGACGAGTCGAATGGTCTGGGGGAGGAGAGTGACCGCCAACGACACGTGGAAGAGCGCCGGCAGGAGGAGTATGAAGGACATCTCCCTGAGCATGGGCAGGAGCGGGAGGGCCATCATCAGTGCTGATGCGAGGGCGACGGCAGCTGCTGAGGCCGGGATCCAGCTGGGGGGAGGGAAGGGAAGCGGCCTGTTGACGCGTCTCAGGAGGTGCCATTGGGCTAGACCTGAGGATCCGCCTAAGACAGCGCCGACGGCCGCGAATCCCGCTATTCCGAGTAGCAGGGAGCAAGAGACAAAGGGCAGGTCGCTCAGCTCACAGGAGATCGAGCGCTCGAGCGCGTTTGCCGGTCCAAACGAAAAGACGGCGGCGGCAAGTATCACGGCAAGGGCAGTCGCTGCCGCAAACCCTCTGGGGACTGCACCGACGCGACGGATCATGCGTGCTTGGAGCATGGCAAACACGGTGAGGATCGCTATCTGAGGAGCGAGGAATACGAGCTCCAGGGCAGGTAAGATGGCGAATAGGAACACAAAGAACCAGGCTAGCGCTATGGCTGGGATGAAGGAGATCGAACACATGACTATCCAATTCACTACCAGCTTGCGCACGCCATCGGACGAAGCGGATTGGGAAGGCATTTTGCTTCTCTCTCTGTGGGGCTCCGCGACACCAATATCCTGTCTGGCGGCCGGCTCGTCCTGCCGCTGCCTAACGGCCTCGAGCTGAGCCGCCTGGCCAGCCCAAGTCTAGCACCATGAACTCGCTAACCCCGGGCTGGCCAGGTCGGCTCCAGCGAGTTGTTAGGCGGGCAAGGGTTCGGGGGATGCGGGCGGTCAGGAAGCGGGCAAGGGAGGACATAGTGATTGAATGCTCTGAACGATCGCCTTTGCCTCCGCGTTGAGGACCGCGCTGTTGCCTGGGTAGATCCAGGCCATGACGAAGTAGCCTGGCTGGTCCCGTATCCCAACGATGTGTATGGGCTGGAGAACGTCGTGTGCGTGACCTCCAACCTGGTTAGTTGGCCAGTCGTCTGGAATGGATGAAGTGGGTATGGCGATCGTGACGGTAGTGACTTGGCGGAGGTCATCTTCGAGTTCGTATGGGCCTTCGATGATCGGGAGGGCATCCAAGTCGTAGAGAACGCGCAATCTGTCAACGTCAGCGCGGAGGTGGTCCTCCACGGAGTCGAACATCGTATCGGTGCAGGCACCGCCTTGGATTTCGACACGGGCGGACCCCTGAGTGGCCATGCCAGCTCTGGGTTCAAGGACAATAGTGCCGCTTCTCTCGTAGTACGCGAGATCCCAATCTGAGGTCTTCTCTAAGCTCACGCCGGAAACCGGATTCTCGTATGGCTCTGTGGCCTGCGGCGTCGCACAGCTCGCCAATGTGTAGGAGAGAACAAGAAGGCTGAGGAGATGCCTCGTTGTGGCCATCGTGTCGGAGCGCACCTGTCTGAGGGCCTTGCCCGCCTAACGGCCTCGAGCTGAGCCGCCTGGCCAGCCCAGGGCTAGTATAGAACGCAATTCAAGGAACCGGGCTGGCCAGGTCGGCTCCAGCGAGTTGTTAGGCGGCCAGAATCACAGGGGGTGACTCGCAATCACCGCAGACTCTCATCGTGACTGTTGAACTCGATTAGGTTCCCTTCGGGATCGAAAACGTAGAACATCCGACAGTGCAGCCAACTGGATGTACTTGAGTGTACGATCTCAATGCCGAGTTGCGCCAATCGCCTCCTTTCAGACTCAAAATCATCTAGCCCGATCCTAAAGGCAAAATGAGAAAGGGTAGTCAGCTTCGGGTCGATTTGAGGAGACTTATCGCGTGTGAACCAATCTATCCATTTCTCCTCGAAAAGCGCCAGGTGGTCATGCTCTGCCCCGACGGCGTAGAAAACAACTGTGCCGTTGCTTTCTTCGATTTCTCGTAGAACTTCAAGACCTATCACTTGTTCATAAAACCTTCTCATCAACGCAAGGTCGTGAACACGCAATGCTACTTCAGCAACCCCTGCAATCGAGTGGTTAGGCTTGTTCATGGCTACTCCTTTGGGGGAAGGTTGGGTTCAATAGCGTTCCCTTCTTCCTGGAAAGAATGCTGTGGGTGAGCATACGCTCTCTCACCATCGACGTATCAGAGCTACGCAGGAGAGCCCTATTGAACCGGCCGCCTAACGGCCTCGAGCTGAGCCGCCTGGCCAGCCCATGGCTAGTATAGAACGCAAGCCTAGGATCCGGGCTGGCCAGGTCGGCTCCAGCGAGTTGTTAGGCGGCCAGAACATGTCGGGGACGTGTGCCGGCTGCAAGTGCAGAGGGACATGAGCCTGATACAGCTAGAAACTCACTGTCACGGAAAAGGGTGTAACCGAACGGCTTATCTGCCAAGCAAGATCAAGACACCTGCAGCAATAGCGAGGATCGCCATAACGAGGGGTAACCCCGCGAAGCTAAAGCTGAGCAACTCGATCAACCCGGTGAGGGTGAGCCAGATGCCAAGCAATAGCATTCCTAAACTCTTGGTCAGTTTCATTTTGTCTACCTCCCTTGTGTGAGTGGAACGAGTTATGGTGCCCGCGGCGCGGATTTGGCCGAACTCATAGACATCGTCGTGTATTGGGGAAAGCAAGTGAGCGCGCTTGGCTTATCGACGTGTCTCCTTTCTACACCGTCCCCGTTGGCAAGGCTAGCGCTTGAACAAACGAACGATGAACAACACAACTACTGCGCCCAGGAACGCAACGATGAGCGTGGTGAGATTGAACCCGCTTATAGCATTCGGAACATCGAAGAAGGTGCCAGCGAGCCATCCGCCTGCGAGCGCCCCAATGATGCCGACCACGATATCGCCAACCAGGCCAAATCCGGATCCCTTCATCACGTTGCCTGCAAGCCAACCGGCAATTGCGCCGACAACAAGCCACGCTAGGAGTCCCATCTTGTAGCCTCCTGGAGAATGAATGCTCCCTCGGACGAGTGCCCATCGCTTACTGTGTTCGCTGGCCACAGTGGGGTGACGTAATGCCTCCTTTCTGTCCCCATTCTATCGTGGCATGCAATACGTGTCCCAGAGGATTGTGCCGTGGACAACTAGCTTGAACGACTTGAATCATACAGAATGGCAAGTGATCACGCAATGCCCGCCATCCGACGGAACGGACTGGACGCCTAACGGCCTCGAGATGAGCCGCCCGGCCAGCCCAAGGCTAGTATCGCGCCAAAGCCAAACACCGGGCTGGCCGGGTCGGCTCCATCGAGTTGTTAGGCCGCCGGGCAGAATGATCTGCTTGGTGGTTGCGACGAATTGCTCTGTCTGTCCTTCCCCTAGGGGATCCTCGTCCGTATCCGATTGCCACAGGGAAGCTGTTGGCTGGGGACTAGGTAGGCATGTCAAGGCGACCATGCTGGGAATGGTGCGGGGTGTAAAGAAGGAAGAGATACTATTCGTCGCTCCGATCCGGTGGCAAGTTCCACAATGAAGAGGCCTTCCTCCCGTTCGAAAACGAGAGATCTTCCATCAGGCGACCAATCAGCGTCGAGGGCGTCCGAAGCTACCAGTTTCGGGTTAAAACCGTCTGATCTGGCAACGAAGATGTCATAGCTCGCGCCGGCTGAAAAACCCCTGCCGAATGTTGTCATGAAAACCACGCTCGTTCCGTCGGGGGACCACTTCGGGGATGCGGAATTCGGAAGGTGGGCGCCCTCAGGTAACAGGTTGCTGGTTGTCCCGTCAAGTAATGAGAAGACTCGAGCTTGAGCTTGTTCCATGCCACCAAGGGCGCTTGCGAAGGTAGAGTCGGAGAGAATGAGCTTCCCGTCTGACGACCAATCGATTCTGCCTGCGCCCTGGGTGGGAAGCTTTCTCTGTGATAGATCGACCAGAGTCAGCTGCATCAACGAACCCTCTGACGGTTCCGCTTCAAGTCGGCCATAGAGGAGGGAGTCCCCTGTGGGGGACCATGTTACGTAACCCCATGTGTCAGGGGCACCTGTCTCGAGTTTGACTGCTCCATCGAGGCACGAAATAGGAGACTGGGCCACACATGAAAGGTCGATGATGTAAATGGCGTTGTCTGTGCCGATGAATGCCAGCTGTGTCCAGTCCGGAGACCAAGCGGGAGGGCCAGGATTCAGAGGGCGGAGTCCGAGAGCGATTGATTGCAGTGTATCGGGGTCGGCTAGGAGGACGTCAAGACCATTTTCTGGGCCCTCGCGGTAGGCTACCCAGCCTCGTAAGGAACGAGCCTCTACTTGGACGCTTGGCGCGGGCGTCGAAGACAGAGAAGGAGCTCCAACCGTCGTTGATACCTGGGCGGGTCGAGCCGGTGAGGCAGTCGATACACTGCCGGCGGAGACGGCTGTCTCGGTAGAGCCCAGCGGCGGTGGGGTGCATGCGCCGAGGACACTAATTGTGGCAGCCGAGACCATAGTGCCGAGAGCTCTGCCTTTGAGTGTGCGTAGCTGCATCGCAATCACGATCACCCGGCGGCCTAACGGCCTCGAGCTGAGCCGCCTGGCCAGCCCAAAGCTAGTATAGAACGGAATTCAAGGATCCGGCTGGCCAGGTCGGCTCCAGCGAGTTGTTAGGCAGCCCCGCTTCCGTCGGCGTCAGAACAGCGCCCGCTTGAGTTTCGGCATTACAGAGTTGCAGGGTGGGAGTTCGCCATACTCCATGAGGTATTGGGTAAGGACAAGGTCTTCGGCGCGCTCTATCTCATCATCTTGGAGCTGGCATGCCCGAACTTGAAGTAAGTGGCCTTCAAAGGCGGCATTGCCATGAAGCACTATCGAACAGATGAAGTAGGTCTGGCCGCCAGAGTGCTGATGGTTCTTGAACTCGCGGATCCTGTTCGACACGAAGCGGTCGGTACCTTGAGCGCCGAACCCGGACCGGCCGAAGTAGAGAGTGCCAGAGGCGTCGGTACCGGCAATCCTAGGGATGGGGATGGGTTCGCCGGACGCTTTCACGGCCCTGATTTGGTAGATACCGAAGTACGGAAAGGGGCCTCTCTTGGAGGCTGCAGCCTCAATCGGGGACCATTCGGACCAGATGATGCTTGGGGGTGCGGGCTCTGAAGGCACGTTGTTCCTCACACCGAAAGAGAAGAGGTTGGGGATGCCTAACGGCCTCGAGCTGAGCCGCCTGGCCAGGGTTGGCCACGGACCCCGGCGGCGAAGCCTCCCGTCCCAGGGCCCTCGAGCTTGACTCCTGGACCGGGCCGCTGCCGACGGCACAGTCCGGGCGAACCAGCGTCAGGGGAAACTATCCGGCACATTGGACCCTGAGTCAAGCAGAAGGGAGAAATCAGGGGAACCCGGCTGGCCGGGTCGGCTCCAGCGAGTTGTTGGGCGCACAGGAGCCCTCCACGGGTTCTGGATGCGGCGTTGTCAGTGGGAGGTCGAGGGAGAACAATAGCTACCAGATCAGAGGAACGAGTTGTCGGCGAACCTGCTCAGTGTAGTCCACATAGCCGGGGAGCTCCAGTCGAAGAGTCCTGTCTTCAAGCGAGGTGCGGATGATCATTAGTAGGGCACTCATCACGCCAAAGACTAGAGCTACGTTGGAGGCCAGAAGGATGGGCGTGGTCAAAGATGTGAGGATAGATCCTGCATAGCCAGGGTGACGGACGTAGCGGTAGGGGCCACCGGTAGAGACCGTGTGGCCACGTTCGGATTGGATCCGAACGATCTGGGAAAAGAAGGCATTGGACGCTGTTGCCCACACAATGAGGGCATAGCCGAGGGAGCAACCGATTAGTGCGGAGACTTGGAGTAGCGGTGAGACCCCGGTCGTCCAGCTGTATCGCTGATCGAATTCGGCCAGGACGAGCACTGCGAGCTGGAGGAGACCGTAGATGGACATGATACCCGTATCCCATCGCTTCGCGCCTTTGCGAGGCCCAAGTCGTTCGGCAAGGAGGGCGGGGTTGCCACGGATGATGACCAGTGCGGTGGCGCCGACCCAGGCGGCAGTGATGGCAATAAGTGCCCAAGCCGGCCACCAGTTGACACGCCCGGCTGACCAGAACAGTGCGACGCCCAAGAAGACGACGCCCATAGCCTCTCGGATTGCGAAGCGCACGATCAGTCTCTTGTCCATCTCGTCGGCTCCTATCTACTTGTGCGCCTAACGGCCTCGAGCTGAGCCGCCTGGCCAGCCCAGGGCTAGTATAGAACGCAATTCAAGGACCCGGGCTGGCCAGGTCGGCTCCAGCGAGTTGTTAGGCGGAAACCGGTGGCGACTCGCCATCCTGTTTCCACTTTGGGAGGTTCCATGGCCATGAGACGCCGTCCGAAGGCGGGTCGAACTCCCATTCGCCGGTGAGGAATGGTGTCAGCTGCGAGGCGTTCACGACAAAGACCGTTCTCCGGGATTCTCGCGTGGCCTCGGGAACGTTACCTGGAAGCCTCGAGCTGGGCAGACTGGTTGGCAAGCTCTTGGTGAACCTGACGTAAGGAACTTCCTCGAAGAGGGCGCTCTTGAGTTCGCCTGAGGCAAGGTCGACAGTTGCAGGATCGGCACGGCAGACGAGGAGGCATGCCTGTCGTGACTATTGCGGGGAAGTAGAACCTGACCCCGGGCAAACCGACCTCCTGGGGGTATGCAGTTTCCTCGCTGGCGAGAGCCTCGACGGAAGCGAGCAGCAACGCGGACAGACGCTCAAGCATTGGTACTTGAGTATCGGCCTGTCCTCGTACGACGCAGAACTCGGCCTCGAGTGATTGCCGCTTGAGCGAGAATCCGTCCCATGCAGAAGGGCGGGACGGTCGGGGGAAAGCCGCTTTCTCCAGAGGACCACCGCCGATGTCGTGGGCCTGGCAGACGGGTGGATGAGAAACACCCACTCCGCGTCGCGAAGCCGCTTACACTCAAAGACGATCTTGCCGTTAGTCCCGGCTGTAGTTATGAGATCGATGAACCCTTCGTCGTGGGTGAGTGGATGAGTCCACGGATGCTCTCGAGCAAGGACGGTCTTACCGTGCTGTGACTGGGTTGAGGCGATTTCCTGCTCAACCCTCAATTGGAAGAGGAATCCGGAGGCGTTGACCAGGTTCAGCAAGTCTTGACTTGGTGTGGCCATTCTTCCCCCAAGACTGTGCCCAACGGCGAGGGACGGGGTTTCCGCCTAACGGCCTCGAGCTGAGCCGCCTGGCCAGCCCAGGGCTAGTATCGCACAAACGCTAACCGTGGGCTGGCCAGGTCGGCTCCAGCGAGTTGTTAGGCGCCCGGACGCAGCTCAAGGCGCGTCGACATACCGTACTCCCTCGATATCTTTGAAGTCCCTGTCCTGGGTCCAGAGGAGTGGCTCCGGCTGCTCGGGCGGAGGCCTCAGCATGATGCTATCGGCCATGGGCAACCTCGCCTCAAAGAGACAGCCGAGCCGCGAGAGCTGTGGCCTCATCGAGAGGTACCACGACTCCTTGGTGCATGGCGGCGACGGCCCGAAGTGCGTCACTCTCATCCTTCTGTTGGAGTGATCCGTTTGAAGACCTCGTAGATGCTGATCGTGGGCACGAGGAAGATCTGCTGGTTTCTGGATGGGCGGGGCAAAGAAGGACGCATTGGGCCCATCTGCGAAGAACTCGAGCCAGGCGGATGAGTTAAACGACGTTCATGTCCGGTCGGGGTCTCGTTGGATCGTGGTATCAATTCCTCGGAGGAATTGCGTCTTCGATTGGCTCAGAGGAAATGAGCGCAATCTCTGCCCTCATAGGGGATCACCTGGACCTTCTGGCCGGGGCGGATGCCGATGGCCCGGCGGACCCGAAGGGGAATGACGACTTGGAACTTCGTGGAGACCGTAGATGTATCCATACGCTCCTCCTATCGACGGGCAATCCGTATTACAGCCATTCTACCAAGAAGACCCCTTGAACTGCAAGGGGGGGCTTGGGCGCCTAACGGCCTCGAGCTGAGCCGCCTGGCCAGCCCAAGACTAGTATCGCGCCAAACTCAAGGATCCGGGCTGGCCAGGTCGGCTCCAGCGAGTTGTTAGGCGGCAGGAACACCTTGGCTACTCCGGGATTGGCTGGGCTGAGCAAAGGATGTACCCGACATCTGTTTCTGCCTGATACCTACAAGGAGATCGCATATCGAGCAGGTACGCTCCGGGGTGGAAGTTGCGGTTTGCTAGGAGAAGAGCTGCATCTGCCCGTCGCGCGTTGTGTATCTAGCCAGTACATTGGTGAAATCATCATCGATCTTGAACACTAAGTGGCGAATTCCCGGGCGGCCAAAGAGCTCTGGGTGGAAAGAGCGTCGATGTAGGTGGAGTGGGTGCCTACTATGACCGCCCAATCGCCAATCGTTGCGTTGATGGCAGATTGGGTTTGCGTGGCGGAGATGTCTCGCGGTACAGACTCGGCGGTCTGGGCGGCGGCGGCAGCAGCTGTTGAGTGAAGCTGCGCGGAGTTGCTCGAAGCGACGGATGTCTCGGCGGCGTCGAGCGCTGTCTGTGCCTCTTGGAGCGAGGTCTGTAGCTATTCCCTGGGCGCTAACCGCGACTTGACGAGAGACCCTATCCTCGACCATCCCCTCGATCATTCGGGAGACGCCCAAGTATCCAAGTGCTGTGAAGACGACCACCGCGCCGATGCCAAGCCATTGAGCACAGCCAAGTGTGCCTTCACGATATCCGTCAAGCGTGGCGACCCATTGCTTGAGGGAGTTGAGCTCCTCCCTCATGCCCTCGCCGCTGGAGTACTCGGAGCCGTCCCTACGTCCCTTTGTCATGTATGCCCCCTTCGTACGATGAGCCCGGCCCTGCCGCCTAACGGCCTCGAGCTGAGCCGCCTGGCCAGCCCAGGGCAAGTATCGCATGAAACCCTAGGATCTGGGCTGGCCAGGTCGGCTCCAGCGAGTTGTTAGGCGCACCAGAATCTCTTCGGTTCACACGGGTCGGCGTACTCGGCCAATGAAAGTGACAATCCTGAAGTACTGGATGATCCATGCGGAGTGGATATCACCCTCATCGAATTCGGCATGCCAGTAGCGAACTACATCGGGATCGCGTTCGCCGTGGGCTGGAGAATCAAGGAAGGAGTCGGGTAGCCGGAATGGGACGATTTCGGCAAGGACTTGGTCCTCGGCGACTGGTGACAGGACTTGGTGGTGATAACTCAGGCCTCTGACGGCCTTCCTCACGACGCGAAGAACTCGAGGGTCTTGACCTGGGAAGATCGTCCTCCTGGAGGATCGGGGCGGGACGGAAACCGGCGATGAGATCGTCTAGGCGGCGGAGGCCATCTACCTTTCCGAAGCTTCGCATGGCGGGCCCTTCGAAGAGCTCTGGCAGGGGCCCTGGCTCGCCGCACGTGAGCAGAACGTTGCGGAAGTGCGCTTCGTCATCGGACCAGGCGGAATTGCATGTCCGGCAGCTGGGGACGGTGAGGCGCTGAATGGTGGAGCCTGAGAGTGAGTTGGGGTAGAGGTTTGCCGGGAAGACATGGTCCCTGGTGAGTGGGGTCTCCGATGTGCCGCAGTAGGCGCAGGTCTTGGGAGACAAGGCTACTCCTGGAATTGTGCCTGGTGCGCCTAACGGCCTCGAGCTGAGCCGCCTGGCCAGCCCAAGACTAGTATCGCACAATCGCTAACCGTGGGCTGGCCAGGTCGGCTCCAGCGAGTTGTTAGGCGGATGGACAACTTGGTGGATCCTGGGGGTACTAGATCCACTCAAGCTCTTGGAGGGTACGCTCGCTCGTGACGTCGCCGGTGTTCAAAGTCGGAGACTGGTTCGAGCATCAGGGCGTGGACTTCATCATGAGCGACAGGCCTGTGCTCGACACCGGCAGGGACGATGTAGAACTCACCTTCGTCCAATGTGACGTCTCCGTCCCTTAGCTGGATTGTGAGCGTTCCCTTGGTAACGAGGAACAGCTCATCCTCGCTCTCGTGCTTGTGCCAGATCAAACTCCCCCTTGAACTTTGCGAGCTTGACATACTGACCATTGAGCTCTCCGGCGATCTTGGGGGACCAATGCTCACTGATGAGACGGAACTTCTCATTGAGATTGACCTTGGGCATTCGCCACCTCCGTAGGAGCGCGTGACCAATCCGCCTAACGGCCTCGAGCTGAGCCGCCTGGCCAGCCCAGGGCTAGTATCGAACGCAATCGCAAGGACCCGGGCTGGCCAGGTCGGCTCCAGCGAGTTGTTAGGCGGCGCACTGTTCATGGAGTGTTGGCGAGATACACGGCGGCGGCGGTGATGGATATAGGGTGGTAGAGAACTGGAATTGGACTGACCAGTCCTTCAGGAGTGTCGCCTTCTCGATGTCGAAGGGGGGTGGTGCAAGTTCGGTTCGGAGGAGGGCTGATAGCAATGCCACGCGCTCGGAACGCGAGAAGCTTGTCCTTCTTGTCTGCCTGGAAGACCCTGAAGAGCCAGTAACTGTGGAAGGCGAGGACGATCGTGCCGGCTGCGGCGAGATAGCAGAGGGGTGGCCAGGCAGCCTCCAGCGATCGGAGAACGGTGGCGCTAGCGAGAATGGCCGCCCAGAAGGCGAGCGCTGATCTTCCAGCTGTGGTTGCGCCTCTCGTCGAAGCGGGAGATGTTGAACTCCGCGACCTTGAGGAGGCTTTCAATTCTCTCCTTGTCGCCGATCGCCATGGAATTGCCCTCCGGGAGTGCGATCGCTTCCCTGGCGGAGCGGGCGGTGCGCCGCCTAACGGCCTCGAGCTGAGCCGCCCGGCCAGAGTTGGCCACGGACCCCGGCGGCGGAGCCTCCCGTCCCAGGGCCCTCGAGCTTGACTCCTGGACCCGGCCACGCCTGGCGGCACAATGCGGGCGAACCAGCTTCACGGAAGACTATCTAGCACATTGGGCCAAGCGTCAAGTGAGGAAGCGAAATCAGGGGAACCCGGCTGGCCGGGTCGGCTCCAGCGAGTTGTTCGGCAGCCCTGCGATCAGAGGGGAGGGGCTCAGCCCGGACGACTTGGCTGGCATATTCAGGTCGGGTTGATGGCATCGCGGAGGGGGCTTGGACCTCATGCGCGAGCGGAGCCCGGGCAGACGAGATCATGGGCAACCGCGGCCTGACGAGGGCAGGGGCGCGTGCCACGGACCCGTCAAGAGAGCGCTGCACGATATTGCCCGTAAGTGCGGTGGCGCTTTGTGTTCGTGAGGGAAGAAGCCGAGATGCAAGCGGCCTGGCGGGCGAGGGAGCATCACTGAACGCCATGAATGGCAGAAAGAAGGGAAGGGCCCTCGTTTGTGGTGGTTTCCTTGAAGGAAGAGACCCTGGGATGCCGAACGGCCTCGAGCTGAGCCGCCTGGCCAGCCCAAGGCTAGTATCGAACGCAATTCAAGGATCCTGGCTGGCCAGGTCGGCTCCAGCGAGTTGTTAGGCGTGCGGAGTCCGCCCCAGCAGCGGGAACGACTGAATGAAGAGCACCGCAGTGGTGATTGATACCGTCACTCCTGTCGCGAGGCCGGCAACGACGTGCGCGACTTGCCAGCTCGAGCCCAGCGTATCGGAGAGTGCAAGGCCAACGGTCAGGCCCACCGACCACGCTAATGCGATCGCCAGGATCCAGAGTATCTGACGTGCGCCGGATTTCGCTAAGGCCAGCGAATTCGCGACGCCGAGGAATAGGCCGCCCAAGACAATGATAGTTGGCAAGAGGATTGGGTCGGGAAGGGCATCTCCCAGCGCATGAGTGAGACCAAGCGCGACAACGCTCACGGCGACCCAGCGCCCGACGCCTGTGAAGTATCTGCGAAGGAGGAGCCCTTGAAGAGAACCGACCACGGCGCCCGTGAGTGCTCCAAAAATAGCTCCCACAAAGAAGGCGGATGGGTTCCATGAAGTACCATTGTTCGGTGGGAACCCTGACGGGAAATGAAACATCAGACCAGCAAGGACATAGCCTAGAACACTGACCAGCCAACTCGCATACCAGATGGTGGGCGAGCTGATCAGAGCATCGGGCTTCTTAAGCATCGTTCCGGAACCCTCCCTCGCTTGAGGAATTGCCTAGGATAAGCGGGCGCCTCTTCTGCACGCCTAACGGCCTCGAGATGAGCCGCCCGGCCAGCCGAAGACTAGTATCGCATATCTGGAGCTCACTCGCGCTGGCCGGGTCGGCTCCATCGAGTTGTTAGGCGGCGACCATGTAGCCCTCACGGAGTGACAAGGCCAATGAGCGTGTCGGCGGATGTGGGATTGAGCCAGGAGTGAAACTCTATCTCCGGCGGGAGGTCAGTTGAGTAGAGTCGCAGAGAATCCGCGTCGAGAAGGTAGTTGCCAGGAGGTATGGTTTCACTTGCGCAGTTGAAGACAAGGAGTTTGGAGTCATAGCTCCATGCGAGATCGCAGAGAGGGTCACGATCGGTGAGGAGCGGTACGGCAAGTCGAGCAGTCTCAAGAGCTGGGTCGATGAGGTAGATCCCGTGAAGGTTGTCAGCTGAGTTCTGGGCCACTATGGCGACACGCGATCCGTCAGGGCTCCAAGTGTACGTTTGCCCATAGTACGGAGATGGAGGCGGCCGAAGCGAAGGATATATCTGAGAGTCCCCCAACTCCCAGTTGATGACGGCGAACCCTTGGGAGCAAACTGAGAAGGGAGACCTGTCAAAGAGCCATGAGGCAATATGTGTTGCGGAGGGACTCCATTCAGGATAGAGGAGGCTCTTGTCGTCGGCTGGGGTCAGGCCATAGTGCGAGAAAGGGAAGGGTTGAGAGCCAGATCCGTACCGATAGACAAGATCGCCGCCTGTGGAGGAGTAGAGGATCGTCCTGCCGAGGCGGGACGGTTCATGTGGCTCGCCCAGCTCGCCCGGTGAGATGAGGGTGTATGTGAGAGAGTCAAGGTCTAGGGAGGTCAGCCAGCCAAGAAAGAAACCCTCGCCCGCGTTGTCATACAGGCCGTTGGGGAAAGAGCCAAAGAGGAGCACATTGTCCCTGCCAGCCCAGAGGGACGGGGGGTATTCCGTGCGCGAGGGGGTTTGTGTGAGGTTTCTTTCTTGTCCATCGCGGATGTCGAATTCCCACAGATCGCCATCACGCTCGAAGTAGATATACCGGCTTCCTGCGGACCACACGCCGCCACTCACGTGGCCGTCGATACGCCTCAGGGTTGTTTGCGTGTGGAGGTCGACTATCACCTTGCCCTCGCAAGTACTAGCCAGAGCGTAGCGGAGATTTGGGGAGATCTCGGGGAAGGCATCGCCCGTGAGAATGGTGATGTCGGTTTCTTCGGTAACCAGGAGCAATTCGGGATCTTCGCACGACGAAGGATTGTAAGTTGAGTAGGCGAGGCCGGATAGCGAGGACCTATCGGAAGGGGGAAGCTGGGACCATGGGATCTCGGGGCTAGAGCTTGGGTTATCGGCTGGGACTAGCGACGCATTGCCATAGGATCCGGAACACGCGGATGGCTCGAAGAACTGCACGTGGCTTAGAGCCTCGCGGTATGTGTCGTAGGTTTCGCGTTCCCACTCTTCGGGAGGTGCGAATGCGAAGGCGATGAAGTGAGTCGTTTCTGATGGTTCCGCGACGGTAAATAGACCGGTGCCGTCGGTGCCGCGCCACGTGCCCTGAAGGCCCCTCGAGCTGCCGACAATGTCTTCTCCGATGTACGCCCATTCGAAGGAGGGCTCGGCAGGGAGCCGTGGGGACTGGTATGAAGCGATGTCCGGCGGGAGCGCGGCATTGACCAGATTTTCGGGCTCGGTCGCGACGTTGACATCCATTGATGGGCCGCCCACGAGGAGGATCACAGAATCGTTCCTGGAATTGACGAACGCCACAGCTCCTGGGCTTCGGTATGAGGTCCATCCAGGAATAGGGAGGAAGCGCGAAACCGGCTTCGAGAACGGAGAGAGCTTGTGGATGGATCGTCGGGGTAGCCGTGGGGGTTCGTGTGGCGACTCGAGTAGGAGTTGAGGAAGGGGATGATCGCTGTTGGTCGAGTACAGTCGCAGTGACTTGGTGAGAAGGTGTACGCGAGGGCGTAGCCTCGGGAACCACCGTCGACGACACAGTCACCGTATCCATGGGACCGCAGGCGCCAAGGAGTGCTGTGAACAGGGCCATCAGGGTGAATGTGTTGTGATTCTGAGGCATACGCCCTCTAGGGAGATACGATCCGTCGCCGCCTAACGGCCTTGAGCTGAGCCGCCTGGCCAGCCCAAGGCTAGTATAGAACGCAATGCAAGGAACCGGGCTGGCCAGGTCGGCTCCAGCGAGTTGTTAGGCGGATTCGATCTTCGGGGCGACCCACTTGTGGATATCCGGTGTCTCGATCTTAAGCCAGCCCAGCTGCGGAAACCGAATGTGGTCAGGTTTGGGCCGAGCCAGAGGCCTTATCGCCTCGACCCTGTAAGCGAGGCAGAAGCCCGAGTCTGTCCCTCGGACGAAGTACTCCTGGCTAGGATCGAAGGCACCAAATCGCTGTTCGAGTTTGGACCGGAGCGAGCTCTTGTCCTGATAGGGAAAGCGATCGACGTCAATCGTTCGACTACTCCACACGAGTGTCTTGGTAGTCGACCAGTACCAGTATAGGAGGTCGCCGACCTCGAGTTCCTTGTACGGCCAGAATCGCTTGCCCCACAAGTTGAAGAAGAACTCCAGCTTAAGATCGGCAGGGCTCGTTGGGAGCTCATAGGGCCTGCTTGCGATGTATTCCATCGGGGTCCCTCTAGCCTTACATGTTTGCGGGCGTGAGGCTCCGCGAGAATCCGCCTAACGGCCTCGAGCTGAGCCGCCTGGCCAGCCCAGGGCTAGTATCGCGCCAAACTCAAGATCCGGGCTGGCCAGGTCGGCTCCAGCGAGTTGTTAGGCGGCACGCTCCACGCCTGTATCCGGGACAATCCCTCGAATGGCAAATGCTCTCGCCGAGAGGCGTATCGGACCAGCGGATGATGGCGGAGTCCTGAGGTTGAGGCGATCCTTCAACTGGGAGCGCGCTTCCGGACTGAGGGAGTGGACGTAAGCAGGAGCGGGGCCCGTCCCTCCCAGGAAGGGCGACCAGTATGCGTCGAAATCATCGAAGACCATAGATATCTCGAGAGGCTTGACATCAACCGAGGCCAGTCCAGCTTGATGGAACAAGTCAGTTAGAGGCTTGGGTTGAGATATTGGGAATCGGTGACGCTCGGCCAGATGGCCTGCGGCAGGATCAAGAGCAACCGCCTCTTCCCAGAACACCCGAAGCAGTTCCATCCCGTCTTGGTAGTCCCACACGTAAGCGGCCAGGACTCCGCCGACCTGGAGCTTCTCCCTCATCGAGAGCAAGGAGCGAAGCGGCTGGGGCAGGAAGTTGAGCACAAGGCCCGCGACCGCAAAGTCAAAGCCGCCTTCGCGGTAAGGCAAGCTCTCGGAGTCCGCTGTGAAGAACGTGGCAGCGCAACTTGAGACCGAACTCCTTGCATAGGCGACGAACTCGGGGGAGGGATCACAGGCAGCGAGGGAGGACGGCTGCGAAAGTGCGCAGATCGCTTGAGTGAGGGCCCCGGTGCCGCACCCGAGCTCAAGCCAATGCGAGCGAGGAGCAGGCGCGAGCCATGCGATGAACAGGTTGGCAACCTGGCGGCTCCACCTCCCCATGAAGGCGTCGTAGGCTTCGCCTGTGGTCCAGCGATCAGAAGGGATGCTCACATGGAAACCTGCGCGTGACGCCTAACGGCCTCGAGCTGAGCCGCCCGGCCAGAGTTGGCGACGGACCCGTGTGGCGGCGAGTTTCATCCCAGGCGCCGGTCGCTTGACTCCTGGACCTGGCGGCTGCCGACGGCACAGTCCAGGCGAACCTGCGTCAGGGAAGACTATCCGGCACATTGGACCCTAAGTCAAGCAGAAGCGAGAATTCAGGGGAACCCGGCTGGCCGGGTCGGCTCCAGCGAGTTGTTCGGCAGCCCTGCGACCGGCAGGAAGGAGCGTGGCGGGAATGCCTTGGCGGGGCGCCGCTCGCGTCGATGCGGGGAGGCGCGGCAGGGGGCTTCGACCTCATCTGCCGACTTCGCCCGGACACGCGAGACCCTTGGCAAGCGCGGCCTGACGAGGGCAGGCCCGCGATGGCCAGCTGGCCGGTGAAGCGAGTTGGACGATGGTACCCGTGCGAACGGTGGCGAGAGTGGGCTGGCTTCTGAGAGATAGCGGAAATGCCTG
>CAVPYC010000002.1:0-171451 GCA_963709925.1 uncultured Chloroflexia bacterium
GTGGGTTGCTTCGTCGCGGGAAACGGGTGCGGCCCGGGCCGCCAGAAAGAACAACAGCGCCCGCACCGTGCGGCGCGGAATTTCGACGGGCGAATTCTGCCACGCGACCGAAGGCGTCCCGAGCAGGCGAAGGCTCAGCATCCGCCCCCCTGGCGCGGATGTGACCCACCCTCCGGTGCTCGTCCGGTCAGGCCGCCATGCGCGGCATGCATCGGTTGGGACCCCTGTCTCCGTGGAGAGCGCGGCCGCCCCTCGGCTTCCGCGCCGACGGAGGCGGGCGATTCTATTCAGACGGAGGCGATGCGCAATGGCCGGTTTGAAGAACTGGGGAACAGCCGGAGGGCGCCGAGCGTCGCCCTCCGGCCCCAGACCCGATCGCCGGGTGCAGCTCGCGCCACCTCGCCGGGCCGGACACTGCTGCTGACCCCTCTCAACTATCGTCGTCGCCGTTGCAGTTGCTGTCTACGCCATCCTTCGCCGTTTCGGGAGCTCCCTTGTAGACCTTGTCATTCTTGTCGTCGCAATCCCCATCGTTCTCCGACTGCCCGTCGCCGTCGTCGTCGATGTCATTCGGGTCGGTGGTCGGCTTGGGCGGCGGCGAGGTCGGCTCAGCAGTCGGCGGCAAAGTGGGGGTGGGGGCCAGGGTGGCCGCGGCAGTCACCGACGGCTCCGCAAGCGTGGGCGTCGGCTCGATCACGATCGGCTCGACCCCGGATTCGGGGATCGCGCACACATAGATCGGGACCGAAGGGCCTGCCTGCGCGGCGAGCAGGGTTCCCGAGCCGTCGAACGCCTCGACGCTCCAGAGGATCATTCCCGGTCCACCGTCCAAGACAGCCGTGTCGAACGGATGGGAGAACCCGAATTCGCGCCGCGAGCCGGAGCCGGAGAACGATTCGGCTCCCCCCAGGTCGGTCCCTCCTATCACGCGCCCGTCGGCATTGGATTCTGGAGGTGGACGACGACAATTGCGGCGCGACGCCCCGGGTCTTCGATGACCACCGTGAAGTGGAATCTCCGGGCCATCTCGGGATCACCGGGAGCGACGTCGGCTACGGAAGAGCAACGGCCATTGTCGTAAGCCCAGGTCGCCGGATCGGCCGCTTGAGAGGCGATGCCCACCGGGTCGGTGCTTGAGCTCCGCTCGAAGCTGCACGGCCCCCCGTATCCCTCGAGCTGGTAGTCCAGAACCGCCGCCACGCATACGGTCACCGGTTCGGAAATCGCGACCCCGGGCAGCCCTCGGGCGTGCGCCTGGAGCACGTAGCTCCCGGCGGTGGTCGGCGTCCAATCCAGGGTGGCGACGACGTCGGCGGAGGCTCGATCGGTCGATACTACGCCCAGGCTGGCTCCGTTGGCGAAGAACTCGATGGCTTCGACGCCCCCGGCGGGTGTGGAAGCCGAGGCCGAAATGGAGGTCGTCGCCCCCACCGGGTAGAGTGTGCTCCGGTAAGGACGTTCCATCATGACGGCGGCCGGGATCGGGCCGGCCCCCGGTCGGGTGAACGGGAGCGTGCATGAGGTGAGCAGTGGGGCGATCAGAGACAGTACAAGTGCCATACAAGCCCGCCGAGCGTTCATCTCCCTGCTCCCCAGAGTCGTCATCAGCCGCGCTTTCCCAGATGTCATCACCGCGCCTCCCGTTTGGTCTCGAGCGTCCCAAAGAGTTCGGGTTTCCCTCCGGGAGCCTAGACGAGGGGCGTCCTCATGACGTCTACATCGGCCAGCCGCTTGCGGACAAAGTCTTGTGAAAGTCAACACGAATTGCCTCGGGGGTCCACCTCCTACGCTGGATCAACCAGGCAGCGGGCCTGAAAGAACTGCCTACCACGAAGCAAACGACCGCCGCCCTCTCATTAGAGAGGTGGCGGTCGTCTCAAAGCGCATTTTCGCCCGCCCCGCCGCTAACCCAGGGTTGGATACCTCATTGGAGGCCTCAACGGTCAGAGGCCGTCTGAAGGAGGTCTTCGATCTCGGTCAGGTGATGTTCCGGATGCGGGGCGCGGTTGAGGCGGAAATGGGCGGGGCCGGCTTCGATGGCCGAGTCCACTTCGGGCAAGACGGCCTTTGACTCGTCGTCGAGGGCCGCCGCCGAGGCCAGACACCGGCGCACCGCTGCGCTGGGCTCAAACACCAGGTACAACGGCCGCCGGGACCTACGCCGCCATTTCGACTTCCTCTTCGGCGGCCTCGAAGCCGTCCCTGCGCTCGAGCGTCGGCAGCACTGTTTGATCGCGGATCAGACTCTCCAGTGCCAGTGCAAGCCCCGGGTTCTCGCGCAGGGCCTGCTTGGCGTTCTCCCGCCCCTGCCCGATGCGCTCGTCGTTGTAGGTGTAGAACGAACCGCGCTTCTCCACCAGCCCCAGCTCCACACCCAGGTCCAGGACGTCCCCGGCCTTCGAGATCCCCTCGTTGTACAGAATGTCGAACTCCGCCACCCGGAACGGCGGCGCCACCTTGTTCTTCACCACCCGCACCCGGGTGCGCGCCCCCACCACTTCCTGCCCCACCTTGATGCTCTCGATCCGGCGCACATCCAGCCGCACCGAAGCATAGAACTTGAGCGCCATCCCGCCCGTGGTCGTCTCCGGATTCCCGAACATCACCCCGATCTTCTGCCGCAACTGGTTGGTGAACACCATCGCCGTGTTGGTCTGCTTGATCGCCCCCGAGAGCTTGCGCAGCGCCTGGCTCATCAGCCGCGCCTGCATCCCCATGGTGGCGTCCCCCATGTCGCCCTCGATCTCGGCCCGCGGCACCAGCGCCGCCACGCTGTCCACCACCACCACGTCCACCGCCCCGCTGCGCACCAGGGTCTCGGCGATCTCCAGCGCCTGCTCCCCTGTGTCGGGCTGGGCGATGTACAGGTTCTCTACCTGCACCCCGCAGCGGGCGGCGTAGGTCGGGTCCAGCGCATGCTCCATGTCGATGTAGGCGCATACCCCGCCCTGCTTCTGCGCCTCGGCCACGATGTGCTGGCAGACGGTGGTCTTGCCCGAACTCTCCGGCCCGTAGATCTCCGTCACCCGTCCGCGGGGGATGCCCCCCACCCCCAGCGCCAGATCCAGCGACAGCGACCCGGTCGGCACTACCTCCACCGCCAGGTGCGATGACTCCCCCAGCCGCATCACCGCCCCGTCGCCATACTGCTTGAGGATGTCGTTGATCGCCCGGTCGAGGACTGCTTCTCGATCACCGTTCTCGGGCGCCGGCTCCTTCCCGTTGCCCCGCACACCTTTAGCCATGTCACCCCTCCGTGGGTAGACCGTTTGTTCGATACTAGCACGGTTGTTCTATCTGTCAAGGCCTCACGGACGGAAGTTTCTCCCCCGCCGGGCCTGACCGGCTCTGAACAGCGATGCGGAGCGGAGCCCGGCTGACTGAGCCCTTGGATCTTCCGGCAGCAGTGAAGATTCATTGATTCTGCACCATCGTGACGCGCATCACAGGAACCGGACAATTCCTGTCGTGTCATCCGGCCGAGCCTTCCGGGATGGACATCCGCCATCTGAGGGCCTGGCGAGGTCTAGACTGAGAGCGTGAGAACGGCGCCACCGGCCGAGCGCCGCACCTTTCGCCTCCCATCCCTGCGCCGCGACATCGGCCTTCAGCTCCTGGCGATCTACCTCCTCTTCGTCCTGCCGGTGGCTGTGGCAGGTCTGGCTTTCGACGCGTACAGCAGCGCCCGGCTGCAATCCGAGGTCAAGGCGGCCGACCTGGCCCTGGCGCGCGCCATCGCACTCGAAACCGATGCGCGGATTGCCGAACTCGATTCAAGCCGTGCGGTCCCTCGGGGAAGATCCGTCCGTGCTCCAGGCCGACCCGCAAGAGATGCTGTCCTTGTTCGCCGATGTCTCCCAGGCCCGCCCGGATGTCAACCTGATTTACCGACTGGACTCGGACGGGCTGATGCTGTTCCATTTCCCGGTCGGGCCTGGATCGACCGTCGGCACCGATTTTTCATTTCGGCCCTACTTCCAGAAGGCGCGCGCCACGCTGGGACCCGTGATCTCGGACGGGCGAATCTCCCCCACCACCAATCAACCGGTGGCCACAGCCGTGATGCCGCTCATCGACGAAGACGGTCGGTTCCTGGGGGTGGTGGCCACCAACATCACTCTGCACAGTCTGTCGCAGACCCTGGCGGCCATCGCCGAGGAACACGCTCCCGAGGAGCGCTTCCGGGTGAGCATCGTCGACGGGTCGGGCCAGGCCATCGCCGAGCCCGACCCGGCGCGCCTGCTGACCGCCCGCCAGGACGAGCTGCCCGGGGTGGTTCACGACGTTCTCTCCGGAAAGGAAGGAACCCATATCGGGGAGAGCGACACCGGCGAAGAGCTGCTGCACGCCTTCGTCCCGATCCCTTCCGCGGGCTGGGGGGTGATCGTCGAACGTTCGGCGGGAGCGGCCTTCGCCGCGGCCCGCGCCTTCCATCTCGGGCTTCTGGCCGCCATCGGGGTCTTTCTGGTAGGCGGATTGCTCTTCTGGCTGGCCCTTTCGCGCCGGGTGATCCAGCCCCTGGAACGCCTGGCCGCTTACAGCCGGACGATCGGCCGTCCCGGCCAGGCCGGCCGCCCTGAACGGGACCACATCGCCCCGCTGTCCCGGCGACCGGATCAGATGGGTCATCTCACCCGAAGCCTGGAGCGGATGGAGCGATCGGTCGAGGAGCGGCTGCGGGAACTGGAAACCCTGCTGGATACCGGTCGGGCGGTGGTTTCGACGCTCGACTCGAGCGTAGTTCTCGATCGGATCCTCGAGCAGACCGGCCGCCTGACCGGTGCCGATACGTGTGCCATCATCGCTCTCGACCCGCCGGCCCGGACCTTCCGGGTGCGCGCCAGCCGCGGGCTTTCCCAGAGCTTCATCGACCACCTGCGCATCGATCCTTCGACGCCCGATTCCCCCAGCATGCGAGCCATCCGCACTGGCGAACCGGTCCAGGTGAGCGATACCGAGGACGACCCGTCGTATCAGTCCTTCCGCGAGCGGGCCCGCACGGAGGGTTACCGCGCTCTGTTGGCAGTTCCGTTGCTCACCCAACACGCGCCTCCGGCGACCCTGGTCGTCTACCATCGATCACCGCACCGATTCACCGAGCGGGAAGTTCGGCTGGTGTGGAGCTTCGCCACGCACGCCGCCATGGCCATCGAGAACTCGGAACTCTTCGCCCGCAGCGACGAACAATTGCAGGAGCAGACGCGCCGCCTGGAGTCGCTGATCCAGAGCATGCACGACGCCCTGATTCTCGAAGACACGGATGGGGCCGTGTTGTACGCCAACCGACGGGCCTGCGACCTGGCCGGGGTCAGCCCCGAAGAGGCCCTGGAACTGCGCGGCACCGAGATCCTGGCCCGCCTGACGGAACGGGCCGTCGACCCTTCTGCGGCACACGCGACGCTGGCCGCTGCCCGAGCCTCGCCGGCCCCGCCGCCGATCACCTTCGACCTGCGGCGATCCACCCGCACCATCAGCCTGCGCCTGAGTTCGTTTGCCGTCGCCGATTCGCAGGGGGCGCTGCTCGGGCGCGGCGAAATCCTGCAAGACATCACCCGCGAGGCCGAGCTCGATCGGATGAAGAGCAGCCTGGTGGCGACCGTCTCGCACGAACTCCGGACGCCCCTGGCGGCGGTCAAGGGATACGCCAGCACCCTGCTGGCCAACGACGTCCACTGGGATGAGCAAACTCAACGCGAGTTCCTGCCGCGTGATCAGCCAGGAAACCGACCGGCTCAGTCAGCTGGTCGACGACCTGCTCGACCTGTCGCGCCTCGAAGGAGGCAGCCTGAGGGTAAACCGCGAACCGTGGGAATTGCGCCAGTTGATCGAGGCGGCCGCAGCCGCGACCCGACTTCCCCTCGGAGACCGGCTCGAAGTCGATCTGCCCGATCCCCTGCTCGAAGTGCGGGTCGACCGGCGCCGGATCGAGTCGGTGCTGCGGAACCTGTTGGAGAACGCTGCCCTCCACGCCGGTCCCGGCGCCCGGGTTCGTCTTTCGGCCGGGGCCGAGGACGGCCGGGTGATCGTAAGGGTGGCCGACGATGGGCCGGGGATTCCGCCCGATCAAGTAGACCGGGTCTTCGACCCGTTCGTCCGGCTCGACAACGGTCTCGAACGCCGCGGGCCGGGAGCCGGTCTGGGGCTGGCCATTTGCCGCGGCTTCGTTCGCGCCCATGGCGGCGAGATCTGGCTTGACGCGGCGGAGCAGGGCTCCGTCTTCGCGTTTTCGCTCCCTTGTGGCGAGGCCGAGGATGGCTGAGCCCCGGGTGCTGGTGGTCGACGACGAGGCGCCCCTGCGCGAGTTCGTCCGGCGCAACCTGGAAGTGCGGGGTTATCGGGTGGCGGTGGCGGCCAACGGGCTGGAAGCGCTGGCCGCCTTCCAGGCCCAGACTTTCGATCTGGTGATCCTCGACCTGATGATGCCCCACATGGACGGCCTGGAGACGACCCGGCGGATCCGGGTGGATCGCTTGTCCCGATCGTGATCCTGACCGCCCTGGGGGAGGAGTCGGATAAGGTACACGCCTTCGAGACCGGCGCCGACGATTACCTGACCAAGCCCTTCGGGGTGGAAGAGCTGTTGGCGCGGGTGCGGGCTGTCCTTCGGCGGGCGGCCTGGTCCGAAGTGGTGTCTGCGGGAGGCGAGGGCGGTCGGCTCGCCTGGCGGGGGCTGGTGCTTGATCCCGATCGGCACCGCGTCAGTCTCAACGATCGCCCCCTCGACCTCACCCCGACGGAGTTCTCCCTGCTCCGGGTCCTGATGCAGGAGGCCGGAAAGGTGCTCACCCCGCGCGACTTGCTGCGACGGGTGTGGGGGCCGGAATACGGCGACGAGGTCGAATACGTGCGCGTTTACGTTGGCCGTTTGCGCCGGAAGATCGAAACAGACCCCGAGGCCCCGTCGTGATTCTGACCGAACGCGGCGTCGGCTACCGGTTCGCCCCCGACTAGCATCCGCCCGGCCGGCGGCCCCCGGCAGGGGATGTTTCGCTCGTATTTACTTCGCCCCGCCCGTGTTTACGTCGAGTTCACCTCCCGGATCCAGACTGGAGCAGGGTGTCCGTTCCACCCGGCGGTGGGGGGAGGAGGATTCACCACGCTGTTGACCCTGTTCTTCCTGCAACGCACATCCGACAACAAAGGAGATGCTCGATGAAAGCCGCAAAGGCCGTTCTTTTCGGCATGTTGGCGGCGGCGCTCGTGCTGAGCGCCTGCGCCGCGCCCCCTGCTCCCACCGAAGCGCCCCCGCTCCCGCCGGCTCAACCCACCAGCGAAGAACCGATGGCCGAGCCGCCAATTCCTGAAGCAATCACCGTGGTGATCGGCTTTACGTCCTCGCTGACCGGTTCCCAGGAAGTCTCATCCAAGCGCCAGGTGAACGGCTTCAACCTGTGGATGGAGCAGGTCAACGCCGACGGCGGTATCACCCTGACCGACGGGACGATCGTCACGTTCGCCGCCGTGACCTACGACGACGAATCCAACGCCGAACGGGTGCAGGAGCTGTACACCCGCCTGATCACCGAAGACAACGCCGACTTCCTGATCAGCCCGTACTCGTCCGGCCTGACTTCGGCGGCCTCGATCGTCGCCGAACAGCAGGGCCAGGTGATGGTCACCGCAGGTGCGGCCGACGACTTGGCGTACAAGACCGGCAACACCGGCCTGTTCCAGCTCTACACCCCGGCCAGCCTGTACATGTCGAGCACGGTCGATATGCTCGGCGAGTTGGATCCGGATGCCAAGATCGCCCTGGTGCACGAGAGCGACAAGTTCTCCACCAGCGTCATCGAAGGCATCAAGCCCTATCTGGAAGCGGCTGGTTTTGAGGTCGTACTCGAAGAAGGCTACGCCTCCGATACCGCCGACTTCGGCCCGATCGTGAACAAGATCGCCGGCTCCGGCGCGACCGTGTTGCTCGGCGGCGGCCATTACAACGACGGCACCGCTCTGGCCCGGGCGCTGTACGATCGCAAGATCGGGCTGGACTTCGTCTACCTGTTGGTCGCACCGGCCGACACCAAGTTCCCCGAGCTGGGCGACGCCGCGTTGGGCGTGGCGACCTCCAGTCAGTGGGAGCTGGCGGCCACCCACACCGAAGCGGAAGCCAGCAACCTGGGCATCGAGTGGTTCGGACCTACCGGCGAGGAGTTCGCCGCCGCCTACGAGGCGGCCTACGGCGACCCGCCGACCTATCACGTTGCGGGCGGCTACGCAGCCGGTCTGCTGCTGCAGAAGGCGATCCTGGATGCCGAACTCGGTCGACAGCGATGCGGTCAAGGCTGCTCTGAACGCAATGAACCTGTTCACCTTCTATGGCGGTATCCAGTTCGACACGTCCGAGGCGGCCCACGGCCTGCAGATCGCACACAAGATGGTCGTGGCCCAGTGGCAGACGAACGCGGCGGGCGAACTGGAGCGGGTGATCATCGCGCCGGCGGATGTGGCCACGGCCGATCCGCTCTACCCGATTCCGACCCCCTAGCGCACAAGCGGGTACATCCCTCGGGGACCCTGACGAGATGTATCCAACTCCCGATGGTGGCTACTCAGGTCGACCGGCCTGAGTAGCCACCGTAGTTGAAGGAGCCGGGGAGGCGAAATGCAGCAGATCAACTTGCTCCTGACATCCCTTCCGGACGGGATCCTGCTCGGGTTCGTCTACGGCCTGGCCGCCATGGGTCTGACCCTGATCTGGGGAGTGATGAACGTGATCAACCTGTCCCACGGGCCGATCATCGCCCTGGGGATGTTCGGTACGTTCTTCGTCTTCATCCGGATGGATATCAACCCGTATCTCGGGCTGGTGCCGATCGCAGCGCTGGGATTGCTCCTGGGGGTCCTGATCTACTTCTTCGCCGTGCACCGGGTGATCAATGCCCCGCACCTGTCTTCGCTCCTGGCGACCTTCTCGGTGAACATGATCATCATCGGCCTGGGCACAGCCGCCCTGACCACGTCGCCCTACAACGTCGACTTCAACCTGGGCAGTTTCGAGCTCGGTTCGACCACCATCCTGGGCACCCGGCTGGTGGCGGCGGCGATCGCCCTGCTCTTTACCGGCGGTCTCTACTTGTTCCTGTACCGGACCCGGCCGGGGGTGTTCATCCGGGCGGTGACGAACAACCGGGGCGCGGCGGAGTTGATGGGTGTCCCCTCCACCCGCATCCTGGCCCTCAGCTTCGGGCTGGGAACCATGCTGGCGGCGGTGTCCGGCGCGCTGATTGCGACCTTCTTCCCCTTCAGCATCCTTTCCGGCACCGGTTATGAGCTGAAGAGCTTCGTGATCGGCGTCCTGGGCGGGCTGGGCAATCCGATCGGCGCCCTGTTCGGCGGCCTGATTCTCGGCATGCTGGAGGGAATCATCCCCGCCTTCCTGGAAACCTCCTGGGTCCCGGTCATCGAATTCGGCCTGTTTGTGGCCATTCTGCTGGTGCGACCGCGCGGGCTGTTCGGAGCGAAATCATGAGAGCCTGGCGGAAGCACATCGGTCTGCTCCTGCCGCTGGCGGTCGTGGCAGCCATGGTCGTGTGGCCCATCGCCACGGAGAACGCTTCCAACCGCGAGGTCGTCTTCACAATCCTGAAGGCGGTGGCCCTGGCCACCAGCCTCAACATCCTGCTCGGGTTCACCGGCTACGTCAGCTTTGGGCACATCGTGTTCTACGGCTTTGGCGGGTATGTCGGTCTGTACTTCGTCAATGTGCAGGGCTGGTCGATCTGGCTGGGAATGCTGGCGGGCGCGGTCTCGTCGGGCCTGCTGGCTTTCCTGCTCGGCAAGGCCATCTTGCGACTGCGGGGCGCCTACTTCGCTCTGGCCACCATCGGTATCAACGAAGCCATGCGGGCCCTGATCAACAACCTGGACCTGTTCGGGGGTCCGATCGGCATGACCCTGAACTTCTCGGTCTACAAGGCCTACGGCGGAGCGTCCCAGGCGTTGAGCCTGTCGTTCTTCATCATGGCCGGGTTGGCGCTGATCGCCCTGATCATCGCCCACCTGGTGCGGACGTCCAAATTCGGGCTGAGCCTGCTGGCCATCCGGGAAAACGAAGACGCGGCCGAGGTGATGGAAGTCATCGCGCCGGATGCCAAGACCTGGGCCTACGTACTTTCGGCCGTCATCCCGGGCATGGTCGGCGTCCTGTTCTTCTTCAAGAACGGCAATGTTGAGCCTCACGTCGCCTTCCCCCTGCATGCGTCGATCGAGCTGCTGGTCATGGTCATGCTGGGAGGCCAGGGGACGGTGCTCGGCCCGATCCTGGGCGCACTGGCCTACCAGGGCATGCGCGGCTATCTGGTCACGAGCAGCTTCTTCAAGGACATTCAGCTCTCGGTGTCTGGCGTCCTGCTTCTGATCATCGTCCTGTTCATCCCGGCGGGCGCGGTCGGATGGCTGCGGCATCGGGTGCCGACGTTTCGGAGGGTGCTGGCATGACGGTCCTCCTGTCGAGTTCGGGCGGTCTCCAAGCGCTTTGGCGGCTTGCAGGCGCTCAGCCGGGTCACCTTCGATCTCCAGGAGGGCGAGATCCTGGGGCTGATCGGCCCCAATGGCGCCGGCAAGACGACCCTGTTCAACGCCATCAACGGCGTGTACCCGCCCGAAGAGGGTCGGGTTGTCTTCCGCGACATGGACGTCACCAACAGCAAGACCTATCACCACGCCCGGTTGGGGATGGCCCGCACCCACCAGATCGTCCAGCCGCTCAACGATCTCACCGTTCGGGAGAACGTGATGGTCGGCGCCTGCTTTGGGCGCGAGAACCGCAGCCTGCGGGCGGCCGCCGAGATCGCCGAAGAGGTGCTGCAGTTCCTCGGGATCCGGGGGAAGATCGACCAGCTGGCCGGCAGCCTGAACGTCGCCGAGAAGAAGCGGCTCGAGATGGCCCGGGCGCTGGCGGCGCGCCCCTACCTGTTGCTGCTCGACGAGGTGCTGGCCGGGCTCAATCCCTCCGAGATCAGCGCGATGGTGGAAACGGTGAAGAAGGTCCGCAAAAGCGGGATCACCATCATCATGATCGAACACGTCATGCATGCGGTGATGAACGTCTCCGACAGGATCATCGTGCTGGATTACGGCGTGCAGATCGCGGAAGGGACGCCCACGCAGATTTCCAGCGATCCCAAGGTGATCGAAGCCTATCTGGGAGATCCGAAGCTGGCCGAGCAGTTCACCCGGCGTCCTGCGCAGGAGGAGGGTGACCGCAATGCCTGAACTGGAGCTGAGGGACCTACAGTCTGGCTACGGGGAAGTTCGAATCCTGCAGGGCGCCGACGTGGCACTCGAATCCGGCCGGCTGACATCTCTGGTGGGAACCAATGGCGCCGGCAAGACGACGCTGCTGCGAACTCTGATGGGCGCCATCCGCCCATGGAAGGGGCAGGTCCTCCTGGACGGGGTCGACATCACCCGCCTGGCCCCCTACCAGAAGGCGGAACTGGGGTTGGTGCTCGTCCCGGAAGGGCGACAGCTGTTCACCGATATGACGGTGGATGAGAACCTGGAGATGGGTGCGACCAACCGGAAGGCCCGGCCCCATCGGAGTCGTAATCTCGAGCGGGCGTTTGAGCTCTTCCCCCGCTTGCAGGAGCGACGCAGGCAGCGGGCCGGCACCTTGAGCGGGGGAGAGCAGCAGATGGTGGCGGTGGCCCGCGGGCTGATGGCCGAGCCGCGCATCCTGATGATCGACGAGTTGTCCCTGGGCCTGGCCCCGGTCCTGGTCATGGATCTGTTTTCCACCCTGGGGAAACTCAAGCAGGAGGGCCTGACGATTCTGCTGGTCGAGCAGAACGTGCACATGGCTCTGACGGTCAGCGATTACGCCTACGTCCTGGCCGAGGGGAAGGTCGCCATGCAGGGGACCGCCAAGGAAATCTCCGAGAACCAGGCCATCCAGAAGGCCTACCTGGGCCTCTGACGCCAGCCTCCACCCCCTAAACCCCTCCCCGGGGGAGCGCTTGATCGGGCCGCCAGCTGGGCGGCCCGATCCCGTTTTCCCAGGACCGGAGAAGGCAGTCCCACTTATTTCATCGGATTTGTGAAGAGTGTGACAAGTGGGCGATCCCGCTTGTGACAGTCGTCACTATTGGTCCAGAGCCCGATCCGATACCCTTCCTGGCGAGTATTCGGACATGCGTATATGTCGAAACGAGGTGTTGGATGGCCGAGACGCCTGTTGACCTGGAATATGAAGTCCACCAACTGCACTCGCGGATGTGCGAAGGTCTGGCCGACCCCAACCGGATCCTGATTCTGTACGCCCTGTCCGGTGGGCCGCGCAACGTCGGCGAGCTGGCGGAGGCCCTGCACGCGCCTCAGCCAACCGTATCCCGCCACCTCAAGGTCCTGCGCGAGCGCGAGATGGTTCGGGCCGAACGCCTCGGCCCCACCGTGCGCTACAGCCTGACCGACGACCGACTGATCCAGGCCCTCGATCTGTTGCGGGCCGTCCTGGCCAGCCGCCTCAAGACCCAGGCGGCGCTCGCCGAATCGGTGGAACTGGCCGAGGGCTAACTCGGCCGAAGAGAGGGACGTATGAAGCGACTTTTGATCCTGGGGGCCGGAACGGCCGGCACGATGACTGCCAACCGGATGCGCCGGCTGCTGCCCGACGACGAGTGGAAGATCACCATCGTCGACCAGCACGAAGCCCATTACTACCAGCCGGGGTTCTTGTTCATCCCCTTCGGGATGTACAGCAAGAACGACGTCATCAAGCCGAGACGCGATTTCATTCCGGCCGGAGTCGACCTGGTGATGTCGGCCATCGACCAGGTCGAACCCGACCACAACCGGGTCCGGCTGGCCGACGGCCGGTTCCTGCCCTACGACTTCCTGGTGGTCGCCACCGGCGCACAGGTCCACCCCGAACAGACTCCGGGCATGGTCGACGGAGATTGGCAGAAGTCGATCTTCGAGTTCTACACCGTCGACGGCGCCGTCTCGCTGGCACGGGCGCTGCGCTCCTGGACCGGCGGCCGGATGGTGCTGAATGTTGTCGAGAACCCGATCAAGTGCCCGGTGGCGCCGCTCGAGTTCCTGATGCTGGCCGACTGGTTCTTCCATGAACAGGGTATCCGTGACCGGGTGGAGATCAGCTACGCCACCCCCCTGCCCGGCGCCTTCACCAAGCCGATCGCCTCCAAACACCTGGGCGACATCCTCGAGGAGAAGAGCATCCGGGTGGTGCCGGAGTTCCTGATCGAGCGGGTCGACCCCGACGCCAAGAAGATCGTGTCGTACGACGAACAGGAACTCGACTACGACCTGCTGGTCAGCGTCCCGCTCAATATGGGCGACGAAATGGTCGGCCGCTCCGGGTTGGGCGACGAGCTCAACTTCATCCCCGTCGACCCGCACACCCTGGTGTCGCCCAAGCACCCCAACCTGTTCGCCCTGGGCGACGCCGCCTCCCTGCCGACCTCCAAGGCCGGCTCGGTGGCGCACTTCGCGGTCGAGTGCTTCTCGGAGAACTTCGTGCGCTACGTCGACGGTCTCGAATTGCGCCCGACCTTCGATGGTCACGCCAACTGCTTCATCGAGTCCGGCTTCGGCAAGGGCTTGCTGATCGACTTCAACTACGAGGTCGAACCCCTGCCCGGGCGCTATCCGCTGCCCGGGATCGGGCCGTTCACCCTGCTCCAAGAGTCGGAAGCCAACCACTGGGGCAAGATGATGTTCCGTTGGATGTACTGGAACATCCTGCTCAAGGGCCAGGAGCTTCCGCTGCCGGCGCGCATGACGATGGCCGGCAAGTGGAACAGCTGAGGAAGCCGGCATGGACCCGACCGTCCTCGATCTCCACGTCAAGATCGACCGCCTGACCGAGCAGGTCGCCTCCCTGGCCGAACTGGCCGCCGCAGCCGAACGGCAGCGCGCCGATCGCGCCGAGTTGATGCGCGACCTGACCCCGATCGCCGACCAGGCCTACCACATGGCGGTCGAGCAGCTGGAAGAAGTCCAGGAGTACGTAGACCTGGGCGACCTGCTGCGCCTGCTCAAGCGGCTGCTGCGCAACGGGCGCAACTTCGAGCGCATGCTGAGCCAGCTCGAGAGCGCCATGGACCTGGTCCAGACCGCCGGACCGCTGGCCGATGAGGCCTTCGGCCGCGCCGTCGAGGTGCTGTCGGAAGCGGAGCGCAAGGGCTACTTCCGCGCCGCCCGCGGCGGGATGCGAATCCTCGACGAGGTCGTTACCTCCTTCGGAGAGGACGACCTGCACCGGCTGGGCGACAACATCGTTCTGATCCTCAATACCGTCAAGGAGATGACCCAGCCCGAGATCATGACTTTTGTTCGGGACACCCTGCTGATCGCCGAAGCCGAGATTCAGAAGCCGGTCGATACCAGCGCCCTGGGCCTGCTGCGCCAGATGCGCCACCCGGCCACCCGCCGTGGATTGGCCCTGACCATGCGCGTCCTGAACATTGTGGGCGCCCAGGCCGCCAACGGCAGGAACCCGACCGCCGATACTGCGTCTAAGGAGTAACGAATGGAAACCGTCACCATCGCCGGCAGCACCGTGCACGTCAACGACGAGGGCTTCCTGACCGAGCCCGCCCAGTGGACACGGGAGATCGCCGTCGAGATCGCCCGCGAGGAGGGAATCCCCGAGCTCAATCCCACCCACTGGAAGATCATCGAGTTCTGCCGCCAGGCCGCCCGGGATAGCGGCAAGGCCCCGACCCTGCGCGCCATTACCACCGGCGCCGGGATCACCACCAAGGAGATGTTCTCGCTGTTCCCCAAGGGGCCCGCCAAGAAGGTGGCCCGCATTTCCGGTTTGGGTAAGCCCGAAGGCTGCGTCTAAGCGCAGCCGTCTCGAGGAGACCGCTATGAGCAACAACGGAAAGTCCAACGGCGACGAACGCAAGATCGCCTTCATCTGCTCCAAGGGGGATCTCGACATGGCCTACCCTGCCCTGATCATGGGCTGGGCGGCGCTCGGCAACGGGGTCGACGTCACCATCTTCTTCACGTTCTGGGGGCTCGACCTGATCACCAAGAAACGCGTCGATCGCCTCGAGCTGGCCCCGGTCGGAAACACCAGCATGAAGATGAGCATGATGGGCTTGCCCACTGGTAATCTGGGAATCCCCAACTGGATGGCCATCATCCCCGGGATGACCGCCTTCGCCACCTGGTTCATGCGCCGCAAGATCGCTTCGCTGGGCGTGCCGCCGGTGCGCGAGTTCCTGCAGATGCTGGTCGACGGCGGCGCCAAACTCTACGGCTGCAAGATGACCGTCGACATGATGGGTCTGAAGAGGGATGATTTCGTAGACGGAGTGGTCGACGTGGTCACCGCCGCCGACTTCATCGACATGACCGAAGACGCCGAGGTGGTGTTCATCTAGGCGCAGTCTCGCGCAAGGAACCCCAACGGGGAGGCTCGCGCCTCCCCGTTTCGTTTCCCACCGGCCCACCCGACCGGCGCACGGCAGGACGAGGCGGTTTCTCGCACGGGTCCCGGCCTCAGGCGGCCGGCCTGGCCGTCCGCCGGAAACCGGCTTCGATCGTCCGGATCAGCCAGGCCACGACCGGCGCCAGCGCCACCAGGATCGCCGCCGCCGGTACCGCCGGCATGGGCCAGGCGGCCGTGGTCTGGATGAGATCCAGGTAGTACTTGAAACCCCAGGAGAAGTCGGGCAGGTGCCAGGTGTAGGTCACTCCCCAGGCCACATAGAAGATCAGGATCTGGACCATCTGCGCCAGCCCGATCAGCAGCAAGGTGTGGGCGGCATCGAGGGCG
Source organism: uncultured Chloroflexia bacterium (assembly GCA_963709925.1). GTDB lineage: Bacteria > Chloroflexota > Anaerolineae > Anaerolineales > E44-bin32 > DATEVL01. Next base: position 15,752 of record CAVPYC010000002.1, read on the forward strand.
ATGTCGCCGGATTTCTGGCGTCGGCGCAGGACCGCCACCAGCAGCACGGCCGCCGCCGAGGCGATCAGCGCTTCGATCCCACGGGCCGTCAGGAACGGCTCGATATCGGCGTCGTTGTTGAACCAGGAGGCCGAGTACGTCAGCCGCTGCAGCCAGTGGTAGTTGGCGTTCCACAGCAACAGGTACACGGCCGCGCCCAGCGCCGGCGCCCAGCCGTTCCAGCCGCGACGCCTCCACCACCATCGATACAGGACCGCCGGGAGAAGCAGGGCCATCGCCACGCCCGCGCGTCCAGCCCTTTCGGCACTGAGCCTGTCCGCGCGGACCTCCAGCCAGCGCGCTTCGGCCCGATCGATCGCCCGGAGAGCGAGCAGCCGGGAGTCGCTGGGACGACCTTCAGCCAGGGCCACCCGGGCCTCCTCGAGCAGCGTCGCGATCCGGGCCTGCCGCTCCGGGAGCGGCGATTTCGATCATGTTCTGGTAGCGCCGTGTCACCTGTTCGGCGATGTCCACCACCCGAGCGGCCAGCAAGGCCTCGGGACCCTGAATCTGGTCGAGCAGCGGGTCGCCCCTGATTGTGCGATGGGATCGAGGTCCCCAGGAGAAGCGCCAGTGTGGGCGCGATGTCGGCCTGGGTCGCCGACGGATATGCCCCCGGCCTGATGCCGGCGCCGATCCCCGTGAGGGGAACGTTCAACACTTCAGGTTCGGGGCCTGCGTGGCCACCCCGGTCGGTATGGCCGTGATCGGCAGTGACGAACAGGGCCGCCCGGTTCAGGTCGAGGTTTTCTGCAAGGGAGCGGATCAGATCGTCGGCTTGTTCGGCGGCGGCCGCGTACTCCGGACTTGCGCCACCCCACCCGTGTCCGGCGGTGTCGACGGACGGGAAAGTGAACCAGCAGGAAGCGTCGGAGCCTCGACCAGGAGGCGCCGCGCCTCAGCCAGGACCCGACGATCGTGGTCGAGGACGGTCTCCAGGCTGTCGTAGGATTCGGGGGCGGGGACTTCTCGCACCTGGCTGGCATGGTCCCGGTAGAGTTGGCTCCCATCCCACGCTGCCTATGATTGCCGACGTCCCACCGGCACGGCCAACGGCCGAAAACAGGCTGTCGAGTTCGATCGGCCGTTCGACGTAGTTCGAGGCGAACCCGCTGGCCTCCTGCCATCCCCCCGTTCCTATCACGGTCCATCCGGGGTACGACAGCGAAGGCTGCCCGACGACCACCGTTCGATCCGAACCCCGTGCGCGCATCTCCGTCAGGAAATCCATCGACTCCGAAGTATCGCTGCGCAGGCCGTCGACCACCACCAGGACCACCTGGTCTACGATCGGCTCGCCACCCGGCCCCGGCGGCAGGGAAGAGCGATAGGGCCCCGCGTACAGGGTTGCGCTGTCGAAACTCACCAGAGCCAGGTCGGCGGCCCCGAAGCGAGCCCAGGCCATCAGGACCAGCGGGATCACGACGATCGGCCAGGGGAATCGTCTGCCAGAGGTGCGGCGCATGTCTCCTCCACGAGGACGAGCAGTGGCGGACGACGGGGAGTATACGCGTTTCGGAACCGCCGCTTAGAATGGCCGCATGGTGAAGACAAACCTGTTTCGACGCCACCAGTTCCTCCCGGCCGAGCATGGCGCCTGGATCTGGTGGATCGGCCCCTTGCTGATCGGCCTGGCCGCGGCCCGTTCGGCGCCTCCGGAGGCCGCCCTGCTGGGGTTTGCTGTCCTGGCCGGGTTTCTCCTGCGGCAGCCCTCCGCCATCGCGATGAAAGTGATGAGCGGAAGGCGGGCTCGATCCGATCTCGGCCCGGCCTTGGTTTGGATCGTCGTGGATTCGGCTGCGCTGCTCGCCCTGACAGTCGGGCTGGCGGCCCTTGGTCATTCCCGCATCCTGATCCTGGCCGTTCCCGGGTTGGCGGTGTTCGGGTGGCATCTCTACTTGATCAGCCGGCGAGAAGAACGGGGCCAGATGGGGATCGAATTGGTCGGCGCCGGCGTGCTTGCCCTGGCAGCACCGGCGGCCTACTGGGTGGCGGGTGGGAGCCGCGACTCACTGGCCTGGGTCCTGTGGCTCCTTTGCTGGCTCCAGTCGGCGGCGTCGATCGTCCTGGTCTATCTGCGCCTCGAACAGAGGCGTCTCCCGGCAGCTCCTCCACTCCGGATCACCCTTCGTCGGGGGGCGCGCGCGATCGCGTATCACCTGTTCAACCTGGCCCTGGCGGTCGGGCTGGCGGCCGCTGGACTCGCCCACTGGTGGTTCGCCGGAGGGTTCCTGCTGATGGCGGTGGACCTGGCGCAGGGTCTGGCCTCCCCACCCGTCGGACAGAGGCCGACGCGGATCGGCGTTCGGCAGCTGGCAGCCAGCAGCCTGTTCACGATCCTTGCGGCGGCGGGGTTCCTGCTCTAGACCCCGGCGGCCCACCTCCCTCGGCAAGGGAGTCTCCGGCCAGGCAACCCTTGCCGGTTCTCGTCACTGCGAGGAAACCGTGGCAATCGGTACCTGCGTGGACGCACAGCCGCCTAACGCGCCGGCAGTCCGGTCAGGTCCTCCCAGGCGATCACTCGCATCCGACGCCAGTCGTCCTCCTGGCGCACTCGCTCTGTGAAATCGAGCCAGGCAGGCTCCAGCGCGGGCCAGTTCCGGCGAGGCAAGAAGACCCACAGATGGAAACTCAGGCTCAGGAGGTTGGCCAGAGTCCGTCCGACCAGGTAGGTTCGCGCCAGCTGATAGTGCCGATCACACGGCAGCGAGCCGTCGTCTTCCACCGGACGCAGTCCGATTCGGAGAAGCGCCTCGAACCGAGCCTCCGGATGCTCCCAGTACCGGCAGGCCGGGCCCAACTCTCCCGCCGACACGTGCACTTCCGGGCAGCGACCGGTGCTGTATCGGGAACAACGCCCGAACTGGGCCTCCTGCTTGCACTCCACCGTGATCAAATGGTTGCGGCCCATCAGGAACAGGTCCACCTGGGTTTGCGGCCCGGTCCCGTCGACCTGATCGAGCACCTGCCGAAGGTCCGTCAGTTCCGCGCCTGCCTGGTCGTAGCCCCAGTAGTACGGAGTCAACCGATCGTCTTCAAGCGGCTCACGGGCGGCGCTCCCCCACAGGGGAGTCAGGCGAAGCAGGGAAGCAAGCCCAACGTCCGGTTGGGCGCGCGGGTAGATCAGGTTCCACAACAGGCTGCTCTCGCTTCGGGGTGAACGAAGATCGTGAAGGATCGATTTCGGCAGGACCCGGAAGACGGGTTCCGCCACCCCGTGAAGGACCCCGGGCAGGGGGCCGACCCCGGAAGTCATCCTCGAGGAGCGTAGCGCCGGACCAGACCGTCTTCCAGCGCGGAGGCGACGATCTTCAGACGATCGAGGGACTCGACCACCAGGGCGAATGCCGGCCTGCCTGCGTCTTGCATGGCTTGCAGGTCTCCCACCGCCTGGGCTCGTTGGAGAACCCCCAAGGTGTATTCGGCCTGTGGCACAGGAACGTCCGGTCCGATCGGCCCGATCAGGAAGACCGCCAACAACGAGGGCGGTCCACCTTTGAAGAGCTGGCCTGTGGAATGCAGGTAACGCGGGCCCACACCAATCATCGTGGCGGCGCGTAGGCGATCGCGCAATCGCTTGCGCAGTCGAGCGATGCTCCGCTCCACCGTCTTCGTCTCCGGAAGGTACGAGAGGATCACCACGGCCTCGGGGTCGTCCACGTTGCGAAGGATGGCTCCCACCGCCTGGTCCATCGTCGCTCCGGCCTCGATGGCTTCCGACGACCACAGGGCAACCCCGCCGCCCGACCAGGCCCGACGTCCTTCAGGGGGGGCGCCTCCGGCGACGTTCCCGAGCGCGCGGCGGGCGCTCAGCTTGGCGGCCTGTACATCGGGCTGATCGAAGGCATTGACCCCGATCACATGGCACGCACTGGCGACGGCCAACTCCCAGCGAAGAAACTCAGCGCCCAGGGCCGCAGGATCCGTCCCGACCTCGATGACAACCACCGGAATCCGGCCGCGGATCCACCCCGCCAGGCGCCGGTCGTTGCTTCCATCGCTGCGGAGGTACACCAGCAACCGATCTGAGCGGTAGACTTTGGCGGTTCCTGGCGGTTCGTGGACGATCGGGAACAATCCCTTCCCGGATTTTCCGCTGCTTTCCGCCAGGAGTTGTTCGATCCAATCCTGCAGCGGGGCAACCTGCGGGTCGGCGATGAACGTGATCTTGTCTCGGCCCTCCAGAGCGGCGGCGCCCAGAACGGCTCCCAGGAACATCCCCGGGTTGCGGGCCGTTTCCACGTTCGGGCCCGACTGCCGCGCCATCCGCCGCCCTCCCGCCAGCATCTCCCGGATATCCAGGCCAAGGACCCCCGCCGGAACAAGCCCGAACTCGGACAGGGCCGAATAACGCCCGCCGACGTCGACCGGGGTGGGAACCACCGTTGTGAAGGACCGTTCCCGCGCCAGCTTCTCCAGCGGAGTCTCAGGGTCGGTCAGCGCGGCGAAGTGCTCCTCCGGACGGACCCCACGCGCCCTGCTCGCCCGCGCCCAGAAATGCTCCATCAAGGACAGGGGCTCAACCGTCGTCCCCGACTTGCTGGCGACCAGGACGAACGTCCTGGCTGCGGGAGCCTGGGTGCCGGCTCGACGGATCGCGCGGGGCTGGGTGGTGTCGAGCACATGCAACCGGACCCGCTCGTCCCCCAGGCCCATCCTGCGCATCACTTCCGCCGCCAGGGAAGACCCTCCCATGCCCAGGAGCAGAGCGTGTTCGGATCTTTCACGAACCCGCCCGGCCAGTGCCTCGACCCGCGCCAGGCGATCCTCCGACATGGTTGGGAGGTGAAGCCACCCCAGACGCTGCCGCGGGTCGTCCTCCCCGGCCGGCCACAGGCTCGGATCGGCCGCCCACAGGCGGCGGGCGACCTCGTCGGAGTCGAAACGGGCCAATCGCTCGCGCAGCGGATCGAGCAGGGGTCCGACCTCGCGCTGCAACCGCTTCGATTGCTTCTCGATCGACTTCAACAACGCCCGGTACGAGGCGGAGAACTTCTGGACCCCTTCCTTCTCCAACTGATCGGTGACCGAGCGCATCGAGATCCCCAGGAACTCGATCGCCTCCAGAGTGGCGCGGGCGTCGGAAAGACCGGCCTCGAGAGTTGCGTCGGCCGTCCCGTGGTCCAGGAACGCTTCCAGGGTTTCCAGCGGCACCGTGTTGACGGTCTCCGGCCCGATCAGGCCGTCGACGTAGTAGGTATCCGGGTACGCCGGGTCTTTGGTGCTGGTGGAGGCCCACAGCGGCCTCTGCCGCCGTGCGCCCTTCGCCCGCAGCGTCTGGAAACGTTCGCTTTGGAAGGCGCCCAGGAACTGCGCGTACGCGATCCGGGCGTTGGCGATGGCCGCCTTGCCCCGCAGCGAGGCGGCCCTCTCCGCCCCCTGATCCTCCCGGCGAAGGATCGGATCGAGCAGTCCATCGACCAGGGTGTCCACCCGGGATACGAAGAAGGAAGCCACCGAGGCGACGTGGTCCACCGGCTGGCCGGCCTCGGCCCGCCGCTCGAGCCCTCGCAGGTAGGCCTGAATCACTTCGGCATAGCGAGCCAGGGAGAAGATCAGGGTGACGTTGATATTGATCCCGTCGGCGATCCCCTGCTCGATCGCCGGCAAGCCGGCCGGGGTGGCCGGGATCTTGACCATCACGTTCGGTCGGTCCACCGCCTTCCAGATCCGCCGGGCCTCCTCGATCGTGGGCCTGGTCTGGCTGGCCAGCAGCGGGCTGACTTCGATCGAGACGAAACCGTCTCCGCCTCCGGTTGATTCGTACAGGGGGCGAAACAGGTCGGCCGCGGCCTGGATGTCTTCCCGGGTGAGGCTGTCGAGGATATCCTGCGAGGTCCAGCCGGCCTGGGCCAGGGGCCGCAGCGAGGCGAGGTACAGGTCGCTCTCGGCGATCGCCTTCTCGAAGATCGAGGGGTTGGAGGTCATCCCCCACACCTGCCCCTCGGCGATCCGCCGCTCCAGCTCACCGCTCTCGAGCAAGTCGCGGCGGATGTAGTCAAGCCACAACGACTGCCCCAGGGAGGTCAGGCGCCCGAGCTGACTCATGACCCCTTGGAACGCTCCATGTCTTCGATCTTCTTCAGCCGGCGAAGGTGGCGCTCCTGGCGGCTGAACCTGGCGCCCAGATACGCCTCCACCAGCGAATCCACCAGGGCCGGGCCGACCACCCGTGCTCCCAGGGCAAGCACGTTGAGATCATCGTGCTCCACAGCCTGGCGAGCCGAATACGTGTCGTGGCACACCCCGGCCCGGATCCCCGGTATCTTGCTGGCCGCCACGGCGGCGCCCACACCGGATCCGCACAACACGATCCCACGCTCGGCTTGTCCGGAGAGAACGGCCTCCCCCACCGCCCTGGCCAGGTCGGGGTAGTCCACCGGATCGGTGGAGCCGGTACCGAGATCGATCGGATCGTGGCCAAGGCGGCGCACGGTCTCCAGAACCTGGCTCTTCAGCGGAAACCCGGCGTGGTCGGCGGCCACCGCAACTCTCATTTCACACCCATCCTCACCGGCATCGTCTCGAGCAGCCGCCGGGCGGCTTCGACCACCGCCTCGGGCGTGAGCCCCAGGTTCTCGTAGATCTCCTGGTACGGCGCCGACGCGCCGAACCGGGCCAGGCCGATGACGAAGCCGTGCTCGGTCACCCAGCGCTCCCATCCCTGTGCGACGCCCGCCTCCAGCGCCACCCGCCGCTTCCAGGCTGTTGGCAAGACCTGCTCCTGATACCCGGGATCCTGGGCCTCGAATAGCTCCCACGATGGGAAGGAGACCACACGCACCGCTACTCCCTCGCGGGCAAGTCGGTTTCCGGCATCCAGCATCAGGTGCACTTCCGAGCCGGAAGCCATCAGAATGACCTGGGGTTGTCCCTGGCCCAGGTCTGCCAGTACATAGGCTCCCCGACGCAAACCGTCGGCAGAAGCATGTCCCTGGCGATCGATGGTCGGAACCGCCTGCCGTGTCAGGACCAGGGCCGTGGGTCCGCTACGGTTTTCCAGTGCCACCAGCCATGCCGCGGGTGGTCTCGTTGGCGTCGGCGGGTCGGATCACGGTGAGATTGGGCACCGCCCGCAGCGCCGCCAGATGCTCGATCGGTTGGTGGGTGGGGCCGTCTTCCCCCAGCCCGATCGAGTCGTGGCTGAAGACGTAGACGGCCCGAACCCCCATCATCGCCGCCAGGCGGATCGACGGGCGCATGTAGTCCGAGAAGACCAGGAACGTGCCCCCGAAGGGGATTACGCCCCCGTGGAGGGCCATCCCGCTGAGGATTGCCCCCATGGCGTGCTCACGTACCCCGAAATGCAGGTACCGGCCGGCGGGGTTCTCGGCCGAGAAAGCGGACTCCCCTTTGAGCGCGGTTTGATTCGATGTGGTCAGATCGGCCGAGCCCCCGACCAGGTCTCCCAGGACCCCCGCCAGGGCATTGAGCGCCTTTCCCGAGGCAGCCCGAGTGGCCGTCCCCTTGGGGTCCGCGGGAAACTCGGGGAGGGCGTCGGCCAGCCCCGGAGGGAGATCGCCGCTGATTCGCCGCTCGAGCTCAGCGGCTTCCCCGGGAAACGCGCCACGATAACCAGCCAGGCGGCCCTGCCAGGCTCGATGGACCTCTCGCCCTCGTTCCCCTGCGCCAACAAAAACCCTGCGTGCTTCGTCCGGGATCAGGAAGGACGGCTCCAGGGGCCATCCGAGGCGCTCCTTTGCGCCGCGCAGTTCGTCTTCACCCGGCGGTTCGCCATGCGCCTTCTCGGTGTCCTGGCGGGTCGGGAGGCCGTAGCCGATGTGGGTGCGGCACACGACCAGGGATGGGCGGGGATCGGCCTGGGCTTCTCGCAGCGCCTGGTCGATCGCCTCCAGGTCTTCGGCGTCATCCACCCGGTTCACGTGCCAGCCGTACGACAGGAATCGAGCCGCCCGGTCTTCGGTAAAGGTCAGGCCGGTACTGCCGTCGATCGTGATCCGGTTGTCGTCGTAGAGGTAGATCAACCGGCCCAGGCGCAGGTGTCCGGCCAGGGAGGCGGCCTCCGAGGCGACGCCTTCCATCAGATCGCCGTCAGAGACGATGGCGTAGATCCGGTGGTCGAACAGGTTGTGGCCGTCTCGATGGAAGACCGCCGCCAGATGATGCGCGGCGATGGCCATGCCCACCCCGTTGGCGAAACCCTGCCCGAGGGGACCGGTGGTTGTTTCGACGCCGGGCGCATGACCGAACTCGGGGTGGCCGGGCGTCTGGCTGCCCCACTGTCGGAACTGCTGGAGTTGCTCGAGCGGCAGATCGTAGCCGGTCAGATGGAGCAGGGAATACAGCAGCATCGATCCGTGGCCGGCCGAGAGCACAAACCGGTCCCGGTCGGGCCAGGCCGGATCCCCGGGATCGAAGCGCAGGTGGCGCGTCCACAGGACGTACGCCAGGGAGGCAACTCCCATTGGCAGGCCGGGATGACCCGAGTTGGCGCGCTGTACCGCGTCGGCCGAAAGAAAACGAATGGTGTTGACGGCGAGTTCGTCTGATTTCGAAGTTGTCATGAGAGGGCTCAGCGTCTCAATGCCGGCAGGACGATGCGGCTTCGAGAACAAGACCATCATAGCATAGACGTTTGCGCTTCAGCGATTCTCTCGAGGGTCAGCGTGACTCGAGAACTGCCGAAGCCAGCCCTCCAACGCCCGCGTGCACGGCAGCCCCACCCGATGCCCGACATCGGTCTCGCAGGTTTCGACCAGGGCTCCCTGTTCCCGCAGGCGAGAGATGGCGGCCCTGGCCATCCGAATCGGAACGTGGCGATCGCGGATCCCGTGGGCCCAGAAAACGGGCATCCCCTCCGGCCACGCGGTCGGCGTCTCGGGCAGGTAGCCTGCCAGCGAGGCCACTCCGACAGTGGGTAGCCCTCCCGCAGCGCACGCAAACCCCAGGGCAGCCCCCTGGCTGAACCCGACCCAGATTGCGCCTCCGTTACCGATGCCGAGCCCGGCCAGCGAACCACGCACCGCGGCCACCGATTCGTCGAGGGTCCGGATGGAAGGAGGCGGCCAGCGCTGGCCCTGGTGCCAGCGGTAGCCTCCGCCCTCCGCCGGGAACAGCCCTCGCAAAGCGATCACCCGTGCCGCCTCGGGGAGGGCCTTCTCGAAGACCCACATCGAGCGTTCGTCGCCGCCGAACCCGTGCAGCAGAACGATGGTCGCCTGTGGCGGACCCGCCGGGAGACGTTCCCGCGCGACCAGGTGTCCACCGTGGACCGGTCGAGCGTCGGGATCAGTCTCCATCGATACGCCGGGAGAGGGCTTCGAGGATCCACAACGCGATCAGGATTCCTCCAACCGGGGTCAGCCCGACGAGCAGGCAGGCCACCCCCAGCGCTGCGCCTCCCACCCCGTAGAACAGGTAGATCAACAGTCCCCCGACCCCGAACAACAGGATCAGGCCGCCGACTAGAAGACGTCGATCCGTGGAGCGGGCGAACTCCCGCAGGTCCCGCGGAGAGGATCCCTTCTTCATAGCGCCGGAGGAAAGAGCCTGTGACGGGCCCGCCGCGCCCAGCGTCGCACTCCGCCCCCCACTCCGTAGTACCCAAGAAGGTCGTCCAACCCTTGCTCCATGGCGAGGCGCCCCGCCTCGATCACGGGCGCCGGGTCCGGGGTGTCGAGGATCCCAATATGCCCCACCGCCGGCCGGACGATCACCTCCGGGTCGTCGAGGCGAAGTCGCAGGTCGGTGAACAGCCGGGACGAGATTTCCAGCGATCGGCCGAAGATCAGCAGAGCCTGACCCAGCCGCAGCCGCGAGAGCCAGCCGAAGGGGTTCCCTTCCGCCCCGTCCGAAAGGGAGTAAACCGAGGGGGTTCCGGGCGCCATCGACAGCGCTACGGCCACGATGGGAGAGTCCGAGAGCTGACGCGCCGGACGTACCGGAACGGGATCGACCACGCCGCCATCGACCAGCCGGACTCCACCCGAGAGCTGCGGCGGAAAAATGCCCGGGAGAGCGATCGTCGCCAGTACGGCGTCGAGCAGGCGGCCCTCCCGGATCACGAGTTCGTTGCCTGCCTCGAGGTCGACTGCGGTGATCGCCACCGGGCAGCGGGCCTGGGCGAAGGTGGTCTGCCCGAGGATGTCTTCGAGCAGATGGCGGATCCGATCGATCCCGATCAGGCCGCCCGCCGACGGCCTTAGGCTCAGCAACCCGCGGTCGAACGCCCGACCTGCCCAGGTGGCCATCTCGGCGGGGGAGCGACCGGCGGCGTACACCGCCGCCATCAATCCTCCGATGCTGGTCCCGGCCAGGGCGTCCACCTGGAAGCCGGCCTGCTCGAGGCGGGCGAGGACTCCGATGTGGGCCAGGCCGCGTGCCCCCCCACCCCCCAGGGCCAACGCCACGCTAGGCATCCTTCGGCTCCTTGCCCTCATCGCTTCCTTTGTCGTAGCCCGGGGTGGTTGCAGCCGTCGACATCGCCTCGACGATTCGCCGGGCGTCTTCCAGGGGATCCTGCAGATGCGGTAGAGCGTGTTCGGTGGTGACGGCGACGGTCAGGCGGCGGGCCGCCAGGCGGAGTTCCTGCGTCTCCAGCGATGATTCGCTGAACCAGCGAAGCAGGGCGACGACGTTGGAGGGAGGTTTCGCCCCTTCCTCCCGTTGAAACAACGGCCGGATCGCCCATCCGGCGGCTCGCCTGGCGCAAACCCGGCTCTTCCCCGGGTTGCCCTCGGATCGGTACTGCTCGGCCAGGGCCAGCTCGTGTCGAACGCGCTCGAGGTCCACTTCACGAAACCCCTTCGGACGCTCCCGCGGCGCCCCCGGCCTCCACGATCGTGAGAGGAAGAAGGTGCGACCGGCCGCGATTCAGAAACCCACGCGCTCCCAGAGTGGTCCCTTCCGGCATCGTCCGGTGGTCGAGCGGCGCCGGCCCGTCTCGGTTCACCTGCGGCGCGCTCCGGCCTTCAGATGAGAGGCTGGTGGCCGACTCCGATCAGGCCCAGGAACTCCTGGCGGGTGGCATCATTCTTCTGAAACGACCCGCACATGGCGCTGGTGACCATGCGCGCGTTGGCCTTCTTCACCCCGCGCATCATGGCGCACAGGTGCAATCCCTCGATCACCACCGCCACCCCGTGCGGGTGAACGGCCGCTTCCATGAACTCGGCGATCTGCCGCGTCATCCGTTCCTGCACCTGCAAGCGCCGGGCGAACAGGTCGACGATGCGCGGGATCTTCGAAAGACCGATCACGGCCTTCGAAGGAACGTAGGCCACGTGGGCCCGTCCGAGAAACGGCAACATGTGGTGCTCGCACAGGCTGTAGAACTCGATGTCGCGGACGATGACCATCTCGTCGTATTCGACCTCGAACAGAGCCTCGTTGATCATCGCATGCGGATCCACCCGGTAGCCGGCCAGCAGCTCGTCGTACATCCGGGCCACACGTTCGGGGGTGTTCTCCAGCCCCTGGCGGTTGACGTCTTCCCCAAAGGCTTCCAGGAGCACGCGAACGGCTGCCTCCACCTCCGGTCGAGCAACGCCCACGCCTTCCAGCAGTTCGGCGGCGGCTTCGATATTGTGCATGAGGTCCTCCATCCGGCGATTGACGCCGACTCTGGATTGGATGAGTTCGGGCTGGCGCAATCTTACTCGCTCGCCGGACAAGCGGGGGGCGGCGTACAATGTTGTCATGTCCGAGGCATCCCCGGCGCACTTCGCGCTGGTCACCGGAGGCGCCCATCGGGTCGGCCGAATCCTGGTCGAAGGCGTGGTGGCTGCCGGCGCCGGCGTGGCGGTTCACTACGGCGTATCTCGCCAGCCGGCCCGGGAACTGGTCGAAGAGCTCAAGCGGGATGGCGGCAGGGCGGCCGCGCTGGGCGCCGACCTGGCAGACCCGGATGCCGCCGCCGGCCTGGTCGAAGCGGCGCAGGCCGCCCTGGGCCCGATCGACTGGCTGGTGAACTCGGCCTCCGTTTTCGATCCGCTCGAGCTCGAAACCACCGACGCCGCGGCCTGGGACCGTCACTTCGCGGTCAACCTGCGCGCTCCATTCCTTCTGGCCCAGGCTTTCGCCCGGGCGCGAGGCGGGCTCCCGGGTTCGATCGTCAACATTCTCGATTGGCGAGCCCTGCGGCCCGGAGCGGATCACCTTCCGTATACGATCGCCAAGGCCGGCCTGGCTGCTTTCACCCGCAGCCTGGGGATCGCGCTGGCACCTTCGATCCGGGTGAACGGGCTGGCCCTGGGTGCGATCCTGCCTCCGGCGGACGGCGGCACGGAGGCCCTTCGGGGCGTTCCTCTTGGAAGGTGGGCCAAGGCCGAGGAGGTCCGGTCGGCGCTGCGCTTCCTGCTGGCCGGCCCCGAATTCCTGACAGGAGCCATCCTCCATCTCGACGGGGGACGCCATCTGGTGCAAGCGAGGTGAACATGGGCGAAGACCGCATCTTGATCCGCGACTTGCTGGTACGGGCCATCCTGGGGATCAATGACTGGGAGCGGGAGCAAGCCCAGGACATCCTGGTCAACCTGGAACTGACCACCGACTTGCGGCGCGCCGGCTTCTCGGACGACATCGCCGACACGGTCAACTATCGTACCCTGACCAAGAAGATCCTGGCCCATGTCGATGCCTCCACCCGCTACACGGTGGAATCCCTGGCGGCCGACATCGCCCGGCTGTGCCTGGAGGAAGACGGTGTGATCCGTGTCCGGGTCCGGGTGGAGAAACCAGGCGCGCTGCGCTTCGCCCGCTCGGTGGGAGTCGAGATCGAGCGCACCCGGGACGACCAGGTCTAGGAGCACCGGCCCTGCCTCGCGCCTTCCTTTCCCTCGGTTCCAACATCGAGCCGGAGATCCATCTCCCGCAAGCCGTCCAACGCCTGACGGATGTGGGCGTCGTTGTCCGCCTTTCCCGGGCGTATGCCTCCGGCGCGGTCGGCCCCGGCGGGCAGCCCGATTTCGTCAATGCCGCGGCCCTGGTGGAAACTTCCCTGCCTCCCGAGGAAGTCCGACTGCGACTTCGTCGGATCGAGGCGGAAATGGGTCGGGTTCGCTCCGAGGACCGCTACGCGCCTCGCCCGATCGACCTGGATCTGGCTCTGTACGAGGATCTGGTGGTGGTTACCCCGGGTCTGCGCCTTCCCGATCCGGACATCGCTTCTCGCGCCTACCTGGCCGTCACCCTGGCCGAGCTCGATCCAGACTTCCCCCACCCGCTCTCGGGGCAGACCCTGAGCGCGCTGGCGGAAGTCATGCGATCGTCCGCCGGCCTGTCCGTCCGATCCGATATCGTCCTATCGGCGGGAGAAAGAACAGCGTGACTCGCTCCGCCGAGGTTGTGATCTGCGGCGCCGGGATCGCCGGGATCAGCGCCGCTTACCACCTGGCGGCGGTTCAGCGGGTCGGCCGGGTTGTCCTCGTGGACGAACGACCCCCGTTGTCTCTCACCAGCGACAAGTCGACCGAGTGCTACCGAAACTGGTGGCCCGGCCCGGGCGATGCGATGGTCCGCCTGATGAACCGCAGCATCGACCTGCTCGACCGGTGGGCCGACCAGACAGGCAACCGCTTCCACCTCAACCGCCGCGGCTACCTCTTCGCCACGGCGGATCCAGCGCGGGTGGCGGATTTCCAGGCGGCCGGCGAGGAGGCCGCCGCGCTTGGGGCGGGCCCGCTCCGCCGCGTCGACGGGTCACCGGGCGGCGCCTCGTATCAACCGGCCTCGGCTGCCGGCTACACCGATGCCCTGGACGGCGCCGACCTGATCACCGACCCCGTCGTTCTGCGAGCCCACTTTCCCTATCTGGCACCCGACACCCTGGCCGTGATTCACCCTCGACGTTGCGGCTGGTTCAGCGCGCAGCAATTGGGAGCCTGGCTGCTGGAGCAGGCCAGGGCGGCGGGGGCGGAAGTGGTGGAGGCCCGGATGACCGGGGTCGAGGTTCGAGGCGGGCGGGTCCAGGGTGTTCAGGTCGCGGGGCACGGCGCAACCCAGGTCATCCCCTGCCGACTGCTTGTCCTGGCCCCTGGCCCCTTCCTCCAGCGCGCCGCCGCACTTCTCGATCTCCGGCTGCCGGTCTTCGCCGAATGGCATGCCAAGGTGGCCATGGCCGACCCGCTGCGGGTGGTTCCCCGGGAGGCGCCCCTGCTGATCTGGAGCGATCCTCTCAGGCTCGCATGGACTGCGGAAGAGAAGTCGGATCTGGAGGAGGCGCCGGGGTCATCCCGGCTCCTGGAGGAATTTCCGGCCGGGGTCCACGCCCGCCCCGACGGGCCCGACGACAGTCCGATCGTCTTGATCCTGTGGACGTACCACACCGAACCTCGAGACCCGAGCGAGCCTCCGCCGGTCGACCCGCTGTACCCGGAGGTCGCGCTGCGCGGCCTGGCGCGCATGCTGCCGGGACTGACATCGTACTTCGGGAAGGCGCCCAGGCCGATGGTGGATGGAGGCTACTACCTGAAGACGCGCGAGAACCGCCCCTTGATCGGACCGCTTCCGGTGGAGGGCGCCTATGTGGTCGGCGCGCTTTCGGGGTTCGGACTGATGGCCTCTCCGGCGGCGGGGGAACTGCTCACGGCGCACGCCCTGGGAACCCCGCTCCCGGACTATGCCGGCGCCTTCGAGCTGGCAAGGTATGAAGACCCCCAGTACCGCCAGCTCCTCGAGAACTGGACGAATACCGGCCAGCTCTAACCCCAGGGGGAAGTTGGCAGTACGCCCAGCTGGCCGTGCCCGGATGCCAAGGATTCAGCCGCTGAGCAAGCCGGCTGCAACCAGTGTGGTCCGGACCGTCTGACGATCGTCAACGCCAAGCGGGAGCAGAGGCGGTCGCGGCGGGCCGCCATAGCGCCCGACCAGGTCCATCGCCGCCTTCAGACCCGGCACTCCGAACCTCGAGGTCACCGCCCGGTTGACTTCGATCAGGCGCGCCTGGCTGCGCCGGGCCCGATCGATCCGGCCCGATTCGAAATCCCTGCGCAATTCATCCATCGGCGCCGCGGCCAGGTTGGCCAGCGCCGCCACCGCTCCGACTGCCCCGACGGCCAGCGCCGCCAGGAAGAACCCGGCCGAGCCCGCCAACACCTGGAACCCGTTGGCCCCTTCCACAGCGACCCGCGCCAGCCTGGCGACATCGCCGGCGCTGTCCTTGATCCCGACAATTCTCGGGTGTTGCGAAAGCTCGATCACCGCCTCGGCCGAAATGTCGACGCCGGTGTTGGCGGGGACGTTGTACAGGACGATCGGGATCGGCGAGCTCTCGGCCACGGCCAGGTAGTGCGCGACCAGAACCGCGGCCGACATGCTCGCCTTGTAGTAGCTGGGGGTCACGACGATCGCGGCGTCGGCACCGACGGCGGCCATCGCATGTGTGAGGTGGATGGTGGCGGCCGTCGACTGCGCACCCGAGCCGGCCAGCACCAGCCGGCGAGGCGCCAGCTCTCGAACCCGGCGGACCACCTCGACCCGTTCTTCAGGCGTCAGCAGCGGGAATTCGCCGTTGGAACCCCCCACCACGTAGCCGGCGACAGGCTCGGTCTCCCAGCGAGACAGATTCTGTTCCAGACGGTCGAATCGAATCGCTCCGGCCTCGTCAAACGGGGTCGGGATCGGAGGGAAGATTCCGGCCAGATCGATGGGCCCGGTCACTCGGCCTCAGCGATTGAAGGTGGCGACCGCCTCGGCGACCGCCTGGCGGATGCGCTGGTCCCGGATTTCCTCGACCGAGGTGTAGCGCTCGTCGCCAACCCAGATCTCCAGCGACCCGTCGGGCAAGGTGCCGAAATCGACGCGGGTGTTCGCCAGTCCCGGGATCGCCTCCAGCTTCTGGTTCACCAAGTCTTCGATAGCTTCGCTGGCGGCTGCGGCTTGCCGCTCCCCGGCCGGCGTGGAGGCGCGTGCCGTTCGGCGGGGTCGAGGTCCGAAGCCGCCGGCCCTCACCGATCTACGCCGGGTGAGCACCGCTCCCAGGGCGATCAAGACCAGCCCGATGCCCGCAAGCGCCAAGACCAGAGGCTCGCTCATGACTCTCCTTACCCCGACTTCGCCAGCACCGCACGGGCCGGAGCGCCGTCGCTTCCAACGAGTTTCATCGGGAGGCAGTACAGGGCGTAGCTGCCGCCGGGAACGCCGTTGAGATTCACTCCTTCGAGGACCACGATGCCGGCGCCGAGCAACCGCGCGTGCGTCGGCCGGCTGTTCCCGTAAGGAGCCACTGACAGGTAGTCCACTCCGACCAGCCGGAGCTTGCGTTCCACCAGCCACTCGGCGCCCGAGGCATCGATGGCAACGAAGTCCGTCTGGAAGGCCTTCTCTCCCCTCTTCCAGAGATCGGAGTTGCGGGTGCGAAACAGGATGCGGCGGGTCCGGGCCGGGATCCGGGCCCGCTCGAGGGCCGCGGCGTCGATCACCTCGGCTCGGCGCAGGTCGGCCACGAAGGCCCGTCCGATCATCGCCTCCAGGGGCAGGCTCTCCACCGCGCCCTGCCCGTCCAGGAAGTGCACCGGCGCGTCGACGTGGGTGCCGATATGAACCCCGCAGGCCAGGGTCGAGACGTTGGCATTGGCGCCCTCGGCGATGGCTGCAACTCGTTCAAGCCGCAGCGGCGGGTCTCCCGGCCACACCGGCATCCCGCTTTCGATCGGGACGGTGATGTCATACAATCGCATGGCCGCCTCCTCGAGGGATTATAGCCTCGGGACCGGGCGGCTCGCGAAATCCCTTCGGAGGTTCCTGGATGAACGACTTCACCGCCGTCGATCGGATCATCTCCCGTCGCCTCGAGGCGAGCCTGGCCGAACTCGGCCGACTGTGTGCACAGCCGAGCGTCTCCGCCGACGGGGAGGGAATCCGGCCCTGCGCCGAGATGGTCGGAGACATGCTGCGAGCCCGTGGCTTCGAGGTGCAGATCCTGGAGACTTCGGGCAACCCGGTGGTCTACGGAGAGCGATCCGGGCGTTCCGATCGAACCCTGCTCTTCTACAATCACTACGACGTCCAGCCGCCGGAGCCCCTGGAACTGTGGGACACCCCGCCCTTCGAGCCCGCCCTTCGCGAAGGAAAGCTCTACGCTCGCGGGGTCAGCGACGATAAGGGCCACATCGCCTGCCGGCTGGCGGCCATCGATGCCGTGCTGGAGTCGGAAGGCGACTTGCCTTGCAGCGCCAAGTTCCTGATCGAGGGCGAGGAAGAGACCGGCAGCGTCAGCCTGCCGGAGTTCGTGCGGTCCCACAAGGACCTGCTTGCCGCCGACGCCTGCCTGTGGGAGTTCGGGGGCGTCAACCATGAAGGTACGCCGATCCAGTACGCCGGGCTGCGCGGCATCGCCTACTTCGAGCTGTCGGTGGACACCGCTTCGCTCGACGCGCATTCGGGGCTGGGCGGTTCGATCTTCCCCAACGCCGCCTGGAGGCTGGTGTGGGCTCTGGCCAGCCTCAAAGGGCCGGACGAACACATCCAGCTTCCCGGCTTCTACGACAGGGTTCGGCCACCCACCGCCCGCGATCTGGAGCTGCTTTCCCTCCTCCCTGACGAAGCGCCGGATTACCTGGCGCGCTTTGGTCTGGCGGGTTTCATCAAGGGGCTGACCGGCGGGGTCGAACTTGCCCGCGAAGAGATCTTCTCCCCGACCTGCACCATCTGCGGACTGACCTCGGGGTACCAGGGCCCGGGCAGCAAGACCGTCCTTCCGGCACGGGCCACGGCCAAAGTCGATTTCCGATTGATCCCCGACATGACGCCCGGGCAGGTCGAGCGCCAGCTGCGCCAGCACCTGGACGCCAAGGGGTTCTCCGACGTGCGCATTCGAGACATGGGCAGTGAACCCCCGGCCCGCACCGATCCCGACGACCCGTTCCTGCAAATGGTGGTGAAGACCGCCCAGGAGGTTTACGGCCGGCCGATGTTGATCACCCCGATGAGCGGCGGTTCCGGGCCAAATCATCTTTTCGTGCACGACCTCGGCCTACCGGTGGCCACGGCCGGCGTCGGCTACCCGGGGAACCGGGTCCATGCGCCGAACGAGAATCTGGTCATCGATCATTTCCTCACCGGTGTTCGCCACACCGCGCGCATCATCGCCGGGCTGCCGAATCTCTCGGGAAACGGGTCGGGAGCGGTATAATCCCACCTCTCGGGGCGTAGCGCAGCCCGGCTAGCGCACCTGCATGGGGTGCAGGGGGTCGGCGGTTCAAATCCGCCCGCCCCGACTTCGAATCAGCCGCCGGCCCAGGCCGGCGGCTGTCGTATCGGCGGCTTCCCGCGAGCTTCCTGCTCGCGGGAAGCTCCGTGGAAGAGGCGCCATGCGCATCCTGATCACCGGCGCAGCCGGAAACCTGGGGACCTTCCTGGCGCGCAGCCTGCTCGGCTCCGGGCACAACCTCCGGCTGATGGTCCATCGCACTCCGGTCGCCACCGATCTCACGACCGATCCTCTGGTGGAAGTCGTGCGGGCCGACTTGGGCCAGCCGGAATCGCTCGAGGCCGCGGTCTTCGGGGTCGACGTGATCGTCCACTTCGCCGGGGTCCTGTTCCAACCGTTTCCCGAGCGATTCCTCTCCACGACCAATGCCGAATACGTGCGCCACCTTGCCTCCGGCTGCGGCCTCCGCCGGTGTGCGCCGATTCATTCTGGTCAGCTTTCCCCATGTGGAAGGTGAGACCACCCCGGATCGCCCGGCCGTCGGACGTCTCGACGCCAACCCGATCTCGGTGCACGCCCAAACCCGCCTGGCGGCCGAGCATCATGTCCTCGAAGCAGCCCGTGCTTCGGGGATGGAGCCGGTGTTGCTTCGCTCGGGCCTGATCTATGGTCGGGGCGTGCTGATGATCGAGGCAGCCCGCTGTTCTGTTGCGCCGGCGGCTGCTCGGGGTCTGGCGGCGCCCGACCTGGGTCCATCCCCTGTCCTTGCCCGACTTCCTGGCGATCACGCGGGCCGCCATCGAGAAGCACCGGCTGAAAGGCGTGATCCTGGCCGGCGACGACCGTCCCATGACCTTGCAGGACTTCCTCGACACCCTGGCGCGCAACTGGGGCTGCTTTCTCCCGTGGCGTGCGCCCGAGCCCCTGTTCTACGCTGCCGGCCTGGCTTGCGAGCTGTGGGGAGCGATGTGGGGCGTGGCGGCCCCCCTGACTCGCGACTTCATCCGGATCGGGATGGTGTCGCACGTGTGCGACACCTCGAGGATGAAGGCCGAGCTAGCGCCGAGGCTGGCCTTTCCGACGTTGGAAGACGGGATCGGCCTGCTCTAGGAACGCCGGTCTGGCGGGACCTCTTCTCCCGTCCGGACGGGTCGCCGACCCGGGGCCGAGCCGTGTTTCTCTACCCTTTGTCCTCCGGCGCCAACTCCACCCCGGCCATCCGCTCGATCACACCGATCACCGCCGAGTTGTCCAGGTCGCGCATTCCCAGCTCGAGCATGGCGGCGAACAGCTGGGTCTGGATGGCCGTGGCCGGGAGCGGAACACCGTAGGCGCGTGCGGTATCCAGAACGATCCCCAGGTCTTTGTGCATCATGTGCGCCTTGAATCCGGGCGACCGATCCCCTCGAAACAGCCTGGGCGGCTTGACGTCCAGGGTCCAACACTGGGCCGCTCCGCCTCGAATGGCTTCGACCACCCGACGCGGGTCGACACCCGCCTTGCGGGCCAGGATCAGCAGCTCACCCATCGCCACCATCTGGGCCGCCACCATGATCTGGTTGCAGGCCTTGGCCACCTGCCCGGCGCCGCTGTCGCCGACATGGGTGATGGTCTTGCCCATGGCTTCCAAGGCAGGGCGCACGGTTTCGAGTGCCCGCCCCTCGCCCCCCACCATGATCGTCAGCGTCCCCTCGCGGGCGCCGATATCCCCGCCCGAGACCGGCGCATCGAGGAAGAGTATTCCCGAGAGTCGGAGTTCTTCGGCGATGGCACGGGCGGACTCGGGCCGGATGGTGCTGTGATCGACCACGACCAACCCCGGAGATCCCCCCTCACGAATCCCCCCTTTTCCCAGGACCACGCTTTCGACGTCGGGGGTGTCGGGCAGGTTGGTAAAGACCACGTCGCTGGCCTGCGCCACTTCGGCCAGCGGACCAGGCCGTTGAGGCCCCTTGGCCGACGAGCTCATCGACGGCTCCACGGCTCCGGTTGTGAACCGTCAGGGAGTGGCCGGCGCGCAGCAGATTGCCGGCCATCGCCTTCCCCATCAACCCCAGCCCGATGTATCCCAGTCGCATGCCAACTCTCCCGGATTCCTGCTTCATAGGAAGGCCGCAAACACCCGGTTGCCGAGCAGCCGCCCACGCTCCGTCAGCCGGAGAGACTCGCCATCGTCGAGCAGCAGCCCGGAGGCCTCGAGTTCGACCAGCTCGCGGCTGAAGCGCTCGCCCATCGACTCGGAAAACCTGTCGCGGTAGCGGCGGTGAGCGATCCCTTCCCCTGTCAGCCGGAGCCCCATCATCATCGTTTCCCCGATCTCGGTCTCCCGGTCGATCTTCCGTCGCTCGGCGGCGGCCGGTGAGCATGGCGGCGCAAACGACCCCGACGAGCGCAGACGCTCGATGTACGCCCTCGGGGATAGAACGTTCGAATAGCGCCAGCCCAGCGCGTAACCGTGCGCCCCGGCGCCGAGCCCCAGGTAGGGGAGGTTCCTCCAGTATTGAAGATTGTGCCGGCAGGCATGGGAAGGAATCCGGCCGGCGCCGTTCACGCCGGCCGTCACGTCGTCCCGCGCCCAGTTCGAGATCTCATACTGCGTGAAACCGGCAGCCGTCAGGCTCTCGGCGGCTGCCTCGTACATCTCGGCCGCCAGGTCGGGGTCGGGCCCGGCAATATCGCCGGCTTCGAAACGAGCCCGCAGCGGCGTGCCGTGCTCGAGGGTCAGAGCGTAGAGGGAGAGATGGTCGGGCTCGAGGGCCAGCGTCCGCTGCAGCGTGTCGGCCCAGTGCGCCAGGGTCTGGCCGGGAAGTCCGTAGATCAAGTCGAGGTTGATCGATGCGAAGCCGGCCCGCCGGGCGCGGGCGACGGCCAGGCCCGCCCCCGCAAAGGTGTGATGGCGATCCAGGAATTGCAGCTCCCGGGGCTGCGCCGACTGGACCCCCAGAGAGAGTCGGGTAGCTCCCGCCGTTCGAACTGCGCCCAGGAACTCGTCGGATGCGCTTTCGGGATTGGCCTCGAAGGTGACCTCGCAGTCTTCCCTCACCGTGAAGTTGCGGCGGAGCCGGCTCACCAGGCCGGCCGCCTCCTTCGGGGGGAGCAACGACGGGGTTCCCCCGCCGAAGAAGACCGTGTGGACCTCGGCCCGGGGTCCGATCGCGCTGCCGACCCCGTCAATTTCGGCCTGAAGCGCCGCAAGGTAGGCCGGGATCAGTTGTTCGAGCCCGGAGTAGGTGTTGAAGTCGCAGTAGGCGCAGCGAACGGAACAGAAAGGTATGTGCAGGTAGATCGACAGGGACACGGGCCGGATTGTAGCATTCGGGACCCCTGGCGCTGCTTGCCGGACGAGGCGAGACCCAGTAAAGTGTCGCCCCCATGACATCCAGCGGGGTCGCCCTCGCCCGATCAGGACAGACCGCCCCCTCGGCTCGGGTCGGCAGGACCCGCTGGAGCTATCTCCTTCTCAGCCTGTTTCTGGCCACGATCGCGCTGATTGGCGTCGTCTGGCGGCCTCTCGTCGAAGAGTACCTGGGCAGCTTCGACCCGGCCGTTCCCTGGTGGCTCCAGGTCGACTGGCTTCTGATCGGGGTATTCCTGGCGATGTCAGTCCTGATCATGTGGCGGGCCGACGTGCGGCGCGACCTGCCCCTGATCGGGGTCGGCTTCGTGGGAGGCCTGGTGATCGAGAGTTGGGGAACCCAGACCTCCCTGTGGACCTACTACACGCTGGAGCGACCCCCGCTGTGGATCCTGCCGGCCTGGCCGGTCGCCACGCTGGCGATCGACCGGCTGACCGGCATGTTGCGCCCGGTCTTCGAGAGACTTCCGGCTTCGTCTTGTCGCTGGCTGTACGCGGGGATCGTGGGCGGGTTCGGCGTCTTGATGGTGGCGTTCGTCTGGCCGACGCGCGGCCTTTCTTTGACCCTGGCGGCCCTGGTCTTATGCGGTTTCCTGATAGCCACACCGCGCCAGCTACCCCTGACACTGGCCACCTTCGCCGCCGGGGCCGGGCTGGGGTACTTCCTCGAACGCTGGGGGACGACTCGCGCCTGTTGGACGTACTACACGCTGCAGACTCCGCCGCTGTTTGCGGTGCTGGCGCACGGGATGGCGGCGGTCGCGTTCTGGCGAGCGGCCTCGGCGTTCAAGGCCGTGGCAGCCGACCTTGCCCGGAGGATCGGCCGGAAGAACTCGCGCACGTCCTCGATTTGCGCTGAGGCGACGCCGCCGGTGCGACCTGGCGACCTCCGGTTCGGCTACGGGAGGACCTCGAAGCTCCTCACCTGCCAGACGACTTCGTCGTCGTAGACCGCAGGATCATCCACCGAGATCAGCTCGGGATAGCCCAACGCTGCGTTGTAGGTGATGCTGACGAAATCAGCGTCGTCGGATTCGGACAGGTGTCGGATCGTGGCAAACAGGCCTGCGATCGTGTAGTTCTCTCCACGGTACGGCTCGATCATGCACGTCGACCCCTCCATGGGGGCCGGCACGCAAGAGGCATTCTCTACCATGATCTTCTTCCCTTCCATCTCCAGGCGAACTACCTGGACATGCCAGATCCCGCGGATTTTCAGTACGACCAGGCGGTAGCGCTCGGGAGCGGACTCCTCCCAGCGGGCTTCGGCGAGATCGATTTCGGTCGGAGTCCTAGGTGAACAGGAGACGAGCAGGGCAGTTACCACGAGCACCAGCCCGGCGACAGTTCGAATCACAAGAACCTCCTTGGCGGGGCGGCTTCGCACCACGCCAGTTCCCGGCGGGCGGCCCTGCTCCCCATACCGCTCGCTCCAGACGCATTCTCGCACATCTCAGAGGCGGTCAACTTCCAAGTCGCTGCGAGGTGGGCCTAGAGAAGTCCTTGTGCTCGCGCCTGGGGTCCGTCGCAGGTGAGTTCGCTTGGTCCTGTCGGTGCCGGAGGCAAGAGCCCCGGCCTAGGCCGGGGCTCTGTCGGGATTGTGCTGGTGCCGAGGGGGAGGCTCGAACTCCCGACCTCACGATTATGAGTTCGTGCGCTCTAGCCGGCTGAGCTACCTCGGCGGGTGCGGCCCACAGGGCGCTCCCCCAGGCCATTTTACTCCAGCCACGTGAGGCTAACCCGCTTTCAAACCGCCGGCCCGCCCTTCTTCCGCCACATACGCCTCCCGAAGGTGGATCGGGTCGGCCGCCGGCTTGCGCAAACGCAGATTGAGCATCTCCACAAACACCGAGAAACCCATGGCGAAGTAGATGTAGCCGCGCGGGATGTGCTGATGCAGCCCTTCGATGATCAGGGTGGCTCCGATCAGGAGCAGGAAGCTCAAGGCGAGCATCTTGACCGTAGGGTGGGAGTTGACGAAGGCGCTGATCGCCTCGGCGGCAAACAGCATGATCACGACTGCGGCGATCACCGCCGCCGCCATCACCCAGACCTCCCGCACCATCCCGACCGCGGTGATCACCGAATCCAGGCTGAAGACGACGTCGAGCAGCATGATCTGGACGATCACGTTCAAGAACGACGGGCCGACACGGGCGCTGGCGTGGCCTTCCTCCCCTTCCAGCTTGTTGTGGATCTCGCGGGTGCTCTTGGCCAGCAGGAACAGCCCGCCCGCCACCAAGACCAGGTCGCGCCCGGTCAGCTCGAACCCGAAGACCTGCGTCAGTGGCTCGGTCAGTCCCACGATCCAGCTCAGCGAGAACAGCAGCGCCAGCCGGGTGATGACCGCCAATCCCAGCCCGGTCCGCCTTGCCCGCCGCTGTTGGCTCTCCGGAAGTTTCCCCGACAGGATCGAGATGAAGACGATGTTGTCGATCCCCAGGACGATCTCGAGGGCGGTGAGCGTCAGGAAGCCGATCAGGATCTCAGACCACGGTAGCGCTGACATGCGGCGTGTCCTCCGGAATGGGCGTCCGGCTCCTACAGGGAGCGCGTCCTCCTATTAGACCCGGGCACCGCCCGGACGGCAAGGGACAGCGAGATCCACAACCGGGCCTGTTTCCGGTCGTCTTCCAGGAGGCTGACCGGATTCCTACCACGACCTCGCCTGGAGGCAGTCTCGAGCGTGGGCTAACTGTCCCTTGCCTCGACGGTTCGGGCCTCAGGTTGATGGCCGCGGAGATGGCCCCGCACGGCTCGTGGCCAGTGTGTCGAAGGGAGCCATCGCGGTGGATGGATCGTCCCAGTCGTCAGGCAAGGCGCCTTCCGGCTGGGTTTGCCCAGGAGACAGATAGGACTCGATGACTTCCCAAACAGGGCGAGGCAAGCAACATCTCGTGCCACGCTGGCTAACGCTTGCACGGGGCGCTGGATCTAGTCAGCTCGACAGGAGTGCCTGGATCAGATCCTCATCCTGAATCAACGTCATCTCCACAACTTGCCGAAAGGAAGTTGTGGCATTTCACAGGCCTTCCAGACCCAATCAGGGGCTCCACCCTGGAGACTCCAGGATTCCGTCGGTCCCACGAGCGGAGCGAGTGGGAGAACCTGGGACCTTCCGGTCCGCAGAAAAGCAAGAAGACACCCTCACGGGTGTCTTCTGTGCTTAGGTAGCGGGGCTAGGATTCGAACCTAGGACCTTCAGGTTATGAGCCTGACGAGCTGCCACTGCTCCACCCCGCAGTGAAAGGTAAGTGTAACAGGCGCTCCCGGCAGCGTCAAGCCGCACTAATCCCCGAACAGGAGCTCGCTCCAGACAAGCCACGGCCGCGGAGCATCGGGGACCGGGGTGGCGGTGGGCGGAGCGGCTGTGGGGGCGCCCGGAGGTGGCACGGGCACGATCAGCTTCTCTCCGTCCAAGACCATCTTCCCCTGGCTATGGGCCCAGGCTTCGACCACGGCTTCGCCGGTGGCCGCCGCGATCTGGGTCTGGAGGGCGATCGAACGACTCTGGAGTGCGGCCACCTGAGAACCCAGGGCCCGGGCGTCGCGCTCCATCCGCCGGGCATCTTCCATCCGGCGATTCAGGTCGCCCAGGATCAGCAGGGCGACGGCGATCGCCACCACCACGGCCAGCCGTTGGATCGGCGGGGTCTTACCCGAGGGTTCCACCATGCCGTCGGCGATGTTACCCCAGCGCCGCGCGCCGCACAAGTCCGAACGCGAACCGGCCCCGCAGGGGGGCCGGGTGGTGCCGAAGGTGGGATTTGAACCCACATGAGCTTTCGCCCACTGCGCCCTGAACGCAGCGCGTCTGCCAATTCCGCCACTTCGGCGTTGGGTGGATTTTACCATTCTCACCGGGGTCGGGAGGCCGGCGCGGAAAGACCCCATGGAGACCCTGCCGGGGACTGGAAACCAGGCCCGGCACCCCGGGACCCGTCGGGCAACCGGTAGGCGCCCTGAGCGTGGTCGAAGGGGGCCGGGCCACCGCCTTTCGGGGCAGGCTCCATTACGGGCGGGCAGCCGGCCAGCCCTACTCCGCCAGCTGCCGCTCGGCCTCGTCCAGTTGCAGGCTGATCACCCGGCTGGCGGAGTCGGGCCCCATACTCACACCGTACAACACCTCCGCCGCCTGCACTGTCTGCCGGTTGTGGGTGATGATCACGAATTGGGTCAAGGAGCTGAGCTCGCGCAGCAGCTCACGGAAGCGGGCCACGTTCGTCTCGTCCAGCATGGCGTCGACTTCATCGAGCACGCAAAACGGCGTGGGGGAAACCCGCAGCAGGGCGAACACCAGCGCGCACGCGGTCAGGCTGCGTTCCCCGCCGGAAAGCATCGCCAACCCCTGCTCGCGCCGCCCCGGCAGGCGGGCCTCGATGTCGATCCCGGTCTGACTCAGATCGTCGGGATCGGTCAGGGTCAACCGCACCGACCCGCCCCCGAACAAGCGCGTGAAGGTCTCGCGGAACTCGCGCGAAACCGCGTCGAAGGTCCGCTGGAACTCGGTCTCCATCTGGACGTCGAGCTCGGCGATCACCCCCTGCAGCTGCAACTCGGCCTGCTCCAGGTCGTCCACCTGCGCCGTCAGGAAGTCAAAACGCTCGCGTACTTCCTGGAATTCCTTGCGCGCCTCCGGGTTGATGGCGCCCATGCGCCGCAACTGCAGCCGAAGCCGGTTAACATGACCTTCGTACTCGGCCGGGAGCTCGTCCACCGGCGCCAGATGCTCGACCAGTCCTTCGAACGGAATCGGCACCTGGGCTTCGGGGCTCTCGGTGGCGTCGAACGCCACCAGCCCAAAGTCGTCTTCCACCCGCCGGCGCAGACTGGAGAGCTCTTCCTGACGTCGCGCCCATTCGATCTGAGCCTGCGAATGCCGGCGTTCCACCGCCTGAACCTCTCCCCGCAGTTGGCTCTCCCGACGTTCCAGGGCGGAGCGCTCCGCCTCCGCCGCGGCCAGATCGGTTTCCGAAGGCCCGACGCTTTCCTGCAGCGCGGTCAGTCGCGCCTCGATCCCGGAGTCGGTCGCTTGCCCCACCGCTACGCTCGACTCCAGTCGCGCCTGTTCCCCTCGCAGGGCGGTCAGCCGGGCCGAAGCATGCTCGAGCTCCAATCGCCGCTCGGCCGAGGCCGATTCGATTTCGACCAGCCGCTCTTCCGACTCCTCGGCCGCCGCCTGCGCCGCCTCGAGATTCGCTTCGGCATGCGCCAGATGAGCCGCGGCCGCATCGCCTCCCTGGCGGACTTCGTCGATGCGCACCAGCCGTTCGAGGCGGGCGTGCTCTTGGCTGAGCGCGGCCAACGCTCGGGACCCCTGCTCCACCCGGGCCTCGAAGTCCACCAGCCGGGCCTCGATCTCCACCACCCGGTCCGTCGCATGTCCAGCTTCGCCAGACCGCAATTGTTCCCCGGACAGGGACTCGGCCGCGATCCTTCGGAGGCGCTCCTCGGTCTGGGTGGCGGCCTCCGCCGCCGCCAGCGCGGCCTCCTGCCTCACCCGGGCCTCTTCGAGCCTCCGCAGCATCCGGTCGGCATCGGCTTCGGCCAAGCCAAGTCTCTCTCTGGCCGTCCCGAGGTCGGTTTCGAGCCGCGATCGGACCTCAGCCGGGGTGCGATGAGCGCGCCAGGCGTTGAGAATCACGTGACCATCGGGCAGGAACACGTCGCCCCGCCGGGTGACGATTCGTCCGTCGGGCGGCAATGACCCCAGCAGTCGTCGGGCCGTCGCCCGATCCCGCACAACCAGGGTCCGCCCCAGCAGCGCCTCGATGGCGGGACGGAAGCGATCACTCGGACGAGCCAGGTCGGCCGCGTTCCCCAGGACGCCCTCCGCCTGCTGGGGGTCGAGCCTGCCGGTCGTCCCGGCTGCCCCCAACACCAGGAGGGCCGCCGCCGGTGCGTCTTCTCCTCGCCGATCTGGTCGGCCGCTCGCCAGGCCGCGTCGATCGACTCGAGGCCGAATCCATCGGCGAAGGCGCCCAGTGCGGCGCGGATCGCATCGGCGAACTCGGGGGAGGGCCGGACGGCTGCGCTCAGCCGGCCGTACCAGCCTGCCAGTTCGCCGCGCGCCGCCGACTTCCCCAGGATCTCTTCGACATCGACCTCGACGGCTGCGGCCGCCTGTTGCAGCCTGGCTTCTGCGGCGGCAGCCGCAGACTGCGCCCTGGCGACCACGTTCCGCTGCGCCTCCAGCGACCGCCTGCCGGCTTCGACTTCTCCCGCCGCCGCCTCTAGATTGCGCCGGCGCACTTCGCGCTCGGACCGAGACGTCGCAAGCTTTGCCTCCGCCGATTGCAGCGCCAGGCGGGCCTCGGCCCAGGCCTCCGAACCACGGCGCGAGGATTCACGCGCCGCCCCCAGTTCGAGGCGGGCGCTCTCGACGGCTTCTCGCTGCTGCGCCAGCCGGGCCTCACTCCCGGCCATCTCCTGACGCACGGCTGTCAGCCGCAAATGGGCCTGGGCCGGCTCCAGATCGGGCGCACCCTCTGCCTGCGCCAGCTCGTCTCCCAACAGCTCACGACGCCGAGCTTCTGCCTCCTCCACGCCGCGCTGCCGGGCAGCCAGTTCGTCGCGGGCGGCCGATACCCGTTCGTCGAAAATACGATCGGGCTCCACCCGCGATTCGAGTTCGGCCTCCAGAGCCGCTCTCTGGTCGGTGACCCAGCGGAGCCTCTCCTGCAACACCGCCAGGTTTCGGCCGATCGTCTCTCGCTCGCGAAAGACATCGGTCATCTGGGCCGTGATCTGCTGCACCTGACCGCGGCGGGTATCGAGGGTGGCCCGCAGCGCGTTCAACTCCGAGGCGGTGGTTCGTTCTTCCCCGTGGAGTCGCTCCCGCTCTGCCGCCACCTGATCGGCCACCTGCTTGGCCTCGGCCACCACACCCACCATCCGGTACCACTGATGTCCGTACCACTGGCGCAGGGCGGCGTTCAGGTCTTGCCGGACCTGGTCGTAGTCCTGAGCTCGCTTGGCCTGGCGTTCCAGGCTGCGCAGCCGCGGTTTGAGCTCGGTCAGGATGTCGCGCACCCGGTCGAGATTGCGCCGGGTGTGCTCCAGCCGGCGCAGCGACTCCTCCCGGCGCGAGCGATACAAGCCGATCCCGGCCGCTTCCTCGAACAGACGTCGTCGCTCCTCGGCTTTGAGCGACAGGGCTGCGTCCACCAGGCCCTGACCGATGATGGTGTAGGTGCGCTCTCCCAGTCCGCAGCGCGCCAGCAGTTCGGAGACGTCGCGCAGCCGCACCCGCTGACCGTTCAGCAGGTACTCGTTCTCGCCGCTGCGGTAGGCGCGGCGGCTGACGGTGACCTCACTGAAGTCGATCGGAAGCCATCCGTCGGAGTTGTCGAAGGTGATGGTGGCCGAGGCCATCCCGGCCCGCGAGCGGCCTTCCGACCCGGCGAAGATCATGTCTTCGGTCTTCTTGCCGCGCAGCAGGCTGTAGGATTGTTCGCCCAGGACCCAGCGGATCGAGTCGGCGATGTTCGACTTGCCCGAACCGTTGGGCCCGACGATGGCGGTGATGGTCGGGGCGAAGTCGAACACCACCCGCGAGGCGAAGGTCTTGTAGCCCTGCAGATCGAGCGACTTCAAGCGCGGCGGCCCGCCGTTGACTTCGGTCATGCGCCGTTCACCAACTCTCCCAGGGACCCCAGAGCCCGGGCGGCGGCGTTCTGAGCCGCTTCCTGTTTGCTGCGACCGCTGCCTCGCACCCGGAGCTCCTCGCCCACCTCGACCTCGACCACGAACTCTCGGGCATGGTCGGGACCGTGGGCCTCCACCGTCGTGTAGCGCGGCGTGGCATTCTTCTCGGCCTGGGCCCAGATCTGCAGGCGACTGCGCGGGTCGAGCAGGGTGCCGTCGTCCATCGCCCGGGTGACGGCCCGCTCGAAGCGCGACTCCATGAAGGAGGCCACCGCCTCGATTCCTCCGTCGAGGAACATCGCACCCACGAAGGCCTCGAACACGTCGCAGAGCAGGGCCAGGCGCGCCCGGCCCCCGGAGGCGGCTTCGCCGCGCCCCAGCAGCACCGCCTCGCCCAGACGCAGCTCGCGGGCGAACTCGGCCAGCATTTCTGTGCGCACGATCGCCGAACGCATCCGGGTGAGCTCGCCTTCATTCAGCTCGGGGAAATGCCGGTAGAGCCAGGCGGCCGAGATCATGTCGAGGCAGGCGTCGCCCAGGAACTCCAGGCGCTCGTTGTCCTCCACCGCGTCCGGGTGTTCGTTGATGTACGACCGATGGGTGAGGGCGCGACGGAGCAGGGCCGGATCACGGAACACGGCGCCGGCCTCCCGCGCCAGGCTGTCCAGGGACATCGTCTTGTCAGGCGAACTTGGGGGACGCCGGGAACCCAGCCAGGCTGCGTTCTCCGCGTTCCACCAGTTCGGCCCGCCTCCATGCGGCCGGGGGTATTCTAGCCCGGGTAGGCGCGGAACGCCAACACCGAGTTGTGGCCGCCGAAACCGAAGGCATTGCTCAGGGCCACCCGCACCGGCCGGCGGCGTGCCTCCAGGGGCACGAAGTCGAGGTCGCAGCGGGGGTCGGGCTCGTGCAGATGCGCGGTGGGAGGCACGATCCCGGTGCGAATCGCCAGGATGCAGAACACGGCCTCCAGCGCGCCGGTGGCGCCCATCATGTGACCGGTCATCGACTTGGTCGAGGAGATGGCGACGTTTCGGGCGTGATCGCCCAGCGCAGCCTTGATGGCCTGGGTCTCCGACAGGTCGTTCAGTTCCGTGCCTGTGCCATGAGCGTTGATGTAGTCGATCTGCTCCGGCGTCAGTCCGGCGACGGCCATCGCCTGCCGCATCGCCTGGGCGCCCCCGGCGCCGTCTGCGCGCGGCGCGGTGATGTGAAAGGCGTCCGACGAGGCCCCGTACCCGGCCACCTCCGCCAGGATCGACGCCCCTCGCGCCCTCGCCGCAGCTTCGGTCTCCAGCACCAGCGCCGCCGCCCCCTCCCCCATCACCAGCCCGTCCCGATTCCGATCGAACGGGGCCGGGGTCAGATGATGGTCGTCGTTGCGGTGCGACAACGCACCCACCCGGTCGAAGGCCGCCACTCCCATGCGGGTGATCGGGGCCTCGGTGCCGCCGACGATGGCCGCCTCCACCATGCCCGCCCGCAGCATCAGCCAGCCCACCCCGATGGCGTCGCTGCTCGAGGCGCAGGCCGATGCGGTCGAGAAGTTCGGGCCGGTGAAGCCCAGGTCCATCGCCGTCAGGCCGGAGGCGCCGTTGCTCATCATCATCGGGATCAGGAACGGGCTCAGCCGGCGGGGCCCGGCCTCGGCCATGGTGCGCGTGCCGGCTTCGATCGAGCCGATCCCCCCGACCGAGCTCGAGACGATCACCGCCACCCTCGGCGCCCGCTCGGAGTCCGCCACCAGCCCCGCCTGGTCCACCGCCTGCCGCACTGCCGGAACCGCCAGTTGCTCGAACCGATCGCGGCGGCGCGCCTCGCGCGGGTCCATGACCTTGGTCGGATCGAATCCCTTGACTTCGGCCGCGATTCTCGCCCCCAGATCGGAGGCGTCGAACAGGGTGATCGGGCCCACCCCGGATTCGGCCTCGATCGCCCGGGCCCACGACTCGTCGACGGTCAGTCCCAGCGGGCTGACCGCACCCATCCCGGTGACCACGACCCGGGTCGCCTCAGCAGCCATTGCCATCCCGCCTCTCGAAAGGACCGACCGGCTCCGTTTTCAAACCCGACCCTGTGAGGACCGCGACCACCGGATCGGGCAAGCCGTCGAGGGTCGAAGCCAGCCCGCCCCACACCAACGCTGAGGTCGGTTCGACATACAAACCCCGTCGAGCCAGCTCGGCCTCGCCCTCCCCGATCCCTGCCTCGTCGATTGCCACCAATGTTCCCCGGCTCGCCTCGACCGCCTGCAGAACCGCGTCGCCGCGCATCGGCCGGAGGATTCGCACGCCCTCGGCGCGCGTTGGCCCTTCTCGAACCCAGGCAATGGCCGAGGGACCTCCCTGATACGCGGCCCACAGCGGCGCACAGGCCGCAGCCTGCACACCGACCAGTTTCGGGAGGTCGTCGATCACGCCGGCATCCCGGAGGGCCTGGAACCCACGGGCCAGCCCCAGTAGAAGCGTCCCGTGGCCGGCCGGAACGACCACCCCGCCCGGTGCGCGGCCCAGTTGGTCCATGAGTTCGAACGCCACGGTGGCCAGGCCAGGAATCCCGAGGGGCAGCCAGGCATGGCTGGCGTAAGCCGCACCGCTCCGCGCCTCCCTCCGGACAGCGTCCGCAGTGGCCGAGCGCGGTCCCAGGATTCGCACCACCTCGGCCCCGTAGGCGGCGATCTGCGCCTGCTTGCGCGGCGAGGCGCCGTCGGGCACGAACACCCGGGCGCGAATGCCCGCTCGCGCACAGTAGGCGGCGAAGGAAGCCCCGGCGTTTCCCGACGAATCCTCCACCGCCGATTCGATACCGGCCGCCGCCAGATGGCTCACGAGCACCGCGCTGCTACGGTCCTTGAACGAACCGGTCGGGTTCAGGTACTCGCACTTGAAGTAGACGGTGCGGTCCGCCACCGGCGCCTGCACGAGCGGGGTTCCTCCTTCGCCGAGCGAGATCAGCTCGGCCCCCGAGGGCAGGAAGAAGCTCGACCGGAAGCGGGCCAGCCCGCCGGGATTCGGATCCTGCGGAGCGTAGGCGATCGGCTCCAGCAGGTCAAAGATGCCCCCGCAGGTCGTGCAACAGTAGGGAACCTTCCCCGGTTCCGGGCTCTTCCCGCAATGGCTGCAGCGAACGGGCCAGGGATTCAGACCAGGGGTCATGGAAAGGAAGCACCGCGGGGAGTCATGGCGGATGTCGCGCCGAAGGCAACCGAGGCCAGTGTCTCACCCGATCGGGACCCGCCCCGGTCCGTCAGCGGCGGTCGTCGGGGCCCGGGGTGTAGTCCCCTTCGATCCAGGTCTCGCCCCCCGGCCCGACCTCCTTCTTCCAGATCGGCACGATCTCCTTGAGCCGGTCGATCCCGTAGCGAGCCGCCTCGAACACTCCGCTGTCACGATGGGCGGCGGAGCAGGCGATGATCACGGTCGGGGTCCCGGCCGGCAGGGCGCCAATCCGCTGGACGATTCCGATGCCTTCGACCGTAGGCCAGCGCTCCCGAATTTCGTCGGCCACCTGTTCGAGTTTTTCCTCGGCCATCGGCGGATAGGCTTCGTATTCGAGGCGCTCGGTCTCGGGAAGAGGCGAGCCCTCGGTCCGACCGCGCACCATCCCCGAGAACAGGCAGGCAGCCCCGGTGGACGGTGTCACCAGGGAGGCCAGCAGGTCGTTGAAATCGATCGGGTCGTTGGTGACACGCACCAGGGTGAGAGGTCCTCCCCCGCTGACCGGAGGGAACAATGCCACCTCGTCGGCGTCGCTCAGAGTCTCCCCGGGGAAGGCGAACTCGTGGTTGACGGCCACGATCGCGGTGCCCATGTGCTCGGACAGTTCCGGATGGGCTTCTAGCACCTGCCGCTTCAGGTCGGCCACGGTTGCCGAGTCGCCCAGGTCGAGGGATTCCTGGGTGATCCCGGTGCGCTGGCGCAGTGCGGCGAAGTACAACACTCTCACCCGCACCCTCACTCCTCCAGGACCAAGTCGCCGCTGCGTCCGCCGTGCTTTTCCAGAAGACGAACCTCGCTGATGCGCGCCCCCGTTCCACCGACTTGATCATGTCGTAGACCGTCAGGGCCGCCACTGCGGCGGCGGTCAGGGCCTCCATCTCGACCCCGGTGGGCCCGATGGTGCGGACAGTGCTGGTCAGGACCGCCGAAGGGGGATCGTCGATGAGTTCGAAGGTGACCTCGACGTGGCTTAGGGCCAGGGGATGACACAGGGGAATCAACTCGGAAGTGCGCTTGGCGGCCATCACCCCCGCCAGTTCGGCGACCGACCGCACATCGCCCTTCTTGAGGTCGCCGGCCTTCATCCGGCCCAGGGTCTCCTGCGAGAATGAGACCTTCGCCCTGGCCCTGGCCCAGCGCTCCGTGGCCGGTTTGCCGCCGACATCCACCATCCGCGCCCGGCCCGAGTCGTCGAGGTGGGTCAATCCCTCATCGCTCACAAGGTCATTATAAGGTAGGGCCTGCTTGCTCCTTCCGTCCGAGAGTCCGCCCGGCCCGGAACCCCCGCTCCTTGACAGCCCCGGCTGGGGCTTTATAATGACCGCCGCCTGCCACTGCGGCAGGCGGTTTCTTGGAAGGAGACGTATCGCATGCCACCGCTTCCTAAACGAAAACATTCGAAAGGCCGCCGCGACCGAAGGCGGGCCCACGACGCCGTGTCCCTGCCGGCCCTGGTGGCCTGCACCAACTGCGGCGAGAAGCACCTGCCTCACCGGGTGTGCCCGCACTGCGGCCACTACCGCGGTCGCGAGATCTACGAGGTCAAGAGCGCGTAGGCCCGCCCCCGGACCGGCCTCCGGCAATGCCCAACGACCCCGAGCGCACGGCCTTCGTCTTCCCCGGCCAGGGTTCGCAGAAGGTCGGGATGGGCAAGGAGCTGGCGCAGGCCGACCCCGTCGCCCGTGATGTTTTCGCCGAGGCCGACGAGCGCCTCGGCGTTTCTCTTTCCCGCATTTGCTGGGAAGGACCCGAAGCCGACCTCAACGATACGGCCCTCACCCAGCCGGCCCTGCTGACGCATTCGGTGGCCGTGCTGCGCGCCCTGCAGACCCGTGGGAGTCCTTCACCCCGGCCATGGTGGCCGGGCACTCGCTCGGGGAGTTCAGCGCACTGGTGGCGGCCGGCTCGCTCGACTTCCCCACCGCTCTGCTCCTGGTTCGCGAGCGCGGTCGGCTGATGAAGGGAGCCGGCGAGAAGAACCCTGGCGGGATGGCCGCTATCCTCGGTCTCGACGCCGACCCGGTGGACGAGATTTGCCGCCAGGTGGAAGCCGAAACCGGCCGGGTGCTGCAGGTGGCCAACGACAACTGCCCGGGACAGATCGTGATCTCGGGCGACGACGGCGCCCTGGCGCTGGCGCTGGAACGCCTGACGGCCGCCGGAGCGAAACGGGCCGTACGGCTGGCGGTCAGCATCGCCGCCCACTCGGCGTTGATGGCGCCTGCCTCGGGGGAATTCGGCGAATTCGTGGACGCGGCAGAGATCCTCGACCCCGAGGTCCCTACCGTCGGCAACGTCGGCGCCGATTTGCTGGCCGACGCCCGGAGCGTCCGCGCCGACCTGAAAGCTCAACTCACCACCCGGGTCCGCTGGACCGAGTCGGTTCGCCGGATGCTCGCCGGGGGGATCACCCACTTCGTCGAAGTCGGCAGCGGGCAGGTGCTGCTCGGGCTGGTTCGCCGGATCGACCGATCGGCCGGGCAGACCGCCCTCGATCGCCCCGAATCGATCGACGCCTTCCTGGCCTGAATCCCGATGCGGAAGCTGATGCTGGCGGTCGTACTGCTGCTGTCGATCGCCTTCGTAGTCTCGCGCCTTTCGGATCTCGAGCAGATCCTGGACACCTTCCGGCGCGGCGTCCCCCTGTGGTTGGTGCTGGCCTTTGCCGTACACCTGGCATCGGTCGTCAACAACGGCGCCACGATCCGCTCGATCTACCGCCTGCTGGGGATGGAAGAACAGGTCGGCCGACTGGCCATGCTGTGGTCGGCGGCGGTCTTCTTCACCACCGTCACGTCCAGCGGCGGCTGGGGCGGAATGGCGGTGTTCGTCACCGACGGCACCAAGCGTCAGTTGCCCGCCGCCAAAGTGACCGTGGCCACGGCCATGTACTACCTGGTCGATTTCGTATCGGCGCTGCTGGTGGTGGGCCTGGGACTGGCGGTTCTGATCCGCCGCAACCAGCTCGAAATCGGCGAGGTGCTGGCGACGATCGTTCTGGCGATCTATGCCCTGGTCCTGATGGCCTGGCTGGCGTTGGCCTGGCGGGCGCCGGACCGGCTGGGCCGAATCCTGGCCGGCGCCGGCGGGGCGATCAACCGCGCCCTACGACCGTTCCTGCGCCGCGACTACCTCAATCTCGAGCGCGCCCATGTGCTGGCTCACGACATGGGCCAGGGGCTGCGCGACATGCAACGCTCCGCCGGCGCCGTGCTGCTGCCGATCGCGCTATCGTTCAGCCACAAGGCCCTGATGGTCTCGGTGTTGTTCTTGTGCTTCCTGGCGTTCTCGCAGCCGTTCTCGGTGGGCACGTTGATCGCCGGCTACAGCCTGGGGTATATGTTCACGGTGGTCACCCCGACGCCTTCGGGGATCGGATTTGTGGAGGGGATCCTGACCCTGGCACTTTCGGGCTTCGGGATCCCGGTCGGGGCGGCGGCGGTGATCGCCTTCGCCTACCGCGGCATCACCCTGTGGCTGACCCTGCTGTACGGTGCGATCAGCTTCCGCTGGGTCGGCTTGTCGCGAAAGAACGGGGCCGAGACTCCGGTCTGAGCCGGGGTT
Organism: uncultured Chloroflexia bacterium; assembly: GCA_963709925.1. Classification (GTDB taxonomy): domain Bacteria; phylum Chloroflexota; class Anaerolineae; order Anaerolineales; family E44-bin32; genus DATEVL01. The sequence goes on from CAVPYC010000002.1 coordinate 51,684, forward strand.
TCCCCTAGCGGGGGCGACCGCCCGCCTCGGGGTACTTGGGCCAGCGGAACAGGCGCGCCAGTTCGGTGGCCGCTTCGGAATCCACCACCGCCAGCACCTCATCCCCTTCTTCGAACCTGGTGACCCCACGCGGCACAACGATCTCTCCCTTGCGAATGATGGCGGCGATCACGCAATTGTCGGGCAGGTTCATGTCTTTGATCGGAACGCCGAGCCCGGGCGCCCCGGCGGGGATCTTCTCCTCCACCAGCGAGTAGCGGCCGCGGCGGATCTTCACCAGGGTCATCATGTCGCCCAGCGACATTTCCTCTTCGATCAGGCTCGAGAGGATGTCGGCCTGGTTCAGCGCCACGTCCACCCCGAAGTCGTCGTTGAACAACCAGGCGGTGGTCGGGTTGTTGATCCGGGCGATGGTGCGCGCCACGTTGAAGTGCCGCCGGGCGAAGAAGCACAGCGCCAGGTTGTCGGCGTCGCTGGGGGTGCAGGCCGCCAGCACATGCGCCTGACGAATCCCGGCAGCTTCCATCACGGCCGGATCGGTGCCATCGCCCTCGTGAATCACTTCGGTCGGCAATTCGCGGTGGATCCGCCGCAGGATCTCCGGCCGGTGCTCGACCAGGCGCACCGAATAGTTCTGGTCCACCAGCAGCGACGCCAACTGTGCGCCGGTCCGTCCGCCGCCTACGATCACCACGAACATCAGTCGGCCTCGGCGCGCGCCAGGCGCGCCCGCAGCGCTTCGATCCCGTCCAGGGTGGCGCTCACGTGGATCACGTCGCCCCGGTGCAGGGTCGCCTCCGGGTCGGGGAGCCGCGCCCGCCCGGCGTGGCTGTGAGCCACGGCCAGGACGTCGTCGCCCGCCAGGTCCCCGAGTTTGCGGCCCGACCATCCCGGCGGCACGGTCAGCTCGTACACTTCCACCTCGCCGTTCCCGGCCGAGAACACCGACCGGATTTCACCGTGGTACAGCAGTTCCTCCGCCCGCTGGGCGCCCCAGCCGGTCGAGCTCACCACCTGGAGCCCGAAGGCCTCGAACATGGCCCTGCGCCGAGGGTCGAAGTTCCGGGCCACGACATTGGGGACATGGAACAGCGCCCGGGCGGCGTGGGCCACCACCGCGTTCAGGCTGTCGTCGGAAGTCATCGCCGCCAGCCCGTCGGCGTCTTCGATCCCGGCCTGGCGGAGCAGGTGCTGGCTGAGCACCTCGCCCTCGATGGTCCGGCCGCGGAAGTCGGCCCCCAGGTTGGCGAAGGCGGCGCCCTCCTGATCGACCACGCTCACTTCGTGCCCACGGCGTACCAACCGATTGGCCAGCTCGGCGCCGGCGCGTCCGCTCCCGACCACCACGTATCTCACGACTTGACCTCCGGGCGGGAACCCGCCGTCCGATCCTGCCCCGGCGGCTTGCCGGGCTCGTCAAAGTGATACGGCACGTCGGTGATCACCACCCCCGACTTGAACATCAACGCCATCCGCAGCCACAGCGCGGTCTGGGTGTGGAGCAGGTTGTTCCAGAAACGGTTCGGAATGAACTGGGGGACGATGATGGTGATCGTCTCTCCCGGCTGGCGCACCCGGCTGACCTCTTCGATATACCCCAGCAGCGGCTCCAGCAGCAGCCGGAAGGGCGAATCGCAGAATCACCAGGCGCACACCCTCGCCCCACATTTCCCACTTCTGGCGCAGGCGCTCGGATTCCTCGGGGTCGGTCGAAACATGGACCGCGGTCACATCGTCCGACAGAGCCCGGGCGTAGCGCAGCGCGGCCAGGGTTCCGCGATGCACCCCGCCCACCGGCAGGATCACCCGGTGGCGGCGCGACAGCACCGGGGCGCCGTAGGCCTCGAGCGACAGACGACCGGCCAGTTCCCGGTAGTGCTGGTGGACGGCCCGAAACATCAACACCAACACCGGGGTCAGGATCAAGACGATCCAGGCCCCTTCCCGGAACTTGGTGTACGCGAACACCAACATCACCACCGCCGTGCACAGGGCGCCGAACCCGTTGATCGTCATCTTGACCGGCCAGTGGGGATCGCGGCGGATGGTCGACCCCTTCTCCTCGAGCACCTGCCCCGCCGCCAGCCGCCCCGCCTTCCACGAGCGCCGCGACATTCCGGCCTGCGACAGGGTGAACGAGAGAAACACCCCGATCGCATACAGCGGGATCAGCAAGGTAACGCTGGCCCGGAAGGCGACGATCAGCACCGAAGCCATCAGCGCCAGCACCACAATCCCACGCGAATACACCAGCCGGCTGCCCCGGTAGGAGAACTGCCTTGGCAGGAAGCCGTCCGCCGCCACCAGCGCGCTCAGGCGTGGAAAGTCGGCGAAGGAGGTGTTGGCGGCCATGATCAGGATGACGGTGGTGCCGGCCATCAGCGCCAGGTAGCCGAAGCCGCGGCCCTCGAAGACCGTCCGGCCCAGTTGCGAGATCACGGTCTCTTGTTCCGACGGCACCGCCCCCACTTGCAGCGAAAGATGCGTGATGCCCAGGAACAGGAGCGCCAGGATCACCGCCATCCAGATCAGGGTCAGGCTGGCGTTGTGGCTGCGCGGTTCCCGGAAGGCCGGGATCCCGTTGGAGATCGCCTCGACACCCGTCAGGGCGGTCGTTCCGTTGGAGAAGGCGTGCAGGAGAAGAAACGGAGTGACGGCCGCCCATTCCTGGGCCACTTCGAAATGGGGCGGGTCGACCACCTGGGCCAGGTCACCGGTCAACCAGCGCACCAGGCCGTAGACCAGGGTGATCAGCATCGACAGGATGAAGAAGTAGGTCGGCACCGCGAAGGCCCGCCCCGATTCGCGCACCCCGCGCAGGTTGACCAGCATGATCAGTGCGACAAAGCCGACGGAGATCCCGACCCGGTAGGGGTACATCTCCGGGAAGGCCGAGACGACCTGGGCCACCCCGGCCGAGACCGAGACGGCCACGGTCAGAACGTAGTCGGTGAGCAGGGCGGCCCCGGCCGTCTGGGCCGGGAGTTCGCCCAGGTTGTCGCGGGCAACGATGTAGGCGCCGCCGCCACCGGGGTAGGCGTGGATCGTCTGCACATACGACAGGGTGACGATCCCCAGCAGGGTCACGATCGCCAGGGCGATGGGAAAGGCGTACCCGAACGCGATCGTTCCGGCCGCCGCCAGGACGCCCAGGATTTCCTGGGTGGCGTAGGCCGTAGACGAAAGGGCGTCGGAGGCGAAGACCGCCAGTCCAACCGTCTTTCCGATCGTCTGATGAGGGGCGTCGGCTGTAGGGAGAGGCCGTCCGGTCAGCCAGGTCAGCCAGGACCGCGCCGGCGGCGAGTTCGAACGTACGGCGGAGTACGGTCGTCCCGCCTCCGTTCTCAAGTGTGGGCATGACTGCTTCGCGTTTCTTCTTTCGGCGACCCTGTGGGTGGCCAGCCGAGGATACTACGACGCCCGTATGCGGCTGTCAAGGGAACCCGGTGGAGGGGTCCGGGGAAGCCCGGATGCTATAATGCGCGGGTCCGCAGGTTTCGCGGAACCCGGCCTACGTGCCCTCTGCCACGGCCTTCGCCGACAACCCGATCGCCCTCCTGACAACCGTGTCCATCCTGCTCGCCGCCGCCCTGGTGCGCAGGTCGCTGAGCCCCATCGGGTCGGGCACTCGCTGGCTCAGCGCCTCGGCCGGGCTGGTGGGGCTGGTCGCGGTCTGGCTGCTCGCCCATACCTTACACCCGGAACCAGCACTCGCCTCCGCCCTCGAGCGGCTCTACGGCGTCTGCGCCGCCGCCGTCGCCGTGTGGGCCGGGTTGCGGCGCCCGCCCGGTCGGGCCGACGTGGTCATCGCCATCGGCCTCGTCCTGGCTGCACTCGTGTTCCTGGGGGGTGTGGCCTTTCCACCACCCCCGCCTCTTGAGGCCTCCTGGGTCGACCTGGCCTGGACGCTTCTGACATTCTCCATTGCGGGCATCGGTCTGGCCGCTATCGCACTCTTCCGGCCCCGCTTCTGGCCTGCCCTCGCCGGCGGCCTCGGGGTGCTGCTCCTTGGCCAGGTCGGCCACACACTGACGCCCCCGGCCTTCGATCCGGGCGCCACATCGATATCCTTCGCCCACGCCATCGCTACCCCGTTGCTCGTCATCGGGGGGATCGCCCAGCTGGTCGATGCTCGTCCGCCGACCCCGGCTGCCACCCCCGGTACGGCCAGCAGTGGACGGACCGAGCCCTGGGGGCCTCTGAACAGCCTTCTGACCGCAGAAGACCCGGATGCGTTCGCCTCGGCCCTGACCCGGTCGGTCGCCGCGTTGGCCCCCGCCGGGGTTTGCCTGATGCTGACCCCGCCAGAGCCTGACGGATCGGTGCGGATCGGAGCTGGTTTCGGCGCAGGGTGGGCGTCGGTGCCGGCGGCGAAGTTCGGGCCGAGCGAAATCCCCGTGATCCACCAGGCGTTCGCCCTGGGAAGAACAGTTGTCCTCCCATCCGGCTCCCATGCTCCGGACCTCAATTCTCTACGGCGGACCCTGGGGCAATCGGAACCCTCGTCCGCCATGGTCATTCCGCTGTTGGCGAAAGGCAAACTCGTGGCCGGGCTGGTGCTCCTGAGCAGGAGCGCATCGGAGGGATGGAGCGAAGCGGCCCGGCGAGATCTGGAAGATGCCTCCACGGTTTGGGCCGATCGGCTGGCCGATTTGTCGGGCCGTGCCAGGCCGATGAACGAGGCCTCCTCGGCCTCCGGCGATCTCGATCGCGCCCTCGAGCGGATCGCCGAACTCGAGGCCATGCGGGAGGCCCAGCCTGATCCCCTCGACGATCTGGTCGGCACGGAGGATTTCCACCGCCGGCTGGACGAGTCGCAGCAGGAGATCGAGATCCTGCAGGCGGAAACCCGACGTCTGACCACCACCACGAGCAAGCCCAGACCCGCCTCGGAGGATCCCGAGAAACTCCAGGCGGAGCTGGCTCTCGCACTGCGGGCCCTGGCCGAGGCCCGCGCCGCGGCCCAATCCGAGGCCGCCTCCGACGAACTCGGATCACCCTCCTTCGGCGCGGGTTGTTGCCTCCATCGAGGCGGCGCGCCAGCCGCTCACGGCGATCGCCGGCTACACGGACTTGCTGCTCAACCAGACGGTCGGCTTGCTCGGCTCCTCCCAGAGAACGTTTCTCCAGCGGATCCGCACGGCGGTCCGCCGCATGGACACCGAGCTCGACGAATTGACCCGTGCCCTCGGCCGCCTGGGAGGACGAGATCAGACGGAGATCGTCGATCTGGGGGAAGCCCTGGAGAAGGCTCTGGAACGTGTGCACCCGATCCTGCGCGCCAGGTCTCTCGGGGTCCGGCTCGATCTTCCTCCGACGTCAACCTCGATCGCCGGTGAGCCGGCCGTGGTCCACGAACTCCTGACCGCCCTGCTGCGCTTGGCCGCAGAGCAGGCGCCGCCCCGCCAGGAGATCCTGGTGAGCCTGCTGGCCGACAGCGGAGAGGACGTAGCAGTGATCACGCTTTCCGATCATGGCCCGGGTTCGCCGACGGATCCTCCGACCGGTCGGCACGGCGGCCGCGGGGAACCGGCGCCGGGCGCAACCGAGCCGCCAGGGACCGAGCAGATCCGCTCCCTGGCCGAGCGCCTGGCCGGACGGGTGTGGATCGACCGGGGTCCGGACGGGACCACCTTGTCTGTGCTTCTTCCGGACCTCCTAGGCAAACACCGGGCCCGGCTCCGCCGGTTCCGCTAACACCAGAACGCCGCCCTGGCCCTCGAACCTCGTAGGGGGGAGCGATCTGGAGGGCATCTCGAAGGAACCGGTCGGGTTGGGCGGGCGTCCCGGGGCCGGGGACGACGAGCCGGGGAGGCGTAAGGCCTTCCCCGGTAGTACAATCCGCGGCTGGCAACCACATGCCGCACCGCCGCCTCCCTCTCCTGTTGACCCTGTTGCTCCTGGCCTCTGTGAGCTGCACCGGGGCGCTTTCCGGTTTGGTGCCCGGAGCCGCCCAGCCGCGGGGTCTGCTGGTGACGGCCGATCCCCTTGCGCCTTCCACCGGCACTCCCTTCGGGCCCCGGGCTCCCACCTCCACCCCGCCGCCGACCGCCACCGCCACGGCTACTCCGCTGGCCACACCGACCGCCTCCGACCCCTGGGGTTACTATGCGGCCCCGATCGAGCCTTCGGCGATCGACATCCCGCGCGAGATGCCGGTGATCCCCTTCGGCAGCGATGTGCTCAACTTCGCCCTGCTCGGCTCGGACGCGCGTCCCTACACCGGCGGCCACCGCACCGATACCATCATGATCATTTCGCTCGATCCCACCCGCGGCACGGTGACCCTGTTGTCGATTCCGCGCGACCTGTACGTCTTCATCCCGGGCTGGCGTGTCGATCGGATCAACGTCGCCGACGCCCGGGGCGGTTCCGACCTGGTCGCCCAGGTCTTGCTCTACAACTTCGGGGTCCGGATCCACCGCTACGTCCGAAATCAACTTCGGCGGCTTCACTGCGCTGGTCGACAATCTGGGCGGGGTGGACGTGCAGATCGGCCGCTATTACGCCGACGAATGCGGCGGACGCTGGATGGTGTTCCCGGTCGGGACGCAGCACATGGACGGCTTCACCTCGTTGTGCTACGTGCGCCTGCGCAAGGCCAGCAGCGACTTCGATCGCCTGCGCCGCCAACAGGAAGTGGTGCTGGCCATGTTCGCCAAGGCGGTCAGCCTCGACGCCCTGTCCCGCCTGCCGGAACTCCACCAGCAGTTTTCGTGGATGGTCGAGACCGACGCCGGCCTGACCGATTTGCTGCCTTTCCTTCCTCTGGCGGCGCAGGTGGCCGGTGATTCGACGCGGATCCGCCGCTTCACGGTGGACACGACGATGGCCTCCGGCTGGCGCGTCCCGTACAGCGGCGCGTCGGTGCAGCTGCCGAACCGGCAGGCGATCCTGGCGATGCTGGCCAGCGCGTTCCCGCCGTGACCCGCCGGCGGCCCCTGGTGGCCGCGGCCTGCCTGCTGCTGGCCGGGTGCGCGATCCTGCCCTCCTTTGCGCCCGGCGCCCTTCCTCCCGACAAGTCCACCCCCAGCCTGCCCTCTCAGGTCCTCCCGACGCCGTTCCACCCCTCCCTGCCAACTCCTCCCGGCCCCGCCCCGGCGGCTGTGCCGACCGGAGTCGATGCGTGGCCGCCCCCCTATACCTTCGGTTCGGCGCCCACCCCTCCCGTCCCCGTTCCGGAGCCGGCGCCCCTCCTGGAGATGCCCGACGGCTCTCTCACCGTCTTGCTGCTCGGGTCGGACCGCCGTGGAGGCGCCGGATTTCGAACCGACACGATCGTGGTGGCCACGATCCGCCCCACCGACGGACTGGTGGTGCTCCTGTCGATCCCGCGCGATCTGTACGTCGTCCTGCCTGGCTACGGGATGAGTCGGATCAACACCGCATGGGGCTATGGCCAGACCTTCGAGGTACCCGGGGGAGGTCCCCGACTGCTGCTCGATACGATTCGCTACAACCTGGGACTGGAGATCGACCGCTATGCCCTGGTCGAGATGTCGGGATTCCGACGAATCGTCGACCTGCTCGGCGGGATCGAGGTGCGGGTGGCCTGCCGCTACACCGACTGGAAGCTCCGTCGTCCAGAGTTGCCGGAGTCGCTGCCATCTTCCTGGGCGCTGTTCACAGTTCAGCCGGGCGTGGTCAGAATGAACGGTGACGATGCCCTGTGGTACGCCAGGGCGCGCCTGCGTTCGACCGATTTCGATCGATCGCGGCGGCAGCATGAGGTGCTGCGCGCCTTCTACCGGGAAGGGCTCCGCCCTTCCAGCCTCACCCGGCTGCCCGAGCTCTATCAGGCGTTCCTGGATTCGGTGACCACCGACGTGACACTGAAAGACGTGTTGACCCTGGCTCCCTTCGCCGCCGGTCTCGAACCGGCTCACGTGCGCAGCCGGTTCATCGGACGCGACCAGGTCACCTCGTTTCGGGTCCCGGTCACCGGGGCCGCCGTCCTGCTGCCGCGCCAGGAGGCGATCCGCGCCCTGCTGACGGATGCCTACGCGCCCCCGGGCCCCGAGTCGGAGGCGATGCGGACGATCCGAGTGGAAGTGGTGACCGGGGGCGACAGCGGGACCGCCGTGCTGGCGGTTGAACGTCTGACCTTCGGCGGAATCGAGGCCTTTCCCTCGCCGGACGGCGGCCTGGCAGCCGGTGACCCGTCGCGCCTGCTGGTCCACCAGGGGGCCCACCCGGCAGCCATCGAGGCGGTGATCGGAGCGATCGGCTTGTCCCCCGACCGGGTCTCTTTCGGCGAGGTCGAGCCCGGCGCCCCCTGGCGACTCGAGATCGGAGCGGATTACCAGCCCTGTTTCGACCCTACCCGGGATCAATGAGAACGGCGCGACTCTCATCCGGTTTGACAGGTCTCGGATTTCGCCCTAGGATGGCGCCCGGCCGCACCCGACTGCGATGGCACAGACACCGCTCGATGACCTGCCCCTGTTCTCGACCGGTTCGGATTCCGAGACCGACTCCCCCATCGGGGCGCCGCGCCTCCGGGCCGACACCGGCTTGAGCGCGGCCGTCCTGGCCTGGGGGTCGGCGCTGGCCGATGCCGGGCGGACGGAGAACACCATCAAGGCTTTCACGGCCGACCTGCGCCTGCTGGCCGAGCGCCTCGGCGGAGGCATGTCGGTCGGCGCCATCGGCACCCACGACCTGCGCAACTTCCTCGAGTGGATGCTCTCGCGGCGCGGGGTTCCGTGCAGCCCCAAGACGTATCGCGCGTCGGGTGACCTCGCTCAAGGCGTTCTTCCGCTGGTTGCAGGAGGCCGGAGTCCTGACCTCCGACCCGGCGGCGCCCGTCCCTCAGCAGACCGTTCTCAGCCCCCTTCCGGAGGTCCTCAGCGAAGCCGAGCAGGAAGCGGTCCTGGCCAGCGCCCAGACCCTGCGACGGGCCAATTCACCGGACGCCCGCCCCTTCACCCTGGTCCACCTCTTGCTGCACACCGGGATTAAGAAGGGGGAATGTCTGGCCATCCATCTGAACCATGTCGAGTTGCGCGGAGTCGAAGGACCCCTGCTGTACGTCCGCTATCCCGACGTGCGCAAGCGCTACAAGGAGCGCAAACTGCCCCTCCAGGCGGAATGGCCGACGGCCTTCGAGGAGTTCCGCCGTCAGTACGAGCCGACCGCCCGCCTGTTCCCCTGGTCGGCTCGCCGACTCGAGTACCTGCTGGAAGAACTCGGAACCCTGGCCGGTCTGGAGAAGCATCTGTCGTTCGACATGTGCCGATGGACGTACGCGCTTCGCCGCACGAGCGAAGGCATGGAGCCGGATCGGATCCGTCAGCGGCTCGGTCTGTCGAAGATCCAGTGGCGCGAGGTTGGCGCCAAGCTGGAGGCCCTGGCCACCCGGGCGCCGGCGTAGAGGCCGCCCGGCCGGGCCGATCTCCTTCTCAATTCGAACACGCAAGGAATCCACGGGGCACTGCACAGTTCCTTATCCCCGCGAGCGAAGTCAAGCCGCGTCCGGAGGGTTCCTCGGCCCACCCTTCGGGTGACCTTCGGATTGGAGGTGTCGCTGGGGCGAGCCGGGGAATGACACCAGACGGGAACATGCTCTCGGCCAGGTTGCAGACATCCCGGGCGAGGCAAGCGAGCGAGGAATCCTCGGAGCGCGACCTGGAATCTTCCACCCGGAGGTCCGAGGTCAAGCTGCCTCCGGGTTCGAAACGGGGCGCGGCCTGCACGCCCGGTGGGCGAGCCTACAGCCGCTTGACCACGATGTCGCCGATCACATTGGCTGCGTTGTCTCCCCGATCGGCGGCGTTCGACAGGTGACGGTAGATCTCCCGCAGTTTGAGCATCTCGACCACGTGGTCGACGTCGCGCGGCATGTTGAACAGGCTGGCGATCGCCTCCCGGTACACGGTCTCCATCCGGTTTTCGAGGGCCTTCGCCCGGACGGCGTGATCGTTGGCGACGTTGGGGTGATCCTGCAGACGGGTCACCCCCAGGTAGATCTCGCGAGCGGCGTCGGTCAGCAGCGAGACCATCCGCTCCACGAAGGCGTTCGGCTCCACCCGCAACATCGCCATTTCTTCGATGGTGGTGTTGGCGTAGTCGAGGATGTCGTCGATGCACAAGGACAGGGCGAAGATATCCTCCCGATCGATCGGGGTGACGAAGGTTCGATTCAGCTCATCGATCAGGATCCGCCTGACCTCGTCGGCTTCCTTTTCGATTTCCGCCACCCGCCGCGCCAGACCCTCATCCTTGTTGCGGACATAATCCTGGAGGGCCTGGTAGCCCTGCACGGCGAAGTCGGCCTGTTGGACCAGGCGCTGGATGAAGTGATCGGGTTTTGCCTTCCGGCGAAAGAGCCTCATGCAACTGCCTCGCTGGTCAAGAGACCGCCGCGCAGATACGCGGCGGTCTGGGGATTCCGTGGCCGCCGAAAGACCGACGCGGTCGAACCGATTTCCAGCACGCGTCCGGCCGCCAGGACGGCAAGTCGGCGAGTGAGGCGTCGGGCCTGGGCCAGGTTGTGCGTCGCCAGGATGATGGTCGTGCCCGCCCGGCGATGCTCTTCGCGAATTATACCCTCGATGAGGGACAGATGGCCCGGGTCGAGATTCGCCGCCGGCTCATCGAGCAGCAGCACCCGCGGCTGGTAGGCCAGCGCGCGCGCCAGGGCCGCCCGCTGCATCTCGCCGCCGGAGAGGGAGCGCGCTTCCCGCGCCGCCAGCGGCTGCAGGTGGCACCGGGCGAGCAGCTCTTCGAGGCGCGCCGGGTCGCGTCGGCCGCGCAACCGCAGCCCTAGACCCACGTTGTCTCGGACGCTCCCCGAGAGCATCGGCGGTCGCTGGAAGACCATCCCGATCTCCCGGCGCAGCGCGACCGGTCCGGGAACGGCCACCGGCCGACCGCGCACTTCGATCCGCCCTGAATCGAGAGGATCGAGCAGGTGGAGCAAACGCAGGAGTGTGGTCTTCCCGGCCCCGGTCGGGCCGATCAGCCCGAAGATCTCGCCCCGGCGGATCACCAGATCGGGAACTTCCAGCCGCCACGGTCCGCCGTATCCCCGCGACACCGCCTCCAGGCGGAACTCCGGCGCTTCACTCATATCGGGTGCCGGGGAACGGCTTGGAGGCGCAACACGGCGGCGTTGAGCACGAAGGCCGCCACCAGCAGGATTCCACCCAGCGCCAGCGCGGTGCCGAATTCACCCCGGCGCGTTTCGAGGACGATCGCCGTACTCAGGACCCGGGTGCGCCCCTCGATGTTTCCACCCACCAGCATGGCCGCGCCGACCTCTGAAATGATCCCCCCGAACCCCGCCAGCAGCGCCGCCACCACACCCCCACGGGCCTCACGCAGCAACCACCAGGCCTCCTGGCGCCCGGTCGCTCCCAGGGAGCGGATCTGGCGCCCCAGTTCGGGATCGAGTCCTTCCAGCGCCGCCGAGGTCAGACCGGCTACGATCGGCCAGGCGATGATGACCTGGGCCACCACCATCCCCGCCGGGGTGAACAACCATTCGAGCTCGCCCAGAGGCCCCCGCCTCGCCAGAGCGAGGTAGACCGCCAGGCCGACCACGACCGGCGGGAGTCCCATCCCGGTGTAGACGAGCGCCCGCAACAACCGGCGACCGGGGAAATCGCGAAGGCCGATCACCGCCCCCGCCGGAACTCCGAGGAGAGTGCTGATCCCCAGCGCAATACCGCTGACGACCAGGGTTAGTTCAACGATGCCGTAGAGCTCTGCGTAGGGGAGTTCCACCGGCCGGTCAGCCCAGGTCGCATCCCGGGGAGCGGCCGCCTTGCGCCTCACACCAGGCCGGCGAGGCTGGATAGAACAGCGGCTGACCGTAGCGCTCAACCCCGTACTCGGCGATGCGTTCCTGGGTTTCAATCGAGGTCAACCAGGCAATGAACCTCGCCGCCAGGATCGCTTGCGAAGACTGCGGATCCTCCGGCGAAACCTGAATCACCCCGTACATGTTCCACAGAGGCAGGATCGGGATTTCTCGCCAGGCTGTCGCCGCCGTAGAGAATCCGGAGATCGGGCAGCTCATCCGCCAGGCTCAAGTATGTGCCGCGGTCGGTCAGGCTGTAGGCCAGCCTTTCTTCGGCGAATTGCAGGGTCTCCGCCATCCCCTGGCCAATCGGCATATACCAGGCGTCGGTCAGGCTTGGGGCCACCCCCGAAGCCTCCCACAGGAGCAACTCCCTGGCATAGGTGCCCGAGTCGTCGGCACGGGAGACGAACGGGCTGGAGGAGGCAAGAATCCTCTCCAGCGCATCCGCTGCGGTAACGGCGTCGGCGATCCCCGCCGGATCCGGCTCGGGGCCCACCAGGATGAAATCGTTGAACATCACCGAGATCCGTTCCCTCCCATGCCCTGCGGCAACGAAAGCCTCCTCCAGCAGCCGGTTGTGAACCAGCACCACGTCGACGTCACCGCTCTTTCCAATCTCCAACGCCTGGCCCGTGCCGACCGCGATCACGTCGACCGCGGCGCCGGTTTCCGCCTCGAAGGCCGGCGTTAGATCTCCCAGCAAGCCCGAGTCGTAGGTGCTGGTGGTCGTCGCCAGGCGAAGGCTGGGCCGATCCGGCGGAACCGGGACCCGACCGCAAGCGGTCAGCCCGAGAAGCAGACACAGGACCCAAGGGCCCGAATTCCGCATTTGCCAATCCTCCGACCGTGATGTCGGCCGAGCATAACGATCCCGGCAGGACCTGTCAACCGGACTGGCCGGGCTCTCGGCTTCCGCGCCGCCGGGCGCGACTTGACAGCACCATCAGATGAACTCAGAATGTGGCTTCGCATGCAGCCCGAAGCGGAACATCGATCCGGATACGTAGCCCTGGCCGGGAAGCCCAACGTCGGGAAGTCGACCTTCTTGAACCAGGTCCTCGGTCAGCCCGTCGCGGCCGTTTCGTCCAGGCCCCAGACCACCCGCGCCACCCAGCTCGGGATTGCGACCCGCGCCGGGGCGCAGCTCGTGTTCGTCGACACCCCCGGGCTCCACCTTCCCTTGCACCGTCTCGGTGAATCCCTGAACCTCGCCGCCCGGGCCGCCATCGACGACGCGGATGTCGTGCTGGCGATGTTCGACGGGTCCGAACCACCCGGAGACGACGACCGCCTGGTGGCCGACCGCCTGGCGGGGCTGGCAGGCGGCCCGGCCAGGCTGGCGGCGCTCAACAAGGTCGACCGGCTCGGCTCCGATCGCCAACATCGCTCCCTTGCCTACCGGTCGCTCCTGCCGGATTGGGAGTTCTGGGAGATCTCGGCCCTGCGCGGCGACGGGTGCGAGGAACTGCTTCGCCGCTTGATCGGTTTCCTCCCCGAAGGACCTCCGTTCTTCCCGGAAGACCAGATCACCGACGCCCACGAGCGCGATATCGCCGCCGACCTGATCCGGGCCGCGGCGATGGACCAGCTGCATGACGAAGTGCCGCACAGCCTGGCGGTGCGGGTCGAAGACTACCAGGAGCGAGGCGAGGTGGGAGCCCGAATCCGGGCAACGGTGTTCGTCGAACGGGAGTCGCAGAAAGGGATCGTGATCGGCAAAGGCGGCGAACGCCTGAAAGCGATCGGCCGACAGGCCCGGCTCGCCATCGAAGCCATGAGCGGGCGGTCGTGCTACCTCGAGCTCACCGTGCGGGTCCTGCCCGACTGGCGCCGCGACCCGAAAGCTTTGCGCGAACTCGGATTCCGCCCGGCCCCGGACTTCGGCGAGCCGTTCCCCGGCTGATGCGGCGCCGGTCGCGCACCACCTCCAGCAGCTTCGGTTCCCCCGGCCGAGAAAGCCACGACTCGGCGCCTTTCTACCGCAGCCGAATGTACCCGCAGCCGGAGGCCGCCGGCGCCCGGGCGGAAGCCGAAGTGGCGCCCCCCGAGGAAGTTCTGGATCGGATCTTCCCGCGCTCGTCGGAAGCCATGACCGAGCTCCCCGCCGGGTCCATCCCGTTGATGATCACTTCGCCTCCTTACAACGCGGGCAAGGAGTACGATCAAGACCTGAGCTCTGGAGGAGTATCGTGCGCTCCTCCGCCGGGTCTTCGCCGAGACCTACCGGGTGCTGGTCAGCGGCGGACGGGCCTGTATCAATGTCGCCAACCTCGGTCGGAAGCCCTACCTGCCCCTGCACGCTTTCCTGATCCAGGACCTGCTCGATCTGGGCTTTCAGATGCGCGGCGAGGTGATCTGGAACAAGGGCAGCAGCGCCAGCGGCTCGACCGCCTGGGGATCCTGGCGATCGGCCAGCAATCCCGTGCTGCGGGACGTCCACGAGTACATCCTGATCTTCTCCAAGGAGAACTTCTCGCGCAAGCCCGCCGGTCGATCCAGTACCATCACCCGGGACGACTTCCTGGAGTGGACCAGGTCGGTCTGGGACTTCCCGGCGGTTTCGGCCAGCAAGGTCGGGCACCCGGCCCCCTTCCCGGAGGAACTGCCACGGCGACTGATCGATCTGTATTCGTTCCGCGGCGACGCCGTGCTCGATCCGTTCTGCGGTTCCGGCACCACCTGCGTCGCGGCCCGGCGGGCCGGTCGGCGCTTCGTGGGCTACGAGGTCGTCCCCGAGTACGTCCGCCTGGCCGAAGACCGCCTGGCCGCGCTCGACCAACCCGAGCCCCGGGCCCGGCCAGGCCGCCGGAAGAAGCGAGGTCCCGACGATCCCGTCGACGCCTGATCCCCCCGCCGGCCGGCGGCTGCGCCGCTGGGCGTTCTTCGCCTTCACCGTTGCCGTCGGCGCGGCCTGCGTCCGCCTTGGCTTGTGGCAGCTCGATCGTCGGGACCAAAGACGCTCCGTGAACGAAGCCATCCAGGCGCGGTTGTCCCTTGCGCCCCTCGAGCTTCCTCGAGATCTCGAAACGGTCGGCGACTTTACCTACCGCAGAGCCATCGCTGTGGGGACCTTCGATCCGGAGGGGGAGGTCTTCCTCGGCAGCCGATCGCGTGGAGGCGTGAGCGGGGTCCACGTGGTGACCCCCCTGCGGATGGAGGACACCGACGCGGGTCTGCTGGTCGTCCGAGGATGGATCGCCGACGAGGTAGCCCGCAACGAACCGGCTGGAACCTGGGCGGTCGCCGGGACGGTGACCGTGAGCGGGGTGCTCAAGCCGTCACAGCCGGAACCGTCTCTGGCGTTTCTCGCCGACAGGATCCCGTCAGAAGGCGGGCTGCCGCTGCGGACGTGGAGGGTCTTGAACGTCGAGGGGATCGGGGGTCAGACCCCGTATCCCCTGCTCGAGGTGTTCCTGGAGCAGGAGACTCCAGCCCCGCACCCCGGAGCACCGCTGCCCGCCGGCGAACTCGATCTTGGCGAAGGGTCGCACTTCGGGTACGCGATTCAGTGGTTCGCCTTCGCCGCGATCGCCTGGATCGGCGGTATCCTCTGGCTGCGTTCCCGCCGGAGCTGAGCCGAACCGACTTCAGCCCTCCACCATCAGTTCGACCTTCACCGGACCCAGCGCTCGCGACACCGGGCAACCGGCCTTGGCCGCTTCCGCATGCGTCTTCAGCTCGGCGGCGCTCAGTCCGGGGACGTCGGCGATGAGCCGCAGCCCGATGCGGGTGATCGTCCACTCCCCTTCGACCTTCTCGATCGTGGCTTCGGCCGTCGTCTCGACCCGCCGGGGAGGAACTTCGTGCCGGGTGAGGCGCGCCACCAGCGCCATGGTGAAGCACGCCGCCAGGGACCCCGCCAGGAGCTCCTCCGGGTTCGATCCCGGCTCCTCCTCAAAGCGGGTGGCAAAGGTGTAGCGCAAGGGCGGCGCCGCGCCGGATCCCAGGCTGACCTCACCATATCCGTCGCGGGGGCCCATCCACCTGACTTCTGCTTTTCGAACTGGCATTCTGACGACCTCCTCGTCTTCTGCGACTGCCTGCGGGACCGTCCGATCGCCCCGAGGGCCACGACCAGCAAGTCCGGACGGACCAGCCCTCGGATTGTCAGATCTCGACGAAGTGCTCTTCCTCCAGCGCCCGCCAATCCGTTACCGGGAGACGCAGGTAGGCCGCCAGCCCCGGGGCGGTTCCGGCCAGAGCTTCCGCCATCCGAACTGCGATCCGGCGGATCCCGAAATGGGCGTTGGCTCCGGCGCGCAATTCGCAGAAATGGAACGCCTGCCGGAGATTCATGGTCAGCACCACCCGCCGCAGGAATCCATTGGGCACCAGGTAGGAGGCGACCTCGGGATGTTCGTCGGCGATTCGCTCGAAGGCGTCCGCCGCGATCTTCATCGCCTCCCGGTAGGTTTCCTCCACCCCGGCCTCACGGATCAGCCTGGGGATCAGGTAGCCGAGCCGGGTGGTCAGGCGCTGGGGAGTCAGGCTCATCATCCGGTGCCGCTTGAGTTCGCCGTACGCCCCCTGATCGAGCGTGACCTCGAAGGTCAGGGCCGAGTGCTCCAGACTGCGCGGCGGCGAGTTGTGTTGCCCACGGCCTTCCATCACAGTCTGCCACAACCCGGCGCGCGCCTGGGGAGACATCCGGCGAACCCGGTCGACGGTGGTTTCGAAACCGCCCGAGCTGAACGGGTACAGGCCCGCCGCCAGGACGTTGGCTTCGGCCTCCGGCAGCGCTCCAAGCAGCCGCACCGGTTCGGCTCCGGGCGGATCATCCTGTTCTTCGCCGGCCCGGGCAGCCAGGTCCTTCTCGAGCTGGTGCCAGTACGGAATCGGATCGGCGTACTTCAGCAAAGTCGGGATCTCTGTGATCGCGGCTGCCTTGACCTCCTGCCCGGTCGCCCTGACCTCTGCCAGCGGATGCGACAGCATCTTGCGCACCGCATGCTCGAGCGCACGGGCGTTGACGGTCATCCCGACGTTGGCCAGAGCCGCGGCCGGGAGCAGGTAGCGACAAACATCGACGTAGCGCGCCCGGATCCGGCCGTCCCAACGCTCGTCGCTTTCTCCTTCCCGGCGAGGCAGGTGGCCTCGCACCACCTCCCTCACGGGACCGAGCGAATCCAGATACGCTCGAAACAGGCTCCGGCAGGCGGAGGTGTACGTCTCCTGCCACGGACCGTCCCGCAGCTCTTCGGGGAGGTGGAAGTCTTCGCCCGACCAGACCTGGTAGCGGGTGGATTTCTCGGTGTAGGAAGCCAACCGGTTGGATTCGATGCACTCGATGGCCAGCCGCGAGACATTCTCGAACGCCAGGTGCAGGACGGCGTGCTCCGCCACCGAGGCATGGCCGTATCCCACCACCCACTTCTCATGGAAGGCCGCCGAGCGTTCGTCGGTGAGCCCGGCTGCGATCTGGTCGAACGACTCGGGGAGCGCGAGGTCTTGGCGAAGGCCACGGCGATGGTCTCCGGGCTGAAGCGCTGCGGGGAGAGCAGGTACACCCGGCGAGGTCGGTCAGTCGTCACGGGCATCCTCCATCGTCTGGCCCAGCAACCGGCGGGTCTGGTCCACGTCGCGGCGGATTTGAGCCACCAAGTGGTCCACCGCGTCGAAGCGCTGCTCGTTCCGTAGCCGGGCGATGAACTCGAGCGGCATCCGCCGCTGGTACAGGTCATCCTCCCAATCCAGCACGTGCGCCTCGACCACCGGGGCGGGCAGGTCGTCGGCGAAGGTCGGCCGCAGGCCCACATTCGTCACGGCCGCGCGCCAATGATCATCCACCTGCGCCCGGCAGGCGTACACCCCGGTGCCCGGATAGGCCTGTTCCGGATGCAGCCGGAGGTTCGCCGTTGGAATCCCGATGCTCTTCCCGCGCCCGGCGCCGCGGCCGACGGTGCCTTGGAGTCGGAAGGGCCTTCCCAGGTACGAAGCCACCCGAGCCACATCGCCCGAGCGCAGCGCCTCCCGCACGCGGGTCGAACCGACCACTTCGCCCCCGACCAGGACCGGCTCCATCTCGTGCAGCTGGAAACCCCGGAGGCCGGCTTCCTTCCGCAGAAACAGGCGGTTGCCCTCGCGCTCGTGGCCCAGGGCGAAATCTTCCCCGATCCACAGGTGGCGGAACCGGAGGTGGGCCGCCATCCGGTCGAGAAACTCCCCGGCCGTCACCTGCGACAGGTTTTCGTCGAAGGTCAGGGTCACCACATGATCCACGCCCATCGCCTGCAGCAGGTCGGCCTTGTCATCCGGCAGGGTGATGTAGAAAGACGGCCGCCTTCCCCGCAGCACCACCGAGGGATGCGGATAGAAGGTCACGACGACCGAGGCCATCCCCTCACGCCGGCCCTGGTCGACCACGGAGCGGATCAGGGCCTGGTGCCCGAGATGCAGACCGTCGAAGGAACCGATGGTCAGGGCGCTGGCCGGGAGGGACAACCCGCCGAGATCACGCGTCGAGGTCATGGCCCGGAGAGGAACACCTTTCGGGGGTGCCAGCGCGCCCCGTCTTCGGTCGCTTCCAGGATCGCCACCAGTTCTCCTTCCGAGTCGAGCGCCCGCGCCAGCCCGGCCGATCCGGAGGCGGCCGGGATGCGATGGCCGAAACGCAGGGCGCTGATCTCGTCTTCGGCCACCAGGACGTCGGGCAGTTCAGGCACACCTTCGGCTGCAGTCCGCAAATGCCGTTCCCACTTTCCGGTCAGCATGCCGACCTCGAGCATCGGCCAGGGCGTGGCCTCGTCCAGGGTGAAAGGACCGGCACGGGTGCGGCGCAGCCCCGCCAGGTGAGCGCCGGTGCCCAGCCGCTCCCCGAGGTCGTGGGCCAGGGAGCGAATGTAGGTGCCGGCCGAACACTCGACCTGGAGAGCCAGGTCGGGGGCGTCGTAGCTTCGGATCTCAAGATGGCGGATGGTGACCGTGCGCGGTTCGAGTTCCAGTTCGTTCCCCCGGCGCGCCAGCTCGTACGCCTTGCGTCCCTGCACCTTGACCGCGCTGAACGGAGGGGGTCGCTGTTCAATCTCGCCTCGAAAGGCCGGCAGATGCTCTTCGATCTCACGCCGGGTCGGAGACTCTTGCGATCGCCGGGTAACCTCCCCGTCGGTGTCGTAGGTCCGGGTCGACACCCCGAAGCGCACCAGGGCGTCATAGGCTTTGCTGGTTCCGGACAGGTACTCGCTCAACCGGGTGGCCGCCCCCAGGCACAACACCAAGACGCCCGAGGCTCGAGGATCCAGCGTGCCGGCGTGGCCGACCTTGCGGATCCCGGTTCCCTTGCGCACCAGCGCGACGATCTGGTGGGACGTCGGGCCTACCGGCTTGTCGATCACGATCAGGCCGAAGTCTTTCATCCGGCGCCGTTCACCGTGCTCATCGCGGCGCGGGTTGCCTCGATCACGTGCCGGACGACCTGGTCCATCTCTCCGGGGATGCTGGCCCCGGCGGCGGGTTGGTGCCCTCCGCCCCCAAAGCGCTGGGCCACCCGCGAGACGTCGAGTCCGGCGTTCGACCGCCAGCTGACTTTCACCTGGCCGCCGGTCTGTTCGATGAAGACCAGGAACACTTCCCCTTCTTCGATGGTCGAAAGCACGTTGACCAGATCGGCGTCGTCGGAGGCGCCGTAGCCGGCCGCCAGCCGATCCTCCAGAGTCAGCCGGGTCCATACCAGGCTCCCGCTCCGCTCCAGCCGCGTCAGCCCGGCCCCCCAGTAGCGGGTCGCGGCGAACGGTCGTCGATGGAGCAGCCGCTCATACACCTCCGCCAGTCCCCCCGATCGCTCCTCGAGATCCGCGGCGGCCCGCAGGACGGCGGGCGTCACGTTGGGCGTGCGGAACCCGATGGTATCGGTCACCAGGCCGGCCAGGTAGTTGCGTGCGATCTGGCGGTCCACCGGAAGGCCGAGGCGCCCGGACAGGCGGAACAGGATCTCGCTGGTGGCGGCCGCTTCGGGGTCGACCAGGTTGACGTGGGCGTAGCCCGAATTGGTGGGGTGATGGTCGATGTTCAGGCCCGTGGCCGAGCGCAGCGAGTTGGCCGGGAGAGCGGTTCGCTCCAACTCGGCGCAGTCAACCGTAATCAGCAGGTCGATGCCCGCCGGGATCGACGTCTCCACCGTTTCCGCCCCCGGAAGAAAGGCGAAGCGGCCGGGGAGGCCGCCCGCCAGGACGGGATGCACCTGCTTGCCTCGTTGCCGCAGAGCCAGCGCAAGTCCGAGCAACGAGCCCACCGCATCGCCGTCGGGGCGTTCGTGCGAGACCACCGCGATCCGGTCGGCGATGCGCAGCTGACCGGCCGCCCTCTCGATCTCAGTCGGGTGGACCATCTTCTTGCTTGATCTTCCGCAGGAGTTCTTCGATCCGGGCCCCCTCTTCGGCCGAGGCGTCGTAGCGGAAGCGAAGGCGGGGGAAGCTCCGCAAGGGGATGCGGGCGGCCAGAGCACTGCGCAGGAAGCCGCCTGCGCTGCGGAAGCCGGCCAGGATCTCCTCGCGCCGCGACGAGTTCGAGCGCCGCCACGTACACCGTGGCCTGGGTGAACTCGCGGTCGACCTCCACCCCGGTGATGGTGACCATCTCCAGCCGGGGGTCGCTGGTGTGCCGAATCAGGAGTTCGGCCAGCTCCTCACGGATCCGGTCGCCCACCCGTCGGGCCCGCGCATCAGTCGGCATCGGCGCTCACTCGGCCGGAACGTCTTCCTCGGTGAAGCACTCCAACAGGTCGCCGACCTTGAAGGCGTCGAAGCCGCGCACCCCGATACCGCACTCGAAACCTTCCCGCACCTCGCGCACGTCGTCCTTGACGTGGCGCAAGGAGGCGACCGGCGCTTCGTGGAGCACCTCGCCGTCACGCACCACCCGCAGCTGGGCATTGCGGCGGATTTCGCCGCGCAGCACGCTGCAGCCTGCGATGTTCCCGACCTTCGGAATGCGGAAGACTTCCCGCACCTCGGCCCGTCCCAGCTCGACCTTGCGGCGCTCGGGAGCCAGCATTCCCTTCAGCGCCTTCTCGACGTCTTCCGTCAGGCGGTAGATCACGTCGTACAGCCGGATATCGACCCCCTCGGCTTCGGCGGTTCGCCGCACTGCGGCGTCGGCGCCGACATTGAAGCCGATCAGGATCGCGCCCGAGGCCGATCCCAGCATCACGTCGTCGCTGCTGATGTTGCCGGTGCCCGAATGCAGGACGTTCACCCGGATGTCGCCGGCGTTGAGGTCCTTCAGAGAGTTGACCACAGGCTCGAGCGACCCCTGCACGTCGGCCTTGACCACCAGGCGCAGCTCCTGGGTCTCCCCGGCCTGGAACGCCTCAAACACCTGCTCCAGGGTGCGGGCGACGCGCGGGCGCGCCGACTCGACCTGCTGCAACTCGCGGGTCGACGCCGCCTCCGAGCGGGCGGCGCGGGCCGAATCCACCACCCGGAACACTTCGCCTGCCTGCGGAAGATCCGACAGGCCGAGGATGGAGGCCGGGGTGGACGGGCCGGCTTCCTGGATCGGGTTCCCCTGGAAATCGAACATCGCCCGGATTCCACCGTGCACCGTCCCCGCCACCACCGCGTCCCCCGAGCGCAGCGTGCCGCTCTGGACCAGCAGGGTCGCCGTGACGCCCTTGGTGCGGTCGACCGCGGCTTCCACGACGGTCCCGAACACCCGGCCTTCGGGGTTGGCCTTGATCCCGGCGGAGTCGGCCGTCAGCAGGATGGCTTCCAGCAGGTCTTGGATCCCCTTGCGCTGCTTCGCCGAAACCAGCACCACCAGGGTGTCGCCGCCCCAGTCGTCCGGTTTGAGGCCCTCGCCGGCCAGCTGCTGCTTGACCCGGTCGGGGCTGGCATTCGGGCGATCGATCTTATTCAGGGCCACCAGGATCGGCACCCGCGCCGCCCGGGCGTGGGCCAGGGCTTCGCGCGTCTGGGGCATCACCCCGTCGTCGGCCGCCACCACCAGCACGGCGATATCGGCGCCCTGGGCGCCGCGCGCCCTCATCGCGGTGAAGGCGGCATGGCCCGGGGTATCGAGGAAGGTGATCAGGCGGTCGTTGTGCCGCACCTGGTAGGCGGCGATGTGCTGGGTGATTCCGCCCGCCTCGCCACCGGCCACGTTCGTTTCTCGGATGGCGTCGAGCAGGGTGGTCTTGCCGTGATCGACGTGGCCCAGGATCGTGACCACCGGCGGCCGATCGACCAGGTTGGCGGGGTCTTCATCGCTGATCCACTGTTTCCAGGAAGGGCCAGCCGGTTCCTCCTCCACCACGGGCACGGGCGCGGCCAGCGGCCGGGCTTCGAAACCAAACTCGCCCATCACGATGGCGGCCGTGTCGTAGTCGATCTGCTGATTGATACTGGCCATCACCCCGTTGGACATCAGGGACTTGATGATGTCGATCGGGCTGGCCTGGATCCGCTCGGCCAGATCCCGCACGCTGATGCTGGCCGGGATCTCGATCACCTTGTCGCCGTTTTCGCTCATCTTGGCACCTCCGGCCAGGCCCCCGCCGTCGGCGCTGAGCGGCAACGGCGACTCAGCTTCGGCGAGGGAGCCTCGCAGGGGAAACAGCCGGGCGGGGAGGGCTACGCCTCATCCGGCAACCCGTCGAGGACGCGCTGCAAGTCGCGGCGCGCCTCCTCGGTCAATTCCGTCTTCAAGGCCCGTGCCAGAGCCCCTGCCAGTCCGGCCTCCCAACAGGAACGCCGGTCGTGCAGGTAGGCTCCCCGCCCCGCGGCCTTCCCGGTCGGGTCGAGCACAAGCCCCTGCGGACCGCGTACCACCCGCAGGAGCGTTCTCTTGGGCAACACCTGTCGGCAGCCCACGCAGGTCCGTTGCGGAACGTGCCTGGGACGCCGGGGTCGACGTGCGGTCACCGCTGCCGGAGGCCTCGCAGGACGGGTCGGATCACTCTTCCCAGAGTTCGTCGCCGCGCTTGTGTCGGCGCCGCACCACCATCTCGCCGGTCAACGGGTCGTACTCCATCGTCCGCACCGGCTTCTTGGCCTTCTTCTTCTTGCGGTGAGCCACCGGTATTTCGGATTCTTCCTGGTCGTCCTTCTCGGCCTTGTCTTCTTCGTCTTCCTCGAAGGTCTCGCCGACCAGTTCCTTCGTGACCGCCTCGAACGCCTTCTCGATCGCTTCGCCCGGGTCGAGGACAACCTCGGCCGCAACCTCGGCCGTCTCGACCGCAACCGCCTCGGGCTCGGGCGTGGCTTCTACGACTGCCGTCGCAGGTTCCGCCTCCGCCGCCGCCTCGACTTCGACCACGGCCTCCGGTTCCGGCTCCGGCTCGGGCTCCGGCGGCGGAGCGGGTTCAGGATAAGCGAACCCGGTCAGGGTCGACCGGATATCTTCCAGGTACTTCGGCCCGATCCCGTCCAGCCCCAGGATCGAGTCTTCGTCCAGACCGAGAGCTTCCAGAACAGTGCCGGCGTAGGTATAGCCGGCCTCGGTCAGGATGGTGATCAGGCGATCGGCCAGGCCGGTGGTTGCCAGCTCGGTCTCGTAGGCTCCCGGCAGGATCTGCTCCCGCACCGCTTCCACCCGCCGCTGCTGCACCGCCCGTTCGGCCTCGCGCAGCCCCATCAGGGCTTTCTGGACCCGGTCGTTGAAGGCGGTGAGTACCTGATACTCCTCGGGAGTGACCGGGCGTCCCTCGGCCTTCTTGCCCAGCACCGTTTCGATCATCGGGAGGGTATCGGTTTCCCGTTCGGCCATCTCGGCCAGCACTTCATCGCCGGTCAGGCGCAGCTTGGCCTCGCTGGCGGCTTCCGGCAGGCTCTTGATGTCGATGCGCCAGCCCGTCAGCCGGGCAGCCAGTCGGGCATTGACCCCGGCCCTTCCAATCGCCAGACTGAGTTGGTCTTCCGGCACGACCACCATGGCGGTCTTCCCGCGCTGGGGGTCCTCGTCCAGATACACCCCAGAAACCCGTGCCGGCGAAAGCGCCTTGAGGATGAACGTGGCCGGCTCGGGGTTCCACTCGATGACGTCGATCTTCTCGTCGTTCAGGTCGCGCACGATCGACTGGATCCGCACCCCGCGCAATCCGACGCAGGCGCCCACCGGGTCCACCCCGTCTCGCAAGGCCGCCACCGCCACTTTGGCCCGGCGGCCAGCCTCGCGAGCGATGCCCTTGATCTCGACAAGTCCTGCGCTGATCTCGGGCACTTCCATCTCGAGCAGGCGCCGCAGCATGTGGGGATGGGTTCGGGAGACCACGATCACCGGACCGCGCGACGACTTGCGCACCTCGAGCACGTACACCCGGATCCGGTCGCGCACGCGGAACTGCTCGCCCGGGATCTGCTGGTTGCGCGGCAGCAGCGCTTCAGCCCGCCCCAGCCCCACCGTCACTGCCTGGGGCGTGATCGAATGGACGGTGCCGTGGACCATGTCGCCTTCGCGCTCGATGAACTCTTCATACTGCGCATCGCGTTCGGCTTCCCGCAACCGCTGCAGGATCACCTGCTTGGCCGTCTGGGCCGCCACCCGGCCGAAATCCTCCGGGGTCGAATTCGACCAGCACCATCCCGCCGAGCTCGGCTTCGGCGTCCACGGCGCGCGCTTCCGGAAGGGTGGTCTCGGTCTCCGGGTTTTCCACTTCTTCGACGATTTCCTTCTCGGCGAAGATGTGAACCTCCCCGGTCTCCGGGTCGATGCGGGCTTCCACCTGCTGGGCGGCCGAAGCGTTGACGGCGCGGCGGTAAGCCGAAGCCATGGCCGCGGTCAGCGCTTCCATGACGGTCTCGCGTGGCAGACCGAAGCGCTCGGCGATTTCGTTGAACGCCAGGCTAAACTCGCTCTTCATCCTTGCTCTATCGCAACCTTCTCCGTCGTGCAGCCGCAGTTTCCTGCAACAGGCCGCTCCGGGGCTGATACGAAGAAAAGTGGGGGACGCCCACTTTTCCGCAGACAACCTATCGGACAAGCGCCAAAGAGTGTAGCACAGCCGTGGGCCGTCCGCAAGGGCGGGCTCGGCGCCGGGGCGGAAGCCGACCATGCTTCGGATCGCCTCCCTTCGGGCCAGGCCTGGCGCGTCCCCGGCGCACGGATCGCTCCCACGACCCTCCCCGGAATTGACGCCCCTGCTGGGACCCCGTATCATTCGAAATGCTCCGAGGCGCTGAGGTGAACCGCATGGAAGTCGGTCTGGTACGACGCGTTGATATCGACACCGAGATGCAGCAGTCGTATCTCGACTACGCCATGAGCGTCATCGTGGCGCGGGCCCTGCCCGACGCCCGCGATGGCCTCAAGCCGGTCCACCGGCGGATCCTCCACGCCATGTACTCGATGGGCGTCCGGCCCGACACGGACTTCAAGAAGTCGGCCCGCATCGTCGGGGAAGTCCTGGGCAAGTACCACCCCCACGGCGATATGGCCGTCTACGAAGCCATGGCCCGCATGGCTCAGGATTTCTCGATGCGCTACGCCCTGGTGCAGGGACAGGGGAACTTCGGGTCGGTTGACGGCGATTCGCCGGCCGCCATGCGCTACACCGAGGCTCGCCTGGCGCCGCTGGCCATGCTGGCCTTGTCGGACATCGACCAGGACACCGTCGACTTCGTTCCGAATTTCGACGGGACTCTGCCCGAGCCGACTGTCTTGCCGTCGGGGTTCCCCAACCTGCTGGTCAACGGGGCCACCGGGATCGCGGTCGGAATGGCAACCAACATCCCGCCCCACAATCTGGGCGAGGTCTGCGACGCGCTGGTGTTTCTGCTCGAGAACTGGACAGCGCCTCGACAAGGTGACCGTCGACGATCTGATGGATCATATCCACGGACCCGACTTCCCCACCGGCGGGCTGCTGTTGCGTTCGCGCGACAAGTCCGAGGGCCTGGCGGCCGCCTACGGCACCGGACGGGGCCGGGTGGTCGTTCAGGCGCGGGCTCACATCGAAGACATGGGACGGGGCCGTTCCCGGATCATCGTGACGGAGCTCCCCTATCAGACCAACAAGGCCAGCCTGATCGAACGCATCGCCGAGCTGACACGCAGCGGCGACCTGGAAGGCCTCACCGACCTGCGCGACGAATCCGACCGTCAGGGAATGCGCATTGTGATCGAACTGGCCCGCACCGCCGAGGCGGAAGCCGTGCTGGGCCGGCTGTACCAGCGGACACCGATGCAGTCCACCTTCGGGATTTCCCTGCTGGCCCTGGTCAACGACGAGCCGCGAACCCTCAGCCTGAAGCAGGCTCTGCGCGTCTATCTCGACCATCGGCTGGAGGTCACCGGCCGGCGCAGCCGGTACGAGTTGGCGCGGGCTCGGGATCGAGCTCACGTCCTGGCCGGTCTGCGGACGGCGCTGCAGCACCTGGACGAGGTGGTGCAGCTGATCCGTTCGGCGCGCGATGTCGAGCAGGCGCGCGGCCGGCTGCGGAAGCGTTTCAAGTTGACGGAGATCCAGGCCAACGCCATTCTCGACATGCCGCTGCGTCGTCTGGCCTCGCTCGAACGCAAGAAGATCGATCAGGAATTCAAGGAGATGCAGGTTCGCATCGACTCGCTCGAGGCGCTGCTGGCTTCCGAGAAGAAGATGCGCCACCATGTGGCCGAAGGGCTGCGGCAGGTCAAGGCCGAACACGGCGATCGCCGGAGAACTCAGATCGTCGAGATCGGCGCGATCCCGCCGCAGCCGGGGAACCCTGACAGCCGGCGATGTCTCCGAAGACAAGGACACCTGGGTGGTGGTGACCGGCTCGGGCCTGATCTCGCGGACCCCCACCGCCAGGCTGCCGCGCCTTTCCGGGAAAGACTCGCCCGTCCTGGTGGCTGCCGCTCGGACCCGGGACATCCTGTACCTGTTCGCCGGCGACGGCCGCGGCGCGGCGGTCGAGGTCCATCGGCTTCCAGAGGCGGAGGACTCGTCGCGGGGCGCCTCCGTCGGCGGCGCCACCCCGCTGCCTCCTGGAGTCAAACCTGTCGCGGCGGTGGTCCTGCCGCCCGATCGGTCGAAGATCTCCGGCTTCCTGGTGTTCGCAACCGCCAGGGGGGTGGTCAAGAAGACCTCGCTCGACGCTCTGCCAGGCCCTTCGGCTAGAACCTTCGGCGCCATCCGACTTGGCGACGGAGATTCCCTGGGCTGGGCCAGAAGGACCACAGGCCGGGATGATCTCCTCGTGGCCGGTGGTGGAGGATCGATCATCCGATTCAAGGAAGATGACTTGCGACCGGTGGGCCTGTCGGCCGCCGGTGTCGCCGGGATGCGGCTCGAGGCGCGCGAACGGTTGGCCGGTTTCGAGGTCGTGCGTCCCGGAGCCGACCTGCTGGCCGTGGCTGGCAACGGGATGGGAAAACGAGTTCCCCTGGGTCAGTTCCCGACGCAGCGCCGCGGGGGCAAGGGCGTCCGGGTGTTCCGCAGCGGGGTCGTCCTGGCGGGGATCGTGGTCGGTGCGGAGGACGACCATGCCTTCGCAGTTCTGGCCAAGGCGGCGGCCAAGTCGTTCCGCCTGGCGGCCGCGCCACGCCGCAGCCGTGCCGCAAACGGGACGAAACTGGTCGAGGTGAAGTCCAAGGACCGCCTGGCCTTCCTGGGGTCGCCTGCGCCAAGGACGGAGGCCTCGGAGCCGGCTCCAGCCAAGAAGGGTGGCGCCGGGAAGAAGAAGGCCAAGCGCTCGACAGGAATGAAAGCCACCGCGGCTGCGAAGAAGGCCTCGGCGAAGAACCCCGCTCAGGCGAAACCGGCATCGAAGAAGCCGGCTGGCAAGAAGCCATCGGGGGGGAAACCCGCCGCGAAGAAGCCGGCTGGCAGGAAGCCGGCCGGCAAGAGGAAGCCCTAGTCTCCGGGCGGCATCAGGGGAGGGTGTACTCGATCCGGTTTTCGGCGATCGAGCAGGGGCAGGCCGGGACCACTTTTGAGCCCTTGGCCATCGTGCCCTGGTAGGCAGCCTCACCATAGGCGGCGGTCCAGCCGCCCATTTCGAACGCCAACGGCCCTCCGGCCGGGATCCATTCTCCGTTGTACCTGCGGGCGAGGTGAACATGAGTTCCGGTGGCCAGGCCGCCTTCGCAAGAGGGATGCCCGAGAGGATCCCCCTGGGCCACGGCCCGGCCCGCGGCGATCCGGCCTTCGGTCGCCACATGATAGAAGAGCAGCACCCAGCCGGTCCGCTCGTCCCCGTCGCCATCGAGGTCGAGCACAACCCGGGCGTGGTCGCTGGTCGTCACCACTCCGGCGGCGGGAGCCGTGAAGAACTCACCGGAGGTGGCGCATCCGGTGATCGCTGCCGGAGGCGCAAAGTCGAGCGCGCCGTACGGCAGGCTGTCGCCCCAACTGGGGTGCGGTCCTCCGGTGAAATCCCAGACTCGGTTCGGGGGAAACGGAAGTCCGAGTTCGGGCTGCTGTAGGCTGGCCGGGATCACGATCTGCTCCCGCTCGAACGGATCTCCCCACAGCGCCCGGTAGGTGTGGGCGAAACCCTCCGGTCCGATCATTGCCTCAAACTCCGTGTGCCCGAGCAGTCCGGCGAAAACCCCCTGCACCCCGACCGTTCCGGCGTTCTGCCATGGATCCGGCCGGGCCACCCGACCGTCCTGAAGCTCGAAGCTGACCGAGCCGATGCGCCATCCGTAGTAGGCGTCGTTGAACCGCTCGGCGGCCCAGATCAGCTGACGATACAGGCCGCGATGGCGCCAGTGTTCGACCCCGAGCGGGTAGACCGATTCCAGCCCCAACGCAGTCGGCTCGGTCAGGGCGCCCGACTGGATCTCGAGCAGGGTCAGCAACACCCGTGGGTCGATCGAGTAGTTCTGGGCCACCACCCCTACCACATCCCAGGCCGGCCTCTGCCGCCGCTGGGCATAGTCCGACAGGCCTTTCAGGAATCCCGGTCGGGATTCGACCGCCGCCTCCAGGTCGAACCCGATCGCCCCCGGCCCGTTGACGGCTTCGCTGTCGGGCAGGAGGTGAAACGGGTTCGTGGTCAACGGGACATGGTAGGCAGGAACCCGAAGTCGATAGCCGGCCGGCAGGGTTGTGACGGGCGAGGGCAGATCGGGGTTCTCGGTCAGGATCTCGAGGACGGTCGTGTTGAAATGGGCGGCGATCGCCGGCAGGGTGTCTCCCTGTTGCGCCGGGTATTCGAAGACGGTTCCCGCCGGAAACGGTGTCCGTACAGGCAGCGAGGTCCCGGATGCGATCGGGGCAGGAGTGTCCGGCGGCGCGGTCCTCCCGGGCGGGACGGCCCCGGAAACGCACCCTCCCAAGAGCAGCGCCGCCACGGATGCGCCGCAGGCGGCTCTCAACGCGAAATGTGGGTTTCGAAAGTGGCGCATGGGCAGGCCAGGACGGTCTCGCCGCCGCGCACCAGGGCCCCCTGATACGGGCGCGTCCCGGCGCGGGCTTGCCATCCACTCAGTGTGAACGGCAGCGCGCCGTCGGCGAGGATCCATTCTCCGTTGTACTTCCGGGCAATGTGAAGATGGGTGCCGGTGGCAATTCCGCCTTCGCACGAGGGGTGTCCGAGGCGTGCGCCTCGCTCGACCAGCACGCCGGTCGGCATCCGGCTTTCGGCCGCCAGGTGGAGGTAGATCATCACCCAGCCGGTCTCCTCGCGGCCGTCGCCGTCGAGGTCGAGCACCACCAGACCTTGCTCGCTGCGAGTCACCAGGCCGGCCGCCGACGCAATCACCCACTCGTTCGAGGCGGCGCAGCCGACATCGACGGAAGGCGGCGCAAAATCCAGCGCAGCCCAGGCCGCCTCGCGCTCCCAGGCGCCGTGGGGGCCTCCGGTAAACGACCAGATCTTCCCCGCCGCAAACGGCAGGATCATCTCCGGCTGGGTGACACCCGGCTCGTACAGGGGATGGTAATAGGCCCACGGGTCGCCAAACAGCTCGCTGTACGTCTTCAGAAAACCTTCACTCCCCACGGTCTCGAGCCAGTCCGGCAGGACCCGACGGGAGGCGAAAAATGCCTGGAGGGCCACGCTGCCCGCGTTCAGCTCCGGCGCCAGGTGGATGCGGGTTCCGTCGGCCAGGCGGACCTGGGTGACGGTCCCTGCCCGCCAGCTGTAGTAGCCAATCCCCATCTCGTTGGCCAGCCAGGTGAGCTGGCGATACAGACCGGGGATCGAGGCGTCGACCTGGCCCAGGGGATAGCGAAAGGCATCGCCTTCCGGACGGTTCGGGTTGGTGACCCAGCCCGACACATGCTCGAGCATGGCCATCAGCAATCGTGGGTTGACCGAGTTGTCGCGCGCCGCCAGGGCCAGCACTTCCGGTCCCGAGCGCCACTCCCCGTAGACCTGCTCGCTGTAGCGGCTGAGGAATCCCCCCTGCTGCAAGGCGACGGCCGAAGGATCGAAGTCGGCGGCATGCGGCGAGAAGACGAACTCGCTGTCGGGGATCAGCCGAAGCGCCGGCCCGACCTCGCCCAATCGACGGGGAATCAGCAGCAGTTGATCCACGTTGATCAGTGCGTTCTCACCGGCGACCAGCGCTCCCGGTGACGAGATCTCGGATGGCAACACCCCGAATCGCACCGCCAGCGTGTGCAGGGTGTCGCCCGGCTGGGCCTGGTACAGCAGGGTTTCCGCGATCAGCGCCCCGCTGGTCGGGGTCGGCGGGAAGGTCGGGGAGACGAGCGGCTCGGGCGCGGACGGGGTCGGGGTGATCGAAGCCTGCGGGCTTGGTGTAGGCGAAACCGCAGCCGTGGGAGGCGAAGGCGTGACCGGGTCGGTCGGGCGCGGCGAAGGCGAGGGCGAGGCGGTCGGCATCGGCGCCGGCACATCGGCTCGCGAGCATGCCAGCCCGGCTGCCAGCAACGCGACCGCGGCCCCGCCCCATCGGGCCGGGAGTGCCGGACCCCGTCGGTCAGCGCGCAATCTGGTTCTCCTCGTTGCGGCAGCCGCAGGCTTCCAGCCGCACCCCGTTGCGAGTCATCGTCCCATCGTACTCCGCCCCCGAGACCTCCCGAGGCCCAGCCGTCCATCACGAACGGGTGGTCGCCATCGGCCGGGATCCATTCGCCGTGGTAGCGCCGGGCCAGATGGAGGTGCGTCCCATTCGAGATCCCTCCTTCGCACGA
The DNA here is from genome assembly GCA_963709925.1 of uncultured Chloroflexia bacterium. Classification (GTDB taxonomy): domain Bacteria; phylum Chloroflexota; class Anaerolineae; order Anaerolineales; family E44-bin32; genus DATEVL01. The sequence continues at coordinate 82,508 of CAVPYC010000002.1, forward strand.
AGGATGCCCGATCCGATCGCCGGCCCGAAGGAAGCTTCCGGCCGGGACGCGGTCGCGCGCTTCGACATGCATGTATAGAAGCAGCCAACCGGTTTGTTCGTGACCATCGCCGTCCAGGTCTTGCAGCACTTCCCCCTCGCCCGAGCGGATCACCAATCCATCGGCGACGGCCGTCACCCATTCGTCCGACCACACACATCCCAGTGCGTTTCCGGGAGGCGCAAAGTCCAGCGCCGCCCAGCCGGCTCCCGAACCCCAGGCAGCATGCGGACCGCCGGTGAACGACCAGGTCTTGCCGTCCTCGAACGGCAGCCGCAGCGAGGGCTGCTCGAGATCGGCGGGGACCACCGGCTCGATCGCCACCAGGAACGGATCCCCGAACAGTTCGCGCAGCAGGGCCTCGAACCCGCCCGGCGCCAGCGCCTGCCTCCAGGCCTCGACGCCGTAAAGCCGGCTGAACAGGTACTGGATTCCCGCCGTACCCGCGTTGATCCCCGGGCCGGCCGGCACCACCCGTCCATCGGAGAAGACGAAGGGTCCGGCCCAACCGGCGCGCCACCGATAGAAGCCGGTGTTAAGCTGGTCGGCCGCCCAGGAGAGCTGAGAGAAAAGTCCTTCCTGCCCCGCGGCGACGAACCCGACCGGGTAGGGCCGGGCTTCCCCCGAGACCTGGCTCGAGCGCAGCCAGCCCCCCTGCCACTCGAGCACCGCAAGAAGCAGCCGCGGATCGATCGAATAACGTTGGGCCACGAGCAGCACGATCCCGGGACCCGAGAGGCTCTGGCCTTCGACCGTCTCACGATAGGCGAGCAGGTGGCTCGACCAGACGCCGGTGAACGCATTCAAGTCGAAGAGCAGGGAAGACGGTCCGTAGGTCAACCCCGAGTCCGGGATCAGCTTGTTCGCCGGCCCGGTGGCTTCGATGATCGGCGGAGGGATTTCCAGGAGCTGGCCGACCGCCAGGTAGTTCGGGTCGACCAACTGATTGATCCTGACGATGTGGTGCACGCCGATTTCGTAGCGGTTGGCGATGGCCCCGATCGACTCCCCGGGTTGCACCACGTGCCATTCGGTGTGGCCGCGTACGGTCGGCTGGGCGCGCAACGCGTCCGGAGTGGGCGTGGTCGGCGGGGCTCCGGGAAGCGGCGTCGGCGGCAGCAGACGCGAAAGGATGTCGGGGGTAACGGTCGCGGTGGGCGCGGCGGTCGGACCGGGGCCGAAGCCAAACCATGGTTCGATCAGACGCCAGTCGGGTTCGGCGGTGGCCTCCCCGGCGCAGCCTGCCAGGAGGAGGACAAGACCAAGGAAGACCGCGGGCGTACGTTGAGTTCGAGCCGTCATGATCCCTTCAACCGAATGCCATCCTCCGGCAAAGCGGCCAATCTTACCGCGCAGCGCGGGATGGGGTCCTGACGTGGCAAGTTCCGTGCCGGAGGGAAAGGGAGAAGTTCCGCCAGGCGGCGCTTAGCCGCCGGCCAGCCGCTTCGACAGGACGAAGGCGGGCTCGTTGACGGCTCGCCGCTGCCCTCGCTCATTGCTGTACGACCAGTCACCCGGATCGTCGGCAAGCCAACGATACCCCCGCCGCTCGTACAGCCGTCGGGCCTCCTGGTTCGACCTGGCCACCGCGATCACGGCGTGATGTACCCCGGCTTGCCGCAAAGCAGTTTCTGCTTCGTCGAGAAGCGCCCGCCCGATCCCCTGACCTCGATGGCCGGGCCGCACCCGAAAGGCATACAGGTATCCGGCCCGGCCTTCGTCGGCGGGTAGGAGCCACGGACTCTGGAAGTTGACAAAGATCTGACCGACCACTTTCCCTTCGGCTTCGGCCACCAAGAGCAGACGCTCGCCTCGTCGGGCTGCTTCGAGCGAGGCCCGGTAGACCTGGCGGAAGCGGCTGTACTCCCCCTCCCATTCCAGGGTCGGGAGGTCGGCCTCGGTCCCTTCGCGGATCCGGAACGCCAGGGCTTCAGCCATCCGTGGGCTCCTGGGCGAGCAGACGGTCGAGAAGAAGGCTCTCTTCGTCGGCCGATCGCACCACCCCGTCGATCCAGGCGTCCCGCAGGGTCTCCAGGACTGTGGCGTAGCGAGGTCCCGGCGGAACCCCGCGGCGCCGCAGGTCATGTCCGTCCGCCGACGGTTCCAGAAAGCGGAGCCGCGCCAGGTGGTCGTCGAGAGCGGAGCGCACCTCGGGCTCGTCTTCCAGGGCGATCCACAACCCGACCAGGGACGCCTCCGGGTGCTGCTCGAGGAGCCGGGTGCGGCCGCTCAACGACTCCAGGCCGCTCCAATGAGCACGATTCGCATGAAGTACGGCCGCCGACCGCATCGCCTCCAGCGTCGCCCGGGAGAGCTTCAGACGCCGGGCCACCGCTTCCGCCTGCGACGGAGGCAGGCGGACGGTCCAAATGAGATACATGCGCTCGGCCAGCGTCGGCCAGCCTGCGAGGCGCCAGGCTCCGTTCGGTTCGAACGCCCTCACCGTCTCCGCCCGGGCAGCGAGCCATCCGTCCCAGGTCAGCGCCGGGTGGATGGCCGCCAGCAATCCCAGGGATCGAAGACGATCCAGCATCGCCGGCAGCTTCGGTTCGGAGAAGATCAGTTCCAGCTCCCCTCGCAGCCTCTCTCCGCTGACCCGGCTGAGCAGAGGCACGGCATTCTCCAGGAGCTGGAGGGTTCGCGGCTCGATCTCGAAACCCAGTCGGTGCTCGAGGCGGACGGCCCGCAGCATGCGGGTTGGATCATCGATGAAGCTGATCGAATGCAAAGCCCGGATCTGCCGCGCCTTCATGTCGCGGCCGCCTCCCCAGGGGTCGAGCAGTTCGCCGTAGTGCGCCCCGTCGAGGCGGATGGCCAGGGTGTTGATGCTGAAATCGCGGCGGTGAAGGTCCAGGCGGATCGATCCAGGTTGGACCGAGGGCAGCGCCGTCGGGTGGGTGTAGAACTCGGCTCGCGCCGAAACCAGGTCGAGGTCGGCCGGGAGGTCGGCGATCCCCGCCTCCGACTCCGGCACAGCCGACTGCAGGCGGGCATCGGCCGGATCCAGACGCCACTTGGCCGTGCCGAATCGCCGATGGGAACTCACCCGTCCGCCATACCCGGCGGCCAGAGAGCGCGCCAGCGCGATGGCATCCCCCTCGACCACCAGGTCAAAATCGGCCCCGGGCAGTCCGAGCAGGAGATCTCGCACGAAACCTCCGACCACATACACCGCCGCCCTGTGCGCGGAGGCGGTTTGTGCCACCAGCAGCAACAGGCCTCGCCGCGAGGCGGACAGCCCTCGTTCGAGCACCTCGGTCAGCGCGGGCCCGGGGGCTTCGGAGCCCGTCAGACTGCGCAGCAGGTCGGTCCGGGTGACGATCCCGATCACACCGCCCTGCTCCCGGTCGACGACCGCCACCTGGCCCCAGTTGCGCTCGATCATCGCCTGCTGCAGTTCTTCCACCGGCTGGTCGGGGTAGGCCACCAGGTCGCCCGGATCCATCACGGAACGCACCGGCTGTCCGCCCAGACCGTGGGCCAGTGCCCGATCCACGGCCCGGCGGGTCAGCAAGCCGATCACCCGATCGCGATCCACCACCGGGTAGCCCTCGTGGCCGAAGCGCTGCATCCGTTCGGCGGCCTCGGCGATCGTCGCTTGCGGCCCGAGGGTCTGAGGAACTTCCCGACATGATGTCGGCCACCGACTCGCCCGGGCGTACCAGGTCGGGCAGCATCCTGACCAGGTCCCGCCGAACATCTTGCGGACTGCGGCCGGGGATCAGCGCCGCGGCGGCGCGCGGATGGCCGCCGCCGCCGAAGCGTGCGCAGATCTCGCCGACCGGAACCGTCTCGCTGGTCGATCGAGCCACCAGTTGGACGTGTTCGTCGAGGCCGACCAGCAGGAACAAGCCGGACGGGTCGAACAGGTCGAGCATGCGGTGAGCCAGGCTGGAGATCTCGTCGTCCATGTCGGGAGCGTCGGCGCAGGCGATCACGATCACCTGGTCGTGAATCGTCAGGCTCTCGGCGGAAGCCACCAGCCGGTCGTGCAACTTGCGCTGGTCCGCCGTGAACGGGTGGTTCAGGAAGTCGCCGGCGAGTTCGAGCGAGGCCCCCTGCTCCAGCAGCCAGGCGGCGGCGCGTACATCGCGGGCCGTGGTCCCGACGTAGGAGAGCGACCCGGTGTCTTCGTAGATCCCGGTCAGGAACAGGGTCGCCTCCACCGGATCGAGCTGGGCGGCCATCTCCTGGAGCGTTTCGACCAGGAGCGTGGTGGTCGCCCCGACTTCGGCGATGTGGGTGGACCAGCCTGCCTCGGCATCGGGAGCGAGCGGGTGATGGTCGACCACGTGGACCCGCGTGCCTTTCCCGATCCCCTTGATCGAAGGAAGCGACTGGGTGTCCACCAGGGTCACCCGCTCGACCGGTTGGCGCGGTAGATCGTCGTAGGCCGTCAGCGGCAGGCGGTCGCCGTACAGGGTCAGGAAAGCGCGTACGTTGCGGTTGAGACGGCGCGGAGGCACCGCGGCCGAATCGGGCGCCAGCAGGCGCGCCGCCACCAGCGAGGCCAGCGCATCGAAGTCCGCTTGTTCGTGGGTGAGGATCAGTTTCATCGCCCGGTCCGACGCCGATCCGGCGGCCGTCGTTCGTCTCCGGGCGGCGCCCCGCGGATTATACATCCCGGGCGAGCTAGCCGCGGAGCAAGACCGCTTCGAACGGGTTCAGGTCCAGGCGCACAGCGCCAGCTTCCACCCGATAGCCTCTTCCTGTAAGGACGTCAGTCACGGGTCGGCCGTCGCGCCATTCGGACGGCAGGCGTCCGAGGCTGAACCCCCGGCGCCGGTTGGACACATTGGCGGCCACCAGGCAGGCCTGCTCCTGATGTCTCCGCACGAAGGCCAGGGCGCCTTCCTTCTCATCTGCCGTCAGAAATTCCAGGGTTCCGCGGCGCAGTTCAATCCGGGACGCCCGGGCGCGAGCCAGGCCGGCGATCCAGGCGCGGCGGCCTTCGTTCCAGCTGTCCCTCTCCCACGGGAAGGCGCGCCGACAGTCGGGATCCTTGCCGCCTTCGAGGCCGATTTCATCCCCGTAGTAGATCCCCGGGACACCGGGGAGGGTGAACAGCAGGCTGAACATCAGACGAATCCTTGCCTCGTCACCGGAAGCCAGGGTCGCCACACGTTCGGTGTCGTGTGAGCCCAGCAGGTTGTAGTGGGCCTGCACATGCTCGGCCGGATAGGACGAGTTCATCCGCTCGACTTCGGCGCGGAAACCCTTCGGCCCCAGGTTCCCGCCGACGGCCAGGGCGAGCAGGGCCTTCCGCAGCGGATAATTCATCAGGCCGTCGAAGGCCCTATCGCCCACCCACTTCGGGTCGACCTCCCAGATTTCGCCCAGCAGGTAGGCCTCGGGATTCGCGGCCCGAACGGTTCGATGGAATTCCGCCCAGAAGGCAGGGTCGGAGATCTCGTTCGGCACGTCAAGCCGCCAGCCGTCGGCTCCCTGCTCGATCCAATGCCGGGCGACGCGGAGCAGGAAGGCCCTGGTTTCCGGGTTGCCGGTGTTGAATTTGGGAAGGCTCCGGATCCCCCACCAGGCCTGGTAGTTGCCGGCGGATCCGCCACCGAAAGCGTCCAGGGGGAGGCCGCCAACGTGATACCAATCCCTGGTTGCGGCGGCCTTCCCCCGATCCAGCAGCTCGCGGAAGGCCGGAAAGCCGCGGCCCGAATGATTGAACACGCCGTCCAGGATCACCCGAATCCCCGCGGCGTGCGCCCGATCGATCAGGCGTCGGAAGTCCTCCACGGTTCCCAGGCGATCGTCGATTTGGAAGTAGTCGGAGGTGTTGTAGCGATGATTGCTGCCCGCCTGGAAGATCGGGTTGAGGTAGACGGCGTTGACCCCCAGATCGGTCAGGTACTCCAGCCGATCGGTGATGCCCCGGAGATCTCCGCCCTGGAATCCGTTGAGCGTCGGGGCCTCGCCCCAGGGTTGCGCGTGTGGCGGATCGTTCGCAGGGTCGCCGTTGGCGAAACGATCCGGGAAAATCTGATAGAAGATGGCATCCGACACCCAGGAGGGAACGGTCATCGCGGGGGCCGGGCATTGTAGCACGCCGGTTCGTCAGACCGGATAGAATCTCCCCTATGACCACCGTTCGCCTGCTCGTCTCACAGGCTGCGTCGGGCTCGGCCAATATGGCCCTCGACCAGGCCGTCCTCCACCAGGTGAGCCGGGGGGAATCGCCTCTCACCCTTCGCCTGTATGCGTGGGACCCGGCCTGCCTTTCCCTGGGCCATGCCCAGCCGTCGGCCGTGGTCGACCCGGAGGCCGTGCGAGCCCGCGGCTGGGACGTGGTTCGCCGGCCTACCGGAGGCCGGGCCCTGCTGCACGCCGACGAGATCACCTATGCGGTGATCGCCCCGGAGCGCGACCCGGCGGTCGCGGGCGGCGTCCTGTCCGCCTATCAGAATCTCCGTCGGGGGCTGGTGGCAGGTGTACGCAGGCTTGGGGTCGAGCCCGACGCGGAGAGCGACGGCAAGGAAGTCGAATCCGATCGCGCCAATCCGGTGTGTTTCGAGGCGCCCAGCGCCTACGAGATAACCGTTGGCCGAAAGAAGCTGGTAGGGAGCGCGCAACTGCGACGTCGGGGTGCGGTGCTTCAGCATGGGGCTCTGCCTTTGTACGGCGACCTGGCCCGGGTGGTCCGAGCGCTCCGATACCCGTCGGAGGCGGCCCGCCGGGCGGCCGCCGGACGGCTCCTCGCCCGTGCCACTACCCTGGAGGCGGCCCTGGGGAGACGCGTCACCTGGGACGAGGCGGCGAGCGCCCTGGCGGAGGGGTTCGCCTCCGGCCTCGGATGGGCCCTCAGCTTGGGTTCGCCGACACCGCAGGAGCTGGCCGAGGCCGGACGCCTGCGAGCCGGCGCCGACCCTGCGAACCTCCTGGTCTCACAGTCGGCGGGCGCCGACTAGGGCGCGCCCGCGAGGCCGGCATGCACGTCGTGGTTCTCTCCATCGAGCTCGATCTGCCCGGGTGCCGGACCCTGAAGGACAAGCGCAGCACCCTGAAAGGACTGCTCCTCACCCTGCACAGGGAGTTCGGCTGCTCGGCGGCCGAACTCGACCTGCTCGACGCTCCTTCGGCGGCGATCATCGGCTGCGCCCTCCTGAGCAACGACGGTCGACACGGCCAGCGCGTTGTCCAGAAGATACCGGCGTGGATCGAGCGGCATCGGCCCGACATTGTGGTGGTGGATCACGCCATCGAACTGCGCTGACGGCGTCCGGCGACAGGACTGTATAATCCCTCCGCTCCCTCCGTATCGAGGCACCGATCGCATGTCGCTCTCGGAAGACCGCCTGGCCCTGCTCTACCGGGTCTCCCAGACGTTCACCTCCAGCCTGGATCTCGACGAAGTCCTCCGCCGCGTGATGGACGAGGTGATCACGGTCACCCGCGCCGAGCGGGGTTTTGTCATGATCCGCCAGCCGGGCGGAGATTTCCGCTTCGGCGCAGCCCGCGGCCTCGAACAGGTGTCGGTCGACTCGCCGGAATTCCAGGTGTCGCGGGGCATCGTCGATCGGGTGGCCGCCGAAGGGAAGTCGCTTCTCACCAGCGACGCCCAGCAGGAGGCCTGGCTGGCCAGCCGCCAAAGCGTGCGGATTCTAGGCGTGCGAGCCATCCTGTGCGTTCCCCTGGAGGTGAAAGGCCATGTCGACGGGGTGATCTACGTCGACAGCCGGCTCCAGTCCGGGGTATTCTCCCCCGACGATCTTTCGATGCTGCAGGGGATCGCCGCCAGCGCCGCCATCGCCATCGAAAACGCCCGCCTGTACCAGGTGGCGGTGGAGAAAGGTCGACTGGAGCGCGAGCTCCAGTTGGCCCGGCAGGTCCAGTCGAGCCTGCTGCCGCAGAGCCTTCCGACCATTTCCGGGTGGGAAACGGCCTCCTATTGGCAGCCGGCGCGCGAAGTGAGCGGGGACTTCTTCGACTTCGTGACGTTTCGCGACGGCACCCTGGGCCTGGTGATTGGCGATGTCACCGACAAGGGAATGCCGGCGGCGCTGTTCATGGCCAGCGCCCGCAGCGTGGTTCGCGCCAGCGCCGCCGCCTCCTACGACCCGGTGTCGGCGGTGGAGCAGGCCAATGCCACCCTGGCCGAAGAGGCCCCCGGCGGGATGTTCGTGACACTCCTGCTGGTCAAACTGGCCCACGACCACGGCTCGGTGCAAGTAGTCAACGCCGGGAATCACCGCCCGATCCTGTATCGGGCCTCCTCCGATGAACTGGTCGACCTCGGAGCACCCGGACTTCCTCTCGGGATCGATCCGGCGTTCGTCTATACCCCGGCCGAGGAACTGCTGCTGCCGGGCGACTTCCTGCTGTTGCACACCGACGGCCTGACCGACGCCACCGATGCACATCAGTCGTTGTTCGGGATGGACCGGCTGCGTCGGGTGCTGTTCGACCATCGGCGCGCTCCCGCCGCCGACTTGGTCGAGCGACTGCGATTGGCCGTCGCCTCCTTCATCGGCGCCAGCCCGCCCTACGATGACGTCACCCTGGTCCTGGCGCGTCGGACGGAGACCTGAAAGTCCCGCCCGAACCGGGGGAGCTTCCCGGACAGCGCATGACCCTGCTCAACGGTCGCTACCAGCTGGAAGAGGAGATCGGCCGCGGCGGAATGGCCGTCGTCCATCGCGCCCACGACTCGTTGCTCGATCGGGCGGTTGCGGTCAAGCTGTTGCGGGCCGAGGGGGCCTCCGACGAGGGATGGCGCCGGATGCTGGCCGAAGCCCGCTCGGCCGCACGCCTCAACCATCCGCACATCGTGGCGGTCTACGATGTAGGCGAGGGCGACGGGGCGGAGGGGGCCCCGATGCCGTACATCGTCATGGAAAAGGTGGACGGCGAGCCGCTGAACGCCCGGGCCCATCCAGACCTGGAGGAGGTCGTTTCGATCGCCGGTCAGGTGGTCGAAGCGCTCGATCACGCCCACGCCCACGGTGTGGTCCATCGCGATTTGAAGCCGGAGAACATCCTGGTGGCCCGGGACGGCACCGTCAAGCTGACCGATTTCGGCCTGGCCCAGTCGGTGGCCAGCCGGCTGAGCCAGGGCGAAGCAGTGGTGGGGACGGTGTTCTACCTGGCCCCGGAGCAGGCCCTGGGGCGCGCCGTCGACGGCCGCGCCGACCTGTACGCGTTGGGCGTGATCCTGTACGAACTCACCACCGGGCAATTGCCGTTCACGGCCGAAGCCGCCATGGCGGTGGTATCGCTTCATCTCCACGCCCCGGTGGTCCCGCCTTCGGCGCATCGGCCCGATCTGCCGGCGGAGTTCGAACGTTTGATCCTGAAGTTGATGTCGAAGCGCCCTGAGGATCGTCCGGCGCGCGCCGTAGACGTTGGCCGTGCGCTGCCGACCGTGCTCGCTTCGCCGGCCGGTGCGGCGGGCCCCGAGCATTCGCTGCTGGAGCGGATCGTCCGCGGTCGCCTGGTCGGTCGGGAGGCGGAGCTGCGCCAGGCGCTGACGGCCTGGAGGCGCGCCGCCGGCGGCGAAGGGGGCGTGCTCCTGGTCACCGGTGAACCGGGCATCGGGAAGTCGCGTCTGGTCCGAGAGGTCACCGCGCACGTGGAGGTGACGGGGGGCAGCGTGGTCAGCGGGGAATGCTACGCCGAAGGCGGCGTCCCCTTCGCCCCCATCGCCGATTGCATCCGACGAGCCCTTCCGGCCCATGTGGATATCCCGCGCCTCGTGCTGGCGGAACTGGTCACCTTCGCTCCCGAGCTGGCCCTGCGCTACCCGGACCTGCCTGCGGTGGCATCTTCCGACGTGACCGCCCAGCAGCAGCGGGCGTTCGAGGGCTTCGCTCTCTTCTGCGAGGCGCTCGCCTCCGATCGGCCCTTGCTGCTCTTCCTGGACGACATCCACTGGGCCGATGCCGGCAGCCTGCAGCTGGTCCATTCGCTGGCCCGCCGCATCCGCCGCCTGCCGATCCTGCTGGTGCTCACCTATCGCGAGATCGAACTCGACGAGAGCCCGGCGCTGGGCCGGCTGCTCCAGGAGCTCAACCGCGAACGGCTGGCCACCCGCATCAAGCTCGGGCGGCTGGCTCGCGACCAGACCGGCGCCCTGCTCCAGGCCATGTTCGCCGAGGAGATCTCCGCCGAGTTCCTGGATGGCGTGTTCCGGGAGAGCGAGGGGAACCCGTTCTTCATTGAAGAAATCTGTCGGGCCCTGGTGGATTCCGGCCGCCTGCGATTCGAAGCGGGGCGCTGGCACCGGCCGGCGGTGGAGGAACTGGAGATCCCCCAGAGCGTGCGCGGTGCGATCCTGTCGCGTGTCGAGAAACTCCCGCAGGCCGCCCAGGAAGCGATGCTGATGGCCGCCATCCTGGGCCGGGAGTTCGAGTTCAGCACCTTGCGGCAGGCAACCGATTTCGAAGAGGAAGCGCTGATCGCGGCGCTCGAATCCGCCGAACGCGCCCAGTTGATCACGGAGGCCCGCCGCAACGGCGAGGTCACTTTCGCCTTCCTCCACGCACTGATCCCGGCCAGCCTGGCCGAGTCGGTCAGTGTGCTGCGGCGCAAGGTGCTACATCGGCGGGCGGCGCAGGCCATCACCGCCAGCCACCCGGAGGCCTATGAAGTGTTGGCCTTCCATTGGATCGAGGCCGGAGAGGAGGAGCTGGCCCGCGCCACATCGCTCCAGGCCGGGGACCGGGCCCACCGATCGCTCGCCCGGGCGGAGGCCGCTCGACATTACCGGGCCGCCCTGGAGCGTTGGGCGGCCGACGACCTGGCCGGCCGGGCGGCCGTCCTGGCCAAGATGGCCGACAGCATGCTGGTCTCCGGCGCGGACGGCACGATCGAGACCTTCGCCGAGGCTCGCGACCTGTACCGATCGCTGGGCAACCGGGTGGGCGAGGGCGAGATGGAACGCAGGATCGGCCGCGCCTACTACGAAGCCGGCACCCGGCGCCAGGCCATGGAGCACTACCTGCGAGCCATGACCTTGCTCGAGCAGGGGCCCCCCACCCCGGAGCTGGCCCGGGCGGTCAGCTCGATCTCGCAGATGTACATGCTGGCCTCCGACTACCCCGAGGCGATCCGGCACGGGGAGCGCGCCCTGGAGCTCGCCGCCCAGACCGGGGCCGAAGACGCCCGCATCCACGCCCTCAACAACGTCGGCACCAGCCACATCGGGATCGGCAAGGTCGATTCCAGGAATCGCCATGCTCGAGCAATCCGCCAGCGACGCGATCGCGGCGGGTCTGGCCCATGACGCCTGCCGGGCCTACATGAACATCGGCAGCTCGCTGTATGCGTTGGGCCGGTATCAGTTAGCGATCCCGGCCTACCAGAAGCTGATCGGCTTCGCCAACCAGTATCGCTTGCCGGGATTCGCCGTCGCCGGGATGCAGGAATGCGGGGCGGCTCACTGGCGGTCCGGGGAGTGGGACAAGGGCCTGGCCCTCGATCGTCTGGTGCGGGAGGCCCCGCTCTTCACCGGGCTGACCGAAGCCTGGCACGCGGCGACTGCGGCCATGATCGAGTTCGACCTGGGACGTCCGGGGGAAGCCTTGCGGGGGTTGCTGGCGGCGCGCGACAACGTGCTGACCGAGCTCGACGAGCCCCAGTCCGTGTTCCCCTTGCTGGCCGAGCTGATCCGGGCCGCGCACCTCGTCGGTTCCCTCGAAATCGCCCGTGAGGCCGAGGCCGCGTTGCTGGAAAGGATCGACGCGGCCCCGACCACCTACACCGACGCCGCGATCGGTCTGCTCGAAGCCGTGCGGAGTCGGTTGGCCCACCAGGAGGACGCACAGGCGCCTTCGATCCGCGGCCTGGTCGACCGGATTCGGCGCGTGGTATCCCAATTCGACTTTCCCCGGATTCACGCCTGTCTGGAGGAAGCCCTGGCGCTGGTCGCCGAGGCCGGGGGCGATGTCGATGACGCCGCCCGCCACGCGGCTGCCGCGGCCGCGGCCTGGCGCAGCACGCCGGCGCTGCTCAATGCCGCGCGGTCGCTGGCGCTCCTGGCCCGCTTGGAGCTCTCACTCGGCCGGCGCGACGAAGCCGGAAGAGCCTTGCAGGAAGCGCACGCGACCCTCGACTTGCTCGCCGGCCGATTGGACCGGGCCTCCGACCGGAACTCGTTCCAGGCCTCGGGTCTGGTCGGCGAGGTCGCCCGAGGGCTGGACCAGCTGCGGGCTTAGGCCCCGCACACTCCGGAGGGACGATGGATCTCGGATTGCAGGATCAAGTCGTATTCGTCACGGGCGCTTCGCGCGGGCTGGGCCGAGCCGCCGCCGAGGCCTTCGCCGCGGAAGGCGCCCGGCTGGCGATCTGTTCGCACTCGACCGCCATCGACCAGGCAGGCGAGGCGATCCGCCGCGCCTCGGGCCGACCGGTGCTGACGCTCCAGGCCGATGTGACCGCCGCCGAGGAAACGCAACGGGCGGTGGCGGAGGTGGTGCGAGCCTACGGCCGAATCGACATCGTGTTGATCAACACCGGCGGACCGAAGCCGGGGCCGTTCCTCGACCTCGGAATCGAGGATTGGCAGGCCGCCGTGCAGTCGTCGCTGCTGAGCACGGTGCATGTGTGCCGGGCGGTGCTGCCGGTGATGCTCGACCAGGCCTCGGGCAGCATCGTCGCCAGTCAGTCGTACTCGGTCAAGCAGCCGATCGAAAACCTGGTGCTGTCGAACTCGGTGCGCATGGCCGTGGTCGGGTTGATGAAATCGCTCGCCGGCGAAGTCGGCCCGAAGGGAATCCGCGTGAACTCAATCCATCCCGGATGGACCTCCACCGAACGCGTGGTCCATCTGTTCGAAGACCGCGCCCGGCGCGCCGGAACAACCCCTGCGGTCGAGGCGCAGGGGATCGTCGCCAGCATCCCCCTGGGCAGAATGGCCCGGGTGGACGAGTACGCCCGGGCCGCCGTGTGGCTGGCCTCACCGGCGGCGTCGTACGTCCACGGCCACGCTCTCCTGGTGGACGGCGGGATCGTCAAGACCGCGCTCTAAGCAGAATTCCCGAAGAACGATTCTTCCGCCCCACCCCCATAGCCGTTCTCCGCGGACAGCCCAACGGGTTGGAGGGGATGGGGACTGCACCGAAGTTTCAACCGGCACCGCAATCCCGCCGAAGACTCGGGGTGGTGGGTGCCGGCACGGAGAATCCACACCGCCCACCTTGTGGGTGGGCGGCGCGGAGTTGAAACGCGGTTGCCAGCCAGCGTGTCTCACCAAGAGGGGGTCAGGCCGCGCGCACGTGCTCCCTGGGCGCCTGCCGCCGGACCAGGGTCCGCAGACGAGAGGCCAGCAGGCTCGCGTGCACCGGCTTGATCAAGTAATCATCGGCCCCGGCGTCGAGCGCCCGGGCCACCGATCCCGGCGCACCCAGCGCCGACAGGATCAGGATCGGAACGTTCGAGAACTCCCGGATCTTCTGGCAGACTTCCCAGCCGTCCATCCCGGGCATCAGCAGGTCGAGCACGATCACGTCGGGGAGATTCGCCCGGCAGGCCTCGACACCTTCGGGCCCCGACAGCACGCTGTGCACCTCGACGTCCTGACCGCGCAGCAGACTGCCCAGCACCGCCGCCAGGTCGGGATCGTCGTCAATGAGGAGCGTTTGAATGGCCACGTGCTTATTATCTTCCCAGCCGTTGCGGGTGGACCTTACAGCCCCCTATCGACTGTCTCCCCCCTGAGGGCGCTTCCTGGCTTGCTCTCGACATCACAAGGCATTCCCTCTCGGGACCGCAGTTCCTCCCCTGGCACCTCAGGCTTGCCCCGTCTCGCCGGGGGGGCTATCATTCGGCGCGAGAGCCTGCGATGGCGACGCCCCAGACCAACCCGATCGGCCTGACCCCGGTGGATTGCCCCCACTGCGGGGCGCGCCTCGCGCCCGACAGTCGGGTCTGCTCCAACTGCGGGCTAGACCTGGGCCTGGTTTCCCTGCTGGCGGAGCGCTCCTTTCTGAGCGGAATCCTGGATGTTACCTCCGTCGCCCCGCCGGATGCGTCGGTCCCCAAGCTCGGGCAATACCTCCTCGACCAGAAGCTGATCACCGACCATCAGTTGGCACTGGCGTTGGCCCGCCAGCGGGAAGCCGGAACGCGGGGCGACCGCCAGTTGCTCGGCCAGACCCTGCTGACCATGGGCTTCGTCTCCCGGGAAGCACTCGACCGTGCGGTCAACCAGCAGATCATCGAACTCCACGCGGCCGTCCAGACCGCCAACCGGGAGCTGGAACAGCGAGTCGAACAACGGACGGCCGAGCTGCGACGCGCCCTCGAGCGGTTGAGCGAGCTCAACGAGCTCAAGGTCAACCTGATCTCCAATGTCTCCCATGAACTGCGCACTCCGCTGGCCCACATCAAGGGCTACATCGAACTGTTGAGCGAGGGTCAGCTGGGGGAAGTGTCGGAAGAGCAAGCCAACGCCCTGAGCGTCGTCCGTCGCGCCTCCGAACGTCTGGGCCGGCTGATCGAGGATCTGATCGAATTCTCGACCGCCTCCCGCACCGGGATCACTCTGAATCTCAGCCCGGTCGAGATCCCCGCCCTGCTCGACCGGGCGGTGGTCCGGGCGGGCGAGAAGGCGGCCAAAGCCGGCGTCGAGGTGCGGTCACGCGTGGAGGGCGCCGTCGGCACGCCGCTGGCCGACGGCGAACGTCTGCTGTGGGTGCTCCACCAGCTTCTCGACAATGCCGTCAAGTTCACCCCGACCGGGGGCCTGGTGGAAGTCGCCGCGGTACCCGAGGGCCGTTCGGTGACGCTCTCGGTGTCGGATTCCGGAATCGGGATCCCCCGGGAACGGATGGACGAGCTCTTCGAACCCTTCCACCAACTCGACGGTTCCTCCACCCGCCGCTACGGCGGGACCGGACTGGGCCTGGCGCTGGTGAGGTTGATCCTCGACGCCCACGGCGCCCCCATCAATCTGGAGAGCACCGTCGGTGAAGGGACCCGGGTGACGTTCACCCTGCCCCCGGAGGCACGCGGTCGATGACCGGCCCGCTGGTTCCGGCGGAGCCCCTGACCCACGGTACCGAACTCAACGCGGTCTACGCCATCGCCCGGGTGGTGGCGGAGACCCTCGACACCGAGACCGGGCTCGACACCGTCTTCCGACTTTCGCGCACGATCTTCATCTTCGACGTGGTCTCGCTCTTCCTGGAGGACGAAGAAAGCGGAGACCTCGAACCATCGTATGCCCTGGCCCTCGGCCGCGGCCGCGACCGCGAAGCCGACTTGCCCTGGGGGGAGCCCGCCGCGCTGGAGGCCTTCCGCTCCGGTCAGACCCTGCTGCGCCAGGAGGACATCGGCCCCGCAGCCGGCCGCGAACGCCGCCGCGACTACCTGGCCCTGCCGATGATGGTGGGCGGCCGCGTGGTGGGGGGCCTGGTGTTCGGACGCTTCGGCGGGCCGACCTTTCCTCCCGAGCACATCCGTCTGGCCGAGTTCATTGCCTGGCACGTCGGGCAGCTTCTCGAGAACCGCCGCATGGCCGCCCGGATCGCCTCGCTGGAGGCCCAGCGCCAGCTGGCGCGGATGCAGGACGAATTCGTCTCGACCGTCTCCCACGAACTGCGCACTCCCCTGGGGTTCATCAAGGGTTACGTCACCACCCTGCTCCGCCAGGACGCCGAATGGGATTCCGATGCCCGGGTCGAGTTCCTGCAAATCATCGACGAGGAAGCCGACCGCCTGCGGGAGCTGATCGACAACCTTCTCGACTCCTCCCGCCTGGAATCCGGATCGATCGGGATGACCCGCGAAGTCGACCCGCCTGGCCCCCCTGCTGCGCAGCGTCGCCGAACGGGCCCAGGCAGCTTTCCCTGAAATGCCCCTGCGGCTCGAGGTGGAGGACGATCTGCCGGTGATCGAGATCAACTCGACCCGCATCGCCCAGGTGATGGACAACCTGCTGTCGAACGCCTCCAAGTACGCGCCGGGCGCGCCGGTGATCGTGCGGGCCCTGCGCAGCGGCGATTCGCTCCGGGTCGAGGTCGAAGACGCCGGCCCCGGGATCTCCCCGGAACATGCCTCCCAGATGTTCCAGCGCTTCTACCGCGTCCCCGACACCCAGCGCTCGGTGCGGGGCACCGGCCTCGGTCTGTACATCTGCCGCAAGATCGTGGAGAGCCACGGTGGCCAGATCGGTGTCGAGAGTCAACCCGGCCGGGGGACCACCTTCTCGTTTCACCTTCCCCTCCGGCACGCCCATTCCCCAGGAGACCCAGCATGAGCGACCCGAAGACACTCCTGCTCGTCGACGATGAGCCGCGCTACCTGCGCCTGATGGAAGTCAATCTGCAAACCGAAGGCTACCTGGTCGCCACCGCCGCCGACGGACAGCAGGCCGTGGAGAGCGTCGCGGCGGCCCAGCCCGACCTGATCTTGCTGGACGTGATGATGCCCGTGATGGACGGCTTCACCGCCTGCGCCCGGATCCGCGAGTTCTCCACCGTGCCGATCATCATGGTGACCGCCAAGGGCGAAGAGCGCGACCGGGTGCGCGGCCTCGACGTCGGCGCCGACGATTACATCATCAAGCCGTTCAGCGCGCAGGAGTTGCTGGCCCGGGTGCGGGCGGTGCTGCGGAGGGCCGAGCGTCAGGTCGGCACGTTCCACCAGCCCCAGTTCCGCCACGGGGAGTTGGAGATCGATTTGGCCAAGGCCGAGGTCCAAAGCGCGGGCAAGCCGGTGGCGCTGACCGCCACCGAGTATCGCCTGCTGCAGACGCTCTCCGGAGCGGTCGGCCGGATGCTCACCCCGGAAGACTTGCTCACCACGGTCTGGGGCCCGGAGTACCGGGATGACAAGGAGATCCTGTGGGTCTGCCTCAGTCGGCTCCGACAGAAGATCGAACCTGATCCCAAGAATCCGGTGCACATCCTCACCCGCCAGGGTCTCGGCTACTACATGCCCGACGAGAGCGGCGCCGAGCCGAACCACCCGACCGGGTAGTCGGGCTGCCAGGTCGGAGACCGTGTCGCCGCGGCGGGAAATGGCGATGCTATAATCCCGCCTTCCAAGGGGAAGCGAGGGCCTCATGACGGATCGTCAGGCGATTCAACTGCGCACCAAGATGATCGGTGCCTTGTTGCGACAGGCGCGTTCGACCGCCGGACGCAGCCTCAAGGACGCCGGGGCCCTGATCGGAGTGTCCGGGGCCGTCTTCTCCTCCTTCGAGCGCGGCCGGCGCGGCATCTCCCTGCCCGAACTGGAGGTGCTCGGTTACCAGCTCGATATGCCCATCGCCCGGCTGCTCCACCCCGCCCGCGGCGAGTCGAAGAAGAAGAGCGACTTGAACCCGGCAGTGATGATCTCCCTGCGCCAGCACTACATCGGCGCCATGCTCCGATCGCACCGCACCTCATCCGACCTGACCGTCCGGCAGCTGGCCAAGCTGGCCGGCATCCCCGCCAGCCGGCTGACCCGCTATGAACACGGAGAGCGTCCCGTCCCGATCGCCGAGTTGGAAGCTCTGGCCGAAGCCCTTGGCCGCGAGCTCTCAGACTACATCGACACCCGGGGACCGATCGGGGAGTGGGAGGCCAACCAGGAGGCGTTCGCCGCCTTCCTGCGCCTGCCGTCCGACCTGCGCGATTTCGTCCGCGCCGAAGGCAGCGAGCCCTACTTGAGGATGGCTCAAAAGCTGAGCGACCTGCCGCTTGAAAAGGTGCGGGGGCTGGGCGAAGGCTTCCTCGAGATCACCCTGTAGGCGCTCTGCGGCGCCTGCCTGCCGGCGCAGCGCGCCATTCCCGATGACCCCAACCGCGGCCCATCTCGAACGGGCTGGCATGGCCGCCTTTCGCCGCGGCGACCTGGCGGACGCGATCCGGGCCTTCGCCGAGGCCGAGGCGGCCTACCATCAGGCCGGAAACCCGTTGCAGGCGGCCGAAATGGCCAACAACCGCTCGGTGGCCCTGGTGCAGATGGGGCAGGGCGCCCAGGCCTTGGAGGCGGTGGAGGGCACAGCGGAGGTCTTTGCCTCCGCCGGGGATCGCTCCCGCCAGGGTCTTGCCCTCGGGAACCTGGCCTCCGCACTCGAGGCCGCAGGCGACCTGGATCGAGCGGGCGACACCTTCCGTCTGGCGCTGCAACTGTTTCAGGAAACCCGCAACCAGGAGGCCGAAGCTCTCACCTGGCAGGCCCTGTCGCGCCTCCAGCTTCGACAGGGCGACGTCTTCTCCGCGGCCGCGTCGACCCAGGCCGCCCTCGACGCGGAACCGTCGCCGGGCCTCTTCCGACGGATCCTTCGCAAGATCCTCGGGCGAGCGGCTCGGCTTCCCGGCGGGAGCGGATGAGGACCCCGGAGTCTCTGGCTGTCCGTCCGGCCTCCGGTCGCGACCGTGCTCGGCTTTCCGATCTGATCGCTCGCGCCCGCTGGCGCCATTTCCACCTCGACTGGCGTGACCCCCTCGAGATGCTGGAGGCCGCCCCCAACCTGGTGGCCGAGTCCAACGGCCGCTTGGTCGCGTACCTGGCCGCGCCTCCCGATCCCCCGGGAGCTGCGTGGCTGCGGACCTTCTGCGTCGACGGAAGCCTGACCCCGATGCTCGCCTGGAGGCCCCTGTGGTCGGAGGCCGCGGCACAGGCAGCCGCCCAGTCGGCCCAGAGCGTCGCCTCGCTCTTGGGCGGGGAGTGGATGCGCCCCCTGCTGGCCGAAGCCGGGTTCCGCGAGAACAACGCCGTCATCTTCTTCGAGTGGGACGATCAGCGACGCCCCCTGCCGCCCCCGGCTGCCGTGCCCCTTCGGCCCCTCCGGGCCGAAGACCTCCCGGCAGTGGTGCGTGTCAACTCGCGCTCTTTCAAGCTGCTATGGCAGAACGGCCTCGGAAGCCTGGCGGCCGCGCTCGGCCAGTCGATCGTCGCAACCGGGATCGAGATCGACGGCCGTCTGGCAGCCTACCAGCTCACCACCGCCTCGCCGCTCGGGGCGCACCTGGCCCGGCTGGCAGTCGACCCGGATTTCCAGCGGCGTGGCCTGGCAACGGCCCTGGTGCTGGACTTGATCCACCAACTCGAAAGACGCGGCTATCGCTCGATCTCGCTGAACACACAGGCCGACAACCTGCGCAGCCAGGACTTGTATCGAAAGCTCGGCTTCCACGAGACCGGCCAGCGCTACCCCGTGTTCGAAGTACCGCTCCCCTGACGCGGGGTCCAACCTCGGGCTGGCAGGCGCAGCGATCCCGGCCTGGCGCCGAAGTGCGGCGTTCCCGCTGAGCCCCGACGTGGACCTCGGAGCGCGCGATCTCCTCTTTGTGGGAAGCGAGGGGGTATGGCGGCCACCTGGTGGGCAAGGAAGCGGCTTCCACCTTCCGGGCCGACGACGGTACCCATTTCGGGGTTCGGAAGGACCGGCGCCCGCCGAAGCGGCGGGCCGGGTTCTGGGTCAGTTGGTCAGCAGATCCCCGACCGCCGCCCGTAGATCCATCAGGGAGAACGGCTTGGCCAGGAACTGGTCGGCGCCGGCCTGCATGGCGGCGGCCTGCTCGCGCTGGCTCACCCCGGCGCTGACAATGATGATCGGCACCGCCGAGAGGGGTCCGCCCGATCGAATGCGGCGGACGAAGGTCAGTCCATCGATTTCCGGCATCATTACATCGGTCAGAATCAGGTCGGGTGCCACGGAATCCAGCAACCCGATGGCTTCCTCCGCTCCCGGGGCCGTATACACCTCGGCCTGGTACATGCGCAGGATCTCGGCCATGATCGCACAGAAGGTTGGATCATCGTCGACGACCAGGATCGTCGGGCGTCGGTGGGTGGCTCCGTTGCTTGGCTCCGCCATCGTCGGCCCCGGGCCGGCCAGGAATAGGAGAGCGGCCGGCAGGCCCGATGGGTGCAAGTTTGTTGCCGGACCAGGAGGTGCCTGGGACCCTGCGCTAGAGGGTCAGGCCGGACGGCAGGAACGATCGCAGTGCGCCGCGGAGTTCCTGGGCGGTGAAGGGCTTGGCCAGGAAACCGTCGGCGCCGGCGAAGAGCGCCTGGTTGCGGTCGCTTTCGGAGGTGCGGGCGCTGACGACGAGGATCGGGATGCCCAGCCAGGCCGGCTCGAGCTGGACCTTCCGAATCAGGGAAAGACCGTCGACTTCCGGCATCATCACATCGACCATCAGCATGTCGGGGGCCTGATGCCGCATCTCCTGAAGGGCTTCGTCGGCCCGCAGAGCGACCCGCACTTCGAAGCCAAACGACTCCAGGACCTCCCGCAACACCCGACCGAAGGCGACCTCGTCGTCGACCACCAGCACGCTCAACATTCCGTTCGACGGCTCTGGGGCCTTGAGTTGGGGACGGCGCATTCTCGGTGCTACGGCCATGAGTCCAAACCTCCCGCCGCGATCTCCAAAGGGTGGCTTCCTTCCCTCGGCTGCCCTCGGCGCCTCCGATGTTATAATGCCCTGGCTCAGCGGGTCCTTGCAGATGGTTGACAATCGTCCCGCAAGGTCCGACCTCCCCTGAACTCAGGTCCTGTCAGCGATGCCCCTGCCCCCGCCCTTCCCTCCGACGGAAACCGGCCAGATTCTTACCCCCGACGGGGTTTCGCTGGCCTGGTTCCGATGGGAACCGCAGCGGAAACCCCGCGGCACGATCCTGCTCACCCACGGATTGGGAGAGCACGTCCGGCCGCTACCCACATGTGGCACGCACGCTGGCCTCGGCCGGCTTTACGGTTCTGGCGTACGACGTTCGAGGCCACGGTCAGTCCGGGGGACGCCGGGGACATGCCCCCCGTTTCTCTTTCTTCCTCGACGACCTCCAGGCGATCGCTCGCCTGGCGCCCGGCCGCCCTCGCTTCGCCTACGGCCATAGCATGGGGGGCCTGATCGCCCTGCATTTCGGCCTGGAAAACCCGACCGAGGTCGAGGGGGTGATCGCGACCAGTCCTTGGATCCGCCTTCGCTACCCCGCTCCGGCGGCGAAGGTGGCGATGGCCCGGGCCCTGTACCGGATCCTGCCCGGATTGACCCTGAGTACCGGTCTCGAACAGGCGGCGCTTTCGCGGGATCCCGAGGTGGTGGCGGCCTACGCCGCCGACCCGCTGGTCCACGACCGGCTCTCCATCCGCGTCGGGCTCGACCTGCTCAACGGCGGGGCGCAGCTGCTGGAGCGGGCCGCCCAGTTCAGCCTGCCGCTCCTGCTGACCCACGGCGAGGCCGATCGGCTGACCGATCCGGAGGCGACCCGTGAGCTGTTCGGCCGGGTGGCCTCGGCCGACAAGACCCTGCGCCTGTGGCCCGGCCTGGTCCATGAAACCCACAACGAACCGGAGTCGAAGGAAGTGCTTGAAGTCCTGACCGGCTGGGCGCGCGCCCACGCCGGATAGACCGGAGGTTGCGAGAAGTCCATGTCGACACGCATCGAATTTCGCGAGCGGCGCGCCCAGCGGCGGCGCCAGCAACGGATCACGGTCGCCCTGGTGATCGCCGGGATCGTGCTGGTGGCCGCGTTCGTGGTGTTGTTGCCCACCCTGGCGCCGATCGGCGACGTGGTGGTCCCGGAGCCGTTCGCCTATCCTTCGCCCGACGATCACGCCATCGGGGATCCCGAGGCCCCGGTGCGGATCGAGGAATTCTCCGACTTCCAGTGCCCGTTCTGCAAGCGCTTCCACGATGAGACCCTGCCGCAGATCGTCGAAGAGTACGTCCGCACCGGGAAGGTCTACTTCGTTTATCGCCACTTCCCGGTGGTCGACCAGCGCGACCCACGCCAGGAGTCGCATGCCGCCGCCGGCGCGGCGGTCTGCGCCGGCCGGCAGAATCGCTTCTGGGACTATCACGATGTGCTCTTCGCCAACCACACCGGCGAGAACATCGGCGACTTCACCGAACGCCGCCTGCAGGGCATGGCCGAAGTCCTGGGCCTCGACATGCCTTCCTTCAACGCCTGCCTGACCTCCGAGGACGCGCAGGCGGCGGTGACCGCCGACGCGGTGCTGGCGGTGCAGTCCGGCCTGAATTCGACGCCGAGTTTCCTGATCAACGGAACCCCGGTGATCGGGGCTCAGTCCTTCGAGGTGTTCCAGCAGACCATCGAAGCGGTGCTCGCTGGCAGCTAGCTTCGCCTTCCGCCCCGGCCACCAACAAGCCCGTTTCCCCTGGAAACGGGCTTGCTGTCTCTCAGCCTACGTCCGGATCAGACCCGCAAGCCAGGCCGCCAACACGACCAGGGCCGGGCTGGCCACCAGCGCCGGCAGCAGATTCCCGGTCCGGATCGGTTTCAGCTCGAGCATGTTCCCGACGGCGAGTCCGATCAAGAGCACGCCACCGACCGCGGTCATCTCGGCAGTCATCGCCTCGCTCAGCAGCGACTGCGCCTGCGCCGCCAGGAGGGTCAGCGATCCCTGGTAAACGAGGATCACGAACACCGAGAACAGCACACCGACCCCGAGAGTCGAAGCCAGCGCCAGCGCCGCAAACCCGTCCAGCACGGCCTTGATGGCCAGAAGCTGGTAGTCACCGGTAAGTCCATCCTGGATCGATCCCAGGATGGTCAGCGGTCCCACGCAGAAGAGCAGGCTTGCCGTCAGGAAACCGCGCACGAACGTCGAGGCGGCCCCCTCGCCCGGATCCGAGAAGCGCCGCTCGAGCCAGGCCCCCAGACGCCGAAGGCCGTCCTCGATTCGCATCCCTTCGCCGATCAACCCGCCCAGGACGATCCCGCCCAGGGGAAACAGCGGGTTCAGCGTGTCCAGGAACATGCGCACCCCGATGGCGGCGATGAAGAGCGCCATGCCGGAAAGGACGGTGTCTCGGGCCCGCTCGGAAATCCGGGCCCCGAAGACGATCCCGATCAGGCCGCCCGCCAGAACCGTGGCCACATTGAGCAGGGTCCCGGTCACTCGGAGATCCCTTTGGCGAGGCTAGGCCCAACTCCCGCCTGGCGGTAGCCTTGTAGGATCAGCAGGAAGCACAACGACGAAGCCCGGTTGAGGTAAGCCAGCAGGGCCCGGTTCTCGACTTCACCTTGATGGATCAGAAGGGAGACGCGTCGCTCGGCGCGCCGTACAACCGTGCGCGCCAGATCGAGGGCTCCTCCGGACGGCGTGTCGCCGCCGAGCAGGAATTCCCCGGGGCTCTCGACCTCGGCCCCGCGCCGGTCGATCTCGGCCTCGAGCCAGGCCACCTGGTCGTTTCCGATCATGCGGAAGCGAACGGCGTTTGCGCCCGGGGCCGCCACCTCGGCCATCACCTGGTACAGGTGGCGCTGCATCGATTCCAGAACTGCCTGGATGTCGGACTCGGGGTTCAAGGCCCGAGCCAATCCCAGCGCCGCCGCCGCCTCGTCAAGGGCGCCCAGCGCCTCCGCCCGGGGGTGCTCTTTCGGGATTCGACCTTCCCCGAGCATCCCGGTGGAACCGTCGTCGCCGGCGCCGGTGTAGAAGGAGGGCATCCGGAGGATTATAGCGTCGCGCGACCGCCCGCTCGCCGTGCGCAAGCCGTGGTTGACTCGCCCGCCCGGCGGCTCGATAATTTCCTGCACAGTCAGGGGGAGAGCATGATCGCCCAAGGGGGACGCTTCCTTTACGGATTGCTCACCGGCCTGTTGGTGGGCGGCGGGTTGTACCTGGCACTTGCGGAACCTCGAGGTCACCCGATCGAGCTCGAGCCCGCAGCCTCTCCGGCCCCTCTCCAGGTGCACGTGGCCGGCGCCGTCGCACGGCCGGGGGTGTATTCCCTCCCGGCGGATGCGATTCTGGCCGACGCGGTCGAGGCGGCCGGCGGCACGCTGCCCAACGGGAATCCCGACGCTCTCAACCTGGCGGCCCGCATCGAGACCGGAATGCAGGTGGTCGTCCCCTTCGAAGGCGAGGCGGTCGCCACCTCGGTTGATCCTTCAACTCCGGGCACAGTCGACCTGAACAGCGCCACTGCGGCCGACCTCGACCGCCTGCCGGGGATCGGCCCGTCGATTGCGAGTGCCATCATCCGGTATCGCCAGGAACATGGCCCGTTCCGTGCGGTGGAGGAACTCCTGGAAGTCCCCGGGATCGGTCCGAACTCGCTTCGAACAACTCCGGCCGCTGGTGCGCGTCGGAAGTTGACGGCAGCGCTCGTTTGCCGCTCGAAGTCGGCTAGGTATAATCCGGCGCATGCCGGAACTGCCCGAAGTCGAGACCATCGCCCGGCAGCTTCGCCAAGGCGGCCCGCAGCATCCTCCGCTCCCGGGCCGGCGCATCGATACAGTCACCGTCCGTTGGCCCCGGCACATCGCCACCCACCCGGCCGACCGCTTCCGGAAGGCGATCTCCGGCCGGACGATCCGCGATGTCGATCGACGCGGCAAGTACCTGGTGTTCCCCCTGGATCAGGGCACCCTGTTGATCCATCTCAAGATGACCGGGGACCTCGGCCTTCGGCGGGCGGGTGAACCCGCCGGACCCTACGACCACACGATCTTTCACCTGGACCAGGGGTGGGACCTACGCTTCGGCGACGCTCGCAAGTTCGGCAAGGTGTTCCTGCTGGAAGACCCGGGCGTCGTGCTGACCGCCCTGGGGCCCGAACCTCTGGTGCCGGGGTTCACCGCCCGCCGGCTCCACCTCCTCCTCCAACGGCGCAACCGCCGCGCTCAAACCCCTGTTGCTCGACCAGACCTTCCTCGCCGGTCTGGGGAACATCTACGTCGACGAAGCCCTCCACCGCGCCGGCCTGCATCCGCTGCGGCGCAGCAACCGCCTGAGCGAGGAACAGTCACGGCGGCTGTGGCGGTCTATCCGAGCCGCCCTGCGTTCCGGCCTGCGCTACAACGGCGCCAGCCTGGACTGGGTCTACCGGGGAGGCGAGTTTCAGAATCACTTCCGGGTGTACGGACGTCAGGGCGAACCTTGCCCGAAATGCGCGACCGCCATCCGCCGGATCGTCGTGGGCCAGCGAGGCACCCATTACTGCCCGACGTGCCAACCGCGTCGGGCTCGCTAGCATGAGGTCCCGGTGATCGACACCTCGCTCCTGATCGGCCTGGCCCTGATCGGCGCCGGACTCGGCCTGGGCGCCCTGGCTTTCTTCTTCGTCTCACGCGGCCGAGACGCCGGCCCGGAGGCGAAGCCCTTGGATGAACCCCCCCGACCCGAGCCGGCCGCTGAGCCGGTCGAACCCATGACGGCTCCCGCCACCCTTCCTACGACGACCGTCGAAGGCCCGCCGGCCGAGCCCGCACAGCCGGAACCGGTCGCCGCCCCGCCCACCCCGGATCCGAGCTCGGCGACACCGAGCGGAGAAACCCTGATGCCCGAGACAGCACCCGATCCCACCCCGGCCCGCGAACCTGACCAGAGACTCTTCCCCGTGGTCACCCTGATGCGCGACGACACCACGGGTCAACTGCATCTGCGCGTCGGGAACCGGACGTACCAGAAGGTGGAGGAACTGCGCGGGTCGTCCGACCAGACCCGGGTCGAGTATGCGGCGCGCGACCTGGCGCTCTGGCTGGAAGGCCGGACGGCCGTGCCGCAGCCCAGGAAGGAAGAGCGGCTTGCCGAGGCGACCCCCGGCGGCGGCACGATGGTCGAGCAAATCAATCGGATCCTCGAGCGAAAACTCAGCGGCCGCCCGGTGGCCGATCGGGCCGTACGGCTGGTGGAGGGAAGTGGCGGCTCGGTGCGCGTCTACATCGGGGTCAACGGGTTCAACATCGACGAGGTCCCCGACCCGGCCATCCGCGCCATCATTCGGGAAGCGGTGGCGGAGTGGGAAGCGAACCGCTGAGCTCGGCCGCCTCTTCCACCGGTTGCACCCGGTGGCCCCGTTCGGCCACGATCAGACGCCCGACCGGGAGCCCGGCATCGTGCTCGAAGAACAACCAGGCCTCACGCTCGAGCGCCCAGCGCCGCCAGATCTGCTTGGTGCGCAGGGTCTCGAGCGGCTCTACATCATAGGCCGTCATCCACGCCTGCTTTTCGAAGTGCAGGGCATAGCTGGCCAGATCGGCCAGGTACAACCCCCGCCATTCCCCCGACGCAAGGACGACGCTCTGATGCCCCCGGGTGTGCCCCGGGGTGACCACGCAGCGAACCTGGTCGGTGATCTCATGGTCGCCGTGGAGCACGGTCATCCGGCCCGCTTGGACCAGCGGCTCGAAGTTGGCGGCATGATACGTACCCTGGGTGCGGGCGTCGGCATGGGTCGCCTCCGCCCATTCGATTCGCTGAACCAGATACGTGGCCCGCGGAAAAACCGGTTCGAGCCGGCCGTCGTCCAGCAGGGTGTTCCCGCTGCAGTGGTCGGCATGCAGGTGGGTGTCGATCACGACGTCGACCCCATCGGGCGCCACCCCGAGCCGTGCCAGGCCGTCCAGCAGCCCGCCGGCTGGTCGGGTCAACTGCCAGCGCGCTTTCTCCTCCGGCGATAGTTTCTCTCCCAGGCCGGTATCGACCAGGATCGTCTTCCCCCGGGATCGCACCAGCAGGCAGGTGAGCGACATGGTCAGGGTGTTGTCGGGGCCGGGAGGAAACGGGCTTTGGTACAGGGGGCGAGGCACAAGCCCGAAAGGACCGCCCGCATCGACCCGGACGAAACCGTCGTTGATCAGGTGGAGCTCGAGATCGCCGATCCGCATTCGGGGCGCGTCGCGTCCGCCTAGTGGCGCCGCCGCTTCCTCTTGCCCGATCGCTTCTCGGGAGCGGCGGACACCGGCGGACCTGCGGGCGCGGCGGCGGGAGGGGCAACTGCGCCGGGTTCCACCGGGCGAGCAGGCGCGGAGCCGCGAAACAGGCGAGCCACCACCGCCGCCCGGATGTCGGATTGAAGCTGGCTGAACATATCGAAGGCCCGGCTCTTGTACTGCACCAGGGGATCACGCTGCCCGTAGGCCTCCAACCCGATCGAGGTTCGCAGCCCCTCCATCTGGGTCAGGTAGTCCACCCACAGACGATCCCCGACCGCCAGGATCAGGCGCCGGTAGCCTTCATTCAGAAGAATCCGCCCGAAGGCGCTCTCGACCTGCGCCCGGGCTTCCGGGCCCAGATCAGCCAGGCTACCGACCTCGAACACTGCTTCCCAGGTTTCGCGCCCCAGCGCTCCCCGAAGGCGCCGGATGGCTTCTTCGGGCAAGGACCGGAGGTCTCCGGAGGCGGCCTGCCGGAGCATCTCGGACCGCCCGTAGCTGCGCTCCACTTCTTCGCGGGCGCCGGCCAGATGGGCCAGGACTTCCTCGGTGAGCTCGTCGCCGTCGCGGCCTTCCAGAAGCCGTGCCGTCGAGAACGGGTAAGCCAGGCGGGGCACCACGACCGTTCGCCGCTGATGGGTACGTCGATCGAACAGGGTACGGGTGCCATAGCTCATCCGCACCAGAGCCCTGGTCAAGGCGGCGGCCTGCGGGGCCGTTCCGTCGGGAAGTCCCGCATCGAGCTCCTGCTCGATCTCCTTGCGGATCACCTCGGCCCGCCGCGACCACGTCTGCTCGACCGCCTCGAGCAGGATACCTTCGGCGGCGCTCCAGTCGATCGGCGACGGCAGGGAAGCATCCAGTCCCAGGGATTCTCCCAGTCGGGCTTCCGCCATCTGCACCAGTCCGCCCCAGACGCGCACTCCCAGCCCGGCTTCCACAAGCCGGGGGATCATCTTGCGGAACTCGTCCGGCGAACTGCGGACCTGCTCGAGGCCCGTCTCGCCAAGCTGGAGCCGGACTCCGGCCGCTTCCTCGACCGACCGGACCAGAGTTTGCACCGGAACCGGGTTGCCCGACTCCTCGGCCTCCAGCAGGGCCCCTTCGAAAACGGTGTCGGCCACCTCGGCCCGCTGCCGAACCTGGTCCTCGAGCCTTTCGACCGATCGATCGAGCTGTTCGGCCAGGGTCTTCCCCAGATACTCGCGCTGCTGCTGCAGGGAGGCTTCGGCTTCTGCGGCCAGCGCCGAGCGAGCCTGCTCGGGCGTCCCGTCTTCGCCGATCGAGTCGATCAGCAACCGCAGCATGTAGGAAGGGTACGGTCGGTCGCTTTCCAGGTTGAGAGTTCGGCTGCGTTTCCTCCAGCCACGCCAACAGCTTCCAGGCTTCGGCCGGCGTCTCCGCCGCCTGCTCCACGTGCCTCCGCACTTCCTGTTCCAGCATGTCATCGACGTCTTCCGACAGGTCGTCCTTCTGGAACACCCGGTTGCGCTGGCCGTAGAATACTTCGCGCTGCTGGTTCAGAACGTCGTCGTACTCGAGCAGATGCTTGCGGGTGTCGAAATTGGCGCCTTCGACCCGGCGCTGGGTTTCCTCGATCGTCCGGTTGACCATCGAAGCGGCGATCGGAACGCTGTCGTCGATCTTGAGGAAATCCATCAGACCGGAGACGCGCGCCCCGCCGAACAGGCGCATCAGGTCGTCCTCCAGGGAGAGGAAGAACTGCGACGAGCCAGGGTCCCCCTGCCGGGCGGCACGACCGCGCAGCTGGTTGTCGATGCGCCGCGCCTCGTGCCGCACCGACCCGATCACATGCAGCCCACCGGCCAGCCGGACCTTCTCCTCGTCTTCGACGAACCCCAGGAACAGGTCTCGCTCCGGGCCGTAGATCCCGACCGCGGACTCCGGCGCCCGGCGCAGCGCTTCCGCCCGTTCTTGCATGTTGAGCATCTCCGGGTCTTCCATCCCGGCGCGGCGCAGGATCCGGTTGGCGGCCCCCAGCACTTCTTCCGCGACCTCGCCGCCGAGTTTGATGTCGACTCCACGCCCGGCCATGTTGGTGGCGATCGTCACCGCCCCCAGGCCTCCGGCCCAGGCGATCACGGCGGATTCCTCGTCGTGGCGCTTGGCGTTGAGCACATTGTGCCGAATCCCCCCTTGCAGGGCCGCCTCCAGGGCCGCCCGCTGTTCTTCGCCCAGGCCCAGGATCCGGGAAAGCCGATCCAGGTTCTCCGGCCGGGTCACGTTGAGGGTCAGATCGAGTTCTTTGGCCAGCGGCCGCAGCACGGCCGGAGTCAGCTCTGCCACGGGCGCGTGCAGCGGTTGAAGCGCCTCGACCCGGGTTCCGTCGTTCGCCAACGAATGGGCTTCCAGGTAAGCCTCCCGCAGGACCTCCACCTGCGCCACGGTCTGCAGGGGTTGGGCCTTCAGGCGATCGGACAACCGCTCCGAGAGTTCCACGGACGTCGTCCCCACCAGGATCGGCTGGCCCCGCACGTGCCGCGCCAGGATTTCCAGACACACGGCCCGCAACTTGGCTTCCTCGGTCCGATACACCAGATCGGGCAGGTCCTTGCGGCGCCAGAAGACCGGGGAGCGATCGCTATCATCCTGCCGGGCGAAGTAGGTGTACTTCTGCCCGTCTTCCTGATAGCTGGCTTCGACCAGATCGGTATCAGGCTGGCGGGCGATGTATTCGAGGTTGGTCGGGAGCGGCGCTACTTCCACCTTGTAGATCTTGTGAAACTCCTCGGCCTCGGTCACCGCGGTGCCGGTCATCCCGGCCAGCTTGGCATACATGCGGAAGTAGTTCTGCAGCGTGATGGTGGCGTAGGTCACGTTGTCCTGACGGACCTTGACGCCCTCCTTGGCTTCGACGGCCTGATGGAGGCCGTCCGACCAGCGCCGCCCGGCCATCAGGCGTCCGGTGAACTCGTCGACGATCACCACGCGCCCGGCCTGGACCACGTAGTCCTTGTTGCGCTTGAACAAGTGCTCGGCCCGCAGTCCCTGCTCGACGAAACCCAGCAGGCGCGCCTGCTCCGGTGTGATGTCTTCCGGACGATCCGGGTCGCGCAGACGCGCCCCCAGCAGGCGCTCGACGTGCTCTTCCCCCAGTTCGGTCAGGGCCACCGATCGGTCGCGCTCGCTCACTTCGTAGTCTTCGGCCACCAGGTCCCGGACCACCCGCGCCACCCGCTCATACATCTCGGGGTCTTCGTGCGACGGACCCGAAATGATCAGCGGAGTGCGGGCCTCATCGATCAGGATGTTGTCGACCTCGTCGAGGATGGCGTAGTGATGCCCGCGCTGCACCCGGGCTTCGAGGTCCTGGGCCATGTTGTCGCGCAGGTAGTCGAACCCGAACTCGTTGTTGGTGCCGTAGGTGACGTCGGCGGCGTAGGCTTCCGGCCGATCCACCAGACGCAGCTGGTGGACGTCTTCCTGGGCCGACTCCCGCTCCGGGTCGAAAACAAAAGCCTTGCGCCCGTTCTCGGTGCGGGCCGCCTCCTGGAGCACCCCCACCGTCAGGCCGAGGGCGTGGAAGACCGGGCCCATCCAGCGGGCGTCGCGGCGAGCCAGGTAATCGTTGACCGTGACCAGGTGGACGCCACGGCCCGGGAGGGCGTTCAGGTAGATCGGCAGGACCGCCACCAGGGTCTTGCCCTCCCCGGTGCGCATTTCGGCGATCTTGCCCTCATGCAGCAGGATCCCGCCCACCAGTTGAACGTCGAACGGCCGCAGGCCGATGGTGCGCAGGGAAGCTTCCCGCGCTACGGCGAAGGCTTCCACCAGAAGATCGTCGAGGGCCTCGCCATCGCCCAGCCGCCGCCGGAACTCGTCGGTGCGAGCCCGCAGAGTCTCCGGGGCCGCGCCCCGCAGCTCGCCCTCGAGGGCGTTGATCGCGGCCACCCGTTCGGCGCAACGTTCGAGCTCGCGGCCAAATGCATCGCCGCTGAATACTCTTCGCAGGTTCTTGAACATCCAGGGGACCCTTTGCCGCGGATTATAGCACGCAGGTCGCGCCCGCCTCCCCGGGCTCATGTAGAATCCGAAGTGGAATCCGATGGGCGATCCGAGAATCCGACGCCTTCCCCCCCGACCGACCGTTGTCTTGGCCCTGGCGCTCGCCTTCGCCGCCGGCGCTTGCTCCCCACCGGAGGCAGCCGCCGAGCCGGGACGGGCGGGATTGATCCTGGGCCTTCCCGATGGATCGTTCCAATCCGCCTGTGTGACGTTCGACGGGCCGGAGATCTCCGGAGACGGTCTGCTGCGCGCCACCGGATGGGCATCCGCGCTTGATCCGCGCAATCCGATGGGGCCGCTGGTGTGTGCGATCGAGGGCGAAGGATGCGACTTCCCCACCGAGGATTGTCTGTGCCGGTGTCGCGGGGTCGGCGGCTGCTCGTACTGGGCGTACTTCGAGTGGGACGAAGCGCAGGGATGGGACTATTCGGCGCTCGGCGCCGGCATGGACCGGGTTCGACCGGGAGATTTGAACGCCTGGATCTGGCTCGACCGGTCTCTCCCCGGCGACACGCTTCCACTTCCCCCGGCCGACTTCTCGTTCGCTTCGATCTGCCAATAGCGACTCGGGTGAAGCAACCCCGTCCCGAGGGAACGCAGTCGTGACTTGCCCTTGTTCCCCCGTCTCGGCCGTCTCCTCGACTCCGGTATACAATCTCCACCCGGGGCGGTGGCGGAACTGGCAGACGCCGAGGACTTAAAATCCTCTGAGGGCGACCTCGTGTGGGTTCGACTCCCACCCGCCCCACCACCGGCCCACCGGAGGCTCCTGATGCGCCGACCCTGGCTCCTGCCCTTCCTCGCCGCCGCCCTGGCCGTCGCCAGCTGCGATCTGCCTGGTGCGGCGCCGCCGACCCCGTTCGTGTTCCCCACACCAAACCAGACCCTGACCGCGGTCTTCGCTCCGACCGCAACCAGCGAGGCTCCCGCCCCCACCGAGACTCTGGTGGTGGTGGTGCCGGGAACCACGGCTCCGACGGTGATCACCCCTGGCGCCGGTGCGCCCACCGCCACGGTCGGCGGTCTGAACACCAGGCCGAACGGCTCCGTGCTCGAGGCGCTATGGCTGGCCAGCGCGCCGACGATCGACGGAGTCCTGTCCGACTGGGCTGCGCTTCCGTTCAGCGCCGACAAGGTGGTCTACGGATCCTCCCGCTGGAGCGGAGCCTCCGACTGCTCGGCCGTCTTCGCCCTGGGGTGGGACACCAGCAACCTGTACGTCGCCGTCCGTGTCACCGACGACAAGTACGTTCAGGTGGCGTCAGGCGACAACCAGTGGAAGGGCGACGAGGTCGAGATCCAGTTCGACGCCGACCTGGCGAGCGATTTCTACACGGCCTCGCTGTCGGCCGACGACCACCAGATCGGTCTCTCCGCGGGGAACTTCGGATCGATTTCGCCCCAGGCCTATCGCTGGTATCCGCAGGCGAAATCGGGGAGCCAGGCCACGATCACGGTCGCCGGAAAGACGACCACGAACGGCTACGAGTTGGAAGCCAGGATTCCATGGACGGTGCTCGGGGTGACGCCGGCTGAGCGGGCGCGTTACGGGTTCGCTCTGTCGGTGTCCGACAACGATCAGGCCGCGACCGCGGTGCAGCAGTCGATGGTGTCGAGCGTGTCGACCCGCAAGCTTCTCAACCCGACCACCTGGGGAACTCTGGCGCTGGGCGGATCGACCCCGAAGTAAGGCCGCCGTCTCGCCAGCGGGATCCTCAACTCACGTCAGTGCGAGGCGGCTGGGCCGCAAGCGACGGCGGGGCAACCTCCTGCCAAGACGCCGGGCGGCGCAAGCGCGGGCAACACGCTCGGTGGTCGCGCTGCATCACATCGAATGGGGAACCGGGTCCGGCCTGGCGGCCGGGTTCAGAACAGGATCGAGGCCAGCTCTTCGCGGTAGGCGCGGGTGGTCGGGTCGTCGTCGCCCAGCAGGGCGAACACTCCCAGCACCGCCTGCCGAACCGCACCGCGCCGGTAGCCTTTGTCGGCGCGGAGAACGTCGAGCAAGCCGTCGAGGGCCGCTTCCAGGTTGCCACGTTCGATCAACCGGCCAGACTGGTGCACCTGGGCCTCGAGGGGATCGGCCCCGACTTCGGTCCCCGCTTCGGCCGCCTCAGCCAACAGGTCGGCCAGGGGCCGCAGCTTCTCGGCCTCGGCCACCTCGACTCCCCGCGGGAACGTCGCCAACACCTGCCGGGCAGAATCGCCCTTCCCTTGCATCAACAAGGCCTTGAGCAGGCCCAGGCTGGCTGCCGCATCCGCGTCTTCGCTCTCCAGCAGACGGCGGAACTCGGCCTCGGCCTCGGCCCAGTGCCGGGTTCCGAGCAGACTGAGGGCACGCTCGAGCGCGGCGTCGACCTCGGTCGGGGCCACCCGCAGAAGGAACTTGCGCACCACCGTGTCGGGCTGCGCGCCGACGAACTCGCTGACCACCTGCCCCTGGCGGAACGCCTTGAC
The DNA here is from genome assembly GCA_963709925.1 of uncultured Chloroflexia bacterium. Lineage (GTDB taxonomy): Bacteria > Chloroflexota > Anaerolineae > Anaerolineales > E44-bin32 > DATEVL01. The sequence goes on from CAVPYC010000002.1 coordinate 115,607, forward strand.
GGCCGGGATCCCACGCACCCCGAACCGGATTGCCAGGTTCGGATTCTCGTCGACGTTGAGCTTGGCCAGTCGGAAAGCACCGTTGGCCTCGATCGCCGCCCGCTCCAGCAAGGGACCCAGGGTGCGGCAAGGCGCGCACCACGGCGCCCAGAAGTCGACCACCACCGGCACATCGTACGACCGCTGGAGGACTTCCTCGGAGAAGGTGGACTCGTCGACCTCGATGATGTGTTCGGAGAGGCTCACCGCGGCTTCTCGCTCATGATTTCGGCATTCTAGCACAGACGGGTGAGCGAGTCGTTAACGCCGGCAGGGCGTTCGCGGGATTGCACCCTGTCACTCTTCGGGTCCGGCCGGCGCCTCCGGCTCGATCACCCGCACCACCTGGCCGTGGATGTCGACCACCACGCGGAACCCCATCATCCCGAGCCAGGCCCGCGCTTCCGCCGGCAGGCCCTGCGCCAGCAGCTCGTCGAATCGAGCCTCCAGGTTGCTCAGCGAAGCCTCGATGGCCGCTTTGGTGAAGATGTCTTCCTGGCCGATCAGCTTCATCGTCCCCTGGCTGATCAGGTCTTCCTTGCCTTCGATGTTCTGTCGGAGCTTCTCCAGCACCTGGCGGTCGACCTGTTCGCTCTCGATGTGGCGCTGGAAGCCGGCGTCGTCCACCACGTAGAACGCTTCCTGGCCGACCTCGACCACCGGCACCGGCCGATCGTCCTCGTCCACCACCAGACCCCCGAAGAGCGCTACCCGCGCCATGCCCGATGCATCCGATCCATCTCGCCGGTGGAGTCTAGCGGAAGATCCGCACCCGGGTCCCGACCTCGGTCCACAGGTCGTCCAGATTGCGGGGGACGAGCGGGTGGGTCCAGCGGAAAACCCACTTGGCCGCCGCGGGGCTCATGTTGATGCAGCCGTGGCTGCGAGGTGTGCCGAAGTCATTGTGCCAGTACGTTCCGTGGAACGAAATGCCTTCCTGGGTGATGTAGGAGACCCACGGCACTCCCGGCAGGTCGTAACCGCTGGCCAGGTTGCCGGCCAGCATGTGCCGCGAGCCGCGCTTGCGGAAGGTCGTGAAAGCGCCGGTCGGTGTCCACCATTCGCCGCTATCGGTCTTGGTCTCGGTCCCGGTCGAAACGCGGGCGGTGTAGACCACGGTGTCGCCCTCGAAGAACTTGGCCCACTGCTCGCTCAGATTGACCTCGATGCGCTTGAGGTGGGCCGGCACCTCCGGCGAGATCGGGGTGAGTTCGGCCACCGGGATTTCTCGCAGCCCTTCGGGCATGGCGTAGTAATGGCGCCCGATGCGGTCGTCGTAGATCCGATACCAGGTCCGGTCCTTCTTGTCGGTGGTCAGGCCGTCCACCCAGTGGGTGGAGGCATAGTAGAAGCGGTAGGCGTGCTCAGCCTGCCTGGTCGGTTCCCAGTAGGCCTCGATGAAAGGCAGCGTCACCTCGGCCAGGGCACCCTTGTAGGGAAGCCGCCGCATGGTCGGGTTCAACTGTGCCCGCACCGGTTGGACGGCCGAGGAGTGGACAAAACCGAGGCGCTCGACCTCGTACCACACCCGGTTGGTCTCGTCGCCGCCGCCGACGGTGGCCGCCAGCAGGCTGCGCACCTCGTCTCGCCGCAGGGTCCAGACCTGGCGGGCCACGGCGGAAGGCTCACCAAACACGGGGGCCAAATCGACGAGCACTCGGCCGAGCTGGCCGTCCGGCGCAGATCGCCGCGGGGAGTCGAAGCGCAGCGGGAGCGCCAGGCCGAGCAGACCAAGCCCGGATGCGCTCAGGAAGTCCCGGCGGGAGAGGCCGGCCGGATCACGGGTGGACATTGACCAGGGTCCCGACCGAAGCGAAGTTGAACAACCACTCGGCGTCCGGAGTCCGCAGGTTCACGCAGCCGTGGCTCATCGGTGTGCCGAAATTGCTGTGCCAGTATGTCCCGTGCAAGGCATAGCCTTCGTAGAAGTACATCGTGAAGGGAACCCCGGGCAGATAGTACCCCGGCCCGGACATCGGCGTGGCCCGCAGCTTGACGTACACCCGGAACTGCCCGGTGAGGGTGGGCGTGTTCGCCCGGCCGGTCGAAACCAGGAACGAGGCGACTGCCTGGTCGCCTTCGTAGGCGGTCACCCGTTGCCCGCTCAGGTCGATGTCCACCCAGCGCCCCTCGTCGGCCATTTCGGCCGGATCCGTCGAATACGTCCACGAGAAGTTAGGGCGGGGCGTGCGCGTCGGTGTGACCGTCGGGGTCGGGGTGATGGTGGGCGTCGGGGTCGGAGTCAGACGTAGGAGTCGGGGTGAACGTCGGTGTCGGCGTCGGAGTGAAGGTGGCTTTGGCTACCGGCGACGATTCTTGCTGCGGTTGTCGGGCGGCTGCCGGGGGGCTGCCCGCCCACAGGCCGACGGCGGCGACAATCGCCAGAGCCGGCACGGCCACGCGCGATGAAAACAGGCGGTGGGAGGTCAGCGCCTCGAGCGGGACGATGCGGACCGCCACCGAGGCGGGGATCTTCGCCTCGCGCAGCGCCTCCGGTCGCTCCCGCGCCGGCAATCGGCGGATCGCCCAGCGAATCGCCTTTCGGGCGGGCTGGCTGCCTGGGTTGATCTCCAGCGCACGGGCGGCGTAGGCCATCGCCGGCCTCGGATCCGAGACCGCCGCCAGGGTCAGCCAGGCGGCCTCGCTTCCGGGATCCACACGCACCAGGCGGCGAGCGATCTGTCGAGCAGCCGCACGGTCGCCGCGTCCAGCGCGGCCCTGGCCTGCTCCAACAACCGGGCGAACCCGGCCGCTCCCGGGGAGGTCACGGAAGGGCTCCCAGGGGAGGCGTCGCCGGCTCGTTGTTGATGTAGCACAGGACGCCTTCGGCGATCCCTCGCGCGGCCCGTTCGGGCTGGCGCGTCAGGAATTCGCGGTCCAGGTACAGGAAGCCCACCTCGATGATCGCCGCCGGGGTGTCGCCGTGAACTTCGTAGAAGGTGTGGTACTCGGTCATGTCACGCGTGATGCTGTTGGGGTGATAGCGTAATTCGGTGGCCTGGGCGTAGCGATCGGCCATGCAGTCGACCAGACGCCGGGCGCGATCGGGGACGGAAGTGTCGAGCGCGGCGGTCACCTTGAAACCGGTCGCCTGGTCGTTGAGCGCCAGGCACGAATCGGCGTGGATCGAAACCAGGGCGACGGCCCGGTAGCCGGTCAGGCGCGGGTCGAACTCTTCCAGGGTCTCGGCGTTGTAGCCCGCCGCCTGGAGCGACCGCGTCACCAGGTTGGCGATACTCTGGTTGACCTCCAGCTCGGTCAGCCCGTCGTCGCAGACCGCCCCCGGATCCACATAGCCCGAGTCGGGCGCAGCTCCGGAGTGACCGGCCACGATCCCGATCCGAATTCCGCTTTGCGCAGGGAGGATCTCGCCGCCGACCACCGGCTCCAGTCGAGGCGGTTGCGCCGAGGCTGCTTCCAGGAGTTGCTCCACGAACTCCCCCGGCGAAAGACTGGCGGGAAGTCCACGCGGTGAATGCGGTGGCGAACAGCGCCGAGGCGGCCACCACAATTCCCAGATGGTGAAGCACGCCCCGGGCGAGGGGCGCGCCTTCATCGGCCACCCCCATATCCGGGGTCCGGGTACGTCTCATCGGCGGAACGGTCTCCTGCTAGCCGCGATTATATCAACCAGATAGGCCGCTGCCACAGGACAACGGTCCCGCGACGGGGCAAGCAGCGTGCCAGGGTGCAGGTGGTCCGTTCAGGACGCCGGCGATCCCGGTGGCGGGTGGGAAGCTGGCCGTACCGTCGAGACCCCTCTTTGTCGCCGTCCCTGACCTGGTCGCCAGGCAGACCAACCCTTGACGTTGCGTATTCCATAATGATAATATTGATAAAGATTGTCATAGAAATCATGAGAACCTGGCCTTTCTGCTCCTGTCCCTAGCGGGAGCCGGTCTCCCCAGCCAGCCGGAAATCCAGTCGGCCAGCCGGGGCAGGGCACACGCTCCCGCACGCTTCCGTGGACGCGTGGCTCGCCTTGCGCCAGTTGGCCTTCTTGATTCTCTGGAGCCGGAATGGCAACCCAAACGATCATCCAACCCACATCTGAAAGAGAGCTCAGGCCGCAGGCTCATGTCGGCGGCACTCCGCTCGTCGGCTTTCGCCACATCACACAAGGCCTCTCACCCGGGGTACGGTTGCTCGCCAAAGCCGAGTGGTTAAATCCGTCCGGGTCGGTCAAAGACCGGCCGGCGGCCGCGATTCTTCGCCATGAGTTGTCGAACGGCCGGTTGGGACCGGGTAAGGTTCTGCTCAATTCGACCTCCGGCAACATGGGGATCGCCTACGCGACCCTGGCTGCGGCCCTCGGGGTTCGGGTTCACCTGGCCCTTCCCGCCAACGCCTCCCCGGAGCGCCAGGCGATGCTGCGCGCTCTCGGTGCCGACCTCACGCTCACCGACCCGACCGAGGGCTCGGACGGCGCCAGAGATGTGGCGGCGGAAATGGCCGCCCACGAGCCCGATCGCTTTCACTACGTCGATCAGTACAGCCATCCGGCGAACTGGCAGTCTCACTACCGGAGCACCGGACCGGAGATCGTGGCGCAGACCGACGGACGTCCCACACATTTCATCGCCGGTCTGGGGACGACCGGAACGATCACCGGCACCGGTCGCTACCTCCACGAGAACGCCCCGGGGGTCCGGGTGGTCGGCGTCCAACCGGCCACCCCGCTCCACGGCCTGGAGGGACTGAAGCACCTGCCAACCAGCCCGGTGCCTTCGATCTTCGATCCGAGTGTGCCGGACTCGATCGAGGAGGTCGAAACGGAAGAAGCCTATGGCATGGCCCGGCGCCTGGCGCGGCAGGAAGGACTCCTGCTGGGCGTTTCGGCTGCGGCGGCGATGGTAGCCGCACTCCGCGTAGCGGCGACGCTCGATCGGGGGACGATCGTTGCCCTGCTGCCGGATTCGGGCCTGAAGTACCTCACCCAGTCTTTCTGGAGGGAGTCATGACCCTGCTGCTCCCCGAGGCCGTCGTCCGCGAGATCCGGCGTCTGGGCGAGGCCGCCTATCCCGAAGAGGGCGCCGGATTGCTGATCGGGTCCCTCGCCGACGGCGACCGGCGAAGAGTGGTTCGGGTCGAGCCGGCCGAGAACCGCTGGGAAGGCGGGGGCAAGACCCGCCGCTACCAGATCGACCCCCTGGCCCTGGTGTCGGCCGAGGATGCCGCCGAGCGCGAAGGTCTGCTGGTGGTGGGCGTCTTCCACTCTCACCCGGATCATCCGCCACGTCCGTCGGGGTTCGATCTCGAACGGGCGATGCCGTTCTACAGCTACGTGATTACCCGTGTGACCGCGCAGGGCGCCGCCGAGATGTCGGCCTGGCGGCTGTCTGCCTCAGGTGACCGGTTTCTCGAGGAAGAACTTCAGCGCCTCGTGTCGGAGGAGGCACGATGACCCTGGTTCGAATTCCAACGCCGCTGCGGCCGTACGCCGGCGGCCAAAAAGAGGTTCGGGCCGATGGCCCGACGGTGATCGCGGTCCTGGAAGACCTTGTCACGCGCCACTCCGACCTGCGCTCCCACCTGTTCAACGGCGACGGCGCGGTGCGGCCCTACGTCAATTTGTTCCTCAACGAGCAGGACATCGGCCTGCTCCAGGGGATCGCCACCGCGGTCGGCCCGGGTGATCGGCTGATGATCGTTCCCAGCATTGCCGGGGGTCGGGGCGACCTGCGCCCGGTGGACCACGCTGCCCTGCGAACGAACCAGGCGGCGATCATCGGCGGTCTGACGGGAGCCTTCGTCGCCGACGCTCCCGGGGTTGCCTTCGGGATCGGACTCCTGATGCTGCTCGGTTCCTCCCGCAGCCGGCCGGCGTTCGCCGCGATCTACCGCTTGATCCGGCGTGCCGGAGGCCTGACGCCCGACGTGGTGCCCGACAACCCTGAACCGCACCGGTTCGCGCAATTTCTGGGGGGCCTGGTGCTGGCGACCTCCGGCGTCGCCTTTGCCGCCGGCCTGCCGGCCCTGGGCTGGGCGCTCTCCGGCCTGGTGGTCGGCCTGGCGGCGCTGAACTTGTTCGCCGGAGTCTGCCTCGGGTGCGCGTTGTACTACTGGCTCGCCCGACTTCACGTTCCCGGATTCTCAAAGTCGCCGCCCCCGGGGTCGATCCCGGGAAGGCGCCCGGCCGGGTGAGATGCTCGAGCGCGTGGCGATCCTTGCGGCGATCACTCTCGCCTGCTGGATCGGGTGGCGGCTGACCCAGCGGGCACTCCTCCGCCGCTCGGGTTCCCTCAGCAGCTGGCTTCCCGGGTATCGGCCGGGTCGAGCGGCGATCGTCCTGTTCACCACCCCCGATCTGTGCCCCGTGCGAGACCATCCAGAGGCCGGCGCTGACGGAGCTGGCAAGGCGCCTGGACGGAGAGCTCCAGATCCTGGAGTTCGACGCTACTGCCCGGCCTGACCTGGCCGACGCCTGGGGCGTACTGGCCGCCCCCACGACGTTCCTGATCGACGCCCGCGGGCGCGCCCGTCGCGTGAATCACGGTCCGGTGCGCGCCCCGGAACTGCTGGCCCAGCTCGACCAGATCGACGCCTTCGCCACCGGCTAGAATCAGGGCGCGGCAAGGAACGAGGAGACGGCATGGAAAGACAACCCGCACGGCTCACCCATGAGGAGATCCTGCGCTACTCGCGCCATCTGCTGATGCCCGAGGTCGGCCTCGACGGACAAGGCCGTTTGAAGTCGTCTTCGGTGTTGCTCATCGGCACCGGCGGCCTGGGCTCCCCGGCCGGAATGTACCTGGCCGCCGCCGGGGTCGGACGCCTGGGGTTGGTGGACTACGACGTGGTGGACTTCACCAACCTGCAGCGCCAGATCGTCCACGGCACCGGCTCGCTGGGCCGACGCAAAGTCGAATCGGCCCAGCGGCGCCTGCTCGACCTCAACCCGTCGATCCAGGTGGACGTGTTCGATGAGCCGTTCACGTCGGAGAACGCCCGGCGCATCGCCGACGGCTACGACCTGATCCTCGACGGCACCGACAACTTCCCGACCCGCTACCTGGTCAACGACCTGTGCGTGCTCACCCACCGGCCCAACGTCTACGGGTCGATCTTCCGTTTCGAGGGACAGGTGAGCGTATTCTGGGCCGACCGCGGACCGTGTTACCGCTGCCTGTTCCCCGAGCCGCCGCCACCCGGCCTGGTCCCTTCGTGCGCCGAGGGCGGGGTCTTCGGCGTTCTGCCCGGCACGGTCGGAACACTTCAGGCAACCGAGGCCCTCAAGCTGCTCCTGGGGATCGGCGAACCCCTGATTGGAACCCTGCTCCTGTTCGACGCTCTGGCCATGTCCTTCGACCGGGTGCGCCTGCGCAAGAACCCGGAGTGCAAGGTGTGCTCGGCCTCGCCCGAGGTGACCGACCTGATCGATTACGAGGCCTTCTGCGGGGTTCCGGGTCACGATCGCGAAGGCTCCGGACTGGCGGCGGAGTGGGAGATCGGGCCGCGGGATCTGGCGGAGCGGATGGGGACCGGCAGTCGAGTGCGCCTGGTCGACGTCCGCGAGCCCCACGAGCTGCAGATCTCGGCTCTGCCCGACGCGACGTTGATCCCCCTGGGGAGCCTGGCGGCGCGCATGCACGAACTCGACAGCGCCGAGGAGATCGTGTTCTTCTGTAAGAGCGGCAGCCGCTCCGCCCGGGCGGTGGAGTTGATGGCCGGAGCCGGCTTCCGCAAACTCAAGAACCTGCGCGGCGGGATCAATGCCTGGGCGCGCGAAGTGGATCCGAACCTGCCGGTGTACTAGCACGCGACGGACCACGGTGTTGATCGTGGGTGCGTCGACGGCCTGCTTGTGAAGAAGCGCACGGTCCGAAGCTCCCGGATCGGGCAATCATGACAATTCGTGTTGACTTTCGCTACGGTCCCCACGTATGATGGGGTCCAATCGAAGACAGTATCGGCTACGACGAGGACGAGTAGGCGCCGCAGCGGCGGTCAGAGAGCGGGTGGACGGGTGGAAACCCGCACGAGCGCCGGCGCCAAATGGACCTCCGAGCCGCAGGAGCGAAACCCCAGGCGATGCGGGGGCGCGTAACTCCTGCCGGAGACGCCACCGTTATCAGGGCGAGGGCATCTCCCGAGGCGTTTGCCGGAGGACGTGCCTGAAAAGTGAGGCTGGCTGGCCCCGCCGCTATCACCGGCGGGGCTGTTGTTTCCGGCCTAAGCGGGGTGGCACCGCGGGCGTCTTGCAGCGCTCGTCCCCAATCCAGGGACGGGCGCTGTTGTGTTTAACGGCCCCGTCCAGCGTGTGGAGGTGATCGAAGGGTTTTGTGACGCGCACGCCCAATGGCCAACCGCACCTGCCGGGCCTGGACCGAAGTCCCCGGCAGGGCCTTGAACGAGAAGACCTAGGAGGAGGACCATGAGCGACCGGACCAAGTTCATCCTGGATGAAAACGAGATCCCGCAGGCCTGGTACAACATCAACCCCGACATGCCGGTTTCTCCCGGGCCGGTGCTGCATCCGGCCACCAAGGAACCGGTGACCCCCGACTTCCTGGCAGCACTGTTCCCGATGCGCTTTATCCAGGAGGCGGTCAGCGGCGAGCGTTTCATCGAGATCCCGGGGCCGGTGCGCGAGTTGTACCGGCTGTACCGCCCTTCCCCGCTGATCCGGGCCCGGCGGCTGGAGAAGGCGCTCGATACCCCGGCCCACATCTACTTCAAGTACGAAGGTGTCAGCCCGGTGGGCTCGCATAAGGCCAACACCGCCATCGCTCAGGCCTTCTACGCCAAAGAAGAAGGCGCAAAAGGCTTCACCACCGAGACCGGCGCCGGCCAGTGGGGCACCGCCCTGGCCCTGGCCTGTTCGTTCTTCGGACTGGAATGCCACGTGTACATGGTGCGCGTCTCGTTCGAGCAGAAGCCGTACCGCCGTGTGATCATGGAGACGTACGGCGCCGAGGTCACCCCCAGCCCGTCGCAGAAGACCAGTTACGGCCGGAGCCTGCTGCGCGACCGCCCCGACCACCCCGGGTCGCTCGGGGTCGCCATCTCCGAGGCGGTCGAAGCCGCCGTCACCTCCAACGGGGCGTTCAAGTACTCTCTCGGGTCGCTGCTGGGCCCGGTGCTGATGCATCAGACGGTGATCGGCCTGGAGGCGCTCCGCCAGTTCGAGCTGGCAGACGAGTATCCCGATGTGGTGATCGGGTGCGTCGGCGGAGGCAGCAACTTCTCGGGGTTCGCCTTCCCCTTCCTGCACCGGAACCTGACCGCCGGAAAGACCACCCGGGTGGTGGCGGTGGAACCGAGCGCCTGCCCCAGCCTGACGCGCGGGCGCTATGCCTTCGACTACGGCGACACGGCCGAGACCGCGCCGATCGTCAAGATGCACACCCTGGGTCACACCTTCATCCCGCCGGGGATCCACGCCGGCGGCCTGCGCTACCACGGGATGGCGCCGCACGTCTGCGCGCTGTACGACCACGGCGACATCGAGGCGGTGGCAGTGCCCCAGGTGCCGACCTTCGAGGCGGCGGTGGACTTCGCCCGGGCCGAGGGGATCGTACCCGCACCGGAATCGGCGCATGCCATCCGGGTGGCCATCGATGAGGCCCTGCGCTGCAAGGAAGAGGGGGTCCGGCGGGTGATCGCCTTCAACCTGAGCGGTCACGGTCTCTTCGACCTGGCGGCGTATGAGTCCTTCTTGCGGGGCCGCCTGGAGAACTACGACTACCCCGAGGCCGAGGTGGCCCTGGCGATGGAAAGCCTGCCGCAGGTGCCGGCCCAGGCGTGACGGTCGAGCTCCCCGCGGGCCCGACGGGCCCGCGGGGAGCCGATCGATCCAGGGATGTGGCTTGGTCTGGAACCGCAGGCCGAGTGGGCCAGCCGTTCGATCAGAAAGCCGAAGGAAGACTCGACCACGGGGGCAAAACCCGGAAGCAGGGGACGTTGGCCGCCCGCTGCGGGCCACTCAGGGGCGAGGACACCCGGCTGATCCCTCGCTACCGTCACGAGTTCAAACCCTGCCGGGCCCGACGTGGTATAAGCCGGCCATGATGAAGAGCCGCCGTCCTGCAATCGCGGGCGCACTTTCTATCGCGTTCGGCCTGGCCATCCTCGCCGGATGCAGGAATCAGCCGTCCGACCCCGAGTTGACACCTTCTCCGACCCCGTCTCCGACGGAGCCCCCGGGGCTCCTTGTCGGGATCGACCTGCACGCCGGCGCGGGGAGCGATGCGTGGCTGGTCAGCGGCGTCCTGCGCCATGACGGCCCAGCTCCCCTGGCCCACCCTCGCCTCGATTTGCGCTTCCTCGATTCCTCCGGAGCGCTCCTCGGGAGCGTCAGCTTCGATCTGGAGCTCTTCGAGTTGCCCCCGGACACCACCTGGCCTGTTCTCGAAGCCGTCACGCTGCCTGCCCCGCCACGATCGGTCGAAGGCCGGCTCCACGGGGAGGAAGGCGCATCTGCACCGATCGGTCGGCTGGTGGCCGAGCCGCTTTCGCAGTTCGTCGATGCGGATGGATCCACGGTCCTGCTCGGAAGCCTGGTCAATCCGGGCCCGCAGGCAGTCGAGATCGACGGCCTGCGGGTGGCCGGAGCGACACCGACCGGCGAGTGGATCGCTCTCATCGATGGTCTTCCCGCCTTGAACAACATCGGGCCAGGCGAACCGATCCCATTCCTGGCTCGACTTCCCGGCCGGGTCCAGCGACCTGACCTGGACGGCCTATTCCGTCGGTCATCCCCTGCCGGGCCCGCCCCTGTCTGCGGAGGTGGGTGGGATCCAGACACGCGTCGACGACCAGGGCAACCCCTTCCTCACAGGCTGGATCCGGAACAACGAGCAAGAACCTGTGGATGTCCGTATCACGGCGCTGCTCACATCATCGGGTCAGTGGATTTCAGCGGCGACCCTTCAGCTTCCCCTCCCCCTTCGGCCGGGCGCACAGGTTCCCTTCTCCCTGCGGGCTCCTTCGGAGCGTCAGGCCGAATGGCGCCTCTTCCCCGCCGCGACAAAGGCCGAGTTCGAGACGGTGCCTATCGCAGCCGAGGTCGTGGGTTTCGAGCCGGCGGGCAGCAACCTGCTCCTGCGAGTGCGCATCAGCGCCGGCGCATCCAGCGCCTCCAGTCCGACGGCCTTCGTGACCCTGATCGACGATCAGGGCCGCTCGGTGAGCGCCGGGTGGGCCCGATGGGCGGAAACCCTGGCACCGGCCGAATCCGCAGTCGTCCCCGTGTCTTTGCCCCTGCCTGCCGGTTTCGACCTGACCCGGGCCGAGTTTGAGGTGAGGGCGGCCGGACTTCCGCCGCCGCCCCCCTGAGCCGGCGATTTGGAGGGGTTTGGTATACTTTTGCTCGCCCCGGCCTGCCGGGGCGTTCTCTGCCCGTCGCCTCCCCCGGTGCGAATGGGTGTTATCCAGGGGGATGGTGGAACATGACCGACAACAAGATCGACCTGGAATTGGCTGAACTCCTGCGCATCTACCATGAGATGGTCCTGGTGCGGCGGCTGGAGGAGCGTTCGGCCGTCCTGTACCAGGAAGGCAAGATCGGCGGCTTCCTGCATCTGTACATCGGGCAGGAGGCGGTGGGCACCGGTATCCTCTCGGTGCGCCGCCCGGAAGACCGGGTGATCACGGCCTATCGCGACCACGGCATCGCCATCTCGTGCGGAATCTCGGCTCGGGCGGTGATGGCCGAGCTGCTGGGCAAGGCCACGGGCACCTCCAAGGGCAAGGGCGGCTCGATGCACCTGGCCGATGTCGGAAAGAACTTCTGGGGCGGCCACGCCATCGTCGGCGCCCACCTTCCTCTGGCGGCGGGCATGGCCCTGGCCGACCGCTACCGCGGCCAGAACGCCGTCACCCTGTGCTTCTTCGGCGACGGCGCCACCAACATCGGCTACTTCCACGAGGCCCTGAACCTGTCGATGCTGTGGCATCTGCCGGTGTTGTGGGTGTGCGAGAACAACCAGTACGGCATGGGGACCTCGGTCGAGCGGGCCTCGGCCGTCCCCGAGATGCGCCAGAAGGCCGAAGGCTTCGGCATGCCGAACGCCCGGGTCGACGGGATGGATGTTCTCGAGGTTCGGCGGGCCGGCCAGCAGGCGCTCGAAGCAGTGCGGGGCAACGGGCCGTTCCTGCTCGAAGTCGTCACCTACCGTTTCCGCGGGCACTCGATGGGCGACCCCGAGCGCTACCGCACGACCGACGAAGTCCACAAGTACCAGGAGAACGACCCGATCGGGATCTTCCGTCGGCGATTGACCGATTCGAAGAAGGCGACCTCCCGACAGTTGGACTCCGAGGAGGCCAAGGTCGAGGAAGAAGTGGAAGACGCGGTTCGCTTCGCCGAGAGCAGTCCGGAGCCGGCCCCCGAGGAGCTGTACCGCGACATCTACGCCGAACCGGTGGCGCCCCCCATCGGCTCAGGGCAGGGCTGAGCCATGGCCGTCCTGACGATGCGCGAGGCGATCTCGCAGGCGCTGTGGGAGGAGATGGAGCGGGACGAGCGGGTGTTCATCCTGGGCGAAGAGGTCGGCGTGTGGGGCGGCACCTATGCCGTCACCAAGGGCTTCCACGATCACTTCGGGCCGGAACGCGTGCTCGACACCCCGATCGCCGAAGGCGTGATCGTCGGCGCCGCCAACGGGGCCGCCATGGCCGGCCTGCGCCCGGTGGCCGAGCTGATGACGATCAACTTCGCCTTTCTGGCGATGGACCAGATCGTCAACCACTCGGCCAAGCTGCGCAGCATGTTTGGCGGACAATTCGGAGTGCCGGTGGTGATCCGCGCCGTCGGCGGCGGAGGACGCCAGCTGGGCGCCACCCATTCCCAGACTCCGGATGTGGTCTTCGCCCACTTCCCCGGCCTCAAGGTGGTGGCGCCGGGCACGCCCGCCGATGCCAAGGGGCTGCTCAAGAGCGCCATCCGCTCGGACGACCCGGTGTTGTTCATCGAGCATGCCACCCTGTACCAGGCCAAGGGCGAGGTGCCGGAGGGCGAGCTGCTCGAACCGATCGGCGTGGCCAAGGTCCAGCGCCCGGGCAGCGACGTCACCATCGTGACCTACTCCAAGATGCTGCAGCTCTCCCTCCAGGCGGCGGAACAGCTGGCCCGGGAGGGGATCGAGGCCGAGATCGTCGACCTGCGCTCGCTGCGCCCGCTCGACATGGGTCCGGCGATCGAGTCGTTCCGCCGCACCAACCGGGCCGTCGTCGTCGAAGAAGGCTGGCGCTCCTACGGTGTCGGCGCCGAGGTGGCGGCCCGCCTGTACGAAGAAGCATTCGACTACGCCGACGCCCCGATCGGCCGGGTGGCGCAGAAGGAAGTGCCGCTGCCCTACAACCGCGCCCTGGAGCAGATGGCCTTGCCCCAGGTGGCCGATATCATCGACGCGGTCAAGGAGGTGATGTGATGGCGAACGTCGTCACCATGCCCAAGCTCGGTTTCGACATGGCGGAGGGGACCCTGGTCCGTTGGGTGCGGGCCGTCGGGGAGCCGGTAGAAAAGGGCCAGGTGCTGGCCGAGATCGAGACCGACAAGGCCACCGTCGAGGTGGAGGCCCCCGAGTCGGGCGTGGTCCGACAACATCTGGTGAGCGAAGGCACCGCCGTCCCGATCGGGACCCCGATCGCGGTGGTGGCCGGCGCCGACGAACCGATCGACGAACTGCCGAAGCCATCGGAAAGCGGGGCAGCCGCCACCGCCGAGCCGCAATCGACGACAGCCGCGGCCACCACGGTCGCTTCGTCCCCCGCGGATTCGCCGGCCATCGGCCGCCTGCCGGAAGGCGTGCGCGCCTCGCCCCTGGCGAGGAAGATGGCTGAGGAGCACGCCCTCGACTTGCGCAAGCTCTCCGGGAGCGGCCCGGGCGGCCGGGTGACCAAGGACGACGTGCAAGCCGCGCTGGCGGGCACGCCGGCCACGGCCGGTGCGCTCGCCTCGATCGGAGTCGGGCCCACCCTACCGCCCCGCCCTGCGTCCGATCAGGCGGTGCCGCTGAGCCGGTTGCGCCAGGCGATCGGCCGCCGGATGACCGGCTCGAAGCAGCAGGTGCCGCACTTCTATCTGACGGCGGACCTGGACGCGGCGCGGTTGGTGGCATTGCGGGCGGAGGCCAACGCCGCCCTGCCGGAAGAGAACTCGCCTGTCGTTCCACGACTTCGTGGTACGGGCTGCCGCGCTGGCGTTGCGCTCCTTCCCGGCGCTGAACGCCTCCCTCGACGGAGACAAGATCCTGCAGCACGCCGGGGTCCACGTCGGCACTGCGGTGGCGGTGGAAGGGGGCTTGCTGACCGTGGTGGTGCGCGACGCAGATCAGAAGTCCCTCCCGGCGATCTCGTCCGAGATCCGCGAGATGGCGGGGCGGGCGCGCCAGGGCAAAGTGCGGCCGGAGGATGTCGAAGGCTCGACCTTCACCGTCTCCAATCTGGGCATGTTCGAAGTCGACCAATTCCTGGCGATCATCAACCCTCCCGAAGCCGCCATCCTGGCGGTCGGCGCCGTTCGGCAGACCCCGGTGGTTGAGGACGACCGCGTGGTGGCAGGCTGGCGCATGAGCGTGACCCTCTCGGCGGATCACCGCGTGACCGATGGCGCCGAGGCGGCGCGCTGGTTGCAGCAACTGCGGACCAATCTGGAGCACCCCCTGCGCCTGTTTCTGTAGTCCCGTGCCCGGCGCGACCGTCGTTGGCGAAGCGGCGCGCCTGCTAGACAGCGTCGTGGCCCCGAGTACAATACTTCCCGATGGCCGACAGCCCGCAGATCCTGGTGGTCGACGACGAGCCCGATACCGTCGGCCTGCTCGAGCTCACCCTGCGCACCGCAGGGTTCTCGATCCACACCGCCCGCAGCGGCCAGGAAGGCCTGCGCCTGGCGCTCGATCGCCCCTTCGATCTGATCCTCCTCGATCTGATGATGCCCGACCTCTCGGGCTTCGACCTGATGCGCAGCCTGCGTGAACTCAAGGGCGCCTCGGCCGAGTCGCCGGTGGTCATCCTGACGGCCCGCGACCGGCCGGAGGATCGGGACGTCGGTGAAAGGCTGGGCGCGGTCGGTTATCTGACCAAGCCGGCGACGCGCGGCACGCTGCTCGACGCCATCCATCGGGCGCTCAACGGCCCGGGTGATGGCTCCCCCGCCTGAGACACAACTCGCCTGGCTTGCCTCCGCCGTCGAAGACCTGGACGGATTCCTGCTCGCGCCAGAGGTCTTCCGCCCGACGTTCGGCGGCCTCCATCGCGACTTGAGCCTGGGGAACGTCCTGCTGGCCGTCGACGCGCTGGCGGCCGGTGAACCCCTGCTTCCTCCCGCCCGCCGGGCGGAAGCTACCCACGTCGTCCGGCGCTGGGAAACCACCCGCTCGAGCCGTCCGGTGGCGGTCGAAGACAAAGCTCTGGCCGAGCTCTCGCCCCGCCTGCGCGCCTGGGGTGCGTATCTGCAGGACCTGGCCGTAGCTCCTGAGGAGGCCGCTCGCTACCCGGTGGAGGTGAGGCAGCGGGTGATCCTGTCCCGGTTGCTCGGACTGCTGGCCGGGCTGGAGGCTGCCGAACTCGGGACGTGAGCGCGTCCAGGCCGGCGATGCGACCCTGGTGCGCATGTTTGAGCAGGGGCCGTTCGTCTGGGAGCCGTACCTGGAGCGGGTCTACCTGTCTGCGGACTTCTGGTTCCTGTACGGCTCTCCCACGCGGGCGAGATAGCGGAACGCATCCCCCTCGTTTCCATCGTCCCGGGCGGTGTGAGGGCTCATCCAACCGTGCGGGGCGGGACAAGGCGCGGATACGCCTGACCGTGTTCGCTAGACCCCGGAATCAAGAGGGCCCGGAATCAAACCGGGCCCTCTGGTTCACAGCGTCATGGAAGTTTCAGCGGGCGTAGTCGATCGCGCGCGTTTCTCGGATCACGGTCACCTTGATTTGCCCGGGATATTGCATCCCTTCTTCGATCTTCTTGGCCACTTCCCGGGCCAGCTGGGTGGCGGCCAGGTCGTCGATGTCTTCCGGGGTCACGATCACCCGGATCTCCCGACCAGCCTGCAGGGCGAAGCTCTGCGAGACGCCGGTGAACGAGTTGGCGATCTCCTCCAGGCCGCGCACCCGCTTGATGTACTGCTCCAGGCTTTCCCGGCGGGCGCCGGGGCGGGCGCCGCTGATGGCGTCGGCCGCCTCTACGATCACCGCCTCCACCAACTCCTGATCGACCTCATGGTGGTGGGAGGCGATGGCGTTGACCACCTTGGGGTTCACCCCGTGGCGGCGGGCGAAATCCGCCCCGATCCCCGCATGGGTCCCCTCCACATCGTGATCCATCGCCTTGCCCAGATCGTGCAGCAATGCGCCGGCCTTGCAGATGTCCACGTCGGCGCCCAACTCGGCGGCGATCACTCCGGCCAGCTGGGCCACCTCCACCGCATGAGCCAGCTGGTTCTGTCCGTAGGAGGTGCGGAACTTGAGCCGCCCGAGCTTCTTGATGATCTCGGGATGCAGGCCGGGCACGCCGGCGTCGAAGGAGGCCCGCTCGCCTTCTTCGACGATCGTCCGCTCGACTTCCTGGCGGGCCATCGTCGACGGTCTTCTCGATGTGGGCCGGGTGAATCCGGCCGTCGAGCACCAGTTTCTCCATCGAGCGGCGGGCGATTTCGCGCCGCACCGAGTTCGAAACTCGAGATCGTCACTGCTTCAGGCGTGTCGTCGACGACCACATCGACCCCGGCCGCCTGCTCGAAGGCCCGGATGTTGCGTCCGTTGCGTCCGATGATCCGGCCCTTCATCTCATCCGACGGCAGCGGCACCACTGAAACCGTGATCTCGGCCACGTGATCGGAGGCCACCCGCTGGATGGCGTCGGCGATGATTTCCCGGGCCCGCCGGTCTCCCTCCGCCTGCGCCTCTTCCTCGATCTGCCGAATCACCCGCAGCATGTCGGCCCGGGAGTCGCGCTCGACCTCGGCCAGGAGTTGCGCCTTGGCCTCCTCGCGACTCATACTCGAGACGCGCTGCAGTTCCTCGACCGTCTGCCGGTGCAGAGTTTCCAGCTCGTTGTTCTTTCGATCGAGGGCGCTCTGGCGCTTGCTGAGCACCTGGTCGCGTTTTTCCAGCTCGTCCACCCGCTTGTCGAGCTCGCCGCGTCGCCGCTGCAGCCGTTCTTCTTCCTTGGCCAGATCGGTTCGCCGGCGGGAGGCGCCGGCCTCGGCCTCGTCCTTGATCCGCAGCGCCTCATCCCGCGCCTGAAGCTCGATCTCGCGGCCCCGGGCCCGCGCCGTCTCCACCACCGCATCGGCTTCGGCCTGCCTGGCCTGGTCGCGACGTCGCAGCTTTCCCTGCTGGTACAAGATCCCCAGGCCGAGGCCGACGGCCAGGGTCACCAGCGCCACCACAACTGTGATCCCCACGAAACCGTTCACCGCTCACTCCTCGCTTGCATCGGCGTTCGCCGTCCGTCGTCCAACAACCGACCGGATCGTATCCTGGGCAAAACCCCGACGCATCAAATAGGCGTAGATCCGCCGCCGCCGCGGCTCAGGTTCCAGACTTGCCCAGCGGCGGGCGGCGCGCTCGGCCGCCAGTCGCGCGGCCGACTCCTGGTCCAGATCGGCGATGGCGGCGCGGGCCTGTTGTGCGCTCACTCCGCGCGCCGCGCAGTTCCGCCATCAGCATCGCCGGGCCGCGTGGTCGAAACGCCATCCGGTTTTCGACCCACGCCCGGGCGAAGGCGGCATCGTCGATATCGCCGCTTTGCCGCAGGTGCTCCACGGTCCGGTCGACCACCGGCTCCCCGAAGCCCTTGCGCTCGAGCCTGCGTCGGACCTCTTGCTCCGCGTGCGGACGACGGGAGAGCAGACGACCGGCGGTTTCCAGCGCTTCGGCCTCGACCGACGCGCAGCTCGATCTCGGCCAGCACGCCCGCCTCGACGGTCATCCCGATCCCCAGGCCGAGCGCGGCAGCGGGCGGTACCGTCCGCCACGGCCGGCCGTCGATCTCGATATCGACCCGGCCGGAGCCTCGTCCCCGTCGGCGCAGTCCCGTGATCTCGCTCATGACCGGTTTCCCGACGGCCCCTCCGGCAATGCAAAAGGCCGCGACCCGGTGGTGCCGGCCACGGCCTGACCCGATCTGCGCTCTCGCGACGGCGAGAACGCCTACGACTCCGCCCGCCGTTCCGACATCACTCGTCGGAACGGGATGACGACCCTACCCGATCTCGGTTCCCCTCGTCATCGTTCCTGGCACTCGTGGTTCCAGTGGAGTCGCTTCTCGTCCTGTTTCCAGGTTCGTCGTCAAGCCATGGGTCTTCGCCCCCCGGCAGTTCCGCCGGAGGCACCTCTATTCTACCCGTCTGCGGGGGCCGCGCCAGCCCGAATCCGGGCAGCTTCCCGCACCTGAGCCTCCAGCGCCTGGAGCAGTTCGGGGTTGTCGCGCAGGGCCTGCTTGGCGTTCTCCCGCCCCTGCCCGATGCGCTCGTCGTTGTAGGTGTAGAACGACCCGCGCTTCTCCACCAGCCCCAGCTCCACCCCCAGGTCCAGGACGTCCCCCGCCTTCGAGATCCCCTCGTTGTACAGAATGTCGAACTCCGCCACCCGGAACGGCGGCGCCACCTTGTTCTTCACCACCCGCACCCGCGTCCGCGCCCCCACCACTTCCTGCCCCACCTTGATGCTCTCGATCCGCCGCACGTCCAGCCGCACCGACGCATAGAACTTCAGCGCCATCCCGCCCGTCGTCGTCTCCGGGTTCCCGAACATCACCCCGATCTTCTGCCGCAACTGGTTCGTGAACACCATCGCCGTGTTCGTCTGCTTGATCGCCCCCGACAGCTTCCGCAGCGCCTGGCTCATCAGCCGCGCCTGCATCCCCATGGTGGCGTCCCCCATGTCCCCCTCGATCTCCGCCCGCGGCACCAGCGCCGCCACGCTGTCCACCACCACCACGTCCACCGCCCCGCTGCGCACCAGCGTCTCGGCGATCTCCAGCGCCTGCTCCCCCGTGTCCGGCTGGGCGATGTACAGGTTCTCCACGTCCACCCCGCACTTCGCCGCATAGGTCGGGTCCAGCGCATGCTCCATGTCGATGTAGGCGCATACCCCGCCCTGCTTCTGCGCCTCGGCCACGATGTGCTGGCAGAGCGTCGTCTTGCCCGAACTCTCCGGCCCGTAGATCTCCGTCACCCGCCCGCGGGGGATGCCCCCCACCCCCAGCGCCAGATCCAGCGACAGCGACCCGGTCGGAATCACCTCCACCGCCAGCTGCGTCGCCTCCCCCAGCCGCATCACCGCCCCGTCGCCAAACTGCTTCTTGATCAGGGCGACGGCAGACTCCAGGGCGCGGCTTCGTTCTTCGGGCATCGAGGGACCTCGCGAGCGGGATGTGGGAGAAGTCTAGCCGGGGGGTCGCGCGAGGTCAAGGACGGCGGGCGGGGGATTGCCACGGCCTCCTTCACATCGCTCAGGATGCCTCGCATTGACCAACGGGAGAGGCGAGAGGCCGCCGTCAGGCGGCCGTGGGAATCTTCCTTTTATCGAAACGACGGTCAGAGAGGAGCGGGCCCGCCACAGCAGGGCGTGGCCGTTGCGCCAGAGTCACGATCCCAGGAACAGACAGGCGGCGTGAGAATGAACGAAACCAGCGGCCCTTGCCGCTGGTTGAGAAGCCCCGCCATGCCGTGTGTAGTCAGGTTTTGAACCTGCTGTCGCAGGTGGGAACCGCCCGACGAGTTCCGCCTTGGCCGAGGCCTATCGCGTAGCTCATCCGAGATGAGTTCCCGTACGGTACGTGTTGGCTCAAAACGGTTGAGCTACATCACGCACACGGAAGGGCACCTCAGATATACCATGGAACCCGGCGAGCCGCCACCGGATTCACTTCTCGGGCACGATCCGCAGGTGCAACTCCGTCAACTGCGCCGGCTCGGCCGGGGCCGGGGCTCCGGCCATCAGATCGCGTGCCGCCTGGTTCTTCGGGAAAGCAATCACCTCGCGGATGTTCGGTTCGCCGGCCAGCAGCATGCACAGCCGGTCGAGCCCGGAGGCGATGCCCCCGTGCGGGGGCGTTCCGAATTCGAAAGCCTCCAGCATGTGTCCGAACTTCTCCCGGGCGGCTTCGGGCTCGAGTCCGATCAGCCCAAAGACCTGTTCCTGCAATTCTCGCCGGTGAATCCGGATGCTACCCCCGGCCGTCTCGACCCCGTTCAGCACCGCGTCGTATTGCTGGCCGCGCGCCCGGCCCGGTTCACCGTCGAGCAGGCCGACGTCGTCCGGCATCGGCGCCGTGAACAGGTGATGGCTGGGATCCCAGCGCTGCTCGTCTTCGTTCCACATCACGAACGGGAAATCAAGGACCCAGGCAAATGCCAGTACCTCGCGATCGACAAGCTCCAACCGCTCGGCCAGGTGCTCGCGCAGGCGACCCAGGGCTTCGAGGGCGATGGACTCGCGGTCGGCGACAAACAGCAACAGGTCGCCGGGTTCCGCCGCCATCCGTTGAATCAGGGCCCGCCGCCCGTCGTCTGATAGGAACTTGGCGAACGACGAACGCGGCTCCCCCGCCTCCGGCAGCGCCATCCAGGCCAGCCCCTTGGCGCCGAAGGGCGCCACGAAGGCGGTGAGTGCGTCGATCTCCGACCGGCTGAAGCCGCCGCAGCCCCGGGCATTCAACCCCCGCACCGTCCCGCCCGAGCCGATCGCCTTCTCGAACACCTGGAATCCGGAGCCGGCGGCCAATTCGGAGACGTCCTGGAGCTCCATCCCGTAGCGCAGATCCGGCTTGTCGGTCCCGAAACGATCCATCGCCTCCCGGTGCGACAGCCTGGGCCACGGCGAGGCCAGCAGACGCCGGTGGGGCACCAGCCGGCGCACCAGCGCCGTGTACATCTCCTCCAGCAGAGCCATCACGTCTTCTCGCTCGACGAACGACATCTCCAGATCGAGCTGCGTGAACTCGGGCTGGCGATCGCCGCGCTGGTCTTCATCGCGGAAGCAGCGGACGATTTGAAAATAGCGCTCCACCCCGGCGACCATCAGCAGCTGTTTGAGCTGCTGCGGCGACTGGGGCAGGGCGTAGAACTCACCCGGGTACAGCCGCGACGGCACCAGGTAGTCGCGCGCCCCCTCGGGGGTGGCCTTGAACAGCATCGGGGTCTCGATCTCCAGAAAACCCCGATCGCTCAGGAACTCACGGATGAATCGGAAGACCTCGTGACGCAGGGTCAGATTGCTGCGCATCCGCTCACGCCGCAGGTCGAGGTAGCGGTAGCGCAGGCGCACCATCTCTTCGACCTCGGTCTCTTCGTTGATCGGGAACGGAGGCGTGCGGGCGGGATTCAGGACTTCGACCCGGGAGGCGGCGACCTCGACCTCGCCGGTAGGCAGGGCGGGGTTCTCCATGCCGGTCGGACGACGCCGCACTTCGCCCTCGATGCGCAAGACCCACTCGGTGCGGGCAGCTTCCAGGGCCCGGTGGGCTTCCGGCGCGGTCTCGGGGTTGGCCACCACCTGGATCAGGCCGGAGCGGTCGCGCAGATCGATGAAGGTCACCCCGCCGTGGTCCCTCCGGCGATGCAGCCAGCCGGCCAGCACCACCCGGGTGCCGGCCTGGTCCGCCCGCAACTCGCCACAGGCCTGGTCTCGATACATGCTGCCTCCCGATTTAACGAAGATGCCGCCCGTTCCATGCGGATCGGGCGGCGGGTTCCTTGCCGGACCGCGGCTCAGCGCGGATGCAGGCAGGCCGCCCGGGCCGGAGCATTCGGGTTGTCCTGAGGTGTTTTCGCTGGGCCCATCGACTCTGGCGTCCTTCCAACCGCGCGATTATAGCATGCGGGTCGCCCCTCGCTGTCACTCAGGTTTCGCTCTCTCGTAGTCCTGCGGCGTGTCGAGGTCGCCGTGGATCCCCGGATCCTCGACCTCGATGCGCACCACGTCTTGCTGCCGGTGGAGGAACGTCCGCAGGCTCTCTCCCGGGCCGAGTGCGAGCAGCTCGGGCCACCTGGCGCGCGGGATTGCCAATGGATGCCCCCGGCGAAAGGCATGCACCGGCGCGCACACCCGGTCTTGATTCCCCTCCCAGGCCCGCCGTACCGCCTCGACCGTCGATGAGCGCACTCCCGGCAGATCTCCGGGCAGGAGCATCAGCGCCTCCACCTGGCCGGCCATGGCGCGAATCCCCGCCTGAATCGACGACAGCATTTCCCCGGCCTCGAAGTCCGGGTTGGGAACAAACTCGATCTCCAGGTCTGCCAGCGCCTGTTCCACCCCAACCCGGTCGGCTCCGACCACCACCACGACCCGGTCGATACCGCCCTGGCGCAGCGCCGCGACGGTCGCCTCGATCACCGTTTGCCCATCCTTCCAGGGCAAGATCAGCTTCGGAGACCCCATCCGCCGCGACCTCCCGGCGGCCAACACCAGGCCCGCGATCATTCGAGGTCTCTCAAAGTCTGGAGGTCTTGCGGGCGCTCGACCTGGAAGAACTCCTGCGGGTCGGCCTCCACGGGTTCCCAGGGATGCCGATCCAACAGGACACGCCCGCCCTGATCCCCTCCGAGGGTTTTCAACTCGGCAAAGACGGACCGGTCGAAGAGGACCGGGTTCCCTCGGCGCGAGCCGGCGACCGGAGCCACGATGCGGGGCAAACCGCCCGTGTGCCTGGCCACCATCTTCCGAATGGTTTCCGGCGAGACCCGGGGCATGTCGGCCAGGAGAAAAACCACGGCCTCGGCGACCGCCTGGATGGCCTCCACCCCTCGCCGAACGGAGGTGCTCTGCCCTTCCGCCCAGGCAGGGTTGTTCACGACGATCACGTCGGTTGACGCCAACGATTGTTCCACCTGGCCCGCCCGGTAGCCGGTCACGATCACGATCGGCGACAGACCGGCCAGCCGGGCAGCATCCACCACGTAGCTCGCGAGGGGTCTTCCTTTCCACTCGACCAGGGGCTTGACCTGGCCCAGACGGGTCCCTTCCCCGGCCGCCAACACCACACCCGCGGTCCTCCCGTAGGACCCGGCCACCGGGTCCGACTCGGCCAGGTCGGACGTCAGCACACACCGAACCCGTGGGTGAAGCAGCGCCTCGATTGCGATCTGGCGAGCTTGCGGGTTCCTTCCTTCGACCCCGGTCAGGAGAAGACGGACCTCCGCCGTGGGCGGCAAGCCTTTCAAGCCGGACTGCTCCGAGGTCAACAGGTCTGCCAGATGCCGTGGAGTGAGCAGGTCGCCTCTCCGGATCCCAAGCACTTTCGCCGCCCGATCGGGTCGGTGCACCGTCGCCCCGTCCAGGGGTTTGCCGAGCGCGGCCAGCCCCGCCACCGGGACGACCACTTCCACCCACGATGGCACGACCGGCTCATGCTCCGCCGGCGTCTTGAGATGCCGGCCGCGCGCGCCGTCGGCCTCGATCGCCAGAAGCGCGCCCTCGGCGCGGCAGATGGCGGCGAGGGCATCGATCGTTGTGGAGTCCGATCGCCAGAAGTTTGTCCTGTGCGCGATCTTCCGCACCCGTCACCAGGACCGGGTGCGTGCGGGTCCAGGCGCAGCGCGCCGAGATCCTGCGGGGTGTGCGCAATCAGGTGCAACTCGGCCATCGACTTCTGCGGGGAACCCAGGCGGGTGGTCGTGGTCAGCACGAGGGGAACAGCTCCACGATTCTCACGCGCCAACACTTCCAGCGCCGACGACTTTCCCCCGGCGCCGGTGAAAGCCACCGTCCGGCCCGGCCCAAGACGAAGCGCATCGGTCAGGCGCATGCTGCGCCTGGCCGTAGTGGCCCAGGGTTTGGCGGTCGAGCCGTAACCCTGGAAACACCCCCACCTCTGTCTACCGGAGGAATCTCGTGTTGTGCGGAACCCGGGCGACGAGGAAGTCCGAATCGCCCGTAGTTTCGTTGCCGACTCCGGATTCGATTCGGCGTATCACGAAACATCGCGCCTCATCCCGCCAGTTGACGGCGGATCGAGGATTGCGAAAGCAGGGCCTCCAGGACACCGCCTCCCACCGCCAGTGCCTTGTCGGAAATCTGACGGCAATAGCGAGGATCAAGGCGGGGATCGAGATCACCCACCTTAAAGCCCTGCTCTACGCGGATCCCGTCGTGGAGCAGCCCGCGCAGAGCGCCGTCGAACGGCGCGGTCACCGTCTCCCGGTCCACCGTGAACACCGGATCCCCCCGGCGCAGCACGTCTCCGATCGCGGCGATTCCCTGCACCACTCCCTGGCGCGGCGCCCGCAGCACACGGTCGACGGAATAGCCTTCCACCGGCTCGGGGGTCTTCGTGTCGGGGTGAGCCGACCCCCGCCACATCACTCGCCCCAGATCGTGGCCGCGCTGGGTCTCGACGACCGCATCGCAGTCTTCACCCGCGATCCACCCGGGGCCCAGTCCGATCAGGAAGGCTTCGGGGCGGGGCCCGTCACCGGGCGCTTTTCGCATCCGCCCATCGACGACCGCCACCGGCGCCAGCCTCGGCAGATTCGCAGCCACGGGATCGACCAGGACCGGGATCTCGCCCGAGGCCAGGACGGACCTGGCGGCCTCGGCATCTTGCGCCAGACGTCCCTCGAATTCATCGATTCGAACCGTTCCGGCGAACACGGCTTCTGCCAACGCGACCAGCCGTCGCACAGCCAGCGGCTGCTCGATCTCGAGGACCACCACCTGGAACCCGGAACGATGCAGCCGCGCCGCCACCCCGGTGGACAGATCTCCGCCGCCGCGGATCACGACCATGGGTCCGGGCATCGGAGCCTCAGCCGACGCCGGCGGCGCGCAGGCCGGCCAGCACCCGTTCCGGTGTCAGCGGGAACTCGTGGAACCAGACCCCGGTGGCGTCGTGGACTGCGGCCACTACGGCCGGGGTCAGAGGCAGGTACGGCATCTCGCCCATCCCGCGCGCCCCCCAGGGTCCGAGAGGATCGGCCATTTCCAGGATCACGGTGTGAACCCGGTCGGGGATATCGAGAACGGTCGGGATCAGGTAGGTCGACAAATGGGCGGTGCGAACCAGCCCGTCCTGCTGGATGAAGTTCTCCAGGACGGCGTAGCCGGCCGCCTGGACCACCGCACCCTCCACCTGCCCGACCACCTGTTGCGGATTGATCGCCTTGCCCACGTCGTCGGCGCAGACGACGTCGAGCAACCGGACGTGGCCGGTCTCGAGGTCGACCTCCACCGTGACGGCCTCGGCCACGTAGCCGTAGGCGAAGTTGGGGTCGGCCTTGCCGGTCTTCGGATCGAACGGCGTGGTCTTCGGCGGCCGATAGCGAAAAACGGCGACCGCCGGTCGTTCTTCCTCGTCCCATTTCTTGCGGGCCGCCCGCGCCGCACCCCGGATGGCGTTGCCCGCCATGAAGGTCATGCGCGAGGCCGAGGCCGACCCCGAAGTCGTCGGTGCGGGCGGTGTCGGAGACCACCAGGTCGATCTGTGACGGCTGGAGACCCAGGGCTTCGGCGGCCATCTGGACCATCACCGTGTGGGCGCCCTGCCCGCACTCGGCGCCGGCGTGGTAGACAACGGCCCGTTCGACTTCGCTGCGGCCCTGCAATTCGACCGTGGCCCACGACTGCTCGGGAGCGCCGAAGGAGAACCCGACGTTCTTGAAGGCGCAGGCGAATCCGATGCCTCGGCGGAGGTGGGAGGCCTCGGGCCGACCGGCTCGTTCCCTGGGAGGCGCCTGCCATCCGCCCTCCGACCGGGTCCAGCCTGATTCCTCCGGCGCAGCGCTCGACCACCTGGGTGATCGACACGCCCTTGGGCAGCGGTGTTCCAACCGAGAGCAGCGCACCTTCCCGCAGGACATTCCGCCGGCGAATCTCGACCGGGTCGATCGCCAGCGCCTCGGCCAGCAGGTTGATCTGGCTCTCGGCGGCGAAGGCGCCCTGCGGACCGCCGAAGCCGCGGAACGCCCCGCCGGGGATGTTGTTCGTGTACACCGAATAGGCGTCGACCGACACGTGCGGGATTTCGTACGGACCGGTGCACATCAACGTGGCGTTGCCCAGTACCTTGGTGGAGGTGTAGGCGTAGGCGCCTCCGTCCTGGAGCACTTCGATGTCCGCCGCCAGCAGTTTCCCGTCGCGCATCGGCGCCCCACGTGGCGCGCAGCAGGAAGGCGTGCCGCTTGTGGTGGCCGAGGATCGACTCCTCGCGCGACCACACGATGCGCACCGGGCGGCGGATCCCGCGCTGCGCCAGCCGCCAGGCAGCCAGGGCCAGGACGATCTGGACCGACATGTCTTCGCGTCCGCCGAAGGCGCCGCCAATGGCCGGGTAGATCACCCGCACCTGATCCTCGGGCAGACCCAGCGCGTGGGCGATCTGCTGGCGGTCTTCATGTGTCCACTGACCGGCCACCTCCACCGTCACCCGACCCTGGTCGTCGAGGTAGGCGATTCCGGCTTCCGGTGCCAGGTAGGCGTGCTCCTGCATCGGGGTCCGGTACTCGCGCCGCACCACGACCGCCGACCGCGCCAGCGCCGCCGGGACGTCGCCCTTGCGAATCCGGTAGTGGCAGAAGACATTGCTCTCGTGATCCGGATGAAGGATCGTGGCGCCGGCCGCCAACGCCGATTCGAGGTCGGCGACAACCGGCAGGTCCTGGTAGACCACATCGATCAGCCTGGCAGCGGCGGCTGCGGCCGTCTCGGTCTCGGCGACCACGACCGCCACCTGGTCGCCGACGAAACGGACCCGATCCGCTCCGGGCTTGGAAGTCCCCGGGCCGCACAAGACCGGCTGGTCGGGCACGATCAGCCCGTACTCGTTGTTGGGAACGTCGCGGGCAGTGAAGACCGCGACCACCCCGGGATGGGCCAGAGCGCGACCGGGTTCGATGGAGATGACGCGGCGTGCGGGCCGTCCGGCGAACAGGATCTTCATCGCCAGGGCGCCCTCGGGATACAGGTCCCCCGGGTAAAGCGTCTCGCCCGTCACCTTGCCCAGGGCGTCGATGCGCGCGGAGCGACTCGCCGACGACCGTCATCGAATCAGGACTCTCCGACCGGCCGCGGCCCGGGCCGGCTTGCGGCCGAGACGGTCGAGTTCGAGGCGGAAGACGCGTCGCAGGATGGCCAACGCCGCCGAATAGGTCGGATCCATCCCGAAGTACGACAGCGAACCCGACCCGAGGTTGCGCCCCTTGCTCAGCGGTGTGTCGGAAGCGTAGTGGAGCAGGCCGAGGTCGAACGGGAGGCTGTACAGGTTCACGATCTCGTTTTCCGGGTGGCGCTTGGGCCGCGAGATCTCGTAGATCGCCGAAAGAAACGGCCCGGCCTCCATCTCGATGTCGGTGTAGCCCTCCCGGTAGAAGACGTCCATGTAACGCGGCGTCTGCAGGAAGGTGCCCCGGACACTGACGCCTTTCTGGTTGTCGAGGACGGTCCCGTAGGTCAGGTCGTCGGCCACGTCTTCGGCGGTGAAGCAGTTCTGGAACAGGTAGGTGTTCTGGGAGTGCTCGTCGTGGACGACGCCGGGGATCATGACGTCACCGATCACCCCGTTCAGGGTGGCGGCCTTGCCCATGATGTATACCCCGCGCAGCTCGCCCACCCGCTTGGCGACTTCGGTCAGGATCAGGTAGGCGCCCAGGCCGAGCGGATAGTCGATGTTGAGCAGCATGGCCTCGCTGTTGGCGATCTCCCGGATGCCGTCCAGCTGCAGGCGCGGGTCGAGGCCGTCGCTGCGAAGCAGCGCCAGGTCGATCACCTGCGCCTGGATATCGAAGCCGTGCTCGCTGGGGATGCGCAGGATACCCCCCTGCCGTTCGAGGGCGGCCCGCTGCTCGCGGAGCCCGGCCCCTTCGGGCGTGGTGAGCATCTTCTTCAATGCGTAGTACAGGAAGTTCTCCCGGCTGGAAGGCACGTTGCGCGCCTCGATGTCGCGCCACTCGTCCAGCAGGCCGCCCTGATCCGTCCGCTCGACATACGCCAGCACGCCTGCCTGTTCCTGCAGCGCAAATCCGCTCAGCAGATTGACCAGGCTGTGGGTGTTGCTCGAGACGAAATAGACCGGCCGGGTGGCGAGCGCCGGGGTCGCCTCCAGGATGTGCGACAGCCAGAGCGAAGTCGCCCGGCGGTAGTCGTTCCACGAGCCGGCCAGAAGCCGCACCGAGAGATCGAGCTCTCCTGCCGCCAGGCGACGGAGGATCTCCCAGAACTCCGCTCCCCACACCTGGCGCAGCCGCTCCAGGTCGTCAGGGGCGATTCCCATGCCGCGTGCCAGGATCGCCAGGCCGTCCTCGGTGTCGACCGGATCCCGCAGGAACGCCCGCACCTGCTCGCCTCGGATTCGGGCGTGGAGCTTGTTCCATTCGATCTGGTAGGCGGTGAGCAAAGGCACCAGGTCGTCGATGTCCGTGCCGCTGGCGACGTAGCAGGCCAGCGTGGACTGGCCGTCGTAGAACATGCGGCGGCGGCGCGCCGGAGAGCCGACTTCGGTCCACTCCTCGACCTCGCCCAATCCGTGGTTGCGGAACTGCTCAGGCGTCTGCCCGAGAATCACCCGCCGCACCCGCGGAAGGACCGAGGGCAGGCGCAGGGTGCTGTAGATCAACGCCGACATGTCGGGCTCGATCGGGCGCGGCTTGCGGGTGGAGGGAGGATCCCATCCGGGCGTGGGCCTCTTCCAGGGTCCGGATCCGGACGTCCGCCGAGGATCGCAACAGCGAGTAGTAGGTCCGGATGTAGAGCTGGATGTCTTCCGAGCCGGTCCGGGGAACGGTGCGATCCAAGCGGTTTCTCCTAGACGACGTGCACGCCAGGTGGACGGGTGGTGCCCATCGAGATCCGCAGCCGGCTCAGCGTGGTCGGGCCTGCCGCCGGCTGCGCTTCAACGGCGGCAGGTCGTGTTCTCCGGGCTTGAACGGGAAAGCAATCGCGTAGACCACGCTCAGCGCCAGGTAAGCGAAGATCATGAACACGATCCCGACCGCCAGGCTGACCAGGGTGCCGGGTGGAAGGGTGGGAGCGAAAGCAGGGCGGATGACGGCCGGAGGAAGGTAGACCCAGCCGTTGATGTAGTTCTGCACCAGGAACCAGTTGGAAAACAGGTAGCCGCCCACCCCCAGGATCACCATCAGCAGACAGCCCACCCCACGCCAGGCGGGGTTCATCCGCCGCTTCTTCTCCCGTTCCGCGTCGGTTTGTCGCGAGCGCCAACTCGAATCAAAGCCCATGCTGGCCTCCTGCCTATCGGCTTCCGGCCGGCGCCGGAGACGTCGACCGGGCGGCCTGTTCCATGGCCGCCAGGATCTTGTAGTAACCGGTGCAGCGACACAGGTTCCCGGTGATCGCTTCCCGCAGCTGCGATGGATCCGGATGCTCCACTTCTTCCAGGAGCTTGGCCGCCGCCATCAGGAAGCCGGGGGTGCAGTAGCCGCACTGGACCGCGCCCTGGTCGACAAAGGCCTGCTGCACCGGATGGAGATCTCCGTTCCGGGCCAATCCTTCGATCGTCACGATCTCGGCGCCGTGGGCGCGGGGAGCGGGCACCATGCACGACATCACCGCCGCCCCGTCGAGGAAGACCGTGCACGCCCCGCATTCGCCTTCGGCGCAGCCCTCCTTGGTGCCGATCAGCTTGCCTTCATCGCGCAGCAGACGCAGCAAGGTCAGGTCCTGGCCGGACTCGAATCGCCTCCGCCGTCCGTTGATCGTGGTTTCAATCGGCCGGTGGGCGTCGTGTTCGAAACCGCCGGCCGAGGCGGAAGGTCCCTGGCCCCACAGCATCACCGGGCGGGCGGGCATCCCTGGCGCCTGCTCCGTCTGCGACAGGGAACGAAGGGCGCGCCGCACCGCCACCCGCACCATCTCCCGGCGGTAGCCGGCGGAACCGCGCAGGTCGTCGATCGGTCGGGCTTCGCCGGCGGCGGCCTCGGCGGCGCGTTCCCAGACCTCCGGCGTCAGCGGACGACCCACCAAAGCCGACTCCGCGTGCGGCGCCCGGATGACGGTCGGCGCCACCGACCCCAGGGCAACCGCCGCCCGCGACACCTTGCCCGCCCTCAAGCTGACCACCACGGCGGCATTGACCACCGAGATGGCCTGCGCGCGTCGCAGGGCGATCTTGACGAATGCGCTGCGGGTCCCTTCCGGCGGGACGGGGAAGGCGATGTCGGTCAGGATCTCGTCGGGCTGCATCACCGTCTTTCGGACGCCGCGGTAGAACTCCGAGAGCGGCACCGTGCGGTCTCCCCCGCTGCTCCGCAGTGTGACCGACGCCTCCAGCGCAAGCAGGGGTGTGATCGAATCGTTGGCCGGAGAGGCGGTGATCAGGTTCCCGGCGACAGTGGCCCGGTTCCGAATCTGCGGTGCGCCCACCTCCCAGCAGGCCCGGGCCAGAGCCATGGCCCTTTCCTGGATCAAGGGAGATCCCGCCACCTGGTTGTGGGTGACCAGAGGCCCCATGTGGATCGATCCGTCCGGGCCGATCTCGATCCGGTCGAGCCCGACAAGACGGGTGAGATCAACCAACACCGAAACCCCGGGGCGCTGGCCGCGCTCGAGCTCGAGGATCAGGTCGGTGGCCCCGGCCACGATCCGGGCCTTGGCGCCGTGCGCCGACAACGCTATCAGCGCCTGGTCCAGGGTCTTCGGGGTCAGGTAGCGCTGCCACATGTGGTCGGGATCCCTGTGTCGCCGGCCTCAGCCGGCCCGCGCCGCAGGCCGCTGCCGCAGCTGATGGCGCATCGGGTCGCCGCTGCCGCCGCGGTGGAGCATCACGATCTCGGCCAGGATG
This sequence comes from uncultured Chloroflexia bacterium, assembly GCA_963709925.1. GTDB lineage: Bacteria > Chloroflexota > Anaerolineae > Anaerolineales > E44-bin32 > DATEVL01. The sequence goes on from CAVPYC010000002.1 coordinate 146,325, forward strand.
CTCACGGCGATCTCCTCCGGTGTTTCGGCATTGAGCTCCAGCCCCATGGGCGAGATCACACGCTCGAGTTTGTCGGCCTGCACTCCGCGGGCTTGCAGCTCCCCGGCGGCGGTTTCCCAGCGCCGCCTCGAGCCGATCACGCCGATGTAGGCGGCGGGGGTCTCGAGCAGGGACGGCAAACCCTCGACGTCCACCGGAACCCCGCGCGTGGTCAGCACCAGATAGGTCTGGGCGTCGATGGCGAGGCGCCCGGGAAGCTCGGCCAGCGAGCAGACGATATGCTGGTCGGCGTCGGGCGCCGATTCGGGGGAGGCGAACTCGGGCCGGTCGTCGGCGACCACCGTGTGGAATCCCAGCCAGTGGGCCAGGTGGGCCACCGCCTGGCCCACGTGCCCGCCTCCGAATACGACGATCGTGGACTTGCGACCGATCGGTTCCACGAACACCTCCAGCTCGCCTCCGCAGACGCCCGGGTCGCCTTCGTCGGGGTCGGACAGGGAATACGGGACGATCCTGGGCGTCCCCGAAGCCATCGCCTCGATCGCCTCGGCCACCACCCGGCTTTCCATCTCACCACCGCCGATGGTCCCTTCGATCGAGCCATCCGGGAACACCAGCATCTTGCTGCCGGCGTGACGCGGGACGGATCCCTGGGTGCGGACGACGGTGCATAGCGCCGCCGGCCGGCCGGATTTCTCGAGGGCGGTGAGGCGGGAATAGAGGTCAGCCATGTCTTCGCCTCGGGCCAGCCCCGAACCCCCACCCCTTCCCCTCCCCCTGAGACCCCGAATCTCCTTCGAGATCTTGCATCCCAGGGGGAGGGGAACGAATTCCTGGGGGGAGGGGGAGCTTCGCTCCCCCTCCCCCCAGACCAACCTCCCCTCTCCGCCAGCTCTTCCCTTGCGAAGTCTCAACCCAAAGCGGAGAGGGGGAAAGGGGGTGAGGCCGAAGGGTACACCTTGGGTCGGAACACAGATTCGTCTGAGTCCGGCGAGCCCGCCCGTGCCCATCACTTGGATCGACTCTCTTGCAGCGCCCGCCAAACTCGTTCCGGTGTAATCGGGGCGATGCGCACGTCGGCGCCGCAGGCATCCAGCACGGCGTTGCCGACCGCCGGCGCCACGCCGTCCATCGGGATCTCGGCCACCGCCTTCACCCCGAAAGGATGACTCGGTTCGATGGTCTCGACGAAGATCGTCTGCAGGTCTGGCATCTCGTGCGCCTGGAAGAGATGGTAATCGGAGAAGCTCTGCTCCTGGGGGCGGCCCGCCTCATCGTAGGTCATTTCCTCGCACACCGCGTATCCCAGCGCCTGGGTCATCCCGCCCTCGATCTGACCGGAGGCGGTGAGCGGATTGACGATCACCCCCGAATCGACCGCCATCACCAGGCGATCGACGCGCACCGCGCCGGTCTCGGTGTCGACGGTCACCTCGGCGAACTGGGCGGCAAAGGGCGGCGGGGAGACCGGCGAGACGTACGAGCCCACCGCCATGATCTGCTCCTGGTCCTGGTGGTGCAGCGAATCCAGGGCGATTTCGGCCAGGGTGACCGAGGTCCCGTCGGGACCCCAGGCCTGCCGGTCGGCCAGCCTGACCGCGGTGGCGCGCACCTTCTTGCCGCCCTTCTCGCTCAACATCCGGGCAGCGCGAATCCGGATCCTCTCGGCCACTTTCTCCGCCGCCTGCACCACCGCCGCCCCGGAAATATAGGTGGTGCTCGAGGCGTAGGCGCCCTTATCGAACGGGGTGAAGTCGGTATCGGACGAATACACAAGGATATCGGCCACCGGCACACCGAGCACTTCGGCCGCCATCTGCGCCAGGACCGTGTCGGAGCCGGTGCCCAGATCGGTGGCGCCCACCAGCAGATTGAAGGAGCCGTCGTCGTTGATCTTGAGGCTGGCTCCGCCCATGTCGAGGTACGGGATGGCGGTGCCCTGCATCACCGTGGCCACCCCGATGCCGCGGCGCAGGTGGGGCTTTCCGGCCACCCGGCGCCAGCGAGCGTTGCCGGCCTTCTCGTACCAGCCGATGGCGGCCGCGCCCTGGGCGACGCATTCCTCCAGCCCACAGGATTGAATCGTCTCCGGCCGCGGCTCGCGACCCTCCGACCAGGCGGTCGAGAAGGGGTGCAGTTCGCCGGAGCGCAATGCGTTCTTGAGCCGGAACTCGATCGGGTCGATCCCGAGCGCCCGGGCCATCCGTTCCATGTGGCGTTCCACCGGCCAGAAGCCCTGCGGCACGCCGTACCCGCGGAACGCTCCGGACGGCGGCGTGTTGGTGTAGACCACGTCGGCGTGGAAGCGGATGTTGGGGGACTTGCGATACTCGCCGTCCCCGACGTACAGCGCCATCGACTTGTGGCCGGTATTCCCGGTCACGGTGAGCGTGTGACAGCCGTAGGAGCCCGTGTCGGAGAGCACCGTCATCTCGTTGGCGGTGATCGTCCCGTCGCGTTTCACCCCGGTGCGCATCTTGATCCGCATCGGGTGTCGGGAGCGGGCGAAGCTGAATTCCTCCTCGCGGGTGGTCTGGAAGCGCACCGGTCGACCGGTGGCGATGGTCAGGTGCGCCGCCACGTCTTCGACCATCACTTCCTGCTTGCCGCCGAAACCGCCGCCGATGCGCGGCTTGATCACCCGGATTCGCTTCGCAGGCAGCCCCAGGACGGGCGCCAGCTGGCGCCGCACATGGAACGGGACCTGGGTGCTGGTGCGGATCACCAGCCGGTCGTCCTCGTCCCAGTACGTGACCACCACGTGCGGCTCGATCGATGCCTGCTGGACCTTGGGGACCTCGTACTCCCCCTCGAACACCTGGTCCGCTTCCGCCAGCCCGGCTTCGACATCCCCGATATCGATGTGGATGTGGGCGGCCCGGTTGATCGTCGGATCGGATTCGCCGAACGGTACGTATTCGGTTTCGTCGTGAATCACCACCGCGCCGTCGCTCATCGCCTGCCGCGGGTCGAGGATCGCCGGAAGCAGCTCGTAGTCCACGTCGATCAGGCCGAGCGCCTTCTCTGCGATCGCTTCGGTCTCCGCCGCCACCAGCGCCACCCGGTCCCCGACGAACCGAACCTTCCGGTCGAGGGAGAAGGTGTCGAGCGGGCCGGGGATCGGGTCGGACTGACCGGCGGTGGAATACACGACCCGCGGCACGTCCTTCCAGGTGAGCACCGCCGCCACCCCGGGCAGGGCCCGCGCCCGCGAGGGGTTGATGCGGCGAATCCGCGCGTGGGCGTGCGGGCTGTGCAGGACTTTGGCCACCAGCATCCCGCGCATCTCGATATCGGCGGCGAAGGCCGGTTTCCCTTGCGCCAGCTTGACCGCGTCGACCTTCGGCTCGGGCCGGCCTACCGAAGACCAGCCGCGGGTATCCGTGGCGACGCGGATCTGCGGCATGATCCCGGTGCGGGTGAGCACCTCGGGGCCGAGGCCCGGATCGGACGGCTCGGTCGGGTGCGGATGCCCCAGGTCGAACGCCGCCGGCGGCGTCAGGTAGCCGTCGATCGGAGGCACGTCTTCGCCTCGCAGCATCGCCGCCGCCCGCAGGATCGCCTGGACCGGCTTGAGGTAACCCGTGCACCGGCACAGGACTCCGGAGAGCGCCTGGCGGACCGCGTCTTCGTCGGGATCGGGGTTTTCGGTGAGCAGCGCCCGGGCGGCCAGGATCATTGCCGGGGTGCAGAAGCCGCACTGAATGGCGCCGGTCTCGACGAAGGCTTGCTGGAGAGGATCGAGACCGGAAGTCAACTTCCAGCCCTGCTCGGGATGCTGCCCGACCGATTCAATCGTGACGACTTCCTTGCCTTCCGCCTGAGCCGCCAGCATCACGCACGAGTTGACCGGCTCACCGTTGAGCAAGACGGCACAGGCGCCGCACTCGCCGGTCTCGCACCCGTGCTTGACCCCGAACGCTCCGAACTCGCCCCGCAAGACCTCCAGTAAGGTCGCTTCGGGAGCGATCGAGGCGCTGCGCGGGGTCCCATTCAGCGTGAGCCGAAGCCTCATCCGCTCATCACCTCGGAGGCGAGTCGCCGCACCAGGACGCCGGCAACATGCGAGCGATAGGCTGCGCTGGCCAAGCGGTCTTCGGCTGCAGCAAAGGCCTCCGACGCGGCCCGCGCCGCGGTGGCGGGATCGCCGGCATTCAATGCCCGCTCCGCCTTCCGCACCCGGATCGGCCGTTCGCCGAAGCCGGCCAGCACGACCCGCACCGACTTGGCGTCCGGGCGGCCAACCGCCGCAGCCACGATCGGCCGGTCGGCCGGCGTCCGGGCGACCTGGTCGTAGGCAAGACGGGCGGCGCTCTTCCACAGGAGCGCCGTGACCAGGGTCCCGGGCGCAAGAGGGCGGCTGTCGAGCAACTCGTCCAGCAGGACAGAACCCTCCCCGCCGGCGAAGGTGAGGCGCGCACCGACGGCCAGGAGAGCGGTCACCAGGGGGGACCTGCCATCGCAGGCCAGCACCGATCCGGCCAGCGTCGCCATGTTGCGCAGGTTCCAGGCCGCCTCGCGCAGGCAGACCGCCGCCAGGTCGGCGGAAACCGTCCCTTCGGCTTCGATCAGTTGCTGCAGCGAGCAGGAGGCACCGACCGTCACCGTGCCGCGGGAGGATTGCAGGTCGGTCAGGCCAAGGTCCTGCAGGTCGACGACCGCGGTCAGATTGTGACGGTGCGGCGTGATGGTCGTGCCGCCGCCCAGCGCCAGACCGGAGGCCAGCAACTTGCGGGCCTCCTCCAGCGATTTCGGGCGCAGGTACCTCAGAGCCGGCATGCGATCCTAGTCCTCGACGATCCGCCACCCGAGGGCGGCCAGAAGTCTCGGAGGGCATCCCCGAATCGGGGTGATCGACAAACAGGCCGTCGGCCTCGGCCGCCACGGTCCCGTCGGGGAGAAGGATCTCCGCATGGGCGCGGGCCGTCTTGCGACGCCGTTCCAGCAGTCGTCCTTGAAGGCGAAGGGGCACCCCCACCGCCGCCGCCTTCCGGAAGCGGACTTCCATCCTGGCGGTGACCATCAGATGCTCCGGCTCTCCCACCACGGCCGCTCGCATGGCGGCCTCGTCGAGCAAGGCGGTCAAGATCCCCCCATGAACGAAACCGGGATATCCCTGATGGTGTTCGGGGACGCTGGCTTCCGACTCGACCGTCTCGGGAGACGTCTCGTAGAACGCCAGGCGGAACCCCTGTCCGTTCTCCAGGCCGCACACGAAGCATCCGCTCGAATTCGGCTGGCGGATTCGGATCGGTGCGGCAGCGGAGGGCTTCATCGGATCACGAAGCGAAAGTGTCGATCAACAAGCGGACGTCGCCGCCGACCGGATACAGGATCGGGCTGGTGGCGCCGGAGCGGCGGTACTCCTCCACCTTGGCCCGCGCTTCGTCCGGGGTTCCGGAAGCGGTGATGCGTTCGATCAAGGCATCGGGGACCAGGTGCTTGGCCTGCTGGATCTGGGCGTGAGTCGCCGGCCAACCCAGGATCGACTGGATCTCTTTCACCACGTCTTGCGACACCCCGCTGGCCTTGGCGATGTGGGGCTGCTGGGCCAGGTACTGGGTCAGCAACTCCCGACTCGAGTTCGAACGCTTTCCGGCGGTCGTGATCCACCGAACACACCACCAGCTGCGGGCGGTCGAGGTCGTCGAGGCTGCGGCCGGCCCGTCGAGCGCCGGCTTCGAGCGCTTCCAGCGCCTCCCGGTTGTATTCAGGCGGGACGCAGTAGTTCAGCACCACCCCGTCGGCGATCTCGCCGGCCAGTTCCATCATCTTCAACCCGGTGGCGCCGATCAGGATCGGCACCTGTCGCGGTTCGCGCCGGCCGTGCACCACGTCGAGTTCGATCCCGTCTACCTGGTGGAATTCGCCGTGGAAGGTGACGCGTTCCATGGCCAGGAGCCGGCGCAGCACCTCGATCGTCTCCCGCATCGCCAGCAGGGGTTTGCGGCGTTCGATCCCGACATTGGCAGCCAGCGGATCCCACCAGGCGCCGATCCCGCACAGGATGCGGCCGGGCGCCAGGTCGTCCAGCGTCAGGAAGGTGGCCGCCAGCAGACCGATGTTCCGGGTCCAGTTGTTGATCACCCCCGACCCGACCTTCAACCGCTCGGTGACGGCGGCATAGGCCGCCATCGGGACGATGGCGTCGCGCACCAGGCGCGACTCGGCCTGCCAGACGGCTTCGAAGCCGTGCGACTCGGCGTAGCGTACGATCTCCAGCCCGTCGCGCAGATCGTGGGCGTCCTGGAGATAGAGGGCGACTCGTTGAGATGCCATGCGGGCTCCTGGGTTCAGGCCGCCCTGCCTCCCGACGCTTCCCGGTACACCCCCAGGTCTTCCGGTAGGTCGAGATCCAGAGCCAGCCCCGGGCGATCACACACCGCCACGCGCGCCCCGGCGGCCAGGGCGGCCGCTCGATGACGGTCGTAGCTTTGCGGTCCGAACTCGTATTCTATCAAACCGGCCGGCGAGACCAGCAGAGCGTTGGTGCCGTCCTGACGCCGATCGGGGGCCAGCACCACCGACGGGGGATCAGACGCAAGAGCCAACAGCGCCTGCAAGTCCTCCGGGACGACCAGGGGCAGGTCGGCCGGCAGAACGAGCACCCGACGGGCCCCCCCGCCGATGGCGGCGCGGGTGGCCAGGTGCAGGGCCTTGTTCAACTCGATCGGGGGTCGTTCCGCCAGGGTGTGCGCTCCGTGGGACCGGGCCAGCGACAGGAACTCCTGAGTCGCGCGAGACCACCAGGGTCCGTCGGACTTCGGACAGCGCCGCCAGGCAATCCAGACCCCGCTCCAGCATCTGGCGGCTGAGGTCTACTCTCTCCGAGTCGCCGAGGACCGCCGCCAGGCGGGACTTCGCCCTGCGCAAGGGCTTCACCGGCACGATGGCCCACAGGCTCACGCCGGCTCCCGCTCCCCGAGGGTGACACCGAACCGAACCACCTCGGCCGCCAGGCGTACCCGATCGCGCTCGGAGCGCATCAGGGTCCGCGTCCGAAGGGAGCGAATCCCGAGGCGGGCGATCGAGCCACCCTGGTCGCCGTCGGAGACATCGTAGACCAGGCCATCGACCTGGCCGGCGTAGTGCTCGGCCACGGTAGGCGGCGTCGGTTCCAGGCCGAGCTCGGCCGCCATCTTCGCCGCTGGCCCCTTGACCGCCCTGCGTCGGATGAACGGCGAAACCGCGACCGCCGGGATCCCGGCGATGGCCTCCCGGATCCCCGGGACCGCGAGGATCGGGTCCAGGCTGACCCAGGGATTGGACGGGCAGAAGACGATCAGGTCGGCGCCCGACAGGGCTTCGACCACCCCCGGCGCGGGACGGGCCCGGTCAATCCCGTCAAAGCGAAAGCCGCGCACCCGCGGCTCGCATCCCCGGCGAACGAAGTACTCCTGAAACGGCATTTCACCTTCCTGGGTAAGGACGACGGTGGAAACGATGTCGTCGGTCATCGGGAGGACGGAAGGGGCGACCGCCAGACTCCGGCCCAACTCGATGGTGAACGCACTGAGCGATTGCCCCTCTCGCAGCTGCTGCGAACGCAGCACGTGGAGGGCGGCGTCGCGGTCTCCCAGGCGGAACCAGGTGGGTCCGCCGAGGTCCTCGAGAGTCTCAAGGAAGCTCCATGTCTCCCGCCGTCTACCCCACCCGGTTCGTGGGCTGGCGATCCCGGCCAGGGTGTACAGCACGGTGTCGAGGTCGGGACAGATTCGCAGCCCGAGATGGTCGAAATCATCGCCGGTATTGACCACGATCGTCAGGTCGTTCGACGCCAGCGAAAGGGCGAGTCCGTGCGCCAGTTTGGCGCCCCCCACTCCGCCGGCGAGCGCCGCCACTTTCAGAGCCACCGGGTCACCGTGTCGATGCCCAACCTTCCGCGAAGCTTTGGTACCTCGCGGGGAGACCCGAGAACGATCGCCCCCTGCGGTTCCCAATCCGGAGGGAGATCGAGGGCGCGGCGCGCCTCGTCTCCGGCGAACAGGGGGCCGCACATCCAACAGGCGCCCAGGCCCTCGGCGGCTGCGGCCAGAAGGAGATTCTCGCCGGCCATCGCCACGCTCTGAACCGCCATCAGGAACTCGGCTTTGGAGCGATGCGTATCCGGGTAGTCGTCCATGTCGGACATCGTCAGGCAAACCAGGATCAGTGCGGGAGCCCCCAGCAGACGATCGCGCGAACGCACCACGTCGGCTTCGACGATGGCCGGCGGCGTGCCATCGGCCAACCGGTCGTGGCGCAGCCGGGTCGCCATCGCTTCGGCCAGGCTCGCCCGGCGGGCCGGGTCGCGCACCACCGCAAAACGCCAGGGCTGGCGGTTGTGGCCGGAAGGCGCCAGGCGCGCCGCTTCGAGGAGCCGGCGAATGGCGGCGTCGTCTACCGCCGCATCCAGGAATTGGCGCACCGATCGGCGGCGACGCAGCAGTTCGAGCGCGTCGGCGGGCTGGCTCATTCCTTCGGGCTGACCGCGTCGGGCCGGATGGTGAAGATCACCCGCTGCTCATCGGCCGGACCGCCATACTTCGCTGCGCCCTGGTACTTGCCGGCCAGCCGGTCGATGTGATCGCGGGCCCCGGCGGTGGTCCAGCCCTCCACCTCGCCCCGGATCTGAATATAGCTGTAGGGATTGTCGGGATCGAGCATGGAGATGGCCACGCGGCGGTCGCGGCGCATGTTGCGCCACTTGACACGGCCCTCGGCGGTGTTAACTCGGATCTTCCCGCCGACCACGTCGAACCAGACCGGGGTGAGCTGTGGAGATCCGTCCGGCATCATGGTCGACAGGAACGCAAAGGCCCGGGTTTCATCTCGCAGCAGATGCTGGAGCCGATCGGGGATTCCGGGGAAGGACTCGGTCATGGTCTCCCTTGGGTGTCGGCCGGTCGTGCGTGGATGCGGTCCCGAGCAAACCGGGGCGTTCCGCTCCAGGCGTCGGAGGTGAGGTTCAACCGGCTGCTCATGCTACGGTCATCGAAACAGGTCGAGCGCCGCCGGACGCAGCAGCTCCTCAAGGGAACCTTCGCGGGCCGGAAACTCGAGGCCCCGGAGGTGAACCACGGGGCGGCCTTCGTCGGCCTGGCCCATCAGCATCGACGCCGCCGCGGCCACCTCGTCGCCGAGCCCGACCTCCGTGACCCGCAGATGGTAACCGAAAAGGTCGGGGCGGCCCCGCAGGTCGAGCAGGCAGGGGAAACCGGAAGCGCCGATCACCACACCAACGGTGCCTTTGCGCCAGGCCCGGCCGTGCGAATCGATGATCAGCACCGCCGGCCCGGCGCCAGCGATCTCGCCCAGCCGTCGGCGAAGCGCACGAGCGCTGGCGTCGGGGTCTTCCGGCAGCAAGAGAACCCAGGAGTCGTCCCCCGGACCATCGCCGGCGACATTCGAATGGTCGATCCCCGCATTGGCGCACACGAACCCCAGCCGGTGTTCGACGATGATCAGCCCTGGTCGATGTCGGAGAACGCGACGGCTCTCGGACAGGATCAGCTCCACCAGTCGTGGGTCCTTATCGGTCTCGCGGGCCAGGTTCCTGGCGGCCTCGCCGGGGACGACGTGGCGCAGGTCGCGAGTCCGGCCCTCCGCCTTGGAAACGATCTTCTGGCCGAAGACCAGGATGTCATCCTCCCGGAGGGTCAGCCCGGCACGCGACAACGATGCCTGCACGTGAACCGCCAGGTCGTCGCCGGACGCGATCAGGGGGAAATCCGGGAGGGCGGTGAGAGTGATGGCGGCAGACCCCATCGGGTTTTCGCCTACTGGTCGATCCCGGTGATCCGGATCCCGGCGCCCTTCATTTTGTAGCGGCGGTTAATCCCGAGAAGGACCGGGGTGAGGGATTCGGCCACCACCGCGTTCCGCAGCGGCCCGACGTCCCAGCCGACCATCCCGGCGGCCTCCACCAGACGCAGCACCTGCTGGCGTGCCTCCGGCTGATCCCCGCTCACCAGGACATCGCAGGGGACGGGGTGGTCTTCGCTCAAGTGAACGTGCGAGACGTTCTGAAAAGCCGAGACCACCTGGACGCCTTCGCCGAGCACCTCCTGGGCTTCCTGGGCCGCGCTTCCGGCGGGAGGGCAGATGGACTTCATGGATCTTAGGCGGCTGGATCGGCACGGTCACATCCACCAACACCTTGCCGGCCAGGGCTTCGCGCAGCGGCCCCAGGGTGGCGCCGTGTGCGGTATACGGTACGGTGACGACGGCGATGTCACACGCCCGGGCGGCTTCTTCATTGACCATCCCCCGCACCGCCTGGCTGCCCAGCCGTTCGTTCAGGGCTTGCGCCGCCGCCTCGGCCTTCTCCAGGGAGCGGGAGCCGATGATGATGTTGTAGCCGGCTTTGGCCCAACGATAGCCGAGTCCGGTACCTTCGTTGCCGGTACCTCCGATCAACCCGAGCGTCAGGATCAGGCGTGCGTCGGTCATATGAAATCCTCCCTCGGCCGCGGCGTTTCTCCCACCTCACCCCCGCCCCCTCTCCGCCAGGTGCATGGTATCCGATGACAGGACGCGGGGCGGAGAGGGGGTTGAGGAGCCTGGGGGATGGGGGGAGCTTCGCTCCCCCCATCCCCCAGCGGTTCCCCCGAACCCCCGTCAGAGTCGATCCTGCGTGGCCGTCGAACGATTTCTTGTAAGGGTCACACGGCCGCCCGCAAACCTTACGCAAAGGGACACGATGGGCGAGCCTCGCCCCGGCCGCTTCTTGCCTAATCGGCATCTGCCGGGACGAAGTCGGCATAGCGCTTCCAGACCTCGGGCACCCGGGCCCGGGCGCGAGCCGTGACTTCGGCCGGGTCCATCGTCAGCATGGTTCGGTCCTTCATCAGCAGTCGACCGGCAACGATGGTGGCGGTGACCATCGACTCGTGAAATCCGAACAGGATGTGCCAGGGGAGGTTTCCCGCGGCAAGCGGTGTCGTCGGATGATAGTCCACCAGAATCAGGTCGGCCCGCGCACCGGCCGCGATCGTTCCGATCGGGGCTCCGGGGAAGAAGGCTTCTGCCAGGGCAGCGTTGTTATAGACCGCGATCCGGGCCAGCAGGTCGCCTGGCATTCGACGCGGGTCGCGGTGCCAGACCTTGTGGAGCAGGTAGGCCGCCTTCCACTCCTCCCACATTGCATTGGAGAAACCGTCGTTCCCCAGAGCCACCCGCACTCCGGTTCGCAACAGCGACTCGATCGGCGCCGCGCCCACCCCGTTGTTCATGTTGGAGCGCGGCTGATGGGACACCCAGGTGCCGGTCGATCGCAACAGCTCGGCCTCGCGGGCGTCGGTGTGAACGGCGTGGGCGGTGATCGTGCGAGGCCCGAGGATCCCGCGCTCGCTCGAGACGATCGACCACGCGCATGCCCGACCTGGCCAGGCTGTCGTATTCGTCGGCCTCGTGCTCGGCCACGTGAATATGAAACCCGGTTCCCTGGGGCGCGGCCTCCCGACAGGCGTCGAGCGTCGGGTCCGAGAGGGTCAGACTGGCATGCAGGCCGAAACGTGCCGGCAATCCGGCCGGCCAGCGGTCCGGAGGCGCAGCGTTCCAGGAAACGGACGTTCTCGCGGATCCCGGCCCGGGCCCTGTCGGGGCCGTCACGGTCGGTGACCTCGTAGCACAGCACGGCCCGCAAGCCGCTGGACTCCACCGCCTGGGCGATCACGTCGAGCGATCCGTCGATGGCATTGGGCGAAGCGTGGTGGTCGATCAGCGTGGTGGTGCCGTGGCGAATGGCGTCCGACCAGGCATACCTCGGCCGAGGCCCGCACGTCGTCGAGCGTGAGCGACTTGTCGAGCGGCCACCACAGCTTGCGCAAGATCTCCGGGAAATCCCGCGGCGCCCGACCCGGGATGGCCATGCCCCGGGCGAACGCCCCGTAGAAGTGGGTGTGAGCGCAGATGTTGCCCGGCATCAGGAACTGCCCGCCGCCGTCCAACCGCTCTTCCTGCGGGTATCGACCCAGCAGCTCGGCTTCGGGGCCGATCTCGGCGATCGTACCGTCGGCCAGGCGGACGGCCCGGGCCTCCAGAATCTGGTTCGGTTCCCCCCAGGTGATCAGACGGGTGTTGTGGATGAGCATCAGGCCTCATCTGCCGGCGGCGGGCCGCCACGGTCGCGGATCTCGAGGGCCAACCGGTCCTGATCGATCGGCAACGAACGGATCCGGATGCCGGTGGCATAGTACACGGCGTTGGTGATAGCCGGTGTTGTCGGGATCGAGCAGATCTCGCCGACGCCCTTGGCCCCGTAGGGACCGTCGGCCGTCGGATGTTCGACCACGATCGGGACGATCTCGGGGGTGTGGGCGATGCCCGGCATCCGGTAGCGAGACAGCCGGTCGGAGAAGACGACCCCGTCTTCGACGATGAACTCCTCGGTGAGGGCATTGCCCAACCCCATCATCACACCGCCTTCGATCTGGCCGAGCAGGCCCACGGGGTTGATCACCCGCCCGACATCGTTGGCGGCGATGACCGTCAGGACGGACACCTCTCCGGTTTCCACATCCACCTCGACCTCGGCCGCCTGGGCGGCGAAGGAGAAGGCGAAGTGCATCTTCCCCTCGGGAGTGCCCAGGGGCTGGGTGGTCGGGGCCCAGTACTCGACATTGGCGCGGGACTGGCGTCCTTCGGCCTTCATCTGGGTGACCACTTCCCCATACCCCACCTGCTGGCCGTTCACCTGGGCCAGTCCCTCATGGAAACGAATGGACTCCGGCGGGAGATCGTACCGTTCCGCGAGCGAGGCGGCCATCGCCTGGCGCACACCTTCGGCCGCCTGTCGAACGGCGTTTCCGGTCACGTAGGTCTGGCGCGAGGCCGTCGTCGGGCCTCCATCGGGAGTCAGGTCGGTGTCGGACAGCAATACGTGGACACGCTCGGGCCGGAGGTGCAGCTCTTCGGCGGCGATCATCTGGAGCACGGCCACCAGCCCTTGCCCGATCTCGGCGGATGAGGTGCGCACTTCGGCCGTCCCATCGTCGTAGAGTTCGACCTCGGCCGAGGCCCGATCCGGGGCGCCACCACCGAGACCGGTGTTCTTGTAGGCGGCGGCAAACCCCCAGGCTCGTCGCAGGTGCGGCTTGCCGGCAACCCGGCGCGGGCGGAAGGGATCCGGCCCGGCGCGGCGGCGCATTTCGGAATCCACCCGATCGATGCATTCGACAAGACCGACGCTCTCGGTCAGCAGTTGTCCCGTGTTGGTGGCCGTTCCCACGCGCAGCGCGTTCTTCCGCCGGAGATCGACCGGATCCGCCCCGATCGCCTCGGCGACCTGGTCCAGGGCCGACTCAATGGCGAACGCCGACTGGGTGACCCCGAAGCCGCGGAACGCGCCAGCCGGGGGGTTGTTGGTGTACATGGCATAGCAGTCGGCCCGGACGTGCGGCACAACGTAGGGGCCGGCCGAGTGAGTGGTGGCCCGGGTCATGACCTTTTCCCCCAGCGAGGCATAGGCGCCGGTGTCGCCGTACAACTCGGTTTCGGCGGCGATCAGGGTTCCGTCGTCGGCGGCGCCGAGCCGCACCCGGATCTGGGTGGCGTGGCGCTTGGGGTGAACCAGCAGGCTTTCGTGGCGGTCGTACAGGACCTTGACCGGTCGGCCGGTGGCCCGGGCCAGCAGGGCGGCATGAATCTGGCCGGCGATGTCTTCCTTGCCGCCGAATCCACCTCCGATCGGCGCGCCGATGATGCGAACCTGATCCTGAGGCATGCCCAGGCAGCGGGCCACCTGTTCCCGGTCGGCGTAGGGAATCTGCGACCCGACCACGATCTCCAACCGGCCGTCGGGAAGAATCCGGGCGATCGAGCACTCCGGCTCGAGATAGGCGTGCTCGGTCATCGCCGTATGGTAGGTCTCATCCAGCCGAACCGGAGACTGCTCGAGCCCGGCCTCGATGTCGCCCTTGCGGACCTTGATGTGCTTGAGAAGGTTCCCTTTGGGGTGGAGCTGCGGTGCGTCCTGGCGCCGGCTCTGGACCGGATCCGAGACAACCGGAAGGCGCTCGTATTCGGCTTCGATCAAGGCCAACGCACGGTCGGCGGCACTCTCGCTGTCTGCCGCAACCAGGGCGACGGCGTCGCCGACGTAGCGGACCTTCTCGCCGGTGCCGATCAGGGCGGGCCAGTCCTTGACCACCAGGCCGTGGTTGTGCTCCCCAGGGATGTCGGCCGCGGTCAGAACAGCGTGAACGCCGGGGACCACCCGCGCCCGATCGACATCCAACCTGGACAGGGTCGCGTGGGGAACGCCGGCTCGAAGTGTCTTGCCAAACAGCATGTCGGGGAAGGCGAAGTCGTCGGAGTAAAGCGTCTTGCCGGTGACCTTGGCGACCGCGTCGGGGCGGGGCATCACCTGGCCGACGACTTCTCCCGCGGGAATCTCCGCGAAACGCGGTGGTCCGATCGGTTCCCGATGGTGGAGATTGCGGGCAGCGGCCCGGACCGAACGAATGATGGTCGGGTAACCGGCGCAGCGGCACAGCGTGTCCTTCAATTCATGACGGATCTGCTCTTCGGTCGGATCTGCGGTCCGTTCCACCAGGGGAACGGCCGCCATGATCTGTCCGGGAATGCAGAAACCGCACTGGACCGCGCCGAGCGTTACGAACGCCTCCTGGAGCGGATGGAGGTGTCCCTTCTCGGCCAGGCCTTCGATCGTACGCACGCTTCGGCCGGCGGCCTTTTCGGCAGGCAAGGTACACGACAACACGGGCCGGCCGTCGAGCAGCACCGTGCAGGCGCCGCATTCGGCTTCGTCGCAACCGATCTTGGTTCCGGTGAGCCCGAGCCGGTAGCGCAGTACGTCGGACAGCATCTCGCCCGGTCCGGCGTCGACGTCATGGAGATGTCGGTTGACCTCGATCTTCATGCGACGACCTCGAGGAGTGACGCCCGCTCGGCGGCCTGGAGGACGACGCGGCGAAGCGTGGTTGCGATCAGATGCTCACGGTACTCCCGGGTGGCGCGGTGGGGGCTGGCTCGAAACGAGGCTTCCTTTAATAGCGTGGACTCGAGGGAATCCCAGGCCAAGTCGTGCGGCCGCCAGCCGACCATCGCTGCTTCAGTTTCGAAGGCCCGCCGCGGGACCGGTCCGGACGGGCCGAGGGCGAGCCGGGCGGAGTCGATCGCCCCATCGGATGAAAGCCGAAGCCAGCAGGCGGCGTTCAAGATCGCGATGGCAATGCCCTGGGGCCGCATGACCCGGACAAAGGCCGATCCTTCGCGATGCCGCGACAGGGACGAAGGAAAGGAAGGTGAGAATCTCGCGGCCCCGGTCGAAGGTGGTCTGACCCGGACCCGAAAACAGGTCAGCCAGGGGCAATTGTCGACGGCCGCGCGGGGCGGCCAGTTCGGCCCGGGCGTCCAGGGCAAGCAGGGCGATCGTGCCATCGCCCGCCGGGAGAGCGTGGGCGACGTTCCCGCCCAGCGTGGCGACACGGCGCACCTGGGGGCCGCCGATCAAGCCGCAGGCCTCAACCAGGGCCGTGGCGCGGGCCCGCAGGACGGGGTGATCGACGATCGCCTCGTGGATGACGGCCGCGCCGATCGTGGCGGTGTCATCTTCAATAGAGATCCGGGTGAGCTCGGGGATTTCGGCTACATCTACCAGGAGCGGCGCCGGAGGGTGCCTTCCCTGCTGGATATCCAGCAGCAAGTCGGTGCCCCCGGCGATGACGCGACCGTCCCCATCCGCCGCAGACAGAGCGGCGAGGGCATCTTCGATACGTTGGGGCCGGACGTACTCTTCCCAGTAAGCCATCCGCGCTTCACGAACGAGGTTCACGGAGCCGGAGGCGCTTCTCGATGAGCGGGGATGCCCAACGCCGCCGCAGGTCCGCCCTGGGGCGACCGCCGACTCGAGGCTTCTTCTATTCTAGCATGGGTGGCGTTGGGAGGCTGGGAGGCGCCCCTTGGACCCCCACCCTCCCCCTCCCCCTGCACGCTGTGGAAGGGCGCCGATCGAGACCCGCAGGGGGAAGGCTCAAGAGGCTCGGTGCGGAGATGCGAAGTCAATCTCCGACGGCCTGGTCGGTGATGCGCAGACCCTGATCCAGGATATCCAGGCCCTCGGCGAGTTCGTCTTCCGTGATGATCAGCGGCGGGACGACCAGCACGATGTTCCAGTGGATGTAGATGTAGAGACCGCGGGCCAGCAAATCCTTGCGCAGCGCGGTCATCTCGGGGCTGGCGCCGTTGAAGGGCGCCATCGGCTCGCGAGTCTTGCGGTTGCGGACCAGCTCGACGGCGGCAAACAGCCCGATCGAGCGGACATCCCCGACCGAAGGGTGGTCTTCGCCGAGTTCGTTCAAGCGGTGTGCCAGGATCTTGCCGGTCTGGCGAGCGCGATCGACCAGGCCGAGGTCGTGGATGACCTGGAGGTTGGCGATGGCGGCGGCCAGCGACACCGGGTGGCCGTTGAAGGTCAGGCCGCCCTGATAGACGCGATGATCGAAGGTCTCGGCGATCGCCGGGGTCATGGCGACGGCGCCCAGAGGGACGTAGGCCGATGTGATCGCCTTGGCCATTGTCATCAGATCCGGGGCCACCTGCCAGTGGTCGACGGCGAACCACTCCCCGGTGCGGCCGAAACCGCTCATGACTTCGTCGCAGATCAGCAGGATCCCGTAGCGGTCGCAGAGCTGGCGCACACCCTGCAGGTACCCGGCGGGCGGAATGATGACCCCGTTCGTGCCGGTGACCAATTCGACCAGGATGGCGGCGACGGTTTCCGGCCCCTCCAATCGGATCGTCTCCTCGAGCTGGTTGAGGTAGTCGGCGGTGAACTCGGCTTCGTCGACCTCCACCCGGCCGCGATGGAGCACCGAGCGGTAGCGGTAGGGATCGAAGAAGTGGACCACGCCGGGCATCAGCAGCGGTTCCCAGACCCAGCGGCGCGGGTCGCCGGTGGCGGCCATCGCGCCGTGCGTGGCGCCGTGGTAGGAGCGGTAGCGGGCGAGGATCTTGTGCCGCCCGGTATGCGCCCGGGCGAGCTTGATGGCGTTTTCGTTGGCCTCGGCGCCGCCGAGGGTGTAGAAGAAGCGGCTGAGGTCTTCCGGGCATGATCTCGGCGAGCATCTTCCCCAGCAGCGCACGCGGCTTCGTCGCCATCTGGGACGAAGCGAAGGCCAGGGTGCGGGCCTGTTCGGCGATGGCTGCGACCACCCGCTCGTTGCCGTGTCCGATGTTCGAGCACATCATCATCGAGTTGAAGTCGATGTAGCGCTTCCCGGCGGCGTCCCAGAAGTGGACGCCTTCGGCACGCACGGCCGACAGGGGATCGACTTCGGCCTGAGCAGACCAGGTCCAGAAGTTGTGACGCATCGACAACGGCACGATCTCTTCGGGCGGCAGATCGGGCAAGGCGCTCATCGCGGTTCCCTTTCGGAGGAATCCCTGGCGGCGGTCAAAGAATGGGGGCTCCGGGCGTGCGCGACAGGAAGCGGCCCATCCCGGCGCGACCAAGCCAGCGACCTCGATCGACGATCCGGCTTCCCCGCAGGAAAACGGTCTCCGGGTAGCCCTTCAGCTCCCAGCCTTCATACAAGTTGTAGTCGGTGCGATGCTGGGCGACTTCGACTCCGTACCTGACGGCCCGGTCCGGATCCCAGATGACGAGATCGGCGTCCGCTCCCGGTTCCAGGGATCCCTTGCGCGGGTGGAGGCCAAAGGCCTTCGCCGGGTTGGTGGAGGTGAGGGCGACGAACTGCTGGGGGGAGATCCGCCCGGCGCCCACGCCGAAGGTCCAGAGGATCGGCAGCCGGTCTCCGACCCCCGGGACACCGTTGGGGATCCTGGTGAAGTCGTGTGCGCCCAGTTCCTTGCCGGGGATGGCGACCGGCCGGCCTTCGTAGTCGATCGGGGTCGTGCCGTCGAAGAAGAACGGGCAGTGGTCGGTGCCGACGGTCTGGATCGTGCCGTCGGTCAGGCCCTGCCAGAGGCCGGCGTTGTCGGATGTGGTACGCACGGGAGGGGAGCAGATCCACTTGGCTCCGTCGGGGCGGCGCAAGTCGTCGATCGTAAAGAACAGGTACGGCGGGCACGTCTCTCCCATGACCGGAAGACCCTGCCGGCGTGCGTAACGAAGCTGGTCGACTTCGCCGGCGGTGTTCATATGGACGATGTAGACCGGGGATTCTGCCTGGGCTGCGAGGGCGATGACCCGCAGCACCGATTCGACCGCACCCCAGCCCGGCCGGGTGAGGGCGTGCCACTCGGGGGAGGAGTGACCGGCGGCCAGCGCTTCGGCGACGAGGACTTCGATCACATCGCCGTTTTCGCAGTGAGCCATCGTCAGCAGGCCGTGTTCGGCGCCGCGGCGCATCACCTGGAAGATCTCGCCGTCCTGGAGGCGAAGGCGACCGTTGTAAGCGGTGAAGACCTTGATCGTCGTAACCCCTTCCTGCGGCAGGCGGGGGATTTCGGCGAGCACCTGCGGGTCGAGGCGGGTGATGTTCATGTGGAAGGAGAAGTCGACGGCGGCCTTCGGGTCGGCTTTGGCGTGCCACTGGTCGAGGCCGGCTCGCAGGGGGCCAGCCGCAGGCGTGGGGACGAAGTCGATGACGGTGGTGGTGCCGCCGAAGGCGGCCGCCTTGTGGCCGGAGTAGTGGTCGTCGGACGAGACCGTATCGAACATGGGGAGGTCAAAATGCGTGTGGGGATCGACGCCCCCGGGAAGGATCAGTCTCCCGGAGACGTCGAGTGACGTCGGCCTCCTCGAGCGGCGAGGCCTCGCCGACGGCGGCGATCGTTTCACCGTCGATCAGGAGGTCGGCGCGGCGGGTCATGGTGTCGGTGACCAGAGTGCCGCCGCGGAGCAGGAGGCGGGGTGGCATGCCGAAGTCGATTATAGACGGGGAGACTTAGTCGAGGGGGCTGCGGACGGCCAGGCCGCCCCGCTGGAGGACGTGGGTGTAGACCATGGTGGTCTTGAGGTCTTTGTGGCCGAGCAGGTCCTGGACGGTGCGGATGTCGTAACCGCTCTCCAGCAGGTGGGTGGCAAAGGAATGACGGAAGGTGTGGCAGGAGATGCGCTTGTTGATACGGGCCTTGCGGGCGGCCTGTGAGACGGCTTTCTGGGTGCCGCTTGGCCCGACGTGGTGTCTCCCGACCAGGCCGGTGCGCGGGTCGGAGGTGGCATGTCGCGCCGGGAAGACGAATTGCCAAAGCCACTCGTCGCGCGGCGTGAGGGTACTTGCGATGGAGCGCGTGCGGGAGGATGACGGCGGCGGCCTCGGCGTCGGTGTCGAGTTGGAACTGGCGGAAGACGCCGGTCAGGTGGACCTGGAGCGGATCGAAGAGAGCCGTGGGGAGAACGGTGGTGCGTTCCCGGTTCCATTTTGGATCGCGGACGATGATCTGTCGGTTGTCGAAGTCGAGGTCTTTGACCCGCAGGCGCAGGCATTCCATCAGGCGCAGGCCGCTGCCGTAGAGGAGCTGAGCGACCAGGCGGTGGCGTCCGTTCATGCAACCGATGACCAGGCGGACCTCGTCCCGGCTGAGGACAGTGGGGATGCGGCGGGGGACGCGGGCGCGGACCGCGTTGAGCGATTCCAGGATCGGGGTGCCGAGGACCTCCTTGTAGAGGAAGAGGATGGCGCACAGGGCCTGGTTCTGGGTGGGTGCGGCGACCTGTTCCTGGACGGCGAGGTGGGAGAGGAAGGCTTCGACATCCCGGGGCTGGAGGTCTCTGGGGTGCTGCAGGGCATGGTGGCGCAGGAAGCGGCGGATCCAGGCCAGGTAGGCGCGTTCGGTGCGCAGGGCGTAGTGTTTCCGGCGGAGGACGAGCCGGGTCTGCTCGAGCAGGCCGGGTCTGGCGGTGGACATGAGCTCCCCCTGTTGGCGGCCCCGGCGCCTTCCACGCGAAGCCGCTCTCAAGATCTTATCCCGCCGTTCTTCCGCCTAACATCCCCCGCGCAGGGGATTCCATGGGCGCCCGGGTGCGCGAGGTGGAGGCAGGGTGCGTTGGGGAGGGAATCTCTGTAGAATCAGTAGTTAGGCGTCCAGGCAGGGCCACCGAGGAAATTGGAGATACGACATGGTCGGTCCCACCGCCTACCGCCGGTTCCCAGCACTGAAAGCCCCCATGCCTTCCGGTGTCTAGCACTGCTGTCGCGGCACTTCGCAGGCGGCGTTTCCGGCCTCCACCCGCCCCGCTACCCTCCGACGGTCGCGACAGTCCACTCTCGCCGACATGCAACCCGGACACCATCGCCCACCCTCCTTCACCACTGCCACATCCAAGACCGCCTATCGACTATCTCGCCAAGGGCAACTCACATTCGAGGCGCCGATCAATTGCATGCCATCCTTGGGCGAACTGATCGAGCCGGAGCTCGGCCGCACGAGTAGGCGTTCTTATGAGCCTCGGGTTCGACGTCAGACGTGCATTCGCAAAGACTGACCGATAACGCCACGCAGGCATCATCCGCCGGGGGCGCTCTTGGTCCGTCGCCATTTCTGGGCCGACAACGGTGGGCACGCTTCCGTCATGGTGGCACCACTGCAAGGGCAGAGTCTCGTCAACGTGAGCGGACTCCGCACATCCTGCTAGACCTGAGACGGAGGCGGGATTCCCGATGGAGCTAGGTTTCTACCCTCCGAGACCCCCCTTGTAGACGATCAACGTGGGCCTGGCCGGACATGCTGCCTGAGCGCAGAGGGCCGATAGCAGATGACTATCTGGAGCTCATCGCGGTGGGGAGCTCACCGGATGGCAACACGGTCGGATGACACTGCTATTCCGAGTCTAGCCCTCCGGCTGACAGGTATCCCGCTAGGCGGAGGCATCGCCCCTTCTCGGGCTGCCGAACAACTCGCTGGAGCCGACCTGGCCAGCCCACGGTTAGCGTTTGTGCGATACTAGGCTTGGGCTGGCCAGGCGGCTCAGCTCGAGGCCGTTAGGCATCCCAGGGCATCGGCCCGTAAGGTCGAGGCCGCTAGGTACGACGCTCCTAAGTCTCAGAGGTAGTGCGATGTCTCAAGCGCCTGCGACTGTCCCGCCTTCGGCCGGTGCGAGCTACGATGCTGAGCTCCGCCACTCCACCCAGCCTGCCGCCCTCTGCCCGACCAATCACCAGCAAGGGAAGCTCTTGACGATCCTCACACTCAAGGCTCTTCGGACCACTTCCCCTCACTTCCATCTCCTTGTCTGAGCTGCCTGCATGTCGCGACCTCCGAGTGCCCCACTGTCTATTACAGCACGGATGGTGGCCAGCTCTTCAAGGCGACAGATCCTCAGGGACTTTGCGTACCAGAAGCATCCGGGCGAGGACGACGTATTCGTCTGCTGACTGTTTCAGACGCACAGCCGGGAGCATCCGCTCAGAACTCCGCTCAACCGGAGATCCACGATCTCCGGGAAGTCCATCGACTGCTGGCGTTCAGGCCGCACGAAGTGCGCCTGCGAGGTTCGGCTGATCCACGTGGCAGCTGCTGACCTCGTGCAACGTACGGCTAACCTCGGTCAGGAGACTCGGCAATCTCTGTATCCAGATGCTGCCCTATCTACTCTGGGCTGCCTAACAACTCGCTGGAGCCGACCTGGCCAGCCCACGGTTAGCGATTGTGCGATACTAGTCCTGGGCTGGCCAGGCGGCTCAGCTCGAGGCCGTTAGGCGGCCCAGGTCGCTCCGCTGGCAGCGAGCGTGACAGTGCACGGCATAATGAGACGTCGATAATCCCGCTCCATCGAGACACGTGCTCGATGCCAGAACCAACCGATCTGACAGGCGCACTCAACCATCCATCCGCAGAAGCCGCGGGCGCTCAGGTATCGCGCGCCTGACCACGGGCGGGGTTCGACACCTCGTGCGCACGACGCCTCTGAGCCGAGTCGGCAATCCTGCGATCCTCCGCCTGCTCGAGCCTTCCAGCCTCGACTGCGTCA
The DNA here is from genome assembly GCA_963709925.1 of uncultured Chloroflexia bacterium. GTDB lineage: Bacteria > Chloroflexota > Anaerolineae > Anaerolineales > E44-bin32 > DATEVL01. The sequence continues at coordinate 168,205 of CAVPYC010000002.1, forward strand.
GGAATCAGCGAATGCTGTGCGCCCGTCCTCAGCCGAAACTGCGAGTCCTCGCCCGACAACCGGCTGGTCGAAGCCCTACGTGGCCAGATCAGGGCGAGCCTAGCTAGCTCATCGCCGCAGCTTGGTCAAGCTGACGCTCATCGCCGTTGCTCTCTCGTCGCCCAGGACGTTGCTCGCCAGCGGAGACTGAGCGGCACGGGAGATCGCCAGCTCACATCACGCTGGGCCGACGGAACGGTCAGGCCGCCTTCGCGACTTCAACGATCCCGCCGCGCCACGGTATCAGGTCATCTGCCAGCTTGCCTCGAACGTACCGGCCGCCTAACAACTCGCTGGAGCCGACCTGGCCAGCCCACGGTTAGCGTTTGTGCGATACTAGTCTTGGGCTGGCCAGGCGGCTCAGCTCGAGGCCGTTAGGCGTCGCTCGGAGGTTGAGAGTCCCTGCGACTGCCCTGATCGGTTCGGATAGGTCCTGCATGCTACGCTGGGAGCACGTCTGCTCCTGAAGTTGCAGGGGCAATCCCACCTCCCAGGAGGCTTCATATGACCGCCCACGCACGGCACGGTTTCAGAGCCGGCATCGTCGCCCGGATGATCGGCGCCTCCGTGCCGATCCTGAATGTCTTCGTCACCCACGACGCTTCCCATACTCGCTGGAGGGAACTTCGCGCCCTTCCCCCAGGCAGTCTAGGGGCTCGCACTGCGGCCTTTCTCGACAAACCGGGTTCGCGTTCCTTCCCAAGTACGAAGTTCACGATGTCATACACACTCTCCTAGCTTACGGAACGACAACGTCCGGAGAACTCCGTCTTCAGGCCTTCATGTGGGGGAACCGAAGTTCTTCCATTGCGGGGCGCGTTCTATTCCTGATTGGGATTCTGACATTACCCGAGCTGTGGGGGCTCCTCCATCTCGACTACAAACGAGGTCGCCAAGCAAAGCCACTGTCCCAAGTCGATATTCCCGGTCTTCTCCATCTGCACCTAGAAACAGCCCGTGAGAGGCTCCGCATAGGTCCTCCACCACTACCTAGGAAAGCCCACCTCATCGCGCCGCCTAACAACTCGCTGGAGCCGACCTGGCCAGCCCGGGTCCTAGGATTGCGTCTATACTAGCCCTGGGCTGGCCAGGCGGCTCAGCTCGAGGCCGTTAGGCGCGCGAGCGCGAGTTCCTGCGTGCGAAGGCGCCAGTCAGATCTCGTGAATCCCGCAAGACTCCAGGTGCGCGCCGCTCGCCATCTTCTCGGTGCTCCTGAAGCTGAGACGTTGGCGCGTCCTGTATCCGAGTCCCGTATCTCACCTCGCGCCCGGGTGGGACTTCCACAGATATCACTCGTCGACACCGCCCTCACACCCCACGTTTCTCCGCGACACCACCATGGCCAAGACGATCGTCACAGCCGCGCTCTCTAGTCGGCCCCAGCGTTCCCCTGCGACCGTGACTGAAGTCGAGCGACCTTCTCCCGATTAGAAGCTTCGCTCTCCTCGTATCCCCTGCGCGGCTTTCCTCCGAGCCGTAGAGGTCCTCACTGGGGCAGGCATCTCGCCAATACGGAGACCACGGCATGTGCAATGGCTTCCATCGTCCCCCACTCTCACCGTCGCAGGTCGACCGGAGGCCATCCTCACAGGTCCGTCTCGCACTTGACGACAGCGAGCCATACCTCACCTCCAGTGGCAGGTCGATCTGCAACTCAAGTGCTTGCTCAAGCACAGCGCGGAGAGCCAATGGAGCAGCCCGGGCATATGTTTCCGATGGGGCCGCGAGCGCTCCGTGGTATCCGACGAGGCCGCCTAACAACTCGCTGGAGCCGACCTGGCCAGCCCACGGTTAGCGATTTGCGCGATACTAGCCTTGGGCTGGCCAGGCGGCTCAGCTCGAGGCCGTTCGGCGTCCAATCCTCGCGTCCCTAGGGGGAACTGCATCCCGGACCTCACCCACTTAGCCCACACTCACACGGAGGCGCAACATGGCTGATCCCAAGAAAGAGTTCCTGTTCGTCATCAATGACGGGCCATATGGAAGTGAGCGACCGTACAACGCCCTGCGCCACGCCATGGAGCTCTCCAAGGACCCAGACCTGAGCATTCGAGTGTTCCTCGTCGGCGACTCCGTCCAGTGTGCCGTCGCCGGACAAGAGACCCACGAGGGCTTCTACAACGTGGAACGGATGATGTCCTCCCTTGTGCGCAGAGGCGAAGTCGCCACCTGACACACTTGTGCCAAGGCCCGCGGGCTCGGGCCAGACGTTCTCATCGACGGAATCACGTCAGGCAGTATGGACCTCCTCGCACGATGGACAAAGGAGTCCCACCAGACACTGGTCTATTGAGAGGCCCGTCACCTCATCGCCTAGTGCCATGAGGGTCCGCCGGCCGCCGAACAACTCGCTGGAGCCGACCTGGCCAGCCCACGGTTAGCGTTTGTGCGATACTAGCCTTGGGCTGGCCAGGCGGCTCAGCTCGAGGCCGTTAGGCGTCCATGCAACGTCACCGAGGCAGTAGAGGACACGGCCATGGTCGTTACCATCGCAGTACCGCCGGTGCCCAGCCGCGCAACGCCCCAATTCCGTGGCTCGTCCCCTTTCTCACACTGCTTTTCGCCAGTTCGCTCGCGGGCTGCCGCGCCTGATCCGCTCGCAGAAACACAGCCGCCACTCCTGACAGCCACCGCCATCTCGCCGAGCCAGGTACCCGCCCACCACACGCCCTCGCCCATCCCCTCTTCTACAGCGCAACTGGAGCCGCAACAAACACCCTACCCCACTGTCCCTCACATCCCAAGATGCCATCAACATTGCCGAAGGGATCCTCTCACCTACTGCCTGCTCTCCTCCCTGCTGGAATGGCCCCGGCCCGGCCTACTCACATGCATCCGACGTCCAAGCCTTCTTTGCACACCTCGGGATCGACGTCTCTCACGAGCAGCCCTTCGTCGACACTGATGGGAGTCGGCTCCAGAGCGATTGGTTCAGAGCATATCGCAGGCCGTCGGTCGAGCGCCCTTGGCCGTTTCCGTGCGATGGGTCAACGACACGGTCGTCCTGGTCTCCCTTTCATGGGAATCTGGGCCGCCTGACCTCGCCACCCCACGAAGTCTTGCCAATTCGTTGGGGGCTCCTGACCGGATCCTGCTCAACGTCAAAGGAGGGGAAGGCATCGGCTACGAAGTTGCATTTGACTATCCGACGCTCGGGACAGCTATACTCGTGTCGGGACGAGCGACCCTTCCGCCAAGCCTAGACGAA
>CAVPYC010000003.1:0-2089028 GCA_963709925.1 uncultured Chloroflexia bacterium
GGTCTGGCGTAGGGTTTCCGGATCGCCCGCCCCGGCCGCGAACCGATGATCCCTTGGGACTTCGTGGGATCACGGCCGCATTCGTCCCGGGGTAGAGAGACTGGCCCCGCGCCGTTCGGACTTGCTTCCGGGGCGCCGACGATCCCTCAGCTGCGGCACGCCACCAGCAGCCCATCGCGGATGGGAACGATCGATGATGTCCATCCCGGTGCGTCCATCACCCGGCGGGTGAGCGTCCGCACCCCTTCCACCCGCGTCGACTTCTCTCGACGATCCATCACCGATCCGCTCAACAGAAGGTTGTCGGCGATCAACAGACCGCCCGGCCGCAGCTTGCGTTCGATCTCGTCCAGCGCCGCCGGATAGCCGTCCTTGTCGATATCGAGGAAGATCAGGTCGTACGGGCCCGGGTCAACTCGCAAGGCCTCCACCGCCTCTCCCACCCGGTAGTCGATCAGGTCTTCGTAGCCGAGCGCGGTCAGGTGGTGTCGCGCCTTCTGCGAAAGGTCTTCGTCCCACACCACGTGCACCACCCGCCCGCCGCCGTTCTCCTTCACCGCCCGGGCGAACCAGGCGGTCGAGTAGCCGTAGCCCGAGCCCATCTCGAACACCTGCCGCGCCCGATCAAACGCGCCGCCAGATAGCAGAAGTGGCCCGAGGCCGGCCCGATGATCGGGAAGCCGGTCCGTTTCCCGAAGGCCTCCATCCGCGCCAGTTCCTCGGCGCGTTCCGGGACCAGCGAGTCCAGGTAGTCCACCAGCTTCTTAGAGAACAGTTCGTCCGTCATGGGGCACCTTCGCCTCTCCGCCTTCGCGCACGCGACCATTCTACCGGCCGCCTGTGGGGCGCCGGCGGGGGATCAGGCGCGCTGAGCCTGTCGAAGCGCGCGCCGGCCGTGGATCAGCGCGGCCGCATTTCGATCAGCACGGCCCGCACCACCACACGCTGCGCGTAGGCCTGGCACTCCTCGTCGAAGCCCTCACAGTGGATCAGGGTCGATCGTCCCTCCGTTGAGCCCGAGCTGCGTCCCCGTCGCAGGCGCTTCGTCCATTGTGACCCGTCGTTTGTCGCTCATCGGGGCCTCATGATTCTGCCTGCGTCGGCTGCCGTCGGTTAGTTCGGTCGCGTCCGCCTAGGCCGGATCTGGATGGTGTCTGCCCCACGAACGACCTCCACGACCCGATCGTAGTAGAGGTTGAGGCGGTTCTCGAACTGCCGGCTCCCAGCATTCTCCCCCGGGCCGTCCTCGGAGTCCGTCCTTCCCGAGAAGCGGACGTGCTGCTCCACGTCGGAAGGTTGTCTCCGTGGTCTCTTGACCGTCCTCCGAAATCATCGCGATCACAGCCTTGCGATGACCGATCCTCAGACCTGCCCTCTTGTTCATGGGGAGTCTCCTCGGTTCTGGGCCGGCGGCATGTCAAGGGCTGGGCCTTGAGGATCGGACTTTCGAGAAATCGATGAAGCCACGCTGAACGTCCACGGACGTCAGCCGCACGCGGATCCGATCGCCGACGTCCAATCCCTCGAATCCGTGGATCAGCTTCCCTTCCACTGGGGCGTGGAGCGGCCGGACCCAGGTGCCCTTCTCGGAGGCCCCCGTGACGATCGAATCGAACTGCTCCCCGATTCTCGATTGAAACAGAAGGGCGGCGGCGGATTTCGCCACCTGCCGTTCGACCTTATTGGCTGCGTCTTCCCCCTCGGTGCAATGGGCGGCCAGGACGTCCAACTCATCCTTGCGGTAGGGCGCCGGCTCACCTTCCACAGCCGCCTTCAACAAGCGTTGGGTGAGCAGGTCGGGATAGCGCCGATTGGGGGCTGTGGAATGAGCATAGTCCCGTACAGCGAGGCCGAAGTGCCCCGGGGCGTTCCCTTCGGGCAATTCGGCCACATACTCCCCGGCGCCCAGAAGCTTGATCACAGCCAGAGATAGATCGGGGAATCCCACGGGATCCGCGGCTTTCTCGTTGACCAGAAATCCTTCCAACGCCTTGGGGTCAGGAAGGCTTGGGAGCGCGAAGTTGCGGTCCGCCGCCAAGGCGACAATCCGCACCCAGCGCTTTGGCGCACGCACGACGCGCCGGATCGAGGGGAACTTCTTGGCTGAGAGATAGCGGGCGGTCACGCCGTTGGCCGCGATCATTAGGTTCTCAATGATCTCTCTGGCGCGGTTCCCCTCCTCCAGATCCAATGCGCGGATTCGATCTCCGTCGAATTCTGCTTTGGCTTCAATCGTCTCCAGACTAAGGGCACCATGAATGTGTCGGTAAGCCTTCATGCTCTGGGCCGTGCTGTCCTGGAGGCGCAAACTCTCGTCTAGTCCCTTCACGGCCGCGAGAGTCGCCGGCGGGCTGGCGTTCCCGTCCAGCCAGGCAGCTACACTGCGGTAGGCGAGCTTGGCATGGTTGGTGACCCGGGCCTGGTAGACCCCGAAATCATGAAGGGTGCCATCCGCCTCGACCACCATCTCGACAACCATCGACATGCGTTCCTGCCCTGGATTGAGGGAGGTGAGATCGGTCGAAAGCCTCTCTGGAAGCATCGGGAAGACCCTGGCGGCCGTGTAGACCGAGGTGGTGTTGTGGCGAGCATGTTCATCGATGGCGGAACCGTCGGGGACCATGGAGACCACGTCCGCCACAGCCACCCGAAGGCGAACTCGGCCGGCCGGCAGCGCCTCGGCAACCGTAAGCTGATCCAGGTCACGCGAAGTCATCGTTGTCGATCGAAGCCCACGGAAGACCTCGCAGATCGCGGACCCCGCGGGAACTATCCGCCGCCTCGCTGGCTGGCGCCGCAGGAGGTGGAAGCTCCTCAAGCTCGGTCAGAACGGCGGCGGAAAACTCGGGGAGCAACCCTCGCTCGAGCATGGCTCGATGAGCGATACCCTCCAGAAGTCGCGCGGTGGTTCTCGGCCCGGGAATTCACGGCCGTGGCGCCCCGACCGCCGGGTTGAGCCGATGGAGGGGGTCGGCCCGCTCCCTTGCTGAGAAGGCATGCAGAGACATTTGCGGATGACTCCAACGGTGGGGCAATAGCGGAGACGCCCAGCCAGTTTGAGGGAGGATGCGGCAGGGCGGAGACCAGGGCAGACCTTCTGAAGTCATGCCCGACTCCGTTGATCGTCAACTCAAAGTCGGCCTCGCAAAAGGACAATCGTTCGAGAGCCCTTGGTCGCTGCGGCCGCAGAGCGCGCAGCCATGGGCTCGCGGCTGTTCTGGCGCCGCAGGCCTGAGCCTTCGCCTAGACCGCCTTTACCCCAAGAGTTGCAGGACAACCAGGATGATCACGATGATGATCAGGATGTGGATCAGGTTGCCCGTGCGGGGGATGCTGGGGATGAACCTGGGCCAAAGAAGCCGAGGAGCCAGAGGATAACCAACACGATGATGATCGTGGTCACGAGAGGCCTCCTATAGAGTCAGGTACCCGGTGCGGTACTGGCCGACGGCGGTTGGTGGGTGATGCGCCGGCGCATCAAGGTACTCCCTTACACGTTGTTGGACCGCGAGAATTCCCTTCACCACGGCGGCCGTTTTCTCGGGCTGGTCGACGCGCGTCGCCACATCCGCCTGGGAAATGATCCCCAGGATCCTGTTGTCGCCGTCCACAACCGGAATGCGCCGCAACTGGTGCTCAGACATGGCATCCAGCGCTTTCTGCACGTCGTCATCCGCGCGGCAGGTCACCACGTTCCGTGTCATCACCGCTTCGACCTTGGTGGATGCGGCGTCACGCCCTTCGGCCACGACTTTCAACGCCAGATCGCGATCGGTCACGATGCCGACCAGTTTTCGAGTTCCGCTCGTTTTCGATCACCGGTATCGGACCGATGTTCTCCCGTTTCATCAGTCTGGCTGCCTCCGCCGCTGTGCTATCGGGCAGGCAGCAAACGGGGTCCTTCGTCATCAGTTCGCCGCATTGCTTCATGAGGTCTCCCCTCCTGGGACACGATCACGAGCACTCTCGGCGTGGACACCGAGAGGAAGCCTTTCTGGCTGTGTCTGTCCACCTCAGCCAAGTAGAGAGCCGGATGACCTTAATCCCCCGGCGCCCCGGTCGTGGTTTCCGTCACGGCAAGCAACGGGTTCCTCCGAACGGCCGCCAGGGAGTTGGGCGGCTCCGCCCGGTGAAGGCCCCAGGCGGTCAGGACGAGGATCGTCAGGACCAGGCTGAAGGCACTCCCCTGGATGGGCTGCGCCAGGCCCCCGGCGACCATAGAAGCAGCCAGAAGGAGGATGCCGATCGTCGAGGTGTGTCTCGAGGTGGCAATCCCTCCTGACCGACGGGACAGGCGCCCTGCCCCGCGATCTTCGGTTGGCCGTCCAGATGGGCGCGGATCCCTCATCTCAAGCAGCCTTGACCGCCTTCTTGCCGGCGTCGAGGGCCTCGGAAACACGGTCCATCTGCTTCACAAGCTTGTCTTGCCCGCGCTGCTTCAGCTCTCCGGCCTTCCCACGAACGCCAGCGGTGACCTCGTCGGCATTGAGGCGCGCCTGCTCGAGTGCGCTCTTCACAGACGAGGTTGTCCGATCGCGCAACTGGATGCTCTTGCGCCGAATCTCGGCTCGCGTCCGGGTCCCCGACTGAGGGGCGAAGAGGAGCATGGCGGCGGCTCCGGCCAGGGCGCCGATCACGAGGCCGACGAGGACGTTCTTCGTGCCGTGCAGGTTGTACTCTCGTTCTTCGATACCGTCTTCCACTTGTCAACTCCTGGTTGAAGAATGTGGGGGATCATCCCTGCATCTTGCCGTGAGGCGGTGGAAGCAGGGCCCGTGTACGCTGAAATGTCGGGGGGTGACGCGCCCCGGTGCGTCCATGGGCCCCTGCCTTCGATCGGTCGGCCTGTGTGAGCACGAAGAAACCAATCAGCCACCCGATCTGCACCGCGGTCAGGGAAGGACCCGGTCGCCCCGCTTCCGTTCTTCTTTGGTCACGCCCACGGCGCATTCCGTCGCCTTCCTATCTTTGCGTGTGGTGGTCGGTGGTTGTGGTCCACGTGTCCACGGATCCGCGCGGGCGGTAGAAGATCACCCAGATGAGTCTTTCCAGTGCCCATGCGATCAAGGCATATACCAGCATGGCGATCACGGACGTGATTTCCAGCACCATCCCACCCGCCTGCGGTGTGCCCACCAAACCCTCAAAGGGGAGCAGGAAGAGGCTGGTGAAGCCATAGACAAAGGCGGCGATCGGGCTATCCGGGTTGGCCCCGATCAGCTTCAACCCAATGCGCAGCGCGATCAGGGCTTCCAGTATGCCGAAGAGCAGCCAGACCAACTGGGTAGCTTTGAAGGTAAAGATACGCCGTTCCCGTTCCGGTTCTCTTTGTGTCGTCCGGACTTCCGACACTCTGTTGTCTGTCATGTTGATCCTCCTTATGGCAGGGCTGGCGAGAGAGTTCGCAGGGGCGCGTCACGCCCCTGCGAACTAAACCCCAGACGAAAGGGACTGGTCTAGAGTCTGCGGCGGAGGAGATGGACCACCCAGATCACGATCACGGCGCCCACGAGCGATACCAGCAAGGTGGGAATGCTGAAGGCCCCACCAACGCTGATCGGCGGGACCCCGACGAGGGGGCTGATCAGATAGCCCGCCAGGAAAGCGCCGACGACGCCCACAACGATATTGATCAACAGGCTGGCGCGGTCCTTCATGATCTCACTGGCCACCCAGCCAATGGCGGCCGCGGCGATGAGGTAGATCAGAATGTTCATTGTGCTTCCCTCCTAGGGGTGTCGAAGTCTCGGGGTTTCCGTGTCTCGAGCTTGTTCCAACTTCATTTCAAGAGCATCGTCGTCCCCGCTGGCAACCTCCTGATCCTCGGTCGGGTATGGCATGGCGCCGCGGCCGCGGGCGTCGGGGATCGGTGGGTTTCAAGCGCTCACGCTTTCCGCCGCACTTTGCAGGCGTTCGGCCACACGCTCGGGCGTCTCGCCTTTGCTGATGAACGCGTCGGCGCCGGCGGAAAGCGCGGCTTGGTGTCGGGCGTCGAGATGGCTGATCAGGACAATAACCAAGGCGGCTGGGCACGCATTGCGGAGTTCTCCAAGCGCTACGGTGGGCCCGCTGGGGAGCAAGTCCCAGTCCACCAACAACATATCTGTGCGGCTGATGGGCGCCTGAGCAAGAGCGGTCGGCCAGTCGGCCGCTTCGCCAACGACCTCCATGTGGAGATCAAGAAGCAGGTGACGAAGCGCCGAGCGCTCTTCGCGTCGGGCATCGGCCAGATATACGCGGGTCATGCATTCATCGTATAGGAAACCCTCCCGGGCCACATCCATCGGCCGGGGAGGGTGGACCTCCGCCACTTGGGGGAGGCCCGCAGGGGCTCAAACGATCAACCGGTTGCGCAGCGCCAGGGTGACGGCTTCGGTGCGGCTGGCCACGCCCAGCTTGGAGAGGATGTTGCTGACGTGGGATTTGACGGTGGAAGGGCTGATCGTCAGTTTGGCGGCGATCTGGGTATTGTTCAATCCTTCGACCATCAGGGCCAGCACGGCACGTTCTCGCTCCGTCAGGTCGAGGCCCGGCGGCGGAGGCTGGGAGGCGGCGTGGACCAGCGCCTGCGCCGCTTCGGGGGCAAGGGTGGCGCGGCCGGCGTGCGCGGCGCGGATGGCCTGGGCCAGTTCTTCGGCCGACACATCCTTGAGCAGGTAACCGATGGCTCCGGCGTGCAGCGCGCTTTGCACCAGGATCTCTTCCACGAAGCTCGTCAACGCGATCACCTGGATCGACGGAGTCCGGCTTCGTAGGAGGCGAGTCACGGCGGCGCCATCCATGTCCGGCATCACCATGTCCATCAGGACCACGTCCGGTTTGAGTTGGACGCACAGTTCAAGGCCCGCCTGCCCGCTGGCGGCTTCCCCCGCCAGTTCCAGATCATCGAAGGCCTTCAGGAAGGTCGCTAACCCGCGGCGGACCATCGCATGGTCATCGACGACAAGGACGCGGATGCGCGGGGAGGGGGACATCATCGAGCCTCCTCATGAGAGAAGTCCGGCCAGCGGAGGCTGATTGCGGTGCCGTACCCCGGCGAGCTGGTCACCGTAAGCCGTGCGCCCACGGCTTCGGCGCGTTCGCGCATCATGTCCAGCCCATAGTGACCGGAGGCGGCATGCCGGCCAGGATCGAAGCCTTGTCCATCGTCGCGGATGCACATTTCGACCGAGATGTCGACGGTCCCATCGGCCTCGCCCGCGCGCGCCAAGGACGCAGACACCTGTGCCGCGCGCGAGGCATGCCGAAGGTCGATCCACACGCGGCCGGCCCCGGCATGTTTGGCGATGTTGTTCAGCGCTTCCTGGCAGATCCGGTAGTACGCTACCTGGATCGCAGCAGGTAGACCGTACTCACCGGAGATGGTCACACTCGCCGGGATGTTCGTCCGGCCCGTGAAGGCGTTGGCCAGCTGGCGCAGCAGGTCGCCCAGGCTGCTGTCGGTCAGGACCGATGGCCGTAGTTCGGACAGCAGCGCTCGCATCTCGGCCAGGGCCCCGCGCGTCAGCCGGCGCAGGTCCTCCAGCGACTGCTCGGCCTCGACCGGGTCGCGGTTCCATAGGCGCGGCAGGACCTCAGCGATCAGGGCGGCCGAGAAGAGCGATTGGTTGACGGCGTCGTGAAGGTCCTGCGCCAAGCGCTGGCGTTCCTGCAGCGCGGCCAGCGACCGGGCGTGTTCGTACAGCTCGGCATTGACCATCGTGATGGCGACCTGGTCGGCCATCGACAGGGCCAGGGCGGCGTGATGGGGAGTGAAGTAGTTCCTCCGGGCATGCGCCACCCCCAGTCCACCGATGATCCGGCCCTTGACGGCCAGGGGGACCCACATCCACGCCCGCACACCTTCCAGGAGCGCGGCAGCCTCGCCGGTCAGGAGCGAGCGGAGGAGCACCGCCGCGGGGTCGACGCCGCCAATGTCGGCGATGCGGATCGGCCGGTGACTGTTGAACAAGACGGCCAGAGCCTCGGGGCCTTCGAGACGGACCTGGAAGGGCGAGGATCCCTCCAACTTCTCCGGTCCGCGGACGGCCAGCGCAGTCAAGGTCGAGTCCCTCAGCCCGAAAAGCGCGGCCTGCGTGAACTCGAAGAGCCCCCGCAAGTGCTCCAAGATCTCACCCGGCTGGAGCTCCAAGGTGGAAGCCAGCGTGTGAGAGATCTGCAGCAGGGCGGACTGCTCGCGCGTGCGGCTTTCGAACCGCTGCTGAAGCCGTTGACCCGCCTGGATCCGCCGTGTGACGTCCCGGACAATGCCCAAGAGGCATCGCCGACCCTCGAAGGTGAATGCCGTCCCGCGCCAGTCGGCGTGGAATGTCGAACCGTCACGGCGCACGTGCCGCAGCCGGATCTCGAACTCCGCGCCGGATCGAACCGCCCGGATGCGGCGGTTGAATTCGCTTTGCTTCTCGGGATGGAGGAAGGCCTCTGAGGCGAGCCCGATGAATTCCTCGCGGGTGTGGTCGTGCATCGCGCACGCCGCGGGATTGGCGTCGAGAACTCGCCCGTTGACCTGATCCAGCAGGATCAACCCGTCGGTGACGACGTCGAAGATTCGGCGATAAAGCCCTTCCGTCTCCTCGGGTGAGGTACGGGTCCGCCTATTCTTCAAAGACAGGGCCTCTTTGCCGGCTCCGGGGTCTCGCTTCGATGACCGCACATGGGAATCGGGCGCGGCTTCCCTCTCGAAGGCTGTCCGCTGCCTGGTCTTCCGCCTTACCGTGGGCTGATCATCTTCCGGCCTGTGGGGATTCCAGACGCTCACTCAGAACGGGTCGAGGATCAACCGTAGCCAGAGCGAAACTTGAAGGGCTTTGAGGCGAATCTGGCCCCGGTTTCTGCTCCGGGCGCCATGTTACAACGAAGGCCGCTACGGGGGCAAGAGGGGATTTGGTGAGACGCGACCGCAGGCTTCCGCACGGGCAGGGCAAGGTCTACCCGTCCAACCGACTTGCGTCGTCGACCGCTGTTTGAGGCGGAGGAATCTGGCGGCGGCGGTTGGTGTGGCGGCTGGCATCGTTGCCATGAGGGGGGTCGGGGCTTCGGAGGTGGCGGAGGATCCCGGTCCCCGCCTGCAGGACGGAGACCATTCAACCACAATGTCCGAGCGCGGCTCCGGCCCTCGGCCGAGGCCACCCTCAGCTTTTCCCGAAGATGTCCGTCGATCGGCCTGGCACCAGACCGAGCCCGGGCGCGCCTTGCGCGGCCGGACGCCTAACCACCTTCCGCGCCGCCTTCGCCTTAGAGGTCATCGGCTTCCTTATCGGCTTCCCTAGGGGAGGATTGATGCCCTCGGGCTCGCACGTGGCCGGGCTTGTTGACGACGCTCAGAGCAGGCCCGGGAGAACGAATTCTTCGAGTCCGTTCTGCCTTAGTTCGCGGGGGATGCTCGCGCCGATCGCATCATGAGGGCGGGGCCAAGATCCCGCCGCCATGGGGTCGCGTCTTCATGCGAACATGTGCGGCGGGATCTACGATCTCCTAGTCCAAGAGCGACGCGGGGATGTTCCCGCCATTGGCCGCGAGCTTCTTGAACACGGCCACACGAAGGGCCTCGTTCCTCGAGGCGGAACCACTCGCCCCTTCTTGAGAAACACCGAGTTCTGTGGCCAGTGCATCACGGTTCTTGCGTGAGCTGTCGATCCCCAACACCTTCAAGAAATCCACGACGGAGCGTTTCCAGTTCAAGCCCGTGCCTTCGGCCTTCTTGTCCATGACCGCCATCAGGTCGGCATCGGGCATCGGCCTGCCCCCCAGCAGTTCCTTGATCTTCTCCAATATCTTCGAAAACATTCGATCCTCCTGGGCAAAGTTGCCCGTCGACCTCGGCATTCGCGAAGCAGGGCCCGGTACGTCGCCGCCGATACGCCCTGCGAGATTCGGCAGTTGAGGGATGCGGGGCGATCCCCGCGGGTCCTATCTATGACTCTACGATCAACCTCCGCTGTCCGCATCCAGCAGGTGGGGAATATGGCTCTCCGCCACTTGGGGGAGGCGCGCGGCAGCCTGATCATCGTCCAACGCGGTCGGCCTGCATTCGCGCGGTTGGGGCGGGGATCATCCTCTGCGCAGGCTCGCGGAATCCAGTCCGACAGCTTGATCACAAGCTGTATCCTTTGAAGATGCTCCATCCCGCCTCCGACCGAGCGTCGGCGGCGGTCGGGGACGGCCCGGGCAACGCCCAATCTATGTAGAATCTCCGGCGATGACTTTCTCAGCTCTGCTCACCGAAGACCAGATGCGCATCTGGACCGAGGAGCGGACGGTCCTGCAGCGCACCCTCGATGTGCTGTCGAGCTGGGAGGCGGCGCCGGCAGACCTCGAACACTTGCGTCGCGCCTTGCAGCAACTCGACGAGCTGTTCCTGCTCGTCGTCGTCGGCGAATTCAATAGCGGCAAGTCGGCGCTGATCAACGCGCTGCTCGGAGAGCCCCTCCTGGCCGGAGGGACCGACGCCGACGACCGACCGCGTCTACCCTGGCCTACGGGCAGGCGGGCGCTCCCGAGTTCGTCCAGGACGACGTGCGATGGCTGCGCTATCCGGCCGAGGTCCTGCGGCAGGTGCGCATCGTCGACACACCCGGGACGAACGCGGTCTTGCGGCGACACGAGGCCATCGCCCGCGACTTCGTTCCCGGCAGCGACCTGGTCCTGTTCGTCACCTCCGCCGACCGACCGTTCACCGAAAGCGAGCGAGCCTTCCTGGAAAGCATCCGCCAGTGGGGCAAGAAGGTGGTTGTCGCGATCAACAAGGACGACGTGCTCGACGACGAGGCCGGCCCGGCGCGAGGTCGAGGCCTTCGTGCGCTCGCAGGTACGGCGCCTGCTCGACTTCGAACCGGAGCTGTTTCTGGTCTCGGCTCGGGCCGGGCTGAGGGAGCCCGAACTCGCCGGCGGCCGGCGGCTTCCGGCGATTCCGGGATCACCTGCACGACACGCTTTCCCAGGCTCATCGAGTGGGCTTGAAGTTGCGCAGCCCGCTGGGCGTTGCCGGCAAACTGGCGTCTGATTACCGGGCGATGGCGGCCGGGCGGATGCAGATGCTGGCCGAGGACGCGAAGGCGCTGGGCCTGGCCGAGAGGCAATGGGAGGCGTACGAGGCCGAGATGCGGGCCGAGTTCGAACGGCACCGTGCCCACATCGAGAACGACCTGCTGCAGATGAGCTTGCGCGGCGAGGCCTTCTTGGATGACCGCATGCGGCTTCTGAAAATCGGCGATATGTTGCAGGGGCGGCGGCTACGCGCTGCCTTTGAGAAAGAGGTCGTGGCCGACACGCCCGACAAGGTCGCGGTGCATGTCCAGGAGGTCATCGACTGGCTGGTCGAGCGTGAGTTGGGCTTGTGGCAGAGGACGGCGGCCGAGCTGGGCCGGCGGTGGGAGAGCTCGACGCTCCACGAGGCGGCAAGGGAGGCGGCGGGCGGGTTCGCCTACAATCGCCGGCAGCTGCTGGAGAGCCTCGGTGCCCAGGCGGAGTCGGTGATTCGCGGCTACGATCGGGTAGCCGAAGGAGAGCGGCTCGCGGCGGCGGTCCAAGAATCCGTCGCTATGGTCGGGCTGATCGAGGTCAGTGCGGTCGGCCTGGGGTTGGCGCTCAAGGCCCTGCTCACGACGGCCGCGGCCGATGCCACCGGGCTGTTGGCGGCCAGCGTATTGGGCGTGATGGGGCTGGCGGTGATCCCCTGGCGGCGCGGCATCGCGAAACGTCAGTTCCGCAACAAGATGGAAGCGTTGCGCCAGCGGCTGGCGGCGACACTGGAGGAGAGTTTCACTGGCGAGCTCGGCCGCGGGCTGGAGCGGTTGCGGCAGGCCATGGCGCCCTATCGGCAGTTCGTCTTCGAAGAAGAGGATCGTTTACAGCGAGTGGCCGCCGGGCTAGACGAAGTTACCGGCCGGCTGGCGGCGCTCGAGTCGGCGGTGGCCGAGGCGGCGCCAGCCGGCTGAGCTCGCGACAGGCCTCACTCCGGCGCACTGCTACGGCTGCCCGGGAGGGTCGACATTCCGCTCTGAACGCTCTCTACGTCCTCGTCGCGTTGAAGAAGCCCAGGGCATTCCATGGAGGCCGTCCTGGCGCTCATGTCGTCAACCTCCCATGATCGCAGCCATTCGGGGGCGGCCCTTCGGTACGGGCGGCCCTACCCCCACGTGGCCCAGGAGTCCGAATCGCAACACCCGCCTCCGTCGGGAAGCTTGGTCGAAGCCGTTGCGGGTTTTTTCGTTGGCGGAAGTCGTAAGTGAGGATGCGATGTTGCATGGTGAAGGTCTATGCAACCGCAAATCCAGGAGTTAGAAGAACCGAGTGCCCATCCATGGCCGCCAGGCGCACAGGCCCTCAGCGCGGCCGCACTTCGATCAACACCCCCCGCACGATCACGCGCCGGTCATAGCCCTGCGTGGCCTCATCGAAACCTTCGCAGGTGATCAAGGTCAGCCAGCTGTACTCTTCGTGGCGCAGCGGCGACAGGCTCTCGGGCCTCACCCGGCGAACTTCCCGAATCGAGTACACGTAGACCGCGTCACCACCTGACACCAGGATCTCGTCCCCCCAGCGCAGGCTTCCCAATTCGGCGAAAGGACCCGGGGCGCCGTTGGCCAGGTAGGCGTGCGCGGTCAGGGCGGAGTTCCCGGGCCGTGTCGGGAATGCGGTGCCCTCGAGGTAACCGGCCTGGGTCGACAGCCAGGTCAGGTCCCAACTGCCGCCGACGGCCGGGACGCCCACGATCGGCAGCCGCAGCCGGAGCGAGGGGACCGACAGGGTGAGATCGGCCAGGCGAGCATACGCGCCGCCCGGGGGAGCGGCCGACAACGGCGTCTCCCTGCCTGGAGCGAATCCCGTCGCCGGGAGGGCGGGAACATCAACTCCGGCGCTGGCCGTTACCCCGTAGATGTTGACCGCGTCGCCAGGATCATAGAAGCGCTCGGTCGAGAGGTCGTTGAACAACGACTGCGGCCCACTCACGTCTCCGGGCAAGCTCGACCACTCCAGCGCGGCAGTGTTGCCGGTCGAATCGCCCGCTGCCAGATTGCCCAGTTCGGCCTGGAACTCGATCACCGTCGGCGACCCGGTGTCGCTGAAGCTGTCCCAGCGTACGAGCAGGTCGGGCGCAAGGCTGTCGTCGATCACCGTCGGAGGTTGACCGCTGACGAAGATCAGGGAACCGGGCACGTAGGTCAGGTCCGGGTTCACCGGGTCGGTGAGCACCAGGTCGAAGGCCGGGCTGTCGCTCGACGGGTCGTGGTCGATCGTCAGGGTGAAGGTGATGATCGTTCCGGGGAGCGCTGTCGAAGGATTGGCGCCCTTGGTCAGCGTCAGGGTGGGCTCGACCAGGGTCACGGCCGGCGCCGACTCCGACAGCGACCCCCCGTCCCAGGTCAGGACGGCGGCATTGGCCATCGAAGCACCGCGCACGTTGGCGGCGCTATCGAGGATGGCCACGGTGTAGTCGATGGTCAGGACGGCGTTGCTGGCGCCGGGGTTCGAGACATCCCCCAGGCTGAAGACGAGGCGGCGGCCCTGGTTCTCGAGGGCCGGGTCGCCGGGCGGGAGCGGCCCGACGGTCGGGTTGGTGGGTGGATCGCAGGCATCGTCGAAGGACGCCAGGCTGGTGGTCAGACCGGGCCCGCTGATCGCGACGCAATCCACCAGCGCCAATCCCGCTTCCAGGCTGTCGGTCAGGGTGGCGGCGCCCATCGTCCCGCCGGCGGGAACCGTGATCTCCACCCGGTAGGTCAGGATCTCGCCGATGGCGGCGTTCAGGCCACTGGTGTGCAGATGGCTTGTATCAAGCAAGCTCTTGGTCAGGTCGGTGTTGGGGAGCGTGACCAGGTTGTCGACATCGTCGTCGGTATTGTCCCCGGGAGTCTGGTCGGGGCCGTTGGTCCCGTCATCGGCGATGACGGCGGTGTTGCTGATCAGGCTGACCCCAACCGGGATGGTCGCATCGATGTCTACGGCGAAGACCACCACCAGCGGGCCGGCTCCTACGTCAAGATCACCGACGCTGTAGGTGCACGTGCTGCCGGCGTTGTTGTCGGGCACGCAGCTCCAGACGGGACTGCTGCCGGCCGGGTTGAAGGTGGTGTAAGCCGGCACCACATCGGTGATCGTCACCCCGGTGGCATCCTGGTCTCCCACGTTGTCGAAGGTCAGGCTGTAGGCCAGCGGGGTGCCCGGGGCCACCACCGTCAGGCCGTCGTCCTTGTCGATCGTCAGGTCCGGGGCGGCGCTCAGCGGCGTTGTGTCGCTGTCGTCGTTGTCGGCCGGGGTCGGCTCGATCCCGTTGGTCCCGTCATCGGTGATCGAAGCGTCGTTGCTGATCAGGGTCACCAGCACCGGGACGCTGCCGTCGACATCGACGGCGAATGTCAGGCTGTCGCTGGCCCCCGCTCCCAGGGCACCGTAGGCGAAGGTGCACGTGCTGCCGGCGTTGTTGTCGGGGGCGCAGGCCCAGCCGGCCGTGCTGGCGCCGGGGTTGAAGGTGGTGTACTGCGGAACCACATCGGTGATCATCACGCCCGTCGCCCCGGCGTTACCGACGTTTTGGATCGTCAGGGTGTAGGCGATCGTGTCGCCGGGCACGACGCTGATCCCGCCGTCGTCCTTGGTCAGGGTCAGGTCGATACCGGTGACCGTGAGCGACTCCGAGGCCGAGTCGCTGTAGTCGTCGACCCCGCCGCTCCCGTCGCGCTCGCTGGCGTCGATGCCGGGGATCGAGGTCCAGACCAGGTCGGCGGTGTTGCCGAAGACATCGCCGACGTTGGCCGACGGCGGCAGGTCGACGGTGACATCGTAGGTCAGCACGGCCGTGGCGTCGGCCTGGGTCAGGGTTCCCGAGAATGTCAGGTCAGGGGCGAGGGAGTCGTCCACCACCCACCCGGCCGGTGCCGCAGCCGAGGCGGCGACGTAGCTCAGCCCGGCCGGGATCGTATCGGTGACGACCACATCTTCGGCGTCGGCGGTGCTGGCGCCAAGATGGCTGACTGTCAGGGTATAGGTGATCGTCTGGCCGAGCCCGGGCGTGTCGTCGTCTGCCAATTTGGTGATGTCAAGGGCTGGCTCGACGATCTCGACCTCCTCACTGTCGGAGGCCGTCGCACTGCCCGCCTCGACCGTGACATCGTTGGTGAGTTGGTCGCCGTTCTGATTCTCGGAGGTGTTCTCCACCCGGGCGACCACCCGAACCGTGATCTGATCGCCGGCGTCCGACACCCCGTCGGGGGTGTTGGTCACGTCGCCGAAGTCGAAGACCACCTGGTCTTCCACCGTATCGGCGTCGCTGTCGCTGATCGTCCCGAACGGCCCGGGGGCCGGGAAGGCCGGCACGGCCGACAGGTTGGCGCCGACCGAGACCAGGCTGGCACTGATGGCGCGCAGGATCCCGGCCTGGGGCGGAACCGTGGGCAGGTTGTCGGTGATGATCAGCGGAACGGCGGTGCCTTCGGGCAGAGTGACCACGATCTCGAAGGTCACTTCTTCGCCGATCACCAGGTCGATGAGGCCGATGTCGAACTCGCCCACTCCGGTGGAGGCGACCGAGGTGGCGGCGATCGACTTCGAGATGGCCGGGTCGCTCAAGTTGAGGCTGATCGAGTCGCTGTCGACGTAGTCGTTGAGGTTGCCGACCCCGTCCTGCCCGGTGCGTTCGCCGGTGGCCGTCCCGGCCGTGCCGGAGACCGAGCCGGTCGGGTTGCCCGACGTGCCCGTTCGCGCCGGGCAGGCTGGTGTACGTCAGGCTGGCGCTGTTGGGGATCGCCACTCCGATCGGCGCGGCGTTGATGACAACGGCGTCGATGGTGACGGTCACCGCGTCGCCCGGGTCGAGGCGGCTGATGGTCACATCCACCGTGGGCGCCGCCGAGTTGTCCGTGACGGTGGCGTAGCCGGGAGCGCTGACCGTCACCCCGGTCAGTGATAGGTTCGCATCCAGGGTGTCGAGCACCCGCAGATCGAAGGCGGCGGTGGCGCGGAACCCGGACGAGGTGTTGGAGAAGGTCACGGAGTACTGAACCGCGTCGCCCGCGTCCGACGGGGTGAGGGTCAGGGTCTTGTCCAGGTTGGCGATCACCGGCTCGGCGATACGCACCCGCACGGTGCCGGAGGTTGCGCCGTTCACCCCGTTGATGCGGGGGCGGAAGGAGTTGTCCCGGTTGGTGGTCGAGGTGGCGCCGGTGAGATTGTTGTAGGCCTGGTTTCCGGCAATGTTCATCACCACGGCGTTGAATTCGACCACGGCGAATTCCTGGTCGCCGTCACGGTCGTCGTTGGTCAGGGTTCCGAGCTTGAAATAGACGTCGGTGCCGCTGCCATAGGTGTCGACGTCGCTGGTGGGGCTATTCGAGACCGCCGAGTTCGGGCAGAATGAAGGTCGGCGTGATCGTCGCCAGCGTGGTCTCGTCCCCGGTGACGTTCAGGCCGACCCCCGAGAGAGTGGACGAACCGATGCCGGCGTCGTTCGAGACCAGCGCCACCATCGCCGTGTTGTCGTCCAGAACCTGCAGGCCGGTCGGCAGCAGATCCTGCAACTGGAAATCCGTAGCGGACCCTTCCGCCAGCAGGAACTCCAGCCGGTAGCGCACGATCTCCCCGACGACCACGCTCTCGTTCGGGCTGACGAAACCGGTGTGCGCTTCCGATGTGGCGACGATCGATTTGGTCGGCTGGGAAAAGACGGTGACGTCGGCCGTGTCGCTGGCCCGGTAGTCATTGGCCGTCCCGCCGGGGTTGCCCGTGTTCCCGGTGCGCTCGGTCGACAGGGTGTTGTTTGGGGTCTGTGCGGTGGTGACGTCGGTGGGCAGGCCGGTCCAGGAGATGTTTGCGGTATTGGTGATCACCTGCCCGGGGCTGACCGTGCCGTCGAGCGTAGCCTGGAACGTCAGCGTGCTGGTGCTCCCCAAGGGGAAGTTCGCCCAGGTGGCTGTCAGGGTCGGGGCGGCGGAGGCGTCGAGCGTGGCCGGAACGAGACCGGCGAAGTTCGTCAGCGATCCCCCCACATAGGTCATCCCGGCGGGGATCGTGTCGGACCAGGCGACCTCGAAGGCGTCGCTCGAACTGCCGCCGGCGTGCGAGACGACCACGGTGAAGGTGATCGTATCGCCGGCGTCGGCCGAGGTCGGGTCGGCCGTCTTCGTCACCTGAAGCACCGGTTCGATGATCGAGACGTTCAGCGCGGCGGCCGTCGCGGTCCCTTCGGTCCAGTCCCAGACGGCCGAGTTGTTCAGCAGGGTGATCGGGGAATCCTGGTTGCCGGCCGTGTTGATCACCACCACCCGGTAGACCAGGGTCAGGGTTTCGGCCACGGTGTCGTCGGTGTTGGCGTTTGTCATGTCGCCGAAGTCGACCGTCATCCGGCGCCCCTGGTCTTGCGCCAGGGCCGAGGCGACCGGGAACTCGCTGAAGCTGGCGGTCGCCGGACCGGTCCAGGTCAGGTCTCCCGACGAGGCCGTCACCGAATCCAGGGCGACGAAGGCCAATCCCTGGTCGAGCGTGTCGGTCAACGTGACCCCGGTGGAGGTGCCCTCCGGCACGGTCACGGTCAGGGTGTATTCGACGATTTCGCCGATCGTCACCTGGAGACCGCTGGTGAAGCCCTGGTTCGTGTCGCTAACCGCCTTGGCCAGGCCGACGTCGGCGATGGTCGTGCTGGCGTCGTCCTGGAAGGCCGGGTTCGGTCCGCTGCCGGTGTGGTCGGGCCCGCCTTCCTCGCCGGCGTAGTTGGTGACCTCGGCGGTATTGATGATCACCTGGCCTGGCTCAGCCGAGGGATCGACCTCCAGGTCGTAGGTGATCACGATGATGTTGCGCCCGCCGGTGGGCGTATGGGCCTCGCACACGCCGACGCCCAGGCCGGGGTCGGTCAGCTCGAGGCCGCTGCCGAACAGGTCGTCGGGGGTTCCCGGCAACCCGTCGGGGCCGCCTCCCAAACCCGTATAGGCCACAACGCTGCCGTCGCCTCGGGTGACGGTCAGGTTCAGCCCGCCGGCCGGGATCACGAAGCCGGGCTGGAGGGTGTCGGTGATCACGATGTCGAAGGCGCCGCTCGGGCTCGACCCCTGGTTCTCGATGGTGATGGCGAACGACACCAGGTCGTCGGCGTCCACCCCGCTCAGGTTGCTGTCGATCGGGCTGGCGTCGATCCCGTTCGTCTCGATCGGAGGCGTGAAACGTGCGCCGGGCGTGCCCGGCGCGGCGAAGGAAACCGGGCCGGTGGTCGCCGGGGTGAACGCCCCGGCGGCCTGATCGGTGGCGATCAGCCCTTTCCGCACCGACAGGAACGGTTCGAGCAGGGTGAACTGGACGATGTTGTCTTCGTCCACGTCGGTCGAGTTGGTCGAGCCTTCGTGGACCCGCAGCTGGTTGGTGAGCAGCAGGCGGTCGGTGAAGGGATCGTTCGACACGGTGACGGTGAACAGGATGTCAACGGCCGTCGACGGGGGCGGCACGGTCGGGTCGTCGTAGTTGCCGTAGGTGAACTGCACGCTGTTGCCGCCGGGATGAGAGATCGTCGGCACGATGTTGGAGGCCGGCGGATTGGAGGCGTAGAACGTGTCGGCCGGGCCGAACTTGGCCGTCCCCGCCGGTGGCGCGGCGGCGCTGACCGTATCGTCGAAGGTCGTCACCTCGGCGGCGTAGAGCACCGGCAACGGCAGGAAGTCGATCAGGTACAGGTCTTCGAAGTCGCTGGTGGGCAGGCCGTACTGCAGGCGGTAGGTGATGGTGTCGCCGGGTTCGATCTCGACCCCGGTGCAGGGCTGGGGCGAACAGACCGTCCCGTCGACGGCGTAGATCGACTTGTCGGGTGCGCCACGCGGGATGGTGACACTGGCGCTCGAGCCGTCGGGCTCGCTTCCAGTGGCGAACGCCAGGTTGGCTGTCTCGATCACGTCGCCGGTGATGATGACGGAGTCGTCCAGGACGTCGCCCTGGTCGACCGACTTGTCCCCGGAGGGGAAGGTGTCGGAGAACTCGTCCTGTATCACGGTGCGAAAGGTCAGCGTCCCGCTGGTGGGCCCGAGATTGGAGACGGAGCAATCCGGCTGCGGTCCGCCCGTCCCGCCCGGAGGCACACAACCGCCGAGGGCGAGAGCATCCAGGCTGCGCGATACGAGCTCGTCGGATACACGGAAAGTGACGGTCGTCGTCCCGCTGCCGGGGCTGTCGTGGACCACGGTGAAGTTCGCCGGCAGCATGGCGCCGGAGGTGGTCGTGCCGTGTTCGGTAAGACTCAGCGTGGGGGTGAACCCGCCGTCCCACAACTGGCCATCGGAGAAGGTGTCGGTGATCACCAAGCTGTCGAAAGCGAAGAAGTCGGAGATCTGGAACTGGAGCGTGTAGGCCAGGGTATCGCCGGGAGTTGGCCCGGTCGCCCCGGTGTCGATGGAGACGGTCACGCCTTTCTGGATGGCGATCGAGCGGTCGTTGAGGGTGTGCAACACGGCGCAGGCCGGGCAGACACCGCCGGCGACGGCGTTGTCGGTGCCGCCGGCGTCACGCGGGTCAACCGGGTCCCAATCGCCCACCGCCCCTGCCCGATTGTCGGACGTGGCGTCGTCGCCGCTGGCGGCGGGGACGACGGCGGTCCCGTTGGCGTCCAATCGAGGCACGAAGAATGAAAACGTGACGGTCGCCGAGCCCGTGACGCTGGGGAAGTTGACCACCAGGCGGTTGTTCGGTGGGTTGGCGGCGGCTCCGACAGTGGGCGTTTGGACCACCGTCCCCCCGGGCGCCGAGTTCGACGCTGAGGAAGGCCAGGTTGTTGGGCAGTTCGTCGGTGACGTCCAGATCGGTCACGGTCTGGCCCGGCGCCACCGTCACCGTGATCGTGTACTGCCGCGGGAAGTTGGGGCCGGTGGCGGTCTCGTCTTCGGGTCCGTTGTAGGCCTTGGCGATCGAAATCAGGGTCGGGGTGACGTCGGCGTCCGGCCAATTCGTGCCGTCGTTGTCCGTCGGCAGCAGGATCACCGGGTCGCAGCACCAGTCGTCGAGCGGGGTGTTGCCGAAACGGAACCCGCCGCGGGCGAGAATCGTCAGAGGAGTCCCCAGGTCGGCCAGGTTGCTGAGGCTGGCACCCACGCTGATCGTCGCCGCAGGCTGGCTGGAAGTGAACGAACCGAAGGGCAGTTCGAGCACCACCAACTTGTCGCCGGTCGGACCGCAAACCTGAACGTAAGCGCCGGTCGTGTCGCGAGCGAAGGGGTGGCTGACGCAGCCGGTGCCTCCGCCCGGCCCGGGGAAGGTCAATTCGACGGCGTTGACCGCCGCGCCCAGATAGGTGGCGCCGGTGAAGTCGATTCCGTCTGGGGTGTCCACGCCAGCGCCGCCGTCGGCCCCGTTGACCGGGAAGATCAGGTCGATGAACGGGCCGTAGCCGGTATCAGCCGCGTGGGTGTTGTCGAAGGTGACGGTAAAGGTGAAGGGGGCCCCGATCGAGACGCTGGCCGGGGCCGAAATCGAGACGCTGGGGATACCGTCGGCCGGGGGAGCCGCCGGCGGAGCGGCCGAGGCCGGCGAGGTTGCCGGGAGGAATCCGGTTAGCAGTGCCAGCAGGGCGGCAGCGTTCAGTGATTGTGGAGCGGGTCGCCGCCAAGGCTGCGCCCGGGATGTATCAGCTGTCAAGGAAGTCCTCTCGGGAAACCAGCGGCCTCGGGCCTTCCACGGCCGGGCCGCAGCGTCCGTCCATTATAGATGGTGCCGTAAGATGGAACACCCCGCCATCGGGCCACCCTGCGGCCGATGCCGCGGCGCCAGCTTCCTGTGAGCTCTGGCTGCCACCCCCGACACAAACCTCGCCAGCCGGCGCCGCCGTTTCGATCCTGGCCAAAAGAAGAGAGGCGACCCGGCACTGGCCGCCCCCTTGTCGTGTTGGCGATGACAACTTGATGACTCCGAATGGTAGCCGAGATCCCTGCAGAAAGCGATTCCGTCTCCGGTGCTTCTGCCCGTCGATTGGACTGCCGATGATAGCGACCCAGGGCCTGGCGGTTTCCGGCTCGAGTTCGGCTAGGAACCCGCCGTCGGCAGCCAGGCGGTGAAGGTTGTTCCTGCCTCGGCGCTGCTCTCGACCTCGATCCGGCCGCGGTGCCTCTCGACGATCTCCTTGCAGATCGCCAGCCCCAGCCCGGTGCCGGGCTCGCCCGAGGCACGGCCCGTCTCGCCGCGGAAGAAACGATCGTACAGGTGCGGGAGCTCTTCCGGGGCGATCGGGGGCCCGTTGTTCCACACCCGTGCAGCCACCAACCCGTCGGCAGGGGCACCCCGCCGGGTCTCGACCACCACCTTGCCCCCGGCCGGAGTGTAGGCGACGGCGTTGGCCACCAGGTTGGTCAGCACCTGGGCCATCTGCTCCCGGCTGACCCAGGCAGGCGGGCACTCGGCATGCGGCTCGTGGATCAAGCTTACGTTCTTGGCCTCGGCCCGCGCCCGTTGCTCCGCCACCGCCTCGGCCATCAGGCCGTCGAGCAGGTGGGCTTCCAGGTTCAAGCGGATCATCCCGGCGTCGAGACGCGACAGGGCCAGCAGATCCTCGATCAAACGTCCCAGCCGCCGCGATTGCCCTTCGAGGGTGGCCAGGTACTCGTCTCGCCGATCTTCGCGGCTGGGACGCCGCAGCAAGTCGAGGTACAGCTGGATGTTGGTGATCGGGGTTCGCAGTTCGTGCGAGACGTTCGACACGAAGCGTCCCTTGAGCTGGTCGAGTTCTTTCAAACGCTCGTTGGCCTGCTCCAGGTCGCGGGTGCGATCGCCCACGCGTTCCTCGAGCGTCTCCATCACCCCGGCTCGATGCAGCGCGTTGGCCGCCAGGTCGGCGACGGCCGTGATGATCTTGTCTTCTCCCTCCGAGAAGAGGTTGTTCCGGCCGACCCACATCAGGCCGATCATCTGGTCTTGGACGACCAGCGGCAGGCAGGCGGTGGCCGGCAGCGAGCCGCAGTGGGAATCCCGGGCGAACACCGGGTCGGTGGCCGGGTGGCCGCGGGCCAGTCGGAGCCGGGAGCGGAGCACGACCCCCCGAACTCCTTCCCTGGCAGACCAGGTTCGCCCGGTCCAATCCTTCCACGCCCCCTGCCCAACTTCGGTGACCAACTCGTCGGCCTCGGCCGAGAGCCACTCGAGGGCGGCGCCGTCGGCGCGCAGGAGATCGGTCAGCTGGCTCAGGATGATCGGCACCATGTCGGCCCGGGTCGCCGCCGCCCGCAGCGCGGTCGAGACGCTGGTGATCCCTTCCAGGTAATCCGCCCGCCGTCGGGTTTCCTCCAGCAGCCGCGTCTTTTCCATCACCCCGGCAATCTGCCCGGCGAAGATCGAGAAAGCGGGTAAGTCGTTCTCTCGCAGTCGCTCCCCCCAGACGAAGAGACCTCCTAACACCCGGTCTTCTACGCTCAGGGGGAGGCACAAGGTGACCTGTTCGTCGTTCAGCCGGAGCATCCGCAGAAGCGAAGACACCGCGATCCGGGGCAGGTGTGGGACGGCCATCCGCAACAGGCTCATCGAAGGGGCGGCCATGGCCTTTCCCCGGCCGATCACGTCTTCAAAGATGACCGTCGGTGCCCGCCGAATCCTGAACCCGCGCACGGGCCCCCCGATCAGCTCGGTCGCCCGGGTGAGCAGGGCCGAGTTGACCGAGGCATAGCGCACCTCCAGGTCGCCCGACTCCGGGTCCAGCAGGCCGATCCAGACGTTCAACTCCATCGCCCGGAGCTGCCTCCCGAGCACGCGCATCACTTCCTCGGGCTCCTGGGCGTGCTCGGCTTCGGCCGCCATCGTGCTGAGCGCCTCGACCAGCCGTCGCGCCCGCTCGAGCTCCTCGGTCCGTTCCCGCTCGGCCCTCAGCAACCGGGCGTTCTCAACCGCCAGCGCCGCCTGATCGGCGAACAACTGGACCAGATGGATCTCTTCCTCGTCGAAGCTGCCCACCGTATCGTCGGCGACGTTCAAGACTCCGATCACGCGATCGCCTACACGCAGGGGCACCGCCAGCAGGCGTCGGGTGTCGATATCGCGGAAGGCCGTCGACTTCCCTTCGAAGACCTGGTAGTCGTTGAGGGCGATGCTCTCGCCGCTTTGAGCGACCTTTCCCGAAACGCCCTCCCCCAACTGAAGCACGGCCCCGGTGAAGTCGCGTTCGTAGTTGTGCGAGACCACCAGAGTCAGTGTCTCTCCGTCCGGGGCCAGGAGATACATGCCCCCCTTGTTACTGCCGATCAGGGTGGCGGCCCGTTCGACCACCGCCCGCAGCAACGCCTCCAGGTCGTGGTGGGCGATCGTCTCCAACGACGACTCGTACAGGGTCTGCAGTTCGAGCGAGTGCCGCTCCAGAGCCTGCTCTGCCCGTTTGCGATCGGTGATGTCTTCGACCGTCCCCTCGTAGTACAGGCTGCGGCCCTGGTCGTCGCGCACCACCCGGGCGCTCTCGCGCACGTAGATCGTCGTCCCGTCGCTGCGGCGCCAGGCCGATTCGAGCCCGACAATGCTCCCGTCACGCTCCAGGCGATCCTTGAAGTCCTGTCGTGTGTACTCCGGTTGGAAACCTTCGGTTTCCAGGTTCCGTTCGGCCAGCCCCTCGAAGGAATCGAAGCCGAGCATCCGCACCACGGCCGGGTTGGCGAACAGGATCTCGCCCTCCGGCGTCGTCCGGTAGATGCCGACAGCCGCGTTCTCGGTCAGATTTCGATAACGGACCTCGCTGGCGCGCAGAGCGTCGACCAGTCCTGTGTTGGCGATGGCCGCGCCCAACTGGTCGCTCAGGATTCCCAGCATCTGGACGTCGATCTCACTGAAGGTCCCGGGGGTGCGCGCCTGGACATCGAGAACGCCGACCGGCCGACCTCCCGACCGGATCGGGACGCACAACTCGGCGCGTGTCGGCACAAGGTCGGGGTAGTAGTTCACGTAGCGGGAATCCTGTTCGACATCGTTGGCCAAGACTGGCATCCCGCCGGTGAATGCGGCTCCGACCAGCCCCCGGTTCGCCAGGACCCGGTGGCCCGGCGGGTAATGCCGGGCAAACGGTCCGGCCTTGGCCTGCTGGACCAGCGCGCCGTCCTCAGCCGTCAGGAACACACCGACGTGCTCATACCCCAGCCGCTCCTGGACCAGGGCGGCGATCCGATGTAGCAGCTCGTCCAGCTCGACGACGGCCGTGATCTGGGCGCCGATGTCCGCCAGAACTTCGAACTGGGCGGCTCGCCGAGCCAGAGCGGCCTCCGCCTGCCGGGCTTCGGTGACATCGGTGATGATCCCCAGAATGGCTTGCTCGCCGCCATAGTCGATCACCCTTGTGTTGTGCAGGCCCTCGACCTTCCGCCCGTCCCGGGTGACCAGGGTGTACGGGGTCGGCGGCACTTCCTCCCCGGCCATGTGCCGGCGGAAGTTCTCTTGCGCCAGCGCCCGCGACTCGGGCGCCAGCAGCTGCATGAAGTCGAAATCGGGCGCGGCGAATTCGTGCCGTTCGTAGCCCATGACCTCGGAGCTCTTCTTGTTGGCGTACAGCACCCGGCCACGTCGATTGATGAAGATGATGTTGGGAGATTCTTCGGCCAGGGTTCGGAATTTGACTTCCGACTCGGCCAGGGCGGCGGCAGCCTTCTTCTCCTCGGTCACGTCGACCATCAGCCCGAGGATGCCGCTCACTTCGCCCTGGGGATCGCGCATCGGCGCGGTGTACAGGCGGATGTGCAAAGGGCGGCCGTCCTTGTGGCGCCGTTGCACCTCCACTCCTTCGATCCAATCGCCGTTGAACACGCGCCCGCGCAGAGCGCGGTGTTCGGCCTCCGCTTCCGGCGGCACCGTGGGCAGGGGTTTCCCGATCACCTCGTCGGCCCGATAGCCGAACACTCGCTCCGCGGCCGGGTTCCAGATGCGCACCCGCCCGAAGGAGTCGAGGGTGGCGATCGCCACCGGCGAGGCCTGAATCAGGGCGTTCAGGGTGGTGTTGGACTGGCGCAGCGCCTGTTCCGTGCGATGCAGCCCAGAGATGTCGGTGAACACCGCCAGGGTGCCGTCGTAGCGACCGTCGACGAAGCGGGGAGACCCCGACACCAACACCTTCAGCCGGGTGCCGTCGCGTCGCAGCAACTCCAGCGGGTACCGGTCGCGTTCGCCCTTGGCCCGGCGCCGGTCGGCACCCTCCACCAGGTGCCGCTGGTCTTCCGGGATGATCCGGTGCCAATGTAGGCCGCGCAACTCCGCCTCTGCGTAGCCGAGCATCTCAGCGGCGGCACGATTGACGTAGGACAGGCGGCCGTCCTTCTCCTGGCGGACGATCCCTTCGATGGCCAGATCCAGGAACTCGTCGCGCACATCGGCGGACAGCCCGCCGCGCCACTCCCGGGCCTGCGGGGCGATGGCCGAAAGAACCACCGCGGGGAGGGCCTCATCGGAGGGACACAGCAGGAAGGCGCCGGCTTGTTCGCGGTCGCCAGGCGGCGTGGAACTGCCATTGGCGTACAGGATGAAGGGTGTGGCCGGAACGGTCGCCCGGAGAATGGCCAGTGCCTTCTCGGGAGGGAACCCCGGCAGCAGAGGGTCTGCCACCACCAGTTGTGGCGGGACCTTCAACGACTCACGGAACCCCGACTCGTCGGCGACGTGGGACCAATCCAGGCGATGACCGGCTCGCTCGAGGCGCTCGGCCCGACGGGAGGCGTCGTGTTCGCTCGTGGCCAGGAACACCACCCGCAACGAAGCGTCCCGACGAGCCGCTCTTCCGCTCTGACCTTGCTTGGCCACGGCCTCCCCTGACGCCCGGCGAGCAGGACTCCAAAGACCGACCGGTCCCCGCCAGGCCTGTCTTCCCATCCTAACCACACCGTACCGTCCGGCACCTTACAGACTGTTTCCATAAGCACCGGAACCCCGGATCGAACCGTAGATTTCAGGGAAACGGATCGACACCGCTGGCCCGGCTCTTGCACGAAATCAGGCGTCCGGAGGATCTAACACAACGCTTATGTCCAGTTTTAGGGGCGGTCGGAACCCAAATGCTATAATCCTCGTCGGAGGCCCTGAACGCCCGGGGTGCTCCGAGGACGGGTCGCATGATGCGCTTTGACCGCTTTACCGAGCGCGCCCAGGATGCCGCCCAGCGGGCGGCGGAGATCATCCAGCGCTACGGCCACAACCAGATCGACACCGAGCACATCCTGCTGGCGCTGATCGAGCAGCCGCAGGGCGTGATCCCGCAGATCCTCGAGAAACTCAACATCGACCTGGACAGCCTGACCGACCGGATCGATCAGCAGTTGCGCGCCAGCCCCAAGGCCAACATCTACGGCGGCGGCGCCGGCCAGATCTTCATTACCCCGCGCGTCAAGCGCGTGGTCGACATGGCCAACGAAGAGGCCAACCGCCTGAACGACGAATACATCTCCACCGAACATCTGTTCCTGGCGATCCTGTCGGAGCGCAACACCGCCATCTCGCGCCTGCTGGCCGAGGAGGGGATCACCAAGGAACGCGTGTACGACGCCGTCAAGGAGATCCGCGGCGGCCAGCGCGTCACCGACCGCAAGGCCGAGAGCCGCTACCGCACCCTGGAGAAGTACTCGCGCGACCTGACCACCCTGGCCAAGGAAGGCAAGCTCGACCCGGTGATCGGCCGCGACGGCGAGATCCTGCGGGTGATCCAGATCCTCTCGCGCCGCACCAAGAACAACCCGGTGCTGATCGGGGAAGCCGGGGTCGGCAAGACCGCCATCGTCGAGGGGCTGGCCCAGAAGATCGCCGCCAACGACGTGCCCGAGATCCTGATGGGCAAGCGCGTCGTCTCGCTCGACCTGGGCGCCATGATCGCCGGCTCGCGCTTCCGCGGCGAGTTCGAAGAACGGCTCAAGGCGGCCATCGAGGAGATCCAGCGCTCGGAAGGCGAGATCATCCTGATGATCGACGAACTGCACACCGTGGTCGGCGCCGGGGCCGCCCAGGGGGCGATGGACGCCTCCAACATGCTCAAGCCGGCCCTGGCCCGCGGCGAGCTGCAATGCATCGGCGCCACCACCCTGGACGAGTACCACAAGTACATCGAGAAGGACGCCGCCCTGGAGCGGCGCTTTGCGCCGGTGTACGTAGACGAGCCCAGCGTCGAGGAAACGATCGAGATGCTGCAGGGGCTGCGCGACCGGTATGAAGCCCACCACAAGGTGCGCTTCTCCGACGCGGCCCTGCAAGCGGCCGCCAAACTGTCGCACCGCTACGTGACCGACCGCTCGCTTCCCGACAAGGCCATCGACCTGATGGACGAAGCCGCCGCCAAGCTGCGCATCGCCCTGTACTCCCTGCCGGCCGACCTCAAGGAGTTGAAGACCGAGATCGACCGCCTGCTGGCCGAGGAAGAACAATCGGGCAACGAGCGCGATTACGAACGGGCGGCCGAAATGAAGGCCACCCGGCTGCGGCTGGAAGACGAGTTCCGGGCCAAGCGCGACGCCTGGGAGTCGGAACACCAGCTCGACGACGTGGTCGACGAGCACGATATCGCCGAAGTGGTGGGCCAGTGGACCGGGATCCCGGTCACCCAGATGATGGAGACCGAGGCCGAGAAACTGCTCCAGATGGAAGACCGCCTGCACGAGCAGATCGTCGGGCAAGACGCCGCCATCCACGCCCTGGCCGACGCCATCCGCCGCGCCCGCTCCGGGCTGAAGGACCCGCGCCGTCCGATCGGATCGTTCATCTTTCTGGGCTCGTCGGGCGTCGGCAAGACCGAGCTGGCCAAGGCGCTGGCCAAGTTCCTGTTCGGCGACGAAGACGCCCTGGTGCGCATCGACATGAGCGAGTACCGCGAAGAACACACCGTCTCGCGGTTGTTCGGCGCCCCGCCCGGCTATGTCGGCTACGAGGAAGGCGGCCAGCTCACCGAGGCCGTCCGGCGACGGCCCTACCGGGTGATCCTGTTCGACGAGATCGAGAAGGCCCATCCCCAGGTCTGGAACGCCTTGCTGCAAATCCTGGACGACGGACGCCTGACCGACGGCCAGGGGCACGTGGTCGACTTCCGCAACACCGTCCTGGTGATGACCTCCAACCTGGGCACCGAGTACGTCACCCGCTCCGGCACCCTGGGCTTCCGCCGCCGCGACGCCGAAGCGCCCAAGGCCGACCGCGAAGCGGAAGAAAAGATCGAGAAGTCTCTCAAGGAAACCTTCCGGCCCGAGTTCCTCAACCGCATCGACGAGGTGATCATTTTCTCGCCGCTTTCCACCGAGGAGATGGAGCACATCGTCGACCTGCAGATGAATGAGGTACGCGAGCGGTTGAACGAGCACGGACTTTCGGTCGAACTGTCGGAAGCCGCCCGCAAGTGGCTGGCCCGCACCGGCTACGACCCGGCCTTCGGCGCCCGCCCGCTGCGCCGGGCGATCCAGAAGTTCGTCGAGAGCCCCCTGTCGATCAAGATCCTGCAGAGCGAGTTCGCCGAGGGCGACGTGGTGGAAGTCGACATCGATGAGAAGGAAGACGCGGTGGTCTTCCGGCGCCAGGATCGCGGCGCGGCGGTGAAGGTGGAGCAGGAAGTATCTGCCTGACCTCTCTCAGGGGCTGAGGCCCCTGCGCCCCTGAGTCGATACGGACCGGCGCCCGTCTGGGCGCCGGTCCGCGCTGTGGAACACGACCTCCGCTACAATCTGCTCGACGAAACTCCCCGGAGGTGGACGTGGAAGACGCCCTGGAGCTGCTGCTCCTGAACAATTCCCTGCGGGAATGGCTGATCGCCCTGGCCGCCACGGCGGTCGTCTTCCTGGTGGTGGTGCAGATCCTCCGGTCCCTCGGCCGACGCATACGCCGCCTGGCCGAGCGGACCGGCGCCGACGGTCACGATTTGCTGGCCGACCTGATCGAACAGACCCGGCGGCCGATCCTGCTCCTGTTGTCCGCCTTCATGGGGGCGGCGCTGCTCGAGCTCCCAGCCGCCTGGCGCCCGTGGGGCCAGGTGGTGTTCCTGACCGCAGTCTTCCTCCAGTCCGGGGTCTGGGGCAACCGCCTGATCGAGTTTGCGCTCACACGAGCGCTGCGCCGCCGTCTGGATTCCGAGGCCGACGCCCGCACCGTGCTGCGGGTGATCGGGGGCGTGGCCCGGGTGGTGGTGTGGACCGTGGTGCTGCTGCTGGTGCTCGACAACCTGCCGGGGGTGGAGGTCAGCTCACTGCTGGCCAGCCTGGGGGTGGCCGGCATCGCCGTCGGCCTGGCGCTGCAGAACATCCTGGGCGACATCTTCGCCTCGATGAGCATCGCCCTGGATCGGCCGTTTGTGATCGGTGACTTCATCATCGTCGGCGAGCTGATGGGAACGGTCGAACACATTGGGCTGAAGAGCACCCGGCTGCGCAGCATCTCGGGCGAGCAACTGGTGTTCTCAAACTCCGATCTTCTGCAGAGCCGCATCCGCAACTACAAACGGATGCGCGAACGACGGGTCGCTTCCCGACTGGGGGTGACGTACAGCACCACCTACGATCAACTGGAGCGCCTGCCGGGCCTGATCCGCGCCGCCGTCGAGGCCGACCCGAATACCCGCTTCGACCGGGCCCACTTCTCCGGCTACGGTGATTTCGCCCTGGAGTTCGAATACGTCTACTACGTGCTTGCGCCGGAACACAACCTGTACATGGACGTGCAGCAGGGGATCAACTTGCGCCTGCACCGGAGCCTCGAGGAAGCCGGAATCGAGTTCGCCTTCCCGACGCAGACGATTCACCTGGTGCGGGGGGCAGGCGCTAGGCCCGGGTCGAACTCCCAGCCGGGCGCCGGGTTTCGACTTGGCGCCGAACCCGGCCGGCCGAATCGATTCGATCCCGGGCGAAGCGACCGACCTTGCTCAGCGTGCCTGCAAGGCGAACGTGCCGCTGCGCAGCTCGGCCAGGGTCTGCCGAATCTCGTCTTCGGTGTTCATCACAAACGGACCGTAGGGGACAATCGGTTCCCGGATGGGCGCACCGGCCATCAGCATGAACCTGGCGCCCAGGTCGCCCGCCTCCGCCCGCAATCCCTGGCCGTCGCCGAAGGCGGCCATGCGCACCGCCGAGACCTGGGTGGCCGAGTTCCGCGGGCCGAAGCGTGCCGAGCCTTCGAACAAGTAGGCCACGGCCTGGTGGCCGGCCGGGGCCGGCAGTTCGATGGCCGCGTGCGCGGCCAGGGTCACATCGACGTACACCGGATGGGCTGCGATCTCCCGCACCGGTCCGGGCCTTCCCTCGAATTCTCCCGCCACGATGCGCACGACCGCTCCGTCGGCCTCGGCCTGCGGCACCTCGCCGGCTCCGATCTCCTGGTAGCGCGGCGGGTCCATCTTGTTCGCCGCCGGCAGATTGACCCAGAGCTGGAACCCGTCGACCTGGCCCTGCGGGCTGCGCCGCGGCATCTCTTCGTGCAGGATGCCACGACCGCTGGTCATCCACTGGACATCCCCCGGCCCGATCACACCGGCGTTCCCCAGACTGTCGCGATGGCGCACGCTGCCTTCCAACATGTACGTGACCGTCTCGATCCCGCGATGTGGGTGCATCGGAAAGCCGACGATCGGGCCCTCGATCGGGTTGTTGAAGGCGAAATGGTCGAACAACAGGAAGGGATCGAACAGGTTCGACCGGCTGGGGCCGAACGAGCGGCGCAATAGCACGCCGGCCCCCTCGATCACCAACTGCGGTTCGATCACATCGCGCACGGTTCGCATCGGCGTTCCCTGTGCCGGCCCGATCCGGACCGGTCTGGTCGGGATTATACCCATCTACCGGTGCCGAGCCTCAACGATCCCGGTCGGCGACGAAGATCAGCCGCAGTTCCACCCGATCGGCGACCTCGGCGACGTTGGGCACCGAAGGGATCGTCAGGCCGAAGTCCGCCCTCGATAGAGCGGCCGTGGCGTCGCCGTGCAGGCGGTCGAGCGATTCCACCACGACCTGCACTCGGAACACGACCGGCCGGGTGAAATCGCGAAGTGGTCAGCTCTCCGACGGCGTCGAAGGCGAGTTGATCGCCGGGGGCGGCCGTGGCCGGCAGGCCCACAAGGAGCGTGGGCTCGAAGACGATTGTCGGATAGGTCGAACTCTCCAGGATCAGCCCGCGGATCGAACTGTCGCGGAGTTCGTCGTCGGTGAGGAACGAGCCGGCGCCGATGGTGATCGGCTCAAGGCGGGCCTGGTCGGCGGCGGCCGGATCGACCACGAGTTCCCCGGACACTTCGCGAGACTCTCCGACGACGGTGTTGGGTCGGTTGCGCAGGCGTTCTTCGATCACAAACCGGGCCGTCGTCCCTTCCGGCGACAGCTCGAACAGGAGCGGGCCGGCCGGGAACGCGCTCGGTGTAACCGTCGGGCCCGGGCGGGCCAGCGCCCGTCGCGGTGGGGATCGGAGGTAAAGACGTCGGCGTGACGGGAGGTCCTGGAGGAACGGCGCACCCCGCCAGGATCAGACCCAGCAGGGCCATCGATTCCTTATCCGGCGCTTGCTCGACGAGCCTGCGCCAGCAGTTCGGCGGCGCTGCGTAGATTGGCCTCACCGGCGGCCGAACATCTGCGCGAGCTCCGCCAATCGCTCCTGGTCGGGTAACGGGCCGACGGTGGTGAAGGTGCGGCCTGTGTGCTGGATAGTTTCCTCCACCCGAAAATGCTGATCGCCGAAGGCCGCCAGCTGCGGCAGATGGGTGATACACAACACCTGGTGGTTGCGCGCCAGGCGCCACACCTTCTCCGACGACCCCGCCGACCCGACCGCCGATCCCCTGGTCGATCTCGTCGAAGATCAGGGTCGGAGTCCGGTCGGCTTGCGCCAGAACTCCCTTGAGGGCCAGCATCAACCGCGACGTCTCTCCGCCGCTGGCGATCTTGGCCAGCGGTTTGATTTCCTCGCCCGGGTTGGGAGCCACCAGGAACTCGATCCGATCGAATGCGTCCGGTGAACAGCGACACGGCGCCCATCGACCGTGGCGCCGGCCGGGTCGTCGTCCCACTGCAGATCCACGGCGGTGCCGGTCATCTGCAGGTCGGCCAGCTCGGCCTCGATCCCCTGCCCCAACCTGCCGGTGGTGGCGCGTCGCTCGGCGGAAATTTCCTTGCCGGCGAACCCAGCGCTTCGAGGCGTCGTGTCTCCTGCTGTTCGAGGCCGAGATCCGCTCACCGGGCGCTTTGATGGATTCGAGTTCCTGCCGGGCCCGCTCCAGCTGGGAGAGGACGGCCGCCTCTCCCCCGCCGAACTTGCGCTCAAGGTCGTGGATCAGCCCCAACCTGTCTTCCACCTGGGTCAGGCGCTGGGGGTTGGCCTCCAGTCCTTCGCGATAGCGGCGCAGCCTCCGGGCGACCTCCACCAGTTGTTCCGCCGCCGCCTGCAACTCGCGGTCGACTTCCGCCAGGCTCGGGTCGACCCGGGCCAGTCGATCCACCGCTTCCACGGCGGCCGCCAGCTGGTCGCAGCTCCCGGCCGAGGTCCCCGCCGGGCCTCGTCCAGCGCACCCAGGGCTTCGCTGGTCAATTCGGCCAGTCGCTCGGCATTCGCCAGGCGGGTCCGTTCCTCCACCAGCGAAGCCTTCTCTCCCGG
Organism: uncultured Chloroflexia bacterium; assembly: GCA_963709925.1. GTDB lineage: Bacteria > Chloroflexota > Anaerolineae > Anaerolineales > E44-bin32 > DATEVL01. Next base: position 32,512 of record CAVPYC010000003.1, read on the forward strand.
CCGCAGCCGGGCGGCCTCGATCTCCTTCACGGTGAAGGCCAGGAAGTCCGACCGCGGGCGGCATCGCGGCCGACCCTGACGCAGCAGGTCCAACTCCTGTCTCACCCGCACCAGCGCCTGGACCTCGGCGGCAAAGTCGGTCTGCCTTGTCGTCTCCGGCGAAGCGATCCAACAGGTGCAGGTGTTCCTGCACCCGCAGCAGGCTGAGGTGTTCCGATTGCCCGTGCACGTCCACCAGGAGTTCACCGACCTGCCGCTGCAGGGAGAGGGCCACCGTCCTTCCATTGATGCGTGCCAGGTTGCGGCCCTCGCGCCGGATCTCGCGGGCCAGTACCACCGAGGCCGGGTCGTCGAGCAGGCCCTCGGGCTCGAGCAGCGCTGCGACCGCGGCGCCGGCCTCTCCCGCAGGGCGAAGGCCGCTTCCACCAGCGCCGTCTCGGCGCCTTCCCGGACCCCGGTCGCATCGGCCCGGCCTCCAAGAGCCAGCTGAACCGCGTCGACGACGATCGACTCGCCGGCCCCGGTTTCTCCGGTGAACACCACGAACCCGTCGGCCAGCGACAGCTCGAGCTCGGCGATGATGGCGAAATCCTTGATACGAAGGGTCTGTAGCATGGCCTGCTCGGCGGCGACTCCGGCGGGCGCCTAGAGCTGGATGCCGCGCATCCTCCAGTACAGGGTCGTCACCAGCAGAAACCCGTAGATCAACGGCCACAGCAGGTCGAAGGCTGCCCACGGGCCCGCCTCCGGCCCGCCGAAGGAGAGGAGCATCCGCACCAGCCCGCCGATCACGAACGGAGCGCGCCGGTGATCCCCCCGCCGGCAGCCACCGCCGCCAGCCAGCGGCTGCGCCGGCTGCGCGTCGCCCGTCGCACGATTCGGCGGCACCGGTCTCGACCGCCGGTGCGATCAGGACTTTCCCAGAAGCCGATGAAGCTCAGCAGCCAGACCGCAAAGAACGAAATCACCCCGGAAACCACAAAGGTCGATCGGATAGTCGATCGTGGCGGCGGTATCGAAGGCCTTTGCTGTTCCTTCCACACACTCCCGGCAGCGGTAGCCGACCGGAGTGCGCACGGCGCAGCGGCTGCAGATCGCCTTGCCGCAGCGGTTGCAGCGCAGCTGGGTGGCCACCGAGGGGCGGTTGGCGCAAAGCACCTGGGTCTTCGGTCACCGATCGCCTCCGACGGAAGGGATTCTGATTTATGCGTGAAGTCAGGTTGCGATAGAAGTATCCGGGGTCCTGAAGCCGGACGAAATCGGCGGAATGCGGGCCGGCCCTGACCATCACCGAGTTCTCCGTCGGCCATCGGCTGCGGGGGCTGACCGTCCACGCTGAGAGTGGCCTGGTGGTCGGAGTGGACGGTCAGACGAACCGACGATCCTTCATCCAGGACGATGGCGCGGTCGCACCGACAGATGGGGCGCCACCGGAACGAGCAGGATGTTGCGCAGCGTCGGGGGCAGGATCGGATCGACCGGCGGCCAGGGCGTAGGCCGTCGAGCCGGTGGGCGTGGCGGCGATGATCGCGTCGGCGACGTATCGTGGTCAGGAATTGACCGTCGATCTCCGCCGTCAGGAGCACCGGCCGAATGATCTCGCCTCGACCCACGACGCACTCGTTGAGGACGGTGCCAGTCGCCGCGGCGGTGCGCCCGCCGGGTCGAAATGCTCGGCCTGGAGCATCATCCGTCGCTCCAACCAGTACTCACCCTCCAGCACGCGCTCGAGCGCCTGCCGCCACTGGTCACGCCGTACTTCGGTGAGGAATTCGAATTTCCCCAGGTTGATTTCCGAGGATTCGGAACCTGTCCGGGGGCGCACAGATGGCCGGCCCGCAACATGGTCCCATCGCCGCCCAGGGCGATCAGCAGGTCGAAGTCGCCGCGGCGCAGGCGATCCGACAGGTCTTCCTGCTGCAGCAGGCTGTGATGGGCCTGGGTCCCGCGTGGCGTCGTCAGGAACTCGGCGATCTCCGCCGCCAGACGGTCGCTTCGGACAGTTTCGGATGGGCGCCGACGGCGAAACGGCGCGGCACGGCGCGGGGATCGGCCATCGTCAGAGATTATAGCGGTAGGGGTCGTGTGCATCGCCGGAAAGGGTGACGCTGGCCCAGCGAGGCCGCATGAATCGAGGCCAGGGCCTGATCGCAGTCGCCGCGGAAGCCGCAGGCGCGGCAACGTTCCGGGGAGGCGTGCGATCGATCCTGCTCCCGGCCCAGCCGGGCCCGCATCTCGTGGATGACCCCGGTCAGCTCCGCTTCCTGGCGATCGTCGAAGGGAATTGCGTAACTGCGATCGGCGTAGCGCAGAATTCCGTGCGACGGGCGGCGGGCGAAGACCGCCTCCACCAACCGGCAGTAGGCCGCCACTTGCATCCGATGCGAACGACGCGGCCCGGCGTGCGACCGCCCTGACTTGATCTCCACCGGGATCAGCCGGCCATCCCGCTCCACCAGATAGTCGGGGCGGCCCGTCAAATCGAAGACCGGGTCGTAGAGGGGCTGGCCTGCACCGGAGACATCCCGGGAAATGATCCTGCCCGATGGCAGGCCGGTCCAGGATCGAGTCCGTCCGCCCAGCCAGACCAGCACGACTCCGATGATGAGCAGCCCGAGCGCCAGCAGCCCCACGCTAGCCGATCAGGCGGCTGACCGCGGCGGCGCCGGCGATGGCCAGCGCGGCCAGGATCAGGCCCCAGCCGGCAGCGCGAACAAGCCACGCCACCAGCACTCGCCGTCCATGACGCCGGTGCCAGGACAGGCCTGCCACCAAAGGCTCGGTGTGGGAGCGCTGCCGGCCCTGTCGGTCGAACCACCAGGCGCGACGGCAGTACAGGTAAGACCCGATCTCCGAGGCCCGCAGAGTGGTCCCCACACTCGCGGGGAGCTGACTGTCGTGCGGACTGATTCGGCGCGGGAGGTCAGGAACGGGGAAGGCGGTCTTCCGCCTGGCGCAGAGCTTCCTTGAGCGACCGCTGCTGGTGGCTGGTGGTCAGATCCCCACGGGTCCGCTCGACGATGCCGCGGGCTACATCCGTCAGCCGCCGCAGGCCGCCGGTAATGGCGTCGGGATAATCGACCGTCACCAGCAGGTCGTAGATGTCGTCCATCGCCGCCAGCATGCGCTCGGCCTCCTCCATCCGATCGTTGCGCAACAGGTCGAAGTTCCGGCGCCGGAGCTCACCGACGGTTTCGGCCAGGCCGCCCAGGTATGCGGCCACTTCCACACCCAGGCTCTCGGGGTCGGGGAGGTCGGCACCTTCAACCAGGGCGAAGACGATGCTGGCTTCGGCGTACTCCTTGAAGGGCGTCCTGCGCGTATCCGGAGTGGTACAGGTCGGGGTAGGTCGACAATTCCGAACGGAGCAGGCCCACCAGGCGGCGGGCCTCGGCCAGCTCCTGCCTGGCGGCCGGGGTTTCCCCGCGATGGACGGCGCGGATCCCGTGGGCGCAATGGCGGATCAGGGTTCGCGAAGTCTGCAGGGCCCGGTCGCGGGCGACGTTCTTTTCCTCGAGGTGGCCCAGGGCGCGCTCGGCGATCGCCTGGAGACGGTCCATCAGGCGCCCTCCTCCGGCGAGTCTCCGGGGGGCGAGCGAAACAGTTGGTCGGCCAGGCTCGACACATCCGGGACGTTGATCTCGCCGAACTGGGTTTCGAATCGCTTCATGTGATCGGTCAGCGTGCGCAGAACCAGCTTGGCGTTCAGCGGAGTCATGATCAGGCGCGCTTCTGACGCGTGCCTGGGGCACCTGAGGCATGATCTGCGCAAAATCCAGGACGATCTCCGACGGCGAGTTGGTGATCAGGGTGAAATTGCTGTAGATCGGCTCGAGGCCGGCCGGCAACTGTACCTGGACTCGGCCGGCAGGTTTCGGGGGTGTGGTCATGGGCGTCCCTCGGGAAGGCGCTCGGGCCGGCGTCCTGCGTCCTTAGCTTGGCTCAGGAGGCAAGGGACGCCGGCCCTGGTGGAAGCGCGGTTAGAAGGGGATGTCGTCTTCGGTCTCGGGCAGGCCGACCCCGCCCTCGTCGGCGGCGCCGGGGGTCTCTCCGCCTGGCCCGCCCAGGAAGCGGACGGTCTCGGCCGTGACTTCGAACGAGGCTCGCGAGCTGCCGTCTTGCGCGGTCCAGATGCGGGGGTTGCCGTTGTCGTCACCGTTCAGCCGGCCTTCGACCAGCACCTGACGCCCCTTGCGCAGGTACTGATGCGAGGCCTCGGCCTGCTTGCCCCACACCGAAACCCGGAACCAGACCGTCTGCTTGACCTGCTGGCCCTGGTTGTCGGTGTAAGTGCGGTTGGTCGCCACGCTGAGATTGGTGACGGCCTGGCCCCCGGGCGTGTAGCGCATCTCCGGATCACGCCCAAGGTTGCCAACGAGGATGACTTTGTGGAACATGGGGACTTCTCCTTACCGGGGGGTCTCAGGGATTACGTACGGCCCGGGCGGCCGATTCGAAGTATCGTTTCCCACCGGTGCTAGAACAATTGTACTACAAGACTTTTCCTCTTGTCAACCCCTCTGGGTGCGGCGGGCGCGGGGATTGGCGGGCGACGGGGCGGCGGGCGGTTCGGCCCGTGGGGACCGGGGCTAGAATCCCTTCGGCGGCACGATGGCTCACCGTCTCGGCACTCGGCATGTGGATCTTCCGGGCCGCCGACCGCGGGATCCCGACGGGCCGGCCGCGATTCTCCCCTTCGACATCTGCTGGAGGTGCCCGCCAGAGCTGCCTGTGCTTTCGACCCGGTCTGTCCGGACGGTCCGACCCCATCGACGTCTGCGCACGCGTCCTGGTCGGATCACCGGGGCATCGCCCGACGGCGGCTCCCCGGCTGACAGCAGACGTCGCGGCCTCGACGGCCGGCCCCTCGACCCCACATTGAAGCCGCGGGACGCCATCTCATCGTCAGACGGCGTCCGGCCAAGGAGGCTCACCGATGGATTTCTTCGATGTCGTCCGGAGTCGTCGTTCTGTGCGGGACTACTCCGACATGGGGGTCGAGCAGGGTAAGCTGCAGCAACTCCTCGAGGCGGCCAATCGCGCCCCGTCGGCGGGCAACCTGCAGGCGTACGAGATCGTCGTGGTCCGAGACCCCGAGCGCAAGCGCGCCCTGGTCCGAGCCTGCGGCGATCAGTGGTTTGTGGGAAAGGCGCCTGTCGTGCTGGTCTTTTTCGCCCATCCGGCGCGCTCGGCGCCCAGATACCGCGAGCGTGGCGCAAGCCTGTACGCGGTGCAGGATGCAACGATCGCCTGCACCTACGCCATGCTGGCCGCCACCGCGCTGGGCCTGGGGAGCGTTTGGGTCGGCGCGTTCAACGAAGCGCAGGTGCGCGCCCCGCTCGACGTGCCCGAGGGCTGGTTGCCGGTGGCGATCCTGCCCGTGGGCTATCCGGCGGAGCGGCCGAAGGCGTCTTTGCGTCGACCTCTCAACGACCTCGTCCACGAGAGGTGACCCGATCCAATCGTCCGCGGCGGTGGACCGCTCCAACCCTGGGAGCCGTCAGCCAAGCTGTTGGCGCAGGTGGCCGACGACGCGCACGGCATCCTCGGCAATCCCGTACAGGATGGCGCTCTTGCGCTTGCTGAGCCACGGCAACCCCAGGAAGTAGAGCCCCGGAACGTCCGTGATCCCCTGGCGGTGCCTGGGCCGGCCCCGCTCTCCCAGGATGTCGATCTCCAACCAGCTCCAATCGGCGGTATATCCCGTGCACCAGATCACCGATGTGATGCCGGCCCGGTTGAGATCGAGGCTCGTCAGGCTGTCAGAACCGCGCAGATCCGGCAGGTCCGGCTCCCCGGGGTCCGGAAGCGGGTCTGCGGCCTGGAGGTTGTGACGAGCGATGGAGTCGTCGATGTCGGCCTTGAACGCTCGCGACTTCTCGTCGGCGAAGTCGATCGCAGATCGCACGCCGGGTTCGATCTGGACAACACGCCCGACCGCATGGGTCACACGTCCGACCAACGTGGCCCCGTCGCACGCCAGGGATTGCAGACTGACGGTGTGCCCGCCACGCGTCCCGGAGACCTGGGGTTGTGCGGCAAACTCCAGGTCCGGGTTCTTGAGCTCATCCACGCGGACGTCCAAGAGCCCGGTGTCACGGAACCAGGCGAGGATGTCTCTGCCGCGGTAGGTGCGCGGCACCCGCGCCACCTTGCTGACCGAAAGGTGGACCCGGCGCCCCGCTTCCAGCAGGTCTTCGGCGATCTGGCAACCGGATTGAGCGGTTCCCACTACGAGCACCCCTCCTTCGGGAAGCGACCCCGGGTTGCGATACGTGCCCGCCGACAGGCTGACGATCCGCGGCGAGAGGCTCTTCGCCAGAGTCGGAACCTTCGGGGTCGACGTCCCGCCCGAGGCGAGGATGACCGCCCGGCCGACAAACTCGTCTTCGCCGCTGCGCGCCAGGTAATCACCTTCCGGCAATCGCACCAGCGCCGTCACCGGAGTGTTCTGTCGGATGGGCAACTTGCGCCGGGAGGCGAACGCCTCCAGGAAGGCGACCAGCTCGACCCCGGAGGCAAACGCGTCAGGCGCCTCGGGGTGGAAGGCCATCCCGGGCAAGCCATTCGACCAGTTGGGCGTGTTCAGACAGAACGAGTCCCAGCGTTGCGAGCGCCATGACTCCCCGATGGCACCGCGCTCAAGCACCACGTGCGAGATTCCAGCCTGCGCAAGAAAGTGGCTGGCGACCAGGCCCGCCTGCCCCGCTCCGACGACGATCACCTCGGTCCGATGTCTCATCCGAGCGTTCTCCGGCGGCCGTAGCATAGATAACACTGCGCCTGACCCCTGGGCCAGGCGGTTCTTTGGGTCGTCGCGTGAAGCCTGCTCGAACCGAGGTGCCCCAGGAGGGAATTGAACCCCCAACCTTGGCCTTAGGAGTGCCCTGCTCTATCCGTTTGAGCTACTGGGGCGCGCCCACACATTATAAGCACCCCGGACCGGCAGGGCCTTCGATATCAGGAAGCGCGCGGGTCTGCCGAAGAGGTTTCGACAGGGAGCCCGGGTGGGTGCCGCGACGAGTCGTCGCCTCCGATTACGGATTTGGCTTCTTCTTGCGCTGGGGGACCGCCACCGGCTTGTCGTCGATGGCGTAAGCTGTGATCGGCTCCTGGCGCCCCATCAACTGGAGCGGAGGCTGACGTTTGGCTCGCACCCCCTTCACCAGCCGGTAGGTCGCCTCGCTCAGTAGGATCTGGCTTCCGTCGGCCAGCTCCTCCAGGCGTTTGGCGACGTTCACCGTGTCGCCCACCACGGTGTAATCCATCACTCGCTCCGATCCGATGTTGCCGACGATCGCCTCGCCCGAGTGCAGCCCGACGCTCAGGCTGAGCCCCCGGATGTCCAACCCGCCTTGTTCACCGAGCGTGCGGAAGACGCGCATGCATCTCGCGGGCGGTCTCGACCGCCCGCTGGGGATCGTCGGCCGCCGCCACCGGCGCGCCGTAGAAGGCCATCAGCCCGTCGCCGATGTACTTGTCGAACGTGCCGCGGCAGGTTGAAGACCACCTGGCTGAGCGCCGGGAAGATCCGGTTGAGCGTCTCGACCACCTGCGGGCGCGGTGTGCTGCTCGGTGAAGCGGGTGAAGCCACGGATGTCGGCAAACAAGACCGTCACCGGGCGAGCCTCGCCGCCCAGCTTGAGGTAACGTTCGGGGTCGGTCAGGATGATATCGGCCACGTCTTCGGCCACGTAGCGGTCGAGCACCTGCCGCAGCACCCGGTTGCGGGTCTCCAGGTCGTCGTGCAGGCGTTTGATGCGCAGCAGCGAGCGGACACGAGTGAGCAGTACGATCGAGTTGTAGGGCTTGGTGATGAAATCGTCGGCGCCGGCCTCCAGCGACTTGAGTTTCTCGTCCTCGCTGTCGAGGGCGGTGACGACGATCACGGGGACAAAGCGTGTCTGGGGCGAGGATTTCAGCGCCCGGCACAACGCCAGGCCGTCCAGTCGCGGCATCTGGACGTCCACCAGTGCCAGGTCGAGCGGGCCCGACCGCGCCTGCTCCAGCGCCGCCAGTCCGTCGGCGGCGGTCACCACTTCGCATCCGGAACTGGTCAGGTAGGCTTCGAGCAGGTCCCGATTCAGCCAGTCGTCGTCGGCTACCAGGATGCGCGGCGGTCGGCCGAAAACCCCCGTCAGTTCGACCGCGCCCACGCTCCGCAGGGTCATTTCAGGTCAGCCGGCCGCTGGTCACCGCCTGCTTGACTTCGCCGATGGCCCGCGTCACCTGGATGTCGCGCGGGCAGGCCCGGGTGCAGTTGAAGGCGGTGTGGCAGGCCCACACCCCCAGGCGCCCGCTCAGGAGCTGCAGGCGCTCCTCCCCGGCGCGATCGCGGTCGTCGAACAGGAAGCGGTGGGCCACGACGATAGCCGCCGGACCCAGGTAACCGTCGTTGCCCCAGAAGGTCGGGCAGGAGGTGGTGCAGGCGGCGCACAGGATGCACTTGGTGGTGTCGTCGTAGCGGGCGCGGGCCTCGGCGCTCTGCAGGCGTTCGCGATCGGGCGGGGCCTCCTCGTTGACCAGGTAGGGAACAACGGCCCGGTAGTGTTCGAAGAACCCGCTCATGTCGACGATCAGGTCCTTGAGGACCTTCATCCCCAGCAGGGGCTCGACGTTGATCTCCGTCCCGATCTCACGCACCAGGACTTTGCAGGCGAGCCGGTTGACCCCGTTGATGCGCATGGCGTCCGAACCACACACCCCGTGACCACAGGATCGGCGATAGGCCAGGCTTCCGTCCTGGTCCCACTTGACCCGGTTCAGCAGATCGAGCACCTGGTCGCTGGGATCGGCCTCGAGCGTGTAGGTCTCCAGGTGCGGTCCCAGTCCTGTTCGGGGTTGTAGCGTCGGATGCGCAGGGTCACCTGCATCTGCCCCTCCTCTCGGTGTCCGGGGAACGGCCGGCCGCACGGCGCCCGGTTCGGTCATCGGTTTCCCGGATGACCGGATTCTACCGCCTGCCCACCCCGGCTGCGCTTGCAGCGAGACTACAACCGTGCGATTGGGCAGGGAGGTGATGAGGCCGGGCGCCCGCCAGATCCTGGCGAGAGCCGCCAAGCCCAAGCGACAGGCCAGGGACCACGGGAGCGCCGATGCCCTTCGTCCCCGGCCAGAACGCCGCGGCCTCGATGGGGCTAGGGCCTCTCGGCCTGCCTCCCCCTCCAGAGAGAGGCAGTCGTCAATACACCCGCGCCTTGGGCTCGAAACGGGTGATCGTCACCGGCTTGTACCCCAACCGGAGGCCGCCGTTCTCGCGCCAGGCCAGGGTGTGCTTCAGCCAATCGGAGTCGTCTCGCCGGGGGAAGTCCTCCCGGGCGTGTGCGCCGCGGCTTTCGGTGCGCGCCAGCGCCGAGACAGCCGTCACCTCGGCCACTTCCAGCAGGCAGCCCAGCTCCCAGGCCTCGAGCAGGTCGGTGTTGAAAATGCGGCCCGTATCGTCCACCCGCACCTTTGCGTAGCGCTCCTGCAGTTCCCTCAACTGATCCACCGCTCGCTGCATCCCCTCGGCGGTGCGGAAGACGCCCACCTCTTCCGACATCAGTTGCTGCATCTGGGCCCGCAGCGGGCCGGCTCGCTCGGTGCCCGGCGCGCTTCGAAGCGCCTCCAGGCGGCGGCGCACTTCGCCGGTGGGATCCGGCGGAAGCGCCGGGCGCGAGGCGCCACGGGCGTACTCCGAGGCCTGCAAGCCGGCTTCCTTGCCAAAGACGATGATGTCGAGCAGCGAGTTCGTGCCCAGCCGGTTGGCGCCGTGCACCGAGACGCAGGCGCACTCGCCGGCCGCATACAGCCCGGGCAACACTCGGTTGGTCTCGTCGATCACCACCTCGGTGCGCAGGTTGGTGGGGATACCGCCCATGGCGTAGTGGGCCGTCGGCTGCACCGGCATCGGCTGCTCGATCGGATCGACCCCCAGGTACGTTCGGCAGAAGTCGATGATGTCGGGCACCTTGGCCAGGATCTCCGGGCCGCTCACCCGGTAGGGCGTGCCGTCGGGTCGGGTGCGGCCGTCGGCTTCGGCATAGCGGTTGACCGTCTCCGGGCGCACGTCGAGGTGCAGGTAGTTACGTCCGCCGATGCCGCGGCCGTCGCGCATTTCCAGGTACATCGCCCGGCTGATCACGTCGCGTGAGGCCAGATCCTTGACCGAGGGGGCGTAGCGCTCCATGAAGCGCTCGCCGGCGTCGTTGACCAGCACCCCGCCTTCGCCGCGCACGCCTTCGGTGATCAGGATGCCGAGCTTGTAGATTCCGGTCGGGTGGAACTGGAAGAACTCCATGTCTTCGGCCGGGACCCCGCGGCGCAGGCAGATCGACACTCCATCGCCGGTGTAGGAGTGAGCGTTGGAGGTGATCTCCCAGGCCCGCCCGTGCCCGCCGGTGGCGAACACCACCGCCGGGGCGTGGAACACGTGCAGCTCGCCGGTGGCCAGTTCTACCGCCACCACCCCGGCGGTGACTCCGCCCTCGATCAGAACGTCGAGCACCTGGAACTCGTCGTGGAAGGTGACGCCCTGCTTGATGCACTGCTGGTAGAGCGTCTGCAGGATCATGTGACCGGTGCGATCGGCGGCGTAGGCCGCCCGACGGACCGGCCTGCCGGTGGTGTTGTTGGTGTGGCCGCCGAAGAAGCGCTGGGCGATGCGGCCGTCGGGGGTCCGGTTGAAGGGCAGCCCCATATGCTCGAGTTCGTAAATCGTGGTGACCGCTTCACGGCACAGGAATTCGATGGCGTCCTGGTCGCCCAGGTAGTCGCTGCCCTTGACCGTGTCGAAGGTGTGCCACTCGGGGCTGTCTTCTTCTTCGTTGCCCAGGGCGGCGCACACACCGCCCTGGGCGGCGCCGGTGTGCGAGCGCACCGGGTACAGTTTGGACAGGACCGCGGTGCGGGCCCGGCGGGTGGAGTTCAGGGCCGCCATCAGCCCGGCCCCGCCCCCGCCGACGATCACCACGTCGTACTCGTGCGTGTGAGTCATGGATTCCCTTTTTTCGGGCGTCCCGGTCGGGGCTCTTGCGCCCGCTGTTACGGATACACCTCGATATCGTGCCAGATCACCCAGCCTTCGGCCGTCAGGGTCTCGACCCGCACCGTGGCGATGCCCTCCATCGACTCGGCCACAAGCTCGACCGGCACATTCGATTGGACCTCGACACGGGCATCGCGGAAGACCACGAAGGCATCTGCGGTGCCCGGGCCTCGGACGGAGACGCGCAGGTGTTGGGGTCCGGTGGCGGTCACCCAGCCGGGCTGGAGCACGATCCGGCCCACCGGTCCGGCCGCGCCGAGGTCGATCTCGAGCCACTGCGGTGCAGCGGCGCCGGCGCTCCACCAGGTGCCCAGGCTTCCATCGACGGCGAGCTCCGGCTCGTAGCCCGCGCCCTCGTGAACTCGAGGCGGTGACCGGGCGGAAGAGCGCCCGGTTGATGCCCGGGCCGCTGCTGACGCAGGGATCGGGGTTGAGGTTCGGCGAGAGCGCCGCTCCCACCTGGCCGGCGTCCTCGGTCGGGGTCCAGAAGTCGAAGATGCTCCAGTTCCACATCAGCCAGCCGTCGAACCCGTAGTTGCACGACTCGGCCTGCCAGGCCGCCAACGCCGAGGCGGCGCGTTCGGCCGAGGGGTAGTTGTCCTTGTCGGCGCCGAACTCGCCCATCACCAGCAGGCGGTCTCCTTCGCCGATCAGGGTGAAATTCTCGACGTGCTGGCGGAAGTTCAGATCGTATCCCGGATAGGCGTGCAGGTCGAGGAAGTCCAGGGTCGTCTCGCGCACCATCCGCTCGAGATAGACGGCGCGGGCGTCGCCCAGGCGCGCCGGGTGGGGCTCCTGCTGCACGAAGAACCCCATCGTCACCAGCGCCGTCGGGTCGACCTCGAGGATGGCGGTTCTGAGTTGATCGCTCCAGAACAGCCAGCCCTCCTCCATCATGCGTTGCCGATCCGCACGGTCGGCCATGTCGTAAGTCGTCCCGTTGGCGGCCGTCACTGCGCCTTCCGATCGCGAGAACGGCGGCAGGTTGGTCTCGTAGAAGGCCTCGTTGCGCAGCTGATAGGCCAGGATGGCGTCGAGAGGCGCCCCGCGCTCGATCAGCCCGAGGATGAAGTCCTGCAGGTAGGCGCGCTCGGCGGCGATGCCAACCTCGGTCAGGAAGGACGTGTTGTATCCGCTGAAGGTCTCGCAGCAGCCGCGACGCATCGTCTGGCTGTAGCCTCCGTCCTCGGGCACCTCGTCGTCGGTGAAGATCAGCACCAGGCCGAGGTCCTTCGCCCGGCGCATGAACTCGACGATGTTGTCCAGGTACGGCGCCGATAGCCCGCCGCTCACGTCGCCGATGCAGCCCCCGACCCCGCCCCAGCAGGCGTTGCGCCAGACCCGGACGGTGTTGAACCCCAGGGCGGCGATCGCTTCCAGGTCGGCGAAGGCGGCGGTCCATGTCGCCGAACTCGGTGTTGAAGATGGCATCGACGATGATGCTGCCCGAGGTGGGGAAGTCACGGAAGCCCCAGCGGTTGTAGTTCACTCCGCGCATGACGAAGCGCTCGCCGGACACCCGGTCGTAGAACTCCATGCCCTGCTCGCCCGGCCGGACCCCGATGCGGTGCTCGACCGGCGGCGCCGGCCGGGTGGGCGGTGCGGTGGGGGCGGGGGGCGGCGCGGGCGTGGGAGGAGCGACCGTCGGGGCGGTCAGGCCGCAGCCGAAGGCCAGCAGCGCCGCCAATGGGATCCATCGGAGTACCCCGAGACGGCTCGTCCGCTCGATCACCGCAGGCGGAGGAGTCACGGTGTTCCCACCCCGCCGATGATCGCCACGGCGCATTGGTGGGTTCGGGTGATGGGGCTCCCCAATTCAGCCTGTGTCTGTCGACCAGCAGGCCAGGTCCGTCGCCACCCCCTCCCCTTATCCCCTCCCCCTCGGCTGAAAGTTGGTTTTCCGTGCCGACGGTTTACCGAGGGGGAGGGGATAACCTTCAAGGGGATGGGGGCGGGTTCCCCGCCCCCATCCCCTTGAGAACCCTCACCCCCCTCTCCGGCGATTGCGACGAACAGGAGATCACTCACCGCCGGTGAGGGGGAAGAGGGGAGAGGCGAATGGGCCAGACCGAAGAACGGGCTCGAGTCACGGCGTTCCCACCCCGCCGATGATCGCCACGGCCCCGATGGCGCTGATCACGGCCCATGAGACGAGCAGGATCCAATCGAATGCCTTGCGCAGGCGCGGCCCGCGGACATAGTCGTTGAGCACATTCCGAAGGCCGTTCATCCCGTGGGCGAAGGTGAAGGCCAGCAGGGCCATGTCGTAGATGCGCCAGCCGAGCGTGGCCCAGCGCATGGCGACGTAGTCCAGGTCGATGGCGTGGACCCCCACCAGCACGTCCTGGATCAGCACATGGATCCACACCAGCGGGATCAGCAGCACCCCGCTGTAGCGCATCCACAACCAGGCGGTGGTCTCGAAGTTGCGCGGTCGCGGAACCGTTCGAGGGGCGGCGGCGCTCATGCTCACCCTCCCCCGAAATTGTGGATGAACATGCTGCGGCCCATCAAATACGCGGCCGGCAGCCACAGGGCGATGCTCAATCCGAGCGTCCACCAGAACGAGCGGCGCTGGGTGCCCTCCCGCCACCATTCCGGCTTCAGGTCGAAAGCGGCCACCCGCAGCCCGTTGACCCCGTGGTAGATCACGGCGAACACCAGCCCGATCTCGCCCAGCATGAACGGGGTCAGGCGATAGATGTCGATGGCGTGTTCGTACAGCGACGGGAAGAAGTAGACGGTGGAGGTGTCGAGGATGTGGATGGTCAGGAACAGCAGCGTGCCCAGGCCGGTGAGGCGGTGGAGCAAGTAGGCCCACTGGCCTTCCCGGCCGCGATAGGCCAGACTGCCTTCGAGGGGGACCCTCAGGCTGGTCATGCGCCCTCCATTTGGGATGAACCCGACCGGAGACGCGAGGATTGTAGCATGGAGGCCGCGCCTAGCCGTTCTAGGGCCGTCACAGCCACCACGCAAGTATCCGGGGCCGTGCGAACGACGCTCCCGGTCGGGGGCGCGAGAAGGGCCGCCCTTGCGGGCGGCCCTTCGATGTTGCTGGGGTCGATGGCGAGCAACCTCAGTCGAGGAACGAGCCCACCCAATCCAGCGACCAGGATCGGTCCATCCGGAATACACCACCGGTGCCGGCGCAATTGCCGTTCAATCCGAAGGAAGTCACTCCGCCGACCACGTTCGAGGTCCCGATGAAGTTCGGGCCTCCCGAGTCGCCGAAGCAGGTGCCGCCGGTCGAGTGGTTGTTCGAGAGAGGCAGCGAGAAGTTCCCGACAATCCCGCCATTGATCTGGATCAGCCGCGGGGTCGCAAACATCCGCACCCGCTCGGTCTTCCACGAACACCGGGTTGATCCGCTGCAGGCCGAAGCCGACCGCCGTGAAGGTCGTATCCTGCCGGCCGCGCCGGGTCTTCATGACGTCCAACTGATTCGGGGTCGGCAAAGCGCCAAACTCACCTTTCGTGTCAGTGTACGGAACCTCCAGGACCACTACGCCCACGTCCCGGATGAAGAACGCGTTCGGGTTGTAGTCCGGGTGGGTGTTCGGGGTGCCGCCGACGTCACCGGTGAACGGATAGCCGTTGGCCGGGATCCCCGACTCCACGTCCGCATCAAACCAGATCTCGACATGTGCCGCCGGCGCCTCGGTGCAGTGTCCCGCCGTCAAGAAGACGGTGGGAGACATGAGTGTCCCGCTGCAGCGCCACAACGGGTTGCCATCGGCGTCCTGGGCCACCATCAGGCCGACGTACGGATGGCCTTCCCCATCCAACTCCCCATCCGTCACCGCCAGTGCGGGGACGACGGTGATCGCCAACATCACGAACACCGCCACGAGCATCAGTGCTTTGCGTCGCATACGTGTGCCTCCTCCGGCATACTTGGGCCGCGTCTCGCGGGGGTGGTGCTGTTGCGATCGACGGCCGTCGGGGTTGGGTTCGGCCCTACAACAAAGGGACCTCCGCCAAAGCACTCGGAAGTCCCCCCGGAGTCCGAACCTGCGACCAGTATAGGGCTGTCGAAATCACGATGCAAGTCGCCCGGCGGGTGAACCCCGCTCGTCCGGCCACCGTTTGCCCGACGGGTTTCCGACTCTACAAATTCTGGTCACGCGTGGAAGATCGGCTGGGATCGTTTGGCCTCGATTGGGTCGGATCCTCGTTCCGCCCGGCACAACCACCGGTCGAAATGTCCGTGCCCCGCGTCCCTACCCGCACCCCTCGGGCGGCAGGCACCATCCGGGGTAGACGAAGGTGTCCCCCAGGGCGTTCCCCGACACGTCGTTCCCGGCGAAGCGCAATACGGGCTCGGTCGGCAGTTCGTCCGTGCCGAACCCCCACAGGTAGAATCCGATCCGGTTCCCCGTGATCCGGTTCGCCTCGACCACGTACCCCGTCGGGCCGGCCCCTTCCTCGTCGCTGATCTGCAGTCCCGGGCCGTTGTTATCGTGGATCTCGTTCCCCCGCACAAACACGTCGGCCCCGCCGTCAATCCAGATGGCGCCGTCCCACCAGTCTTCAATGGTGACGTCGAGCTCGTTCCCGAAGATGTCGTTGCCCTCGATGACCACCTCGTAGCTGTCTTCGGCCAGCACCGCCGCACCGATGTTGCCGTGGAGGCGGTTCCCGCGAATGGTGCAGCCTCGGCAGTCGTACAGGTTGACCGCCGTCCCGACCCGAAACCCCGGCCGCTGCGGATTCGGCCCGTTGTGGTGGACTTCGCTCGCCTCGACCACAATGCCCCGCGACGACTCGACGTAGATCCCGTAGCCCTCGAACTCCTCTTCGAAAAGCGCCGGGGCGAATCCACAATCGGCCACCACCACGCGCTCGAAAGTGATCGACTCCGAGGCGATCAGGGCCACGCAGGCGTCGGTGTAGTCCTGGAAGATCAGGTCGCGCAGCACAATCCCGGCGCAACCTTCGCACCACAAGGCGTACGGCAGCTCGCCGCCCCCGTCGAGGACCGTCGCCCCTGGCTCCCCGGCGATGAGAACCGGGTTTTCGGGGTCGAACGCGCCTTCGAAGGTCGCCGATTGCCGATACGTTCCAGGGAGGAGATGGATGAAGTCCCCGTCGGATGCCCGCGCCAGCGCCTCCTGGAGCGTCTCCAGGGCTTCGGCCGTTGTGGCGCCGCTGGCGGCGTCATCGCCATTTGCCGAGACGAACAGCGTCGGAGGTTCCTCGGTCACCGGCCCGCCAGCCGCCGGGTCGATGAACGAGACGGTCGTGGTGCCGGCCGGCGCCGCCCCCAACGGGGTCTGCGACTCATCGTTCTGCGGGGTAGGCGGGAGGTCCGAGCATCCGGCCAGGCCGGCGCCTATCAGCGCCAGGCCCACGATGGAAGACAACGCCCACCACCGGCTCGCCGCACCCGAGCGTGCCATCACCGTCGTCACGGATTCCCATGATCACCCTAGCACGAAGGCTGAGGTCGACACATGGGCGGATGGTCGCCCCCGTCCCCGGTGACGACGCTCCGATCCGCCAGCCGCCGGACGCACCTCGGCTCGCCTCAAGCGCCCGCTCGGCGCACCGCCCGAGGGAGGTTCTGTTCGCCGGCGGCGGCATCAGCCCGCCAGCGTCGCCACCAGGTAGGGGACCAGCGCCAGGATCGCCAGCGCCGGATGCCCCCGCCGGCTGGCATTGCGATTGTCCCAATTGAACAGGTAGGCCGCCAGGGCGAACGCCACTACGGCCCCCACCGCCAGCGCCGCGGCCGACACCACCGGGTCGAACGTTGTCGGCCGTCCGTAGGCCAGGCCGTCGATCGCCTGCATCGCCTGGGTGGAGGGGAACAACCCGGCGATCGGCACGACCGACTCGGGCAACATCGCCAACGGGATCATCAGCCCGCCGATCAGCATCGATGGCAGGAAGATCAGCTGCGACCACAAGACCGTCGCCCGGCTGCTGTTCGAGATGACCCCGATCAGCGCGCCCAGTCCACCGCAGGCGAACGCCGTCAGCAGCACGACGAACAACAGCGCCGGCCAGCTTTGCGGGGGGACGCCGTCGAAAAGCAAGGGCGCCGTGAAGGCGATCAGCGAGGCGGCGATGACCGCATGGAAGATCGTTGTCAGCGCAGGAATGATCAGGATCGAGATCGCCGGCACCCCGTTGATCTTGAAGCTCCGGTAGACCCCCGCCTCGCGATCCTCGACCAGCGGATTCGGCAGTCCCAGGATCGTGCTGGCCAGGATGGCGAAGATCGCCATCGCCGGCACCAGGACCTGAGTGAAGCCGGGGTTGATGTTGGTCATCACAACGCCCATGGCGGCGTAGAACCCGAACGGGAACAGGTAGTTGATCATCAGCAGGTTGGAGTTGCGCAGCCCGGTCTTGAAGACGAAGGCGAAGTGGGTCCCGAAGGCGGTCATCGCTCTTCTCCCTTCCGGGTCAACTCGAGAAAGCGCTCCTCGAGCGTCGGGCGTTCCACCCGCAGGTCGGCCAGTTTCTCGCCGCCGGCCGAGATCGACCGGATCAAGGCCACCACCGTCGCACCGGCGTCCTGGCTGAAGAACACACTGTACGAGTCGGAGCGCAGCGATCGGACGACGTGCGGCAGCGGGGTCGAGGTCAGATCTGCTTCCGACTCGGTGCGCACGGTGATCTTGGTCAGGTTCGTACCGGTGGCGGTGAGCCTGCGCGGTGTATCGAGCGCCACGATCCGGCCTCGGAGCAGGATGGCCACCCGGTCGGACAGCTTCTCGGCTTCGGCCATGTCGTGGGTGGCCAGCAGGATCGTCGTCCCCTGCTGCCGAAGCTCGGCCATCATGCCGTGGAGTTCGGCCCGCGTGGCGACGTCCAGGCCGGCCGTCGGCTCGTCTAGCACCAGAACCTGGGGCCGGTGGGCCACCGCCAGCGCCAGGGCCAGCCGCCGCTGCTGTCCGGTCGAGAGCGAGCGATATGTCGCCCGGCGCTTCTCGGCCAGGCCCATCCGGTCGAGGATTTCGTAGCGCGGCTCGACGCCGTGATAGGCGCCGAAGAAGCGCATGGCCTCGTCGACGAGCATGTCCGCCGGCAGCCCTGACGTCTGCAGCTGAATGCCCATCACCCTCCCGAGAGCGCGGGCGTCCTTGTGGGGATCGATCCCGAGGACCTCCAGGGCCCCTTCGTCCGGCCGCCGGATCCCCTCCAGGCACTCGAACGTCGTCGTCTTGCCGGCGCCGTTCGGCCCCAACAGGCCGAAGATCTCGCCCCGGTGCACTTCGAAGCCGATCCCATCGACGGCCACCACGGTTCCGTAGCGTTTGCGGAGATCGGATACACGAACCGCAACCTCTGTCATCTTCGCCTCGCGTGGCAGCGGCCCCGGCAGCCACGCCTGTGGAACACGCACCACCGGGTGTTTCCCCCAGCAGTATCGCCGGGAGGCCGCGCCTCGGCCAAGTGTGTGCTGTCACGCGTCGAGGGCCTCTCCTCGCCGGGGTCCAGGGCTGTTCTGCGTCGTCGTCCGTTAACGCAGTACCACCGCCCTTGGGCCCGAGGCTGGGCCGGAGCGCCCTTCCACGGTCGAAATGGTCGGGTTTCCAGAAGGCGCGCCCCGCCCGGGGTGACTTCCCTCACTTGTGACCCTCACATCCGGCTTTCCATAATGGACCTAACCTTCCCTGTGCAGCCTGGCTTGCTGCTCGGGGAGGTCGCCGGGAGGACCGATGATCACTCCACACGCCGAAATTGCACGCCCTGACCTGGTCTTCCGCTACGTGGTCTCCAGCACCGACATGCGTTTCATCGAGCGCGCCGAACGCCACGTCTTTCTCGGCACCGGACCGGGGGGCGATCTCCTGCTGTGGGGCGAGATCCCCGGATGTGGCGCCGCCTGCCACGCCGACCTGGCCTCCTTGCTGCTCGAATACGCCATGAGCTGCGAAGGACCGGGAGAACCGCGCCTGTGGAAGGAAGCCGCGGCGGCTTTCGCTCACCAGACCGGCGGGGCGCTGGGGTCCGAGGTCGCCGACCGCTCGTCGGAACACCCGGCGGAGGTCCGCGCCAGGAGCTCGCTCGAGTTGGTTCTTCGCTCCTTGCGACCCTCGGCAGGCGGTCCGCCCAACCTCACCCCCGCCGGCGCCGGTTACGACACCTGCCCGATTTGCCACTCCGCCCAGTCCTACGGAACCGCCCGCGCCCTCGTCCCGGCCCACGAACTGTTCCTTCGGCTGTCGCAAGCGGCCGTGGCCTCCGCCGCCCCGGGTTGGAGCGCATCCTGCAGCGACGACCTGGAACGGCCGGGCCACCCTCTCCGGCTGGCACTCGCCCCGGACCAAGGACGCGTGAGCAAGCCCAACGGACACCCGAGCGGCGACGACCGCTACTCGATCGTCGACCGCACCCTGAAGCGTTTCCGCTTCGAAGCCGATGCGTTGCTCGAAGTCCTCAACACCGCGCAGGAGACCTTTGGCTTTCTCTCCGAGGATCTGCTGATCTACATCTCGAACCAGCTGCACGTCCCGCTCAGCCGGGTGTACGGGGTGGCGACCTTCTACCACCTGTTCACCTTCAGCCCGCGCGGCGAGCACAACTGCACCGTCTGCACCGGCACCGCCTGCCATGTCAAAGGCTCGGCCGAGATCGTCGCCTCCCTGGCCGAGGCCTTCTCGATTCGGCCCGGCGAAACCACCTCCGACGGACGCTTCAGCCTGGTGACCGCTCGCTGCCTCGGCTGCTGTGGCTTGGCTCCGGTGATCGTGCTCGACGGCGAGGTCCACGCCAAGCAGACCCCCGAAGCCGCCGCCGAAAGAGCCCTGGCCGTCCTTGCGACCGCAGCCGGCCCTGGAGCCGGGATGAACCTCGACACCCTGCACCAGATCGCCCGACGCGAAACCGAACGGCAGGCCGCGCTGGATACTCGCATGTTCTGCTGCACCAGCACGGCCTGCCTGGCCAACGGCGCCGCCGCCACCGCCGAGGCCCTGCAACAGGAAGTCGAGGCCCGCCGCCGGCAAGGCGCCTCGGCCGAGTCGGTCAACACCGGCTGCATGGGTCTGTGCAGCCGCGGGCCGCTGGCCCGCGTCGATCGCCGGGACGGGACTTCAACTCTGTTCCACAGCGTCACCCCCGACGTCGCCGGCAAGATCGTGTCCCAGGCGCTCGACGGGACGGCAAACGACCTGGCCGCCCACCGTCTTCCTTCCGACCTGCCCTTCTTCACCCATCAGGTCAAGGTCGTCCTGGAAGATATCGGCCGGATCGACCCCGAGAGCCTCGAGGATTACATCGCCCACGGCGGCTACGGCGCGCTGGCCCGAGCGCTGCACGAAATGACCCCGGAACAGGTCTGCGACGCCATCCAGGCCAGCGGCCTGCGCGGCCGCGGAGGCGCCGGGTTCCCCACCGGAACCAAGTGGCACTACGTCCGGCGCGAAGCGGCCGAGCGGAAGTTCGTGGTCGTCAACGGCGATGAAGGCGATCCGGGCGCCTATATGGACCGGACGGTGATGGAAGACGATCCCCACCGCGTGCTGGAAGGGATGCTGATCGCCGCCTACGCCGTCGGCGCCACGGCCGGTTACTTCTACGTGCGCGGCGAATACCCGACGGCGGTCGACCGGCTGCGCCGCGCCATCCGCTCCGCCCGGCGTCAGGGCCTGCTGGGCAGCGGAATCCTGGGCGCCGATTTCACCTTCCACGCCGAGGTGCGCATCGGCGCCGGGGCCTTCGTCTGCGGCGAAGAGACCGCGCTGCTGCACTCGATCGAAGGCCGGCGCGGCACACCCCGCATGCGGCCGCCGTACCCGTCGACCCGGGGTCTGTGGGGTTGCCCGACGGTCATCAACAACGTCGAGACCTGCGCCAATGTCCCGACGATTCTCAGGCGCGGTCCCGAGTGGTTCGCCGGGATCGGCACCGAGACCAGCAAGGGCACCAAGGTGTTCGCCCTGGCGGGCCAACTGGTGAACACCGGCCTGATCGAAGTGCCGATGGGCACCACCTTGCGCCAGGTGGTGTACGACATCGGCGGCGGGGTACCCGACGGGCGGGCCTTCAAGGCGGCCCAGACCGGCGGGCCGAGCGGCGGCTGCATCCCGGCCGAGCACCTCGATACGCCCATCGACTACGAGTCGCTGGCCCGCCTGGGTTCGATCATGGGGTCGGGCGGGTTGGTGATCATCGATGAGACCACCCGCATGCCCGACTTCGCCCGCTTCTTCATCGACTTCTGCGTCGACGAGAGCTGCGGCAAGTGCGTGCCCTGCCGCGCCGGGACGGTCCAGATCCGCGCCCTGATGGACAAGGTGCTGCAGGACCGCGCCGCCCCGGACGACCTGGAGCGCCTGGAACGACTGTGTCTGTTCGTCAAGCGCGCCAGCCTGTGCGGCCTGGGCCAGTCGGCCCCCAACCCGGTATTGAGCACCCTGCGCTACTTCCGCCACGAGTACGAGCCCCATCTGACGAAGGAGCCGAGCCATGCCGACGCCGGCTAGCGACCTGAGCGCTGGCCTCCCGCGCCAACGGCGGCATGATCGAACTGACCATCGACGGTCGTACCGTTCGCACTTCCTCCGGCTCCTCGGTGCTCGAGGCGGCCCTGGCGCACGGCATCGACATCCCGCGGCTGTGCTACCACCCGGACCTGAGCGTCTCGGGCGGCTGCCGCCTGTGCTACGTCGAAGTCGAGGGCCGCTCCGCCCCGGCCGCCAGCTGTGGCCTGGCATGCGAACCCGGCATGGAAATCCGCACCCGCAGCGATGCGCTGCTGTCCCTGCGTCGCGACGTGATCGACGTCTTCCTGTCTGAGCACCCGCTGGACTGCGTCACCTGCGACAAGAGCGGGGCCTGCGGCCTGCAGCGCTATGCGTACGAGTTCGGCATCAAGGGCACCACGCTTGAGCTCCAGGTCGGGCGCACCCTCTACCAGGACGACAACCCTTTCTTCGTACGCGACCACCAGTACTGCATCCTGTGCGGCCGCTGCACACGCGTGTGCGACGAGATCGTCGGGGTGAACGCCATCGACATCGTCGGCCGCGGCTACGAGAGCCATGTGGGCACCCCGTTCGACGGCCCGATGATCGACTTCGACCTGCGTCTTTTGCGGCAACTGCGTCCAGGTCTGTCCGACCGCCAGCCTGCTGCCGGTGTCCCGGCTGGGTCAGGGCCGCGAGTGGGAGCTGGATCGAGTCCGCACCGTCTGCGGCTACTGCGGGGTGGGCTGTACGGTCGAGTACGCCCGCAAGGACGGCCGCATCCTGTACGCCCAGGCCCCGGCCGACGCACCCGTCAACGGAGAGTTCCTGTGCGCCAAGGGCCGCTATGGCTGGGATTTCGCCGCCAGCCCGGAACGCCTCACCCGGCCCCTGGTGCGTCGTGACCTGGCCTATCGGATCGGCCTGACCGACCAGCCCTGGGAATTGCCGGAGATCTCGCCTCTCGACGTCCGCAAGCCGAAAGCCTCCGACTCCTTCGTCCCCGTCGACTGGGACACCGCCCTCGACCTGGTGGCCGGTCGGCTGGCCGACACCGTAGCGGCCCACGGCCCGGACTCGGTGATGGGCCTGGCCTCCGCCCGCTGCACCAACGAAGAGAACTACCTCTTCCAGAAGTTTCTGCGCGCCGGGGTCGGGACGAACAACCTCGACCACTGCGCCCGCCTTTGACACAGCAGCACCGTAACAGGCCTCGTGCAGGCCTTCGGCAGCGGCGCCATGACCAACTCGATCCGCGAACTTCGCCAGGCGGACTGCCTTCTCATCACCGGCTCCAACACGGCCGAAGCCCACCCGGTGATCTCGTATGAGGTGGTGCGGGCCGTCAAGCGCGGCGCCAACCTGATCCTCATCGACCCACGCCGGATTCCCCTGGTCGACCACGCCACGCTCTTCCTCCAGCCGGCCCCGGGCACCGACATGCACATTTTCCTGGCGATGATGCACACCATCCTGCGCCAGGGCTGGGCCGACGACGAGTTCATCAGCGCCCGGACCGAGGGTTTCGCCGAACTGGCCGATTCCCTGGCCGACTGCACGCCGGCTTCGGCCTCCGCAGCCTCCGGGGTCCCGGAGGAGAAGATCGTCGAGGCCGCTCGGATCTACGCCCGCGGCCTGCGCCGGAGCGGCGTCTCCGTCTACGGCGACGGCCGCGGCCACAGCGCCATCCTGTACGCCATGGGTATCACCCAGCGCAGCCGCGGCACCGACAACGTCAAGGCCCTGGCCAACCTGGCGCTGCTGTGCGGTCAGATCGGCAAGCCGTCGACGGGTGTGAACCCGCTGCGCGGCCAGAGCAACGTGCAGGGGGCCTGCGACGTCGGCTGTCTGGTCAACGTCCTGCCCGGGTACGTCCCGGTGACCGACGACGAACGGCGCGGCCAGGTGGCCGCAGCCTGGGGCGTGGCCAGCCTGCCGGCCCGGCCCGGCCTGACGATCGTCGAAGCGACCCACGCCGCGCTGGAAGGCAAGGTGCGGGCGATGGTCATCATGGGCGAAAACCCGATGATGTCCGACCCGAACACCTCCGAGGTCGAGCGCGCTCTGCGCGGCCTCGATTTCCTGGTGGTGCAAGACATCTTCCCCAGCGACACGGCACTGCTGGCCCACGTCCTTCTCCCGGCGGCCGCCTCGCTCGAGAAGGACGGGACAATGACGAACACCGAGCGGCGGGTCCAGTTGCTGCGGCCGGTGCTCCCCCCGCCCGGCGAAGCCCGTCCCGACTGGCAGATCCTGGGCGAGATCGCCGCCCGCTTCGATCGCAAGATCGGGCGGCCCGAAGGCCCGCGTTGGACCTACCCATCGACCGCGGCCATCCTGGATGAACTGGCCAGCGTGACCCCGATCTACCGGGGAATCAGCCACAGCCGGCTTGCGCAGGCGCCGTTGCAGTGGCCCTGCCCGGATCCGACCCACCCCGGAACCCCGATCCTGCACGTCGACAAGTTCTCGCGGGGCCGCGGCAAGTTCCATGCGGTGGCCGCTACTGCTCCCGCCGAGGTCGCCGACGACGACTACCCGCTCATCCTGACCACCGGGCGCTTGCTCCACCACTACCACTCCGGGACGATGACCCGGCGCAGCGGGCCCCTGGGGTGGCGCGAGCCGCGCGGCCAGGCCGACATCAACCCGGCCGACGCCGAAGCCATCGCCCTGGAGGATGGGCAGGCGGTGGTGATCAAGAGCCGCCGCGGCGAAGTGCGCACCCGCGCCCGCCTGACCGACCGCGTCCCTCCAGGCACGGTCTTCCTGGCGTTCCACTGGCGCGAGGCCCCCGCCAATCTTCTGACCCAGGACTTCGCCCTTGATCCGGAGTCGAAGATCCCCGAGTACAAGATCAGTGCGGTCCGGCTCGAGAATCCGCGGGCCGGGCTGAAACGCGGGGCCAGAGAGAAGGCGGCCGAGCCGTCCGCCTGAGCCCCAAGCGGGTCTCCGGGACCGCCACCGAGGGTTGCTCGCCGCGTGGCGGCGTAGGTGATTGACTCGGCGTTTCTCAGCATGTAGAGTCAGCGGCAACACAGTCTCCCGGCGGCCTTCCGCAAACGAGGTCGCCGGGCTGGGTCCAGGGGGAAACTATGACCCACGAACGTCGCCCGGGCCGGGCCGGCGTCGCGCTGGTCGCGACGATCTCGGTCGGCCTGTCCTTTGCCCTACCGACGTACGCCCAACCGCTCGCCGACTCCACCGCCACCAGCACCGAAGCCGAGGCGGGCCCGACCGACACTCCCGGCCCGGCCTCGACCTCCACCGACCTTGCGCTTTCCAGCCCGACACCCGATGTCCCGCTCATAGAACCCGCCACCCCGACCGAGACCCATGGTCTTCCGTCGGCCACGGTCGCCGATGTCCCCACCGACACACCGTTCGCCGTGCAGGCGGAGCCGACTCCAGCAGATCCGTCCCCGGAGGCGAATTCCTCCCCGGCCGACACGGCAACCCCCGCCTCGACGCCCATACCACCCCCACTGGACGAATCCCCCGCCACTCCGACTGAAACTCCCTCAGCCGAAGGGACCGCCACGCCAGGCTCCACGCCCACACCGACATGGACGGCAACCCCGGAGAGCGCCGTGGCCGCCTTCGATACGGCCGCCTTCGATACGGCCGCCTCCTTCGGCACCGGCTCGGTGCTGATCAACGAGGTCGCCTGGGCTGGAACCGAGGCCTCGACCAGCGACGAGTGGATCGAACTGTGGAACCCCGGGGCCCAACCGATCGACCTGACCGGGTGGAGGCTGTCCGACGGCGGGGATCTCAACGTTGTCCTGACCGGCGAAGTGCCCGGCTTCGGGTTCTACCTGCTCGAAAGAACCGACGACCAGTCCGTATCCGACATCCCCGCCGATCGGGTTTACACCGGCAGCCTGAGCAACTCCGGCGAGGGCCTTGAGTTGTCAGACCCTGAGGGCTCGCGCATCGACATCGCCAACGCCGCCGGCGGCGCCTGGCCGGCCGGAAGCACGGCGCCTCGCCGCAGCATGGAACGTCACGGTCTTCTCGATCTGCCCGGATCGTGGATCACGTTCCCGGGGACAGGGGGAAACGGCCTCGACGCCGACGGGAATCCGATCGGGGGAACGCCTCGCCGCCCGAACGCGCCCTCCGCTCCGACCTCCACGCCGACCCCGTCACCGACGGCGGAGGCCGGCGACGCCACACCCTACCCAAGCGGGGCGGTGGTCATCAACGAGGTCGCCTGGGCCGGCACTCTGGCCTCGTCCAGCGACGAGTGGATCGAGCTCTACAACCCCGGTGACGCCGCGGTCGATCTCGACGGGTGGACGCTGACCGACGACGGTGATATCGATATCGGGCTGCGCGGCATGCTCGACCCGGGCGGCTATCACCTGCTGGAACGCAGCGACGACCAGTCGATCTCCGACATTGCGGCCGACCTGACCTACAGCGGCGCTCTGTCCAATGACGGGGAGACGTTGCGTCTCCTCGATCCGACCGGCACGCTGATCGATGCGGTCAACCCCGGCGGCGGGCCCTGGCCGGCCGGCGACGCCGCCCGGCGCGCTTCGATGGAGCGGGGCGGCGCGCTGGGGGACCTTCATCGGGCTATTACGGGATCGGCCGCGACGCCGACGGCGCGCTGATGCGCGGCACCCCGCGCGGTCCGAATTCGATCTGGTTCCCGGCGCCGACTCCCACCTGGATCCCCGGCGCGGTGGTGATCAACGAGGTCCTGATCCGCCCGCGCTACGACTGGGAAGGCGTCGGCGAGGGTGAGCACCCACGACGAGTTCATCGAGCTCTTCAACCGGGGGCCGCATCCGGTGAACCTGCGCGGCTGGACCTTGGACGACACTGTCGTCGGTGGTTCTCAGCCCTTCGAGCTGCCCTCGATCACCCTCCAGCCGGGCGAGCTCGCCGTCTTCTTCCGGACGCGCACCCGCATCGCCTTGAACGACGGGGGCGACTCCGTTCGCCTGTCGGCGCCCGACGGTTCTCCGGTCGACAAGATCCGTTACCTGCAGGTGAGGGCGGCGAACTTGTCCTACGGACGACTGCCTGACGGAAGAGACGATCTGAGCTACGGATTGTGGCCGACACCGGGGGAACCCAATCGTCTGTTCTCGCCGGCGACGTTCCCTCGAGGCTCGGCGCTGATCAACGAAATCGCCTGGGCCGGCACCCTGGCCTCTTCCAACGACGAGTGGATCGAGTTGTACAACCCGGGTCCGGATCCGATCAACCTGTTCGGCTGGATCCTCACCGACGGCGGGGACATCAACGTGCACCTGCTCGGCCGGATCGACCCCGGGTCCTACTTCCTGCTCGAGCGCGGCGACGATCGGACGATCTCGAACGTCGTCGCCGATCTGATCTACACCGGCGCCCTCTCCAACGGTGGGGAGGAACTCCGCCTGCTCGATCCTGCCGGCGCCGAGGTCGACATCGTGAATCCGGAAGGCGGCGCCTGGCCGGCGGGCGACGCCGCCATGCACGCCTCGATGGAGCTGGCTCCCTCCGGATGGGGCTCGCATCCTCCCTACGGAGGCCTCGGCCTCGACGCCGCCGGACAGCCCGTGGCGGGAAGCCCGAGGCATCCCAACGCACCGGGGCATCTCCCGTCGGCCGATCCACCGATCGGACCGTAGGCGATGGGGCTTCTCTGGATCGCTCTTACTCCGGCTTCGAGCGACCCGCGCAGGGCGAACGCGCTGTCCGCGGGCTGAAGTTCGCAAGAGGGCTGCATGGCGGCGGCAACCCCCCTGCTATAATCCCGCGCCATGGCCCTGACCCTCGACGAGGTCCGTCATATCGCACGGCTGGCGCGCCTGCACCTGAGCGCCGACGAGGAGCGCCGCTACACCGAGCAACTCTCGGCCATCCTCGACTACGCCCGGCGCCTCGAGCGAGTCGACACTTCGCAGGTGCCGCCGACCTCCGCCGTCCAGGCCTTCGCCGCGCCTCTGCGCGACGACAGCCCGCGCCCGCCCCTGCCGCGGGAGCAGGCCCTGGCCAACGCACCGGCCAGCGACGAGGGCATGTTCCTGGTGCCGCCGGTCCTCGACGGCTGAATCCGGCCATGCCCGATCCCACCGACCTGTCCCTGGTGGAGGCCGCCGCCGCCCTGCGCCAGGGTCGCCTCTCATCCATCGACCTGACCCGCGCCTGCCTCGACCGGATCGCCGCTCTCGACCCCTCCTTGCACGCATTCCTGGCGGTTGCGCCGCTGTCGGCCGAAGCCCAGGCGGCCGAAGCCGACCGGCGTCTGGCCGAATCGCGCCGCTCCGGCCGGTCGACCTCACCGGTGCTGGGGATACCACTGGCCGTCAAGGATGTCCTGTGTGTCCAGGCGCTGCCGGCCACCGCCGGCTCCCGAATTCTCGAAGGCTTCCGCCCACCCTACACCGCCACCAGCGTCGGACGCCTGGTCGAGGCAGGCGCGGTGGTTCTCGGCAAGACCAATACCGACGAGTTCGCCATGGGCTCATCCACCGAGAATTCCGCCTACGGGGTGACCCACAATCCGTGGGCCCTCGACCGCGTGCCCGGCGGTTCGTCTGGCGGATCGGCGGCGGCGGTTGCGGCGCGCCTGTGTCCGGCGGCGCTGGGAACCGACACCGGCGGGTCGGTGCGGCAGCCGGCGGCGTTCTGCGGGGTGACCGGTCTCAAACCCACCTACGGCCGGGTGTCGCGTTACGGCCTGATCGCCTACGGATCGTCCCTCGATTCGGTCGGGGCGCTGGCGCGCTCGGCGGCCGACGTCGCCGCGGTCTTCTCGGTCATGGCCGGCCACGACCCGCTGGATTCGACCAGCCTGGCAGAACCGCTTCCGCCCCTCGATCTGGAAGGACCGGTGCGCGGGCTGCGCCTGGGAGTCCCGGCGGAGTACTTCCTGGAGGGCATCCAGCCGGAAGTCGAGGCCGCCGTCCGAGGCGCGGTGGAGGTCTACCGCGATCTGGGAGTGGAAATCGTCGAGGTCTCCCTGCCCCACACCGATCTGGCCCTTCCGGTGTACTACCTGATCGCGCCGGCCGAGGCCTCGGCCAACCTGGCGCGCTACGACGGGATTCGTTTCGGCCCGCGCCTCGAGCGGCTGGCCGCCACTCCTTCGAGGACCAATGAACCGCCACTCATGGAACAGTACTTGGCCACCCGCGGCGGGTTGTTCGGAGAGGAAGTCAAGCGGCGGATCATGCTGGGCACCTACGCCCTATCGGCCGGTTACTATGACGCCTACTACGGGCGGGCCCAGCGCGTGCGCACCTTGATCCGCCGCGATTTCGAGGCCGTCTTTGAGCAGGTCGATGCCCTTGCCTGCCCGGTGGCACCGACCACGGCTTTTCCGATCGGCGGCCACGGCGACGACCCGCTCTCGATGTACCTGGAAGACGTGTTCACCCTGCCCGCCAATCTGGCCGGGGTTCCCGGGCTGGCGCTGCCGGCCGGCTTCGACCAGGCCGGACTTCCCATCGGCATGCAGCTCAACGGGCCGCCGCTGGCGGAACCCCTGCTGCTCCGCCTTGGCCATGCCTACCAGCAGGCGACCGACTGGCACCGGGCCGCGCCGGCGCCCACCTAGGGAGGTTCCTCCCATGAAAGTTGTCATCCCGATGGCCGGCTACGGCACCCGCCTGCGGCCGCACACCTGGTCGAAGCCCAAGCCGATGGTGACGGTCGCCGGCAAGCCCGTTCTGGGCCATGTGCTCGACACCTTCGCCGGCCTGCCCTCGATCGACGAGGTGGTCTTCATCGTCGGCTACCTCGGCCAGCAGGTTGAGACCTACGTCCAGCAGGCGTACCCGGGCCTGCCGGCCCGCTACATCGAGCAGCGCGAGATGCTCGGCCAGTCGCACGCCCTGTGGCTGGCCCGCGAACACCTGGCCGGTCCGCTGCTGGTGATCTTCGTCGACACCCTGATCGAAGTCGATCTGGCGCGCCTGGCCGACGAAAGGGCGGGCGCCGTGGTCTACGTCAAGGCGGTCTCCGACCCGCGGCGCTTCGGTGTGGCCGAGGTCGAAGGAAAAGGGCGCGTCACGCGCCTGATCGAGAAACCCGACGATGTCTCCAACAACCTGGCCGTCGTCGGCCTGTACTACTTCCGCCAGGCCGCCGATCTGCTGGCCGCCATCGAGAGCCAGATGCAGCAGGGCCACCAGCTCCAGGGCGAATACTTCCTGGCCGACGCCATCAACATCATGCTCGAGCGCGGCCTCGACATGCGGGCCGAGACGGTCGACGTCTGGATGGACTGCGGCAAGCCCGAGACTCTGCTGGAGACCAACCGCTACCTGCTCGAGCACGGCCGCGACAACTCGACCGCAGCCGCCACGCGCCAGGATGTGCTGATCGTGCCTCCGGTTTACGTCGACCCGTCGGCCAAGATTCGCCATGCCGTGGTCGGGCCGCATGTCACCATCGGCGCCGGCTGCGTCATCGAACGATCGGTGCTGCAGGACTCGATCATCGACGCCGGGTCCCAGATCGTCGACACCATGCTGTCCCAGTCCCTGATCGGGCGCGAGGCGCGGGTGATCGGGCGCTACCGCTCGCTGAACGTCGGCGATTCGTCCGACATCGGCTTCGCCTAGCCGGCACCCCGGCCGCACGAGGACTCCCTGTGGTCACCACTTACAGAAGTCGCGACGGCCGGCTTGAGACGGTTGGCGAGATGACCGACGGCTGCCGGGTCGGTCCGCTCGGTCGGCAGTCGGCCGAAGGCTCTTGTGGCTATACTTGCGCCGACCCGCCGATCGCCGCCATCCAGGCAGGGTGGCGGGCGCCCGGAGGACGGAGATTCCGCGTGCGGACCGACGACGGGCGCCACTTCCAGTTGGCCCGCGGCCACCTGTACCCTACAGGCCGGATCCGCCAGTCGCCATGACGCAACCCCTCCCGGCCAGGTCCCTGCTTCGATCCGAGGCCCCCGCGTATGCGTGACTTCGTCTCCCGCCGAGTCGCCGCCGTCGCCCCTTCCGGCATCCGGCGCTTCTTCGACATCGCCGCCACGATGGACGACGTGATCTCGCTGGGGATCGGCGAGCCCGACTTCACCACCCCCGAACCCATCCTGCAAGCGGGCATCCAGTCTCTAGAGCACGGCGACACGCACTACACCTCGAATTCGGGAACACTCGAACTGCGCCAGGCCGTCGCCGATTATCTGCGTACGAGCTACGGGGTGGACTACGACGCCCGGGCCGAGGTGCTGATCACCGTCGGGGTCTCGGAGGCGCTATACCTGGCCCTGACCGCGGTGCTCGACCCCGGCGACGAGGTGATCGTGCCCACCCCCTGCTTCGTGGCCTACCAGCCGGAGGTGGTGTTCGCCGGCGGGGTCCCGGTGGCGCTGCCCACCCGGGTCGAAGACGCCTTCCAGGTGCGGGCCGAAGCCGTGGAGGCCCTGATCACGCCCCGCACCAAGGCCCTCTTGATCGGCTACCCCAACAACCCGACCGGCGCCGTGATGTCTCGCCAGAATCTGCTGGAGCTCTCGCAGGTAGCCGAGCGCCACGACCTGCTGGTGGTCTCGGACGAGATCTACGACCAGCTGGTGTACGGCGACCACCAGCACGTCTGCTTCGCCTCCCTGCCGGGGATGCTCCCGCGTACCGTCACCCTGGGAGGTTTTTCCAAGAACTACGCCATGACCGGCTGGCGAATCGGTTACGCCGCCGCGCCGGCGGCCGTGCTGGCCGAACTGCGCAAGGTGCATCAGTACACCATCATGTCGGCCCCCACCACCGCCCAGGCGGCCGCCCTGCACGCCATGCAGCACGGGGCGCCGCACGTCGAGGCGATGGTCGCCGAATACGACCGGCGCCGCCGCCTGATCGTCGCCGGGCTGAACGAGCTCGGCTTGCCCACCTTCGAGCCCCTGGGCGCCTTCTACGCGTTCCCCTCGATCTCCGCCAGCGGCCTGAGCGACGAGGCCTTTGCCGAACGGCTGCTCCAGGAGGAGCGGGTGGCGGTGGTGCCCGGCAACGCCTTCGGCGCCGACGGGGCCTTTGTCCGATGCTCCTATGCCACCGCCTACGAGAAGATCGAAGAGGCCCTCGAGCGCATCCGTCGCTTCATGCAACGGCACGGATGAGCCTCGCCCCCGGGCGGGGCCGCTCTCGGCCGAGCAGCGCACGCCCTCTCGCCCCGCCGGTCTGAAAACTCGCCGCACCGCAGAGTCGACAGCCCGTGTCATAATCCAGACCATGCCCGTCTTCGAGCCCGTAATCGGCCTGGAGGTCCACGTCGAGCTCCAGACGCGCACCAAGATGTTCTGCGGATGCGCGGTTGTCGATCCGGGCGTCGCTGAGCCGAACCGCTCCGTGTGCGAAATCTGCACCGGTCAACCCGGCACGCTCCCCGCCATCAACCGCCAGGCCGTTGCGTTGGCCCTGCGCGCGGCGCTGGCCCTGGGATCCTCGGTCGCCCAGAGGAGCCTGTTCGCCCGCAAGAACTACTTCTACCCGGATCTGCCCAAGGGTTTCCAGATTTCGCAATACGAAACCCCCCTGGCGGACGGCGGCGCCCTGTCCGTCCCCTTCGCCGATGGCGAGCGGCCGGTCCGGATTCGCCGGGTGCATCTCGAGGAAGACACCGGCAAGCTCGTCCATCGTCCCGACGACTCCCTGGTCGACTACAACCGGGCGGGCGTTCCCCTGCTGGAAATCGTCACCGAGCCCGATCTGACCTCGCTGGACGAGGCCAAGGCCTTCGCCACCGAACTGCGCTCCCTGCTGCGGACGCTGGGCGTCACCAGCGGCGACATGGAGAAGGGCGCCGTCCGCTTCGAGGCCAATGTCTCGCTCCGCCGGGCCGGGCGGGCCGAGCTGGGCACGCGCACCGAGATCAAGAACTTGAACTCGTTCCGGGCGATGGCCCGGGCGTTGGCCTTCGAGCTGGAGCGTCAGGAGCGGCTGCTGGCCGAGGGCCGGGAGGTGGACCAGGAGACGCTCGGCTGGGACGACGACGCCGGCCGAACCGTAGCCCAGCGCGGCAAGGAAGACGCTCACGACTACCGCTACTTCCCCGAGCCCGACCTCCCGCCCCTGCTGGTGGGCCACGAATGGCTGGACGAAGCCCGACGGTCGTTGCCCGAGCTGCCGGTGGACCGCCGGCGTCGCCTTCGGGAGGGCTACGGCCTTGCGGCTCCCCTCGCCGCCCAGCTGGTCGAGGATCCCGCCGTCGCCGACTTCTTCGAGGCGGCCGCCGCCGCCGCCCCGTCGGTGCCTCCCCTGCGCCTGGCTTACTGGATCACGGGCGACCTGTTCGGACTGCTCAACCAGTCGGCCGCCTCGATCGCCTCCTCCCGGATCTCCCCGGGGGCGCTGGCCGAGCTGGTGACCCTGGTCGAAGAGGATGCCATCAGCCCCCCGACGGCCAAATCCCTTCTGCCGCGGCTCTTCGCCGACGGAGGAAGCCCGAAGGCCATCGTCGCTGCGGAAGGGCTCGGACAACTGGCCGACCCGGCGGAAGTCGACTCCCTGGTGCGCCAGGTCCTGGCCGACCACCCGTCCCAGGTGCTCGAGTACCGCCAGGGAAAGCCGGCGATTGAGCAGTGGTTGTTCGGTCAGGTCATGCGTCGGGCCGGCGGGCGGAGCAAGCCGCTCCTGGTGAAAGAGCGCCTGCGGTTGCTGCTCGACTCTCCAGACCAGGCTCGCTCGCCGGGGTGAATGACGTCACTTGTCCCGCACAGAACCCCCGCTCTACTCTGAGAGCGGGCCGGCTCGCCGGCCCCTGATTCCGAGATCGGCGGGGCGCCGCCCCGACCCCCTAGGAGACCCTTGTGAACGCATTTGAAATGGCACAGGCCCAGTTCGACAGCGCCGCCCGCAAGATCGACCTCGATCCGGGGATCTCGTCGGTGTTGCGCTGGCCGCTGCGCGAGTTCCGCTTCCAGATCCCGGTGCGGATGGACGACGGCTCGATCAGCGTGTTCTTCGGCTACCGGGTGCAGCACAACGACGCCCGTGGGCCTGCCAAGGGCGGCATCCGCTTCCACCCGAGCGAGACCCTCGACACCATCCGGGCCCTGGCCATGTGGATGACCTGGAAGTGCGCCGTCGCCGACATCCCTCTGGGTGGAGGCAAGGGCGGCGTGGCCGTCGACCCGGCCACGCTCAGTGTCGGCGAGCAGGAACGGCTGTGTCGGGGCTGGATCGACCAGATCTGGAAGAACATCGGCCCGCGCCTGGACGTGCCGGCGCCGGACGTCGGCACGTCGCCCAAGATGATGGGCTGGATGATGGACGAGTACACCAAGCTGGTCGGCGCTTACACCCCGGGCGTGATCACCGGCAAACCGGTCGGCGCCGGCGGCTCGCTGGGACGCACGGAAGCCACCGGGTTTGGCGTGATCTACACCTTGCGCGAGGCCCTGCGTCACCTCGGCCTGAAGTCCTCCGGCCTGACGGCGTCGCTCCAGGGTTTCGGCAATGTCTCTCAGTACGCCGCCAGCGCCTTTGTCGAGCAGCTGGGAGGCAAGGTGGTCGCGGTATCGTGCTGGGACCGGCACGACCGGGCAGCACATAGCTTCCTCAGGCCCGCCGGCGTCGATTCCGCCTTCCTGCAAAGCATCACCGACGCTTACGGGACGATCGACAAGGAGCAGGCGCACAAGGCCGGTTACACCGTCGCCGAAGCCGACGCCTGGCTGTCCCAGGAGGTCGACGTCTTGATCCCCTCCGCCATCGAAGGGCAGATCACCGCCGAAACCGTCGGGCAGATCAGCCCGCGGGTCCGGCTGGTGGCGGAAGGCGCCAACGGCCCCACCACCCCCGAGGCCGACGCCGTCCTGGAGGAGAAGGGGGTATTCGTGATCCCGGATTTCTTGTGCAACGCCGGGGGGGTCACCGTGTCGTATTTCGAGGGTGTGCAGAACGACATGAACTTCTATTGGGACCGGGACGAAGTCCTCGGTCGCCTCGACCAGAAGCTCAGCCTCGCCTTCCAGGCGGTGTTCGACATGTCCAAGGCGAAAGACGTCTCAATGCGGAACGCCGCTTACATAGTGGCCATCGATCGGGTAGTCAGGGCAATGGAATTCCGGGGTTGGATGTAAGCATTCACCGGTTACTCAACCAGCATCCTTCTCCCCAGAGGGAAAGAGGATAGTAGTAGTCGTAGGGGCTGTGGGATCGGGGGAGAAAGGGCTGCGGGAAGAAAGGACCGCCACGAGGAGAGGCCCGGGGAGCGGCGCCCCCCAGAAGCACGGGGAAGACGGACAAGATCGCTCCACAGCCTCCATGTGAGGCGATTGCGGACGAAAGGGACGCCTCGCCAGCGAGAAAGGGCGTTCCACTACCCGTGGCGGTGTGCAGTACATGTTGCCCCATATATAAGGAAGAAGACGATGGTCCCGGGGAGAGCTATCCCCAGCGCAGAGGCGTAATCCACAGTTTCGGGCCTGTTATCCACAGGAGGGCCGCTTGGACGGGCCGCCAGATCGCCAGGGAGAGTCTCGCCGAAGCTGGACGGACCCCCTCAAAGCAGCCTGGGAAGGCATCCCCGAGAGCCAGCGCCGGAACCTGGAGCGGATTGTTGGGCTTGCTCCGGGGACATTTCGCCGCTGGAAGGGCCTCCTGGAGTCCGCCGCCGACCACCTGCGCCTCACTGCGGGAGACCGGCAGCGCGTCGCGATCGTCGGCCCGCCGAACGCGGGGAAGTCGACGCTCTACAACCGGCTGATTCTCGGCGGGCAGCAGAGAGCGGAAGTCGGGCCGGAGCCGGGCACCACCCGGGTCGCCCAGGAAGGCGACGCCGGCCTGTTCTCGATCGTCGATACCCCGGGGGCATCGTCCGAGGGAGGCGAAGGACTGGAGCGGGCGGTTGAGGCCGCCCTCGGTGCCGACGTGGTGCTGGCCCTCTTCGACGCCACCTCCCTCCCCGACGAAGCCGACCGCGAGTTGCTGCGCCACCTGCTCCAGGGGGGGAAACCGTGGGTGGCGGCAATCAACAAGATGGACCTGATCCGGAAGGATCGGGCGGCGCTGGCGGGAGCGGCGGCGGGAGCCCTGGGCCTGGGGGCCGAAGAGTTGATCCCGGTCAGCGCCAAGTC
This sequence comes from uncultured Chloroflexia bacterium, assembly GCA_963709925.1. Lineage (GTDB taxonomy): Bacteria > Chloroflexota > Anaerolineae > Anaerolineales > E44-bin32 > DATEVL01. Next base: position 67,988 of record CAVPYC010000003.1, read on the forward strand.
CGGGGAGGGGCTGGAGCGGCTGCTCGGGGAGGTGGCGCGGCGAGAGCCCGAAATCGTCGTGGCCCTCGGAAGGGCGCTGCCCGCTTACCGCGACGCCCTGGCCGCGGCTGCCGTCCGGCGGGCGGCCTCGACCGCCGCGGCCATTGCCCTGACGCCGTTGCCCATGCTCGACTTCATCCCACTGGTCGCGGTGCAGTCGGCCCTGGTGCTCGGTCTGGCGCGGATCTATGACTACCGGATCACACCGGCCCGTGCCCGTGAGTTGATCGCAACCCTTGGGGTTGGCCTGCTCGGTCGCACCCTGTTCCATGAACTGGCCAAGCTCAGCGGCCCGCCCGGGTGGCTGGTGGCGGCCGCAGTGGCGGCCGGGACGACATCGGCCCTGGGTGCGGCAGCCTCCGCCTGGTTCTCGAAAGGCGAGCGGCTTTCGCAAGACCGCATCCGGCGTCTCTCCGAGTCGGTGAGCCAGAGCCTGGTGATGCGTCTCGGCCGACGACGCCCCCGGCGCCAGGAGCTCGAGCGCCAGGTCCGTATCGTCCTGGAGGAGACACCGCCCAAGGCGCCGGAAGCCGAACAGGACGGCGGACTATAATCCGGCCGTGACCGCCCCAACGATCGCTTTGAGCTCCGAGGTCGCCGATCTGAAGCGTTCGGTGATGCGGGAACTGCTCGGCTTGGCGGTCGATCCAGGAATCCTGTCCCTTGCCGGCGGTTTGCCCGCCAGCGCGCTGCTGCCTCTGGAGCAGGTCCGGCAGTGCCTGGACGAGACCCTGCGAGATGACGGGCCACGGGCGCTCCAGTACAGCCCGCCCCATGAACCGTTGCGGGCCTGGATCGCCGACTGGATGGCGCAGCGCGGCGCGCCGTGTTCACCCGAGGAGGTTTTTCTGACCGCGGGCGCCCAGCAGGGGCTGGCGCTGCTCTCGCGGCTGCTGCTCGATCGCGGCGACGCCGCGGTGGTCGAAGCGATCACCTTCACCGGGGTCCAGCAGGTGACCGTGGGCCGCGGGGCCCGGGTGCGGCTGATCCCGACCGATCTGACCACCGGGGCCGACATGCAGGCGCTCGACCGGGCCCTGGCCGAGGAGCCTCGCCCGGGTCTGGCGATCCTGATCCCCGACTTCCACAATCCCCTGGGAGTTTCTCTCTCCGAAGACAAGCGCCGCCAGGCCGCCGCCCTCGCCGCCCACTATGGTGTGCCCTTGATCGAGGACGACCCGTACTCGGCGCTGCGTTTCGAGGGCCCGCCCCGGCCGCCGATCAAGGCCTTCGACCAGGCGGGGCGGGTGTTCTACGTCGGATCGTTCTCCAAGATGATCGCCCCCGCCCTGCGCCTGGGCTGGGTCGTTGCGCCGGCGGAATTGATCGAGCGCATCACCGTGCTGCGGGAGTCGCTCGACCTGGAGTCGTCGGGCCTGATCCAGCGCGCCGTCTACCGCTTTCTGGAGAAAGGGTTCCTCGAGCCCCATCTGGCACAACTCAACCGGGCGAACCGCGATCGCTGCGCCGTCCTCCAGAGAGAACTGGAACGCCGCTTCGGCCAAGACGCCAGTTGGACCCGCCCCGACGGCGGCCTGTTCGTCTGGCTCACGCTCCCGGAGGCGATCGACACCTGGGACTGCTTCCGGGAAGCGCTGCGAGCCAAGGTGGCTTACATCCCCGGCGCCGCCTTCGCCGTGGACGGCGGCGCCCGCAACACTCTTCGCCTCAACTTCTCCAACCTCGATCAAGACCGAATCCCCGAAGCCGTCGAGCGGCTGGCCAGCGCGCTTCGACCTTCCTGACGGAGAACTGCGGTCGAATCGTCTGTCCCGAGGCCCTGCCGGGGACTTCCGTCCACGCCCGGCTCGCCAGGTCGCGTCGGGCGACGAACGCTCGCCGACCACCGAGGTTGGGCAGGAGTCGGTGGCGCCCAACGACACGGGGCATGCCGGGCCTGGCTTCAAGTCCCCGGCAGGGACATGAATCTCTGCAGCAGGCGTCCGGCCAAATGATGATTTAATAGGACCAGCCCTCTCCGCGTTGAGGTTGGAAGGAGCGTTGCATGGCCGAACAAGTACTCGCAGGACGCCCGATCACCGAGGAAGGCGATTTCCTGCGCCTGAAGGCCGTCGACCACCTGCACTTCTGGGTGGGCAACGCCAAGCACGCCATGTACTACTGGTGGAAGGCGTTCGGTTTCCGGCCGATGGCCTACGCCGGGCTCGAGACGGGCCATCGCCAGTTCGCCTCCTACGTCTTGGAGTCGGGCAAGATCCGGTTTGTGGTCTCGGCGCCGTACGGACCGTCGCACGAAATGTCCGGGCACCACCTGTTGCACGGCGACGGGGTCAAGGTGATCGCGCTGTCGGTGGACGACGTGGAAGACGCTTTCCGCGAGACCACCGCCCGCGGCGCCCAGCCGGCCTGGGGCCCGCGCGAGGAGAAGGACGAGCACGGCGTGCTCCGGTCGGCCGCCATCCACGCCTACGGCGAAGTGCTGCACGTGTTCATTGACCGCGGCGACTACAACGGGCCCTTCGCCCCGGGCTACCGGGCGCTCGACCTGCCGACCGAGTTCGGCCGGCCTGGCGGCCGTCGACCACGTGGTCGGCAACGTCCAACTGGGGAAGATGGACGCCTGGGTGCGCTTCTACCACGAGGTGATGGGCTTCCGGCAGTTAATCCACTTCAGCGACCAGGACATCGGAACCGAGTACTCGGCGCTGATGTCGAAGGTGATGGAGGGCGGGGCCGGGCGCATCAAGTTCCCGATTAACGAGCCGGCCGAGGGCAAGCGCAAGAGCCAGATCGAGGAGTTTCTCGATTACTACCTGACCCCCGGGGTGCAGCACATCGCCATGGCCAGCGGCGACATCCTGGAGACGGTGCGGCGGTTGAAGGCTCGCGGGGTCGAGTTCCTGCGGGTGCCCGACGCCTACTACGATATCGTCCCCGATCGTGTGGGCAAGATCGAAGAGCCCTTCGAAGAGCTGCGCGAACTGGGCATCCTGGTGGACCGCGACGACGAAGGCTACCTGCTGCAGATCTTCTCCCGACCGATCCAGGATCGGCCGACCTCGTTTATCGAAGTGATCGAGCGCCACGGCAGCCGCGGTTTCGGCAAGGGCAACTTCAAGGCTCTGTTCGAGGCGCTGGAGATCGACCAGGCGCGGCGCGGCAATCTCTAGGCGTGAGGCTGGTCACGTTCTCGCCAAGGGATAGGCCGGCCGCAGCCAGCCTGGGGATCCTGGAGAAGAACGGGCTGATCAACCTGGGCGGTACGCCCGGGTTGCCGGCCTCGATGATCGACCTGCTGCGCGCCGGCCCTTCGGCGTGGGAAGCGGTGCGCCGGGCGCAGGCCGGGGGCGGAGAGCGATGGAGCCTGGACCAGGTGCGCCTGCGGGCTCCGCTGGTCCGGCCCGCCAGCTTCCGCGACTTCTATGCGTTCGAGCGACACGTAGCGTCGTCCTTCTCCAACCGGGGCAAGATCGTGCCGCCCGAGTGGTACCGCTTCCCGGTCTTCTACTTCTCGAACCCGTCGGTGATCCTCGGTCCGGACGAGCCGGTGGCGGCCCCGCCCGGGTCACAGGCGCTCGACTTCGAGCTGGAGATCGCCTGCGTGATCGGCCTGGGCGGGCGCGACATCCCCGCCGAAGGAGCCGAGCGGCCACATCTTCGGGTTGGCTGTGATGAACGACTGGTCGGCTCGCGATCTGCAGCGGGAGGAGATGCAGGTGGGGCTCGGGCCCGCCAAGGGCAAAGACTTCGCCACGTCGCTCGGGTCCCTGGCTGGTGACCCTCGACGAACTGGCCGACCGGGCCGCCGGCCGACCGGGCGTCTACGACCTGACGATGACCGCCAGGGTCAACGGGGCCGAGCGCTCGCGGGGCAACCTGGCCGAGATACACTACTCTTTCGGCGACATGATCGCCCGGGCTTCCGCCGGTGTCGACCTGGAGCCCGGGGATCTGATCGGGTCGGGCACGGTCGGGACGGGATGCTTGTTGGAGCTCACCCACGGCGAAGGCCCCTGGCTTCAACCGGGCGACGTGGTCGAACTGGAAGTCGAGCGATTGGGAATCCTGAGGAACACAGTGATGGGGGCGGATCCCCCGCTTCCGGGCGAAGCGAGGGACGCTTCCCCCCAGGGTGAGGAGGCCGAGATGCCGTTCTACCACCGCATGGGAGAGACGCCGAAGCATCGTCATACCCAGTTCCGGCGCGCCGACGGCGGGCTGTACCGCGAAGAGGTGATGGGGCTGGAGGGGTTCTCGGGAATCCAGTCGATCCTGTACCATCATTTCCTTCCGCCCCGGCTGGTGCGTTCGGAAGACCTCGGTCTGGCCCGGCCGGCGTACACCGAATTCGGACCGCTGCGCCATCGCGCCTATGCCACCGCCGAGCTGCCGGCCGGAGGCGATCCGGTGTCGGCCCGGCGCGTCCTGCTGGGGAACGCCGACGTCACCCTGGGGGTGAGCCGGCCGACCCAGAGCATGGAGTACTACTACCGCAATGCACAGGCCTACGAGGTCTGGTTCGCTCACGAAGGTTCGGGCGCGCTGCACACCCAGTTCGGCCGGCTGACATTCGGGCCCGGGGACTATCTGGTGATCCCCTACGGCACCACCTGGCGCATGGAGTTGAGCGGACCGGGCGCGTTTCTTCACCATCGAGGCCCCGTCGCAGATCGCCCCTCCCCGCCGCTACCGTAACGAGTTCGGCCAGCTGCTGGAGCATTCGCCGTACTGCGAACGCGACATCCGACCGCCGGAGACGCTGGAGAGTCACACCGAAACCGGAGAGTTCGAGGTCAGGGTGAAGGCGCGCGACCACATCACCCGCCACGTGCTCGACCACCATCCGCTGGATGTGGTCGGCTGGGATGGCTACCTGTACCCCTGGGCTTTCAGCATCCACGACTTCATGCCGATCACCGGCAAGGTGCACCAGCCGCCGCCGGCCCATCAGACCTTCCAGGGCGGCGGGTTCGTGGTCTGTTCCTTTGTGCCGCGCCTGTACGACTATCATCCCCAGGCGATCCCGGTGCCGTACAACCATTCCAACGTCAATTCCGACGAGGTGATCTACTACTGCGACGGAAACTTCATGTCGCGCAAGGGTATCGAGCAGTACGACATCACCCTGCATCCGAGCGGCCTGCCCCACGGCCCGCAGCCGGGCGTGACCGAGGCCTCGATCGGGGTGAAAGAAACCCGAGAACTGGCGGTGATGGTGGATACCTTCCATCCTTTGCACGTGGCGCTGACGGCGTTGGAGCTGGAGAAGGGCGGGTACCAGGATTCTTACCTGGAGGGCGACGGTGGTTAGAGCGGTGCCGGGCCTCGGCTCCGGGTTGCGCGCCACGCGGGGCCGAGATCGGGCTGTCGAGACAGCAACCGCCGGCGGGCAAGGGGCGGCAGTGCCGCTCCCTGCCCTTACCTAGCTCCTCACCCGAGCCTCCGGAGCAGTCCACTCCACTCCGGCGAATCACGGCGGCCCTCTCGGTCGCGAAGGGCAGCCCTGCGGCACCCCGACAAGGAGCAGCCGATGGAAGCCGACCCCGCATCCCTGCCGTGGAGGTCCGTTTACAAACTGATGACCGGCTCGATCGTCCCCCGGCCGATCGGATGGATCTCGACCGTTGATCCGGCCGGGGCGGCCAACCTTGCGCCATTCTCGTTCTTCAACGGGGTGGCCTCACGTCCACCGACAGTGGTGTTCAGCCCGACCATTCGCTCGACCGATGGAGGTTCGAAGGACACTCTGCGCAACCTGCGCAGCACCGGGGAATTCGTGGTCAACATCGTGACCGAGGCGCTGGCCGAGGCGATGGTCCTGACCTCGACCGAATTCCCGCCGGAAGTCGACGAGTTTCGCGCCGCCGGCCTCACCGCCGTGCCCTCGGCATCGGTCTCGCCGCCGCGGGTGGCCGAGAGCCCGATCCATTTTGAGTGCACCGTGCAGCAGATCGTCGAGATCGGCTCCGGTCCCGGCGGCGGCTCGCTGGTGATCGGCCGCATCGTCCATCTCCACATCGACCAGGCGGTGTTGCTCGGGGACGACAAGATCGACCTGCGGGCGCTCGCGGCCGATTGGCCGGCTGGCCGGTGCAGCCTACTGCCGGGTGAGCGATGTCTTTGAAATCCCGCGACCGTCGTCGCAGCTGGTCCAGGGGGAGTGAACGCCGTGTCGGAAAGAACCGATCCGATCGTCACCCTGCTCACCGACTTCGGGCTGCGGGATGGCAATGTCGGGGTCATGAAGGGCGTGATCGTAGGGATCGCGCCGGCGGCCCGGCTGGTGGACCTGTCCCACCAGGTGCCTCCGCAGGATGTGCGCCAGGGAGCCTGGGTCCTCGACCGGGCCGCGCCGTACTTCCCGGCGGGGACAATCCACCTGGCGGTGGTCGACCCCGGGGTGGGCACCGAGCGGCGACCGATGGCCGCCCGGATCGGGAGCCAGTTCTTTGTAGGCCCCGACAACGGGTTGGCCACCCGCCTGATCGCAAAGGCCGAGCGAGCCGGCCAGCGGTGCGACTTCGTCCAACTCGATCGGCCTGAGCGCTGGCTGGCCACCGTCAGCACGGTGTTCCACGGCCGCGACATCTTTGCGCCGGTGGCGGCGCACCTGGCCAACCGGGTCGGTCTGGTCGAGATCGGATCCCCCATGGACGACCCGGTCCGCCTGTCGCTGCCGCGGCCGGAGGCAACCGCCGAGGGCGTGCGCGGCGAGGTCGAGCACATCGATCACTTTGGCAACGTGCGTACCAACGTCGGGAGCGACGACTGCGCCGGGTGGGAGCCGGCGGTGATCCGGCTGCGGCAGACCGAGGTGCGCGGGTTGAGCCGGACCTTCGGGGAACGATCGCCCGGCGAGTTGATCGCCCTGTTCGGGAGCCATGGCGACCTGATCGTGGCCGAGGTGAACGGAAACGCCGCGGCCAGGTTGGAGGCGAAAGTGGGGGACAGCGTGGAAGTCTTGAGAGCGAACTGAGTTTCCCGAGAGCCGCAAGGGCTCTCGGGAGGATGTCACCTGAGCGGAAACTCGATCGCCGCCCGGATCGCCGTCGCCGTCACGGCGTCGGGGGCGAGGATCCATAAGGTTTGGTCGTGGGAACGCTCCAGGAGCACCGCGCCGAGCGACCAACTCCACGACCGGTCGGGCTGTTCGGTCCGTCGTTCGCCGAAACGCAAATCGGCATACGACCGGAACGCCTCGGTGAACTCGAAGGCGTCGAGCGACCGATCCCACGCCGTCAGCAGGATCAAGACCTGGCGGCCGTCTTCGTTGGCCAGGGCCGCGTAGGCGTCACCGCCCCAGCCGGCGGCGGCTTCGGCTGCTTCCCACTCCGGGATCTTCTGCTGCAGCACCAGGCGCGTGAACCACTCGCCCAGGACGTGGCGATCGAGCTCGCGCCAGCCGCCGCCGAGGGCGGCCGTCAACTCGGACAGATCCACCGGCACGACCGGCTCGCGGCCGTACAGTTCGGGATGGAGGATGTGCTCGGTGGTCGTCGGGGGGTCGCGATAAGCTTCGTCCACGGCCGCCCAGCCGCCCTGGCGGAACAGGTGCTCGACGAATGCCAGCCCGTAGTCGTAGGGGAACAGGAAATCCTCCTGCAGATAGGCCGGTGCCGCGTCGAACACTTCGCCCGAGTAGTTGGCGATCGCCTGCGACAAGTCTTGCCAGTCCTGCTCGGTGGCGTAAGCCCGCCACCATTGCTCTTCGGCCAGCGTGGCGTCGCCCTCGATCAGAGCCGAGATGGCTGCGCAGCGCTCCGAATCGATTTCGCAGCCCTCGTCGCTGTAGCCCAGCCCCTGCCGCAGGTCGTAAACTTGATCCTGCAGAGCGTGGACGTATTCGTGGGCATAGGTCAGCCGTTCGGCCCCGCCCCAGCGAGCGCCGACCACGTACATCGTCTTCACCTCCGGGTCGTAATACCCGGCGATCTGTTCTTCGTACAGGTCGGCGTACAGGCCCCACAGATCGTAGCCCGGCTCGATCAGCCCCATTAACGCCAGCACCTGAGAGTCGTCGGCGGCCTCTTCCCGGGTGTAGTCGGCCAGGAAGTCATCCAGCACGTGCTGACGCATCCGGTCGGGCGGCAGGAGTTCCCGGGCCAGGGGGCCGGTAGGATACAGCCCGCGCACCGTCGAAACCTGGGTGTGGATGCGTTCCATGTCGGGGAGCGGGTCGATGGTGGGAGCGGGGATCTCGGCAGCAGCGTCTGGCGAGGGCGAAGCGGCGGCCGGCGGCGCAGGCGAGGCGACCGGAGGCGCGATGCGTTCGACCACCGAGCATGCGAGCAGCGTCGCTGCGGCAGCCACAAGCCACAGATGTGTCCGGGGGCTGAGGGGAGGGACCGTCATCGTCCTGGAGTCCAAGCCGCCGGGAGGCGGACGCCTCCCGCAAGCAAGGCGGCGATTGTAGCACTTGGACCTGGGCCGGGTCTCAGGCGGCGTGCGGGTCGTGCTCGTTTGCGGTCCAGGGAGTCGGGCTGAAAGAGCGCGACCACAGGCTGCGGTAGGCCTCGGCCTCCGTCTCCCATCGCTGGTTGTCCCATCCCAGTTCCGTCTGGGCGATCTTCCGCACGCTGTCGAGCAGAGGCAGGCCTCCTTCGGGCAGGAGCAGACCGAGGCGCACCCGGCGCAGCAGAAGGTCGTCGAGGTGGACTACGCCCTCGGCACGTGCCGCCCAACGAACTTCAGCCCACAAGGAGACCCCGTCGCCGGCGGGAGAGAACTCACCCGGCTGAGCGGCGGCCGCCAGGCGCGGGGTGTCGGCGCCGTAGCGCCCGACCAGGCGCGTGCAGGCCGCCGGAGCCAGGGGCGCCTCCAGACACGATTCCGGGGGCGGTGCGTCCAGCATGCGTTCCCGCAGCCGCCAGGGTATCCGGCCCGGGAGCCGGCGTCGCCCGAACCGCAGCGAGCGAACGGCCATCCGGCGGAAGGTCGTCAACTTGCCGCCGGTCACCGTCATCAGGCCGTTCTCCATCCACAAGACGGCCTCGCGCGATTCTCGCGACGGGTTGGGCTTGCCCGTGTCGAGCACGGCCCGCACTCCGGCGAAGGATGCTCGAACGTCGGCCGGCGAGAGGCCCGCGCCGGGGAAGGCGGAGCGAGCCGCCGCGAGCAGGTAGTCGGCCTCTTCCGGGCTGATGGCCGGGTCGCGCACAGGTTCGCCCGAGAGAGGGATGTCGGTCGTGCCGATCAAGGTGACGCCCTCCCAGGGGAAGACGAACACCGGCCTGCCGTCGGCGGGATGGAGCAGACCCACGGCGCGCGGCAGGGGCAGGCGTTCGAAAGGAAAGAGCAGATGGCTGCCCCGCAACAGGCGAAGGCGTGGCGGCCCGCCGGCCATCCCGCGAAGAGCGTCGGCCCAGGCGCCGGTGGCGTTGACCACCAACGGCGACAGGGCCTCGGCGGTCCGGCCCCCGGCTCCGGGCGCATCATCGCACAACGCGATCCCCGCCACCTGACCCCGCGCGTCGCGCAGCAGGCCCACCGCCGGTGCGTAGTTCAAAGCCGTGCCACCGGCCGCCACCGCCTCGCGCAAGACCCGCAGCACCAGCCGGGCGTCGTCGGTCTGGGCGTCCAGGTAGCGATACCCGCCGCGCAGACCCTGGCGACGCAGCGGCGGACACAGGCCCACCAGCCCGTCCGGGGGATAGTGACGGTGCTGCCACTTCAGGGCCAGCAGGTCGTAGACCGCCAGCCCGATCCCAAAGAGCCATCCCGGCAGACGGTCGCCTTCGAAACTCGGCATCAGGAACGGGAGCTGACCCACCAGGCCGCGCCCTTCTCGCAACAGGCGTTCGCGCTCCCGCACCGAGTCGATCGTCATGCCGATCTGCAAGTTGCGCAGGTAGCGCAGTCCGCCGTGAATCAGTTTGGACGAGCGACTGGAGGTGCCCCCGGCGAAGTCGTCGGCTTCGACCAGCAAGGTGCGCAGGCCGAGGTGGGTCGCCTCCCGCAACAGGCCGGCGCCGGTGATTCCGCCGCCGACCACGATCAGGTCCCAGGGGCTGCGCAGGCCGATCCCAGATCTGGTCGCGCCATCCCCGGGTCCACATGTCGGTCAGACCAGCAGTTTCCCGGGGTTCAACAGCCCACGGGGATCGCACGCGCGAACGGCGGCCTTCAGCAATGCCAATGCCGACCGTTCCCTTTTCCTGTTCGAGGAATGGCAGGTGATCCACACCTACTCCATGCTGATGGCTGATCGTCCCGCCATGGGCCAGCAACGCCTCGGCTGGCAAGGGTCTTCAGGCGGCGCCAGCGCTCGAGGGTCTGTTCAGGATCCGGGTGACGGCGGAACAGATAGGTGGCGTACAGGCTGGCGCCGCTGGGATAGGCGTGCGACAGATGGGCGAAGGCCAGCACACGCTCGGTTTCACCCTCGAGTCCGCCCCGCAGGGCTTCGAGTACGGCCCGTGCGCCGGGCTCCAGGCGGTTCCAGGCGAAGGCGGTTTCGAGTGTGTCGGTGGCGTAGCCGGCTTCCCATAGCGTGTTGCGCAGGTACGGCGCCCGGAAACGGTTCTTCTGCCACTGCTTCCCGATCGATCGCCCCACCAGGAACGCCCCGGGCCCGCCGCCAGAGGTCGCATCGGAAGCGGAGATCAGCAGGCAGGGGTCGGCACCGGAACCGGTGAGGCGCAGGGCGGCGGACAACCAGCGGGTCGTCGAGGGTCTTCCGGCGAGCAGGAGCGTCGTATGTGTCTCCGACGGATCGCTCAACCGCAGCAAGGAAGCGCGGCTGCCGGCCTGGATCTCATTCCGCACTGCCGCCAGCCCTTCCTCCCACGACCGGTAGAAGCGGGCACCGAACCGTTCCCGCTCGGGTCGAGGCCGAATCCGGACCGTCGCCCGGGTGAGGAAGCCGAGTCGTCCCTCGCTGCCGAGCACCAGATGGCGCAGGTCGGGGCCGGCCGCACTGGCCGGGTGCGGCGACAGATCGATCCGGCCGGCCGGAGTCTCCAGGCGGCCCCCGGCGAACAAGTCTTCGATTCGCCCGTACCCGAGCGATTGCTGACCGGTCGAGCGGCTGGCGATCCAGCCTCCGAGGGTCGAGTACTCGAACGACTGTGGGAAATGGCCCAGGGTCATTCCGTGCTGTGCGAGCGCGCGTTCCAGGGACGGGCCGGTGACACCGGCCTGAAACGTGGCAAGGCGGCTGACCGGATCCAGATCGAGCAGTCGGTGCATCCGCTGCAGGTCCACGGTCAGAACCGGGCGCGAGCCCTCCAGCGGGTTGATGTGGCCCACCACGCTGGTTCCGCCGCCGTAAGGGATCAGGTGGATCTCGTGCCGATCGGCGAACTCGAGCAGACGCAGAACATCCTCTTCGGACTGCGGGAAGGCGACCCCATCGGGGTAGATCTTGATCTGGCCCGAGCGGAGTGCGATCCAGTCGGGAAGGCTCTGGCCGCGTGCGTGTCGCAATCGGATTTCGGGTTCGGTGGAAATCTCCGCGGTCGGAGTGCAGGCGAGCAGCCGGCACCGACTTCAGGGCCGAGGCCAGGGTGCAATCTGGGGTGATCGAGCCAGGCCCGAGGGCGTGTTCCAGGTGGGAGATGGCCTCCGTCGAAAGCGGGTAGTCCTCGTCGGATTCACCCCAACCGTTCCAGCGCCGCATCGTTTCTCCCCGAACGCCGCCGCGCCCCGGTTCCTGTGTGGTCAGTCTACAACCGACCGGGGCCGACAAACGTCCGGGGCGGTGGCGTCACTCGACCCCACGCACCAGCCCGCCCGGCTGGCACGACCGGCAGAACGAGGTGATCCTCTGGTTGGCGGTGATCTCGGAGATGGTCGTGCTGCAGCGCGGGCACGGCTGGCCGCCGCGCAGGTGGACGGCGAAGAAATCGCGCGGCTTGAGGTGGACATCGTCGCCCATCTCCCGGCGCACCTGCTTCGGTCGCCTCGGCCAGAGTCTGGCGCATGGCCTGGTAGAGGCGGTCGACCTCTTCGGGCGTCAGCCGGGTGCGCTTGCGGAACGGGTGCAGCCGGGCGTGCCACAGGATCTCGTCGGCATAGGCATTGCCGATCCCGGTGACGAAACGCCGAGCGGGTCAGGACGCCCTTGATCTCGCCGCGGTACGGCTTCAGCCCGGCCCGGAAGTCGTCGAGGGATATCTCCGACGCCTCCGGGCCCATCTGGTCGAAGGTGGGAATGCGGCGGGTGTCGCGGGTCAGGTACAGCTGGCCCATGCGCTTGCTGTCGACATAGCGCAGTTGCTCGTCCGGGTCGGCGAAGTGGAATGTCACGTGGACCGGGCCGGCCTTCTTGGCCGACGGCGGGCCGAGCTGGAAACGTCCGGTCAGCTTGGGGTTGACCGCCAGGGTGAGGGGAGAGCGCGGGAACTCGAAGATCAGGAACTTGCCGCGCCGCCGGACGGCGCCGAGGGTCAGCCCGGACAGGCCTGCGGCGAAACCCTCGCCGGTCAGGTCGCGCACCACGATCGGAGCGCCACGCGCCGCCAGGGTGACCGCCTCGATCCGCCGGCCGCCCAGCCGCCGTGTGAGCACCTCGGCCACCACCTCGAGTTCGGGGAGTTCGGGCATGGCGCGCGAAGTGTAGCATCGGACCTCTCGGCGATCGCGGAGCGCCCTCCGTCTGCGAAGCCAACACGCCCCCCGACCGCCCGGTTGGGCCGCAGGTTGCGCAGCCGAGCATTTTCGCTAAACTCGGCTGGAATACTCCCATCGGTCTTCCGATTGGTTGATCGTTTCCCACCCGACATGCCCGGAGACAGCCGCATAAATCCTTCTCGTCCGTCCGCCGCTCGCCTGACTGCCTTCCTGTTCGTGCCGGTGCTGCTCCTGGGGAATCAGCCGCCGCTCGGAAACGCCGCCGAGCCGGCACCGCTGGCCGCCCCCAGCCTGGGCATCATCCCCGGCAGCGGCCCGGCCGGTCAGACCGTTACCGCCACGGGGTCGGGGTGGACCCAGGGGAACGCTCCCTACGCCATCTACTGGGAATTCAAGGGAGGGACCCAATTGGGGACGTTCGCACCGAACGGATCGGGAAGCTGGTCTTCGTCGATCACGATCCCCGGTTCGGCCGGTGCCGGATCACACACCATCGTGGCCTGCGAAGGCTCCTTCGAATTCGAACAGTGCGCCAGCTCGTCTTACACCGTCGTCCCTCCAACACCGACGATCACGCCCACCCGGACCCGGACTCCCACCCTGCCGGCCGGGGTCACGCCGTATTTCCTGACACCGACCTTCACCACCACGCCCACTTCGGTCTCCGGCTGCATTGACGGCATCACCCGCATCTACCCCACCAACAGCGACGACACCGGCGGGGTGGAGGCGGTTGACCTGGTCATGGAGGTGACGCTCGGCGACCCGGCCACCCGGGTGCGGATCTACACCAGCGTCTGGGTGGGCGGCACGCGGACGCGAGGAGGTCTTCACCCAGTGGCCCGACCCCCTCCCGGGCACGACGGTCGACGCCGTGCCGTCCCCGGTCGACTCCAACCGCTGGACGTTGACGGTTCGTGACTATCCCCTGAGGCTCGGCTACAACCAGATCAAGGTCGATCTCGACCCGACCTGCTGGCGGGGCCGCGTCACCTACTACCAGTTCAACAACGGCCGGGAGCCGACGCCCACCCCCCGGCCGGACGCCTGCGGCGGCCTGGGCTTGCCGACCGAGGCCGACGATCCTGAACTTCGATGGTCTTCGAGCCGGAGGGCTACTAGACGATCGTGGCCCGCGAGCACGGGGTCCGATTTGAAGCGGTCAATGCAACTGACCAAGTTCGCGGCGACGATCAACCCGCGTTCGTGCTTGCGCGCTGGGGCCAGCATCGAGGGCGATGGAGTTCGGCAGCGCCATGCTGCCGATCCGGATGGCCTTCGATCGCCCCCTGACCGCTCTGGGGGTGTTCGTCGGAATGCAGGAGGCCGTCTGGGTCAGCGGCGATGTCACCGCCGTGCTGGATGTGTACGGCTATCGCGGCGGCGCCGGCGATCTGGTGCGGCTGGGCGTCGACTCGACCACCTTCCCCGCCGGGCCCACCGACGTGATCCACTGCCTGCGCTTCGACGCCGGCGCCCGGCGACCTGATCGCCCGTGCCCAGGTGGAATACACCGACGCCACCGGGAACTCGATCGCCGAGCGCCGGATCATCGACGACCTGACCCTGGTCTTCGCCGACGCGGCGCTTCCGCCCGATCGACCGCCGCTGGTCGAGATCACTTCGCCGGCCGACGGGTCGAGGGTGTCGGGCACGACCGTCTTCCTGAGGGCCAACATCCGGGAAGACCGCGAGTTGATCCGGGCCAACTACCAGATCGACGGCGGGCCGGAGACCGAACTCGGCGCCTCGCCCTCCACCACCGATCCGACCTCTTACTTCACCGGGGTCAACTTCAGCGCGGCGCTGCTCGAACGATGGCGCACCGCACCTGCTGACGATCAACGCCTACGACAGCGCCGGCCAGCTGGGCACCGACACCGTCACCATCACCGTCCCGACCCCGGTGCCGTCGCTCGACCTGCAGGCGGTCAAACTGGAGGTCGTGCAGGTGGTCCAGTGCCTCGACAACAGCCGCTGCGCCGACAATGCCGTGCCGATGCTCATCGGCAAGCCGACCTGGGTTCGTCTGTACGTGCGGGCCGAAGGCGGTCCGCCGTCGCGCCCGGTGTCGGGCCGGCTGTGCCGCGGCCGCGTGTCGCCCGTTGCGACTCCGGCATGGTCCTGCCGATGAACCGGATCTCGCCCGACGACGACGAAGACCCTTCGGTCGAAGATCGTGGCGATCTGGACGCCTCGCTGAACTTCATCGTCCCGCCGGTCTGGCTGAGCGAAGGGACGCTCGAGTTGACGGCCTTCGTCAACTACGACGAAGCCGACGTCGACGAGATCCTCTACGACAACAACGCCGTGCAGGCGGCCGTGCCGGTGGTTCGGCTCGCTCTCTGACGGTCATGTTCACAGCCGGTGACGGCTCGGCGGAATGACCGCGCCGCTTCTCGGAGATGTGGACCTTCGTCGACTGGCTGACGCGCGTCTTCCCGGTGGCGCGAATCACGCCGGTCGGCCGGCCGCCGCTGCGCGGAGATTTCGACCTGTCCGATTCGAGCGGCGACGGCTGTGGCCGCACCTGGAGCCGGTTGATGGATGCCCTGCGCGGGGCTTACATCGTGGGGCGGGCCGGGCCAGGCCTACCTGTATGGGCATGGTGCCCGAGGGCGTGCCAACACCGACGGGGTCGGGGGCTGCGGAGAGACGCCCGGGACGGGTGTCCTCGGGGATCGTCGACCCCGGGCAGGCGTCGGCGGACCGACGATCGCCGCCCAGGAACTCGGCCACAACTTCGGTCGCCGCCATGCCACCTCCGGCTGCGACGCCGACGAACCCGGACGGCAGCTACCCGGTGCGGGATGGTCGTTCTGGATGACTGGGGAATCGACCTGGCGTTGCGCCAGATCTACCCGAAGTCGACCTCGAGCTACGACTACATGGGTTACTGCGGTAGGCCAGGACAACACCTGGACTTCGGTGTACACCTACCTGACGCTGCTGCGCGAGCTACCGGTGGCCGAGTGCGCCATCCGGTGGCGGCCAGCTGGCGGCGCCCTACCGCGCCGACGGCGAGCCGACGCTCGTCGGCGGGGGCACGATCTCCGCCGACGGTTTCACCCTCGAGCGCGGCTTCTACCGGGCGTCTCTGGCCGATGGGATCGAGGATGGCCTGCCTCTCGGGCCGTTCACGGTCGCAGCTCCTCGACGTTGCCGGCGGGATCCTCTACAGCCGCGACTTCAACGTGATCGAGCTCAGCAACCACGCACCCGACCGACGCCGGCCACTTCCAGATCATCCTGCCCGACCTTCCCGAGACCAGCGACGATCGTCTTCCTGCACAACCGGAGTCGAGATCGGCCGGGTGTCGGCCAGCGCCAACGCCCCGCAGGTGCAGATCGTCGAGCCGGCCGGCGGAGAAGACTGGGGCGCCTCGGGCACGCACACCATCGCCTGGCAGGCGAGCGACGCCGACGGGGACGCCCTGCGCTTCAACGTCCAGTACAGCGCCGACGGCGGGGCTTCGTGGGAGGCCATCGACTTCGACCTGCCCGGTGACACTTCGCTCTCCCTCGACTCGGCCGATCTGCCCGGCGGCAATCTCCTGTTCCGTGTGTTGGCCAGCGACGGTCTCAACAGCGCAATCAGCGCAATGACCGCGCCGGTGACTGTCGGCAACAAGCCGCCGATGATGCACCTGGCCTCGCCGGTGGACGGCGACTGGCTGCCGGCCGGGCGAAGCCGCCGTCTTCCGCGGCTACGCCATCGACTTCGAGGACGTGATCGTCGAAGACGCGGCGTTCCGCTGGACCTCCAGCCTCGATGGCGATCTGGGCGGTGGTCCCACCCTGTGGGGCCTGCCGCTCTCCGTCGGGGAGCACCAGGTCACTTTGACGGTCACGGACAGCGACGGCCTGTCGGCCAGCCAGTCGGTGAACATCCGGGTCGGGGACGAAGCCGGGGCGGCGCCGCGCTCGGCCGGCCTACTTGTGGTCGTCCTGATCCTGGCCGGGGGGCTGCTGCTGGCGGCCTCGGTCGGAGGCATCGTGTTCGTGATGCGACGCGGGCGGGAGGGAAGCTAGGGGTTCGGCCACCGGGCGACGCGGGTCCATGGTGGTCCCCCTCGAACCATGCTATCGTTGACCGGCCAGGGCCCCTCTTCGAAGGACGCCGTGAGTCGGACCAACCTCAAGCCAAATCCCGGATGGATCGCCGTGGTCTCCGGCCTTCCCCGGTCGGGAACATCCCTGATGATGGGCATGTTGCAGGCCGGGGGCTTGGTGATCCTGAGTGACGAGCAGCGACCGCCGGACGCCAGCAACCCGCGGGGTTACTTCGAACTGGAGGCCGTGAAATCTCTTCCCGAAGAAACCTCCTGGTTGCGCGACGCCTCCGGCAAGGCTGTCAAGGTACAGGCCTACCTGCTTCCCCTTCTGCCCTCGGGGTTTGAGTACCGGGTGATCTTCCTGCAGCGCGATCCGGTTGAGATCGCCGCTTCCCAGGACCAGATGCTGCGCCGGCGACGACAGAGCGGGACGCTTAGGGAAGAAACCCCGGTCGATCTGACAGCGCGCCATTTGGCCGCGACGCTCGCCTGGCTAGCGCTGAGCGGACTCCGATCGATGCGCGTTGACTACGCCCGCCTGGTGGCAAGCCCGCTGGCCGACGCGCACCGGGTCAACGCGTTCCTGGATCGATCGCTCGACGTGGCGGCCATGCGCCGGGTGGTCGATCCCGGCCTGTATCGCCAGCGCAGACCGGCGCCAGCTTGGGAAGCACCTCCTCCGAGAGCCTAGCCATGTATGTAGACCCGAACACCGGCGGTCTCCTGTTCCAGTTGCTGGCCGGCGCCTTCGCCGCCGTGTCGGCCTTCGTCTTGATCTTCTCCCGCAGGTTGCGAGAGATCCTGGCGAGATTGCAGCGGGCATGGCGCGAGCGGTCTGGCGGAGACGACACCGACTCGGCTTCTGGGCCTTGACTCCCGCGGGCTCGCCTCGTAGGCCTTCCGCCGTCCTGCTCGGGCTTGACGCCTTCGACCCCCGCGTCTTCGAGGAACAGGCGTTGGCTGGTCGGCTGCCGCACCTGGAGGAATTGCTCGAGTCCGGAGGTTATGCCCGGCTGGAGGTAGCCAACCCGCCGCAGAGCGAGGTCTCGTGGACCAGCCTGGCCAGCGGGCTGAATCCGGGCGAGTTTGGTCTGTTCGATTTCGTTCATCGCTCCCCGCAGTCGTACACGGTCTTCCCGTCGCTCCTGACCACGGCCCGTCACTGGTTCGGAACCCGGTTCGAGCCGCCCCATCGCGCCTACACTCTGTTTGATCACGTCGTCGACAGGGGGTTCCCGGCCGTTCGCCTCTGGTGGCCGGCCACGTTCCCTCCCGATCAGGCCAGTCCGGTCCGCACCCTGACGGGTCTGGGGACTCCCGACGTGTTCGGTCGGCTGGGGGCGGGCGTCTTTCTGGGGATCGAAGCGCCCGGCGACCCGTCCGATTTCAAGACCCGGTTGGGCTCTCTCGATCACGCCGGCCGCGATCGATACCGGGGCGTACTTCCGGGTCCGTGGAAGAAGACTGGAACCGACCCGATGGCCTCCGAGATCGAAGTCGAACTAGAAGTCCATGGGGAGACCCAGGCGCGGCTGCGTGTCGGCGAAGTCCGCCTCGATCTGCCGGCGGAAACGTGGAGCCCGATCCTCGAACTTCGGTTCCCGATGCGCTTCGGCGCCGTGGTGCACACGGTCACCAGGGCCATCGTCCGCCTGGCGGGGTGCCCCGGGGTCTACTTCCTGCCGCTTCAGATCCATCCGGCGCGGCCGGTCTGGCCGGTCGCCGGGCCGAGCTCGTTCGGCCGGGAAATCTGGCGCCGGCATGGCCCGTTCCTGTCTCTGGGTTGGCCGCAGGACACGACAGGGCTGGAGGAAGGTTTCTTAACCTCCGACCAATTCCTACACCTGTGTGAGTTGATCTTTGAATTCCGCCGACGGCTGCTGCTGGCCGAACTTGACCGCTTCGACGACGGAGTCCTCGGGGCGGTGTTCGACTCCCTGGACCGAATTCAGCACATGTTCTGGCGCGACAGGCAGGACATCGTTGCAGACTGGTACCGGAAGTACGATTCCCTGGTGGGGGAGTTGCGCCCCCGCCTCGCACGACGCCGCGGAACGAGACTGCTGGTGATGTCGGATCATGGCTTCAACGACTTCGACACCAAGGTGGACGTCAATCGCTGGCTGCTTGAACAGGGCGACCTGGTTGCGGAAACGGCCGGCGCCGGGTCGCTGCGGCAGGTGGATTGGGATCACACCTCGGCCTACAGCCTGGGGCTGAACAGCCTGTACCTCAACCAGCAGGGCAGGGAGGGGAGGGGGTGCATCGCGCCGGACCGACGCCAGCCGCTGTTGGAGGGGCTCCGCCGCCGCCTGCTCGATTGGGTCGATCCCACCGGACGCCGGGTGTTGAGCAGCGTGTGGCTGTCGGAGGAGACGTTCCGGGGGCGGCATGTGGACCGTGGCCCCGACATGGTGCTGGGCTTCGGCCCCGGGTTTCGTGCCTCGGCCGAGAACGGCCTGGGAGAATGGTCGGCCGACGCGCTCCGTCCCAACCATGACCGCTGGTCGGGCGACCACTGCATCGATCCGCAATGGGTGCCTGGAGTCCTTTTCAGCTCGGAGCCGCTGTGGGATTGCCCTTCCCCGTCATACCGTGATGTGCCGCAACTGGCGGTCGGGTTGACTCCCGACGCCGAGCGCGGCGGCGTGCCGCCCTCCCCGGAATTGACCCACGAAGACCGGGAAACGCTGGAGGCCCGACTGCGTGAACTCGGCTACCTCTAGAACACCACCCGACCTGGCCGCCGAGTTGAAGTCCAGTCTCAGCGTGGTTGCCGTAGGGGTGAATCTGTGGGCGATCCTCACCTTTTTGCGCTACATCCCGTCACTCGTTCTCCGCCTGACGACGTCGGAGGTGATCGGTGTCGCCGGGTACGTCCTGGCTGTGGCTCTTCTGGAGGCCGTACTCTTGTCTTCGCCCATCGTCGTGATCGCTCTTGTTCTCCGCGCTCTCGGGCGTCAGGCTCACCTGGGGATCTACACGGCCGGAGTCGCGGTCAGTCTGCTCCTTTCCTACCTGCCCTGTACACACGACTGGCCGCTGGCCGGGGACTGCCGGTCCGACTGGCCTGCGCTCAGCCTGGTGCTCCTGCTGTCCTGGATCGGGCTGGTTCGATTGGGACTTCGCTGGTTCCCCGCCTGGGTGGGAAAAGTCAGCGCCAGCGTGGCTCGATTGACGCCGCTAGCGCTCTTGTATCTGGCGATCGACTTGTCGGCCGTCGTGGTCGTCGCCGTGCGGCTGGCGACGGGGCTGGGCTGAGATGCCGCGCGGTACTGGACGTCTCTCGCGACGCGGGTTCCTCCGGCTGGGCGCGGCGGCTGCGGCTGTGCCGCTGGCTGGTCGCTGGCTGACCTGGCCCGCGGGATCCCGTGCCGACGCCGGGGCGCCACAGCGGCCCAACTTCCTGGTAGTGGTGTTCGACACTCTCTCGGCGGCGCACCTGTCGCTGTACGGGTATCGACGTCGAACAACCCCATTTCTGGAGCGCTTCGCGCGGCGCGCCACCGTCTTTCATCATCACACCGCCGCCGGCAACTTCACCACCCCGTCGACGGCCTCCCTGTTCACCGGTGTGTACCCCTGGGAGCATCGCGCCCTGCACCTGTACGGCTCGCTGACGGGTGAGTACCTGGGAAAGAATCTGTTCACGGCGTTCCACCCGGCCTACACCACCACGGTCTTTACCCACAATGAACTGGTAGAAGTCCTGTTTCATCAGATGCGAGCCAGCCTGAGCCGGTGGACTCCGGCCGGAGCCTTGTCCCTGGATTCCACTGCTCGGTTGGCGGAGCTCAAGCACGACCGTAACGTCGCCGTCTGGGCGGAAGGGATCGTGCGGGGGCGGTTTGAGCAGCCGCAGAGTTCGTTCTTCCTTTCCGACCTGCTCGGCGCGGTTGAACGGCGCAGGCGGGATGCGCTGGCCGCCGCGTGGAGGCAGGAGTATCCACGCGGTCTTCCGGAAAGCGTGAATTACGCCTTCCGACTCGAAGACACCATGACCTGGATTCCCCAGGAACTGAGGGCCACGCCAGCGCCGTTTCTCGCCTACCTGCACCTGTATCCGCCGCACGCCCCCTACGCCGCCAGCCGCGAGTTCGTCGATCGCTTCGACGACGGTTGGGCGCCGGAGCCCAAGCCCGAGCACTTCTTCAGCTCCGGCATCCCGGATGCCGGTCAGGCAGTGCGGCGGAGGGAGTACGATGAGTACATCGCCCAGGTCGATGCGGCCTTCGGGCAACTCGTCGACCGACTCGAGGTCGAAGGCCTGCTGGACCACACGTATCTGATCCTGACATCCGATCATGGGGAGATGTTCGAGCGCGGAGTCTTTCAGCACCACACGGAAACCATGTACCAGCCGCTGTTACACGTGCCGCTGCTGATCGCCGCCCCGGGCCAGCGGTCTCGGAAAGACGTGATCCAGCCGACCTCGACGGTGGATCTACTGCCGACTCTGACGAGTCTGGCCGGCTTACCGGCCCCCGGCTGGGCCCAGGGAAGAATTCTCCCGGGCGTCGGAGCGGACGAGGCCGACGGTGAGCCGCCGGTTTTCTCGCTGGAAGCCAAGTACAGCTCGAAGTGGGCGCGCCTAGCCCAGGCGACCGCGGTCGCGAGGGTCGGTCGTTACAAGGTCTGCCAGTACATTGGTTATCAGGGCTACCGGGATGAAATCGAGGTGTACGACCTCGACAGCGATCCGGAGGAGAGGGACAACCTGGCCCAGGCCCGGGGAGGCCTCGCCACTGACCTGCGGCTGGTGCTGCGGGACCGCCTGGCCGGACATGTCGCGGCCGACAGCCTGGACGACTGAGTCTCGCGGCTGTAGATCGTACGGTGGCCCGATCGTCTGCGACATCACGGATGTCCGCAAGATCCGGCGCCAATAGCCTAGGGGACAGGAATCCCCCGTTCGCCCGGGAACTCGGTCAGGCTCCCTCGGGACCACCCCCACCCCCCGGCGGCGGTGGCGGGCCCAGCGGGTGCAGACGGTAAACCGCGTATCGCGCGTCGCGAAACAACTCGGCGAAACCCGGACACGCCAGGCCCAGTTGCTCCGGGCTGAGGACGACGTGGGTGGCGCCGTACTCGTTGCGAGCCTGCTCGACCACGGCGCAGTCCGACCACTCGGGACGACTCCGATAGAAGTTGCGAGCCGATTTCAACCGGTCCCACCAGGCGACCACCTCGCGGTCGATGTAGGGGATGGCCTTGGCGTCCACCACCACGGGTGCGCCGGTGCGTAAGCGGAAATCCTGGAGTTTGGGATCGATGAAGTAGATCTCTCCCTCCACAAGGTTGGCGGCTACGAAGTCCATCATCGGAGCGGCCGGATCGTCCCGCTGATGTTTCACTTCCAGCACGAAGCGGACCACCCCCGCCGCGGATGCCAGGCCGACGGCGGTTAGGCCGAGGATCACAACGGTGCGCAGCCTGGTGGGCCGCTTCGCCCATCGTCGGGCGATCAGGGCCGTCAGCGCGCCGAGCAGGCACGCGGTCGAGACCGGCATCAGGACCGCCGAGAGTCTCCAGGGAAAGAGCAGGGCCAGGGTCGGATTCCCGCTGGCGATCTGGGCCGTGGTCAGCAGCGCCACTCCGAGCGTCCCGCTAAGCAGCACCGGCAACAGCCGGGTGCGGCGGACGAGCCACAGGCAAACCACCACGGCGATCGCCTGGGTCACCACAGTCCAATCGAGCCATTTCTCAGGGATGGCGTGGTGCGGGATTCGGCTTCGGATCAGGATGTCGCTGGCCATCGTGTACAGGTCGGGCCCCGACGGACGAAATGTAAAGGCCACGGGGATGGCCACGGCCGCCAGCAGCGCCCCGCCGACCACGGCCATCGAAATGGACCTGCGAGGCCCGATGGCCACGATGTACCCGGCCAGCAGGATCCCGGCGCCCAACAAGTACGTCGGATGGACCGCACATGCGGCGACCAGTGCCAGCGCTGCGCCGACCCGTCGATCCTCCACAAACAATGCCAGCGACAGGAGCAGCAGCACCCCGAACGAGCTGGGCTGGAGCACAGCGCCAAGAAGGCGCTGGCCGGCGACCCCTCCCTCGAGCAGGAACTCCGCCTCCGGGGCGACAGCCCGCGCCAGCAGGAATCGGAGAGCGGCGGAATGGAGAACCACCAGGCCCGCCAGGAGGAGTCGGCGGGCGGGCGCCGTCGTCAGCCCGAAAACCCGACCGACGATCGAAGCCAGGCTGAACAGGTAGACCGTCATCAGGCCGGCGTAGATCAGATAACTGATCCACGGCGCGGCGGCCAGCGCCTGTACCAGAAGGGAGAAGACCGGTGTCGGGTCGGCGGTGTTGGCCAACCAGTCGTCGCGCAGGAAGCCCACACCGGCCCGGGCCAGCCCGTGCAGGAAGTACTGGTTCTGGTTGGAGGTGTAGAGCGGGGACTGGGCGTAGGCCAGCGCAAAGGCAAGACCCCAACCAAGGACGCCCAGGTTGCGACGAATTGCTGAGAGGAAAGGCATGCGGCCCGAGTCTCGCGAGAACTCGGGCCGTTATACCATCGCCGGAGGAACGCCGCCCAGTCGCGCCGAGAGCACGCTACGCGGCGGGTTTCCGGCGATGGAAAGCTCGGGCGCTCAGAAGACCGGCCGCCGCGCTCACGATCAGCGCCGCCGCCCCGTATCCAGATACCAGCGGGAGCGCCGCGAGAGCCTGCCGGAATCCGCCGGCCCCGGATCCAGCGGCCGCCTCGACCTCCGTCGGATGGTAGTCGCCGCCGACCGCCGCCGCCAGCAGACCCTCGATGGCCTGGGTCCCTATGCGGGTCGCCCGAAACCACTTGCCGTCGTACTCGCTCCAGCCGTTGATGATCCCGACGTAGTAAACGTAGCCGCGATCGCCCGGGGGTCCGGGGGCGTACAGCACCTGGTCGAACGGCACCATTCGGTCGCCGTCCTGGTAGGAGCGGGTGAGCAGGTAGACGCGGGCCAACGCCCCGGGATCGGGCACGGAGGAGAAGAAGTCCTCCAGCGAGGCCATGCCCAGGGCCTCCAGCTCGCCCGGCTCGGTGATCTCGAGAGGATCGGCCAGCCCCGGCCCGTCGATTCGGACGTGCTGCGGCGGGCCCTTGGCCAGCGCCGTCTGCACGGCGACTCCCACCAGCAACAGCCCCACCGGCACAGCCCACAAGATTCGTGATCGCATGCCCTCACCTTTCTTCTGATCCTACCCCGGCCGGCCGGTGGGCGTTCCATGTCGGCGGCTTTCGCCAGGCGCGGCCGGATTCAGACCTTTTCGCCTCTCGAGAGAAAACCTCCTCAGGGGACGAGTTCGAGGCCGCCATATAATCCTCCTCATGTCCGTTGAGAGCGTTCTCGAGTCGCTGCGGATGGATCCCGGCTTTATGCGCCAGGTAGCTGCCTGGGAGCGGCTGCCGGCGCGGCCGGCCCACTACGCCGAGGTGCCGGCCGACATCGATCGGAGGTTGGTGGACGGCCTGCGGCGACGCGACCTGCTTCCCCTCTACACCCACCAGGCCGCCACGGTCGAGGCGGCGCTGGCCGGGGAGAATGTTGTGGTCGTCACCGGCACGGCCTCCGGCAAGACCCTGTGCTACAACCTTCCGGTCCTGCATAGCCTGCTCAACGATCCGGAAGCCAGGGCCCTGTACCTGTTCCCGACCAAAGCGCTGGCGCAGGACCAGGCGGCCGAGTTGGCGATGTTCCTCCAGGCCCTGGAGGCGGAAGACTCGCTGGCGGTTCGGCTGTACGACGGCGACACCCCGCCCGGGCGCCGGGCGGCGGTGCGCCGGGAAGCGCGCCTGCTGATCACCAACCCCGACATGCTGCACGCCGGGATCCTGCCGCACCACCCGCGTTGGGCGGCCTTGTTCGAAGGCCTGCGCTGGGTGGTGATCGACGAACTCCACGTCTATCGCGGCATTTTCGGATCGAACGTGGCCAACGTGCTGCGCCGCCTGCGCCGGCTGTGCCGCTTCTACGGAGCCGATCCGCGTTTCCTGCTGACTTCGGCCACCATCGCCAACCCCAAGGAGCACGCCGAGCGTCTGGTGGAGGCGCCGGTGCGACTGATCCCGACCGATCTGGATGGATCGCCGCGGGCCGAGAAGCACGTGCTGATCTACAACCCCCCGGTGATCGACCCGACCCTGGGCATCCGACGGGCCTACACCCTCGAGACCACACGCCTGGCCGAGCGCTTCCTGGCCGGCGGGGTGCAGACCGTGGTTTTTGCCAGAGCCCGACAGACCACCGAAGTGATCCTGGGCTACCTGCGCGACGCGGTCGGCCAGGCCGGGGGGAAGGCCGAGACGGTGCGCGGCTACCGCGGCGGCTACCTGCCGCTGGAGCGACGATCGATCGAATCCGGCCTGCGCGATGGAACGGTGCGCGGGGTGGTGGCGACCACGGCGCTCGAACTGGGAGTCGACATCGGGCAGATGGGCGCCGCCCTGATCGCCGGTTACCCCGGGACAATCGCCGGGCTGTGGCAGCAGGCCGGCCGCGCCGGCCGCCGCAGTGACGCCTCGGCGGCGTTGGTGATCGCCTCGGGTGCGCCGCTCGACCAGTTCATCGCCCTGCACCCGGCGTTCCTGTTCGACAGCCCCGCCGAACAGGCCCTGATCAACCCTGACAACCTGGCCATCGTCGCCGGTCACCTGCGTTGCGCCGCATTCGAGCTTCCTTTCGAACAAGGAGACGCCTTCGGCGCCTACCCCGAAACCTCCGGGCTGCTGCAGGTGATGGCCGAGGACGGAGATCTACATCTTTCGGGGGGCGCCTATCGTTGGGTGGCCGACGAATACCCGGCCGAGGGGGTCTCGCTGCGCTCGACCGGCGAACCGCCGGTGGTGATTCAGCAGATCGGCGGCGATCGGCCGCTGGTGATCGGAGAAGTCGACCGGCACACCGCGCCGGTGGTGGTGCACGAAGGCGCGGTCTACATTCATGAAGGCCGGACGTTCCTGGTGAGCCGTCTGGACTGGGAAAACGCGCTGGCCGAGGTGGTGCCGGAGGAGGTCGACTACTACACCGACGCCTCCGAGTCGGTCGACCTGGAGGTGTTGGATGTGTTCGACGCCGACGAGCGAGCCGAGCTGCGCCGGGCGCACGGGCGGGTGCGGCTGACCTCCCAGCCGACCTCGTTCCGCAAGATCAAGCGCTACACCCACGAGACCCTGGGTTACGGCGCCATCGACCTGCCGCCGCGCCAGATGGAAACCACCGGCTGCTGGCTGTGGATCTCCCCGGCCACGGTCGAGCGTTTGGAGGCCGAAGGCGTGCTGCTGGCGCCCAACGACTACGGGCCGTCGTGGCCCGACGCCAGCCGCGCCGCCCGCACGCGCGAACTCCCATCGCTGCCGACAGTGCAGCGCTCCGGAACGGGAGGGCCGGGCACACGACGTGCACCACCTGCGGCCATTCCGCGAATTCGGCTATCAGCCCGGGGAGAACCGCAACGATCGCCAGGCCAACGAGTTGGACAACTTGATCACCCTGTGTTCGGCCTGCCACCACCGGGCCGAGGCGGCTCGCGGCGCCCGCTCGGCCCTGGGAGGCCTGGCGCACGCCCTGGGCAGCCTGGCGCCGCTGTACCTGATGTGTGATCCGCGCGACGTCGGTGTCCTGGCGGAAACGCGCGGTCGAGGGACCCGCTCGCCGACGATCACCCTGTACGACCGGGTGGCCGAGGGCCTGGGGCTGGCCGAGCGCCTGTACGAACTGGCCCCGGTTCTGTTGCGCGGCGCCCAGGAGCTGATCCAGGGCTGCGAGTGCCTGGACGGGTGCCCGGCCTGCGTCGGCCCGGTAGGGCCGGGCGGAGGCGAAGTCAAAGAGCTGACCCTGCGGTTGATCGAAACCCTGGGTTTGGCCGACAACTCACAGCAGGGAGAGATCGATGCCTGAATTCCAATTCCCGAGACTTGGTCCTGCATGGCTGCTCGTCCTTCTCGTCGGTTCCTGCGGACCAGCGCCGGCCTCGCCGCCGCCGTCTCCAACTCCGCAAGCCATGGTCGAGACAAGTTCGCCAGCCGCAGCCGATCCGACAGCGCCTGCCGCCTGGACGATGCCCGCCCACCGGATCGGGACCAGGATGGTGGACGGGATCGGTGAGTTCTACGACACAACCTCGGGCGAGCTCTTTGTGGTGCGCGGCGCCAACTATGCCTTCGTCCCGCTGGGGGAGGGCCGCTACACCAACTTGCTGTTCAAGGTGGGAATCTACAACGGCGAACAAACGCGGCGGGACTTCCGCCGGATCTCGGAACTGGGGTACAACACGGTGCGGGTCTTCCTCGACCATTGCGCCGTGGGCGAAGGCTGCATCGGCGACGGCGACAACGTCGGGCTGAACCCGGCCTACCTCGACAACATCGCCGACATGATGGCCGCCGCCCGTGAGACGGGGCTGGTGATCCAATTCACCTCGAACGATCTGCCCGACCAGGGCGGCTATTCCGAAGAGGCCAATGCCCAGGCCGGCTCGATCTTCGCCGGCTACCGCAACTCTTATTACCTGACCCCGGGCGCCGTGCGCGCCACCCGGCGCTACTGGCGCGACCTGCTGAGCGGTCTGATCAAACGCCAGGCAGACTTCGATGCCGTGCTGGCCTGGCAGCTTCTCAACGAGCAGTGGATGTTCGCCGACCAGCCCCCGCTCTCCCTGACCTCCGGACAGGTGACGACCACCACCGGGACGTACGACATGGCCGATCCGGCCGCCCGACGGACCATGATCGACGATGGGCTGATCTATTACATCGCCCAGATGAAGGAAGAGATTCTGGCCAGCGACCCGACGGCCCTGGTGACGATGGGCTTCTTTGCCCCCGAGATCGCCGCGCCCGGCTGGACCGTCCATACCGATCGGCTGTTGACCGAGTCCGACCTCGACTACTTCGATTTCCACGCCTACCCCGGTGGACCTCCGTTGAGCGAGTACCCGGAGCATTTCGGGATGGTCGGCTATCGGGCCAAGCCGATCGTGCTCGGAGAATACGGCGCCTTCCGACATCATTACGGGGCCATCACCGCCGCTGCCCGCGCCGTGGCGAACTGGGTGGCGGAATCGTGCAGCCTGGGGTTTGACGGGTGGTTGTATTGGACTTACTGGCCGGCCAACCCGGAGATCGACGACCGGACCTGGGGCCTGACCGATGAAGATGGTTTCCTCCTCGACCTGTTCGCTCCGGTGAACCAGCCCGATCCGTGCGTCCCGGCCGAAGTCCCGGGCGGCAACCTCGCCTATGGAAAACCTGTACGGGCTTCGGCCTGGCTGCCAGCGGAGCCGCCGGAGGGCGCCGTCGATGAGAGCGCCGGCACTCAATGGGGCGCGGGCGCCGGTGCACCGCAGTGGATCGAAGTCGACCTGGGCGGCGCCTACCAGATCACCGAGGTCCGACTGTTGGTGGCACAGTGGCCCGCCGGCGCGACGACCCATCGTCTGAGCGTCCGCACCGCCGCCGGGTTGACACCGGTCCATGAGTTTTCAGGGGAGACGCAACAGGGCGACTGGCTGGTCTTCACATCGGAGCCCCCACTGGAAGGCGTGCAGGCGGTGCGTGTGCAAACCGTCGGCAGTCCGTCGTGGGTGGCCTGGAGTGAAGTGCAGGTCTATGGTGAGGCGATGCCGTAGTCATGAGTGCGCTCAGCTCACGCCTGAGCCGTGCGCACCTCTCGCAAGTGGCAGAATCCCCGGATGGAGTCGGTGGCTATAATCCCCACAGGTGAGGCAAGGTCGGGCCCCTTCGGGCCGGCCGTTGCAGGCGGTGGTCTCCGGGGTGGAATCGCTGGGAAACCGATATCGGCTCGGGGAAGAAATCGGCCGGGGCGGCATGGGCATGGTCCGCCGGGCGCACGACACGCTGCTCGACCGGCCGGTGGCGATCAAGACGGTCTCGGGTCAGACTCTCGGGGAGGAGGGCCGCCGCCGCCTGCTGGAAGAAGCCCGGGCGGCCGCCCGGCTGAATCATCCGAACATCGTTTCCCTGTATGACGCCGGGGAATCGGACGGCGACGCGTACCTCATCATGGAACTGGTCGAGGGGCGCTCTCTTCACGAAAGCCCTCCCGAATCCCTCGAAGGCCTCATTGCCATTACTCGCAAGGTATGTCTGGCCCTGGACCACGCCCACTCCCATGGAATCGTGCATCGCGACCTGAAACCCGAAAACATCCTGCTGGGTGGCGACGGGCGCGTCAAACTGCTCGACTTCGGCCTGGCACGACCGATCGCCACGCGGCTGTCGGCCGACGGGGGAATCTCCGGCACGGTCTTCTACCTGGCTCCCGAACAGGCAATGGGTAAAGCGCCCAGAGCGCAGGCCGACCTGTACTCGCTGGGAGTGATCCTGTACGAGCTGTCGACCGGCCGACTGCCGTTCACCGCCGACGATCCCCTGGCGGTGGTCACCCAGCATCTGTATGCTCCGGTGGTTCCGCCGCGGACCCTCCGGCCAGATTTGCCTCCCGCGCTGGAGAGGTTGATTCTGAGGCTCCTGGCCAAGGACCCGGGAGGACGACCGGCACAGGCGCTGGAAGTGGAACGGGCACTGGCCGAGATCGAATCGGTTTCTGCGCGCGGCGACACCGACACGGCCGACTCTTTGCCGATCGGGCAACTGGCTCGAGGTCGGCTGATCGGACGGACCGCCGAGCTCGGGCGGTTGCGGCAACTGTGGTCGGAAGCTCTGGCCGGGCGGGGAGTCCTGGCGTTGATCTCCGGCGAGCCGGGGGTGGGAAAGACCCGGCTGGCGCGCGAACTGGTCGCCACCGCCCGGCTGGCCGGGGCTTCGGTTCTCAGCGGCGGCTGCTTCGAATATGAGGCCACCACACCCTACCTTCCCTTCGTCGAAGCGCTGCGAGAGTGGGTCCGGGAGACTTCGGACGAGCGGCTGCAGCAAGTGGTCGAGACCGGCGCCCCGGAGGTGATTCGGATGGCGCCCGAGGTCGAAGACCGCCTCGGGCCCCCGGAAGCCCGGCCGCCGCTGTCGCCCGGTGAGGAGCGGCTGCGCCTGTTCGACAGCCTGGCGCGCGTCCTGCAGCGGATGGCGTCGCCGCACGGACTGCTGGTGTTTCTCGACGATCTACACTGGGCCGACAGCGGATCGCTCCAGCTGCTGCACTATTTGCTGCGGCACCTGCAGCGTGACCGGGTTCTGTTTCTGGCGGCCTACCGGGAGACCGAGCTCGATCGGACCCATCCGCTGGCCGAAGCGATCGTGGAATGGAACCGAAGCCGCCGGGCGGTTCGCCTCGCCCTGGGTCGACTTTCGTCCGACGAGACCGCCACCTTGCTGGCGTCGTTGTTCCAGGCCGAGACCGTGTCGCCCGAGTTCGCCGAAGCGATCCAGCGCGAGACCGAGGGCAACCCGTTCTTCATCGAGGAGGTCGTCAACGCGCTGATCGAAGGCGGCATGGTCTACCGGGAAGAAGGGCGCTGGGAGCGGAAGGCGATCGAAGAACTGGCCATCCCCCAGAGCGTCAAGGAAGCGGTCGGCCGACGCCTCAACCGCCTCGATTCTGCAACTCTGGATGTGCTGCACGCCGCGGCCGTGATCGGCAAGTCGTTTTCGTACGGCCTGTTGTCCGCCAGCCTGAACGGCAACGCCGACGACCTGTTGCCGGCCCTCGATCAGGCCGCCGCCGCACAGCTGGTGGCCCCGGCCGAAGGCGAGGCCTACGCCTTTACTCACGACAAGATCCGGGAAACCCTGTATGAGGAGATCAATCCGATACGGCGGCGCCGGCTGCACCAACAGGTCGCCGAAGCCCTGGAGCGTTCGCCCGGCAGCGCCGCACGACGGCGGGCCCAGGACCTGGCCTATCACTTCACCGCCGCCGGGGATTCCGAGCGCGGGCTGGAGCACTCGCTGCAGGCCGCCGAGCAGGCCCGGGCGCTGTACGCGTGGGACGAAGCCATCGGCTTCCTGGCCACCGCCCGGGAATGCGCCCTGGCTCTGGAGCGCCCCGACGAGGTCGCCCGGCTGGACGCCCTGACCGCGGCGACCTACGGCGACCAGGGGCAGTTCCGCGAGGCGATCGCCGCCTACCAGCGCGCCATCGATGCGACCTCGGATTCGATTCAGGCGCTCCGCTTGAGAATCCGCCTGGCTGACATGTTCACCATGATCGGTGACGACCAGGCACTGGGCATTCTGAAGGAAGTGATCGGCGCGCTCGACCCGCAGGACCAACGCCTGGAACTGGCCACCGCCCGAGCTCAGCTGGCCCGGCACCACCACTACGCCGCCGAGTTCGGCCGGACCATCGAACTCCTCGACCAGGCTCGACCGGTCCTGGAGGAAGCCGGCGATCTCCCGGCCCTGACACGGACCCTGGCCCACTACGCCGGCGCCTACCAGCACCTGGCTCGCTTCGACGAAAGCGAGGCCTGGGCGCAGCGTCTGATCCGACTCGGAGAGGATGGCGGGTTCACCTTCGCCGCGGCGGCGGGGCACGAGTACCTGGCGGAGAACGCCAACCTTCGAGGGAAGTTCATGCAGGCCGCCGACGAAGCGCGCCAGGACCGGCTCCTGGGCGAGCGGATCGGATCGCTCGACAGGGTCGGGTGGAGCGGGTTCTCCCTGGCCTGGGCGCTGTCCGGACTGGGGGATCTGGCCGCTGCGGAGCAGATGGCGCGCGAGAGCCTGGAGATCGCCGACCGGATCGGCGACAGGCGTCTGATCGTCTGGCTGGCCGGCCTGCAGGTGACGATCCTGGCCGACCTCGGGCGCTTCGATGACGCCCGGGCACAGCTGGAGGGGATCATCGAGCGGGCCGATGGGCTTCGCCAGGTGATCCTCCAGACCCACGCCCGCTACGCCTCCGGCTACCTGGCCCTGCAGCAGGGGGATGCCGAGTCCGCCTACCGGGACCTTCTGGAAGCGGAGCGGATCGCCGGGGCGACGGAGAGCCGGAGCGCCCTATTTCTGGCGGGGAGCCTGCTGGCGGAGGCCTGTCTCGCTGTCGGGAAACTGGGCGAGGCCGAAGACGCGGCGCCGCCTCCCATCTCGAAATGGTCCACAACGCGGGCGGCCTGCGGGAGGAAGTGCGCGCTCTGCGTGTGCTGGGCGGAGTTGCGCTGGCCCGGGGCGACCTGTCGACGGCTCTCGAGCAGGCCGAACAGGCGGTTGCCCTGCACCGGAACTCGTGCAGACCCGATCGAGCTCGGCAGGACTCTGGTGCTGCGTGCCGCCATCCGGCGGACCCTGGGTGAAGCGAGGCCGCCCGGGTTGACCTGACCGAGGCCCGGCGCCTGTTCGAGCAGTCAGGGGCCGTGCCCGACCTCGAGCGGGCGGAGCGATCCGGCTAGCCGCCGACAGGGCATTGCCACGATCTCAGACTTCGATGTCTTCGCACAAGCGCAGCAGATGACCTTGCCATGAGCCGCCGCGCCGTCTTTCGCCCGTATCGCCCAAAGACGATCCTCAACAAGCACAAGCGCGCCGATCATTGGTTCTGGACGCGCTACAGCGCCTACCCCTACATCGGCTGTCAGCACGGCTGCGAGTTCTGCTACTGCCGCGAGAGCAAGTACGCTCCCTACGACGACCCGGCCGACTTCGCTTACGTGATCAAGGTCAAGGAGAATGCCCCCGACCTGCTGCGGCGGGCGCTGGGCCGGGTGCCGGTCGACACGGTATTCACCGGCGACTACCAGCCAGCCGAGCGCAAGTTCGGGCTGTCGCGCAGGATGTTGGAGGTGTGTCTAGAGACCGGGTTCCCGGTCTTCGTACTCGAGCGTTCGCCGCTGGTCCTGCGCGACCTCGACCTGCTCCAGGCGATCCACACCAGGGCCAGGGTGGTGGTCGCCTTCAGCATCATCAGCACCCCCGAGTTCGAAGCACGTCGATCGAGTGCGCTCGATGGAATGGCTTTCGCCTCCTGCGGAGAAGCGCTTCGCCGCCATGCGAACGCTGGCCGAGGCCGGGATTCCGACCGGGACCTGCCTGATGCCGATCCTGCCCGGCCTGTGCGACGACGACGCCAACCTGGAGTCAGTGGTCCGCTGGACGGCCGAGCACGGGGGTTCGTTCGTCCTGGCCGGTGGCCTGACCCTGGCCGACCAGCAGCGGTCGTACTTCTTCGACGTGCTCGGCCAGCGGTTCCCCGACCTGCTGAGGCCATACCAGGCGCTCTATACCCAGCGGGTAGTTACGGCGCCGCGGCGCACGACCACCGGCGCATTGGCCTGAAGGATCCGTGAGCTGTGTGAGCGGCTACGGCTCTGCTCGACCGGATGCCGCGGCCGATCATCCCCGGCGACAAGCGCGCCCTCAACAAGCGCGTGGTCGAAGCGCTGGCCAACCGACTCTACCAGATGGACCTCGGAGGGAGCACCAGCCAACCAGGTGTGGGCCTATCGCAAGGCGGCCTGGGCGATCGAAGACCTGGAGCAGGATCTCGGGCTGGTCTACCGGACGATGGGCCGCAATGGGTTGGGTGCGATCGAGGGAGTGGGCCGTGGGATGGCGGGCGAAATCGAAGGGATCATGTCGGCCCAGATGGCCTAGCGCAGGGGTTCCCCGGACCCCCTCGAAGCGGGGGCCACGGGCGCCAACCGGGAGCGCCCTGCCAGGCGGCGAGACAGCCCGGCTTCCTGGTGCCATTTGGGCCTAAGGCCGCAGACATTCTCCTAAGGAGTAGGGCCGCACGGACGGGCACCAGTCCCAGGAGGCCCTGGGAGAATCCGCTTGGCGATGGAGACAGGACTGTGGCGTGCGCAAGGGAGGACGCCCGGTTCCTCATTGGAGTCCCTTCGGGCACACGATCGGCGCGGCCGTGGCGCAGTGTTCCACCCTTCCGCCGATCATGGTCATCAGCACATCAATCTCCGGGACGGCCTCGATCGGCACGGCTCGCGGGTCATCCGAGAGCACGACCAGGTCGGCCAGCTTGCCGGGAGCCAGGCTGCCCAGACGATCTTCATCGAAGGAGGTGTAGGCAGCATTGATGGTCAGCAGGCGGATCGCCTCCTCGACGCTGATGGTCTGCGCCGTCTGCCAAGGTTCAGGCGGGCGAGTCCAGTAAGCATCATTCCTGGTCGCCGCGGCGTGCAGGGCCCACATCACGGAGCCGTCGTGAGCCGGCCGGACGCCGCTGCGCCAATCGACCGACCCCCAGGGCGTATCCGTGTGGCCCACGGTGAAGACCCCGGCATCGAGGAAGTCCCGCGTCCGGACCATCCACGGCCACTGCTCCCGAGGCACAGAACGCTGGAAGGAGAGATCGTCCGGCATGAACGGCGTGCCGCCCAACCCGACCGAGGCGACGATCCCCAGGCGCAGCATTCGGGCCAGTTGCTCGTCGGAAACGATGCCGGTGTGCTCTAGGCGGTGGCGGCGGATTCGATTGTCCTGGCCTTGTAGCGGGCCTCGTAGGCGGTCAGGATCAACTCATTGGCCTGCAGCGAGAAGGAGTGAGTCGCCACCTGCCAACCGGCGGCGTCGGCGCGCCGGACCATCTCGGTCAGCGTTGGCTGGTCGAAGAAGATGGTCTCGCCCCATTCCTGGTCGAGGGCGGTCTCTGACTCCCGGGAACTGCAGGTAGGGGCTGTCGACGACGGGTGAAGAGAACGACTCATACCACGTGGTGTGGTCGTAGTGAGCGTTGGCCGTAAGGTATCCTGAAACGCGCAGACGCAGCTCGCCGGCGCGGTCGAGGGCGCGCAGACCGTCCAGCCGACCCTGGTTGATGAACAACTCATGGAGCCCGGTCCAACCGTCCTCGATGGCGGCCTGGATCCACGCCTGCGGGGTAGCGAGCCCGGTCACATCGGCAAACAGGCCGAGATCGGTCAGCCGGTGCTGATGCTCGTCGATGAAGCCGGGGGTGACCGTGCGACCCTCGAGGTCGATGACCTGGGTCTTCGGGCCGGCCAGGGGCAGAATCTCGTGGTTACTGCCGACGGAAACGATCAAATCGCCGGCGATGGCGATGGCCTGGGCCACCGGCCGACTTTCCTCCATGGTCAACACGGTCCCGTTGTGCAGGATGACGTCGATCAATCCCTGTTCGCCGGCCGCCGGGAGCCCGTAGGCCTCGATCTCACGCCAGGCGACCCATGACGGGCTTTCGATCGTCTCGACCTTGAGGTGTCGCACCTCTGTCCAGGCCAGGGCGGGGGTGAATTCAAGCGCCACCCCGTCCGAGGTCGATGAACGGAACTCATGCAGCAGGCGGTATTCCCCAGAATCGCCGCGCCCCCAGAACTCGATGGATCGTTCGGGCCCTCGGGGGACTGCGATGGGATCGAGCTGACCCGGTCGAGGTCGAAGGCGGCGCCGAGCTCGATTTCGATCCACTGGGTCGGGTGGCCGCCGGCGCTCCAGGCTGTCTCGGTGTCGCCGTCGACCGCGCTGGCCGCCGGCTGATCCGGCTCGGAGTTCGATGACGTGGCGAGCTTGCCGAGGGCGACGTTGAGCGTGGGAAGAACCGCCGACGCAGCGGTCAGGGTTGCAGGGACCGTGGGTGCGATGTCGGTCGTCCTGGCGGGTGGCGCCGCCGGCGAGCCGCACGCTACCAGGGCGACCGACAGGGCGATGATCGGGGGGATGCGATGTGCCGAACCTGTCCGGCCTGAGATCACAGATCCTCCTGCTATGCTGGAGAGACTCCGGTCACCGGGATTCCATCTCGAAGTAGTCGAAGTCCGCGTACGGGCTGGCCACAGTGGATTGCGCCGCGATCAGGCCGAGGGAAGACGGTGTCTTGTCGACGGTGTGGCTGCCGATCGGAAGCCAGTTCGACCCGTCGGTCGAGTACGAAGCGGTGTACAGGTTTCCCTGGCGCTGGAGCTGCAGCACGTAGTCGAGGCCGAGCGCAGCCGGGGTGGACAGGCTGCCGCCGACAGCCCCGTCCTGGAGGTTGTCGAAGTACAGTCCGTCTCCGATGCACTCGGGGGTCGGCACCGGAACGAAGCACCCTGCCCGCCCCAACTGGGCGACGCTCCGCTCGTCGAACAGGACCACCAGGCCGGCGAATTCGAAGTTGTTGTGGGGGCTAAAACGCAGGTACGTCTTCATGCTGAAGTCGCCGGTCGGAGCGGGCCGCAGGAGCATGTTCTGCGGCGGCGCGTCGCCGAAAAAACTTCCCGAGGAGAGGTTGATCCGCAGCCATCCTTGCGTGTGGGTGAGCGAGAAACCGGGTTCCGGGCTCTTGAACCACGTCCACCCGGTATCCATCGTCCCATCGAAGTCGTCGCGGAAGGCGGACGGGGCGGCAGTGGGTTGTGAAGCCGTGGTGGGCGATGCAATCGCGGAGGGCGAGGCCGGCTGGGCCGAGCCCACTGTCGGTTCGAGAATGATCTGGTCGGTCGACGGACCCTGCGGCAGAACGCTGCAAGCCAGGGCGGTCACCAGGGTCGGAAGCAGCAGGCGGGCGAAAAGGGCGGGCTTCAGGTCTCGGTCAAGGCGTTTCGGAGTGGCCATGGCGAAAGTCTCCTGCGGCTGGGGATGTTCGCGGGAAGTGGACGGTGAAACCGAATGTCGGTCGGACGCAAGATGCTCCCGACCTCATCGAGACGCACGGGGGAGGGGTCGGAGGATGTCCCAGAGAAAGAGTGGCCCAGGGACGGCCGGAGTTGTCGAAGGGTAGAACGCGTGATATCCGCTGGCGTAGACCGGACGCCGAAGTTCAGGCATGCCATGCCCTCAGGCTCAGAGTTTCTACCGAACGGTCGCTCGACAGAAGTGGGACGCCCCCCGGCATCCCGCCCGCATAGGCTGCGGGCTCCCCTGGCTGGAAAGTAGGTTACATCAATCTACGCTGAACGCAACGGGGAAGATCGGCCAGGATGAATTGCCTCGGCTTGTCAGCCACCGTTCTGCAGGAGCTCCTGCAACCATCCGGCAATGTGGTCGTATTCGATGCGGTAGTGCTCGGGCAGCGCTCCGAGGACGCGGCGATAAGCCAGTGAGCGAAGAACCATCGCCAACCGATAGGCAACGACGGCGGCGTGCCGCAAGGAGGCCTGGTGAACCGAAGGCGCCAAAGGGCTCGAGGTAGACGTCGAGCAGCCGCTGGACCGCCGGGTCGGCTTCACTCAACCTTAGCCGAAATGCCGGATGCCGCAACATCACCAGAACGGAGAAGAACGGATGGCCGATCGAACTGTCGCCCCAGTCGATGAAGAACGGACTGCCATCGGCCCCGAGCAGTACGTTGGCGTCGTGGACCTCCTCGTGGACGATCGTCTCGGGGATCCCAAACGAGGCGAGCGACCCGCAGGCATCGGCGAACTCCGGGCGCAGGGCCAGCAGGCGCCGGTGTTCGTCGGTCGAGAGCCCACCGGGGCGGCCGAGGCGCAGCGACTCGGACTCATCGAGGAGCGTCTCGAATTGCGCCGGAAGGGTCGACAATCGCCGGTCGGGGGATCCGACGGCCAAGAGCGCGCCGGCGCGTTCGATGGCGTCGATCTGGAGCGCCGCGTAGCGCCGCAGAATCGGCTCCCAGCGCAGGAGATCGGCCGGGAGGTTGATCACCGTTCGCAGGGGATCGCCGGCGTGAGCCAGCAAGAACCAGCCGCGCTGCGGTTCGATCGCCAGCGGGCGGACCACAAGATCCGGCTCACCCTCGGCCAGGGCGGAGGTCAGCGGCCCTTCGAAGAGCAGGGCGGGTGCGGGCGCCTTGAAGTAGACGATTCCGGAAGATGTCTGGATTCGCCCGAAGGCCGACCAGGGACGCCGGTGGAGTACTTCCAGCGGCCCGGTGGGAGACCGGCCGAGCCGTTCGAGTTCGCCCAACGCCCAGCCGGAGGCCGATTCATCCAGCCCGACTCGACCCAGGGGAGGTGGGTCGGATTCACCGGAAGCGGAGTCACAACGGTTCCGCTGGCAAGGATGGGTTGGTGAAGGTCAGTCCTCCACGCCCAGACAGGTGAGAGTCTCGACCACCCCCGGGATCGGCTGGATCCCGGAGGCCATCACCCGTCCGATGGCGGCGACGTCGGGTCCCTCGACCACCGCCACGGCGTCGTAGGGGCCGAAGGTCATCGTGGCCTCGATCACTCCCTCGATCCGTCGGAGCTGACGGACCACCTCGCGGATTTCCCCGGTGCGGACGTGGATCAGGATGTAGGCGCGCATGACAACCCTTTCGTGAGCTCAGGCTTCACTGTGGCGAAGGAATACGAACCAATAGGTGGCCGCCACCAAGACCGTGCCGCCGATGAGGTTGCCGATCGTCACCGGGAGAAGGTTGGCCACCAGGAAGGAGCCCCAGCTCAGCCCGGAGGCGTCGACCCCGCTGGCGGCGGTGAAGGCGGGATCGAACCCCTGGATCAGCAACCCGATCGGGATGAAGTACATGTTGGCGATCGAGTGCTCGAACCCGGCGGCGACGAAGGCGGCGATCGGCAGGATCACGGCGGCGATCTTGTCGACCGTGCTGCGGGCGCTGTAGGTCAGCCAGACCGCCAGGCAGACCAGCGCATTGCACAGGATGCCCAGCGCCACGGCTTGCCAGAATCCGTAGCCGACTTTGGCCGCGGCGGTGGACAGGGCGCCGACCCCGACCGCTCCGCCTCCAAAGGTGTACTGGCGCGAGACGAAGACCAGGACGGCCGTCCCCAGCGCGCCGACGAAGTTGCCGGCGTAGACCACCACCCAGTTGTTGAGGAGTTGCCGGGAGGAGACCTTGCGGCCGGCCCAGGCCATGACGATCAGGTTGTTGCCGGTGAACAACTCGGCCCCGCCGACGATCACCATCACCAGGCCGACGCTGAAGACCAACCCCGACAGGAGACGGGTCACCCCGAACGAGAGGAACCCGGTGGCGCCGGCGGCGACCGTGGTGGCGAAGACGGCCCCCAGCGCGATGAAGGCGCCGGCCAGGACGGCCAGCGTGAACGTCGCCAGCAAGGGCGCCTCTGCCTTGCGGACCCCGAGGTATTCCGCCCGCCGGGCCATCTCGGGCGGCAGCAGGGCGTCGATACGGACTTCGGTCGACGTCATTTCCCCTCCTGTGAGTCCTGTCCCGGAGACCCCGTGTACCGCTTCGGCCAGGGGACGGGCGTCATTGGTCGAACTCGGAACGTCTCAACTTTGGGCATGGGCTCGCCGGTCACCAACAGGGCCGCCAGTAAGACCAGCGCCCCTCCGCCGATCTGCAGGCCCGAGAGAGACTCGGATAACAGAAGAAACCCCATCGCAACGGTGAAGACCGGCTCGAGTGTGCTCAGCAGCGAGGCCGCGGTCGGTCCGACGCGCGCCATTCCGGCCAGGAACAAGGTCACCGGGAGCACCGTGCCGATCACGACCATGCCTGCCACCAGCCAGGGCACGGCGGCGGCCCGCTCCCAGGCCAGGCTCCCGGTGGCGGCGCCGGCCAGGGTGAAGGTCAGGCCGGCGCCGCCGGCGATCCACATCGCCCCCACGCGCGAGCCCACGCTGCGGGTCGGGCCCTCGCTCAGGATGATGTAGGCGGAAAGGCCGGTGGCCGAGGCCAACACCAGCAGAGCGCCGACCAGGTCGATCGTCATTCCGGGCTGGGGCGAGAGCGTCAGTACCACACCGGTCAGCGCCAGGGCCATCGCCAGGATCACCCGTCGGCTCAGCCGGCGCTGGTTCACGTAGCGGTCGAGCAGGGCGACGATCACCGGATAGACGTACAGCAGCAACGCGGCCAGCGAGGCCGGCAGGCGCGACAACCCGCTGAAGAACAGAGCCGCCTGGGCCGCATACAGTACCGCACCGAGAAGCACCAGCCGAAAGATCGACCTGCCGCCCGGGAACAGCGGCCTGTGCAGCAGGAGCAGCAACCCGGCCAGCAGCAAGGCCGCTCCCCCGAAGCGCAGGCTGAGCATTCCCGCAAGCGACAGACCCGCCTCGAAGGCCAGCTTGCCCAGGATCGACAAGGCGGCGTAGCAACCTGCTGAGAGTGTGCACATCAATGCGCCCAGGCGGAAGGCGTGCGTCGACGTCGTCATCGGGGCCCTTGCCGGCAGGATCAGCGATCCTTCAAGTGTACCGCCGCCCCACCCCACGGCCTTGCCTCCCCGGGAGTAGGAGACAGCTGCGGTAGAATCCCCTTCGATCATGGCCACCCCCGACCGCATCGCCGTCGAAGACGTCCCCGCCGCCCCGCCCCGCCGGCCGGATTGGATTCGGGTCCGGGCACCGTCGGGGGAGACCTACGAGTGGCTGCGCGGCCTGATGCGCAGCAAGTCGCTGCACACCGTCTGCGAAGAAGCCCGCTGTCCCAACGTGGGCGAGTGCTGGGGCGCCGGCACGGCCACCTTCCTGATGATGGGCGATGTCTGCACCCGATCCTGCGGCTTCTGCGACATCGCCACCGGGCGGCCCGCGCCGCTCGACTGGGCCGAGCCCGAACGCGTGGCCCAGGCCGTGAAATCGATGAACTTGCGCCACGCCGTGATCACCAGCGTCAATCGCGATGAACGCAAGGACGGCGGCGCCCCGATCTTCGCCATGGTCATCCGCCGCATTCGCCAGCTCCAACCCGGCTGCTCCATCGAAGTGTTGGTCCCCGACTTCAAGGGATCGCTCGCAGCGCTGAAGATCGTGATCGACGCCCGGCCCGAGATCCTCAATCACAACGTCGAGACCGTGCCGCGCCTGTTCCGCAAGGTCCAGCCTCAGGATCGTTACGAGTGGGCGCAGGCGACGCTCTCGAACGCCAAGCGTCTCGATCCGCAGGTATTGACCAAGTCGGGGATCATGCTCGGCCTGGGCGAGACGATCGACGAGGTCCGCGCCACGATGCAGGACCTGCGCGACTGGGGGGTCGAGATCCTGACCGTCGGCCAGTACCTCCAGCCGTCGCGCAAGCACCTGCCGATCGAGCGCTATTACACCCCCGAGGAGTTCGCCGGGCTTAAGGCCTACGGCCTCGACATCGGATTCCGCTGGGTCGAGAGCGGGCCCCTGGTGCGGTCGTCCTACCATGCCGAACAGCAGGTGCGGGCGTTGAGCTCCCTGCGGCATGCCGGCGCCGACTAGGAGAACTCCACCCGGCCGACCACGGGTTGGACAGGGTCCACGGAAGAGTCTCGGCCACTCCACGGTTGGGGAAATCCCGGCCCCGACGCCGTCTGGTAGCCTGGCGCCCGATTCCCGGGAACTATCCACGCGTTGCCGGCGTCTGCAACGGTATTCCGAAGCCCCAGGAGACAGCTTTGAAACAGCACGCGCGCTTTTTCGTCTTCCTCCTAACCTGCGCCGTCACGCTGACGGCCTGCTCCGGAGCGGCCGCAATCACGCTGGACGCCTCGGATATCCAGGCGACCGTCGACACGGTTCTGACCGCCAACGCTCCGACGGCGACCACGGCTGGGCCGGAATCGACCCAGGCCGCGGGACCATCGTTCGAGGCGACCACCTACCGGGACGAGACCGCCGGGTACGCGTTCGACCATCCGGTCGACTGGACCGTCGGCCCGGTCGAGCAGCATTCCCGGGGCGGGATCACGGCCTTCACCTCCTGGGAACGCACGGCGGACGTCTTGCCGGACGCTACCCCGGCCGGTGAAACGCGGATGGACGTCGTCGTCCAACTCTGGGATCCGAAGGGAGACCTGGAGGCATTCGTGGCGCAGCGGTCGCTGGCCTGGGATGCCTCGGGCATTGCTGCGACCCTTCAAGAGAAGTGGAGTTCTGGCGGACGGCCGACCGGCCGTGGCCTACTTGATCGTAGGGTCCGAAGGCGACCAGGGTTACGTCTTCTTCACGACCCTGGGAGATGACTACCTGGTCTTGAGCGGCGAAGGCGATCTGGGCCTGCTGGCGGAGATCGCCCACACCGTGCGCCCGAACCCGCCGGGGAGCTGAGACCGGCCGCGGCCGCAATGAACCCGGTCACCCGCCACCTGCTCGACCGGATCGACGATCCCGCACTGGCCGATTTCGCTCTGGGCTGGGACGCCCTGGAGGAGCTGGTCGTTTCGATCCACCGCGCCGGCGCCTGCTCGGAGGAGGCTCAGCAGTCCTTC
This sequence comes from uncultured Chloroflexia bacterium, assembly GCA_963709925.1. Lineage (GTDB taxonomy): Bacteria > Chloroflexota > Anaerolineae > Anaerolineales > E44-bin32 > DATEVL01. The sequence goes on from CAVPYC010000003.1 coordinate 109,546, forward strand.
GAACGGCGACGGCAGGCGGCTGGCGAGGCCTACGCCCCTCTGGCCGAAGCGCTGCGACCCCACTGGCGAAAAACTCGGATCGATGGGGAACCTCTCCTTGAAGATCCCTTCGCGGCGATCCTGGCCCTCCAACAAGGCCCGGAGGCGATCGGTGACCGGCAGCTGCTGCGGCGTCTTCCACCGGCCCGCGAAGCCCTCAACGGGTTGCTTCTCGAGAGGGCCGTCGACGAGCGCCTATAATCGCTTCGCCGGAACCGAGCTTTGATGCCGCCCCTTCGCTTCTCCCATCCCATCCAGGTCCGCTACGCCGACCTCGACCCGCAACGCCACGTCAACCATGCGACCCTGTTCAGCTACCTGGAGCAGGCCCGCGCCAGCTATCTGCAACATCTTGGGCTGTGGGACGGGCGGGACTTCGACAACATCGGAATCATCGTCGGGGAAAGCAATCTGCGATTCCTGCAGCCGATCGCCTATGGCGACGAGGTGCGGGTCGAGGCCGGCGTGACCCGGATCGGACACAAGAGCTTCGATTTCGAGTACGTCGTCCGACGCGGCGACGACGTTGAGCTGGCCACCGGGAGCACCGTGCTGGTGGCGTACGACTACCGCAACGGCCGGTCGATCCCGATTCCCGATGCCTGGCGCCGGGCGATCTCGGAGTTCGAACAGGCGGACTCCGAGGGCCCTGCGAACTGACGCGGCCCGTGTGAAACTCGACGCCGCTCTGGCGCCGGCCTCCCTCAACGAAGTCCCCGCCCTGGCGGCCGCGGCGGAAGGCGTCGGTTTTGACGCGATCTGGACCAGCGAGACCCAGCACGACCCGTTCCTTCCCCTGAGCCTGGTCGCCGAACACACCTCGCGCCTTCAATTCGGAACGGCTGTGGCTATCGGATTCGCCAGGAGCCCAACCGTGGTGGCCCACACGGCCTGGGACCTGGCCGCCGCCTCCGGCGGAAGGTTCCTGCTCGGCCTGGGGACGCAGGTTCGGCCCCATATCGAACGTCGTTTCGGCATGCCGTGGCCGGCTTCTCCCACCGGCGCCCTGCGCGAGTTCATCGCCTCGCTGCGGGCCGTGTGGCGGGCATGGCAGGACGGAGAGACGCTGAATCTACCGAGGGGAGCACTACCGACTCACCCTGATGACGCCGTTCTTCAGCCCGCCACCGATCGATCACCCGGTCGTGCCGATCTATCTTGCCGGAGTCAACCCGGGGTTGTGCCGACTGGCGGGCGAATGCGCCGACGGCCTGCACGCCCATCCCCTGCATTCAGCCGAGTACCTGCGGGAGCGGGTGCTCCCGGCCATCCAGCAGGGGGCCGACCGTGCCGGGCGCGAACTCGGATCGGGTGGCCGTTTCGGTGTCGGTGTTCACCGTCACCAACCCCGGTGAAGCCGATTTCGTCCGATCGCAGATCGCGTTCTATGCCTCCACGCCGTCGTACCGGCCTGTTCTGGAACTGCACGGCCGCGGCGAGGTGGCCGACCGCCTGGGGGCGCTGGCCCGGCGCGGCGCCTGGGCCGAGATGCCGGCCCAGATCGACGACGATCTACTGGGGGCCATCGCCGTGGTGGCCGACGAGGCCTCCTTGGGTGACGCCCTGCGGAGCCGTTACCGGGGCCTGGCCGATCGGATCACGCTCTACCGGCCGTTCCGTCCGGGCGAGCAGGACGGAGCCTGGCGAGCTTTGTCGGCGGCGCTGGCCGGATGATCGTCGACGCACACATCGACCTGGCCTGGTGTCAGATCGTGCTCGGGCGCGATTACCGCCGCTCCGCGGAGGAGACGCGCCGGCTCGAGTCGGGGCGTTCGCCGGAGTCGAGAACAGGCGAAGCGGTGTTCGGTTGGCCCGACTGCCTGCGGGGCGGAGTTGGCGTGATCGTCGCCACCCTGTTTGCCTCGCCCGACCGGCTGTGTTCCCGCCCCTGGGAGACCCAGTGCTACGCTGATCCGGAAGGGGCGCACCGGATGTACTCGGGTCAACTCGATCTGTATCACCGGCTGGCCGACGCGCAGCCCGACGCCTTTTGCATCCTGGGGTCGGCCGCCGACCTGGAGGCGCATCTGTCCGCCTGGCAGGCGGGCCAGCGCAGGCTGGGAATCGTGATCTTGATGGAAGGGGCCGATCCGATTCGGGAGCCATCCGAGGTCGAGCACTGGGTCGAACGCGGGGTCCGCTGGATTGGGCCGGCCTGGGGCGCCACCCGCTACGCCGGCTCGGCCAGCGAGCCCGGGCCTCTGACCCCCGACGGGGAGCGTCTTCTCGACCGGATGCAGGCTCTGGGGCTGGTGCTCGACCTCAGCCACATGGCCGAACAGGCCGCCTGGCAGGCGCTCGATCGCTACACCGGAACTGTGGTGGCGTCGCACAGCAACCCGCGGGCTCTGCTGCCCGGGGTCGACATGCCCGAGCGCCATCTGAGCGACGACTCAGATCGCCGCGATCGCCGAGCGCGACGGGGTGATCGGCGCGGTGCTGGGGAACAAGTTCCTCGACGCCGGGTGGACACCGGAACGGCCGCGGCTGCCCCTGGACCGGCTGCTGGCGGCCATCGACCACATCTGCCAGGTGGTCGGGGATGCCCGGCACGTCGGGCTCGGCTCCGACGTCGACGGCGGTTTCGGCCTGGGCTCGATTCCCGACGGGACTTGACACCATTGCCGACCTGCGGTTAATAGGCGAAGGGCTGACGGCGCGCGGCTTCTCCCCGGAAGAAACGGCCGGTGTGCTGGGGGAGAACTGGACTGCGGCTGCTGCGCCGAAGCCTGCCCTGACCGATGCTGCCCTCCCCGCTTTCGCCTCGACAAGTCCGCTGGGCCCGGCGCTGGATGACCCTGGCGCTGCTCGGCGTTCTGGTCTTTCTGATCGGGCTGAACCCCGATCTGATCGGCATGAACCGCAGCCCGGCGGTGGGCTTCGTCCAGGTGGGCGTGTGGCTGGCGGGATTGGGTCTGGCGCTGGTCGGCGCGTATCTGGCCCTGCGGGTGCTTGCGCAACGGTCGACCCGCAGCTCTGCTGAACTCGGTCGGTCTGCGCCTGTCGGCCACCGGCTATGTGGTGGCCGCCGCCGCTTCGCTGGCCGACTTCATCGGAATCGGGTCGCACGCCATCCCCAACCTGCGGTTCGGAAAGATTCAGGTGGCGGGGTTGACCCTGGGTGTGCTGTTGATCGTCGTCGGCCTGATCCTGTACTCACCCTGGCGCCGTCGATCCCGACAGGCGGCGCCTCCCGCTGTGCAGGCCGGCCGAAGAGTCAGAGCCCCAGGATGATCCGGAGAGGTCCTTCCGATCCTGGCCGTTGGCGGGGCTCACAGCGCTGGCCTGTTCGCTCCCGACGGGCGCCGACGGCCACTCCCGCGCTGCCGACCCCGGTCCTGCCGACCGACGCTCCTGCCGCCGACCCTGCAGCCGACCGCCACCTGGCTGCCCTCGGGCAGCGGAACCTGTGTGGCGACGGCGCTGGCCGATTTCGACGTCTACGATCGGCCGTCATTGCGTGGCCGACGTCTTCGGGGTCTTCTCGACCGGGTTTCCCCCGGCGACGGTCTCCGGGAGGACGGCCGGACGGCTGGCTCGGCTTCGATCCGGGCGTGGCTCAGGCGGCCAACATCGGTGTCTTCCGGCTTCGCTGGATGCCGCCCGGGGCCCCGGTGAGCCTCGACGGCGACTGTGTTTCGGTGCCGATCGAACCCTGGGTCCCGCTGCCGGGGGTGTGCTACCAGATGTCGATGGGCCCGGTGGAGGTGCACACGCCGCGGCCGATCCGACCTCACCGGTCTCCCATACGCTGGTGCTCGGGGAGTTCGTAGCTGCCATCCAGGGCGCACCACCGGCACGGGTTGGTTGTCCGTCGACGGCAACGACGGCAATGTGCCGGGGGTCATCGGGTTCATCGCCGAGACTCGAAATGAACGTCAACGGACCTTGCGGGGCGATCCCGCTCGTAGCCCCTGATCCAACGGACCTCGGCGAGTTGCCGACGCGACGAGGGAGCCCACCGGGCTCCCTCGGTTGCTGTGAACCATGGCCTTCCGGGCCTCAGGCGTAGGTCGAAGCTTCGAGCCCGGCCGCGTCGGCCTGCACTGCGGTAACCCACCAGCACCAGTCCGATCGACATCGTGGCGATGGCGATGGGGAAAGTGCTTCGGCAGGGAGCTACCGAGGTCGCCATCGAGCGACCAGGCGACCCCGAAAGGCAGCGGGAGGCATAACACCCGCCAGCAGCGGGAGCGAAGTTCCAGCGGGAGAAGAGCTTTCGCGGATCGACGACCAGGCCGAAGATCCGCCGAGCGCCAGCGTCATCGACAGCAATCCGACGATCCAGGTCGCCCAGCCGACCTCGGACTACGTTCATCACCAGCATCCCGCCCAGGGAGAGCGATGCTGCCAGGACGACGGCCAGCGAGTAGCAAGGCTCCGCCTACGCCTCCGCTGCGTTCGGCGTAAAGCCTTCCGCAGTCCCAGCAGTCCGATCGACGAAGAGGATCTGTCCCAGGCCCATCCCGACGATCTGACTGATTTCGTAGAACGCGTCCACCCCTCCGATCGGGTCTTCCCAGTTGGAATCGAAGTTGCCGATGATCAAGCCGGCAGCGAACAGCACGGCCCCGGCGATCAGTAGCCCAACCACTCCAGCGGACGAACTTTCACGATCCATGTCGATACCTCTCTCGATGTGCTCCTCGACCGTCGTCCGGATCAAGATCGAGCGCCGTCCGGGCCCACAGTGCCAGCATCCCCGGTCAGCCCGCTGCGGCGGTATTCGCGCCGGCAGACATCGCGGAAGACCTGCGCCATGTGAGGCCCGTACTCCGCTCGGAAGCGGGCCGGATAGGCGGTCAGGAGGCGGTTGTAGATGCGGACGGAGACATCAATCGAGACGGGCGCCCTGTTGGTCTCTCATCACCTCTCCGTACTCCCTTCGCTCGCGTCGGATCCTTCCGCTCGTTTGGCTCACGTCAGGATGCTCCGCTCCGATCCCGGCCCAGACGTGCTTGCGACGAGCGAGCGCCATCAACTCCGCCATGCGCTCGGTCTCCAGGCTCAGGACCTGGCGGCCGAGGCCGGTCTGGCGGTAGTAGCGTCGTCGTTCGTCGTCGAGCGTCGGGTCAGGTCGGTCGTCGCTCTCCTCGATCAGGCCGGCCGTGAGCATGCGCTTGATCGAGCCGTAGAGCGTTCCAGGGCCCATCTGGACACCGCCTTCGGTCATATCTTCGACTTCCTGCATGATGCCGTAGCCGTGCTTCTCGCCGTCGGCCAGCGCCAGCAGAATGTGGAAGACAGCCGGGGTCAGGGGAAGGAAGCTATCGGGTCCTTGAGATGCTTCCGCCATGGGCCACACTCCTCAACCGGAACTACATCTGCGCAGGATGTATCCGTTGCGGATATAGTAGCGTGTAATTCGGAGTTGTCAAGTCCAAAAAGGGGAAGAGAAGTGACGTGACTGGGAAGACTAGGGAGTGGGCTTCCGGAGAAGATCAGCCTCCCGGAAGACCGGGATGGTACTCTCTGGCGTCGGGACGCTACCAGGCGCCTGCCCGCCAGATCCTCGAGGATCCGGCTGATCACCTCCCGCGAACTTCCGAGTTCGGCGGCGATCTCCTGATGGGTGACCCGAACCGGGTTCCCCCGTTCCGAACGCTCCAGCAACAGCGCCGCCACCCGGCCGTCGAGTCTACGAAAGGCGACTTCATCGACGATGGCCATCACACTGGCCAGCCGCTGCGTCACCAGCTCGAAGTAGAAACCCCGCCAGGCCGGGTGCCGGTCCACCCACTGGCGAAAGATCTCGGCCGGGATCATCACCGCTTCGCCGTCTTCTTCCGCCGTGGCGATCGCCGGGAAGGTCCTACGGCCCAGAGCGGCGTTGGCGGTCAACACGCACGACTCGCCCGGGTGGAAGCGGTACAGCGTCACCTCGCGCCCGCTCTCGCCGATTTGATACACCCGCACCCGGCCGGCGAGCAGCAGCGGTACGGCTTCGACCTCGGCGCCCTGTACAAAGACGTCGTGGCCGGCCGGGATCCGGCGTAGCCGGGCCTGCTGCCGGAATTCGCGCACCAGTTGGGGATCGGCCTCCCGCAGCAGAGGGAAGGCCGGTGCCACACGCTCGAATTCGTCGGGGGAGAGCATGGCTGGGACGACCCCGGCGGCAGGTCCGATCAGCCGGAACGTTCGCTCGAGTGGCCGGGGAACACCTTGCCGCCGGGCTTGACCACGGTGTAGGCGTAGTTCACCGCCACCGTCACCTGGCCGTAGCCGACGACGATCAGGTTGAGCGGGTCGTCACCTTCGGCCAGGGCCACGTCGCCGGCGGCGTACACCCCGGGTAGATTGGTTTCCATGTGGCTGTTGACTTTCAGGTAGCGCCGTCCGATCGTCTCCAGCCCCCACTCGCGGATCGGGCCCAGGTCGGCCTTGAAGCCGAGCGCCAGGATCACCTCGCTCACTTCCAGGGTGGTCTCTTCCTTGGTGCGGTTGTCGAAGATCAGCGCCTGCTCCACCCGCCCGTCGCCGCGCAGTTGGTTGAGCTCGTAGAACACCCGGACATCGACCTTCGATGCCTTCAGGGCGTTGACCGAAGAGTCGTGCGCCCGGAAACCTTCCCTGCGATGGATTAGGGTTACGCTGCTGGCGATCGGCTCGAGAGCCAGGGCCCAGTCGACCGCTGAATCCCCGCCGCCGATGATCAAGACCGGTTTGCCGGCGAACGCCTGCAGGTCGTGCACCAGGTAGGTGACGCCCTTGCCCTCAAAGCGGGTCACGCTCTCGTTGTTCAGCTTGGCCGGCTCAAAGGCGCCGATCCCGGCCGCCAGGATCACCGTCCGGGTGTGGTGCTCGGCCTTGTCCGTCCCGATCCTCCAACACATTTCTTCGGCCTCGCCCCCCGGCAGCGGCACCCGCTCCAACCGTTCGGCGCGCTCGCCGAGCGCCAGGGTCGGCTTCCACTGCAGCGCCTGTTCGGCCAGGCTGGCGACCAGTTCTTTCGAGCGAACCGCGACAAACCCCGGCGTGTCGAAGATCTGCTTCTCGGGGTACAGGGCGATCAACTGCCCGCCCATCTGCGGTAGGGCGTCGATGATCTTGGTACGCATCTCGCGCAGGCCGGCGTAGAAGGCGCCGAACAAGCCGGTGGGACCGGCGCCGATGAACGTGATGTCGTAGATTTCGTCGGGCGTGGGCGGGCTCATGCGTGCTGTCACCAGGGGCGGTCGAACAAACCGATTCTACCGTATGGAGTCCGCCTCGCCTCCCGAGCCGTCGCCAGCTTCGGATTCGACGCCCGCGGGCGCCGCACGCCCCGCCCGGCGCAGACGGCGCATCAGGTCTCCGGCCGCGGTGGCGACGACGGCGAAGCCGAACAGCGTGAACGGCATCTGCCAGGTGATGAAATTCATGTGCGTGTGGATTTCAGAGTGGGCCTTGAACAGGACCAACCACGAGAGTGGAGCCAGGAGCGAAGACCAGGTTGCGATGATCAGAGCTTGTCTTCCGACCGACGAGCTCCGATCCCGGACGCCGCCCTGTCTCCAGGCCATCGCCGAGGCCGCCAGGAACAACAGCATCAGGTAGAGGTAGCGGATCTTGAACAGGTACAGGGTCACGAAGAGACTCGGAGCCTGCAAGTAGCGGTTGAAATCGAAGTAGCGGCCCCGCAGGTACGTCAGCAGGACTTCGTGCACGGGGGCCTCCAGGCTGCCCCGGTAAAGCTCGGAAAAGGCCTCCGGATCTCCGTAGGTGCGCTTGGCGAAGGAGGTCCAGATGTGCTCGATGCCTGCCTGGAGGCTGCCGCGGACCGAGGCGATCTGTAGTGTCAGTACGGCTCCCAAGGCAAGCGCCGCCAGCCCCGACCCGGCCGCGCCGGCGGCCAGCCAGGTCAGCGTCCGTCGTCGACCCCAGCGGTGGCGGAGGCCGTAGTACACCACCGGAACGAGCACCATGACGACCAAGGTGGTGAAGTACTCGTAGCCGGTCAGCAGACCCTTGGCCGCTACGGCGGCAAAGACCACGCCGCCAAACGCCGCCGGACTCCCCGAGGGGCGGGCGGCATGGCGACGGAGCCAGTACAGCGAGACAACCAGCGGCGCGTAGAAGGACCACAGCGACCACCACAGGTTTCTTCCAAACACCGTCAACCATTCGGAGGCCAGGGCCGAGACCAGGACGGCCAGGCCCACGGCGACGCCATGCTCCAGGCCGAACCACAGGATGACAAGAGACAGGGCGGCCGCGCTCAACAGGGCGGTGAGGTCCCGGTACAACTGATAACGCTCGGCAGCGGGAGCAGTGAGCAGCGCATCCAGTGCAACGAAGATCTGGGCCTGACCGCCGGGCTGTGACTGGTAGGGCTCGAATCCCGAGAACGAGGGTCCTCCGAAGTAGGCGTAATACTGGAACCACACGCCGTTGTAGAGGGGATCCAGGTTCGAGCTTCCCCAGCCCGGGAAGGCTCCGTATGAAAACGGGCCCGCCTGCTGCGCCTGCACCAGCCGACCGATGACGAATGACTCGGAGTCGAGCTGGAACTTCTCGAACCACTGCGGCTCGGCCACGTTCCACCGGTTGGCGGAGAAACCCTGCCAGAGGAGCACGACCGAGACGACGAGGAAGATCGCCCAGCCGGCCGCTGCTCGTGCGCCGGGAGGTGGAATCCGGAGACGAGACGGATCATCCCGTCCGGGCCAACAGCATGGCGCCGATCGCCGCGGCCGTCAGCACCAGGCCGGCGACGGCCACTCGCGGGGCAGCCTCGGGCCAGCGGCGGAGATCGCTGAAGCCGGGCCGCATGCCGTCGATCAAGACCGGGGTGAGACGAGGCCCGAAGTAGGCCGTGCCCAGGATCCCCGCTACCAGGCCGCCGACGTGCCCCCACAGATCGATCCCCGGGCTGAAGCTGTTCAGCAGGTTGATGGCGGCGACGAACGCCAGCTGCCGCAGCTGCATCCCGCCCGCCGGGCCGAAGACCGATCGGTGCTGGTACAGAAACGCGCCCAGACCCCCCAGCAGCCCAAAGATGGCGCCCGAGGCGCCCACCGAACGAAACGGGTTGAAGGCCAGGCTGAAGGCCACGCCGCTCACGCCGGAGATCAGGTACAGGGCCAGCATGCGCGGAGTGCCGAAGAATTGTTCGACCGCCGGGCCGAGGGCGAACAGCGAGTACATGTTCACGAACAGGTGGAGCAGGCCGGCGTGGATGAAGACCGGGGTAACCAACCGCCACAACTGGCCGGCCAGGATCTCCTTGTTGGCCTTAACCCCCAGGGCCAGCACCGCATCGAAGCCGAACAGCGCCTCGCCGAACAGTTGCAGCAGGAACACCGTCCCGGTCAGTCCGATCAGCCCGAAGGTCGCCGGCGCCTGGGCAAGTCGCCCCACAAGCCCGGATCGGTTCACAGCCGGACCTGGCGCGGCCGGCTCCGGTGGTGTTCTGCCTCGACGATGGCCCGGATCGTCTCGACCGTGCCGTCGAGCGCCAGGTGCCGGTTGACCACGGCGTAGTCGAACAGGTCGATCCGTTCGAATTCCTGGCGGGCGGCCTGCAGCCGCAAGGCCAGATCCTGGTCGGACTCGGTGCGCCGTTCGCGCAGGCGCCGTTCCAGCTCGGCTTCCGAGTCGGCCAGCAGGAAGATCAGCAAGGCCTCCGGCGCCAGGGCGCGGATGGTGGCGGCCCCCTGCACGTCCACCCGCAGCACAACGTCGCGCCCGCTGGCCAGCGCTTCGGCCACCTGGCGGCGCGGGATCCCCTTCGAGTCGTTGTACACCTGGGCGTGCTCGAGCATTTCGCCGCGCTGGATCATCCCGGCGAAGGCGTCGGGGGAGACGAACAGGTAGTCGACCCCTTCCACCTCGTGCGGGCGGCGGGCGCGGGTGGTGGCGGTCACAACAAAGGAGAACGGCAGGCCGCGCTCCTTCATGCGCTGCAACACCGCGTCTTTGCCGACGCCCGACGGGCCGGAGATCACGATCAGCAGGGGAGCCGCCTGGCGTTGCCGCAGATCTTCGAGCATTCGTCGTTGAAGCCTCGCGGTCGGCTCAGTATAATCGAAGCTCTCGCCGCCATGCCGATCTACGAATACCGCTGCCTCGACTGCCGCAAGCGCGCCAGCCTGCGCCTGTCGTACGAAGAGTACGACCGGGCCGCCGTCGACTTGCCCGCACTGCGGCAGCGCCAACCTCAAGCGCCGGATCTCGCGGGTGCGGGTGGTACGGTCAGACGAGTCCCGGCTGGATTCCCTGGGCGACGACGACTGGGGGGACATCGACGAGAACGACCCGCGCTCGATCGCCCGGGCCATGCGCCGGATGGGCGACGAAATGGGCGAGGACCTCCCCGAGGAGTTCGACGAAGTCGTCGACCGGCTGGAGGCCGGGGAAGACCCCGAGTCGATCGAGGGCAGTCTGCCCGACACGGGAGGAAGCTCTTTCGACGACGGCGGGGACGACGACCTCGACTTCTAGGCGGCCGAGCCGCCGCGAATCCGGCGCGGTTCGACCGGTTGGTCGAGGGACCCTTCCCTCAAGTCCCTCCGCTCTGCCTCCTCCGGCACCTGATCAAGGACGGCCGTCGCTCACGGGAGCACGGTCGCAGGCTCCCCTGCCGTCGGCCTCGGCGTGGCCGCCCTCCAGTGTGAACCGAGGAAGCCCTGGGCAACCGACGTCGCGAGACGTCCTGCGGCGGTTGCGGGCGCCGGGTTCGGTGGGACAATGGCGGCTCGGCCGCCCCGGCGGTCGCAGGGCGAGAGGGCAGATGAAACCGCAGACATTCGGGCGCTATCTTCTCGGTGAACGGGTGGGACGCGGCGGGATGGCGATGGTCTTCCGCGCCCGGGATCCCGAGTTCGACCGCGACGTCGCCATCAAGGTCCTCCCCGAAGATTTCCTCCACGACCCCGAATTCCGCTCGCGGTTCCAGCGCGAGGCACGGACCGTCGCTCGAACTCGAGCACCCCGCCATCGTCCCGGTTTACGACATCGGCGACCAGGAAGGGCAACCCTACCTGGTGATGCGTCTTATGCCCGGCGGAACGCTCGGCGAGAAACTGGCCGGGGGCCCATTGCCCTTTCCGGAATGCGTGGCGATCATCCGGCGAATTGCGTCTGCCCTGGACGAGGCGCACCGCCGGGACATGGTTCATCGCGACATCAAACCCGGGAACATCCTGTTCAACTCTTATGGGGACGCCTATCTTTCCGACTTCGGCATCGTCAAGTGGGCGCAGGCCGCTACCACGCTCACCGGGGCCGGGATGATCGGAACGCCGGCCTACATGAGCCCCGAGCAATCCGAAGGGCGCGCCGAAATCGGCCCGGCGGCCGACGTCTATGCTCTGGGTGTGGTCTTGTTTCAGATGGTCACCGGGCGGCTTCCCTTCGAAGCCGAAACACCCGTTGGGCTGGCGCTGAAACACATCCGGCAGGCGGTGCCGAGGCTCTCGCAGATCCAGCCCTCGGTGCCGAAAGGCCTGCAGCCCGTGATCGACAAGGCCATGGCGAAGCGACCGGAGGACCGTTACTCGACGGCGGGCCAGATGGCTAGCGCTCTGGAGTCGGTACCTTCCCGGGGGCGGCAGGTGGCGGCCGACCCGGGGGCCACGGCCCTCGGGGATGAGAAGCCGGCCCGCAGGCGACCGACACGCCCGCCTGGGGCACCGCCCCCGGCTCAGACGGTGCGCGCCCCGCAGCGAAGGCGGATGCTGTTGCCGATCATGGTTGCCGCTGCCGGGTTGGGGTTGATCGGGACGGCCCTCGTCCTGGTGGCAGGTGTTCTGGGCCTGGGGCTTCCACCCTCCGCAGAGGTTCCGACCGCAGCGGTGGCTTCGGCGACCACCCTGCCGCCGACGGTGACGGCAGCGCCCTCGGTTACACAGGAGATTCTCCCCTCAGCGACTTTGGGGCCGGCCGCGATTACCTCGGCCGACGCCGCAAGAGTTGGCTTGCTGTGGAGCAGCGAGGTCACCGCCCGGAATATCCGATTCCCTGTCCGTTGGTCCCCGGCCGGGGACATCCTGGCCATGCCAGACCGCGCCCAGGCAGGAATCGCGCTCTGGGATGCGGGCCTTGGCGCACCGGAGACGATCTTGAACCCGCCTCCCGGCTTCCGGGGGGTCGGCGCCCTGGCCTGGTCGTCGGACGGCGCCCGCCTCCTGGCCAACTTGACCGACGGGGAGAATCGGGGCCTGATCGCCTGGCGAGTGGCGGATGGGGAAGTCCTCTTGAGGGTTGATGGCCTGCCAACTCCCTGGTGCCTTCCGGAATGGTCGCCGAACACCCGCTACATCTCCTGCGGAGCCGCCGTCTACGACGCAGACACGGGCGTCCTTCTATGGTCGAGCCCGGTCGAGGGCGCTCAGAGTGTGTTCTCCACCAGCAGTTCCCTCTTGGCACACGGCGGGGTGATGGGTGAGATCCGTGTGTTCGACGCCGTTACCGGATTGCCGCGGCTCACGCTGCCAGCTCACCAGATCGCTGTCATGGCCCTGTCCTGGTCGGCGCAGGACACACTGGCCTCCGGAGCCTGGGATGGGGAGATCCTTGGATGGCCCGATCTGAGTCTTGCCGTGGGTAGCCCAGGCAACCACCTGGCGGTCGAAACCGGCGGGGTGTTTGACCTATCCTGGTCGCCCGACGGAACGATGCTGCTCTCAGCTCACCAGGACCACAACGCCCGTCTGTGGGACGGCGACCTCTCCCTGGTGCGCGAATTCGAGAACGGCGGCGCCGTGATCAACGTCACCTGGTCTCCCGACGGCCGCCGCTTTGCCACGTCGGCGCTCGACGGCCAGGTGCGCGTGTGGGGGTTGACCGACCCGTGAGGAAGACCAGAAGTCTCTGGAATACGGGTACCACCGGCTGCGGCGGACCGCCTCCGGCGCGGCTAGAACTTGCGCGACCAGGCCCTCGGCCAGCGTTCGATCACGACCTTGGTCTGGGTGAAGAACTCCACCGCGTGGCGCCCCTGCCCGTGCAGGGCGCCGAAGAACGAATCCTTCCAACCGCTGAACGGGTAGAACGCCATCGGGGCCGCCACGCCCAGGTTGATCCCGATGTTGCCGGCGCGGGCGTCGCGGCGGAAGCGCCGGGCGGCTTCGCCGTCGCGGGTGAAGACACAGGCCATGTTCCCGTAGCGACTGGTGTTGACGAAATCGATCGCCTGCTCGACCGAGTCGACCGACAGCAGCCCCAGCACCGGGCCGAAGACCTCGCGTCCGGGCCAGAGCCGACTCGGGCGCCACATGGTCCAGCACCGTCGGCCGCAGGAAGAATCCCCGTGGACGACCTTCGACCGAGGCTTGACGGCCGTCTACCACCGCCCGAGCCCCCTGGGCCAGGCCTTCTTCAATGGCCGACGAGATGCGCTCCCTGCGAGGTGCCACTGATCACCGGTCCCATCTCCACGGCGGGATCGGCTCCGTACCCCACCACTCGCGCCCGGGCGGCTTCGGCGATCGACTCGCGGAACCACGCTCCGGCCTGGCCCACCGTCACCGCCAGCGATCCCGCCAGGCAGCGCTGGCCGGCGTTGCCGAAGGCGCTGTCGGCGGCGATGCGGGTGGTCATCTCGGGATCGGCATCGGGCAGGACGATCAGCGGGTTCTTGGCGCCGCCCTGCGCCTGGACTCGCTTGCCGGAGGCGGCCGCCCGGGCGTACACATGGCGCGCCACCGGGGTCGAGCCGACAAAGCTGATGGCGTCCACGCCCGGATGATCGAGCAGCGCGTCCACCGCCTCCGCCCCGCCGTGGACCACGTTCACCACGCCCGGGGGGAGCCCGGCTTCGCCCAATAGGTCCCACAGCCGCTGCATCGTCAGCGGACAGCGTTCCGATGGCTTGACCACCACGGTGTTGCCGCAGGCGATGGCGTACGGCAGGAACCAGAACGGGATCATCCCCGGGAAGTTGAACGGTCCGATCACGGCCGCCACGCCCACCGGCTGGCGGATCATGTATTCGTCGATCCCCTCGGCCACATCTTCCGAGAACTGGCCCTGCATCAGTGTCGGGATGCCGCAGGCCACCTCGACGTTCTCGATCGCCCGCCGCAGCTCGCCGCGCGCCTCGGCCAGGGTCTTGCCGTTTTCGTCGGTGATCGACAGCGCCAGTTCCTCGAGATGGTCTTCCAGCAAGTCGCTTCAGCCGAAACAGCGGCTGAATGCGCTGGGAAGCGGGCACCTCGCGCCACCCGGCGGCGGCCGTGGCAGCCGCCGCCACCGCCGCGCCGACCTCGGCCGCGTTCCCCAGGGGCGCGCGGGCCAACACTTCGCCCGTGGCCGGGTTGCGGACCTCGACCGACTCCGGCGCCTGCGATGGGTGCGGTCGGCCTGCGATCAGATGGGGGAGGAGCGGGGGTTGAACCATGCCGGTCTCTGCTCCGGATTCTCCCGGATATAGGCCCCGGAGGCAACCGGGCGCATCGCCCTTCCGGCAACGGTGTTTACCTCCTGGAACGTCCCGCCGCACTATCAGCCCTCGGAGGTGGAAATGTTCGCAGGTGTCAATTTCCTGGCCGTGATCGTGTGCGTGGTGGTGGCCATCGTGGTCGGTTTCGTCTGGTACTCGAAGCCGCTGTTCCTGACCCCCTGGCTGGCCTCCATCGGCAAGACTCCCGAGTTCGTCCAGCAGGCGAACCCGGTCAACTACGTGGTGACCATTGTGGGCGCCTTCATCGAGGCCCTGTTTCTGGCCACGCTGATGGGGGTGATGGGCAGCACCACCGTGGCCCAGGGTCTGCAGGCCGGGTTCATGGTGTGGCTCGGCTTTGTGGCCACCACCTCGGCCTCCAACGCTGCCTTCGCCGGCCGCAGCTGGCGCGGCTGGGGGATCGAGGCGGCCAACCATCTGGTGACACTGCTGCTGATGGGTGTGGTGCTGGTCGTGATGTAGGCGCCAAACCGGTCGCCGCAGCCTGGGGGTATACTCTACGGCCGTCGGCCGCCGACGATCCGCGGCCGACGGCCTTGTTCGCCGCTTGCGCTTGCCGTCCACCGGGGGAGACGCACCCGCCGCTCGACTGACCCAGCCTGATGATCGATCGCCTGCAGTCCACCTACCGCGAGTACACGCCCAAGTTCTGGGTGCTGGCCGCCTCGGGCTTCATCGACTCGATCGGCCGCACCGCGATCTGGCCGTTCTTCGCCCTGTACATCACCCAGCGCTTCGACGTCGGGATGACCCAGGCCGGACTGCTGTTCGCCGTCTTCTCGGTCTCGTCGTTCCTGGGCAGCCTGGTGGGCGGGGCCCTGACCGATCGTTTTGGTCGCAAGACCATCATCCTGTTCGGGCTGGTGGTCAGCGCGCTGAGCAGCCTGGTGATGGGGTTGGTGGACCACCTGCCGACCTTCTACCTGCTGGCCGCCTTCACCGGTCTCCTGGCCGATGTCGCCGGGCCGGCGCGCGAGGCGATGGTGGCCGACATGCTGCCCGACGAAAAGCGGGCAGAAGGCTTCGGCGTGCTGCGGGTGGCGGGCAACCTGGCCTGGATCGTCGGGCCGACCCTGGGCGGGATCCTGGCGGCCTACAGCTTCCTGTACCTGTTCATCATCGACGCCGTCACCAGCCTGATCACCGCCTTCATCGTCTACCGGGTGATCCCCGAGACCCGGCCGGAGGCCCGCGGCCTGGCCGAGTCGGAGACGATCGGGCAGACCTTCCGCGGGTATGGCCGGGTA
The DNA here is from genome assembly GCA_963709925.1 of uncultured Chloroflexia bacterium. Classification (GTDB taxonomy): domain Bacteria; phylum Chloroflexota; class Anaerolineae; order Anaerolineales; family E44-bin32; genus DATEVL01. The sequence goes on from CAVPYC010000003.1 coordinate 125,215, forward strand.
CTGCGCGACCGTGTGTTCGTGGCCTTTGTGGCCGTCTCGGTCGTGATGAACCTGGTCTACCTGCAGATGTACAGCACGCTGTCGGTTTTTCTGCGGGATGTCCACCAGGTGCCGGCCCGCGGCTACGGCTACCTGATGAGTATGAACGCCTTGATGGTGGTGCTGTTCCAGTTCCCGATCACCCGCCGCCTGCGCCCGGTCCGCCCGATGAGCCTGATGGTGGCGGGGACGGCGCTGTACCTGGTCGGGTTCTCGATGTACGGGTTCGTGGAAAGCTACACCCTGTTCGCCGCGGCCATGCTCACGATCACCCTGGGCGAAATGCTGATCATCCCCACCGCCTCGGCGCTGGTGGCGCGCCTGGCGCCGCCTGAAATGCGGGGTCGCTATGTGGCGATTTCCAGCCTGACCTGGGTGTTGGCATCGGCCGTCGGCCCGACCGCAGCCGGTGTGGTGCTCGACAACTACAACCCCAACTGGGTTTGGTACCTGTCCGGGATGCTCTCGGCGGTGGCGGTGGCCGGCTTCCTGGCCCTCGACGCCCGCACCCGGCACCGGCTGACGGCCGGCCCGCGGGCGGAGAGCAAGCCGGCGCCCGCCTAGCCCGGCGCCTGGTTCAAGGGTTTTCCGCCGGCCAGGCGTTCCAGCAGATTCAGGTAACCCATCAACTTGCGCGTGGTCAGGAAGTTCCGGCGCACATGTTCCCGGCCGGCCTGGCCCATGCGCCTCGCCATCTCCGGCTGGCGCAGCAGATCCAGGCAGCGCCGGGCACAGCCTTCCGCGTCGGCCACCAGGTAGCCCGTCTCGCCGTCGATCACCTGCAGGGGAATCCCGCCCACGTTGCCGCCGACCACCGGCGTGCCTTTCCATAGCGCTTCGCTGACCACCAGGCCGAACCCCTCGCGGGTCGACTTCTGGATCACCACGTCGGAGCCGGCCTGGAAGGCCCCGATCTCCACCGGCCCGACGCCCTGGAAGTTGTGCAGGATGTGGATGTCGTCGTCCATCCCGGCGTAGCGGCAGGTGCGGTCGAGGTACGACCAACCCTCCGGATCGTCGGAGGCCATCGAGCCCGGCAGGGCCAACTGGACTTCGGGGATCTCGGCCTTGACCAGGCGATAGGCGTCGATCACGCCCAGCGGATCCTTCCAAGGATCAAACCGGCTGACCTGGGTCAGGATCGGCCGGGCCGGATCGAGACCGAACGGGCGCAGCGCTTCCCGGGCTGCGTCGCGATCGGTCACCAGGTTCTTGGGAGAGAGCGGGTCGATCGTCGGAGGGCTGATCACCACACGTTCGGGAGGAATCCCCGGACCGACATACGCCGGCATGGTGAAGATCAGGGCGTCGTATGGCTCGAGACTGGGGGCCAGGAACTCCCAGTAGGCCGGATTGGGCCGGGAGGTATCGATGTGGCAGCGCCAGATCCAGTGGGCGCCGCCGGCGCGGCCGCGCTCGGCCGGGATCCCGGCCGGCTGCGGGTCGTGGACGATGACGAAATCGTACTCGCCCTCCAGGGCTTCGGCGTTGAGGTGGTTGTTCTCGCGCCAGGCCGCCTGCATCGGCTCGGTGAACGGCAACTCCATCCCCTGCAGGCCATTGTGCATCGCCTTGGTGACGGAGAAGAATCGCAAGTCGCCGGCGATCACCCGCCACTCGGCTTCCAGGCCGACGTCGTTCATCAGCGGCACCACCGTGGCCAGGATCTCGGCCACCCCGCCGCCGTAGGCCGTGGCGTTGACATGCAGCACCCGCTTACCGGCCAGCGGGCGGGCCCGCGCACGGATGGCATCGACGATCTCATCGCCGACCACCTCTCGGTAGCTCTCCAACAACACCGGTTTGAGGTTGACCTGTTCCAGCACGCTTGGCTCCTTGGGTATGGCGGAGTCCCGCCGAAGAAGTCCTGTCCGCTGCTTCCGTTCCCGTCCAGGGTTTGCCCCACCTTGACAGGGAGCGCTTCCCCTAGGATAATACCCTTGCTTACTCGTGTTAGCAAACGCCGATTGTGACCAAGAGACCCACCGCGAGCGATGTGGCCCGGCGGGCGGGAGTTTCCCGCACGACGGTCTCCTTCGTGCTCAACAACGTCCCGGGCATGCGCATCTCGAGCGACACCCGGGATCGGGTGCTGGCCGCCGCCGCCCACCTCAACTATCACCCCGACATTTCCGCTCGCCGGCTGGTGACGGGCCGCACCGGGGTGCTGGCCTACGTCGAACGCCAGCCTGCCTCCAGCGCCTTCGCCGACGTGTTCCTGCCTTCGGCGTTACGCGGGGTTCACAGCGCGGCCGAGGCCGGTCGGTTACGAAGTGATGTTCCTTCCGGTGCCTCATGGCGAAGACAGCCGGCTGGAACGCCTGGTCGCCGAACGCCACGCCGATGGGTTGGTTCTTTCCGGCCCGCGGTCCGGACCGAACGAAGTGAAGCGCCTGCAGGGGACCGGCGCGCTGGTGGTGCTCCAGGGGAGCTGGCCCGAGGCGCCCTTCCCCTCGGTGGATATCGACAACGCCGCGGCCGCCAGGTTAGCCTGCGGGCATCTGCTCGGCCTGGGCCGCCGCCGGCTGGCGATGATCGTTCACGCCTCCGCCGAGTACACCGCCGCCGCCGCCCGCCTGGCCGGCTTTCGAGAGGCGCTGCGCCTGGCCGGCCTCGACCCGGGGGCGGCCCGCGCGACCCACGCCGACTTCACCCCCGAGAGCGGGCAGGCGGCCGTTGACCTGTTGCTGCGGGAGGGGGATCCGCCGGATGCCTTGTTTGTCAGCAGCGACACCGTGGCGGTGGGGGTGCTGCACGCGTTGAAGGGTCGCGGCTTGCACATCCCCGACGACATCGCCGTGGTCGGCTTCGACGACATCCCGATGGCAGTCTATATCGACCCGCCGCTGACCACCATCCATGTCCCCGCCTTCGGTCTCGGGTGGGGAGCCGCCGATCTGGCGCTGCGCCTGATCCGTGGCGAAGACGTGGCCGAACGTCACGTCGTGCTCGAGACCGATCTGGTCGTCCGACGATCCTGCGGTGCCGATCCGGTCGTGGCGCCGTGAGAAAGGAGGTGCGCAGGAGAAGGCCACCTGCGATACCGCACTACCCCAACTGGAACCCGAATTCTCAAGGAGGAGTAGCAAGATGAAAGCAACTCGAATTCCCTGGCTAACCCTGACGATCGCCCTGGCGCTCGTCCTCACCGCCTGCGCCGGCCCGGCGACGGTCGCCCCGCCCGAGGCGCCGCCCGAAGCTCCGCCGGACGCCCCGATGGGCACCATCGACTGCAAGGGCGCCTCCGCCGGCGACAGCCTGACCGTGATGTACCAGTGGTCAGGCGCCGAGGAGGAGAAGATCAACACCATCTTCGCCCCGCTGGTCGAAGAATGCGGGATCTCGATCTCGGCTGAGTCGACGCGTGACGTGGCCGTTCTCGATGCCCGCGTGCAGAGCGATCCGCCCGACCTGCTGTTCTGGCCGAGCACCGCTCCGCTGACACTGTACCCGGATCTGCTGATCCCGCTGGATCAGGTGGGCGGCCAGGCCGACAGCTACGCCGGCTTCTGGGTCGACCTGGGGTCGGCCGGCGGCAGCTGGCTGGCCGTGCCGGTTAAGGCCGACATCAAGACCATCGTCTGGTACAGCCCGGCCCAGTTCGAGGCCTTCGGCTACGCTGTGCCGACGACCTTCGCAGAGCTGGAAGCCCTGGTCGACCAGATGGTCGCCGACGGCAACGTCCCGTGGAGCATGGGCTTCGAGAGCGGCCCGGCCACCGGCTGGACCGGCTCCGACTTCATCCAGGACCTGTTGCTGACCCAGCAGGGTCCGGAATACGTCATGAACCTGATCTCGGGGGAGGTCGCCTACAATGATGCCGGAGTCATGCAGGCCTACGAGACCTACCTGGCCTGGGCCACCGACCCGACGACCACGGTCGGCGGGGCCGACGGCACACTGACCACGCCGTTCCTGGATGCGATCTACAAGATCGTCTCCGATCCGGTCGAGGCCATGATGGTCAAGCAATCCGGCTTTGCCGGCGGCGAGATCGTGGCCCAGTTCCCGGATCTGACCTACGGCACCGACTTTGACTTCTTCGCCTTCCCCGGAGCTCAGGGGATGCAGGGCGGCGCCGACTTCATGATGGCCTTCGGCGACTCGCCGGCCGCCCAGGCCATGGTCGGTTACCTGACCAGCGCCGCCGGTGGCGCCGCCTGGGCCGAGGCGGGTTTCGACCTCTCGCCCAACAGCGGAGCCGACGGGCACTACATGGATCCGCAGCTGGCCAAGAAGGGGGCCGCCCTGACGGGCGCCTCCGGCTTCACGCCCGACCTGGGCGACTCCATCCCGGCACCGTTCGGTGAGACCGAGTTCTCGGCGATCGCCGACGCCGTCGGGGGCGGAGACCTGGCGACGGCGCTGGGCAAGGCCGCCGAAGCCCAGGCCGAGGCCCTGGGACAGTAACCGTCGCAACGCCTCTCGGGTGCGGGCCCCCCGGGGCCCGCACCCGACCCCCGGGAGGTAAGGCGCCATGAGCGGACCCCGAATCATGCGCCAGGGGCGCATCGTTCCCTGGCTGTATCTGCTCCCCTCCCTGCTGGTCCTGCTGGTCTTCATCGTCTATCCCACCGTCAACACCTTCGCCCTCAGCCTGCGCAACCGGAGCGGCGACGCCCCGGCCGCGGCCGAATGCCGCGCCGAGGCGCCGTGCTGGGGCGCCTTCGAGAACTATCGCTACGCCCTGACCAATCCGGAAATGGTCCAGGCTCTGGGCAACAACGCGCTGTGGCTGCTGGTGATGGTGCCGGCCACGGTCGGCATCGGTCTGGCGGTGGCCATCCTGGCCGACCGGGTGCGCTATGAAAGCCTGGTCAAGTCGCTGATCTTCATCCCGATGGCGATCTCCTTCGTCGGTGCCGGCGTGATCTGGCGCTTCATGTACGCCTTCCAGAGCGGCGGCGAACAGATCGGCGTGCTCAACGCGGTCCTGGCCGCTCTCGGGCTGGACCCGGTGCCGTGGCTCAGCACGGCCGGGGTCAACAACCTGGCGTTGATGATGGTCGGCGTGTGGTTGTGGGCCGGGTTCTGCATGACCATTTTGTCGGCCGCCATCAAGGGGATGCCAGCCGAAGTGCTGGAGGCGGCCGAGGTCGACGGGGCCAGCGGCTGGCAGGTGTTCTGGTACATCACCGTGCCGATGATCCTGCCCACCATCACCGTGGTCTTCACCACCATGATCATCATCGTGCTGAAGATTTTCGACGTGGTCTTCGTCATGACCGGAGGCAACTTCGGCACCGAAGTGATCGCCAACCGCATGTTCAAGCTGATCGTCACCCACACCGGCCGCTCGACGGCCATCGCCGTGCTGCTGCTGGTGCTGACCATCCCGGTGATGATCATCAACGTCGTTCGCTTCCGCAAGCAGGAGGAGATGCGGTGAAACCGTTCGCCGGGCTCAACCGCTTCTTCTCCCGGTTGCCGATTCACCTGAGCCTGATCCTGATCGCGCTGCTGTGGGTGATCCCGGTGTTTGGGGTGCTGGTGACCTCGTTCCGCTCGCGCGAGGCCGTTCGCACCACCGGTTGGTGGATGGTGGTCGGCCGCGCCGCCACGCCCGGGGTCGAGGGGTACCAGACCTATTGCGAAGAGTGCCACGGGTCGGCCGGGGATGCGCTGCCGTCGGCCGACCTGTCGTCGCCGGAAGTGGTGGCGCGCTTCCCGCGCTCGACCGACTTGCTGCGGATGGTCCAGGCGGGGATCGACGGGGGACCTCACTTGGTCGACCCGCCTCTGCCCGCCTCCACCCGAGAAGCCCTCGATCTGCTGGCGCCGATCGGCGACCAACTGCGGGTCTTGAGCGGGATCGATCCCGCCGAAGGCGAGAAGCTGGGGGTGCGCAACTACGCCGACGCCCTGGTCGGCTACAAGGGAACCCAGGACTATCTCACCGACTGCGAAGAAGGTGTCCCGGCGACCCTGGCCAAGTTCGACTGCAGCCCGGCCGACCTGGCCAGCCCCGAAGGAATGGGCCGTGCTTTCGTGAACACCATGGCGGTAGCGGTGCCCTCGGCCCTGCTGCCAATTGTTCTGGCCGCGTTCGCCGCCTACGCCTTCGCCTGGATGGACTTCCCCGGACGCCAGTGGATCTTCGCCCTCCTGGTCGGTCTGCAGATCATCCCGCTGCAACTGGCGCTGGTGCCCATCGCCCGTCTGTACTCCCAGGTCGGGTTGCAGGGGACCTTCCTCGGGGTGTGGCTGTTCCACAGCGCGTTCGGCCTGTCCTACGCCATCTTCCTGCTGCGCTCGTTCATCGGTTCGCTGCCCACCGAGATCTTCGAATCGGCCTACATCGACGGCGCCACCCACTGGACCGTGTTCCGTCGTCTGGCCCTGCCCCTGGCCGTGCCGGCCATCGCCTCGCTGGCGATCTTCCAGTTCCTGTGGATCTGGAACGACTTTCTGGTGGCCAAGGTGTTCCTCAGCGGTCAGCCGGTGCTGACCGTGCAGGTGGCCAACCTGATCGATCCCGCGGAGGCAACTGGCACATCCTGACCGGAGCCGCGTTCCTGTCGTTCCTGGTTCCTATGGCGGTCTTCCTCGGGCTCCAGCGCTTCTTCGTGCGGGGCCTGCTGGCCGGCTCGGTCAAGGGTTAGCGCGGCTCACAGCATTCCGTTACCGTTGTTTGTCGAGGGGTCGGGTGTGACGCGGTGGCATGCCGACTCTCAATCGTCCAGATCCGTCTGCCGATGGCTTGGTTTGGCCATCGGCAGATTGTGCTGTATGGTGTCAATTGCGGTAGGCGCCGGCCGGCGGCCGGCGAGGGAGATTCCAAAGGAGGAGTTTCGTGAAACGAGGCGCAATTCAAGCGGTAATAGGAGGCCTGGCCCTGGCAGTGATCGCCTGTACCTGTAGTCTGGGCGGGATTCCCGGCTTGGGAGGCATCACGGGGGAAGATACCGTGGGGCTCAACCCCAACGGCGACGAGGTCGAGCAAGCCGAGGAAGGCGGAGTGCCGGGGGCCGGCTTGGTCACAACGCCTACCTCCGCCTCGCTGGGAGAGATCGGGGATGTTCTCCCGACGGTCACCCCCCTGCCGGAGCAGAAGGTACGGGTGCGAATCACGGTCTACCTGGATGAGGCCGGGCATGTCACTTTCGTCGACATCCCCGAGGACTCCGAGTGGTCGATCCTGCGAGACGGCGCCGATATCACAATTGTCGTCGAGGGCAGGGATTACCGGGTCACCTGCATCGAGCTGAGCGGGAAAATCGGCGACGACGGCGCCTTCACGGCCGAAGGTGTTGGCGTGGTGGCCGGCTTCCAGAACGTCCACGGCACCTTGTTGGGGACCATCCTGTACGACGGGGAAGGGCTGTCCGACTTCTTCGGCCGGTTGACTCTCGGAGATATGGGCGAACTGCCCCAGGGGAAGGGGATCACCTACGACGTGGAGCGGATCGAGTAGGCCTTCCCTGATATCCGTCCGGAATCGAAACCGGGTCAGCCGGCACGGCTGACCCGGTTGCTTGAGCCGGAACGTCGGGTTACGACGGTTGCTGCTGCGCCCGGGCCGTGCGCCGTGCGGCCGGGCGGGCCATGGCCAGGAAGCCTCCGCCGACAGCCAGCCCGGTCAGGAAGCACAATCCCCACAGAGCGGGCGCGCCCAGGCCCTCGTAGATCCAGCCTCCCAGCACAGGGCCGACGAAGAAAGCCAGCCCCCAGGCGGAGCCGAAGATGCCCTGGTACAGGCCGCGCTTGTCAGGGGGCGAGAGGTCGGCCACCACCGCGGGGGCGATGGTCGCCCCGCCGATTTCTCCCAGGGTCCAGATCAGCACGCTCAGGGCATACACCGGAAACGTAGTGGCGAGGAAAGGGAGCCCGAAACCGATCCCGAGCAGCACCGCCGAGATCGCCATGGCCCCGAAACGGGGCCAGCGGGGTGCAGCGTTGCTGGCGGGCAGCCCCAGCACCACGATCAGGGCCCCGTTCAGGGCGATGGCCAGCCCGTAGCGGTCGGGCGAGAGCCCGGCGGCGCCCATGTCGATCGGAAGCGTGACGTGGCCTTGTGCGTAGATGATTCCGAAGAACAGCGCCAGGCCGGCAAACGCGATCAGCAGCGGCTCCGACCGCAACCCGGAGAGCCGGACCCCCAGTGGCACCGCGGGCCCGCCCGAGAGCTCCGCCGGCCGGGTCTCCCGGACGCCCCACAACACGACCAACCCGAAGACCAGGGTGGTCAGGGCGTCGCCGATGAACAGCAGGAGGAAGTTCCGGGTCGCCATGAACCCGGCCAGGATCGGTGCGGCGGCCGCGCCGATGTTGATCGCCCAGTACAGATACCCGTAGGCCCGCGGGCGGTCGTGCGACGGCACCATGTCGACGATGGCCGCGCTGACCGCCGGTCGGTACAGGTCGGTGAAGAAGCCGAGCAGAAAAGTGGACAGAGCGATCAGCGCGATGCTCTGCGAGAATCCGACGGCCAGCATCACCGGAGGCGCCACAAAGAAGCTGATCAGCATCACCGGTCGGCGGCCCAGCCGGTCGGCCAATTCTCCCCCCACCAGACTGGCCAGGAACGATCCGGCCCCGAACAGCGAGACCATCAACGCCGCCTGGCTGACCGGGATGCCGCGCCGGCCTGTCAGGTACAGGGTCAGAAAGGGTACGACGAAACCCCCCAGGCGGTTGACCACCGTCCCGGCCCACAGGAACCAGTAGTTCCTGGGCAGGCCGGCGCCTCGCAGGAAACGGGAAACCGCGTTGGGCATGAGCCAACCTCGTTCCTTCGATCACGCCGACGGGCTGTCGAAGTCTACCCGACGACCACCCGACGGTCCAACGGGAGGGGCAGGTCGGGTCAGCCCACCATGCTCCGCATCCGCGCAAAGGCCACCAGGCTGAGGACGAACCCCAACAGCAGGCCGAAGTCGTGGACCAGCTTGTGGACCGGCCCGACCTCGAAGAAGGTGACGGCCACCACCCCGATGTCGAGCAGCAGAAGTCCGACGGCGAAGATCAGGAAGACCGATGCCATCCGCCCTCCGCGCATTTGCAGGGCGCTGTAGACGGCGAAGCCGACCGCCACCAGGCCGGCGGCAATCCCCAACATCAGGAAGGGGGATCCCGTGAACAGGTCGCCGCCTCCCTGAAGCGACGGACCGCTCCAGCCGAGCGGCAGCCCGGCCATAAGGACCGGCTTGGTGCTCTCGATCCAATTCTTGGACGATCTGAGCATTTCTTCCTCCTTAGGTTGAAGCATGGGTTCGGCTGGTTCCCGGCCGGATGTCCGGACGGACATCACGACTCGGGCCATGTCTCCAGGATTCCCAGGCGCGCCAGCCTGGGCCGCAGCCCGCGCAGGCGCGCCTCGATCGGCGGCCGGACCACCCGGGCGCCGAAGACGTCGCGAGCCTGGACCCAGCACCGGTCGAGCAGGGTGACAAACCCGGGCACGGCACGTGAAACCACCAGGGGTCCGATCTCTGCCGAATCCAATTCGATCGTCCCCTGCTCGCTCAGCACCAGCCCCTGCATCCAGGGATCGCGTTCGGCCACCTGGCGTTGTGCGTTCAGGAAGTAGCTCTTCGACCGGGCCGGCCCGGCGACCTCCGCCAGGGCTTGCACACAGAGCCCGACGGCGGCGATCAGGGGCTCGAGCGGGGCGTCGACCAGGTGCCGGACGATCGAGCCCAACTCGATCTGCTCCGGAGTCGGCGAGCGAAAGGCGCGCACCACCCCACCGGTTTCCCCGGCGATCTGGTAGATTGGCAGGCTGCCGCGAGCCAGGCTGTCGCCCTGGCGCACGTACGATTGGATCGGCCAGCCTTCGGCGTAGAAGAGAAAACCCTCCCTGGTCGAGTCGGACGAGCGAATGTGGATGCATCCCGTGAAGCGCTCACGCCGCAGCGCGCTCTCCTCGCCGGCGACCGACAGACCTGAAGGGTCGAGGGGCCGTGGGAGCGGCGCACCCGAAATCAGGGCCAGAAAGCTGACGACGAACTTGTCGGTGAAACGCCGCAGGTCCAGCCGGACGGGCTCGGCCCGTGAGATTTGCAGCAACTGTCCCAGGGCCTCTCCACCGAAAGCGAGGCTTCCGTTCCCGAGTTCGGCATGGGCCGTTCGTCCCTCGTAGAAGACCAGGGCCCCGGAGGCGGAGGAAGGGGTCCTCGCCTGCAGCATGCCCGAGAACGACCCCTTGCTCAACTCGTCCAACAGGCGCGGCAGGTCGACGGGAGTCGGGTGGGCGTCTTCCCGCACAACGATCCCATCCGGCAGAGCGAGGGGGATTCGGCCTTCCGGACCCGGGTAGGTCGGCGGGGGATCGCCTTGCGGGACGTTGTCAGGCACGGCGATCCCTTCGCTGTCTCAGGATGGGCACAACTCCTCCTCCCCGGCGCTGCCCGTAATCATACAAAATCTATCCTAATTTCCAGAGTACAGGAACCTAACAGTTCTGGGCCTGGCATGGCAGCGGTCCTAGGGGAATCCCACGGATTCGACGATAATTGTCCCGAAATGCGCAATCTTCCTGCGTGAGCCGAAGGAGGCGTCAGATGATCAACCGAGGGGTCAACATGATCGCGTTAAGTGTTGCAGCGGCCGCGCTGGTGGTCGGCCTGATCGCCCTGGCGGGCGGCGGGCGGGCCCCGGCCGAAGGGGTTCCTGCCGCCGTGCCTACGGCCGTTCACACGGTGGAAGCCGCCCGCCCGGTGGACATCGCCAATGTGGTGCGCGACCCGAGCGACGTGCCGCCCCCGATCCGGCGCACCTCACCGACCACCGTGCGCATCACACTCACGATCCGCGAAGTTGTCGCCGAACTGGCGGATGGAACCACCTACACCTTCTGGACCTTCGACGGCACTGTCCCCGGCCCGATGCTGCGGGTGATGCAGGGCGACACCGTCGAGATGACCCTGGTCAGCCCGGAGGCCAACCTGGTCGGCCACAACATCGACCTGCATGCGGTGAACGGCCCGGGCGGGGGAGCGGCGGTCAGCAATGTCCAGCCGGGCGAGAGCAAGACTTTTCGCTTCCAGGCCCTGCACACCGGTCTGTTCATCTACCATTGCGCCTTCCCGCCGCCGTGGCATCACATCGCCCAGGGGATGTACGGGGGGATCCTGGTGGAGCCCCCGGGCGGGCTGCCCCCGGTCGACCGCGAGTTCTACGTGATCCAGGGCGAGTGGTACACCAGCGAGCCCTTCGGCACCAAGGGACACATGGCGTTTGACGCGGCCAAGGCCAATGCCGAGTTGCCCGAGTGGTACTCGTTCAACGGCCACCAGGCGGCGCTGACCGAAATCCATCCGCTGGAGGCCGAGGTCGGTGAAACGGTGCGGCTGTATTTCGGTGTGGGGGGGCCGAACATCGGGTCGAACTTCCACATCATCGGCGAGATCTTCGACCGTGTGTTCACCGGATCGCCCGACACGTACATCGCCAACGAGGAGACCTGGTACACACCGCCCGGGTCTTTCGCCGCCTTCGAGTTCTACCTGGATGAACCCGGGACGTACCTGTTGGTGGACCATGCCCTGTTCCGCGCCGGCCGCGGCGCCGCCGGGGCGCTGGTGGTCAGCGGACCGCACGACGACTCGATCTACTCGCCACAGCCGTAGCGGTATCCCGGGCCTCACCGTTGCGGGCACAGCCGGGGCGCACATCCATGCGCCCCGGTTTTTTGTGGTCGGCCTGGGGATCACAAGGATGGCCCCCCTGCCCGCAACGAGGTGGGCCCGGTAGAGGTAACAAGTTGTGCCTGAGCTGGTGGGGTTTGTGAGGGTGCGGCTGGAGCAATGAAGAAGCCCCCGCAGGAGCGGGGGCTTCTCGGTTCGGTTTCGCCGGCGGTCTAGAGGATCGAGACCGAAGCGGCCTGCAATCCCTTAGGGCCCTGCACGATGTTGAACTCCACGCGCTGGCCCTCCTCGAGATTGCGGAAGCCCTCTCCGGAGATGGCGGAGTAGTGGACGAAAACGTCCTCTCCGCCCTCGCGGGAAATGAAGCCGTAGCCCTTCCCGCTGTTGAACCACTTGACCGTGCCCTGAATCCGTTCCGACATTGCTTTGCCCTCCTGAGGCAATTGATTCCAAGGCGCCTGTTGTTCCTCTGTGGTCGGGGACTCGGCAATGCCGGCGCTAGAACAAACCGGCCCGAGCCATGTTCCGCTCAGGCCTTGGTCCTTCGACTTCCAGACTGAACTGACATGCTGCCTTCGCTGGGCATCCTACCATTCCCTATGGTCGACCGCAAGTCCCGAGTACGGCCCCGGGCGGGGTTTCGCCCCCCATATCTGGGGTTTTACCAGCGCTCCAGGCCGGCCTGGCGTTCGACCGGTCGGAAACCGACGGAACGGTACAGCCGGTCGGCCGGGGAGTCGGCCTCGGCGACGATCACCAGGGTCTCGACCCCCAGATCCCGCTTCGCCTGGATCCCGGCCTGGTAGACCAGGGTGGCGGCAAAGCCTCGCCGCCGGTAATCGGGGCCGGTCTCGACGTTCTGGTACCGCCCTAGCTCGGCCGATCGGAAGAGTCCGAGGTCGGCCACCAGGCGGCCCTCCAGGAACGCGCCGAACCAGGCGCCGAGGCCGGCCCGGGCCATCCGCTGATAGCGGGCCATCTCGGCCTTCTTGAAGATGCGGTAGTCGGCTTCTTCATGGACGGGGTCGCGGCAAAACACCTGGTTCTCAACGGCCAGTTCCCACTCTGCCCCGGTGAGGAGCGGCCGCACTTCAATCCCTTCCGCCAGCCGAGGCGGCGGGTGGGGCGTAGACGCCGCCAGCACCGAATCTTGCATCATCGAGAAACCCAGGGGCACGAAAGCCTCCGCCGAGCCCAGCTCGCCCTGCGGGGAGTCCCAGCCGAACGTCTGGTGCCGCACTGCGGGCGGGCGGCCGATCTCCTCGGCGAACAAATCCGGCCAGCGGATCTCATCTCCGGGGCCGGGAGGCTGGCGGAACAGCAGGGTGTTGCCCCAGTAGAACGTCGGAATCGACGGGGTTCGGACGACCCAGTACTCGCCGCGATCCAGGATTTCCCCCTCGAAGGAGGGGAAGATCATGTCGGTGCGGGTGGCTAGCGATCGGAATCTCATCGGCAGGGACAGGCGGAGGAAAAGCCTCCGGGCTCAGGCGCCCGTTCCTTGTTGGCGGGCCCAGAGTTCTTGCAGTGCGGCGGTGCAGGCGGCCATGTCGATCCCCGGCCCGAGCACTCCGCCCCACAGGTCGCCGACCTGGTCGAGGCGCGCCCGCATGGTCTTGATCGTGAATTCCTCCGGCCGTAACCCGGGCACCAGCTCCTCCCACAGCAGCGGGGCCGACACCGGGGCCCCGTGACGTGGTCGGATCGAGTAGGGCGCCGCCAGAGTCTGGCCGCGGCGGTTCTGGTAGACGTCGACGTACATCTTGCCTCGTCGCGAGCCGGGCACCCGTTCCAGGCTGGTCATGCGCGGGTGGCGCAGTTGGACGATGTGGGCCACCAGCCGACCGAAGGTGCGGGCCTGCTCGTAGTCGTAGCGGGCGCCCAGCGGAACGTAGATGTGCAGGCCGGTGGCCCCGGAGGTTTTCGGGTAGGCTTCGGCGCCGATGGCCTGGAGCACCTGGCGCGTGGTCTGGGCCACCAGCATCACCTCGTCGAAGGACTGCTCGGCCGGGTCCAGGTCGACCACCAGGTAGTCGGGGTGTTCCAGGTTCTGGGTGCGCGAGTTCCACGGATGGATCTCGATCGAGCCCAGGTTGGCGACGTACACCAGGGCGGCTTCGTCCTGGGCGACCAGGAAGCGGATCACTTCGCCGCGCGACTCCGACTCGACCGGGACGATGGTGGCCCAGTCCGGCGGTTGCTCGACATCCTTCTGGTAGAACGACGGTTCGGCGATTCCGCCCGGAAAGCGGTGCAGCGAAAGCGGCCGGTCTTTCAGATAGGGGAGCATCAACCCGGCCACGTCGCGGTAGTAGGCGATCATCTCGCCTTTGGTGATCCCGTCCTTGGGCCAGTAGACTTTGTCCAGGTGGGTCACCACCACCTTGTTGCCCCCGATCACCAGCGGCGTGCCGGCGTCCTCCGCTAGGCGGAAGCGGCGGCGGGCGGGCGGGGACGGCAGTTCGACGGTCTTCTCGCGGCGGGTCACCAGCCGAGGGTTGCGTTCGGGCAGAATGGCTCCGAAGACCGGCTCGCGCAGGTAGTTCTCTTCGGTCCACTCGATGAAGTTGACCTCGCACACCACGGTCGGGGCCACCCAGGTGGGCTCGGTGTCGAGGGCGGGCATCTGGCGGAACGGCGACTGGTCTTGGACGGTCGGTTCGAGCAGGGTCCGGATCCGGGTGCGCTCGGCATCGTCGAAGCCCGTGCCCACCCGGCCGCAGAACACCAGGTCTTTGTCTTCGTACACCCCCACCAGCAGCGCGCCGAAGGCCAGCGGCTGGCCGCGCGGCGCGGTGAATCCGCCGATCACGAAGTCTTGCCGGGCGCGGGTCTTGACCTTGAGCCAGTGGCGACCGCGGCCGGCCTGGACGTACGGGCTGGCCGCGTCCTTCCCGACCACGCCTTCCAGTCCGGCGGCCACCGCCTGCTCGAACAGGGCCACCCCCTCGATCTCGATGGCTTCGCTCAGGCGGATGTACGGCAGCTGCGGCAGAACCTGGCGCAGGATCTCGCGTCGACGAGTCAGAGGCAGGCCGGTCAGATCGTGGCCTTCCAGGCGGAGCAGATCGAACACGTAGTAGACCAGCCGGCCCTCGCCGGTGCTGCGGTAGTTGCGCAGAAGCCGGATCTGCGACTTCCCCTCGGCGTCCACCGCCACGATCTCGCCGTCGAAGGCGGCCTCGAAGCCGATCTTCTTCAGGTCTTCGACGACCGGCGGGAAAGCCTCCAGAAAATCGGCCTGGTTGCGCGAGTACAGCCGCACCCGGTCGGAGTGCACCTCGCCGATGGCTCGAAAGCCGTCCCACTTGATCTCGAACAGCCAGCCCTCGCGGCGGAACGGATCGTCGGTGAGCTCGGCCAGCATCGGCTGGTAATGCTCCGGCCAGGGCGTGCGCGGGGCTCCGCTCAGGTCGACCTGGCTCAAGTCGGTCTCGAGCCGCTCGCCCCGCGGCCGGGCCAGTTCTTGCTGACGAATCTCCTCCAGGCTGCGCCCGGTACGGGCCGAGCGGTCGAGTTCGAGGATGTCGCGGGGGGTGGAGAACTGATCGCGGTCCTTGATCAGCAGCCAGTTCTTGCCGGCGCCGTCTTTCAGCCGCACCAGGGCGAACTGGCCTTCCAGCTTCTTGCCGCGCAGGACCAGCTTGATCGTGCCCTTGTCGATCCCGGCGTGAAAGGCGGCCTCGGCGGCGGTCTTGTCGGCGGCGCCGGGCGTGGTGTAGGTGCCTTCGTCCCAGATCATGGTCGGTGCCGGCGCCGTAGTTGCCCTCGGGGATGACACCCTCAAACTCACCGTACTCGAAGGGGTGGTCTTCGACGTAAACCGCCAGCCGCTTCTCGGCCGGGTCGAGGGCCGGGCCCTTGGGGACGGCCCAGCTTTTGTAGACCCCGTCGAGCTCGACCCGCAGGTCCCAGTGCAGGCGCGAGGCGTCGTGCATATGGACCATGAACCTGCCCTCGGACGGCCGGGGGGCTTCGCCGCCGCCGCGGTTCGGGCGTTCGTTCAAAGTCGCGTTTGCGGTCGTAGTCACTGAGGGACATGGGGATCGGCCGTCAGCCTTCAGCCATCAGCCATCCATCGAACCCCACCTCCGGCGTGCCGGTGGGACGAGGCTCCGTCTTCACCTTCCCGGATCTTCAGGCTTCCAGGAAGGTCAGCCGACGGCTGGCGGCTGACCGCTGTCAACTGAACGCTGACAGCTAGCTCTTCTCGCCCTTCTGCTGCTTGGCCTGCTCCAGGCTCTGGCTGAGCTTGGCGAACAAGTCGGTGACCTCGATCGGGATCGGCGCCTCGGCCTCGGGCTCCGGCTCTCGACCCTCGATCTTGGCCTGGATGATTCGGCGCAGATCTTCGGAGTAGGTGTCCTGGTACTGATCGGGCTGCCACTCGCCGGTGAGCGTCGCGATCAGGTTTTCCGCCAGTTCGAGTTCCTTCTCGGCGACCTCGCCCATGCCCGGCAGGGTGAGCTCCCCGGGATCGCGCAACTCGCTGATGTAGCGCATCTGGTTGAGCACGATCACCTGGCCCTCGGGTTTGATCACCCCCAGGGCCTCGCGGTTGCGCAGCACGAAGCGCCCGATCCCGACCTTGCCGCTGCGAGCCAGGGCGTCGCGCAGCAGGGCGTAGGCCTTGGCGGCACCCTTGATCGGCTCGAGGTAGTACGGCTTCTCGTACAGCTTGTAATCGACCTGGGAGGCGTCGACGAAGGTCACCAGTTCGATGGTCTGGGTCTTCTTGACGTTGGCCTTCTTGAAGTCGTCGTCTTCCAACACCACATACTGGCCCTTGGAGAACTCGAAGCCCTTGACGATCTCGTCGTTGGAGACTTCCTCGCCGGTGTCCGCCGAAACGCGCACGTAACGAATCCGGCTCTTATCCGTCCGGCGCAGCATGTTGAAGCTGAGTTCGTTGGTTTCGCTGGCGTTGTACAGCTTGACCGGGATGTAGATCAGCCCGAACGAGATCGCGCCCGTCCAGAAGGAACGCATGAGAACCCCTCCCCGCTACTGCGCACCGGCTCCAAATGAGCTTCGATGATAACACGCGGGAAGCGCAGGCGGTTCAGCGGGCGTGCGCCGCTTCGGCCA
The DNA here is from genome assembly GCA_963709925.1 of uncultured Chloroflexia bacterium. Taxonomy (GTDB): domain Bacteria; phylum Chloroflexota; class Anaerolineae; order Anaerolineales; family E44-bin32; genus DATEVL01. The sequence continues at coordinate 141,930 of CAVPYC010000003.1, forward strand.
GAGCCTCCACAACGGTTCCCCGCAGTGCGCGGCCGCGTCGACAGCCAGGCGATCCCCCCGGTCAACAGCGGCGTAGCGACCAGGGCCAGGGCCCCGTGCTCCAGCGCCTGGCGGACCGTGGACAGGGCCGCCGGCCACACCGGAAAATCCGGCGAACCCCATCGGGCTCCCGGCCGAGACGACGGCGTAGATCAACACCACCCCGCCTCCGGCCGCCAGGCCCAGGCCGGCGCCCAGGATCCCCAGCAGGCCGCCTTCGGCCAGGAACACTTTCTCCACCTGACCGCGGGTTGCGCCGGCGGCTCGCAGCACGCCGAACTCCCGACGCCTTTCGTTCAGCCCGATGATCGTGGTGTTGGCCACTCCCAGACCGGCCGTGAGCACCGCCAACAGCAGCATGCCGTCCATCACCACCCGGACCGACTGCATCCCTTCCCGCTGCATATCGACGATGAACCCGAGATCGATCAGCCAGGCGCCGGGGTGTCGGTCGGCGGCGGCCTGCAGCGCTGGCAGGAGTTGGTCCCGGACCCTCGCCGAGGGGAAGAACAGGGTCAGCCCGACCGGCGAGGTCAGGCCGAAGGACTCGACAGCCTGCAGACTGACGATCGAGGCGCCCACGAATGTCGGGCCGATCCCGGCCACGGTGCAAGGAAGCGAGCCCGTCGGTGACTCCAGGCGGATCGTCCCCTCCAGGCCGACACCGTTGCGCTCGGCCACGGTCGGTGTCAGAAACAACGCACAGCCCCGGTCGGCGATCTCGAGGGCGCGCTCCCAGTTCCCCCGGCTGAAGCTGAAGAACAGGCTGCCTGATTCGCGCACCGCATGCGGGTCGAGGACGAAGGAGAAGTAGCGCTCGCCCAGGAACGACAGCTCGGGGATCAGCACGAAGTAGGCGTCCACCAGCACAGCCTGGTCTCCGACGATGGCCTCGACCTCGGGACGCAACCCGTCGGGCAGGGCCAGGCTGGTCAATTCGGAGTAGGCCTCCAGTCCGGCGCCGACGTCGAGCGGGAAGTACCCGACGCCGGGGTTCGTTCGAAGGGCAAAGCTCGACAAGCGGAAGAACAGTTCGTCGAACCAGAAGGTCATGTAGCCGGCCACCCCGACGATCATCCCCACTCCGACCGCCAGGCTGACGACGGTCAATCCGGCGTGGGAGCGCGATCGGCGCGGGCCGTCGGCTGCCAACCGACCGGCCGGGCCGAGCAGGGCGCCCAGCGGGCGGCGCACGAGGCGAGAGGCGAGATCCGTCAGGGTTGGCAGCAACAACAGCAGACACGCCAGCCAGGTCGCTCCCAGCAAGACGGAAAGGAGGTTCGCTTGCCCGGGCCCCACCCACGCGCCCGGCGGGTCGAACGCCAGGTAGGACCACATCGCCGATGCCACCAGGACGCCGAGGACGGCGATCCGGATCGAGGGCTTTCCCAGGGTATCGACGGCGGGAGGGCGCAGCGCCGGAGAGAGGCGAGACTCGTGCCGCCCGCCGAGCCGGCGCCCACGAGCCGAGGGCGGCTGCGCCAATTCCGACCACGGCGGCCAGCGCCATCCGTTCCGGGGTGGGCGCGATCTCGCCAAAACGGTTGAACATCTCGCTCGATCGCTGGACCAGTTCGATCAGGCCGCCGACCCAGGAGCGGCCCGGCAACCAGACCGCCGGCCGTTCCGGCGATGCCGATCAGCGCAGCCTCGGCCAGGATCATCGCTGTCAACTGGCCGGGAGTCATCCCCAGCGAACGCAGGCGGCCGAAGTCGGGACGGCGCTGCGAGACGGCCAGCGAGAAGACATTGAAGGTCAGAAACCCCGCGCCCACGGTCACGACCAGGCCGACCACCGTCAGCCCGACGTTGAGTTGTTCGCTCATGAAACTGGTGATGGCTTCGGCCGAAGCGTCGATCTGCGACGTCGTGGCGCGGCTGACGACTTCGGCCGTGATCAGGGTGGCCACGCCGACGGCCACCGCCAGCGCCGAGAGCAGCGCGCGCAACGGGGAACTCCGAAGATGGTGCAGGGCCAGCCTCAAGGAGGCGCGCATCCCGTTCAGCCGGCCCGCCGTGATCGAGCCTGGGAGATGACCTCGGGTGTGAGGCCGGGACCGCGGACCTCATCCACCACCCGACCATCGGCCAGGAAGATCACCCGGTCGGCGACGGCCGCGGCGTGATCGTCGTGGGTGGCCATTACGACCGCATGGCCGCCGTCGTCGCAAGCCGATCGAAACAGCGCCAGAACCGCGTCGCCGGCCTCCCGGTCGAGATTCCCGGTGGGCTCGTCGGCCAACACCAGTTCCGGCCGAATGACCATCGCTCGAGCCAGCGCCACGCGCTGCTGCTCGCCTCCGGACAGCCGGTCGGGGGTGTGGCCCCGTCGCTCGGCCAAGGCCGACCCGTTCCAAGGCCTCGACCGCCCGCGGCGCGGCCCTGGCCGCCGGAACCCCGTCGAGCAGCAGAGGGAGTGCGGCGTTCTCCTCGGCCGTCATCGTTGGCAGCAGGTTGTAGAACTGAAACACCACGCCGATGCTCCGTCGGCGCAACAGCGCCAGCTGGCGCTCTCCGAGGGCGGTCAGGACGATCCCTCCGAGCCTCACCGTACCCGAGGTCGGCCGATCGAGACCACCCAGCAAGTGGAGCAGGGTGGACTTGCCTGACCCCGAAGGCCCCATCACGGCGACGAACTCCCCGGGTGCGACCGCCAGATCGACCCCGCGCAGGGCTTCCACCCCCACTTCGCCGACAAAGTACCTCTTCTTCAGGTCCCTGGTTTCGAGATGTGCAGGCATGACGGGGCTCCGTGGGATCCGGGTGGGAGTATGCCGGTTCCTTGCCAGGCCGCAACTGATCGCCCGGGGCCTCTTTCTCGGCCCTCGATGCTACACTCTTCGCAAACCGGAACCGGGAGATTCGAAGGAGGGGTGATGAATGCCAGGGAGGCGCTGACAGGTCTGGAGCATCTGGGCGGGGCCGAGGGGCTGCGGCAGACCTACGAAGTCTTCCGGGGGAAGAAACACTATCTGGTCGGTTCGCTTTCCAAGACCAAGCGGCGGTCGGGGAACTTCAACGTGGTGGACGCCGACGCCGTGGAGGCGACCCGGGCGGCCTTCGCGGGTCAGATGGGGGTCACCTCCCGCGACGTTCGCCAGCGGCTGGCGCGCAAGGGGATCAAGGTCGAGACCCTGGAGGGGCTCAACATCCTGTACATCCTGATGGCCGAGGGCAAGGCCCGCGTCGACCGCCGCAAGTCGCAGCGGGCGCTGTTCTTCAACGTGGCGAGTTGAGGACCTTCCTCGCTGGGGAGGCCTCGGCCGCCGACCCTGGCGCGGAGCCCCTTGGTTCCGCGCCAGGCGATCCACGACGGGCTGCCCCCGGTCTCTGGGGCGAAGCCACCTTCGGCACCGGGGGCGCACACGGATCCGGGCTGCAGGCTGGGTGCCAGCGCCCGGGCGATGTCCTCGTCGCCGCTCACGGCGTTCCACAGCGCCGTGTCTTCGGCCGTGTCCCAGTGCCAGATGAGCCAGCCGTCGAAGCCGTAGGCGCACGATTCGATCTGCCACTGCTGCAGGGCAAGTGCGCCGCGCGCCGGCGACGAGTAGTTGCTGGCGGAAGGCGCCGAATTCGCCCATCACGATCGGCACTCGCTCCATTCCTTCCATCCCGAAGTTGACCACGTGGCCGCGCAGGTCGAGTTCGAAGCCCGGGTAGCGATGCAGGTCGATGAAGTCGGCCGTCGAGTCCCAGATCGCCGGGCGGGTTTCGATCCAGCGCGTATCTCCTACCCGCGCCGCCAGCGGGCCCTGGGGCACGAAGAACCCGGCGCTGACCAGCGCGGTCGGGTCGGCCTGGAGGATGCGCTCTCCGGGCGGCGTCGATCAGGTAGATCACACCTTCGTCCATCAGGCGCTGCCTGGTCGACGTCGGAGGCCATGTCGTAGCCGACGCCGTTGGCGGCGGTCACCGTGCCCTCGGTCCACGACAGGGGCGGAGCCGTCGAATTCGAAGTAGATCTCGTTGCGCAGTTGCCAGGTGAACACGAACTCCACCGGCGCGCCGCGTTCGAGCAGGGCGGCGTGCAGGTCGACGTACAGCTCGGCGATGGCTTCGACGCCGCCGGCCGATAGGATCTGCAGGTTGGTCGAGCCGAAGGTCTCGCAGCACTCGCGGTTCGACATCTCTCCGTAGCGGCCACCGGGCAGCCAATCGCTGGTGAACCAGACGAAGACCTCGTTGGCCGCCGCCTGGCGCAGGAAGTCGGCCAGGTTGTCGACGTAGGCCGGGTTGAGATCCGCGCCCTGTCCAACGATTCCGGTGTTGCTGTCGATCAGGAAGACCCGGACCACGTTGAAGCCGAACTCGTGCATCCGGGCCAGCGCCGCGCCGGCGGCGGCCGAGTCGTAGCGATCGGTGGCGAAGGTGGCGTCCTGGTAGCGTTCTTCGCCCCAGGGCATGGCCTGGGTGGCGAAGTGCAGGTAGTTGGCGCCGCGCGGCACGAAGCGTTCGCCGGTGCGCCGATCGTAGAACTCGCCGACCCCGCTCGACCAGACGCACACCGATGTGGTGCTCCGGCGGAGGGACGTCCGTCGGGACCGGCGTGGCGGTGGCACGAGGCGGGGCCACGGTCGGGACGACGGCCGACGGTGGCGCCTCCGGCCGGAGGCGACCGGGCCAGGCAGTCCGCAGGGCAAGGCTGCAAGGACCAAGGTGAAGGTCGAGAGCGACGGGCTGCTCATGGCCTGGCGATTCTCCGGGAGGAAGGCAGGGAGTGTAGCACGCGCCGGGCAAAGGCGAGAGCCTTCCGCCCAGGGCCGTCGTAGCCCACGGCCTCTGGGGCTCGCATGGAGCATCTGATCGGCCGAACGGCGGTCAGAAACGGGTTCTCTCAGGCGAACCGCGCTCTAGGCCGCCCATCCGCACCACCACCCGGTGCTTCGACCAGGTCGCGCTCGAGCGGGATGACCCCGTCGTCGAGAGGCCGACCGTCGAGGCGGACGGAGGCCACACCGCGGGCCACGCTGTCGGGGTTCTCGACCTGGATTTCGTAGACCGCTTCCCCGAGGCGGTAGGCGATGCGGAAGCCGTGCCACTCGGGCGGGATCACCGGGTCCATGCTGCAGGCTGTCGCCCCGCACTTTCAGTCCCCAGCACCTCTTCGACCCAGGCCCGGTACATCCACGCCGCCGAGCCGGTGTACCACGACCAGCCGCCCTGCCCGACCCTCCCGGGAGCGCTGTAGACATCGGCGGCGATCGACGTACGGCTCGACCCCGTAGCGCCAGACCCCCTCGACATTGCGGGTGTGTTCGATCGGGTTGAGCATTCGCAGCAGTTCGACCGCCCGCCGTCCATCGCCGCTGCGGGCGAAGCGCCATCGCCAGCCAGACGGCGGCGTGGGTGTACTGGCCCCCGTTCTCGCGCACCCCCGGCGGGTAGCCGCGGATGTAACCGGGGGTCGGCTCAATCCGATCGAAGGGTGGATCGAACAGCAGCACCAGCCCATCATCGCTCCGCACCAGGCGGAGATACGCCGACTCGAGGGCCTGGCGGGCACGCTCGGGGTCGCCTCCGCCCGTCAGCCGGGCCCAGGCCTGGGGCAGCAGATCGATCTGGGCTTCCGGGCTGGACGCCGATCCCAGCGGAGTACCGTCGTCGAAGGTGCCCCGCAGATACCAGTCGCCGTCCCAGGCGGCTCGATCGATCGGCCTCGATCACGTTCCCGGCGCTCGCGGCGGTAGGCCTCGGCCGTCTGCGGCTGGCCTGCGGCCTCGGCCAACTCGGCCATCCGCTCCAGGACATCGGCCAGAAACCAAGCGAGCCAGACGCTTTCGCCGCGCCCGCCGGCGCCGACGCGGTCCATCCCGTCGTTCCAGTCGCCGGTGCCGATCAGGGGCAGGCCGTTCGGGCCGGAGGTCGAGGCGCGCCGGACGGCACGAGCACAGTGTTCGAAGATCGAGCTTCGCTCGGCGGAAGCCTCAGGGGTCAGGAACAGATCGTGCTGGTCGTCGGAAAGCGTCGGGCCCTCGAGGAACGGAACCACGGCCTGCAGGAGTGTCGGTGTCGCCGGTGACCCGAACGTACTCGGCGGTCACGTAGGGCAGCCATAGCAGATCGTCGGATATCCGGGAGCGGATCCCGGCGCCGGCCGGGGGGTGCCACCAGTGCTGCACGTCACCCTCGGCGAACTGGCGGCCGGCGGCCGTGCAGGATGTGCCGGCGTGCCAGGTCCGGCTGGACCGCGAGCAGCGCCAGAACGTCCTGCAGTTGATCGCGGAACCCGAAGGCGCCTCCCGATTGATAGAACCCGGAGCGCCCCCAGACCCGGGAGGACAGACTCTGGTACAGCAGCCATCGGTTGACCAGGAAATCGGCCGAAGGCTCGGGCGTGCGAACCTGCAGTCCGCCCAGCACATCGTCCCACCAGGCCCGGGTGCGGTCGAGCGCCTGTTCGACGGCCAGGTCTTCCCGATAGCGGGTCACCAACTCGTGGACCTGGTCGACCGACTCGGCCTGCCCCAGCAGGCAGGTCAGGCTGGTGGTCTCGCCCGGCGCCAGGTCGATGCTTACCCGCAGTCCGGCGCACGGATCGATCCCCGCGCCGGTGCGGCCGGAGAGGTCTTCGTGTTCCATGGCGGCCGGGTCGGCGTACGACCGGTTGCGCCCGAGGAACGAGGTCCGATCACCGGTATACGAATCCGGCGGCCGGCTGAGGGCGGCGAAGGCCACCCGACCGCCGTAGTCGGGATGGAAGCGGTTGCGCGCCACCAGGGCGTGGGCGTCGTCGTCCCAGCCGGTCACCAGGTGCAGCTGCGACTCTTCGCGCGTTTCGCCCAGGACCCATTCGGCGAAATAGGTGAGCGACAGGCGACGCGGGCGCGGCGAGTTGTTCTTCAGGCGCAGTCGTGAGATCCGGATCGGCTCGCCGCCGTCGGCGTCCGTCGGCACCAGAACGGTCAGTTCAAGCTCGATGGCGTGACTGTTGTGTTCAAAGATGGTGTAGCCGGCGCCGTGCCGGGCCCGGTAAGCCGCCGGCTGGCGGATCGGGCGGGCCGTCGGAGTCCAGGTTTCGCCGGTCTCCTCGTCGCGCAGGTAGATCACTTCACCCGGAGGATCGAGCACCGGGTCGTTGGACCACGGGGTGAGGCGGTTGCGCTGACTGTTGCCGTACCAGGTGAAGCCGGATCCGGTCTCGCTGACCAGGGTGCCGAAGGTCGGGTTGGCGATCACGTTCACCCACGGCGCCGGGGTGTGGGTTTCGGGGCCGAGGTAGATCACGTATTCCCGGCCGTCGGCGGTGAAGCCGCCCAGGCTGTTGAAGTACGGCAACTCGAGAAACGGCAGGGGAGCCGAGGGCTCGCGCGGCGGCTTCTTGCGCGGCATGGCCGGAGGGGCCGGCGGCGGCTCGAGGGGGATGGCCAGCTGCTGGGCCAGCGGACCCCGGGCAGCTACCATCACCACGCTGGCCGCCGCCAGCAGCAAGGTGCGATCGGCTTCGGGCATGCCCTCGGCGCTGCGCAGGAACACGCCGCCGGCCTTGTCGACTCCGGTGTACAGCGAATGCAGCCGCACCAGGCCTTCCAGCCGTTCGCGCAGCGGCTGCTCGTAGCCGGCCGCCTCCTCGTTCAGGATCACCAGGTCGACCGTCAGTCCGTGGGCGCGCAGATAGGTGTGCGCCTGGAGCATCTGGCGCACGAAACTCAGGTCGCGGCCTTCGCTGATCGACACCAGGATGATCGGCAGATCACCCGAGATCCCGTAGGGCCACAGCCCCGCCTGTCCCTTGCGGTTGCGTTCTTCGACCCGATCGGCCGACGGGCGCAGCAGGTCGTTCGGGTAGAGCAGGTTGGCGGCCAGCTTCTGGAAGCGCCGGGCGTCGTCGGGCTGGATGCGCAGCAGGCGCAACTCGAGCTGGGCCGAAGCCCAGGCGACGTCGAGCGCCCGCTCCACGGCCTGCGGATCGGAGTACTTGGTCATCAGGCCGAGGGCCGCCTGGCGCGTCTCACCGGCGGCCAGCACCAGCGACACCTGGCGGCGTTCGCCGGGGCCCAGGGTCAGGCTGCGCCGCAGGCTGAGGATCGGGTCGAGGACGTAGCCCTGGGTGTTGCCCGGAGGCCGGCTGGCGCCCATCGGTTCGCGCATCGAACTGCCCCGGCCGATGAACACCCGCCGATCGGTTTCGTAGCGCAGCGGGCCCGGGTCGCCGGGCGTAAGGCGGTGGGCGACGAACACCGGCGGGTCGTCCGCGTGGCGCGCTCGCCGGTAGGCCAGCAGGGCGCCGTGTTCGGGGACGGCTTCGGTCTGGATGAACAGCTTGTTGAAGGCGGGGTGCTGGCGATCGGCGTTGTGCGGCGCCATCGAGAGTTCGACATAGCTGGTGAGCTCGAGGCTGCGCGGGCGCAGGCTGCGGTTGATCAGGGTCAGCCGGCGGACTTCCACGTCGTCTTCCGGAGACACGACGATTTCGGTTTCACAGGCGATGCCGGCGTCTTCCCGGCGGAACACGGCCCGGTCGAGGGCGAAGTGGGCGGCGTAGTTGTCCACCTTGCCGGCGGTCGGATGGTAGGTGTTCGACCACAGGCGTTTCGCTTCGGGCTCGTACAGGTAGCAGAAGGTCCCCCAGCCGTCGCGGGTGCGGTCGGAGCGCCAGCGGGTGAGCTCGAAGTCGCCCCACCGGCTGGTGCCGCCGCCGGCGTTGGTGACCATCAGTCCGTAGCGACCGTTCGACAGCAGCTGGGTCTTGGGCGTCGGGGTGTGAGGCGTCTCGAAGCGGCTGACCGACGGGGCGACTTCGCCGACGCTCTCGACGGTGGGCAGGCGCTCGCGGGTCGAGATGTGGTGCAGCGGAGGCAAAGTCGGGGACGCGCTCATGCAGCAGCGACTCGACGGCCCGCACCCGCGGGTCGGCGTGAAAGCGCCGCGGGAACCGGTCGCCGTGGAGCAGATTGGCCAGGGCCAGGAAACCCATCCCCTGGTGGTGGGCCATGTACGCCCGCACGATCACTCCGCGCTCGCCGCGCCGCCGCGGCCGGCGGCTGAAGTCCATCGCCTCGTAGAAACCGAAGTCGTTGAGCAGGCCCAGGTCGCGCAGCCGGCGCAGGTTGCGCACCGCCCGGCGCGGCGCCACCGGCAGGGCCAGCAAGGTGGCGTACGGCGCCACCACCACTTCCTGATCGAGATCCCGCTTGAGCCCGAGTTCCGGCACGCCGAAGGCCTTGTACTGGTAGTTCTTGTCCTGGTCGAGGTCGCCGTAGGCCGATTCGGAGATCCCCCAGGGAACGCCTCGGCGGCGGCCGTAGGCGATCTGCACTTCGACCGCGTCGGCGATCGGCCTTGTCGAGCAAGGAGTTGTGGGTGGAGCGTTGGAGCAGCAGCGGCATCAGGTATTCGAACATCGTGCCGCTCCAACTCGAGAAGCACCCGCTCTCCGCCGACGGCGTTGTAGGGACGGCTCATCGAGAACCAGTGCTCGATCGGGGCCTGGCCGGCGGCGATCGAGGCGTACGAACCCAGGCGGGCTTCGCTGGCCAGCAGGTCGTAGTAGGCGCTGTCGCGGCGGCCGGCCGAGACGTTGTGTCCGATCACGAACAACCGGCGCACGGGGTCGTACAGGAAGCGCATATCGATCGAATCGGCCAGGTGCGTCGGCTGTGCGCAGCAGGTCTTCGGCGTCGGCCAGCATTTCGCCGGCCAGCCACTTGGCGCGATCGAAATCGGCGATCAGGCGATCGAGCCAGGCTGCGAGCGGGGCGGCTTCGGCCGGGGCCTGTTCCCAGGCCTGGCGGAGAAGTTGCAGGCTGCGCACCTCTCCATGGGCCAGGGCGAGCAGCGACGGGGCCTCGGCCAGGTCGGCCAGCACGGCTTCGACGGTTTCCTGGCCGAGGGCGGCCAGGTCCGCTTCCGACATTTCGGCCAGGATTTCGATCCAGGTCAGGTAACGGTCGACCAGGTGGTTCCAGGACTCGACCTGGGCGCGAAAGGCATTCGGCCAGGAAACCGGCGGTGCAGGTGCATCAGCCAGGCCCGGGCTTTCTTCCCTCGGAGGCGCTTCGACGGGCGCAGGAACCGGTCCGGGGATCGAACGGAGCGTGCGCACCGTTCCCAGGACGTCGGAGACGGCGCCATCCAGGACCCGGCGCGCCTGGTCGGCTGGCACGCCGACCGCGTCGTCGGTCTCTTCGACTACGACATCCAGCGCATCGTGCAGGCCGTCGACAGCCGATCGGGCGAGCAGGGGCTTCCGGATCAATTCCTCGATGCCGGCCCGCAGGGTCCACAGAGCGGCCAGCAGATTGCCGCTGTCGACGGCCGAGACGTAGCGCGGCTCGAGCGGCCGCAGGGTCTGCAGGTCGTACCAGTTGAGCAGATGACCGGCGTGGCGTTCCAGGCGTCCGAGCGTGGCCAGAGTGCCGCGCAGGCGTTCGATCACCTGATCTGTGGTCAGGTAGCCGAAGTCGGAGGCGGCCAGCGCGCTGAGCAGCCACATCCCGATGTTGGTCGGGCTGGTGCGCATCGCCACGCGTTCACGGTGGGAGATCTGGTAGTTGTCCGGCGGCAGCCAGAAGGTGTCTTCTCCGACGAAGCGGTCGAAGTAGCCCCAGGTCCGCCGGGCTACGGTCCGCAGGAAACGGTGATCGGCGTCGGGAAGCTGGGCCAGGCGCGGCCGGGCCACCGGCCGGCGGGTGAGCCACCAACCCAGGACGGGCGAGACGAACCACAGGCCCAGCCACGGGGCGGCGGCCGAGAAGGTGGACGGGTGAAACGTCTGCACCGCGGCGCCGACCGCCAGAGAGAACAGGCTGGCCAGCGACATCCGGAGCAGAAAGGACGGCCGGCGGCTGAGGGCGCTGGTGGCGGCCGATTGGGCCGAGGCCCACTCCAGCAGAAGACGACGGGAGACCAGCCGGCGCCAGGCCACGCGCACGATGGCGTCGATGGCCAACCCGGCCTTGTGGGGCAGCAGGGACACCTCGACCAGCGCCCGTCCCAGATCGTTGGAGATGATCCGCAGCGAAAAGTGCTTCATTCCCTGGGCGCTGGTGACCCAGGTGAGGGGTTGTGACAGCGGCTGGAACAACACCTGGAGCAGCACCAGCGCCGCCGCCAGCCAGGCTTGCTCCGGGTCGAGCAGCCAGACCGCGATCAGCAGACCGAGGTTGGCGGCCGGCACCAGGCTGCGGCGCAGATTGTCGAAGATCTTCCAACGGTTGACCGACGACAGCGGGTTGCGCTCACGGCGGCCGCCGGGGCGGGGCACCCGCGGCGCCACCCAGTCGGCGATCTGCCAGTCGCCGCGGATCCAGCGGTGTTCTCGGCGGCCGTAGGTCAGGTAGTCCGGCGGGAACTCGTCGAGCAGTTCGATGTCGCTGACCAGCGCGACCCGGACGTGGGCGCCCTCGATCAAGTCGTGACTGAGCAGGTGTTCATCGGGGAAGCGGCCCGAGAGCACCCGGCCGAAAGCGCGCGGATCGTACAGGCCTTTGCCGTGATACGAGCCTTCGGCGAACAGGTCTTGATAAACGTCGGAGACGGCCTTGGTGTACGGGTCGATCCCGACCGCGTCGGTGAACAGGCGGCTAAAGGGCGTGGCGCCGGCGGAGGGGAGCGACGGGGTGACGCGCGGCTGGAGGATGGTGTAGCTGCCCGGGAGCACCCGGCCCTGCTCGTCGAAGCGCGGCGCCACCAGCGGATGGGCCATGGTCTCGATCAAGCGGCGGGCCGTGCCGCTGGGAAGCTGGGTGTCGCTGTCGAGCGTGATCACGAAGCGCACCTCGGTCAGGCGCTCGGCCTGGCCGACGTGCACCAGCGAATCGGGCTCGGGGTGGGTGCCGTCGATCAGGCGGTTGAGCTCTTCCAGCTTGCCGCGCTTGCGCTCCCAGCCGATGTAGCGCTGCTCCGATCGGCTCCAACTGCGCTGGCGGTGCAAGAAGAAGAATCGTCCGCCGGGGTGTCGGGCATTGAGCGCCTCGATCCGCTCGACCGCATGCAGGAACAACGCCTCATCTTCCGGCCGCAGCGCCGCATCGGCGTCGACGTAATCGGTGAACAACCCGAACAGCAGGTTGTCCTCGCGATTGGCCAGGTAGCGAATCTCCAGCCGCTCGATGGTGGCGTCGATCTGCTGCGGGCTCACCAGGAGTTCCGGAACGACCACCAGGGTGCGGTACTCGTCGGGGATCCCCGTTTCCGAGAAGTCCAGCTTCGGGAGGGTGCGCGGCGGCAGCAGCCGGGTGACCAGATAGTCGGTGACCTTGAGGGCCAACTGGCTGACCGGGATCAGTCCCAGCAGGCTGACCAGCAGGGCCAGTCCGGTAGGGAAACCGCGCCAGCCGACGGCCAGGATGGCGGCGATCAGCCCGGCCGAGAGCAGGCCGGCGAATCCGAAGTACACCGGCGCCGGGTGGGACAGGACGAAGCGCAGGGCACGGTGGCGGAGCCCTTCGCGGCTCCCCAGTTCTTCCACGAAGGCCCGCCGGGCGTCTCCGATCAGGTGGGCGCCGATATGACCGAGCGGAGGATCCGGGATCCCCGAGGCGGCCTCGACCGCCGCCTGAGCCACCTCGATCTCGGGGCGGCGAGCGGTGTGGGCCAGACCTTCGACGGCGCGCCGGTAGCGGTCGCGCGTGTCGAAGTCCATCTGCGGGTAGATTCCCGACGGATCCCGGCGCAGAGTGCGCTCGACGTGGCTCAGGTTCTCGAACATGCGGCGCCAGTCGAGCAGCGCCAGCTGGCGCAGGCTGGTGAAGGCGTTGCTGACCGAGGTCTGGGCCTGCGACTGGCGGGTGTGTTCTCGCAGAGTGACCTCGGCCAGGGGCTTGCGGAAGACGCGTTCCAGCCAGCCCTGCACCGGGCCCAGCGCGTCGTCTTCGTCGTACAGGTGGTCGATCAACTGCGAGGCGAAGTAGGGCGACGGGGACGGATGGGAGGCGGTGAGATCGGCCAGGACCCCGAACAGGCTGGTCGGATCGCGGCGGCTGAGGGTGAGCAGACGGTTGGCCCAGTAGTCGGCCATTTGCCGTTGGCGGAGCTGATCGAGAGCGCGGGCGGCCTGGCCGCGGATGTTCTCGACCAGGGCGATGCGCAGCATCTGCGGGTAGGCCCACAACTCGCCGATGGTGAGCGGGTGCGCGTGCTGGTAGGCCTCCAGGAAGGCCAGGATGTTTTCGCGCTCGAGCCGGGCGTCGGCGTGAGCGGTCAGTTCGCTGGCCAGCGCGTAGATGCGCGGCAGCGGCAGCCGCCCGTTGGCCAGCGCCGGCAGCTGGTGGTAGTAGCGGCGCGGCAAGTTGAGGCGGACGTCGCGGGCGTTGGCTTCGATGATGTACTCGTTGTCCAGGATCCACTCGGAGACGGGCGAGGCGCCCTGGTCGAGTTGGGTCGCGGCCGATAGATCCTGGCTGACCCGGTGGACCCACAGGCGGGCGCCCTCCAGTCGGCGGAGCAGTTCGGTGTTGCGCCGGGGGCGCGGGTGGAGGTGGTGATCGGCGGCCAGCCGACGTGCGTGCTCTTCGATCTCCGGCAGAGAGAGGGCCAGCGCCTCCGGGGGCTCGGGCTCCTCGGGTGCGCCTCGTTCGGGGTGGAAGAAGAACAGGACCGGCGGTACTTCGCCGCCCTCGCGCAGCAGGGCGGAGGCCTCGGCGGCGGCCTCGACCGGGCACTGCAGCAGGAGCAGCGACTCGTCGGGCACCAGACGCGGGGCATGTTCGTTGAGCAGGCGGCGCTCGACCCCGAACCGGTTCCGGCGGAACCACAGGCGCGCCACGACCAGGGCCGGCAGCGAGGCCAGCAGCGCCAGTGTCGGAGGTGTGAGGAAGCGAGGCAGGAACGGCAGCCGCCATCCGAGGGCGATGGCGGCCAGACCGATCATGCCGGACCAGATCACGATCGAGAGCGCCGCGCCTACCAGGCGGCGGAGGGAGAAGGGGTCCCAGGTGGTCAGGTTGCCGTCGCCGTCCTTGAGCAGAAGAGCGGCGCGGCGGAACCCGCCGCGTTCCAGCCCGGCGGCGGCGCTGCGTGCTTCTTGTGGATTGGCGAAGAACCCCAGGACGACGACGTCGGCCATCTGCGTTCCGCGATTGCCATCCTTCTGGCGGCGAGTCCGACCGGGCCAGTATACCTGCCCCCTCCGTGCAAAGTGACCGGCACCGGTGGGGAGGCCCACCAGGCTTCATACCGTAGGCTCCAATGCCGTGGTTGAACTCATCCTGCGGTCGCCACGCGTGAACCGCCGCGTGAGTGCCGAGGCGAGAGCGCACGCCCGTTGTACGGTTGGCACAACAGGATGCCGTCGATCGTTCTCCCCGCCTCTCCATGCACCTCTCTCCATGGGGGGCCAGGGGAGGGAGTTACACTCCCCTCCCCTTAGGCCTCCCAGGCCCCCCTAACCCCTCCCCTGTAAGCGGCGGTTGAAGTCTGCCTGCGTTCGCCATGCGTGGACCGCCGCGCGAGTGCCGAGGCGATGACCTGCCGCCGACGCGCGACTGGCGCCTCGACCGGGAGCCGAAGGCCCCATGGTGTTGGAGGAACGCTCGCATCGCTATGCGGCGGTATCGGTGTTTCCGGGGAAGACTCCCTCCCCCCGCTCCCCTGAAGAGTCCCGGACCGACAGGCAGGTGCCGAGGCCCCGCACCCCCTCGCGAAGCATCCTGAGGCGAAGCCGAAGGACAAGCCGCTGCCCCTGATCGCGAAGCATCCCGTAGCGGAGCGGAGGGAAAGCGGCGGTTTGTCTTGCCTTGCGTTCGGGCGACGTGCGACCGCCGCGCCAGCGCCGAGGCGATGGCTCTCGGCCGTGGCGAGGTAGGCGCCTCTGCGATTAACCAGTCGTCATTGCGTGGCAGTCTCTTCGCCGCATTACTTTGCGAGCGCGGCTAGGCGACCAGCAGGCCATGCTTCGGAGCGATCCCGATCGTCGCAGAGGTGCCGGCGTTGAACTCGATGAAGTCGGCCTCGATCCCGTCGCTGAAGACCACACCGTTCTCGGGCATGTGGGAGGCGATTACGAGGGGCTCGTCGGGCGAGACCCGGCCGAAGGTGATGCTGGCGCCGGTGGTCTTGCTGGGCCACGGTTCCCGAACCGAGAACACCAGGTACTCGGCGTCCCAGGCGAACGCCGACGGCGAACGACCGTCGCCCTGCCCGCCGCCGGCGATGGCGGCGATGGCCCTGGCGCCGGCCAGCACGCTGCGCAGCCAGCCGGTGGACCCCAACCCGGTGGACACGATGACCCCGCTGGAGGAATGCCGTTCCTGACGTTCGCCCGCCTGGATGGTGTAGCGGGCCGAGACGTGGCTTCGAGCGCCGATGAAGAGATCGTTGACCCCGAGCAGCACCTGGCCGGTGTTGAACGTTGCCAGGGCCATCGTCACCGGCTTCAGCCGGTGCACGCCGCGCAACACGCCGCCGACGACCTGCGGCAACTGGCGGACGCTGAAGGGAACCAGGATTCCCTCCCAGCGAGCCGGATCGGGATTGACCCCCACCAGGGGATGGCCGTCCAGGTACTTCAGGGTGTTGGCTACCAGCCCGTCCTGGCCCAGGGCCACCACGATGTCCCGTGGGCCGAAGACGTAGTTCGGCAGGTAGGCGCGGTCGATCACCTGCAGGCGCCCGATTTGGGCCAGGAGGCGTTCACAACTCGACAGGGCTTCCCGGTAGTTACGGTCTTCGTGTTGGTAGTCGCCGAAGTCGGCGCCGAGGTGTTCGATATAGAACCGCGCCTGGTCTTCGGTGTTGAAGCGGGCAATCAGATCATCCAGGCGCGTCTTGCGCGTGACCAGGACGATCTTGTTCTCGCTGGCCGGCTGCATCAGGCCTCGTCCGTTTCTCCGATCACCTCGCGGAGCAAGTCGGGGGTGATGTTGAGCTGTCCGATCTTCTCGGCGCTCTCGGCCAGTTCCTTGAAGGCCAGAGCCACCAGGTGACCCGGGCTCAGCCCGGTGCTGACCAGGGCCTTGATGGTCTTCTCATCGGCCCGGCCGAGCGCCTGCATCAGCGCCGAGACCTCATAGGCGCGGGCGTCGGCCTGCTCCCGGGCGTTGGCCGAGGCCAGGGCGACCAGTTCTTTGTTGTCGCTCTCCAGGGCGATGTTGGCCGCCATCTGGGTTTCGCGGATCTGGCGGCGTTTGAGCTCCACCGCAATCTCGGTATTGAGTTCGTTTTCCTTGATGGCCCGCTCCTGCTCCACGGCGGAGTTGCGGCGGGCGTAGATGGCATTGTCGGCCTGGCGCAGTAGCTGCTCGCGGGCCTCGGCTTCCAACGCCCGGCCGGTGTCCGGAGTGGGCTTGATGGCCAGGATGGCGAACTCAAGGACCTCCAATCCGTGGGTCGTGACGGTCTCGGTGGCGCGCAACGCCTTGGCCAGGGAGGCGACGAGTTCGTCGGAGCGACCCAGCGCCTGGTGCAAGGTCAGGTTCTTGAGAGCGGTCCGGGTGATCACCCGGGCGGCGTTGGTCAGGCGCTGCGGCAGCTTCTTGGGATCTTCCGAGCGGTACTCGCGGCCGTTGGGCGCCAGGGTGAAGTTCAGCAGCTGCGCCAGGCGCTTGGGCTCCGTCACCCGGAAGGTCAGATGGCCCTGGACCGTGACCTGCTGGAAGTCGCCGGTGACCTCCTCGAAGATGAAAGGAACATCGAGGCTGCCGATCGGGATCACCGCCAGCAGGCTGGTGGGAGCGAAGTAGAACAGGCTGAGGCCCGGCCCCTGGCGAACCACCCGGCCGCGCCGGTACTGGATCAGGTACTCGGTGGGCTGGACCTTGACGTAGCGGTAGCCGAACATCTCCCCTCCTCGCCTGCCTGTGCGTCCATGTCGGACAGCGGGAAGTATCGCATACCGTGAAAGCGCGGGGCAGGGTCCATGGTATCCTTCCCTCTTGTCGCGCCTGCGGCGGCGGCGACCACGCACAAAGCCAGCAGGCGCTGTTCGCGCCGGGAGCCGGCCTCGCCGCGGCGACCCTAAGGATCACAACTCTTGGCTGCCCCCTCCCACAAACTCTCGACCTCCCTGGAGGGCGCCCTGGCCGGTGGCGGCGACCCGGCCACCTCCCCCCTGTACGTCTTCGGCCCGTTCCTGCGCCTGATCGTCGTCGCCGGGGTGGCCTCGGTCACCTTCGGGACCACGGTGTGGATGGTGGTCTTCACCATCGCCGTGGTCTCCCTGATGTACCGGCTGGTGATGCGCTGGATCACCGACGGCAGCGGCGGCAGCGGCCTGAGCGAAGAAGAGTTCGGACCGTGGGCCGGCAAGATCAACGCCGCCATCACCTTCATTGAATACACTCTGACCTTCCTGGTCAGCATGGCGGCGATGGTCACCTTCATCGCCGACCGCTTCCCGGCCCTCAACCTCGATCTTCTCGGAATTCAATACCGGACCTTCCTGGCGATCGCCCTGAGCATCGGTATCGGCTGGCTGGTCAACCGCGGACCCAAGGTGGCTGCCCGCGCCTTCGGTCCGGCCACGGCCGGCGTGCTGCTCCTGCTGTGGACGATGGTGGTCGCGGCGCTGCTGCGGTTCGGCCTGCGCCTGCCCCCGATCAACCTCCAGGCCTTCCAGGGCCCGTACTTGAAATACACCTTCGCCGGCTACGCTCGGATCCTGGCGGTGATGACCGGGATCGAGGTCTTTGCCAATCTGGTGGCGGCCTATGAAGGCCCGCCGGAGAAGCGGAGCCGACAGGCGTTCGGCAGCCTGCTGATCATCATGACCACGGCCGCCGCCACGATGCTAATCGTCGGCCCGGCGATCCTGGCCCTGTCGGATCCTCTAAAGGAAGGCGTCTCGGTCTTCACCCAGGCGATGGACGCGCTGCTGCCCCCGACCCTGGCCTACGCCGGCACCCTGGTCGGAGCTCTGGTCCTGATGTCGGCTTCGGCTGCCAGCGCCCAGGGTCTGCAGAACCTGGCCCTCGGTCTGTGGGACCGCAACTACATCCCGGCCGGTTTGGGACAACGCAATCGCTTCGACGTGGCCCACCGGCCCGTATGGATCCAGGTCGGGATCGTCACTGCGGCGTTCCTGATTCTCGGGACCCACGAGGAAACCTACCTGGCGCTGTATGCCGCCGGGGTCTTCATTCTGCTCAGCCTGACAGGCTGGGCCGCCTCCAAACGCCTATTGCGGACGGCGGCGAACTCGCTGCGCGATTCGGCCACACTGCTCGGCACGCTCACTGCGGCGGCGCTGACCACGGCCGCCACGGTGTTGATCTTCGAGGAGCGCTTCTTCGAAGGGGCCTGGGCCTACCTGGTATTCATCCCGGCCCTGTATCTGCTGTTCACCTACTTCCGCAACACCCTCGGTCCGCCCAGCCCGGTTCTGGACCAGGTCGGCGAAATCGAAGGCGCCCTGCTCGGAGGTTTCGGCTACGGGCAGGCCCTCAAGGCGGCGCAAACACCGCTGTCCGTGGCGGTCGCGCCGGCGGATGAGCGGGCGCCGATGCCGTTTGCGCCGCGGCGCGAGTTCCCCTGGCAGGGTCATCGGGCGACCTTCGAGCATCTGCTGGTGCCCCTGGATGGATCGGTCCATGCAGAGATGGCCTTGCCGATGGCCGAGGCCATCGCCGGCAGGCTGTCCGCCAAGATCACCCTGATCACACGTTACCGGGAACAGGCCGACTACGTGCGGCAGTGGGCCGAGGCCCTCAGCGACAAGGAAATCGACGCCGGCTACGTGGTCGGAGAAGGGTCGGTGGTCGAGGTCGCAAGAGAAATGGTGGAGCATGGCGATGCCGACCTGGTGGTCGCCAGCACCCGCGGCGGATCCGGCTCGAGCCACTGGCTGAGCGGCGGGGTGGCCAGCCGGATCGCCCAGGAGATCTCGAAACCGGTGCTGCTGGTCCAGGCGGAAAACGGGAAGACCCCGCAGGTAGCACTCGAACGGCTGCTGGTGACCCTGGACGGTTCCGAGCAGGCCGAGCGGTTGATGGACTACGCCCTCGGGCTGGGTCATGCGTTCCAGGCCGAGCTCCTGTTGCTCACCGTGCCGGAAGCCCCCGACCCGGGAGCATTCGGTGTGGGGCTGGCGTCGCTCGAGGAGGCTCGGAAACAGTCCGAGCAACGGGCCTGGGCCTATCTGGCCGGGGTGCGAGAGGCGGCCGGCGACGAGGTCCCCTCGGTTCGGACCCTGGTGACGGGCTCTCGGCCGGGGACGACGATCGTCCAGGTCGGTCGGAGCACGGCGGCCGACATGATCCTGATGACCAGCCGGGTGCGGCGCGGCCTGGGCGGCTTGTGGATGGGGAACGTGGCGCTGCGCGTGGTGGAGGGGACCGATTTGCCGGTGTTCTTCCTCCCGATCCACAACGGTTTGGCAGAGGTGGGTGAACGACGTCGCTCAGGCCAACCGCCCGCAGCGGCATCTCGTCGATCCCCCTGAGCTCTACTTTTCTCTAGGCGAACAAGTTTCAGGCCCTGCCGGGGACTTGACGCCAGGCCCGGCTCCCCAGGGTCCGTTGGGCGGCGAGCTCCCCCCGTTAGCCGATCCTCTCCAGCAGCCTCCCCAACTCTTTCGAACTTCGCACCATGTGGTCCGGATTCAACGCCGCCAACCGGAACTCGCTCTGATGCCCCCAACCCACAGCGATCGATTTCGCGCCCACCTCGCGGCAAGCCCGGATATCGCTGACCGCGTCGCCGATCAGGCAGGCCTCCTCCGGCGTGCGGCCGAGTTGGCGCAGTGCCGCCAGGATCTTCTCAGCGCGTAGAACCAGGGTGCTCAACCGGAATCAACACGTCGATGCTGGACTGCAGGCGGTGAGCTTCGAGGAATCGCAAGACGGCGCGGGCACTGCTGCCGGTGACGATCCCGACCTGGCCGCGCCTCGCCGCCTGGCGAACGACATCCCCCATCCCCTCAAAGATAGCCGGGGCGTGCCGGCCTGGCTTCAAAGCGCGCCATCGTGCGTCGGGCGAATTCCTGCGCGCGAGCGGCTGGGACGCCGAGTTGCCGCCCGAGGTCGACAAACGACATCGTCTGGAGGGCGTCGAGGTCCGCTGCCGTCGGTGTGCGTGGCACCCCCATTTCGGCACATGTCTCGCCGGCGAAGCGCAGCATAGCCTCGAGGGTGTCGGCCAGGACCCCGTCGTAGTCGAAGAGGACGGCGGTGGGGGTGGGTCGAAGTGGAGTCACGGGCGGGCCGGGGGCCGGGCGCTCAGTACGACCGCGCCAGCCACTCCGCGTTCTCGACGATCCAGCCCTGCCCTTCCGGGGTAGCCCCGTCGAACGAGCACCACTCGCAGTCGACCTTCCACCAGGTGGTCCCGCCGCTCTCAACCGGGCCGTCGACGAAGGTCAGGTAGCTTTCCTTCGAGAATGACTCCCAGGATGGGAGCGGTTGTCGAGGGCGAGGCGCGCAGGTTGTAGCGGTCACCGGCCTCCGTGACGAGGTAGGTATCCCCCACCCGGAAGAACAGCGCTTCGGTGTGGCTTCCGCCCTCGAATGAGAAGCCCCCGGTCCACGCAGGCCGCTCGGGCGCGGCCCCGGTGTCGAGACGCTCGCGCCACTCGTCGTCGGTCAGGCGCTGGCTGCGTGGCTGGAGGAACTCGTAGTACGAGAACACCCCGCCCTGGGCCACCACCAGGCGTCCTTCGAGCGGGACGATCACGTAGATCCGGTCCACGTAGCCGGTGGCGGCCTCCAGCACCGAGTCTCCGGCGCCGGAAACCGCGGCCACGATCGGCACCTCGGGCATCTCGCCGATCGGCACGTTGTACGGCGTGACGGTGTAGGTGCACTCGTGGAAACCGAGGCAGCCGGTGATGGCGTAGCGCAGGTCTTCGAGGTCCTGCCCGGCCAGCTGTGCTGCGGCCGCATCGCCCAGCGCCTCGAGCTGATCGGCCAGCTGCTGCATCAACGACAAATACTGATAGGCCGACGGGTCGGTGAAGTCGTAGGGTTGGGCCGTCAGGATGGCGGGGTCGAGCCGCCACTCCATCCCTTCACCGATGGCCCGGGCGATATAGGCCATGCGGTAGAAGGCCAGCGGGTTCGGTTCGACGTAGCTGGGCGCCGGGTCCGAGGTGGGCGGCCCGCCACCGCCGAGTGCCTTCGGGCATCTTCGAGTACAGGACCGTGTCGTGTTTGAGCTCGGCCCAACTCCCCAGGACGGCGTTGACATCCTTCAGGGCCCAGGCCTGGCTGCGCATGAAGTCGGGGTAGGCCTCGTTCTTTTCCGCTAGGACGGGCAGGAAGGAGTACAGCCAGGCGCTGTAGGCCCGGCCCAGCCATTGCTCCTCGGGCTGGGCCTCGGCTGCGTCCTGAAGCGCCTGCAGGTTCTCCTCGTACTTCGGGAAGGCGGTGTCGCCGCGTTCGACCAGCTCCTCCTGCCGCGGCACGAGATCCGAAGGCGGCCGCCACGTCGAGCCCGGTCGGGAACTCTCGACGGGTGCCGTCGGGGAGCGGATCGACCTTGTCGAAGATCAGGTTCTGGAAGATGTCGGCGTCCATGGTGAAACGCTGGCCCAGGAAGCGCCAGCCCTTCTCGACCTCCAGCTGAGAACTGAAGTCTAGGAAAGTCGAGTGGATCTGGGGGGCCGGCAGGTCGCCGGTCGAGGATCGGAAGGTCTCCCACAGCGCCGTCGTCGGCCAGATCGGCGATGGTCGGGTCCGGGCCCGTAGACCGTGTCCATCAGCGCGGCGTACTCCAGCGGACCCAGGTCATCGGTCGGGCCGATCAGGAAGTCGAGCACCCGGTGGATCTGCCCCACGAGTTGGCCGCCGGCGATCTCGCCCACCCGGGCCTGGCGCAGGGCCAGGGTGAGGATCACGGGCAGGCGCGACGGGACGAAGGCCGGGTCGTCGGCCTTGCCGAGCGGGAAGTGGACCCGGCCGAGCCAGGTCATGCCGCGGAAGTAGGCTTCGAGTTCGGGATCTCCGGCGTAGTGGCCGACGGGCTTGTAGGCGCCGTAGTCGTCTTCGAAGTCGGGGAACAGCGCCGAGTCGTCTCGCCCGCCGGCGGCCATGATCTGCGCCAGTTGGGCCGACACCTGATCGGGCAGCGCCAGGGGCGGTGCGGCTTCCGGGTCGAACAGTTGGATGGCGACTTCGAGGTAGGCCTCGGCCAGCGCCACGTCCTGTTCGATCGAGGTACCGCTGGCTTCGGCGGCGGTACTGCGCACCTGGTCTTGGGTGGCGGTCAGCATGTCGAGCATCTGGAGGCGGAGCGCCTGCTGCTCGAGGGCCTTGAGCATGTCGTCGAACAGCAGGTGGAGGGCGTGGAAGGCCTCGTCGGTGGTGCGGAAGAACGGCTGGCCCTGGACGTAGGCGGTGTTGTAGCGGATGTCGTTGAACTGAGGCTCCTGGCTATGGACCACGACGAAGCCGTTCTGGCTGAGGAAGGCCCGTTGTTCCGCGGTCAGCCCGGCGATGACTTCCGGGTTGGCGACCGTCTCGAGATCGACCCCGAGGGGGACGGGCGCACCCGCGTAGGGGGCGGGTGACCAGGCGAGCGGCGCGGCGGCTTCGAAGAACGGCTCGGACAAGTTGACAACGAAGGCGTCCAGCGCCGGGCCGGAGGACGGGCGACGGGTCGGGCGCGGGGTGGCGGCCTGATCCGTCCCGGAAGGGACGGATGGTGCGACCGCCTGGCAGGCGATCGAGGCTGCGAGAAGTGCGGTGGCGGCGGAGGCGAGGCGGGCGTGGGGGGGCATGGGATGGCTCCGTGGACCTCGGACGAGTCTGAGGGTCTCTTCGAGGATAGTCCCAAAGGTGGAGAGGGGCAATCGGCTGATGCGCTGACGCCAGCACCGATCGAAGGGGTTGGTCCCCCAGACCCCCTCGCGGAGCATCCTGAGGCCCTTCGCTCTGCTCAGGACAGGCTTCGCCGAAGGACGAACCACTCCCCGGTTTGCGAAGCATCCCGCAGCCGAACGGAGGGAATGGGGCGGATGGTCTTGATCTCAGTTCGAAGAGCAGGGGCGCCGCGGCTTTGGTCTCGCCCAGCCGCGAGGTCGGCGCCTTGGATCCTCCTCTGTGGTTCCTTGGTGGTTGAGGTGGCCTTCGAACGCTATACGGCGGTATCGCGTCATCCGGGGAAGACTCCGCTCCCCGCCGTTTGCTAGGGAGGGGGGTGGGGGTAAGGGGGCGAGGGGGGAGGGGAAAGCACTTTCCCTCCCCCCTGCCCCCTGAATGGTAACCAGCCCGCGAACGCCGATCACAGTCTTTGGGAGGCCAGAGGAGGGAAACTCCCCTCCCTATCGCGGAGCACCCCGGAGCGGAGCGAAGGGGTTGGCCCCCAGACCCCTCGCGAAGCATCCTGAGGCGAAGCCGAAGGACGTTACCCCTCCCCTGTTCGCGAAGCACCCCGGAGTGTAGCGGAGGGAAGCGGAGGGAAAGCGGCGGGCGTCGGCCACTTGCGTTCGCCACGCGTGGACCGCCGCGCGAGCGCCGTGGCGAGGCCTCGCGGCAATGGCGAGGCTGGCGTCTCAACACGCCCATGGTGGGAACCCGCCGCTCGCGTGGCCCTGCTTGACCCAGGTTCGCACCGTTTTGATGTCTTGAACCCCTGCGAGTTGTGATGTACCTTAGGTGGTACTCGAGTACTCCCCGTTTTCCGGGCCTGAAAGCCCGGACGTCGCCTCACCAAGGGGGTCACAGGGGGCGTGCGGCTCAGGGTTCGAACCCTCAAGCGACTGGTTTCCGGAGGCCTGCTGGCCCTGGGCGCGCTGACCCTGGCCGGGTCGGCGCTGGCCGACTACACCGGGCCCGACCGGGTGATCTCGACGTTCTCGTGGGAGCGGCTGGTCTGCGACTATGACGTGGTCTACGATCCGCCCGGTACAGGCTGGTATGGCTGCAGCCTGACTCTGTACCGACCTCCCGACGGATCGTGCCCGAGTCCCTGGGGGTACTTCACGTCGAGTGTGTGCGGCTGGTCGGTTTCCTCCTTCTGCCCCGGACCGTACTGCGACCTGAACGAGAGCGAGAGCATCGATTCGTGCAGCTCCGACCAACAGCGGCTGCCGGCAGGTGGAGAGCCAAACCACCCATCCGGAGGCGACGGTGGCCGGGAGCGTCGACTGCGGCGAACCGGGCTCCGGCGGATGGTGCCGGGGCGGGGCCAGCCTGTCGCTCTCGGGAACCGAGCCGCTTGCGGGCTACTCGATCATCGGCCTGGAAGGGACGCACAACAGTACGCCCTTCTACTGTTCCGGTTTGTCGTGCAGCCTGCCTCTGGTGGAGGGCGGCAACGACTTCGACTTCTGGGCGATCTCGTCGTGGGGCGACACGTCCAGGATGGATTCGGCCGGCGGGTCGCTCGATAGCAGCGACCCGTCGTTGGACGGTTCGATCTCGGGCACCGGTGGCGACAACGGCTGGTTCGTCTCCGAGGTGACCATCAGCGCCTCGGCCAGCGACGCAGTCTCCGGAATTGCCAGCCTGGACGTGAAGGTCGACGGAGGCGGGTGGGTGTCCTACGGTGGGCCGATCACCCTGGGCGAAGGGAGCCACAACGTTGACCTGCGAGCCGTCGACGTGGCCGGCAACACCGCCACCGAGAGCTTGAGCATCGACGTCGACAGTGTGTCTCCGTTTGTAGATCTGGATGCGGTGCCGTCGTTCTGCCCGGGTTGCGGCGAGACCCTGGGCATCCTGGTCATCGTTCAAGACAGCGGCAGCGGGATCGCCGATTGGGACCTGACCGCCGACGGTGTGGGCGTCGCCGGCGGCGGGAGCACCACCAACCAGACGATCACCTGGGACGGTAGCGGCCTCGGGGGCAGGCCTGCACGACATCGACCTGGAGGCCCGCGACGTGGCCGGGAACCAGTCGGGCGCCAGCTTCACCGTCAACCTGGTGCTGCCGACCCCCACCCCGACCGAGGTGCCGACCAAGACTCCCGTGCCGACCGACACCCCGGAGCCGCCGTCGCTCTTCGACCTGTTCTCCGCGCGCGACTCCCTTCCGCTACGCCCCAGGGGCCCTCGGCGGCCACACCCACGCGTCTCCCCACGGCCACGCGCACGCCGCTGACCATCCTGTTCGGCGCTCCACCTCCGGCTCCGGCGACCCCGCCGGGAGCGGACCACCCGCCGATCCGTTCGCCGGCGCCTCGCCTCAGGGTTCGATCCTGGCGCTGCCCTCCGGTGTGGTCTACGGAGGCGCGGCGTTGGCGCTGGGTGCTGCCGCGACGGCCTATGCCGCTCGACCAGGCCCGCAAGCGGAAGGAGGAGGAGGCAAGGCAGCGAGAGGAGATGCGGCGCCTGAATGCCCAGGCGGAGGCGCGGGAAGAGGCCGAACGTGCCCGCCTGGGGGCGCTGTACGCTGCGGCCGCGGCTGCAGGAGCAGAGGTGATGCGGAGGGACGCGGAGCGGAGGGGGCTGGAAGATGGCGCCGGTGCCGCTTCACCGCCGAAGTTGTTTGCCCCCGCGCCAGGAGGCCGACGGGACGACGACGAGCCTTCGAAGCCGGGGAGCCTGGAGTGGAAGGAGCGGATGCTGGAGCCGGCCTTGCCGCCGGAACCGCCGCCTTTCGACCTGGCCAGGTGGAAGCAGGAGGACTACGCGGCAGGGAAGGGGTGGGAGAGGGAGAGGGCCGCACGAATCCACCGTGAAGGGGAAGAGCAGGGTGAGCATCGCGACGGGTTCGCCTTTGACCTTAGTGGACTCAGGCAGGGCGTGAGTTTGGCGGACAAGATCGCCGACCCTCATTCTAGCTGGGAGGCAAGTCCGAACTTTCGAGGAATTTGGAATTCTCCGAGTTTTGGGCCGAGAGACGCGAGAGGCGCCGTCGGGATTTGGGAGTACGTGAATTGGGTTGGCATAGCGAGTTGGAGCCTCCTCGTCCAATCTCCTGTCACGTGTGCAGTCCGAGGCTGAAATCGAAAGGCACCCTTCTGGGTTTGACGACGAACCTTTTCCTGGATGGAAAGGCGTTCGATCGAGGGAGGTCAGACCGACACGAATTCGCCGCAGCACTGACGGTGGACACAGGGATAACTGTTGGAACTACGCTTGCCGCTGGCTTCGTCGCAGGGATGGTTACGGGGGCCGTCTCGGGTGGCTTGGCAGCCAACGTCGCCCTCCCGCTCGTCGGAACCGTGCCCGGAGCCGTGATTGGAGGTATTGTTGGGGGTGTCGTAGGAGCAGCCGTGGCAATCGGGATCTCATACACGCTTGAGGAAGCGGGAACCCGGCAGCTTCTCGTCGAGAAAGTGGCGGACCTATTCAGATCATGGGAGTTCACGCATTGAGAACCGAAGGGACGCCCGGAGCATGCCTCGAAAGAGGCATCCTCGAGCTACGCCTTCGATCGCCTGTGGGAAGCCATCTTGGACGAGATCCCACGTCGAAGAACCTCGTTCTTCCTAACTTCTCCCCTGGCGTGCTTCCTGTTCTGGGTAGTAGGGATCGGGATCGCGAAGAACCCTCCAAGCACACTGATCCCAAGCCTTGTACCCTCGATCGCAGTTCTCGCCGTAGGTGTCGCTTCATTTCTCGCGCTGAAGCGCTGGAAACGGCGGAGCAGGAAGACAGTCTCTAGTACTCGCCGCGTGGCACTCACCAACCTCGCCTACTACTCAACGATGCTCCTGGTTCTCTCCTTCTACAGCCTATGGATCGCGATTGGAGCCTCCCCAAGCTCGTCACCTGCCCCATCGCCGATGGGCATCTTGCTTGCTGGCGTATACGCCCTGTCGATAATGGCATCGTTGCTTTGGGCGCCGAGGTCCACCTCCTCGATCACCGGTAGATGATCAAGGCGCTGGCCACCGGCAAGGGGCCTGGGTACCATGGATTTTCGTCGCTCAAGGATGTGCTGTTGGGGCCGCCGTCTTCACTGGCGCTTGGCTTAGACAAGGGTGGGCGAGCTACGGAGCGATGCTTGTGATCGGCCTGTTCGGGTTGTCAGCAGTTCTTCTCGTGACGATCGGGGTTCTTGCCTCCTACCGCTGGCTCGCCCTCGCATCTAGGCCTAGTCCTACGGATGTGTTTGCCCAACATGGAATCAGAAGCTAGCTTCACCGCAGGTGGCCACGGCAGGCATCTGTGGACGGCCTTGAGGACCCCGCTGACCCGATAGGAGAGGGTCATGCGCAGGGCTCAACTCTCGCTTCTCTCCGCAGCTCTGGGGCGCCCTGATCCATGATCGGGGCAAGGAGCCTGTCGGGCGGGGACCCGGCCTCAGCTTCTACCTCCACCCTCGGCCTGGGTACCGGCCCAATCATGGGCGGCATCCTGGGCGGCATCTTCGCCGCGTGGCTGGCTCTCGGCGGGACCCGCCGAGTTGCCGGAACTGCGGGAGCACTCTTCGCAGTTCTGGTAGTGCTCGCCGCATGGAATGTGGCCCAACCGTCCATCTGGATCGTCGATGTTGTCTTGAATGAGATACTCGGCGAGGGCGGTGAGC
The DNA here is from genome assembly GCA_963709925.1 of uncultured Chloroflexia bacterium. GTDB lineage: Bacteria > Chloroflexota > Anaerolineae > Anaerolineales > E44-bin32 > DATEVL01. The sequence continues at coordinate 169,257 of CAVPYC010000003.1, forward strand.
TGTACTCTGGATTGGCAGTCTTCCTGGTTCCGGCTCATCCCACTTTTTCGGTTGATTTCAAGTTTCGCCGGGCGGAACTTTTTCGCCAGCCGTAGGCTCCCGCGGTCAGGGGCAGGACAGCGGCCATTCGGCGTGAGGGACAGGGGCTGTGTCTGAGTTCGGGCCGGGGAAGGGGTCAGTGGTGAAGAGAAGGCTTGGACCTCAGGCGGTTGGGGTTTCTTCGGGCCAACTGATCGCCTGTCCGATGGTCAAGACAATGTTAGGAGTAGGGACGCCAAGAGTCGTGCGGAAGAGTGAACGGCCGGGAGGTTCAACCCCCGATCGCCGCATGGCCCCTATGGAGGTCCTTGGCATGGGTGTTGTGACCTAATGGAATCTCTGCGACTCTTCTGTTGCTTGCCACACTCATTTCGTCACGGTTTCCTTCGATCATCATGCTTGTGGTTGCGGGATTGGCACTCTTACTCGGGACACTGTTCACAGTGTGGGCATGGAAGGACCACACCCTCGTGCCGAGACTGGGCGGAACTGTGGTTGTCACCATGTTTTTCTTGGCGATGGGCATATGGTTCTGGGGCGCTTTCTTACGGTGTGTGGCTCTGGGGTGTGGTAGCCCTCATTTTGATTCTCTCTATACCGTAGCTTGGACGTTGCCGGCGATCTCAAGCGCCGCCTCGTCGCTTCTGTGGAGAGAACAGGCCACTCCCCAGACCCGTGTTGGGCGCAGGATCTTCACATGGATCTGGGCTTCTCGGAGTTCTTAGGGCGTGGTGTTGTGGGGGCAAGCTTCGGCACCTCGTTATCGAGAACGGGGAACGTGGCTTTAGCAAGCCTGATTGTTGCTGTTGGCATGTCGGCAGTAGCCATATTTATGGCACAAGGCTTCTCTCACCAACTCTGGCCCAGGAGGGACCCGGACGAAGGGGTCCGCACTGACCTAGATTTATCTTCAGGACCTACGCCATGACCTGACGCAGATCCATTGCGATCGCCGGAACGTCTTCCATGGCGGTCCTCCAGACCGACAGCGGCATCGAACCCCGAAGTAGTCATGGATGAGCTTGTCCCGCATGCCGGCCACTTCGCGCCAGGGGACGACGGCGTATTCTTCCTTGAAAGACGTAGGGATCTTCTTCGAGGCCTCGCCGATGATCTCGATCGCACGCACGACGGCGTACTGGGTGCGTTCGTCCGTGAGGAACTCCTGCTCGGTCATCCCGGAGGTGAAGGTGGCCACCTTTTCAGTGGCCTCGAGCATGTCGTCCACGTAGTCCCGGAACTCCGACTTGCCCCTCATACAGGAACGAGGCTTTCGGAGGATTTGGGCGCCGATGCGGGGGCTTGAGGGCGTTGCGGAGGACCAGATCGACCGGGGAACCCAGTCGGTCGGATAGCAGGTTCTCCAGTTCGACGAACGGCAAGGAGGCCGGGGGTTCGCTAAACGAGACGAGCAAGTCGATATCCCCGGCTGGATTCTCCAACTGCGGGTGGGTGATCGAACCGAATACGGCGATTTCCTCGACGCGGTAGCGAGCCCGGAGGTCCGGTAGCATCTCCTCCTCAGGACTGGCAGAACAGTCTCGAGCGTCGGCTTTCTATTCACGATGGGGATTATACAGGTCGCCCCTGGTTCTCGGCCCCACGCCCTGCGGTCCTGGTGGTCGTTCCGGGGCGCAGCGGTTTCCGTGTGATCAAACGGTCGACGAATGGCTCTCAAATGGGCTCCATGCCTTCGTTGAGGATGGCGAGATAGCGGTCGTAGGCGTACACGCGGTTGCGCCGTCGGCCGGTGAGTTCGCGGGCCACTGCCGGCCGCCAGGATCTCGATGGCACGGGCAGCGGTCGGGTAGCTGACGCGTGCGCGCGCGGTGAATGTCGTTGATCGTTGCCACCGGCCGTGCCCGCAGCGCGCCATATACTTTCAGCAGACTTGGCGCTGCCGCGCCCCGTGCGGCGAGCCGTGCCTCGTCGTTCTGGAACAGAGCGAGTAGACGGTGCGCCGTGTCAACCGCGCTGCCAGCGGTTTCGATCACGCCTTCGAGGAAGAAATCCAGCCAGGCTTCCCAGTCGCCATCGCGGCGGACGGATCGAGCAGGCGGTAGTATTCATCGCGGTGCTGTTTGAAATAGAGGCTCAGATACAGCAGCGGCTGGCGCAGGACGCCGGCATGATGAAGCATCAGGGCAATCAGCAAGCGGCCGACGCGGCCGTTGCCGTCGAGAAACGGGTGGATGGTCTCGAACTGGACGGTGCGGCCAGGGCGGCTCGACCAGCGCGGAGAATGGCGAAGTGTCGTCGTGAAGGAACCGCTCCAGGGCGGCCATGCAGCCTCCGACGTTTCAGGGGGCGGCGGGACGAATTGGGCGTTACCCGGCCGAGGGCCACCGATCCAGTTCTGGGAGCGACGGAACTGGCCGGGGGATATCCCGCTCCCCCGGCCCCGTTCCAGGAGACGAGCGTGCATCTCCCGAACGAGGCGGTTCGAGAGGGGGGATCCTCGCTGCAGCCGGTCTAGCCCGTGATTGAGCGCGGCGACGTAGTTGGAAACCTCCACCACGTCGTCCAGCGGTACGCCTGGCGCATCTTCCAGCTCGAATAGCAGCAGCTGGGCGAGCGACGATTGGGTTCCCTCGATCTGGATGTAGATGCACGGCTTCGTCCGGACGTAGGCGTAGAGGAAGACATCGGGGTCCGGCAGGAGCAGCGTGACGCTGTCGAGCCGTCCCAGCGTGAGCGTGGCGGTGCTCGACCAGACGCTGTCGTTCGTGGGTGAGCTCCAGCGGCGGATCCGGCGGCAAGGGGCCGGGTAGACAAGCCCGACCCTGTTCACCGCCGGCGGACGTCACCTTGTACTGGCCCGTCGGGCCTCGATGCACTGCGGGGCCTCCCTGCGCTCTGCGATCGTTGAATAGCATACCACGCTATTTAACCAACAACCCAATTCGCTTAATAGCGCGGGAAATCGTGGATCGCCTAACATCCCGGGCCGATTGCCGGAGAGCGTGTGGTTGGCGCGGGTTACTGTTCTTTCTGGGGAAGCGCCTCGGACCGTGCCTGACGTTTCGGGCCCGATCTCATGGTCCGGTCTGGCGTAGCTTTGGCCCGTTTGGTTGTCTTGAACCACTGCGAGTTGTGATGTACCTTAGGTGGTACTCGAGTACTCCCCGTTTTCCCGGGCTTGAGAGCCCGGACGTCGCCTTACCACGGGGGTCACAAGCGTCGTGCGCCTCAGGGTATGTCTCTCCATCGACTGCTCTCCTCAGGCCTGCTGGCCCTGGGCGCCCTGACCCTGGGCCGGGCTGGGCGCTGGCCGACTACACCGGCCCCGACCGGCGATCTCGACCTTTTCCTGGGAGCGGCTGGTCTGCGACTATGACGTGGTCTACGAGATCCGCCCGGTACAGGCTGGTATGGCTGCAGCCTGACCCTTTACGAGCCTCCCGACGGGTCCTGCCCGAGCCCCTGGGGGTACTTCACCTCGAGCGCGTGTGTGGCTGGTCGGTTTCCTCCTTCTGCCCCGGACCGTACTGCGACCTGAACCAGAGCGAGAGCATCGATTTGTGCAGCTCCGGCCAGCAAGGCTGCAGGCAGGTGGAGAACCAGACCACCCTGCCGGAGGCTACGGTCGACGGGTCGGTGGACTGCGGCTCACCCGGGGTCGGGCGGGTGGTGCCGTGGCGGGGCCAGCCTGTCGCTCTCGGGGAGCGAGCCGGTCTCGGGCTACTCGATCATCGGCCTGGAAGGGACCCACAACAGCACACCCTTCTACTGCTCCGGCCCGTCGTGCGGCCTGCCGCTGGTCGAAGGCGGCGATCGAGTTCGACTTCTGGGCTATCTCCTCGTTCGGGGACACCTCGCGGATGGGCTCGGCCGGAGGATTGCTGGACGGCGGAGATCCGTCGATGAACGGGTCGATCTCCGGCACCGGTGGAGGAACATCCAGCTGGTCTCGTCGGCGCTGGTTGTCGGCGGCCTGGCCAGCGACCACGGTCTCAGGTCTGGCCAGCCTGGACGTGGTCGATGGCGGCGGTGGAGTTGCTATGGCGATCTGGCGATCACCCTCGGCGATGGAAGCCACGACGTCGAGCTGCGAGCGATCAAGACATCGTCGCGACACCACCAGCGAAGGCCTGAGCGTCGACATTGACAGCGTCGCTCGATCTTCATGGACCTGGAACGCGGTGCCGTCGTTCTGCCCGGGTTGCGGCGAGACCCTGGGTGTCCTGGTCATGGTCCAGGACAGCGGCAGCGGGATCGCCGACTGGGACCTGACGTCCGACGGGATGGGCATCAGCCGGCGGCGGGAGCGCCACCAGCACAGACGATCACCTGGGGCAGGTGATGGCCTCGGGGAGGGCATGCACGACATCGACCTCGACGCCCGCGACGTCGGCGGGGAACGAGTTCAGGCCGAAGCTTCACGGTCAGACTTGGTGCTGCCAACCCCCACCCCGACTGACAGAGCCGACACGAAGACCTCCTGGTGCCGACGGACACTCCGGCAGCCGCCGTCAAGCTATTCGACCTGTTCTCCAGCGCCAGACCCCTGTCCGCCGCTGCCGCCAGCGGCACTTCGGCGGCTCACACCCACGCGTTCCCCGACGGCCACGCGGACGCCGCTGACGATCCTGTTCGGCGCTCCGCCTCCGGCTCCGGCGAGGCCCGCCCGGAGCGGTCCACCTGGCGACCCACTTCGCCGGCGCCGCCGCCGGGTGCAGCGGTTCGATGCTGGCGATGCCCTCGAGCGTGGTCTACGGCGGCGCAGCGTTGGCGCTGCGGGCTGCCGCGGCGGCCTATGCGGCTCGACCAGGCGCGCAGGCGGAAGGAGGACAAGTGTGCGACGCAGAGGGAGGAGATGCGGCAGCGCGAATGCGACGGCGGAGGCGGGAGAAGGCGGAAGCGGAGCGAATTGCCGAGGCGAGCAGCCAGGCCGAGCACGACCTGTTGATGGGCGAGATCCTCAACCAGGCGACGGGCGGCGATGCGCCTTCGGCCGCCTGGCTGGCCGCGGCGGCGGCAGCGGCGAAGCGGCGCGGCGCAGGCTGGAGGGGAAGGAAGAGATGCTCGACGCCGGAGCCGATCCGAATTCCGACGCCGCCGCCACCGTGGGCCGGATCGACTTCGACATCGGCCGCTTGGAAGCAGCAGGACTATGCGGCGGTGGGAGGCATGGGAGAGGGCTGTCGCGCCAGAGCGATACCGCCGCACGGAACATGATTCTCCGACACAGACCACCTCGGACAGAGATCCCGTGGTGGCAGCAACCCATCCGCTGGCTCAACGATGCACTGGTCGATTTCGTTGTACACCCTCCACCCATACTAAGTCTTTCATTCGCACAGCAAGCTCCTGGAGCTGCGCTCCAGAGCTACGTCCTCGACGAGTGGATCAGGTATCAACCTAGGGCTGGCAGCTTTCTGGACGAGATCAGTTATCAGAGCGTCTCCGTGTGCGGAGATATGTCGTATAAGATCACTAGCAATCCAGCAGGCCTCGCAGACGTGAATCTCGCCAATGGTCGTCTCACCTTATATCTCCCCGAGCTGACGAAGTCGGACATCATTCTACGTTCAGCTTTCGCCCTCAGTTTCGGTCCGTCACGACCGTACCTGTGGACGTGACCAGTCTCCCCGTCGATGGCCTGGGACACTGGTGGTCTTGTCTCGGTCACTGCTGTCGACATGGATATATTGGGAGGAACTCGGCGACGGTCAGTTTGGCAGGGGCAGGGTCTTCCTCTCGTCCATCTCGCACTATGACGGCGGGGATTTCCATCGATCGGTTCCGATCTTGCCCAGGTCGAATGACGGTCCACCGTTGGCCTCGGTTGTAGTCGTCGTGGCCGCGCGGTCGCGCCGTCACCGTCGGTTGGAGGCGGCAGTCGTTTGGCCCCTCCGTCCCCACGTTGCAGCAGCTACGGATCATCCTTCGCTTCTCAGGACCGGACAAAGAGCTTCCGTTGGGCTGTACTCTTGCCGTGCCATTGTGGCTTCCGGGTCCATCGGGAACAACCGTTTCCCGGCCTCCGAGGCCGTGCCCCGGGATATGCCATCGCCAGACGGTATTTCCCCCGACCTGCCCGAGTTACCATCATCTCGTCAGCGAGTGCAACCAGAGGACGAATCCTGTACACGGTTCTGGGCCCTACGTCCGAACCACTAGGCCCCCCCTGTCGATGCCGTAATGATCGAGATCGCCCCGAGGCCGTCGCTACTACGCGTTTGGGACAGACCCTTCCGGCGGGACCATTGAAGTCCTCGATCTCGTTACCGGCGAGCGGAGCCTCCTCGTTGAGGGCGAGACACAATTCCCTGGAGCGGCATTGCGGTTCCCTTCGTTCTCATGGGACGATCGCCTTGTAGTCTTCGAGGTTTCTGCAGGTAACCGGATTGACGTCGGGCTGTTTGACTTGAGGGCTGGCACGGTTCAACTGCTAGATTCTTGGGGGAGGGTTCAACAAGTGGCCGAGGGTATCGCCGGATGGAAGCAAGGTACTGGTAGTCTGTGAAAAGGAGGCTCAGGCGGCTTTCTCGCTATGCCTATTGGATCGTGAGAAACGAACGAGAGGGTACCTGGTCGATGACAGTGTATTCACGAACGGCATGTTCGCCCCGGATGGGAACACAATCGTCTACATTGCCGTGGAGGGAGCTTCCCGGGGGAGGGGCGCTTGTACCGGGTGGGCGTCGATGGCATTGACCAGCGGCTTCTGGCGTCGGATCTTCACAGCGGAGCTGCGGTTCTGGCCGTCACGGCTGATAGCGCGGGTTTACGTGCCGATATCCAGATGAACCTGCCTGCAGCTGGGTCTGCACGGTTGGCCTTGATGGCGCGAACCTCAGCGTCTGATCTACCTCGGCAAACAATGCGTTGCCTCAGCGGGTGGGTCAGGGGAGGCTCAGCCGTAGGACGACGAACCGGCCAGCCTTTCCTTCGCCTCGCTATCGACGACGAGTTGGGTCGTGAGCACCAGGTGCTTGAGACTCGTCCTCTGGAAAGAAATGGCCGATGTTGTAGCGGATGCACGGAAGGGGAATTGACTCTTGTGAAGGGTATGTTCCGACATGGAGAAAACGACAAGGTGCGAAAGCTTCCAGTCAGCGGCTGGGACACTTTTGGCAGCTTGATCGGCAAGGATGAAGCTAGACTTGTTGCCAGTGAGAGCTACGCGGATGAGCGATCATGTTGGCGCTCGAGGTGTCAGGTATCAGGTTGACACATTCAAGTCGGAGTTCTCTGCCGTCTCAGTGTTCATCGGCTCAAGGGGTTGCAACCGGGATGGTCGATAGGTAGAGGAGAGTCCGCTGGTGGGCGTTGTCGCGAGTTCCTTGACTACCTGGAGGATCGGCGAAAGCCCACGCGCGGAAGTCCGTCGGCAAGCGGAAGAGCTGGCGGGGCTTGGGATCAGAGAAGCCCTGCGAAGCACGCGCAGAGTTGCACCCGGGTGGAATGACGTCACACACTTGTTTGACGGTTCAGCTCCTGCGAGCGAATGGGCGAGTTTCACTCGGTACTACGACGACCGGAGCGCCCTGAGGGAGGAGGTGCTCGGAGTTAACCCATCGCCAGATGCTCGCGCACTACACCACTTCTCATTCGGGTCCCTACCAGGCTTCCGTCCATTCCCGGTTGCGTGACATTCGTCACAATTCTCTAGGGTTCCCAGGGCCGAGAAGAAACCACTGGGGGAGCGGGGTGACTAAACCTCTGCGTCGTGCTGTGATACTCGTAGCGGCCTCCGCAGCTACAGGTTGGATTGTTGTTGCGATTGCGAGAGGACTTGCTGGGCACGACCCTGCTGCGAAGCTCGCCTCCGCCCTTGGTCTCGGCTCCGGGGTGATCCTGGGAGCCGTGCTGGGAGGCATTCTTGGAGGTTGGCTCGTCATCGGTGGAAGAAGGCGGGTCGCAAGGACGGCTGGCTTCCTTCTGGGCGTCGCCTTCATCTACGGCGCCTGGCTGGGGACCAGGTCCAACCTTGGGTTCTAGATGTGGTGATGCACGAGATCTTCGGAGAGGGGGGTGAGCAGTACTCCGCCCTGGTGCTGTTCTTGATCGCCATCCCGCTGTTCCGAACCGTCGCCGGGGTCGGCACAGGCCTTGTGGGGAGCCTGCTCCTGGCCCGGAGAACTCTGACCTAGCGAACACGACAGGCGCAGGATTGAACAGAACCGATCGCCGATTCAGAGAGAGGATGCAGAGACGATCCCCGCACCTCTTCCCGGCCGGCACCTGCGGTAACATGACGCCTTCGAAATGGCACGGCGCGCCGTCCGCCCCCACCTGCTGGTTCTGATTCTCGCCCTCTTCGCCTCCCTCGCCGCCTGCAACTTCCCCGCACGCCAGATGACCCTGGACGACGCCATGGCCACCATCGCCGCGGTCACCCCGGTGGCGACCGCGACGCTGCCGCCGACACAGACCCCGACGCCGCGGCCACCCCCGCAATCCTCGTCCGGCCCTTCCCCAGCATCGATCCTCCGGGCCTGCCCTTCGCCTACACCACCCGCTCCGGCGACACCCTGGAGGCCATCGCCAGGCGATTCGAGGTCGAGCCCGCCCGGATCTCAGGGATCGCCCTGCTTCCCGCCGTCGGTTACGTCCCGGTCGGAGTGCAGCTCGAGATCCCCAACGAACTGGAGTCGATCTCGGCCGGCGGCGACCTGCTGCCGGATGCCGAGCTGGTCTACTCACCCACCGCGGCCGACTTCGACGTGTTCGCCTTCGTCCAGTCGGCGGGCGGGTACCTGAGCCGCTACAGCGAGGCGCTCGACGACGGGGCGGTCCTCGACGGAGCCGCCATCGTCCAACGGGTGGCCGACGAGAACTCGGTCAACCCACGGCTATTGCTGGGGCTTCTCGAACACCGGAGCGGCTGGGTCTTCGGGACGCCGTCGAGCGCCGATGCGATCAAGCACCCGATCGGGTTCCGGATCGCCGGCACGGTCCGGCCTGTACGACGAACTCACCGTGGCCGCCGGCCAGCTCAACCTGGGCTATTACGGCTGGCGAGCCGGGACGGTGGTCGAGGTCAGCACCGCCGGCGCCGGGACGATCCGCTGGAACCCGACCCTCAACGCCGGCTCGGTGGCGTTGCTGCGGCTGTTCGTCCTGCTGACCGACTCGGACCGGTGGCTCGAGGCCATGCAGGGCCCACAAGGGTTTCCGGCGGTGTTTGAGTCGATGTTCGGGAGCGCCTGGAGGCGAGCGGAGGTCGCCGGCCCGTTGCTGGCGCCCGGCATCGAACAGCCTTCGTTGGAACTCCCCTTCCCGGTGGGCGATCGCTGGAGCCTGACCGCCGGCCCGCACAATTCCTGGTCTTCCGGGACGCCACGCGGCGCAATCGACCTCTCGCCCGATCACCGGCGGAGATCCGTGTGCGGTCTCGCCTGCCTGGGTCACGGCCTCGGCCCCGGGCCTCGTCGTGCGCGCCGCCGACAACGCCGTAGCGCTCGACCTCGATGGCGACGGCCGCGAGTTCGACCGGCTGGGTGCTGCTGTTCTACCACCTGGCGGACCAGGGGATGATCTCGCCCTGGGTGCGGGTCGAGACAGGCGATCCCCTCGGCCACCCGTCGTGTCAGGGCGGCCGGGCGACGGGCAAGCACGTCCATGTGGCCCGCAAGTACAACGGGGAATGGCTGCCGGCCGACGGGCCGGTTCCGTTCACGTTGGGCGGCTGGCTGGTGGTCGCCGACGCGCGCAACTACTACGGATCGCTGGTGCGGGGGAGCGAGGTGGTCACCTCGGACTCGAGCGGGGCGCAGGGGGTCGACGATCTGGAGGTGAGAGGGGCTCCGGTGAGCAGCCGGCGCGCCTGGTGTGGCCCGGGCCCGGATGGCCTACGAATCGCCGGCGCCTCGATGCGCCTCCTCGACGAAGCGCCGACGGATCCAGATCAAGGCGTCTCCCGGGGTCCCGATGGGGAAGGGTGCGCTTTCCATGAGTCTGCGGTTCTCGAGGAAGTGTTGGCGGTCGAGGGTCACGAAGAAGTCCGGCGAAGCCTGCCACGCCGCGGCGAGCACGGCCGCATCGCCGGGATGGTCGGTCAGGTTTCCGGCGAGACGCAGATGAGACTGCATCCGGCGCCGCGACAATGTCGAACTCGCACCCGATCGAGGAGCACGGCGACAAGGGGAACAGCGGCCGGGGCTTTACGGTTCGAGCGCGGCGTGGAGCTCATCCAGCACGTACCGAGGCTGAGGAGGAGCGAAATGGCGCCCGACTCCCCGAGGCGCAGGAGCATCCTGGCGCCTCCTTCGTCGGACCAGATCCCCGAAAACAACGCGCTCGTATCAAGGAAGATCCTCGGCCTAGCGCTGGTAGCGGTCACGTTCTTCGCGGAGCGTGCGCAGCATGCCTTCGAGGGTCCCACCTTGCTCGGCCAGCGAGCGCGACACCCGGTCGGCCAGCGCATCCACCTGTGAGACCCGAGGGCTCAGGACGAACACGCCCCCAAGATCGAGCAAGGTCATGCGGGCACCCGGCTCCAGGTCGTATGCCTTGCGTATCGCCTTGGGGATGACGATGACGCCCCTCTGCGCCATCTGGACTTCCGAAGCCTCGATCAAGCGGCCCTCCCTGGGGTCTGCCTGATCGTCAGATTATCAGAAGAACAGAAAGGCGTCAACAGGCGGCTTGTACGCCCTAGGCCTCGGCCCATTGTCCAAGAGCGTATTTGCCGTACTCGAGATCCTGCCGCCGGCGGGAATAGGCCGCGAGGGCGCCCGAGAACCCCTACTCCCCGATCGAAAACCGGCTGAAGAACTCCCACATCACGCGGGTGGCGTCGATGTCCTGGGTGGTGTGACCGACGATCCACTCCGGCATCGGGCCCCCGCCGGGCCAGGAGTGTCCGCCGCCGGCGATCGTGTAGAACTCGACGTCGGCCCCCTGCTGGCAGCCCGTGTATCGAATCCCGCTGGCCTCGCCGCTCTCGGGCAGGTCGACCGGGGTTTCGTCGCACCCGTTGAGCCCGGCGCGGGCTGCGAGCCCACTCCGGGATGACGGGCAATCGAAACTCAGAGCCCTCCGACGGCCCACCCAGGTACGGCACGATGGCGTCGACGGTACCGTGGAAGATGATCATCGGCACCGGCCTGGACGGGAGGCAGTCCTCGAGCGGGAGCGCGTAGGCGCCGGCCACGCCACCGATGGCGGCGATCCGATCCGAGAGGGCGCAACCCAGCAAGAACGACATCCCGCCGCCATTGGAGAGCCCGTTGGCGTAGATCCGGGCCGGATCGATGTTGTACTCGGCCGACAGCGTGTCGATCAGATCGGAGATGAAGACCACGTCGGCCATCGGGTCTCCCGGCCACCCGCCGGCCCGCCAGCGGCGTGGGAACCCGGTGCCCTCGGGGTACACCACCAGGAATCCATGTTCCTCCGCCAGGTCGTTCCAGCCGCTAATCTGCATCTGATGGGCCGGCCATTCGACGAAGCCGTGCAGGCTGATCACCAGCGGTGTCGGCCGGGCCGGGTCATAGCGTGCCGGGCACGAAGAGCAGGTACGTGCGCTTCTGCCCGGAAGAGGCGATCTCCCCGTTCGTCTTGTTGAGCCAGGTGAACAGAAGGCCGATGATCAGCGCCGCCAGGGCGAGCAGGCCAAGAACAGCGAGAGTGCCCCGAGCGAGGGCCCTTCCCAATCGAGCGATACCCCTCATGCGGGGAATCCTACCAGCGTCGCCGCTCAGGCGAGCGGCCGGTGCGCCAAGACGGGCAGACGGATGGCGCTCATGTCTTCACCGCTCGGCTTATGGCTTGCCCTTGCGGTATCTGCCTCGACGATCCGTCCCTGGGTCCGCATCGGGTGACCCGCGGAACCAGGTTGGGCGGAGGCCGGCAGCACGACCTTGCCGCCCAGATCCGCCAGGCACAGGGGCCTGTCGACGTTGAGCCAGGTCTCGCCGGTCAGCACCGGGGCCGGGCCTCCTTCCGGCAAGGCCGGGATTTCCGTTGTCGGTCGCCCGGGAGCAGAGCCTCCGGCCATCGCCGTCCGCCCCCGCGACTTTTGGCCGGCCCGCCGTGTAGTACCTTGGGAGATCGATCCACCGCCAAGGGTGCGGCGAAGGAGGACCGGTTGACTGCTCCTGCGAAGACCCAGGCCATGTTCGGGCGAGGCCTGTGGAACATCTGGTTCTGGATCCTGGGTGGCCTCGCGTTCTGGGTGCTCAGCCTTGCCACGGCCTCCGGCCCAAGATCGCCCTACTGGCCAGCAGATCTGGGCCTGGTTGCCCTCATGCTGGGAGGCATGTGGGCGGCGACACGGGGCCATCCCCTTTCGCAGTTCATCCGCCTTCCCAGGGCCGTCGCCCCCTTCGCCTACGTCTTCCTGGTCTGGCTGTTCGGCATGATCTTCGAACTGACTCTGACCGTCACTGGTGAGGGGGTCGGTGGGTTGCACCCGAGCAGCGTGCCCTCCTTCATCCTCGCCCAGGGGGATTACATCCCGATCGCGCTCGTGTCGTACTTCGTCATCCGGCGGACGCACGCCTCTTTCAAGGAGGCCTTTTCTTCGCCGGCGGGAAGAGCCTGACCGAGGGGATCATCTTCACTGGTGTTCTGCTTTCCCAGATCGCCTCCCCCATGTTCTTCCTCTCCCCTCTCACCCTTGCCTACTACACCCTCGCCTACGCCAGCTTCGTCGCCGCGCCCCTGATGCTTGTGGACGCAGAGCTCCTTTGGGACACCTCCCTTCAGCCCAAGCGACGTTCCGTTCTCTTCTTCTGGGTGCTCGGCTTCGCCCTGGCCATCGCCATCCGCATCTTCTGGGGGCTGGTGTATGGCCCCCTGGTCACCCAGTTATTCCAATTGCCCCCGACCCCTTGAGACCGACCATGAGACGACTTCCCCTCCCGCGGTCCCCTGAGGCGCGTGAACCCCCGTTCCCCTCCCCGCCTCGCGGAGCATCCCGCAGCCCTTCGGCAGGCTCTGGGCAGGCTCCGCGGAGGGAAAGCGGCGGTTGAACGTTTCTTTCCCGTGAAGAAGAGGATCTGCCGCTGAGCCCCGACGCGAAACCTTGCGCAAGAGGCGGGGTCCGCGCCACCGACTTGGATCACCAGCGCGCGATGGCGATCGCCCGTCCTCACGTCGCATTCGAGCGGGCGAGGGGGTCGACGATCCTGAGGCAGCGCGGGCGATCGGAGCGCTACCTTGTGGAAGTGCCCTGACCGGGCATGAGTTCCTTCTGCCAGGTTGCCCTGCAAGGCTGTTGAATCCTTCCCCCATTGCGTGTAACCTGAACTCAGGTTCCTCGTCCCTGACCTGATCTCGCTCGGAGCCGCCCCATGCCCGACGACGTCTACACCGAATTGGCCCGCTTCCTCGACAACCTGCCCGGTGGGTACCCGGCCACCGAGTCGGGCGTGGAGCGCAAGATCCTCGAGCGGCTGTTCACGCCCGACGAGGCGGCGATCGAGCTGCACCTGTCGTTGATCGACGAAACCGCCAAAGTCATCGCCCATCGCGCCCGCCGGCCGGTGGACGAGATCGCCAGGGCTGCTGGACCAGATGGAAGCCAAGGGGCTGATCTACGGCCGGCGCAAGGCCGGGCATCCGCCGCTCTACAGCGCCATACCCTTCGTGGTCGGGATCTTCGAATTCCAGCTCCACAAGATGGACCCGGAGATCGCCGGCTACTTCGACGAGTTCCTGCCCCACCTGCTGGTTCCGCAGGTCTGGAAACAAGCACCGCTACTGCGGACGATCCCGGTGGGGGCCAGCCTGTCCCCCGAGCTGGAGGCCATGCCCTACGAGCAGGCCGAAGCCCTGTTGCGGAAGCACTCCAAGTTCGGGGTGGCGGAGTGCGTCTGCCGCCAGCACCAGGCGGTGCTCGACCACCGGTGCGACAAGCCGATGGAGACCTGCCTGTCGTTCGGCTCGGGGGTGGATTTCTACGTCCGCCACCGCATGGGGCGAGAGATCACGCAGGACGAGGCGCTGGCGATCCTGGCCCGGGCCGAAGAGGACGGCCTCGTGCTCCAGCCGTCGGCCTCGGAGCAGGCCGCCTTCATCTGCTGTTGTTGCGGTTGCTGCTGTGGAGTTCTGGCGACTCTCAAGCGCCACCCCAGCCCCGGCCAGTACGTGCACTCGGCCTTCGTGGCCGTGCTGGACGAGGAGCTGTGCAGCGGGTGCGAGCTGTGCCTCGACCGCTGCCAGATGCAGGCGCTCGCGTCCGGGGACGGCGGCGTGGTCCTGGATACGGGACGGTGCATCGGGTGCGGGCTGTGCGTGACGGCCTGCCCGGACGAGGCGCTGGTGCTGATGCGCAAGCCCGAGGACGAGGTCCCGCATCTGCCTTCCACCTTTGCCCAGGCGAACATCCACCTGGGCAAGGTGCGAGGCGTGATGAGCAATCGGTCGCTGGCGGAGATGTTCATCCGGTCGAAGGTGGATCGGGCTGTGGCCGGAGGCGACTAGGCGGAGGCCATAGCGGTCCCCCGCAAGCGCCGTCAGCGCGTTCCTCACCGCCTCGCACGTCGGCGCGGGTACGCCCACAACACGGGGCTGCTTAGTTTCCTCGGATCGAGACTGCTCTTCACTCTGGTTGAAGGGTCTGGTAAGGTCCTGGAGCACAAAGTGGGCTGGCGATTTGAGCAGGCGTGCATCGTTGCAATCGCACCTGCGGCCTAGCTGGGGGGCTCGCGAGGCGGCGGAACAGATCGGCGCCCGGTTCTTCGAGAATGCCTCCGACATGTCGAAGGCGGAGTCGTGGCGCCACCCTGAATGGGAGAAGTACTGACCGCGGCCAATGCCTAGATCGGGTCTGGGCCGAAGGAGACTCCCGGTACGCCCTGGAGATCGGATGTCACCGGGCTTCAGTCCAGGGCAGGCCTCGTCCACGGCAGACGACGACTGTTTCACCGTTTCGTGCCTGTGAATGGGGCCTGGCAATCGGACAGTCAACCTCCTAAACCGCCGATCCTTCCATGCCCTCCGGTCTCTGCTTCGGGAACTGCCCGGAGGTGGCTTCAATACCAGGCCTTCCTATTGCACCGACCCTGGAGCCGTACCATACTCTGGGGGATGCCACAACTTGGGGCGGTCTCTCCCAACACTCCAGGACCCTTGATGCGCCCCTTCGCTCAACGGTTTCTCGGCGCGCCTGGATCCCGGCCCTTTGGGAGAGCGCTGGCCCCCGAGCGAGCGTGAAAGCCATTACCGATTCCCTGCTTGTAGCCTGGCGCTGCGCCGCCTCTGAAGCGGTGCGGACGGGCTTCGAAGTCATCGAGCCCGAACACCTCCTGATCGGGCTCTTCAGGATGCAGGTCTTCGCCGAGCCGGAAAGCTTGCTGAAGGCCGGCTTCTCCCAGAAGGAGGCTGAGGTCGCCTCCATCGAGATTAAGTCCGTGCTGGAGCTGTTTCAGCGCTACGCGCTGGACCCTGAGACGTCCCGCAGGGAACTGCGCGCGCTGGTCGCCAGACGCCAGCCGCATCCGGAAAGCGTCTCCACTCAGAACATTCATCGTTCTCCTCGCAGCCGAAAGGTCTTCGAGGGCGCTGAGATCTTGGCCGATGAGGCCGGCCATTCCGCCGTCGGGCCGTTCCACTTTCTGGTGTCGCTGCTCAGGACGGACGATCGCCCAGCCGAGTTGCTGCAAGCCAGAGGCGTCGATATCGGGAAGATGTGCGGTGAAGCGATCGAAGCAGCGGCCAAACTGGTCGCACCGGAGAGCCGCGAACAGGGCGAGCCACGCCCGCCTTCCGCCCTCGTCCGCTACGGGAAGGATCTCACCCGGGCCGCCACCGACGGCTACATCCACCAGGCGGTCGGCCGCAAGGACGAGATGCTCCAGATCGTGCGCACCCTGAGCCGCGAGACGAAGGCCAATCCGCTCCTGATCGGCGATCCGGGCGTCGGGAAGACATCGATCGTCGAAGGACTGGCGTGGCGCCTGGCCCAGGGAAACGTACCCGAGACGATCCGGGGCAAGCGCATCGTCCAGATCAGCGCCACCGACGTCGTCGCCGGGCTCGAGGGTCCCGGCCAGTTCGAGGAGCGAATCCGGGACCTCGTCCAGGCGGCCAACGAGTTGCCCGATGTGATCCTGTTCTTCGAAGAGTTCAACCTGGCGGCCAGCATCCTGCGGGTCGCGTTCTCCGGCGGCGACTTGCGCTGCATCGGGGCCACCACCCGGGAGGACTACCGGAAGTACGTCCAGGCGGACGGCGCCCTTGAGCGGCGGTTCCAGCCGATCTATGTCGAAGAGCCGAGTCCCGAGGAGACGATGGACCTCCTGCGAGGGCTCCAGGCCCGCTTCGTCGGGCGCCACGCCGTGACCATCACTGAAAGCGCGCTGTCGGCGGCGGTCCAACTCTCAGTGAAGTACCTGCCGGAACGGAGGCTGCCGGACAAGGCGATCGATCTGCTCGACGAGGCCTGTGTGCGCGCCCGGATCACGCGCCTCACCGACGTGCCCGGCCAGCCCGCCGGTCCGGTGCGCGATCTCGATGCCGAGGTCGTGGCGGAAGTCGTCTCGGAGTGGACCGGGATCCCGCAGGCGCAGCTTACCGAAGACGAACGCAAGCGGCTCCTGCGCATGGGCGAGGCCCTGCGCGCCCGCGTTGTCGGTCAGGAGCAGGCCGTCGACGCCGTGGTGGGGGCCATTCAACGCTCGCGCGCCCGCATCAAAGATCCAGACCGCCCGCTGGCCGTCCTGCTGTTCATGGGTCCCACCGGGGTGGGCAAGACCGAGTTGGCCAAGGCGACCGCTGCCTTCCTGTTTGGATCCGAGAAGGCGATGACCCGGCTCGACATGAGCGAGTTCATGAGCGGCTACACCGTATCCCGCTTGATCGGCGCGCCGCCCGGATACATCGGCTACGACAAGGAAGGCCAACTGACCGGCGCGCTGAGGAAGAAGCCGTTCTCCGTCGTCCTGCTGGACGAAATCGAAAAAGCCCATTCGGATGTGCTCAATCTCCTGCTCCAGGTTTTCGATGACGGGCGTTTGACAGATGCCACCGGACGGACGGTCAATGCCTCGAACTCGCTCTTCATCATGACATCGAACATCACGCCCGGCCGCGACCTCGGGTTTCGAGCCGCGGGCGGCGACCCCAGGAAGATCGATCTTGACGAACCGCTGAAGGCCTCCTTCAGGCCCGAGTTCATCAACCGTATTGACGAGATCGTTCCTTTCCGTTCCCTCGATCGCGACCACCTCAAGAAGATAGCCCGGGTCATGCTCGGCGACCTGGACGAGCGGCTTGCCGCTCAGGATCTGTCTCTGGTCGCAACCGACTCGGCCATCGATCTCCTTGTGGAAGCCGGATATGACGAGGGCTACGGCGCCCGGCCGATACGGCGAGCGATCGAGCACGCCGTGGAGAACCCGCTCAGCGCCATGATCGTGCGCGGCGCCGTCAGCAGGGGTCAGGTCGTCCTGGTGGAGGCGCGCGACGGGAAGATCGACATCCGAGCGAAGCAGCAGCATGGATAAGCCCCCGCCGTCGCGGCGGCTTGACGAGTTCAGGATCCTCCGCCCGCTGGGCGCCGGGGGGTTCGGCAAAGTCTATCTGGCGCGGGACACCGCGCTGGGGCGGCTGGTGGCCATCAAGGAACTGTACCCTCGGGCCGCCGCCCAGGCCTCCACTTTCAAGCGATTCGTCCAGGAAGCCCGCACCGCCGGGAACCTCAATCACCCGAACATCGTCACCGTCTACGCGTTCCGGACCCGACAGCCGAACGCATACCTGGTCATGGAATACATCCCCGGAGGAAGCCTCCGCGACCGGCTGAAGAGGGAAGGCAGGCTCCCTCTCGACGTGGCGGTGCGCTTCGCTGGCGAGGTCTGCAGCGCGCTGGCGGCAGTCCACGCCAAAGGGATCGTCCACCGTGACATCAAGCCCGAGAACATTCTGCTGACCGACGACGGACACGTCAAAGTGTCCGACTTCGGCATCGCCCATGTCCCGCCCGATGCCGGCGGCGCGTCCCTGACCCAGACCGGGTTCCAGCCTGGGACGCTGGCGTACATGTCGCCGGAGCAACTGCGCGGAGAGGATCTCACGCCGACGAGCGACGTCTACCAGGTTGCCGTGACTCTGTACGAGATGGTGATGGCCCGGCACTACCTCGACGCGAAGGCGCTCTTGAAACAGGCGATGGATGAGGTGAAGGGCGGCCTGCCCGGCGCACCCTCGGTCCAGGCGCGCTGGATGGCCCTGATCGCCGAGAAAGCGGGCGGGGAGGCGACGTTCGATCCGGGGACGCCGCAGCCCCTGGCTGCCCTGGTTCAACAGACGATTTCGGCCCCGGCGGCTGAACGGCTGAGCGCGCAGGCGTTCCTCGAACGACTGCAGGCCGTCGACCTGGCTGCCGCCGGCGCGGCGGCCGGGCCCCCACCCGTCGGAGCGGCGGCCGCTCCCGGAGCAGAGCCCCATGTGATCTCGTGCCCGGTCTGCCGCCTCGGGGAAGCGGCGTGCGACGAACCGGTCGTAGGCGGCGAAATCCGAGAACTGGGCGCGCAGGGAGTCCTCGGCCTGTCGCTCAAGGTGGAGACGGGCGATCTGCAGCGGCTCGAACTGAAACTGCAGCCGCCGTGGGATTCGCTGATCGGGAAGCTGAAGACCGCCTTCGAAAGCCTCAAGAACGCGGCAAGTCCGTACCCCTGCGGGTGGCCGCCTATCACCTGAGCCGCGAGGGGGAAGGCCTCGTCGCCGGCGCTCAGAGCATCGTCGTCCTCGATCCCGACTGGCTGATCAACGTCACCGACCTGACCGAGGTCGACTTCTGCCAGCGGCAATTGCCGCTCAACCGCTACAACCCCTCGCCGACGAACAAGCCGATGATCCGCGGCAACTTGGTTCACCAACTCTTCCCGGAGATCTGGCGGGGCTCGAATGCCGCCTCCCTCCAGGATACGACCGAACGTCTCCTTCAGACTAGCGCCGAATCGATAGCGCTGGCGGGCACGACCGCCGCCGAAATCGCCGAGCAGGCTGAACCCCACGTCGCCCATCTGAAGCAGTGGGCCGACAACCGGAAGCGAACCGGGGAGATGGAGCTGCGCACCGAGACCTTCATGATCTCGCCGTCCTTCGGGATCAAGGGGCGGATCGACGCCCAGTGGGAGAGGGCCGCCCGGCCGGTGACCCTCGGCGAGCTCAAGACCGGCAAGAGCAACGGCGACGATCCAAAGCCGGGCCACGAACTGCAGCTGCGCTCGTACGCCCTCGGGATGCTGACCCGCGCCGAGGTCGAGCCGTCCGAACTGCATGCCGTCCTGCTCTACACCGGCAACGCCGCCTTGGGCGAGACGGGGAAGAACGTGCTGCGGCCGGTGAAGCTCGACATCGCTTCGCTCCGAGCGCTCGATCCTGGTACGCAACGACCTGGTCCTCATCGACCACACCGGCGAGGCGGCCTTCGAACTCAATCCCAACAAGTGCGCCCGATGCAGCGCGGAGGTGCCGTGCGCCGTGCTGGCGATCCTCGGCGGCCACCAGGATCCGCGCAGCGTGACCAGCCGCGAGCGGCTGGGCGAGAGCGCCGCCCGGTTGACGGCGGAGCATTCGGCCTACTTCCAACACTACGCCAGTCTCCTGACCGATGAACTGCGGGCGGTCAAGGATGAGTACGCCAAACTGTGGTCGATGAGCGTTGACGACCGAGTGGCCGACGGCAAGGCGATGTGGGTCGGCGAGGTTCGCCGGCTGGATAGCGGGCAGGGATCGAAGGCTTACGCGCTGCTGGCCGAGGGCGGGCGCAACGACACTGAATTCCGCGTGGGGGACGGGTTGTTGCTGAGCGCCGACGCTCCGGGGTCGGGCCCCACGGTGCTTGCCGGGGTCGAGGATGTCTCGGCTCAGGGGATCGTCGTCACCACCCAGGACGAACTGCGCTTCCGACCGTCGCTGGTCGACCTGTACACCGACGAGCGCTTCACCGAGGCCCTTTTCAGCGGGCTGTTCCGTGCCCTAGCGGAGCCGAACCCAGCCATCGATGCCCTGCTGGCGGGCAAGGCTCCGGCGTTCCTCACGGACGAGGCGCCGGCGATCGGGGGCAAGAAGGGTTTCGGCGAGGTCGAGGATCTCAACCGGGATCAGCGTACGGCGCTGGAGCGTTCGCTGCAGGCGGAGGACTACCTGCTCGTCGTCGGGCCGCCTGGCTCGGGCAAGACGATGCTGATCGAGCACATGGTGCGCGAGCACCTGGCGCAGGGCCGGCGTGTGCTGGTGTGCGCCGGGACGAACCGCGCTTTAGACGAGGCGATGGAGCGGCTGGTAAAGTGGGACCCGGATGAGCTTCTTCGCCTGGGCGGCGGGAGCGCTTCGGCCGTCCTGCGCGAGTTCACCCTCGGGAAACTTCATGCAGGGGAGCGCCCCCGATCTCGAGGGACAGATTGCCGAGGGGAGACGTTTGCTACGGACGCGGCGGAGTCGTGGGCTCGACGGTGCATACGCTGCTTAGCGGGCGCTACGAGCAGGGCCTGGGGGAGTTTGACCTGGTGATCGTCGACGAGGCGGCGCAGCTGACCGTGCCGGCGACGCTCGGCGCCATCCGGCTGGCGAAGCGCTTCGTCCTGATCGGCGACCACCGCCAGCTTCCGGCGGTTGTCGTCGGCGAGGGCTACCGGTCGGGGATCACCGCCGAGGCCGAGGCCAATGGCAACGACCTCGACGTCTCGCTGTTCGAAATCTTGAGCGACCGGCTGGCGGGCGGGAGGGGGCTCGTCCACCTGCGGGAGCAGTACCGGATGAACAGCGCCATCTGCGAGATCCCTCGCGGCTGTGGTACGAGGGCGAAGCTGCGGCCTGCCACCAGGGACATCGGGGCTGGCCGCCTACAGCTCTCGCTCGACGCGGCGCTCAACGACCCGGCGCTTTCGCCCCACAAGCCGATCGTCGTGATCGACGTCTCGCCGAACGCCGAAGGCGGACCGCGCACAAGCGTTTCGGAGGCGAGGGTGGTATGCAAGTTGGTGCGGGGCTTGCACGACGCCGGCTTCCCGGTGTTCGACCGGAAACGCCCGCTGGGGGTCATCGCCCCGTTCCGGGCGCAGGTCGCCCGGATCCGGACCGAACTGGAGGCTGAGTTCCCCGATCATCGCGAGCAGATCCGCCGGATGGTCGACACGGTCGACCGCTTTCAGGGGTCCGAATGCGATGCTGTAATCGTCTCGCTCGCCACAGGTGACGGGAAGATCCATGAACTGGCCAAGAAATCCCCGCCGCCTGAACGTCGCCATCACACGTGCCCGGCACAAACTGATACTGCTGGGCTCTGTCCTGGCGATCCGCGCCGACCCGCTCTACCGAGATCTGCTGGAGCAGATCGAACGGGGCGCGGGGTATGAGGATTGGTGTGTGGAGGAGGGGTAGCACCTCGCGCAGGCTCGTTTCTGAGGGTCGCGTGAATGTTCTGCGTTCTCAGCCGAGGTCGTGGTGTGAAACCCGTTCTCCTACCCGGTGGTTCCCCCCAACGCCTCGGACTCGGGGATCCGTAGGGAGACTCCGGATACAAGGGCTTAGCTGCAATGAAAGGCCCCTGGTAGGCCAGCCCAATGATTCGGATCCCACCCTGGGGGAAGCGTCGTTGGTTGCATTGTGGTACTCGCGCGATACTTGCCAGGTCGGCTCCTCGGCGCACTGCCGAGAGTCTGAGTGAAGTTGCATAAGGTAGTAGGAGAGGCCGGATCACTGCCAGGTGCTGAAGAGCCGGGAGCGTGTCATGGAGTTCTCGCGCGATGCCATCAATCTCTTCCGCGAACTGCGGGATAGCTCGAGCAGCAAAGCAAGGAGGCTCCGTGCTGAGGCAGAGGGGGTGACCCAGGCAGAGGCCTTCTGGTCTGACCTAGAACGCTTCCTGGACAAGGGCTGGGCGATGCACTTCCTTCACTGGACTGACAAGGGCGCGCCTCGGCTTCGTGCTCTCTACGAAGTCGACCCTCTGGCAGAGAGGCTTGTGGCTGAAGCGCGGAAGAATGCGAATGAGCACGCCGAAAGGGAGTTGCGCCGGTACCCCGCCGTGCTCCCGGAGGCATGCGCCGCAGTTGGGCTTCACCTTGAGGGCACTAGCCGCCACCCAAAATACCTCCTAGAGGATGGGTTTTTCAGCCTAGAGATCGATGAGGTGAGGCGCATGGCCCGTCTTGGGGATCACGAAGGTCAGCTGGCGCAGCTACCTGCCGATGTCGAAGCCGTTGTTGAGGTCCTCGAGCGAGAGCACGAGAGGATCTTCCGCAGACCCCACAACGGAGTGAGCTTCCTTCGACGCTTGCGTAACCAGTACAAGGCGATCTTGAAGAGGGATCATATGAACGACGGGGATCCCGTGCCAATTCGTAAGATCACGCAGCGGCTGGGGAAGAACTTGAAGGGCTTCAGAACGGACGAGTTCCTTGTCGATCTCTCAAGGCTGGCAAAAGAAGGGCCCTATGAAACCGACGGGCGCCGTGTGGACCTGCAACAGACCAAGGACACCTCGCAGGGGATGCTTCTTCGCGGCGGGGGATACGTGGGATTCGTCCTTTTCACGGAGGCCTGAGCATGGATCAACGCCAATTGGCTATCCAGGTGGTCGAGTCGCTTCGGATGGGGATTCCTCCGCAGCGCGGAATCGCACTCTATTCTGTCGGGAACGATAAGCTGATTGATGGTGTTGCAGGAAACCACCTGGGAACACCCAGAGATCAAGGCATCATACGCTTCGTTAGCGGGTCGTGGGGAGCTGGAAAGACCCATTTCTTCCGCCAGTTACGAGAGGCCGCTTTCCAGAGAGACTGGTTGGTGTCCGGCGTCGAGCTGGATGTCAACAGCACGGCATTGAACAAGTTCCAGACAGTCTTTGCGGCGATTGTTCGCCAGATTGCGACACCATCCACCTTCGAGAAGGATACACCATTAGAGGCGGCGCCGTTCGGCACAGTCCTCTACGAATCTCTGGCTTGGCTTGGGGGTGGAGGTCGGGAGGTCATTTCTCCATTGTCCTACGATGCCATATCCAAAGCAACTACGGCTCTGATGGACGATACGGCGATTGACATCGACGTTCGGAAGATGATCCGGGCCTACTGGGAGACGTTCCTGCCGGAGCAACCGGAGCCTGCCTCGGTAGAACAGACGAGGGGTGAAATCTTGCAGTGGTTCAGCGGCGAGGGCGCGGTAGGCTTCTATCGCAAACGCTTTGGCGTTGCGAAGATGATATCCAAGGAGAACGCCAAGACGATGTTGCAGTCGCTGGCGGCGTTCGTGCGCCTGGCAGGCTACAACGGATTGATGATCCTGTTTGACGAGGCCGAGCAAGCCTATTCGGTCATGAGGAAATCAGCTCTCCGACAGGCGCATGACAACCTACTATCGCTGATCAACAACATCGAAGACTTGGCTGGGCTTTTCCTGGTCTATGCCACGACGCCAGACTTCTACACTGACCCAAAGCACGGGATTGTCGTCTACGGGGCCCTCGCAGGCAGAATCGGTAGGCCACAAGATCGCGCTCCGAAGGCCCTGGACAGGGTGTGGAACCTCGATTCCATTCGGGCAGAAGTGGATGACTATCAGCAAGTGGCCTTGAAGATACGAGAGGTCTACGCCCAGGCCTATCCTGAAGCCGCATCATCTCTGCCCGGTGGGGACCACGTGAAGCAGAAGGTGACCGATCTGCATGCCCTTCACCCGCCCCTGGCAGCCGTGCGCTTCTGGCGACTTCTGGTGACCGCCATGATCGCGGACTTTGACGATCATCTTGGGGACCAGGTGCGCCCCGTCAAGGGCCTGTACGATGACGTAATGGACCTCCTTCGGGAGGTATAGACCGTGGATGCCTCTGAACGCGCTTCGGGCGGTCAAATCGCTCCGCATGGGCATCCCCCCCGACGGCATGGTTCGGTACCTTACCGTTGGCCGCAAGAACGAGATTGATGATCTCATGGGCCACCTGTCTGACGACAAGGGGAGTGCGCTTCTACTGACAGCAAACTATGGTACCGGCAAGACACATCTCTTACGGCTTGTCCGTGAAGAGGCGTTGGGGCAGAACTACGCCGTCAGCTCAGTGACACTAGATGCCAACTCGGCTGTGCGTTTCAATCGAATGGATCAAGTGTTTGGCGCCATCTGCAGGGGTATGGAGGTCTCCCAGGCGGTCGGCTTGAAAGGGATCCGCCCTTTGCTGGATCTAATCGCGGCGGCGTACCAGGGGAATCATCCTACCCGGTTCTGGAGAGAGCTGGCCAACGGTGGACGTTGGGACTACTCCGAGTCCCTAGAACTCTCCAGCAGTGTACGTTGCGATAAGGGCCTGGGTGACGGGCGACAAGGACGCATCGGATCTCGTGGAGAACTGGCTAGGCCAACCGTGGCAGTACAGGAGCCTCAGAAAGCAACTCTACCTCCAGCTTGTCGAAAACCTGCACCCCTATTTTAAAGACTCAAGACCTGCATGGAAGTTCTATGCGGACGGGGTCTTTGAATTCCACACCCAAGGTTATTTTCAGAGCTGGGCCGCGTTGCGAGATCTGTGTCGGCTTACAAAGGAGTCCGGGCTCAGTGGGCTTATCATCTTGTTCGACGAGTTTGAAGATGTTGTCACTAATCTGCGCAACGTCAAGTTTCAAGAGGACGCCTTCTGGAATCTCTTTGTGTTCTACTCGGGGAAGCAGTTTCCCGGGAAGACGTACTTTGCTGTTACCCCGGAGTTTGTCGCCAAGTGCAAGAAGCTCCTTGTAGACAAGGACAGGTGGGACTTTGACCTCTCGAGATTTGACGCGCTCCCGAGCTTCGCGATGTCGCCCCTCGGCATGAGCCATCTCCAGCGGCTCGCGAGGCGGATCGTCGAGATCCACGGAGCCGCGTACAGTTGGGATGCTCGAAGCATCGCTGGCCCCAGCGCAATCCACGCAGCGCTTGAGGATGCGAACAGCCTTCAGGTTCAGGATCGGACCCGACGGGCCATCATTGCAGTAGTCGAGACCTTGGATGACCTTCTGCAGAACATGAAATTACCGCCGACCTCAAGCAGGGTGTAGCCACGGCATTCTATGGCCGCTTTGCAAAGCTCTTGGAGCCTCAGGAGGCGGCTATTGAGCCGCTGATCTCTGGTCGCAATCTAGTCCTCGCCTCGGCTACCGGGTCGGGCAAGACCGAAGCGGTCGTGGCGCCGCTTGTGAGTCGGTACTGGGAAGAGGCCGTGGCATCTGGGGGCCCATTCCTGCTCTACATCGCGCCGACGAAGGCGCTTGTCAACGACTTGCGCAGGCGGATCGAGCCTCCCATCGCGTCGCTTGGCCTGCGTTTGGGAGTAAGGACCGGCGACCGCGACGACCTTATGAGTGGTTCTGCCCCTCATCTCCTGATAACGACTCCAAAGTCCCTGGAAGTCATGATGTTTCGGCATGAGAGGGCCCTTGGCGCAATTCGCGCGGTGGTCATCGACGAGATCCACCTCTTGTACAACACGCAGCGTGGCCTCCAGCTCTCCATTCTTCTGAGGCGTCTCGGCCGCGCGGTTTCGCGGCCGCTCCAATGGGCAGCTTTGTCCGCAACGATCGGTAATCTAGCCTATGTGCGAGACTTCCTTGTAGGCGACACCGGCACGGCGGATCTGCTCGTTTTCCCTGCTCAGCGTCCGATCGATGCTCACATCCGGCATGTGGAGACCCTGCCTGACCTGGTTGCCCTCGCCCGCCGAATGACACGGAATCGGCCAACGAAGCTCTTGCTTTTCGCGGATTCGAGGGCGAGTGTGAGCGCGTGGCCTCAACCTTGCAGGGAGACGTGGAGCTAGCGCCCTGTATTCTCACGCACTATTCGTCCCTATCTACGGAGCTTCGCGAGGAAACCGAACGGAGCTTTGCGTCAAAGAGAACAGCGATCTGCGTGGCGACGAGTACGCTGGAACTAGGAATCGACATCGGCGATGTCGACGCCATCCTACTCTGGGGACCGCCGAGCGGGGTGGAATCCCTGTTGCAACGGATCGGTCGAGGCAATCGGCGATCCAACAAGGCCAATGTCGTTCGCCTCGTACCGGACACCAGCGCTACGGTGCCCCTCGACGGGATGCGGTTCGCGGCCCTGATCGACGCCGCCTCCAAGGGGGAACTTGCCATCCGGGAGCCCTACGAGCTATTCGGCGCGATCGGCCAGCAGTGTCTCAGTTTGATTGCATCTGACGGAGGCAAATTCACTAAGATCGCGAGCCTCCTTGAGTTGGTAAGTCATAGACCCTACATCAACCGATCGATCCTCGAGTTCAATTCTTGCCGACCTGGTAGCCAATGGGTTTCTAAAGCGGCATGGTTTCCTGCATCGATATGGCGCTGACGAGGAACTCTGGAGGCTGGTCGACACGAGGCTCATATATGGGAATTTCGGTGTGGGTTCACAAGCGGTCGATCTGGTTCATCGATCCAAGCTCTTGGGGGAGATCCCTGCGGTCAACCTGCTTAGGATCCGACCGGGAGATTGCGTACGTTTTGCGGGAGCGTTCTGGCGAGTGGGAAGTTCCTCGCGCGATGGGATCAACCTCGAACCCGCCTCACAGTCGTCCGACATCACGGAATTCTCCTTTGGTGGAGGCGGAGCCCCTTCCGATCCACACAGCGCCGACCGCGTGTGGCGGCTCATCCATGCCGAAGAATCCCCGGCAGGAACTCTTCGCAAAGGAGCTTCGGAGCCAGATTGAGGCTTGGCGCGATACGTTGCGGCGGGTGTGTTCTCTGCATCAGGTTCCGTGGCGTCGCGATAGTGAGAGATACCGCTACTACACCTTCGCTGGGCGAACCGTGAACCGGGCCATTGCACTTCAAACGCGGATGCCGGAAGCGGAGTATGACGATATCTCCCTACTACTATCTTCCCCTATGAATTGGGTCGCCCTGCCAGGGGAGCCTGGGGCCTTCGGTCCAGCGATTCCTCAGCTCTTCGAGGCTTCGGCCAGGCAATCCCTTTTTCAGCAGCAACTGCCGATCGACTTCCAGGCGAGGGAATATCTTGAGGGGTGGCTCAAGGATCCGGTGGTCCCTCAGATTCTGGCGCGTCTTAGCAAGTCGGAGCCCGTGAACATCGACGGGGTTCGCTGGCCCTAGGGGCGGGGACTTTCACGAGGGCCTCTGCGCCGTCGGCCTTGTCCGGAGGGCGCAACAGCCCCTCTCCTCCTTCGCGGGACGCCCAGCCAAGCTGGTCGCACTTCGCAGGCTTCGTGCTAGCCGATTGTCACGCAGTCCCGCGGAATCGCGGCAAGGAACGGGCTGGGCGCCTTCTCTCTGTTCTGGAACTGCCGGAAGCATGAAATGAAGAGCCGTCTCCGCGCCCGGGTCAGGGCAACGTAGAACAAGCGTCGCTCCTCCTCCGTGCGGCCTTCCTTCGCGCTGAGCCAAGAGGGGAAATCTCCGTCGACCGCTCCCGCAATGAACACGTTGTCGAACTCGAGACCCTTAGCCTGGTGCACCGTGAGGATTGGCAAACGGTTGTCTATCTGGGAGTAGGTATCGATATTCCGGGCCAAGGAAGTGAACTCGAGAAGCATCCTGAGGGATGTCTCAGGATCGAGTTCGGCATTATCTCGATCTCTGAAGATGCGCAGGAGCTCGGCAAGATTGGACCTCGTCCGGGCTCCTGGCTGTAGAAGGCGCGAAGCCCAGATTCCTCGAGGACCCGTTCCAGGAGGGCCGGGGGCCGGAGCTCAGATGCGAGGCGGCGCCACATGTCGAACAACGAGGCAAGCTCTGCGAAGGCTCTCCCGTGATTCTCGACAACTCGCATTCGGCCTGCCGAAGTCTGTTCTACCTTGGGCAGGAGGGCTTCGAGAAGATCGCAAGTCGTGCGGGCATCGTCGATAGCTCGATGGCTCGGCCGATTGGGGAGGTCAATTGTGTCCGCCAGGGCTTCGAGCCGGAAATCCGCCGCCTTTGCGAATCGGTGCGCCAGGTCGAGGGTATCGAAGGAGATAAGACCTGGCAACGGCAACCCTAACCTCCCTACTTGGGCCTTGATCATCCGCAGGTCGAAGCTGACGTTGTGGCCAACAAGGACGGCAGTCTTTGCGATTGCCAGGAACTCTCCCAGAACTTCGGCGGCAGGCTTCCCGTGCTCTCGGAGAAACTCGTCACTGAGACCATGCACACGTGCCGACTCCCCGACCTCCACCTGGGCGGAGAGATAGGCATGCATTTCGCGCTCTGTATCCTTCTCCCGGATCACCGCTCCGATCTCAATCACTTCATCGGCTGACGGGTCGAGGCCGGTTGTTTCGGTGTCGAAGAACACGATCCTTCCGCCGTGGTATGCGTCGAGCAGATCCCTGTAAGGGTCGCCCCGGCGAAGGGTTGATCCCAGCGAGAAGTCCGAAAGGCGGAGTCCGGCGGGGACACCATCTTTCTGGATCGCCTGAAGAGTAGCCTCCCCAATTCCTCGGGCGGGCCGCAGCATGACCTCGGCGTATGGCGCCGCCGTCGTTTGCATTCTGGAGGAGACGCAGATAGGAAATGGCGTCCTTGATCTCTTGCCGCCGGAAGAATTCGAACTGTTCGACCGTCAGGCAAGGGATCTCCCCCTCGAGCCGCCGGAAGATCAGCCCCGCCCGCTGGTTGGTGCGCACGAGGACCGCCGTCCGGCTGAACGAGAAGTTGTTTACCGCTGATGCCATGCGCTGGATTTGCCCGAGGATCCAATCGGCCTCGTGAACCTCTGTCGGAGCGCTGTGGAAGGTGATGGGCCGACCTTCATCGCAGTGATCGGCCGGGATGCAGCGGGAATGCCGCTCATCGAAGGTGGAAGCTACAGCATCGGCAGCCCGGATGAGGACGCGTGTTGCTCGGTGATTGAGGGAGAGTGGATAGGGTGTCGGATGGAAATCCTGCTCGAAGGCCCCGAGAACAGTGGATGGTTCCGCATCCCGCCACTCGAAGATCGTTTGATCTAGATCTCCGATCAAGGCCAAGTTCCCCGTATTCCGTGCCAGGTGGCGGACGATCTCATACTCGGCGAACTGCGTGTCCTGTACCTCGTCTACCTGGACAAGATCATATCGGGCGGCCCATCGTTCACCAATCGCTGGAAAGGCGGCAAAGGCGCGCCGAGTCCAATAGACCAAGTCGGAGAAGTCGAGAGCGTGCCTCGCCTGCATGGCGCGGTGATATAGAGCGGCAAGAGGCTTCAGGTGCGACGAAACGTACAAGTCCTCCAGATCAGTTCCAGCGGTCAAGGCGGAGGAGGCCGCAGTCACCTTGGTCTCGCCGAGGGCGTTCATTATGTCTGGCAGCTCGCGTCGATTCCTATGACCGGCCGTGAGGTCCTGGAGGAGATCGGCGACGTCGTCCTCATCGTAGATCACGAAGTCTGACGGGATGCCAAGTTCGTCGGCCTCGACGCGGAGGATGTGGGCGCAGAGCCCGTGGAAGGTCTTCGTGGTGAGGCGTCGGGCGCCCTCGGGGTGGGCGATCTGCACCCGCTTCGCCATCTCGAGCGCCGCGCGGTTCGTGAACGTGAGGCGAAAGAATCCGGCCTGGTGCGAACCCCATGCCAATCGCATTCGCGACGCGCTCGGCGAGAACACGCGTCTTGCCTGTGCCCACGGGCGCCATGACGAGAATTGCCCCCTCGACGGCTTCAATGATCGCCTGCTGTTCTCTCGTTGGTTGAGAAGGCATCTCGCTCTGGAAGGCGGTCATCATCTTCTGCAAGCCGTCCGGATCCATTCGGTTCTGAGGCCACTGTGTACCTGGGCCTAGAAGGATGCGGACGAACCCACCTCGCAAAGGGGCAGTATGCTTTCAAGTACCTTTGGCCACTTCTGCTGATGGGTCATATACAGCCACGTGCGCGCCCGCGTCATGGCCGAGTAGAACCTGACAGCCTGCCGGGCCTGGTCTTCCTCGAGACTCACTCCAACGGTTCGCTGGTCCATGTTCTGAACCTGTGGGATGAACACTGCCCGGTACTCGAGGCCGGTCTGCCGGCGGATCTCAAAGCGTCGGACCGATGCGGGCACGATCTCCCGGTAGCGGTCCAGGACGTAGTTCTCTGAGTGCAGGATGGCAATCTCGTGTGGTGCGACGCCCTCCTGCTGAACCAGACGCCTAATCTCGTGAGCCACGAACTGCTGCTCGGCAGCCACAAACTCGAACTGACATACCCAGGGCATGGGGCCATCCCGCATGTGGACATTGGCGGTGTCCGGGACGGTATGCTTCCCCTCACCGAGCATTCTCTGGGCCAGGTCATTCCCGCCGATCAGGGCATAGGCCGCTTCGAAAACCTGGCGGGTGCATCGGTAGGGGATGCGCAGACCAGCGGGTGCGCCCTGCAACGTCGATGCCCTTCTGCCGCCACGAGAAACTCCGATACACACTCTGAGAAGGGTCGTCGCAGAGGAACAGATCTCCGCCGTCTTTCAGGAAGCGCAGGATGATTTGGACCCAAGTCGGTGCGAAGTGTTGGGCTTCGTCGATCAAGATGACGTCGTAGCGCTTGTCTGGCTCCGTGCCGTTGGCGAGGTAATGGGCCACCTTTGTGTGCAGGTCGACCCAATCGTGGGCTGGGAGTTCGGCGAGTTCGCGCTGGTACCTCTCGAATGCGTCGAACACCTTCCCCTTCGTTCCCTTTGGCAGGCGTCTGCCTTCAGGGCCACCCCGGCCTTCCCACGTACCCTCCACGTACTGTTGCCGGTCAGTTCGGCCCGTCTCCTTCATCCAGATGAACTCGTCCGCCAGGAAGTCGGCGCCGAGCTCAGCGAAGCCGGGGTCTCGCTCGGATACGCCCTCGAACTAGCCCCCGTGTCCTGTGGATTGACCCACATTCCATGGTGCTTCTTGAAGATGCTGGCACAAAGAGTGTCGAACTTGACAACGTCGACAACGTCCGAAACCGACTTGAGCTCGGGCACCAACCGCTCACGATAGAGCGGGTCGTTGAAAGTTGTGACGAGGATCGCCAACTCGGGATTCTGCTGGGCGAGGTAGTGGGCGCGCAAAATCAGGATATCGGTCTTTCCCGTGCCGGCGAACCCTCTGACGAGCCGTACATTCGGAGCGGACAGGAGCTCGGCATGGCCTGGGGGAAGCCCTGCTTCGAGCACGCGGATGCGGGCGCCTGGATCCGGCTCGAGAGCGAGCTGCTCGGGGGAACCCGACTCAGGGCCGACTCACTGGCCGCACTGACGCCCAGAGGTTCCTTGGCCAGCTTCTCCTGGTCACGATCGTAGATTCCCTTGAATTCCTTTGTTGTGGGATCGGTGATTGTGATCAGGGGGTCGATGGCGGCGCATACGGCCCGAATGTGGCTCTCCTCCATCGGCAAATAGAACGGGGCCGGCACTTGGCGCAGCCGTGCTTCGATAAGATCGGGCCTCAGGTCGTCCCGCCCCAGAATGTGCCCCGGCTCTCCAAGCTGACTGATCACCGACATCGGTTGATCCGCGAGGACGGCGGCGTACCGGTAGGGGAAGTCGAGCTTGCCTGAGTAGCTGCAGAGATCCTTGTTCTCCCGAAGGATATTGGAGAGCAGCTCGGCGGCCTTGCGAGCTTGAATGACGGGATTGGTCTCATTCGCTTGGGTCGAGTCCCGCCGGGAAATCTCTACGTCTTTGTTCCCCCACTTGAGGATCCGGACCCAATCCTTCACTTCGAGGATGAGGACTCCGACCTCCCGATGCACAAGCGCATAGTCAGGGTTTCGAGTTTCCGACTTGTAGGCGAGAACAGGCTGAGCATAGACGAGCCAGTCCTCGGGGAGGCTGGTGAGCGCCTCATACACGAGCGCGTCGCCCGGCTCTGGGCCAGGGGCTCCGAAGATCGCCGTCACGATGGGCCGCCAGTCTCTCGATCCGACGGGGCTGACGGAGGCCCTTGCTGGCCAGCCAGCCAGAGGTCAACGGCAGACTTGGGGAAACGCCAGTGTTCTCCGACCTTCTGAGAGGGAATCACCCGGTCTCGGGCGAGCTTGTACGCCGAGGAGATCGGTATCCGTAGATCCTCGGCTACCTCCCCGATGGTCATGCCCGCTTCCGGGCCAACCTCCCCCTTGTCTGGCACAGGACCCGTTCTTGCCACAGACCCCTCGCTGCTGCTCAATGTGTTTGATTGTTTGCAGTTGATCGCTGGCAGTCAAGTAACGAATACGTACCAGTCCGAGCTGCCCGCTCGATCGATTAAATCAGACCCGTTCAAGTCAGTGATTCGCCGGCTTGCGTCTGGCCAGAATCAACGAGCGGCTCTCGCAGGCGTGTGCCATATCCATCCCGACGTGACGGATCTGGAGATTGCGTAGAAATACCTGCGAACCCAAGTGACTGGGCGTCGAGATCCCGCCCGAACTGGAGAGCGTTGTGCACCGGCTGGGCGCCACGCGGCTTGGAGCGACCGACAGTACTGTTGCAGGTGCCATTCCATGGCCCCGAAACACCCATGACCACCGAGGGGCCCGCAGTGGGCGACAGGCAGGGTCTCCGGGCGCGCTAGTCGCGAGCTTGGATCCACACTCATTCCAAGACTACACTGTCGATGAGCGTTGCGATCGCCCCCGCATCTAGGCCTCCGCCCGGGTCGTCCCGCGTCTCGATCAGCGTGCCTTCCGGGCTACCTCCATCTTCATGGGGTTTGATCCCGGCTTCGAGGTACTCGGCGCGCTTGCGCTCCCATCGGGCCCTGTATCCGGGGTCGTCGAGCATGCCGAGGTGCTCCCAGTAGAAGGTCACGCCACGGGCGTGATCGGTGATCGTGAAATCCGGGTAGCGGACGCGTCCGTTCGGCAGTACGAGCGGCTGCTCGTAGGCGTAGTCGATGCCACGCGCGTGGAGCTTGTCGGCGATGACGAGTTCGGACTTGGACCGCACGAGGTCGCCGCGCTCGGTCCGGTGGATGAGCCCGTCCTCGAGGAAACGCTGTCTGCGTTCCGACCGTACACCTCGCGCGGCAACGGAGTCGGCGAAGAGGTTGGTCATGCGCCGCGCGATCTCGGAGTGCTCGTCGCCGGCGAAGCGCCGATACTCGGCGAGCGGCCCCTGGTGCAGTACGACCAGTCGCTCCTGGTGCCGGGTCAGCGCCGTGTACAGCAGCTCGCGCGACAGGAGCCAGCACGGGTTGGGCAGCACGACGAACGTGATACCGAACTCGCTGCCCTGCGTCTTGTGGACCGTCAGGCAGTAGGCGAGCTCGAGCGGGTTGCCTGGCCTCGTCTCCGAACTCGCCGGGACAGAAGCCGTACTTGTGGCCGAGCTGGCCTGCGAACTCGACCTCGAGCTTCCACGGCAGCCCCTTGAACTTCTGTCGTCTTGTACTGGCCGACGACGATGCCGATGTCGCCGTTGGCGATGTAGGCCTCGCCCTCCGGCTTCGGCCAGACGTCGCGCCGCCTCTGGTTGACGACGTTGATGACCTTGTCGCCGTACAGCATCGACTGTCGGCCGACCGGCCGCGGC
Organism: uncultured Chloroflexia bacterium; assembly: GCA_963709925.1. Taxonomy (GTDB): domain Bacteria; phylum Chloroflexota; class Anaerolineae; order Anaerolineales; family E44-bin32; genus DATEVL01. Next base: position 202,618 of record CAVPYC010000003.1, read on the forward strand.
ACCTTGCGCCCCCAGCCCTCGGCCTCCGCAAGTTCGCGGACCTTCGGCGCGAAACGTGCCTGGATCATGCGATTGAGCGCGTCGACCCCCACGAGCCCCGCGCGCACGGGCGACAGGATCTGCCAGGCCTCGGCCTTCGACGCCGCCCCGGGTTGTCCGCGATACTTGCTCCAGAAGAACGCCCATGGCAGGTCCTTGATAACGCGCGCCGCCGAGCGACTCCTCGAAGCCCAGCTCGTCGTCTGCCCCTGAGAGATCCAGCGCTCGGACGAGCTCGTCCACGATCTTCTCCTGCAGCTCCTGCGGGTGGTTCCACTGAACCAGCCGCAGACGGTGGCCCCCATCGCCAACGGCGATCATCGAACACTGCGTCCGCGCCCGGATCGAGCCGGCCGCCCGCTGAAGTGCGACGCGAGCAGCACGTCGGCCCGCGCTTCGCCCTGCTGCCGCCGCGGGATCGTGAGCTCGGCATAGCTTGCACCGCATCGCGGAAACAGGCTCTCCACGTTCGCGGGCACGAGCGTCTTGACGATGTCTACGAAGGGCCGCCCCGCCCCGATGGGCGGGAGCTGGTGCGGATCGCCGACGAGCACGAGCCGCTCGACGTTGGGCAGGGAGTCGATGAGCGCCGCGAGCTGCTCCTCGGTCAGCATCGAAGCACTCGTCCACGATCACCGTTCTGTAGTCGCCGCAGCGGGGCGCCTTCGGTTTCGGGAAGTAGGCGCCGGTGTCTCCGTCGTAGCGCTGAAGCCGGTTGAGGAACTGTGCGAGTGTCCGCCCCGAGCCGCGCAGCCCCGTCTGCTCCTCCAGTCGCACGCGCGCCTTGCCCGTGGGCGCGAGGAGCAGCAGACCCTTGGCCGCACGTCGGGCAGCGAGCAGAGCATCCGCAGCAGCGTCGTCTTGCCGGTTCCGGCCGGGCCGATCAGGACGGACAGCCGCGAGCGGAAGAGCTGCTCGAGTGCGGCTGCCTTCTCCTGCCGCGCACGCTCCTCCAGCTTGCGGTCGCCCGGATCTTCCGGCAGAGGCTGGCCGAGCCCGGTGTCCACGAGCCTACGCCAGTCGTGACCGGCGCTGTGCGGCTTGCCCTTCTCTCGTCCCGAGAATCTCGCGGCGGATGATCGTCTCGGCACTCGACCAGCCGGTCCACCTGGTAGGCCGCCTCGCCTGCGCGCGTGGTAGTGCGCGCCACGACCGACCCGAAGCTCTCCTCGGTGGCATCGAGCACGTTCTCGCCAAGGGGGCACGGAGGCTGGAGCGACCGCTCTCGCGCACGGCGGATCACCCAGCTCCGGGGTAGCAGCGTGTGCCCCTGCGCTGCGGCCTCCTCCAGGAGATCGACGACTAGCGCCCGTACGCGCCGCGCGTCCGCCGGGTCGTCGATCCGGCTCGGCTCCGGCACGGGGAACCGCCTGCGGATGCTCTCGTCCGGGAACAGCCCCCGGTCCACGGCTCCGAAGGCAACGCGGTCAGCCGACCGCCGGTCGCACTCGAAGAAAAGATAGGGATTGGCGAGCAGCTCCGCGTCGGTCGCCGTCGATGCCCGCACCGGCACGCGCGGTCGCATCGTAGAAGCGAAGGGCCTGGCTCTCGGAGATCGCGCAGCGGCTCAAGGAGCTGGAGCAATGCCCGCCGTTCTGTGTTGAGCCGCTTCCAGCCCTTTCAGAAGACCGGAGGAAAGGAGCTTGCGTGGTCGGCCCCTCGAGCTTCGCTGGGTCCTCCATCACGGCGTCCACGAGCGCCCACGGGTCGCCGCCGCCCTTTGCCTCGCTTAGGCGCTCGATCTCGTAGGCCAAAAGGCTGCCGTGCTGGAAGCCCCATTCGTAGCCGAAGGCCGAGAGCGCCGATCCGAGGCCCGGGAAACGCTCCACGCGCTTTCCACAGGCGGTTGAGCTGCGTGTCGATCCACGCGAGCGCTTGATCCCATGGGCCCTCGATGCGGCCACGGATGCGATGCAAGGCCGCGGCGCAGGTGACGAGCGACGCGACTGCACCATCGTGGCTGAGAAGCTCCGAGCCGTAGGAGTAGGAGTCGAAGTGCTCGTCGGGAGCAAAGGCGACGAAGTCCTCGGGATCGATTCCCTCGCGCTCGGCCAGCGCCAGCGCCTCCTGGTACGGGAAGAGGAAACCGTCCGCGAAGCCCGGCCTTACCGAGTGGCCGAGATTGCGCTCCCAGAGCACGCAGCGGAGCGGGGGGTTCTCCGCCTTGTAGGCGTACTCTGTCGCATCGGCGACCGACAGCACCCGGCCGACACCAATGATCACGCGCCGCGACTGCTCCGAGAGCGGGGTGCGCTTGGCGTAGAAGAAACAGAGCGACTCTTCGGGGCGGAGCGCGCCGAAGAAGGTGTCGAGCATCGCGAGTTGGTTCTCGCGCTCCTGCACCCAGTCGGTTTGCTTCTCCCTACCAGCCCTATCGCGGATCTCCGGCTCGCGGTCCGGCATCCCAGCCGAGCTGCAGGCGCTCGGCGATCCCGATCTCGCTGTTCTTCGCGTTCCCCTCGACGTTCTCGCGAAGCATCCAGCGAAACGGAATGCAGGCGGCCGAGTACTCCGGCTGGACGAAGCGCGTCGGCGCGAAGTGCCCATGAGTCTCCGGGAAGATCTCTGTGTACGGGTGCGTCATCGTCCGCGCGACCGGGAACGGCGCCATGAACGATACGCGTTCCCCGATGCAGGGCGGGAGATCTCTGCCGGGGAGCTCGTCGAGCCGCTTCCCCGCCAAGCGCACTTCCGCGTCGTCGCGCCGGCTTTCGCCGATGCGCGGGAGGATCAGGCAGCTTGTGTTGCCGAGTGGTCGCGTGCATAGCCTTCCCGTCCAGCCGCCGTCGTGCCAAGGCACGCGGATCGTCATGTGGTGCAGCGGAAGACGGCGGGCGCCGGACGCGAGACCTCTCATTTCTCCTTCCTTCCCCTTCTAATGGCCTTGTACACCCCCTTTTTCTCCGCCGCCTTCTTGAGCGGCCGGGGTTCGAGCTTCTCTGGCATCGCAACCACCTTGGCTTGCGAGGTGGCCTTCTCCCCAACCGCAAAGGCATCCGGCCATCCGCCATGGGCCTCGATCACATCATCGATCTCCCTCATGATGCGGATGGTCTCAGAGAGGGCTACGATGATCTTCTGGTAGTGGACGATGTCCTTATCCGAGAGCGTGCGACCTTTGCGGTCCTTGAGCCACTTGTGGCAGACCTGGTAGCCGCCGATGTGGAAGTTCCACACATCCTCGCGCACGCCCTTGAAGCCGGCGATCTGGGCTTTGTCGAGCCAAACGGTGTTCTTGGACCACGAGGCCTTCTCGACCTGGGGGTTCCGGCCACCGACAAACTCGGTGACTGGCTTGTCGAGCTTGGGCGATTCCAACAGGTGCAATGCGGTGAGTTCGCCGCCGAGCCGGGCCAGCTCGCGAACCATCGCAGAATCAGCCACGGCCGACGGGATACGTGGAAACGAATCGCGTAGGGCGGCTCCGTATCTTGCGCGGTACCCCGGCGAATACAGTATCGCGTAGACGTAGCTGAACGCGTCGCGCTCATTCTTCGTCCCAGACATCTTCATGCTGATGTTGGGCGCGGAGGAGCCGAGGAGCCCGCTCTTGTGCGCGAAGAGCGGGAACATCTGCGTAGCTCTATCGTGCGAGCACGCCTTCTTCTCAGCTGGGAATCGACTAACCAAAGCGTGCGTGAACTCGCTGCTTGTCTTCACCCCCGGCGAAAGCAACACAAGGCTATCTTGCGCGTCTTGCTCGTATACTGCTCCGCACACGGGCTTTGATGGAGTATCCAGCAACGACGGCAAGTAGAAGACGAACCTCTCGTCGAACGGTCGGTAGAGTATCGGTTTTACGTATTCCTCGGGACGTCGTAGCGACCGTATTTCCTTCTTGCACCGCTCAACATCCCACTTCGCCTTCACCGAGTAGCCGATTTCCTTCTCGATGGTTCGGTCGCCCCGGCGGCTGGATGCGAAACGACCGATCTTCTCCAGCAACGCAACGCGATCGAAATCGATAGCGAGATTGTCGCGAGACGTGATCACGCATCCACTGTTGAAAGGCAGTATCTCATTGAGAGCAGGCCAGGCATCGAACTCTTCATCAGAGTCATCCTCGGTTCGGTTGAAACGATAATAGGGCGATGTAGCCGAAACATGATTGGCAACATCAAGGACCGACGACCGTGAGAGGCGCTCGTACTTCTCTGATCGCGATCCAGGCAAACGGCAAGATCGTACCGTGGTGGCGCCGCCTGTCGCTGGGAGCCTTGCGACGGCACCGATAGCTACGCCCTGCTCGATGTCGAACACGTTCTCGTCGGTCGTTCCTAGCGACTTCCGTTCGGACACCTGCCCGCCGAGGTCAAGAAAGTAGGCCTTGGAGAAGCGTTCGCAGAGGTATCCTCGGAATCCCCTCAGGGTCGGCGAGGCAAGATAGCGCGAGTTGCTAATGAACGAGCCGACGCCGGCATCTGTGGCGACAATCTCTTTGCAGAGGAGTCCCCAGAACTTCACGTAGTCATCTTGTAGATTGAGTTCCAATGCGAGAGCGCCCTTTTCGACTATCCGCTCGCCGTCTACGTGACGAAATGGTTCGACCAGCGCGACGGCAGCGGGGCCGAGGTTGCGCGACAGCTTCGAGTACGGTGGATTGCCCATGACGACAGTGAACCGCTGCGTTCGCTTGATTGCGTTCACGGCGTTTGCCTCATGGGCTAGCGCCGGAATCGCGAACTCAAACCGCCCCGAGAAGTCCTGCGCCGGCTCCAGAGCATTCGTCAGGTAGACCCGCGCCCGCTCGTCGCTGCCGAAGCGGTAGCCGGTCTCGTAGAGCTTGAGCCCGAGCTTGAGGTGGGCGATGGCGTAGGGCGCCATCTTGAGTTCGTACGCATGTAGCCTCGTGAGCAGGTGCTTCGGCACGTACTCGTTCCACAGCGCCTCGATCTTCTCTTTGCTGTGCCCTTGGGCCTTCCACCTGCCGGTCATCGTCTTGTAGATGAGGTCGATTGCCTCGATGAGGAAGGTACCGGTGCCGGTGGCCGGGTCGAGGACCTGGACGAAGTCCTGGTCGGGGGAGACGCCCTCGGGAATGTTCAGGTCCTTGGTGCGCTTGGCCATCTCGCCCCAGGTGGTCGTGTCGGCAAGCCCATCTTCCAGCCCAAACTCGGAACGCAGCAGCTCGTGCACTGAGCGAACGATGTAGGAGACCACCGGAAGAGGAGTATAGAACTCGCCACGCCGAATCTTGTCGATCGGATCGTATTCCCGTGCGAAACCTTCATAGAAGTAGATGACTGGATCCTCGCCCTTGGTAACCCGCCCAAAGTGGCGCAGTACCTCAGGCATGTTGGTGCGTTTGAAGACACCCACCAGTTCGCCTACGCCAAGCTCGTCGATCTCGATGTCAAGATGTCCTTCCGTGCCGACCCGTAGACACTCGGTCAGCAGCTCGCGGAAGAGAGGGGATGTGGCGGGCATCCGGTCGAAGTCGCCAGCGAGTTCAGGGAAGTGCTCGCGGGACGCCTCAACAGCGAACAAGCCATAGGTGATTGTCTGGGCGTACATGTCCGCGAACTCAGGGATCCCCAGATCGTGGATCAGCATCTGCCTAAAGGCGTCGAACAGGCGGTGCAAGGGCCCGTTCGCGGCTTCGTTCTCGAAGACGTCGACCACCAATGCCCGTATCGAACGTGCCACCTCGGCCATCCGCAAGGCGAGGTCCTCAGCGCTCTTGATGGGCTCCCTGTGCTTGCTGGTGAACGCGACGGCCCACTTTTCCCGCCAAGAGTCCCTGTCGCCTGGGTCAGAAGGCCACCTGAGGGCGGCTAGATTTCAAGTTCTTGATATAGAAGAAGTGTCGCTCGTTGGTATCCCAATAGAAGGTTCGTAGTTCGGGTGTGCCATCCTCGACCTGGTGGAAATGGGCAAAAGAGATGCCGCGCTCGTCGTCCTGGCCGACTGCCGAGATGAACATCAGGTCTTCCATCTCCCAGGCCGCTCGGTCGCTGTCGCTTGATGCTCTCTTCTTCTTCACAAGCGCCGCCAAGATCCGGCGCAAAACAGTGACGGGAAGGCGCTTGGAGGCAAACTCGATCCAGAAGATTCCCCAGGGCTGGCCAACGACAAGGGGCTTGATCTGCCGGATCTCCTGAACCTTGACTTCGGCCTTCGCGTCCAGGCCAAGCTCTTCTGGTGTGTACTCGAAGGAGGACGTTTCGACCTTGGCTTCGTCGATGGGCCAGCCGAGCTCCATGCGCAAGTAGCGCACCATGGACGGGAAATCCTTGATGGCCTTGATTGCCTCAAAACCTGACATCCTAGTTCAGCTCCATCCAGGCCAGCAGCTTGGGGGTTGCTTTAATGGGCATTTGATTCTGCTTCATGTAGCTGTTGTTGATGTGCCTCTCCATTCGCTCTCGGATCTCGACCAGCATCTCGGCATCAATCTTGGTTCTTCGCACTGTTTCCGGGGTGCACTTGATAGACGGGAAGATCCCTGGCTCATCGTCCAGGATGTCTCCCGTGTTCAGATCGTAGAGGTACCACTTGGTCAAAGATCCTTCTTGGTCGATCTCAGTCTTGGCGGGATTCAGCACTGGGAGAGCGTAGCAGAAGAAGACTGCCTGCGCGCCTCGGTTTGGGTTTCCTCTTCCGCTGAATAGGCGCATCGGCATGCGTGGAGCCTCGCGGACCACGTCTGGGAAGTCCTTCTGAAGCTGCTGGAAGGTGAGGCGCAGCTCCTCGAGCTCCGAGGTCGACCCTTCATACTCTCCGTTGAAGTCTTTGAGAGCCTGGAAATCATCATCTGGGTTGATGAATTGCCTGCCTTCGATACCGAAGACCTTGGATATCCTGAGCGCCTTCTTCGTCACGCGCTCGTAGAGGGAGAGGATATCGTTCAGTTCCCCCGGCGGTAGGAAGTTCCAGAGGAAGACCCGGCGTCGCACGTTCTTCGCAGATGGATGGTCCTTGATGATCGCTTCTTCAATTTCCGTGGTAAGCCTCCGGTCGACGCGACCAATTCGCTGCATAAGCTTAACGGGGTTCCAGTGCAAGTCGTAATTCATAATACATGTCGCGTCCTGCAGGTTGAGGCCTTCGGCTAGAACGTCTGTCGACACAAGAACGCGAATCTCTTCAAGGTCTTCTTCTCCGAGCTTCGCTGAGGTCGCGTCGTTGTAATAGGGCGAGAACTGCCGGATCGTCTTGCTGACATCGCCGTGCTGCCCGTCGATTTGTGCTAGGGGTCCAATTCCGGCGGCCTGGAGTTCGCGGGCGATGTAGCGGGCCGTGTCCTGGAATTCCGAGAAGATGAGGACCTTATGCTTTGAGAGGACGGAGTCCTCTCGAAGGATCTTGAGGAGAGACTGCAGCTTGTCGTCCTTGGCCGGCTCGAAGCGGTCGACTGCCGTAATGAACTCCGCCAACTGATCCATGTCGCGAAGTGCATCGATGACCATCGCCGCGACTTGGTACTCTCCCTCGTCCAGCTTCTCCACACGCCTCTTGAATTCCTCCGGGACAATGTCCTCTTCCCAGTCGTCCTCGTCAAGGTCTCTCAGCCCTCTTTCGACGAGGTGCACCGAGATCCGATCGAGGAGTGGAGCATTCCTCTCCTTCCAGGTCTTGGCTGTGGCCGGATTGTTAACCTCAACAAACTGGAGAAGCTTCAACAAGAGATCTTCGCAGCTCGCTTCAAAGGCCACGTACGAGCTCTCGAACCTCTTCAGGAGGAGCGTTCGGATCAGGCCGACAACTTGTCTCTGTCGGCCCGCTGAGAACTCGTCGGCTTGCTGATCTGTCCGGTAGAGATCTTGCTTGTAGATCGGCAGTACGACCAAGGGCTCCTTCTTGTCAAACGCCTTCACAAGGCTGTCTAGGAGCGCGCCATAGGTCCTCTTGAGTGAGTATGTACCAACTTGGGGTCGTTCCCTCTCGGGAAAGGGTATCTCGCCGCTGCCCTGCTGCTGGAGACTTCGGCGGGCGTAGTCGCGACTGCGCTGTACCACAATCGCGCGGAAGAGCTGGTCGTCAGATAGGATCTTCTCGGCGTCGCGCAGGCTGATCTCGACCGTTTGGCCGTCGGGCGACGTGACGGCATCGAGTGCAGCCTCCATCTTGCGGAAGTGCCCTCGGAGAGAATGAATGCCCAGGGGCGCATCCTTGAAGTAGTCAGGGCGATCCCGCGAGAAGAGTTCAATCAGGTGGAGAAGATCATAGAGACTGTTGTTGACTGGTGTTGCTGTCAGGAGGTAGAGCTGCTTCCCCTCAACGATCTCGTGGAGCTTCCGCTGTCGTCGGGACGATGTGTTGCGGAAATGATGGGCCTCATCAATGACAACCGCATCGACAGCATCCTGGATCTCCTTCATCAACAGGGGGTACTCTCCTCCTTTGAGGAGATCGGTATGACTGTAAACGACGAGATTCGTGAGCCTTCCCTCGACTTGCGGCATATACTTCCTAATGCGTTTTAGCCAGACATCCTCTAAACCGGCCTTGGGAACGAGCAGGGCTACCTTCTTGCGGTCGAAGAGAAGGCGCTCGATGATCATCAGCCCGATGTAGGTCTTGCCTAGCCCGACTCCGTCACAAAGAAGCGCTCCCTTGTGGATCTTGGCCTTCTCCATCAAGTCGTGATAGCCTTCGCGCTGATACTGATCGAGGACGGGGTACATCTTTGAGTCTCGTGCGTTCCCACTCCTCGGCTGAGACCTCTATCCCTCTGAACAGGGCTTCCATAGCACGAACATAGACTTGAAAGGGGGAGTATTCGCGCGTGTGGCGCTCAATCACCTTCAGAACATCCTGGGACACGTCTTCCCCTTCGGCCCAGTGTTCTTCGAACCACTCCTGCAGTTCTTCCACGTCCTGCCGAAGCTGAACGTTGAGCTCAACGTTCTGCTGCAAGCCGGCCACTGTGAAGTTGCTGGACCCTACCAGAGCGGCAGACCCAACCACATCCAGCTTGGCATGAGTGATGTACGCCTTGGCATGGAATTTCTCCTTCGTGTAGACGCGAACCTCGATCTTCCCAGACCGAATGCCGTCGACCACGGCTGGGACGCCTTCCAAGAAGGCATTCTGGTCCTTCTCATCCTCGATGCTTGTGTTCAGGAGTGACTTTCGCTGGTCGAGGCCATCCAGCATGGCCTGAGCAGTTCTCGGAGCGACTTCGTAGCCCATGAGGATCCGTATCTTCTCGACCTTCTGCCATTGGCCGTCGAGGGCCCGGAGAGCGCCAATGTCAAAATACCCCGTGGCGATGTCAAGGGACCTCGAGATCTCGGCCCAATCCTTCAGGTACCGTACGACCTTCCAATTCCTGTCGCTGTTGTCGACGATTAGGAGATCGCCGCCTCTGCGGGATGAGGAGTTGGTCATCACGTATACCTCTCACAGAGCCAAGATAGGCGCACGTCGTGTATCTGCCCGCGGGTTCTTCGCCCGAGCCGATCGACGATGACGAACTTCCGCCGATGCGGGAGTTTCAAGTCCGGCCCGCGAGGGGATCCGCGGATGTCGGTCAGATTGCGATAGGTCGAGTTGATTCCGGATTGCGTGATCGTCCTCTCAACCCTCAACATCTCGGGGCCCCCAAAGCATCGGTTGCGTTGGATGTCTAGGAAGTGTGGGTGGAGCGAACTCAAGCCAATAGTCGCTCTCGCCAACTCGAGTGATAGACACATCGAACCTGCCGTAGCGATGCAGGTGCGCACCCTCAACGCGCTCACCTGTCTGGAGGCCCAGACGACGCCTGAAGTACCGCCCCAGGATGCTGTTGCCGTCCGCCGTCTCGATGGCTTTGTCTTCGTCTTGGGCGACAACGCAAACTAGCTCTTCCCCGTCGTCGGTGTGAAGAGTGAACCGAACTCCGTGCTTGGGGAAGAAGCCCGGCCGAGATCTGTGGATTTCCCTTGGAATAGAGATGTAGGCCTCGTCCGGGTCGCGCTTTTCGCGCTGGCCCCAGTTCAGCCCTGAGGCCTTGGGCACCTCTCCGCGGTGGTCGGCCAGAGGGAGGCAGACCGAGCGGTGAATGAAAGGGGGCTCTGTGTTCATGTCCCGATCCTCCGGGTGGATCGAAGGCGCGGCGGACTCCTGCTCTAGCTGTTCATCAAGGGAAGCTGCGAAGCCACTTCTTCTAGGTACCTGAGCATGTTAGCCTGCACGCTCTCATAGGGCACCCTGGCGAAGGTCTTCAGAATGGCCTCTACGATGATCTTTGAAGCATCAGGAGGAACAGCCATTCCAATCTGGCGGCGAACGCTTTCCTTGCCACCGTGGAACTCAAACCTGTCGCTGAAAGTCTGAAGCCTGGCCCGTTCCCGATTGGTCAGCGCTCGGCGAGGTCTCTCCCAGTGATAACCGTGGGTCCCCCCACCGCCGCTTCCGGTAATTGTGTAGGCGGGCAGACTCGGATCGAGGACCTTGTAGATCTGACTTAGCTTCGCCGCCTTGACATTGAGCCTGAGATCCACCGGGAGCGCCTCACTCCAAGCGTTCTGACCAGGTTGGAGGGCTTCCAGTCTGGCGCTCACAGCCCCCGAATGCCGCGTAAGTTCTTGGTTGGGCGCAATCTTCGGGATATCCTTCAGGGCATCTCCGGCACTCTTCCACTGCTTCTCCAAGGGTGTGGTGGGGGACGGTACACGGAAGCGCCTCCGAAGGTCTTGCCGGATCCCGACCACGATGATTCGGTGCCGCCTTTGCGGAACGCCGTACTGTTCGAAGTGGTAGAGGTGAGGGGTCAGCTGGTATCCCATCCCCGCGTGCGCGAGGTCGCGCAGGATCCGTCGGAAGGCCCGGCCCTCGTTTGAATTCCCCAACCCGGAAACGTTTTCGGCAATGAACCACAGCGGCTGGTGGCGCTTCAATGCACGAACACCACACTTGTACAGTGGGCCGTAATCACCCTTTAGGCCCTTTAGCTCCCCGACGACGCTGAAGTCGTTGCAGGGGAACCCGAAGCCCAGGGCATCGATAGGCTCAGCATACAGGGGTGTCCTGAAAAACCTGTTCACTTCTTGTGCTTTCGCCGTATCATTGGACGCCCCCGGGATGTTCGCGATGTAGGTTTGAACAGCATCTGGGTCCTTGTCATTGGCCCAAGCATGGACAAGGTGAAACCTGCGCTTGCCCTTTCTGACCTCGGCGCTGAGGGCGCCAAAGGCAAGACCGCCTGCTCCGCAGAAGAGCTCCCCGTACCTGAAGCGCGACTTCCCCGACATCTAGGACTGCCCCCTTTCCCGCTGTGCATAGTCGCAATCCAACTGCAGGGGGCAGTCGGTACACCGAGGTCGCCTCGGCTTGCAGAGGGATGCCGATAGGTCCAGCACCCCCCAGTTGAAGGCTGCCGGGTTTTCCGGAGGTACCAGGCTCGACGCCGCCTCCCACAGCTCGCGGTCTGTGTGCGGGCGCCTCTTGGCAGAATGGATGGAGAAGACGCGCTCAAGGACGCGGATCATGTTGCGATCCAGCCCGGGCAGGGGCTCGCCAAATGCCGTGGCAAGGACCATGCTTGAAGCGTAGCGGCCGACCCCTGGCAAGGACTGGAGGAAGGTCCTGTCGGACAGGCTCTCGGTTCCAGCTTCTGCCACCAAGGATCCGATTAGCTTCAGCAGCCTGGCTCGTTCGCGGTGGATCCCAAGCGGCTCCAGGAGGTTCTCAAGAGCTCGAAGGGGATGGTCGCGCAGATCTGAAGGCGATGCGTCTTGCAGCTTCTCATACACCGGGAGAGCTTGCGCGACCGTTGTCTTTCTGAGGAGGACTTCGGCCAGGAGGATCTTCCACGGATCGTTGGTGATCCGCCATGGGAGATTCCTTCGGCCTGATTCGAGGTAGTATTGCGAAGCTCCCTCGCGAAACCTGCGCACCCTTCTTTGAGAGATCCCCTCCAAGTACTTCAATGGGGCCATTATGTGGTGCCTGCCCTCACCTCGGAACCAGCTCTACAGCTGTGGGGGTTGCGACCGCTGACCACTCTGGGACTAGGCCTCGACAACTTGAAACCAGAACTTGCTAGGCCGGTCGGCGGAGAGCTGACAGCGCAGCGCTGGACCCTACCCACATAGACGAAGGCCTGATGATGCCTCTTCCTGAAGAAGAGATGGATCTGGTCTCCTGCCTCCGTGGCCTTGGCAAGCCGATGGTCATTCTGATGACTATCCTCGCCGTCCATGGCCAGCGTTGTCCCATCGAAGTGATCGCTGTACTGAGGGAGGTGCTCTTGCTTCTCGGCAGTGACGAAGAGCACGATGACCGGCTGGCCAGAGGGCGTGACGATCCCTCTACCAATGGCATGCCAGTCCTTGTATCCCCACAGTTGTGCGAGCTGTGGCCGGTCGAATTCCTTTCCGACGTCGATTGCCTCAAAGGTCACGACATGCCCGCCTGAGGCTCCATGGAGTACCATCATTCCGCGTCGTGACCGCCAGCTGAGGCCAAGCTTCTGAGGAGAACCCTAACTCTTTCGATGGCCTCGGGATCCACCTCGACATCCTCAGGGCCCTCGGGAAGGTTCGCCATCATGAGGGTTGCATCAGGCTCTTCGGCGAGCCAGCGGCCGTATGCGCCATCGTCTCCATCGGTGTCAGGGACAAGCGTGTCAAGGGAAAGGGTTGAGAGCACGTGGTTCAGTGCCTTTCCGAGGTCGACGGCTTGCTTGGCCGTTCGGTCTTTGGCACTGCATTCCAGTACGTAGGCAATCGCCGCGGGACGATTGTGGGCAAAGGCGACATCGGTGATGTAGTTGATCAAGTCTTGCCCCACTTGGAAGGCAGTCTCCGTCACCGCATAGTCCTTGCCGTTTCGCGTGAGTTCGGCCACCCACCACAGCCTCGCAAGGGCGTTGCGCCGATCTGAGCCAAAAATGCGCTTAGGATCCCGGAGTGTTTCATTGGTCGCCCAGCGCCACAGGACATATTCCCGAACTTCGGGGATGGCCAGTGTTAGGAATTCCCACACCTCCATGTCCGCGGCTTCGCGCCGGGACAGCCTGAGGGTCGCATGAACTCGCGGAGCGAGCCAGCCATCCGATTGATCCGCGGGATGCTCGGCAAAAAGGCGCTTCGCTTCGGCCAGGCAGGAGAGGAGGGGATCCAAGGGTATCGGCCGTTCGAAGCTCTTTGCGTATCGTAGCAGTTCCGCGCTCGGAAAGGTCTCGTACGTCTCAAGGCTCACCAGACGCCGCGCTTGGGCCCCCAGCTTTTGCAGTACTACCCTATCCATGGGTGGGCTCCTCCATCGGGCCGAACTCGGAAGCGGTGGCCGCGCTTCGGAGCGCTGTGCGCAGGGATTGCCCCTCTTTGACGATGTTCTTCATAATCGCGGCCAAAGCCCGCGACTCTACCCCATTCACGGCCCCGCTCGCATAGGCCAAGTGGACTTCCCGAAGGGCCGCTTCCGGGTCCATATCCTCGAAGCCCTGCATGTGACGCAGAATGGTTTTGAGAACGTCGGCACGCCAGGGTGTGAGTGGCCACTCCACCTCATCCGTATCTTCTTGTGGGCGGATCTCGGACAGCGCGCTGTGCCAAAGGGCGAGCCACACCGCCTTAGCAATGCTGGTCCGCACCGTCTCGAGCAGCGCAAGCTGAACGCCCCTCGGCCTTGGCCTCTCCTGGAACAGTTCTGGGAGCCCATCGAAAGACTTGTTCAGCAGCAGCTTGGGCTCCTGGTCAGCAATCTCGAGGAAGTGGGTCTCATTCGCGTAGGGCTTCAGGTGCTCGCGATCCGGATCGCTGCGAAAATCAACCCAAATCACGGGTATCGCTCCACGAACCTGTGGCGCCAGCTGCTCGTCGAAGTGGACCTTCAGGGCCGGGGACTCGGACAGGAACCGGAAGTCTCGACCCGCGGCGTTCCCTGTCAAGTCTGCAGTAGATCTCGGCGGAGCCAAAGCATCTATCCCGCCGGATGCGGAGGGACCCGCCCCAGATCGGGAGATCCCCTCTTCGTTGGAGCACCGTCCCGCACCTGTAGTTCGACCGCTGGCACTTCACAATCGCCGAGCAGGCAATTGTGTCCCCATAGCGTTCAAGGCGAGGCAGCTCGAGCTCCGGGACCTGAGCCTCAACGGAGAGAAAAACAGACTCACAGGATGGGTCCTCGAGCCTCCACAGGTGCATATCCTGGCTCTCTTGATCCCAAATGCCTGAAGGAAGATCCTCTTGAATGAACTGCCCAGCCACATGGCGATCCAGACGGACCCGCGGGAAACGGACCTCGAGGTCTCTTGTCAACGTGTCGTATGGGAAGAGCGTGCCTTTCATGTGGAGCTCTCCTGTTTGGCATGCACCGCCCGTAGCTGTACGGACACGGCAGTATCCGTCGAAGGTGCAGGGTGGGAAGCGGGGTCCGAGACGCCCTCAAACTCGGCCTCTCTAGCTCCGCTTGGGACCATCAAGATGCCATCCTCAACTTTGCAGTTCTGGATGCCCCGGATCTCCCACTGGACTACCTTGCCGGCGCCACTCTCGGCCGCGAACCTGAGGACAGGGGTCATCGACCAAGCTCGGCGGTCCGGGAGCAGGACCCGGCATCGGAGGACCCAGGCCCCACTTTGGTCCAGGCGCGACTCCTCTTGATCGATCTCAACTCGAGGTTTCATTGTAGATTCCGGAGGAGGACCGATCCTGAGAAGCTGCTTGAGCGAGCTAGGGCCGTCGTCGAGGTCAGGTTGGGTGGATTTGATCAGCTCGAGAATTGTTCGCTGTACCTCCTGCTGGAATTCGTGGAGCCGCGCGCCGCTACCGTGTTGGTAGTCGTCCTTCAGCTCCGGGGTCAGTTCCCATCTGTTGTGGGCAGGGGGCTCGGATGCTCTTAGAAACTGCTCCCCGAATTGGCTTTGCTCGTCTTGGGTAGATGCCATGCCGCAAAGGACCATCGCCCTGAAGGGCATTGCGCCGAAGACGATGTTCCTCAACTGCCTACTCATGATGACCATTTCTTGACCACGGAAGTAGACAACACGATTTGAATTGTCAGGGGATGTGTCGCTCGAATCCCGGCGAACGACCACGACCGTCTCGTGATCCACAGGAGCATGCTTCGGGTCTGCCGTTCGCCCTGGGATCCTCAGGATGGCCTGTCGTGAGGTGACGTCCCCTGCATCACGAAGATCCGCGACCGCTTCACCAGACTTGAACTTCCGATAGGCCTCGACGAACTCTGGCTGGTACTTCTCCGGGTCGACATCAACTCTTCGCTTGATGGATAAACCGCTCTGCGTCGTGATGCGGATCCCTAGTCGCCCGCTGACCAATGCCGGCCAGAAATTGGCTGCCGCGGCTTTCTCGATGTCGTCGGCGATCGCTTCGATGTCCTCTCGCTTCTCGCTAGAAGCGTCGTAGAAACCGACTACCAAGATGGATGTGCCCGTTGCACCCTTCTCCCGGTCAAGATGGAGGTCGTGGGCAAAGGCCCTGTTGTCCCAGATTGAGACGACGACGTCGTCGTCAACATCAGTCCTTGGGACACCACACCAACCTGGGCCGGCGAAATGCCGCCCGTCGAGCATGTGATAGGCAAGGTCCGCCTTCCCGATCATCCTCAGGGTCTGAAGGTGTTCTCCGTCGACGACTTCTGGCTCTCTAAGGTTGGAGCTGACGAAGACGGTTGCGAACCTCGAAGCCCTCCAGAAGACCGACTTCCCCAAGCCGTAGCTGCCGCCGGAGCCCGCAGATGCCTTCTTCGAGTTCGAGCACGTTCTTCGCAAAGGCCGCGAAGTTTGAATCCTTCTTGGCCAAGTCCTCATTGCCTCCCAACCCCTCGTCACCCTCGAGTCCACGGGTTTGATAGTCGTCGATTCCAAGGAGGATTATCGACTTCTCCTTGCGCAAGTGATTTAGACCCGCGCCGAGGATCTTCCCTAGCTTCTGGTCAGACTTCGCTGCCGCCTTCACGTCGAGCCTCGAGCCCGGCCGACCCATTGCGTCCGTACCACGCAATAAACTCCAGGAATTGCTCGAGGTCCTTACCCTGCAAATGGATGAGGCGGAAGTGCACATCGATACGTCGCTCAGGGTCAAGGGCAGCGTCAATGCTGTTTTGGACGGCTTCTCGGACGAGAGACTCCGTGTCCCACCTGATGGCCCACAAGGCGGCACTCCCGTATTCCCGGGCCCCGTCCGGAGGGTTTCGGCGGAAGCTCCACCGTGTGGACCCGCGGTAGGCTTTCCGCAAGCTCTTCAAGGTCTTCTGATGGTGCCTCCCCGGACCCATACTCGAGCCACGCCGGATCGACACCCAGGTCTTCAGCCATCGCCTGGATGTTCTCTCTCGCTGGCGTTTTGGCACCGCTGAGCCACTGGGACACCGCTGACCTGCTGACCCTCAGCGACGTGGCCAGGTCAGCCTGTGTCCGGCCTCTCATTTCGAGCACGCTGCTGCAACCGCCGCTGCAAGGCATCTTCCGGATCCGCCATCGAACGCCTCCTTGTGCCCGCTGGTGTCGTGTTCCAAGCCGAGTTTACTACAAGTGAACTCCAGACGCAATATGACCTGGGGAGTGGACAGAGGTTCACCAAGAGCACATCCTGGTACACGTGAAGGTGGTTATGTATACTCGGAGTCGAACTTGTTTTCCTCACCGGGAAGCCAGATGTCGGGGCGCTGGGGCCTGAGCACGCTTCTAGGAGAGGCCATGACGGTCTGTGGCCAGGTGGCTTTCGTCACCGGAGACGCCGGCCCGGGGAAGACGGCAATGCCTGCACGATTTCCCTTCTTGCACGCAGGATGCCCACCTCTGCCTGGTCGCCGCCGGAGGCGAGTGCAACGACTTGGCCGCCCAGGCCGATCCTGCCTCCCCTTCCGCGAAGTCTTGGCCCAGCTGACCGGTGACGTGGACAAGGCTCAAGCGCCAGCCGCTCTCTCTTGATCGTCCGCCCTCCTACCCTACACCACCCCCATCCCCTCCAACACCTCCCGCAGCGCCTCCCCCTCCTCGCTCGCATCCACCAGCCCGAACCAGCTCGTCGCGCAGGCTCGAGCGCGATCTCCCGAGGCGCCCTCGCCGCGCTCGATCCGCTCCACCACCGCCAGCGCCAGCAGGGCCGCGGGGAAGCGCTTGTGGCGCTTGAGCCAGGCGACCGAGCGCTTGATCGCCGCCTTGTCGGCCGGGTCGGCGCTTCCCTTGAGCGCCAGGGCGATCAGGGCGGCGGCCACTCGTCGGACGACCGCCTCGTCGTCGGTCCTGCGCGGGAGCGTCTTGCCCTTGGTCGGCCTGGCGCCCGGCATCTGGTAGAGGACACGGGATGGCGTTCTCGGAAGATGAGCCCAGAGATGTCGCCCGCCGAGACGCCGGCGAGCGTGGGGGCCGAATCGACCATTGGCGGGCTGAGCGGCGGCCCACCAGCGACCATGTCCCACTCCGCCGGCATCTCCACCGGCTGCACCACCTCCACCCGCTCGCCGTCGAGTGTGATGGAGTGATCCACCGCCACGAAGGCGGTGTAGCGCGAGGCGATCCCGAAGCGCAGGGCGATGCGGATCACCTCGGAGCGGACCGCTTCCTCCTCCCACGGGTGCAACGTGATCCGGTCCTGGAGCATGGCGATCCGGCGGCGGGCCCACAGCGCGCCCAGAGGGAACCCGATCTTCGCCGGGGTCACCGTTTGCTCGAGCGCCCCGCCGGCGGTGCGGCCGCGCACGACCACCGTCTCCGGCGCGCCCTCGAGCAGCGCGCTCTCGAGGTACCCGTGGAACAGGCTGATCGGCCGCGGGTCGGCCAGCTCGCCGCCCTCGACGGCGATGTCGTAGGCCAGCGGCGCCGCCAGGCGCTTCTCGATCCGGACCACCGCCGCCTCGATGTCGTCCCCCGGCGCCAACAGGTCGCACGTCCCGCCGCCCCACCCGCGCCAGCTGCTGGAGCAGCGAGGCGTTCGACCGCGCTGTCGATTCCGATGGTGTACAGCCGGAACGGCCCGCGCCGCCCGCTGACGGCGGCCACCAGTTCGGCCTCGTTGCCGGCCTGCCCGTCGGTGATCAGGATCGCCGTGCCCAGCCGGCCCTCCCCGGGATCCTCGGCCAACCCCGCCCGGAGCGCCGGCAGGATCTCGGTGCCGCCGCGGGCGTCGATCGCATCGATCCAGGCCAGAGCGCTGCTCACCTCGTTCGGCCCGGCCGGGCGACCGTCGGGTGGGTACTTCTCGATCCGATCGTCGAAGGCGACCACCCGGAAACGGTCCTCGGGCCGCAGGCCGCGGATGGCGGCCTTGAGCGCCCGCCGGCCGGCGTCGATCTTGTTCCCCCGCATCGAGCCCGACCTGTCGAGCAGGAACACCGCCAGGCGCGGAAGCGCCGCTCCTTCCGTCTTCAATTCAGGCGGGACGATCGAGACCAGCGTGAACTCCCCATCGGTCCAGGCCAGGGTCTCGGCGGTGGTTTCGTTGCCATAGGAGAACGCCACCACGAAGTCGCGGTCGAGGGTGGCCTGCGCCGACGGCGCCACCCGCACGCCCCCGCCGTCTTCGATGCCCACCGACACGGCGTGCAGCGACGACTCCACCTGGCGCACCGGCCCGTGGATCGCCACCTCCAGGTCGAGGCGCGTCCCGCCGCTCAATCGCAGCGGCGGCGAGATGCGCGAGGCGTCGGGCACCTGGTCGGTGTCGGGCGTCACTCCGGCGCCGTCGTGGCCGACCGGGTCGCCGGGCATGTAGCGCGGGGCGATCACGGTCGGGAAGCGCCAGCGCAGCCGCCCGTCGATCGAGCGCAGATGCTCGACCACCACGAAGCGCACGATCACCTCGGTCTTGGGCGGCAGGTTGGTCACCCGCAGGGTGTGGACGTCGGCGCGCTCCTGGGTCAGCAGCCCGGCGCGGTGCCCGGCCCGGCGGGCGGCGTCGAAGGTCCGCTCGGCCTCGGCCCGCTCCCGACACTCGGCCCGCACCACCGTCTCCCCGGCGCGCAGCTCCATCTCGGTGACCGCACCGTCGGGCGGCAGGGGGAAGATGTGCACGGCCTCCATCCCGACTTCGAGGTCGTTGAAGAAACGCTGCTCCACCTGGGTCCGGCAGCAGTCGCCGGCGATCTCGGCCCGCACGCGGACGTCGCGCAGGGGCAGAGAGCGCTCGCCGGCCAGCAGCGCGCCCAGCCCCACCTGCGGGGCGGGCTCGTCGAGGACGATCGTCGGGAGCGATGGTCTTTCCGTTTCCGGGCGCTGTCTTCATTCTTGATCCCTCGGTGCGCCGCTCAGGGCGCGTTGGATTCTTTGGAGCAGTCGTTCGGGCGAGGCCACCAGCGACGGATCGATGACGACCGTGACCCCCGGGGCGACCTCTCGTGCGATCAACGCCTCGGGTCTCTCGGCCGGGGCGGGCATCGGTGCGGCAGGGCCGTAGGGCCTTGCGGCCTCGGTGACGGCCTGTCCCCCGAACAGGTCCGGCTGTTGAGGAGGCACGGTGCGGCGGGCGGCGGTCTTGCGCTCCTGGCCGAAGCCCTGCCACACCAGCGCTTCCAGCTCGCCCCTCGAAGCGGTCAGCAGGTTCGACTGGATCTGGGCCAGGGACAGGCCGGAAGCCTGGAGCAGTTTGACCGCCAGGAGCTGGAGCAGGTGGGAGTACCCGTAGATCGCCTTGCGGCCGTCGTAGCGCAGCGGCTTCGAGAGGATCCCCAGCGACTGGTAGTAGCGGATGGTCCGCTCGTCGGGCTGGTCCGACACCCGCCCGTCGGACGGGCTCGGCGCCCCCCGGGCCAGGGTCTTCCCGGCCGTGCGGGCCAGCCCCTCCAGGTCGAACTCTTCCTTCTCGAACAAGGCCAGAAATGTCATCACCAATCAGTGTAACACTAACAGTAATTGGTGTCAAGTACAAGCGAGCCCCCTGAACGAACTCCCGGGTCCCACCTCTGGGTGCCAGGAGCGGGAGATCCTAGGCGCGATCAGGGCCAGGTCACCTTGGATCCGGCCGGGGCGCGAACGGCAAGTTCAGGGATGAAGAGGCCTTGCATGACCGTGCCGCTGTGGGTGCGGCATGGCGAGGTGCAATAGGTGACGTACCGGCCCTGGGAATCCACGGGGCAGAGCGGGGTCGCCCACTCGAATGTCTCGCCGGCACCGGAGAACAGGAGCACCGGATAGGCGCCGATCATGGCCAAGACCCCGATCAGGAGGACCGCCCGCAGAAGTTTGCTCATCGGCCCCATCCTGGGGCCAATGCCCACGTGTGTCTGCCGAGATTCTGCCGGCCCGGTTGCCTTGCGATCGGGAAACAGCCCGGAGATGGCCGGCAGTCATTCCTGGAGGGCTTTGCCCACCTCGACATCCACATTCATTTCGACCCAGGGGTCCTGCGGCCGGGTCAGGATGGCCGAGTAGTTCAGGCCGGGGATATGGTCGCCCAGCCACATCAAGGATCGACTCGCACGTGCTGACGGGATCCGTCTCGTGACCGATTCTGACAGGCGGCCCCACGAGCGGGGACAGGCGTTCCTCCAGGATCCTGGGCCGGGCGTGGTCTGGATCGAAGGAAGCCGCGACCGGGATTCGATCCCGGGGTGGACCGGCCCTGGACCATGGCGCATCGGGACGACTTCCACGACCTGGCCTTCGGCGCCGAAGAGGGTGAGGCGGATGGTGACCTCGTCGATCGGCCAATCCCCCCGGTTGAGCAGGATCGCTGAGAAGTCCGTCCCGCCGTCGCCCGTCGGGGTGTGCCGTAGGTCGAGGAGAAACACCGCTGCCTCCAGCCCCTTCGGCCCAAAGCTGATGTACTGCCAGGCCACTTCATCCGGCTGTATCCCTTCGAACACCTCCTGCGTTCTCTCGCCGGTCGAGCCGTCGGTCGCTCGACATATCAGGATGGCGAAACCTATGAGCACCGCCGGCCACACCAGGTACTGCCAGGGCCGGGGCGTCGACCTGGGGCCGGTGGCCTTCGAGGGTTCGTCAGTGGTCGGTTTGGGAGAGGCGACGTCGGCCGCGCCTGAAGCTTCTGCTGCCGCCCGGCGCCGTCGGTAGCGCCGGTTGGCGCGGGCGAGAGCAAGGGCCAACCCCGGGACACCGATCAGCAACATGGCTGCGCAAGTCCACCCCGACAGTTCCGGATCTGTCGCCAGATAGAGCAGGCCGGTGGTGCCCCCGAACAGCAGGGCCAGGAAGATTCCCAGGAGCGCGACGGCCGGCATACGATGGGTGGATCCGATGACGGCGCAGATCAAGCCAAAGCAAGCCCATCCGGCCAGGATCTCGACCGGCTCAAAGACGATGAGCGGCGCGAAGAAGATCGAGACGAAGATCGGACCTCTGACCAGTAAGACGTGATTCCCCAATACGGATTGGAGCAGCCAGGCCAGGGCCGCTCCGAGGATGTAGCGGCTACGCAGAAGAGCCGCCGCCGCCTTCCGGCCGATCGCAGGCTCGTCGGCGACGATCGCCAGGTGGACGACAGCCTGACAGTCCGTCTGCTCGAGTTCGCCGAGACGCCATGCCTCCCGGAGCGCCTGGCCGGCCTCGACTGTGCGCCCCAGCTGGGCAAGGGCGTAGGCCTTGGTCAACAACATCCTGGACCGCTGGTGCTCGACGGTCGGCAGGCTCTTGTCGATCAGATCGATGGCGCGCCCCCACTCCTTCTCGAAGAGCAACCCCCACGCCTCGACCCTGAGCCGCCGGGATCGCAGGGTGGGATCCTCGATCGGGTCGAGCTCGGCGAGAAGGCGCCGCCCCTCATCGTGTCGCTTCAGAGCTAGGAGGCAGGTGGCCTTGCCGAGCCGGGCAGGGACGCTTCCAGGATCCACCTTGAGCACGGCCTCGTACCCTGCCAGCGCCCGGCGGAAACGGTTCCGCTCCAGCTGTCGGCCGGCGCGTTCGAGGTTTGCGAGCTGACCCTCATCCCCGGTCGCCATCAGGCACTCCCCTGTTCACCAACTGCGAACCGCCGCCAGGTTCGCCTCCAGCCGCGCCACCGGCCCCGGATCCCCCAGCGCCCGCGCCAGCTCGAGCGCCTCGGTGAAGTGGGCTTTCGCCGCAGCCGCATCCCCGCGGTCGCTGGCCAGGGCGCCCAGGTTGGTCAGGATGTAGACCCGCTGCTCGCGGGTGCCGGCCACCCTGGCCAGCTCGGCCGCCTCCTGAAGCGCGGCGTCGGCCTCGTCGAAAGCGCTTGGCCTGGGCCAGCAGGGCGCCGAGGTTGATCAACACTGAGGTCTCGCGCACCCGGTCCCCCGCCGCCTGCGCCAGCCGCAGCGCCAGCCGCAGCCTTCTTTCAGCGTCGTCGGCATCCCCGCGCTTGAGAGCGATCGACCCCAGGTTGGCCTCGAAGGCGGCGATCAGGCCGGGCGAATTGGAGGCCTCGGCCGCGAGCAGACCTGCCTCGAACCGCCGCTCGGCCTCCGCCTCATCTCCCATTCCGGAGGCGGCGGCGCCCAGGAGCAGCATCAGCTCGGGTTGATGGTCCGTCAGGTCGTTCTCCTGCGCCAGGTCGAGCGCTTCGCCCGCAGCGGCTTTGGCGGCGGCGTAGTCCCCCAGATGCTGGTGGGCGCGCGCCTTCGCCACGAGGACCGGCACCGGTCGTCGGGTGCCCGCGTCGCGGGCGATCGCCTCGGCCCGCTCCAGGTGCGGCAGCGCCGTCCGCGAGCGACCCTCGGCCGCCAGCGTCGGGAAGATGCGCCAGCGTGCCGTGCAACACCGCGTCGTCCATCCCTTCGCTCCCGGCGATCTCGAGCGCGGCCAGGAGGTTGTCGGCTTCGGATGCCACCCATGGTCGATCGCCGCCATTCTCGACCGCCAGCCGCAACAAGCCCGCGGCGAAACCGCTTCGCGCCTGTGGCTCCGAGCGACTGCGGGCGTAGTCCGAGACGATCGGGTGCAGGCTGTAGCGTTCTTCGCCGGCGGGTTCGACCAGGCCGGAGTCGACCAGTTCGTCGAGCGCGTTGGGCGCCGCGACCACGCTCAGCGCGCTGGAGACGCCGAACGTCCCCGGCCTCGGCGGGAACCATCCCAGCCGCCGCAGCGCACCGCGCGCTGCCTCGCTCAGCCCGTCATCGCTCAATCCGATCACGACCTCGAGCGACAGCGGCGCGTCCCCCGGCAGGCTCGGCTGCCCCTCGAGCGGCGACCGCACCTCCCCGATCTTCAACCGCCGCTCGGCGTCGGCCAGCCCGGCCAGAGCGGCGTCCCTCCGGCGCACCTGGCCCTGTCGACCCTCACGGCCGAGATACCTGCCCATCACCACCAGCGCCAGCGGATGCGCCCCGACGGCCGTCACCAGCCGCCGCGCCTGTTCTGCTTCGATCGGGCCGGCGGCGCCGATCGACCTCTGCAGCAGGCCGACCCCGTCGTCCGGGTCGAGCTCGGGGACATGGACGGCGGCGGCGTCGGCGACCGCGTGGGCGATGGCCCCGCTGCGGCAGGTGTAGAGCCGCGCACAAGCCTCTCCGCCCAGCCGGAATGCCAGCCCGTGGGAAGCCTCCCACACGTCGTCGATCACCAGCAGCGCTCGCCGCTCTGCGAGCAGGGTGTGCACCAGCCGGGCGCGATCCTGGATCGAGGTCAGCGCGGCGAACTCGCCGAGCGGGATCCCGAGCGCCGCGCCCCACAGGCTGAGCAGCGCCGCCAGATCGGGCCGCTGACCGACGCCGGCCCACAACACGCCATCCGGGAACGCCGCTCGCACGTCCGCGATCGTGCGCCAGCTCGACGGCCAGCGCGGTCTTTCCGACGCCGGGGAGCCCGTGCAGGGCCAGGTCGCCGCGATCGGCGATCAACCGCGACCGCAGCGTCGCCAGCAGATCCGATCGCCCCACCAACCCGGTCGGGTGCCGCGGCGGCGCCATGAAGGGAGCGGCCGCCGGCGGCGGCGGTCGGGGCCAGCTCCGGACGGCGGGACCTCGCCCCACTCGCGCAGAACGCCCGCCAGCCGGTCGAGCGCCGCCGCCTGCTCGTGGTCGTAGGTGCTGCGGGCGAGACTCAGTTGTGCGGCGACGTAGTCGGGCTTGCGGCCGGCCAGGTACTGCTCGCTCAGGATGATGAAGTGTCGCCAGCGCTCATCCGCCGGGTCAGGCTCTCCCGCGCCGGGCCGAAGCGCCTCGAGAGCGAGGCGCAGGACGTCGCGCAAGGCCAGCCCACGCCCGACGGCGGCTTCCTTATAGCCGCCGCCTTTGCGGCGGATCTCCACCAGGGCCAGCCGGGCGAGCGGGTGCTCCCCCAACCCCTGGGTGCTGTCCCACCGGCGCAAGGCGGAGCGCACCGACTTCCGGTCGAGCGGGCCTTCGGCTTCGGCGGATTTCAGGCTCGGCAGTGCTGCTCAACGGCTGTCCCGTCAGATCGTGGGAGATTCCTCACCCGCTCTGCGGGTTCGGAACGGCACCTGCGGTGCCGACTCGGCAGTTTTCCGGCAGGAGGCGGATCCCCCTGAGCCTACGCTGTGATCGGTCGAGCGCCGCGATTATGGCACGGCGCCGGGTCCGGGCCAATGGCCCGAGGCGCTGCTCTGCGCTCACCCGGGAGGTCTTGATGAGTCCATGGATCGGGTTCTTGCTGGGCGGGGTCCTCATGGTCCTGCCCCACCTGATGGTCGAAAGCGGCGGTCGGGTGTTCTACTGCGACCAACCCGGCTTCTACTTCGCCGACAAGTTCGACGATCACGGCATCTGGCAGGAGGGCTATCACATCTGGACCTGTGACGGCGAAGAAGTGCGGCGCCAGACGTTCACCTCCGAGTGGGAAGATCTGGGCCTGCCTGGCCCGCAGCCTTTCAGCTGTACGCCTCGGGTGCTCCAAACGTCTGGCTGCAGCCCGTGGGACGGTTGAGCCGGGCCGGGGGAGGTGGTGCTCGATGAAGAACCCGACCCCGGATCGAATCGCCCCTGGCGCAGTCCGCGTCGCGCTGGCCGGCTTCGTTGTGACTTCTCTCGGTCTCCTGGTCCTGGTCCCTACATGGCTGACTCGCCTTTTCGAGGGCGACTTCTGGCATGTCGACTGCCGCCTGTTCGAGCTCAACCCCCCGGGGTCGACCGGGTGGGACGCTCGCTGTCGGTGTTCCGATGTGGACCAGATGTGGGAGGAGCAGGGAATCAAGACATCGTTCACCGGCAGCGACCTCTGCTGGGACGGGACGCCCCTGACCCCGGAGCAGATCGAGGCCAGGATGCCGAAGTGGGACTACCGAAGGTCGTTCTCAGGGGAGACCTGACGGATCGCAGGCGGACCAGGGCCCCGCATTCCGCCGGCAAAGTCGCGACGTGCAATCTTCTGTCCTTTCAACGAAAGCAGGGCCCTTGAACGGGAGGCTCGTTGAACCAGGAGAGTTGCCGGGAGATCCCGGCCTCATATCGGACCAGGAGGATGAGAATGACGGATGAGATGTTCGGGAAGGTCACCAAGGCCGCGATCGCCGTGATCGCCTGGTCGGCGGCCGTATCCAGCGCCGGGATCGCCTTCTACATCGTGGTCGCCGCCGTCGAAGCCGGCCTCAAGATCATCTTCTAGGTCTTGGTCGGGTTGACGGGAAGGGACAGAATTGGCTGATGGACGGAATTGTGGGCGCGGCGCGGCGACATTCTCATCTTCATCCTCATCCTGGGCGGCGCGGTCGCCATCCATGAGGCCGGGCACTTCGCCCTCGCCGTGGCGGGGAAGGTCCGGATCCTGGAAGTCGGGGTCGGCCTGCCGCCCCGGCTGGCGAAGCTCGGGAATCGTGCGCGGCACGATCGTCAGCCTGAACTGGATCCCGCTCGGCGGGTTCGTCCGGCCGGCGGGCGAGTTCGGCGGGAAGGAGCCGGGGGACTTCGCCGCCCGGCCCCGGCGGGTGCGAGCGGCGATGCTGGCCGTCGGACCGGCGGCGAACCTGCTGGCCGGGTTCCTGGTGCTGACGGTTGCCTTCGTCCTGGGCGGCCCCGACGAAGATCTGGCACGCGTGGTCGACGTCAGCCCGGGGTCGCCGGCCGAAGCGGCCGGCGTGCAACCCGGAGACATCGTCCGCTGGAGGCCGTACCCCGGCCCGAACGGCGAGCCCAGCCTGAGCCAGATGTTCCGGCGCGAGGCCGGACGCCCGGTGCGGTTCGAGGTCGAGCGCGACGGTGTGATCCTGGGGATCGAGCTGACCCCT
The DNA here is from genome assembly GCA_963709925.1 of uncultured Chloroflexia bacterium. Classification (GTDB taxonomy): domain Bacteria; phylum Chloroflexota; class Anaerolineae; order Anaerolineales; family E44-bin32; genus DATEVL01. The sequence continues at coordinate 228,645 of CAVPYC010000003.1, forward strand.
CGCCTTCATCCCCCACAGGGCGAGGGCCCGGCTGGTTTCCATTCGATGGCGGTGGTGAGGCCGCACGCCCCGGCAGAGGCGGCGGTCCGCGCCGGCGAGATGCTGACGGGTGTCTTCCGCAGCACGCTGGCGGCGATCAGCGGCGAGGAGCCGGCGCGGGTGGTCGGGCCGCTCGGGCTCAAGCAGGCCAGCGACCAGTCGGTGCAGGGTTCGATCCGCTGGTCTTCGCCCTTTCCCTTGCTCTATCTGGCGGCGCTGATCCAGGTGGGCCTGGCGCTCACCAACCTGCTGCCGATCCCGGCGCTGGATGGCGGGCGCCTGCTTCTGCTGGGCATCGAGGGGGTCGGCGTTCGGCTTTCGCTGCGCCTCACCAAGATCCTGGTCGGTGCCAGCGCCATCGGGCTGATCTGCCTGATGGCGGCGCTGACGGTGCGCGATGTGTTGGACCCGCTGGTGTGAGGAGACCTGTGCGGGCCAAAATCAAATCGCTGCTGGTCAGTCTCGTGATGGTCCGGAAGGGACGGGCCCTGCTCGCGTTGCCGCTCGAAGTCGTGATCGAAGCAGTCGGGTTCCTGCCGACGTGGGACCGCACCAGCGTGGAGTCCTCCGCATGCGACCTGCCCTGATCGCCCTGTTCGCCCTGGTCGTCCCGCCAGCCGCCATGATCTGGTGGTTCGCGCCGATCCTTACCTGCCCGCACCTGTTCGACTGCCAGTATGGAATGGCACCAGAACAACAGGCGGCACAAACCCGATCTCGGAGGGAGGCCTGCGGGCTTCCTGAACTGTATGGGCCCGGGACCCTAAGGGCTCTCCCGGGTCTCCTGTCGCCATCGTTTCTCTGGCCATAGCGGAACCCGCCTTGCAGACCGCGGGTTGGTCCGTTCTGCCTGGCGAAATCGCACGAGCCGGCCGCAGAGGCTCGCGGAAAACCCCAACGGAAAGGAGGTGAGCGAGATGCTCGAGTTGCGCAAGCAGAGCGGGCAGGGCCTGGTGGAGTACGCGCTGAATCCTGGTTCTTGTCGCTGTCGTCGTCATTGTGATTCTGGCCCTGCTCGGCCCGGCGATCGGCAACGTGTTCTCGGCGATCGTGGGGGCGATCTAATCGCTCGCTTCTGGGGATCGGGGGGAGGGGGATATCTCCCCCTCCCCCCATTTCCCCAGGCCCCTCTCCCCCTACCCCGATAAGCGGCGGTTGGTCTCGACCTGCGTCAGCAACGCGTGGACCGCCGCGCGAGCGCCGCGGCGATATCTCCGGACCGCGACGGGGTTGGCGCCTCAGTCCCTCTTCAAGGGCCCGTAAGTGCAAGAAGTAGCCACGAACGCTCTGCGGCGGTATCGCGTCATCCGGGGAGGATTCCGCCCCCCGCCGCCTACGAGGGAGGGGGGTCGGGGGGTGCGGGGGGTGTCCCCTGCGTCGAGTGAAAGAGAGCCGCCGCGCGAGTGCCGCGGCGATTTCCCCGGCGCCCGGCGATCTTCTTCCGCACCGCCGGCAACCGGAGCGTGAGCAGGATCAACGGCCACGGTGCCAGCGGCCACGGGCCACAGGATGTCGCCGCTCAGCGTCGCCAGGTTCGCCTTCCGCGCCCAGGCGAAGTGCACGACCACCAGCGGGACCGCGACATACACCAGCCGGTGAAGTCTCTTCCAATTCTTGCCCAGCCGGCGCTTCCACACGACGAAAGAAGTCGCCGCCAGCGCCGCCAGCAGCAGAAGCGCCGACGCACCGACCCAGATGAAAGGCTTGGTCTCGAGGTCGGCGCGCAGCAGTCGGAACGACCAGCCGTAGTCCAGCCCCACCAGGATCAGCAGGTGCACGCTGGCCCAGGCGAAGGCGTACAGCCCCAGCGTGCGCCGGTGCCGAAGCGCCTGGCGCCAGCCCAGGAGCAGGTTGGCGGGCGTGCAGGCCAGCGCCAGCAGCAGGAAGATCAGGGCGATCCAGCCGGTGCGCTGCTCGACCGCCTGGTAGGGGTTGACGGTCAACTCGCCGGCGCCGGCCAGGGCGAGGATCCACAGCGCGGGCAGGATCCCCGCCAGGTGAATGGCCCAGCGAGGCCAGTCGAGATTGGAGAGGCGGGACCTTCTGCTCTTTGGCACGGCGATCGTCTGTGACACGTCCTCTTCCTTCTTGGGGGCCTTAGGGAGGTGGCTTACAGCCCCCTCCCCTCAGGCCCCCAAACCCCCGTCACCCCTCCCCTGAAAGCGGCGGGCGAAGCCGGCTCTAGATCGAAGGTCTGGACCGCCGCGCGAGTGCCGAGGCGTCAACTTGACCGAAAGCAGCTCGGCTGGCGCCACAGATGACACCAGAAGAATCCGACCGCTCGGCTGCTACTACCTCCCCGAACGAGAGCGGCGGGTACATCCTTCAAGTGCAAGCGCTCCCTCAACCGCCGCTTACTAGGGTGGGGGGATCGGGGGCACGGGGGAGAAGGGGGGAGGGGAAAGTCGTTCCCCTCCCCCCTTTCCCCCGGAGTATTCGCGAAGGAACCCATCGCTTACGAAGACCGGCTCGCCGGAGCGAACCGACATTCGATCAGTAGTTGGCCTGCAGGTCCATCCCTGCATACAGCCCGGCCACCTGGTCGGCATATCCGTTGAACATCAGCGTTTCGCGCCGGCCCCCCTCGCCGATCCGCCGCTCGGACGCCTGCGACCAGCGTGGATGATCGACCTGCGGGTTGACGTTCGAATAGAACCCGTACTCGCCCGGGTTGACCGTGTTCCACAGCGTCGCCGGCGGCGCCTGCAACAGGTCGATCCGAACGATGGCCTTAATGCTCTTGAAGCCGTACTTCCACGGCACGACCAGGCGCAGCGGCGCACCGTTCTGCGGTGGCAGAGATTCGCCATACATGCCGGTGGCCAGCAGCGCCAGTTCGTGCCTGGCTTCGTCCAACCGCAGGCCCTCGGTGTAGGGCCACGGGTAGAACGGGCTGCGTTGGCCGGGCATTCGCTCGGGATCGAGCAGTGTCGTGAAGCCGACGTACGCCGCCGAGGTCATCGGCTCGACCCGGTCGATCAGCTTGCCCAACTCGAACCCCAGCCAGGGGATGACCATCGACCAACCTTCGACACACCGCAGCCGGTAGATCCGCTCCTCCTGGGGGAAGGCGGTCAGCAAGTCGTCGATGTCGAAGGTCCCCGGCTTGTGCACCAGCCCGCCAACCTCCACCGTCCAGGGACTCGGGCGGAAGGTGGAAGCGAGATCGGCCACGGCCTCCTTGTTGGTCGAGAACTCGTAGTAGTTGTTGTAGTGGGTGATGGCGTCGAAGGCGGTCAGGGGATCCCCGAGCTCGTCCGTCGAAGCGCCGGCGACCGGCGTTTTCGCCGGGGCGCCGGCCGTCGGGCGCGGGCTGCATGCAGCCAGAGCGGCGCCCGCTCCGATCAGACCGGCAACGCTCAGGAAGGCCCGGCGATTCAGGTAGACCGTCTGCGGTGTGATCTCGGACGATGGTGGTGTTGAAGAACGGATGCTGTTACCCATGACCTCTACCTTCCGCCGGCGCCAACCGCCGGGTTTCGAAGTACACCGATCATCGGAGGAAGTCTACCCGGGGAAGTTTACGAGACGATTAACGGGGGTGGGGCGTAGGAGGATCGCTTCTCCAGGGGCTTGGGCAGAGGGCCCATGCCCTCCGCCGCCCCTTTCCTGATCGCCAGCATCTCGGAGGGAATGCAGGGGCCGAGGCTGAGCTTCGGAGGAAGACCGGGATCGCGGCGCGAGCGCTGATACGCTTGTTGCTGCCGAGGCGTGATTCTCGCCGCAACTGCCTCATGAAGGGTCAACTTCGGTTGCGAGATGGCTTCACTGGTTCGGGACCCTCGATCGGTCCTTCGAGGGGGCCAGGGAAGGGAGTTACCTCCCTCCCCGACCCCCACACTGTCTTACCCCTTCGCTCGGATTCGCAGTCAACCAGTCAATCCCTCGGCACCCCCGTCACCCATCTCCAGGCCACCGCGCCCAGCCGGCGCAGCATCTCGACGGCGTCGAAGCGGTCCATCCCGACGTTGTGCTTCGAAGCGGGTCCAGAAGGCTTCCCACCAACCCGGCGGCTCGTCCTTGGGCCCGTCGTACTCGGTCGGCCGGTCAGAAGGACCGTCGACCACCAGGCTGCCGACGTAGTCGCCGTCCTCATACACCCGGTCGATCTGCTCGGCGATCGCCTCGATGTCGGCTTCGGTCACAAACCCGTCGCTGGTGGCCTTGTAGAACTGCACCGTCACCCGGATCGGGAAGCGGGTGTCGCGCCGGATGGCCAGACCGTCGATCTCGGTGAACGGGCCCTCGACCGCGCCGTGGCCGATGACCGCGGCCTCGACGTCCGACTTGGCCGACTGCTCGGAGGCCGGTGCCATCGCTCCGAAGGCCAGCTCGGGCAGCAGGTCTTCGAGTTGGACCTTCTGGCGCAGCGGCACCTGGATGATCAGCACCATGTTCAGACCGCTCTCGCCGGCGGCCTCCGGGGTGTCGAGGCCCACCGGGCGGGTCTGGACGAAGTCGCTCAGGCGCTGGCCGGTGAACGACGCCCGCTCGCCGGCCTGGTTGAAGAACAACCGCTGGCCCCAGCTCCAGCCGGCCGGGAAGGCGTCGCGGGTGTTGTCGATGATCGTGGCGCTGGTGCCCTCGCGGGTGGCCACGATCGTCAGCACGGCCGGGTCGCCCTGGTACGACTGGTAGTTGAAGATCACCGGGTTGAACTCGGCCATGCCCTCCTTCGGCACCGGCAGGAAGGCCGCCTGTGCGCTGACCAGGACGTGGCTGTCGCGGCCGGCCAGCAGGGAATCGCCTCTTCCTTCCCACGAGTCGGGCTCGCTCAGGTACAGGCGGAAGTGCTTCAGATACTCGGTCAGGCTGATCCGTTCCAGATCGTCGCCGCGCTCGTTGCCCACCAGCAGGTAGAAGTCGTCGGGGTCGATGTCGGCCGTCAGGTCTTCGAAGTTGGGGTAGCGGATCACGGGCATCAGGGTCAGGGCGCAGTTGCGCGAGCCCTCGATCTGGTGTTGCACCTGGATCGTCAGATCGGAGATGTTCGGCCCGACCGACGACCCGTAGTAGCGGCCGGTGTCTTCCCAGGTCACGTTGACCAGATCGAGCCCGTATTCCATTGCCAGGCGCAGGGCGTCTTCGTCCCAGACCATCTCCGAGGTGCGCTCAATCGCCTGGACGTACTCGGGGTCGGAAGGGCAGGATGGGCCGCGCGGATCGCGCAGATCCGCCGCTGCGTTGGCGGGCGGTGGCGCCGCGGCGGCGATGGAGCTCAGGGAGAGCAGGGCGGCGAAGAAGAGAGACGTCGGCTTCGACATGGGGCTCCTCCATGCGGGGCCACGGCGGGCCGGGCCCTATGTCAGAGACGCCGTTGGGGGAGGAGAGGTTCCCGCCTCGCGACAAGGACCGGATCCTCAAGATGATCCGGACCTCGGTCGAGGGTGGTTCTTGGAACCGGGGGAGGGGCCGCCTAGCGAGGAGAAATGTGGAGCGCCACGAGCAACGCGGCAACCATCCCCCACAGGCCCGACACCAGCCTGGCAGCCTTCCCTGCGCCGCGCCGATCGGCCCCGGATCGACCTGCCCGCATCATCTGACCGCCTCGAGCCTCACGGGCGAGGTCCCCCATCTTCGCATCGACCAGCAGCTTGCCTACGTAGTCATTCATCAGGATTCTCCTGTCAGCAGATGTCCGTGCAGCGGGTCAGCGTTCGCAGAACTCGGCCAGGGGTACGTCGAAACACGCGTTCGGAGGCAGGCGCCCCGGGCGATTTGAGGGCGGGACCAGGCAGCTGGCGAGGTCCTGCAGCGGGACGTCGAAACACTCTCCCCGTCGCGACCCTAGATTGGGGTCGACCCCGGAGGAAACGGTCGAGGCGTCGCCAGGCGCCCCGGCCGTCAGCGGCTCGCCGCCTGCGGCCGACACCACCTGCGAGGTGGCGCTGGCCTGCAGAAAGGTGGCGCCCATCAGGAAGACAACCGCGGAACTGATGAGGAACAGGAGCACTCGATCGCTTCGCATTTCCGGCCTCCTGGCCGATCTCGGTCACCCCGGTGGATCGGCCACCGACCCCAACCTAGCCCCGAAGGCCTCTCCGAAAGCGACAAGATTCACCAAGATTCACCAACCCGCATCCCTGCCCCACCCCTGCCGTATAATCACGTCGCCAGGGGATCCCCCCTACCCACACAAAGGCCCATGTCGAATCCGCTCCCGCTCCCGCCCGCCCTCGAGCGGTTCACCAGTTTCGGGGACCTGCTCAAGTTCCTCCGCCGCCGGGAAGGCCTGACCCAGCGAGAGCTCTCGATCTCGGTCGGCTACAGCCATGCCCAGGTCAGCCGCCTCGAACTGAACCAGCGCCCGCCCGACCTGGCCACTGTAGCGGCGCGTTTCGTCCCCGCCCTCGGCCTCGAGCGCGCCCCGGAGATCGCCGCACGTTTGCTGGAGTTGGCGGCCGCGCCGCACGCGACCGCGCCCGACCCGGGGACCCCGCCCTTCAAGGGGCTTCGCTCCTTCGCCGAGAGCGACGCCGACCGGTTCTTCGGCCGAGAGACGCTCACCGCCAGGCTGATCGATCGCCTTCGCACTCCCTCATCGGGTTCGCGCTTCCTGGCCGTGGTCGGCGCCTCCGGGATCGGCAAGTCGTCCGTCGTCCAGGCCGGGTTGATCCCGGCGCTCCGCCGCGACCGCGGCTTTTCCCGCTGGCGGATCCACAACCTCACCCCAACCGCCCACCCGCTCCAGGCGCTGGCCGAAGCCCTCTCGCCGACCGAATCGCCGCTGGCGGCCGTGGCTTCGCTGATGGATGACCTGGCCACGGAGCCTCGAACCCTCCTTCTGCTCGCCGCAAGGATCCTTTCGCGCCCGGAGACGGACGGCGCGGGCCGGGGGCCGGCCGGAGCCCCGCCGAAGCTGCTCCTGGTGGTGGATCAGTTCGAGGAGCTGTTCTCGCTGTGTCGCAACGATGTCGAACGCCGGGCCTTCATCGACAACCTGATGACGGCGGCTGGCGAGCCGGACGGCCCGCTGGTTCTCGTACTGACCCTGCGGGCCGACTTCTATTCCAACTGCGCCCCCTACGCCGCGCTGCGGCAGGCCCTGGCCGACCGGCAGGAGTACCTCGGACCGATGACGGCCACCGAGCTGCGCCGGGCGATCGAAGAGCCGGCCCGGAGCGGGCGCTGGGAGCTCGAGACCGGATTGGTGGATGTTCTGCTGCAGGATCTCGGCGTCGGCGGACCTTCCGGTCCGGAGCCGGGCGCCATGCCGCTGCTCTCTCACGCGATGCTCGAGACCTGGCACCGCCGCCGCGGTCGAACCCTGACCCTGTCTGGCTATCTGGCTTCAGGCGGCGTGCGCGGGGCGATCGCCGAGACCGCCGACGTGGTCTTCTTTGATCAGCTGGATCCGGATCAGCAGCGGATCGCCCGCAATATCTTCCTGCGACTCACGCAACTGAGCGAAGACGACTCCCTGGCCGAAACCCGCCGACGGGTCGGTTTCAACGAGTTGATCGAGGGTTCGACGGAAGCGGCGCAGATCCGGGAAGTGTTGACGATCCTGGCCGACGCCCGGCTGATCACCACCGACGACGACATTGCCGAAGTTGCGCACGAGGCCCTGATTCGGGAGTGGCCGACCTTGCGAGACTGGATCGAAGAGGATCGTGACGGGCTGCGCCTGCACCGACACCTGACCCTGGCGGCCGAGGCCTGGGAGCGCCGGGATCGGGATTCTGGCGAGTTGTACCGCGGCGTGCGCCTGGCGCAGGCCGCGGCCTGGGCCGGCGGTCATGGCGACCGCCTCAGTCGATCGGAGCGGATCTTCCTGGAGGAATCTCGGGGGCTGGAGGAACGCGCCGAGATCGACAGGGAGGCGGCCCGCCAGCGCGAGCTCGAGGCCGCAAGAGAACTGGCGCAGACCCAGGCGGAGGCCGCCCGTCAACTGCGGCGAAGAGCGGTGTACCTGGGAGTGGCGTTCGTCCTGACCTTTGCCATGGCCGGTGTGGCGCTCTTCTTCGGCGAGCAGGCGCGCCGGACCGCGGTCACCGCCCGCCGGGACCAGAGGTTCGCCACTTCCCGAGAGCTGGCCGGCGCAGCGGTCAACAACCTGGAGACCGATCCCGAGCGCAGCATCCTGCTTGCCCTGGAAGCGGTCGCGACCACCCGCTCGTTGGATGGCGTGGTGCTGCCGGAAGCCGAGGAGGCTTTGCACCGCTCGGTCATCGCCTCACCGGTGCGCCTGACGATGACCGGACACGGCACCCGGGTGCTGTCGGCGGCCTTCCATCCGAGCGGGTCGCGTCTGGCCACGATCGGCGACGACGGGACGACCATCATCTGGGATCCCGCCACCGGCGAAGAACTGATCCGGCTGCCGGGCGCAACCGAACCCGCCGACCTGGTGACCGACCAGCGGGTCGCCTTCAGCCCGGATGGAACGCTCCTGTTGATCGCCGACAACCGGCTGGCCCGGCTTTACGATGCCTCGACCGGTGATCTGATTCACACACTCGACGGGCACGCAACGGATGTCACGGCCGTCGCCTTCGATCGGGGTGGAACCCGGATCGCCTCGGGGGCCGCCGATGGAACCGTAGCGATCTGGAACGCGGTCAGCGGCAGCCGTCTGCTCGAGATCGCAGCTCACGCCGACGCCGTGGAAGGACTGACCTTCACCCCGGATGGGCTTCGAGTGATCTCCGGCGGTAGCGACGCCAGCCTTCGGTTCTGGGATGCGGAGACCGGCCAGTTGCTCCGTCAGGACACGGATTTCGACGCCGAGGTGATCGGCCCAACCTTCAGCCCGGACGGGAGCCTGTTTGCGTTCGCCTCCTCGGGCGAAGGGCACCTGTGGCGGCTGGCGTTCACCGGAACAGGCGGCGATACCCAGGTGACGCACGAGGAGGTTCTCTCGATCCCGGAGAGCGGCAACGTGGGGTTCAGCCCGGATGGAACACTGCTGGCGACAGTGGGCAGGAATGATGTCAGCGTGCGTGAGGCGGCCACGGGCCAAGAGCTGCAGAAGTTGGTGGGCCACACGGGATGGGTGATGGGCGTGGTGTTCAGCCCCGACGGGGAAACCCTGGCCACGACCAGCCTCGACGGGTCAGTTCGAATCTGGAGCCTGGGCCCGGGAGGCGAGCTCATCGCCGTGTCTGTGCCCGCTGCGGGCTATGGGACGCGCGTCGCCTTCAGCCCTGACGGTCGTTTCATCGCAACCAACGGGGGCGACGGCACGGCGACCCTGTGGGATTCCGTCACTGGCGAGCCGCGCCGGATCTTTGCCGGTCACGATCTGGAGGTCATGAACATCGCGTTCAGCAGCGACGGGGAACGATTGGCGACCGCCAGTCTGGACGGAACGGCCATCCTGTGGGAGACGGCAACCGGCAAGCGGCTGCTTACCCTCAAAGGGCATGCGATCGGAGTACGCGACATCGCCTTCAGCCCGGACGGTAGGCGCATCGCCACCGGCGGGTTCGATGCCACGGCCCGGCTCTGGGATGCGTCGGCGGGTACGGAACTCCACACGATCACCGGGCATGATGGGCTGGTGCTGGGAGTGGCGTTCAGCCCCGACGGGGCTCTGCTGGCGACTTCGAGCACGGACGGGACAGTGAAGATCTGGAACGCCGAGACGGCCCAGTTGCTGCGAACGCTTGAGGGGCGTGCGGGAGGTCCCGATGTCGCCTTCAGCCCGGATGGATCGGTGCTGGCCACGGCGAGCAACGTCGCAAGGCTTTGGGATCCGGTCACAGGTGCTGAGCTGCTCTCGTTCCAAGGACACGCGGCCGGTGTGTTTTCGGTGGCGTTCGGCCCGAACGGCGTTTGGCTGGCGTCAGGCAGCCCGGACAACACCGCCAAGGTGTGGGAGGTGGCGACCGGCCAGGAAGTCGTCAGTTTGCCGGGCAGTTCGAGCGGAGTGTTTGGAGTCTCCTTCAGCCCGCTGGAAGGCGACGGGCGGCTCGCCGTGGCCTCGAACGACGGGGTCGTTCGGGTTTTTCTGACCGATATCGATGACCTGCTCGCCCTGGCGCAGTCGCGGGTGACTCGTTCGCTCACCGATGCCGAATGCCAGCGATTCCTGCACATCGAGGGTTGCCGGTCCCCTGCACCTTAGCTCGATCCGCTCCTCTCCTGGCGCAACCGGCCGGGTCGGGTTTGCGACCCCAAGCCTTCGCCTCCACAAACTGAGACCCCGGCAGATTCAGGCCGCTGCCGGTCCCAGACCCAGCACCTCTTCATTCTACGAGTGGGACTCACCGTGGCACCTGAGCGTCGCCGGCGAGGTCTCTCAGGTCTCCACCTTCCCTTCATCTTTGCTCCACATTCGCGTGGCATCCTGCGAGCGAGATCACACGATCCACTTGGGAGGTGGGCATGTCTGGCAACACTGGTTTTCGAATCGCAGGAGCGCTGCTGCTGGCCCTGGTGCTGATCGCCGGCGCCGCCGGCCTGGGCTACATGGCCTACAACGCCGGGCTGGCCCAGGGGGCGGCCCAGGCCGGGGAGCAGATCGCGCCGCCGGCCGGATCGCCGGTTCCGTACGGATATCCGCCCTATCGCTATCATCCGTTCGGGTTCGGCTTTTTGGGGTGCCTGGGGCCGCTGTTCTTCTTGTTCCTGGTCTTCTTCGCCTTCCGCCTGGTGTTCGGATTTGGACGGCGCGGACACGGGGGACCGTGGGGCTGGCATCGGGGTCCGTTCGGATCCGACGAGATGCGCAAGCACTGGATGGACAAGGCCGAAGACTGGCATCGTCGGCAGCACGGCGAATCGGGCGAAGAGGCGAAGGTCTAGCGACGTCTACGATGCATGGGGAGCGGGCTTCGGCCCCTCCCCATCCCCTCCCCGGGCAAAGAAGGCGGGGCTCGGTTTGACATCCGACCCGGTCTGGCGGTTGAATCGGCCATCGATGTCTTCGATCCTGATCGTCGACGACGAGCCCAAGATCGTCCAGCTGGCGCGGGACTACCTCGAGCGGGGTGGTTTCTCGGTGGTCGTCGCCTCCGACGGCGAGGCCGGGTTGCTGGCATCCCGGAAGACGCCGCCGGACCTGGTCGTGCTCGACCTGGGGCTGCCGGGCCGCGACGGCCTCGACGTGATCCGCGAGATCCGGCGCGCCTCGATGGTCCCGATCATCATTCTGACCGCTCGCGGCGAGGAATCCGACAAGCTGGTGGGCCTGGAGTTGGGCGCCGATGACTACATGGTCAAACCCTTCAGCCCCAAGGAGCTCGTGGCCCGGGTGCGGGCGGTGCTGCGCCGGGGCGAGGCCGCTGCGGCTCCTTCCGACATGGTTCACGTCGGCGATCTCAGCCTCGACCTGCCGCGCATGCGCCTCACCGTCGCCGGCCGGGAGGTCGAACTCACCCCCACCGAGTTCGAACTGCTGACAGCGCTTGCCCGCCAGCCCGGGCGGATCTTCACCCGCGCTCAACTGCTCGACGCGGTCCATGGGGTGGCGTTCGAATCCTACGAGCGGGCGATCGACACCCACATCAAGAACCTGCGCCGCAAGATCGAGCCCGACTCGCGCCGGCCCCGTTACCTGATCACGGTCTACGGGGTGGGCTACAAGTTGAGCGAGCCGTGAAACACGACGCCCCCTGGGTTCGATTCGCACACCGCCCGCACCGGCGACCTCCCTGGTGGCCGGCCGACGAACCCTGGCCGCCGCCGGAGGGTTTCCGCCGTTGGCGCCGACCGGCCCGCAGACTGATATGGCGCGCCGTGGTCGGCTTCGCCCTGTTCTGGCTCGTGGCCGGAGGAGCCTGCGCCGGGACGATCTGGCTGATCGCCTCCGCCACCAGCCCGGAGCCGCCGTCGCCCTGGCTCCTGCTGACCCCGCTGGCGCTGGTGGTCTTCGTGGTCCTGGCGGTGAGCGCGCTGCGGACGCTGGCCTTCCCCCTGAGCGATCTGATCCAGGCGTCCCAACAGGTGGAGGCCGGCGATCTGCGCCGGCGTGTTCGAGAGCGCGGGCCGCGCGAACTGCGGGCGCTGGCCCGAGCTTTCAACGCCATGTTGGACCGCCTCGAAGCGCCAGGAGGAGCAGCGGCGTCGGCTGCTGGCCGACGTGACCCACGAGCTGCGCACGCCGGTGGCGATCCTGCAGGGCAACCTGGAGGCGCTGCTCGACGGGGTGTACCCGGCCGACCCGGAGCACCTGGCGCCGTTACTCGAGGAGACCCAGGTCCTGTCGCGCCTGATCGACGATCTGCGCACCCTGTCGCTGGCCGAGAGCGGCGCCCTCGAACTGCACCGTGAGGCGACCGACATCGGTGTCCTGGCCGGCGACGTGCTGGCGTCGTTTCGCCACGAGGCCGACGCCGCCGGGGTTTCGCTCCAGGCCGAGGTGCCCGACGACACCCCCCTGGTCGAGGTCGATCCGTTGCGGCTGCGCGAGGTGCTGGTCAACCTGGTCGGCAACGCCCTGCGACATACGCCAGGCGGGGGCAAGGTGCGCATCGCCGCGACGATCGAGGCCGGCGAGTTGCGGCTCGAGGTCGTCGACAACGGTGTCGGCATCGCCGCCGACGACCTGCCGCATGTCTTCGAACGCTTCTACAAGTCGTCCGACTCGCCCGGCAGCGGCCTCGGCCTGGCCATCGCCCGCAATCTGGTGCTGGCGCACGGGGGGCGGATCGAGGTCGAGAGTTCCGCGGGGGCGGGGACCAGGATGAGGATCACCCTCCCGCTAGACTCTCCAGCTTCGAGCCAGGGCTAGCAGCCTCAAGTCCACCGGCCGTCCGGCGACACGCCGAAGCCCGCCGATGCCCATGCCGCCAAGGGGGACAGCTCCTCAGGGGGCTCCGCTTTCCTCCGCCACCCGCGTAAACCACACCGGCCCGAGCCCATAGTCGTCCACGTAGGTGAGCGTGGTCTCGTCGCAGAGGAACTCCTGCGGGGACGAGAGGAAGACCGTGTCGTTGCTCGCGCCAATGGGGATCGGACGCAGGAGCATGCCCTCGAAGTTCATCTGGCCGAGAAGAGAGAAACCCTCGTCGGCAAATAGAACGTACCGGATACCGGCGGCCTCGTCTTCTTCGATCCTCCAGGCGGCCTCGCCGCCCCCGTTGTAGGTCATGCTCACATGGAGCGTGCCGTCCTCCCCGGTGGTCGTCCCGGAGATTCCCCAACCTTCCTGGCCGCCGGTGGCGGTCCCATCGTCGGAGAACGAGATTTGCAGGAGCCCGAAGACGTCGGTGGGAACCGCCCGGACGCCGCGGGTCTCCAGGCCGAAACTCGGCATGAGTGCCTGAATCGCCGACCAGACTCCTCCCATGTGGGCCAGGTAGGAGCCGTTGTCCAGCTGCCATGTCCCGAGCAAGCACGAATCGCACGGGGTGTTGTCCTCCGCCGGTTGGCCGGTCGAATCGACCTTCAGCCTCATCGCCGGTGAGCCGCCGGGCTGCGTACTGGTCACCAGCAACAGGTACTCACTCTCGCCGCAGGCGGTGTTCACGCTGGAGGGCAGCGTGCCCCATGCTCCGGGGCGCGCCCCCGGTTCGCCGAGTCCTGGCCCTCGCCCTCGGTCAACTCACGCCGGATGTTGAATCGTGTGTCGTCGACGAAGAACAGGTCGTGGCGTTCGAGGACGAACGACTCGGGAGTGAACTCCCTCTGGAAGGCCCCGCGCGGGACCTCGACGATGTCCTCGTAGGTGGGAGTGAACGGAATGCTCGTGCCACCCGAGTCGGCGATGGCCAGATCGAGGTAGGTCTTCCCGAACTCGTGGAAGATGTCACCGATCCCGGGCGTGCTTGCCAGCCGATCGCGCTGCTCGTCGGGACCGCCCGAGGCGGGCATGGTCTCCAGGTACGTGAGAACGTCGTTATCGCCCCATCGATCGGCCAGGAACTGCCAGAAGCCGAAGGTGTCGTAGTCCATCCGGTAGAGCGGCGTATCGTCCGAGTGGCCGTCGAAGCGGTTCACGAAGATAAACTCATGGTTCGCGTTTGGATAGACGACATTGCTGAAGTAGGTTGCCGTGCCTTCAGACCACCAATCCCTGACGTCGTGCGGGACGGTCATCTGGGCGGTGAGGTTGCGCGCCTGGTAGCAGTGGAAGATCTCGTGAGCGACGGCCTGCTTGAAGTGCTCCTCGGGCAGGCCGAGGGCCCGGGGGTAAATCAGGATCGGGCAGGTCTCTCCGGCGCTCAGGTCGTAGCGGTGGGTCGTGGCCAGGAAGGTCGCCCGGGCGCCGGGGACCGTGCTGAAGATCAGGCTGATGTCGTCGAAGGGCCCATAGGCGCCCATCACGCGCAGCGAGTCTTCGGCAGCCTGGCGGGCGCGCTCGAACCACTGCAGCAGGAGAGGATCGCCGATCCACTCGGCCGGGAAGTAGACGGTAGCGGTCGCCACACCCGCGACGGTAGCGCGGGCGTGGGAGAAGCACGGGTAGGTGGTGACGCTGAGCAAGGGAAACCCGTTCAGCCACAGATCGGCGCAATCGATCTGGGCCACGGGGCGCGACAGGCCTGGACCACGCCGGAAGGCTTCGGCCGGCCGACTGTACGCATCGAGCTGCTCCGTCGTGGGGAAGATCAACCCCAGCAGACGCCGAATCTCGTCTCGCGCTGCAGGATCGGTTCCGGTAGAGAGATACTCGACCGCCCGGGCGACCAGGCTGTTGCCCTCGGCCGTGGCAATCTCGTCATACATCGTCGGCAGGGAGACATCAGGGTCCCCGAGGAAGGAGCGAAGAAGGAGGATCAGCCCCTCCTCGTAGGCGATTTCGCCGGCGGCCACCTGCGCGTCGAGCGCCTCGGCGAAATCCACCGGAGGCAGCGACCGCGGTTCTTCGGTGGATGTCGGTTCAGCGGCCGGAATCCCGACCGTCACGGTTGGGAGGCTCGCTGTCCCGGGCACGGCGCACGACAGAATCGCCAGGACAAGCAGCGACGTTGCCGCCAAGGTTGCTCGAGGGCGCATAGGTTGGCTCCGGGGAGCGCCGGGAGGCGCGGAATCCAGAGCGCCGGGCCTCACCGCGAGTGACCCGGCGCACGATGAATCCTGAGCGCGGAGGCTTTTCCGCCGCCAGAGGGGATTGAGACGTGGCTGGGTCTAGCGTCGCGAGCGGCTCCGGCTTGGGCGATTCGGCCGCTGTCCGGCCGGGGCGCCGCGTCGTCCGGTCCCGTTCGAAGACCGCTTCGGCGGGGCCGAGCGGACCTTGCCGTTGCCGTTTCCGTTGCTGCGCGGCCGGCTCTCGGGGTTGAAGTCGCCGTAGTTGAACTCGTCCAGCCGCCGCCGCTCGAACGGGGTTCCGAGCAGGCGTTCGATCTCGCGCACGATCGGCTCGTCTTCCGGCTGCGCCAGGGTCAGCGCCTCGCCGGTGCGGTCGACCCGGCCGGTGCGCCCGACCCGATGGGTGTAGGCGTCGGCGGTGTCGGGCACGTCGTAGTTGATCACGTGGGCGATCCCGGCCACGTCGATGCCGCGCGAGGCGACGTCGGTGGCCACCAGCAGGTCGTAGCGGTTGCCGCGGAATCCGTCGATGGCCGCCTGACGGCGGTTCTGGGTCATGTTGCCCTGCAGCGCCTCCGCCCGGTAGCCTTGCTTGGCCAGATCGCGGGCCAGGGAGCGCGCCCGGTGCTTGGTGCGGGTGAAGATCAGCGCTCGGCCGGAAGTGCGCCCCGCCAGCATCGCCAGCAGCAGGTTCTTCTTCAGCCCGCTCGAGATCGGATACAGCGCATGCGAGATCGAGGTGGGCGGGGCGATCACGCCCACCTGGACGGTCTGCGGATCGCGCAGGATGTCCTTGGCCAGGCCGCGGATCTCCTCCGGCATGGTGGCCGAGAAGAACAGGGTCTGACGCTTCGACGGCACCAGCTTGAGCACCCGCCGGATGTCGGGCAGGAAGCCCATGTCGCACATCCGGTCGGCCTCGTCGAGCACCAGCACTTCGACGCGCGACAGGTCGAGGCTGCGCTCACCGGCCAGGTCGAGCAGGCGGCCGGGGCAGGCGACGACGATCTCGGCGCCGCGGCGCAGGCCATCGACCTGCTTGCCCTTGCCCACTCCGCCGTACACCGGCACGCTGCGCAGGCCGGTGCGTTTTCCGTACACGCGCGCCGCCTGGTGGATCTGCTCGGCCAGCTCGCGGGTGGGGGCCAGGATCAGCGCCCGCACCCCGCGACCCGGTTTGGTCACCAGGTGCTGCAGAATCGGGAGCAGAAAAGCCGCCGTCTTGCCGGTGCCGGTCTGGGCGATGCCTAACAGGTCACGCCCAGACAGGATCGGTGGTATCGATTGCTGCTGGATGGGGGTCGGCTCGGTGTAACCGGCCGTCTGGACCCCGGCAAGAATGCGGGAATCCAGGTGGAACGACTCAAAACTCACAGAAAGCACTCCTTGGCTGTGGTGAGCCAAGTCGCACTCTCAGCCCCACAACAAGAATTGGCACCTCTACGGTGCCAATCATAGAGAAACACGGCCCCGGACCTTGTGTCCGGGATAACAAAGGAATTCTACCCCGGATTGTCTGACAATACCAGAGGCAAACCTTGGTCGGATTCCCTCGGATCTGCCCGGGATTCCCCAGTACCGCCTAGATGTACGGGTCGCGCAGGTTGTATCTCCGACCCGTGGCTCGATCCTACTGAGGCCGGTGATACAGCTTGAAGGAACCGATCTCGGTGACGGTACCTCCTTCGACGATCGCCGTCAACTCCCATTCCTTCCTGGCATATTCCTCCCCGCCCAGCACTTCCCAATCCTGAGCCAGCAAACGCTCGGAACCGATGTCGGATTCATGGGCGACGATGAACATCTCAGACCACAGCACTCTCGCCGCTGGTACGCTCATGCCCTGGCATGTGAGAGTGTACGATTCGCTGGTGGTCCCGGGGTCGTAGCTCAAGTGTAGATCGCGCACGGCGCCGAGTTGATCCCCGGCACCGGAAGTCGCAACGTCGAAATTCAGGCGTATCACGGCGAACGTGCCGCCGCCGCGGCTTGTGACAGCCGAACATCCCGGGATCGAGACCGCAAAGGTCTCGTTGTTCGCCGGCCCCTCCCCTTCAATCGTCACCGAGTACCCGTCCACCTTCGCCCGCAAGGGAACCTCGGACGTCACCCGCGACTCGAAGGAGGCGCCCATCTGTTCGGCGACAGCCGTCGATTCGAGTTCCAGGTCGAAGCTCAAGCACCTTTCGACGTACTCCCTTCCTTCCGCTTCCAGTGCGGAGCTATCGATGCCGAACAACTGCAATTGACGCAGGACGCTCAACCAGGCGGTTGCAATCCGGTGGACGATATGCTCGTCGCGGCACAGCTCGTACTCCTCCTTCAGGCAAACCTGACCGACCGGTTCCATCAGGTCGACGAGTTCAGACATCAAGGAGGAGTTCTCGTCGGCCAAGCCCAGCAATTGGCGCTGGCGCTCGACACTCAAGATCGTCTCGATCGCCAACCGCCCGGCGGCGCAGCTCTCCCCGGCGGCGGCGAGGCGTGGCTTCACCACCCTTTCTACGTATTCGTTGAAGTAGGCGCTCAGGGTGGCCCACAACGATTCCATCGCCTCGCCATTCTGGCGCGCCTGTTGGACCGCGGCCGCCATGGCGCTCTGCAGACGGGCTTCCACACTTCCGCCCAGGCGCTGTCGAACCGGTTCGAGGTCGGCCAGCAGGCCCTTTGAGACGCCGGCGCCGCTGAAGTGAAGCAGATGGATCTGGATGGTGCCTGGATCCATCGCTGGCAAGGCGAGCCCCAGGGCCTCGCCATCGGCCTGGAAATCGAACATGATCTGCTCTGCCAGCGGGATTGGCTGTGCCGGCGTGATGGTCAGAGTGACGTAGTTGTTGAAAGCCAGCCCCTCCGGCGCCAGTTGAACCGCAAAGGCCGACCCCGCGCCGAACGGCAAGCCGTCCAGACTCTGCACCGGGGTCAGGCTCACGAGCGTCTCGACCAGCAGCGCGTCGGCGGGAATCTCGAGCGTGTAGCTCGTGCCGTCGGCCCCCGTCGCCGTCACCATTCCGCCTTCCACCGGGATCACGGCTTCGGCCTTGCCGCTTTCTTCCAGCGTGGTGGTCAGGTTGATGGGGTCGTACGGGGCTTCGTAGATCCATGCCAGGTCGGTGGGCTGGCCGGGGGAGTTGATGGGGCCGGGCGTGGCCCCCGGGGCGTCAGGAGTGGAGTTCGACGTTCCTGCGAGGCCGCTGCCAGATGTACATCCGATCGCGGCCATCATAAGAAGAACCACCCCCGTCAACCAGGGCCTTGGCTTCATGCTTTATCCTCTCCATGGAAAGCGTTTGGGTAGATCTGGATTGCGAGCGTGCATTCCGAGCTATCGGCGCAGGCGGCCGTCAGCCTGGCCCACTGCGGGCCGATCCGGCCAAGGACGCCCGGCCCTGGCCGACAGTCGTCGTGAGCGTGACCGTCCCGTCGCCGGGTCCAGAGCGTGGAACAGCATCACGACAGCGGCAATTGAGAGGATCTGGGAACGCACGGTTCCACGGCGGGATCGTGTGGAGAATCGTGCCCTAAACTGTCCGAAAATACCAGTGGTGGATCCGGCCTTGGCCGACCTTCTTGAGCAAGCCGGTCGAACCGGATTCCGGGACCGCGGGTATCAGATGTACAGGTCGCGCCGGTTGTAGGCCCAGTAGGCCGCGATCGCGCTAACCGCCACGATCGCCGCCGAGAGCAGCACGAACGTCCCGTCCAGGCCTCCGGTGCGGAAGATCTCACCGGCGTCGAAGTACTTGAAGGGCGAGATCCACTTCAGAGGTTCCAGGCTTTCCTGCATCCCCGACAGGATCGACAGGAAGTAGGTCGCCAGGATGATGGCCACCGCCGCCGAGCCGGAGCGCTTGTAGTGCTTCATGGCGCTGCCCAGGAGCAGGCCGACGGCCAGGAAGATCAACTCGATCATGAACATGGCCTGCATTTCGAGCGCCAGGAAGTCGCGGAAGGCCCGGTCGGGGGCGTACGACTGCACCGCCGCCAGCGACACCGCCCAGGTGATCAGGACGAAGGCGACGCAGTTCACCAGCGCCGCCAGCGCCTTGGCCGTGATCACCCGGCTGCGCGACACCGGCAGCACCAGCGAGAATTCGACCGTCTTATCGCGCTCTTCCTTGGAGATGATGTCGCTGCCCCACATGGCGGCGGCGATGGCCCCCATCAGGCCGAAGTAGATGAACATGATGCCGTAGAACCCGCTCAAGGTGGTCAGGTTGAAGGCCCGCATGTTCAGGGCATCCAGCATCACCGGGGGCAGGCTATCGAGCATGGCCAGCATCGAGGCGTCGCCGGCGAAGGCCGAGAACTTTGAGACCCCGATGGCGATCAACAGGGCCACGATCACGCTCCACACCACCAGCGACTTGAGGTTGGCCTTGAGTTCACGAAGGAAGATGTTCACCGTAGGCCTCCTTACGACACCGCCGGAATGTCACGGCGGAGATACAACCAGTAGCTCACGGCCAGGGACACCAGAGATACCGAAAGATTGAGCAGCACCAGCGGGACGTCGTAGGCGCCGTGCTGGACGATGGACGTCGGGTCCAGGTGCTTGAACGGCGTGATCAACTCCAGTTTGACCTCGCCGAACACACCGCTGAACCCGGCCAGCACGTACGAGCCGAACCCCAGCCCGAGCGAGTAGGGGGTCACGCTCCGCACCCGGCGCACCAGCAGAGAGACGACCAGGCCCACGGCCAGGAAGAACAGCTGAAAGATCGCGATGCTGCCCAGCAGGAGGAGCAGGGTGGTGTTTTCCACCGGGCGGCCCTCGGCGAAGAGCAGGATCGCCGCACCGGTGCTGACCCACACCACCAGGTTGGTGATGGTCAGGCTGACCAGGGCGGAAAGCAGCTTGCTGATCAGCACTTGCGAACGGCCCACCGGCTTGCTCAGCAGGAAATCCGCGGTCAGCTCGCTCTCTTCGATCGACACCAGGCCGAAGCCGTAATTGCCGGCCTGGATCGCCAGGCACAGCTGGACGAACAGGAAGATGAAGCTGTAATAGCCCAGCACGGTCGAGAAGTCGACGCCCTCCATGCCGAAGGCCGCCAGCAATTCCCGGGGGAACCGGGCCAGCATCTCGTTCATCAGCGCCGCCTGGTCGGCGAACACCGGGAAGATCGAGAAGAACAGCACCACCAGGGCGGCCAGAGAAAACGACCAGACGGCCACCGATCGCAGGCGCATGCGGAATTCGTGTCGGAAGATGGTTGCGCTCATCGGGCCCGCCTACTCGTAGTAGTGCATGAAAATCTCTTCCAGGGTCGGCTCCTCGATGGTCACATCCCCCACCCGCAGCCCGGCGATCCGCTGCAGAATGGCGTTGATGTCTCCCTTGAAGAAGAAATGGACCACGCCGTTCTCTGCCTGCAGGTTGGTCACCCCGGGAAGGTCGAAGGCGGCCGCCGTGACTCCCTCGGCCGTCAGCCGGACCTTCTTGTAGTTGTTCTGCTGCAGGCTGCGGATGTCGGAGATTTCCACGATCCGCCCTTCGCGGATGATCCCCACCCGGGTGCACAGACGCTGCACCTCGCCTAGGATGTGCGACGAGAAGAACACGGTCACGCCGCGGGCGTTCTCCTCCCGGATCAGGTTGAAGAACTTGCGCTGCATCAGCGGGTCGAGGCCGCTGGTCGGTTCGTCCAGGAACAGCAGCTTGGGGCTGTGCAGCAGACCCTGGACGATGCCGACCTTCTTCTTGTTGCCGTACGACAGGTCGCTGATCCGGCGGCGGAGGTCGAGCTCCATCAACTCGGAAAGTTCGTGCATGCGGCGGGTGGAGTCGCCCGGGTAGAAGCTGGCCGAGTACTTGAGCAGGTCGATGACCTTCATCCCCTCGTAGTAATAGACCTCCGAAGGGAGATAGCCGATGTCGCGGCGGATCTCGGGGCCTTGCCGGGTCACGTCTTTGCCGAAGACCCGGGCGCTGCCGCTGGTGGGGTGGATCAGCGAGAGCAGCAGGCGGATCGTGGTCGATTTCCCGGCGCCGTTGGGGCCGATGAAGCCGAAGATCTCGCCTTCTTCCTCACGGAACGAGAGGTCGACGATGCCGCGCGACTTCCCGTAGTACTTGGTCAGATTCTCGACTTCGATGATGCTCATCCGATCGCTCCTTTGCGGCGAAGGGGGAGGTGCAACTCCGGGTCGGGGCTGCGGGCCGCCGGGGCGCCTGGACCTTGGAGCCCGCTCAGTGTACCCTGTCGGGGTCTGAGCCCGGTGATACCAGGCAACGACGGAGGATAATCCTCCCCGCCTCCGGCCACCCGTGCCTTTTGGCCCCATCCCGGGCGCAAGCTCGCGCCGCAGACCGGGTAGACTCCGCGGAGGGCCGATTTCCCGTTCTGCCGCCAGCCCTGAGGCCTGGATCTGGGTCTTCCCGATGCCCTCGGACCCCGCCGACACCGTCCCGGAATTGGCGGGAATCTGCACTTGACCAGCCCTGGACAAATCCTGAAGAAGCTGGTATCCTTTCTCCTTAGGTAGCATGCAAGTTCTGACTGGAAGTCGCAAGACGTCGGCCTGAGCTGCAAGCGCTCGGGCCGATTCGGTTCCTGATACGAACCGGACCTCCTGAGGACAGGCAGGACTACCAACACCTTTTTGCCTAAAGGAGGCAAATAACATGTCGGATCGTATCCAGGGTACCGTCAAGTGGTTCAACGCCGGAAAGGGCTACGGCTTCATCTCCCGTGAGGGCGGCGAAGACGTTTTCGTCCATCATTCGGCGATCCTGGCCGAGGGCTTCCGTGAACTCCAGGAAGGTCAGCGCGTGGAATTCACCGTCGCGCAGGGCCCCAAGGGTTTGCAGGCGGCTTCGGTCACCATCCTCTAGACAACCCACGACACGACGACGAGAAGCCCCCGGGAGACCGGGGGCTTCTTCCTTATTCCCGTTCCGAGGTTTCCCTCCTCCACCAAGAGGACGATCGCCCATGCCTGCCCGCATTCGTCACCAGATCCCAGCCGTCTCGCCTGGTGTATCGCCCTGGCTGCTGCTGACCACGTTGTTCGCCGCCTGCGCCGCGCCCGCAGCTTCCCCGAGCGGGACCGCGACTGTCATCTCGCTCCCGGTGGCTTCGCCAACCGCGGCTCCGACCCCGGCCCCGACCGCCACCGAATCGCCGGCGCCGACCTCTGCGCCCAGCCCGACCCCGGCGCCCGTCCACCCGGCCATCTCGTCCCTCACCCTGGCGCAGTTGCGGCCTGTCTGGGTGATCGACGAGCCGGGTAACCCCAACGCCGAGTCCGGCTGCCAGGATATGGCCTGTTGGACGATCTCTCGAATCGGGGGCTTACGCCTTCAGCACCGAACGGCGACTATCCTGGCGGTCGGGCTGTGCACCGTCGACTCGACCGAGAACACGACCAACCCGCGCCACTACCGCTACGACTGCGACGGGCCGGTCGAGGTGCGCCTGTACTGCCTCCGACACCGGTGATCTTCTCCAGACCCTGGCCGTCGGCGATTTCCCCCTGGCTTTCGCCTTCCATCCCGATCGTCCTGTGCTGGCCGTCGGGATGGCGCACCGCAGCATCGAGGTCTGGGACCTGGAGACCGGTGAGAAGATCCAGACCCTGCTCCATTCGACGAAGCGGACCGGGGTCGAGGACCTTGCGTTTTCGAACGACGGCAGCCTGCTCGTCTCCGACGGAGACGGGCTGCTCCAGCTGTGGCAGTGGGAGCGCGGTCTGCCGGCCGGGACGATCGAAGACGCTTCCGACTTCGCCTTCTCCCCGTCCGGCGACACACTGGCAACGCTGTTCTGGAGCGAGCGGGGCGACTACGCCGAGGCGCGCTTCTATCCGCTGGACGATCTCGAGCGATTCCGCGCCTTCCGCCTCGACTGGGCCAAGTTTCCATCACGAATCGCCTATCTCCCCGACGGCTCGGGGCTGCTCGCCATGAGCGGCTTCGAACTCGAGCTGGTCGATCCCGGGTCGGGAGAGATCCTGTACGAGGCCAAGGGCGACGACCTGCTGGCGCCCGGCGGGTTGGGAGGTTTCACCAACCTCACCTCCGAACTCACCGAGGATGGGCAGATCTTCCTGACGGCCGCCGTCCAGCGCCCGGACGGCAGTTACGGCGAGGGCCTGGGGCTGTGGGATCCGCGATCCGAGCGGTGCGCAGGTCTGGCTCTCGACGGTCGAAGGCCAGGAATTCCAGGTCGGGGAGGCCTTCTTCTATGGTTTCGGGGTCGCCAGCCTGACCGTCGCGCCTGGCGATTCCTTCCTTCTGGCCAGGGACCAGTTCAGCGGGATCCTGTGGATCTGGGGCGTCGACCCGTCGGCTCCCTCTGAAGGCGTTACCTGCCTAGGCACGTGCGGATCCTGACCCAATCCCATCACACGTTCACGCGCCCCCTCATCACAAACAAGGAGAAACCCTCCATCAGGCAGGGCAGAGTGTCAGATCCAAGGGCGGGGCGTGCATGTGGACGCCCCGCCCTTGGATTCCCGAACGGGAAGAGAACCTGCGCGCCGGACGCCGGGGCGGCCCTACTCCGCCGCGATCACCTCGATCTCGCGCCAGCCGACCCACGAAGGGGTGGTGGTGGTCTCGATTCGAATCGTCCTGATGCCGCGCATCGGCTCGCCCGGACGGTAGACCAGCCACTCGGAGTCGGCGGTCGTCCCCGATAGGATCGCCAACTGCTGCTTGTCGCCTCCGGTCGAGGATCCCCTTCCATAGATCACGTGGATCGTATGGCCGCCCGGGGACTGCGAGACCAGCAGTCGGATTTCGGACAGGTCGTGGTCGGCTCCCAGGTCGATCTGAATCCATTGCAACGGGAAACCGCCCGAGTTCCAGGCAGTGCCCGGGTCGCCGTCTACGGCGAAAGCCCCGCTCTGGCCTTCGTGGGCGCTCGACACCCGGGCTTCCTTCTGATAGGCCAGGTTGGCCCCCGGGCCGTCCCGGCGAATCCCGAGATCGCCACGGTCTTCGAAGTAGCGCCGTACGAAGCCGGTGAAGGTGTAGGGCTCGCCCTCCGGCAGGGTCCGATCGGGCTTGTCGTTCCACGATTGGAACAACACGTGTTCGGGGCGGCCCCCGGTCTGGTCTTCATAGCGCAAGACGCGCTCACCGGCGATCGACAGCCAGGCTTCATCCGAGGCATCCTGGAAGTTCCCGGTGTAGATGATCCCCACCGGAACCCCGAACACCCGGCCGAAGTCTTCGATGCGCCTGGTTTCCTCGGGCCAGCCGGGGCGCCCCCAGTCGATGTCCATGTGCAGAAAGGCCAGGTCGTAGCCGTTGACCCGGCGGAACGTCTCCAACCAGCCGGTGTAGGAGGCCGGTGTCGCGGCTGCGGCCAGCGGCTCGGTATCTCCCACCACCAGATCCGGGAAGAAGCTGCGCATCAGGTCGATGTACTCGCCGACCTCGGCCGCCACCTGCTCGGCGGGCCAGCCGCACGCGTTCGGACCGGCGTAGATCGAGGCGTAGAAGAACGGCTCGTCGAGGGCGATCAGGTCGATACGGCCCCCGGCGGTCCTGATTCGCTGGGCGATCAGTCGGCCTTCGTCGCTGCCGGCGAAACCCTCGATCCCCTGGCCGCACTCGGAGGGCGGGTCGAGCGGTCCGGCCTCGACGGCCAGGGCCAGGCCCATCCGCCGGATGCCCTCGACCGCGGCCCGCAGTTCGGCGTCGGTGGCGTGGTAGGCCACCCACTCCCCGTACAACTTGAAAACGTGCAGGTGACTTTGGGCGTTCGACCAGGAGGCGCTGGGCGCGAACAGATCCAGGAAGTCGTCGGAGCCGGTGAACATGCGCCCGGGCCCGGTTGGCATCGGCGGCAGGGGGGCGAACCAGTTCAGCGGGCGGGGGCTCAGGTCGGGTGGAGCGGCCGTGGCTGTGGGCAGGGAGAGGGTGGCCGAGGGCGCCGGATCGGCGGGCTCCGGCGCCGACGGTCGGCGAACTCGGCGCCTCAGTCGGAGATCGGGCCACCGGTGCGACGCAGGCTGCGGCGGCAACGACGGCCGTGGTGAGGGCGACCAGGTGCGGCGGCAGGCGGGCTGGGGATCTCATTCGTCCTCGATCACCACGTCCTTCCAGAATCCGAACCGAACCGGCGAGAGGGGATACTTCTTGAGCCAGGGCTTCAGCAGGATATGAATCTGGTAATAGGAGACCGGCATGATGGCCGCTTCGTGAATCAGGAGTCGTTCTGCGCTCTCGTACAGTCCCATCCGGGAGGCGGGTTCGGTGGTCTGCGCCGCCTGCGTAACAAGGTCGTGATATCTGAGATCCCATCTCGTGCTGCCGAAGTGCGACAATCCAATCCTCAGGAAGTTGTCCGGATCCGGATAGTCAGCCACCCAGCCGCTTACACACATGGCGGGGGGGTCGTGCTTCATCCGCTCCTCAAAGTCGTCGATCGGCAGGAAGTTCAAGCGGCATGTGATCCCGAGCTCGCCCCACTGCGCGACCAGATTGGCGAGCCCGGGGTCATCTTTCCTTCCAAGTGGAGCGAGCAGTTCCAAGGTCGGAAGGCCCTGTGCCGCAGGATATCCGGATTCCGCCAACAGGGAGCGCGCCTTCTCGGGATCGTAGGCCAATCCGATTCCGGGGTGGTGTCCGGGGAGGCCGAGGGGGACCAGGCCCCCGGTGGCAGGGTTGTACAAGCCCTGATAGGCAGCGGCAACGCGCGTCTCTCGATCGCAGGCATGGACGAAGGCACGCCGCACGCGACCGTCATTGAAAGGTGGGCGGCTCATGTCAAACCAGACAAAGAACGTCGCCGCCCAGGGAGAAGAGAGATACTGACCCGGGTATTTGTGACGCACCTCCGGAGCCTTCTCCACGGGAAAGCCGCACAAGGAAACCTCATCCGCTTCGTAGAGCTCGAGGTCCCGAGCCGCCCCCCATGCCTCCGATAGCGGGATCTCAACTCGGGCGAGATTCCCGCTGAAGCGCCCATGGTAGTCGGGGTTTCGCGTGAGGACGATCTGCTCCGAGGGTCGCCATTCCTCCAGGAGGAAAGGCCCGCAGGAAAGGTAGTTGGGTGGCTGAGCCCATGCCCGGCCTTTGGCCCCGAAGACGTGCGAGGGAATCGGATACATCGCAGGGACGGCCAGCAGGTGCAGGAAGTATCCCCGTGGAGCCTCCAGGTCGATCCTGAGCGTACGCTCGTCGAGCGCCTTGACCCCCACGTCTTCGGCGGATGGTCCTTCGCCCCGGTGATAGGCCTGCGCTCCCTTGAGGTCGAACAGCAGGCGTGCATTGGGCGAGTCGGCCGCCGGATCAAGGATTCGCTTCCAGGCGACCTCGAAGTCCGTGGCGCCGACCGGCACACCGTCGCTCCAGCGGACATCGTCTCGCAGGCGGAAGATGTACCGGCGACCGCCGTCCTGGACCTCCCACGAGCTGGCGATGTCCGGAACGATGTCCATATCCGGCGTGCGCTCCACGAGGCCCGCCAGGACATTGTCGATGATCAGCCCTTCGTCGATGTAGGACGAGAAACCAGGATCGAGCGTCCGCGGGCTGGGATTGCTGATGCGGAGCGGGCGGCTGGCCGGTTTGAGCCTAAGACCTGTGTCGGGGACCTCCGTCCGTTGCCATAGGGAGAAACCTTCCTGATAGGCCTGGCGGGAGCGAGGGAAGTTGAAGATCGCGTGGTAGAGCGCGCCGAGCTTCATCAGGGTGCGGGCCTCTCGATCGGTCTGCTTTCGCTCGCGCAGGATCCCGAGCGCCTCCTCGTAGGCGCCGATTGCCTCGGCATAGGCGTACAACCGGTTGGCGTGATCGCCGGCCTTGAGCAAGAACTCGGCCGCCCGATCCCACTCGCCGGCCTCGGCGAAATGCCGTCCGATCCGCGCCGCAGGAGTCGTCGAGAGCCTGGCCGTGCAGGCCCTCGAGAGCTTCGGCCACGCGCAAGTGCAGCCGCTGCCGTCGCAGGCCGCTGACGCCCTCGGCCAGGGTGGTCGGGATCAGGGCATGGGCGAATGTGAAACGCGGGCGCGCTTTCGCCCGGGCCCCTCCGGACGCTCGCATTTCCTCGATGAGCTGAGAACGTTCGGCGGCGTCGAGGGCGTCAATCAGTTGATCCTGGGTGAGGTCGGAGACCTGGCGCAGCAAATCATAGTCAAACTCGCGGCCGAGGATCGACGCCAGCCGCAGGGTCTCCTGCGCCTGGTCCGGGAGCCGGGCCACCCGGCTCTGGATGGCGACGCGCACGCTCTGGGGCACCTGGACCGCCCTCATGTCCGGCCGGCGCCAGCGACCGCCCTGGCGGGTGAGGACACCGTCTTCGATCAGGGCCTTGCACACCTCTTCGACGAAGAACGGGTTGCCTTCCGTCTCGCGGTAGATCCCATCGAGGAAATCAGGCGTGATCTCTTCCTGAAACAGCACCGCCAGCAGCTCGCCGGTCTGCTGCCGCGTAAGGCGTATCAGCTTGACACGCCTGGCCAGGCCCTGGCGGTGGAGGTCGAGCAGAATCTCGTTCAGGGCCCGGGCTTCGTCGAGCTCGACCTCGCGATAGGTCAGCACGATCATCAGGCGCAGATCGGGCTGCCCGGCGCGACGGGCCAGGTGGCGCAGCAAGGAAAGCGTGGCGGCATCGGCCCAGTGGGCGTCTTCGAGCACGAGCAACACCGGGCCGGATTTCGACAGCGCCGCGACCAGCAGCACCAGGCTCTCCGATAGGCGTTGCTGCTCGACCTGTGGGTCGGCCGGCGGATTCGGAGGCGTCTCGGGATGGCGCGCCCGCAGCGACGGCGCCAGAGTCAGCAGGTCGGCCAGGACGAACTCGGGAAGCCCCAGTTCGGCCGGGCTGCGACCATCGACGGCCTGCTGGATCATCTGCGAAACCGGGGCATAGGGGGCGCCGGCTTCGGCGAAGCACTCGCCGACGAGGACCGTGCCGCCGGCTACCGCTGCCTGGGCCGCCAGTTCGCGCGAGAGCCGGGTCTTGCCCACGCCGGGCTCGCCACTGATCAGCAACACCTGGCTCTGGCCGGAGGCGGCGCTCCGCCACAGCGACCGTGCCTGCTGGAGTTCTTCCTCGCGTCCGACCAGCCGGCCGCGGGCGATGCGTTCGAGCAGGGAAGACGAACCAACACCGGTGGAACTGGCGGGGGTCAGGTCGAGGGCGAGCAGGGCCTGGCGGGCGACGGCGGCGGAGTCGGGGCGATCGGCCGGATCCTTCGACAGCAACTTCAGGATCAGGCGCTCGAGCGCAGGGGGGATGTCGTCGTTGTAGGTTGTCGGCAGCACGGCCGGCGTGTAAAGATGTTGCGAGACAACCGCCAGCGGTTCCTCGGCGGTGAAGGGCAAGCGCCCGGCGCTGAGCTCGTACAGGATCACGCCCAAGGCATACAGGTCTGTGCGGCCGTCGAGCGGCTGGCCGAGCGCCTGTTCGGGGGCCAGGTAGAAGACGGTGCCGGTGATGGAGCCCTCGCTGGTGGAGCGCGAGGCGATCGACAGCGCCAGGCCGAAGTCGGTCAGCTTGACCTTGCCGTCGGGGGTCACCAGGATGTTCTCCGGCTTCAGGTCGCGGTGGACGATCCCATGGTCGTGGGCGTGCTCGAGGGCGGTGCAGACCTGAGCGGCCAGGCGGACCAGGTCGGCGAGCGAGGCCGGGGGCCGGGCGTGGAGCGAGCCGCCTTCCACCAGCTCCATGACGATGAAGGGCGCTCCGTCGGCCTCGCCGACGTCATAGACGGTGACGATGTTGGGATGGTTGAGTTGTGCGGAGGCACGAGCCTCGTTCACCAGGCGGGCCCGCCCCGAGGTGCCCAGGTCGGATGGGCTGAGGACCTTGACCGCGACCTCTCGCTCGAGGGCCGCATCGCGGGCGCGGTAGATGGTCCCCATCCCCCCGCGGCCGATTTCGGCCTCGAGGTGATAGCGGTTGAGCAGCAGGCTTCCCGGGCTCGGGCTCATTTCGGAAGGACGGCGGCCCACGCAGGCCCGGCTCACCGCGAGCCGGCGGGACCGCCCCTATTGTCGCGCCACTCGCAGAAGGGAGCGCTCGCGGGGGCGCGCCTATGACTTGCGGATGCTGACGCTGGGGTCGCCGGTCTTCTGGAACTCGAGGACCTCCGGATGCGCCT
Source organism: uncultured Chloroflexia bacterium (assembly GCA_963709925.1). GTDB lineage: Bacteria > Chloroflexota > Anaerolineae > Anaerolineales > E44-bin32 > DATEVL01. Next base: position 257,661 of record CAVPYC010000003.1, read on the forward strand.
CGGCGTAGGAGGTCAGGCCCTTCGAGTCCCAGGTCTGGCGTCCCTTCGACCAGACGGCCTGGAAGCGCTCGCCCTTGACCGATTCGCCGTGGGCCAGCACGTCCGCCTTGATCTCGGCTTCGAGAGTCTCGATGTTGCCATCGACGGCTTCGCTCTTCGTGGCGAACTCGGCGTCGATTTCCTCCAGGCGCTTCTTGATCTCCGGGGTGAGTACTCCGTCGACGATCTTCTGCTTCTCCCCCTGCAGGGCGTCGCGCTGGCCGTAGTACGCCTCCAGCCTCTTGAGTTTCTCCCCAATCTCGAGCATGCCGTGCCTCCTTTGACGATAGTCTTGCGTCGAGTCCGGGCCTCGTTGGCTGCGCCCGGCGACAGCGGACCGCTCAGGCGGCCAGCAGGATCTCACCGAGCCGGGCCGCGTAGTCGCGCCCCGCATTGTCTTCGGTGACGATCTCGATCGCCTCCGGCGAGGTCGCCCCCAGACCCAGTTCGGCGGCTCGGGACAACTGCCGCTGTTCGAACACCGCGCCTCCACGCACCTGCGTCGTGGTTCCGAAATCGCGCAGGATGGCCACCCCCACCGCGTCCAGGGCCACCCGATCGGCGGCGGCCAACACCACCTCGGGCCGCACCTGGGTCCCGGCCTCCGGGCCGCCCTTGACGAAGGCTTCCACCCCGTCCAGCACCACCAGGGACGGCGTGTAGGCGGCGTTGATCTCGGCGATCATCTCACGTTGGTGCGGAGAGTTGTGGAGCTCGGTCATGTAGTCGTAGCCCTCGCCCGGCACGCGCTTGGCGGCTATCCCCACCGAGTTCTTCAGCGACAGGGTGAAATGACCTCCGAAGCGGTGGGTCTTCAGGCAGCACAGCTGCACCAGGGAGGCCTCCAGGCACGGCTTCGCCAGAGCGAAACCGCGCTTCCAGTGGCTTCCGGGCGCGTCGGCGGGGATCCACTCTTCGGCCGTCAGTTCGTCAAACACCGCCGTCTCGAATTCGAGCGCCTCGGCCATGTCGAAGACGCCCTTGCTGCGCATCACGCCGCGCGTGTCGCCCATCCCGCTGCGATCGCCGACCGTGATCCGGCCGACGCCCCGGGCGCGCAGTGCTTCGATCAGGGCCGCCAGCGAATCATTGTGGGTCGAACCCGGCGGCGGGTCGGCGCTGTTGAAGTTGGGCTTGACGAACACCTGCTCGCCGGGTCCGGGGCCGGCCCCGAGCAGGCCGATCGCCCGCCGTACGCCTTCGGCGCGGTCGGAAGTGCGAACCAGCGCCACGCGCCCGACCAGGGAAGGCGGGGTCGGCGTGACGGCTGGAGCCCCCGGGAGCGAAGCGGGAGGGGTCGCGCCGGGTGTCGGTGGCGGCGAAAACGGGGTCGGGCTCGACATGACAGCCTCCTGCGTCGGTGGCGAAGCGCCGCCCAAACCCAGCCTCCCGCAGGCCTGGGTCAACGCCCCGGCGGCCCCGGCCGCGCCGGCCAGATGCAGGAACTCGCGGCGGGAGATGGCGCGGGTCATTCCGGTTCAGTCGCCTTCCGCCCGCGAACGGGGCGCGTAGTTCGGCGACTGTTGCCAGGCGCGCAGGGTGCCGCGGAACATCGCCCGCTCGAAGTAGCGGCCATCGAGCGACAACCCGTCGTAGCCGCTCTCGAGCAGCGGGTCCATCAATGGACTGAGCTGCTGGGCGTAGTGGCGCATGCACGCCTCCGGGTGGATCCCCGGCCAGGAGTAGCACGAAGCTACCGTCCGCCGATGTTTCGAGGCCACCGTCGCCGGAACGGTCTTCTCCCAGCCCGGATCGTCGGGATGGAAGACGTATTGATCCAGATCGCCCTGCGGCGCTCCTTCCACTCCCCGCACCACCGGCGGGTCGACATCGAGGGTGTACGGATCGACGGCCAGATCGGCCACCACGGCGTGCTCGGGCAGCCAGCCGATCCACTCGTTGGGCACCACCGGCCGCGACGGGTCGCGGCGCTGGGCGGCGTCCACCAGGATGTCGGCCTCCCGGATCAGCGGCTCCATTTCCCGGGCGCTGGACGAAATGTTGCGGCCGACGGTCAGGGCGATCACACCCGGCAGCCCGGCGCGCAGCGAGGCGCTGGCCCGCTCGAGGTTCCCCATCTTGGTAGCGGCTTCGGCGGCGTGCTTGCCCACCATCCCGGCGCCCAGGATCAGCACCCGGATCGCCCGGCCGTCCGGCCGCCGCACCAGGCCGCCCCAGCGCTCTTCGAGAGCGCCGAAGGCCGCCTCCAGTCCGTTCCAGGCCACCGCCCGCATGTTCTCGACCAGGCGCAGATTGGCGTCGTTAGCGATGCTGTCGAGCGAGATCGCGTTCACGCCCAGATCCGCCAGGCGCTGGACCCGTTTCGGGCGGGTCGGGTAGTGCAGCATCGATAGCAAACAGGCGCCGCGCCGCACCAGGCCCAGGTCTTCCAGAGTCGGAGAGCGCAGCACCACGACCAGGTCCTGGGCGAACGCTTCTTCGCGAGAGCTCATCCGGACGGCTTCGTTGGCCTGCCCGTAGTCGTCGAAGGTGAACCCGGACCGCGATCCGTAGCCTTCCTCGATGAAGACCGTCAGCCCGCGGACGGCCATCGACTGAATGAACTCGGGCAGGAACACCCGCACTTCGCCGGCTTCCTTCATCATCCGGGGGAATCCGATCGTCTTGGCAAGGGGCATGGTTGGGCGGCAGTCCTTTCGTGTGGCCTATTCTAGCGGCAAGATTCGATTCGCCGGCGACACTGGAACGTACAGGTGGCCGGATCGCAAGACGACGGCAGGGGTGGGGCTCGGGGAGGGGATGGCGGAACGCTGCTCCCCGTGTTCAGCCTCGTCCCTTCCTCTGCACAGGAAGGGGGGTGGACCGCACTCACCCTACCCAGTGAGAAAGCAGCGCCCTCGACAAGGCGCGCTCGAAGAAACGCCCGTTGGGCCGGATCGCTCCCGGCCCGCCGAGTTCCAGCAGCGTCCGCAGCAGCGGCTGGAGCTGTGCGCCGTAGACCTGCATACAGCCCCGCGGATCGATCCCCGGCCACGAGTAACAGGAAAGCGAATGGCGCCGTTCGGATGCGGCGACGCAGTGGGGCAGCAGATCGAAGGCCGGATCGTCGGGGGGGAAATGGAACTGGTCGAGGTTTCCGTGGGGAACGCCCTCGATCCCCTTGACGTAAGGCGGATCCCGATCGCAATCGTACGGATCCACCGAGAGGTCGAGCACCACCGCGTGCCGGGGAAGCCATCCCAGCCAGGCGTTGGGGACCACCGGTCGGCTGGGATCGGGGCGCTGGGTGGCGTCGATCAGCAGGTCGGTCTGCGACAGGAGGGGCTGCATCACCTGCGCCCGCCCGGCGACGTCGTAATCGATCACCTGGGTGATCGTGCCGGGCACGCCCTCCCCGGCCAGTCTACGGCGAAGATCGGGCTCGCCGTAGGTAGCCGCTGCCCGAACCACATACCCGCCCACCGCGCCGGCGCCGAGCAGGGTCACCTGGATCGGCCCCCGCCCCGGGTTGTCGAACCCGGGCGGCGGGTAGATCCGTCGCAGCACCACGAAAGCCTCTCGCACGCCGTTCCAGGCCACCGCTTGCAGATTTTCCACCAGCCTGCGCCGGGAATCGTCCTTGATCGAGTCGAGGGAGACCGCCTCGAGCTTGCGCCGGCGCAGGTCGGCAACTCGCCCGGGCCGGGTCGGATAGTGCAGCATCGAGATCAACAGGGCGCCGGGCCGCATCCAGTCGAGTTCCTGCTCCGACGGAGCGCGCAACACAAGCACCCAGTCTTGCTCGTAGGTGGCGCGGCGGGAGACGAACTGGACCGAGGCGGAAGTCTGGCGGTAATCGTCGGGGCGCAGGTCCATCCCTGTGCCGTATCCGCTCTCGAGGAACACCTGGGCGCCCCGCCGGGTAAGCGCGGCCACGAAATCGGGCAGGAAATCCCGGCGCTCGCCCGGCTCTTTGTGCATCCGGGGAAGCCCGATGCGGACTGTCGGTTCCGCCGGGGTCGTCATCGGCCGTCTGCAAACGGTCGAGTCCCGTCCCTCATGCCGGGCCCGCTTCGGCCAGAGAAGCCCGGCTCTCGGCGTAGAGTTCTCCGGTGAGAGAAGCCGCCACCAGCACCAGATAGAAGTAGATCGGCACCAGCAGCAAGGGGATCACGCAGATCAGCACCAGGGTGTAATAGGCCAGGGTCAGCACCAGGTAGCTCACGCTGGCCAGGCCCATCAGGATCACCCAGGCGATCAGGAAGCCCAGGGCGTTGTGACGCCACACGCGCCACCACTGGCGGAATCGGAAGGCTGCGCCCAGGCTGTCTTCGGCCGCAACATGGGCCAGGACGGCCGGCATCGGCACCGAACCGACGACGATCAGCAAGGTGCCGACCGCCAGCGAGATGAACATCGCCGCCAGGCTCAACAGCACCGCCATCACCGCCGCATTGGATTCGCTGCCCCCGATCGCCACGCCGAACACCGAGGCGAAGTACACCCCCAGGCCCAGGAGGATGACGACCAGGCCGGGGAGCAGGTAGACAAACGAAACCACCCAGAAGCGGAATCCCTGCTTGAGCATCCCGCCCCAATCCGACCAGTCCTGCATGGCCGGGGGTTCACCTTCGGTCGTCCGGCGCATCACCTGCATGGCATACCCGAGAGCGAACAGGGCCGGGACGATCGGGACCAGGAAGCCCGCCAGCAGCAGAGCCGAGCCCACCAGGAATCGGCTGCGGGCCGCGGGATCGGCCAGCGGATATCGGAAATGGGGCTTCAGGAAACTGACGGCCGCCTGCGTTTTCATGTTTGCCTCCACATAAATCTACACCAACCTGCCCCGGGCACCCGTCCGAGGCAGGTCGGAGGTCAGCTGAGGTCCAGCAGCCGGCGCACCTCGACTACCGCCGCCCTGGCATCTTCGGCATAGCCGTCGGCCCCGATCTCCTGGGCCCAGGCGCGACTGACCGGCGCGCCCCCGACCAGCACCTTCACCCCGCCTCGCAGCCCGGCGGCTCTCAGCGCCTCGATCACCTTGCGTTGGACTCCCATGGTGGTGGTCAGCAGGGCCGAGAGGCCGAGCACCTGGGCGCCGGTTTCCTTCACCCGGGTGACGAAGGCTTCGATCGGAACATCCACCCCCAGATCGTGCACTTCAAAACCGCCCGCGGTGAGCATCACCCCCACCAGGCTCTTGCCGATCTCGTGGATGTCGCCCTGCACCGTGCCGATGACGGCGGTGCCGGCCGGGGTCGCCCCCTGGCCGCGCTGCCTGAGTTCCGGCTCGAGCAGCGCCATGGCCGCTTTCATCGCCTTGCCGGCCATCACCAGATGGGGGATGAAGGCCTCGCCGCAGGAGAACCGCTCCCCGACGATGTCCATTCCGGGCTTGAGGCCGTCGTCGATGATGGCCAGCGGCGCCACGCCGGACCGCAGCGCCGCCCGGGTCAGCTCGAGCGCCTCCTCCACCTTGCCTTCCACAACTCGCGAGGTGATCTGGGGCAGCAGGTCTTCGCTCATGGGCTCTCCGATGGGGCCCCGGCCTACCAGACGCCGGGGATCAGACGGAACCGGGTCTTCGTCATGTATTCACGATAGCCGGGCAGGTCCTGCGCCAGCATCTGTTCTTCGTCGCGAATGCGGCCGACGATCAGGGGCGGCAGGAGCAGCGCCGGAAGCACACCCCAGGCCGACCCCAGGGCGACGGGCGAGAGGATGTAGATGGCCAGCACCGCCACGTACATCGGATGCCGAACCCAGCGGTAGGGGCCTTCCGCCACCACCCGTTGCTCCGCCTCGACTGCGACCGTCCGGGCGGCGTAGCTGTTGACGCGCAACACCAGCAGGAACAGGCCGTAACTCACCAGGATCACGGCATCGGCCAGGATCGGAACCCAACCCGGCAGGTTCGACCAGCCGAAGCGCCGATCGAGACCGGGGATGACGATTGCCAGCAGGATCACGACGATGGCCAGCCCGACGATGATCTGCTGCCTCTCCCGGCTCTCGCGGGCTCGCATCCGGCGCTCGAGCAGGGCCGGATCCCGCCGCAGCAGGTAGATCAGCACCAGGATCATCGGGGTGAAAAGGTCGCCATGTACAGCCAGGCCTGCCAGTAGTCGAAGGTCCCGGCCAGGCCGAAGAACATTCCGCCCATGGCCGACCACGGCGCGGCCAAATCGAAGCAGCATCGGCCCCAGCAGACGTCTGTCCGCCTCGCTCACACCCTCACCTCCTGCGGGAGGGCCGGGAGCGCCTCCATCCCGAACTTGCGCCCGGCTCCGGCGGCCAGATCATGGAGTTCCTGGAGCAGCGCCTGCGGCCGGTCGGGCCGGGTGTATCCTGCCAGCAGAACCTCCACCCGGTCGCGGGCCCGTTCGAAGGTAGTCTTGCCGCCCTCCGCCTTCCAGGCGTCGAGCGATCCCCGATCGATCACGGCCGAAGGCAGCACCGTCTCGTCGCGGAACCAGCGCAGGGTGTGTTCCTGCGACAGGTAGTCGGCCCGGTGACCCAGGCTGCGCATCAGGTCGAGGGCGATCGGATTGTCCCGACGCTCGATCCCCGCCAGCAGGCGCCGCGCCATGCCGATGATCTCGGCATCGATCACCAGTTTCTCCAGACTCTGGCACGACTCGAAATCCAGCATTCCGGCGCCCGACACCATGTCCACCCCGGCCAGCGCCGCCAGCAGAGTTCCGCCCGCCGATTCGAGGCCGGCCTGCGCATCGACGATCTTGGCGTCGCTCATCCCCAGGTAGGCGTGCGTCGGCAGGCCGAGCGACCGGCCGATCTCGACGTAGGCACAGTCGATCATCCAGGTGGCGACGTCGCCCATCGGGGTGGTCCCCTGGCGCATGTCGAACATCGCCGGCGAACCGCCCCACACGATCGGCGATCCGGGCCTGGCCAGCTGACCGATGGTGACCCCGCTCAGGTTCTCGGCAGTGTGCTGCACCAGCGAGCCGGCCAGAGTTCACCGGCGCGGTGGCGCCGGCCAGCGGCATCGAGACCAGTTCGGCCGGGATCATCGCCCGGGCGCAGTCGATCAGGTTCTGGCAGGTCAGGTCGGACCACAGCAGGGGTGGGGAGGGACAGACGTCGAAGACCGCGATCGGGCGGGAGGCCAAGGCCGCGTCGCCGCCGGCCACGATCGAGAGCATCTCCTTCATCGTCCACCAGGTGTCCTTGCGAAAGGCGCCGGTGACGATCGGTTTACGCATGAACAGCAGGGCCAGATACAGGCGGTACAGGTCGCCGATCTCTTCGACCACATCGGCGCAGACCAGGGCCGTGCTCTGCGCGTCGATCTGCGGCAATGTCTCGACCAATTGCACCAGGCGGATGAAGTCTTCCGTGAGCGGCGGGCGCTGCTGCTGGGTGTGCGAGTCGAGGATCGAAATGGCCGCCGAGCCGGGATCGAAGTGGACTCGGCCCCCGCCGTACTCCACCGCCGGAATCCCGTCCAGGTCGAAGAGAGAGAAGCGCCGCGGGGCGCTTTCCAGGGCGGCTCGCACGATCCGCTCGGGCAGGCGCGCCAGGCGCGCGGTCCGATCGACGGTGGCGCCGGCTTCGGCCAGCAGGGTCAACGCCTGATCGTTGTGGACGCGCACCCCGGGGTCGTCCAGCAGTTGAAACGCTTCGTCGAGGATCTGGGCCAGCAGGTCGTGGGCCAGGATCTGGAATCGGGGCCGCATGCGGGCTCTCCTTGCGGACGGCAGCCCCATTGTCGCACGCCGTCCCGGCGCGGGTCAGCCTGAGAACGGCCCGGGCCGGGAGGATGATGTTCCCGGCTGGGAAAGGAGCTTCCGGGGAAGCCCCGGGTTTCCGGGGAGACTAGAATCAGACCATGCGTCGTGTCGTGGTGCTGGCCTCGCCGGCGATGTGGCAGACCGGACACGGGCCGGGCCATCCGCTCCAGCCCGAACGACTTCAGCGCACCTTCGAGCTGATGGAGGAGTTCGGACTCCTGCGCCGCCCGAACGCTTGGGTGGTCGAGCCGGAGCCGGCGACCGACGACGAGCTGGCCCTGTTCCACACCCGGGAGTACATCGCCGCGGTGCGAGGGCTGAGCGCCGCCGGGGCTTCGCCCGAAAGCGCTTCCGCCGTCCGTTTCAACTTCGGGCAGGGCGACAATCCGGTGTTCCCCGGGATGCACGAACTGCACGCGCTGGCGGTGGGCGCCGCCCTGCGGGCGGCCGATCTGCTCGAGCGGGGCGAGTGCGACACGGTCTTCTCGTTCGGCGGCGGGCTGCACCACGCCGCGCCGGATCTCGCCTCGGGTTTTTGCGTCTACAACGACCCGGCCGTGGCCATCACCTGGTTGCGCCGCCGCGGCCGGCGGGTGGCCTACATCGACGTCGACGTCCACCACGGGGATGGGGTGCAATACGCTTTCGACCACGACCCGCAGGTGCTGACAATCTCGCTCCACCAGGACGGTCGCAGCCTGTTCCCCGGCACCGGGTTCGTGCAGGAGACCGGAACCGGAGAGGGGTTGGGGAGCTCGTACAATCTGCCTCTGCCCAGCGGCACCGACGATGAAGGTTATCTGTGGGCCTTCGATCAGGTGGTGCCGCGGGCGGTCGAGCAGTTCGCTCCCGACATCGTGGTGACGCAACTCGGGGTCGACACGCATGCCGCCGACCCGCTGGCCGGGCTGCTGCTATCTACCCGTGGACAGCAGGCGATCTTCCAACGCCTGGCGGCGCTGGCCCCACGCTGGCTGGCCCTCGGGGGCGGGGGCTACAACATGGATGTGGTGCCGCGGGCCTGGACCCTGGCGCTGGGAGTGATGGAAGGGGTCGATCTGCCCGACGAGCTTCCGTCCGGTTACCGCTCCCGCTACGGCGGAGCAACGCTGCACGATGCCTCGGTCCCCCGTCTCGACCCCGAGCTGGAACGCCGCGTGCGGGACGTGATCGAGCGCAGCGTCGCCGACCTGAAGGTTCGGCACCGGTTCTCGCAAGCGTGATCCAGGCATACAGCTATTCCAGCAGGCTACAAGATCGCCGGCAGGTAGCGCGCCGTGGCCATCATGACCACCGCCACCAGCAGCATGGCGGTGGTGGCACGGCCGCCCTTCCTTAAAGTCGTCTGCAGCCGGGCGAGCTCGGCCCCCTGCTCCGGGGTCGGCGGGCCGCCGGAAGAGGCCAGCGCCATGCCGATGGCCTTCATGCGCCGGATCGAACGGAACTGCATCCAGTAGCCGGTGAACGCCGCCCCCAGGCCGGCCAACATCCCGACCGTCAATCCCTGGCCGAAGCCGGTGCCGAACCAGGCCGCTGAGAAGCCATCTGAGACGATATCCATCAACCACAGCCCGGCGCCGACATTGAGCAGAGCTGCGGCCAGCATCGCCGTCGAGAACGAAGTCTGTGTCCCGAGGCGCTGCATGAACCCCCGTCCGGCGTCGCCGGAGGCGCGGACGGTGGGCTCGATGTAGAACGTGCTCAGGAAACTGGCCCCGGCCCAGAAGACCCCGCTCAGGATGTGAATCAAACGAAGGATGAGCAATTCCGCACGCATGAACGCCTCCCTTTGGCGAAGGGTGAAGTGGGGGATTGTAGCGCGGAGCGACGCGGCTAGGGGGTGGGGTTATCGGGATGCGGCGGCCACGGGATCAGCCGCCACTCGGTGTAGCCGTGCTTCTCGGCGGTGTACAGCCGTCCGCTCGAGGGCTGCATGCAGCCGGCCTGGTCGGTGACAGACCAGCGGGTTCCGTCAATGTCGAATGCGCTGAAGAGGATCTGTCCGTCCACGCACAGCCAGGCTTCGATCAGGTAGCCGCGGTAATCGTCCTCCGTCATCCACACCGAAGGCCAGGAGATGGTGACCGTGTCGCCGTCGCGCACAGCCTCGACGTAGCGCGGCGGCTTGTACAGTTCCGAGAACGGCAGGATCCCGTAGAACGGCCTAAGGGTTGAGACGTCGCCGCGGATCAGTTCGATCAGATCCGCTCTCACCCAGCAGTCCCCCTGGAAGTACCACGGATGTACGTAGTACCAGTCCCCCATCTGGTTGACGGCCAGGATGTCGACACGGTTGCCCGGGTACAGCCCCCACTCGTAGAGGTAGGCCGCCCCGGGGCCGTAGCGGCAATTGGCCTGCTGCAGCACGCGACCGTCGGGCGGATCGAAGGTGGGCGTGGGAGTGATCGACGGCGTGCGCGAAGGTCGCAAGGTCGCCGTCGGAGGTCCGGAGGGGGTCTCGCTGTGGGTGGCCGTCGGCGTGGGCGACGGAGAAGACGTAGGGGATGAAGTGGCGCTGGGGGCTATGGTGGCGGTGGCGGTGGCCGAGGGCGGGGCGGTGAGGCTGGGGACCGGGGACGGAGTGGCCGTCGGTGGTGCAAACGGACGGGCAGGGATCGCCAGCCCGCCGGTGAATCCGATGCCGAGCAGGACGAACGCCCCCAGGCAGGTCAGCAGAATCCGGCGCATCCGCACCAATCTACGCCGGGGCGCCGCGGCTGGCAAGGGTGCCGCGGTCCGGGGTGCGCCGGATCACGCCGCAGGCCTTCCCAACCGAACCGGGTCTCCCGGCTTGAACCGGGTTCGGGAGCCTGCCCCTGCAACGACCACGCCGCCCCGACCGAGCACTCCCCAGGTGTCGTCCCGGCCGACCAGCGCGGTTCCTCCGTCGATCCCGATCAGAGTTCGCGCTGCCCGGCATCAACCGCCGGGCCAGAGTCGCTGCCCAGCCGGGGAGCTCATCGAAGTGCGGCAGGACGACGCAATCCGCTACGAACCCCGCCGCCGGCACCCAGAACGACATCCGCCGCCAGGAGAAGCGACCGGGGATCCATCCGCCGAGGATCATGGCCCCGGCACTACAGCCGGCCACAACCCCGCCGCGCCCCACGACCTCGGTTATGGCCTGCCACACGGGGGTTTCCGACAGGCTGTTCCATAAATGGTCCGGCTTGCCTCCTGGCAAGTAGATCAGATCGGCCTGGCGTACGGTCGCGGCCAGATCGCTGCGCAGGCAGTCCTCCCGCCGCAGGGCCATCACCGCCGTCGCCGTGGCGCCGAGGCCCTGGAAGTGCTCCACTCCCATCCTGGCCCATCGCTCCGGGACACCCGGTCCGTCGGGTGCGGACGCCGTCGGCAGAATGACCACGCGCCGCCCTCCCGATCGTTCGAGCAGTTCCGCATCGACAGCCTGCATCGACGGGAGAAACTCGCCCGCTCCCACCAGCGCCAGGGTCATCCGTCCGAATGCCCGGAGGGAGCGCCAGATCGCCTCCTGCCTGACTCCGCTTCCGTAGCGCCGATGTCAGCGGCCCAGGCAAGGAGCCGCTCCTGCATCGCCCGCACCAGTTCGGGTTCGTCCCGTGAGGAGTCAGTCCCGTCCGGATCGGGATCGGACAGATCGATCAAACGCGTCTCCCCCTGGCGGAAGTTCCATGACTCGCTGAACCAATGGTCGGAGAAGGCGTGAATCAGTTTGCGGTTGCCGCGGACGAGCGCCGCCTGGGTTCCGTAGACGCCGAGGGCGTAGGCGTCACGGATCGGGAGCGGCCCCGCGCCAAGGAGGTCCAGCCAAATCGACCGAGAATCGATCCGGTTGACGGCTGGCACGTCGCTCGCTTCCAGGATCGTGGCCGGCAGATCGAGCAGCGAGACCGTACCGCTCACAGGGCCGGGGTCTCGAGCCGAGGCAGCGCGCTGTGCCAGGGAAGGCTTGACGATCAGGGGAACTCGCAGGCAGCTCTCGAGCAGGGCGTGATGCTGGAAAGTGATCCCACGTTCTCCGAGACCCTCACCGTGCGGGGAGGTGAACACGAGGGTACTGCTGTCGTACAATCCAAGACTCCGCAAACCTTCAACCAAGGCCCCGAGGTGCTGGTCGAGGTAGCTCATCTGCCCCCAGTACGTGCGCACCGCCTGGTCGAACGAGGTCAACCCTTCCAGGCTCAGGGTGATCTCGGCCTCGATCAACTGCAGATAGGGGCGGACCGCTTCGAGCCAGGCGAGGCTCTCGCGGGATGTTGACCCGGCCCCGATTTCGCCGGCGTAGCGGCGCAGGGTGGAGGAGGAAATGTGCAGGCAATCCACCCCCGGGTTCTGTTGCGCCAGGGCGGGTAGATGGTTGGCCAGATCGGGGCCGCAAGCCAGGTTCCCATCAAGAGCGTCGGCGGTCGCCCGCAGGCGCAACTCCAGCGCGGCATCGGCGCAACCCAGCCGCAGCCGGGGCAGCGCCCGATCGATCTCCAGCACCGCCTCCACCCCGTGGATGTCGGTCAGCGAAGGCGAGCCCTGGTGGTCCCTTGCTGGTTGGAGGTAGCGCCGGGCCCAATCCGTCGGAGCCCGCGACGGCGGGTGCGAGTTCGAAGTATTGGATCCAAACCATCCGAGGGCGATCGTCGGACCGGTGTAGCCAGTCCAGCAAGCGCCGGGTGGTCTGGGCCCCGTCTTGATCGGGCCGACCGAGCAGGGGCACGACGGCGTCGAAGGCCGCTCCCCCGCCGCACGGCTGCCCGAGGTGGTCGTGCTCGGAGGCTGCCAGCACGGTCTGGAAACCCGCCGCTGCGAAAGAACGGACCAGGGTCATCGACTCGGGTGGCGGGACACCCCACTCGGAGTCAAGTCCAAGGCGGGCCGGGTGGACGCCGCAGGCCAGGCTGGCGACCGAGGCGATCGTGGAGGGGGAGCAGGTTCGCGCACCCTCGAAGAGCCAACCGTCCGCCGCCAGAGAGTCGATATGGGGGGTCTCGATCTCGGGGTGCCCGTAACACCCGAGGGTGTCCCGGCGGAGCGCATCGCAAGTCACAAGCACGACCGTCTTCGCGGCGCGCCGGATTCGTGACGCAGGTGCCGGGTGCCAGCCGACAAGCAGCGGGTCGGCCCAAGCCGCCCAGGCGTAAGCCGGGCTGGCGTGGCGCGGCACTCGTGTTTCGAATACCAGCCGGGCCATTCCAGCCGGCCGCACAGGCAGGTCGACCTCGAATTCCAGCCAGGCGCGGTGGGCAGGCTCGCGTGCGGGGTCGAGACGGAACCGGAACAAGCGGCGCCGAGTCCCAAACGGACCCGCCAGCGCCAGGGTAAACAGGATGGGCGAGAGCAAACGATCCCAAGCCGTCTGGCGCACCCCGATCGAGAACCGGAGCTTGGCTCCCCGGTCGACTCGGACCGCAGGAAACGCCACCGACGAATCCGGGTGCTGGAAGAGGACACTGCGAGTGTCACCGTGGATCGTCACCCGTTCGACCCCGACGTGATCGGGCTGTGGAGCCTCGATCTCGGACCGGTCCAGCAGATCGGTCAGGTGGAGATCCGTCACGGCACCACCTCGTCGATAGATCTCCATGATCCTCCTTACGTGCGCCTCCCAGGTTGGCAGGTCGTGTCGAGGCGAAGGCGGGCGGATTTCGCCGTTGGCCACCCGCCCCATCGCCTCTGCCAGAGCCGCCGGATCACCGGGCGGCACGAGCAGATGGCCGGGGGCGGAGCCGACCAGCTCCTCCACAGTTCCCAGCCGGCTGCCGACGACCCGCACCCCGAGCGCCAGAGCCAGCTGGACCGAGAGCGGGTTGTTCTCATACCACAGCACGGGAACGAGCAGCGCCAGGGAGCCGCGAAGGATGCCGGGGAGATCCTGTGGTCGGAACACGCCTCTCCAGGAGACGCGCGGGTCGGCCTGGCTGCGAGCGCGCAGAGTCTCGACAAACGGGTCGTCAGGCCTTGACTCTCCGTGGATCTCCAGTCGAACACTCAGGTCGGGGACCCTCTCCATTGCCTGCAGGGCGATGTGAAGACCCTTGTGGTGGGTCAGGCTGGCGGCGTAGACGAACGTCGGAGGTCGGTCGGGCGACGCGCCCTTGAACCGCATCGATCCCTCGGCGTTTCCGTGCGGCACCACCTCCATGTTCTCCGCCGGGATTCCGTTGCGCACCAGGAGCGCCTTTTGGAACTCGGATAGGACCACCAGCCGCCGCGCGCCGGCCAGGGCGCGGCGCAGGTAGGGGTTGCGACCGGCGATGGCCAGCCAGTCACCGACGACGTCGCGCGGCCACAGGTTCCCCGAGGCGACCGCCTGCCGGGCCAGGTCGCGCGATCCCACGTCCCGGCCCGGCCAGAATCGAGCCCGGGTGAAACCGTGGGTATCGCGCAGGCAGGGCACGCAATCGAGCGTGTGCCGGGGCCCTTGGCACAGGCGACCGTTTGAGCGCAACAGGGTGTGGCGGCCGCAGATCGACCAGAAATCGGTCAGCGTGGCGATGAAGGGGACCCCGGCCTCGTTCACCGGCGCCACACAGGCCGCACCGAGCTTCATGAGATGGGTGGCGTGCACCAGGCTCGGCTTCTCCCGCTTCAACACCTGAGCTACCCGGGCGGCCGTGAAAACGTTGGCGTACTCGGCTCGGGCCGGTCGTGAGGCCACGCTCAGATTGAACGGAATCTCCGTGAACGCAACCCCTTCGACCTCGCCGTCTTCCGGCACGAAGGCCTCCGTTCGATTCGAAGGCGACTCGACATACGTCACCACCCGGGGCTGGTGGCCCAGGCCGAGCAAGGCCTGGGCCAGACCCAGCGTGTACAGTTCGGTGCCCCCGACGGCCCGGGGAAGGAACTGATGGGTCAGAAAGAGGACCTTCATCTGTCTCGATCGGCGGGATCCGGCGCGGGCCGGATCTCGCTCCCTGTGTACCACACCGCCGGCCGGATCGCCTCGGGAGTTTATAATCGCCCATCCGGCGAGCCGGACGGTCCTCTGTGGATCCACCCTTCCACCTGCTGATTCGCAACGCCCGCCTGCGAGCTGCGCCGGGGTCGACCTGCGACCTCGGGATCCGGGGGAGCCGGATTGCCGCCCTCGAGCCGACGCTCGACGGGCCCGCCGATTCCGAGATCGACGCCGTCGGCGGACTGGTGACCGAGTTGTTCGTCAATCCTCACCTGCATCTGGACAAGGTCTATACCCTGGCCATGCTCGACGAGCGTGCGCTGGAGGACTACCACGCGGCCGACATGGGCAAGGCCATGACGGCTATCGAGCTGGCGGGGCGGGTCAAGGACCGCTACGACGAAGGCTGGATCCGCGACAACGTCGAGCGGGCGTTGTCGCTGGCGCTGCGCCACGGCACCACCCACCTGCGGGCCTTCGCCGACGTCGACTCCCGGGCGAAGCTGGTGGGCGTCCGGGCGCTGCTCGAGGCGCGGGAGCGCTGGCGCGGCCGGGTGGAGATCCAGGTGGTGGCTTTCCCGCAGGACGGGGTGGTGCGCGAGCCGGGGGCGGCCGACCTGGTGCGAGGCGCCCTACAGGAAGGCGCCGACGTGGTGGGTGGGATCCCCTGGATCGAGTACACCGAAGCCGACGCCCTGGCCCACGTGCAGGCGATGTTCGCGCTGGCGGTGGAATTCGATCGGGACGTTTCGATGCTGGTCGACGACGCCGGCGACCCGGGCCTGCGCACCCTGGAGATGATGGCCGTGGCCGCGCTCGCTCCGGCCGTCAGGGACGTGCCTTGGCCCATCACGCGCGGGCGATGGCCCTGTACCCGACGCCGTACTTCCAGAAGGTGGCCGGGCTGCTCAAGCAGGCACAGATGGGGATCGTGACCGATCCGCACACCGGCCCGCTCCACGCCCGGGTGAAAGAACTGCTGGACGAAGGCGTCCTTGTCTGTCTGGGGCAAGACGATGTCTCCGATGCCTACTATCCCTTCGGCCGAAACAGCCAGCTCGAGGTGGCGTTTCTGGCTTCGCACTTGCTGTGGATGACCGCCGCGGCGCAAATCGAGCGGCTGTACGACATGATCACCGTCGACCCGGCCAAGGCCATCGGCCTGGAGGGCCACCGGTTGGCGGAGGGCGGCACGGCCGACCTGGTGGTGCTGGAGGCGACGACGGTGACCGATGCGCTGCGGGACCACGCCGAACCGAAGTATGTAATTCGAAACGGGCAGGTGATCGTTCAAGGCCGGCCGGCCGAATCGCCACGGACGATGTGGGTTTTCTTCGCCGAACACCCCTGCACTGACTCCCCCAGACCGGTTTAGGACGAACTCCTCCCCTGGCGAAGCAGGATTCGCAGCCAGCCGTACCCCAGCAACGCCATGCTTCCGGTCACCAGGGCCCATTTGGTCAGGGTGAACCAGCCGGCCATGCCGGCCGCCAGCGGGACGGAGGCCGGGTAGCGCGCCATCACGATCGAGGTGGCGGTGTTCTCCAACAGATCGAACAGGACGGCGCCGAGCGGCACCAGGCTCGCCAGGTTCCAGCGCGACCCCGGCCCGCAGGTCCGGGCGAACGCCCAGGCGGTTGCGGTGGTGAGGAAGAAGCCGTAGACCGCCGGGAAGGCCAGGTCGAAACCCCAGCGAGCCCGGAGGTAGGCGGCGCGTCCGCCTTCTCCGTAGGCCTCCGCCAGATGGAGTAGTTCATCGGCCGAGTAGTAGAGCGAGGTGTCGGGCGACCCGGCGCCGCCGGAGGTCGAACTCGGCCAGCCGCGCCTGGGCCGGCAACACTGTCGCCCCGAACACCAGGAAGACCAGCAAGCCGGCGAGGGCGTGCCAGCCGCGAGCACGGCGGCCGAGCCAGGATGCCAGGCGCATCAGCATCGGCCGCTATCCCGCCCTACCCCCAAGGATTTGCGCCTGGGCTGTTGGGCTCCTGCCGGCCGGGCTCAGGGAAGTCGGACGGATATGGTTCTGCCTCTGGACCCGTGACATACGAGTGTGACCCCGTGACCGGGTCGGGGTGGTGCGAGGTCACGATGAGCACCAGGGGCTCGCTCCCAACAGCCTCGGCTCAGAGTCGCAATCAACGAGCTCAGATCGGCCTCGCTTGCCGCATCTACTGGAACGACAAGGTTGAAATCTCCCTCCACGACGTCCACCCGCACAACCACGTAGCCGTCCTCCCCCGTGATCAGGTACTTCTCGAGCGTCTTCCGCGCTTTCCTCGGCTTTGTCTGTCTGGAACAGGAGCCAGGCTCGGACCCTGACATCTGGATCCGGGGTCGGTCCCCCCGTGAAGGTCGCCCCGAGGATCGGCAGGCCCCCAGCAACAGACCCGCCAGCGCCACCCACAGAATGCCTCGTTGCGGTTTCATTGAACTCTCCTCTCCCGATCGTGCGTCCTCCCCACGTGGGGGCCTTCGTGTCGTGCTCCAAGCGCCTCGGGCCTACAGGTGCGCCCCTCCGCCGGCGCCTACGCAACGCCGGGCTTACCCCGCTTCGCGTGCGACCACCACGTGCTTGAACCGCATCAAGTACGACGGGACCGGCGGCAACGTGACGTAGGGTTGCACCAGCCTCCGGCCGCGTGCATACCACAGCGGCACGATGGCGGCCTGATCCTCGACCAGGATCCGGTCTGCCTGCTGATACAGCTCGATCCTGCGTTTGCGGTCGGAGACCGCGGCCGCCTGCTCGGTGAGTCCATCGAACTCCGGGTTGTGCCAGCGGATCGGGTTCATCCCTTCCTGGCTGTGGAACTGGACCCGCAACATGTCGTCCGGATCCGGGTAGTCGGCCGACCAGCCGCTGATCGACATCGCCGGCGGCTGGTGGTCTCTCCGTCGCAGCCACTCGGCCCACTCCACCCCGACCAATCGCACCCGCACGCCGAGAGCCTTCTCCCATCCGGCCTGCAGGAACTCCGGCACAGGGTTGGGCGAGCCGGGTTCGCCCATGTGGAGCAGGTCGACTTCCGGGAAGCCGGCTCCGCCGGGAAACCCCGCTTCGGCCAACTCCCGACGACCGCGCTCCGGGTCGAAGGCCAGGCCGAGCGCGGGACTGAACCCCGGCATCCCCGGTGGCAGGAAACCGCCGGGGATCGGCCGATCCGCCCCGGCGACGGCGAGCAGCGCGTTGGTGTCGACCGCTCGTGCCAGGGCGCGGCGGGCGGCCGGGCTGTCGAACGGTGGCCGGCCGCAGTTGAACGCCAGGAAGACGGTGGTCTGGGCCGGGGTTGTTGTGAAACGCCGCCGGTACGTGGATTTGCAGCCGGCGATTGGTGGCCGGGTCGGCCTGGAGCAGGCTGATCCCGTCCAGTGTTCCGGCTTCGAAGTCGCCGAGCAAAGCCTCGTAATCGCTGATCACCGGGGCCTCGACCCGGGTCACGTTGCCACGCGACAGCCCGCGGTAGCGGGGATTGGATTCGAAGATCACCGCCTTGCCAGGCTGCCAGGCACCGAGGTTGAAGGCCCCGTTTCCGACAAAGCTCTCGATCCGGGTCCAGGGCTGGGCCTCGCCTTCGACGACCCAGCGCGGCAAGGGAAAGGTGACCGGGTGGGTCAACAACTGGGGGAAGAACGACGCCGGTCGTTCCAAGCGGACTTCCAAGGTGAGGTCGTCGATGGCCTTGACCCCGACGTCGGCGGCGCCCGCCTGCCCGGTGGCATACGCCTGGGCATGCTGGATCACGAACAGCAAGCGCGAAAGGGGCGAGGCCTCACCCAAGGCCAGGTTTCGTTTCCAGGCGTATTCGAAGTCGCCGGCGGTGAGGGGCCGGCCGTCGCTCCAGGTGGACCCGGGGCGAAGCTGGAAGACGTAGCGCTTGCCGTCATCGGACACCTCCCAACGCGAAGCCAGCGCCGGGACGATGCCCCAGGCTTCGTCGATCTCCAGCAATCCCTCCATCATCTGATCGATGAAGAAGCAGGAGGCGTCGTCGCCCACCAGGCCGGGATCCAGCGCCACCGGTTCGGAAATCGCGTAGCGTAGCGTCACCGGCGGTCCGCTGGACGGCCGGGCTGTATCCAGGAATCGGTCCCACAGGTCGAAGGCCTCCTCGTAGGCCCGACGGGCCTGATCGAAACGGAAGTCGGCGGAACAGGCCAGCCCGAGTTTGAGCAGGGTCCGCGCCAGGGCTTCGGTATCCCCGGCCTGTCGAAGCAGATCGGACGCCGCGGCATAGCTCTCGATGGCTTCGTGACAGGCGTAGACCATCTGCGCCCGATCGCCGGCGAGCAGCAGGTAGCGAACGGCCTGCGGACTGTCGCCGGCGGCCCTGTAGTGGTGTGCCAGCGCTTCGATCTCATCCGGGCCGAACTGTGCCAGAGCGCGCGCCAGCTGGCCGTGGAGCTGGCGGCGGTCCGCCGGGAGCATGTCTTCGACCAGCGCCGCCGGGATCAGGGCGTGGGTGAAGGTGAAGCGAGACCGATCCCCGTTGCCGATCGGGCGCACGATCTCCGCCCGCTCGGCCGGCTCCAGGGCGTCGGCCAGCGCGGCTTGGTCCAGCCGGCACACTCGGCGGATCAGTTCCGACTCGAACTCGGACCCGCGCACGGCCGCCACCGCCAGCGCCTGCTGCGTCTCCGCCGGCATGCTTCGCAGCCGACCCAGCACGGCGACGCGCACGGTGGCGGGGAGCTCGAGCCGGCCCGTTTCCATCAGGCGCCAGCGGCCCTGGCGCTGGACCAGACGTCCGGTCTCGGCCATTGCCTTGCAGACTTCTTCGATGAAGAACGGATTGCCCTCGGTGATGCGGAAGATCCGGTCGACGAACTCGGGGTCGACCTGGTCGAACATGATGCGCAGCATCTCAGCCGTTCCGGCCGGATCGAGTCGGTCCAGGCGCAACTCCGCCGCCACCTGGCCGCGCTGGAACTCGTGCAAGGCCTGGTGCAGGCCGGGAGCCGCCTGGAGCTCGACCGGCCGGAAGGTGACCACGAAGAAGACCGGGCGTTCGCGGATTTGCTGGACCAGGTAGCGCAGCAGGGCCAGCGAACCGCTGTCGGCCCACTGCAAGTCCTCGACGATGATCAAGACCGGGGCGGCGCCGCTCCCCACGGACAGCAGCACGGCCACGCTTTCGAAGAGGCGGATCTGCGCTTCGACCGTGGGCGAAAATGCCTCGACCGTCGAGCCGGGATACCTTGCCTGAGCCTCGGGGATCAGGCGGAGCAGATCGGATCGCACGGGTTCGGAGACCTGCTGAAGGATCGTGTCCAATTCCTCGATGGCACCCCGCAGCATCTGACGGAAAACGGCGAAGGGCTGGGCCGGCTGGTCGAGATTCCAACCTTCCAGGACCAGGGCCTTGCCCATGCGCGCCTGCGCCACCAGTTCCTGCACCAAACGGGATTTGCCGATCCCGGCCTCGCCGCTCAGGAGCAGGGTTCGGCTGCTCCCGGCCTGGACCTGAGACCACAAGTGTCGGGCCTGGTGCAACTCGGCCTGTCGCCCGGCCATGCGGCCGCGCCGGATGCGTTCGATCATCGACCGCTCCGGCGCGGGGGTCTCGGCCAGCAGCTCCGGCGATTCGAGCATCCGCAAGACGTCCTCGGCCGACGCCGGCCGATCGTCGGGCGCCTTGCTCAGCAGTTGGAGGATCAGTCCGTCCAGGCCGGGGGGCAGATCGGGGATGTGAGTCCGCGGCGCCACCAGCGGTGAGAACAAGTGCTGTGTCAGCACCGCCAGGGCTTCGTCGGCGGTGAAGGGAAGCCGGCCGGTGGACCACTCGTACAGCAGGATCCCCAACGCATACAGGTCGGCCCGACCGTCGACCGGATCGCCTCGAATCTGCTCCGGGGCCAGGTAGAAGACCGTGCCGACGATCAGACCGTCGCTGGACAGTCGCGACGCCGGCGAGAGAGCCAGGCCAAAATCGGCCAGCTTGAGCTGGCCCGAAGCGGTCAGCAGGATGTTCTCCGGTTTCAGATCGCGGTGGACGATCCCCTGGGCATGAGCATGGGCCAGCGCCCGACACAGCTGCCGGGCCGCCTCCAGGGAGCGAGCAAGCGACCCCGGAGGCCGGTCGTGGGCCGTCACGCCGTCGACGTACTCCATGACGATGTACGGCGACCGGTCGACCTCCCCGGCATCGTGGACGGCGATGATGTTGGGGTGGTTCAGGCGGGCTGCCAGCCGGGCCTCGTGCAGAAGTCGCTCTCGGTCGTCGTCGGCCAGGTTGGGCCGGTCGACCACCTTGACCGCGACCTGTCGCTCCAGGCGGGTATCGACGGCGCGGTAAACGATCCCCAACCCGCCGCGGCCGATCTCGGCCTCGAGGTGGTAACGGCCGGCGATCAAGCTACCGGCGCCAGGCGGGGTCGAACTCGGTCATGGGTTCAACTTCATCGGAGCGACGAGAAAGCCGGGCCGCCGACGGCAACGGCCGGCCAGATCCCCCTTGTGCCGGCGGCGGTCTACGAGAGAAAGCGCTCCGGCGACCTAGTATTGCGCGGAATTCGGGGGAGTCAAACCGGGGCTGGCGACCTGCTCGGGGCGTCGGCCGCGCTGGGCCCGGCGGGTTCGCCGCCCCTTCTCAAGCGAACCCGAACCTGCTATCATAGAACCGCCGTCGAAACGACCTCGCTTTCGCAGCGGGGTCGTTGTCTTGCCGGGCCCAGGAGCCCGTCCGAACATGCCGACCGAACGCAGCGACCTGCGCAACATCGCCATCATCGCCCACGTCGATCACGGGAAGACCACCCTGGTCGACGCAATGCTGCGCCAGGCGCGCGTCTTCCGCGAAAACCAGGCGGTGGCCGAACGCGTGATGGACTCGAACGAGCTCGAGCGCGAACGCGGCATCACCATCCTGGCCAAGAACACCTCGATCTCCATCGTCGATCCGGCCAGCGGCGCTCCGGTGCGCATCAACATCGTCGACACGCCCGGGCACGCCGACTTCGGGGGCGAAGTCGAGCGGGTGATGAACATGGTCGACGGTGTGCTGCTGCTGGTGGACGCCGCCGAAGGCCCGATGCCGCAGACCCGCTTCGTCCTGCACAAGGCCCTGGAGCTCGACCGGCGGGCCGTGGTGGTGGTCAACAAGGTCGATCGGCGCGATGCCGATCCGTCCCGGGCGCTCAACCAGACCTTCGATCTGTTCATCCAACTGGGTGCAAGCGACGCCCAGGCCGATTTCCCGGTGATCTACGCCAACGCCGTCACCGGGCAATCCGGTCCGACTCCGGAGTTGGGCCCGAACCTGGAGCCTCTTTTCCTGGCGATCCTGCGCCACGTCCCCCCGCCCCGTGTCGAAGCTGAAGCGCCGTTCCAGATGTTGATCACGACCCTGGGCTACGACGACTACCGCGGGGTTACCGCCTCCGGCAGAATCTCGGCCGGGGCGTTGCATGCCGGAATGCCGCTCACCCGGCTATCGCTGAACGGCGAGGCGCTGCCGACCACGGCCCGCTACCTGTACCTGCACCAGGGGCTGGAACGGGTCGAAGTGCCGTCGGCCCGGGCTGGCGACATCGTCGTGATCGCCGGTCTGGACGACGTGGCCATCGGGGAAACCCTGGCCGACCCGGAGGCGCCGGTGGCCCTGCCGGCCATCCGGGTGGAAGAGCCGACGGTGCGCATGACCTTCTCGGTCAACTCGTCGCCCTTTGCCGGGCGCGACGGACGCTGGAGCACCTCGCGCAAGCTGCGCGAGCGGCTGCTGCGCGAGCTGCGGACGGATGTGGCCCTGCGGGTGGAGACCACCGACGCCGCCGATCGTTTCGACGTGTCGGGGCGCGGCGAGCTGCACCTGGCAATTCTGATCGAGACCATGCGCCGCGAAGGCTACGAGTTTCAGGTCTCCCGCCCGGAAGTGATCCTGCGGGAAGAGGGCGGGGCGGTGCTCGAGCCGTTCGAAGAGGTGTACATCGAGACCGTGCCCGAGTCGGTCGGGACGGTGGTCGAGATGCTGGGCGCCCGGCGCGGCGAGATGCAGGACATGCACAACGGACACGGCGAATCGGTGCGGCTGGTGTACCGCGTGCCGACCCGCGGACTGCTGGGTTTTCGTCATCAGTTCCTGACGGCCACCCGTGGCGCCGGTTTCCTTCACAGCGTCTTCCACGGCTACCTGCCCCTGAGCGGCGGAGCGTTCGGGCGCAGCGGCGGATCGCTGGTGGCCTGGGAGGCCGGCACCACCACAACCTATGGTCTGCGGAACGCCGAGGAACGCGGCAGTCTGTTCATCGGGCCGGGGGTGGAAGTCTACGAGGGGATGGTGGTGGGGGAACACCCGCGCCCGGGCGACCTGGTGGTTAACGTGTGCAAGAAGCGACACGTCACCAACGTCCGCTCGTCCTACAAGGAAATCGACGAGCGCCTGACTCCGCCCCAGGCGATGAGCCTGGATCAATGCATCGAGTATCTGCACGACGATGAGTTGCTCGAAGTGACCCCGGTCCATCTGCGGCTGCGCAAGCGCATCCTGGATGCCCACACCCGCGGACGCGAGGAGAAGCGCGCCCGGGAAGCGGTCGGGGCCTGACCGGTTCTACTCTCCCTTCAGCCACAACTCCCCGCCGCAGCACGGTTCCACCCCCAGCAGATGCACCCCGGGCAGCAGGGCCCGCCCGAAGGACATCGAGAACACGACTTCCTCGCCTAAGTCCAAACCGTACGAACTCATTCCCCAGCGACACGGTCACGCGTGTCCCGGTGCGGTTGATGACGTGCAGCACCTGGGTGCCGGTCACGACCAGGCAGCGCGGGTCGGGAATCTCTGGTGCCAGGATCACCAGCGCTTCTTCGCCCTTGGCTTCGCCGCAGATGCCGGCCGTCGGTCCGTCGGAGAACGGGGTTGCCAGCACGACGGCTGTCGCTGAAGGCAGGGCGGAAGGGAGACGCCCCGGGGCGCACGCGGCCAGAGCCACCAAGGGCAGGGTGACCAGGCAGGACAACCGGCGGGAAGGCTGCATTCGTTTCTCCTGGAGGGAAGCGGGTGTCAGTCGAGCGAGTCGGACCGGAGTGGAAGTCGCTTCTCGACCACCCGCCGGATCTCGGCCTGCACCGCCTCCGGCTCGCGGCCGGCGTCGATCGTCACCCAGCGGCGCGGATCGGCGGCGGCCATTGCCAGGTAGCCCTGGCGCACCCGGTCGTGGAACTCGAGATTGTAGGCGTCGAGGCGGTTCCAGCCTCCATCCTTCTTGCGCCGGGTGAGACCGTCTTCGGCCGGCAGATCGAGCAGCAAGGTCAGGTCCGGCACCAGGCCCCCGGTGGCGAAATGGGTGATGTGGCGCAAGGCCTCCAGGTCGAGGCGGTGGCCGTAGCCCTGATAGGCGAAGGTCGAGTCGTAGAAGCGATCCGAGACCACCACGCCTCCGGCCTGCAGGTGCGGCCAGATCACTTCATGGCACAACTGGGCGCGGGAGGCCGAGAACAGCAGGATCTCGGTGCGAGGGTGCATCGGCGTATTGGCCAGATCCATCAACACCCGCCGCACCTGATCGCCGATGGCGGTGCCGCCGGGCTCGCGCGTCATCAGGACATCGTGGCCCAGGCCGAGCAAGTGGTCGACCAGCTGTCGCGCCTGGACGGACTTACCGCCGCCGTCGGGGCCTTCGAGGGTCACAAACAGGGTCACCGTCTCATTCCTGAGCCATGCGCCCAACCGCCGGGGCGCCTGGCTGCGGTTGAGTCTAGACCAGTTGTCTCCCGGAACCTCAGGTGCGGACGTGCGCCGATGCCCGTCACTCCCGGAAGATCCGCACCCGGCGCCGCGGCTCCTTGCCGTACGAGTGGGAGATCAGGTTGGCCTGCCGGGCCAGCTGGTGCTGCAAACGGCGCACGTAGGCCGAAGCCGGAGGCAGGTCGATCGAGCGGGCGCCGTCGAGGATCGACTGGATCGCCTGCTGCGTCTGCTCCAGCGCCGACTGCATCTCGTTGTCGTCGATGCGCGGCTCCTGCAAGTTGAATAGGTCCGACAGGAATTCCTCCATCTGCCCCAGCGAGTTCGAGCGCAGCACGTACACCGGGATCCGGCGGGCCTCGGCGTCGTTCAGGAATTTCTGGCGGCGGCGGTAATACGAGCGCAGGGTGACGATGACCTCGGTGTCGGCGGCGTCGTTGGCCAGGATCACCGGAAGGCGCATGCGGCGGGAGGCTTGTTGCAACCGGCTGCGGGAAACCCCGTACGGGTAAACCCGGATGGGCTGAAGCGGGCTCCCGGGCAGGTGCGGCGGGGTCGGAGAGTAGGGCAGGCCCCCTTCGTCGGAAGCGGGGGCGGTGGGGACGGCCGCCGTCCGTCGGTAGCCCGCCCCGCCCCGCGCCGGCGGAGTGCGCGGCGGCGCCGGGCTCTCGATGTGCACCTGTCCGTCTTCGTCACGCCGGCGCAGCTCGGGGGCACCGGCGCGACCGCGCAGCATCGAGTCGACCGCGGCCGCCACGTCGTGGTGCACGGCCAGTTGATCGCGGTTGAGAATCTCGATCAGCACATCGAAGGTCGGCGGGGCGCGCCGTTCCAGCACCGTCTTCTGGGTGCCCCGGCGGCGGGCTTCCTCGTCCGACAGAGTGACCGATTCGATGCCGCCGATCAGGTCGGACAGAGTCGGGTTGAGCAGCAGGTTCTCCAGGTTGTTGCCGTGGGCCGTCCCGATCAACTGCACCCCGCGCTCGGCGATGGTGCGGGCGGCGGCGGCTTCCAGCTCCCGCCCGATCTCGTCGATCACGATCACCTCGGGGTTGTGGTTCTCGACGGCCTCGATCATCACTTCGTGCTGCAGGCTGGGCTGGCGCACCTGCATCCGCCGGGCGCGTCCGATGGCGGGGTGGGGCACGTCGCCGTCGCCGGCGATCTCGTTGGAGGTGTCGACGATCACCACGCGCCGGTCTTCGGCCAGAGTGCGGGCGGCCTCCCGCAGCATGGTGGTCTTGCCGATCCCCGGCCGGCCGAGCAGCAGGGCGCTCTTGCCGCCGCCGATGATGTCTTGGATGATGTCGATTGTGCCGTAGACGGCCCGTCCCACCCGGCAGGTCAAACCGACCACATGCCCGCGGCGATTGCGGATGGCCGAAATCCGGTGCAGGGTGCGCTCGATGCCGGCGCGGTTGTCGTCGTCGAAATCGCCCACCCGCGCCACCACCAGTTCCAGGTCGTCGCGCTCGAACCTCCCGCTCCACCAGAGTCTTCTCCCCGTCCAGGAAGCGGGCGGTGGGCACCCGGCCCAGGTCGAGGATCACTTCGAGCAGATCGTCGTGGCGGTCGAGCTCGGCCAGGCGCGCCGTCAGGTCGGGAGGCAGGATTCCCAGCAGGGCGTCGAGGTCGTCGGTGATACGAATGCTGGTCATGAAGTCAGGTCCGTGTCGGGGCGGCTCACCGCCCGATCTGGTCTCACCGGGAACTCGGCGACCGCTCTCGATGGCGGAGTCGCGCAAACGGCGTGGTCGGCTCGACCCGGCCGCCGTTGATGGCGGGCAGGGCTGCCGGAATGACGCGGCGTACCGGGGCGGCCAGGCGTCGGACCATCACGGCCTGCTCGGCCACCTTGGTAAAGCCGGTACGTTCCAGGGCTCCCACCATCCATCCCTGGTAGGAGCGCAGACACAGGAACGTCGGCCGATCGGGTTCCGACGACCTTCGCAGGAACGCCGTCAGCAGCGGATCAACACCCTCGACCGCCGGGTGGATGTAGGGCATAGCCCACACCCCGCGCGGCCCACGTTCCAAATCGAGATAGGCCCGCAGTTCGCCTTCCTCCCACAACAGCAGGCCGCGCCGGCCCGGCCCGGGGGCATCGTCCACCTGGAGCACCAGGCCGGGCACCAGGTTGGACAGCAACCATTGGATGGCTTCGGCGTCCGCCGGGGATTCCCCGCGCCACAGTCCGTCGAACACCGGTTGCGGAGGCGGGGGAGTCCCCTGCCAGCTCCAGATCTCTTGCCGGGCGAAAATGGCGAAACCGCACCGCCGCAGGATCTCGAAAACCGGCAGGTTCTCGTCGACTTCGGCGATCAGGTGGCGGGCGCCGCGTTGTCCGGCCTCCTGGCTGAGAGCGTCGAGCAGCCGCAGCCCGACGGCGCGCTCGATCGAGGCGGTCGGCCCAAGGAAACTCAAGCGGGCGAGCGGCCCTCCCAGGTCGTGGGTGATCTGCCCGACGGCGGCGTCGTCTCCGGCGGAGCCCGGCCGCGAGACCAGGGTGTGGGTCGCCCGGCCGGGTGTCAGAACGTCGAGCAGCGCCGTCTGGAGAGCTTGCGGTCCCCGGGTGTAGGCGACCTGCGCGTGCAGGCACAACCCGTCGCGCCGCACCCGGTGTAACAACCGCAAGTCGCGCACGTCCAACGGGCGGACCGAGGGCTCAGTCATGGGCCATCTCGAGGAAGCGGGCGTGGAAGCGCAGGTCGTCGGTCAGTTCGGGGTGGAACGACGTCGCCAGGATCCGGCCCTGGCGTGCGGCGATGATGTTGGCTCCGTCGCCGGGCTTCTGCTCCGCCAGCCGGCCGAGAACCTCCACCTGCGGGCCGACGACCTCGATCAGAGGCGCGCGGATGAAGACGCAGGGAAAGGGCCGTTCGGGATCCTCCAGGAAAGGGAAGCCGATTTCGGCTTCGAACGAATCGGCCTGACGGCCGAAGGCGTTGCGGGCCACACGGATGTCCATCAGACCCAGCAACGGCTGGTCGCGGCCAACATCGCCCGACAGGAGAATGGCGCCGGCGCAGGTGCCCCACAAGGCGCCGTGCTGGGCGAATTCCCGCAGCGCCTCGATCATGCCGTACGCGGCGGCCAGCTTGCCGATGGCGGTCGATTCGCCGCCGGGGAGAATCAGTCCGCGCAGGCCATTCAGCTCCTGCGGCAGCCGCACCGGGCGGGCGGTCGCGCCCAGGCGGCGCAGCGCGGCGATGTGTTCGGCGAAGTCGCCCTGCAGGGCCAGTACCCCGATGGTCATCGCCCTCGTCGTCCTACGCCGTGGCCGGCGTCGGTTTCTGCTTGCCGCTCCACGCGTCAACGTCGATCGCGTAGACCGAGGTCCGTTCGAGTTCATCGTCGGTGATCGCCCGGTAATCGATGCCGGGCTGTCGGTCGGGGAAGTACTTGTCGAGCAGGCCCTGCAGCCCGCGTCGCTGTTCCTCGGGATCGGTCACCAGTCGGGCACGACCGAAGACCATGGCGCTGGCGTACTCGGTACTGAACTCGAGCGCGGTGTCGGCCGGGAGCAGGCGACCCATTTCGGCGGCGCAGAAGCAGACCTTGGGGTTCTGCTCGACCAGGCGGCGGGTGCGCCCGGTGGCGGCGGTGTGGAAGTACACCTGGCGCGAACCGGGCTCGAAGTAGAACAGATTGCTGTTGATGTAGGGCTGGTCGCCGTCGACCAGGGCGACGAAACCGACCGGCAGGCGCGTCAGCAGCGATTCGATCGGCTCATCGGTCAGGGCCCGGTCGGCCCGACGCGGCCGGACCAGAGGATCGGCGCTCAAGGCTAGGGAACCTACCAGCCGCGCCCGGCCAGCCGCTCGCTTTCGGGCAGGTCGGTGACCCCGACGCCGACCATCGGCTCGCCCAGGTTGCGGCTGACCTCGGCCAGGATCTTCGGATCGTTGTAGTGGGTGGTGGCCTCGACGATGGCCTTGGCGCGGCGCGCCGGGTCGCCCGACTTGAAGATCCCCGAACCGACGAACACGCCGTCGACCCCGAGCTGCATCATCAGGGCCGCGTCGGCCGGGGTGGCGATGCCCCCGGCGGCAAAGTTGACCACCGGCAGGCGGCCGAGCCGGCGTGTCTCGACGATCAGTTCGTACGGAGCGCCGATCGATTTGGCGGTGGACATCAATTCCTCTTCGGCCATCGTCTCGAGTCGCCGGATCTCGCCCAACACGGCGCGGGCGTGGCGCACGGCTTCGACCACGTCGCCGGTGCCGGCCTCGCCCTTGGTGCGGATCATGGCGGCGCCTTCGCCGATCCGGCGCAGCGCTTCGCCCAGGTCGCGGCAGCCGCAGACGAAGGGGATGGTGAAGCGCTGCTTGTCGATGTGGTGGGCTTCGTCGGCCGGTGTCAGCACTTCCGACTCGTCGATGTAATCGACCCCCAGCGCCTCCAGGATCTGAGCCTCGACGAAATGTCCGATGCGGCACTTGGCCATCACCGGGATGGTGACGGTCTGCATGATTTCCTGGATCAGGGCCGGATCGCTCATCCGGGCGACACCGCCGTGCAGGCGGATGTCGGCCGGGACGCGCTCGAGGGCCATCACGGCCACCGCGCCCGCCTCCTCGGCGATCCGGGCGTGCTCGGCGGTGACCACGTCCATGATCACCCCGCCCTTGAGCATCTGGGCCAGGCCCTTCTTGAGAGCGAAGGAACCGACCGTCTTCTCCACGCTGGCCTCCTCGAGGACGGCAGCGCACCGTCCGGGATCGATTTTACCACCCCGGGATTCCGATCGAGAGCGCCGGACCCCCTTGACAGACGGGAAGTCGATGATACAATTCATTCAAAGAGACAATGCGACAATGGGACAATAAGACAATCGGAGGTTGGCCTGTTGCAGATCCATGTTGACCTGCGCAGCAAAGTGCCGGCCTACGCCCAGATCGTCGAACAGGTCGGTGGTCTGATCGCTTCGGGCTCCCTGGCCTCCGGTGACCAACTGCCGACGGTCCGGCAACTGGCGGCGGACCTGCGGGTCAATTTCAACACCGTCGCCCGTGCCTACCGCATGCTGGACGAAGCCGGCGTGATATCGACCCAGCAAGGGCGCGGCACCTATGTGGTCGAGGCCCCTCCGGCGGCGCGCTCCCGTCGGCTGCGCGAAGCCGCGCTGGAGGGTCTGGTGCGCGATTTCGTCGAGGCGGCCGCCCGCCTCGGCTACGGCCCGAAGGACGTCCTGGCGGCGGTCGAACAAGGATTGCGCCGGGCGCTGCAGCCGGATGAACCGTCCGGCCGAGGAGGCTGAGATGACCATGCGACGCAAGCGAGAGGCTGACTCCCCCAAGACTTCCGCTTCCGAACGGGTGTCCCCGGTCGCCATCACGGTCTGGGCACTGGTCGGGCTGAGTGCTTTCCCTCTGACGGCGCTGATCGAGCGCGCCGGGCTCGACGGCAACCTGCGCCTGGTGACATTCGGGGCGGTGCAGCTGTTGGCCCTGGCCCTGTTGTTTGCGATCAAGATCGCCGACCAGTGGGACAAAGCCGTGGTGCTGCGACTCGGTCGCTATCGGGGTCTGAAAGGCCCCGGAATGTTCTGGATCATTCCGATCGTTGATCGAACCGCGGCCTGGGTGGATCACCGGGTGATGGTGACACCGTTCAGCGCCGAGAAGACACTGACCAAGGACACGGTTCCGGTGGACGTGGACGCGGTTCTGTTCTGGCTGGTCTGGGACGCCGAGAAGGCGGCCCTGGAGGTTGAGGACTATCGGCTGGCGATCGCCTGGGCAGCCCAGACCGCGTTGCGCGAGGTGATCGGACAGAAACCGCTGGCGGAGATCCTGGTCGGTCGTGCCGCCATGGACCGTGAGCTCCAGGAGATCATCGACGAACGGACGACCCCCTGGGGCATCACCGTCCAGTCGGTGGAGATCCGCGATATCGTGATTCCCCAGGAACTCGAAGACACGATGAGCCGGCAGGCCCAGGCCGAGCGCGAGCGGCAGGCCCGAGTGATCCTGGGCGAATCCGAGAAGCAGATCGCCCAGTCATTCGCCGATGCCTCGGAGGCCTACCGCCACAACCCGACCGCCCTCCACCTGCGGGCGATGAATATGCTGTTCGAGGGTCTCAAGGAAAAGGGCGCTCTGGTGATCGTGCCCTCCAGCGCGGTCGACACCATGAACCTGGGCGGTTTGAGCGGGCTGGTGGCTCTGGCCGACAAGGTCGAGGGCAAAGACAGTTGACGGAAAGGCCGGGGTTCGACGGCAACCGGAGAAGTCGAAGGATGGCGGTGGTTCCAAGGAGGAGGGCAGGATGAGCAACAATCCAACGTCGGAGGAGCGCATGATGGCCGCGCTGGCCCATGGATCGGTCGTCCTGAGCGGGGCCGGGATCCTGGTGGGGGTCCTGATCTGGCTGACCCAGCGGGAGAAGTCGGCCTACGCCAGCGGGCAGGGTCTCCAGGCGGCGGTCTATCAGCTCCTGGGAATGATCGTGATTGTCGGCCTGTGGCTGGCCTGGGGAATCTTCTACGCCGTCTCGATGATCCCCCTGATCCGGGATGCGGAACGCTATGCGGATGCGCCGCCGCCTTTGTTCTGGGTCGCGCTGATCTCCATGGTGGTGCCCCTGTTGATCATGGTCATCTGGGGTCTGTACGGGCTCTGGGCGGCTGTGCGTTGTCTCGCCGGTCGCGATTTCCGCTACGCGCTGTTGGGCCGAAGGTTGACGGGGTGAACACAGGGCGCCGGCGGACGAGCATCCCGCTCCAGAAGGAAGGGAACGATCTGTGCTGACCTCGCCTGGCAGGGCACGGTTCCTTACTATCCGTTCATCAGGCTGCGGGGTGTAGGCCGGGCAGCTCAGCCAACGCGAAGCAAGGCGGAGGGTAGACGGTGACCGAGCGCATCGCCTGGGAGTACCGGGTGGACGGACTGGGGAACGTGTTCTCCGGCGCCAAAGAAGCCGAGTTGGAGGAGATTCTGAACGCCTGGGGCGAAGAGGGCTGGGAAGTGATCTGTGTCCTCCCCCGGGAGAACTCCGGACGGCTGACGGCGGTCGCCCGTCGACCGCTTTCGCACGACGTCCGCCGCCGGCGCAATATGCCCGGCTAGACCTCGCACGTTTCACGTGAAACCACACCTCGGCGCCCCCCGGCGCTGAAGGGAGAACAGACTTGGACATTGCACTCCGCGCCGTCGCCCCACTCCTGATGGTCGCCCTGCCCCTGGCGACAGCCGCGGTTTTGGTCCGTCGATGGCAAGTCGGCTGGAAACTGGTCCTGGCGGGGGCGGCCACGTTTGTCGCGGCCCAGGTCCTCCACCTGCCGTTCAACGCCTACGTGCTGAACCCGATCCTCGCCGGGCTTGGTGGAGACCTGACAGCGGGGCCGGGGATCGCCCTGGCGATCAGCGCCCTGGGCCTGGGGCTGTCGGCCGGCGTGTTCGAGGAGGCGGCTCGCTGGTTTTCCTACCGTTTCTGGGTTCGATCGGCTCGCACCTGGCGGGAGGGAGTCGTCTTCGGGGTTGGCCACGGAGGCCTCGAGGCGTTGCTGGTGGGTTTGGCCGCGGCGGCTACCCTGATTCAACTGACCGCATTGCGCGGGCAGGATCTGGCGGCCATCGTTCCCCCCGACCAACTCGACCTGGCAAGAGCCCAGGTGGAGGCCTACTGGGCGCTGCCGGCCTGGGCGACGCTGTTCGCCCTGGCCGAGCGTGTCTCGGCCTTCGTGATCCAGCTCTCGCTCTCGGTCCTGGTGTTGCAGACGTTCCTGCGCAAAGGGCGCGGATTGTGGCTGCTGGCGGCCGTGGGCTGGCACGCCCTGATCGACGCGGCGGCGGTCTACGTCGGAGTCGCCACGGGTGTGCACTCCGGCGAAACGCGGGCGCTGCTGCTCACGGAAGGGGTGATCGCCCTGCTGGCCTTAATCGGGCTGGTCATCTTGTTTCGACTGCGCCCGGTCCAGGAACAGGCCCCTCCGCCACCGAACCTCCCACAGCCTCACCGGGGTCCGGTGAGTGTCGACGTGCCACCCCGAGACCGGCTGGACGACAGCCGTTTCACCGATTGACGACGATGATTGAAACCCTCGCTCTGACCCGCCGGTTCGGGGAAGTGCTGGCCGTCGACCAACTCACCCTGAGGATCGAGTCGGGCGAGATCTTCGGTCTGCTCGGACCGAATGGCGCCGGCAAGACCACCACGCTGCGAATGCTGGCGGCGCTGATCGTGCCGACATCGGGGGAAGCGACCGTTGCCGGATGCCGGGTCGGGAAGGACGACGATCGGCTCCGCCGGAACCTCGGCTTCCTGCCAGAGACCCCGGGCCTGTACGATCGCCTGTCGGCGGAGGCCAACCTGGCCTTCTTCGCCCAACTGTACCGTGTGGACGATGTGTCGGGGCGAGTGGAGCATTACCTGCGCTGGCTCGATCTGTGGGACCGCAGGCACGAACAGGCAGCGGCGCTGTCTAAGGGGATGCGGCAGAAACTGGCCATCGCCCGGGCCTTGCTCCACGACCCGGCTGTCTTGTTCCTGGACGAGCCGACCAGCGGTCTCGACCCCGAAGCGGCCCGCACCGTGCGAGAGTTCATCGCCGGCCTGCGCCGGGAGGGCCGCACCATCGTTCTATGTACCCACAACCTCGATGAAGCCGATCGCCTGTGCGATCGCGTCGGCGTGTTCCGCCAGAGGCTCCTGGCGCTGGACTCCCCGGCCGAGCTGCGCCGCCAGGTCTTCGGGCGGACGGTCGTCTTCCATGTGCGTGAACTGCGGCCTGCCTACGAGAAAGTGCTGCGGGCCTCCCCGTTCGTCGCCTCGGTGCAGTCGCAGGACGGGCGGCTGCTGGCCTCGGTTTCCGATCCTGAGGCGCACAATCCGGAGTTGGTGCGGGCCCTGGTGGAGGCCGGCGCCGAGGTGCAGTTCGTCGGAGAAGTGCGCAGGACCCTGGAAGACGTCTACCTGAGGCTGGTGGAGGGCGGGGACGACTGATGCAAACCGTCTGGGTGATCATGCGCAAGGAGTGGTCGGAGGTCTTCCGCAATCGCCTGGTGCTCTTCACGGTGGGACTGCTTCCGCTCCTGGTGACGGCCCTTCCCCTCGGGCTTTTGGCCGGGCTGGGCGGTGAGTCGTTCTCGGCGGACGAGATCCCTGCGACCTTCACTGCCATGTGCGCCGGGCTCCCGCCGGACGACTGCGGTCCGTTCTTCCTGGTCAACCAGTTCCTGATCCTGTTCCTGATCATGCCCCTGGCCATACCGGTGACGATCGCTTCCTACTCGATCGTCGGGGAGAAAGTCACCCGAACCCTCGAGCCGCTCCTGGCGACCCCGATCTCGACACTCCAGCTTCTGGGAGGCAAGGCGGCGGCGGCCGTCGGGCCAGGGGTTGCCGCAATGTGGTTCTGTTTTGCGGTCTTCGGTTTCGGCCTGCGGTTTGTCGCCACCCCCGCGGTGGCCGCCCGGGTTCTTGACCCGATGTGGCTCCTGGCGGTATTCGTGGTGGGGCCCCTACTGTCCCTGGCCGGGGTGAGCGTCGCGGTGATGGTCTCGTCTCGCACCAGCGAGCCTCGAGTGGCAGAGCAAGTCTCGATGCTGGTCATGCTGCCTCTGATGGCGCTGTTGATCGGCCAGGTCGGTGGGCTGATCCTGCTGAACGCCCAGTTGGTGGTGTACCTGGCGGCCGGTCTGGCCCTGGTCGACGCCGGGCTGCTGGCCTTCGCCGTCAACCTGTTCCAGCGGGAGACGATCCTGACACGCTGGCGCTGATGCGCCGTTCCCGCCTCCGGTACAATCTTCCGCGGTGGACCCCGCTCAAGACATCTGCAGCTACGAAGGCTCCGATTACCAGCAGACTTTCTGGGATCGTGGCGGCCGGGCGTACGAAGATCGCGCCGAGGCCCTGGCGCTGGGCCGCCTGCTCCCTCCAGGAGGCCGACACCTGCTCGAGATCGGCGCCGGCGCCGGGCGGAACACCCTGCGCTACGCCGGCTTCGAACAAATCACCCTGCTGGACTATTCGGTCTCCCAGCTTGAGCAAGCTCGTGGCCGACTGGGCGCGTCGCCTCGTTTCACCTACGTCGCCGCGGATGTCTACCGAATGCCTTTCGGCGCCGGATCGTTCGACGCCGCCACCATGATCCGGACCCTGCACCATCTGCCCCGGCCGGAGGCGGCTCTGGAGCGGGTGCGGGAGGTCGTCACCGGAATGGGGTCGTTCCTGTTGGAGTACCCCAACAAGCGGAATCTCAAAGCCATTGCCCGCTGGCTGACGCGCCGCCAGGGTTGGAGCCCTTTCGACCTGGAGCCGGTCGAATTCGCCCGGTTGAACTTCGATTTCCACCCACGGACCGTCAACGCGTGGCTGGCCGGAGCCATGTTTCACGTGAAACGTCAGATCCCCGTGTCTCACCTGCGCCTGGGCGTGCTCAAACGGACGTTCCCAATCGGTCTCTTGCTGGCGTGCGAGAGCTTTCTCCAGCGCCTGGGCGCGGCCTGGCTGTACACTCCATCGGTGTTCCTCGGCGCCGTAGCCAGCGGTCCTGCTCAGTCGCCGCGCTTCTCCTGGCGTTGCCCGGCCTGCGGATCAGGGAAGGTCTCCG
Source organism: uncultured Chloroflexia bacterium (assembly GCA_963709925.1). GTDB lineage: Bacteria > Chloroflexota > Anaerolineae > Anaerolineales > E44-bin32 > DATEVL01. The sequence goes on from CAVPYC010000003.1 coordinate 292,503, forward strand.
GGTCGGCCGGCGGGGTGCGTTGCCGGAACTGCGGCAGGCACTGGCCCCTGCGCTCCGGGATCTACGATTTCCGTTCCTGACTTCGACCGGCCCATGAGAGGTAGCTTTCAATGAAGAGAATTGCGTACGCGCTCCTGGTGTTGATCGTGGTGCAAGCTTGTGGTCTGCCGACGCTTCCCGGTGCCGGGACCCCGACTGTGCCCACGGAGACCACGGCGCCAGCGCCCACGGCCAGCGCCAGCCCTGTCCCGCCGACGGCCGTCCCCCCCACCCCGACACCTTTGCCTCCGATCATCTCGGCCGGGACCGTCGGTGAACTGGCGTTGTCCCACACTTTCGGCGAAGGCACGATTCGGGGTGTCGACATCGCCCCCGACGGCTCGGTCGTTGCAGCCACCGAAGGCGACCCGGCCGCCTCGATCGGAACGATCCGCATCTATGAGACGTCCTCCGGGCGGCCTCTGCAGGCGCTGGAGGGCCACGAGTCGGGGGTGTGGGGATTGCGGTTCTCTCCCGATGGCCGCTACCTGGCCAGCGCCGGCCGGGACCAAACCGCTCGGGTGTGGGATTGGGCCGCCGGCACGATTGTGACCACGTTGAACTTTCCCAACGAAGTCGCCGCCGTCCGGTTCTCGCCCGACAGCAGAACCCTGGCCGTCGGCGGGGTCGACGAACCGCCCGGCGCCCCCATCGAAGACGCCGCCATCTGGACCTACGCCGTCGACACCTGGCAGCCTGAACTCAGGGTGGCCGAGTACTGGAACATCGCCGACATCGCTTTCTCCCCTGACGGGTCGATGATCGTCGGCGGCGGCACCTCGCGCAATGTCCGGGTCTGGCGAACCAGCGACGGCGCCGAGTTGTTCATCCTGTACCACGCCGGGCAGGTCGGCAGCATCGCGATTTCCCCCGACGGGTCGACGGTCGCCACGGCCACCTGTGAAGAATCGGACGCATCCTTCCAGTGCATCCGGGGAGGAGTGTGGCTGTGGAGCCTGAGCAGCGGCAAGCTGATCAGGACTCTGTCCGACTTCCCCACCGGGGTCGCTGAAGTGGCCTATTCCGTTGACGGTTCGGTGCTGCTGGCGGCCACCCTGGACGGCGCCCTGCGAGCCTATGCGACGGCAGACTACGCTCCGCTTCTGGTGGCCGCCGCCCCGGCCGGACAGGAACAGCAGAGGGTCGCGGACATGGCGCTTTCGGCGGATGGCCGGTTTCTAGCGATGAGCCGGCTGCACAGGATCGAGATCTGGAGGGTGGGCGGGTAGCGGCAGGAAGAGTCGGGCACCCGGGGTCGTGCTCAAAGCGATTTCGCTTGCCAGCCCGGCCGACATGACCTAGAGTGGTAGCGGCACCGCCGACGGCCCACGCGCTGCCTCCTGGCGGAGGACCCCATGCTGCCCAAGCGTTCTACTCATCCGGTCGACGTGGCCGGCGTGCGCCGGGACCTGCCTCTCTTCGAGGTTGCGCCCGGGGTTCGAATTGCCGTGCTGAACATCCTGGGCGACACCGAACTGGTGGAGGCCTGCGCTCAAGGACTGGCGGCGAAACTCGAGCGGCTCTCCTTCGAACTGATCGTCACCCCTGAGGCCAAGAGCATCCCCCTGGCCCACGCCCTCTCCCGGATCACCGGGAAGCGCTACATCGTCCTCCGCAAGGGCTACAAGGTCTACATGGGGGAGACGGCCCAGAGCGAGACCGTGTCGATCACCACGGGGAAACCGCAGAGCCTGCACCTGGATGAGAAAGATCGCGCCCTGATGGAGGGAAAGCGGGTGGTGCTGGTCGACGACGTGATCAGCACCGGATCGACCCTGGAAGGGATGCGGGTCCTCGTGAAGAAAGCCGGAGCCGAGGTGGTCGGCGAAGCTGCGGTCTTCACCGAGGGCGACCCGGACCAGTGGAAGGGGATCCTGGCGCTGGGCCACCTGCCGGTGTTTGGTCCTGAGTAGAGCTCCAGCAAGCAGGATCTCGATGACCACCGGCCGCGGACGACCGGTCGCGCTCGAAGACACCCGACTGTACGTAGTCGAGCGGGGTGAAGGATTCCCGCTGGTCATCTTGCACGGCGGACCCGGATTGGACCACAGGATGTTCGGCGACTACCTGGATCCGCTCGCCGACTCCTACCGCTTGATCTTCGTCGATCAGCGGGGCCAGGGCCGCTCCGACCCTGCCCCTAGCGAAACCTGGACTCTGGAGCAGATGGCGGCCGACATCGGCCGCCTGGCGGGGGCCATGGCGCTGGGCCGTTTCGCCGTTCTGGGCCATTCCTTCGGCGCCTTCGTTGCCCTCCAGCACGCTGTCGACCATCCCGGCCAGGCGGCCGCCACGATCGTTTCCGGTGGTGTCCCTTCGGCGCGTTACCTGGAGCACGTCGACCGCAACCTGGCGGCTTTCGAGCCGGAGTCGCTGCGCCGCCAGGTTGCCAATTCCTGGGAGCGGGAGAAGTCGGTCGAGACCCCGGAACAGGTTGCGGAGCTGCTGCACGACCAGCAACCCTTCCACTTCGCCGACCCGCTGGATCCGCGCATCGAGGAGTTCGAAGCCCGCACCGCCGGCGGGCAATTCTCCCCCGAACTCCTGCGCCATTTTGCCAACCTCGAGTACGGAGCGATCGAGGTGGAAGACCGACTGGGGCGCGTGGTCCAGCCGACCCTGGTTCTGGTGGGTCGCCATGAGCGGGTTTGCTCCGTTCCGGCGGCTAAGGCGATCGCCGACGGGATCCCTCGGGCCGAGCTCGTCGTGTTCGACCACAGCGGCCACATGACCTTCGTGGAAGAGAACGACCGCTACCTCGAAGTTGTTCGTACCTTCCTCGACCGCCACCGGAGACTCTCAGGCGAGACCACGCAGCGGCGCCCGACGGCCGACAATCCTGCCGCAGACCCCGCTCAAGACTCTTCTCCATAGCATCCCCTCCAGGTGATGGAGTCTTGCGACAGCTAGATCGAGATCCTTCAGCGGGACGGATCTGTGATGATACGGGGGCGATTTTTCGACCTCTTTACAGTCTCGCAAGACCCCGGCTACACCCCGGGAGGATCCTTCAGGCAGATCTCTTGACCAAGGAGGATCTGCCGTGACCAAAGTTCGGATCCGGGCCATAGCCCTGGCGGGGTTCCTGGCGGCGGTGCTTGTTCCGCAGACGGTGCTGGCCGCCGAGCTCGAAGCGCCCGCCCCTGGGCCGATTGCCGAATGCCTGAGCGCCACCACCGGCTCGGAGGCCTTCGTGGCGTGCCTTGAAGACAAGGCGGAAGAGTTGGGCTGGCGCGAAGGCTGGCAGGAGCGTGTGCGTCAGTTCATCGCCGATCACCCCGATTGGCGTGAGCGTCTGGCGCACAGGGCCGACCGCCTCGAAGACCGCCGTGACCGGCGTGAAGACTACCGTGACCGGCGTGAAGACCGCCGCGATCGGTTCGAAGACCGCCGTGATCAGGAGCGCGACAGGGAGGATTTCTTCGACCGGCTCGAAGATCGCCGGGACCGGCGCGAAGACCGCCGCGACAAATGGGAGGACCGCTGGGATCGGCGCAAGGATCGGCCCGCAGGCAGCGTAGCCCAGACAGAATCCAGCGAGGGCCGGGGGTTTCCCGGCCCTCGCTTCGTGTTCCTTGAGGTCGATTCAGCCCGTGGGGCGGATCGCGGCGATCGACATCCCGGTGAACCGGGCGGCCAGTTCGCGCAGGCCGTCGGGCCCGAGCGCGTTGGCGGTGGCCGGGTCGCGCACGGGCAGGTCTTCGGAGGTCATGCGGTATTCCGCCTGGAGGTGGATCTGCTCGAAGCCGGCCTGCGCCAGAGCCGCGTGCAGTTCGCCCGAGGTCAGCGCGCCGGCGGCGCATCCGGCCCAGTCGAGGCCGGCTCGCACCTCGGCCGGCCCGAGCGGCAGGCCGTCGAGGTTCGGATCGATCACGATATCGGAGATGGCCAACCGGCCGCCGGGTCGTAGAACCCGAAAGGCCTCGGTGAACGCCTTGCTCTTGTCGGGGGTGAGGTTGACCACGCAGTTGGACAGGATCACGTCGACCGTCGAATCCGGGAGGGGAAGGGCTTCGATGTCGCCCGGCCGGAACTCGACGTTGTCGGCGCCCAGGCGGGCAGCGTTGCGCCGGGCCAGGTCGATCATGGCCGGAGTGGCGTCCACGCCGTAGACCCGACCACTCGGCCCGACCCGCTGGGCGGCCAGCAGCGCATCCAGGCCGCCGCCCGATCCCAGGTCGAGCACCACTTCGCCTTCCCGCAATTGCGCCAGCGCGGTCGGGTTCCCACAACCGCGGCCGCTGGCGACTGCCTCGGCCGGAAGAAGGGAAAGCTCTTCGACCGGGTAGGCGGAGCAACAGCTTCCGGTCTGCGGTTCACAGCACCCCGAGGATTCTTCGGCAACACGGGTGTACCGATCGTGTACGGATTGACGGATGGCGTCGATAGATTCGGACATCGGGGTCTCCAGAAACGGTCAGTTCGGGTCGCTGCGGCGGAGGCCTTCGAAGTAGTCTTGGAGCCGCCGACGGCGCTGGTTCAATTCCTGACGATGGATGCGGTAATGAGCCCACAGGCCCCGCCGCTCGACGGTGATCAGGCCGGCGCGGTGGAGCAGACGCAGGTGGTGAGAGATGGTCGGCTGTCGGACCGGCAGGGAGGCCTCCAGGTCGCAGACGCACACTTCGCCGGGGCGACTGGCTAACAGGTCGAGGATCTGCAGTCGGACCGGGTCGGACAACAGCTGGAGATCGGCCGCCAGAGAGTCGGCCTGGCGCGGTGCCAGGCGGCGGTCCGTGGCGGGAATCCCGCAGCGCTGCCCCAGGGTTCTTTCGGAAGCGGCCGCCGTTGCCATGCGACGAGTGTAGCTGATATATTGATGTATGTCAATATAGTCGCCGAACGCCGGCATGGGACAATGGGGTATCCCCGGCCGGAGGCCACAATCGGAACCAACGACCATCCCCGGCACGTCTCGGCGGGCGGGGCCGAGGATCGAACCGTCACCACGGCCGAGTTGCGGCGCAACACCGGAGAAGCCGGGCGTCCCGGTTGGGTAGCCTTTGAGGGAATTGTCTACGACGTTACCGGTTGCCCGAAGTGGCGCAGCGGGTTGCACGAGGGCCTGCACTGGGCCGGCCAGGATCTCACCCGGGCGCTGGCCGACGCCCCGCACGCGCAGGAGGTGTTCACCCGTCCCTGCGTCCGGCGGGTGGGCAGGCTGGAGGGCTGAGGCGCCGGGAGCTCAGGCGGCGGTTTCCGGAAGCGGGAGATGACGAACGCAGTTGCGCCCGGCGCCCTTGGCCTGGTACAGCGCGGTGTCGGCGGCGTGGATCAGCAGGTCGGGGGTAGCGCCGTGATGGGGGAAACAGGCCACCCCGATCGAACAGGTCACCGGACGAAGCAAGACCCCGTGATAGTCCACTCGTTGCTGGCCGATCTCGAGGCGCAGCGCGTCGGCGCGGCGGACGGCGTCTTCCAGGCCGGCTTCGACCAGGATCACAACCAGTTCTTCCCCGCCGTAGCGGCAGGCCACATCGCTTCCCCGGATGCGACCGACGATCAGATCGGCGATGTGCTGCAGCAGCAGATCGCCGGCCGGGTGTCCATGGTCATCGTTGAACGACTTGAAATGATCCAGATCGAGCATCAACACCGAAAAGGGGCGCTGACTGCGCTCCGAGCGGCGGATCTCGCGCAACAGCATCTCCTCCATCACCCGGCGGTTGAACAGGTTGGTCATCGGATCCCGCAGCGATTGGCTGCGCAGCACCTCGCGCAGCTGCAGGTTGGCCAGGGCCACCGCCACCCGCCGTGAGGCTTCGCCGGCCAGATCCTGGGCCGCCTGAAGATCGGACTCGCTGCTGGCCGCAGGGAAGCTCAGTGTCAGCAGGCCCAGGATTTCGCTCTGCGCCATCAGCGGGGCACACACCGCGACGCCTTCGCCGATCAGGTGCTCGCACGGCGGTCCGTGGGAACGCGCCCCGCCGGCCCGATACAGCTGGCCCCGGCGGAGCGCCCAACACGCCTCCGGCGGGAATCGCGCCAACTCCTGATGGTTTCCCCACGCAAGCACGGACTCCAGGTCGTTGCGCGAAGGGTTGTAGAGGTAGAGTCTGCCCTGGGCTCGTGGAAACACCAGCGCGCCGAAATGCTGGACCACCGGGTGCAGGTCGGCCGGGGCGGCGCAAGCGTGCATCATCTCGCTCCACTCCGACAACAGCCCGGTGTCTGTTTGCAGTCGGTGCAGATTCTGGACCGAGCGGATCAACTCCTGGTTGGAGGCCTCCCCGGCGCGCAGCGCCTGCTCCAGTCGCTGCTGTTGGTCGGCGAGCTCGGACGCCTGGGTGCGGATCTGCGCATTGCGGTTCTCTCGCTGCAGGGAGGCTATGGTGATGATCACGGCGACCAGCGCCACAAAGAACAGCAGGGTCAGGTAGCTATTCTGGGTCAGCGAAGGGATCGCCGGGGCGGCCAAGGACACCAGCAGAACGGTGGCGGCGAAGATCAGGAAGGTGAGGAAGGTCGACAGGAACAGGCCGCCGATCAGCCCACCGGTGATGATGAACACCGGCGCCAGGGCCGCTCCGGGGTTCTCCACGGCTCCGATCACGGCGCCGCTCAGGCTCAGTCCGACGGTCAGGAAAGCCGAGAAGTGGAAGTTGCCGCGGCGTCCGGTCGCATAGGCAACGATCATGCCGATCCCGACCAGCAGGGTCAGCCGGATCGTCAACTGGCGCAAATCCCCAGGGAACGAAAACGCGCCGGCCAGGGTAAGGAACAGCGCGATGGCGCTCATCCCCAGGGCCACCAGTTGCAGAGAAGCCAGGATTCGCGCCGGATGCTGGATCGGCTCTGGCAACGACGGGTGAGGTCGGGTCCACCGTCGCCACCAGGAGGCGGTCAGAATCCCCGGGCGGTTCCCGGCCGTTCGTGCAGAATCTCGATCTTCGCCGGCGGAGGTCGGGGGTTCCATGCTCCCAGTCCGGACGGAGCCCCAACGGTACTTCGCCCGAAGGCAAAGGGCAAGCGGGCCAGAGCCAGCCGCCGTGGCGAGCGGTTCAGCCGCAAAGCGCCTGGACCAGAAGCCACTCCGCCTGGAAGACCCCTTCGATCTCAGTTTCCGTGAAGCCGAGGCGCCAGGTTCCGTGGATGGCCCCGTCGTTGCCGGGTTGCAGATCGACCTCTCCCCAGGCGGCCGACAGGCACTCGCCGCCCGCCGGACAATACGACGCCTGTCCGTCGTTCCGGTCGGCGTGGAACCGGATCACGGTCGGGGGGATCACCCCGGATTCGGGCCACAGATTGAACCAGACGGTCGCCTCGGACGACTGCGATTCCAGTTCGATCATTGTCGAGAGCGCGTCGTGCGGCGCGCAGCCGGAGCGGATCGTGCCGCGGAACTCGCCGACCGGCTCGGCCGCCGGCCGGGCGCAGGCGCCGAGCAGACCGGCTGCCAGGACCAGGTGCAGGAGGGATTGTGGTTTCGCCACGGCACTCCTCATCGGAAGGGATCTGCCAGGTGGGGCCGAAGCGTCCCCTTCCCCTCGCCCCGGGCGAGGGGAAGGGGAACGGTTCGATCGACCTACGGCCACGAGTAGCGCACCGTGTAGGTCAACTCGGTTTCGCCGTCGGCCGGCACGCGCACGGCGAACTCGATGGTGGACGAGTCCAGCTTCTGATAGCGCTGCGACGAGCGCAGGATCGACCAGTTGCTCCAGCGGAACAGGTGCTCGACCACCCGCACTTCGACGGCTTCGTCCTTGTGGTTGCGCAGGACGATGCGGTAGGTCTCTTCGATGCTCTTCTTGCTGGGCAGGCGGAAGTCGGTCTGGACGCGTTCGCCGACGATATCGAAGGCGTCGCCCACGTACAGGCGCAGGGTCTCGCCCTGCGGGGTGTGGTCGATCTGGTCTTCGCCGATCAGCAGGGCGGCGCCGTCGACGTCTTCCTGGTACAGGCGCACCCGGCCACGCGGCAGATCGGCCTCGACTTCGTCGGTGTCGAATTCGAGCATGACCATGACCTTCGGGTTCGACGCCACCCCGTAGGAAGGTTCGGTCTGTGGATAGCCGGAGTAGTAGCAGTACCAGTAGTACGAAGCGCACTGCAGTCCGTCGTAGACGAAGAACTTCTCCGCCGGCACCCCGGCGGCGCGCACGAACTCGATCTGCTTGGTCTCGTTGTCGCGCACCGTCACCGGCCGGGGGACTTCGTACAGGTGGTATTCGAAGAACTCGCGCTGTTCGATCGGGGCGGCCGATTCGGTCGGCGCGGCCCGCAACGCGTCTTCGCCCACGGCGAAACCGGGCTGCGGCAGTCGCTGCAGATCGCCGGCCACCAGCTTGAGCAGGGCGTCGCGGAAGGTCGCACCGGAGGTGTTGTTGATCGTCACCCAACCGTCGAGGTCGATCGAGCGATCGTCGGCGGCCAGCAGCAAGACGTAGTCGGCCTGCCACGACACCCCGCCGGTGAGATAAGTGATCTCGACATCCTGCGGGCCGGCGCGCGAGGCCAACAGTCGCCAGGCCAGGGTCGGGCGCGTGATCAGACCCTCGGGCAGCTTGGGGAAGGAAAACTGCTGGATGTCGTCGGCCCGGACCACGGTCACGCGGCCGTCGTCGGACTGCAGGATGATGTCGCCCCGACCGGAGAGCAGGCTGCCGGCATACAGGGTGCCATCCCGGGTGACAACGTGAATCTCCTGGTCGAGGTACTTCTCCAGCAGGGCCGCCGCACCCACCAGGTCGTATTCGAAGTTCTGCTCCAGCACCGAGGTGCCGGCCGGGTCGGTGAGCGAGGCGAACAAGACGCTGGTCGGGTCGATCGATGCGGCCACGTCGCCGAAGCGGAGTTCGTTGAGCCCCTGCACCAGGTCGAAGCGCCGCCGATCGCGCACCAGGGCGGTGCCCTGGTTGTACACGGTCAGCGCCAGTCCGCCGTCGGCGGCCTCGGCGGTGGCGGTGCCGCCGGGGGGCGTGCCCGGCTCGAACCCGATGCCGGCGCAGGCCATCCCCAGGACGGCCAGGGCGAAGATCGGCGGGACCAACTTGCGGAACGCGGGTGGATGCATGACGACCTCCTGTCTCCTCCCACAGGACGCCGCCGCGCCCGGCGGGGTTCCCGCCGCAAGGTTTTCTTAAGGTCCTTTGATAGAATCAGGCTCCGAGGAGGGCGCATATGTTGAGCGACGCTCTGCGCCGAAAAGACGATGAGGAACGCATCCGTAAGGAGGGCCGGCTGCCGCCCGGACAGTCGCTGACCCACAAGTTCCCGGTGTTGCACTACGGGCCGGTGCCCCGCTTCGACCCCAAGACCTGGGACTTTCGGGTGTGGGGCGCCGTCGAACAGGAGAGGCGCTGGACGTGGGATGAGTTCCAGGAGCTCCCCCGGCGAGCCCTGAAGATGGACATCCATTGCGTCACCCGCTGGAGCAGGTTCGACACCGGCTGGGAAGGGGTTTCTCTGCGCGACCTGGCCGATCACGGTCTGATCCGGATCCTGCCGACGGCCAGGCACGTGATGCAGCACTGTGAGTACGGCTTCACCGTGAACATCCCCCTGGAGATCGCCCTGGCCGACAACTTCCTGATGGCGACCCACCACGACGGCGAACCACTTACCCCCGACCACGGCTATCCGCTGCGCGGGGTGGTCGGCCACATCCCCGGCACCGAACTGAAGACCCCTTACTTCTGGAAGGGCGGCAAGTGGCTGAGGTCGATCGAACTCATGACCGAAGACCGGCTGGGTTTCTGGGAGCAGGCGGGTTACCACAACGAGGCCGATATCTGGAAGGAAGAGCGCCTGACCCGCATGTGGTGACGGCCGCCGGCCGGCCGGCCGGTTCCCCAGAGTACAATCAGCCTTCCTCGACGCCGCTGCCTTCCCCGGCGGCGTCTCTCACATTGGTAGGAATAGGCGGCTGGTATGGAGAACGCTCTTCTGTACGCCCTGACGTCCTTTATCTGGGGCTCCACCTGGTTGGCGATCAAGTTCCAACTGGGCGTGGTCAGCCCGGAGGCGTCGATCGTCTATCGCTTCGGGCTGGCGGCGCTGCTGCTGGGGGCATACCTCTTCTTGCGTCGCATGCCGGCCCAATTCAGCCTGCGCCAACACGCCTTTATGGCGCTGCAGGGGATCTTCCTGTTCTCGGTCAATTACGTTCTGGTGTACCTGGCCGAGCAGCACCTGACCAGCGGCCTGGTGGCAATTCTGTTCTCGACCATCATCTTGATGAACGTCTTGTTCGGGGCGGCGTTCCTGGGGAATCCGATTCGAGGCCGGGTTCTGGTCGGCGGGATTCTGGGCGTGATCGGCCTGGGTGTGGTGTTCTGGCCCGAGCTGCGCGGCCTGGATTTCGCAGGAGGCGGCTCGGGCGGGGCCGCCGGACTGGGGATCCTGTTGTCGCTGGCGGCGGTGGTCTCGGCCTCGCTGGGGAATATCACGGCGGCGCGCAACCAGCGTCACGGACTCCCGGTGGTCCAGACCAATGCCTTCGGGATGGCCTACGGGGCGTTGTTCACCCTGGGGATCGCGGCGGTGCGCGGGGTCTCGTTCGGTTTCGACCCGTCGGCCGGCTACGTGGTCTCCCTGATTTACCTCTCCCTGTTCGGGTCGGTGATCGCGTTCGGTTCCTACCTGACTCTGGTCGGGCGGATCGGGGTCGATCGCGCAGGGTACATCGGTGTGGTCTTCCCCCTGGTCGCGCTGGGGTTCTCAACCCTGTTTGAAGGCCTGACCTGGGAAGCCTCCGCGCTGCTGGGCGTGGCTCTGGTGGCGGCCGGAAACGTGCTGGCGCTCACCCGCAGGAAGGCAAGACTCGGAAAGCCCCTATAATCTGATACGGATGACCGTCGACGAGACCTTCCGGCAGGCGCGTCACCGGATGGTCGACGAGCAGCTCCGAGCCCGCGACATCCGCGACCGGCGCGTCCTCGAGGCGATGCGTTCCGTGCCCCGCCATCGCTTCGTTCCCGACGACGTCCTGCATCTGGCCTACAACGACTGCCCCCTTCCGATCGGCCATCGCCAGACGATCTCCCAACCGTACATCGTGGCCCTGATGAGCGAGATGCTGCGGCTGCAGGGCGGCGAGACCGTCCTCGAAGTCGGCACCGGGTCCGGATACCAGGCGGCGGTGCTGGCCCACCTGGCGGAACGCGTCGTCAGCCTGGAGCGCATCCCGGCCCTGGCCGAAGCGGCGCGGGAGTTGCTGGACGAGCTGGGGATCCAGAACGTCGAGGTGGTGCTGGCCGACGGAACCCGGGGCTACCCGGCGCGGGCCCCCTACCGGGGCATCCTGGTGGCGGCCGCGGCCCCCAAGGCGCCTCGCCCCCTGCTCGACCAGCTGAGCGAAGGCGGCCGGCTGGTGTGTCCGGTCGGTGCGATCGAAGGTCAGGTCCTGGAGAGCTGGACTCGACTCGGCGATCGGTTCGAAAACGAGCGGGCCGCGCCGGTCAGCTTCGTGCCACTGCTGGGCGAATACGGTTGGCCGGCCGACGACGCTCCGGTGTGAGTGGCGGCCTCACCCTGCCCGAAGGAAGACCCCGTTGCCGGAAGGGTCGCGCACCAGCCGTCCGTCGCCGACGGGTTTGGTCTGCAAGCCACCGGCTGCCAACCGTTCCTCCAACACCATGAGATCATCCTGCCCTGGGACTATCACCGTGAAGTGGCCCAGCCCGCTGGCGTCGTCGGGCGCCGGAGGGATCCCCTCGCCCAGCCAGGTGTTCAGACCGATGTGGTGGTGGTAACCGCCGGCCGAGAGAAACCCCATTCCCCATTCCGGGGACACTCCCCGGCGATCGAAGCCTATCAACTCTTCGTAGAAACGGACGGCGGCCTCCAGGTCGGACACATGCAGGTGGACGTGACCGATGCGGGTAGCGGGGTCCAGGGATCGATCCAGTTCGGGCCGGGGCTCGAGCTCGGCGAACAGCGTTTCCAGGTCGAGCGGATCGCGACCCGAGCGCAGGTGGCCCTGTGCGTCGCGGGTGATGAACCGACCGTCCTCGAATCCGAAACTGCCGTCTTCGGGGGTGTCGGTGTACAGCTCGATCCCGTTCCCTTCGGCATCCGACAGGTAGGTGGTCTCGGTCATCACATGATCGGTCGGGTAATTGGCAATGCGCAGGTTGAACAGGCGGGCAATGCTGCGGGCGAGGTCGCGCCGCGAAGGAAGCAGAACGGCAAAGTGGTACAGGCCGGTCGTCCCCGGCACCCGGCGGGCGCCGGGGTGGCGCACCAGGTGCAGCAGGGTCTCGCCTCCTGCGCCCAGTTCGACCCGGTCTGGCCCGGCTTCCTGGACCAGGAAACCCAGCGCGGTCCGATAGAACTCGACCTGGCGATCGAGTTCGGCGACCTTCAACTCAACCGGTCCCAGGCGGGTGGAGGGGTGGATCGAGGACGGGTTCATGCAGGCCCAAGAAGAACCCGTCTGCCCATGGGAGACGGGTTCGTGGTGGGTGTGCGACGCTTCAGGATCAGCCGCCGATGTGCATCGGCATGACCACGTGCAGGAAATCCTCCCGCCCGACCGGGCGCACCACACCCGGGGAGGAAGCGTTGCTGGTCTCCAGGGCGACGTTGGGCGTATCTACCGCCGACAGGACGTCCACCAGGAAGCGCACGTTGAAGGCGATCTCGACCGCCTCGCCCTCGACCGTGGCGTCGACGGCGGCCTCGTTGGAACCGGTTTCGGCGGCGGCCGCCGTCACCAGCATGCGTCCCGGCTCGAGTTCCGTGCCGGGGGTGATGCGCAGCCGGGTGGAATGGGCCGCCTCCCGGGCGAAGATGTCGGCGGCCCGGCAGGCCTTCAGGAAGGCGGCGGTCGAAAGCACGGTGCGAGTGGTGTGCGAGCGCGGGATGATGGTCTGGTAATCGGGGAAAGTGCCTTCGATCAACTGGGAGGCCAACTCGACATCCTTGCCGCGGAACACCACCTGGCCGCGGTTGGAGGGGAGCGACATGCGCACCGTCTCGTCGCCGTCGGTCAGGATCCGGCCCAACTCGATCAAAGCGCGCGCCGGCACGATCGCCCTGGCCCGACCCGGGCCGTCGCCGGGCAGGTCGAGGTTACGCACCGAAAGACGGAAACCGTCGGCCGCCGCCAGGGTCAGCTTTCCGCCGTCGATCTCGAACAGCACCCCGGTCAGCACCGGGCGCGAGTCGTCGGTGGAGGCGGCGAAACTGACCTGGGCGATCACCTCGCGCAGTTCGTCGACCGGCAGCAGCAGGCCGTCGTCCCCCGGCGGCGAAGGCATCGGCGGGAACTCCTGGGCATCGATGCACTTGATATCGCTGCGGTAGGCCCCGCACTGGACGTGCAGGGTCTGGGTGCGCACCGCCAGTTCCATCTCGACCTTGTCGCTGGGCAGGGCATTCACCAGGTCGACCAGGGTGCTGGCGGGGGCCGTGGTCGATCCTTCGTCTTCGACCTTGGCCCCGATCCAGCAGGTGATCCCGATCTCGAGGTTTGTCGCCGACAGGCGCAACCTCCCCCCGTCGGTGGCGAGCAGGATGTTGCTCAGCACCGGCAACGTGCTGCGCCGCGCCGCCGCCCGGTTGACCAGGCTCAGGCCGCGCGCCAGGTTTTCTTGCAGGCAGGAGACTTTCATCGCCAGGGAACCTCCGACAGCGAAGGCGAGGTGTGCGAAGTATACCTGAGGCCGGGGCGTAGACACTCGCCCGCCTCTGACGTATAGTTGGCCGCATGGCCGAACGGCCCAGCGCCCTCGAACTCGAGGACCTGCGCCAGCTGATCGTCCGGCTGTCGCGCCTGGTCGAGGTGAGTGTCACCCTGAACTCGACGCTCGAGCCGGGTCCCCTGCTCGACTTCCTGATCCGCTCGGCGGCCGATCTCCTCGAGACCGAGGCCGCTTCGATCCTGCTGTTCGATGAGAAGACCCAGCGCCTGTACTTCGCCGCTTCCACCGGGGCCGACCCGGCCGAGCTGCGCCGCATCCCGGTGCCCCTGGAGGGCTCGATCGCCGGCGCGATCTTCCGGGAAGACCGGCCCCTGATCATCAACGAAGTCGCCTCCGACCCGCGCCACTACCGCCAGGTGGGCGAGAAGATCCGCTTCGAGGCCCGCACCCTGATCGGCGTGCCGATGCGGATGCGCGATCGCCGGGTGGGGGTGCTGGAAGCGCTCAACAAGCGCGGCGGTCCTTTTACCGAAAGCGACCTGCAGACCCTGTCGATCATCGCTTCCCAGGCGGCCGTCGCCATCCACAACGCCAACCTGGTCTCGGCGCTGCAAAAGGCCTACGACGAACTGGGGAAGGTGGAGAAGCTCAAGAGCGATTTCATCGCCATCGCCTCCCACGAGTTGCGAACCCCGTTGGGAGTGATCCTGGGTTATGCCGCCCTGCTAAAGGAAGACTCCGACCAGGCCACCTCCGAGCACGCCGCCGCGGTGCTTAACTCGGCGCTGCGCATGCGCCGCCTGATCGAAGACATGACCAACATGAACATGCTGCGGGTGGGATCGGCCGAAGTGCACCCGGCCCGCCAGCCGTTGCGCCCCCTGGTCGAGGCGGCCTGCGACGAGATGAGCCCTCTGATCGAGGCCAAGGGACAAGACCTGGTGCGCCGTCTGCTGGCGGACGAGATTCAGGCCGAGGTCGACGGGGGCAAGCTGACGATGGCCCTGACCAATCTGCTGAACAACGCCATGCGCTTCACTCCGGGCGGGGGCCGGATCGAGGTCGGGCTCGAACGGCGGGGGGCGGAGGCCTGGATCCAGGTGCGCGACAACGGGGTCGGGCTTCCCGCCGATCAACTCGAGCGGATCTTCGACCAGTTCTACCAGGTGGAGAACCACATGACCCGGCGCCACGAAGGCATGGGCCTGGGGCTGTCGATCGTGCAGGCCGTGGTGCGCGCTCATAGCGGCCGGGTCTGGGCCGAAAGCCCCGGCCCCAATCAGGGAGCGGCCTTCACCGTGGCCCTGCCGGTCGTCGTCTGAGGCCTAGGCCTTCAAGCGGTAGACCGCGTCGCCGCGGCGGACGGGTTCTTCGAGCTTGACCGCCACCTCGGATCCGGCAGGGGCTTCCTCGACCGGCTGGTGATCCACCTGCATCGAGGTCACGGTCAGTTCCAGGTCGGTGTGGTTCCCCAGAAAGTGCAACCTGTCCCCCTGGCGCAGCTTCTTGTTCACTCGCAACACCGCTACCAGGATCTTGTCGAAGAAGTGCACCACCTGGCCGATGCGCTCGCCTGTGGCCATCGTGCCTCCCTTCTCCCGTGGAAACGCTGAACCCTGGCTGGATTTTACAGTGGTTACGCGGCGGTAACATGCCCCGGGGCGGCGGCCCCGACCGGCCCGAGCCGCTTGCTCCCCCGGGCCAATGGCGGAATAATCGTGGCTGCCCCGCGATCGGATCTTGCCATGAGACCGACCATCGCCCGCGAATCTCATCTGGGCCTCCGGGCCGAGGCCCGCCCGGATCAACGACGCAAGGCGCCTCCTCCTTGGTCGGTCGATCTGCTCGCCCTGGAGGGGCGTGTCCGCCATCACGCGCTGTCGCGCGACGGCCGACATCTGGCCTTCCTGTGGGATCGCGACGACCGCTCGGATGTCTGGATGGTCGACCCCGAGCAGCCCCAGGGGTGGCCCCAGCGCCTGACCTTCCACCGGCCGGCGCACACCTACTGGAACGACCGCGCCCCGGTCTGGGACAGGGCCGGGTCGCGCCTGCTGGCGGTGATCGAAGACGAGATCTGGAGCATCGACCCGGCCACCGGGATCTCCCGCCCCCTGACAGGCTACGGCCTGGCCGCCGGTTCACCGCTGTTTTCGGCCGACGGCCGACGGGCGTTCTTTGTAGTTGAGCAGGAGGCGCGAGACAACCTGGCCTGGCTGCCGATCGACCCCCGTCCCGGGGAGTGGCCGGTCGGATTGACCCATCTGGATGGCGACGTCGGGGAACCCGACCTCTCGCCGGATGGCGCTTGGCTGGCCTTCAGCCTGACCACCCCTTCCGACCTCAATCGCAGCGACATCTGTCTTGTCCCGGCCAGCGGAGGCGAGGTCCGGCGGCTGACGGGAGAGGAGAAAGTGCAAGACCGCAAGCCCCGTTGGTCACCGGACGGAAGCCGGATAGCCTTCTTGTCGAACCGCAGCGGCTGGGTGGAACTCCATACCATCGCCCCCGCAGGAGGCTCGGTCGCTCCGGCGACGCAGGCAAGCGCCGAGTTGATCGACTTCAGCTGGTCGCCGGGTGGCGACCGCCTGGCGGCGGTGGTCAACCGGCAGGGGAATGGCCGGCTGGAGCTGATCGACCCGAACACCCGCCGGGCCGTCGTGCTGCGCGACGAGAACGGCTGGCACGCCAGGCCGCAGTGGGCGGCCGGCGGCGATTGGATGACGGTGGAGTTCGAGAGCCCGACCCGGCCGCCCGACATCTACCGGCTGCGCCTCGAAGGGGAACGGATTGTCGAGGAAACCCGGTTGACGGATTCGCGCTTTCCAGGGATCGAATTGTCCGGTCTGGTCGTACCGCAGGTGGTGCAGTACCCCAGCCTGGATGGGACGGTGATCCACGGTTTCCTCTACCGCCCGGCCCGGGCCAGCGGCTCGAATCGTAGACCGGCGATCGTCTATCCTCACGGAGGGCCGGCCGACAGCTGGGCCCTGATCTGGAGCCTGCGGTTGCAGTGGCTGGTGGCCAAAGGGTACGCGGTGCTGGCGCCCGACTACCGCGGCAGCACCGGCCATGGGTTGGCGTTCCAGCGTGCGCTGCACGGGGGTTGGGGGACGGTCGACACGGAAGACGTCCTGGCCGCCGCCGATTATCTGCGTGGTCTGGATTGGATCGACGGGACGAAGCTGGGGGTGGTCGGCAGCAGTTACGGTTCCTACCTGGCGGTCCTGGCGCTGGCGCGAGATCCGCGGCGGCGGTTTCGCTGCGGGGTGGCGGAGTACGGCGACTCCGACATCCGACGCTCCTGGGCCACCGGGGATCGGATCGGCCGGGAAGACCTGGAGCGTCAGATGGGCCACCCGGGGACGGATCCGGAGGGTTACCGACGGGGTTCCCCGATCCATGACGCCGCCGGGATCCAGGCACCTCTCCTGATCAGCCATGGAGCGGAAGACCTGCGGGTACATCCGCGCCAGAGCGAAGAACTCGTAGACGAGCTCACGCGGCAGGGGAAGACATTTGAGTTTGTTGTGTACGAAGGAGAGGGGCACGGTATCCTTCGTCCGGCCAATCGCCGCGATTTCCTGGAGCGGCTCGAGCGGTTCCTCGACTGGCACCTGATGTAGTCCCATATCTGGGTTGACATAAGAAGGAGACCCCCTCCCGACCGCAGGTCGGGAGGGTCCTTTCTCGGGCTTCCTGCTCAGGAAGTTCCCGATTCGCCCTTGCCAAAACGGGAGCTCGTATACTTGGATTGTCGGCCCCGGCAGCCGTAGGGGGTGTATCCGCCGGGGCGGCCGTCAACTCATACTGACAGGTTCTTGCGACCGGTCCGGGAGCGCGCCCTGGTAGGCGCGGCGATCGAACGGTTGTTCTTTGGACGCCTCGGGAGCAGCCGACTCGGCGTTTCTCTCGGTTCCGGATCGGCCGCCGCACGCGGTCGGAGGAGTCTCCGGCCTGGAAAGGCACGGCATGGGCACTTGGTCCGTCACTCAGCTTCCGACATCGCAGCCGCTTTCGTTGCCGGATCGCCTGCCGCTGGTCCACGCGCGTGGCACACCCGGGGAAATCGGGTTCCAGATCGGAGCGGCCCGGGCCGAACAGGTCCGCCACATGGTGGACGCCTACCGGCGCCTGTTCCGCGAGGCGGGGGCGCTGTTGGGAGTCACTGGCTGGCGCGAAGCCGTCCGCCTGGCGCGCATGTATCTTCCGATCTCGCAGGCCGAGCTCCCGCAGTACGTCGAGGAGATGCGCGGCCTGGCGGAGGGCGCAGGAGTTCGATTCGACGATGTCCTGGTACTCAACACCCTGGAGGCCATCACCGACGACCGGCTGCTGCTCGGCTGCACCAGCCTGGCCGTCGACGCCTCCGCCAGCGCCGACGGGTCGGTCTGGCTGGCCCACAACGAAGACTGGTACCCCGCCGACATCGGCCATGTGTACCTGGTGCACGCCGAACCCGAGAATCACCCGGCCTTCCTGGCCATCAGCTACGGGGGTCTGCTCCCGAACATCGGTTTCAACGCCGCCGGGATCGCCCAGTGCATCGACACGGTATATCCGACCGACGCCCGCCTCGGCCTGCCCCGCCTGCTGGTTTCCCGGGCGGTGCTGGCAGCCGAGACTCTCACCGAGGCGATGCTGGCGGCGCTCCATCCGCAGCGCGCCGCCGGGTACAACCATCTGCTGGTTTCGGCCGAGGGCGAGATCTACAACCTGGAAGCCTCCGCTTCCGATTTCGATCTTCTCCCGGCGCGACGACGGCCTGGCCGCCCACACCAACCACTATCGAAGCGAGCGCATGCAGGCGCTTGAGCGCGAGCCGCAGAAGCGGGCCTCTTCCCGGCGCCGTCTGGCGCGGGCCGAAGCCGGTCTGACCAATCTGCGCGGCCGCGCCGATCGGGATTCGCTGGCCCACCTCCTGGCGGACCACGACGGTCAGCCGCGCTCGATTTGCTGCCACGCCCAAGACGAGCCTTCCCCGCTCGATCAGCAGCAGACGATCGCCTCCCTGGTGATCGATCTCACCCACCAGACCCTGTATGGGGCCTGGGGCAACCCGTGCCAATCCGTCTTCCACGCCTACAACCTCGCCGGGGAGGCCAACCCGGCCGCGCTGGGGGTAGCGCATGTTGCGAGAACTCGAACTCAAAGGCAAATACGAGAGGTTCGGTTGGCCGGCGCAATCGCGGCCGGACGTCAAGCCGCCGCCCGGGTGGAATTTGCCGTTGATCACTTCCGTCCGCCGGACACGCAGTCACGCCCCATCGCCGGACGGAAGCTGGCTGGCCTTCATCCGCGACGGGTCCGACGCCTCGGACGTCTACGCCATGCCCACCGCGGGCGGCTGGCCGATGCGCCTGACGTTCGATCGTGAACCCCAGGCCTACTGGATGGACGAAGCGCCCGTTTGGTCGCCCGACGGGCGCTGGCTGGCCTACACCGACCGCGACCATGTCTGGGTGGTGGAGGCCCGCGGCGGGCTGCCGCGCAAGATCAGCAGCTTCGCTTCGCGCGCCGATTCGCCGCGCTGGATGCCCGACGGCTACCGGCTTCTGGTGAACATCGAGCGCGACGACCGTCAGCGCATCCTGCTCACCGACCTGGACGGATCCTGGCCGCGGCCGATCGCCCAGGGCCCGGGCCACGATTTCAGTCCCGAACCCTCCCCGGATGGAAGAACGGTTGCCTACCTTCATTCGCCGCCCGGGTTGCAGGACCAGGTCGACCTGATGCTGGTCGACCTGGAAAGCGGCACCGTCTGGCAGTTGAGCAGCACGCCCGGGCGGGCGGTCGGCGCGCCGAGTTGGTCGCCCGACGGCCGTCGGCTGGCCTATACCTGCGAGCGCCCCGGGTTCTACGAGTTGTTCGTCCACGACGTCGGGACCGGTCAGGAGCGCCAGGTGTCGCGCTTCGGCGCCAACGTCGAAGAACACGCCTGGTCGCCGGACGGTACCCGGTTGGTGTGCGCGGTCAATCGCCGGGGTTCGATCGACCTGGCCATGCTCGAGGTGGAGACCGGGCTGGTCGAAGATCTGCGGATCGGTCCGGGCGTCCACGGCCGGCCCCACTGGCTGGCCGACGGGCGGACCATCAGCTTCGAGTACGAGGATCCCCGCCGACCGTCCGACCTGTACCGACTCGACGTCGAGACCCGCCAGGTGAGCCAGTTGACGTTCAGCAACCCGTCTGCGCTGGAGGTGCTCGACCTGGTGATGCCGGAGTCGATCACCTACCGCAGCAGCGACGGCCTGGAGATCCCGGCCTTCCTCTTTCGCCCCCACCATCCCAACGGCGCGGCCATCGTCTATCCGCACGGAGGGCCGACGTCGCAGTACATCCTGGAATGGGATATCTGGGCGCAGTACCTGGTGGCCAAGGGCTACACCTGGTTGGCGCCCAACTTCCGGGGGAGCTCGGGCTACGGGGTCGAGTTCGAGAGGGCCAACCACGATTGCTGGGGCGTGGCCGATACCCTCGACTGCCTGGCCGGGGCCGATGTTCTGGCATCGCTGCCCTGGATCGACCGCAAACGTCTGGGGATCTACGGGGCCTCCTACGGCAGCTACCTGGCGGTGTGCGCCCTGGCATACGATCCCGATACTCGCTTCGCCTGCGCCGTAGCCAAGTACGGCGACTGCAACATCCTGACCTCGTGGGCTCAGGGCGAGCGCGGCGCCCGCGAAGAAATGGAACGGATGATGGGGCATCCGGCTCTGTGGCGCGACAACTACCTGCGCGGTTCGCCGGTGTTGCAGGTGGCGCAGATTCGATCGCCGCTCTTGGTGGTCCACGGCCTGCAAGATCCGATCGTCCACCCGCTGCAATCGGAGGAGCTGGTGGAGGCGCTCAAGCGCGAGGGGAAGACCTTCGAGTATCGGACCTATCCCGACGAGGCGCACGGATTGCTGCGCCGGAAGAACCAGCTTGATTTCTACGGTCACATGGAGCGCTTCGTCGACTGGTACCTGTTGTAGGATGGGGCGATGGCAGCGCGCTTCGCCCTCCTGAGCGGAGAGCAGATCGAGGCGATCCATCAGGCGAGTCTGGCGATTCTGGCCGAGGTCGGCGTGGTGCTCCGTCACCCGGTCGGACAGTCGTTGCTGCTCGATCACGGCGGCCGCTTGCAGGGCGGCCGCCTGGTCTTATCCCCGGAGATGATCCAGGCATCACTGCGAACCTGCCCGCATTCCGTGCGTCTGCGCGGACGGGAGGGCGAGGTCGTCCTGGGGGACGGAGACCTGCATCCTCACAACCTGGGCGGGGCCCGCGCCGTCCTGGACACACCCGACGGCGAGCCGCGTCCGGCGACGGCCGACGACGTCGCCCGCAGCGCCCGGCTGCTGGACGCGCTGCCGGAAGTGCACAGTCTGACACCGCTCTACACGCCCACCGACGTTCCCTCGCCGCTGTTGGCCGCCGCGAGTTTCGAACGCACCCTGCAACACACCCGCAAGCCGATCCAGTCCCCCGGCCTTCAGACTGCGGAGGAAGCCGCCCTGATCGCCGAGATCACCCGGGTGGTGCTCGGCGAGGGGCCGGTCGTGGTCGCCGCGGTTTCCCCCGTCAGTCCGCTTTCCTTCCCCGACGATGCAGTGGCGGCCATCCTGGAGGTCTGTCGGCAGGGTCTGGCTTTCGCCCCGCTCCCCTGTCCGATCCTGGGCGCTACGGCGCCCCTGACGATCGCCGGCGCCCTGGCCCAGCAGAACGCCGAGGTCCTGGCGGGAATCGTGCTGGCCCAGCTCGCCGCGCCAGGGATCCCCTGCGTTTACCACGGGCGGATCTCGGCGATGAACATGCGTACGGGGGACTCGGTCTGGGGCTGCCCCGAAGTCGGGCTGGCATCGGCCGCGACGGTCCAACTGGCCCATCGCTACTCGCTTCCGGTCAACGTGGTTGGGTTGAGCACCTCGGTCTATCCGCCCGACCTGCAGAACGGCGCCGAGCGGACGCAGAACGCGCTGCTGGCCGCGCTCGCCGGCGCCGACGAGATTTCGGGTGTGGGCGAGATCGCCGGCGGTGTGGTCTCCGGCCCGGCGCAGATCGTGGCCGACAACGAGATCCTTCGCTCCGTGCGCCGGATCGTTTGCGGCGTTGCTGTGTCCCCGGAAACGGTCGCAGGCGATGTGGTGGCCCGGGTGATGGACGGAGATCGCAACTTCCTGGCGGAACGGCATACGCTGGACCATCTGCAGCGCGGGGAGGCATGGCTGCCCGAGTTGTCGGTGCAGGAGGCTCGCTGGGAAGCGTGGCGCGAGGCCGGGGGTCCGACCCTGATCCAGCGTGCCGCCGCGGAAGCCGAGCGCCTGATGGCCGAGCACGAAGTCCCGCCTCTTCCGGATCACCAGGCGCGGGAAGTCGCGGCGATCCTGGCCTCGGTGGAACTGCGGGCATGACCGTGATCCGGTACGCCGACCTGACGTGGCCGGAAGTGGCCGAGCTGCCGCGTGGCTTGCCCCTGCTGATCCCGCTTGGGGAAGCCTCGTACGATTTGGAGGCGGCGGCCGCCGCGTTGCGGACCGAGGCCGTCGGCCTGTTGCCTCCGGTGCCCTTCGGGTTTCGGCAGACCGGGCCGCTCGGTCTGCTGGAGGTACCGCCGGCCCTCATGCGCCGGGTACTCCGGGGGACGTCCGCTGAGCTGAGAGCGCAGGGTTTCCGGCGCGTTGTATTCCTCGACGGTCACGGCGCCACCCGGCGCCTGGCCGGGCGGGGATTGCGTTTCCTGCGAGCCCGCCAGGAGCGGGCCGGCGAAGCGAAGGCCTGGCCGGCCGATCTATCGGGTCGCGTCGTGGTGGTTTCGACCGGTCATACCGAGCAGCACGGACTGCACCTTCCCCTCGAGACCGACACCCGAATCGTGGATGGCATCGCCCGCGGGCTGGAGGCGGCGGCGCCCGATCGAGTCGTCTGCCTGCCGGCCTGGGCGTATGGTGTCAGCACCCACACCCGTCAGTTTCCCGGAACGCTGGATCTGGGCGGCCGAACCTTCGAAGATTTCTTCCTGGCGCTGATCGGAAGGCTGGCCGATCTCGGGGCTGGCGCGATCCTGTTCTCGAACGGGCATGGCGGCAACCACTCCTTCCTGGTCAACGTGGTCAAGTGGGCCGGGGAACGCTGGCCGCAGATTTTCACTGCCGTCGAGTGGTTGCACACCACCGGCCCTGCCCTGGAGGAGATCCGCCAGTCGGGGATGGGAGGGATGGGGCACGGGGGCGAGTTGGAGACCAGCTTGATGCTCCACCTGCGGCCTGCGGCGGTTCGAATGGAGCAGGCCCGCCGAGAGACCGATTTCATCAGCACGCCCGAGTACTACATGGACTGGGTCGAGGGAGGGCGATTGATGGCCAACCCTCCCTGGACCGACGATACGGTCACGGGGATCTACGGCGACGCCACGATCGCCACGGCCGACAAGGGCCGGCGCTGGATGGAGGCGGCGGTCGCCGAAAAGGTCGAGTCCGTTGGCGAGGTCCTCGAACAGGCTCGGCGCAGGCGCCAGCGCCGAACCCGTGCCGGTTGACCCGCCCGTCAGCTTCCCTATAATGGCCTCACCTCGCAGCCCTTGGAGGCTGCCTTGGCCGAATTGCTGCGTCGGCCCCGTTTTCCAGTGAACAACCTGCGATCGTCCACCCGCCACGGCGCGCGGCTCTTGCCGGTGCGCGCTGTCTCGCCGGAGCGTGCCTCTAGAGGTCGCCCCGAGGAGGAGAGTGCCGTGCCGCGCCGAATCCCCGCAACCCTCACCTTGCTCCTGGCGGCGGCCCTTGGATTGGCCGCCTGCGCCGCGCCGGCCACGCCCGCCGGCGAAGCTCCGGTCGTCGTTCGCGTCGGCTGGGCCGGGAGCCCCGACACGCTCAACCCCGGCACCGGGGTCCTGGTGGAAGCCTACGCCACCTACGAATTGATCTACGACTCGATGGTGGGCCTGGATCTGGACGGGTCGTTCTATCCCGAACTGGCCGAAAGCTGGACGACCTCGCCCGACGGATTGACCTGGACCTTCCGCCTGCGTGAAGGATCGACCTGGCACGACGGGGAAGCGGTGACGGCGGCCGACGTCGCCTTCACCTACAACTTCTACGCCGCCCAGGAAGACTTCCCGTACATGCCCGTGTACACGGACTACTTCGAGAGCGTGGAAGCGGCCGATGATCAGACGGTCGTCATCCAGCTGACGGAGCCGATCCCCAACATGGAGAGCCAGCTGGTGTTCATGTTCATCCTGCCCGAGCATATCTGGGGCGGGCTGGACGGTGAAACCGCGGTCGAGTTCGAGAACGCCGAGATGATCGGGAGCGGACCCTTCCGATTGGTGGAGTACCGACCCAACGAGTTCGTCCACCTGGCGGCGGCCGATTCGCACCCGCTGTACACCCCGAAGATCGACGAGATCGTCTTCCAGACGTTCGAGAGCCAGGATGCCCTGGTGCAGGCGCTGCGCACCGGCCAGGTCGACATGATCACCGAAATGCCGCAGACCGCGGTCGAAAGCCTGCGCCAGGCCGAAAACGTCGCCGTGGTGGCCGGGGCTCCGTTGGCGCCCGACATCAGCGACATCATCTTCAACCAGACCTCCGAGGAAGACTGCCCGCCCGGCGATGGCGTGTGCAGCGGGCACCCGGCGCTGCAGGACCTGCAGGTGCGGCAGGCCCTGGCGCATGCCACCGATAAGCAGACCCTGATCGACGTGGTCCTGCTGGGGCTGGGGGATCCCGGGTTGACGCTGATCCCCAACGGCCTGGGCGAGTTCTACAACGACTCGATCCAGGACTTCGCCTACGATCCGGCCCGGGCCAACCGTCTGCTCGACGCGGCCGGCTATCTCGACACCGATGGCGACGGCGTCCGGGAAATGGCCGAGGGCGGGCGGCCGCTGGTCTTCCGCATGAACTGGCCGGGCGACAGCATCACTGCGCCGCGCGAAGCAGAACTGCTCAGCCAGATGTGGAGTGAGGTCGGCATCAAGTGCGAGCTGCAGGCGCTCGACCCGGACGCCCTGACCTCGGCCTGCTGCCCGACCTTCGACTTCGATGTGATTCTGTGGGGTTGGGGGTCAGACCCGGACCCGGGCTTCCTGCTCTCGGTCATGACCACCGACGAGATCCCCACCGGGAACAGCGAAACCGGTTACTCGAATCCCGAGTTTGACGCCCTGTACCTGCAGCAGGCGACGGCGCTTGACCTCGACACCCGCCGCGAGATCATCTGGCAGATGCAGGAGATCGTGCATCAGGACGTGGTGTACATCGTCCCCTGGTATGGACAGGCCGTCCAGGGGTACCGCACCGACCGCTTCCAGGGCTGGCTGACCGACCGGGCGAAGATGGCCCTGGAAGACGTGACCTCGATGGTCGTGATCGAGCCGGTTCCCTAGGAGTCGGCTGAAAGCCGGGCGCGGGCCGAGAGCCTCGGCCCGCGCCCGCCGACCCTCCCGAGAGGATCAATGACCGGACGAGCGGCCTACCTGGCCCGCCGCTTCGGCTGGGCCCTGTTCACTGTCGGATTCGTCATCGTCCTGAACTTCTTCCTGTTCCGGGTGCTGCCCGGCGACCCGGCCCGCTCCGGGCTGCGCGACCCGCGTCTGACCCGGGAAGCGGTCGAAGCCATCCGTGTCCGCTTCGGCCTCGACCACCCGGTGATCAACTGCTTCGACTCGCTCAATCCGCTGCGGCTGGGCGACTGTCTGGTCAACCCGCTCGAGACCCAGTTCTTCATCTATATCGGCAACCTGCTGCGGGGAGAGCTCGGCATCAGCTATCACACCAACCGGCCCGTCGCCGAGATGCTGGGCGAAGCGCTGGGCAACACGGTGCTGCTGGTGGGGGCCGGCCAGGTGCTGGCCATTGTCCTGGGCGTGGCGCTCGGGGTGGTGGCCGCCTGGAAGTCGGGCACCCCGGTCGACTACGGGGCGCTGCTGTTCAGCCTGTTGGTGTGGAGCCTGCCCACGTTCTGGCTGGGGATCCTGCTCCTGTTCTGGGGGAGCCGGGTGGGCCTGCCGATCGGCGGGGTGTATACGTACGGCGCCGGGCTGGCGCGGGGCGAGGCGCTGCTCGACCTGCTGCGCCACATGCTGCTGCCCACGCTGACTTTCACCCTGGTCTTCCTGGGGGAGTACATGCTGCTGATGCGCAGCACCCTGATCGAGGTTCTGTCGGAGGACTTCATCCTGACCGCCCGGGCCAAGGGTCTGAGCACGTTCCAGATCCTGAAGGACCATGCGCTGCGCAACGCGATGCTGCCGATGATCACGATCATCGCCATCAACCTCGGGTTCACCGTCGCCGGGGCGATCCAGATCGAAGTCGGTTTTCTCCTGGCCCGGGCTGGGCGGCGCGATCTACCGGGCCGTCGAGCGGCGGGACTACCCGCTGCTCCAGGGCGCCTTCCTGCTGATCGCCATCAGCGTCGTCCTGGCGAATCTGCTGGCCGACGTGTTATACGCACAGCTCGACCCCCGGGTTCGTTCGGAATGACCGGAGCGGCGCCCGTCTCCCCAGCGCCCCGAGCGGGGCTGGCGCGCCGTTTCGTCCGCAACCGGACGGCCCTGGTCGGCCTGGCGATGATCGTGATCGCCCTGGTGACGGCGCTGGCGGCCCCCTGGCTGGCGCCGTTCGATCCCTACTCGTCGGGATCGGTGCAGGCCGGCATGATCTACCGTCGCCCTTCGGCGGCCCACCCCCTGGGCACCGACGACGCCGGGCGCGATGTCCTCTCCAACTTCATCTATGGCGCTCGGGTTTCGCTGACCGTCGGCTTCTTCGCTTCGTTCATCTCGATCGGCATCGGCGGGGTGATCGGGATCGTCTCCGGCTACGCCGGCGGCCGCGTCGAGAACGTCTTGATGCGCTTCACCGACGTCATGCTGGTGATCCCAGAGCTGCCGCTGGCGGTGGTGCTGGTGGCCCTCACCCGGCCGAGCCTGATCAACATCATCGTCGTCATCGGCGTGCTCGGATGGACCGGGACCGCCCGCCTGGTCCGGGCGCAGACCCTGTCGGTGAAGGAGCGCAAGTTCGTGCTGCGGGCCCGAGCCCTGGGGGCCGGCGACGCTCACATCATCCGCCATCACATCCTGCCCCTGGTGCTGCCCCTGCTGGTGGCCAACACCGTGCTGGTGATTTCCCTGGCCGTTCTGAACGAGAGCGCGTTGAGCTTCCTGGGACTGGCCGATCCGACGGTCGTCAGCTGGGGGCAGATGTTGAACTACGCATTGGCACGGGGGGCGATGAGCGCCGGCGCCTGGTGGGCGCTGATCGTCCCCGGGCTGGGCATCGTCTGGGTGGTCTTGGGCTGCACCCTGCTCGGCCACGGATTGGAGCGCCTGCTCAACCCGCGCCTGGAGGCGCACCATCTGTCGGTGTCCCCGCGCATGGTGGCGCCGGCGGCCGAGCGGCTTGCGCCGAAAGCGGAAACGGGATGAGCGACATCGTACGGCCCGAGGTGCTGCGGGTGGAAGGGCTAGGGGTCATCTTCGAGCCGTCGGAACAAGCGCCGGTGAGGGCCCTGGAAGGGGTCGACCTGGTCCTGCGCGAAGGGGAAGTGCTGGGTGTGGTTGGAGAGAGCGGGTGCGGGAAGACGACCCTGGCGCTCAGCCTGCTTCGATTGCTGCCGGCCAGCGGGCGGATCGTGCGCGGTCGGGTCGATTACCTGGGGCGCGACTTGCTCGATCTGTCGGACGCCGAGATGCAGGCGATCCGCTGGCGTCACATCTCCATGGTCTTCCAGGGAGCCATGAACGCCCTCAACCCGGTGCGCACCGTCGGGGATCAGATCGCCGAGGCGATCCGCCGCCACCTGCCGCCGATTCCGGCCGCCGAGTTGGAGGCCATGGTGGTGCGGCTGCTCGACCTGGTGGGTATCAGCGCCTCACGCCGCAACCACTACCCGCACCAGTATTCGGGAGGCATGCGACAGCGGGCGGTGATCGCCATGGCGCTGGCCTGCACGCCGACCATCCTGTTGGCCGACGAACCGACCACGGCGCTGGACGTGATGATCCAGGCCCAGATCCTGACGCTGCTGGCCCAGTTGCGCGAACAGCTCGGCCTGTCGATGATCCTGGTGACCCACGACCTGGGCGTCGTGGCCGAGTTGTGCGACCGGGTCCTGGTGATGTACGGCGGGGTGGTGGCCGAGTCGGGCGAGGTCGATCGTATCTTCAACGACCCGCGCCATCCCTACACCCGGGCGCTGCTGGAGTCGTTCCCCGATATCACCCGCCCGGCCGGCCGGATGCAGGCGATCCCCGGCACGCCGCCTCGCCTCGACCCTCCCCCGCCCGGCTGCCGCTTCGCCGATCGCTGCCCGCAGGTGATGGATCGCTGCCGGGTGGAGGAGCCCCCGGCCTACGTGGTGGAGGACGGTCGCGCCGTGCGTTGCTTCCTGATGGAGGGCGCATGACAAGCCAGGCCGTGGTCGAGGTGCGCGACCTGCGCCTGCTGTTTCCGCTGCGCGGCGGGCTGGTGCGCGGATCGTCCAAGGCGGTGCACGCCCTGGACGGCGTGTCGCTCGACTTGCGACGGGGCGAGGTGTTGGCGTTGGTTGGGGAGAGCGGTTGCGGCAAGACCTCGCTGGCCCTGACTTTGCTCGGGCTGGAGAAGCCGACCTCCGGTCGCATCCTGGTGGAGGGCCGGGACGTAACCGGCTTCGACCGGGCCCGCTGGAAAGCGGTGCGGCGCCGGGTGCAAATGGTCTTTCAGGACCCGTACGAGTCGCTCAGCCCGCGCATGAGCGTAGGCGACATCGTGGCCGAGCCCCTGGTGGTGCATCGAGTCGGGCGCCCGGGCCCGGAGCGGGAAGAGAAAGTGCGGGCCGCACTGGAAGACGCCGGGTTGCGACCGGCGGGGGACTACCTGGCCCGGCTGCCGCATGAACTGTCGGGCGGTCAACGCCAGCGAGTGGTGATCGCCGCGGCGCTGGTGCTCGAACCGCCGGTGCTGCTGGCGGACGAGCCGGTGTCGATGCTCGACGTCAGCATCCGGGCCGAGATCCTGAACCTGCTGGCCGAACTGCGGGATCGTCGCGGCATCTCGGTGCTTCTGATCACGCACGACCTGAGCACCGCCGCCAGCTACGCCGACCGGATCGCGGTGATGTACCTGGGCCGGATCGTCGAGGTCGGGCTCACCCGGCAGGTCGTCGCCGCGCCGCGCCATCCCTACACACGCTCCCTGCTGTCGGTGATCCCCGTGCCGAACCCTCGCCTGCGTCGGGAGCGGATCATCTTGCAGGGGGAGATCCCGGATCCGATCGACATCCCTCCCGGATGCCGCTTCCATCCTCGCTGCCCGATCGCCGTTGAGCGCTGTCCACGCGATGATCCGGAGTGGCGGCAGATCGAGACCGACCGGTGGGTGGCCTGCCATGAGGCGTGAGGCCGCGCCCCTAGGTCGTTCGTGCGTTTTGTTTTGCGTCGGGTGAGCGCAGGATCGCCAGAGTACCGCCCAGGAAAGCGGCGCCGGCCAGGGCATACAACACCAGATAGCCGGTGCTCTGGCTCCCCGTCCATCGATTCACCGGGTCGATGATCAGCGCTCCGGCCAGTCGCGCCAGTCCGCTGCCGGCGGCGGTGGCGATGTTCGCCAGGCCGAGCATCCTGCCGGCTTCCACGCTCGGCACCAACTGGGTCGCCAGGGCCCAGCTGGCCACCTGAAACACCCCCACCGACAATCCCAGGATGCCTCCGGCCAGCAGGGCGGTCGCCATCGAGGGCGACGCCACCAGCAAAAGGATGCCGGCGGCAGCGGAGACTCCGGCTGCGGCCACCAGCCTGGCCTTTCCGCAGCGATCGGCCATCCGCCCAGCGGGGATGGCGACCGCGATCAGCGCCAGGCCCATGACCGCCGACAGGTCGCCGACAAATCGCTGCCCGTCCGGTTCCGACAACCCCAGGACGTCGATCACAAAGAACAGCAGGAACGTGTTCAACGCGATGAAGCCGCCCCACACCAGCAGGCGGTTCACAAACCAGGGAAGAAAGCCGGGGGTCGATCGCGGGTTGAAGGCAAAGGCGCGCCGCAGGCTGAGCCGAGGGGTCGGAGAGGAGGCGGGCGCGGGGATCTCGCCGCGGGTGGCGAGGATCACAAGGACGGCCCCGATCGCCACCACGGCGCCGGCCGCGGCCGCAGCCGGCACCAGCCACCCCGCGGCGACCAGCCGGGCGGAGACCTGGCGACCGGCGACGAACGACAGGATCTCCAGCGCGGCCTTCCAGCCGGAGGCCAGTCCTCGCTGCCGACTCGGGACGTGATCTGGCAGGAGGGCCTGACTCGGGGCCTGGATCGTGTTGGAGGCCAGCTGCACCAGCAGCACTGCCGCCAGGAGCCAACCCGGCCCCGGCGCCAGGGCTACGAATAGCATCGCCGCCATCAGCAGCCCGCTTCCGCCGGCGAAGTACGGGATGCGCCGGCCCCAGCGGGCTGCTGTTCGATCGGAGAGGTCTCCGGCCAGCGGCTGCCACACCACGGCGACCAGCAGGCCGGCAAAGGTGAGGAGACCCACCACCGTGTTCTTCGATTCCGGGGCCAGCGCCAGGATCCGGCTTCCGAGCAGTGCGGGTTCCAGCGTGTTGGCGACGAAAGCCAGAGAGAAGGCCAGCGCATTGAACGCAGCCAGCCGATGCCAGGGGTGCGAAGGAACGGGGCGGCCGGTCATCCGGAGCGGGCCCGTGGCCGGACGACGGTCTTGTAGTAATCGCACCAGCGCCTGACCGGGCAGCTCTCGCACGCGGGCCGGCGCGCCTGGCAAACTTCGCGCCCCAAACGGATCAGGTTCAAGTGGGCCGCTTGATACATTCCCTGCGGGAAGAGATCGGCCATCGCCTGGTGAGCCTGGTCGGCTGTCATCTTCGGCGGGCGAAGCCCGAGGCGCCCGGTCACCCGGTGGACGTGCGTGTCCACCGGGAAGGCGGGAAGCCCGAGGGAGAACAGCATCACGATGGCGGCGGTCTTGGGGCCGACCCCGCGCAACCGCTCCAGCCAGTCGCGCGCCTGCTGCGGCGGCAGGTGGCGTAGGAAATCCAGCTCCAGGCGGCCCCGCTGCCGGGTGATTTCCTGGAGCGCGGCCTGCACCCGTGGCCCTTTCTGGTTGGCCAGCCCGGCCGGCCGGATGGCCTCGACCACGGTCGCCGGGGGCGCGTCGCGTACAGCTTCCCACGAAGGGAATCTTTCCTGCAGCGCTTCGAAGGCGCGGTCTCGGTTGGCATCGTTGGTGTTCTGGGAGAGGAAGGTCGAAACCAACTCGTCGATCGGAGGCAGACGGCGACGCCAGACGGGTTCGCCGTAGACCTCCAGCAGCCGACGATGGACCGCCAGGGCGCGCCGGGCGAGGGGTTTCACGCGCGGATTATAGCGCCGGGAGACCAGGCGTTGGACGGATCGACATGGTCGGGACCGGGAGGGGCGAAGCGAGATTCTCCTGGGATCCGTCGCTGGCGTCGCCGGAGTTTCGATCGAGAGGTACCGGTCAGGGGAATTCCTGTGTCGAGACGATCACGCGCCCGAGCGGTCTCGAGAGCGTCCGGCTGGTGCCGGGTCCGATGAGGGCGATGACGGATTCTGCCTGAGGCCCGGCGGAGGCTTGTCCTCCCCGGCGTCGCCCCGGGTCGTTGACCCTCCGGGGAAAGTGACTATACTGACCTCGATCTCCCTACGCCAAGCCTCAGCCGGACCCGTTTCCGTCGAAGCGCCGGAGACCACCCTTGCCGGACTGCTGGTCGTTCCCCGCCCCGCACTTCCCCCCACCCTCCTGTTCCGGGCGCCGCCCAGAAAAGGACGGCGGATGACGCCCCTCTCTCCAGGAGCCCGCACTTGACCCGACTGTTCTTCGCCACCGACGTTCACGGTTCCGAGGTCTGTTGGAAGAAATTCATCAGCGCGGCCCAGTTCTATCAGGCCGAAGTCTTGATCCTGGGCGGCGACATGACCGGCAAGGCGATCATCCCGATCATCGATCAAGGCGCAGGCCGCTACAAGGTCACTCTGCTCGAACAGGAATCGTTTCTGGAAGGGGACGAGGCGGTCGAGCGGATGGTCGAGACCATTCGCAACCGGGGCTACTACCCGTACCGCACCACGCCCGACGAAGTGCGCGAGATCACCGACACCCCGGGCCGCTCGGACGAGCTGTTTCTGCAGGAAGCCCTGGCCACCGTGGCGCGCTGGATGGACTACGCCGACCGGAAGCTCGACGGATCGGGGATCCCCTGCTACGTTTGCCCGGGCAACGACGACGTCTTCGAGATCGACGCCGCCCTCGCCGCCTCGCGGACGGTGCGCTCGGTGGAAGGCGAAGTGGTGGCGCTGGACGACCGGCACCAGATGGCCAGCGTCGGTTGGTCGAACCCGACCCCGTGGCAAACCCATCGCGAAGAGCCCGAAGACGACCTGGCGCGGCGGATCGCGGCCGTGATCGGGCAACTGCAGCGATCCGTCCCAGGCGGTCTTCGCTTTCCACGTGCCGCCGTACGGCAGCGGCCTCGACGAGGCCCCCGAGTTGACCGAAGACCTGCGCCCCGCCTATGCGGGGCGTTCGCTGGTGCCGGTGGGCAGCAAGGCCGTGCTGCGAAGCGATTCAGACCCATCGACCGCTGCTCGGACTGCACGGACATATCCATGAAGGCAAGGGGTCCCGCAAGTTCGGACGGACCTTGTGTTTGAACCCGGGCAGCATGTACGAGCAGGGTGTGCTGCACGGTGCGCTGGTGGACCTCGAACCCGGCAAGGTCGGGAACTACATTCTGACCACCGGTTGAACCGGGCACGACCAAGAAGGAGGCTTTATCGAACGGAACCGAGGTGCTGCCGTGCGCCCGGTTTGCGCCTTGCCGCGATCCGGGCGGTCGTCCGAGATCCGACAAGGAGTCGTGCGATGAGTGAAGCGACGCTTTTCGTACGGAAGGCCAGCGGCCTGGTGCGGGCCTGGTCCGGCTTCGATGCCTTCATCTATGCGACGTTCTCGATCAACCTGATCACCCTGGGGCTGTTCATCTTCTCCTACTGCTGGTACTTCGGGGGAAGCCTGGCGACGGCGGTCGTCGTCGGGGGAGCCTTCACCATCTTCGAAGTGGTGGTGTACGCCAGCCTGATCTCCGCCATGCCCCGCGCCGGCGGCGATTACGTCTGGCAGAGCCGGATCCTCGGCCGCGGCCTGGGCTTCCTGCTCAGCGTCACCGGCTGGTGGTTCATCCTGTGGCTGTGGGTGCCGCTCTACGGCCAGATGCTGGCCTATGAGTTCCTGACCCCGATGGCGGCCATCCTGGGCGCCCCCGAACTGGCGCTGTGGTTCACCACCTACCCCTACGGCCCCCTGGTCAGCATGCTGCTGGTGTGCCTGATCGTCTTCATCTACATCGCCATCGGGATGAAGTGGTACGCCCGCATCCAGAAGTTCTGCTTCTACGTCGGGATGATCGGGCTGGGGCTGGTGTTCCTGCTGCTCCTGTGGGCAGCAAGGAGTCCTTCATCGCCGGCCTGAACGCCAACCTGCCGGCGCTGTACGGAGTGCCGGCAGATGGACTACTACGGCGCCACCCTCGAGGCCGGGCAGGCGGCCGGGGTGACCTTCGGCCCGCTGGGCGGGATCGCCCTGGGGGCCAGCCTGGCGCTGATCCCGATGATCGTGTTCTTCAATCTGTGGCCGAACTGGGGCTCGACCCTGTACGGCGAAGTGCGCGGCGCCTCGGACTACAAGCGCAACTTCTGGGGCATGGCTTCGGCCGTGATCGTGACGGCGCTGCTGGCGCTGGTGTTCTTCGCTCCTGATCGACAAGACCATGGGCTGGGACTTCTACATGAACGCCAACGGCGCCTTCTGGAGCAACATCTTCTACGGCACGGAGGTAGCGATCCCGGTGTGGCCGTACCCGGTGCAGTTTGCCACCTTCCTGACCTCCAGCCGGCTGCTGCAGTTCCTGGTGGTGCTGTTCGTCGGGATGTGGTGGTTCGGCTGGTCGGGCACGGTGTTCCTGTCGTCCACCCGGGTGATCTTCGCCGCGGCGCTCGACCGGATGCTGCCGGAGTGGGTGTCGAAGATCGACGAGCGCACCCGCACCCCGGTCAACGCGCTGCTGTTGATGGTTGTCCCGTCGGTGATCATCTCGGCGCTGTACGCCTGGAACATCCTCAGCTTCCAGTCGATCGTTCTGGACGCCACCCTGGTGATCGCCGTCACCTTCCTGGGGACGGCGGCGGCGGCCATCCTGCTGCCGTGGCGCCAGAAGAGCATCTTCGACGGGTCGCCGATCGCCCGCTTCAGCCTGCCCACCTGGCTGAACTGGATCGTGATGGCCCTGTTCGTGGCCGGCGCTGGCTACCTGATCTACCAGATGTACAACTACGGGACGCAGGTGCTGGCGCAGTGGGGCGATCAAACCGGGCTGACCCAGGCGATGATCGCCGTGGTGGCCGTTCTCAGCCTGATCAACGCCGCCGTGCTGGTGTACTTCGTCGTGTTCGTAGGACGGCGGGCGCTGGCCGGAGAACGGCTCCCGTTGGTCGTCACCACCGGTTTGGTGTTCTTCGCCTTCCTCGACTGGCTGCTGGTGGAGTGGTTCTGGGATCCAGGCTACCTGTACGGGATCGGCTGGCAGAACAGCACTTCGATGGTGTTCATGCTGATCATGTACGGGTTGGCGGCGGCGATCTTCTTCGGCTTCAGCGCCTACCGGCGCCGACAGGGGATCGACGTCGATAAGGTCTACAAGGAGATCCCGGTCGAATAACCGTCCCGGCTTCTCGCCTGCCCTCTCCCCGACCCGGGGAGAGGGCAGGTTTGGTTTCCGGCCCGAAGGGTGGTTGACGGTTGCCGAGGTGTGCTATATTCATCCCCACCCACATTGTCGCACGAGCCCTGTTCACAGCCTCGGACCCGTACTCCGGGCAGGCCGGCCCCCGGCCGGCGACTCGTGTGCGCAAGTTCCCCGGAGGTGAAGACGCCCGCGATTACCGACCCCGCGTTCTACCATCTTGCAATGACCCTGACGAGGAAGCCTACCCGGCTTCCGCACCTATGGAGGAAGAGATGAGCGTTCGTTGGAACAAGGTTGTGCCGGCGCTGATGGCCTGCGTGATGCTGGCGGGCGCGCTGGCTGCGTGCGCGCCGGCGGCTGTGCCGACCGAAGCGCCTCCGGCGCCCACCGCGGCCGGTCCGGCCGATCCGATGGCCGATCTGGTGGCCGCCGCCCAGGCGGAGGGCATGCTTACGACCATCGCCCTGCCCCACGACTGGTGCAACTACGGTGGAGTGATCGAAGACTTCAAGGCCAAGTACGGCATCGAAGTCAATGAACTCGACCCCGGCGCCGGCTCGGGTGAGGAGTTGGAGGCGATCCGTGCCAACAAGGACAACCCCGGCCCCCAGGCCCCGGATGTGATCGACGTCGGCCTGGCCTT
The DNA here is from genome assembly GCA_963709925.1 of uncultured Chloroflexia bacterium. Taxonomy (GTDB): domain Bacteria; phylum Chloroflexota; class Anaerolineae; order Anaerolineales; family E44-bin32; genus DATEVL01. Next base: position 327,514 of record CAVPYC010000003.1, read on the forward strand.
CGGGCCGACGGCCATGGACGAAGGCCTGATCCAGCCCTACAAGGTGGCGACCTGGGATGAGATTCCCGATGGCGCCAAGCAGGCCGATGGCTACTGGTACGGCGACTACTACGGCGTGATGGCGCTCTCAATCAACACGGTGGAAGTTGCGAACCCTCCCGCCGAGTACGCCGACCTGCTCAAGCCCGAGTACAAGGGGCAGGTGGCCCTTTCGGGTGATCCTCTGACCTCCAACGCGGCCGCCCTGACCGTGTGGGCCGCCGGTCTGGCGACCGGTGCCACCGGGGAGGAAGCCGCCCAGGCCGGGCTCGAGTTCTTCAAGTCGCTCAACGAGGCCGGCAACTTCGTGCCGATCGACGGCGACTCACGCACCGTTGGAATCGGGGAGACCCCGATCCTGGTCGACTGGTCGTACAACTCGATCGCCAACGACGTGAACCTGGCCGGCAATCCTGATCTGGTCACCAACGTACCGGCCGCGGGTCGCCTCGCCGGCGTGTACGTTCAGGCGATCAGCGCCTACGCACCGCACCCCAACGCCGCCAAGCTGTGGATGGAGTATCTCTACTCCGATGAGGGCCAACTCGGTTGGGCCGCCGGGTTCTGCTACCCGATCCGGTTCAACTCGATGGTGGCAGCCGGGACGATCCCGGCCGAGATGTTGGCGCAGCTGCCTAGCACGGAAGGCGCCTACTTCCCGACAATCGACGAGATCACTGCCGCCAAGGCGGTCATCTCCGCCGGCTGGCCGACGGTGGTCGGTGTCGAAGTCCTCCCACTACCCTAACTCTCCCGTTGCTGATCGGACCGTGGGGGGCGCTAAGCGCCCCCCACGGCTCCCCATCGGGACCTGGCTAGGGGTTCTTCCGTTCTTCGTGTTCTCCGGCCTGTTCCTGATCGGGCCGACGCTGATCCTCGCCTACCGGAGCCTGGAAGCGCCGGGGGGTGGCCTGACCCTCAACCACTATCGCCAGTTGGCGAGCCCCGGCGTGCTCAACGCGTACGGAACGTCGGTCAAGGTCAGCCTCACGACGGCTATCCTGGGGGGCCTGTTTGGATTCCTCCTCGCCTGGGCGGTATCGATTGGAGGCCTTCCCCGACTCTTTCGATCGATAACCACCACCTTCTCGGGTGTCGCCTCGAACTTCGCCGGTGTTCCTCTGGCCGCCGCTTTCATCTTCACCCTGGGGCGAGTCGGGGCCGTCACCGCCTTGTTCAAGGCATTCGGGGTTGACCTGTATGACTCCGGATTCAGCCTGTACTCCTTCACCGGCCTGGCCCTCGTCTACTTGTACTTTCAGATCCCGTTGATGGTCTTGGTCATGTTCCCCTCCCTCGACGGCCTGCGACGGGACTGGCGGGAAGCAGCCCAGAATCTTGGGGCCACCTCCGGGCAGTACTGGCGCCACGTGGCCCTGCCCGTACTGATGCCTTCGCTCTTGGGCACCATGATCTTGCTCTTCGGCAATGCCTTCGGGGCTCACGCCACCGCCTATGCGCTGACGGGTGGCATGTTCAACTTGGCCACCCTGCTGATCGGCCAGCAGATCTCGGGTGACGTCCTCCACAATCCCGGCCTGGGCTACGCCGTGGCCATGGGGATGGTGGCCATCATGGCCTTTTCGATTCTTCTCTACTCGCTCCTTCAGCGGCGCTCGGAGAGGTGGCTGAAGTGACGACTTCCCCCGCCCCCTCCCCGCGGGCTGCCGAGGCCCTGCAACCCCAGGCTCGCGTCCGAACCAGCCGCCTCGGAGCGAGCCTGATCTTCGCGCTGGGTGCGCTGTACTTCCTGCTCCCGCTCGTGGCGACCTTCTACTGGTCGCTGAGGGCGGAGAAGGGCAAGCTCGGTTTCGAAGCGTATCGACGGTTGTTCGCCGATTCCGGCTTCCTTCCCTCCTTCAGTGAATCGATGGTCAACGCCATCGCGGCCATCGCCGTCAGCTTGCTGATCATCGTGCCGACGGCGTACTGGGTCCGGCTGCGAATGCCGAAGCTGCGACCCGTCGTAGAATTCATTACGTTGCTGCCGTTCGTGATCCCGGCGGTCGTCCTGGTCTTCGGGCTGATCCGCCTGTACGGTCGTCCACCGCTCTTGTGGACCGCCACCTACGACAGCTCGCGGGTGCTCCTCGTCTGCGTCTACGCCGCCCTGTCGTTCCCGTACATGTTCCGCTCGGTCGACAATGGGCTGCGGGCGATGGACGTCGGACCACTGACCGAGGCGGCTCTGAGCCTTGGGGCGAATTGGGCCACCGTACTGCGCGACATCATCTTCCCCAACCTGCGGGTCGCCGTGCTCTCGGGGGCGCTGCTGACCTTCGCCATCGTCATTGGTGAGTTCACCATCGCCCTGTTCATGGCCCAGCACACGCTGGGGCCCTATATGGCCAACCTGACTCGGAGCAAGGTCTATGAGCCTTCGGCGATGGCGATCGTGGCCTTCGCCATCACCTGGGCCTCGATGGGGATGATCTTCTGGCTCACTCGGGGGCAACAGGCACAAATCGGCGGTGGACACTGAGCGCAGCGGGGTACGAGCTATGGGCTATCTAGAACTGTCCAACATCTCCAAGTCGTTCGGCAGCGGGTTGGCCGTAGAGCGCTTCAACCTGGAGGTCGAACGCGGGGAGTTCGTCTCCTTCCTTGGGCCGAGCGGCTGCGGCAAGACGACCACCCTGCGGATGATCGCCGGCTTCGAGGCCCCCTCCGAAGGGACGATTCACCTCGATGGGGAAGACATCAGCCAGGTGCCCCCCAACCGGCGCAATGTCGGCATGGTGTTCCAGAGCTACGCGTTGTTCCCCAACATGACCGTTGCCCGTAACATCGGCTTCGGCCTGAGAGTGCGCAGGACTCCGCGCGCCGAGGTCCAGCAGCGAGTGCAGGAGATGCTGGGGCTGATCCGCATGGTGCCCCTGGCCAACCGCTACCCCTACCAGTTGTCCGGTGGCCAGCAGCAGCGGGTGGCCCTGGCGCGGGCGCTGGCCATCCGGCCGCGTGTGCTGCTGTTGGACGAGCCCCTCTCGGCGCTGGACGCCAAGATCCGAGTGGAGCTGCGCCTCGAAATCCGCCGGATCCAGCAGGAACTTGGCATCACGACGGTCTATGTGACCCACGATCAGGAGGAGGCGCTGTCGATCTCCGACCGGGTCGTGGTGATGAACGTGGGGCGGATCGAGCAGGTGGGGGCTCCCTTCGAGACCTACAACTTCCCGCAGACCCCCTTCGTGGCCGGTTTCATGGGAACTCTGAACCAGCTGCGCAGCCAGGTGGTCAATCCGCAGCAGGGCAGCCTGGCCTTCGACGGTCAGACGTTCCTCACCGGGTCGCCGGTGCAGGCCTCCGCCGGAGAGTGGGTGCGTGCCATGCTGCGGCCGGAAGAGCTCCAGTTCGGCGAAGTCGAAGGCGAAAACCACCTCATCGGAGAAGTGGCCTCGGTCACATTCCTGGGAGCGCTGGTGCGCATCGTCGTCTCGCTGGGGCAGGCCGCCATCACGGTGGACACTCTGAACGAGCGGCGTTTCGAGCTCCCTGCGGTCGGCGACAAGCGCACCCTGTCGTTTCCGCCACACGCTGTCTGGGTGATGCCCGACTCGTGAGGTCACGGCGAGCCCGGAGCGACCAACCGCCGGCCCGCACGGGCCGGCTTTCGCGTAAGATGGAGGCACCATGAGCGAAACGCCGCCAGCCCGGCGCCGGACCCGTTGGCTCGCCGAGGGGACGTCGCTGCTCCTGATCACCCTCGGCACCGGATTGATGGTCCTGGCGCTGACGGTGTTCCTGGCGCCTTCTTCGATCGCCCCCGGCGGGGTCTCGGGGGTCGCCGTCATCCTGCAGAAGACCCTCGGCTGGCCGATCGGGTGGGTCATCCTTGGCCTCAACCTCCCCCTGCTGGCCCTCGGTTTCCGCTACCTGGGCAGGTTTCAGTTCCTGCTGCGCACGGCGTTTGGCGCCGCCCTCTACGGCCTCGGGGCGCAGTGGTTCACCGGAATCCAGCTTCTGCCGCCGCTCACCGACGATCCCCTGCTGAACGCCCTCTACGGCGGCGTGCTGGGAGGGATCGGATCGGGGTTGATCTACCGGGGCCGGTCTTCCGTTGCCGGCACAGGTATCCTGGCGCGCATCGTCCAGCTCCGCACCGGAATGCCGGTCAGCCAGGTGTTCCTGCTGACCGACGGCGCCATCATCCTGGCGGCCGGGCTGGTGTTGGGCTGGGAGATCGGGCTGTACTCCATGCTGGCCCTCTTCGTCTGGGGGCTGGCGACCGACTACGTGCTGGAAGGGCCGAGCATCATTCGGACGGCGTTCATCGTCACCGATTATCCGGATCGAGTCGCCGGAGCCGTGATGGAAGGCCTGGGGATCGGCGTGACCGCGTGGGCAGCGGAAGGGATGTTCACCCAGGCGAGGCGGACGGTCCTGTTCTGCACGGTGAGCCGGCCCGACGTCGGCGCCCTGCGGGCGGCGGTCTCCGCCGAGGACCCCGAGGCTTTCCTGGTGATCGGCCACGGACATCAGGCGCGGGGTGGCATCATTCGGGCGGGGAGCGTTGGCCGAAGGCGAGACCCGATCGCCGGGGAAATCCTAGCGATCCCCGTACGAGCCCGTGCTGGGTGAGCCGGGTTCCGCGAGGGAGGAGTGGATGGCCGCAATGACCCCAAGGATGGCAACCTATGGCTAAGGTCATCCTGGTGGTTTCGGATGCGTTGCGCGACGATACGGCGCGCCACCAGATGGGTTACCTGCAACACCTGGTCGAGGCGAAGCGTGCGACCCGCCACACCGTTGTCGGCGAGCTGCCGACGATGTCGCGCCCGATGTACGAGACCCTGCACACCGGGCGTTCCGGTGAGCGTTCACGGGGTGACCAACAACCAGGTCGTCCGGCGATCGACGATGCCGAACGTCTTCGAGCAAGCGGTGCGCCACGGCCGCACCACCGGGGCCTCGGCCTACTGGTGGTTCTCGGAGTTGTACAACCGGGTGCCCTACGACCCGGCCGCCGATCGTGAGGTCGACGACCCGGCCCTGGCGATCCAGCACGGGCGTTTCTACCGGGAAGACAACATGCCCGATCGGGAAGTCTTCGCCGCCGCGGCAACCCTGGTCTATCGCTTCGAGCCTGACTACCTGTTGATCCACCCGATGGGGATGGACTACCTGGGGGAGGCGCACGGCTCCGATTCGGCCGAGTACCGCAACAATGCCATCTTCCAGGACATGACCCTGGCCCACTTGATCCCGGGCTGGATCGAACGCGGCTACCATGTGCTGGTGACCTCGGACCACGGGATCAACAACGACCGGCTCCACGGGGGGACGTTGCCCGAGGTTCGCCATCTTCCCCTGTACCGGATCCCTCCGGATGGGGACGGGCTTGGTGACACGGGGAACCTGGTGTCGCAGCTGGCCATGGCGCCGACGCTTTGTCGCCTTTTGGAGATTCCGATACCTGAGACGATGAAGACGCCTCCGATCGGCTGAGGCGCCGCAGGGAGGTTGCGATGTCGGCACGCTTCGAGTTCAAGCAGGCCAGTGATGGCCAAACCTACTTCAACCTGGTAGCCGCCAACGGCGAGATTGTCCTGACCAGCGAGAGGTATGCCTCTGCCGCCGGAGCCCGCACCGGCGCCGCAAGCGTTCTCGAGAACGCCCCTCAGTCGCAGCGCTATGAGCGCCGGCAGGCCGTGGACGGGCAAGCCTACTTCGTGCTGAAGGCCGCCAACGGCGAGATCGTCGGGACGAGTGAGATGTACACCACGACCGCGGCCCGGGACCAGGGGATTGACGCGGTGATGCGGGCCGCAGCAGGCGCGACGCTCTCCGATTAGCCGGTTGGGAACGGCAACCGCCCTAGCATCTGGGGAGGGTTGCCGGCCCGGCCGCACCAGTCGGGTGCCACCCGACCTAGTTGCGGTTGACTTCCGCGCACTCAAGGTGCTATGCTTGTCCAACTTGGTGTATACCAATTGGGCCTGCATAGAACCCCACTCAGCGTGATCGTAGACCCCGGATTGAGCAGGCCGCGTCCCCGCTCACAGGCCGGCGGGCTTCCTCTATACGTCCAGATCACGGAAGACCTGACTGCCAGGATCGAGACGGGCGAACTGGCGCCGGGCGATCGGCTCCCTCCCGAACGAGAACTCAGTCAGGCGCTCGGGGTCAACCGGTTGACGCTCCGCCGGGCGCTGCGCTCTTTGGAAGGAAGCGGATTGATCGTACGTCGCCAGGGGCGCGGCACGCACGTGGCGACGCCCAAGATCGAGCGGCAGGCCGCCCGCCTGGTTTCGTTCACCCGAGGCATGCAGCAGCGCGGCTATCAGACCGGTGCCCACGTGATCTCCTTCGAGGTCAGGCCGGCCCACGCCGCGCTGGCGGCGGTCCTTCTCATTCCCACCTCGGCCCCGGTGTATCTGATCCATCGCTTGCGGACCCTCGACGGTGAACCGGTTTTGCTCGAGCAGTACGCGCTTTCCCAGGACCGCTTCCCGGGGATGCAGGGCGGCGACCTCGAAGCCCAGTCGCTGTACGACCTTCTGCGGGATCGACACCGGGTCGAGGTGCAGCGGGCCCGGCAGAGTCTGGAGCCGTTGACGGCCGGTGAGTACGAGGCCGAGATCCTGCGCGTGCCCCCGGGTTCTGCCCTGATGCTCGAACGGCGGGTTTCGTTCGACAGGCAGGATCGCCCGGTGGAACACGGGCGGGACCTGTACCGCGGAGACCGTTTTCGCTTCGTCACCGAGACGGCGGCCTGGGAAGGCTGACGTCTTCGGCCCTGGAGGCCACCGATGCTGGCGCAGCCCATCACACTCCTCTCGGACGATCAGGTGCGGCGGGTGCATGACGCCTCGCTCGAGATCCTGCAAGACATCGGCTTGCTGGTTCGCAACGAGCGCGCCCGGGCCGTCTTTGCGCGGCACGGTGCGCTGGTCGATTCGGAGACGTCGGTCGTGCGTCTGCCGAGGTCCGTGGTCGAGGAGTTCCGGGCCGCCATTCCGGCGACGTTCACCTTCCGCGGCCGTGACCCCGCCTTCGACAGAGTGATCCCCCGCGACACACCGGTGATCGTCACCGGCTCGTCGGCGCCCAACCTGATCGACCCCGACACCGGCTACGAGCGCCGGTCGCAGGCAGCCGACATTGCCCGCATCGCCCACCTGGTGGACCAGCTCCCCGGATGCGACGTCTTCTCGATTTCTACCCTGGCCGACGACGCTCCGCAGGGGCATTTCACGCTCACCCGCCTGTACCCGGCGCTCAAGTATTGCCGCAAGCCGGTGCGCGCCAGCGGACCCCCGGAAGACGCCGGACGGATCCTGGAGTTCGCCTACCTGGTGGCGGGGGGCGAATCCGCCTACCGGGATCATCCGTTCATCACCCACCACTACTGCCCGGTCGTCTCACCGCTGACGATGGACTTCGACTCGACCGAGATGTTGTTGTTCTTCTCCGAGCAGGGCCTCCCCTGCTACCCGACCATCGTCCCCAATGCCGGACTGACCTCGCCGCTGACCCTGCTCGGCACCCTGACCCAGGGCAACGCCGAGTTCCTGGCCGCGGCCTGTCTGGAGCAGATGGTCCGACCGGGGAAGCCGACGATCTACGCCAGCCTGCCGACGGTGGCCGACATGCGCACCGGCGCCTATGCGCCGGGCGCCATCGAGACCGGGATCCTGTTCATCGGAACCGCGCAGATGGCCCGTTTCTACGACGTCCCGTGCGGCGGATACATCGGCCTGACCAACAGCAAGGTCAACGACGCCCAGTCCGGCTACGAAACAGGCATGTCGACCATCGCCGGGCTGCTGGGCGGGGTCCACATGTTCAATATGACCGGTCTGTTGGACGCACTGATGGCCTTCGACTTCGCCAAAGCGGTGATCGACGACGAGATCGCCCTGATGCTCAAGCGCACGGTCCGAGGGTTGGAGTTCAGCCCGGAGAACCTGGCGCTGGACGTGATGGCCGAGGTCGGACCGGGCGGGATGTTCGCCGACAATCTGCACACCGTCGAGCGCATGAAGTCCACGGCATTGCTGCCGGAGATCGCCGACCGGGATCCGCGCCAGCTGTGGATCGAGCGCGGAGGCCTGGATTCCGGCGCCCGGGCGATGCTACGGGTGCGCGATCTGCTCACCCGGCCCAATCAGGCCGGGTTCACCCCTGAGCTCGATGAGCGCATCCGCCAGACGTTCGCCGGCCTGTTGATGGCCGATCTGACCCCGCCCTCGGGTTGGCGTCCGCCGGAGCCGGCCGCCGGCCGCGAGCGCGGCGAACGGCGGCGGAGACGAGGCTGAATGCAGGCCACGGGAGACGGTGTGGATGAGACGTCCGACTCATGAACCCAACCACGCTTCTGCTGATCCTGGCCTCGGCCGCCCTGCACGTGGTGACCCACGTCGTGCTCAAGCGCAGCCGCGATCGTTCCGGGTTTGTCTGGTGGATGCTGGTGTGGGCCGGCGTGCTGTTTCTCCCGATCCCGCTTCTGATCCGCGCTCCGATCCCGGCCGCCGGGTGGGGCTGGATGGCCTTCAGCGCGGTCTTCGAAGCCGGATACTTCGCCTCGATCGCATTGGCCTACCGGGGGGCCGACCTGTCGCTGGTGTATCCGCTGGCGCGGGGCACCGCACCGGTGTTGCTGCTGATCTGGTCGCTGCTCTTTCTGGGAGAACGACTGACCCCGGGTGGGATCGCGGGAATCCTGCTGATCACGGCCGGGCTGTACGCCGTCAACCTTCCTCGACTCGGGCAATGGCTCGAGCCCCTGCGGGCGGTGAGGCGCAGCGGCGCGCGCTGGGCCCTGGCTGCCGGGGCCTGCACCTCGGCTTACACCGCCATCGACAAAGTGGGGATCGGCTTTGTCCCGCCTCCGCTCTACACCTACCTGGCCTTGTGGATGAGCCTGGTTCTGCTCACGCCCTGGACCCTGCGCCTGATCGGGAAGCGTGGGCTGCTGGACGAGCTGAAGCTCTCCGGGTGGAGAACGGTTCTGGCCGGCCTGACCACGCTGGGCGCTTATGTCCTGGTTCTGCTCGCCATGAGCGCCAGCATGCCGGCCGCCTATGCCGGTGCGCTGCGCGAAGTGAGCGTAGTCTTCGGCTCGGCTTATGGCGTCCTGGTCTTGCGGGAGCAGGGCGGTGCGATGCGGATTGTGGGAGCCGGCCTGGTGGCCCTGGGGGGCGTGACGATCGGGGTGTTCGGATGAAGGGCTTCTCGTCCTGATGCGATCGTCCGCATCTCCCACGCACAAGCTGATCCTCCTGCCCTCCGGGCGGCAGGGATCGGTGGCGCACGGCACCGACCTGCTGGCCGCGGCCCGCTCCCTGGGGGTCGAACTGGAGTCCATCTGCGGGGGGCGGCAGACCTGTGCCAAGTGCCAGGTGATCCTCGAGGAAGGTTCCTTCCAGAAGCACGGCATCACCTCCTCCGTCGACCATCTCTCCCCGATCGAGGCCACTGAGGCCGAGACGTGTGCCGCCAACCGGATTTCCGGACGGCGCCTGGCCTGCGCCGCCCGGGTGCTGGGCGACGTGCTGGTCGTGGTGCCCGAGGAGAGTCAGGCGCGCAAGCAGTTCATCGCCAAGGCCGCCGGGGAGCGCACGATCGATGTCGATCCGGCGGTGCGACCCCACTATGTCGAGATCCCGCCGGCGACGATGGAAGACCGGCAGGGCGCATGGGAACGGGTGCGACAGGCGCTGGCCTCGGAGTGGAACGTCGAACTCGAGGATGCCGACCCGACCGTGCTCCCGGCGCTCCCGCAGGCGGTGGAGGCAGACCAGGGGAGATTGACGGTTCATGTCTGGCAAGGACGCAAGGCGTTGCGCCTGCGTCCCGGGTACCACGAAGCAGCCTACGGCCTGGCCATCGATGTCGGGTCGACCACGGTGGTGGCCCACCTGTGCGATCTCCGCACCGGGGCGGTTGTCGCCACCCGTGCCGCGATGAACCCGCAGGTGCGATACGGCGAAGACTTGATGAGCCGGGTGTCGTATGCCATGACCGAGCCGCAGGGCACCGAGCGCATGCATCGCGCCATCCAGCGCACTCTGAACGATTTGGCCGAGCAGGCCTGCGCCGAGAGCGGGACCTCGCTGGACGACGTCTTGGACGCGGTCGTCGTCGGTAACCCGATCATGCATCATCTGGCCCTGGGCATCGACCCGAGCGGCCTGGGCGGCGCCCCGTTTGCGCTCGCCGTCAGCGGCCCCCTGGACCTGCGGGCCTCCGATGCCGGTCTGCGGTTGAACCCGGCCGCACGGCTGCATCTGCTGCCGTGCATCGCCGGGCACGTGGGGGCCGACCACGTGGCGGTTCTGCTGGCGGAGGCGCCGCACGACTCCGACGAAATCAGTCTGGTGGTCGACGTCGGGACCAACGCCGAGATCTCGGTTGGTGGTCGGCCCCGGATCGTCTGCGCCTCCAGCCCCACCGGCCCGGCGTTCGAGGGCGCTCAGATCACCCACGGGCAGCGAGCCGCTCCGGGAGCGGTCGAACGGGTCCGGATCGACCCGGACACACTCGAGCCTCGCTGGAAAGTGATCGGCGATGACAGGTGGATCGATGCGACCGCGGGCGAGCTCCCGCCCGGTCAGAAAGCGACCGGCGTGTGTGGAAGCGGTATCATCGAAGCGATCGCCGAGTTGTTCCTGGCCGGGCTGCTTCGACCGGATGGTCTATTCGTCGAGGCCCGGCCGACTCCCCGTCTGCGCCGCCGGGGCCGAACTCATGAGTATGTCCTGGTCGGACCGGAGGCCACCGTCGCGGGCGAGGCCATCGTGATCAGCCAGAATGACGTGCGCGCCATCCAGCTGGCCAAGGCGGCGTTGTACACCGGCGTTCGGCTGCTGATGCGCCGGCTGGGGGTCGCCCGGGTAGATCGCATCCGGCTGGCCGGGGCGTTCGGGTCGTACCTGAGCCCCCGTCATGCGATGGTGCTGGGCCTGATCCCTGACTGTGACCTGAGCCGGGTGACGGCGGTTGGCAACGCCGCCGGGGACGGCGCCCGGATTGCGCTGCTCAACCGGAAGGCCCGGCTGGAAGCCGAGCGCCTGGCCGGCTGGGTGGAACACGTTCAGATCGCCACCGACCCCGACTTCCAGGAGACCTTCGTGGCGGCCATGGCCCTGCCCCATGCCCACGACGAATTCCCCCATCTGGCGGACCTGCCGGTGGCGGCCGAACGCTCGCCCGATCGCGGCCGCCGCCGAAGACGCTGACCGAGGAGACTATGTCTGAACCGCTCGACCTGACTACGCTGGAGACTCCGGAGTTGATCTCGCAGATCCAGGACGATCTGTACGACGGCCTGGCCGACGAGGTCGTTTCGGGAGTTCGCATCCTTCTCGACCGGGGGTTGACCCCGTACGAGGTGCTGACGCGCGCCCTGGTGGGAGGCATGGACGTGGTGGGCGCCGACTTCCGCGACGGGATCCTGTTCGTTCCGGAAGTGCTGATGGCGGCCAAGTCGATGAAAGCCGGAATGGAGATCCTTCGGCCGCTGCTGGTCGAAACCGGAGCTCCCCAGGTCGGAACGATGGTCATCGGCACCGTCAAAGGCGACATCCACGATATCGGCAAGAACCTGGTGGCGATGATGATGGAAGGCGCCGGCTTCAAGGTGGTCAACCTGGGGATCAACACCGACATCGAGAAGTTCCTGGCGGCGATACGCGAACACAAACCCGACATCCTGGGGATGAGCGCCCTGCTGACGACCACCATGCCCTACATGGACGTGGTGATCAGGACGCTCAAAGAGCAGGGGATACGGCAGGAGTTGATCGTCCTGGTCGGAGGGGCGCCGTTGAACGCCGCCTTCGCCGAGGAGATCGAGGCCGACGCGTACTGCCGTGACGCGGCGGTGGCGGTGCAGACGGCCAAGGAGCTCGTCGCCGCGCGCCGCAGACAGGAGCCCGAAGGATGAATCGTTGGGAGCGGTTGCTGGAGCGGCCCGGCCTGGCATTGGCCGACGGCGCCATGGGGACCATGCTCTTCGACCAGGGGCTCGAGAGCGGCGGGGCGCCCGAGCTGTGGAATCTCGATCACCCGGATCGCGTGTCCGCCGTTCATCGCGGCTACCTGCAGGCCGGCGCGCAGGTGATTCTGACCAACACCTTCGGCGGCAACCGTTTCCGGCTGGCGCTGCACGGCCTGGAAGGCCGGGTGGCCGAGTTGAATCGCGCCGGAGCAGAGCTGGCGCGGCGTGAGATCGAATCCGCCGGCACCGCCGGCGTGGCGGCGGGAGATATCGGCCCCAGCGGCGGGATCCTGGAGCCGCTCGGCGACCTGGCGTTTGAAAATGCCGCCGAAGGATTCGCCGAACAGGCCCGGGCGCTGGTCGAGGGCGGTGTCGACCTGGTCTGGATCGAGACCATGTCGGACCTGGAGGAGATGCGTGCGGCCATCGAAGGGGTGCGGCGGGCCTCGACGGCGATCCCGATCCTGGCCACCATGACCTTCGACACCCGGGGACACACCATGATGGGCGTCTCTCCGGAAAAGGCCATCGACGCGCTCACCGGCTGGGGGGCGGCGGCCGTAGGAGGGAACTGCGGCAACGGACCCGACGAGATTGTCGAGGTGATCGGCAAGATGCACCGGCGAATGCCCGGGGTCCGGCTGGTGGCCAAGGCCAACGCCGGGATTCCGGCCTGGAAAGACGGCCGAGCGGTGTACGGAGCCTCGCCGCAAGATATGGCAGCCTACGCCGGTGCGGTGGCGGATGCCGGAGCCTGGTTGATCGGCGCCTGTTGCGGCTCGACACCGGCGCACATCCAGGCCATTGCCGAAGGTCTGGAGGCCCGCTCGCCCGTCGCCTGAGCGAGGGGCACAGCCGCAGGAGTCATGAGCGAGCTGCTGAATCATCCGTGGCGTGGCGCTGCCGGCCGGGCCGTGGCACTTGGTGACTTCCGCCCGGGACGAGAAGCGGGCACGGGAGAAGGTCTTGCATGACGGCGCACCCCGAATCCCCATTGCCCCGGAGGCAGACTCCCCGCACCGCGATCATCGCCTGCGGGGCCCTGGCGCGGGAGGTCCTGCAGTTGCGGGAAAGGTACGGCTGGGAGGCGGAGGTGGTCGGGGTGCCGGTGTTGCTGCACAACCATCCCCACAAGATCGCCCCCGCCGTCCGCCGGCGGATTCGGGAGGTCCGCCGCGAATTCGACCGGGTGGTGGTCGTCTATGGAGACTGCGGGTCGTCCGGCGCCCTGGATCTGATGCTGGCCGAGGAAGGGGTGGAGCGGATCGCCGGGCCGCACTGCTACGAAATCTACGCCGGCCGGGAGTTCGACCGGCTGATGCACCAGGCCCCCGGAACGTTCTTCCTGACCGACTACCTGGTCGGGTCCTTCGATCATCTGGTCTTGGAGAATCTGGGGATCGATCGCTACCCCGAGCTCCTCCAGGACTACTTCGGCAACTACACGCGCGTGGTCTACCTGGCTCAACGGGAAGACCCGGGTCTGCTCGAGCGGGCCCGCTGGGCGGCCGACCAACTCGGCCTGCCCCTGGAAGTGCGGCCGGTGGGACTGGGCGCCCTTGAGACTCGGCTGGTGGAGTTGATGAAGCATGACTGAATCGCAGGTGGTCTGGTGGCGCGACATCCCGGCCCAGGTGAAGGCGCGAGACGGGAGCGCGCGCGCCGGCCGGGCCCTGAGCCCGCGGTTCCAGGAGGCCATCGACGCCGCGGCCATGCGCAGCGGGCTGACCGACACCGACGACTACCTGGCCGAGTGGAGGTCGACGGCGTGGGAGGGGAGCGACGCGCCGCCTGACCAGGTGGTCGAACAGCGCGCGGCGGAGCTGGAAGCGGAATACTCCCAGGAGAGACTGTCGGCGTTGGTGGAGCGGGGAGGGCGCGAGGGGTGATCGGGGCCGGGACCGCACCTCCTTCGCCAGACAACGCCAGCGTCGGGAGCGGGGCTTGAGCCTCCTTCAGTCCCGCCCCGAATTGCTGGAGCTGGCCTACCGGACGGCGCGCCGGGGATTGCTCCCGTTCCGACGCTGGTTGCGCCCCCGGGGAGCCGTGGAGAAGGTCTTCGTTCTCCTGGAGCATGCCAGCAAGGTGCCGCTCTTCGACTGCCGGATGTGCGGGCAATGCGTTCTGCACCAGACCGGGATGACCTGTCCCATGACATGTCCCAAGGAACTTCGCAACGGCCCCTGCGGCGGAGTGCGGGCCGACGGCGCCTGCGAAATCCTGCCGGAGATGCGTTGCGTCTGGCTGTCGGCGTGGGAGCGGGCCGCCAGCATGCCCCGCTTCGGTCGGGAGATAGAGACGATTCTTCCGCCGGTCGACCGTCGCCTGGCCGGGACTTCGGCCTGGATCAACGATTTGACCGGAGCCGCGACGCAAGGGCCGGCGGCCTGGCCGGCCGAACCAGCATGAGGCACCGCCGGGGGGGGAGCCCGCAACCGTGAACGCCTCGCGCAACGGCCCTGCTTCCGGACGATCGCGGCTGGAACGGGTGTTGCTCTCCGGACGTTTCGCGGTCACCGCCGAGCTCAACCCCCCCGACAGCGCCGAGGCCCAGGCCGTCTATGATCGAGCTTTGGTGCTGGCCTCGGTCTGCGACGCCATCAACGCCACCGATGCCTCGGGCGCCAACGTGCACATGTCGAGCGTGGGGGTATGCGCCTTGCTCACCCGGGCCGGTTATGAACCGGTGATGCAGGTGTCGTGTCGCGACCGGAACCGCATTGCCATCCAGGGGGACCTGCTGGGTGCGGCGGCGATGGGCGTGCGCAATGTCCTGTGTCTGACCGGAGACGGAGTGCAGGCCGGGGATCAGCCGGAGGCCAAGCCAGTGTTCGATCTGGATTCGATCACGCTGCTGGCTACGGCGCGTACGCTGCGCGACGAAGCCCGGTTTCTGAGCGGTCGGCCGCTGGAAACGGCACCCCGTTTCTTCCTGGGAGCCGCCGAAAACCCTTTCGTGCCTCCGTTCGAAGAGCGCGCCCGCCGCTTGGGGAAGAAGGTGGCGGCCGGGGCGGAGTTCATCCAGACCCAGTTCTGCTTCGATTTGGCGCCCCTGGAATCGTTCATGCGGCGGGTGCGCGACCTGGGGTTGGACCAGCGCACGGCGGTGCTGGTGGGCGTGGGGCCGCTGCGTTCGGCTCGATCCGCCGAGTGGATGCGGGCTCACGTTCCGGGCGTGACCATCCCCGATCGGGTGATCGACCGCCTGCGGAGGGCCGGATCGGTCGGGGAACGCGAGGAAGGGAAACGCATCTGCGTCGAGATCATTCAGCAGGTGCGCCAGGTGCCCGGCGTGCGCGGGGTTCACGTCATGGCCTACCGTCAGGAGGAACTGGTGGCGGAAATCATCGAAGCCGCCGGTCTGCTGCCGCGCCGCGCCGGGAGCGGGCGGGCGGCGGCCGGCCCGGAGGAATGACTGATGGAGACTGTGCTCCGTTCGGTAAGTCGCGAAGTGAGGATCGGGCCTGACCGGCCGTTCGTGGTGATCGGCGAACGCATCAATCCAACCGGGCGCAGCCGGCTGGCGGCCGAGATGGCCGCCGGCGATTTCCAACGGGTGCGGGCCGACGCCGTCGCCCAGGTGGAAGCCGGAGCCCACTTGCTCGACGTCAACGCCGGGATCCCGCTGGTGGACGAACCGGCTCTGCTGGCGGAAGCGGTGCGGGTGGTCCAATCCACCGTAGAGGTGCCGCTGTGCATCGACTCGTCGATCATCAAGGCCCTCGAGTCCGGGTTGGCCGCCTACCAGGGAAAGGCCCTGGTTAACTCGGTCACCGGCGAGGATGAGCGGCTGGAGGCGGTGCTGCCCCTGGTGCAGCGCCACGGTGCGGCAGTGATCGGGATCGCCAACGACGACACCGGGATCTCGGAAGACCCGGCGGTCCGTTTCGCCGTCGCCCGGAAGATCGTCGAACGAGCCGAGGCAATGGGGATCCCGCGGGAAGACGTCTTGATCGACCCGCTGGCCATGCCGGTCGGGGCGATGCGCTACGCCGGGGCGGCTTTGTTCGAGATCGTGCGCCGGGTGCGCGGCGACCTCGGGGTGAACACGATCTGCGGCGCCTCGAACATCTCTTTCGGGCTGCCGGGCCGGCCCGGCCTGAACGCCGCCTTCCTGGCGATGGCCATCGCCAGCGGGCTGACCTGCGCCATCACCAATCCGCTGGAGGAGTCGATCCGAACCGCCATCCTGGCGGCCGACGTGATGATGGGCCGCGACCCGAATTGCGCCGCCTGGCTGTCGTCCCATCGAGCCGAGACCGGGGCCGGCGGCCGAGAGCGGCGGCGCGAACGGCGGCGCGAGCGTGGCGAGCCCGGCGCCGGGTAGCCCGGGAGGGGCCGGCGGGCCCCCGGTTGTGCTGTACGACGGATGGTGCAACCTGTGCAATTCGTCGGTGGTCTTCCTCCTGCGGCAAGACCGGCAGGCCGTCTTCCGCTTCGCCGCTCTCCAATCGTCGGCGGCGGCCGGCTTGCTGAGCGGCTGTGGCCCAGACGCCATTCCCGAACGAACGATGATTCTGGTCGAGGAGGGGAGATGCGAGACGCAGTCGCAGGCCGTGCTGGCCATCCTGTCCCAACTCCCGGCCCCCTGGCGCTGGCTGCGGGTGCTGCGCTGGATTCCACGCCGGGTGCGGGACTCGGCCTACGACCTGGTGGCCCGCCGCCGCATCCGCTGGTTCGGCCGCCGCTCGACCTGCCTGACCTCGCTCTCCAGGTATGGGAACCGCTTCCTCGAGTTCTAAGCGCGGGGAAACAGAACGGCGCGCCGCTGCCGGCGCGCCGTGGCGTTCGAGAACGGCGGATGTCAAGCGGCGTGGGTCCGGCGGACGTCGAGGATCCTTTCGACGATCGGCTTGATCAGTCTCTTCACTTCGGCGGGATCGATGTCGGCGATCTTGGCCGTTACCATGCGGTTCTCGGTGCTTTGGCCCAGGAACGTTCCCAAAGAGAGGATATTGCCGCCGGCCTGGTGGATGGCTGAGGTCAGCTTGGCCAGTTCGCCCGGGCGGTCGGCCACCAGAACCTCCATCCGGACCCCCGCCTCACGGCCGCCCAACAGCTCGAGGAACACCCGGAACAGGTCGGTCTCGGTGATGATCCCCACCACCTGCGACCCGCGCACGACCGGCAGGCCCCCGATGCGGTGGTCGACCATGATGCGGGCGGCCTCCTCCAGGGGGGTGTCTTCGGTGACGGTGACCACCTCGGTCGTCATGATCCCCTCGACCGCGATCTTGCTGAGCAGGTAGTGAACCTCCCAGATGCTGAGGCTGGTGGCGTCCGACGGGGCGGCATGGAGCAGGTCACGTTCCGAAACGATCCCCACCATATGCCCCGAACCGTCGACCACCGGTGCGCGGCGGATCTGTTCGTTGCGCATCAGGCGGAGGGCGTCTTGTATCGGAGTTTCGGGCCGGAGGGTGATGACCGGCCGGGTCATTCGGTCGGAGACGAGCATGGGAAAGGTCCTCCACTTGCGAAACTCTGGTGCTTCCACCCTATCGCCTCGCCCGCCCGGCCGGCAGGGTGAGACGTCATGCCTACCATACGCCGGGAGTCCTGGGATGCCGCTGAGGCGATGCTCTTTCGGTTCGAACAACGCGGATCCCGGCTGGCGATCGCCTTCGATCTAGGGGAAGCGGGTCCGAGGTTCTTTGAAAACGTCCGGGGTTGATGATGAACGTCAGTTGAAACGCCCGGGCCAAGTTCCATAAGCTGACAACAGACGACCCTTGTCACCTGCCCTTTTCGCCGGGGCAGGTGTTGCTTTGTGGGAATTCCAGAGGAAGACGGCCGACTTCTGGAAGGTTTCGGCCACAAGGTCTGGATCGCAGCGGGGCTACGGAACACGCGGCGAACCCTCGCCGCAAAGGAGGGACGCAATGGTGTCCATGCACTTACGGCAGGGACGCTGGATCCTGCCAGCGGCCCTGATGGTTGTGGCGGTCGGTGCGTGTCAGCCGGCTGCGCCGGCCCGGCCAGAGCCGGACTACTGGCCGACTGTCGAATGGAGGTCCGCCCCCTCGAAGCGGGCGGCTTCCATTCCGACGTGATGGCCGAAGGGCTGCAGGCCATTCGGCAGGAGGAGATCCCGATCCACAGCCTAATGGTGATCCGGCGTGGGTACGTGTTGCTCGACGCGTACTTCTACCCGTACGATGGATCCACGCCGCACGACCTGGCCTCGGTCACCAAATCGGTCATGACGACCCTGATCGGGATCGCCGCCGATCAGGGGAAACTGAACCTGGACGACCCGATGCTCTCTTTCTTTCCGGGCCGGACCATCGCCAACCTGGACGAGCGCAAGCAGCGCATCACCGTGGCTCACCTGGCCAGCATGAGTTCGGGTCTGGAATGCACCGAGGCCGATCAGGCAACTCAGGCGGCGATGATGGCCAGCGACGACTGGGTCCAGTTCACCCTGGACCTGCCCGTGAAGTGGGGGCCGGGATCCCATTTTGAGTACTGCAATCCGGCGATTCACCTGTTGTCGCCGATCCTGCAGCAGGCCACCGGGATGACGGCCCTGGAGTTCGCCGAGGTCCACCTGTTCGAGCCTCTCGGGATCAACGAGGCGGTCTGGACGGCGGATCCGCAGGGCTACAACCGGGGCTGGGGCGACCTGTTTCTCCACCCCCACGATGCGGCCAAGCTGGGTCTGCGTGGCTGCAGGGGCGGTCGGAGGGGCGGCAGATCGCTCCGAGGCGTGGGTCGCGCCGCATCGGAACGCCATATGAGGCAAGCCGGGGGTCGGCCGGAGGACGACGGTTACGGCTGGTGGGTCTCGGATCCGGCCGAGGAAGAGGTCGCGTTCGTGCAGGCCGCCGGGGTCGGCGGACAGCTGATCAAGATCCTGCCGGAGCTCGACCTGGTCCTGGTGAGCACCGGAGGCGGCTTTGAAATCGATCAGATCGATCCCTATGTGATCGCCGCCATCGGGGATTTCGAAAATCCATTGCCGGCGGCCACGGCCGCGGCGGACGGACGGCATCCGGGGAATACCTCACATGGCAGCACAAACACCCTCGACACGGCCGACCGCGTCGACCCGGATTTCCTGGCGCGGGCGGCGCAGCTGGCGCTGGCGATCGCCCTCGACCTTTCTGGGTCCCGGCCCGTTCCGCCCGGATGAACCCCGATCGGAGACCGAACGTCAGTTGAGGCGGGTTCGTCATTTGACCGGGCCGTCGCTCCTAGAATGAAGCCGTCAGACCGTGACCGTCTGCCCCCAATCCGGGGCAGGCATTGGTAAAGGGGAAAGCCGGACGAAACCGGCCGGATTGTTCGGAATGGATGGAGGAAGCGTGCCGATGGACTCCGTGAGCAAGATCTCGCCCGACATGGTCCGGGTCCTACAGCAAGGGATCGGCGAGCTGATCCAGCCCCCGGATCTGGAGGACTTCCGCGCCTGGAACCGGTCCAAGGACAAGCGCCTGGTCGACAAGCGCATGAGCGAGGCCGAGGCAGTGCGCCGGTTCCTCCACGACGGGGATTACATCGGAACGGAGCTCTACGGCACGGTCCGCTGCCCGATGAGCCTGGTGCACGAGATCGTTCGTCAGGGGATCACCGATTTGCGGGTCGCCGGACAGGGCGTGCTCGAACTCGACCTGCTGCTGGCCGCCGGGCGGGTGCACGCTCTGGACCTGACCTACATCGGTCTGGAGGTCTACGGACTTTCAAACTGTCTGCGGCGCGAAGTCGAGAGCGGGCGCGTCGAGCGGGTCGTCGAGTGGAGCAACGCAGGAATCGCCTGGCGTTTCAAAGCGGCGGCCATGGGCGTTCCCTTCCTTCCGGTGCGGTCGATGCTCGGCAGTGACACCCTGAAGTACAGCGCCGCCAAGGTCATCGAATGCCCGTTCACCGGAGGGCCGATCGCTCTGCTGCCGGCGCTGATCCTGGATGTCGGGCTGATCCATGTCCACCGGGCCGACGCCTTCGGGAACGCCCAGATCGACGGAATCACCGGTTTCGCGCCGGAAATGGCGCGTGCCTCCCGGCGCCTGATCATCAGCGCCGAGGAGATCGTCGACACGGATGTGATCCGGCGCCACCCGGACCGCACCACGATCCCCTACTACCTGGTCGACGCGGTGGTGGAAGCGCCTTTCGGTTCACACCCCGGCGAGCTGTGCTACCGGTATCGGCGCGATGAAGAGCAGATCCGCGCCTGGGTGGAAGCCTCCAAGCAGCCCGACACGGCCCAGGCCTTTCTCGATCAGTTCATCTACGATGTCGACGATCACGCCGCCTATCTTCGCCTGTTCGGCGAAGAGCGGCTGCAGGGGCTGCGCGAACGAGACGGGAACGGCCGTCATGGATGAGCGCGGCTACAACGCCAGCGAGCTGCTGATCTGCACCGCCGCCCGTCTGATGGAAGACGGCACCACGGCCTTCATCGGAACCGGGATTCCGATGCTGGCCGCCTCCCTGGCGCAGAAGATGCAGGCGCCCAACCTGGTGCCGATCTTCGAGTTCGGCGGCACCGGAGCGATCCTGGAAACTCTGCCGCTGGCGGTGGGGGGCGGATGCACCTTCCACCGGGCCGTCGCCGCCTCGGGCATCCGTGACATCGTCGAGACGGCCCAGCGGGGCTTCGTGGAGTACGGGTTTCTGGGAGGGGCGCAGATCGACCCCTACGGCAACCTGAACACGACCGTCATCGGGGATCACGATCGGCCGAAAGTGCGCCTGCCCGGCTCAGGAGGGGGAAACGACGTGGGATCGCACTGCTGGCGGACCATCGCTATCGTGCCGCACGACCGGCGCCGATTTGTCGAGCGGGTCGACTTCATCACCACCCCGGGATACCTGGGCGGACCCGGTCAGCGGGAAGCAGCCGGCCTGCCGCGCGAAACCGGGCCCTACCGGGTGGTCACCACCCTGGCCGTACTCGACTTCGAGCCGGCCACCAAGCGCATGCGCCTACGGGCGACTCAGCCGGGGGTGACGGTGGAGCAGGTGGAGGAAAACACCGGTTTCGAACTGCGGATGGCCGACCGGATCGAGCACAGCCCGCCGCCGACAGTCGAGGAGCTGCGCGTGCTGCGCGAAGACGTCGACCCCGAGCATCTATACATCTGAGACGTGGGCCGGACCGGTGAGGCCAAAGGGGGAAACGGAGGTCAGGCGGCCTGCCGCATCCAGATCGGCAAGTCGTCGGAATCCAGGCGGGCCCGCGCCCGGTTCCAGCGCTCCGCGCCGTAGCCGGTGAAATCGAAGTCCAAATCCGAGAGCCGTTCCTGGATTACGCTCCACAAACTCCACGCCGCATCCGACAGGAGGGCGTACAGCTGCATGCGCGCCAGGCGGCGCGCTTCGGCGGCGCCGAAGTAGGCGGCGCACAACCCTTCCATCTCGTCGTGGTTGAGAACCCATTCGGCGGCGGCGTTGCCCAGCTCGGAGCACGGATCGTTGTTGCCGCTGTAGCCGAAGTCGATGATCCACAGCCGCTGGCCGTCATCGATCACGTTCTGCGGCACCAGGTCGTTGCTGCAGGCGCGGGTCGGCTCCCGACGGGCGTTGGCGGCGGCTTCGAGCTCCCGCCACAACGGGCGGTAGCCGTCGTAGCCGACAGGGGGTTGCATCTTCTCGCGAGAGAGCAGTTGACGATACTCCCGGGCCAGGCGGAACAGGTCGAAATCGTTGGCGAACGGACGGGCTCGGTGGAGTTGGCGGGCGGCGGCGGCCACCCGGGCCACCAGCTCGGGGCTGTGCATGTCTCCCACGCCCAGCGTGCGCCCTTCGAGCCACTCGACCACCATCACGCCTGAATCGGGCAGGTAGTGCACAACTTGCGGCGAAATCCCCACGGCCGCGGCCCGACGGGCGTTCTCGACTTCCTGGGCCCGCGGGATGGCCAGCAGGTGGCTGTGGGCCCCGGGGATCGAGACGAAGTACGGGGTTCCGCCGACCCGCAGCTGCAACGCCCGGTTGGTGATGCCGCCGGAAATCGGCGTGGCTTCCACCTCCTGACCGCGCCAGGCCGGGATGGAGGCGACGATCTCCTCGAGGGTGGGCGCCGCAGGCGACCGGGCCATCAGGGCGCGCCGGTCGCCGGGCGAGGCGTCCGTCGCTTGTGCGCCGGCGCTAGGCTTCGTCCAACCATCGTGCGATTTCGGAACCGTTGAGGATCGCCAGGGCCCGATTCCACCGGCTCAGGGTGTAGTCCCAGAAATCGTAATCCAGGGTCGAGATCTTGGCCTGGATGGCGCCCCACAGGGTCCATCCGACGTCGGACATCAGGGCGAACAGCCGCATGCGCGCCAGGTGGGAAGGAGTGGCCTGGCCGAAGTAGGCGGCGCACAGCTCCGCGAAGCGAGCCTGGTCGTACTGCAGCTCCTGGCAGGTGTTGCCCAGCTCGAAGCACGGGTCGTTGTTGCCGCTGTACTCGAAGTCGATCAGCCACAACTGTCGACCGTCATCGATGTAGTTCTCGGCCAGCAGGTCGTTGTGACAGGGGACCGTCGGCAGTGCGTTGCGCCGCAGGGCCTGCTCGACCTGCGCCACCCGCGATCGCTGGGCGCGATAGCCGTCGGGGATGCGCACCTGGTGATCGTCGCAGATCGACAGGTAGAACTCGACCAGCCGGAACATGTCGAAGTCCTGCAGAAAGCGCGGCCCGGCGTGAAGTCGTCGCAGCGAATCGGCGATCCTCGTCGGCATCCCCTCCGCTTGCAGACTCTCGATCGACATCGTCTGGCCCTGGATGAACTCGAAGACCATGACGTTTTCCGGGGTCAGGACCTCCAGCAGTCGGGGGGAGACGCCGGCCTGGGCCGCGGCGCGGGCGTTGTGGATCTCATTGGGCCGGTCGATGGCCAGCAGCTCGGTGCTCTGGCCGGGAATGCGCACGAACCGTGGCGTCCCGTCGACTTCCACCCGGAAGTTGGTGTTCGTCAGGCCGCCGCTGATGGGTTGAACGTTCACCCGGCGGCCCTGCCAGGAGGGAAGCAGGGAAGCGACTTGATCGATGGTGAGGGTCATCGTGGTCGCACCGGGCGGGCGAGATTGCCACACCGCCCCTGGCTCCGCCTGGCAGTGCCGGCCAGGATGGTCTTAGGCGACAAGTTTCTTCCCTTCCGGGTCGATCAGCACATCCTCGGCCACCTGAGCCGCCACCCGGTTGCCGAACATTTCTATCTCGAGCTCCAGCCCCGGAGCTGCCAGATCGACCGGCAGGTAGCTGTAGGCGATGTTGCGGTTTGCGCTGAAGCCGTAGCCGGCGCTGCGCAGCCGTCCGACCACGTCCTTCCCCTGCAGCACTGCTTCGCCGCCGTAGAGCGGGAGGTACTCTTCGGTGCCGATGGTCAGGGTGGACAATTTCTTCTTCAAGCCGGTCTGGCGTGCCTGCTGCAACGCGCCGCGGCCGATGAAGTCTCCCTTATTCAGCCGGACACAGAAGCCGAGGCCGGCCTCATACGGGGTCTCAAGCATGGTGACGTCCATGCCGTAGTAGCGGTACCCCTTTTCGAGTCGCAGGCAATCGAGCACCTTGTAACCCCCCACTTCGAGACCGTGCTGCCGGGCGGCGGAGACCAGGGCGTCCCAGGCGGGCAGGGCGCGCTCCCGAGGAACGTAGAGCTCCCAGCCCAGCTCGCCGACGTAGGTCACCCGCTGGGCGAAGCTCGTGAATCCGGCCAACCGGATCTCGGCGCCCGTCATGTAGGGCATCGCCTGGTTCGAGACGTCTGAGTCGGCCACGGATTGGAGTACTTCCCGGGCGCGGGGTCCCCACAGCCCCAGGCAGGCCAAGTCTTCGGTGACCTCGCGCACCTCCACCGGGCCGTCGGCCGGATCGAGGTGCATCTGGATCCACCCCAGGTCGTGCCCGATGAAGGCCGAGCCGGTGACGACCCGGAAATGATCGGCCGCCATGCGGGTGATGGTCAGGTCGGCGATGACCCCGCCGCGGCTGTTGAGGAATTGGGTGTAGACCACCTTCCCGACCGGCACGTCGAGGTTGTTGTCGGAAAGGCGCTGCAGCAGCGGCAGGGCGCCCGCCCCGATGACCTCGACCTTGCCGAAGGACGACATGTCGAAGAGCCCCACGTTCTGTCGGACCGCCAGGTGTTCCTGGCGCAGCCGTTCGAAATAGGGCGGGCGGCCCCACTGCCAGGCGGGGTCGCGCTGGTCGGCGCCGGCGCGGCGCCAGGCCTGTCCCGGCTGGAGGTAGTTGACGCGCT
This sequence comes from uncultured Chloroflexia bacterium, assembly GCA_963709925.1. Classification (GTDB taxonomy): domain Bacteria; phylum Chloroflexota; class Anaerolineae; order Anaerolineales; family E44-bin32; genus DATEVL01. The sequence goes on from CAVPYC010000003.1 coordinate 351,682, forward strand.
CCCATCCGTTCTTCTCTCCGAAGACGGCGCCCAACTCCTGGAGCCGGCCGTGCACCGGGCTGATCCGACGGGGGCGGGCCCATTCGTTCTCGTCGTTCGGGAAACGCAGGTAGTAGTAGTACTTGACGCCCTCGCGGGTGCGTTCGGCGGCGTAGGCCGGGTCGGCGTAGTTGCGCCCGAAGCGCCAGCCGTGGAACGAGGCCAAATCGAGCGAGGGTTCGCCCTCGATGATCCATTCGGCCAGCACCTTGCCCATCCCGCCCGCTCCGCCAAACCCGTTGAGCGACAGACCGGCCGCCAGCCACAAGCCGCGCGCACCCGGCACCGGCCCAAGCATCGGGCGCGAATCGGGCGTGTACGCTCCCGGATGACGGATCAGCGACACCACCTCGGCCTTCTCCAGGAAGGGGATGCGCCGGATGGCGCCTTCCAGGATCGGATCGAACTGGTCGAAGTCGGGAGCCAGCGCCTGCCCCCCGTGTTCCCAGGGGACCCCGTCCACCCAGCGGGCGGTCGGATTGAGCTCGTAGCCCCCGATCACCAGGCCGCCGGCCTCTTCCTTGAGGTAGATCAGGTTGTCGGGATCGCGCAGGCAGGGCGTTTCGAAGGGGAGCTCATGACCGGGAACGGCCTTCAAGGCAATGTGCTGGTGATCGACCGGTGTGCTGGGGATGTGGACCCCGGCGAAGGCGGCCACCTGCGGACCCCACAGCCCGGCGGCGTTGACCACCACCTCGGTGCGGATGTCTCCTTGATCGGTGACGGCGTGGGTGACCTCGCCGCGCGGGGAAAGCCGAATCCCGGTCAGGCGCGTGCCGGTGTGGATGGTCACCCCGAGCTGACGGGCGTGCTGCGCCAGCCCGGTGGTGGCGCCGTACGGATCGAGATGGCCGTCTCGCGGCAGGTAGATAGCGCCGTACAGCTCGCGGTCGGACATCGGGAACAGCTTCACCGCCTCGGCCGCCGAGATCAGTTCGACCTCCAGGCCGATGGCGCGCGCCTGGCTGATGTTCCGCTGCAGCTCCTTCAGCTGCGCCGGGGTGGACGCCAGCCGCAGGCTGCCGACGTGGTGGAACAGCTTGAGCTCGGAGAACAGCTCGATGCTGTACTTGCGGATCTGCATCAGGGTCGGAGAGGTGTGGAACTGGGTCACCAGCCCGGCGGCGAAGCCCGACTCGCCGGTGGCGATCTCGCCCTTCTCGATAAGAACGACGTCGGTCCAGCCCATGCGGGCTAGGTGATAGGCGATGCTGACGCCCATGATTCCGCCGCCGACGACGACGGCGCGCGCCTGATCCTTCATGAAAGCCTCCTGGCGGGATCGAGGGGAGGGGTGGGGAGGTGGATCCGAGAAAACCTCATGGCTTGGGCTCCGGTGCCGAAGAGAGTGCGCGCCGGCCGAGTTCTCCGCTGAGAAGGCGTTTCCAGCCGCGCCCGAAGTGCACCCGTGATTCTACAGGGCGAATCGTCGGCAGGGGATGCGCCACGCGCCGGAGGGCCTGGTGCGCCCCGATGGGCCTGGCTTCGAGGCCGTGAACGGGATGCTTCGCCATTCCCGGCAGGGGCGCCGGTCGGTTGTGGAATCCGTGGGGGGAGGTGAGAACCCCCTCCCCCCACGGTCGGATGTTCGGAAGGACTACTCGGGCGGGATCTCCTTGAAGGCGAACTCGACGTTGATGCCCCGCGCCTTCTGGGCCTTCTTGGCCAGAACGTACCATACGGCCGAAACCACGATGATCCCGATGGCGATGATCTGCGCCCACAGGCTACCGGGAAGGGCCGAGAAGTCCCAGTTGCCCAGCACGCCGAGCTCGGGCGCCAGCAGGAAGGCGACGACCATCGCCCCGCCGAAGCCTCCGCCCAGCATGCCCAGAGCCGACAGCCAGGGAGCTTTCTCGCCCCGCAGCCAGCCCATGATGTGCGAGCGCATCGGGTACAGGAACAGGACCACCCCGCCGATCGCGATCAGATCCACGATCCAGCCGACGATCGGGGTGGCGGCGAAGGCCGAAGGCGCCAGGGTGAACGTCGTCCACAGGAAGCCAACGACCCCCAGGGCGGTGAAGACGGCCGCGACCGATCCGGCGACGGTGTACTTCGCCCCCGGCGACGCCTGGTAGACCTGGGTGGCGCGGTAGGGAAGCAGCGCGCCGGCCAGGCAGGTGACGATGAAGACGTAGCCACAGCCGAAGGTCACTCCCAGCGTCAGACCGACCCATCCCGGAACCAGGTTGTAGGCCAGGATCACCGGGATGCTGGCCAGGAAGTAGGTCAGGTGGGCGTTGACCGGGGTGTGCCTGCGCTCGTCGACCTTGCTCACCCACTCGGGCAGCAGCCGGTCGAGGCTCATGGCAACCATCACCCGGGTCATGCCGATGTAGCAGTTGTGCACGATCTGGTGCGAGTTGAGCAGGTAGCCGAGGCCGATGAGCAAGACGATGATCGGGCTTGCCACCATCGCCACGGCGACGATGTTGGGCCACAGATAGAAGCCCGAGATCGTCGCTTCGCCGACACCCGACCAGTAGCCCGCTCCGGCGACGTACAGGAACTCGGATCCCGCCAGTCGCTCGAGTCCGACGGCGAGCAGCGCCAGCAGCAGGCCGGTGAAGATCAAAGAGCCGACCAGGATGAAGGCCTGGCTCTTGAACGAGCGGGCGTCCTTGATTTCGCCGTTCTGCTGGGCGGAGTAGGTGGCCCATTGCAGCGAGGTCCATGCGATGGGAGCCACCAGCAGGGTGAACAGCAGGCTGAACGGCGGATTGGTTTCGATCCCGGCGGCCGGTGACCGCCCCGAGCGCCGTCTGGTAGAAGTCCGTCACGCCTCCCGATGCCACGGCGAACGCGTTCAGCCGTTCGACGAACTGGCTGGCCGGGGTCAGGAAGAGCACCCCGAACATGACGGCAAAGGCCGCCAGGACCACGTACCACATCACCCATTGGAAGCGGACGTAGTTCTTGAATCCGCTGATCAGGATCAGCATCGCCACCAGAGCGTTCAAGATGCTGACGATGATGATCCCGGTGGATTGTGTGAACCACACACCGATTTCGGAGAGCGCCGGGTTCCCCATCGTGGCGCCCAGCCCCAGGAAGAGCGGGGCGAAGCCCAGATACGACAGCAGCCAGCCCGAGAGGGCCACCCACTGCAGGATCCAGATCACGTAGCCCGACATCACCACGGTGAAGGCCGTCCCGCCGCCGAAGACCCGGCTCTCAAAGACGTAATCGCCTCCCGAGCGTGGCAAGGCGGTCGACAGCCACACATAGGCAAAGGCGATGGGGATCTCGATGACCATCGCCAGCAGGATGCCCCACACCAGCTTGCCCCCCGGCAGGGCGCCCGGCGCAATCAGGTAGGTCCAGGGAAAGATCAGGCCCATCGTCAGGATGTTGTAGATGAACGCCGAATAGGGCGACATCACCCGCACCAGCCCCGAGGCCTTGCGGGTGAAGACTTCCGGCGTCGCCGCGACTGTTGCCATTGCCGTTCCTCCTCAATAGCGATCGGATCGGTAGAACGTTTCCCGCTCTTCGGTTCTCTTTCGAGCACCTCCTTCGTCTTGGCGAGTTGCGCCCTCAGCCGGTGGTGAGCTGGTAGCTCTCGACCTTGCCCGCCCCCAGCGTGGCCAGGAACCCGCGCAGCACGCCTTCGCCATACTCGCTTCCGGGGTTGGCGCACAAAGTCCGACCGAGTCGGACGACCCCCGGAGATTCATGGATGTGGCCGTGCAGGCCGAGCAGGGGCTGGTGGGTCTCGATGGCCCGGCGCACCGAGCTGCTGCCGGCGCCGTGGAGCACCACCTGTCCGGCCTTGACGATCTGCGACGGGGGATCGGTGGTCCAGTCGAGCATCGGGCAGGTGTCGAGGGTCGAGTCGTTGGGCGGGTCGTGGAAGTTGAACAGGCACTGGGCCGGGTCGGGCACGCCCGCCACCAGTTTCTCGATCATCTCGCCCAGCTCGTCTTCGGTCACTTCGCGCGGTGTCTTCCAGGGGGTCGGCGTGCTGATGCCCAGGCTGGCCATGGTGTGCCGGTCGTCGATGGGGATCACCTCGCCCTCGCAGGCCCGCACCGGCCCGGCGCCGTCGGTGGGCAGCACCGCCAGGACGTCGGCGTAGTCGTCGTTGCCGCCGGTGATGTAGCAGCGGATCCCGGTGCCGCGCAGGCGCTCGTCCGCCAGCTGGACCCATGATTCCAGCCGTGCGCGTGCCAGGTCGTGGAACAGCGCGTCCACCGCCGCCGGGTCGGCCTGCAGGGCTTCGAACTCGTCCTGCTCCATCACCTTGCTGTAGAAGCCGAGCACCCCGATCCGGTCGACCAGCGCCTTGAGCTCTTCGTCGCTGCGGTAGGTCTCGGTGCGCCCTTGCAGGGTGGCCCGGTAGCCGCCGTCCTTTTCGCGGATGATCGGGATGGCCAGCTTGCCGATGATGTCGCCGCCCATCACCAGGACCTGGGCCTCGTAGAACTTGCCGGCGTTGACGAACTTGCGCCAGGTGCGTTCCGAGCCGTGGACATCGGTGGCGAAGTACAGGGTGGTCTTGGGCTTCCCGGCTTTGGCGAAGAGGGGCATGCGGCGGCTCCAGGTCGGTCAGCGTCTTCCGTTCGGGTCGTTCTCGCTCCGGAGAGCCGGTTCCGTCTCTGCTCCGGCGGCGCAATGCACCCGCAGGCCGTGCGCCGTCAGGTCGGCCAGCGCGTCGTCGGGCAGACCGCCGTCCGAAACCAGGACGTGCGTGCGTTGCAGCGGGGCGATCTCGAAATTCGAGACCACCCCCCACTTGCTCGAATCGGCGGCGACCCCGACCACTCCCCGGGTGCGCTCGAGCATGACCCGGGCGATTTCGGCTTCGGCCGCCACCGGCGTCGTCAGGCCGCACTTCAGGCTGAACCCGTCCACCCCCAGGAAGCAGCGGTCGGCGTAGATGCGCTGGAGGAACTGCAGGGCGGGTTCTCCGACCACGGCGTTGGATTGCGGGCGAAACTGACCCCCGAGCAGGATCACCTCGAACCCCGCCTGGCGGGCTTCCAGGGTCGCCGCGCACATTGGTGGTGATCAGGGTGAGCCGGCGGAGTTCGGAGCGCAGGGCGAGGTAGCGCATCACTTCGGTGGTGGTGGTGCCGCTGTTGATCAAGACGGTCTCGCCGTCGGCCACCAGCGCCGCCGCCGCTTCTCCGATCCGACGCTTCTCGACAGGGTGGCGGCCGGCGCTGTCGGCGTAGATCGGTTCGCTGGGAAGGTGGCGGGTCAGGATCGCCCCGCCATGCGTCCGCTCGACCACCCCGGCGTTCTCCAGGGCCTCCAGGTCGCGGCGGATGGTCGCCTCGGAGACCTCCAGCCACTGGCTGAGCTCGGCGATGCTGGCGACGCGCTGTTGCTGAAGATAGGCCTGGATGCGGTCGTGGCGCTGGGCCGGAATCAGGCTCTTGGCCATTTGGATCCTTGGGGAATCCGGAGAAGCCCAGTCGTGCTTCGTCACATTATGGGCGATTCCGATTGATTATGCAACAACCTGTCGCCTCGTGTACAATCCGGGAGCCAGGCGCACCGGGGCCAATCACCCATGCCAGACACTGCAATCGGAATGGGCCCGCAAGACGCGGCCGAGCGGGAGAGATTTGAGGCAGAGGTTCGCCGCATCGTCGGCGCCGCCCGCGACGGCGGCGTGGTGTTGCGACTGCTTGGTTCGCTGGCATTCCAGGTGCATTGCCCGCAATTCGGAGGCCTGCAGGCCGAGATGGGCCGGGCCTACACCGACATCGATTTCGCCTCCTACAACCGCCAGGCCAAGCGAGTGTCGGAATTGCTGGCCGGCCTCGGCTACCTGGAGAACCGCGAGATCTTCGTGGTGACCGAGGGCATGCGGGCTATCTTCGAAAACGGCGCCAGCCGGATGCACGTGGACGTCTTCTACGAGAAGCTCGATTTCTGCCACGTGATCCCGTGGAACGGGCGCCTGGAGGCGGACGATCCTACGATCCCGCTGGCGGAAATGCTCCTGGAGAAGATGCAGATCGTCAAGATCAACGAGAAAGACGTGATCGACACGATCATGCTCCTGCTGGAACACTCTCTGGGAGACACCGACCGGGAGACGATCAACATGGACCGCGTGGCGGCGTTGTGCGCCGGGGACTGGGGCCTGTGGCGAACCACCAGCATGAACCTGGAAAAAGTGCGCCAGCTGGCGGCGGGCTATCCCCAGCTCAACTCGGCCCACAAGGAACGCGTGGCCGATCAGGTGCAAGCCATCGTGGAGCGCCTGGAGGCGGAGCCCAAATCGGTGGCCTGGCGCCTGCGGGCGCGCGTCGGCGACCGGGTCAAGTGGTACAAGGACGTCGACGAAGTCCAATAGCGACCAGCCCCCGGCACGGCCGGTCGGGTTGGTGAAGGGAAGTGGCGAGATTGACCACCCTGGTGCGTGACTTGATGCGGCGCGGCCTGGTCACCTGTCCGCGCCGCACTTCACTGGGCGAGGCGGCGGCTCTGCTCACCGAGCACCGGATCCACGCGCTGATCGTGGTCGACCGCAACGGCACTCCGGTCGGGCTGCTGTCGGACTTCGACCTGCTGGCGGGGGAGTGGCTTTCGGGAGACGCCGAGAGCCTGGCCGCCATGCGGTCGATGACCGCCGGAGAGCTGATGTCGTCTCCGCTCGACACGATCGACGCCGGCCAGTCCGTGAAGGCGGCCTCCGAGGAAATGCGCCGCAAGGGGGTCCACCGGCTGGTCGTCACCGAAGGCGGTTCCCCGCTGGGCGTGGTCTCGATGTCGGATTTCGTGGGCCACCTGGCGGCGCAAGACCCGATCGGGCGGGCGACGGTCGGCGACGTGATGTCGTCCGCCATGCTGGTGTGCCGGAGCGACACCCCGGCCCTGGAAGTGGCCCGCGGCTTGACCGACTCCCGGTTCCGCTCGGTGGTGGTGCTCGACGCGGCGGGCCGGCTGCAGGGCATGATCAGCGGTTTCGATTTCCTGGGATGCCTCGACGGGGAAGGCTGCTCGGGCAAGACGGCGGCGCAGTTGATGCACCCCGCCTCCACCATCCGGCGCAGCGCCAGCCTGCAGCAGGCGGCGCAGCAGATGATCGAATCCCATCTGCATCGACTGGTGGTCGTCGATCCCCAGAACCCGGCCGGGCTGCCCCTGGGGATCATCTCGAGCTACGACATCGTGCATGAGATGGGTCGGCCGGGATCGGCCTGGCGCGCCTGAGGCCGTCCGCGGTGAGTGGCCCTCCGTCACCGGTCTGGCCAGTGGGCCGCTGACCCCGGACCTTCGGACATCCCCGGTTGAGTTGCATGGCCCTGCGGTGAGGGAAAGAACCGAAACGTGGCGCTGACGCTTGAGGAGGCAATTCGACGGATCCCCGCCTGGCGCGACGCCTCCGACCTGCGCTCGACCCCGCTGGGCGGGGGAATCACCAATCTGAACTTTCGCATCGACGTGGGGGGGACTCCTTCGTGCTGCGCCTGGTGGGCGACAATACCGACCTGCTGGGGATCGATCGCGAGGTGGAATACGCCGCCAGCCGGGCGGCGGCAGCCGTCGGGCTGGCGCCGGAAGTGGTCGACTTCCTGCGCCCGGAAGGCTGCCTGGTGACCCGCTTCCTGGAAGGACGGCCGCTGTCGCTCGAGGCGATTGGCCGGCCGGAGACGATCGCCCGGGTGGCGGAAGCCTTGCGGGTGATCCACGGGTTGGCACGGATCCCCGGGAAGTTCTCGGCCTTCGACGTGGTAGACCAGTACGCCCGGCTGGCCCGCGAGCGCGGGGTGGGCTTTCCGCCCGATTTCGCCGGGCTGCGAGGCCACCTCGAATCGGTGCGGACCATCCTGCCCACCGGCACACCCCGGCTGTGCCACAACGATCTGCTCAACGCCAATTTCCTGGACGACGGCCGCCTGCGCATCTTGGACTGGGAGTACGCCGGGATGGGCGACGTGTTCTTCGACCTGGCCAACTTCTCCCGCAACCACGACTTCGACCGGTCGCAGGACCGGACCCTGCTGCAGGCCTACTTCGGGAGAGCCGACGACGGCTTGTTCTCCCGGCTGCAATTGATGCGGGTGGCTTCCGATATGCGCGAAGCCATGTGGGGCCTGCTGCAGAGCGGGATTTCCCGCCTCGACTTCGACTTCCGCACCTACGCCGATAAGCACTTCCGTCGAGCGGCCGAGGGGATCGGCGATTCTGACTGGAATGACTGGCTCAAGGAGGCCGTTCATGGCGTCTGACTTCCCCTCGCAGGCTCGGGTGGTGATCATCGGCGGCGGGGTGGGCGGTTGTTCGATCGCCTACCACCTGGCCAGGATGGGCTGGACCGACGTGGTGGTGGTCGAACGCGGCGAGCTGACCTGCGGCTCGACCTGGCACTCGGCCGGCCTGGTGGGCCAGCTCCGCTCGGACTTCAACCTGACCCGGATGATGAAGTACAGCACCGACCTGTACCGCACGCTCAAAGAAGAAACCGGGATCGACACCGGCTGGCGCGAGGTCGGCGGCCTGCGTTTGGCGTCGTCCCCTGAGCGGATGGAAGAACTGAAGCGCCAGGTGGGTTTCGCCCGATCGTTCGGAATGCCGCTCGAGATGATCGGCGCCGAAGAAGCGCACCGGATGTGGCCGTTGATGAACCCGGATGGCGTGCTGGGGGCGGTCTTCACACCCACCGACGGCAGCATCGACCCGACCGGGTTGACCAACGCGCTGGCGGCCGGAGCCAAGAACCGCGGGGTTCGGATCTTCGAAGGCACCACGGTCACCGGCATCCGGCTGAAGCGCGGCAGCGTGGAGCAGGTCGTGACCGATCGCGGCGCCATCACCACCGAGGTCGTGGTCAACGCCACCGGCCAGTGGGGCAACGAGATCGCCCGCATGGTCGGGATCACCCTGCCGATCATCCCCTTCGCCCACCTGTACCTGATCACCAAACCGATCGACGGTCTCGACCACGACGTTCCCACGATGCGCGACCCGGATCACCTGGTGTACTGGCGCGAGGAGGTCGGCGGGTTGATCACCGGAGGCTACGAGCGCAATCCGGCGCCGTTCGGCCTCGACGGAATCCCGGAAGACTTCAAGTACAAACTGCTGCCTCCGGACTGGGAGCGCTTCACCCCGCTGATGGAGAACTCGATCCATCGGGTGCCGGCGGTCGAGAAGGCCGAGATCGTGCAGCTGCTGAACGGTCCGGAGGGCTTCACCCCGGACGGGGAGTTCCTGCTGGGCCCCACCGACGTGCGGGGCTTCTGGGTGGCGGCGGCGTTCTGCGCCCACGGGCTGGCCGGAGCCGGCGGCCTGGGCAAGGCGATGGCCGAATGGATCATCGAAGGCACTCCCGAGTGGAACTGCTGGCGGCTGGACGTGCGCCGCTTCGGCCCGCATTACGTCGGCCAGGCGTTCACCCTGAACCGCACCATCGAGAGCAACTCGCGTTATTACGACATCCATCTGCCGGGCGAAGAGCGCCAGACCGAGCGGGGGTTCCGCCTGAGCCCGGCCTACGGGCGCGAGCGAGACCTGGGGGCGGCCTTCGGCGAGAAGTTCGGATGGGAGCGGCCGAACTGGTACCTGCCGCATGAGGCCAAGGCCGATCACGGTTACCGGCCGCGCGGCTGGGCCGGGATGCACTGGTCGCCGGCCATCGGCTACGAACACCTTCACACTCGGGCCGCCGCCGGCCTGTTCGACGAGACCTCCTTCAGCAAGATCGAAATCCGTGGCCCGGGGGCGGCCGGGTTCCTCCAGCACCTGTGCGCCAATGACGTCGACCGCCCGCCGGGCGAAGTGGTTTACACCTCGATGCTCAACGAGCGCGGCGGGATCGAGTGCGATTTCACCGTCACCCGGCTGGCGGAGGACCGCTTCCTGATCATCACCGGCACCGCCTTCGGGGTCCACGACCTGAACTGGATCCGGGTGCACGCACCCGATGACGGATCGGTTTCGGTCGACGATGTGACCGGGAGCCGGATGTGCCTCGGGCTGTGGGGCCCCCGGGCGCGAGCCATTGTACAGAGCGTCACCCGGGACGACATGTCGAACGAAGGTTTCCCCTACATGACCGCCCGACGCATCACTGTCGCCAACGTCCCGGCGCTGGCAATGCGCGTCACCTACGTCGGCGAGCTGGGCTGGGAGTTCTACTGCGGCATGGAGTACGGCCAGGCGCTGTGGGACTCGCTGTGGGAAGCCGGCCAGCCGCACGGCCTGGTTCCCGCAGGCTACAAGGCGATCGACACCTTGCGGCTGGAGAAGGGCTACCGCTACTGGAGCGCCGATATCTCGCCGGACTACACGCCCTATGAGACGGGGTTGGGGTACTTCGTGCGCCTCGACAAGAGCGAGTTTCTCGGCAAGAAGGCTCTGGAGAAGCAGAAGAAGGAAGGTCTTCGCCGCAAGCTGTGCTGCATGAGCCTGGAAGATCCGACCGCGGTGGGCCTGGGGAATGAGCCGATCTTCCACGACGGGGAGGTGGTGGGCTGGATCACCTCGGGTGGCTACGGTTACTCGGTGCGCAAGAGCATCGCCTATGGGTACCTGCCGCTGGAACTGGCCAAGCCGGGTGTGCGTCTGAAGACCGAGCTCTTCGGGGAATCGATCGGTCTGACCGTTGAGAAGGAACCGCTCTACGATCCGAAGGGGGAGCGCATCAAGGCCTGAAGGCGTGTCCCATTACGGCCCTGCCGGGGATCGGGAACCATCCCGCCAGGGACTTGAAGCCAGGCCCGGCAGCCCAGCGGGCGTCGGGCGAGGGCGCCCCTTCGACGTCAAACTGGTCGAAGACAGACGGGCGCCCGTCGCGGTCGGGCGCGCCGGGCCCTGGGCCCAAGCCCCGGCACCGACGATCCGTGGTCCCCGGCAGAGGCGTGACCCTTGAGGTTCAGCCCGACAGCACGCGCACCACGTCTGCCACGTGCACCAGGCCGTCCTGCACGACGTCCGCCGGGCCCTTCTGGAGGACGGCCATTTCGCCGCCTGGATCTCCCAGGCTGGAAACGATGATCTCGGCCGGCGACAGGTCTTCCTGTTCGGTGTAGACGTTGGTGGTCGCCAGCACCCGCAGGCCGGCCGCCTTGCCTGCCAGCACCCCGTTGCGCGAGTCCTCGACCACGAACACGTGCTCCGGCTTGAGGCCGGACTTTGCGAGTCCCAGTTGGTAGATGTCGGGCGCCGGCTTCTTCTTCTCGACCACGTCGCCGGCCAGGACGAATTCGAAAGGAATGTCCTTCAGCATCCCGCCGGCGATGGCCTGGGCCGCCTTCTCGTTGGACGTGGTGCACACGCCCAGGCGCAACCCCGCCGCCACCGCCTCGTGCAGGAAGCGATGGATGCCAGGACGCAGGGGCAGCTGGCCGGCCTCGATCATCTCAATGAACATCGCCGTCTTGCGCTTGTGCATGCGGGCGATCAGGTCGTCGACCTCGCCCGGCGCCACCGGCTTGCCGAAGCCCTTGGTGTTGAGGTAGTGCTTCATGCGCTCCTTGCCGCCGGCCACTTGCAGCAGTTGGTGATACTGCTCGACGCTCCACTCGAAGTCGAAGCCGAACTCACGAAAGGTGTCGTTGAACGAGACCCGATGGCCGTCGCGCTCGGTGTCGATGATCACGCCGTCCTGGTCGAAGAAGATGGCCTGGATGGGAGTCATGCTTCCTCCTGTTGCGAACTCGATCGGCCCGGCCCGGGCCGCCGATCGGGCTGGTTCTTCAACTCTGGTAGAACTCGCGGATGGTTTCGATGGCCAGACGGTTCTCTTCGGCCGAGCCGATGGTGATGCGGAACCATCCGTCGCTGCCGTACATGTCCGATTGGCCGCGGAAGATCAAGCCGCGTTTCAGGGCGAAGTCGACCATGTCCTTGCCCTTCTTTCCGGTGGCCTTGCCGTCGAACAGAATGTAGTTGCCGTAGGAGTGGAAGACGGTCAGCCCGGAAACTTCGCTGAGCGATTCCTCGATCAGCATCACCTGCTGGTTGTTGAAGGCGGCGCGCTCCTGCAGCCCGTCGACGTCTTCCAGGGCCGCCAGGCCCGCCCACATGGCGATCGTGCCCAGGTTCCACGGGATCAGCATGGCCGCGATCGTGGCCACGATTTCGGGATCGGCCATCAGGTAGCCGAAGCGCAGGCCGGCCAGGCCGTAGGCCTTGGACAGGGTACGGGTGATGATCACGTTCTTGTACTTTCGCACCAGGGCCACCTGCGACCGCTCGAGGCCGGCGAACTCGACGTAGGCCTCGTCCACCACGAAGGGCACGCCGGTCTCGGCGATACGGAGGAAGCCCTCCGCTTCCATGAAGTTGCCGGTCGGGTTGTTGGGGTTGGCCACCACCACCACTTTGGTGCGGGGTGTGATGGCGGCGAGGATGGCCTCCGCGTCGTAGCGCAGCTCGTTGTGTTCATAGCGCATCGGCACCGAGACCAGCTTGCCGCCTACGGCGGCGCAGCGCAGCTTGTAGATCCCGAAGCACGGGGTGTGCTGGATCACCTCTTCGCCGGGGGCCACCAGGCTGCGCCAGATCATGTCGTAGATCTCGCTCGAGCCGTTTCCCAGCATCACGTTCTGCGGGCCGGCCAGGCCGTTGATCTCGGCGATCCTGCCGCGCACCACCAGGCCCTGGTCGGGGTAGCGGTGGGCCAGGCGAGCGTACTGATCGATGGCGGCCAGCACTTTCTCCGACGGCGGGTTGGGGTTCTCGTTCGACATCATCCGGTGGAGCTTGGGGTCGCGCCAGGCCAGTTCGATGTGCGAAGAGACGTACATCTTCTGGCCCTTGAGCCACGGGACGAAGTATTCTTCCATCGGCTTCATGTGGTTTCTCCTGAGTGGCGTGGTTGGTGAACAGCTCTGACTGTCCGTTGGCAGCCGTCAGCAATCAGCTAAACAGCCATGTAGGATCCAGCCCTAATCTCCAATCCCCGATCCCGATGCTGGAGATTTCCGCTGACCATTAGGCCTTCCCCGGGCTCCCGAGCATTTCCATCCAGTGGATCACCGCCTTGTGGGTGGCCGCCCGCACGGCGGAGTCGATCTTCCCCGGGTCGTACTCCTCGCGCTTGGCCTGGATGTAGTCGAAAGTGGCGTCGACCAGGGTGTACTTGAGCTCGGTCGAGACGTTGAATTTGGAGCCCCCGACCGAGATCAGGCGTTCGACGTAGTCCGGTGGAAGCCCGGTTCCGCCGTGCACCACCAGCGGCACCTTCACACCATCGCCGTTAAGCATCTGGTGGATCTGCTCGAGCCGGTCGAAGTGGACCTTGGGCTCCTTGGTCTTGTACACGCCGTGGGCAGTGCCGATAGCCGGGGCGAACAGGTCGACCCCGGTGCGCTCGACGAACTCGACCGCCTGGGCCGGGTTGGCCAGCTGGGCTTCGTCCTCGGCCACCTTGATCTGATCTTCGACACCCCCGACGGTGCCCAGTTCGCCTTCGACCGAGACGCCCCCCAGCCGGTGGCAGTGATCGACCACTTCCTTGGTCTGGCGGATGTTCTCGTCGAACGACTGCTTGGAGGCGTCGATCATGATGTTGGTGTAGCCGGCGTCGGCGCAGGTCTTGCAGTAGGCCACGTCGGTGCAGTGATCGAGGTGCAGCGCCACCGGCACCGGGGCGGCCTGGGCCAGCGCCCGGTAGACCGCCACCAGAACCTCCGGTTTGTAGAACTGCGACGGCTTGACCGAGGTCTGGATGATGACCGGCGACCTGGTTTCGACGGCGGCGTCGACCACCGCCTCGAACTGGACCAGGCTGGTGATGTTGAAGGCGCCCACGGCGTATCTGCCCTGGGTGGCTTCGATCAGGATATCTTTTGCGGTGGAGATGCTCATAGGGGCCTCCGTGGGCCGGCGGTGTACTGGCCGGATTCGACGCGGAACGTGTAACGGTCGCCGCGGTAGTGGGCCTGCAGCACTTCCAGGCATTGTCCGGCGGCGTCCGAGGTCAGGCTCTCCAGAAACATGCACGGGACTTCGATCGAGATCCCCAGCCGGGCGGCGACTTCGCGCCCCGGGAGGACGGCGCGCAGGGTCTGGACCGAATGGTGCAAGTCGGCCGCAAACTCGCGAGTGAGCAGTTGATACAGCGAGCCCTGGATGTCGATCTCGAGCAGGCGCCCGAAGCGGGCGTAGTCATAGTACTGGCGCTCGAAGACGTAGGGCACCCCGTCGGCCAGGCGCAGGCGGTCGATGCGCACCAGGGGATCGGCGGTCTCGACCCCCAGCCTGGCGGCCAGATCCGACGTCGCCCGCACCCGCTCCCTGGCCAGGAGGACGTCTTCGGCCCTCACGTCGCCCAGGCTGAAGTCGTCGACGAAGGAGGTGATTCGATCGAGGCGGTGGATCGGAGCGAGCAGACGGGCCCGCTCGACGAACGTCCCCACCCCGCGTTCGGTGCGCACCAGGCCGTTCTGGGTGAGGAGCGACAGGGCGTGGCGGACCGTGTTGCGGTTGAGCAGGTAGTGGCGGGCCAGCTCTTCTTCGCCGGGGAGTCGTGAGCCGATCGGATAGACGCCTCCGGCGATCAGTCCTTCCAGGCGACCGGCCAGCTGCAAGTACAGGGGGATCGGACTGGCCTTGTCGAGCGTAGGAAAGGCAAACATGTCTACCTGTCTATCTATATATACAGGTTCCTGGGATCTGTCAAGCCGTAACCGTAGGGGGTGGGTTTCACGCTGGATTCACGGTAGGAGAGTACGTTGTAGACCGACAAAGTCAGCACTCCGGGAGGAAAGCATGCTTCGTCGATGGTCAGCTTCGCTGTTTGTCTTCGTGGCCCTGGGCCTGGCGGCCCTGGCCTGCAATGTCGGCGGGGAAAGCCCCGCCGCAACCGGCGGCCCCTCGGGGCCATCCGGCCCGACGCTCGGCGGCGGAGCGGTCTCTTCGGTCGAGGGGGTCCGCGGGGCCACCATCTTCATTGTGGCCGAAGGAAGCCTGTACGAGATCGAAGGCGTGATCCCCAACGCCGGCTGGTCGGGATCCGGTTTCATCATCGACCCGTCCGGCATCGCCGTGACCAACAACCACGTGGTCACAGGAGCCGCACGGATGAAGGTTTATCTGTCCGGTGAGGGCGAGCCTCTCAACGCCAGGGTGCTCGGCGTCTCGGAGTGCTCCGACCTGGCCGTGATCGACATCGACGGCGACGGCTTCCCTTATCTGGAGTGGCGTCAGGGTCCGGTGGATGTCAGCCTGCAGGTCTATGCCGCCGGCTTTCCGCTGAGCGATCCTGAATACACCCTGACCAACGGGATCGTGGCCAAGGCCCGCGCCGACGGTGACGTGCCGTGGGCCTCCGTCGCCTACACCCTGGAGCACACCGCCACCATCCATCCGGGGAACTCCGGCGGCCCGCTGGTCGACGAGCAGGGGCGTGTGGTGGGCATCAACTACGCCGGCGGACAGTTCGGCGGCGCTTCCACGGCGCAGTTCTTCGCCATCGCTCAAAGCGAGGCGCTGCCCGTGATCGACCGCCTGCGGAACAATGAAGACGTGAACTCGATCGGCGTGAACGGGAGCGCCTTCGTCTCCGACTCGGGTTTCTCGGGGATCTGGGTCTCTTCCGTGGCTTCCGGATCGCCGGCCGACCAGTCGGGTGTGCGCGCCGGCGACATCCTGTCGTCGATGGAAAACATCTCGCTCGGGCGCGCCGGGACCATGGGCGAATACTGCGACATCCTGAAGTCCCACTCGCCGACCGACGCGCTGGCGATCGAGATCATCCGCCTGTCGTCCGGCGAGGTGTTGGAAGGACAGCTGAATGGTCGAGAGCTGGAACTGTCGTACATGCTGGACGGCGCCGGCAACAACACCGGCGGAAACACCGGCGGATCGACTTCGGGCTACGTCGACGTCAGCGACGCCTACGGGGCGATCGCCGTGGAAATCCCGGCCGCCTGGTCGGACACCGACGGGTCGGCCTGGATGGACGGCAACGACGTGATCGGCGCGTCGATCGCCGCCGCACCGGACCTGGATGGATACCTGACGACCTGGGGCACCCCCGGGATGCTGTTCCAGGTCTCGGACGACCTGGCCAAGCTGGGAGGCTACGTCCAGGTGCTGGACGTGTGGCGGCCGGGCTACGCTGCCGACTGCAAGCTCGAAAACCGCTACGACTACAACGACGGCTACTATCGCGGCAAGTTCGACCTGTTCCACAACTGCGGCGGTCCGGGCGGGGCCTCGGCCATGGTGCTGTCGGCTGTACCGACCGATAACTCGCAGTCGTTCATCGTGGTCCTGGAGATGCAGTGGATCGATCCGGCCGATGAGGCGATCGCCGTCCATGCACTGGAAACCTTCCGGGTGATCGGCCGACTGCCCTAGGGCGGCCGGTCCGGACGAATGGAACCCCGGGCGCGCGGGCAGATCGCCCTCCCGCCCCGGGGAAGCCGACTATGGACATTCGGAAGGCGGGTTACCACTCCTACCTGCTCCGCCTGTGGCGGGGCGTCACAGCAGGCGACCCGAACTGGCGGGCCTCGCTGGAGGATCCGCAGACGGGGGAGCGGCACGGGTTTGCCGATCTGGAGGAGTTGTTCGGGTACCTGGAGGCGAAAACCGGCGAAAGCGGCGACGCCTTGGCCGGCCCGCCGGGCGAACCCGGATATTGATCCAGCGGCGTGATGTTGACGGCCAGGCAGGCTGAACGATTCCAGAGCCTGCCTGGCCGTCGGTTCGAATCTCCGAAGGTGATCCCCTACGCCGGCCGCCCGCCCGGGCGGCAGCGCTCTAGCGCACCTCGAATTCGACGGTCCGGGTCAGGGTGCCGTTGAGATACAGGTCGATCTTGTAGCCCCCCACCGGCCAGAGTAAGTCGTTGGTCAGATCGAACGTCACCACCGTGCTCTCCGTCTGGAGTTCGGCTTCGCCGATCACCAGGTTGGGCTCGGTGTCTTCGGCGCTGACGGCCGTCCACACTCCGCGGATCGCGGTCCCTTCGGGAGCATTCTGCAGGTCGGCCTGTGCGTAGAACACGGAGTCCTGCGGATACGTCGTGGTGCGGCTGGCGCCCTCGGCGTCGGTCGACATCCAGGCGTCGGCGAGGTTGGCCGTGCTGGCGCTCACCTCACAGGCGATGCTCAACCCGACGACGGCCAGGGCGGCGAATATGACGGGAAACGAGATGCGGCGCATGAAATGACTCTCCTTCCCCCGGACGGATGGGAGGGGAGTATAACGCCGGGTCAGGGCCAGCTTTGTGCTGTGCGGTTCCGCACGGCGGACGATCGTGGGCCTCCGGGCGTGGGAAACCCGCCTTGCGGGGTGTCTTCCTTCCTTCTACAATCGCGCCTCCCAAGGAGCCCGGGGGAACCTCCGGAAACGGTCTGGCGCGGTCGGGGTCCCGCGGTCGCTGTGCTCGTTCGGAGGCCGACGCCACAGACATGGGGCGCATGAACCTTCATCGACGCTGCCGCCTCCCGAATGCACTTCCCGACCTCCGAGGCATCGCCGGCTCGGGGACGCCTGACCTCGTACCGGCGGCCCACCCCCTCTCATGACCGCCCTTGTGCGCCTCGATCTGGCCCTGCTCGGGCCTGCCGCCGTTTCTCTGCACGGGCGGCCGGTCGCCGGCTTCGCCCTCCAGAAGGCGCGTGCCCTCCTGATCTATCTGGCGATGAACCCCGGTCGAGACCACGCCCGCGAGACCCTGGTCGGCTTGCTGTGGCCCGAGCAGAGCGAATCGGCCTCGCGCGTGAATCTTCGCCAGGCCCTGGCCAACCTGCGGGACGCAATCGAAGACTCGTCGGCCCAACCCCCCTTCCTGTCCGTAGGCCGGGACACGATCCGACTCGACTTGTCCACGGAAGACCGACTCGACGTGCAAGACTTCCTCGGCTTGCTGGAAGCCTGCCGACGCCACCCGCATCGGATCGGCGACCACTGCCGCTCTTGCGCCAACCGACGTCAGAAGGCCGTTAGCCTGTACCGGGGAGACTTCCTGAACGCATTTCACCTGAAAGAGGCCGGTCCGTTTGAGGAGTGGGCTGCCATCCAGCGTGAGCGACTCCATAGGCAGATGGTCGATGCGCTGGGCCGTCTGGCGACCTTCTACGAAGCCGCGGGCGATCTCGAAATGGCGGAGGAGTTCGTAGGGCGGCAGCTGGCGCTCGACCCGTGGATGGAGGAAGCCCACCGGGAGCGTATTCGGCTGCTGGCACTTACCGGTCGGCGGAGCGAGGCCTTGGCACAGTTCGAAACCTGTCGCAGAGTTCTGGGGCAGGAGTTGGGGGTCGAACCGTCGCAGGAGACGCTCCGCCTGGTGAGCGACATTCGCCGAGGGACCCTCGAGCCGGGCGCCGGGGTGGAAGGAACCCCAACCCGGTTTCCGCCGTTCGCCCCGCGCACCCGGTTCGTCGGCCGGGAGACCGAGCTGGAGGAACTGGTCGACCTGCTGGAGGATCCGGCCCGACGGCTGGTTTCGATCACCGGCGCCGGGGGAATGGGCAAGTCGCGCCTGGCGATCGAGGCGGCGGTCGCCTCGGCCCTGTCGTTCCGCGACGGGATTCTGGCGGTTGCGCTTGGAGGCCTGGATTCCGTTGACATGATCCCGGCCGAGATCCTCAAGGGGCTCGCTATCGGTTCGGCCGGGCCGGATCTCAGACGCCAACTCGTCGAGGTCCTGCACGATCGTCAGATGCTGCTGGTGTTCGACGGGCTCGAACACCTGCTCCCCGAGGCGCGTGGGTTGCTGGGCGACCTGCTGCAGAACGCCCCGGGTCTGACTCTCCTGGTCACCTCCCAGGAACGAGTTCGGCCTCCAGGCGGAATGGCGTTTCGACCTGGCCGGCCTGGATCTGCCGGCCGGCCAGGAAGACGCGGCAGGCGACTCGGGGGCGGTGCGGCTGTTCTTCGAACGGGCCCGGCAGGTCAATCACCGGATCAAGATCGAGGCCGAATCCCTGTCCGCGGCTCTCCGAGTTTGTCGGGCGGTCGAGGGAGTCCCCCTGGCGATCGAATTGGCCGCCTCCGCCGCGGGGGTCAAGACCGTCAGCCAGATCGCGGCGGGCCTCGAAGCCGACGTCGGCAGCCTGGAATCGCGGCACCTCGACGTTCCCGAGCGTCATCGGACCCAGGCGGCCGCCTTCGACTATTCGTGGGGCCTGCTGGATCCGGCCTCCCGAAAAACTCTGGGCCGCCTGTCGGTCTTCCGTGGCGGCTGGGATGAGGCCGCCGCCCTGACGATCGCCGAGGCCGGGCCCCGGATTCTCGAGCCGCTCAGCGACAAGTCGCTGATCCGGCGAGACTCGGCCGGCCGCTACGGCTTCCACCCCCTGCTGCGCCGCTATGCCGGGGACCGCCTGCGGGAAGAAGGGGACGAGCTCTCCGGGAGGCAGGCTCACCTGGAGTATTACGCCGGGGTGGCGGCCGATGCCGCGGGCCGACTGGCCGGGGACGCCCAGGTTGGCGGGCTGGCCAGGCTGGATCGGGAACTGGCCAATTTTCGAGGCGCCCTGTCGTGGGCCCTGGAGATGCGTCAGTCCGAGGCCGCCGGCAGCCTGTGCCTATCGCTGTCGCGTTTCTGGATGATCCGGGGCCTCCTCAAAGAGGGCCAGACATGGGTCGAGCGGGTTCTCGATCTCGATCCCCCGCCCTCGACGGCGACGCGCGCCCGGCTGCTCAACCGGGCCGGAATCCTGGCTGCCATGCAGCGACGGTTCGAGCAGGCCGAATCGCACCTGACGGCCAGCGTCGAGCTCAGCCGCAGTCTGGCGGACCGGCTGGGAGAGGTGACCTCCCTGAACAGCCTGGGTGCGATGTCCATCGAGCGCGAGCAGTTCGATCAAGCGCGCCGCTACCTGGAGGCGTGCCTGCCGGCCTGGGATGAACTGGGCAACCTGAACGGATTGGCCTCTTCCCTGAACAACCTGGGCGTCGTGGCCCTGATGTCGGGTGCGTTCGAGGCGGCGCGCGGGCGTTTCGAGGAGGCCTTGCTTCTGTTCCGAGATCTCGGAGACCGGCGGATGATCGCCGGCGTCCTGCACAATCTCGGCGACCTGCAGATCAAGGCCGGCCAGCCCGCCCTGGCCCGATCGCCGCTGCGCGAAAGCCTGGAGCTGCGAAGTGATCTCGGGGAGGTCGGTGCCATCGCCGAGAGCCTGGAAGGTCTGGCGGCCGTGGCGGTCGAGTTCGGGTCGGGCCGCCGATGCGGCTCGCCTGTACGGCGCGGCCGCGGCGATGAGGGAGGAAGTGGACGCACCGCTCGCTCCGGTCAATCAACAGGATTTCGATCGCTTTCTCGCCCGGGTAAGAGCCGAATTGGGAGACGAAGAATTCGGCCGCGCCTGGTCGGGGGGCCGGGCGCTCGCCGCCAAGGCGGCCATCGGGTTGGCGCGTTCGATCTGACTTCGAGGGTGGGGCGTGCCGGGACAGTTCCCGGACGTAGGTTTCGCCGGGCCTGCCAGCGATCCGTGTGAGCCAGGGCCGGCGGATCGGGCCGATCGTAGGTTTCTGCGACGGGGAGGGAGGTTTGATGGACACCGGCAAGGCCTCGGTGGCGCTGCACGAGCTCTTTCGTGAGGAATGGGAGGACCACCTCCGCACCGACCCGCTGTTCGCCACGATCACCGGCGACAAGCGCTACAACGATCGACTGCCGGAGGCCAGCCGCGAGCGGTACGCCGACGAAGCGGAGAGGCTGCGCGGCTATCTGAAACGTCTGGAGGCGATCGAGGGCGGGCCCCTGTCGGATCGTGACCGGTTGAACGCCGACATCTTTCGACGGCTGAAGCAGGACCAATTGCGGGAGATCGAGTTTCAGACTTACTTGATGCCGATCGGACGCATGGGGGGGTTTCACACATTCTTCGCCGAGGTGGCCGGGTTTGTGAGCTTCGACCGGGAGAAGGACTTCGAGGATTACCTCGGCCGGCTTTCCGGTTACCGTGAGTTCCAGGAAGGCCAGGTATCCCTGCTACAGGAAGGGCTCCGTCAGGGGGTCACCCAGCCGGGTGTCGTCCTGGAAGGAACCCAGGCTTCGGTGCAGGGCCTGGCACCGTCCGATCCGGAACAAAGCCCGCTGTTCCGTCCGTTTCGGACCGTGGGGGAGCGTGTGCCCGGGGCGGCCGGGGATCGCCTGAAGGACGAAGCCCGGCAGTTGATCGAGGCTTCGGTCACGCCGGCGTTCCGTGAACTCCTGCGGATCCTGGAGCAGGAGGTGCTGCCCGGCGCCCGCTCGTCGATCGCGGCCGGCGACCTGCCCGACGGCGCGGCCTTCTACCGGCACCGGGTGCGGATGTTCACTTCGCTGGAGGTCTCGCCGCAGGAAGTGCACGACCTCGGGCGTGAGGAAGTCCGGCGGATCGGCGCCGAAATGCAGGCGGTGAGGGAGCGCGTGGGCCACCGGGGCGACGGGGCCTCGTTCAGCCAGAGCCTGAGGACGGACCCTCGCTTCTATGCGGAGACGCCCGAGCAGCTGATGAAGGAAGTGGCCTACGTGCTCAAGCGCATGGATGGCGAGCTTCCCCGCCTGTTCCGCACCCTGCCGCGCCTCCCCTACGGGATCAAGCCGGTGCCCGACTATCTGGCGCCGCAGACCACCACGGCCTACTACTGGGAAGGCGCCGGTGACGGCTCCCGGGCCGGGTTCTACTACGTCAACACCTACGATCTGAAGAGCCGACCTCTGTACGAGATCGAGGCCTTGTCGCTGCACGAGGCCGTGCCCGGCCATCACCTGCAGATCGCCCTGCAAACCGAGCTCGCCGACCTTCCGCCGTTCCGGCGATTCGAGGGGTTCACCGCCTTCGTCGAGGGGTGGGGTCTGTATGCCGAGCGGCTTGGCCTGGAGGCAGGCTTCTACACCGATCCCTACAGCGACTACGGGCGTCTGACGTACGAGATGTGGCGCGCCTGCCGGCTGGTGGTGGATACTGGAATGCATGCCCTGGGTTGGAGTCGGCAGCAGGCGATCGATTTCATGATGGAACACACGGCGTTGACCGAACTGAATGTCCGCAACGAGATCGACCGCTACATCAGCTATCCCGGGCAGGCGCTGGCCTACAAGATGGGGGAGCTCAAGATCCGGGAACTGCGGCGCAAGGCCGAAGCGGCCCTGGGCGAGGGATTCGACGTGCGCGCCTTCCACGACGCCGTATTGCTCGACGGCGCGGTGCCCCTGGACGTGCTCGAGGCGAAGATCGAAGCGTGGATCGCAGGCCCGTGACGAGCGGCCCGTGAGCGCCCGGGCCGTGGTCTCACCGGTGGCGCGACTTCGCAGGTCCGCCGCACCATCCTGAACTCCGCCTTCTCGATCCGGCGTTGCTTCCGGCGCGAGTCCCAGGTCGTTCTTGTCGGCGCCGACGTCCGTCCACAGCGGGTCGACGGTCCGCCAACGACCTGGGAGTCGCGTGCCTGCGCGGTGGCAGAGAAGGCGGAGTTCAGGCTTCACCCTTGGTGAGGAAAGTCAGCCGTATCTGTGCCGCGCCTCACATGTGCCCGATCACGGCGTCGCCGAACTCGGAGCACCGGACCTTGGTGGCCCCTTCCATCAGCCGGTCGAAGTCGTAGGTCACCGTCTTGGCGTCGATGGCGCCCTGCATGCCGCGCACAATCCGGTCGGCGGCCTCGGTCCAGCCCAGATAGCGCAGCATCATCTCGCCGGAGAGGATCACCGAGCCCGGATTGACCAGGTCTTGGTCGGCGTACTTCGGAGCGGTGCCATGGGTGGCCTCGAAGACGGCGTGGCCGGTGACGTAGTTGATGTTGCCTCCCGGGGCGATCCCGATGCCGCCCACCTGGGCCGCCAGAGCATCCGACAGGAAGTCGCCGTTCAGGTTCATGGTGGCGATCACATCGAATTCTCTGGCCCGGGTGATCGTCTGCTGGAAGGCGATATCGGCGATCACGTCTTTGATCAGGAGCCGGCCCGATTCCAGAGCGGTGCGCTGTTCGGCGTTGGCGGCTTCCTCGCCGGCGGAGGCCTTGGTCGCTTCCCACTTCCTCCAGGTATAGACCCGGTCGCCGAACTCGGCTTCGGCCAGGTCGTAGCCCCAGTTGCGGAAGGCGCCTTCGGTGAACTTCATGATGTTGCCCTTGTGCACCAGGGTGACCGACTTGCGCCGGTTCGCCAGCGCCCAGCGGATCGCGGCCCGCACCAACCGATCGGTCCCTTCGCGTGAAATCGGCTTGACCCCGATCCCGGCGGTGTCGGGGAAGCGGATCTTGGCGAATTCCTTTGGATGCGACTGGCGCAGCCAGGCCTTGAAGTCGCCGGCGATCTCTCCGGCGGCGTCGAACTCGATCCCGGTATACAGATCCTCGGTGTTCTCCCGGAAGATCACCATGTCGACGTCCTGGGGGCGCTTCACCGGGGAAGGCACGCCCTCGAAGTAGCGCACCGGACGCAAGCACACGTACAGGTCGAGGGCTTTGCGCAGAGCCACGTTGAGCGAGCGAATGCCTCCCCCAACCGGGGTGGTGAGCGGGCCCTTGATGCCGACCAGGAATTCGCGGAACGCCTCGACCGTCTCGTCGGGAAGCCAGGTCCCGGTCAGGTCGAAGGCTTTCTGACCGGCGAAGACCTCCATCCAGGCGATCCCACGCTTGCCGGCGTACGCCTTCTCGACGGCCGCGTCGAAGACGCGCACCGAAGCGCGCCAGATGTCGGGCCCGGTGCCGTCGCCCTCGATGAAGGGCAGGATCGGCCGGTCGGGGACAACCAGCCCCTCGCTGGTATGGCGGATCGGTTCGCCGTGCGGCGGGACTTGCGTGTGCTGGTAGGGCATCGATGTCCTTTCGTTCTTCTTGGCCGTCGGCGAGGCGCCGCTCTCCATCAGTTGTGGCGAGCGAGCCTGCGCCGACTCCGACCTGGGTGCTGTCTGCTTCTCACCCGAGGCAACCTCATCTTCCGGGTACCCGCCCGGGTGCGCCTGATGCCACTCCCAGGCGGAGGCGATGATGGCGTCGAGGTCCGGGGTGCGCGGGGTCCAGCCCAGTTCAAGGCGGACCTTCTCCGCAGCAGCAACCAGCCGCGGCGGATCGCCGGGCCGGCGCGGTTCGACCAGGCTCGGCAGCGGATGTCCGGTGACGTGCCGGGCGGCCTCGATGACCTGAAGCACGGAATACCCGGCGCCGTTGCCCAGGTTGTAGATCTGGCGCGGCCGGCGATCGAGCGAGTCGAGCGCCAGCAGGTGGGCCGCCACCAGATCAGCGACGTGGATGTAGTCGCGGATGCAGGTGCCGTCGGGCGTCGGATAGTCGTCACCGAAGATACGGGCGGCCGGGCGCTTCCCCTGGGCCACCTGAAGAACCAGCGGGATCAGGTGGCTCTCCGGCTGGTGGGCCTCGCCGCGTCCCTGGTGGGCGCCGGCAGCGTTGAAGTAGCGCAGCGCGGCGTAGCGCAGGCCGTGGATCTTGTGGTACCAGTCGAGCGCCTGTTCGATCATCAGCTTGGTCTGGCCGTAGACATTGGCCGGCCCGAGCGGTGCCTGCTCGCCCAGGGGTTCATCGCTGGTGCGGTAGACGGCGGCGGTTGAAGACAGGACGAAACGCGGGACTTGTGCGCGGTGGACGGCTTCGATCAGCCGCAGGGAGTGCGCCAGGTTGTTGTGGAAGTACTTGGCCGGGTCGGACATGCTCTCGCCAGCCTCGATGAAGGCGGCGAAGTGCATCACGGCGTCGAAGGGTTCCCTTTGCAGGGCCGCCTCCAGCGAACCTTCATCGCCCAGATCGGCCTGGACGAAGGCTGCTTGCGCCGGCACGACCCGGCGGTGCCCGGTTACCAGGGAATCGTAGACGGTGACGGTGTGTCCGGCCGCCAGCAGCTCGGCCGCGGCGATGCCGCCGATGTAACCGGCGCCGCCGGTGACGAAGATGTTCACCCAGCGCCTCCCCCGCCTTCGAGGACGGCCAGCGGCGCCAGGGAGACCGCCAGGCGCTTGACCCCGATCCCGGCGAACTGAATAGTGACGATTTCATCGTCTCGATCGAGTTCCGATTCGAGAACCAGGCCTTCGCCGAAGGCGGCGTGGGCCACCCGCATCCCGGCCCGATAGCGAGCTTCCGGTGGGGATGGCAGGGGCGCCTCCCAGCGCGTCTGTCGATCATAGGCGGCGCGGGCGCGGGCGGGGGCGGGAGCTCCTTGCACACGGTCGCCGGGCAGGTCGTCGAGGAAGCGCGACGGCTCGGTCATCCCGCCGCTGCCGAAGCTCCGGCGCCGGAAGGCGCGAACCAGGAACACGCGGTCTTGGGCGTGCGTCAGGCCGACATAGAACAGACGGCGTTCTTCGGCCATGGCCTCCGGCTCGTCCAGGGACCGGTAGTGCGGAAGCAGACCTTCGTCGAGCCCGACCAGGAACACGGCCGGAAACTCGAGGCCCTTGGCGGCGTGCAAGGTGAGCAACACCGGGGCGTTGAGGTCCTCGGTCAATGTGTCTTGATCGGAGACCAGGGCGATCTGCTCGAGGAAGGCCGCCAGCGTCAGACGGGCCGATGCCGGGGCTTCCTCCGAGTCTTCCTGCGGGGCATCGACCGCCAGGCTGCGAAGTTCCAGTACGTTTTCCCAGCGCTCGAAGCCCTCATCGGTTCCGTCGTCGAGGTGAGCCCGCAAGCTCGTATCCGACAGGATCCGGTCGACCAGATCGCCCAGAGGCCCGTTCTCGGCGCGACGACGCCACGAACTCGAGCAGGGTGCCGAACTGGGTGACAGACGCCGCCGCCCGCCCGGTGAGCTCATCCGGCGCCCCGACCTGGCCGGCCGCCAGGGCCAGCAGCCACTCGCCGGTGGTTTGCCCGGCGCGCCGGGCGGCCTCCAGGAGGATGTCTACCGTCTTGGCGCCGATTCCGCGCGGCGGCGTGTTCAGGGCGCGCAGCAGACTGACTTCATCGGCCGGATTGTGGATCAGCCGCAGGTAGGCTACCAGGTCTTTGACCTCACGCCGGCCGTAGAAGCGCTGGGCGCCCACCAACCGGTAGGGCAGGTTTGCCCGCAGGAAGGCCTCTTCCAGCGCACGCGACTGGGCGTTGGTGCGGTACATCACGGCGCAGCCGCGCGGCTCGATGCCGCTGCGGGCCAGCAGGGCGATGGTTTCGATCACGAAGCGGGCCTCGTCGTCTTCGTCGAAGGCCTCATGGAACACGATCTCGCCGCCCTGGCCCCGGTCGGTAAACAGGCGCTTGCGAGTTCGCCCCGGTTGCCGGTCGATCACCCCCATGGCGGCGTCGAGGATGGTCTGGGTGGAGCGGTAGTTCTGCTCGAGCAGGATCAGCCGGTGATCGGGGTAGTCCTGCTGAAATCGGTGGACGTTGCGGATGTCGGCCCCGCGCCAGCGATAGATCGACTGGTCGGGGTCGCCCACCACGAACAGGTGGGAATCGGCGGGCGCCAGCTGGCGCAGCAACTCGTACTGCACGGTGTTGGTGTCCTGGAACTCGTCCACCAGCATGTGGCGGAAGCGCGATCGGTAGGCCTGGCGCAGGTCGTCGTGATCGCGCAGGAGCCGAACCGCCCCGGTCAGCAGGTCGTCGAAGTCCACCGCGTTGTTCCGGCGGAGCAGTTCCTGGTAGCGGGGATACACCCGGCGCACGATCTCGCCGAAGTAGCTGGTGACCGGATAGGTTTCCGGTTCCACCAACTCGTTCTTGGCGGCTGAAATGGCGTTCAGCACCCGGCCGGGCGAGTGCTGCCTTGGGTCGATGTTGAACTCTTTCAGGGCCTGCCGCGCCAGCGACTCCTGGTCGGTATCGTCGAAGATCACGAAGCGCGGGCCCAGGCCCAGGCGATCACCGTCGCGCCGCAGGATTCGGGCGCACATGGCGTGAAACGTACCGACCTGGATCTGGCCCGCCGTGGCTTGATCTTCGATCAGACCCCGGACCCGGCTCTGCATTTCCCGAGCCGCCTTGTTGGTGAAAGTGACCGCCACCACCTGGCGCGGCCGGGCTTCCAGATGCGACAGGAGGTAGGCCACCCGATGGGCGAGGACGCGCGTCTTGCCCGATCCGGGCCCGGCCAGCACCAGCACCGGGCCCGGCGGGACCGTCACGGCTTCCCGCTGTTGCGGATTCAGGCCTTCCAGGAGATCCGTCATCGGAGTGAGCGAGGGCATTCTACCCCAGGGCGGTCCGCCGCAGCGGGCTTGACAGGTCCCGGTAAATAGGTAACAATAAGGTTACAGATAGGAATGCGGAGTTCCCGATGAACCTGTCCCCCTACCAGGTGATTGCGGATCCGACCCGTCGCCGAATCCTCGATTTGCTGCGTCGGCAGGGCCCCCAGCGGGCCGGCGACATCGCGGCCCGCTTCCCGCGAATCTCACGCCCCGCCGTCAGCCGGCATCTACGACGGCTGCGTCAGGGACGTCTGGTCCGGCCGGAGGCGCGTGGCCGCGAGCGTTGGTATCACCTGGAGCCGGCACCCCTGGCGCAGGAGGTGTTTTCGTGGGTCGATCTGTACCGCGACGACTGGAGGCGTCGACTGGGCCGCCTGAAACTGGTCGCGGAAGCCGCACACCGAGGAGAGACCCGATGACGAGCGCAGCCGGCAACGGACTGACGGTGACCTTCTCCCTGGAGATCGAGGCCACGCCGGCGCAGGTGTGGGCCTTCCTGGGGTCGGGCCCCGGGCTTCTGGCGTGGGCGGGACATTCCGACTCGATCGAACTCGAGCCGTTCGTCGGAGGTCGTTATGACGAGCGGGGGCGGTTCGGCGATTCGCCCTACCGACTCGTTGGGACCGTCCTGACGTACGACCCGAAGCGGGAACTGGCCTTCAGCCTGCGCCTGGTGGACGATGCGGGAGACGGCTGGCCGGTCGACACGCAGGTCAGGATCCGTCTGCAACCCTCGCCGAAGGGAACGCTGGTCACACTGGTACACTCGGGCTTCGAACGGCTTCCCGGCGAACGGGCCCATCGAGCATCCGAGGGCTTCCGTTCCGGGTGGGACGGCGGACTGGAACGACTGCGAGACGCGGCGGCGCGATCCGGCTGACCGGGATCGAGCCCGTGGAGGGTAAGCATGCGCACGACACTTGCAGTGTTGGGGATTGCGGCGATCTTGGGAGCCTGCGCTCCCGGGCGGGAGGATCCGGCGACAGCACCCGAGTTCGCCCTGCCTTCGGTGGCCGGCCCGACCGTCGCCCTGGACGACTTCCGGGGGCGGCCGGTGCTGCTGTACTTCCACATGGCGGTCGGTTGACCGCCTTGCCTTCAGCAGATCGTCGATCTGCAAACCGCCCCTGAGTTTCGCTCCCTCGGGCTGCCTCTGTTGAGCATCGCCTTCGACCCGGTCGAAGAGCAGGCTCCCGCCGCCGAAGAACTCGGCATCGACCCGGCGATTCTGCTGATCGACGCGGATGGATCGGTGTCGCAGGCCTACGGTGTACTGGCCTGGGCGGTCGCCACGGGCGAACCCGGACACACCTTCGTGCTGGTGGACGAGGCCGGCGAGGTGGCCTGGCTCCAGGACTACGGCGCCCAGGAGAACGGGGGCCGGATGTACGTTCCGACGGGAGAACTGGTGGCGGAGATCAGCGCCCGGTTGAAGTGACCGTGCCCGGGGCGCCGGCCTGCGCCCGGATTCCGAGTGCAGGCAGACGGTTCACGCCCCGCGCCGGGGACCGATATCGAGGATCCCGCCGCCGGAGAGCAGCCCGCCGATCGGAAACTCCTTCAGCGCCAAAACAGCGCTGTCGGCGAAGTAGGGGAATTCGAAGTGGACCGGATCGCCGGCCGACTTGCCGGGGATCGGCATCAGCCGCGCGGTCAGAGGCTTGCGGAGCCGCAGCGACAGCGCCCCCAGATCGAGCAACACGGCGGTCAGACCGTCGATCGAGGCATCGCCGGGCAAGGGCACCGCGTCGAGCCCGGATCCGCATACCGCCGAGAGCAGCAGCAGATCGCTCAACGACACGTGCCCTTCGGCCGCTCGCGCTGCCAGCCGTTCGTCTTCCAGCACGCTCAGGAACAGGCCGCTGAACCCGGTTCGCCGGAATTGAGCCCGGTCGAGGCAGTCGGCCAGAAAGGCGGCCGCGGCCACCGAGCCCCCGCCGCCGGCCGAGCCCGCGCCGAACGACTCCAGCGCGGCTCCGATGGACCGGAATTGCTCGGGGTAGGGCGCCAGCGAGAAGTCGATCCCCAGGAAGCGCGGTTCGTTCTCCCCCACCAAGGATTGAATCACGCGGGCCAGCGCCGCGCCGTGGGCCTCGATCATCCCGACCAGGCGGCGGCGGGCGGTGCTGATCGAAGCTACGTCGCGCAACGCATCCACCGCCAACTCGGCAGCCTCGGTGGCGACGGCGATGGCCGGGCCGCCGCCGCGGTGGTAGGCGGCCGGGAAGAACGGAGACCCCGGAGGTACGTTGGCCAGCGCGGCGAAACGCAGATTGGAGAAACCGTCGGGCTGAAGCCGCGACACGTCACGGATGGTCTGGGCACAACCGCGAGCGGCGCTCAGTGACAGGCCGCCTTCCTCATCGCAGAAGATGGCTGAGGTGAAGGCGGTTTCGGTCGCGCCCAGGATATCGGGGATGACGGAGAGACCGTCGGGCTCGTCCGGCAGGGCCGGCCCCAGGCTGACGTAGTCGAGACCATTGACAAAGCATTCGGCCTCCAGCTTCCGCGCCAGTTCGGGCCGGTCGTCGGGCCGCACCGGGTGAGACATTTCCTTGGGCGGGGGAATCGCCAGGCGCAGCGTCTGGACCGGGTAGCCGGCCTCTTCCATGCGTTCCCGGGCGGTGCGCAGCAGCGTCGCCAGCGCGCCGATCCGCTTGGCTTCGATCGGCCAGCCGGGGTCGAGGAATCCGGTCAGGGCGCGGATGTTCATGGCTGGCCTCGCTGGCGGTAGATTTCAAAGAGAATCACGGCGGCGGCCACAACGGCGTTGAGCGATTCGACCGAATCGGCCATCGGGATCGAGATCGAGCCCCGGGCCCGTCGACGCCAGGCCTCGTTCGGGCCGCGGGCCTCGGAGCCGACCACCAGCGCCAGGGGGGTACGAGCATCGAGCTGATGATACGGCATTCCGCCGCCGGCTTCGGCCGTCCAGATCGGCAGCGTTTCGAAGCGGCCCCCCAGCGACTCCGGCGACCCCGGCAGCAGGGGCAGATGGAAGTGGGCACCCATCGCGGCGCGGACCACCTTGGGATTGTACGGGTCGACCGTTCCTGGGGTGAGGGCCAGGCCATCGACCCCGGCCGCCATGCAGGTGCGCATCAGGGCCCCGAGATTTCCCGGATCGGAGATCCCATCGGCGATCACCACCAGAGACGGAGACTGGGGGAACGCCAGCTCAGGTCGCGGGAGCACCAGGACCAGGCCCTGCGGAGACTCTGTGGAGGCGCAAGCCTTCAGTACCTTCTCCGAAACGGACAGGGCGGGGGCTTCGCGCCGAACGAAGGCCGCCACCAGATCGGCCGCCCTGGTCGGAAGCGGATCCAGGTGGAGCACGATCCGGGGCTGGCTCCCGGCGCGGCGGGCTTCCTCGGCCAGGCGCAGGCCCTCGACCACGAACAGGCCTTCCGCCTCGCGGGCGCTCGCCCGCCGCTGCAGGCGACGGATCCACTGGACGCGGGGATTGGCTGTCGATGTGATCACAAGGCGTCGGATCGATCCGGGAGAAGAGCGGGTCGGCGGATCACTTCGGGCTCAACTCCAAAGCCGTGCGGAAGGTCTCGACGGTCTGGGTGTCGAACAAGACCAACTCGACGTGCCGCAGGCTTCCGTCGGGATGGCTTGCGGCGAAATCGGCGATGGCGCTCAGCAGGATGGGCGCCGCCCGGTCGACCGGGAATCCGAAGATCCCGGTCGAGATGGCAGGCAGGCCGACGCTCGCCACGCCGAGATCCCAGGCCGCCTGGAGGGCGGACGTGGCGGCCAGCCGGAGCTTCCGGTCTTCCTGGCCCTCGCCCCACACCGGTCCGACCACATGGATCACGTGCTTTGCGAGAAGTCGCCCGCCTTCGGTGACGGCCGGCCGCTCGTTGGAGGCCGGCCCATGATGGAGCACCCAGTCGTCGCTCTGGCGCTGTATGACGGCGCCGCCCCGGCGGACGATGGCGGCCGCCACGCCGCCGCCGTGCTGCAGCCGCGGGTTGGCGGCGTTGACGATCGCTTCGAGATCGGCCTCGGTCAGGTCGCCCTGGGAGAGCACCAGGCGCAGGCCGCCGGGGAGTCGGTGTTCGACGATGGGGGTCGGCACGTGCGCGATTGTACTTGCGGCCGGGGGAATCAAGAGCGGCCGGGGGGACCGGCCGCTCGACGAGGATTTCAGGCAGGACTCAGACCTGGGCTGCCGCTACGACCTGGCGAAAGGCCTCGGGGTGGCGCACGGCCAGGTCGGCCAGCATCTTGCGGTTGATCCGCACGTCGGAGTTGCGCATGCCGTGGATCAGCCGGCTGTAGGTGGTCCCGTTCTGGCGGGCGGCGGCGTTGATGCGGGCGATCCACAGGCGGCGCAAGTCGCGCCGGCGCGTCCGGCGATCGCGAAAGGCGTACCACAGGCTCTTGAGCATGGCCTCGTTGGCGCGGCGGAAGAGCCGGTGCCGGCTGCCGAACATGCCCTGGGTCTGGCGAAGTGTTCGCTTGTGTCGGCGGCGGGTGATGATGCCGCCCTTGACGCGTGCCATGCGGTTCTTCTCCTGCGGCCCCTGCGCGCCGGCCCCTTGGTTCGGGGCCCGTTGGCCGCGCGCAACGGTCGCGAAATCGGGGCGGCTACTTGCTCTTGCCGCCGCTCTTGGCGTTGGGGTTGGCTTTGTACTTCGAAAGATAGGGCGCCAGGCGCTTGGCGGTCCGCGCCAGGCCCCGGGTCTGGACCGGCAGCATCTCCGACAACTTGGCCTTGGCCCGCGCCGATCGGCGCCGGCGCAGATGGCTCTTGTTGCCCTTGGTGCGGACGAGCTTGCCTGTGCCCGTCAGACGAAAGCGTTTGGCCGTCGCCTTGTGGGTCTTCAGCTTGCGCTTGCCTGAGGTCTTCGTCTTGCGCGGCACTTGGTTCTCCTTGCGCCGTCCGGGCTACTTGGCTTTGCCCGGTGCCAGCACCATCAGCATGGTTCGGCCTTCCATCATCGGAGGCTGTTCGATTGCCCCGATATCGGCCAGGTCTTCGGCGACGCGCCGGAGATCGCTCAGCGCGATTTCCGGATAACTGATCTCCTGCCCGCGGAACCGGATGCGCACCCGCACCTTCTTGCCTTCGGTCAACCAGCGCCGGGCGTTGCGCACCTTGAACGAGCGGTGATGCTCGGAGGTCTTCGGGCGCATCCGGATTTCCTTGATCTCGATCTTGGTCTGCGCCTTGCGGGCTTCGCGTTCCTTCTTGCTCTTTTCGTACAGGAACTTGCCGAAATCGAGAACCCGGCAAACCGGCGGGTCGGTGTTCGGTGCAACCTCGACCAGATCAAGGCCGGCCTGCTGGGCGATCTGAAGGGCCTGGGCGATGGAGACCGAACCGTGGTTCTGCCCGTCGGGCCCGATCAGGCGAACCTCGGGCACACGGATGTCTTCGTTGATCCTGTATTCGGATGCGCTGATCGCCCGCTCCTTGAGCCAGATAGAAAGGCCGCACGGCAGGCCCGGCGGCCGGGAACAATTCGGAAGTTTACCATGGCCGGGGGAAGGGCGTCAATCAGACAAGGTCCCGGGCTCCCCACGTCTCTGTGGCCGCCGGGCCGTCCACCGGTCGGGAGACCAGGACGAATCAGCCAGTTCGGCCCGGGGAGGTCCGGATCTATGCTCGATCGGACGGCCCTCTGCCGGAGGGGCGCCCAGCAGCAAACCGCAGGACAGATTCCAAGCCCGCACCGGGTTGAAGTGCCCGGGCGCGTTTGAGACTTCCTGTATGCCTTCTGCCTGACGCCCAACAGGGGCTGAAGGCTGGAAACAAGCGGAGGATAGCCAGGAACCTGATGAAACTCCGGCACTCGCTCGAGCGCCTCCTGCTCCGGGATTCCGACCGCCGCCGGGCGATGGTAACCGCTCTGGTGGTGGCCGAATCGGTCCGCTGTGTCGAATGCGGGATCTGCTCCTTCAACTGTCCCCTGGGGATCGACGTGCGCCGGCACGCCCGCTTGGGAGAGCCCGTGGCGGACCAATACTGCCTGACCTGCGGCGAGTGCGTCGCCCGATGCCCGCGCGGGACGCTGCGGTTGGAGGCCTCTCCGATGTTTGGGAAGCCTGTTTCCGGGGAGGGTGGGTGAGATGGGCGCCCGGTACCTGATTGTCGGGCACGGCCCGGCCGGCTCGTCCGCAGCCTTCCGGATTCGCCTCCACGACCCGGAGGGGTCGATCCTGGTTGTGGGCGAGGAGCGCCACGCGTTCTATTCCCGCCCGGGTCTGGCCTACCTGCTCACCGGCGCCATCCCGGAGAAGTCCCTGTTCTCGCGGCCCGACGCCGAGTACGGCCCCCGGCGCATTCGCCGCGAGACGGCCAGGGTGGATCGTCTCGATCCCGGCGGCCACCGTGTGAGGCTCAGTGACGGCCGTTGGCTGGGATACGACCGGTTGCTGCTGGGCCTCGGGGCGCAGGCCGTCCTGCCGGACGTCCCGGGGATCGAACTGGAAGGCGTTGTCTCGCTCGACAACCTGGCGGACGCCCGTCGGATCCTGCGGCTGAGTCGGCGCGCCCGCAGGGCGGTCGTGGTGGGAGGCGGAATCACCGCGCTCGAGCTGGCCGAAGGCCTGGCGGCGCAAGGCCTGGAGACCCACTATCTGCTCCGCAGGGATCGCTACTGGGGCAACGTGCTGGAAGCGGACGAATCGGCGCTGGTCGAAACCCGGCTGGAGAAGGAAGGGATTCGGCTGCACCGCCGCAGCGAAGTGCAGGCTGTTCTCGGGCGCAAGGGTCGGGTCGTGGGCGTGGCGCTGGAAGACGGCCGGACGCTTGCCTGTGACCTCCTGGGGGTGGCCATCGGGATTCGGCCTCGTCTGGAACTGGCCCGCCAGGCCGGGCTGGAGACCGGGCGGGGAGTGTGGACCGACGAGTTCTTCCGGACCAGCGATCCCGATGTTTTCGCCGCCGGGGATGTGGCCGAAGTGCTCGACCCGGGGTGCGGGGAGAGGCGCGTCGATTCGCTGTGGTCGGTGGCGGTCGAGCAGGGTGAACTCGCCGGGGCCAACATGGCCGGAGCCCGGAGGGCCTACCTGCGATCTGCCTCCTTCAACGTCACCCGGATCGGCGGCGTGACCACGACCCTGGTCGGCGCCGTAGGTACCGGCGGAGCCGAGAGCGACCTGGTCGCCCTGGCGCGTGGCGACAGCGACGACTGGCGGGACGGGCGCGAACTCGTTTTCGATGGTTACCGACGACGAGATCAGCCGGGCGCGCGTGTTGATCGGCGCCGACCGGATCGTGGGCGGCGTGGTGATGGGGGACCAGCGGCTCTCGCGGCCCCTGCTCGACCTGGTTCGGTGGAAGGTCGACGTCGGGCCCCTACGGCAGACCCTGGTGAGCGACCCGGCCAGTCTGCGCTCGAATCTAATGGCGATCTGGGAGAGGGCGGCCGCTCATGCGCCGAGATAAGGAACTGATCCTGGCGGCGGTCGGGATCGTCGCCATCACGGGTCTGTACCTGGCCGTGGTCGCCTCGAACGGGATCCCGCGGGCCAGCGGATTCCTCGGTCACAGCCTGGGGGTGCTGGGTTTCACCATGATGCTGATGACCGAAGTCTTGTACTCCCTGAGGAAGCGGGCCGTGCGTCGACCGTGGGGCACGATGCGGTCCTGGTTGCAGTTCCATATCTTCACCGGGATCGTCGGCCCGTATCTCGTCTTCCTGCATGCAGCCTGGGCATTCCAGGGTCTGGCCGGCCTCCTGACGCTGATGACCGGAGTGGTGGTTGCCAGCGGGTTCCTCGGCCGCTACATCTATACGGCCGTGCCCCGAACCGCCGACGGGATGATCGTTGAGGCGGACCAGCTGCGTCAGCAACTGGAACAAGCCCAGACGGACGTCGCCCGGCTTTCCGGCGCGGGCCGGCCCAGCGAATCCGGCGCCCAGGCCGACCTGGCCGCCGCCCGACGGCGGCTTCGGGAAGTCGAGCGGCAACTCGGGGCGATGCGCTGGGCGCGACGGATGCTGGCGACCTGGCACACCATACACATCCCTCTGGGGATGGTGCTGTTTGTGACCGCCTTCGTCCACGCCGGTGCGGCGTTGTACTACGCCACCCTGCAGCGCTAGAGACCGGATGAACCGACCTCTCGGATGTCTGACGGGTTCCGCTCTAATCGCCGCCGCGCTTTCCGGGCTCGTGGTCCTGGGGGCGGCGGCCCTCACCGGTAACTCGATCTTCAGCCCCGGTCCTCTGAACGCACAATCCGGCCAGGCGCCGTTGGGCGGAGCGGTTTCCCACAGAGACCTGGAACGTGATTGCGGCTCATGTCACCCGGCGTTCTGGTCGGGCGAGAGGATGGGCGATCGCTGCCTGAATTGCCATGTGCAGGTTGGCCTGGAAATCCGGGAAGGAAGCGGGTTCCACGCCGGGTACGCCGATGGCTCCAACTGTCGGGATTGCCATACCGAGCACCACGGATCCGCGGCCTGGCTGACACGCTCAGACATGGCCGGTTTCCCGCACGAGCGCACCGGCTACCTGCTTTGGGCTCATCGTCTGGGGTCGGCGGGCGGTGATTTCGCGTGTAGCGACTGCCATCCTGCCTCCCTCCAGGATTTCGACCGCGAGACATGTTTCGACTGCCACCTGGCGCTGGAGGGCGAGGCGATCCGGCAACATCTGGCTGACTTCGGGGTCGACTGCGTGGCCTGCCACGACGGGATCGACTTGTACGGGAGCCTGTTCGATCACGGCCAGACAGGTTTCCCGCTGTCCGGCGCGCACTCGGAGTCCGCCTGCGGAGCGTGCCATTTCGGCGCACGATCGGCGGCCGACTTGCGAGTGACTCAGACCGAATGCGTCGCCTGCCACGCCACAGATGACAGGCACCAGGGTCGGCTGGGACTCGATTGCGGGGAGTGTCACACGACGTCGGCCTGGAGCGGAGCGACGATCGACCACACCCAGACGGGCTTCGACCTGACCGGCCGACATCGCTTGGCGGCGTGTGAGACGTGCCACGTCGACCGCCAGTGGACAGGGATCGGCACCGCCTGCCAGGACTGCCATACCCGTGACGACCCCCACCGGGGCCAGTTTCTGGACGATTGCGACGCCTGCCACCAGACGTCCGGGTGGGAAGACCTGACGTTCGACCATCGCCAGACGGGGTTCGGCCTGGACGACGCCCACGCCATCTCTTGCGACGCGTGCCATGGCGGCGGGCGTTACGCCGGCACGCCGACAACATGCCAGGGATGCCACGCCGACGACGATCGGCATGCAGGCCGATTCGGGCGAGACTGTGGCGCCTGCCATCGGCCGACCCGCTGGGACGACGTGACCTTCGACCATGCCCTTTCCCGCTTCCCGCTCACCGGCGCTCACGGAAGGCTGGACTGCGGCGTCTGTCACGACCCGGGAAGCTTCGGCGGACTGTCTTCATCGTGCGGATCCTGTCACGCGGATCCGGCCTTCCACCGGGGGCTGTTCACTTCGAATTGCGGCTCGTGCCACTCGACATCCGCCTGGAGGCCGGCAAGCTTCAACGGCCCCCACCCGTTCCCGACGAACCATGAAGGCGCCGGGGGTCGTTGCGGGGAATGTCACCCGGGCCCCCTGACGAGTTACTCGTGTTTCGGTTGCCACGACCGTGGAAAGATGGAAGACAAGCACAAGGAAATTACCAATAGGCTGGCCGACTGCGCCGCGTGCCATCCTCGCGGAGAAAAGGAAGAGGACGACTGAGGCTGTCGGATCCGGCCGGGTCGAGGCGAGGTATGGACATTGCGCTGGAGACGTTCGTCGAGCGGTTCCCCAGGTTGGTGGTCGGTGGGGGGGAGTTTCCCCGAAAGCGGCTGCCGCAACACGTGCTCCTGGTCAGCGCCGTGTGCGGATTCCCACCGGGTTCCCGGATCACCGAAACTGAAGTGAACGACGAGCTCCAGAAGTGGGTACTTCGCTTCGGGGGGACCTTCGGGATCGACCACGTTTCGCTGCGGCGTTTTCTGGTGGATGAGGGCTACCTTGCCCGGGATCCGAGCGGGGCGTGGTATGAGCTGCAAGCCGCCGGGCGCAACGTCGGCTTCGACGCGGCGATTGGCCAGGTGGACTTGGAGGCCCTGGTGGCGGCGGAGCGGGAGAGGCGCAAGGCCAAGAAGCGTGCCCACTCCGGGCGCGGCTGACCGAACGAGCGGCTCGACCGGCTCAGCCGGGCACCACTTTTCGAAGAACCAAGTCCTGCCGGCCAGGTTCACCCCGATCCCGATCAGGAGGAGCAGGTTGGTCCCCGGCCGGGTGGCGGCGGCGAAGCGGCCGCAAGCAGCGCTGGCCACGCGACCAGGAGCTCAAGGCGGCAGCGGTAGCGGATTCCGGCTGGTCTTGCTGTGGCGTTACTCGATGATGATCGAGACCAGCGCGCCGTCGTCGCGTGGCGAGATGTAGATCGTGGCGTCGGCCGTGTCGCGGGTGTAATGCAGCACGGCGTACGAGCCGGAGATCATCGGGTCGAAGAAGGTTTCCCAGCCGCCCAGCCGCATCGCCTGCTGGTAGTACGCTGCGACCTCCTCTGCAGGCAGGGCTACCAGGTAGTGGTAATCCCGGCCGATCGATCCGGCGGTATGGGCCCGGGTGTGGATCGGCACCAGGTACCACCAGGCGGGCGGCGAGGTGGTGAGCGGTTGCAGCGTACCTTCGGGAACCCGGGGGAACGAGAAAGGTTCGGCCAGCAGCCCGGGATCCAGGTCCTGGAAGGCCAACGTGGGCATCGGGGGGAGGGTTCCGATGGCGGCCGGAAAGGGATCGGCGATGTCGGGAAGCGGGATCTCGGGAAGGAATCCGCAGGCGGTGGTGAGCAGGGCCGTCAGGGCCAGGCTGGGGAGGCCTCTTCGAGCGCCGGTGGCGCAGCCCGAACGAGCGGTGAGCTGTGGAGCGCGGGTGGTCAGGAGACGGCCTGCGAGTTCGTGGGGCATTGCGTCGTCTGGATCACGGTTCGTCCGGTGTCTCTACGAATGTAGCACTCGGCCCAAGACGCTTGCTTACGGGCTCCTTGCAGATGACCGGGAGGAACGCCTAGGCCGCCTCGACCATCTCAGGAAGCCGGGCCGGGATCGTCGGCCGGGCCAGGGCGTCGTACCGGGGAGGTCGGCGTCGGAGCTGCGCCAGCAGGGGCCAGCGCGGATCGACCTCCGGGGGCGGCAGCTCGCCGGGAGGTCCCCAGTAGCCGGCGTCCCCCAGCAACCACAGCGCCAGGGTCGGGTTGTCGACCCCCAGGGGCGCGAACAGGCTCTCCAGGGCGCGCAGGAACAGGACGGTGTAGGCGTCGCGGTCGTATGCGGGCGGGTCGTCGATCAGATCCCAGGCGCGGGCTTTCTCCGGACCCGGCTACGTAGACGAAGCGCAGTCGTTCTCCCGGGCTGAGTTCGACCCCGGCGCGGGTGAGCTCGGTGGCGACGCGGGCGGCGGCCGTGCGCACGGTGAATTCCTCCGGCCGGCGCGACAGGTTGTGGGTGACGACCAGTTCGTCGAGCGGCGCCCGGCCGGCGCGCAGGGTTTCCAGGCGCTCCCGCGCGTAGGCGATCGCCGCCGGCAGGGTGCGGCGGAAGGCGGCGGTGTCTTCGGCGTGGGCCAAGATCTCCAGCGCGCCGAGCTGGGTGTCGCGGATGTAGGTGGGGGTGTCGTGGCGGCGGGCTTCGATGCCGCGCACCTTCAGCGAGCCGTCTTCGAAGGCGCCGAAGTAGCGGTTGGCGACGGTGACCCGCGGCTCGACCCGCGACGGCAGGAACGCCAGCCAGCGGTAGATGCCCTCCAGGGCGATGTGCAGACCGGTCTGCCGCTGGATCTGCTCGAGCAGGCTTTCGTAGTCGGGCCGGAGCTGTGCTCGCCGGGCCGATCGATCCACAGCCCGTCGACGTACAGGTGCAGCACGCGGAAACCGCGCTCCTCGACGATCTCCTTGGCGCGCAGCAGCACCTCGCGCCCGTAGGCGGTGACGGCCTCGTGCGCCTCGATGCGGCCGAAGCGGGCGTTCTTGTAGCCCAGGTAGCCGAAGCAGGTGACCAGCAGCCACTTGTGGGCCGAGTAGCGGCGTTGAAAGGCCTGGCGGCGCGGGTCGTGCTCGGGCAGGGCGCGCACCAGCGCCTTGTAGCGGCGGCGCTTCTCGAGCAGGGGCGCCAGGGTCTCCGGCACCAGGCCGCGGCGGTGGCGGCAGACCGGGGTGCCCAGTTCGGGCACCGGCGTGCCGTCGCAGCAGCTGGGCGCCGACGGTCTCGGGCGAAATGTTGAAGTGGACCATGATGCTGGGGTACATGGCGGTGAAATCGAGCTCGGCGACGTGCTGATGCAGCCCGGGGGTCGGGGTGTAGACCAGCCCGCCCTTGTCGGCCGTCAGCAGTTCGAGGCTGGTCTTGAGCGATTCGGGCTGGCGTTTCTGCCACGGGACGAGCACGCCGCGGCGCCAGGCGGTGGCGACCTGCATGGCGCTGATGCCGGTGCCGGTGGAGACGCGGGCGACGGTCTGGACCGGCAGACCGGAGAGGCGGGCGATCTCGATCGTGCCGTCCAGCCCGTAGTCGTCGGCCAGGAAGGCGTTGTGGCGGTCGAGGTGCCAGCGGCCGAAGAGCAGGTGTTGTTCGTCGCGGAAGACGATGCGGCCGTAGGAGAAGTAGGAGTGGGCCTTCTTGTGGCCCACGGCCTGGCGGGGGTCGCGGTTGAGCGGCAGCGGGCACGCCGTAGTGGCTGGGACAGGTGCAGCAGGCGCGGCAGGAGATACGAGTCGCCGTAGGCGGTGACGAGCAGGTCGGGGTCGTGGCGTTCGAGCAGGTGGCGCACGCCGAGCAGCAGGCGTCGGCCGTGGCGGCGGGGGAAGGTGACCTGCGTCCGTCGACCTCGACGATCAGGTCGGCATAGGCCTGGCGCGATCCGGAGGCGGCCGCGGCGTGGGCCGGGTGGGGCGCCGGGCCGCTGCGGCCGGCGCGAATGTCGGCCAGATGCAGGCTCATCACCCGCAGCGGCGGAAGCCGGTAGTCGATCTCCCAGGGGGTGTCGAGGGTTTCGAGGCGGTGCAGGCGGCCGTCGTCGTGCTCCACCTGACAGAAGGCGACGGGGAAGACCCCGCGCTCCAGGACGTAGCGCTGCGGCAGCGGGATGTCGGCGTCGTAGTAGGTCAGGTCGGGGTGGGCCTCGGCCGCCCAGCGCAGCACCGCCGGCAGCCGGGCGGGGACGTGCACGCCGATCTCGAGCACCTCCAGGTCGCGGTCGAGGAACAGATCGCGGCGTTCGGTGCGTCGCAGCGTACACCGGAGCGCGGCGGCCTCGCAGCAGGCGGGTCAACCCGGCCAGCTGGTTTTCCGGGCCGCGGACGTAGAGGCGGGGGACGAAGGCGTCGTCGTGCAGGGCGTGCATCCGCCCGTCCTCGTCGAGCAGCCAGACCAGCATGCCGTCGCCGCTGGGGTAGACGTCGAACAGCCAGCCGGAGAGAGTGGACATGGCTTACTCGAGGCGCGTGCGGGGTAGCGGGGGCGGGTTTTGGCTTCCACCCCCTTGCCCTCTCTCCGCCATTCGGTGTTTCCCGGGCAGGCACGCCGGGCGGCGGAGAGGGACCCTCGCTTCGCTTGGGGTGCTTTGCGAGGGGTCAGGGGGGTGAGGCGGACGGCGCCTGCGAAGGGGGACACAGGGGACGGGGTCTATCATGGGAACCGGATCGAGGCAGCGCGAGGTCTCACCCCCCCGCCCACCACTTGCGCTTTCGCTCGGGCACGTCGCCGGCCTCGGCCCGGTACGGTTCGTCGGGCGACTCGTGCAGGGTGAGCGAAGCGGGCAGGCGGGAGGCGCCGCGGCTCGGCGGCGGGGTCGAGCGTCGTCCCGAGCTGCTGGTGCAGGTCGCTCGAGCTCGATCTGGAGCCGAAGCACCAGCTTGTGTTCCTCGACGAGCATCGACAGCAGCATGATCTCGAAGGGCAGCAGGTGGGAGGCCAGGGCGGAGGCCGCCAGGTGATGGCGCGACGCGGCGAACAGATCGTCGAGGGCCCGCTGGTCGGCCAGGCGCAGGGCGCGGCGGAAGCGGGCCAGCGATTGCTGCTCGTGCAGGACGGCGTTGGTGATCGAAGGCAGGGTGCGGCCCATGGGGATCCCGGGTCAGGATGGAGATCAGGAGATTTGAGCATGTAGGGCTCAACCTGCCAATCTGCTAATCGCTTATCTTATGGAAACAACCTCGGCTGAAGGACGGGTTCCGGCGGCGGAGGTCGCAGCAGCCAGGCACTGTCGGCGGCGGCCTGCAGCCGATCGAGCAGCAGCCAGCGTTCCTTGACGAGCGACTGCGGTTCACGGGCCCCGACGATCACCGGGCCGGCGGCCGCCAGCCGGCGCAGGTGGGTGATCGTGGCGGCCAGCAGGCGCTCGCTGTCGCGCAGCGGGACGCTCTCGTCGTAGAAGGTGGTCAGCAGATCGAGCACCAGGAGCGGCTGCGCGCCCGGCCGGCGCGTTCTCGATGAGCTCGGCCAGTTGAAAGCAGGTGAAGGCCCGCGAGAGGCGAATCCGATCGAGGATGTCGTAAGGGTCGGCGGCACGGGCCAGGCTCAGCTGCCGGGCCAGGCGGGCGACGAAGTAGCCGTCGAAGGAATTGCCTCCGTCGAACAGGCGTACGCCCGGGCCGGCGGCGGCCAGCCGGACGGCGGCCGCCAGCAGGCTGCGGTTCGGGGCCTGACTCCCCCACAGCAGGGTCAACCGAGGGTGTGCAGCCAGTTCCTCGAGAAAGGCGGGCCCTTCGCTTCCCAATGGATCGATCCGGGACCCGGCTCATGGGCTCCAGCAGAATTTCGGACGAAACGAGATTCGGTCATCGGGTCACCCAGTGGATAGAACAGACGTTCTATTTGTAGACCTTTGGGGGGCCGGTGGCAATCCCACTTCGGGTTGATTTGAGACCTGAAAGAGCTCTGCCTCCCTCAGGGGATCGCCAGGAACTCTTCCGACCAGACGCTCGTCTTTCTCCGGGGACCTGAAGACTGGCGGCCCCGGAGGGAAACTGATGCGCTCACGACAAATCTCCTTGGGGGCACTGCCCCTAGCCGCTCTGGTGGGGATCGCCTGCAATCTGAGCCAGGCTGTTCCGCCGACCCCCACTCTGGAAGACCGGGTGGCCACCGCCGTGGTCCAGACCGTGGTTGCCCTCGCCAGCCCGACGCCGGTGGCCAGCCCGACGCTTCCGCCTCAGCCGACGGCGTCGGAAACCCCGACCCCCAGCGCCACCCTGCCGCCTACCGCGATCCCTACCGCCACGCCCACGTCGATCCCCTGCAACTGGGCAGCCTTCGTCAAGGACATCAGCGTGCCCGACGGGAGCGAATACCGCCCGGGGGACGACTTCACCAAGACCTGGCGTCTGCGCAACATCGGGGGCTGCGCCTGGGATAAGGGAACCAGCCTGGTCTTCTCCCATGGAGATCGCCTGGGCGGGCCGGCCGATGTCCGGCTGGACCGCTCCGTCGCCAGTGGAAGCACGGTCGACATCTCCGTCCGCTTCGAGGCGCCCGGCAAGCAGGGTAGCCATCGCGGCTACTGGCAACTGCGCAGCAACTCGGGGGTCCTGTTCGGGATCGGGCCCAGCGCCGACAAGCCGATCTGGGTCGATATCCGCGTGGCTGCGCCCCGCAAGACCGTCTACCGCTTTGCCGACGACCCGTGCATCGCCAAGTGGGCGACCCACGAGCGGCGACCTGACCTGTCCGGGCACGGCGGGCGATGCGCAGGGCTTCGTCATCCGGCTGGCCACGCCGAATCTCGAGGGCG
This sequence comes from uncultured Chloroflexia bacterium, assembly GCA_963709925.1. Classification (GTDB taxonomy): domain Bacteria; phylum Chloroflexota; class Anaerolineae; order Anaerolineales; family E44-bin32; genus DATEVL01. Next base: position 394,449 of record CAVPYC010000003.1, read on the forward strand.
GACGGACGGAAAACGAGCCAGCACTGTGGGCCCAGCCGCCGGCCAGCGGTGACGGATGGATCCGTGGCGAGTTTCCAGGTTTCACCGTCGAACGCGGCGATCACTTCCGAGCGCTGGTGGCCTGCCAGGACGGCGCCACGGGGTGCAACCTCAAGTTCCTGCTCCAGTTCCGGATCGGTGGCGGGGAGATCCAGACTCTGGCGAGCTGGAAGGAAAAGTACGATGGCGGTTTCCAGGTGGTCGACGTGGATCTATCGGCCCTGGCCGGCAAGAAGGTGACCTTCATCCTGGCCGTCGACAGTCGGGGCGATCCGGCCGGCGACCAGGGGCTCTGGGTACAACCCCGGATCGTTCGCTAGGTCGAAACCAGCCCCGGGCCGGTCACCCCCGCCAGCAGCGACTGCGTGCGGGGGTGATCCGCATAAATCCCCCGGTAAGACGGGGGAAGCAGCGCCGCCAGACGACACATCACTTCGTCGGCATTTCGGCGGAGTGAGGCGGTGCGACTGGCTTCGTCGATCGGCGGCAGTTGAAACGGTTCACCCACCCGGACCCCGATGCGCGGCCGGCGCAGGCGGAGCCAACTGCGCATGGTGGACTCGGTGCCCCAGTGTGCGATCGGCAGGATCGGAGCGCCGGTCCAGTGCGCCAGGTAGGCGACGCCGGTCTTCCCCTGGCCCAATCCGGCGTTGGGGCTGCGCGTTCCCTCGGGCGCCATCCCGAAAACCTTGCCGGCTCGCAGCCAGTCGGCGGCGTGTTCGAGAGCGCGGCGATCGACCTGACCGCGGTGGATGAAGATGGCGTTCCCCATCCGCAACAGAGTCCCGAAGACCAGGTTGCGCTCCCACTTCTCCGCAGCCCAGGCGCTGACGTTTTCCCCGCCGATCAGGTCGTACAACAGCACCGCGTCCAGGAAGCTCAAGTGGTTTCCGACCACCAGGCACGGGCCGCGCGGCGGCAACCGATCCCGCCCTTCGATCGTGCGAAGGGTGAGCCGGTCGAGCACCCAGCCGGCTCCGACTTTGACGACTCGCGAGGTGTGCATCAGCGGGAGGCCAGGGGGTGATTGTAGCGGGACGGGCCGGGTGATACAATCCGCCCGATCCCCATTCCGAATCATGATCGACCGACACCCGCAAGCCGCTGTTCCGGCCCCCGACGGCGCCCTCCACATCGAACCGGTCGACACCGCGGGAAGCGAAGCAAGTCCGGGAATTCCTGGATCTGCCGTTCCGGCTTTACGCCGGTCATCCGCTGTGGGTCCCTCCCTTGCGGATGGACGCAGCGCTCCAGCTCGATCGGGAGCGGCATCCCTACTACCGGCATTCTGAGGCCGAGTTTCTTCCTGGCGCGCCGTGGCGGCCGGGCGATGGGCCGGATCGCGGTCCTCGAAAACCGACCGTACAACACCACCCACGGGGTGCGGCAGGCGCAGTTTTACCTGTTCGAGTGCGCCGAAGATTACGCCGCGGCCGAGGCATTGCTGGGGCAGGCCGCCAGGTGGGCCCGGGGACGATCGCTGGAGAGTCCTGGTGGGGCCCAAGGGGTTCGGGCCGCTCGACGGCTACGGATTGCTGGTGGACGGTTTCGAATTCCGACCGGCGATGACGATGATGAACTACAACCCGCCGCGTTATCGTCGACTACGTCGAGCGACTCGGATTCCGCAAAGGTGGTGGACTTCGTCTCGTGCTACCTGGGAAGAGACCGCTTTCATCTCCCCGAGCGGGTGCGACGGATCTCGCAACGGGCGGCGGAACGCAGCGGCCTGCGCGTCGTGCGATTTCGAATCGAAGCGTGCGTTGCGAGGCTGGGCCGACCGGATCGGTGAGGCCTACAACCGGGCCTTCGTGGCCAACTGGGAGTATTACCCGCTCAGCCCGGAAGAGATACGGTTCCTGACCGATTCCCTGTTGAGCGTGGCCGACCCCCGCCTGATCAAGATCATCGTCCATGAACAGGACGTGGTAGGCTTTCTGTTCGCCTTCCGCGATGTTTCGGCATCGCTGCAGAGGATCGGAGGCCGGCTGCTGCCGTTCGGCGTTCTGGACCTGTTGCTCGAGATGCGGCGCACCGAGTGGGTGGCGATCAACGGAGCAGGAGTGCTGCCGGAGTTCCAGGGACGGGGCGGCAACGCGCTGCTCTACCTGGAAATGGAAGACACAATCCGGGAAGCGGGGTTCCGACACGCCGACCTGACCCAGGTGGCGGAAAGCGCCGTGCAGATGCGGCGGGATCTCGAGACGGTGGGCGGAGTGCCTTACAAGAACCACCGGGTGTACGCCCGGAACCTGTGACGGAGGTTGAAGGATCGATGCGGGAAGCGGCGCCGGTAGAAGGGAGGACGGCAGTGGCGGAGCCGGTCCACCCCTGGTGGAAGCCTCTGGGCGTGACGGTGGTACCAGGAGACTCCGATGGGGTCTCGCCCGAGTTCCTGGAGGGTCTGGTCGAGCACTTGCGGCGTACCGGCCACCGGGTGGATCCGAGCCCGCAACCGACCACCAACCTGCTTCTGACCACGGCCCGCTTTGGCACGCCCGTGCCCTGGCGCAAGGCGCTGATGGTCACCTATCGACGAACCTACCGGCTCGACCACGATCCGACGGTAGTGACCGTTGTCCGAATCACCCCGGCGGAGCTGGATGAGATCCTCGAGAGGCTCGCCCGGGCGTTACGCCGGGAGCCCCCGGACCCCGCCGACTTCCGGTTTCCCGGGCTGACCGACCGGGCTCACCGGGTGCTGATCGAGCAGGGTCGCCGGGGCGGACCCATCCTGTCGTTGGTGCGGCTGGTCCAGTCGCAGGCCATCAGCATCCGGGTGGTACTGCTGGTCGCCGACGACCGACCGCGGGGGGCCTACTACTTCGACCTGGTGGGAGCTCACCCCTATATCCCCTTCGACGAGCCGGGGCAATTCTATGAAGACATGGCCCGGCGGCTGGCGACGGCGGTCTCGACGTATGAAGTGACCGACCACCAGGTGGTCGAGCCGCCCCTGCCGGCGGCGGCCTGGGCCCGGTTGACCACGCCGTCGGCGATGCAGCGGGCCTCCCTTGAGTTCGGACGCCGTTCGTTCTTCACCGAAATGGTGCGCGTGGCCGATCTGGCGAGTGTTCCCGGGCTGGCTGAGACGGTCGCCGATCAGTACAGCGAAGGCTGCTTCGCCACCTGGGAGCCGTCGATCGAGGCCCTGGTGGCGACGATCACCGGCAGCGCCCGGCCGGTGGACAAGGGACGAATCACCAATGACGAACTGGCGCTGATCGTCGGGAGTGCGCAGCGGGGGCGGCGGGGCGATCATCCGCCGGATCGAGGGCCATGCCAATCTACCGCCCTCGTCGGAGGCGGTGGAAATGATGCGAATGGACGCGGTCCTTCCGACGATCCGGCTGGCGCAGGGCCCGGCCGTGCCGGTTCTGCGCTCGAAACTCCACGGGCATCGGGGGATCGGCTCGTACCACCCGGGACGGGTGGAGTACGTCCCCCTCGACCCCGCCTACTACGCCTATCCGGTCTCGTGTTCGACCGAAGCGCAGGCGACCGCTATCGAGCACGCCTTCGCCCGGGCGGAGACGCTTCGACGGCCGGAGGATCCACGCACGCTTGCCTTCACGGTGATGCCCGGCCACGGGGTGGTGGCAGCGGAGAAATGGGTGGAGGGCAAGACGCCGTTCCAGGAACTGTGGGAAGCGATGGACTCGGGAGACCTGCAGGTCGCCCGGGTGATTCCCCAGGGGGCTTTCGGGTACCGCCGCCGCGCCGATGGCCGGATGGAGCTGATCGAAGACTGACCTGCGCGGGTCTGATCAGCCCAGCGCCACGTCCAGCAGCATCATCAGGGCGAAGCCGATCATCAGCCCGGTGGTGGCGATGTCGGCGTGCTTGCCCAGGTGCGACTTGGGAATCAATTCCTCGGCTACGACGAACACCATCGCCCCGGCGGCGAACGCCAACGCATACGGCAGGATCGGCAACATCACCAGCACCAGGCCGGCGCCCAGGACTCCGGCGAACGGCTCGATGATCGCCGACAACTGCCCGTACCAGAAGCTCTTCAACCGGCTGACCCCCTCCCGCCGCAGCGGCACCGCCACTGCCGTACCCTCCGGGAAGTTCTGCAGCCCGATCCCGATCGCCAGGGTCACCGCCCCGGCGACTGTGGCGGCCGGGTAGCCGGCGGCCGCCGCTCCGAACGCGACCCCCACCGCCAGTCCCTCGGGCAGATTGTGCAGGGTGATGGCCAGCACGAGCAGGATGCTGCGGCGCCATTGGGTGGGCAAACCCTCGGCTTCCTCCTGGGGGAACCCGATATGGAGATGGGGAAGCACGAGATCGATCAGCCGGATGAACGCGCCCCCCAGCAGGAACCCGACAACCGCAGGAACCCATGGGGGAACACCGCCTAGCTCAGCGGCGATCTCGATCGCCGGAGCCAGCAAGGACCAGTAGGAGGCGGCCAGCATCACGCCCGCGGCGAAGCCGAGCATCCCGTCGAGCACGCGGGCATCGATGGTGCGGAAGAAGAAGACCAGCGAGGCGCCCACGGCCGTGACAAACCAGGTGAAGAGCGTGGCCAGCAGGGCCTGCTGGATCGGGCCAAGTTGGAGGAACCACTCCGGCATAGAAGACCCCTGATGGGTGCGATGGGAAGACCGGGTGAGGGTAATCTACGCCAGTCTGGAGTTCCTTACAAGTCGCGCCCGGCGGTCTGGCGCAGCCACTCGCTTAACTGGTCGCCTTGGCGGAATCGTTCCGCCTCGGCCCAGGGGGCGTCGAGCTGATGGGCCCAGTCCTCCGGCGCCGGGGGTGTCTGCTCCCAGCGTACGCCCGGCGCGAAGAACAGGTACGTATCCCAGACCACCGACCGGCCGGCGCCGACGGCGGAGGCCAGCGCCTTGCCGGCGCGACGGCGGGGATCGTGAAAGTGGATCAGCCGATCGGCCACGAGTGCGCCGGTCTGCGCCCCGGCGACCTGAACCCCATCCGCGGGCCGCATGTGAATCCACACCAGCATCGCCTGCATCCTGTCCGACCCTTCGGCTGCCAGCCGGTGCACCGCACGGGCGCCGCGCAGGCACGGCGGTCAGGTCGGCGAGACCAGGGCGATCAGGCGGCGAACTTCTTCCCCTCGGTTGAAGCACGCCTTCAACGGATCGATCGAATTGGCCAGGGAGATCAGGGGCGAGGCGGTGGGAGTGACCACGAACGGATTGTACGTCCGGTGTCGGCTGGGCCGGCAGGCCGCGGCGAAGTCTCCGGCGTCACAGGCCTGGAACACGTCCCGCTGTTGTTTCTTTCCCGCCGGGGGCCCCGGCTCGATCGATACTTAGCCGGCGGAGCCGTCCGCGGCTACCAGGTCGTTGAGCTGCAGGCGCAGCTCGGACTTGGAGCGGACGCCGAAGTGTTCGAGGGCGCGGCGCAAATGGGTCTTGACCGTCTCGGGCGACAGCCACAGCTCCTGGGCGATCTCGCGGTTGGTTCGGCCCTCGGCCGCCAGCCGTGCCACCTGTCGCTGGCGAGGGGTCAGAGCCGCCAGGTCGGCCTCGGCCTGCCGGCGGCGGTCTTCGCGCTCGAGCGCCTGCCGCAGCAGATCGGCGGCGACGGTCTCAGGATTCTCCCCCCGGTCCTGGGCCAGGCGCTGGAGCGGCACAGCCAGGTCCCCGGCGGCCTCCAGCAACGAAAGCGCATCGGAAAAGACCTTTTCCGGGATGTCGGTGTCCGTAGAGCGACGGGAGGTGAGCATCTCGGTTCCAGTATATCGAACATCTGTTCTAGTGTCAATCCTGGGATGGGAGGTTTACACTGCCCGCCCGGGAAGCCCTGTGCACAGCCTCCGCCGCGCCTCGATCCGACTCGTGGTCGCCCTCGCCCTGACGGCGTGTGGGACGTCCGCCGACATCCCACAGACGGGAAGCGCTTCGCCGTCGGCCGAGGCGATCCCGTTGGAGGCGATCCTGCTGCTAACCCCCGGGAACGGTTCCCGCCTGGTCGGGACCGTTCATGTAGAGGGTGTCGCCGACTCGACTTTCGAGCAGCACCTGGCGGTGCAGGTGGTGACCCTGAGCGACGGCGGGTTCGAGGTGATCGCTCAGGAGGCGGTGCTGATTGAAGCCGAGCTCGGTCAGCGTGGTCCGTTCTCCGCCGACCTGAGCTTCAGCCAGCCGCTGACCGACGCACCGGGAGAGATCCGGGTGTTCTCCACCAGCTCCCGCGACGGCGCCGTGATCCACCAGACCACAGCCCAGGTGACCCTCGGTGCCGACGGGGGATCCGACCTGCGCCAGGGGGAGGACTCCCTCGAACGGATTCTGATCCTCTCGCCGGCGCCCGGAGGCCGCGTCGGAGGCGACAGAATCCGGGTGGAAGGAATCGGCCTGGCCAGCTTCGAACAGACCCTGATCGGCGAAGTCTTCGACAGCGACGGCCGCCAGATCGGGCTGATCCCGATCACCGTGATGGCGCCCGACCTGGGCCTGCACGGCCCGTTCTTGGTGGAGATTCCGATTCTCTCCTCCACCTCGGGGCAGGCGCGCATTGTGGTGCGCGACGTAAGCCCGGCCTTCGGGCAGACGGTTCATCTGGCGTCGGTCGACGTGGTCTTCGAGCCCTGACCTTGGACTCCAACAACGAACCGGCCCGTTCCGGGGCAAGAAGTCTGAGTTCGTGTGCTTGCCATCGCGGTGCTGATCCCCGCGGTGCCCATGCTGCTGGCCTCGGTGGCGGGGCTGATCGGTTTCTACCTGGCGCCGACTCGCTTCAACGCCTGGCTTGCCCGTCTTCCAGGCGACGATCTGATCCGGACGGCCTTGATCTTTGCGCCGGCCACCCTGGTGGCAGTGGTGGTGATGGCGCTGTTGTATGCCAAAGAGGCCCCGCGCAGGGAGGCGGCGGAAGCAACACGGCCGTCGGGCCGACGCCGGGGGGTGCGGACCCGCCGTGGGGGGACGTGGGCGCGTCGATCCCTGGGTGTTTCCGTGCCCCTCCTGGTTCTGGTCGCCACGGCGCAGGCGATCGAGTTCGTCACCCCGGAGAGGGTGGAGAGAGTGCTGACCCTGTTGCCGGCCACCGATCTGCTCACCCGGGCTTTCGACGCCGCGCCGTTGATCGCTCTGGCCGCAGTCGGCCTGGGGCTGATCTTCGGCTTCGCCCCCGGCGAAATCGGAGGGGAGGCCGGTGGCGGGGAGCGAGCCTGGTCCACCCAGCGCGTCGCGCGCCTGGGCGCCCGACTGATCTTGCTACCGGCGATCGGCCTGCTGATCCTGAGCGCTGCCGGCTGGGTGGTGATCTCGGCTGCACCCGATCGGATCACCTGGCTGGTAGAACGATTGCCCGCGGAAACTATGCTTCGCCTCGGCTTGGCCCTGGGGCCGGCGTTGTTTCTAGGCGTGATCCTGCTGGCCGGGATGTATCTGACGGTGCCGGCAAGCGGTGCGATCTCCGAGTCGCCGCTGCCTGCGGCCGATCGCAACCTGCGGTCGGGCCTGGCCCTGGGGGTACTGGTCGGCGGCCTGGGCTTCACGGTCGTGGTCGGAACAGCGGTGCTGGCGACCGTCGTCTTCCTGCTGGCCGCCCGCTAGGCTTGAGGATTGCTGGCTGCCTATCCCTTCCTCCTGGTAATCCTGGCGGCCCTGGCGGCCATGATCAGCGCCGTCTTGCTCCGACGCGCCGCACCCGTGCTCGGAGACCGGTTGCTCGACCTGGCCTTTGTCGTCGATCTGGCGGCGGCCGCAGCCATCGTCTGGGCCCTGGTGTGGGCATGGACGATCGAACCGGCCGGACGCACGACGCCGTTGCAGGCGCTGGCCGGTTGGTCGCTGGCGCTGGCGGGCGGCGCGCTCGACAGGCTGGGCGGTGCGCTGGCGCGGGGTCGGCCCCCTTCGCCGATGGTCGGCCGAGCGCTTCGAGGCTCAGGCTCCGTATCGGCTGGTTCGCCGGCCGATCTTCCTGGGGGTGAGCGCCGTCGCGACCGGATTGGTGGCGCTGCGCGGCACCACCTCCGACCGGGATTTGGCTGATCGGGCTGATCGCAGCCTGGGGCCTGGCCCTCGAGTTGGGGGAGAGGGAATTGCGGAGCCGACTTCCACTCTGCCGCGACTATCTTCGCCGAACCCCTCGGCTGCTGCCGATTCGGGAACTCGGAAAGTGGGCATGGAGGAAACCGAGGTGATCGGGGAGAGGCGCAGGTTCGTTCGTTGCACTCCCGACGGGAGGCACAAGCCTGCCGGAGCGGCGCGGGGCCGAGGGCGCGATCAGCGCCGGCTGAGTTCGGTAGACGCCGCCTTCCCGGTCTACCACGTAGGTCCGACCTGCGTCGTCGGCGCCGAACGAAGTGATTCGCATCCCCGTTTCGAACAGGAGCCGGTTCTGCCAGACGCCCTGGGGGTCCTGAAACAGCCCCCAGACCAGACCGCTGCAGTAATCGCCGTAGAGGTAGATCCCGTTCCACTCGGGCAGAGCCGGGTCGCGCACCACCACCCCGCCCATGACGGAACAGCCGTCGGCGTGGGAGTAGACCGCGACGGGGTCGGTGAGCCCTGCCGGAGGTTGCCCTTCATACGGTTCCAGACCTTCCAGGTAGTCCCAGCCGAAGTTGGAGCCTCCGGGCGCGCCTCCGGGAAGATGGTCGATCTCCTCCCACTGGTCCTGTCCGACGTCGCCGATCCACAGATCCCCGGTCAGCGAGTCGAATGTCAGGCGCCAGGGATTCCGGAGGCCATAGGCCCAAATCTCGGCCCGTCCACCGCCCGCGACCAAGGGGTTATCGGCCGGGATCGTATAGGGTTGCCCTCCGTCCACGTCGAGGCGCAGGATCTTTCCCAACAGGGAGTCCAGGTTCTGCGCTCTCCCCTGGGGATCGCCGGCAGCGCCCCCGTCTCCCGAGCCGATGTAGAGCATCCGGTCCGGCCCGAATGCCATCCCGCCCCCGTTGTGATTCGGGAAGGGCTGGTCGTAGGTCAGCACGATCTGCTCGGACCCCGGATCCACCGCCCCGCCCTGGCGCCGGTAGCGGGCGATCACGGTGTTCCCGCGATTGTCGGTGTAGTTGACGAACAAACTCGCGTTCTCCGGGTGGAACGCCAGGCCAAGAAGTCCTTGTTCGTTGCCGGAGGAGCCGACCCGTCCGCGAATGTCGAGGACCACCGCCGGTTCCGCCCCGTTTTCGGCCACGGCCCGGATGATCCCGGCCTGCTCCACAATGTACAACCTGCCGTCGCCGCCGGACTGCAGATCGACCGGGCTCGAGAAGCCGTCCGCCACCAGGTCCCATCCGAAGCCGGCGGGATCGGGGAAGGCCGACGGGATCGAAGCGCCAGGGGTGGGCTCGGTCGCGACGGGTTGGGTAGCCGCCGCGGTGACGGCGGGCGGAGGGACCAGGGTAGGCGCCGGCGGCGAAGTGGGGGAGGCCGGGCCGATCGACGTCACCAGGGAGCAAGAAATCAACAGGGGCAGGCAGAGCAGGAAGACACCTCGCACCAAGGCCTCGAGAACGGATGGTTACAATTGTAACGGTCGGCTCCTGAACGCAGCCAATTCACCGGACGTCACCCGAGGCAGCCGCATGTTCGATGGACACAACGGTTCGTGAGGGACTTGTCACCTCCCTTCGCCGACGGGCGGTATGCTCGGGAGGTGGCGTTCCTGGTCGATGCCCTGCGCGCCTCCTGGCGCCTGCTCCACACCGCGGGCAGGCCGACAGCGACCGGGCGGCATCACAAGGCCGACAACAGTCCCGTGACGGCCCTCGATTATTCGGTCCAGGCGCTGATCCTGAGCCGGCTGACCGAGGCTTTCCCCGGGGAGGCTTTCGTCGCGGAGGAGGAAGGTCGCCAGCTTCCGGAGCAGTTCGCCGGCGCATGGATCGACCAGGCGACTCGCGCCGTCCGCCTTTCTGACCCGGAGGCCGGTCCGGAGGATGTGCGACGCTGGTTGAACCTTCCGATGTCGGCCGGGGACGGGCGATACTGGACGATCGATCCGATCGATGGAACGAAGGGTCTCTTGCGCGGAGGGCAGTACGCCACCGCGCTGGCGCTGGTCGAAGACGGTCGGGTAGCGCTGGGCGGCCTTGCCTGCCCCAGTTTCGATGCTTTCGGCGCCGACGGTTGTCTGTGCCTGGCAGTGCGCCAGGCCGGCGCCTGGGTTGCACCAGCGCCGGACGGAGACTGGCGCCAACTTGCGGTTGCGGGCGAGGGCGACACCGCCGCCCGACGGTTGATCCGCTCGGTGGAAAGCTCCCCGTCCTCGGATCGACGGCTCGCTTCGATCCGCCGTGAACTCGATCTGGGAGACAGAACCACTGCGGATGGACAGCCAGGTCAAGTACCTGGCCCTGGCGGGCGGACTCGGCGGGGTGGTCGTGCGCCTACCCAGGAAGGGAGGACGCCAGAGTGAGAACAGCTGGGATCACGCCGCCGGCACGCTGCTGGCGGAGGAAGCCGGCGCCATCGTCAGCGACGTTCGCGGGAATCCACTGGATTTCGGGGTCGGCGCCCGGCTGGAAAGGAATCTCGGCGTCGTGGCCAGCCTGCCTTCGCTTCATGCGAAGACCGTTCGAGCCGTGCAGCGGACGCTGGGGATGCAGAAGACGACCCTGCCCTGATTTAGCGGGCAGGTCTCCCTATAGGAGTTGCCTGTGAAACCCATCTGGTTCGCGATGCTGGTCCTGCTTGGCGCCGGGTGCAGCGGTGTCCCGACGCAGGTCGCCCAGGATCCGCCGTCGACGACAACTCCGAGCCTGGTCGTGCCGACCGAGGAGGCGCCGGAGTTCGAGTTCCGGCAAGAGACCCCCGTGTTCCGACATGGTACCTTTGGCGATCCGCCGCATTTGTATGTCAATCCCGGAGCCGTCGCCTACCATCAAGGCGCGTTCCACATGCTGTTCAACAGTTTCACCGCGTGGCCCGGTGTGGTCTCGGTCGGTTACGCCCGTTCGGTGGACGGGCTGGCCTGGGAGTTGGCAGGACCAGAGCCGGCGCTGGTCACCGATCAGATCCCGTTCGGTCAGGGTCAGGCCGACGTCTCCAGCCTGGTCCGGCAGGATGACGGGTCGTGGGCGATGTTCTTCCACACGGTCACCAGCGGGATCGCCCCGATGGTCATCGGGCGGGCGACGGCGGACGGCCTGGCCGGGCCGTGGCAGGTCGACCCCGAGCCCGTCTTCTCGCCCGGACCGGAGGGCGCCTGGGACGACCGCGCCGTGATGTGGCCGAGCGTTGTGCGCGACCAGGACGGTTCGTGGTGGATGTTCTACGGCGGAATGAGTTCGAAGGAGATCCCGGCCATCGGCCTGGCTCGCTCGGACGACGGAGTCGTCTGGGTGAGACACGACGACCCGTCGACCACTTCAGTGGAGTTCGCCTCGGGGGATCCGGTGCTGACCGCCGGCGCCGCCTGGGAACGGGGCAAGCTCGACCGCCCGCGTGTGGTCCGACGCTCCCGGCGGCCTGGGTGATGATCTATCAGGCCGGCCCGATCGAGAATCGAGGACTGGCCACCAGCATCAACGGGATCGTCTGGACGGCCGACCCGGCCAATCCGCTGTTCACGGCCGACGACTTCCCGATCGAGAATGTGAGAACCTGGGACACGGCGCTGGTGGAGGTGGATGGGGCCTTCTTCTACTTCATGGAGCTCGGCTCACTGCAAGCGACCGACATCTATCTGGCGGTCCATCCGGGCCCGATCGGCCCCTAGGTCGGTTCGAGCAAGGCGCGGGTTTCCCGTGGACCGAAGACTTGCCCGTTCTTCCGTGGCTGCCGCCGCGCTGGCCCTGTTGACCGTGGCCGGGTCGCGGGCGGTGGCCGACAAGGTGTTCGAAGGAATCCCCCATCTCGAAGACGAATTCGCCTACCTGTGGCAGGCACAGGTCATGGCCGACGGAGCCATCTCCCTGGCCTCGCCGCCGGAGCCGGAGTCGTTCCTGGTCCCCTTTGTGGTCGACTTTGAGGGACGGCGTTTTGGAAAATACACGCCGGGTTGGCCGGCGGCGCTGGCCTGGGGTGCCCGGTTGCGGGATCCCTACTGGGTCAATCCTGTGCTAGCCGGTCTTGTGGTCTGGCTGACCTTTCGGTTGGCCTCCCGCTGGTCGGGGCCCTGGGCCGGCGTCGTGGCGGCACTGCTCACCGGCGCTTCTCCGATGGTGCTGATGCTCGCCGGCTCGCTGATGCCCCACATGCTGACGGCGTTTCTGACGCTGGCGTTCTGTCTCGCCTGGATGGACCTGTATGTCGAAACCGTGCCCGGTGGACCCTGGGCCTCCCGCCTGCGGGTGGGGGTCGCCGGTCTCTCGCTTGGCCTGTTGGTCTTGACTCGCCCGCTGACCGCGGTGGCCGTGATCCTGCCCTTTGCCGGGCACGCGGGTTTCCTGCTCGTTCGACGCCGTCGGCAGGCAAGCCGGTTGGCCGCGGTGGCAGTGATCGCAATCCTGGTCGCATCCATCCTGCCGGCGTGGCAGTGGGCCCTGACCGGCGATCCAGCTCAGAATCTGTATGCGCTGTGGTGGCCCTACGACCGGGTTGGATTCGGGGAGGGGATCGGGGTCCTCCCGGAGGGCCACAGCCTGCACCAGGCCTGGATCAACACACGGTTGAGCCTGGCGGCTTTCCAGCACGATCTGTTCGGATGGCCGTTCGTCTCGTGGATCTTCCTTCCGATCGGAGCCTGGTCGCTGCGGCGTCGGCCGGAAGCCTGGATCGGTCTGGGGATCTTCGTCTCGCTGGTGGGAGTGTACCTGGCCTACTGGGTCAGCTCCTGGTTGCTCGGGCCGCGCTACTACGTCGAGTCGGTGCCGATGCTGGCGTCCCTCAGCGCGGCCGGAATCTTCTGGCTGGCGGGCCGGACGGTGCTTCGCCGGACGGCGATGGCGGGCCTGGCCGGACTGTTGCTGGCCTCGACCCTGACGATCTACCTTCCGGTGCGGCTCGGAGGTCTGCGCGGTCTGTACCGGATCGACCGGACCTCGCTGGAGGCGTTCGCTGCCGTGGCGCCGACCCGAGCGTTGGTGATCGTCGAGCGAAACCCCTACTGGCACGGGTACGGGAACATCCTGACGCTGACGTCTCCCTTCGCCGAAACCGAGCTGCGCATCGCCCTCGAGCGAGGGCCGGCGGTGGAGGCGAGGCTGCGGGCGGAGTACCCGGATCTGGAGTTCTATCGCTACGATCCGGAGATGCCCGGCCGACTGACCGCGTTCTCCGGCGACTGATCGCCCCGGCCCGGACCGGGTCGAAGGCCGGCATCCTATAATGTCGGCGTCGAGACCCCTCTTCGCCGAGAACGTCCTCCGGCGCACGGTTCGGTTCAACGGAGGCAGACATGGACCTGTCGATCGTCTTTCCTATGTTCTGGGGCCGAGAGAAGCAGCGCATCGTCCAGGACGGCGACCACTTCTACGATCACCCCACGGCCCTCGACGATGAAGGCACCATCCCGACGCTGTTCGACAGCCTGCGGGTGCTGGACGACCGCGACTTCGACGTGATCGCCGTCGCCGGGGCCAGCCACCCTTCGCTGGACCAGACGGTCGAGGAGCGAGCGGGCGACCTGTTGCGGCGCCACGCCGAGAAGGCCGGGGTGCGGCTGCACTTCTTCAGCTACTCCCACCTGGAGCGCCTGCACACCTATCTGCGCCAGGTCGGGCAGCCCGAGCTGATGCAGGCGGCCACGCTCGTCGGTTACTCTCCGCTGCGCAACGCCTGCCTGATCTCAGCCCACATCCTGGGCAAAGACGTCGCCGTTTCGATCGACGACGATTGCCTGTTCGTCCTCCCCGACTACCTCGGCCGGATCAAACGCAGGATGCTGACCGAGTTCGAGGGCCGCCCGATCCTGGCCTACACCGGCCCGTACCTGACCGTCCAAGACCGGGTGCTGCTCGACCCTCCGGCCAGCCCGCACGCCGCCTACTGGAACGTGATCCCGGTGATGAACCAGGCCTTCCAGAAGTACATCCTCGACTCGCCCGGCCTGAAGGAGATTCCGTTCGCCATCATGGGCAACATCGCCGTCCACCGGGATTTCTTCACCCGCGTCCCGCTCGACCCGCCCATGCGCCGGGGCGAAGACATGGACTGGGTGATGAACGCCCACATCCTGGGGGAGCGCTTCGTGATGGATCCCGAACTGGTGATCAAGCACGACCCGCCGCCGCGCCCGTATCCGACCTGGCGGCCGATGCGCGAAGACATCTACCGCTTTCGCTACCAGCGGGCCAAGATCGACCGCAGCCGTGACGGCGAGGGGCACCACGCCGTCCGACGCGAGCGCTACATGCCCTACCCGGGTGTCTTCTTCCAGGACGACTTCGTCGAGCGGGCCAGCCGGGCCAGCCTGGTGCTGGCAGCGGACTATCTGGCGCACGGTCAGCCCGAGAACGCCGCCGAAGCCCTCAACAATATCCACCACGCCCATGTTTTGGCCGAGCCGCAGCTCGATCCGTTCCAGGCGTATCTCGGTTTTCAGACGCAGTGGGAGCGGTTGATGCGGCTGATCGGCGAGCGACGCGACGAGGTTCGGCGGCAGGTGTTCGGCTGACGTCGGCTCTTATAATCCAGGTGTGGCCTCGATTTTGATCGTCGAAGACGACACGACCCTGCGCCAGACCCTGGCGCTGAACCTGCGCGCCGAAGGGTACCGGGTCGAAGAGGCCGAAGACGGCCAAGCGGGTCTGGCGGCGGCCCGGCGGGATTCCCCGGACCTGGTGGTGCTCGACGTCATGTTGCCTGAGCTCGACGGCCTGACCGTCTGCCGTATCTTGCGGCGGGAGAGCCAGATGCCGATCATCCTGTTGACGGCGCGCGGCACCGAGAGCGACAAGATCGTCGGCCTGGAGACCGGCGCCGACGACTACGTGGTCAAGCCGTTCTCGCTAGGGGAGTTCCTGGCCCGCGTGCGGGCGGCACTGCGACGAGGCGCGGCCGAGCGACCGACCACCGGGGCGCTGGCCTCGGGCGACCTGCGTCTGGACCCGACGGCGCGGCGAGCCTGGCTGGGGGAGAGCGTCCTCGACCTGGCGCCGCGCGAGTTCGACCTGCTGGCAGCGCTGATGCGCCACCGGGGTGCGGTGCTGACTCGCGACTTGCTGTTGTCGCAGGTGTGGGGCGACGATTACCCCGGCGACTCGCGCACCGTCGACGTCCACATCCGTTGGCTGCGGCAGAAGATCGAGACCGCTCCCTCCGAACCCGTTCGTATCACCACCGTCCGCGGCGTCGGCTACCGGTTTGAGGGCTGAGGCGTGACCTTCGATCCGTGGATCATCGGCCTGGCGATTGGAGGACTGGTGGCGGGGGTGTGGGCCTGGGTCCGGGAGCGCCGAGGCCGACAGCGGGCCGAGGCCGAGGTTCGGAAACTGAGCCGGCGGGCCGCCGACACCGCCGCCGACAAGGGGCGGCTCGAACAACGCTTCGAGCTGCTGGCCGACACGAGCCGCGACCTCCTCCTGGTGGCCGACCGCGAGCTGGAATTGAGCTACGTCAACGCCGCGGCCGAGGAGTACCTGGGTCCCCTGCAATCCGGCGCCTCGCTGATTGCCTACACCCACAGCGGCGATCTGGAGGCTCAGGTCCGTCAGACCATCGCCTCCGGGGATTCCGAACTGGAGCGGGTAGTGACGTTGCGCGACCGCCCGTTCCATTTCCGGGTGCGGGTAAGCGGAGGGGCCGTCGGCGTGGCCCTGACCGACGCCGCCGAGGTCCAGCGGCTGACCCGGGCCCGACAAGACCTGGTGGCCAACCTGTCGCACGAGCTGCGGACGCCTCTGACATCCCTCGACTTGTTGGCCGAGACCCTGCTGGCGCGCGGTCTCAACGACACCGACCTGGCGGCTGAATTGGTACGCAAGATCCTCTCCGAGGTCAGCCTCCTCAACCAGATGACTCAGGAGATGCTCGACCTGTCGGCCATCGAATCCGGACGGCAGCTGGCGCGGTTGGCGCCGGTGCCGTTGCGCGACCTGCTGCGCCAGCCGTTCGAGCGCCTGCAGGATCAGGCCGCCCGGCGCAATGTCCTTGTGCGCAACGAGGTGTCGCAGGACCTGCGGGTGCTGGCCGACATCGACCAGGCCTCCCGTGCCGTTCAGAACGTGCTCCACAACGCGCTCAAGTTCTCTCCCGAGGGGGGCGCCGTCACCCTGACGGCACGGGTCAACTCGGAAACCAGCGGTGTGGTGCTGTGCCTGGCCGACGACGGCCCGGGAATCCCTCCCTCCGACCTCGGTCGCATCTTCGAACGCTTCTATCGCGGCGACAGCGCGCGCGGGACGCCCGGCACCGGACTGGGGTTGGCGATCACCCGCCATATCCTGCAAGCGCACGGCGGAGCGGCCTGGGCCGAGAACCGACGGCCCCCGCACAGCGGGGCCGCGGTCTACCTGCGTTTCCTGGCAGCCTGAAGCCCACACAGGCGGTTCCCCGCGGTCTTCGCGGGATCGTCTCACTGTTAACCTCGCTTAACCCCGGTTTGACACTCGCTTAAGCCGACTGCGGCATGCTGCGACCATGGAAACCAATACAATGATGATCGGGCTGCAGCGCTGGGCGACCTGGCCGGAGCCGGTGCTTCCCGTTCGGCCGGCCCTGGGGGATCAGCAGGCGGCGATGGCCCTGGCCGCGCTGGGCGCCGGTCGTGCAACCACCGCCGTCGAGGCGATCGAGGCTCCCCGCAAACACCCGGCGCTCGTTCACATGGCCTGTCCCCACTGCGGAGCCGAGGTCGTTGCCCCCGAGGTCGAGCGGTTCGGTGAGGCCATGGTCGTGCGGGCCGCATGTTTCGCCTGCGGCTGCCAGCGCACTTCGTACCTGGAGGCCGGTGCCGGGCCGATCCCGCTCACGGAACTCGCCTGCGAGGCCCCCTTCGACTGAGTTGCCTCCCGCGCCTGTCTCTCCCCCTCTTGCCGCGGCCTGCCCCGTCTTGTCCGGGGCAGGTCCGATTAACGGACCTTAACCCGACCTTGACCCCGTCTTGACCGGACCCTCCTAGGATCGGTTGCATCGACATCTCACTGGAGGAGACCCGCATGTTTCGTTTCGATCGAAAATCCGTGCCGCCCATCCTGGTTGTAGCCGGTTGGCTCTTGGCGGCCTGTGCTCCGGCGGCCGCGCAGCCGACGGTCGCACCGGGAACGACGGCTTCGACCGATGCCGCCCCGGCGCCACGCGGCGGAGTCGAGGGCACGATCCTGATCGATGGATCGAGCACCGTGGCGCCGATCACTTCGGCGGTGGCCGAGGAGTACCAGAAGGTCAATCCGGATGTTCGGGTTCCGGTGGGGATCTCTGGAACCGGAGGAGGCTTCAAGAAATTCTGCGCCGGAGAAACCGACATCTCTAACGCTTCCCGCCCGATCAAGGAGTCGGAAGCCGAACTGTGCGCCCAGCAAGGGATCGAATACATCGAGCTGCCGATTGCGTTCGACGGACTGGCGGTGATGGTGAATCCCGCCAACGAATTCGTCGCCTGCCTGACGGTCGAGGAGCTGAAGCGCATGTGGGAACCGGCGGCGGAAGGCGTGGTGATGAGTTGGGCCCAGATCCGAGAAGGGTTCCCAGATCAGCCGCTGGCCCTGTACGGGCCAGGGACAGATTCCGGGACGTACGACTACTTCACCCAGGCGATCGCAGGCGAGGAGGGCGCCAGCCGTGGAGACTTCTTCCCGAGCGAAGACGACAACGTCCTGGTGCAGGGCATCGCCGGGGACGCCGACGCCACCGGCTTCTTCGGGCTGGCCTACTACCAGGAAAACCGGGAGGTGCTCAAGCTGGTAGGCGTGGACGGCGGGAACGGCTGTATCGAGCCGAACGCGCAGACGGTGGCCGACGGCACCTACCAGCCGCTGTCGAGGCCGATCTTCGTGTATGTCAACCGGGAACGCCTCGACGCCAGGGACGAGATCCGGGGCTTCGTCGAGTTCTACCTGCAGCAGGCCGGGGCCCTCTCGGCCGACGTCGGCTACATCCCACTGACCGAGTCGCTCTACGACCTGGCCCGCCAGCGGGTGGAGCGTCGCCAGAGCGGATCGATCTTCGCGGGTCTGGGATCGACCGTAGGTGTTTCGCTCGAAGACTTGCTGGCGCAGGAGTAGGGCCCGAATGTGGGACGAGCTGGGGGGCCGCCCGGCGATGTGGGGCCGGCCGGCCCCCGCGGTCGATCGTGCGCTGCGTGCGATGGCCCGGCAGCGGGGACTGCTGCTGCCCGACAGGGAGGTTCGAGGCCGGGCCTCGGCCGTCCCCCGCCTGGCCGGCCGGCCCCGGCACGGCGAGCGCCTGATCCAGGGCGGCCTCTTCCTGGCCGCGCTGACGTCGGTCGCCACGACGATGGGGATCGTGCTGGTCCTTGTGGGGGAAGCCCTGCCGTTCTTCCGTCAGGTAGCCCCCCTCGAATTTCTGACCGGGACCCGCTGGACGCCGCTGTTCGCCTCCCGGCAATTTGGGGTTCTGCCCCTGGTCAGTGGCACCTTGCTGACCTCGGTCGGGGCGATGTTGGTGGCGCTTCCGCTGGGGGTCGTGACGGCGATCTACCTGGCCGAATACGCCTCCGACCGGGCACGCAGGTTGTTGAAGCCGGCGCTCGAGGTTCTGGCCGGGATCCCGACGGTGGTCTACGGTTACTTCGCGCTGACGTTCGTCACGCCGATCCTTCGAGCCATATTCCCCGAAACGCAGATCTTCAATGCCGCCAGCGCCAGCCTGGTCATGGGATTCATGATCCTGCCGATGGTCGCCTCGCTCTCGGAGGACGCGCTGTCGGCGGTGCCCCTGTCGCTGCGTCACGGCGCCTATGCCCTGGGCGCCACTCGCCTGGAGGTGTCGACCCGGGTCGTGGTTCCGGCGGCCCTGTCGGGGATCATCGCGGCGTCTCTACTGGCTGTCTCCCGAGCGGTGGGCGAAACGATGATCGTGGCCATCGCCGCCGGTCAGCAGCCCAAGATCACCGCCAATCCCCTGCAGTCGATCGAGACGATGACCGCCTACATCGTGCAGATCAGCCTGGGCGATACCCCCCACCAGAGCCTCGGCTATCAGACCATCTTCGCCGTCGGGCTGTTGTTGTTCCTGCTCACCCTGGGGATGAACCTGGCCAGCCTGCATGTCAGCCGGCGCTTCCGGGAAATCTACGAATGACGGCCAGCGCCGCCCTGCAGTCTTCCGAGCATACCCGTGCGCGCCGGGGTCGAGACACCGCGTTCGCCGCGCTCGGGCTGGCGGCTACGGCGGTCTCTCTGCTGGTGCTGGTCTTGCTGCTCAGCGACGTGCTGCTCGATGGATGGCCTTGGCTGTCGCCCGGGTTGGTTACGAGTTTCCCCTCGCGCTTCCCGGAGCAATCCGGCCTGAGATCCGCCCTGCAGGGTACGGCCTGGCTGATCCTGCTGACGGCCCTGGTCTCGTTTCCCCTGGGGGTGGGGTCGGCCGTCTACCTGGAAGAGTACGCCGGCGACTCGCGCTGGACCCGCCTGATCGAGTTGAACATCGCCAACCTGGCGGGAGTCCCGTCGATCATCTATGGCTTGCTGGGCCTGGGCGTGTTTGTGCGGGCCCTCGGACTGGGGAGGAGCCTGCTGGCCGGTTCCCTGACCATGAGCCTGCTGATCCTGCCGATCCTGATCGTCGCTTCTCGGGAGGCGATCCGGGCGATTCCGGCTTCGCTGCGTCAGGCCTCACTGGCCCTGGGCGCCACTCGCTGGCAGACCGTGCGGCACCACGTCTTGCCCAACGCCCTTCCGGGAATCCTGACAGGCTCGATTCTGGCGATGTCGCGAGCCATCGGCGAGACGTCGGTGCTGATCGCGATCGGCGCGCTAACCTTCATCGCCTTCGATCCCCGAGGGCCAATGGACGTCTTCACGGTGTTGCCGATCCAGATCTTCAACTGGATCTCGTTGCCGCAGCAGGAGTTCCACGACTTGGCCGCTGCCGCGATTCTGGTCTTGCTTCTGGCGCTGTTGAGCATGAACGCGGCGGCCATCTGGCTGCGCAACCGACTCCATCGGAAGGGCCAGGCATGAACTGGAAATCTTCTACCGAGATGCCGGGCCTGGATGTGCGTAACCTGAGCGTCTGGTACGGCAACACCCAGGCCCTGCGGGAGATCTCCCTGATCGTTCCGCGCCATCGCATCACGGCCGTGATCGGACCGTCCGGCTGCGGCAAGAGCTCTCTGATCCGCAGCCTGAATCGTATGAACGATCTGATCCCGAGCGCCCGCGTCCGCGGCCGGGTCTTGTTCCACGGGGAAGATATCTACGGGGCCGGCGCCGATCCGGTCGAGGTGCGGCGACGGATCGGAATGGTGTTCCAGAAGCCCAACCCGTTCCCCAAGTCGATCTTCGAGAACGTCGCCTACGGCCCTCGCATCCATCGTCTGCCGGTCGACCTGGCCCGCCATGTCGAGACCTGTCTGCGCCGGGCGGCCTTGTGGGACGAGGTCAAGGACCAGTTGCAGGCCAACGCCCTGACCCTCTCGGGAGGACAGCAACAGCGCCTGTGTCTGGCCCGCGCCCTGGCGGTCGAGCCGGAGATCATCCTGATGGACGAACCGTGTTCGGCGCTCGACCCGATCGCCACGCTGAAGATCGAGGAGCTGATGCGCCAGATCAGTCGGGACTACACGATCGTGATCGTCACGCACAACATGCAGCAAGCAGCCCGGGTGTCCGACATCACCGCCATGATGATGCTCGCCGACGACCGCCGGGCCGGGACCGTGATCGAGGTCGATCGGACCGAAACGATCTTCACGCGCCCGAGGGACCGGCGGACCGAGGACTACATTACCGGCCGCTACGGCTAGCTCCGGCGCGCCCGCCGAACGGGATCAGCCGAAGCGGCCCTCGACGTAATCTTCGGTGCGCCGATCCCGAGGCTTGACGAACAGATCGCGCCCGGGGCCCGACTCGACCAGCTCCCCTTCCAGAAAGAACGCAGCGTGGTCGGCCATGCGGGCCGCCTGTTGGACGGAGTGGGGGACGAGCACGATGGTGTAGCGCTGCTTCAACAACTGCAGCGAGGCCTCCACTTTCTCCGTGGAAATCGGGTCGAGACCGGAGGTGGGTTCGTCGAGCAGGATCACCTCCGGTTCGAGCGCCAGCACGCGCGCCAGGCACAGGCGTTGCTGCTGACCGCCGGAAAGCGAATAGGCCGACTCATCCAGGCGGTCGCTCACCTCCTCCCACAGGGCGGCCGCCTGCAGGCTGCTTTCGACGGCCGCCTCGAGATCGGCCTTCGACTTGTGGCCGGCCAGTTCCAGTCCGTAGGTCAGGTTCTGCCGAATGGTCATCGGCAGCGGCACCGGACGGGCGAAGACCATGCCCACTCGGCGGCGCAGGGCGATCACGTCGGTGGCCGGGTCGAGGATGTCCTGGTCGTCGAGCCAGACGTGCCCGCTCAGCCGCACCACATCGGTCAGATCGTTCAGCCGGTTGAAAGACCGAAGCAGGCTGGATTTGCCGCCCCCGGCCGGCCCGAACAGGACGCTGATGGCGTTGGCCGGGATGAACAGATTGATGTCCCGCAGCGACTCGCGGCCGTCGGAGTAGACCAGGTGCAGGCTCTCGACCACGATCTTGTACAGGGAGGGCTGGCGGACGGAAGGCGAGGCAGCCGCCGGGTTCACCAGGGCCTCCGGGCGCGGGCGCGCGAGCGCACCACGGTGGCGATCAGGTTCATTCCCAGCACGAATGCCAGCAGCACGGCGGCGGTGCCGTACTGGATCTGGATCGGCATCCCCGGCACCTGGGTCGAGATCACGAACAGGTGGTAGGGCAGGGCCATCGTCGAATCGAGAGGAGAGGTCGGCAGCCGCGGCAAGAAGATGGCCGCCGCGGTGAACAGGATCGGGGCGGTCTCGCCGGCGGCGCGCTCCAGGCCGAGGATGACCCCGGTCAGGATTCCGGGCAGCGCCTGCGGGAGCACCACGCGCCGGATCGTCTGCCACTGAGTGCCGCCCAGCGAAATACTGACGACCCGGAAGCTGTTCGGCACGGCGCGCAAGGCTTCTTCGGTGGTGCTGATGATCACCGGCAAGGTCATGATCGCCAGAGTCAGCGATCCGGCCAGGATGCTGGTGCCGAGGCCAAGGAACAGCACGAACAGACCCAACCCGAACAGGCCGTACACCACCGACGGGATCCCGGCCAGGTTGATGATCGCCACCCGGATCAACCGGGTCAGCCGGTTGTCGGTCGCGTACTCCGACAGGTAGATGGCGGCGCCGATCCCCAGCGGGATGGCCACGACACCGGTCCCGACCGTCAGCCACAACGTCCCGACGATGGCCGGCAGGATCCCGCCCGAACGCAGCCCGTCGGCCGGGAACGATAGCAGGAACTCGGGTCGGATGGCCCGCAGGCCCTGGAGCACGACGTGGACCACGATGGCGACGATCGGGGCCACCGTCAACAGCGCCGCCACGCCCAGGCCGAGGAATCCGGCCGTCTGGATCATGCCGCGGGCGGCGCCGCGGCGGGGCCGGATGACTTCAGCCACGGATCACCGCCGGGCGCGTTCTCATGACAGGATCCTCTCGGCGCGGCTGCGGGTCCGGAAGACCACGGTGGCGGCGGCCAGGTTCACCGCCAGCGAAATCAGGAACAGCAGGACTCCGATCAGGAACAGGGTGTGGTAGTGGGCGCTGCCGTTGGCCACTTCGCCCATCTCGGCGGCGATCGTGGCGGTCATGGTCCGGACCGGGGAAAACAGCGAGCCGAGTCCTTGCGGCATCACCGGGGCGTTGCCCGTCACCATCATTACCGCCATCGTTTCCCCCAGGGCGCGCCCGACCCCCAGCATGATGGCGATCAGGACCCCGGAGCGCGCCGCCGGCAGGGTCACCCGCCAGATGGTCTGCCAGCGGGTCGCGCCCAGCGCCAGGGCCGCCTGGCGGTAGGTGCGCGGCACCGAGTCGAGGGCGTCCTCCGCCACGCTGACGATCGTCGGGATGGCGATCCACCCGAGCAGGATCGCCCCGGTGAAGGCGGTCAGCCCGGTCTTCAGTCCGAGCCGCGTGTACAACTCGGGCGCCAGAATCGCCAGGCCGAGAAACCCGAGCAGCACCGAGGGCAGCCCGGCCAGCACCTCCACCAGGGGTTTGAGCGCCTCGCGGGCCCAGCGTGGGGCGACCTCGGCGACGTAGATCGCCGTCGCCAGGCCGAGCGGCACCGCGATCAATCCCGCGCCCAGGGTCACCACCAGCGTCCCGGCCAGCAGGGGAAGCAGGCCGAACAGCGATTCGATCGGGTACCAGCGCGTCCCCAACAAGTCGCCCAGCGGCACTTCGGCCAGGGCCGGCGCGCCCTCGGAGAACAGAAATGCCAGAATCAACCCGACGAATCCGATGGCCGAGACGCCCGTGACCCGGATCAGGCGCGTCAGCAACGACTCGAAGAATCGCCCGCGGTTCATCCGGGGTCGGCCGCCGCCGGGATCAGGATCGGGACAAAGCCGAGGTCCGTCACGATCGCCTGTCCTGCGGCCGAAAGCACCCAGCCCAGGTAGGCCTCGATCTCGCCGCTGGGAAGCCCGACGCTGTACATGTACAGGTCACGGGCGACCGGATAGCTGCCGTCGTTGACGGTGTCGGGCGAAGGGAGGACGTACGGTCCGGCCGCAGTTCGGGCAACGGCGACCACCTTGACCTCGTCGGTGACATAGCCCAGGCCGTCGTAGCCGATGGCGTTCTCGTTGTAGCGCAATTCGGCGGTGATCCCTTCCGACGATGGCAGCAACAGGGTGTCCGGCGCAAACAGGGTGGGATTGTCGCTCTGCCCCAGACGCAAGACCTCCTCCAGGAAGTAGACGTGCGTTCCGGAGTTGGTCTCGCGCGACAGACGGACGATCGGGCGGTCTTCCCCGCCCACCTGGGCCCAGTTGTCCACGGCCCCGGAGTAGATCCGGGAGATCTGCTCCAGCGTCAGTCGCTTGATCGGGTTGTCGCGGTGCACGACCACGGCGATGGCGTCGCGGGCGACCACGTGTTCGACCGGCTCGACGCCCTGCGTCCGGGCTTCTTCGATTTCCTCCGACTTGATCTGCCGGGAGGCATTGGCCAGATCGACGGTGCGGTTGATCAGCGAGGCGATCCCGGTGCCGCTGCCGCCGCCGGTCACGGCCAGGTTGACCTCCGGCCGGGCTTCGTGATAGGCCTCGGCCCAGGCCAGGGCCAGGTTGACCATCGTGTCGGATCCCTTGTTGACGATGTAGAGGGAAGGGGCGGGAGTCGGACCGGTCGAGGCACAACCCGCCAGCAGGAGCAGCGGCAGGAGGGGAACGGCCGCACGCCGGAAGTGCTGCAAGGGCATCGAGGCGATTATACCGTGGCGCCGGCGGGCGCTCAGCCGCCAGGCCGCCTCGGTTAGAATCCCCCGCATGGACGGCCGTCCGACGTTGAAGTTCGAGGTCGAAGACTTGGATGTCTTCTACGGCGAGTCGCAGGCCTTGCGGGACGTCTCCCTGCCGATCCGAGATCGCCACATCACCGCCCTGATCGGCCCCTCCGGCTGCGGCAAGTCGACGTTCCTGCGATGCCTGAATCGGATGAACGACGACATCCCCGGAGCGCGCGTCCAGGGACAGGTGCGCCTGGACCGGGAAGACATCTACCAGCCGGGGACGGACGTGGTCGAGCTGCGCCGCCGGGTGGGGATGGTGTTCCAGAAGCCCAACCCCTTCCCCCAGAGCGTCTTCGACAATGTCGCCTTCGGGCCGCGGGTGCTCGGCCTGGCCGGGCGCAGCGACGGGCTGACCGACCTGGTGGAGATCTCCCTGCGCCGGGCCGCCCTGTGGGAACGGGTTCAGGGGAGCCTGGATCAGCCGGCCCTGGGGCTGTCGCTGGGAGAGCAGCAGCGTCTGTGCATCGCTCGCGTGCTGGCGGTGGAGCCCGAAGTGATCCTGATGGACGAGCCATGTTCGGCCCTCGACCCGATCGCCACCATGAAGATCGAAGAGTTGATGCGCCAGCTGAGCGACAGCTACGCCATCGTGATCGTGACCCACAACATGCAGCAGGCGGCGCGGGCCTCCGACACCACCGCCATGATGATGCTGGATGGCACCCGGGCCGGGACGATCGTTGAATTCGGCGAGACCGGGAAACTGTTCACCCGCCCCGGCGATCGCCGCACCGAGGACTACATCACCGGGCGTTACGGGTGATCCGCGTGTTTCCACATTCGCTTGTCCGATCTCGCCTCAGCCCCCAGCGACCACCCCCTCGACGCCGGCGGCGACCGCCCCATCCGAGGCTGCTGCAATTCGGGAGGACCGTGCGCGGGACCACGAGCCGGGTCGTCGCCAGGCATCCGGGGGCATCCCCGAGCAGCGGTTGACCATGCGCCTGGCCGTGATCTCCGACATCCACGCCAACCTGCACACGCTGGAGCAGGTGTGGGAGGACCTCCGGACGCAGGCGCCGGATACGGTCTACTGCCTGGGTGATCTGGTCGGCTACGGCGCATTCCCCAATGAGGTGATCGCGCTCGTTCGCCGGCACGAGGTCGCGACCCTGATGGGGAACTACGACGAGGGGGTCGGCTTCGATCTGGACGACTGCGGCTGCGCCTATCGCAGCTCCGCCGAGCGGGCCGATGGCGACCTCTCCCTGGTCTGGTCGCGCCAGCACACCAGCTCTGAGAACAAGCGCTATCTTCGGGAACTGCCGCCTCAGTTGCGCGTCGGCAACTCGCAGGTTTCCCTGCTCCTGGTCCACGGCAGCCCGCGCAAGATCAACGAGTACGTCTACGAGGACCGACCGCGGGCCACCTTCGAGCGCCTGGCGCGTCTGGCGGGAGCCGACGTCGTGCTCTTCGGTCATACCCATCGTCCCTACCAGAAGCAGGTGGCGGCGGTGCTGTTTGTGAATGTGGGCTCGGTCGGGAAGCCCCACGACGGCGACCCGCGGGCGTGCTATGCTGTCCTGGACCTGGCGCCGGATCCGCGGATCGAGTTCCGCCGGGTCGCGTACGACGTCGGCGGGGCGGCCGCCGCCATCCGGCAGGCCGGCCTGCCCGAGCGATTTGCCGAGATCCTGGAGAAGGGCGGCCCCCCGGCCGCGCAAGGAGTGCACCGATGAGTCTCCCCACCCGCGCCACCCTGGAGCGTGAACTCCGGGAGACCCAGGACGATCTGCTCCGGTTGGGCGACCGGGTCGACCGCGCCATCGGCGACGCCATGCGCAGCCTGCAGCAGCGAGACGCCGATCTGGCCAACCAGGTGATCGCCGGCGACGCCGAGGTCAACGACCTGCGCTTCCGGGTCGAGGAAAACTGCCTGCGGGTGATTGCCACGCAGCAGCCGGCGGCCGGAGACCTGCGGGCGATCGTGGCGGCCATGAACATCGTGGTCGATCTGGAGCGCATGGGCGACTACGCCGCCGGGATCGCCCGCACCGTGATCCGCATGGGCGACGAGCCCCTGCTCAAGCCGTTGATCGACATGCCGCGCATGGCCGAGATCTGCCGCGACATGCTGCGCACCTCGCTGCAAGCCTACGTCCGGCGCGACGCCGACATGGCACGCGCCGTCGCCCGCCGTGACGACGAGATCGACCTGCTCTACCAGCAGATCTTCCGCGAGCTGCTGAGCTTCATGGTGGAAGACCCGCGCACCACCACCCGCGCCCTGTGGCTGCTGTTCTCGGCCCACAACCTGGAACGCATCGGCGACCGGGTGACCAACATCGTCGAGCGCGTGGTCTTCATGACCAGCGGCGTGATGCGGGAGATCAACCCCGAGCCCAGGGACGCCGACCTGCACTGAGACGAACCGTCGGGCGGGACGATCGGAGCCGGGTGGCCGGTTCGACCCGGCCGAGGAACTCGAACCACCCGCCTTCGTCCGCTTATAATCCGCGCGTGACAACGACCCCAACCTCCCCGACCACAATCTCAGACAAGCCGCAGCCCTGGCATGCCTCGGAAATCGGGGCGGTGGCCGAGGCCCTGGGCACTTCTCCCGAGTCGGGACTCGGGCAGGCCGAGGCGGAGCGCCGGCTGGCCGCGCACGGACCGAATGAACTGCGCGAGGCGCCCCGACCCGGCCTGGGCAAACTCCTGCTCGATCAGTTCAACAACTTCATCGTCCTGCTGCTGATCGCCGCCGCCGCCATCTCGATCGCTCTCGGCGACTACCTGGAAGGCGGAGCGATCCTGGCCATCGTCCTGCTCAACGCGGTCTTGGGCGTGGTCCAGGAACGCCGGGCCGAACAGGCGCTGGCGGCGCTGCGCCGACTGGCGGCCCCCGAGGCCCAGGTGATTCGCGACGGGCATCGAACCACCCTGCCGGCTCGCCACCTGGTGCCCGGGGACGTGGTGCTGCTCGAGGCCGGGAATTTCATCCCGGCCGACCTGCGCCTGATCGAAACGGTCAACCTGCGCATCGAGGAGGCCGCCCTCACCGGCGAGTCGCACCCGGCCGAGAAGGACGCCCGGGCCGTGCTCGACCAGGAGATCCCCCTGGGTGACAAGCGCAACTCGGCCTTCATGGGCACCCTGGTGTCCTACGGGCGCGGGCGCGGCGTGGTGGTTCACACCGGCATGCTCACCCAGATCGGCCTGGTGGCGACGATGATCCAGTCGTTCCAGGAGGAGCCCACCCCTCTTCAGCGCAAGCTCGACCAGCTGGGCCGGACCCTGGGCATCGCCGCGTTGATCGTGTGCGGCGCGGTGTTCGTCATCGGCTGGCTGCGGGGCGTGCCGGCGCTGGAGATGTTCCTGGTCGCCGTCAGCCTGGCGGTGGCCGCCGTCCCCGAGGGCCTGGCGGCCGTGGTCACCATCACCCTGGCGCTGGGCATGCGCGAGATGATCAAGCGCCACGCCCTGGTGCGACGCCTGTCATCGGTCGAAACCCTGGGATCGACCACGGTCATCTGCTCCGACAAGACCGGGACGCTGACCGAGAACCGGATGACCGCCACCCGCACCTGGGTGGATGGGATCACCTTCGAAATCGACTCCCGGGCGTCGGAACCCGAAGCCTTCCGTCTCGACGGGCGCCCCGTCGACCTGGAGTCCCACCAGGCCCTGACCACGGCGCTGTGGATCGCGCTCCTGGCCAACGACGCCGCCAGCGAGCCCGGCGCCGAAGGCGCAGCGGCCCGGGTGGTGGGGGATCCGACCGAGACGGCCCTGATCGTGGCCGCCGCCAAGGCCGGCGGGCAACACGATGCGCTCGACCGGGCCTACCCGCGCATCGACGAGATCCCGTTCGATTCCACCCGCAAGCGCATGACCACGGTCCACAGGGTCGAGCAGCCCGACCCCGACGACTTGAGCCCGTTCTACGACTTCGAGCGCCGCGGCTGGGTGGTCACGGCCACCAAGGGCGCCCCCGACATCGTCCTCGATCTGTGCTCCCACGTTCAGACCATGGACGACCTGGCGGTTCCGCTCGACGAGGCGCGCCGTCATCAGATCCGTCAGGCCAACGACGGGCTGACCGCCCAGGCGCTGCGCGTGCTGGGAGTCGCCTACCGCATCGATCGGGAGGTCCCGGCGGCGCAGGCGGCCGATCAGGTCGAGCGGGGCCTGACCTTCGTCGGTCTGATCGGCATGATCGATCCGGCCCGGGCCGAGGTGCCGCCCGCCCTGGCGCGCGCCCAACGGGCCGGGATCCGGACCCTGATGATCACCGGCGACTATCCGAGCACCGCCCGGGCCATCGCCGAGGAGATCGGCTTGCTGCGGCCGGGGCGGGGCGTGCGCAGCGGCGCCGAGATCAATCAGTTGGACGACGCCGCGCTGGCGGAAGATGTACGCCGCACCGATGTCTACGCCCGGGTCTCGCCGGAGCACAAGGTGCGCATCGTCGAGGCGCTCAAGGCCGGCGGTGAGGTCGTGGCGATGACCGGCGACGGGGTCAACGACGCCCCGGCGCTAAAACGTTCGGATATCGGGATCGCCATGGGGATCACCGGCACCGATGTGGCCAAGGAAACGGCCGATATGGTGCTGACCGACGACAACTATGCCAGCATCGTGGCCGCCGTCGAGCAGGGCCGGGTGATCTACAGCAACATCCGGAAGTTCGTGTTCTATCTGCTCTCCTGCAACCTGGCCGAGATCGTCGTGATCTTCACTCGCCACCCTGGCCGGCCTGCCCAGCCCGCTGACGCCGATCCAACTGCTGTGGCTCAACCTGCTGACCGACGGCGCCCCGGCCCTGGCGCTAGGGGTCGAGCGGGGCGACCCGGACACGATGGACCGACCGCCGCGGCCGCCGGCCGAGCCGGTGATCAACCGATCGATGCGCACCGGGATCATCGTCCAGACCATTGCCATCGCCGGGGTCACCCTGACGGCCTACCTGCTCGGCCTGCGTTTCTACCCGGACGATGTGCGCTACGCCGAGACCCTGGCCTTTGTGACCCTGTCGGCCTCCGAGCTGGCGCGGGCCTTCACGGCGCGCTCGGAGCGCTACGCCCTGCTCCGCATCGGGATCTTTAGCAACCGCACCATGGTCTATGCGGTGGCCGCCTCGTTCCTGTTGCTGCTGGCGGTGGTGTACCTGCCGTTCCTGCAGAGCGCCTTCGATACCGTTCCGCTGACCCTCGAGCACTGGGAGGTGGTTCTTCCGCTGCTGTTCATCCCGGCGGTGGTGGCCGAGGTGACCAAGTGGTTCCAGCGGCGCGGCGATCGAATCGCGGCGCACGCATGACCCGCCAGGCCGGGACGCCCCACGCCGCCCGGCGGGCGGCGTGGCTCGGGGCCGCGATAATCCTGGTCGCCGGCTGCACCACGGATCGCCTTCCCAGCAGTCCCCCCGTCGAGACCGCCGACGATTTCATCGGTGCATTGCGCCGCGCAGGCGCGACAGTTGACGAGACGGCGATGCTTCCTCTCGAAACAGGCTTCGTCGGGGGCCAGGTGATCCTCATCGACGATCAGGCGGTGGAGATCTTCGAGTACCCCTCCCGGTCGGATCGAGACGAGAATCTCGAGTCGCTGCTCGATCTGCCCCTGGCCGACCCGCCACCGGCGGTCTGGTCGGCCAGGCGGATCCTGGTGCTGTACCACGGCAGCGATGGCGCCACGATCGCGCTGATCTCCGGGCTGTTAGGAGATGAGATCGGACTGCCCGGACCGGACACCCACGAGCCGTATCCTCCGGCGGTGACGGCCGCGATTTCCTGGCTGTCTGAGAGACAAGAGGCCGACCCCGGATTGATCCGGGTCCTGGACTACGACTCGGCCGAGTGGTCCGACGCCTGCCTGGGGATGGGCGGGCCGGACGAAGTCTGCGCGCTGATGCTGACCCTCGGCTGGGAGATCCGGCTGGAGTTGGATGGAGCGGTGTATCGCCTTCGATCCGATACGCTGGGGACGCAAATCAGGCTCGAATGAAGCCACGCCCGTGTGGGGGGAGAGCGCTCGATCTGCCTCCGGCTCTCACGGCGCACCGCCCATTCTCCCGGGTTCCGGATTCCGGGGGCCGCTGGGAAGACGGCGGGCGCCCGGCCGGGTCAACACCCATCGGCTGCACCGGCGCGGGAGCGGCGTGACCTCGACCGCCCCACCTGATTCAAGGCTGCCCCGCAACATCTGGGCGGTCACGCTCACCAGTTTCCTGACTGACGCCTCGACGGAGACTCTCACCGGTCTGCTGCCGTTCTTCCTGTCCGGGACCCTCGGGGCGCCGGCGGCCGCCATCGGCTTGATCGAAGGCGTGGCCGACGCCACCGCCAGCCTGGTCAAGCTCGGCTCGGGCCGGTTGAGCGACCTGTGGCGCAGGCGTAAGCCGCTGGCGGTATCGGGCTATGCGCTGTCGACGGCCGCCAAGGCGCTACTCCTGGCGGTGCGCTCCTGGCCCGGGGTGCTCGCCATCCGCTTCCTCGAACGCAGCGGGAAGGGAACTCCGCACCGCGCCGCGAGACGCCCTGCTGGCGGACAGCATCGGTGAATCCCGGCGCGGTTTCGCCTTCGGCCTGCACCGGGCCGGAGACACCGCCGGGGCCGTGGTCGGCCTGGGGATCGCCCTCCTGGTCACACTTGCCCTCGGCCCGGAGGAGACCCTGCCAGTGTCCAGCTTTCGCATGGCCGTCGCCATCAGCCTGATCCCGGCGGGGATCGCCGTGCTGGTGCTGTGGTGGCTGGCCCGCGAAATCCGGCCTGAGGTCTTGCGGTCCCGTTCGAAGTCGATCTTGGGACCGATTCCGTCAAACCGGGGTTTTCGGTGGTTCCTGGTAGCGGCATTGGTGTTTGCACTGGGGAACTCGTCGGACGCCTTCCTTCTCCTGCGTGCCCAGACGCTCGGGCTGAGCATCCCCCAGGCTCTCGGAGCGCTGATTATCCTCAACCTGGTCCACGCCCTCCTGGCAACCTCGGCCGGTTCGTTATCAGATCGTCTCGGTCGGAAGGCGGTCTTGGTGGCAGGTTGGGGGATCTACGCTGCTGCCTACCTTGGCCTGGCGCTGGCGCGACAAGCCTGGCAGCTCTGGCCGTTGATCGCGGTCTACGGAGCGTACTACGCCGCCAGTGAAGGGGTGGCCAAGGCCCTGGTCGCCGACCTGGTTCCGTCTGGCGAACGAGGCACGGCGTTCGGCGCGTATCACGCCGCGCTCGGGTTGGCCGCGCTGCCCGCCAGCCTGGGTGCCGGCCTGGCGTGGCAGCACTTCGGGCCTGGAGCGCCATTCCTTCTGGGTGGCGGAATGGCGGCGGCGGGGGCAGGACTGCTGTTGTGGCGGTTGCCGGTCAGCCGGCCTTCCGCAACCGGTTGACGACCATGTAGGTGCGCAACCGCAGGCGGGAGCCGGTGGCGTCGCGCAATGCACGACGCGCTATCCCCGCCAGACGGCGAGAGAGGTGGGCCGTCTCGGCCCAATCTTTCAGATACTCCCGCAGTTCGGGGATCGTGTCCCAGTAGGCCGCGTACCAGAACGAGTCGGTCGCCTCCAGGGTGAACAGGTTGCGGCGAAACACCTCGGCCAGGGCTTCATCGGCCGCGACGTCGGCCTCGTCGTACTTGGTTTCGTCAAGCCTACCCAGGACCGAGACCGAGTGATCGAGCACCAGTTCGAGTGGGCCGAAAGGGAGGAACGGGCGCAGATCGAGCAGCGAGGCGCCCGGCCGAAGGGTGCGGTGGATCTCGGTCAGGGCATCGACCATGCCCTCGGGCTCGATGCATCAGAGCGACCACGACAGAACAGCCGCGTCGAACCGCTCCGACGGGAAGGGCAGCCGCTCGCTCTCGGCGCAGACGGGATGGACCGCCCGGCCAAGGTGCGCCGGCCGATCCTCGACCAGGAAGGCGAGCGATTCGAAGTCGGGATCGAGGCCGAAGACGGCGGCCACGTGAGCGGCGTACTTCCAGGTCAGCCGGCCGTCGCCGGCTCCGATCTCGAGCACAGCTCCCCCGGAGAATCCGGGGGGCGAGGCCAGCACGGCCGCTTCGCGGCCCTCGGGGTCGAAGGACGAGGTCATGGGCGGGCAAGGCTCCCTGCTGTGTGGGCTCGCAGCGAGGTCAGCCGGTCATTGTATCCGCAGGGTCGGCACCCCGGAGGCTTCCGGGTCGTTCCTGGCGTGCCCAACAACGCCGTGCTCTCGCCAGATCCCCTGGCGGTTGCGCTCCCGGCGTGATTCATGGCAGGCCGTTGACCTGTCCGACCCGAGGAATGAGGGGGTGAGGCGGAGGGGTCGTCTTTCAGCGAGCCCTAGGCCGCCAGGTTGACCCGCCGCAACAGTTGTGCGTTGACGGCCACGATCACCGTGCTCAACGACATGAACAGGGCCCCTACCGCCGGCGACAACAGGATTCCCCACGGGGCCAGGATGCCGGCCGCCAGGGGCAGGGCGATCACGTTGTAGCCCGTCGCCCAGATCAGGTTCTGAATCATCTTGCGGTAGCTGGCCCGGCTGAGCTCGAAGATCTTGACCACGTCCAGTGGATTGCTTTTGACCAGGATGATCCCGGCCGAACTCGATAGCGACGTCGGTGCCGCTGCCGATGGCGATGCCGACGTCGGCCCTGGTGAGCGCCGGGGCGTCGTTGACCCCATCGCCGACCATGGCCACCTGCCGGCCCTGGCGCTGCAGCTCGGCCACTTTCTGGTCCTTGTTCTCGGGAAGGACTTCGGCGAAGACCTGATCGATGCCCAGTTCGTCCGCTACGGCCTCGGCCACCTGCCGGCTGTCTCCCGTCAGCATCGCCACCCGGATCCCCATGGCGTGAAGGCGTTCAACGGCCCGCCTGCTTTCCGGGCGAACCACGTCGGCAAGAGCCAGAGCCGCCACCGGAGCCCGGTCGTAGAACAGGTAGACCACGGTCTGTCCCCGATCGCCGGCCTGCTGCTGGAAATCTCGCAGGGACGCTGGAGGATCCGCCTGGAGCAGTTCGAGCATGCGGGGCCCCCCCACGTGGACCGTGTGTCCTTCGTGATCGGCCCTCACGCCCCGGCCCTTGATCGCCTCGAAGTTGGCCACAGGCGAAGGCGCCAGGCCGCGCTCCTCGGCGGTCCGCCGGATCGCCCGGGCCAGGGTGTGCTCCGAATCGCCCTCGACCGCGGCGGTCAACGACAGGGCCCGGGCTTCGTCCCACCCCGCCAGGACGGAGATCCCGACCACCCCGAACTCGCCCCGGGTCAGGGTGCCGGTCTTGTCGAAGATAACGGTGTCGATCAGGCGGGCCTTCTCGAGCGCCAGGCGGTCGCGCACCAAAACCCCGTTGCGGGCGCCGAGGGCCGTGGTGATGGCGACCACCAGGGGCACGGCCAGGCCGAGAGCGTGCGGGCAGGCGATTACCAGGACCGTGGCCACCCGCGCAACCACCTCCACGTTGAAGCCGACGGCCACGCTCCAGGCGACGGCGGTGATGCCTGCGACCCCCAGGGCGATGTAGAACAACCAGCCGGCGGCCTTGTCGGCCAGGATCTGGGTATCGGACTTGCTTAGCTGCGCCTGTTCCACCAGGCGCATGATCCCGGCCAGAGCCGTCTGATCTCCGGTGGCGGTCACCCGAACCCGCAGGCTGCCGTCACCATTGATCGTGCCGGCGATCACCCGGGAGCCCGGGGCCTTGTCCACCGGCCGGGACTCTCCCGTGATCATCGCTTCGTTCACCTGCGATTCGCCTTCGACCACTTCGCCGTCGGCCGGAGTTCCGGCCCCGGGGCGGAGCAAGATTCGGTCGCCGATGCGCAGGGTCGCGACCGGGACAGACTCCACGCGCCCGTCGTCCAGCAGGCGCTCGGCGGTGTCGGGCATCAGCCGTGCCAGCTCCTGCAGCGCGCCGGAGGCCTGACGCACGCTGCGCATCTCGAGCCAGTGGCCGAGCAGCATGATGTCGATCAAGGTGACGAGTTCCCAGAAGAATGTCTCGCCGGAGGGGAGAACGAGCGCGGCCAGGCTGTAGACCAGGGCCACGCTGATCGCCAGCGAGATCAGCGTCATCATCCCGGGTCGTCGATGGCGCAACTCGGGCACCGCCATCTGCAAGAACGGAACGCCGCCGTAGGCGAAGATGATCAGCGCGAAGACGGGCGTGACCCCCTGGCTTCCCGGGAAGGTCGGCGGCGCGAAGCCGAACCACCCCTGGATGGTCGGACTGTAGGCAATCACCGGGATCGACAGCAGCAACGACACCCAGAACCGCCGGCGGAACATGGCCTCATGGCCGGCGTGATCGACGTGGGCGCGGCTTCCACCCGCCGGACCGTGGCCGGCGTGCGGGTCGACCGGCGTGGTCGGGGTGTGGGGGGTTCGGCCCCCGGTTTCGTGCCGATGAGCGCCGTCACCCTCGTGGGACGGGGCCGTCTTCGGTGTGTCGTGGTCGTGGTGCGAGGCAGAATGGTCCATCGTCCGTGCCTGCAGGTGGCGTGGGCACCTTCATGATACTGCCGGCGACTGGGCGAGGAACCGACCTCTGCCCCCCGCGAGGGCAGGCAAAACCGCCTGTCCGAGGCGCGCCAGGTTGCGCCTACCTCAGGACGAGCCGCCTCGTAGACTGGCCTCGGCGCCGGGCATGGATCGGCCCGGCCGGAGGCCTTCGATGCCCAAACACGCTGTCGTGCTGGCCCTGCTCGGGTTGTTGGCGGCGTCTTGTTCCTCCGCCCCTGCGTCTGCTCCTGATGGCGGAGCGACCGCCCGGCCCACGCGCACACCGGTCCCGACGGACACGGCACTTTCGGCCGCCCCCCCGCAGAGCCGGACCTTCCGGTTCGGACAGACCTCCAGGGCGACGTCGAGTTCACCGTCCGTCCGCTTGACCTGGATCCGGATGCCGAGGTTCTCGAGTTCGAGGTCACGATGAACACACACTCGGTCGATCTGGGCTGGGATCTGGCCTCCCGATCGACGCTGAAGACCGACACCGGAGTGGAAGTGGCCGCCACCTCATGGCCGGTGGGAGGTGGACATCACTACGGCGGAACGCTGGTGTTCCCCGCTTCCACAGATGACGGCAAGCCCGTGCTGGAAGCGGCGCGGACGGTGACCCTGGTGATCCGCGACACCGACATGCCGGAGCGCATCTTCCTCTGGGAGCTGGCGGCGGACTGAATCGTCTGATCGGTGCCCTGGCGCGGATGAGCGGTCCCCCGGCCCGGGCGGGCGGCAGGCGAATTGGCCTGGGGCCGCCTAGGCCATGTCGCCCTCCCTGGCTCCGGGGGCGGCTGGAATCCTTATCAGGAGCTATCCGGTGAGAGAAGGAGGAGATAGATGAAACGGAACCTGTGGGTGTTGTCGGCCGGTCTGGCCTTGGTCCTGGCAGGATGCGCCGGCGCTCCCCCGTCGGGTCCTCAAGAGATCACCCTGACGGCGCTCGACCTGGTCTATGAGCCCAAGACCTTCGAAGTGGCCGCCGGCCGTCCGGTCGTGCTCACCATGGTCAACGAAGGCGCTCTGGAGCACGACTTCAGCATCATGGAAATCCACGTCGAGATCATGTCGGAGGTGCAGGAGGAAGAAATGCAGCACGACATGAGCGGCATGGAGATGGAACCGGAGCTTCATTTTTCGGCGCCGGCGGGGGAGACCCGCTCGATCGAGTTCACCCCGACCGAGGCCGGCAGCTACGAATTCTTCTGCACCGTCGCTGGCCACAAGGAAGCCGGCATGGTCGGCACCCTGCTGGTGACGGCGCCCTGACCGACCGGATCGGATCCAAGGCAGGGGCCACGCCGGATGGCGTGGCCCTTGCGCGCGATCGACCTAGCTGAGCGGGAGTCCGCCCGGGAGGGCGACGGAGACTAGTCCACCCAGTTCGACAGGACCGTCATCGTTCGTTCCGGCTCGGTCGGGTCGTCGGTGAAGACGTGAACGCGGAAGTTGTGCATCCCGCCCATGTCGCCGTGCATCATGAATTCCATCGACAGGGTTGGTCTGTTCGCCCGGCTGGAGGACCGTCGCACCGACGGTCGGAACGGGCGGTCAACACCCCTCGACGACTTCCACGATGGGGGCCCGGGTCAGGCGCAGGGGCTGATCACCGACGTTCGCCAGGATGAACGACGTATCAACCGTCCGCCCGAGTCGAACGTCTCCCAGGTCGACGACCTCTTGGTCGACGCGCAGGCGAGGCTGCCCGCTGACTTCGATCGGCGCCCGGCCCAGGCGGCCCTCGCCCAGGATTGCCAGCACTCCCAGCAGGAGCAAGAGCGCGCCCCCGCCGACGATCAGAACTGGCATCAGCAGACTGGAGCCGCGGTCGGACTCCGCGGCGCTTGTTCGGTCGGCTCATTCGCCCTCCTCAAATTGGTACGTCCACAGGTAGTCCACCAGCGCCCAGGTCTGGGTCTCGGTCAGGATCGGCCCCCAGTAGGGCATGCCGGTGCCCATCCCGCCGCGGACGATCTTTCCCTGGAGCAGCGCGGAGCTGGCCCCGAGCATCAGCCCGGGGTCGGTGAAGTCGGCCGGCGGAGAGCTGTGGGTGTCCTCGCCGGGGGTGTGTGCGCCAGACTCGGCGGCCATCACCCCTTCGCCGGCGCCGCCTTCGCCGTGGCACGCCGCGCAGTTCTGGGCGTACAGGTCTCGACCTGCCTCGAGCGCCGCATCGGTCGTAGTCGACCGCCACAGGTGGGCCACCAGGTCCCACACCTGCGAGTCGTCCAGGCCGTTGATGGCCGGATCGCGGCGCAACGCTTGCCAGATTTCGGAGGGCGGCCGGCTTACGTAGTCGTCGCGCCTCGCGTTCCCCATGGGCAGACGGACGCCCAGGGCGGCGCCGCGCGACGCCGAGGGCCGTTCGGAGGGAGCTCGGAGGCGGGGTGGTCGGCGTCGAGGTCGATCCCTAGCGAGATGTATAGTGCAGGCTCTGGAGGCGATAGGGGCTCCCCGGCCCCAGACACCTCGATCACCCCGCGCATCCGCCAATGGTCGGCGCCGCACCAGCGGGTGCAGTAGAAGGTGTAGGTGCCGGGCCGAGCGAAGGTCAGGCTGGCCGACACCGGCTTGCCCGGGAGAAGGTCGATCGGCGCCATCCCGGTGCGACCGATGGCGAACCCGTGCACCACGTCTTCGGAAACCAGGCGGAGCGACAAGGGGATGCCAGCCGTCGCTCGCAGTTCGGCGGGTTGCCAGCCGCCGCTTTCGCTCAGACGACCATGGACGGTTGTCGTCGCGAGCTTGCGCCGCGGCCCAGACGCCGACCAAGGTCACCGGCAGGGCGACGACCACCAGCCCCAGGCCCCAGCGGGCGAGCGGTTCCCCGATCAGGCGACGAAGACCCACAGCATCCCCGAGACGATGATCAGGCAAAAGGCCCACAGCGGACGCGCCAGCCGAAGGCCTCCGGCCATCCGCTTCGCGGCGCTGCGCAAACGATAGGCCGACCAGGCCGAGTCCGAGAGCCAGGACGGCGACGATCGGCTCCGGCCCGAAGGAAATCGGCGTCCAGGCCAGCCCTGAAGTACCGAACAAGTCCCAGCCGAGGTTGAGCGGATCGGATGCCACCGGTCCGAGGTAGGAGAGGTTGGCCAGGACGAAAGCCAGGCTGAAGGCGGCCCAGGCAGCGAGGCCGAGCGGGTACCAGCGCCCGGGACATCGAGCGGGCCTACATCGATCGTGGTTCGGATTGAGGCTCCCGGGCGGCCGATCCGAGACGGCGCAGCAGAAACAGCCCGGGTACCAGTCCGACCGTCGCCAGCAGGAACCCGGCGGCATACGTGCCAACCAGGCCGGCGCTGCCGACGAGCGGCGGCGGCGCTGCGCAGATCGGCTGTCGGGCCCAGCAGGACCACGGCGTAGACCAGGGCGCTGCCGAGCAGCAGCAGGCTCTTGAAGAGCTCGTCCGGCCGAGCCGCCGGCCGCGCTAGATCGGCGCCCGGAAGACGGAGGTTGACGGCGACATTGTCGAGCGGGCAGGTGCGCAGGCATTCCAGACACAACCCGCAGTTCAGGTTCGAAGTCAAAGAAGCCGGGTAGACCAGCCAGGGACAGCCGTAGCCTTCGGCGTTCCCGACGTAGCAGGTCTTGGTCTTGTGGGTGGCACAGACGTGGTGATCGCGCACGCGCACTTCCACCGGGGCCGCCTGCGAGTACAGCCCCACAAATCCGCCGATCGGACACAGATAGCGGCAGAAGGCCCGGCGTTCGTACACCAGGCTGAGGGCCACGGCCAGCAGCACCAGTCCGATCAGCGAGCACAGCGGTAAGCCTCGGGTCGGTCAGGATCGGCAGGCTGAAGACGGCGACGCCCAGGAAGGCGGCATTCTGCAGCCACATCCCGCGCAGGCGGCGCGGCCAGGGACGGCCGAGCCCATAACCGCCCGGCCGCGGCTTCAGCATCGCCCCGCGTTGCAGCCACTCGTCCGGGCAGCGGCAACGGGCAGATCCCGCACCACAGACGGCCGAACAGGGGAACCGCCACCAGCATCAGCGCTGCCCACCATCCGATCCACACGCCCACCGTCGCCAGGTTGCGGCTCCCTGCGGCTGTCCCGACCAACCCGGCGACGACCACCAGGATCAGGCCGGCCATCGCGGCCAGCTGAACTCCGAGTTGCGGGCCACGGGCGGTGAGGATGGCGCGCACCGCCGGAATGCGGGCCAGGTCGATGCGGGTCATGGGGAGGACGGCTCGGGGCGCGGGGAGTTCCGACCGAGGACCAGGCCTCCCAGCGCCACGGCGGCAGCCGCCAGCGCCAGCATGGGGAGGAACGGGCTCGGTCCGACTTGCAGTCGACCGGTCATGAACGGGTGGAGCGAGCCGCAGGAGACCGAGCAGCGAAGGCGGAAGCTGCCGGGATGGTCGGCGACAAAGGAGATCTCGGCCGGCAGGCCGGGCTCGGCCTGCACCTCCAGATCGTACCCTTCGATATACAGGCCATGGACGAAATCGGTCGACTCGAGGGTCAGGGTGACGCGGTCGCCACGATCGACGGTCAGCCGTGAGGGGTGGAAAGCGAAGTCGCCGGCCTGAATTCGGAATGTTCGGTAGGCCGGCGGGCCGGAAGCGACCGGGGTGGCATCGGCGGGTGAAAGCAGCCCGAGGGCCAGGATCGGCAGGAGGACGAGGCAAGTCGGCCAGGCCATCGGTTCAGGGCATGTTCGAAGGGCCGTACGGGGAGTACGTCGTGTCGATGTAGGCACGGATCTGGTCGAGGCTGTCGCCATCGGCCAACAGGCGCTCGGCGTCCAGGGCGATATCCACACAGATCGAGCAGCCCAGGGCATGCTCGTCGTAGATCGGGTTCCCGTCGGCGTCTTCGCCGGCAATGAAACAGTCGTAGTTGGAGGTGTGCCCGATGCTCCCGCAGCCGCAGTAGCAGGGAACATGCTGCGCGGCCTCCGGATGATCGTGGGCGAAGGTGTACGCCCGGCGTACCACAACCGGGGCCGCCCTGATCGATTCGGGCCAGCCGGAGCGCCCGCTTTCGGACCCCGAGCAGCCGGTCAGAGCGGTCGCAAGCAGCGAGGCCGCGATGAAAGCAACCGCCGGGCGCAGGGCTCCGCCGCTTCGTCGACGAAGGGTGTTCATCCCGGATCGGGTTCTCCGGCTTCCCATTCCCCGAAGAACCGCCCGTGCCAGGTGTGAAGCCACACCGCGCCGGTGTCGGCGTCCACACTGAGCATGCCGGCGATTTGCCCGTCGGTGCCGTCCAAGTCAAAGGTGAAGTACCCGTAGAACGCCGTCCCATGCTCGTGGACCCGGCTTCCGGGCAAGGCACCGTCGAGCCAGTCCTGGGCGATCTGCCTGGCCGCCTCGAGCGAGACCGAGTCCGGGGAGGCGCCGAAGGCCATGTGTCCGTACTTCTCGTTCCACATCATGTTGGGCCCCGGCTCCGGCACGACCAATCCGCGATACGGATCGATCAGGATTTCCATGGCGCCCCGGCCCGTCGCGCCCTCCAGCAGGATGGCGTAGAAGTTATCTTCGAATTCCATGACTTCGGCCACCTCCAAATCGTCCGAGATGGAACCGGCGTAGTCGCGGGCGATCTGGACCGCCTGATCCAGAGTCAGCCGCTGACCGGCCGAGTCCGCTGACGGGCCGGCCCACGGCATGATCGAGGATCCGTCCATCATGCCGCCGGAGCCGTAGCCGCCCATCATGCCGCCGGAGCCGTAGCCGCCCATCATGCCGCCGGAGCCGTAGCCGCCCATCATGCCGCCGGAGCCGTAGCCGCCCATCACGCCGCCCCAACCGGGGTTCCACGCCGGATTGGCGCGAAAGCCCGGGAGCAGGCCCATGGCGGACCCTACCGCAAGGGCAAAAAGCGCGACCGACAGCGCGCCGATGACCGCGCTGATCCCAAGAACCCATTGCAGAGACCGAGTTCATCCGATTCCTCCTGATGGTCCAATGTCATCTCCGTGCAGTCTAGGCGGCGCGGCCGCGAGTCCCCAGAGGGGTTCTGCCCGATTCCGGCACGCAGTTTCGCTCGTGTCGCCTGTCACCCCGGAAGGACGGAATCCGTCATGCCGCCCGGTGGCCCCGGGGTCTTTCCAGGTCGGAAGCCGGCTCGGCGCTCGGTGCGGCCAGCAGCGCCTGCTCCGCACGGTCGATCAGGACGGGGTCTACCCGGGCGTTGGGGTTGGAGGCGATCTCGAGCAAGAGGTGTCCGTCCCGGCCGGCCGCCGTGACCACCGCCGGGTGCCCCGGCGGACCGAAGGCGAGGAGGATCGTGAAGCGGCAGGAGCAGCCCGACGCGACCGCACCGCGACAGTTGCAGACGGAGGATCTCGGCGGGACCTGCTCAAAGGTACGGAGTACCGTGAGGCCGGCCCGGGCCAGGCTCGCTTCGACACCCCGCAGGGCTTCGTCGGCTTTGATCCGGAACAAGACCCGTTGTCCCATCGCTTTGATTCGGCAGTCTACGGTGTACGGCCAAATCGACCGAGATGGGAACGGCCCGTGGGCCTATACGCCGTTCGGCGGGGTGCCGCTGGGTTCCGGGACTACCTTCAGGAGGTCAGTTCGACCAGGACCGAAGTTCCTTGCCCGGGGGAGGAGGCGAGGTCCCAGTTCGCGCCGATCAGCTCGGCCCGCTCTTTCATGCCGGTCAGACCATAATGGTCAGAGGTTTCAATGTCCGCCGTGGGAGTAAACCCGATCCCGTCGTCTTCCACGCGCAAGACCACCCGTCCGGGTTCGAACCGCAGTCCCAGGCGAATCGTCGCGGCGCCGGCATGTCGTCCGGCGTTGGTCAGAGCCTCCTGGGCGATTCGGTACAAGGCAATCTCCTGTTGCGGAAAAAGGCGGCGTGGTTCTCCGAAGAGCGCCCAGCCAACCTCTGTTCCGGAGGCGGCCGCGGCGTCCTTCGCCAGCATCTCGAGGGCGGTCGGGAGACCCAGGTCTTCGAGGTAGATCGGCCGCAACGCCCGGACGACCCGTCGCACGCCCTGCATCAGTTCCTCGGCCTGCCGGCGTAGGCCATGCAGATGCTCGGTAGCGGCGGCCGGGTCGTGCGCCAGAGATCGTTGGGCGAGCTGGGTCCGCTGGTCGAGCGCGATCAGAGCCTGGATGGTTTCGTCATGCAGCTCGCGCGCCACCCGCCGCCTCTCGTCCTCCTGGGAATGGATGACAGCGCCGGCGTATCGCCGCAGGGACTGCTGGTATGTGCGGAGCCGTTGGCCCATCTGGGCCAGGGTCCGCTGCAGCGACTCGATCTCGGCGATTCCGCCGACGGGTTCTTCCAGAGCCCTCAGATCTCCGGCACGGACGGCCGCCGCTTTCGATTCGAGCCTGCGTAAGGGCTGGACCACGCTTCGGATGGCAAAACCGACGGCAACCAGGGACAGCAGCAAGGCCGGGATCAGCACCAGCGGAGCGGCCTGAGTCTGGCGCAGGAGCGGGTTGTCGACGGCCTCCCAGGCCTCTTCCAACAGCACGGCCCAGCCGGTGGCGGAAACGGTCGTGGAGGCAACCACGTACTCCTGGCCGTCGACTTCGGCGAAGCTGACTCCGGGCTCACCGGCCAAGGCCCGGTCGACTCCGCCCGAATCTGCCGGGCCGCCGCCCTGCGACGAGGAGGATTCCGGGTAGAGCACGGTCCGATCGGTGTCGAGCATCCAGGCCCGGGCAGGGCTCCCGGGTTGGAACGCGTCATCCAGCACTCGGGCAGCCAACGAAGCCGGGAAGAAGACCCCCACGACCGACCGGAGCTCCCCCGAGAAGCCGACCAGCACCCCCCGCTGTCCCCGACCGGGCAGAACGAACGTGCCCGAGAACTCGGGCGACCCTGATTCGCGGCTGCGAGCGAGCAGTTCAGAGATCGGCAGGGACCCCCACTCCAGCGCCTCACCCCGCGAAGCCAGCACTTCACCGGTTTCGGACACGACCGCCAGGCCGCCCTCGAAATCGCGCTCGAGGTAGCCGGCCTGCTCCAGGGCGGCCGCCGGCGGATCAACCCGATCGGCGAGCAGCGAAAGGCCTCGCACCGTGGAGGCTCGATGCAGCAGTTGGAGCTCGATGGCGTCGGCAGCGGCGTGAACGGTCCGCGCTTCCCGCTCGGCGACCAGCGACCGCATCGCCCGAGAGTGCAGCACCAGGCTGCCGAAGGCCATCACGATCAGCAGGATGGTCAGGGGCAGGACGACGAACAGGAACAGTTGCGGCGTGAGGCCACGTCCCAAGCCGGGTCGGTGGTGTGACGGAAGGGGATTCAGGCTGGCGTCAATCCTGTTCGGGCTCCAGGACCGAGGGGATCAGACCGAGCGAAACGGCTCGCATCACCGCCTCCGTCCGGCTGGCGGCATGCAGCTTGTCGAAGACTTTGGCCAGGTGTCCTTGCACCGTTCGGTCGCTGATCGACAATTGGACCCCGATGGCCTTGTTGGTGTGACCGCGGGCCGCCAGCCGGAGGACTTCCAGCTCGCGGTCGGTCAGCGCCTCG
Organism: uncultured Chloroflexia bacterium; assembly: GCA_963709925.1. GTDB lineage: Bacteria > Chloroflexota > Anaerolineae > Anaerolineales > E44-bin32 > DATEVL01. The sequence goes on from CAVPYC010000003.1 coordinate 437,697, forward strand.
GGCGGCAGAAGTTCCTGGCCCGAGAGCCAGCCGATCATCTGTCGTGCGATGGCCGGATCGAGGACCGACCGCCCGGCGTGGACATCGAGCACGGCCTCGACGATCTCCTCGGCGTCGGCGGTCTTGAGGATGAATCCGTTGGCGCCGGCCTCGAGAACAGCGCGGACGTACGGTTCGTCGTCGAAAGCGGTCAGGATCAGGATCCCGACGGGCATTCGTTCCGCCCGGATCGCCCGCGCCACCTCGATCCCTGAACGACGCGGCATCTGGATGTCGAGCACCGCCACCTCCGGCCGGTCCTCCCGAATCCGGCGCAGGGCCTCCTCGCCGTCGGAGGCCTGGGCCACCACCTCAATCGATCCGGAATCCTCGAAGAAGCGGGCGATCCCCTGGCGGACCACGACGTGGTCGTCGGCCAGGAGAACGCGGATCCTGCCTGGCGTCAGCGTCATCCGGCGCTCCGGGGGTGACCCGAGGTTCAGGTGTGGTGGTGATGCATCGGGGGCGAGTCGCTCTGGGCCAGGTACTTCTCGGGCTCCTTGTCGAAGCTGCCCTTGCAGCCAGGAGCACAGAAGTAGTAGGTCTTCCCGCGATGCTCGGAGATGTAGACGGCGGTCGCTTCGTCCACTTCCATCTTGCAGACCGGATCGATGGCCATGGTCCTCTCCTTTTCCGTCAGGATCGGTCGGGGCTTCGCCGATCCGGGCGTTCCCCGGCCAGGCCGCTTGCGGGCCGGCCGACGGACGCCAGTCTACTCCAAGCCGGGGGGCGGCTGGACCGGTGCGGCAGTTCGGTCTTGTCACGCATCGGCCGGAGCCCGGCGGGGGCCGGGTCGGCCTCCCGCAGGGGACCCGAGGCGTCTAACAAGCGAGGCCCGATGAATCCGGCCAGGGCCAATCCGAAGAGGGTCCCCGACAGCATCCGGGCAATACTGTTAAACGATCCCCAGCCGTTGCCCGTGTAGAACTCGGGGGGCAGGGCTTGTTTGGTGATGGTCGCCAGCCAGAGGTTGTCCCCTCGGAAGCCTCGGCCCAAGCCGGAGAGATCGCTCAGCAGATGGGTCCCGCCGTCCACGGCGAGAGGCAACAGGAGAAGGGCCACCGTCCAAGGTGAGAACGGGCGCATGCGGGATCGAACCAGCGGGTAGGCGATCAGGAAAACGGACAGGCTGGAATATATGGCCACCATTCTGTCCGACCAGGCGACCTTCCAACCCATGTTCGCCGACCCTTGAAACGAGCGGAGGTCCGCGATCGAGGTCAGGCCAGTTTCGGCCGCCAGCTGCCGGCTTGAATACATGACTTGCGGCCCGAAGAGGAAGAACGACCGGTCGGCCAGTTGGTGGCACTGGGTGGAGTAGATGGCGTACACCATGCGGGCCGGCGGATCCCAGCCGAGTTGCAGGAAGACCGGCGCCAGCCAGGGAGTCCAGGCGTAGAGGAAGGCGACGGCGGCGACGAGTGGGTACCAGGAGCGGAACGCGGTCGTAGCCGGGGCGCGGGCGGGCACGGAGGTCATCCTCACTTGCCCCATTCTAGGTTGGTGCGCAGCCCAAGGGACGCGCCGATTGGCGGGGTGGATCAGGCGCGGCTGGCGCGTCGCCTCAGGTTTGCGGGAAATCTTTCTCCCCGGCCCGAATCGGAACCTTGAGCCGGTTCTCCGGCGGAGTGAGCGGGCACGAGTAGTTCTCGTTGTAGGCGCAGTACGGGTTGTAGGCCAGGTTGAAGTCGACCAGCAGACGCCCGTCGGGAAGCTCCTCGGGCTCGAGGTAGCGTCCGGCGCCATAGGTCTCGCTGCCCGCCAGCGCATCGGCGAAGGGTAGGAAGTACCCGTGCTCGTTGCGGAACAGCGTCAACTTCGCCGGCTGCCCGTCCACCTCGAACTGGAATCTCCCGAAACGCTGGTACAGCTGCACATCGCCGGTGCTGGTCTGCATGCGGACGCTCTCGGGTTGGTCGAACCGTTCCACCTCGACCTCAAGCCGCAGCGAAGGGTCTTCGGCGAAGTAGGTCAGGCCCGATGAACGCGCGCCGCTGGGCCGGGGTCAGTGGGCTGTGCGGATCCAGACGGAAGAACTCGTCTTTCTCTCGCCGAAAATCACCTAATCCGCTCATGGCACCTCCCGCTGCGGGGAATCGTAAGCCGCCGGGGACCGGCGACGCTTGCCCCTGGGTCAGACGATCCTGCCGACCTGAACCTTACGTCCGGGTGGTCGGAGGCCGACGCGACCAGCGGGTTCCGTTCGGTGAGTGTCGCGTAGCTCGATCCCCAGCGCCAGAAGGCGGTCGCGCAGCGAGTTCGGCCAGGCCCCATTCTTCGCGTTTGCGCAGGCTTTCGCGCAGATCGATCAGCATCTCGATCAGCGGGCCGAGTTCCTCGTCGGAGACCCGGACGGCTTCGGCGCTGTTGGCCGCCTGGAGCAGCACGGCGCCGACCTCCGGCGCAGTCGCTTCGGCCAGGGCGCGCAGTCCGCCGGCCAGGTCGTCCGACCCGATGCGGGCCGCGGCCGCACCCAGGCCGGGCGGCGCGCCGCCACTCGCAGGTTTCGCCGTGGGGCGCACATCTCGGCCGGACAGATCGGGGGGATGCAGCGCATCGATCGGGAACCTCTCGCCGCTCACGAAGCGCCGTTCTTCGCCTCCGCGCAGGACGGTGACACCGCTCTTGCCGGTGACCTCAGCGAACCCCTGGGCTGGATGGAACGATACGGCCGAATGCTCATCGATTCCCAGGACCACCGCCGTCGGTGGAAGCAGCGCCAGCAGCTTCTCGAATCGGTCCATGCCCATGAAGCAGGCGCGGGTGTCGTGGGTGCCGCCTTCGGCGTTGTCCCAGTGGGGAACAATGGCCAGCTCGCACCCGAACGGGCCGAGCAGGTCGAGGCCCTCGGTCCAGTGCAGGGGACGGCCGACCTTGTAGATCTCGTATACGGGCAGGGCATGACGGCTGAGCGAAACGGTTGCGGCGCTCGCAAAGGCCAGCTGGGCGCCTACCCGCCACCGTTCGACCATCGCCTCGAAGATGGCTGTCCCGCGCCATTGCTCGACCGCGTAGGTGGGGCTGCCCGGCCCGGCCAGCAGGTAGTTCGAGCCGGTGACCGCGGCCAGGGCCTCGGCCTGCGCTTCGGGCGGGTCGCTGCGGTGGTGGTAGCGCGCAACGGCCAGCTCGATCCCCAGGCTGGTGCGGAAGTAGTCCTGGAAGCGCCGGGCGATCGCCTCCACACCCAGCTCGAAGCCGGCCGGGGTGTCCAGGAACACCGGCCGCGGCGGGCCCTCCAGCTCCGACAGCAGCCGCCTGTGCAAGCGGACCATCCCGGCCGAGGCTTCGCCAGATCCGATCAGAGTCAGTCGTCCCGACATCGCTCCACCGCTGCGCAAGTATACCGGCGGCCCGCCGCCGAGACGCGTTCGGCTTCCCCACCGATCCTCCGTTGATCCCGCTCCAAGCCTTCGTTAACCATCCTCTATCGTCAGACGTCTAGGATAAAGGAGACGAGGACGACAGAAGGAGAGGTGAGGTTCATGTCGAAGATCATCGGGATCGATTTGGGGACGACCAACAGCGTGGTGGCCGTGATGGAAGGCGGCTCGCCGACGGTGATCCCCACCGCCGAGGGGGGTAACCTGTGCCCCTCCGTGGTGGCATTCACCAAGAACGGCGAACGCCTGGTCGGTCAGACCGCCAAGCGCCAGGCGGTCGTCAACAGCGAGAACACGATCTACTCCATCAAGCGCTTTATCGGCCGTCGTTACGACGAGACCGAGGTCGAGCGCAAGATGGTTTCCTTCACCGTCGAAACGGGTCCCAACAACGACGTGCGGGTGAAAACCCCGATCAACGGTCGCGAATCGACTCCCCAGGAGATCTCGGCCATGGTGCTCGGCAAGCTCAAGGCCGACGCCGAGGCCTACCTGGGCGAGCCAGTGAGCAAGGCGGTGATCACCGTCCCGGCCTACTTCAACGACTCGCAACGCCAGGCCACCAAGGACGCCGGCAAGATCGCCGGGCTGGAAGTGATGCGGATCATCAACGAGCCCACGGCGGCGGCGCTGGCCTACGGCCTCGACAAGAAGACCAACGAGACCATCCTGGTGTTCGACCTGGGTGGTGGCACGTTCGACGTCAGTCTGCTCGAGGTCGGCGACGGAGTGGTCGAGGTCAAGGCGACCAACGGCGATACCCACCTGGGGGGAGACGACTGGGACCAGTTGATCCTCAACCATGTGGCCGACGAGTTCAAGAAGGAACACGGCATCGACCTGCGCGGCGACCGCCAGGCGTTGCAGCGCTTGCGGGAGGCGGGCGAGAAAGCCAAGATCGAGCTGTCGTCCGTCAGCGAAAGCGAGATCAGCCTGCCGTTCGTCACCGCCGACGCCAGCGGACCGCGCCACCTGCAGCTCAAGCTGACCCGGTCGAAGTTCGAACAGCTCAGCGAGGCCCTGGTGGGCCGACTGCGGCGCCCATTCGAGTCGGTGCTGCGCGACGCCAGCACGGCGGCCTCCGCCATCGATGAAGTGGTCCTGGTGGGCGGAGCCACCCGCATGCCGATGGTCCAGGACCTGGTGCGGGCGCTGACCGGCAAGGAACCCAACAAGGGCGTGAACCCCGACGAGGTGGTGGCGGTGGGAGCCGCCATCCAGGGCGGGGTGCTGTCGGGCGAGGTCAAGGACGTGCTGCTGCTCGATGTCACGCCCCTGTCCCTGGGGATCGAGACTCTGGGCGCGGTCATGACCGTGCTGATCGAGCGCAACACCACCATCCCGGTCAAGAAGAGCGAGACCTTCTCGACCGCCGAAGACAACCAGACCGCGGTCGACATCCATGTGCTGCAGGGCGAACGACCGATGGCCGAAGACAACATGAGCTTGGGTCGTTTCCGCCTGGAGGGGATCCCTCCGGCGCCGAGGGGACTGCCGCAGATCGAGGTTTCGTTCGACATCGACGCCAACGGGATCCTGAGCGTGGCGGCACGCGACAAGGCCAGCGGCCGAGAGCAGAAGGTGACCATCACCGCCTCGACCAACCTGAACAAACAGGACATCGAGCGCATGGTGGACGAGTCCAAGCGCCACGGCGCCGAAGACAAGAAGCGCCGCGAGCTGGTGGACGTCCGCAACCAGGCCGACGCGCTCGGCCTATCAGACCGAGAAGGCGCTGCGCGACCTGGGCGAGAAGGTTCCGTCGGCGGACCGGACCCGGATCGAGGCGTCGCTGGAACAGCTGCGAGAAGCGATGAACGGCAACGACGCGCCGCTCATCCGGCGGCTTTCCGAGGAAGTGCAGCAGGCCAGCCACGCGCTCAGTCAGCAGGTGTACGCGCAGGCCACGCCGCAGGGCGGGCCCGGCCAGCCGCCGCCCGGAGCCAACGGAGGATCCGGCGAAGACGTCGTCGAGGGCGAGTTCCACGAGGCGTAGTCGCGCCCTCCGGCCGACAGTTCCCGGGCCGCCCATGGGGCGGCCCGGTTCGTTTCGAAGACAACCGGGTGGAGCCGCCGCCCGCCGGGCTCTCTTCTTAGGTCCGGAGCGAACTGGGTGTGCCGGGAGCGCCTGGCAGGCATGACCCTCGGAAGGATCCACCGCCTTCGGGACATCCCGCAGCGCCTTCGTAGGACGACCGTCAGGCGGGCGTCCTTGCTGGAGGGTATAATCGACCTGCCAGGCGCGGCACGACTCTCCCACGCGCGGCGGTCTCTTCCCCGACCGTCCCCGTCTGGCAGGAGGCGTCGCTCGGTGTCCGTACCCCGCTACGCATATTTCCAGGGCAAGATCGTTCCTTACAGTGAAGCCAAGGTCGGGGTGATGAACCATACCCTGAACTATGGCACGGGCGCCTTCGGTGGAATCCGCGGTTACTGGAACCCGGAAGAGGAACAGCTGTTCCTGTTCCGGGTGATGGACCACCTCCATCGTCTGCTGAAGTCGGCCCGGTTGATCTCGGCCGAGATCGGGCTGGAGGTCGACGAACTGCGGTCGCTGGCTGTCGAGTTGACGCAGCGGGAAGGGCTTCGGCGCGACTGCTACCTGCGGCCTCTGGTCTACAACACCGACGAGATCATCGGGGTCCGCCTGCACGACTTGCACGCCGATCTGGCCATGTTCGTGGTTCCCTTCGACCGCTATGTCGAGCGCGATACCGATGCCCACGTCACCGTTTCCTCCTGGCGCCGGCTCGACGACAACTCGCTTCCGGCCCGCGGCAAGATCACCGGCGCCTACGTCAGTTCGGCTCTGATCAAGACCGACGCCGTGCGCTCCGGCTTCGATGAGGCGTTGGTGCTGAGTCAGGACGGCCACCTGTCGGAAGGGAGCGCCGAAAACGTCTTCCTGGTGCGCGACGATGTGCTGATCACGCCGCCGGTGACCGACAACATCCTGGAGGGGATCACCCGGCGCACGATCATGCTCCTGGCGCGGGAGGAGCTCGGCCTGCGGATCGCCGAGCGAGCGATCGACCGCAGCGAGGTCTATATCTGCGACGAGTTGTTCCTGACGGGGACGGCTGCGCAGGTGACAGCCGTCACCCGGGTGGACCATCGGCCGGTCGGCGCCGGGACGATGGGTCCGATTACCGACGCAGCTGCGCCGTCTGTACGGCGATATGGTGCGCGGCCGGATCCCCAAGTACCGGCACTGGAACGAATCGGTCTACGCCAGCGAGCCCGCCCCCGCCGCCTGAGGTCGAACTCCGCCCGATTCACGCCGGGGTGCCGCCGGATGGCGCACCCCGGCGTGCTTCCTTACATCATGGATGTCTCTCCGCCGCGCACGCTGGGCCTGCTGCTGGGCACCGCCATCCTGCTGACCGGGCTGGCCGGCGCGGGCGTGGGATTGGCCAACCTGACCGAGTTTTCCCCGGCCCTGTTCCTGTGGGGCTCGCTTCCCATCGTCGGGGCCGCGGCTGCGGCCCTGGCCGGCTATCGACTTTACGGGCTGCTCACCGCCCGCTACCTGCTGAATCGGGAAGGGATCGGAGTTCGCTGGGGAGTGGCGGTAGAGGAGATCCCGTTGGCCAGCGTTCGAATCGAACGTCCTTCAGGTGCGGTGGCCGAGCGGCTTCGGCCGGCCTCTCGCCTGCGCTGGCCCGGGTGTGTGGTGGGCTCCGGGTTCGTGGATGGATTGGGCCGGGTCGAGTTCTTCTCGACGCGTGGCCCGGCCGACACCCTGCTGGTGATCTCGCCGACACGAATCCTGGCCATTTCCCCACCCGACCCCGAGGCCTTCCTGCAGGCCTTTCACGACGCCGCCCGCCAGGGATCTCTGGACCCCATCACGGCCAGGTCGGAGCGACCGGAGCTGCTCCCCGGCCAATTGTGGACAGATCGGCCCGCGCGTCTGGCGATCCTGGTCGGCCTGGCACTGCCGGTCAGCCTGCTGGGCTACCTGGGCTTGGTGTCGCCAGGCCTGCCAGACCAGGTCGCCTTCGGCTTTGGACCTTCGGGAGCCGCTGGCCCGCTGGTCGGATCGGGTCGGCTTCTGTTGTTTCCGCTGGTCGGTGTCTTGTGCTGGTCGATCGACCTGGTCCTCGGGGCCGTCCTCTACCGTCGGGAACGCGACCGATGGCCCGCCTTCGCTCTGTGGATCGCGGCAGTCACCGTCGGAATACTCCTGTGGGCGGCGGTGATTCTGCACGTCGCTCCGGGACCGACCTGACCCTATGGTCCCCGCTCTCGCTCCCGCCGGCCCTCGACGCACTTCGGACGCCTTCCACAGGCACACTGCAGGTGTGACCCGCTTTTCCACAGGCTCTCTCCAGAGAATCCACAGGCGGTTGGGGACAACTTGCTGACTCTGGAAAGGCTGGCGACCGGGCTTGTGCTCGGATTGGCGATCTCGATCGCCGCCTTCGCCTTGAAAGCGCTGAGCCCATCCGGGGCCGTTGCGGCAGCGGCCGTCGGGGGGATCACCCTGGGTGCCGGCGGGTTCCTGCCGGGGGCCCTTCTCCTGACATTCTTCATCACCTCCTCCGCTCTTTCCAGGGCGGGCGCCAGGCGGAAGTCGCTGGCATCGGCAGGCTTCGAGAAGGGTTCGCGTCGTGATGCGGGCCAGGTGTTGGCCAATGGAGGTCTGCCGGCGGCGCTCTCTCTTGCATTCGGCCTGGGCGGAGGGGAGGCGGCGCTCGTGGCACTGGCCGGTGCGCTGGCTGCGGTAACGGCCGACACCTGGGGAACGGAAATCGGCCTGCTCGCTGGCGGTGTCACTCGCCGGCTGACCGACGGTCGGCGGGTGGAACCCGGAATCTCGGGTGGGCTCAGCCGGGAGGGGAGTCTGGCTGCGATAGCGGGTTCGGGTCTGATCGCCGGGCTGGCGGGAGCCTTCTCGTCTTCCACGCTGGCGGGCGCAGCCTGGGTGGGGGGAGTCGCCGGGGCCGTGGTCGACAGCCTGCTGGGTGCAACCGTGCAGGCCATGTACACCTGCCCCACCTGTGGGAAGGAGACCGAGAAACATCCGTTGCACGTCTGCGGGACCCCGTCTCGTCACTTGCGAGGCTGGGCCTGGCTGAACAACGACGCGGTCAACGCCCTGGCCTCGGCCACGGGCGCCCTGGTGGCACTCGGGGTGTGGCTCGCGTGGTCGGCCTCGTGAGGGCCGGGTGTATCCTAGTCTCGGAGGTGAGGCATGGATTCTTCGACGTCGCGGGACGACATGCGCCGGCTGCTCAAGACTTTCGGAGTGAAGGCCGACGAACTGGTCATCGCCCACCTGGCTCGCCATGGCCACGTCGGCGCCCTCCGCCTGGCGCTGATCCTCGAGGACCGAACCGACTACGGCGGAAGCCCCCCGGCGGAACCCCTGCGGCTCGAGGTCGAGCAGAAGGTGGGACCGTAGCCATCGCCGATCACCTTCCGTCGATCAGCCAGGTCGCCCAGTGCGGCCGGCCGTGCAACCGACCGACGGCTGACGTCGGATCATGACCCACGATCGTGTACTCGGCGTAATTCTGGGTGGCGGCCGTGGCACCCGCCTGTGGCCGCTGACCCGCGACCGGGCCAAGCCGGCGGTTCCGATCGCCGGCAAGTACCGGTTGATCGATATCCCACTCAGCCTTTGCCTGAACTCGGGTGTCCAGGAGGTGGCCATCCTGACCCAGTTCAAGTCGGCCTCGCTCCACCGGCACATCGCCCAAACGTACACTTTCGACCTGTTCCATCGCGGCTGGGTGCAGATCCTGGCCGCCGAGCAGACCACCACCAACCTCGATTGGTATCAGGGCACGGCCGATGCGGTGCGCAAGCAACTGGTGGAAATCGAATCGGCCGGCGCCGACCATCTGTTGATCCTGGCCGGGGATCACCTGTACCGCATGGACTACCGTGAGATCCTCGACTTCCACCTGGAACAGGGGGCCGACGCCACCGTGGCGGTCAGGCCGGTATCGATGGCCGACGCCCGGCGCTTCGGGATCCTGCGTAGGAGGCAGGACGGTCGGATTTCCGACTTCGCCGAGAAGCCACGCGACCCCGACCAGTTGGGCACGCTGGTCAGTCGGGACGATCCGGACCTGCCCCTGGTCGGATCCATGGGGATCTACGTCTTCCGCCGCCAGGCGCTGGTCGATCTGCTGCAGGAGCCCCACGATGATTTCGGGCGTGATGTGCTCCCGGCGGCGATTCGCTCGCATCGGGTTTTCGGTTTCAGCTTCAGCGGCTACTGGGAAGACATCGGCGACATCCGATCGTTCTACGAGGCCAACCTGGCCCTGGTCGAGCCCGAGCCTTCGTTCCGTTTCCACGACCCCGAGCGCCCGATCTACACCCGGCCGCGCCTGCTGGCAGCTTCCCGGATCTACGACGTTCAGCTCGACCGGGTGCTGCTGGCCGACGGGTGTGTGGTGCAAGGGGCCGAGATCGCCCGCAGTGTGGTGGGCATCCGCAGCGTGATCGGCGACGGGGTCCGCCTGCGAGACTCGATCGTGATGGGCGCCGACTTCTACGAACCGGAGGAGCATTTCCCTCCTTCCGCCGGGCCGCCGATCGGGATCGGCGAAGGCTGCGACATCGCCGGGGCGATCATCGACAAGAACGCCCGGATCGGGCCACGGGTGCGGATTCGGCCGTTTCCCCGGGGGACAGAGCGGGATGGGGACCCCTGGTCGGTCCGAGATGGCATCGTGGTGGTCCCCAAGAACGCAATTCTGCCGGGCGGTACGGTCGTCGGACCCGGCTCAGGGGCCGGTTGACGCCCAGCCCTGTGCTCCCTTACAATCGTCTGACCTTTGCCCGCCGGGGGCACGCACTCGCGGTGAGGCCACCGGACGTCGGGCGGAGGAGGTCTTCCCCATCCCAGCATCGAGAGGAGGTGCCGGCGACATTGCACGATCCTGACTGTTTCCCTGTCACCCTGACCCAACCTTGGAGGAGAAACCTGTGAAACGCCAGACATCGTTTTTGCTGGTCGGCGGGCTGGTGGCCTTGAGCTTGATCCTGGCCGCCTGCGCTCCGGCCGGCCCCGCCCGACCGTATGACGAGAAGCCCTTCGCCGAGCCGATGGCTCTGGTGAACCCGGAGTGTGCTCCCGGGCTGCTGATCAGCTCGGTTGAAGCCATCGACGAATTCACCGTGGTCTTCAACCTGTGCCAGCCCGATCCGGCCTTCCTGTCGAAGATGGGCTTCGCCCCCTTTGCGATCTACCCGCAGGAATGGCTTGAGTACGCTTCCGCCAACCCGGAAGAGCGGCTCGGACGCCCGATCGGGATCCGGCCCGTACATGGTGGACACTTGGGCGCGCGGCGAGAGCCTGACGCTCAAGGCCAACACGGATTACTGGGGAACCCCGGCCAAAGCCGACACCCTGGTCTTCCGCTGGACCACCGAGTCGGCGGCGCGCGTGCTGGAACTGCAGTCGGGCACGGTCTCGGGAATTGACAACCCCGGGCCGTCCGACTTCGCTGTGATCGAGGCGGATCCCAACCTGCTGTTGGCTCCCCGCCCGGCCCTGAACACGTTCTACATCGCCATGACCAACACTTTCGAACCGTGGAATGACGTCAACGTGCGCACGGCGGTGGCCATGGGTATCGACCGCCAGCGGATCGTCGACACGTTCTACCCGCGCGGTTCCGAGGTCGCCTCGCACTTCACCCCGTGCACGATCCCGAACGGGTGTGACGGGGACTCCTGGTACGACTTCGATGCGGAAGCCGCCCGGGCGATGCTGGCCGACGCCGGCTTCCCCGAAGGGTTCTCGACCCAGTTGTTCTACCGCGACGTCGTGCGCGGCTACCTGCCGGAAGTCGGGCGGGTGGCGGAGGAAATCCAGGCCCAGCTCAAGGCCAACCTCAACATCGACGCCGAGATCGTGGTGATGGAGTCCGGCGCCTTCATCGAGGAATCGACGGCCGGCCGGCTGGACGGGCTGTACCTGCTCGGTTGGGGCGCCGACTACCCGCACGTGACCAACTTCCTCGACTACCACTTCGGCTCCGCCAATCCGCAGTTCGGTGATGCGCACCCGGAGATCTACGAGGTGCTGCAGGAGGCTTCGGCCATCGCCGATCCCGCCGCGGCCTCTCCGCTGTACACCGAAGCTAACAACATGATCAAGGAACTGGTGCCGATGGTGCCGGTAGCCCACGGCGGCAACGCCGCCGCCTACCTGGCAGGTGTCGACACCCCGCAGGCCAGCCCGCTGACGGAGGAACGCTTCTTCGCTTCGTCGGACGGCGACGAGACGTTTGTCTTCATGCAGAACGCCGAGCCGATGAGCCTGTTCTGCGCCGATGAGATCGGACGGCGAGTCGCTGCGGGCCTGCACCCAGATCGTGGAAGGCCTGTACGCCTACGTCGTGAACGACACGGCGGTGGAGCCGGCCCTGGCCACCTCGTGCGACCCGAACGAAGAGCTGTCGGTGTGGACTTGCCATCTGCGCGAGGGCGTCAAGTTCCACGACGGAACCTCGCTGGATGCCAACGACGTGGTGGCTTCCTTCACCATGGGCATCGACGCCTCCTCCCCGCTGCACCAGGGCAATACCGGTCAGTGGGAGTACTACGGGTACCTGTGGGGTCTGATCAACGTCCCCGAGTAGACCGGGCCCGCTGAACGTCTGAACGCAACGCGGGATGGGCAACGAGCAAGGCGGTTGTCCATCCCGCGTTGACCATCTCCCGCCCCGGAGGGGCCGTCGATGGTCCAGTACACCATCCGCCGCCTGCTGTCTTCGATCCCGGTCCTGATCGGGATCGTGGTGGTCGTCTTCGCCCTGGCCCGCCTGATCCCGGGGGATCCGTGCCGGGCCATGCTGGGGGAGCAGGCCACCGACGTCGTCTGCGACCGTTGGAACCACGAGAAGGGCTTCGACCGGCCGATCACGGCCCAGTTCGGAATCTACGTCTCCGAACTGCTCCAGGGAAACTTCGGCAGCTCGATTCGCTTCAGCCGACCGGTCACGATCATCCTGGCGGAGCGCCTTCCGATGACCATCGAACTGAGCCTGGCGGCGCTGGCAATTGCGATTGTGGTCGGTGTCCCGGCCGGGATCATCTCGGCCGTGCGTCACAACTCGCCGGTGGACGTGGGGACGATGATCGCCGCCAATATCGGGGTCTCAATGCCCGTTTTCTGGCTGGGCCTGATGCTGGCCTACCTGTTTTCGGTGGTGCTGGGCCTGCTGCCGCCCTCGGGAAGGGTCACCGCCGGGATCAGTTCGATCCCGTTCTATCAGGTGTGGGGGCTGGGCCTGGACCGGGCGACCCCTGTGTACAAGGTCTTCGAGTTCTTCGCCAACCTGTACGTCTTCAATTCTCTGATCACCGGGCAGTGGGCGGCCCTCAAGGATGTCCTGACCCACCTGATCCTTCCCAGCATGGCGCTGGCCACGATCCCCCTGGCGATCATCGCCCGCATGACCCGCTCCAGCCTGCTCGACGTGCTCGGGCAGGACTACGTACGGGCGGCCAAGGCCAAGGGGGTGCCGCGGCGGACGGTGGTGCTGAAACACGCCTTCCGGAACGCGCTGCTCCCCGTCGTTACGATCATCGGGTTGTCGCTCGGATCCTTGCTGGGCGGAGCGGTCCTGACCGAAACCGTGTTCGGCCTGGCCGGGGTGGGCCGGATCCTGTTCGAAGCCATCACGGCGCGCGACTACCCGATCATCCAGGCCTTCACTCTGGTGATCGCCGCTGGGGTACGTCGGGCTGAACCTGCTGGTGGATCTGTCGTACACCTACCTCGACCCGCGCATCCGTCTGGAGTGAGGCCGGCCTTGACTGCCGACACCGCCGACGCCGCCCGCTTGCTGCCCGCCGAGGGAATCCATGGGGAGCCGGTCAGCCTGTGGCGAACGGCCTGGCGCCGGCTGTTCCAACGCCGGTCGGCGGTTGCCGGACTGGTGATCCTGGGATTCCTCGTTGCCACGGCCATCCTGGCTCCGTGGATCGCTCCCTACGATCCCAATCAGGTGCTGATCGGGATCGAGCCGGTGGACGCCCGTCAGCCTCCGTGCATCCACCTGCTGGGATGCCCGGCGAACCAGCCGCAGCACCTGATGGGGACCGACAGCAATGTGCGGGATCTGTTCAGCCGGGTGGTCTACGGGACGCGCTACTCCCTGGCGATCGGTTTCACGGCCGTCGGGTTCGCCATTGTGGTGGGGACCCTGCTGGGTGCATTCGCCGGCCAGGTCGGCGGGGCGACCGACAACATCATCATGCGGATCATGGACGTGCTGCTGGCTTTTCCGGCTTTACTGCTGGCTATCGCCATCGTGGCCGTGCTGGGCCCCGGCCTGACCAACGCGCTGATCGCCATCGGCATCGTCTCGATCCCGATCTACGCCCGGGTGATGCGGGCCAGCGTGCTGCAGCACGCGCGAGATGGATTTTGTCTCCGCCTCACGCGCCCTGGGGGCCAACACCGCCACCATCCTGTTTCGGGTGATCCTGCCCAACGCCCTGACCCCGCTGATCGTGGTTGGCACTCTGGGCATCGCCACCGCCATCCTTGACGCCGCCGCTCTGTCGTTTCTCGGCCTGGGGGCACAGCCCCCGACCCCGGAGTGGGGATCGATGTTGGGCAAGGACCGCAACCAGGTCTTCACTGCGCCCCACCTGGTGTTCTTCCCCGGCCTGGCCATCATGCTGACCGTCCTCGCCTTCAACCTGCTGGGTGACGGACTGCGCGACGCCCTCGACCCACGCCTCGGGCGCAAGGGGACGAAGCTGGGCGAGAGCTAACCCCCGCACCATCGCCGGTTCAGGTTTCCCGAGCGAAGGGTTCCTCTGGACCCCACTCCCGACCGTTCTCCTTTCCGGGATTCCCTGCTCCCTGTGCGCCAAGCCTGGGTGGGCGGCGAGTGATAGAGGGGAGGCCTTCCCAAGGAAGGAAGAGCGGTACAACTACGGGAAAGTCGCCCCGTGGGGGCTTCGAGCGGTGACGCGCTGATGCCTGCGATCTCCGTCCTGATGCCGTGCTGGAACGCGGCCGCCACGGTCGACCAGGCGGTCGAATCGATCCTGCGCCAGACGCTGACCGATCTGGAGCTGATCGCCGTCGATGATGGATCGGTGGACAGCACGCGGCAGCGTTTGGAGGACTGGGCCCGGCGCGACGACCGGGTGCGCCTGATCGCCCGGGAACATGCCGGACTGGTGGAAGCGCTCAGCGCCGGGGTTCGAGCGTGCCGTGCGCCGCTGATCGCCCGCATGGACGCCGACGATCGCTCCCATCCCCAACGGCTTGAGAAGCAGGCCGACTTTCTAGAGCGGCACCCCGAGATCGCGGTGGTGGGCTGCCTGGTGGAAGGGTTCCCTCCAGACGACGTCCAGGAAGGGTTCCGCATCTACCTGGAGTGGCTGAACGGCCTGCGCCTGCCCCAAGAGATCGCCCGCGAGATCTACGTCGAAAGCCCGCTGGCGCATCCGTCGGCGATGATGCGCAGGCCGTGGATCGACCGGGTCGACGGATACCAGGACAACGGATGGCCCGAAGATTACGATCTGTGGCTCAGGCTCCACCTGGCCGGGGCGCGGTTCGCCAAGGTGGAGGAGACCCTTCTGTTCTGGCGCGAACATCCGACCCGCGCCACCCGGACCGATTCGCGCTACTCGGTGGAGAACTTCCTGCGAGCCAAGGCGCACTATCTGGCGCTCGGGCCGCTCGCCGATCGCGGGGATGTCTTCGTCTGGGGCGCCGGGCAAATGGGCCGGCGTTTGTCGAAACACCTGGTCCGCCAGGGTGTCTCCCTGGCCGCCTTCCTCGATATCGATCCGGCCAAGATCGGAAGGACAAAGCGCGGGGCGCCGGTGGTGGCGGCAGACGAACTTCCGCACCGCTGGGGATCGGCCCGGGCGCCGGCTCTTCTGGTGGCGGTGGGCTCGCGCGGCGCCAGGAAACTGATCCGGGCCAGATTGAACGAATTCGGGCTCGAAGAAGGACGCGACTGGTGGGCGGCGGCCTGACTGGCGGGGCGTTCCGTCGGCGAAGGTTCTCAATCGCGGCCAGGCGCGCCGGATCGTCGCGCCGGCTCGTCTTCCGCTAGTGGCGCGGGACCACAGCGGCCCCTTCGACACGACGAATCCGCGGCCAGCGGTCGGCCCGAGCCTGATGGAAGGCAATTCGGTGGTGGCAATTCAGCCCTGGTCGAGGAGCAAGAGCAGCATCACCAACTCGTCGGTGGCGCGTACGCTGTGGGACAGGTGGGCCGGCATGTAGACCCAGGTTCCGGGACCGGCCGTAGAGGGTTTGTCGCCCAATGTCAGATCGGCCCGGCCCCGCAGAAAGTGGAGCAGGGCCGGGTGGGAAGCGGTGTGCTCGGTGAGTTCCTGGCCGGCGGCAAATCCGAACAGGGTGGCCCGCACCCCGGGGGCGTTGTGGATCGAACGGCTGACGATGCTGTCGTCGGGGATCTCGGGCAACAAGGCCATCAGGTCTTGCGCGACGAAGGGTTGCTCTGTCATGGCGGGCTCCGTGTCGGAAGGGAGGATGAGAGCCGGGAAGGGTCCGGGTGGACCGGAGCTGGGGAGGGGTGGCCTCAGGAGGGGCGCTGTTGGGTCTCGTCGTCCTGGCGACGTTCGTCGTCGGCATCCTTGCCGGACAGGCCGTCTCGGAAGGCGCGGATCCCCTTTCCCATTTCACCGAAAACGTTGGTCAATCGGCCCACTCCGAACACCAGCAGGACGATGACCAGGACGACGATCAGTTCCGGCAGACCGAAACCTCTGACCATGAGAGCGCTTCCTTTCCTGGCGGGCGTTTCACCTGCCAAGCCATTATAGGCCGATCCGGGTCATCCCCGAAGTCTGCCGAACCGCCAGGGGAGGAGCCGGGGCACCCTGCGGCAGTAGGCGGCGTACTCGTCGCCGAACTCGGCCAGCAACCGCTTCTCTTCGAAGACGCTCCCGACCACCAGGTAGGCACTGACCCCGGCCACCAGAGCCAGCAGGGTCGTGGTCATCACCGGGGTGGCCCACAGGAAGAGCAGCCCCCCGGTGTACAGGGGGTGACGGACCACTCGGTACAGCCCTGTGGTGACCAGGCGCGGCGAGCCCTGGCGCTCCGGTTCTACCATCTGGCGAAGACCCAGGAAATGCCAGACGTCGGTTTGGAGCAGGCCGAGGGCCACGATGCCTGCACCGAGAGCCTGCGCCGCGATCATCAGCCACGACCCGGGAGCCGGGATCAGATAAAGGCGTGGACCGGGTTGGATCGCCGCGAGGGCCAGGATCGGAACGAACGTGATCCCTCCTAGCAAGTTGTAGACCAGTCGGTACAGACGCGCCGGGCCCGGGCCGAGCGTCGCGACCACCCACGCCTTGACACGGCGAGTGGCGGTCAGGCTGTGGAAGGCCCCATAGATCAAGATTCCCAGCAGGGTCAGGATTGCGGCGGCTGCGGGGGAGAGCTGAACTCCGTTCACGGCGGCGAGCATACCATGTCGGTGGGTGGGATTGCCCCGTGGTCGGGAATTCGCCTATACTGCTCCGAATTCTCAAGACCCAGACTGCGAGGTCGCCCCGGTGCGTGTGCGTCTCTATCCCCCCAGCTGGCAGAACCACTTCTATCAGGCCCTGGCCCGCGGGCCGGTGCCGGGTTGGCTGAAGTCCGTGCTGCTCTTCGCCGGCTTCGTCTTCCTCAACCACCTGGTCCCCTGGGCCGAGGGCAAGCTCTCCTGGTGGACCTTCGACGCTTCGCAGTTGACCTTCCAGATCTGGTTCCTGGTGGTGTTCCTGGCCGGTGGCTACTTCCTGCGCTACGCCGACGAGACCTTGCTCCGTTTCCGGCCCATCGACGATCGGCCGGATCGGGACTATCAGGACCTGACGTATCGTTTCACCCATCTTTCCCGACGGACCGGCTGGCTGATCACGCTGGCGGGCCTGGCCTTTGCGGTGCCCTCGGTATCCCTGGGAGCGTCGTACCAGCAGGCCGGGGCGTCGCTGGTCGCCCTGGTGGCGACGGGCGCCTTCATGTTCTCGCTGGTGTTCTTCTTCTTCCTGTTCCTGATGCGCGCCCTGGTCATGGTTCGCCGGCTGTACCGGGAAGTGGGCCACATCAACATCTTCCACCTGGACCCCCTGCATGCCTTCGCCGGTCTGACCCTGCGCATTGGCGTGTTCTTCGTGCTCGTGGCCACGTTGAGCTACCTGACGGATGTCGCCCTGGCCGCCGAGCCGTCGGTGGGGAGCTTCGCCTTCTTCATGGCGCTGAACATGGTTCTGGCCGGAGCGGCCTTCATTCTCCCTCTCGGAGGCATCCACGAGCGGTTGCGCGGCGAGAAGGAGCGTTTCGGGCTGGAAAACGATCGCCGCCTGGAGCTGGCCTACCGGCAGCTCCACGAGCGGTTCGACCGAGAAGACCTCGGACAGATGACGGAATTCCGTCACGCCATCACGGCCATGCTCGAGTTGCGCAGCGAGATCCGAGCCGTCTCCACCTGGCCCTGGGAGCCGGGATCGCTGCGCAGTTTCCTCTCGGCCCTGCTGTTGCCGATCGTCCTGTTTCTGCTTCAGCGACTCCTGTCCAACCTGCTGGCGTTGTGAGGCTTCAGGGGCGAGCTGGAACGCGCCCAGCCCGCGGCCGGTGCCGGCGAGAGAGCGGATGGTAGAATCCTGCCCTCACGCGCATGACGCTCGATCCCCAATGTATCTTCTGTCGCATCGTCAGCGGAGAGGCGGAGGCCTCCCGGCTGTATCGTGACCCGCGGGTGACGGCGTTTCTGGATCTCCATCCCGTGACGCGCGGTCACCTGCTGGTGGTGCCCAATGAGCACTTCCCGAACCTGGAAGCACTTGACCCGGCCTACGCCGGCCCGATGATGGAGGCCGGAATGCGGCTGGCCCGGGCGCTGCGGGCTGCCCCGCTCGGGGTGCAGGGGATCAACCTGCATCTGGCCGACGGGGAGGCCGCCGGGCAGTCGGTCTTTCATTGCCACCTGCACGTGATCCCTCGCTACCAGGCTGACGGGTTCGGGTTCCGACGCGGGTTTGGTGCGGAGGGTGGGCGACCGGACGAACTGGAGCAGGTCGCCCGCCTGATCCGACCGGCTGTGGAAAGTGGTACGGCGTGACGCAACCCCTGACGAGTGTGTGCGTCTTCTGCGGCTCGAGCGACGGGGTCGCCGACGAGTACCTGCGGGCGGCCCGGGCGATGGGAGCGGCGCTGGCCGCCCGAGGCGCCCGGCTGGTCTATGGCGGCGGAGGCACCGGACTGATGCGGGAGGTGGCCGACGGTGCACTGGCGGCTGGAGGCGAGGTGGTCGGGATCATTACCCGGCAACTCGACACGCCGGAACTGCGCCATCCTGGCCTGACCGAGCTCCAGGTCGTGGCGACGATGCACGAGCGCAAGGCGCTGATGGCCTCCTTGAGCGACGGGTTCCTGGCCCTGCCAGGAGGGATCGGGACTTTCGAGGAGTTCTTCGAGATCCTGGCCTGGGCGCAGCTGGGGATTCACCAGCGCCCGATCGGCCTGCTCGACACCCTCGGTTACTACCGACCCCTGCGAGCCGCGCTCGACCACGCCCGCCAGGAAGGTTTCATCTACCGGGAACACGGAGATCTGTTCGTGAGCGAAACCGAGCCGGAAGCGTTGCTCGACCGCATGCAGGCCTACCGTTCCCCTTCGGGCCTGAAGCGCTGGCTGACTCGGGAGGAGAGCGAAGCGTGAACGCTGCCCAATTCTTCGACCACTGGAACGTGATCCATCGAGACTTGCTGACCGGGGTTTCGATGCTCAAGGACGAGCATCTGGCATTTCGGCCGGCCACCAGCTACCGGCGTTCGATCGGCGGCATCCTGCGCCATATCATCAACCTGGAGGACGGGTGGATCCAGTTCGTCATCCGCCGCCAGACCGATGCCTGGCCGCCCGAAGGCGACCCCCAGGGCCCGTCCGTGTCCGCGCTGCGCCAGGACCTGGAGCGAAGTCACAAGGCGACCATGGACTTCTTGGCGACCGTGCCGGCCGACGATTTCAACCGCATCGTCCAGGTGCCCGGCGACGGTACACCCAAGATGGGGTGGATCCTGTGGCATGTGCTGGAGCAGGTGATCCACCACCGGGGCGAGTTGTTCCTGTGCCTGAGCCTGCTGGGCATGGACCGCCCCAAGATCGACCGGCCGCAGTAGCCCCGGTTTCCCATGCCCGACCCGATCCGCGTCGTTCACTTCGCCGACGTCCACGTCGGCATGGAGAACTACGGCCGGCTCGACCCCGCGACCGGGACTTCGAGCCGGGTGCGCGATTTCCTGGACCGTCTCGACGAAGTGGTCGACTACGCCATCGCCCAAGACGGCGATCTGGCGGTCTTCGCCGGCGACGCGTTCAAGAGCCGCGACCCCGAGCCCACCCAACAGCGTGAGTTCGCCGCCCGCATCAAGCGGCTGGCCGACGCCATGCCCACCCTGCTGCTGGTCGGCAACCACGACATGCCCGGGATGGCGGCCAAGGCCAGCAGCGTCGACATCTTCCAGGCGCTGCAGGTGCCGGGCGTGACGGTCGGTCACCGGTCCGGTTCGAAGGTGGTGGACACGCGCCGGGGACCGGTGTTCCTGGCCTGGATCCCATATCCGATGCGCAACCGCCTGCTGACGCGGGAGGAGCACCAGGGGAAGACCATCGATCAGCTCGACGACGCCGCCCGGCGGGCGGTGGCCGACGTCCTGCGCGGTCTGGCGCAGGAAGCCGCCGCCCACGATATGCCCCGGCTGCTGGCTGGGCACCTGTCGATCGCCGAAGCCCGGCTCGGCTCGGAACGCACGCTCCTGTTGGGACGGGAAGTGTCGCTCTCCACATCCTCTTTGAGCGAGCCGGTGTGGGATTACGTGGCCCTGGGCCACGTCCACCGCCATCAAGACCTGCATCCCCAGGGCCCGCCGCCGATCGTCTACAGCGGGTCGCTGGAGCGGATCGACTTCGGCGAAGAGGAGGAAGACAAGGGGTTCTGCTGGATTGAACTGACCCGGGGCGGCACGCGCTGGGAATTCGTGCCGGTGCAGGCCCGGCCGTTCCGGACCCTGCGAGTCGATATCCGGCAGGCCGCCGACCCGACCGAGGCGGCCCTCCGGGGGCTGGCCGGGGCCGAAGTCGAAGGCGCCGTGGTACGGGTGATCCTCAGTCTGCGGAGTGAGCAGGAGCCGCACCTGAGGGAGCGCGAGCTCGCCGCAGCCCTGGCCGAGGCCAGCACCGTGGTGATCGCCCGGGAAGTGGAATCGGAAAACCGCGTCCGGCTGGGCGACCTCTCCCCGGAGGCGCTCTCCCCGCTGCAGCTGGTCGAGCGCTACCTCGACTCCCAGAAGACCCCGCCCGAACGCCGCAAGGCCCTGCTCGACCGGGCGGCGGAGATCCTGGTCGAGTGAACCCCGCTCATCCCCCATCTCCCATCTCCTCTCTTGTGCCCCGCGGGACCGGAGTCGGGAGAGGGGAGCACGGCGAGCGCCGGCCATGATTCCCGTTGAACTCGAACTGGAGAACTTCCTCGCCTACCGCAAACCCCCGGTGCTGCAACTGGAGGGGATCCACATCGCCTGCCTGGCCGGACCCAACGGCGCAGGGAAATCGTCGCTGCTCGACGCCATCACCTGGGCCCTGTGGGGACGCGCCCGCGCCCACGGGGTGGACGACCTGATCTACCAGGGTCAGACCGAGATGCGGGTGGTTCTGACTTTCGACCAGGAAGGACGCCGCTACCGGGTGCAGCGCCAGCGGAAAGCCGGGAAGCGCGGCACCAGCCTGCTGGAGCTGCAGACCCAGGAACCCGAGGGTTGGCGCAGCCTGTCGGAAGCCGGGATGCGGGAAACCCAGGGCCGGATCGACGGCCTGCTGCGACTGGATTACGACACCTTCGTCAATTCGGCGTTTCTGGTGCAGGGGCGGGCGGACGAGTTCACCACCAAGACACCGGCCCAACGCAAGGACGTGCTCGGCACGATCCTGGGCCTGGAGCGCTGGGAAGACTACGAGCGCCGGGCTCGCGACCGGATGGGAGACACGCGCGGCGCCATCCAGCGGGTGGAAGGCTGGTTGGTGGAAGTGGAAGCCGAACTGGCGCGACGTCCCCAGTTGGAGAGGGAACTGGGGGAAGCCGAGGCCGCCGCCGATCAGGCCGCCGCCGCTCTTGCCGGCGCCGAGGCCGAATGGGCTGGCCTAGAGCAAACCCGCGCCGAGCTGGTAGGTGTCCAGCGATCGATCGACGATCTGACCCGGCGTATCTCTTCGGCCGAACGGGATGACGCTGAGGCCGAGGCCGAACGCAGACGGGCCTTGGCCGCAGCGGACCAGGCCGGCCTGCAGGCTTCTCGACAGGCGCTGGTGGTCGAGGTCGAAACGCGGGCCCAGCTTCAAATCGAAGCCGACGCCGCCGCAGCCAACCTGGGAGAATTGAAGGAAGAACTGGCGACGTTGCGGGGCCAGAACCAGGGTCTGGGGCCCGAGACCGAGCCGCTCAAGCGCCGCCTGGAAACCCTGCAAGAGGCCACCTCCCCGACCTGTCCCACCTGTGGCCAGCCCCTGACCGAAGATCATCGTCATCGGCTGATGGCCGACCTCCAAACGGACGTCGAATCGAGACGGGAGGCCTACCGTGAGAATCAGGCGCGGATCCGGGAGTTGGAGGCCGCCGCCTCCGAGCAGGACAAGCGACAGACGGCACGCCAGACGCGGCTTCGGGAGCGTCCGGCACTGGAGAAACGGTTGGCGGAGGCCGAGGCGGCGCTGTCCCAGGCCGACCAGGCACGGCAACGAGCCGAGGCGCTGGCGGCCCGTCAGCTTCGCTGGCGTGAAGAGGCCGATCGAGACCGTCAGGCGAGACGCGAGCTGGAAGTGGAGGCGGCCGGAGCCGAACAGCGCCTGAAAGCGTCGTCGATCACCCAGACGGCTCTGGATCGCCTGCGGCTGGAGAAGACCATGGCCGAGCGCCACCTGGGAGGAGTCGGCCAGCGGCTGCGTGCGCTGGACGATTTCCAGGCCCAGCGGACCAAACGGATGGAGGAGCGCGACCAACTGGCCGACACGCTCAGCCAGTACGGCGAACTGCGCGAAGCGTTCTCCAAGCGCGGGGTCCCGGCGATGATCATCGAGACCGTGGTTCCAGAGCTCGAGCGCGCCGCCAACGAGCTGCTGACCCGCATGACCGACGGTCGGATGAATGTGCGCATCGAGACCCAGCGCTCGATCCAGACCGGGGAGTTGCGGGAGGCGCTCGATATCCTGATCTCCGACGACCTGGGCACCCGGCCCTACGAGTTGTACTCCGGCGGCGAGGCCTTCCGGATCAACTTCGCGGTGCGGGTGGCCCTGTCGCGGTTGCTGGCCGCGTCGCGCCGGCGCCCAGCTGCGCTGCCTGTTCCTCGATGAGGGTTTCGGGACCCAGGACGCGCGGGGCCGCGAACAGCTGATCTCGGCCATCACCAGCATCCAGGACGACTTCGACCGTATCCTGGTGATCACCCACATCGAGGAGCTCAAAGACGCCTTCCCGGCCCGTCTGGAGGTGCGCAAGACCTCCGAGGGGTCGGAGTTCGCCTGGGTCTGATCGTGAAGCGGCGTCGCGCCCAACGCAGGATCCTGATCACCGGAGGGACCGGTTTCATCGGAGGCCGCCTGACGCGGCGAGCGCTGGCCCAGGGGTGGGTGGTGTCGGTGCTGACCCGCAAGCCACAGGCGCCGGCGGCGCGGGCCCTGGCCCTGGCCGGAGCCCGCCTGCTCCTGGGCGACGTCACCGACCGCGGGTCGGTCCGGGCCGCCCTGGAGGTTACCCGACCGGAAATCGTCTTCCACATCGCCGGCTGGTATGAGCTCGGAATCCCGCGCCGCGCCCGTCGGCGGATGCGGGCGGTCAACGTCGACGCGGTAGAGACCGTGCTGAGTCTGGCTGCGGAGGGCGGGGTGGAGCGCGTGGTGGCGGTGTCTTCCACCACCGCCATCGGCGACACCGGCGGCGAAGTCGTCGGCGAGACCTTCCGTAGGAACGCCCCGCCCACTTCGTGGTATGAGACCACCAAAGCGGAAGCCCATGAACTGGCGCTCCGCCATCAGCGGTCAGGGGAGCCGGTGGTGATCGCCGCACCGGCGCAGGTGATCGGCCCGGGCGACCATTCCCCCTTTGGAATCATGGCCCGGTTGTTTCTGCACCGTCGCCTTCCGCCGGTGGCCTGGGGCCCGGACGGCGCCTTCTCGTTCGTTCACGTGGACGATGTGGCCGAGGCCCTGCTGATTCTGGGAGAGCGAGGAAGAATCGGCGAGTTGTACTTTCTGGCGGGGCAACCGATGACCGTGGGCGAACTGATGAACGTGTGGCGGGAGCTGGAAGGCCGCACCCCGGTCCGCATGTGGCTGCCCCGGCCGTTGGCGCTGGCCCTGGCGGCGCCGCTTTCTCCGCTCCTGCGGCTGGTGCGCCTGCCGGCCTTCCTGTCGCCGGAGGCAGTACGCAGCGGCTACGCTTCGTTTCGCTATTCGTCGGAGAAAGCCGTCAACGAACTCGGGGTGACCTTTCGACCCGCCGCCGCCGCCTGGGCCGATACGTTTCGGGGTGAGCGCGATCTTAGCCTGGCGAGGCCGGGGGAAGCCACACGGTGAAACGGGTCCCCTTGCCGGAAACGCCTTCACTTTCCAGGCTGATCCGCCCGGAGTGCAGGTCGATGATCTCCTGACAGATCGATAGTCCCAGCCCGGTTCCCGGCGCGGCCGTGGCCCGGCTCGCCCGGCCCCGGTAGAAGCGCAGAAAGATCATCGGCTTCTCCTCCGGCGGGATCCCCGGCCCGCTGTCGGCCACCTCCGCCGTAACCCAGATCAACCCGTTTTCGGTGGTGGTGCGGGTGCGGACGGCGATGTGCCCCTTTTCCGGGGTGTAGTTCATGGCGTTGGTGAGCAGGTTGGTGAACACCTGCGACAGCAGGCGCTCGTCGCCCCGCGCCAGCGGAAGCCGGGTGTCGCAATCCAGGGTCAGGTCCAACCCCCGCTGCCCGGCCAACGCCAGGCGATCGTCCACCAGCGAGCCCAGCAGACGATTCAGGTCGACCGGTTGCAGTTCGAGAGCGACGGCGCCGGCGTCGAGCCGGCTGAGGGAAAGCAGATCGTCGATCAGATTGGCCAATCGATCGCTTTCGCGGGAGAGCGTGTCGAGGTAGCGGTCCACCTTGGTCCGGTCGGCCGTGCCGCGCAGCAGATCGAGGTACAGGCGGATGTTGGTGAGCGGTGTTCGCAGTTCGTGGGAGACGTCCGAGACGAACTGGTTCTTCAGGCGCTCGACTTCCTTCATGGCGCTGATGTCGTACAGAACGGAAACGATGCTTAGGATCCGTCCATCGTCGGCCTTCAACGGGGTCGCCGTCAGGGCGGCGTCGTAGGTGCTGCCGTCCTTGCGTCGATTCACCAGCTGCCCGCGCCAGGTGTTCCCGAAGAGGACGGTTTCCCACAGGCTGGAGAAGACCTCGGCTGCGACCGTTCCGCTGTTCAGCAGGCTGGCCGGGCGTTCGATCGCTTCCGCCGCGGGATAGCCGTTCAGCCGTTCCCAGGCCGGGTTGACGTATTCGATCACCCCGCGCGGGTCGGTTACGAAGACCGCGTCGCCGATGTTCTCCAGGATCGTTCCGATCCGGTCGCGCTCGGTGCGCAGGGCGGCCTCCAGCTGCTTGCGGTCGGATATATCGACCATCAGCACCGTGGCGCCCTGCGGCTGACCCAGGTCGTCGGTGATCAGGCTGGTGCCGACCAGCATCGGGATGCGAGCGCCCGAGGCGGTGGCCAGTTCGATCTCGTCCACCGCCCGGGGCGGAAGCTCACCGGCGATGCGCTGGCGCAGTTCCTCCACCGGCCCCGGCGTCGGGCCGTCGGGGATGAGTTCGGTGAGGTTGCGGCCCACCAGGCTCTCGGGAGTGGCCTCGAGCATCTCAGCCAGGGCCCGGTTGGCGTAAACGATCTTCCCCTCCCGGTCGATTTGCTGGATCCCGGCAATCGAGGTCTCCACCAGGGCTCGGTAGCGAGCTTCCGACAGGGCCAGGTCGCGCGTTCGCTCCTGGACCTCGGCCTCCAGGCGGTTGGCCTGCGACTGGATCTGGCCGAACAGATGGGCGTTCTCCATGGCCACGGCCGCCTGAGCGGCGAAGGCAGCGAGCAGTTCGAGTTCCTTGGGTCGGAAAGGTCGTTCGTTGCCATTGCGCACGACCACCATCACCCCTGCCGGACGCTGGCGCACGGTCAGGGGGGCCATCAGCAGGCATTCCGGTTCATTGTCCGGTGTGCCCGGAACCTGGACGGAGCGCGGGTCGGACGAAGGGTCGTTGGATAGGAGCGGCTGGCCGGTCTGCATCACCCAGCCGGCCAGCCCGGCCCCCGGCTTCAGTTCAAGATCGGCCCAGGCCTCCGGGTAGACGTCTTGGGCCACCACGACTTTGAGGACGTTGAGCTCGGGATCGAGCAGGTGGATGCGGCTGGCGTCGGTCTGCAGCAGGACGCGGGCTTGCTCGGCGATCATACCCAGGACCGTAACCAGGTCGAGCGACGAGGTGACCGAGCGCGCCGTCCGGATCAGGGCCTGGGATTCTTCGGCACGCCAGCGCACTTCCTCGAACAAGCGGGCATTCTGCACCGCGACGGCCGCCAGGCGGGCGATGCTCTGGCCGAGTTCCACCTGGTCTTGTCCAAAGCGCCGCTGCGGATCGAAGTGGACCAGGGCCATGGCCCCGATGATCTGTTCACCGTGGATCAAGGGCAGGGCCAGGAAGGCATGCACCCCGCTCTTGACAAACCCGGGAACGGCCATCGGGTCGGATCCGTACTCGTCGAGGACGACCGGCTGCCGCGTGTCCATGACCCGCCAGATCACGCCGATCCCGTCCGGGCCGGGACGGTAGTGCGGGTCGTCGGGCAGGCCGGCCAGGTAGGGCGGGCCTTCGAGCTTCCCATCGGCGTCGAGCAGCATCAGGGCTCCGCCGCCGGCGCCGGTGATACGCACCGCCTGTTCCACGACCTGGTGCAGGACTTCGTCCAGATCGCGGGAGCTGGCCAGCGCTTCGGCGATTCCCTTCTGCAACCGTTCGCGTTCGAGGGCGAGCCGCATCTCTTCCCGAACCCGCAGGTGGGCCAGGGTCACCGCAACGTGATCGGCCAGGGCCGCCACCATCGACTGGTCTTCGGGCGTGAGCCACTTGGCGCTCAACACCAGAACCCCGATCGATCGGTTGTCGAGCAGCAAGGGTGCGGCGATCGTCGGCTGCTCGCCGAGCTGGGAAAGCAGCCGGGGCAACAGGGACCGGACCGGCCCGGGGAGCAACTGGCGGATCACCTCGCGGTTGCTCTCGGAGAAGAGGACTTCGTGGTGCTTCCAGCGAGCGCCGGATCAGAACGGTCTCGGCCGGGTCGAAGGTGAAACCGGAGATCTTGAGGCCCGTCAGGCGTTCCAGGGAAGACTGGAGCGACTGGCTGAGGGCGGAGGTGTGGATCTCGAGCCGGCCGTCGTCGCGCCGCAGCATCACGGCGCCGCGCATCTTCAATCGAAGCAGTTCTGTGGAGAACGACCGCAGCAGGTCGGGTTCGCTGGCCGCGCCCTGCCGGGCGGCGAGCGCCGCCGCGCGCATGACCGAGGCCCAGACGTTCGCCGAACTCGCAGACCCAGACGAGGGTGGCGGACTCACACGGGCTCCCCGATCGATCGCGGGCAGTGTATCACAGCGACGCCGTCTGGCCGGATGGGGATCTCCGATACCAGTCGGCCGAGGCGCGGGCGGCCGGTTCGTACGGCCGCACCTCGCCCAGCTCCAGGGCCTGGCGGGAGCGGGAACCGTCGTAGTAGAAGTACAACCCGGCGGCACGCAACAACTCCAGACCGAGGGCGATCCCCAGCAGCCGACCGACCACCGCCCCCGTCTCGCCCAGGAGGCGGGCCGCCCCGATCGGGACTCGCAGGCGGGGAGGCCGCCTCCCCACGATCTCGGCCGTCGTTCGGATCAGGTCTTCCAGCGTGCGGTTCTCCCCGCTCAGCAGATACCGCCGGCCGGGCTGCCCCAGGGTCAGGGCGGCGGCCGTTCCCTCGGCCACGTCGCGCACATCGACCACGTTCAGTCCACCGGCCATGATCGGAGGCATCCGGCCTCGCAGCATGTGCCACACCAACAGGTTCGACACCCGATGCCGATCGCCCGGGCCGATCACCAGCGCCGGGTTGAGGATGACCGGCTCCATCCCGTCGTCCCCGGCCCGCAGAACCTGCTGCTCCGCCAGGTGTTTGACGTGCCCGTAGGGCCACCTGCGGGCGTCGCCGCGCCAGCTGCGGTTCTCGTCCATCGGGCGGGCCGCCGCATCGGTGGGCGCCGGAGGGCCGTCGGGCATTCCCAGGGCGGCAACCGACGAGGTGTACACAAACCTGCGGATCCCGCCGTGAGAGGCGGCCGCAAGCAGGTTCCGGGTTCCCTCCAGGTGACTCGCCAACTTGTGCCGGGGGCGAGCGCCGGGGCTCATCTCGGCGGCGCAATGAACCACCGCTTCCATCCCGCGGCACGCCAAGTCCAGGGTGGCCGGTTCGAACAAATCGCCGATGGCGTGTTCGACTTCGAGATCGTCGAGCAGAGTCGTCGGGCTGTGGGGACGCCGCAGGATCCGCACCTGATGACCGCGGGCGCTCAATTCGCGGGCGATGTGCGATCCGAGGAAGCCGGTGGCGCCGGTTACGAGAATGCGCATCGGGGCAGCCGGAGGTCGGCCCTCAGCCGTCGGCCGTCACCCCTCGGGCTTCGGACGCCTCCGCACGGCTGAGGCAAAGGCGGCGTCGGTCTCGACCAACCAAATCTCCAATTTCCCATCTTCTATCCCTGGACATGGACCGTGTGTCCGCGGCAGCCCCGGACCGCAGGTTGCCGACTCGCTCCTAGCCCACCCACTCCACGATCGTCGCCTCGCCCTGGCCGACACCGACGCACAGGCTGGCCAGGCCGTAGTACGGGGGAGGCTGCGACGGCGCCCGGCGGCGCATCTCGTGGACGAGGGTCGTCACCAGCCTCGCACCGGAGCAGCCGAGGGGATGGCCCAGCGCTACCGCACCGCCGTTGACGTTGGTGATCTCGTGCGACAGGCCGAGTTCGCGCATCACGGCCAGCGCCTGAACGGCGAAAGCCTCGTTGAGTTCAACCAAGCGCAGGTCGTCGACCTGCAGCCCCGCCCGCCGCAGGGCCTTGCGCACCGCTTCGATAGGCCCCAGGCCCATCAGCCGGGGAGGCACTCCGGCGGCGGCCGAAGTCACAACGCGTGCCATCGCCTGAAGGCCGAGGCTGCGCGCCTTGGCGTCGCTCATCAGTACCAGCGCCGCCGCCCCGTCGTTGAGGCCGGAGGCGTTGCCGGCGGTGACCGTGCCGTTCTTCCGGAAGGCCGGCCGAAGGCGCCCGAGCGCCTCGAGCGAGGTATCGCGCCGCGGGCGCTCGTCGGTATCGACCACGATCGGATCGCCCTTGCGCTGGGGGATCGCGACCGGGACGATCTCCTCGGCGAACCGCCCGGCGTCGATGGCTGCGATCGCCCGTCGATGACTTCTCCAGCGAGAAGGCGTCCTGCTCCTCCCGGGTGATGCTGTGGGTGATCTCGAAGATGTTCTCGGCCGTCTCGCCCATTGATTCGGTGCCGAAGATTTCGTGCATCTTGGGGTTGGGGAAACGCCAGCCGAGAGCGGTGTCCCAGGCGGTCAGATTGCCGAAGGCGAAAGCCTGTTCCGACTTGGGCACGGCGTACGGCGCTCGCGACATGCTTTCGACCCCGCCGGCGACGAAGACCTCGCCCTCCCCGGCTTTGATGGCGCGGGCGGCGGCATTGACCGCCGAAAGACCTGAGGCACACAGGCGGTTGAAGGTCAACGCCGCCACCTCGACCGGGAGCCCGGCCAGCAGGGTGGCCATGCGGGCGACGTTACGGTTGTCTTCCCCGGCCTGATTGGCGCAGCCGAAGTAGACCTCTTCGACTTCGGCCGGGTCGACCCCGCCGCGGCGCACCGCTTCGGCGATCGCCAGCGCCGCCAGGTCGTCGGGGCGCACCGGGGACAGGGCGCCGCCGAGCGCGCCGATCGGTGTGCGCACGGCGGAAACGATAACGGCTTCGGGCATCACACCCTCCTTGGAGCGGCGCGATTCTAACATCGCGGGTTGGCCCGCCCGGCGCGCCGGCGCTGGTTCATTCCAGGCAAGCGGAGCCTGCCGAGGAGAGACGGGCCGAGTCGTCGGGCGCACATTGCCACGCCGAGAACGTCGGGGACCTGCCCCAGCCGCCAGGCTGCCTGCCGCCCTGAGCGCCGGACGGCGACGCCGTCCCCCGCCAACGGTGCCCGGGCCATCGGTTAGACTGTTCTCTTTGGAGGAACTCCATGCAACTCTTGGCCAACTGGAAAGAAATCATCGATACCGCCAATCTCTCCCCGGGGAAGACGATGGACCCGGTGAGCCGCTGGTTGATCATCACTCGCTCGGCGGTCTTCTCGATGACGGCCATCTCGGGCCTGATCGGCGGACTGCTGGCTCTGGCGCTGGCCTCGCGCTTCGACCTGCTGGGTTTCGGCCTGGCCTGGCTGGGCCTGATCCTGGCTCATGCCTCGAACAACATGATCAACGATTACTTCGATCTGGAATCCGGGATCGATACCAACGAATACGCCCGGGCCCAGTATGCCCCGCACCCGGTGCTGGGAGGCCTGATCTCGAAGGCGGGCCTGGCTCGGGCGATCCTGGCCGCCAACCTGCTCGACGCCGTGATCCTGGTGGTTCTGGTCTGGCGCAGCGGGTGGCCGGCCGCGGTCTTCGCCGGGCTCGGGCTGTTCATCAGTGTGTTCTACGTGGCGCCGCCGATCCGACTCAAGCACCGCGGCCTGGGAGAACCGGGCGTGTTCCTGGTGTGGGGCCCCTTGATGATCGGCGGGACCTACTTCGTAGCTTCCGGTTCCCTACCCCCGCCCGGCGTGTGGCTGGCCTGCATTCCCTACGCCTTGGTGGTGACCACGGTCTTGCTGGGAAAACACATCGACAAGCGCGAGGCCGATGGCCGGCTCGGGGTGCGCACGATCCCGGTGCTGATCGGCGACCGGGCCGCCCGGATCCTGACGGCGGCGCTGATGGCGGCGTTCTACCTGGTGGTGGTGGCGTTGGTGGCCACGATGGTGCTCGGCCCGTGGGTTCTCCTGGTGGGCCTGGCCCTGCCGCGCCTGCGGCGGGCCATGAAGATCTACCGGGAGCCTCGGCCGGCCTCGCCCCCCGAGAACTTCCCGGTCTGGCCGTTGTGGTACGTGGCGGCTGCCTTCTATCACAACAAGCTGGCGGGGTCGATGTTCGTCCTGGGGCTGTTGCTCAACCTGGTGGCCCCCCGCATCGTCGCCGGCTGAATCGGCGCGATCCTGCCGCAAGGTAGACCGAGAACCGTCCGGCCGATCGGCCGGACGGTTCTCGGTCCGAGGGCCGGGCGTGTCTACTTCTGCGTGGTCAACAGGCGAACATATTGCGCCCGTTCGTAGGCGAACGGGTCGGGGCTTTCCTTCTGGCTGAGCTTTCCCCGGAAATCATCGACCTGTTGATAGCCGTTCTCGTCCATCCAACCCTCGAGCTGCCGCAGCATCGTCGAGAGGAACGGGATGCCGTGCTGGAGCAGGGCCGAAGCCGATCTGCACGACCTGTGCGCCGGCCAGCAGGGCCTTGGCGGCGTCGGTGCCCGGAGTGCACGCCAGTGCTCAGGGCGATCTGGCCCGGATCCGGCCGGCCAGCAGGCCGGTCCAGCGCAGCGGCAGGCGCAGCTCGTCCGGGGTAGACAGCACCATCCCGGTCAGAGGGGTCTGGCTGGCAACGTCGATGTCGGGCTGCAGGAAGCGGTTGAACAAGCACCAGCGCCGTCCACTCCCAGTCCGTCGAGCTGGTGGGCGACGTGACTGAAGGAGGTGTAGAACGGGCTGAGCTTCACCGCCAGGGGGATCTTGACCTCGGCCCG
Source organism: uncultured Chloroflexia bacterium (assembly GCA_963709925.1). Lineage (GTDB taxonomy): Bacteria > Chloroflexota > Anaerolineae > Anaerolineales > E44-bin32 > DATEVL01. The sequence continues at coordinate 469,074 of CAVPYC010000003.1, forward strand.
AACGGCGGCCACGATTTCGAAGAGCTCCTGCTCGACGGTCCGCCCGTCGCGGCGGGGATCGGCCGCCACGGCGTACACGTTGAGTTCGAGCCCGTTCACCCCGGTGTCGACCAGCCGCCGGGCGAAACTGACCCAGCTGCCGGGGCTGGCGGCGTTCAGGCTGGCGATCAGCGGCATTCCCACCGCCGGCGCGGGTCTTCTCGATCCAATGCAGATGCTCGTCGCCCGATCCGGCCTCGACCTCCGGAAAGTAGCGGGCGGCCTCGGCGGTGCTCTCGGCGCCGACCTGCAGGCTCTCCTCCAGCCGCAGGGCGTCGATCTGGATTTGTTCCTCGAACAAGGATCGAATGACCAGCGCCCCGGCGCCGGCCTGCTCGCGCCAGGCGGACGCGGTCGATCAGGCTCGAGATCGAACTGGCGGCCACCACCAGGGGGGTGGCGCAGCGGAATGCCCATGTACTCGGTTGCAGGTCAGCCATGCTTCCTCACTTGGTGGGACGAGCGCGCGGGCGAAGGACGCCCTGCGGCATCCTGACTCTGCCGCGGCCCCGGCCGGTTCAATAGTGACAACTGTCCTCCGATTATGGTAGGGCTTGCACACTACTCGCCCGGGTGAGCCTGCCTACACTCGAAATCGACCCTGGGGCCAGGCCTCCCGACGCTCGGTCGGGCGCCCCGGTGTCGGCCCGCAAAGCCGGACCGATCCGCCCCGGGTCGCACGAGAGGAGCGCCTCATGGAGAAGAACATCCGCCAGGGCCGGCAGGAACAATCCGAGCCGCGCCCCGGGCCACGATCGAAGGCAACGCCGCGGCGGCCCATGTAGCCTACTCGGTCAGTGAAGTCATCGCCATCTACCCGATCACCCCGTCGTCGTCGATGGGTGAGATCGCCGACGAAAAGGCATCGGTGGGCGAGACCAACATCTGTCGGGAACGGTCCCGCTGGTGATGGAGATGCAGTCGGAAGGCGGGGCCGCCGGTGCGGTGCACGGCGCGCTGACCACCGGGGCCCTGACCACCACCTTCACCGCTTCGCAGGGCCTGCTGCTGATGATCCCCAACATGTACAAGATCGCCGGCGAACTGACCCCGGCGGTGTTCCACATCGCCGCCCGGGCGGTGGCGACCCACGCCCTGTCGATCTACGGCGACCACAGCGATGTGATGGCGGCCCGCGCAACCGGCTGGGCCATGCTGGCCTCCAACAGCGTGCAGGAGGTGATGGACCTGGCCCTGATCGCCCATGCCGCCGCCCTGGAAGCTCGCCTGCCGTTCCTGCATTTCTTCGACGGCTTCCGCACGTCGTCGGAGATCCAGAAGGTCGAGATGCTGACCCAGGACGACATGCGGGCGCTGATCTCGGAAGACCTGGTGCTGGCCCATCGTGCCCGCGGCCTGTCTCCGGAGCGCCCGGTGGTGCGCGGCACTGCCCAGAACCCCGACGTGTTCTTTCAGTGCGCGCGAGGCGGTCAACCCGTTCTACGCGCAGGCGCCGGCTGTGGTGCAATCGGTGATGGACCGCTTCGCCCGACAGGTCGGCCGGTCGTACCATCTGTTCGACTACGTCGGCGCGCCCGACGCCGAGCGGGTGGTGGTGGTGATGGGGTCGGCCGCCGAGACCCTGGAAGAGGTGACGGGCCGCCTGATCGCCGCCGGGGAGAAGGTCGGATTGCTGAAGGTCCGGCTGTACCGGCCGTTCGACGGGGCGGCCTTCGTGGCCGCTCTGCCGGCCAGCGCACGTACCGTCGCCGTCCTCGATCGCACCAAGGAGCCGGGTGGCCCAGGCGAGCCGCTCTACCTGGATGTGCAGGCGGCGATCCGGGAGGCCATCGAGCGCGGTGACCTCACGGCCCAGACCGCACCGCGGGTCTTCGGCGGGCGATACGGCCTGGCCTCGAAGGACTTCACGCCCGGGATGGCCCGATCGGTCTTCGACAACCTGGCCCAGGGCTCCCCCCGCAACCACTTCACCGTCGGGATCCGCGACGACGTCGGCGGGGCCAGCCTGGCCTGGGACGAGCACTACGACAGCGAAGCCGAGGGGACGCACCGGGCGATGTTCTACGGCCTGGGCGCCGACGGGACGGTGGGCGCCAACAAGAACTCGATCAAGATCATCGGCAAGGCCACCGACCATTTCGCCCAGGGGTTCTTCGACTACGACTCGAAGAAATCGGGCTCGATGACCATCTCCCACCTGCGCTTCAGCCCGAGCCCGATCCGCAGCACCTACCGGATCGACCGGGCCGACTTCCTGGGCTGCCACGCCTTCCCGTTCCTGGAGCGCTTCGATCTCCTGCGTCATCTACGCCCCGGGGGAACGTTCCTGCTTAACAGCCCGTACCCGCCGGAACAGGTCTGGGACCGGCTGCCGCAGGCGGTGCAGCAGGGGTTGATCGACAAGCGGGCGACCTTCTACGTGATCGACGCCTACGAACTGGCCCGCTCGCTGGGCCTGGGTGGCCGGATCAACACCATCATGCAGACCGCCTTCTTCGCCATCTCCGGGGTGTTGCCCGAAGACAAGGCGCAGCACATGATCGAACTGGCGATCGAAGACAGCTACGGAGACAAGGGCCGCAGTGTGGTCGAGATGAATGTGCGCGCCGCCGACCTGGCCCGCGAACGAATTCACCGGATCCCGCTGCCGGAGCGAGCCACGTCCACTGCCACCATGCGCGGCCCGGTGCCGGAAGGGGCGCCGGACTTCGTGCGCGCCGTCACCGGTCCGATGATGGCCGCCCGCGGCGACGAGCTGCCGGTGTCGGCCATGCCGGTCGACGGCACCTACCCGGTCGGGACGTCGCGCTACGAGAAACGCAACATCGCCCTCGAGATCCCGATCTGGGAACCCGAGGCCTGCATCCAGTGCAACCAGTGCGTTTTTGTCTGTCCGCACGCCACCATCCGGGCCAAGCTCTTCGACGCCGCCACGGCGAACGGCGACGCTCCGGCCACGTTCAAGTCGATCGAAGCGCACGGGCCGCGAGTTCGCCGGGATGCGCTACGCCCTGCAGGTGGCGCCGGAAGACTGCACCGGTTGCGGCGCCTGCGTGCATATCTGCCCGGCCTATGTCAAGGACGAAACCGGCGCCAAGACCGAGCGCCGGGCGATCAACATGGCCGCCCAGGCCCCGCTGCGTGAGGCGGAAGCCGAGAACTGGGAGTTCTTCCTGGGCCTGCCCGACCCGGCTCCCGGCCTGGTCAATCCCTACACGACCAAGGGATCGCAGTTCCTGCCGCCGCTGTTCGAGTTTTCCGGAGCGTGCGCCGGATGCGGGGAGACCCCCTACATCAAGCTGTTGACCCAGTTGTATGGCGACCGCCTGCTGATCGCCAACGCTACCGGGTGCTCGTCGATCTTCGGCGGCAACCTGCCGACCACCCCCTACACGACCCGCGCCGACGGGCGCGGTCCGGCCTGGTCGAACTCGTTGTTCGAAGACAACGCTGAATTCGGCCTGGGGATGCGTCTGACGGCCGAGCGCATGAGCGCCTTCGCTCGTGAACTGCTGGAGCGGGTGGATCTCAACGGCGCCGGGGGTCTGCGGGCCGAGATCCTGGAGGCTCGCCCCGACACCCCCGAGGCGGTGGAGGCTCTGCGAGAATCCGTACAGCGCCTGCGAACTGCTCTGGAGCAGGATCCGCGCGGCGAACGACGCCAGCTGCTGAGCGTCCTGGAGTACCTGGTGCCGCGCTCGGTGTGGATCGTCGGCGGCGACGGCTGGGCCTACGACATCGGTTACGGCGGCCTCGACCACGTCCTGGCTTCCGGCCGCAAGGTCAACGTCCTGGTGCTCGACACCGGGGTGTACTCCAACACCGGCGGCCAGTCGTCGAAGGCCACGCCGCGCGGGGCGATCGCCAAGTTCGCCGCCGCCGGCAAGGACATGCCCAAGAAGGATCTGGGCGCCATCGCCATGTCCTACGGCAACATCTATGTGGGGCAGATCGCCTACGGCGCCAACATGACTCAGACCGTGCGCGCCTTCCGCGAAGCGGAGGCCTACCCGGGCCCGTCGCTGCTGATCGCCTATGCCCATTGCATCGCCCACGGCATCGATATGGCCACCGGAACCGACGTACAGGAGCTGGCCGTGGACAGCGGTTTCTGGCCGCTGTACCGGTTCGACCCATCGCTCAATCAGCAGGGGAAGAACCCCCTGCAGCTCGAACTCCAAGGCGCCCAGCGCCGGTCTCGACGAGTTCATGTACAAGCAGAACCGTTTCCGCGTCCTGCGGCAGACTGATCCGAAGAGGGCCGAAGTGTTGCTGGAGGCGGCTCGCGGCGATGTGGCTTCCCGCTGGAAGTACCTGGAGCAGTTGGCCGCCTTGGACCTATAGTCCAATTCTTCGGGGGAGTTCGATTCATGGCCCTGCCGGGGACTTGAAGCCAGGCCCGGCTCGCCAACGGGCCATCGGGCGACGGGCAGAATCCCTCCGCGGCCCATCCGAGCCCGGGTCTTGCGCCGTCGAGCGATCGGCTTCGTGATCACGCCCCAAACGATCTACTGACCACGAACCCGTGGTCTTCTTAGCGGTACGACTGCGCCTGGAGAGTGAACAGCCGGGCGTAGATCCCGTCGAGGGCCAGCAGGTCGGCGTGAGAACCGTGCTCGCGCACCTGGCCTTCGTCCAGCACGTAGATCCGATCGGCCATGCGCACCGTCGAGAAGCGGTGGCTGATCAGGATCGCCATCTTGTCCTCCGCCAGCCGGCGGAACTGCTGGAACACCTGGTATTCGTTCTCGGCGTCGAGGGCGGCGGTCGGCTCGTCGAGAACCAGGATGTCGCAGGCTCGCATGAAGGCCCGCGCCAGCGCGATCTTCTGCCATTCGCCCCCGGACAGGTCGCGGCCGCGGGCGAACCAGCGGCCCAGGACGGTTTCGTAGCCGTCGGGCAGCGCTGCGATCAGCGGGTGTGCGCCGCTCTTGACGGCCGAGGCCTCGATGCGCGACCGATCGTCCAGGGCCTCGATTTGCCCGAACCCGATGTTCTCGGCGGCCGCCAGATGGTAGCGCACGAAGTCCTGGAAGATCACGCCGATGCGCCGGCGCAACGCCGCCGGGTCGTACTCGCGCAGGTCGACCCCGTCGAACAGGATCCGGCCTTCGGTCGGATCGTACATCCGGCCGAGCAGCTTGATCAGCGTGGTCTTGCCGGCCCCGTTCGGCCCGACCAGGGCCACCTTGTCGCCCGGCCCGATGTGCAGGTTCACCTCCTGCAGCGCCCAGTCGGTGTGCCCGGCGTAGCGGAACGAAACGTCCTCGAATTCGATGCCTCGCACCGCCTCGGCCGTTGGAGCCCGGGGCGAGGCCGGGGCCTGCATCTGCGGTGTCAGCTCCAGGAACGAGAACAGGTTGCTCATGAACAGGCCGTTCTCGTACAGGTCGCTCAACCCCCAGAAGATCGACTCGAACGTGTTCTGGCTGTTGCGGAAGATCATCAGGTACAGGGTCATGTCGCCCAGGGTGATGGCCGATGCCAGAGTCTGCAAGACGATCCAGGCATAGGCGGCGTAGTAGGTCAGGGTCGCCAGCAGGCCCCAGCCGAGCGAGGCCAGGCTGCGCCGCTGTGCGATGGCCTGGTCTTCTCGTAGAAACGACCAGAACAGATCGGCGTAACGGCCGAGCAGCGGTTCCCCCAGGGCGAACAACTTGACTTCTTTGACCGCGTCGTAGTCGGTGAGCAGGTACTCCAGGTACGACAGCTTGCGTGCTTCGGGCGCCCGCCAGGAAATCACCCGGAAGTTGAGTTCGGCATAGTTGCTCTGAGCGATGAAGGCCGGGATGGTCGCCACGAACAGCAGCAGCGCCAGCCACGGGTTGAAACTCAGCAGCACCACCGCGTACGATCCCAGCGTCAGGACGTTCTGGACCAGGTAGAAGCCGTTGTTCATGATCTGCAGACCACGCCAGTCGGCCTCGCGGCGGGCGTTCTGCAGCTTGTCGTAGTATTCGGCGTTCTCGAAGTGGGCCAGGTCGAGCGACAGCGACTTGCGGATGATGCGGGTGTTGATCGCCAGGTTGAGCCGGGCGTGCAGGATGTGCTCGGTCAGACTGCGGGCTTGGGCCACCGCCGCCTGCAACACCACCAGCACGAACTCGGCCAGTAGGAAGGGGACCACCGTCCGCAGCCCGTCGCCGGCGCTCAGCCCGGCCTGCAGGGAGCCGACCACCCCGTCGACGATCAACTTGGCGACGTAGGCCTGACCGACCGGGATCAGACCGCCCACCACGGTCCACAGCCCCATCAGGGCGGTGCTCAGCCGATGGGCGTCCCACACCAGGCCGAAGGCCCGCCGGACATTGAGCGATGCGTCGCGAACCTTGGCCGAGGTTTCATTCCACCACGTCGCCGGAGACCGTTTCTGGGTCGACATCCGCAGGATGATAACAGCCCTGCCCGGCGGAGGCCGGTGGTCCCTTGACGGATCGCCCAGGGTCGGAATAATGACCCTCCGCCCCAGGAGATGGAGATGGTGTCAGCCCCAGACATTGGACTCGCCCGCAGGCTCCTGCTGATCGCGGCCGCACTGGGTCTCGCCGCTTGCAGCCCCGCCGGTGAGTCACCGGCCGCCGGTGGCGAAATCAGCGGCGGGGGCGCGACCGCCCCCACCGCGCCCTCCGGAAAGCTCGCCTGCCCCGGCCGGCGCCTGTGATCATCCGTACTTCCCCGTGGAGCCTGGGGCGTCGCGGACCTATGCGGGAACGGCCGGACCGCTGGGCGGCTACAGCTTCACCGACTCCGTTACCGATGTCCGTCCGGACGGGTTCACGATCTCGGCCGATTTCGGAGACCTGACCCGGGTGCAGGAATGGTCATGCACCGAGGCCGGACTGATCGCCCTGACGGTTCCCGTCGGACCGGAGGCCAGCGTCAGCACCGGAGGCTCGACCCTGGAGCTCCAGGTCACCGACGTCGTCGGGGTGACCCTGCCGGCCGACCTGGCGCCCGGGAGCGCCTGGACGCAGACCTACCAGGTCGAGGGAGTCCAGACCCTGCCCGACGGAAAGACCGCCGATGTGACGGGGACGGCCGCTTTCGCCGCACAGGCGGTCGGGTTCGAAGAGGTGAGCGTCGCCGCCGGCGACTTCAGCGCGCTGCGCATCGAGCAGACGGTTTCGCTCAACCTGTCGATCGCCCTGGCCGGAGGTTCGATCCCGCTGCTGTTCGAGACGGTCGAGACCGTTCATTTCGCCGAAGGGGTCGGGATGATCAAGAGCTTCGGGGTGGGAACGGTGTTCGGGGAGACCTTCGAGGAAGCCCTCGAGTTGCAGTCGAGTTCGACCCCCTGACCAGGAGCCGGGTGGCTACAAGTAGCGTTCGAGCAGGCGCTGGATCAGCCAGATCCCGATCGGGAGTCCCAGCGCCGCCAGCAGACCGCGCAGAGTGCCGGGATGCCACGGCCAGGTTGGTATCTTCTCCAGCGTGGCCGTTTGGATTTGCAGGGCGGCCAGCGCCTTGTGGAGCTGGTCCACTTCCGACAGCTTTCCGGCGGCCAATCCGCGTTGCAGGCGGGAGGCGACGGCTTCCTGGTTTCGGGCCGTCGCCAGCAGGGCCTGGTCCTTCTCCGCCGCCAGGCGCTGGTGAACCGTCCACAAGGGTGCCGCGAACACCACCAAGGAGAACAGCGCAAGACCGAACGCCGGGAAGCGAGCCACGTCGGGGATCGACGGGGCGGCGGCGAACCACAGATACAGGTTGAGGCTGATCGCCGCCGCCGTGGCGCCGGTCAGCCCGGCCAGCCGGTACACCGGACGAATGTGGAACAACTCGACCCGGAGTTCGCGGGCGGTGATCCGGCCGACCTCGATCATCTGCCGGGCGGTGTGGAGCAGGAAGGTGGCGTTGATCCACAGCATGACCACCACGACGGCCAGGCAGAACCCGTACGACAGGGCGGTCGGGGCGAACCCGACCGCAGGGAACATGATCCGCCGGATCGGCAGGATCAGGGTGATCAACAGCAGCGACCCGGCCGATACGCCCAGGGTCAACCCTCGAGGCAGCACCGTGAGTCGCCAGCGGAGCAGGTCGACCCGGGCCGGGTCGTCCGGCAGCAGAGGGCGGATCGCGTCGAGGGCCCGGATCGCCATCCGGTCGAGGGCGTGCATCAAGCCGAGCAGATAACCGCTCCAGCCGAAGAACAGGATATGGAAGGGGATGAACCCGGCGGTGTAGGCGCCCTCGCGCCACTGCACGAGCAATCCGATGGTGACCGATGCCAGGGAGACCAGGCTGTAGAGCATCCACGGAGCCGTCGTGCCCCGGTCGACCCAGGACCTCATTCTGTCGAACCAGGAGGGCGAGTAAGGCGGGACGAAGGGTTTCGCTGCGGCGGGTCGCGGCCGGCCCGGGCGAAGACGGGTCGTGGTGCGCTTCATCCGAGGAACCTCCTCAGTCCGTACTGGATCACCGAGATGACCGCCGGCAGGATCAACGCCGCCACCAGGCTGCGCAGAGCCTCCGGCCGCCAGGGCCAGGTCGGGATGCGCTCGATCACCGTTCGGGCTCGCTCGAGCGCCGACAGGGTGGTGTTGACCTTGTCGGCCGCCGACAGATCGCCTCGATCCAGCCGCCGGTAGACCTCGTCCATGCAGGCCTGCCAGCGCCGGTTGAGATCGGCCAGCGACTGGCTCTTGGCTCTCACCAGACGCCGGTTCAATCCCATCAGAGGCAACAGGAACGCCAGCACCGCCATCAGCGCGAACAGGATGCCGGCGATCAGGAAGGGGCCGACAAAGCCGGTCGGGGTGATCAACACCCCGGCGGAGACGATCACCAGTCCGCCGATGGCAGTGTGGGCCGAGAGCGTCGAGAAGGTGTGGAGTGGCGCAAGGTCGAGCAGATCAACCCGGGTGCTGGTGGCATACAGCCGGTTGACCATCCGCAGCTGGCGCACTGAATGGTAGATGTAGAGCCCGGCGAAGATATCGGCCAGATAGAACTGGGCCCGGTCCAACAGATGGAATGCTGAAGGCGCGCTCCAGGCGTAGCTGACCACAAAGCTAATCAACAGGCTGATCGTCGTGATCACGATGGCGGGCCGGGCGGGCAAGGTCGTCAGCCGAAACCGGACGTCGCGCAGCTCGGCCTCGCTTCCGGTGAAGGCCGGACGGTACTCCTCCAGGGAGGCCGCCGCCCGCCGGTCGAGATAGTGGAGCAACCAGAAACCGTAGTAGGGCACCGCGTGGGCAAAGACCGTCTCGGCGGACAGAGGTCGGCCCTCCAATCCCAGCAGCAACCACGCCAACCCGAGGAGAGCCAGGTAGGCCGCCAGGTAGGGGAACCAGTAGGGCCCGGGGAGCTGATCGATTCGCCGGGTCAGACGATCGAGCCACGACGGCGGGTACGGCGGGACGTGGGCCGCCGCAGCTGCAGGAACCTTCGCCTTGCGCGCTGTTGTGGATGAGGATCGGCGCTTCACGTTCACCTCTTGGGCCGAGCAGTCGCCTTGGGCGATCTGCCGGGATGGTGCCGAGCCTCAACCCAGCAGCTTTCCCAGACCGAACTGGATCAGCCACAACACCACGGGGAGCAGGAACGCCCCCAGCAGATTCCGAAACATGCCGCGCGGCCAGGGCCAGGTCGGGACTTTCTCCAGCGCAGAGGCTTCCAGTTCCAGCGTGGCGAGCGCCTTGTTGACCTGGTCGATGCCTCGCAGGGTCTTCCCCTCCAGGGCGAGGTGAAAACGGTCGAGCAGCGACCTGCGACGCGCACCGACCTCTGCCAGCGCCTGCGACTTGTGCTCGACCAGACTTCGGTGCGCTCCCCACAGAGGCCAAATGAAGATCGCCATCGGCCACAGGTAGAACGGGGTGGTGAGCAGCAGACTGATGTCGAGCTGCCCCGTTCCGTACTGGGCGCCCGGATCGGTCAGCCAGGGGTAGGTGTAGATGGCGAACCCGAGTGCGGTCACCGCCGCCAGGCCGGCCAGGGCGTAGAACGGCTGCAGCCGGAACAGGTCGACCCGGGTTTCGCGGGTGTAGATCCGATGCACCGTCCGCATCTGGTGGATGGTGTGGTAGATCAAGGTGAACCACAACCACAACGTCGGCACGAAGTTGAACAGCATGAACGTCAGAGCCAGGGGCGTGGCATTCAGGCCCGCCATCGGGTAGTCGGCCAGTCCGGAAGGCAACAGCGCCACGCTGACGGCGCCGAAGGCCAGGCCGATCAGGCCGGCGACCAGGGTTCGGCGTCGTGGCAGGGTGGTCAGCTCGTACTGGAGCGTCGCAAACGGCCGGGACCCTTCCCGCAGGGCGGGCCGGAAGCTCTCGAGCGCGGACACGGCGCGGCGGTCGAGGGCATGCATCAGGAACGCCGCCAGCACGTAGTTCACCGGGAAGAAGAACTGGAAGAAGGCCACCCCGTGGTCGCGGAAGATACCGTCGCGCCACAGGATCCCCACCTGCACCCCTTCCAGCAGCAGGGCCACCAGAAGGTAGAAGGACCACCAGGGGATCGGCAGGCGGTCGACGAACGCCGTCAGCGCATCGACCCAGGAGGCCGGGTAAGGTGGGACGAACGGAGCGGGTCTGAGTGCGCCGGTCTTTCGCTTCATCCGAGCATCCTCCCCAGGCCGAACTGGATCAGCCAGATCGCGATCGGCAGAAACACGGTGGCGGCAACGCCCCGCAGCGTGCCGGGAGCCCAGGGCCAGGTGGGCAGGCGTTCGAACCGGATTCGTTCCAGGTCGAGGGCGGTCAGGGCGTCCTTGATGGGCGGAACTTGTCGGTAGCGACCGGAGGCGACGGCCTGGTGGAGCGAGTCGGTGGCGCGGTCGATCTGGCCGCCCACTTCTCGGAGCCGCTCGCCGCGAGCCAACACCAGCAGCCGGTGGGCTGCGCGCAACGGCAGGACAAAGGCCGCCAGGGCCAGCGAAAGATTCGGAAGGACGATCGCGGCCGAGAGCGCCAGGTCCCCGGCCGGGGACCACCCGATCCCGTACCCGGTGACCACCAGGATCGACGCCGTGGCCGCTCGCGAAGCCAAACCCGAGAAGGCGAAGATCGGCTTGAGGTCGCTCAGGTCCACCCGGGCGTGGCGGGCGTAGATCCGGCTGACCCACACGAGCTGATAGGTAACGCGATAGGCGAAGTGCGAGTTGACGAACCAGGACAGCGCGCCGAAGGACAGCGTTATGGCCGGCGGACCGAAAACCTCTTCCAGGATCGGCCCCATTTCGGGCGCCGCCTGAAGCAAGAGGGCCCCGAGGACGGCTCCGCCCAGGCTGAAGACCAACGACGGGACCGCCGGGGCTGTCGTCAGCTGGTAGCGAAGCCGGTCCGCCTCACCGGGCGTGCTGAGGGCCGGGGCGAAGGTGTCGAACGAGCGCACCGCCACCCGGTTCAGGTCGTGGGCCAGGAATGCTGGCAGGGCGAACATCACCGCCGAAAAGGCGCGGAAACCGAGGTCGCCGCCAAACGGAGCCAGGCCGTACGCCCAGCGGGCCAGGCTGATGAGCAGGAATATGAGGATGGCGAAGAGCGCATACCAGAGCCAGGTCGGCCCGGGGAGCCGATCGACGGCGGCGAACAGCCGGTCGAACCAACCAGGTGGGTACGGAGGCATGAAGGCAGGCGGAGGCGCTGAGCGCCGTGGCCCAGTCTTGCGCTTCATCCGAGGGCCCTCCCCAGGCCGAACTGGATCAGCCACAGCGCCACCGGGAGCAGCACGGCGCCCATCAGGTTGCGTAGGGTGCCCGGCGCCCAGGGCCAGGTGGCCACGGCGCTGATCTCGTTGAACTCCGCCTGCAGGACTCCCAGGGCCTTATGGAGCGGGTCGATCCGGTCGAGCCGACCGCGGTCGACGGCCTCATGAAGCTGGGCCCGGGCCGTCTGCTTGCGGGCGGTCAGGGCGGCCAGGGCCTGCTCCTTCGCCTCCGCCAGCAAGCGATGGGCACCCCACAGGGGCCAGATGAAGACGACGAGGGCCACCCCCATGCTGAAGAGGCTTTCCCCAATCACGACAGGGTTGCCCGGCTCGAGGCCCGGCTGGGCGGCGAACCAACCGTAGTTGAAGATCGCGATCCCCAGGGCCGTGGCTGCCGTGAGGCGGGAAAGCGCATGGATCGGGCGGATGTCGTCCAAGCGCACCACCGCCCGATCGCGCAGCAAGCGGTGGATCTCACGGAGTTGGTGCCAGACGTGATAGAAGAACGGATAGGAAGTCAGGTAGAGGAGGAACAGGACCCCGTCGAACAGCAGCGGCACCCGTTCGAGACCCCCGGTCTGCATCAGGGCCATTTCGAAGCGCCCAAAGGGCAGAGTCACGACCGAGGCGATCAAGGTGAGCAGCAGGGTCGTCCGGGCGGGCAACGTGGTCATCTCGTAGGCGGCGGTGCGAAACTCGGCTTCGTCGCCGCGGAACGCCGGCTGGAAGCGCTGCATGGCGCCGGCGGCGGCCCGGTCGAGACCGTGGGTGAGCGCCAGCAGGTAGACCGTCAGCGTAGGAAGCCAGACCTGCATCGGGTGGAACCCCACGACGGCGTGGACCCCGGTCTGCCGCAGCACCAGCGCCACGATCCCACTCCAGACCAGGGCCATCAGGACGTAGAACAGCCACCAGGGGATCGGGAGCCGTTCGACCCAATCGGTGAGCCGGTCAACCCACGACGGCGGGTAGGGAGGCGACCAATCGACGGCGGCTGGTGCCTGGGCGCGGGAGCGGGATCGGGGATTGGCTGGGCGCTTCGATGGTGTCATCTGAGGATCCACTGGAGGCCGCCTGTGGCGGAACGGACGCGATGGAAGGGAAGAGGTTTGGGCGTGGGTCGGGTTGTGCCCGCGGCAGCGAGCAGCTCGCCAGGAGGAATTGCAAAGGAGGCCAGTGCGGCCGGTGATGGAAGTCGATCCGCAGGCACCCCTGCCCCCACCTGTTACGCCGACCCCCGGCTGGCGACGCCGGCGGCGGGCGGGATACCGCCGGGAGTCAGATCATCCCGGCGGAGCGGAACCAATCATACGCGTCTTTGGCTGCCAGGGAAAACGGCTTGGGCGTCGGCAACCCTAGCTCGCGCTGCGCCTTCGCCAGGTCCACCCACAGCCGATAGCGGCTGATGCGGAGCTGGGCGCCATTGAGCGGGGTGCGCACGAACCGTCCGGCCAGATCGAGCAGCGCCGCCAGCGGCGGGATCAAGGGACCGGGGAGGCGCAGCCAGGGCGGTCTCTTGCCCGTCAGTCTCGCCGCCTCGGTCAGGATCTGGCGGTGGGTCAGGTTTTCGCCGCCGAGGATATAGCGCTCCCGGTTGACCCCGAACTCGGCCGCCGCCAGGTGGCCGGCGGCCACATCGTCGACGTGTACCACGCTCACCCCGCCGTCGTTGTAGGCGAACGACCGGCCGCGTGCGGTCTCCAGCAAGATCGAGCCGCTGATCCGATTCAGGTCGCCCGGTCCCAGCACTACCGCCGGATTGACGATCACCAGATGGAGCCGTCCTTCCGCCAGGCGCAGCGCCGTGAGTTCCGATTGGTACTTGGCGTAGCCGTAGGGGAAGGTGCGCTGGGTCAGATTGAACGTGTGACCCTCGCTCAGGAGCTCGCCGCGGCGTGGGACCCCCAGCGCCGCCACCGAACTGGTCAGGACGAGTTTCCGCACTGCTGCGGCGACGGCCGCTTCCACCACGTAGCGTGTACCGGCCACCGCCGCCTGGAACACATCCGCCGGCCGGCGCCAGTAAGCCGAACTCGGCGGCCACGTGGAGCACCGTATCGACCCCCCGCATGGCCCGGCCGAGGAACTCGGGGTCGAGGATGTCGCCGGTGATCAGTTCAACGCGCAGGTCTTTGATGGCCGCCAGATTGGAGGTAGGCCGGTGCAGCGCCCGCACCCGCCAGCCGGCGGCCAGCAAAGCGCGGCAAACGTGAGAACCCACGAAACCGGTGGCGCCGGTGACCAGGGCGGTGGCGTGGCTGGCCATGGAGGACTGCTTCCGGCGGGCCCGGCTCGCGGACGGCCCTACTGGATCAGCCCCAGTTCGCGTCCGACTTCGCCCAGGATGTTCAGGGCGCGGTCGATCTCTTCATCGCTGTGGGTGGCCATGTACGAAGTGCGCAATAGACACTGGTCGGGCGGGACGGCCGGGGCCAGAACGGGATTGGTGTACAACCCGGCCTCGAAGCACTTCTTCCAGGCCAGGATGGTGGTGGCGACGTCGCCCAGGACGATCGGGATCACCGGGGTGACGCTCGGGCCCATGTTGAAGCCGAGCTGCTTCAACCCGGATCGCATGCGCTCGGTGACGACCCACAGGCGCTCGACCCGCTCGGGCTCATTCTCCATGATCTCGAGCGCCGCCATCACCGCCGCCACGTTGGAGGCCGGCATCGAGGCGCTGAAGATCAGCGACCGGGCGTGGTGCTGGATGTAGTGGACCACGTCGTCGTCGCCGGCGATAAACCCGCCCAGCGAAGCGAACGACTTCGAGAAGGTGCCCATGATCAGATCGACCTGGTCGGTGACCCCGAAGTGGGCCGCCGTGCCGCGCCCGCCGCCCATCACCCCCAGCGAATGAGCGTCGTCCACCATCAGGCGCGCCCCGTGCTTCTGGACGATCGGGATGATCTCCGGCAGGGGCGCCAGGTCGCCGCCCATACTGTAGACCCCGTCGACCACCACCATCCGCCCGAGCTTGGGGTCGATCCCGCCCAGCACCCGGTCGAGGTGGGCCATGTCGTTGTGCGAGAAGCGGCGCATCTCGCCCAGGGCCAGCATGCAGCCGTCGACGATGGAGGCGTGGTCGTCCTTATCGGCCACCACCACGTCGCCGCGCTGCACCAGCGCCGAGATCGTGCCGAGATTCACCTGGTAGCCGGTGGAGAACACCAGGGCCGCCGCCTTGCCCACATAGGCCGCCAGCCGGGCCTCCAACTCCTGGTGGATCCGCAGGGTGCCGTTGAGGAAACGCGACCCGGTGCACGAGGTGCCGTAGCGCTTGACCGCATCGATCGAGGCCTGGCGGACGCGCGGGTCGGTGGTCAGGCCCAGGTAATTGTTGGAGCCGATCATCAGGATCCGACGGCCGTCGACGATCACCTCGGTGCCTTCGGTGTCTTCGAGCGGAAGAAAGTACGGGTACAACCCGGCCGCCTTGGCCAGGCGGGCGTCCTGCCATTCGCTGCACTTGGTGAAGATATCCATAGGTCGGGCGGCTCCTCGCGGCGGGTGGTGGCCTGCGAGAAGAATCGTGCCACAGGTCGGGCCGCAGGCATAGCCTGAAAATCATTGGTGATATAAATAGTCAATGACACGAAGGAAAGCCCTGGCCGCCGACAGCGCCGGCGCCCGGCAGCTTCTGCCGGTGGCGCTCGACACGTACTGGCAGGTTCGACGAGAACTGTCCGACGACCTGCGTCCGGCCGGACTGACGATCTCGCAGTATCTGGCCCTGGTGCACCTGGCCGGGGCGCGGGGCGAACTGGGCATGCGCGACCTGGCGCGCCAGGGCCGCTACGACCCGGCCACGGCGACCGTTCTGGTGGACGGGCTGGTGCGGCGCGGCTTCGTCGTCCGGCGGCGCTCGGCGGTCGATCGCCGGCGGGTGGGGGTGCGGCTGACCCCGCGCGGCCGCCGGCTGCACCAGACGGCCACACGCCGGTTGATCGTCCGTTGGCGGCGGGCGCTGCGGACGTTCAGCGGGGACGAGCAGCTGCAACTTCTCGGACTGCTGCTGCGGTTGCTGGAGGCGCTGCGCCAGCCGACCGGGTCGCAGGCGGAGGGTTCTTGACGCTCTCCCCGGCCGCTCTATAATCCGGCGAAAGCCAGCGGCGCACAAGGCGCCGACGCAGACCAGTGCGGAGAACGATCCACCGCAGGCCCTTCAGAGAGCCGCCGGCAGGTGCGAAGGCGGCGGGCCGGCGAGAGGGTCTTCCCCTTCGCCCCGCCGCCCGCGGCGGAGGTCGCCTCCGGAAAGGCGCACGCCGCTAAGGAGGCCGGGTCCGCCCGATAGCGCGGACGAGGCCCCCGCCCCGGAAGGGGGAGGGGCGAATGCAGGTGGCACCACGAGCGCCCCCTCGTCCTGCGGATGAGGGGGCGTCGCCTTGAGCCGGGAGGCAGACATGATCGACATCCAGATGGTGCGCGATGATCCGGCGGCGGTAGCGGCGGCGCTGGCTCGCCGCGGCCAGGAAACGCCGCTCGATCGGCTGCTCGATCTCGACGCCGCCCGGCGTTCCCTGCTGACCGAAGTTGAGACGTTGAAGGCCGAACGCAACAAGGTCTCGAAAGAGATCTCCCGCATGCAGGACGAGGCCTCCCGAGCGGCCGAGATCGAGCGCATGCGGAACCTCGGGGAGAGTATCGACTCCCTCGACGCCCGGGTGAAGGCGACCGAAAACGACTTGCAGCAGGCGCTGGCCTGGATCCCCAACCTGCCGGATTCCGAAACGCCCGATGGCGCCGGCGAGGCCGACAACGTGATCGTGCGCCAGGTGGGCGAGGCGGCCACGGCCGGGTTTGAATTGCGTCCCCACTGGGACCTCGGCCCCGCCCTCGGCCTGATCGACTTCGAGCGCGGGGTGCGGATCACCGGCTCACGCTTCTACGTCCTTCACGGCCAGGGGGCGCGGCTGCAGCGGGCGTTGATCGCCTGGATGCTCGAACTCCACCGCCAGCAGGGCTACCAGGAGGTGTATCCGCCATTTCTGGTGCGCCAGGCCACCATGTTCGGCGCCGGGCAGCTCCCCAAGTTCATCGACAACCTGTACCGCGACATCGAGGACGACCTGTGGCTGGTGCCGACGGCGGAGGTGCCCCTGACCGGGATGCACGCGGAAGAGATCCTCGAGGCCGACGGGCTGCCCCTGCGCTACACCGCCTACACCCCGTGCTTCCGCCGGGAGAAGATGTCGGCCGGGCGCGACGTGCGCGGGATCAAACGCGGCCACCAGTTCGACAAGGTCGAGATGTACACCTTCTGCGCACCGGAGGACTCGCCGGCCGAGCTCGACAAGATGCTGGCCGACGCTGAAGCCACCTGCTCCGCCCTCGGGCTGCCCCACCGGGTCAAAGCGCTGTGCGCCGGCGACCTGGGGTTCAGCGCACGCCGGTCCTACGACGTGGAGGTGTGGGCGCCCGGCGAGGGGGAGTGGCTCGAGGTCTCGTCGGTGTCGAACTGCGGCGAATTCCAGGCGCGGCGCTCGAACATCCGCTACCGGCAGCCGGCCGGGGGCAAGCCGCGCATGGTCCACACCCTCAACGGATCCGGTCTGGGACTGCCTCGCACCCTGATCGCGGTCCTCGAGACCTACCAGCAGCCGGACGGAAGTGTGGTGATTCCGGAGGTTCTCAGACCCTGGATGGGGAACACCGAGCGCATCACGGCCGAAAGGAACACGCGGTGAGCGAGTTGGCCATCACGGTCGCCCTGGGTCTGGCGGTGTTGATCGGCCTGGTCGGCACGCTGCTGCCGTGGTTCCCCGACATCGTCTTGATCTGGGCCGCCGGCCTCGGATACGGCCTGTTGATCGGGTGGGGGCCGCTCGGCCCGTGGCTGTTCGGGGTGATGACCGTGATCGGCGTCGCCGCCCTGGCAGCCGACGTGGTGATGGGAACCGCCGGCGCACGCGCCGGTGGCGCTTCCTTGTGGGGGATGACGGCCGGCGCGGCCGGGGGGCTGATCGGATTCTTCTTCTTCCCGCCGTTCGGGGCGGTGGCCGGATTCGCGATCGGGGTCCTGGTGGTGGAAAGTCTCCGCCGCCGCGATGCTCGTCAGGGGCTGCGGGCCTCGGCCGGTGCGGTGCTCGGCTGGGGCGCCTCGTTTGTGGTCAAGTTTCTTCTGGCGCTGGGGATGGCGGCGGCGTGGGGCGCCTGGGTCGTCCTCGGCTGAACCGGGCCTAACCCGACGAATAGTAGGCCATCCCCACCCCGAGTTCCTCCAGGCCGCGCTCCGCCCAGTGCCGCACCAGGGCCGAGTCGTCTTCCAGGGCGGCGAACAAGTCCGGGACGGTCTCCCTCGATTTCATCAGCGCCAGGGCTCGCGCCGCTTGAATCCGGGCGGCCGGCAACTCCGAGGCCAGGGCGCGGCGCAAGCCGTCCAGGGAAGGCGAACCCAGCTCGGCCAACGCCTCGGCGGCCAGGCGTGCGACCATCGGGTCGGAGTCCGACAGCAGGCGCGCCAGACCCTCGGCGCCGCCCGGTGATGGTTGAAGGCGCAGCCCGAGGGCGGCGGCCTGACGTACCATCCGATCGGGATCGCGCAGCGCGCGTTCCAGCGCAGCCGACGAGCGTGGGTGTGGAATGGCCGACAGCGTGCGCAGCGACCACCAGCGGACTTCGGCCGAAGGCGATTCGAGGAGCTCGGTCAGCCCGTCGAGGGCCGGCTCACCGATCTCGATCAGCGCGACGGCGGCCGCCTCGGCCCGCACATCACTCGAAGCGGTCAGCTCGGCCAGCCAGCGCGCCGGCTCGGACATCGTGGTTTAGAGATCGGGTGGAGGGACGGGCAGATCGGCTTCGGCGGTGGCGATCCACTTGCTGCCCTCGTCGATCAGCATCACCGGGATGTCGTCGACGATCGGGTACTTGCGGCGGCAGTCGGGTTCCTGGCAGACCAGCCAGGCATCCCGCACCAGGACCAGGTTTCCGTCCTTGTCGCGGACGCAGTGGGGACAGCGCAGGATTTCCAGCAGGTCGGGTGCAATCATGGTTTTCCCTGAGGCCGGCATTCTATCATGACGGGCGACCGCCACAACCGTCTCGAAACGAGTCGCCGACTCAGGGCGTGGGCCTAGTCATCGACGTTGGCCCCCTCGGGCAGATCGGTGCCGGGGCCGAACTCGTAGATCGCCCGCCACGGGAGGTAGTGGGTCTTGATGCGGTCCTCGATCAGCACCTGTCCGTCGCGGCCGACGGTGCGGTAGACCACCACGTCCAGCCCGTGCGCCTGGAAGTCGACTTGCTCGATCTTGCCCTCCGGCAGGTCTTCGTTCTCGCGGTAGAGCGGCTTGGGCGCCTTGACCTCGTTCGATCGATCGCTGCTCCACTGAACGGTTCGCCCGTCGGAGGTCGAGTAGAACTTCCACAACAACTGGTTGCCGTAGATGTAGGTCTCCATCAACAGCCAGTAGGGCGTGTCGTTGGTGAAGCGGAAGTCGACCAACGGCAGGAAGACGGTGGCGTCCATCCCCGGGCCGGCCGAGCCGGTGCCCTGCTCGTAGTAGCCGACCCGATAGGCGTGCGGATGGCGCTCGACGATCGGGAACCCCCCGAAGAACACCGCCCGGAACAGGGTGGTGCTCACCTGGCAGACCCCGCCGCCGACCCCGTTGATGGTGCGGTTTCCGAAGATGATCAGGGCTTCGGCATAGCCGTTGTCGAGGCTGATATCCCCCATGTGCTCGGCCATTGAGAAGGTGGCGCCGGGCGGCACCAGCAAACCGTGGAACTCGGCGGAGGCGGTGGCAATATTCTGGCGCCGTTCCGGGCTCGAGCCGGCGAAGTAGGTCGAGACCGCCACCACGTTCTGCGTGATCCCCAGCGATTCGGCGGTGGCGTCGCTGCCGACTTCCGGCGGAGTCTCGCGGAACACCAGCGCAACGTCGCGGCGTGCTTCTCCCACCGCCTGCTGGACCGCCTCGACCGAGGCCGCAAGGTCGAGGGTCCGGCCGATCACCGCCGGCACCAGCAGGTCGAGCTGGTGGGTGTCGTCGTTGAAGATGAAGCGGGCGTTCTCGGGTTGGCGGACAAGGCCGGAAGCCTGCTGCTCGAGGAACCCCACAAGCCAGACTTCGTCCAGGCCCACCACCAGGCGAGCCGCGCCCCCGTCGTCGACCCGTCGGAACTGGATCAGCCCGGCGACCACGTCGGGCTGGAAGGTCCAGGGGTCGGCGCCCTCGGCGGCGATCGTCAAGGGGCCGGAGAGCAGGCGACGCGCCACGTCGGCCTGGGCGCTGGCGTCGAGAATGGCCGGGGGCGTCTCGATCACCGGCAGCTCGATGACGGCGTCGGTCATGCTTGCGACGGCCGAGGCTACCGCCTCCAGGGCGGCCGCCCGCTCGAGGCGGCGGCCGATCTGCCCCGGTTGCACCGCCACCTCGCGTCCCTGTACCAGGACTCCGGCCTCGATGGTCGGGAGGTCGATCTGGCCGGCCAGCAGGTCGAGGTAGGCGGCCGTCGATCGTTCGTCGAGCACCAGGATCGGAGCCAGGTTGACCCCGGTGAACCAGGCGCGCAACTGTTCGTCGAGGCGGTTGAGCAGGTCGCCGCTGCGCCCGACCGCCAGCGCGGCGGCAGACATCGACGGTACGTCCAGCACCGCGCCCAGGCCGGCCGGGTTCTGGTTCCAGACCCGGTCGCCGTCGCGCAGCACCAGCCGTCCGGTCTGGGTGTAGGTGAGATGTGCGCCCAGAGCGGTTTCAATCTCGGGACCGCTCAGCCCCCCGACTTCGAGGCCCTCCACCGCGACCCCGGGCAGGGCCGTGCCGGCATAGAACAGACGGATCCCGAACACCACCACCAGGGCCGCCGCCAGGAAAGAAGCAACGGCAACAAGGCCCGCCGTCAGCAGGCGGGCCGCCCATCCCGACAGGTCCGGCCGGGATCGTTGGAGCGCAGGCGAGAGGTTCATCGCTCGGCCGCGGATTATACCAAGCGGTCGCGGCCAGGGCTGTGCGCCGGCCTGGCAGGCTGCTGCAAGACCCGGCGCAGTCTCCTACCGCCCGCATCGTCTCCCCCTTCTCCATCACGTTTCCTCCGCCTGCCCAGGTGCGGTCCGCAAAGAGGGGAGCAGAGGGTGCGGCGGCCGAATCGTCTTGGACGCCCAGCTACGGCTCGAGCCACACCCGCAGGCTGGTGACGTGCCGAACCCCGGGGGGAGCTTGGCTGCGCTCGATCACCACGATCCGTCCGTACTGGGCATAGGGGATGGTGAAGGCGACGTCGGCACCGAACGTGCCGAGCTCGCCGAGCGCGGGAGCCTGCACCGGCACGTCGGCCACGCCCACCAGGACGCCGGCCCGGTCGTGAATCTCGATGCGCAGCGGCAGATCCTCGTCCAGCCAGGCGCCGCCGCGTATCGAGGCGATCCCGCCCCGCACCACCCGATCTTCGCGCGGCGAGAACACCGCAACCTTCTCGGCCACGGCCAGGTTGGTGAAGATGCGCGGCTCACCGACGGATAGGAAGACAACCGGCCGGGTGGACAGATGGTCCAGCCGGTTGTTGAGCAGGTTGTGGAAACTGACCTCCACCAGGCCGGCCTCAGCCAGGCCTGAAATCGAGAACGGAACCGTGACCACGAAACTTCCGGCCGAGCCCTCCTGGGCCAGCAGATAGGTCGTGGTACGGGCGATTTCCTGGCCCTGCTCTCCGATCAGTCGGACGAAGACCTTCCCCTGGAAACTCGGGCCGGCCCAACCGGCCACCCGCACCGGGCTGGTCACCTGGGAACGCGGGCCAGGGGCCTCGATCACCAGGCGCTCCTGGGGTAAGGGCAGGGAGATGCGGGTGGGGGTCGCGGTCGGCGCGAATTCCGGAGGCTCGAGCACGACCGCCGCCGTACCTTCCACCAGGGGCATCGGCAGCACCGAGGGCGTGTCCGTGGGATCCAGGATCGACGGCCCGCTGTCGAGGGTCGGCTCGGGGAACCCCGGGACGCCGGGCGGACCGGCGCAGCCCGCCAGGAGACCGAGGCTGACCAGCGCGATCGCTCCCGCCCGTGCGGCTAGCCGAGGCTGGTCCACACTTCCAGCTTCGAAACGACCCGCCGGATGACCTCGTCGGTGAACTCGCTGGTGGTGGCTTGTCCTCCGAGGTCGGGCGTGGCGGCCCCTTGATAGACGGCTTCGAAAACCGACTCGTAAATCGCTCGGGAGGCGCGAGCCGCCTCGACCACAGGCAGATAGGTGAGCAGGGCTGCGCCGGCCAGGATCATCGCCATCGGGTTGGCGATATTCTTGCCGGCAAGAGCCGGCGCGGTTCCATGCGGGGCTTCGGCCACGGCGGCCCGCACCGCCATCGCCTCGGGGTCGAAGGCCAGGATCATCGATTCTGATCCGGCGATCGAACCGTACATCTGCAGCACCAGGTCGGACAGGCAGTCGCCATCGCGGTTGAGGGCCGGGATCACCATCGCCTCCCCGCTGCTGCGCAGCAGCAGGGCGTAGGTGGCGTCGATCAATTGCGGCTCATACCGCACCGTTGGGTGGCGGGCGGCGGCAGCGTCCAGCTCTTCCTTGAACATGCCTTCGTACACCGGGCTGACGGTGAACTTCGGCCCGCCGAACACCTTGGCTCCCGTCTTCTCGGCGTGTTGGAAGGCGAATTCGGCCACGGCCCGGCAAGAACTGCGGCTGATGCGCTCGGTGCGCAGGGCGACTTCGTCGGTGTCGCTTGTCTCGCGCCATTCGTGGGCGCCATAGGCGTCGCCCACGGCCATACGCACCACCGAGATCGGGGCGTGGACACCGCCCACCGGGCGGATGTTGGGCAGGCGCCGGCCGGTGCGTAGAATCACCGAGGCTCCGATGGCTTCTCGCAGCAGCGCGTTGGGGCTGCCGACGTCGTCGCTGTCGGGAGGGGGCGCACCCGGCTCGGCGCGGGCACGCTCAGGGGTGATGGTGGCGGCCTTGATGCCCAGGCCCGTGCGGCGAACGGCTTCCGCCGCTTCCTGAATCACCTGGTTGCGGGTGCGCCGGCGATTGTCCAGGCCGAGATCGAAGGTCTCGAACTCCAGCCCAAGACGGATCACCGAAGGATCGATCACCCGCAGGGCCTGCACCAGCAGCTCCTGACCCGTTTGATCGCCTTCGAGGATCACGACAGTCGCAGGGGAGACGGGCAAGGAAGAGGTCATCGTGGGCGGGCCGGGGCGAAGGGGCCTCCGACGTTGGCCCGCCGCCGGGTGGGCTCAGCCGGTGATCATCGCCCGGTAGGCGACAAAGCCCAGGAACAGACACAGGCCGGCGTAGATCAGGGAGGCGTTTCGGTCGTCGCGGCCGCGGCTGAAGCCATAGTAGGCCGGGAGGGTGAGTACGGCGGTCACCCCGTACAGCAGGTGAACCCAGCGCTCCGGACGCAGTCCGCCCAGATACAACCACAGGCCCACCGCGAACTGCGCCAGGGCCAGGACTTCGCCGACGGCATAGACGCCCCACTGGCCCGGTCCGACTCCCTGGCGGCGAAGCCCGGTGACCAGGCTCCAGGCCGCAGCCAGGAGCATGAACAGGAACAGACTGGTGGCCAGCCGGGCGTGAATCTCTGTCAGGTCCATGACGTCGCCGAGTGTATCACCGGCACAGGCGTGTACGGATCGGGGGATGGATCCCAACCCCACCCCTGACCCTCCCCCCGGCCGGCGGATGCTCCGGCCTCGCCGGCCCGGCCGAAGGAGGGCAGGCTGAGAGGGACGAGGCGCCTTAGGCCAGCCCGTAGATCTCCCCGTACTTGGTCTCGAGGTACTCCAGGTACGGTCCGGCCGCCAGGGGTCCGCCGACCACTCGTTGGAGCAGCTCATTGGCGTCGAATTTGGATCCGTGGCGGTGGATGTTCTCCCGGAGCCAGCCGAGCAGGTCGCCGAAACTGGTCTTCTCGATCTGGCGATCCAGGTCCGGAAGATCGGCGCGGATCTTGCCCCACAACTGAGACGCAGCCAGGTTGCCCAGGGCGTAGGTCGGGAAGTAACCCAGGATTCCGGCGGACCAGTGGACGTCTTGCATGACGCCCTGCGAATCGTCGGGCGGGGTCAGCCCCAGATAGGCCTTCATCTTGTCGTTCCATGCCGCCGGCAGGTCGGCCACGGAAAGGGTGTCCTCGGCCAGCGCCAGTTCGAGCTCGAAGCGCAGCATGACGTGCAGGTTGTAGGTGGCCTCATCGGCCTCCACCCGGATCAGCGAGGGCTCGACCTTGTTGATGGCCCGGTGGAATTCGGGCAGATCGACCGAGCCGAGCTGCTGGGGGAACGTCGCCTGCAGGCGCGGGTAGAAGCCCTTCCAGAACGGGAGGCTTCGGCCGACCAGGTTCTCCCAGAGTCGAGATTGGGATTCGTGGATCACCAGCGACGCCCCGCCCAGCAGCGGTGTCCGGTCGAGCTGGCGCGGCGAGCCCTGGTCGTACAGGGCGTGCCCGGTCTCGTGCATCGTGCTGAAAATGGCCGACGACAACAGGTTGGGATACAGGCGCGTGGTGATCCGCACATCGCCCCAGCCGAAGGTCGTGGTAAAGGGATGGGCCGACTTATCCTGGCGGCCGCGCTCGAAATCGTAGCCGAAGGCCCGCGCCACCTCCAACCCGAAGTCCCACTGCTTCGCCACCTCGTAGTCGCGAGTAAGAAGGCGGTTGTCGACGGCCCGCCCGCGCTCCCCGATCGCCTGCACCAGGGCCACCTGGCGCGGTCGGAGTTCGTCGAAGATCGCCTTCACCTGTTGCATCGTCAATCCGTGTTCGAAATCGTCGAGCAGAGGGTCGTAGACATGGGTATAGGGAGCG
The DNA here is from genome assembly GCA_963709925.1 of uncultured Chloroflexia bacterium. Lineage (GTDB taxonomy): Bacteria > Chloroflexota > Anaerolineae > Anaerolineales > E44-bin32 > DATEVL01. The sequence continues at coordinate 493,500 of CAVPYC010000003.1, forward strand.
AAGAACTCGGCGTACGCCCGCCGCATCGAAAACACCTTCTCCAGGTGCGGTCGGAAGGCGGCGTAGTCGTTGGCCGGTCGGGCCTTCACCCAGGCGTCCTGGGCCAGCGAGGTGACCTGGCTGAACTCGGCTACGAATTCCGCCGGCACGCGCCGGGCCTTGTCGTAGTCGCGCCGGACCTTGCGCACCAGGCGGGCGTCGTCGGAGTCGGGGTCGAGACCGGCGGATTCGCCGGCGGCCCCCTCCAGCGCCTGCCCCAGGGCGTCGGAGGTGAAGGACTCGTGGGCCAGGCGGCTGAGCGTGCTCAACTGAGAGGCGCGACCTTGGCTGCCTCCGGGCGGCATGTTGACCTGCTGGTCCCACTCCAGAACCGCGGCCGACGACCGCAGGTCGAAGACTTCGCCGATCCGGTGGTGCAGTTCTTCGAGATGCTTGGGCATAGGATCTCCTTGGCTTGAGAGCTTGGCGGGAGCGACCAGCCTGCGGGAAGCAGGTGGTTCAGGCCACTCGCCAGCGCGGCTCTTGGCCGCGCAGCACGGTCAGAACTTCCCCAACAATCTCGACCGCCACCCGATCTTGAGCTTCGGCGGTCTGCGCGCCGAGGTGGGGGGTGGCGATCAGCCGAGGGTGGTGCAGCAGGGGCGAGTCGCCGGGCGGCTCCACCTCGAAGACGTCCAGGGCGGCGCCCGCCAGGCGCCCGTCGTCCAGCGCCGCCAGCAGCGCGGTTTCGTCGATCACCCCGCCGCGCGCAGCGCAGACCAGCCTGGCGCCCGGTTTCATCCGGGAAAGAACCTCGGCCGAGAACAGGCCGCGCGTCTCGTCGGTGAGAGGAAGGTGCAGGCTGACGTAATCCGAGGCTCGCAGGAGATCCTCCAGATCGGCGGGCTCGACCCCGGCGGCGCGCAGGGAGTCGTTCGAGAGGAAAGGATCGGTTCCCAGGCGCCGCATGCCGAAAGCCTCCGCCAGGCGAGCTACTTCCCGGCCGATTCGCCCGACCCCCACCAGCCCCAGAGTCTTGCCTTTCAGCTCCTGGCCGCCCAACTGCTCTTTTGCCCATTCGCCGCGCCGAAGCGCGGCGTCCGCCTTCGGGATCTGACGGGCCAGCGCCAGCAACAGCCCGACCGTCAGCTCGGCAACGGCGGTGGTGGCGGCCTGCGGGGCGTGCACGACGATCACGGCCGCTTTGCGGGCGGCCTGCAAATCGATGTTATCCAGCCCGACTCCGGCACGTCCGACGACCCGCAGACGGGGGGCGCCGGCGGTCAGCAAGGTTCGATCGACCCGGGTACGGCTGCGGACGATCCACCCGTCGATCTGCCCGAGGGCGGACGGGTCTTCCACGATCTCGGCCTGCCGGCGCAGGATCGAAGCGCCGGCTTCCGCCAGACCGTCGGTTACGAGGACACGCCATCGGGCAGGCACGCTGCGTCTCAGATCGGGACGAAAGAGCGCGCCCGTTCCGACCGCGCGGCGGCACGACCACGGGCGCGCGCGGTATTGTACACCGGCGACAGGAAGCAATCGGAAAGGAGAACGGGCAGGGTCATAATCGCTTGTCGGTGGACGGTGTCAGCAGCACCAGACACATCGGCCCGACCGTCAGCAGCGCCAGCGCGGCGGTCAGCGAGGTCGAGGCCGCCACCAGACCAACGACGGCCGCCAGCAGCCCACCGAGGTTCCCGACCAAAGAACTCAGCGCCCCCACCGTCGAAGGCAGTCCGGGAGCGGCGGCATAGGCTTCGCCTTTCAACACCGGATACCAGGATGCCACCAGCAAACCGAGAAGCGGCAGGAGCGCCAGCCGCATCCCGGTCGGCCAAGCGATCATGAGCCAGGCCGGGTAGCCGACCAGGCAGGCCGCCGCCGACCAGCGCAGCAGGGCGCGCCCGTCCACGCGGTCGAGCAGCCGGGGGAGCGCCAGCTGTCCGCCGAGGAAGCCGGCCAGCCATAGCGTGGTTCCCAGCGCCGCCGCACCTGGGGCCAGCCCGGTCACATCGGTGAGAAACAGGGCGAGGTATCCGAAGAAGACATCCAGCAGCAAGTCGGCCAGGGGGAGCAGGGCCACCCAGAGCAGTAGGCGGCGGCGCCCTCGCAGGGAGCGCAGATTGGCCGCCACCTGGCGCGCCAGCCTCCTGGGTGTTGGCAGATCGACATGCGACCGGCGCGGCTGGCGGGCGGCGGCCAGGGTCAGCAGGAGGCCGGCCGCGCCCAGGAAGGCCAGTCCGGACCGCCACGACCCGCCCAGCGAGACGACCAGCGCCAGGGCGGCCGGCCCGAGGAGATCGCCGACGGTGCCGGCCGCCGTCCAGCGCGCCATCGCCTGCGATTCCTGCGCGGGGTTGCCTTCGATCATCTGCGCTTCGGTCAGGCTGACGAACAGACCGCTGGAGGGATACGCCAACACCTGCGCCGCCAGGAGAAGAGGGAAGGCGTCCGCACCGGCCGTCAGGAACAGGGTGAGAGCGACTCCGACTCCTCCGGCCAGGATCAGAGGGCGGCGCAGACGCGTGTCGCCCAGCAGGAGCAGCAGGGGTTCGGCGGCCGACGAGGCGATGAGCGGCACACCGAGCAGCAACCCGATCTGGGCGTAGTCGAGCCCGAGTTCGTCGCGGATGAAAGGCAAAGCGACGACGAACACGGTGAAGACCAGCTCATCGAAGAACTCGATGACATAGGCGGTGGAATGCCAGCCGGGCGGCCGTCCGGCAGCCGGCGGGCGCGGCAGGGTCTCCATATCACCTCTCCTGGAGGTTTCGGCAGCTGAGGCGGCGTGACGGAGCCCGTGCCAGTCGGATCGGAGAGGGTTAACGGGGGGGATGGAAGATGCGCGGCATGGGTCGCGTCTAGGTTGGCGTGGGCGGTCCCAGGAACAACACCCACAGGGCCAGATCTTCGTCGAATTCCTCGAAGCGGTGCTCGACCCCGGCGGGCACGAACATCAGGTCTCCCGGCGCAAAGGTGTGGGTCCGGTCGCCGTTGCGGAAGAGGCCGCTGCCGGAGATCACCAGGTAGACCTCATCGCGGTCGTGCGGGGTCTGGGGATCCAGCCCGCGCGGGGCGTAGATTTCGATCTCCAGACCGGGACGCTGAAGCACGCGCACGAAGCGCTCGCCGTCGGGACCGGGCAGTTGGCTGAGCGCCTCGCGCGGGCGGATCCAGGTTTCGTTGCCGAAGGGCATGGGCCTCCTGCCTGCAGCGCTCTCGGGGTTACCAGCCGCTGCCCACCGGGATCAAGGACGGATTAGGTCGGCCGACACGGCCAGGTGGTCGGAGGCCGTGCTGGCGATGGTTTCTGCACCGGCGGCGCCGAGGTCCGGACTGAGCCAGACCCAGTCGATGCGCTTGACCGGGTCGTCGGCCGGCCAGGTGAGTCCGGCGCCGTCGCCGGCCAGGCTCCAGGCGTCGAGCAAACCGGCCTGCCGCATCAGGTCCATCTCCGGCCAATCCGGCTCGGCGTTCAGGTCGCCCAGGATCACGGTGCGGGGCCCGCCACCCCACACATTGAGCAGCACCGGGATCTGTTCCAGGCGCGGCCCGGGTTCGGATTCGATGTGGTGCAGGTGGGTGCCGATCACGCGCACCGGCTCCGACCAGCCGAGGTCGACCAGGCCCCAGACGTAGCCGCGACCGAGCAGGACCGACTCGCTCGGCAGCGGTCCGGCGCCGGTCTCGAGGAAACCGACTCGGCTGAGCAAGGCATTCCCCCAGATCGGGTCGGCTGTGCCGGCGAAGACCACCTGCATCCCGGTGCGCCGGGCCAGCCAGTAGACCAGGTCGACCGAGCCGTCGATCAGCCAGCCGCGCGAGACCTCCTGCAGCGCCACGACGTCGGCGCCCCCGGCCTCGATCACCCGGGCGATCTCCTCCGGGTCGAGCCGTCCCTCGCGGCTGAAAGCCGAGTGAATGTTGAACGTCATCACCCGCCCGGGGGTGCCGGGCGCCGAGGCGGCGGGAGCTGCGGCGCCGAGCAGGCCGGCGATCACAACACCCACCAGGGCGATCCCGGCGGTCGAGGTCGCGGCGGTCAGGTCACGTTCAGGTGTGATTGCGGGAAGCTTCCCGAAGCAAGAGGCGATCAGGGCGGCGGCTGCGACGAACGCGGCGATGGGGGTGACCGAGGCGCGCGGAATGGGAAGCGCCAGGTCGAACGAGACGTAGTAGACGAAGGCCAGGATCAGGAACAGGAGCATTCCGAGTCCGGTGGCCACGGCGGTCGGTGCGATGCCGGTCCGCTTCCCTTCACCTGAGCGCAGGAGGATCACGGCCAACAACCAGCCGATCCCTAGCTGTAGTATCAGCAGGGCAATCGGGAGGGTCGCCCCGAAAGATTCGGAACGGGGGAGGGCCAGGTACAGAATCAGACCGACCGCGATCGCCGGCAGGGTGCGGCGCAGACCGGGCCGGGAGAATGCCAGGGCCGCACCCGCGGCGAGCAGGAAGTTCCCGGCCAGCACCAATCCCATGGCGGAAGGCGAGGCCACGCCGCTGATCTCGGCCACCCAACCCTGGTTCTGCAGAAGCATGGCCTGGATCAGGAGCACCGGACCGATGGCAGCCAGGGGCAGGGAGGCCGTCATCCCCGCTTCCGATGGGACGGCGGAATTGGGCGCCGGCTCGACCGCCAGGAGCCACAGGGTTAGGGTCACCAGTCCCACTACGATCACCACCGCGCCCAACGCCGGGGTCCAGCTCAGGTCGAGCGTGGCGTTGGCACCCTTGATCAGGCTGTCCAGCGCAAGGCCGAGAATCAGGCCGCCGGCGATCCGACCGGGAGCGCGCGGTCCGTCCACGGCCCGGCTGTGCCCGATGAACGCTGGCAGGAAGATCAGGAACAGCGCCGATCCGGCCAGGCTCAGGTACAGGTCGAGGGAAGGCCTTCCGGAGAACTGCTCGAGCAGGCGCAGCCCGGCCAGCCCGCCTCCGGCCGCCCACAGTGCGCCGCGCGAGCCGAACAGGCGTCGGACCAGGGGGGCCAGAAAGCCGGTCAGGAAGGTGGCGAAGGCGATGGCTCCCAGCGTCATCGAGCCGACGCCAACCGTGTCGCGCAGGTACCAGGCCAGACTCGGAAAGTAGACCCGCAGGGTCTGCATTCCGAGCATGGTGACCAGCGCCGGGAGAGCCAGGCGGCGCAGGGTGAGCCCGTTGAACCAGGAAAGTCGGGGACGGCCGGCCATCTTCTGCTCCTGATGTGCGGCGGCTGGATTATAGCGCCGCCGTGGGCTGCTGCGGTGGAGCGGAAGGCTGTGCGATAATCACCGCCGCAGAAGTCGATATGGAACTCCGATCGCTTTGCGTCCTCGGCATGGGGTATATCGGCCTCCCCACGGCCAGCACCTTCGCCCTCAACGGCCTGCAGGTGGTCGGGGTCGATGTCAGCCGCAAGGTGGTGGAGGTGTTGCGCAACGGAGGCGTCCACCTCCAGGAACCGGGATTGCGCAGCCTGGTCGGCGCGGCCTTCAGTTCCGGGAACCTGCGCGTGGCGGAACGGCCCGAGCCGGCCGACGCTTTCCTGATTGCGGTGCCGACTCCGATCCTGGAGGACCGACGGGCCGACCTGGCGGCTGTTCGGGCGGCGGCGCAGGCGATCGTGCCGCATCTACGCCGGGGAAACCTGGTGGTGCTGGAATCGACCTCGCCGCCGCGGACCACCGTCGATGTACTGGCCCCGATCCTGGAATTGTCGGGGCTGCGCGCCGGGAGCGACTTCAGCCTGGCCTACTCGCCGGAGCGCGTCTTGCCCGGTCAGATATTGCGTGAGCTGATCGAGAACGCCCGGGTGATCGGCGGGGTCAACCGAGCCTCGGCCGAGGCCGGGCGCGACCTGTACCGCCTTTTCGTGAAAGGCGAAATCCTGCTGACCGACTCCACCACGGCCGAGATGGTCAAATTGATGGAGAACACCTACCGCGACGTCAACCTCGGCGTGGCCAACGAGTTCGCCCGGCTGTCGGAACGCCTGGGGGTGGACGTGTGGGAGGCCATCGCTCTGGCCAACCGTCACCCGCGGGTCGACATCTTGCGACCGGGCCCCGGTGTCGGGGGGCATTGCATCAGCATCGATCCGTGGTTTCTGGTGGAGGCGGCGCCCGACGACAGCCGGCTGATCCGCCAGGCCCGCCTGGTGAACGACGGGCAGCCCGAGCGGGTGGTGCAGCGTGTAGGCCAGGCGCTGGGAGGCCTTCCCGGAAAACGCCTGGCCGTCCTCGGACTGGCCTACAAGGCCGACGTCGACGATTTGCGCGAAAGCCCGGCCCTGGAGGTCGCTCGCCGGCTGGCGGCTGACGGCGCCGAAGTGCGGACCTACGAGCCCAATGCGGTCGGGGCATCGGCGCCCGGAGCCACCGCCGCCGCCACGCTCGAGCAGGCGCTGGAAGGGGCCGACGGGATGCTGTTGCTCGTGGAGCATCGCTCTCTGCTCGACCTGACCCCGGCGCAGGCCGCCGCTCGCATGCGGGGGCGCTTCGTCTTCGATGGACGCGGCGTTCTGCCGCGCCGCGCCTGGGAGCAGGCAGGTTTCAACGTGCAGGTGCTGGGAGTCGGACGCCGCGCCCGTGGACCCCCAACCGGATGCCTGAATCGCCGGGCCGGGTCCTGGCGGTGTTTGGAACGCGGCCGGAGGCCGTCAAGATGGCCCCGGTGATCGAGCGCCTGCGCCGCGCCGAGGGAATCGAAACGCGCGTGTGCGTCACGGCGCAGCACCGCCAGATGCTCGACCAGGTCCTCGAGCTGTTCGGGATCGTCCCGGACTACGACCTGGACTTGATGGAACCGAACCAGGATCTGGCCCGGCTGACGAGCGCCATCCTCCAGGGCCTCGACCCGGTGGTTCGGGAGTTCCGGCCAGACTGGGTGCTGGTGCAGGGCGATACCACGACGGTGATGGCGGCCAGCGCTGCTGGCCTACTATCGCCGGATCCGGGTGGGGCATGTCGAAGCCGGGCTGCGAACCGGCGACAAATGGCAGCCGTTCCCGGAGGAGATCAACCGGCGCGTTGCCGGGGTGGTGGCCGACCTGCATTTCGCGCCCACCATCCGGCGCGCGACAACCTGCTGCGGGAAGGCGTGGCGCCCGATCGGGTGAGCCTGACCGGCAACCCGGTGATCGACGCCTTGCAGGCCATCGCCCGGCGTCCGTACGATCCGGAGCGGGGACCGCTGGCCGGGATCCCTCTGGATCAGTCGATCGTCCTGGTGACGGCGCACCGGCGCGAGAACTTCGGAGAGCCCTTCGAGCGGATCTTCTCGGCGATCCATTCGCTGGCCGACGCCTACCGCGGCAAGGTGCAGTTCGTCTACCCGGTCCACCTGAACCCCCAGGTGCGGGAGCCGGCGCACCGGATCCTGGGCGAACTCGCCCACGTCCGACTGATCGAACCCCTCGACTACCAGCCGATGGTGTATCTGATGCAGCGCTGCCGCCTGATCCTGACCGACTCGGGAGGGCTCCAGGAGGAAGGCCCGGCCCTCGGGAAACCTGTGCTGGTGATGCGTCAGGTGACGGAACGTCCCGAGGCGGTCGAGGCCGGCACGGCCCGGCTGGTGGGGACCGAGCCCGATCGGATTCGCCGCGAGGTGATGCGGCTGCTGGACGACCCCGAGGCCTACGCCGCCATGGCCCACGCGGAAAACCCGTTCGGCGACGGTCATGCCGCCGAACGCATCGTGACGGCGCTGCTTGAGAAGTGGTCGCTCCCGGTCGGGTAGGAGCAACCATCTCCCACCCCGGGTTGGGGTGGGACGCCTTCGCAGTCGCATGATTCGCCGGCTCACTCTTGTCCCCCGTATCCATGGGATCGCAGGGCCGGCGAGTTTCCAGCGCCGGTTGGCGGCGGGTCTGGCGGGACGGGCGATCGAAGTCTCCTCAGACGTCCGGACGCCCGGGGACGCGGTGCTTGTGATCGGCGGGACGCGCTCGCTGGGTGGCTTGCTGGCAGCTCGGCGTCGCGGGGTCCGCGTGATCCAGCGGCTGGACGGGCTGAACTGGATCCATCGCCGCCGCCCGACGGGGGCCAGCCATTTCCTGCGCGCCGAACTCAACAATCTCCTGCTGCGCCTGATCCGCTCGCGGCTGGCCGACCAGGTCGTCTACCAGAGTCAATTTGCCCGCACCTGGTGGGAACGCCGCTTCGGCCCGGCTCCGGGGGCCAGCACAGTGATTCGCAACGCCGTTCCACTGGATGAATTCACGCCGGATGGCGCCCGGCTCGAAGCGGTCGCCGAACGGCGGCTCCTGGTGCTGGAGGGCGCCCTCGGCGGCGGGTACGAGATCGGGTTGGAGTGGGCGGTCGGCCTGGCGGATCGGCTGGCCGAAGTGGAACCCGGCGGGATCAGGCTCTCGATCCTCGGCCGCCCGGGAGGCAGGATCTCGAAGCCGGCCCGGGCCGGAACGGTGAACCTGGAGTGGATCGGTGAGGTGGCGCCGGCCGAGGTGCCGCGCTGGCTTCGTTCGGCCGATCTGTTGTTCTCAGCCGATCTGCACCCGGCTTGCCCCAACAGCGTGATCGAATCGCTGGCTTGCGGCACGCCGGTTGCGGCGTTCGACACCGGAGCGATCCCGGAGATCGTCGACGAGCGGTCCGGGGCGGTGGTCCCCTTCGGCGGCGACCCGTGGAGGATCGACCCCCCCGACCTCGACGGCCTGGCGCGGGCGGCGCTCGGCATTCTGGGGGATCTGCCCCGCTTCCGGAGCGGCGCCCGCCGTCGCGCCGAAGAGGGTTTCGGGCTCGACCGAATGATCGAGGAGTACCTGGCTGTCCTCGGCTGGTGAGCGCCCCGGGGAGGCGGCAGGTAGAATCCCCCCGATGGGCCCTTGGTTGCTGAACCTGACGGCGGCCGTGGCGAGGCGGATGCCGGTGCGAGCGCGGCTGGCCCTGTATCGTCTCGGCCCGCTCACCCGCGGGCTTCGCCGTGCGCTCAACCTGGCGGCGCCTCATGGAGTCCGGGCGGTGCGCGTGGCCTCGGGCCCTCTGGCCGGGACCTGGCTGCTGCTCGACCTGCAGGTGGACAAGGACCTCTGGCTGGGCAACTACGAACCGGACCTGGCGCGGGAGATCCTGCGCCTGACAACGCCGGGATCGGTGGCCTACGATCTGGGGGCCAATGTCGGCTACACAACCTTCCTGCTGGCGCGAGGAGTGGGCCCGACGGGTCGGGTGATTGCCTTCGAACCTCTGCCGGAAAACGTCGCCCGCCTGGGGGAAGCGATCGCGCTGAACGGCATGGCCGACCGGATCGAGGTGGTGGCGGCGGCGGTGGGCGAGGCGAGCGGTCCCCGCCAGTTTCTGGTGCACGCCTCTGGCGCGATGGGGAGGTTGCGGTCGCCTTCCGGACCCGACGGAGGGTCGGAGCGATCGATCGAGGTCGAGACAGTCTCGCTCGACGGATACGTTTTCGAACAGGGGCACCCGGCGCCTTCCCTGGTGAAGGTCGATCTGGAGGGCGGGGAAGGCTCGGCCCTGCGCGGGATGGAGAGGGTGTTGCGCGAGATCCGACCGATCCTGGCGGTGGAGATCCATGGCCCGCAGGCTCGCCAAGAAGTGGACACGGTCCTGCGGCGAGCCGGGTATCTGGTCGAACCGCTTCGCCCCGGTGGCGCGGCGACCGGCTCGGGCCGGCCGCCGGTGCACATTCTCGCCTTTCCACCGGGGACGGCAGCATGACCGGGGCCGTCAGGTTCGGTGGAAGGGCAGCCATCCAACAGCGGGTGTTGCCTGCGTATCGTGCAGGGTTGTTCGACGCCCTGGCGCGACGGTCCCGCGGGGGCCTCGAGGTCTTTGCCGGGTTCGCCCGGCCGGCGGAGTCGATCCGCTCGGCCGAGGCCACCGAGCGGGCCCGCTGGACCCGCGCCGAGAATCTCCACCTGCTGGCAGGACCGTTCTACGCCTGCTACCAGCGCGGTCTGCTGAACTGGCTTGAACGATCCGACCCGGACGTGCTGGTGGTGGAAGCCAATCCCCGCTACCTTTCGACATCGGCCGGGATTCGCTGGATGCGCCAGCGAGGCCGGCCGGTGATCGGCTGGGGAATGGGTGCGCCGGCCTCCGGGCCGCTGACCCTGTGGTGGCGCCGGAGGTTCTTGCGCCGCCTGGATGCGGTGATCGCGTACAGCACCCGCGGCGCGGCGGAATACGCCGCCGCCGGCGTGCCGGTGGGACGAATCTTCGTGGCACCCAACGCGGTCGAGCCGGCGGCTCGGCGCCTGCCGCGCCGTCGGCCGACGACGACGAGTCGTGCGCCGCGGCTAATCTTCGTCGGCCGCTTGCAGGCGCGCAAGCGGGTCGATTACCTTCTGGGCGCTTGCGCCGGCCTCCGCCCTGCGCCGCATCTGACGATCGTCGGGGACGGCCCCGACCGGGATCGACTCGAGACCCTGGCACTCCGGATTCATCCGAGCACGGTGTTCGTCGGAGCGGCCTACGGCCGCGACCTTCTTCGATTGCTCGATCAGGCCGATCTGTTTGTCCTGCCTGGAACCGGTGGCCTGGCGCTGCAGCAGGCTCTGGCCCGGGGATTGCCGGTCCTGGCGGCACGCGGCGACGGCTCGCAGGAAGATATGGTGACCCCGCGCAACGGCTGGCTGGTGCGGCCGGAGGATCCCGCGGCGCTGACCGCGGGGATGGCGCAGGCGCTGGCGGAGCGCGGACGCTGGAAGGCGATGGGACAGGCGTCCCACGAACTCGCCCGATGGCGCTTCAACCCCGACGCCATGGTGGAGGTCTTCGTTCGGGTGCTGAGCCAAACAGGAGGCCGAGCCGCGTGAGGCTGGCTTTCGTCGCCGACGGTCGCAGTCCGATCGCCCGGTCTTGGATCGAGTACTTCATCGCCGCCGGCGAAGAGGTCCACTTGATCACCACCCGGGCCTGCGCCGGATTGGACGGACTGGCGTCGCTCGAGATCGTCCCGCTGTGGGGCCGGGGAGGCGGCGCGGGTTCGGATCCGATCGGGGTCGGCCGGACTCGCCTGACTCTGGCCGGCCTGACGACCGTGCGCCACTGGATCGGGCCGTGGTTGGCGCGGCGGGCTTCCGCAAGGCTGCGGGGCGTCCTGCGCGGGCTTCGGCCGGACCTGATTCATGCGATGCGGATCCCGCTGGAAGGGATGCTGGCCGCCGCCGCCCGCCCTGCCGCCCCCCTGGTGGTTTCCACTTGGGGCAATGACCTGACCCTGCACGCGCCATCGACTCCCTTCATGCGCTGGTCGACGCGGGCGGTGTTGCGTCGTGCCGACGGGTTGCATGCCGACTGCGCTCGGGACGCCCGCCTGGCGGGGGCGATGGGATGGCGTCCCGGCCTTCCGAGCCTGGTGATCCCCGGCAACGGCGGGGTCCGGCGCGAGGTGTTCCACCCCGGCCCGGATTCCGCCGACCCGGACTTCGGCGTGCCGCACGCCGCACCGGTCGTGGTGCAGCCCCGGGGCCTGCGGGCCTACGTCCGCAGCGACACGTTCTTCCGGGCGCTGCCCCGGGTGCTGGCCGAGGAGCCGGAAACCGTCTTTCTGGTGGCGGCGGCGGAAGGTGCGGCCGAGGCCGAAGGTTGGCGGAAACAACTCGACCTCGGACCGCGCTTGCGGCTCTTGCCCCAGCTCGATGCCACATCGATGGCGGCCTTGTTCCGCCGCTCCTCGATCTCCGTCTCGCTCAGCACTCACGACGGCACGCCCAACACGCTGCTCGAGTCGATGGCCAGTGGCTGTCTTCCGCTGGCCGGCGACCTGGAGTCGGTGCGCGAGTGGATCGACGACGGGCACAACGGGTTGCTGGTGGACCCCGGAGACGAGGTCCAGGTGGCCCAGGCCCTGCTGCGGGGCCTGCGAGACGAGTCCCTGCGCAACCAGGCAAGGGAGATCAACACCGCACGGATCGCAGAGCACGCCGATTACCAGGAGTGCATGCCGCTCGCCGCCGATTTCTATGCGCAGGTGCTTCGCTCGAGCCGGGAACCCATGGGCTATAATGCCGGCCGCGAGGCCGGATGAGCCGAGCTCGACGATGAAGCAGGCGGTGCAGGATCTGCGCGGCGGGGGAACGCGCGTGGTCGAGGTCCCCGTCCCGACGGCCGGACGCGGCCAGGTGGTCGTTCGCACCGCCTGTTCGATCCTCTCCAGTGGTACCGAGCGCATGGTCGCCGAGTTTGCCGAGAGCAGCCTGCTCGGGAAGGCGCGCGCCCGCCCCGACCTGGTTCGCCAGACGATCGACAAGGCCCGCCGCGAAGGGGTGACGGCGGCGATCGACGCGGTCCGCTCCCGCCTGGCCGAGCCGATGGCCCTGGGCTACGCCTCGGCCGGCACCGTGGTCGAGGTGGGCGAGGCCGTCGACGACCTGCGCCCCGGCGACCGGGTAGCCTGCGCCGGCGGAGGCTATGCGGTGCACGCCGAGTACGCCGTTGTTCCGCGTTTGTTGACGGCCCGCCTGCCGGACTCGGTCTCGTTCGAAGACGGCGCCTTCGCCACCCTGGGTGCGATCGCTCTGCACGGGTTCCGGCTGGCAGAAGTCCAACTGGGCGAGAGCGTGGCGGTAGTAGGGTTGGGTTTGATCGGGTTGCTGGCGGCGGCCATCGCCCGCAGCGCCGGGGCGGACGTGTTCGGGGTCGATCTCGATCCCGCAAGGGTACGCCTGGCGGAGCGTGTCGGCGCGCGAGGCTTCCCCCGGGAGGGAGCGGAGAGCGCGCTGGAGGCGGCGACCGCCGGGCGGGGTGTGGACGCGGTGTTGATTTGCGCCGACACGGAGTCGAGCGATCCGGTGGAACTGGCCGCCGCGGTTGCTCGTGACCGGGCGCGGGTGGTGGCTGTCGGTGCGGTCGGGATGACCGTGCCGCGCAAGGCCTACTATGCCAAGGAACTGACCCTGGTCGTCTCTCGCTCCTACGGCCCCGGACGCTACGATCCGTCGTATGAAGAGGAAGGGCGCGACTACCCGCAGGGCTACGTGCGTTGGACGGAAGGCCGCAATCTGCAGGCCTTCGTCGATCTGGTGGGGCAGGGCCGGATCGACGTTTCTCCGCTGATCACCGACCGTGTCCCCCTGGAGCGTGCGGCGGAGGCCTACGAGCGGATTCGCAGCGGATCCGATTCAGGGTCGCTGGCGGTCTTGCTCGAGTATCGCTCCGGGCAGGGCCCGGTTCCCCCGCATGGCAAGACTCTTCTCACGGGCAAAGTCGCGGCGCGGGCCGCGGCGGTGAGGATCGGTCTGCTGGGCGCGGGGCGGTTCGCCCAGGACGTGGTCCTGCCGATTCTGAAGCGCGAGGGCAGGGTGGGCCGGGTCGGCGTGGCCTCCGCCCGCGGTCTGGCGGCTGCCGAGGCCGCCCGTCGCTTCGGTTTCGCCTACGCCACCAGCGACGATGTGCGATTGATCGAGGATCCCGAACTGAACACCGTGGCGGTCCTCACCCGCCATCATCTCCACGCCCGCCAGACGGCGGCCTCCCTGCGAGCCGGCAAGCACGTCTGGTGCGAAAAGCCGCTGGCCATCGATTCCGAAGGGTTGGGCGACGTCCGCCAGGCGCTGGGCGCCGGTGCCGGTCTGCTGACCGTCGGGTTCAACCGGCGCTTTGCGCCTCTCAGCCACGAGTTGCGCCGCTTCCTGGGAGAGGCGCCCGGCCCGTTGACAATCGTCTATCGGGTCAACGCCGGCCCGCTTCCGCCAAACCACTGGATGGCTGATCCGGCGCAGGGCGGAGGCCGGCTGCTGGGCGAGGTCTGCCACTTCATCGACTACCTGACTTGGCTGGCCGGCTCCGGCCCGCGGCGCATCTCGGCCCGGGGTTCGGGTGGCGACGATCTGCTGCTGGTGGCGGAGTTTGCCGGCGGTTCGTTGGGCACGATCATCTATGCCGTACACGGCGATCGATCCTTCGGCAAGGAACGGGTCGAGGTGTTTGCGCCGGGGAAGGTGGCCGTGCTCGACGACTTCCGAAGCCTGGAGATGGTTGCGCAGGGGCGGCGGCGGACGGTTCGCCGGCGCGGCAAGATCGACAAGGGGCATGCGGCGCACTGGAAGGCGTTCCTGTCGGCGATCGAACACGGCGGCCCGCCGCCGATCCCGGTCGCCGAACTGTTGCAGGTCACCGAAGCGACGCTGGCGGCGGCCGTTGCTCTCCGACGAGGCGAAGCCGTCGAGCTGCCGGCAACCTCCACCACGAAATGACCGACCTCCGGACCGGGCTGCTCGCGCTCCGCGAGCTTGGCCCGGAGGCCGTCTTCGCCTACCTTCGGTATCGAATCCAGCTGCGCAGCGGAGTAACCCGCCGACGGACCCCTTCCCTCCCTTGGGAGTCGATCGCGCTCAACGATCTCGTCGGGACCGGATTCCCTGATCAGGAAGGGATGATCGGGGCCGCCCGTGCAGACCGTGTGGAGCCGAAGTTCTTCTTCGACCCCAGGCTTCCCGGGTTGCCGTGGGACGATGGATCCACCCCGGAGGGCCTGATCGAAGAGGCCGACGAAATCCGGACGGGCCGCTTCCGACTCTTTGGCGGACCTCCGATCGAGCTGGGAACCGACCCGAACTGGCACGCCTTCCCGCCGCCCCTTGCCGACCAACCTGCTTTCAACAGGGATCCTCATTGGACGGAGATCCCTCTTGAGCATCCCGGGCGCGATGTCCGGCTGGTGTGGGAGCTGTCGCGCTTCGGCTGGCTGTTCACACTGGCCCGGGCGTTTCGCTGGGGCGGCGACCGGGAATATGCGCGCGTAGCCTGGCGCCTGATCGAAAGCTGGAGAGAAGCCAACCCGCCCTACCGTGGCGTGCACTGGACCTCCGGTCAGGAGGCAGCTCTGCGCATCCTGGCGCTGGCCTTCGCCGAGAAGGCGTTCCTGCCAGCCTGGCGCGACAAGCCCGCCCGTCTGGAGATGGTGTTGCGATTGGTCCACGCCCATGCTCAACGGGTCGCCGCAACTCTGGACTACGCACGGGCACAGGGCAACAACCACCTGTTGAGCGAGGGAGCGGGACTGTACACGGCGGGGTTGCTCTACCCGGAGCTGCGTTCCTCGGCGGCGTGGCTTGGTCGAGGACGCCGGGCGCTGGTCGACGGGTTCACGCGGCAGGTATTCGACGACGGCGGGTACGTGCAGCACTCAGCCAACTACCAGCGGCTGGCGCTGGCGCTGGGGACCTGGTGTTGTGGGCTTGCCCGGCTGACAGACGACCGCCTGTTCGAAGAGATCCGCCCTCGCCTCAGGCTGCTGGCCGGAGCTCTGGCGAGAATGGCCGGACCGACCGATGGCCGCATCCCCCTCTTTGGTCCGAACGACAGCTCCGTGGTGTTGCGGCTGGCGGGCGGGGCGCCGACAGACGTCCGACCGGAAGTGGAAGCCGCCGCCAGGATGGCGGCGGGCGAATCGTGGTACGGAGATGGCCCATGGCAGGAAGCAGCGCGATGGCTCGGGCTGCTCCAGGCCCGCCCGGCGAAGCCACCGACGCCGAAGGCCCTCCCCGACGCCGGACAGTTCTTCCTTCAAGGAGATCAGACACGGGGCGTCCTCCGGTGCGTCACGTTCCAGGGCAGGCCCGGTCACTCCGACCAGCTGCACCTCGACCTGTGGTGGCGCGACGCTCCACTCGCCTTCGATCCCGGTTCCTACCTCTACAACGGTCCTGCCCCATGGGAGGGAGGGATGTCGTCGGCCGACGTGCACAACACGCCGGTCGTCAACAGAAGGGACCCGATGCGGCGCGCCGGACGGTTCCTGTGGGTGGACCGCGCCCAGGGCAGGATCACGGCGCGTTGGGCCGACGAAGTGGTCGAGGCGCTAGTCGCCGAGCATGATGGGTATCGCAAGCTAGGGGTGCGGGTGAGGCGAACGGTTGGCGTGTTCGAAGGCAGAGCCTGGCTGGTGGTGGACGAAGCCAAGGGGGCGGGCCAGGCACGGCTGACCGTCGGATGGAATCTGCCGGACTGGCGCTGGGAGATCGCCGCCGGGGCCATCACCGTGGAGTCGGAGGAAGGACCGCTGGCATTCGAGTGGGAAGGCGCTGGAGCGCGTGCGGCGCTGGCCAGAGCCGGCGAGTGGGTGGGCGGGGATCGGATCTCGGGGTCCCCACAACGGCTGGGGTGGTGGTCTCCCGGCTATGGCCAACTCGCCCCCTGTCTTCGACTCGTTCTGGAAGTGAGCGACCGGCTTCCTCTGCGCATTCGTACGAGGATCGGCGCTGCCGGATCGTGGCCCGACTCGCTCCGGCGAGTTCTGGGAGGGATCGGAGCCTTTCCCTCGATCTACTGAAAGGGGAGGCGGCTAGTAGTATGGCGGCGAGCCTGCTCCCCGACGGAGTCCCCTGGAGCAAGAGGTTGTTCGATCTCGTCCTGACGATCCCGGGAATCATCCTGATCTTCCCGCTGCTCCTGATCCTGGCGGTGCTGGTGCGGCTCCGCCTGGGATCGCCCGTCCTGTTCTCCCAGACCCGGCCCGGGTTGAGGGGCGCACCGTTCACGCTGTTCAAGTTCCGCACCATGGCCGAGGGCCGAGACGCGTCCGGCGCTCTGCTGCCGGACTCGGAGCGGCTCACCGGTATTGGTCGATTCCTTCGATCGTTCAGCCTGGATGAGCTTCCGGAGCTGATCAACGTGCTGCGCGGGGAGATGAGCCTGGTGGGGCCGAGACCCTTGCTCCTGGCCTACCTGGATCGCTACACCCCGGAGCAGGCTCGCAGGCATGAAGTGCTCCCCGGAATGACCGGCTGGGCTCAGATCCGGGGCAGGAACGCCATCTCTTGGGAGGAGAAGTTCACGCTCGACCTATGGTATGTCGACAACCGGTCGCTGTGGCTGGACGTGCGGATTCTGGCCGAGACGATGCTCAAGGCGATCCGGCGGGAAGGCGTGTCCCCGGCGGGTCAGGACACCGTAGACGAGTACCAGGGCCCTCGGAAGACCTAAGACAAGGCAAACCCGGCCGATTCCCATCGCCGAAATACAACCAGGCCAGGACCCGCAGGGATGGCAGGATTCTGCCTGGGCCGGTCTTCTTGGCTAGATGTGGCGGTTCCGCCGCAACACTGGCCATCTGCCTGGGAAAGCTCCTTCAGGAAAGACCTTGCAAGCGCAAGGCTACCCATGTAGTATCCACGCTCAGAAGTGCCGAATCCAGAACGGGCGTGCTAAAGGAGGAAGAGGAAGTGAAGCCGGAGCTGAACTTCTACGATGTGAAGACGAAGAGCAAGTTCCCGAGCAGTGAATGGCGCATCGAGGTGAAGGAGTTGAAGGGCAAGATGCGCTACTTCGCCGTCACCAAGGTGCCCGGGCAGGCTCATGAAGCCTGGCTGATTGTCAAGGAAGACCTGGCCAAGGCCCACATGATGTAGGCCTCGGCCGAGGCTGGAATGCTGGCAGGGCGCAGCCGTCTGCGGGGTGGACGGCTGCGCCCTGCCGCGTCTGGAGGAGCCGCGATGGTAGAATGCGGTTCCCGCCGGACCGACCCGATCCCTCAAGCGTGCATATCCTGCTGATCCACCAACTGTTCATCCGTCCGGACGACCCGGGTGGAACCCGCCACTATGAGTTCTGTGAGTCCCTGGTTCGCTCGGGTCACCGGGTGACGATCCTGGCCGGCACACGAAGCTACCTGACCGGCATGCCGGTCGCATCTCCTCGGAGGGAACAACTCGGGGAGGGGCTGGAGGTCGTTCGCTGCGGCACACTGGGTGGGGGGCAGCGGAGCTTCTTCTGGCGGACTGTCGGTTTCGTCTGGTTCACGCTCACTTCGCTGGCGGTCGGCCTGCGGCTGCGCAACGTAGATCTGGTGTGGGCCACCTCTCCACCGTTGCTGCAGGTGGCCTCGGCCTGGATCCTGGCCCGGCTTCGAGGCGCCCGCTGGGTTTTCGAGGTACGCGATCTGTGGCCCGCGTTCGCGGTGGCGGCGGGGGTTCTGCGCAGCCCGCTGCTGATCACCCTGTCGGAAGGGCTGGAAGGGCTTCTGTACCGGCGCAGCGACCACATCATCATCAACTCGCCGGGCTTCTTCTCGCACCTGGCTCAGCATCAGGTGCCGGCTTCCAAGATCACGCTGGTGGCCAACGGGGTCGATCCGACGCGTTTCTCGCCGGCCGCGGATGGAGGCGCCTTTCGGCGCACCCACCGCCTGGGCGATCGCTTCGTGGTCTCTGTACGCCGGTGCTCACGGCCCCTCGAATGATCTGGACGTGGTGATGGCCGCGGCCGACAGCCTGCGGCAAAGGCCGGACGTCGTGTTCGTCCTGGTGGGGGACGGCCGCGAGAAACGACGACTGACCGAGGCGGCCGAGGCGCGCGGGCTGACGAACCTGCTATTCCTGCCCCCTGTGGCGAAGGACGGCATGGCCGATGTCTTGGCGGGCGCCGACGCCGGCCTGGCCATCCTGCGTCCTCTGGCGCTGTACGCTACCACCTACCCCAACAAGGTCTTCGACTATATGGCCGCCGGGCGTCCCGTGGTGCTGGCGATCGATGGGGTCATTCGGAAGGTGGTGGAAGAAGAGGGGGCCGGCGTTGCGGTGCCGCCCGGGAACCCCCAGGCTCTGGCCGAAGCGGTGCGGACCCTGGCCGACGACCGACAGGCGGCGCGCCGAATGGGGGCGCAGGGTCGGCGGGCCATCGAACTCCGTTTTGATCGCCGGCAGCAGGCCCAACTCCTTGAAGCG
This sequence comes from uncultured Chloroflexia bacterium, assembly GCA_963709925.1. Taxonomy (GTDB): domain Bacteria; phylum Chloroflexota; class Anaerolineae; order Anaerolineales; family E44-bin32; genus DATEVL01. Next base: position 512,110 of record CAVPYC010000003.1, read on the forward strand.
ACGTTCCGACAGGTCGTCTCGAGATGAGCGGGCCATCGATGCGCCGCCGATTTGTCGCGAGTGTGTACGCCGATCAGAACGCCTCCCGACCGGTGCGCAAGGCGCTCGGAGTCCTGCTGGAAGGCTGGACCCAGGGGCGTGGCTTGAATGTCGGCGGCGGTCCGGAACGGCTCGACCCGCGCCTGCTCCAGGTGGACCTGGTCCGGCACGATGCCACGGACTGCGTGGCGGACGCCGCACGGCTTCCGTTCCTGGCTTCGGCGTTCGATCTGGTCATCGCCCAGGAGGCACTCGAACACGTTGCCGATCCGTTCTCCGCTGTCGGGGAGATGGCTCGGGTGCTGCGCTCCGGCGGAAAGGTCTACCTGCAGGCGCCCTTCATCCTCGGCTACCATCCGGGACCGGAGGATTACTGGCGCTTCACCGGGGCGGGGTTGCGGGAACTCCTGGTCCGGGAGGGCCTGCAAGTGGCGAGCCTGCGCACTTCGGTCGGGGCCGGCACGGGCCTGTACCGGATCGCCGTTGAATTCGCTGCGAGCGCGGCGGCCCGAATCAGCCGCCGCCTTTACCTTCCCATGAAGGCTGCCGCCGCTCTGCTATGCTACCCGCTCAAATGGTTCGACGGCTGGCTCGATCGGGGACCGGCGCGGGATCGCATCCCTGGTGGCTACCTGGCTATCGGAGTCAAGCCCCATGACACGGGTTAGCCTTCTGTTCGTCGGCGCCGGGCGCAGGGTCGAGCTGCTGCGGCTCTTCCGCCGGGCCGGGGAGGACCTCGGGCTGGAGGTCCGGCTGATCGCCGCCGACATCGACCCGCTGGCGCCGTCGCTCCAGGAGGCCGATGTTCGCCAAATCGTTCCCCGCCTGGACGATCCCGGCTTCTTGCCAACCCTGACGGACCTGTGCCGCGCCGAGCAGGTAGACCTGGTGTTTCCCCTGATCGACCCGGCCATCCCCGTTCTGGCCGCCGGGCGAACGACCCTGGAGGCGGCCGGGTGCCGGGTGGTCGTCGTGGGGGTCGAGGCGGCGCAGATCACGCGCGACAAGTGGAAGACACACGAGTGGCTGCACGCCCGTGGCCTGGCGACCCCGCCGACCTGGCTGCCGGAAACGTTGCCCGCTTCGCCCGCTTTCCCCTTGTTCGTTCGACCTCGCACCGGCAGCGCCGGGAAGAACGCCTTTCGCGTCGAAGACGCTCGCCAGCTCGGTTTCTTCCTCGGTTACGTCGAAGACCCGATCGTCCAGGCTTTCGTGCCGGGGGCCGAGATCACCAACGATGTGTATGCCAGCCTCGACGGATCTCGCCTTCTGGCGGTAGTCTCGCGGCGCAGGATCGAAGTCCGCTGGGGCGAAGTTCACAAGGGGGTCACCGTCCGTGATCCCGACTTGATCGAAGCATGCCAGACGATCGGCCGGGAACTGGCTGCGGTCGGGCCGATCACAATCCAATGCCTGCTCGGCCAGGACGAACGGCCGCTGTTTACCGAGATCAACGCCCGGTTTGCCGGCGGGATGCCGTTGGGCGTGGCAGCTGGTGTGCCCGCACCGGAGTGGTATCTTCGGGAAGCGGCGGGCCTTCCCTTTGATCCTCCGCCGGTGGGAACCTACCGGACCGGCGTTTACCTGACGCGCTACGATGATTCGTTCTTTCTTGACAAGGAATCAGATGAGCCGATGGCGGGCGGTGGTGTTTGACCTGGACGACACGCTGTATCCCGAAGTGGAGTTCGTCCGCAGCGGGTTTCGGGCGTCCGCCCGCTGGGCGGGGCGTGTCCTGGGCGAAGACGAAGAGGCGGTGTTCCAGGAACTGTGGGCGGATTTCGAGGAAGGGGTCCGCGGAGACGCGTTTGATCGCTGGCTTCGCCGCAGGGGGCACGCGGTCGGGTCGAACCGGGAGTTGATGATCAAAGCCTACCGCTCCCACCTGCCGCAGATCTCCCTGTACCCCGACGTCCTACCGGTGCTGGCCGACCTGGACGGGGAGATTTCGCGTTGGATTGATCACCGAGGGCGGCCGGGAGGTCCAGCAGGCGAAGGTGGCGGCCCTGGGCCTGGCTGGCCGGATCGAACGCAGGGTGATCATGGGGGAAGATGAGCGCGACCTATGGAAGCCGTCGCCAGAGCCGTTTCGCCGCTGGCTCGCCGAGCTGCCCCTCGAACCCCGAGAAGTGATCTACATCGGGGACAACCCGGCCAAGGACTTCCTGGGAGCGCGGCGGGCAGGCTGGGGAAGTGTGCGAGTGCGAAGGCCGGACGGCTTGCACCGCAACGTCGAGCCAGCTTCACCTCGAGGCGAGCCCGATTTCGAAGTGCGCAGCCTGGCAGACCTGGGCCGAATCCCGGGGTTCCCTTCGCCATGAAGGTGCCGATGTCGTCCCCCGATCTGACCGACAAGGAACGTCGGGCGGTGCTGGAGGTGCTGGAGACGCCGCACTTGAGCCTCGGGCCCCGGCAAGAGGCCTTCGAGGCGGCGGTGGCCGAGCGAGTCGGCGCCCGTCATGCCATCGCGGTCTCGTCGGGCACGGCGGGCCTGCACCTGGCGGTGCGTGCCGCCGGAATCGCCGACGGGGATCTGGCAATCACGACCCCCTTCTCGTTCGTCGCCTCGGCCAACGTCCTGTTGTATGAGCGCGCCGTTCCGGTGTTCGTCGATGTCGAGCCCGACACGGGCAACCTCGACCCGGCGCTTGCCGGGGAGGCGATCCACGATCTGCTGCACAGCGGATGGCGGGCCGAACCCCGCCTGCCGCGCGGCGGGGTGACCGGCGGGATCCTGAAGGCCCTGCTGGTGGTGGACGCTTTCGGCCAACCCGCCGACTACGAGAAGTTGGAGGCGGAAGCCGAAGCCCATGGGCTGACGTTGATCGAGGACTCGTGCGAGGCGTTCGGCGCAAGCTATCAGGGACGGCCGGCCGGACGCTTCGGCGACGCCGGGGTCTTCGCCTTCTATCCCAACAAGCAGATGACCACCGGGGAGGGCGGGGTGATCGTCACCGATCGCGACGACTGGGCGGGCGTTTTCCGGTCGCTGCGGAACCAGGGCCGGTCGCCCGGCGACACCTGGCTGGAGCACACCCATCTCGGCTACAACTACCGGTTGGACGAATTCGAGCGCGGCGCTGGGCCTGGCCCAGATCGGCCGTTTTGACGAGCTGCTGGGTCGCCGGGCGGCCGTGGCGGGCTGGTATGGCGAGCGGCTGGCGGAGAGTCCGGGGGTCGAGCCACTCCCGATCCGTTCGACGACCAGCACGATGAGCTGGTTCGTCTACGTGGTGCGCTTCGAGGCCGGTACGGCCAGGGACGCCATCGCCCGCCGGCTGCTCGAGGCCGGGATTCCGAGTTCGACCGTACTTCACGCCGATCCACCTTCAACCCTATTTCGTGGAGCGATTCGGCTATCGGGTCGGGGATTTCCCGGTGGCGGAAGACCTGGCGCGTCGTTCCCTGGCGCTTCCCTTCTCGGGGGTGATGACCGAGGAGCAGGTCGACCTGGTCTGCGCTGAAGTGCGGAGCGCCCTGGAGGCCGAGGGACGCCTCTCGGGCTGAACAAGCCATCGCGTTTCGTAAACAACGAACAGGCCCCCGCCGGAAGGCGGGGGCCTGTCTGATTGCGAACCGGCGATGGTCAGCGCACCTGGACCCAGTTGAGAAACACCAGGTTCTGGTTGCACTGGTCGGAGGTGTTGATCGAGACCTTGTCGGACAGGGGAAGGCCGGCCGTGTCCCACAGTTGGACAAACAAAGTGCCGGTGGAGGCGATCGGGCGGTCCGAAAGGTTGATCACGTAGCCGGACGGGCCGACACGGGCGGCGCTGCCGGTCACGGCATCCTGGTTGAAGAGCTGCCCCGCCAGTTGACCGTCGACGCGCACCGTGATCCCGGTCAGGGGATTCCGGTTCTTGTCGAACACCTGTCCGGCGACCCCCATCCAGGAACACGCCAGGTCGTTGGCGAAATTGGCCACCAGCACGTTGCTCCCCGGCTGGACCGCGAATGGAGCTCCGGTCGGAGACGGGCCGGGGGTCGGGGTCATCGGGACCGGGGTCTCGGTGGCGGTCGGTTCGGGGGTGGCGGTTTCGGTGGGCGTGCCCGAGGGCGTGGGCGAGATGGTGGGAGTCCACGTCGGAGGCAGGTAGATCTCCGGTGTGTTGGTAACCGTCGGGTATCCCAGGGTGGGAGGCAGGGTTGGCGCCGGTTCCAGATTAACCCCGGGCAGGTAGGCGTCGACGAACTCGATCAGGTCTGGGTTGGCGAAGACGGCGGCCACCCCGCCGGCCCCGACCAGCGAAGCCAGCGCGAAGACGAACGTCAGACAGTTCGCCAGCAAGCCGGCAAGGCCTCTTCGGGGCTTGGGGTTGTAGATGTCTTCCATCGGTTCGCCTCCACTTCCTCTAGGGCGAGGGAAGGATCTCGATTTGCGACGCCTGGCGTTGGTCCACCAGCCAGGCCTGTACAACGCTTTCTCGCAGGTAGCGGCGTGCGTCCGGACTGAGTGCGTGTTCGCCGCGTTCGATCACCTGAACCAGGTGAAAACCAAGGACGCTCTCGACCACCTGGGTCTCACCGCCGGGGACCAGGGCCCAGGCGGCCTGATCGACTTCCGGGACGAGCAAGTAGCCCCGGGGAAACCAGCCCAGGTCGCCGCCGGCGGGCCGGGTGCTGGCATCCAGCGACCACTGCCGAGCCAGGTCTCCGAAATCGGACCCCGCCTCGGCCTCGGCCTGCAATCCGTCGGCCTCGGCCCGTGACGCCACCAGCACGTGCGCAGCGCGCACTTGCTCGGAAGTTTCGCCGATCGAGGCCGTGATCTCTTCGATCATACGCGTCGCCAGCATGTCCTCCCGCAAGGCTCTGGCAAAGGCCTCGAGGGTGTAACCGTTCTGGGCCAACCAGGCGCCCATCGCTTCGTTGCCTCCCCGGGCTTGCGCCAGCCGATCGATCTCGGTCTGGAGTTCGGCCGGGGAGATCTCCGACCCGCTGTCTTTCGCGCCCTGGGCCAGCAGCGCCCGTTCGATGAGCGCCTCGAGCACGGTCGCTCGAACATCGCCCAGGGATGCAAGGTCGATGCCAAGCTCGGCCTGGGCGGCTTCGAAGCGCGCCAGTTCGGCCGCCAGGTCGGACAGCAGGATCCCCTCCCCATTCACCAGCGCGGCCAGGGGAATCGGCGTCGGAGTGATGGTGGGCGGGACCGGTGTCGGGCTCGGTGTGGAGAAGAGCCCGGCGCCGGTGCAGGCGGTCAGGAGGAGGCCGGCGGCTAGCGACGCCAGGGTTGGTTTCATGCGCCGGCGGATTATACCCAGCGGCACCCGCAGGCTTTGCCGGAGGGGCGCTGCAACTGGGGCAGTGACTTGCGGGTCGGGCTGAGATCAGGCCGGCGCCCGCAGCGGAAACCCTTGAAGGAATCGGGCCGGTGCGGGGCCGGCTGCGGCATCAACCGGGCGAGGGCTACCCTGCCGAGGTCGGGAGGACGATCACCATCGGGCGGCGCTTGGTCTCGGCATAGAACAGCTTCGACAGCTCGCGCTCGATGGCGCCGGAAAGGTCGCCCCCGTCGGTGGCCTCGACCGTCTGGCGAATGCGGGTTTGCGCCTCCGCCAGCAGGGCCTCGGCCTCCGGTTTGTAGACGAACCCGCGCGAGATCAGACTGGGGTTCCCCTTCAGTTTCCCGGTACGCCGGTCGACCTCGATCTGCACCACCACGATCCCGTCGCGGGCCAGGGATTCTCGCTCGCGCAGAACGGCCGGGCCGACATCGCCCACGCCGGAACCGTCCACGAACACGTAACCGCCGGGGATGCGCTCGCCGATGGCCATGGCGCCGTCGCGAAACTCGATCGGGGTTCCGTTCTGGACGACGGCGATCCGCTCCGGCTCGATGCCCAGTTGCCGGGCCAGGGAAGCGTGGGCATGCAGGTGCCGCAATTCGCCGTGGATCGGAACGAAGTGCTTCGGCCGAATCAGCTGGAGAAGAAGTTTCATCTCTTCCTGGCTGGCGTGCCCCGAGACGTGCACGGGAGCGATGGCGTCGTAGATCACGGCCGCGCCGCGGTTCAGCAGACGGTTGATGGTGCGATGGACCATCTCCTCGTTGCCCGGGATCGGGTGGGACGACAGCACCACCGTATCGCCGGCCTGCAGGTCGAACTGGCGGTTGGTGCCCGTCGACAGGCGACCCAGGATCGACGAGGGCTCGCCCTGGGTGCCGGTGCACATCAGCGCCACGCGGCCGGGCTTCATCTTGAGCGCCTGATCCAGCGGCACGATCAGGTCGTCGGGCACTTCCAGGTAGCCCAGTTGGCGGGCGATGCGCACGTTGTCGACCATGCTGGTGCCGACCAGGGCCATCACCCGGTCGTGGGCCGCCGCCGCCCGGGCCACCTGTTGAATCCGGGAGATCAGGGAAGCGAAGGTGCCGATCAGGATCCGGCCCGGGGCCTGGGCGAAGACGGAATCGAAAGCCGGATCGATCACGGCTTCCGACGGGGTCCAGCCGGGACGCTCGGCATTGGTCGAGTCGGCCAGCAGGGCCAGGACGCCTCGCTCGCCCAGTTCGGCCAGCTTGGCGAAATCGGTGGGCCACCCGTCGACCGGGGTATGGTCGAACTTGAAATCGCCCGAGTGGACGATCAAGCCGGCCGGCGTGGAGATGCCCAGGCCGACCCCGTCGGGGATCGAGTGGCAGACATGGAAAAAGTCCACCTCGAAGGGTCCGAGCTTCTTCTGGTCGCCGGCGCGGATGGTCTGCAAGTCGGCCGAGCGCAGCGCTCCACCGCGGCTGAGCTTGGCCTCCAGCAGCCCCCGGGTGAGCGGGGTGGCGAACACCGGCGCCGGGATCGTCTCCAGCACATGGCGGATGGCACCGGTATGGTCTTCGTGGCCGTGGGTGACGATGATGCCTCTCACCCGGTCGGCCTTGTCTTGCAGGTAGCGAAAGTCGGGGATGATGTAGTCGATCCCCAGCATGTCATTCTCGGGGAACATGATGCCGGTATCGACCACCAGGATGTCCTGGCCGTATTCGATCGCCATCATGTTCTTGCCGACCTCACCCAACCCCCCCAGGGGGACCAGGCGCAGAATCTTGCTGCTCATAGAGTTCTCCTCAAATCTGGATCCGGCGGCCGCCGCGACGGCCCGAGCCCGGGTCTCCCGGAAGGAAGATCCCGGCGGTGGGTGGCCGTCCCCGCGGATTTCGCATTTTCAACGTGGTCGGGAGACTTCGAGCGACTGCCGCCGCGGCCACCCTGGCTCCCTTCGGCGGGATTTCGGGGCCGAAAGGGCGGGCAGTTCCGCCGGACGGGACAGTGGCCTGAGGCTGACGAGGTTCGGGAGGCCGTGCTTGGCGGTGAATATGCCTTGGCTTCGGGATTCGTCGAACCGGCTCACGACGCCGGACGTGCGATGACTCACGGGCTGGATGCCCCGGAACGATGTGCTACGACTTGTAACACACGAAGCGCGAGCCGTCAACGGACGAACTCGCTGGGGTATCATCCCGGCCGTGAGCGCCGACCACGGACTGGTCTCCGAATCCGGGCCGTCCCGACTGGCCGTGGCAGTCCTGGCGGTCGGAGGCGCAGCGATCCGCGTGGCGGGGATCGTCAACACCCTCCCGACGGCGGTCGGGAACATGCCGCTTCCGGATGACGCCTTCTATTACCTCGTGCTGGCCCGCAATCTGGCGCTCGGCCGTGGCTGGGTGGTTTCGGGCAGCGGGGAACCGACCACGGGATTCCAACCCCTGTGGGCAACTCTGCTGGGTGGGCTGGAAGCGGCGACCGGGGGGCTGAATCCGGGCCTGCAGATTCAAGCGGCTCAGGCGCTTGGTGCCGCGGTCGGAATGGCCACTGCTCTCGTGATCTACCGGCTCGCCCGGCGGCTGGCGCCCGGTTCGATGGCCGCCTTGGTGGCAACCGGGTCGTTCCTCCTGTCTCCCCAGGTGGTCAAGCACAACCTGAACGGCATGGAGACTTCCCTGACCCTGCTGGGGATGGCGGTGCTCCTGTGGACCTACACTCAAGTCGACCCGGGTCGAGCCACAGGTCGAGGCCTGGTGGGAGTAGGAGTTCTTTCGGGGATAGCGGCTCTGGCTCGGGTCGACCTGGCGGTGCTGGCCGCCGCCGGGATCGGCTGGTGGTGCCTTCGGCCCGGGTCGGAAACGGCGTCCGAGCGCGGCCGGCGGCTGTTGGCGATCGGGGCGGGGCTGGGGCTCGCATTGATGCCCTGGTCGATCGCCGCCGCCGACATCGGCGCCGGCCCGATCCCCGAATCGGGAGGGGCGGTCCGCACGCTCACTTTACTGCTGCGCGGCCTGCCGCCTCTGGGGACGGCACAATCGTTGCTGGCAGCACCCTCTGACGTCGCCGGCATGTACCTGACCTTCGGTATCGAATTCACCTCGGCCTGGGTCCGGCAAGTCCCGGCCCTCTTGCCACTCACCCTTCCGGTGTTTGCCTTCCTCGATCGAACGACCGCCGAAGCCGTCTCGGCTGCGATGGGAGGGATCGCCCTGCTCGGCCTGGTGATGCTGGCCGCCAGGTCTTCCGTGCGGGGACTGCGGATCGCCGTCGGACTGTGGATGGTTTACGCGCTCGGCCTGACCCTGGCGTACTCCACCGTCATCCTTGGGCCCTGGTTCTTCCAGCGTTACGTGGCGCCCCTGGCCGTTGGTTTCCACATCGTAGTGCTTTCGGCGCTGATCGGCTGGCTCCCGGAAAGGCGACCGCGGAGGCTGGCGACGGCAGCCATCAGCGCCGGGATCGGGCTGTCGTTCGCGGCGCTGATCTGGGGCGGCAGTTACCGCTGGATCCTGGAGGGCCCGGCGGCCGTTCCCGACGACGGATTCTTCCGGGCGGCGGTTGCCATCGAGGAGCAGCTGCCTCCCGGATCACGGATCGGCGTTTTCTCGGCCGGACTGCTCAGCTACACACTCGATCAGCCGGTGATCGCGCTGGATGGGAAGGTCAGCGCCGGGGCCCGGAAGGCGCTGACCGATGGCTCGATGCTGACCTACCTGTGTGCTGCACGCGTGGAGTACCTGGCCGACTGGGAACGCATGATCGACCGCCTGGTGCGGCGCAGGTCCGTCGGCTGGGACGATAACTACCTGACGACGGTCCTGCTGATCGAGGTCGAAGACGGGAACGACATCCTGGTTCAGCGCCTCGAGCCTGCGGCCTGCGAAGGCTGAACGTGGTCTGGCCGTTTCACCCTCTGTTGCTGGCGCTGTACCCAAGCCTGGCCCTGTTGGCCAGCAACGGCGAACAGGTAGGTCCCGCGGCCGCGCTGCGGCCGGCCTTGCTGACGGCCCTCGCCGCCGGCCTCGGGTTCCTGGCGCTGCTCGTTAAGGTGCGGAACCCCCACCGCAGCGCCGCCCTGACCAGCCTGGCGCTGGCCGCGTTCTTCAGCTACGGACATGTCTACGATCTACTCAAGACCGCCGAGGTCGGGGGAGAAGTGCTCGGCCGGCATCGGTACCTGGTCCCCCTGTTCAGCGCAGGCATGGCGGGCTGCGCTTGGGCGATCTTCCGATTGCGGCGGCCCCGGGATCTCTCTCGCCTGCTCAACTCGGTCGGCCTGATGCTGGTCTTCCTTCCCGGCCTGACCATTGCGATGCGTGGCCTGCGTCTGGCGGTTTCCCCGGTCGAGCGCGGCTCCGCGGAAGTGGTCCTCGACCTGGAGGCCCCTTCGCCGGCTCCGGACATCTACTTCATCGTGCTCGACGGGTACACCCGGGCGGATGTTCTCCGCGACCAGTTCGGAGTGGACAATCGTCCGTTCCTGGCCGAGCTGGAACGCCTGGGTTTTCAGGTGGCCGACTGTGCACAAAGCAACTACGCGCAGACCGAGCTGACCCTGGCCTCGGCCCTCAATCTCGACTTGCTCGACGGCCTGGGCGACTTTCCCTCGGAAAGCCGCGATCGGACACCGCTGCTGTTCCTGGTGCGCGACAGCCTGGTGCGCCGGTCGCTCGAGTTGATCGGCTACGCCACCGTCGCCTTCGAGACCGGCTATGCGTGGAGTGAGTGGTCGGATGCCGAGGTCTACCTTCGTCCGGCGACGGGCGGAGGCTGGGGGCTTCCCCTCAGCCCGTTCGAGTCACTCCTTATCGACAGCACGGCGCTGGGGATCGTGACCGACGCCCGCAGTGCGTTGCCGCCGGCGATGGGTGGGATCTTCGAAGGACCGCTCGAGCTGCATCGGCAACGCGTCACGTTCGCCCTGGAGGAATTGCCGCGCCTGGCGCGGCGAGTTCGGGCCGAAGTTTGTCTTTGCCCATGTGGTCGCGCCGCACCGCCCGTACCTGTTCGCCCCCGACCGGGCTTCAACGATGGCTGAAGCCTCGACCGCGGCGGGGTACGACCCCGCCCAGTCAGACGGTCGAGTGATCGGTTACCGCAATCAGGTGCTCTACCTGAACGACCGGATGATTCCGATCCTGGAACGGATCATGGCCGACTCGGCGGTCCCCCCGATCATCGTTCTGCTCGGAGACCATGGGCCCGACGACGCCGGACCAGCGGAACGTATGGCGATTCTGTATGCGATCCATCAGCCGGGGGCCGGGGAGCAGCTGCCGGAGCAGTCGAGCCCGGTCAATTCGTTCCGCCGCATCTTCAACGATGGGTTCTCGGCCGACCTCCCCTCCCGGCCGGACCTATCCCGCTTCTCCAACTACGAGACACCGTTCGACTTCCAGCTGGTCCCCGCCTGGTGCGAACCGGCGTAGATCATCGCAGGCCGGCTTGACGATCTTCGGCCGGCTGGCCTATACTCTCGTCACAACTGAAGAGCAGGCAGAGGTGGCCCGTTGCCCGGATGCGCGGGCCGCCGAGGGGAAGCCGGTGACCGCAGCGCGGCCGCGGAAGTCCGGCGCTGTCCCGCAACTGTAGGGACGGCGATCCATTCTCGACTGTCGGTGTTCGGCCTGGGCTGGCGAGGCTGGAAGTCGAGAGGTGCAGCAGGATCTCCGTCCGAGCCAGGATACCCGCCTCTGCCGATGCGCTGGTTCGCCTTCGCGGAAAGGAGGTGGCGCCTGAGCACGCACCGCGCCTCCCCGCCTTGGGGAGGTTTTCGTTCCCGGCTCGGCCTCGAGTCGGAAGTCCAGATTCGGACGGTTCCGATGGAGAGCTCCTATGTTGCGTCCGCACAGCTTGATCCTGGCCTTCGTCCTGTCGATCGGGCTGACGCAGCCGGCCTCCGGCGCCGATGGATGGGCGTCGGCGCTGCGCTGGCTGCGCACCCAGCAAGGAATCGACGGCGGCTTTTCGAACGGATTCAGTCAGGGCAGTGACCTGGCAGCGACCGCCGATGCGATCGTAGCGATCGCCAGCGCAGGGGAGGCAGTCCGTGCCTGGCAGACAGGTGGAAAGACGCCGCTGGACTTCGTCGCCGGGGCGAGCGGAGAGGTTCCGAGCGGCGTGGCGGCCAAGGTCGTCCTGGCCCTTGTCATTTCCGGCGAGGACCCGAGAGCCTTCGCCGGGGAGGATTGGGTGGCGACGGCGGGCGTGGCCTTCTCTGACGCCGCCTCGAGTTTGTACGACCGCGCCCTGGCCGTGTTGGCGTGGCACGCCGCAGGGGTTCCGGCGCCCGCCGGTGTCGTCGAGTCGCTGGTCGCGGCGCGCCTGGAAGACGGAAGCTACGCCTTCGACGGCAGCCAAACCCCGGGGGCGGGCGACAGCAATACGACCGCCCTGGTGGTCCAGGCTCTGCTCGTGGCCGGAGCCGCGCCCGAGACCCTGCCGTCGTACGAGTACTTCCGTGGGCGTCAGAACCCCGATCGGGGCTGGACCTACCAGAAGCCCAGCGCATTCGGTGAAGTCACCGACGCCAACTCGACCGCCCTGGTGATTCAGGCGTTGCTCGCCGGTGGGCAAGACCTCGACGACTGGGGGCGGCCCCAGGAAGCCCTGTCGGGGCTCCAGCAGCCAAGCGGGGCCCTGGCCTACAACCGCGATACGCCCGGCGACAACTTTCTGGCCACGGTGCAGGCGATCCCGGCGTTGGCCGGAGTCGACCTGACCGACGTCGGCCGTCTGTCCGGAACGTCCGGGAACGGTGCTTCCGCCGTTGTTCTGGTGGTGGGTGCGCTGGTGATCGTGGCGATCTCGTTGGTGGCCGCCATCACGGTGTTGCGCCTCCAATCCGGGCGGGACATGCGTCGCAGGTGAGCCGTTTGAACCCCGCCAGCTGGATCCTGTGGAGTGGGTGCGCGGCTGGGGCCGGTCTGCTCACCCGCAATCCCTGGTATCTGCTCGGACTGGCGGGGATCGCTCTGTTGGTTGGCTGGCGGCGGAGCCGGCGTCCTCCCGGCCGCACGGCCCTGATCCTGGCGGCGGGGATCGTCGTTTCCTCGACCGTTCTGAACCTGTTCTTCAGCCGAGCCGGCGATACAGTCCTAATCCATCTCCCCATGGGTTGGTTCGGCGGACCTTACACGCTCGAAGGTCTTGCGTTCGGCGTGTCGGCTGGGCTGCAGGTAGCCACCGTCCTACTGGTGATGGGGGTCTTCAGCCAGGCGGTCACCGCGGCCGACCTGCTCCGACGGACCCCGAGAGGGCTGTATCCGGTGGGCGTGGCGGCGACCCTGGGTCTGACCTTCGCACCGCATGCCCGCCGTTCGCTTACGGACCTGCGGGAAGCGAGGGCTCTGCGCGGGCTGCCGCCTCCCTCCTGGCGGGAAGCCCCGTATCTGTTGGCGCCGATGGTGGTGATGTCCCTGGAGCGGGCCATCGGCCAGGCCGAGGCGCTGGCAGTCAGAGGCTGGTCACGGCAGTCGGCGTCGGCGCGCGGCCGATCTGGGCTGGCCTGGGCGGCGATCGGAGCGGCCGTGCTGCTGTGCGCCGCGTCGCCGGAGCGTGCCGGTCTGGCGATCCTGCTTCTGGTGTTGGCCGTCGCCGCTCACTGGATTTCGGTGGCGCGACGGGACCAGGCCTTTCGCACACCGGTCGACCGATGGTCCGGCAGGGACACTGTCGTGACTTCCCTTGCCCTGGGGTCGTTGCTGTCGCTGCTGGCGATGGAGTCCCTCAGCCCTGGATCCCTTGGCTACTACCCATACCCGGTGGCGATCTGGCCTTCGCTGGCAGGGGCACCGCTGGCGGCAATCAGCCTCCTGGCCGCTCCGGCGTTGGCGGGTTCGTCATGATCCGCCTGGAGGGTGTCCGCTACGCATATCCTGAAGCCTCGGGTTTCGCTCTGGAGGGGATCGACCTGTCGGTGGCGGAGGCGGAGCGGGTGATCCTGGCGGGCCCTTCCGGTTCGGGGAAGTCGACGCTGTTGCGGGTTATCAACGGCCTGGCGCCTCATTTCTACGGGGGACGGTTCGGCGGGCGGGCCGTGGTCGGGGGCCTGGACACACGCCGCTCGACGCCCCAGGAACTGGCAGGAGTCGTCGGCACGGTGTTTCAGGACTTGCCGGCGCGTTTTCTGACAGGCTCGGTGCACGATGAGATCGCGTTCTCTCTCGAAGTGGCGGGCGTACGCCCGGTGGAGATCGTGCCGACGGCGTTAGCGATCGCCGATCGAATGGGCCTTGCGCGGTTGAACGGCCGGCGCATCGACGCACTTTCCGCCGGGGAGCAGGCCCGCCTGGCGATGGCCGCCGCCGTGGCCCGCCGCCCTCGGGCTCTGGTGCTCGATGAGCCACTCACCCATATCGACCCGGAAGGGGCGGGGGCTGCCGTAGGCTGGCTTGCGGACCTGACACGGGAATCGCCAATCACTCTGCTTGTCGCCGAGCACCGAGTGGCGGGATGGAGCGGGATCGCTCACAGAACGATACAGGTGGGCGAGGGCGCGCAGGGGCGGCCGCGGTTGGAGACCCCCTGGCCCGGGATTCCTCGACCGATCACGGGTGTTGGCGGTGCGGGGCTGCGTGCCGTGAACCTGCATCTGTCCTACGGGCCGCTACCTGTCCTTTGCGGGGTAGACATCCAAGTCGCCCCGGGGGAAATCACGGGCCTCATCGGCCGCAATGGCAGCGGGAAGACGACCCTGCTCCGCTGCCTGATGGGACTGCAGCGCCCGATGCGCGGCCGAGTTCGAACTCGGGGGGGTCCCGACGAGCAGGACATCTGTGTCCGAGATCGCCCGGCATGTGGGGTTGGTTCCCCAGGCTCCTTCCGCCATGCTATTCTCCGAGACGGTGGCAGCCGAAATCGAACTGTCCCTCCGGCGAAGGCCACAATCCGAGGCCGGGGACGACGTGCGCGCCTGGCTGGAGGCTTTCGGATTGACCGCTCTCGCCGGACGATACCCGAGGGACATCTCGGCCGGTGAACGTCAGCGGCTTGCCCTGGCGGCAATCCTTGCGGGCCGGCCCGGGGTCTTGCTGCTGGATGAGCCCACCCTGGGGATGGATCGGGCGCGCATGAGCTGGCTGGGGAATCTGCTGCGAGGGCTGTGCGCCGACGGAACCGGGATTCTGGTGGCGACTCACGATCCCGGGTTCGTGGCGTCGTATGCAGACCGAGCGGTCTTGCTGGCCGACGGAGTGGTTCGGGCCGAGGGCGATCCGAACTCGGTTCTGGGCGCCGACCCGGCCTACGCCCGGGCAATCGAGTTCGAGAGGCAACCATGCCGACGCTGGATGAGGCCAGGGCCTGGTATCCCGCGGATGACCCGGTTCACGGTTTCGACCACGTTCTGCGGGTGGCAACCCAGGCCGAGCGAATCGGCCGCGAACTGGGGGCCGACCTGGAAATACTGCGGGCGGCGGCGCTCCTGCACGATGCGGCCGGCGCGGCGCCGGGGCCGGAGGGCAGTCGACACGTCCACGAGCAGGCCTCGGCCGACTTCGCCCGGGAAGTGTTGACCCGGGAAGGGTGGGCGGCTGGGCGGATCGAGGAGGTGGCGCATTGCATTCGGTCGCATCGGTTCCGCGGGGCCGAGAGTCCACGTTCTCTGGAAGCCCGCGTGCTGTACGACGCCGACAAGCTCGATGTGCTGGGCGCCTTCGGTGTGGCCCGCACGGTGGCCTATGCGGTTCAGGCCGGGCAGCCGGCTTTTGCGGAGCCCTCGTCTGGTTTTCGCGAGCGCGGGGAGGCCGTCGCCGGTGAGCCGCACAGCGCCTACCACGAGTACCTGTTCAAGCTGCGGCGGGTGGCGGATCGACTGCACACGGAGCCGGCGCGCAGGCTGGCGGCCCGCAGGGTGGAGCTCTTGCACAGGTTCTTCGAACAACTGGCGGCCGAAGCTCGTGGGGAAGATGAGGCTGCCACCCCGTCCGATTGACCTTGCGCCGATCTGGCACGAAGATTGCCCCTCCGGGGATGTACACCGGAGGCGCACCCGGAAGCGGAGATCATGAGCACAGCCAAGCGCTCAATCCTGCTGACCAATGATGACGGAATCCGGTCTCCCGGACTGTGGGCGGCCGCCGAGGCGCTGTCGTCCCTGGGATTTGTAACCGTGGTGGCGCCTCGGGAACAGCAGTCCGGCAGCGGGCGCAGCATGCCGTTGGCCTCCGACGGTGTGATTGAAGAGGAAAGGGTCGAGGTGGGAGGCAAGGCCTGGAGCGTGTTCTCGGTGGGAGGCTCACCCGCCCAGGCGGTGCAGCATGGGATCTTCGAGATCCTGGAGACCCCGCCGGACCTGGTGGTGGCGGGGATCAACTACGGGGAGAATGTCACGACCAGCGTGACGATTTCCGGTACGGTGGGCGCCGCGCTGGAAGGGGCGGCGGCGCGCATTCCAGCGCTGGCGGTATCGCTCGAGACCGAGAGCCGCTACCATCTGAGTCATGCGGCCGAGGTCGACTTCCGTGCGGCGGCGCATTTCACCCGCTACTTTGCCGGGCGCATGCTGACCGTTGGTCTTCCTCCGGACGTCGATGTCCTCAAGGTCGATGTCCCGATGAGTGCCACGCCCGAGACAGGCTGGCGATTGACGCGCCTCTCCCGAGCGCGCTACTACATCCCGGTACCGCCCGAGCGCCGGGCCGGCGCAGAACCGGGCGTACTCACCTACCGGGTGGCGAACGACGACCTGGCGCTCGAGCCAAACTCCGACGCTCACGCTCTGCGCGTGGAGCGCCTGGTTTCCGCGACGCCGCTCAGCCTCGATATGACCTCGCGCGCCGATTTCGAAGTGCTGGAAGATCGCCTGCGCAACAGCGGTTGAGGTCGGGTCTGGCTCTTCTCCGAGGAAGCGCGACAACAGAGCCTCTACCCGTGCACGGTCTCTCCCGCCAGGGCCCGCACCAGGGCCTGGTGGATCCGCCCGTTCGAGGCGACGATCGAGGTCGGCGGTCGCAGCGGGTTCGGAGACCCGTCGAGGCGGGTGGTCTGTCCCCCGGCCTCGGTCACCAGCAGGATCCCCGCCGCCAGGTCCCAGGCCTCGAGACGGAGCTCCCAGTAACCGTCGAAGCGGCCGGCTGCGACATAGGCCAGGTCGAGTGCCGCCGAGCCCAGCCGACGGACCGCCCTTGACCAACTCGACAACCGGGCGAAGCGGTCGAGGTTGTTGTCGGGATTGCTGCGGAGATCGTAAGGAAAGCCGGTTACCAGCAGACTCTGTCCGAGGTCGGCCGACGGCGAGACTCGCAGTCGGAGGTCGTTGAGGAAGGCCCCGCCGCCCCGCACGGCACGGAACAACTCATCGCGCATCGGGTCGTACACCACGCCAAAGCACACCTCCCCGCGGTGTTCCCCGGCCAGGGAGACCGAGAAGTGGGGTAGACCATGGGCGTAGTTGGTCGTGCCGTCGAGCGGGTCGATCAACCAGCGGAACTCCCCGCCGGCGCGGGCGCCGCCTTCTTCCGCCAGGACCGAGTCCTCGGGGAAGGACGCCTGGATCATCTCGAGGATCATGCGTTCGGACTGGCGGTCGGTCTCGGTGACCAGTTCGAGTTCGCCCTTGTGCTCGACGACGACCCGTCCGAGATTGGCTCGCAGCAACGACCCGGAGCGGAGGGCCGCCTCGATGGCCGCGTGGGCGCGCCGGGCGACTTCGGCTTCGAACGCTTCGTTCACGCGCGGCCTCCGACGGCCACCCACACCGTCATGGTGTAGATGACCCAGTGGATCAGAAATGGGTAGACGAAGGATCGCGATCGCCAGGCCACCCAACCGAACAGCGTGCCGCCGAAAACGGTGCTGATCGTCTCGAGTTCCGGCTTGCCAAGGTGGGCAAGGGCGAAGGGGACGGCTTGAGCGACGATGGCGGTTGGCCCCAGCCGGCGGGCCAGGGCGAAGAGCAGGAAGCCTCGAAAGATGAACTCCCAGCCCACCAGATCAAGGGCGAAGATCGGGATCAGGGAGGAGAGCGATCCGCGATGGTTGGCGTAGTAGTCGCGCATCTCTTCCGTGCCGGCGGCGGTCAGGATCACCGGCACGGCCAGCGCCACGATGATGGCCGTCCACAGCAATCCCTGCCTCCAATCGCCCAGGCGCAGGCCGTAGTCCTTCGGCGATTCGCCAAGTCCGAGCACGATCACCAGCAGGGGAACCACCAGGTAGAGCAGCGCGTTTTCGATGGCGTTGCCGCTCAGCCACTCGAGAGTGGTGTCGCCACGAAAGGGCTGCCGGTAGTAGCCGACGGTGATCAACAGGGTGACGGCGATCCAGGCGGCCGTTTCCCGCAGATCGAAGTCGAGCCCTGCCAGGCGGAAGCGGACGGAACGGGCAGACCGGGGCGAATCCATCTGGACTCCTCTCGACCGCGCCGGGCGCGGGTGTCAGTAACTCAGGCGAAGCTCGTGCCCGCCCGGCGCCAACAAGCGGACCAGGTTCTCGACCTGCCCGGCCGGGTCCCAGGCCCAAAGCAGGAGAAGCACGACCGCGACAGCGCAGGCGGCGGCATAGGCGGTCTTCGACCGGGGGCCTCGGTTCGGGAGCAGGCGAGCGGGCTCGGTCATCACTGCCGCGGCGTAGGCGGACAACACCGGGACCAGGGGGAGGTGGAACCGCGGTTCCGCGAGGATCGGGGCATACACCACGACGGTGGCACCGATCAGCAGCAGGCTCAGGTTGCGGGCCGTCGGAAGGTCGGCGGAGGCCAGGCCGAAACCGGAGAGCAGGGCAATCGAGGCCCATGGGACGACCAGGATCAGCCACAAAGCTGCCAGAACCGGCGCAGGGATCGGGCCGAAGAAGCCGTTGGAGTAGAAGAAGGCCAACTCGCGGGTCTCGAAGCCCGCCAGGTATGCAATGCGGCGGGGGATCAGGGAGGCGGCCCGGAGGGGGTCATCCCGGATGAACCCCGTCGCCTGGTCGAGACTCCACGCATCGCGCGCCCCGTCTTCCAGAAAGCGGGTGGGAAGGACGGCGACCGAAGCGACAAACCCGCCGTCTCCCTGCGGGTGGTAACCGACGAACAGGTTGTAGCCCATCGAGTTCTCGACGAACGCGGGTCGGCCGAGCAGCAGGGAGTTGCGGACGGCCCAGGGAAGCAGGAGGGCGGATGCGGCTGCGGCCAGGATGGCCGACCTGCGCCAACCGGAAGTGCGCGCCAACCAGACGACCGCCAGCCCGAGGAACAAGACCAGACCACCTCGGGTGAGCGTGGCCAGGCCCAGGTTGAGGCCCGCCGCCACGGCCCACAGATCGCTGCGGCGGTCCTTTGCCTCGAGCACAAGCAAGAGGCCCGAAAGAGTCAGCAGGATGAACGTGTTCTCCGATCCCAGGCCCACCGGATACATCCACAGGATGGGGTAGAGGGCGACCAGGATTCCGGCCAGACGCCCGGCGGGCGGGCGAAACCCGAGCCGGGAGGCAAGAACCATGGTCAGCGGGGCCAGCGCGGCTCCCAGACGCGGATTGCGCCAGGCGTACCGCAGCCAGTCGGTGGGTCTCTCCGACCACGGCGTAGACCGTCGCCAGGAACGCCGGGTATCCCGGCGGGCGGAACGTGGTCGGATAGCCGTCGATCGGGATCGGCTCGGCCTCGAGGTCTGCCAGGTAGTAGCGGTCAAGATAGGGTCGGATCCGGTCGACATAGTCGCGCTGGTACCAGCGATAGCCGTTGCCGCGTGCCAGCGACAGGCCCAGCATGTCGTATTGATACATGTCGTCGAGGCCAAGGGGAAGAAACAGGAAGATCAGGACGACCACCAGCCGCGGGATCCAGGCGAAGACGAACAGGCCGGCGAGCTGGTCGCCGGGCGGGAGCCGAGCGGGATCAGCCGGCTCGGCCTGGTCGGAGAAAGTCATCGATCGCCGCCAGCAGTTGCTCGACCTCGTCCGGCCGAATCTCCCCCATGTGCCCGATGCGAAAGGTGGTGTCTCGCAGCCCGCCGTAACCGCCGGCCACGGCCATGTCGTGAACAGCCAGATGAGCGATCAAGGCCGGTACGTCCAGGGTTCCTCCGTGAACGATCGCCGTCACGGTCTTGGATCGAAACCCGGGCGGGGCCAGCAAGGCCAACCGGTCGGTGGCCCAGGCCTGGGTGATCTCGGCCATGCGCTGGTGGCGGGCGAATCGGCGCTCCAGCCCTTCGGCCAGGATCCGGTCGAGCTGCTGGTCGAGGGCGAAGAGCAGAGACAAGGCCGGCGTGGCCGGAGTGTTGTTCTGTTTCTGGTAGCGCTCGAGCAGCAGGAAGTCGAAGTACCAGCCCCGCGCCGGCACCGTGGCCGCCCGCTCGAGGGCGCGGTCGCTGACCGCGGCGAAAGCCAGGCCGGGCGGAAGGGCAAAGCACTTCTGCGACGAAGTCAGCACCACGTCGAGGCCCCAGTCATCCACCCGGAGGTCAACGCCCCCGGCGGACGAGACCGCATCCACCAGGATCAGAGTCTCGGGAGAAACCTGGCGCACGGCGGCAGCGATGGCCTGTACCGGGTTCTCGACTCCGGTCGAGGTCTCATTGTGGACCACTGCCACCGCGTCGTGACCGCCGCGGGCCACCGCCTCGGCCACCTGCTGGGGATCGTGCGGGCGCCCCCAGACGACTTCCAGGCGCTCCGCCTCCAGGCCGTTGGCCAGAGCGACGTCGTACCAGCGATCGGCGAACGCTCCGCCCACGCACACCAGCGCCCGGCGCTGGACCGTGTTGCGCAATGCGGCCTCCTGCAGTCCACTGCCCGAACTGGCGGTGATGAAGACTCGCTGGCGGGTTTGCAGGACCTGGCGCAGGCGGGGCTGGATTCGAGCGAACAGATCGGTGCAAGCCGGGCTGCGATGACCGATCATGCGGTGGGTCTGCGCTGCCAGGATTTCCGGGGCGACGTCCGTCGGGCCCGGGATGAAGAGATGGGCCATCCAACCTCCCTAAGGGGCAGGATCAGTGCATTCTAGTCCAACCCGGCCAGGCAAGGGGTCGTCGTCCGTGACCGTCTACCAAACGGAGAAGATCAGGGTGTCCAATCGACGGCCTGGGGCGGAGCTCCGGGCCGGTGCCACGGACTTTCGAAAAATCAAACTCCGTTTCATAGAGTGTCCGGCTTTGCTGGGGGAGCTCCGAGGACTTATTAACAAGGACCTTGACTAATCGAAACAGGGGGTTACGATAGCCTCAGCCCTACCTGGATCCATCGGCGACAAGAAGCGAGGCCACATGAACTCGATGATCACACTCTGTCCTGTTTGTGGTGAGCGGCTGGCTGTTACACGGCTCCACTGCCGGTCTTGTCTGACGACCATCGATGGACAGTTCGATCCGGGGCGGCTCGGGCGGCTCGAGCCAGAGCAGTTGGCGTTCGTCGAGACCTTCATCCGCTGCGAGGGAAAGCTGAACAGGATGGAGCGTGAAGTCGGCCTGTCCTATCCGACGCTTCGCTCTCGTCTGGCGGATGTGATTGGGCAGATGGGCTACTCGGTGGGGCCGGAGCCGGGCGGTCTCTCCGACCAGGAGCGGCACGGCATCCTGGACGCCCTGGCGGCCGGAGAGATCGATTCGAGCGAAGCGATGCGCCGACTGGAAGCCGACCGCGAGCCGGCCGGGAAGGGAAGTTGACCGGTGGATAGCGCCAACATCGACCTGAAACCCGGGGCGCGTGTACGGATCACATCGATCGGAGGCGACTTGCGTCTGACCGGCTGCGACGCCCGCCGCCTGGAAGCTCAGGCCGGCCGGCACGGAGGACTGCGCACGGTGGTGCACGGGGATGAGATCGAGCTGACCTGCACCAGCGGCTGTCTGGTGTTCCTTCCCTTCGATTGCCCGGTGGAGATCCTGGAGGTGGCCGGAGACGCGCGTGTAACCGATCTCCAGACCCAGGTGCGTCTGGGTTCGGTCCAGGGTGATCTCCGCTTGCGCCGACTGACAGGGGCGGAGGTCGGTTCTGTGGCCGGGGACATGATGGCGCAGCGGGTTTCCGCCGGCCTGCGAGTTGGCAGCGCCGGGGGCGATGTGCGCCTGAATCGAATAGAGGGGGAGGTACGGCTGGGGTTGGTCGGGGGGGATCTGGACGGAGCCGGCCTGGACGGTAGTCTGGAGGCCCGCATCGGAGGCGACGCCACGGTGAGTCTCGAGCCTCGGCCCGGGACCACGTCGGTGGTGCAAGCCGGCGGAGATGTGGTGCTGCGCGTTCCGCCGGAGGCATCCGTCGTGGTCGAGCTGCGAGCCGGCGGCGACTTGAGCGTCGCCGGGGCCCGCACCGCAGCAGCGCCGGATTCGGCATCGCTGACGATGGGAGACGGCGAGGCCCGGCTGACCGCGACCGCCGGAGGCGATCTTGCCTTCAGCGGGGCCGATCCGACTCCGCGTTCCGACCTGGCCAGTGTCATCACGGCCCAGGTGGAGGCCGCCCTGGCCGAGGTCGAGGCCGATCTGGAGGTCACCCTGGACTCGCGAACCAGCGGGGTGGGCGAACAAGTCCGGCGGGTGGTCGAGCGAGCGCTGCGCCCGATTCCGGGCCGAGCGGAAGACGAGGTCCCAGCGACGACGGATCTGGGGGCCGAGCGCCTGATGATCCTGCGCATGCTGGCCGACGGCAAGCTCAGCGCCAGCGAAGCCGAAGACTTGTTCCGCGCCCTGGAAGGATCGAGTTGACGGCGGCTCAGTCGATCCACACAGCCGCGCCCGAAGGGATGCGCGCCGTGAATCCGAAGCGCGATCTCGCGCGGTCTGGCGGACTTGATCGAGTCGTCTTTTGCCGAAGGCCTCGACCCGTCCGGTCGCCGGATGGTGGGCGAGATGCGGCGGTTTGGCCGCTTCGGCTGGCTGGGGTGGCTGGTCGGTCACCTGTTCCTGCCGCCGGCGGCCTACCCGGACGGTTTTGTCTGGGAAAGTGAGCGGCACCTGGTCGGCAACGCCAGTCTGATGCGCGTGGAAGGCGACCCCGGTCGGTGGGTGTTGGCCAACGTGGCGGTGCTCCCCGCCTTCCGCCGACGCGGCGTCGCCCGCCGCCTGGTGGGCGCCTGCATCGAGTTGGCTGAACGCAAGGGAGCGTCGGAAATCATCCTTCAGGTGAAGGCGGACAACCAGGCCGCGCAGGCTCTGTACCGCAGTTACGGTTTCGACCATCGGTCGACCCGCTCGTCCTGGAGGCGGAGTCGAGGATCTGCCACCTTAGCAGGTCCCCACGAGGCCGGTGCCCGGCTTCGCAGACCGGAGGAGTGGACCGCGCAGTTCGAGTTGGCCCGGCGGCTGATCCCGGAGGGAATGGTCTGGCCCCACCCGCTTCGACCGTCGCTCTTCCGCACCGGGGGCTGGGTCGGCGGCGGTGGCTGGAGGCACTGGGTCTGGCCGGCCGTGGGCGCCATGCAGGCCTGGCTCTCGGCCCGCGATGAGTCGGCAGGTGTCCAACTCTACCTGGTGGCGTCGCCAGGCGCCTCCGGGCAAGCGGAAGAACCTCTCCTGAAGGCAGCCCTGCAGGAGCCGGACCTTGGGCGCACTCCAATCTTGCTTGATATCGCCGGCGGGTCCGTCGACGCCCCGGCCCGCCTGGGTTTCACCCTCGACTATCGGCTGACCTGGATGATGCGCCCTGCCGGCGCCGGGATCAAGCGCTCCGGATGAGGCCAGGCCGGGTCTTGGACTCCCTGCGGCGGACCTGGTCGGAGTACCCGCGCCCGTTCTGGACACTGGTAGCCGGGACCTTCATCGACCGCCTCGGCGGCCACATGTTGTTCCCGTTCTTCGCGCTGTACATCACCGTTCGATTCGATGTCGGGATGACCGCCGTCGGTGCCCTGTTCGCGGCCTGGTCGGTGGTCTCGGTGGTCGGGGCCACCGTCGGCGGCGCCTTGGCCGACCGGTGGGGCCGACGCGGGGTGATGATCTTCGGCCTGGTGGCCAGCGGAACCACCAGCTTGCTGCTGGCCGTGGTCGACTCCCTGGCGCTGTTCTTCGTTGTGGCGATCGTGGTGGGAGTGGTGGCCGAGGCGGGCTGGCCGGCACAGGAGGCGATGGTGGCCGACCTGCTGCCGGAGGAGAAGCGCGCCGAGGGCTACGGGATCATCCGGGTGGTGTTCAACTTGTCGGTGGTGATCGCGCCCGCTCTCGGCGGCCTGCTTGCCGCCCGGTCGTACCAACTGCTGTTCGTCGCCGACGCCCTGACCAGCGCCGTGATGGCCTTGCTGGTGTACTTCTTCATCCCGGAAACCCGCCCCGCCGACGCCCCCGGCCACGTCCCGGAGTCGTGGCGAGCGACGTTCCGGGGCTATGCAGTCCCCCTGCGTGACCGGGTCTTCGTGATCACCCTGTCGGCGGCAGCCCTGATGGGGATCGTGTACATGCAGCTCAACACCTCTCTGGGCGTGTTCCTGCGGGATTTCCGACAGGTCGACATCCGGGGTTACGGCTACCTGTTGAGTTTGAACGCGGCCATGGTGGTGGTGTTTCAGTTCTGGATCACCCGCCGGATTCGAGGCCTGCCCCAGTTCGTGATGCTGGCGTTGGGGGCCGTGCTGACCGGCCTCGGATTCGGATTGTACGGTTTTGTCAGCACCTATGGCTGGTTCCTGGTGGCGATGGCGGTCTTGACGGTGGGAGAGATGGTGTGGGTTCCGGTCGGGCAGGCCCTGGTGGCCCGGCTGGCCCCGGAAGCGATGCGGGGAAGGTACATGGCGGTCTTCGGCTACAGCTGGACGGTAGCCGGCATTGTCGGCCCTCTGATGGCAGGCATTTTCTTCGACGGGGGCCAGGCGGAGTGGCTCTGGTATGTCGCCCTGGGTCTGGGCGCCGCGTCGGCGCTGAACTTCCTGCTGGCCGGAAGGGTCGAGTCGGGCCGCAGGGAGTTGACACGGGCCCCGGCCGGAGCGGCGGGCCGGGGTCAGACATAGCGCGCCGTCGCACGCTGGATGGTGCAGCCGGCGGGCCGGCTGCGGGAGGATCGAATGACGGCCTCGGAAGAAAGAATCAAGATCCTGAGGATGGTGGAGGAAGGCAAACTGAGCGCCGAGGAGGCAACGCGCCTGTTGGGCGCCCTGGGCAAGGCGCAGCACGAGGCCCAGCGGCCGATGTCGGAATCAGGCGAAAGCCGCTGGTTGAGGGTGCGCGTGTCGGACCTGGCCACGGGTGAGCCCAAGGTCAATGTGACCATCCCGATGCGGCTGGTTAACGTCGGCCTGCGGGTGGGAGCCCGCTTCATACCGGAGGTGGAGGGTGTGGAACTGCAAGATCTGTCGCAGGCGCTTTCCGACGGGATGACAGGAAAACTGATCGACGTGGTGGACGAAGAGCAGAAAGAGAGGGTCGAGATCTTCGCCGAGTAGGCGCCTCGGCATGACGTCCGGCGGGAGGGCGGGCGCAGGCCCTCCTGTCTGCGGCGGGGGCGCTTCTCCGTTCCGAGGATGTAGAGTAATCTCGGGACGATCCGTGGAGGGCACGGCGTGGACATCGCGGGAAGGCGTGCGCTGGTGTTGGGCGGCTACGGCCTGGTAGGGATGGCCGTCTGCCGTCGTCTGTTGCAGCACCGGCCGGAGCGACTTGTGGTCGCTTCCCTGCGCCGGGAGGAAGCGGAGGCCGCCGTCGACGACCTCCGCCGGGAATTCCCCGACCAGAAGCAGAGCGTTGTGCCGGCCTGGGGCGACATCCTGCTCCGCGCCGAATGGCAGGATTCCACAGAAGGGATCCACCCGCGCCAGGCCGTCCTGGGAGATCCGGCGCGCCGCCGGCGGTTGGTGGGCGACATCCTCGACGAACTCGATGATGGGATTCTCGAGGCCTCCTTGCTCTATCAACTGATCACGGGTTCGGGGCGCGGGCTGGCCGGCCGGGGGGCCGACATCGTGATCGACTCGGTCAACACCGCCACGGCGGTGGCCTACCAGAACGTATTCCAGACCGCCCGCCGACTCGAAGATCGGATCGCCAGCGGCGCTCCGACCGACTGGCCGGAGGAAGTCGAGCGGCTGCTGACCTCGCTGTACATCCCACAGTTGGTGCGCCATATGCAGATCCTGTATGAGGCCATGCTGCGGGCCCAGACCCAGGCCTACCTCAAGGTGGGGACGAGCGGGACGGGCGGGATGGGGTTCAACATCCCCTACACCCACGGCGAGGAGAAACCCTCGCGTGTTTTGCTGTCCAAGTCGGCGGTGGCCGGGGCCCAGACACTCTTGACGTTTCTGATTGCCCGAACTCCGGGGGGCCCGGCGGTGGTGAAGGAAATCAAGCCGACCGCCGTGATCGCCTGGAAAGAAATCGGGTTCGGACCGATTCGTCGCGGAGGTCGGGAAGTCACGCTGGTGGACTGCCCTCCGGCCCTGGCGGTCTCCCTCGGAGAAGAAGGGGCGCTGGCCCCGGAGGGGGATTTCGGCACAGAAACGGGCGAGGTGATGCGTTCGGTCTACATCGACACCGGGGAGAACGGACTGTTCGCAGCAGCCGAGTTCACCGCCATCACCACCCTGGGCCAGATGGAGTTTGTGACGCCCGAGGAGATCGCCGACGCCGTGATCGCCGAGATCCGGGGCGGCGCCACCGGGAAGGATGTGGTGGGAGCCCTCGACGGCGCGGTGATGGGTCCCTCGTATCGAGCCGGCATCCTGCGCCAGGCTGCGCTCCAGCGTCTCCGACAGCTTCAGGCCGAGCATCAAGACGACTCGGTCGCCTTCGAAATCCTGGGCCCGCCCCGCCTTTCGAAACTGCTGTACGAGGCCTATCTGTTGAAGCGATTGTGCGGTTCGCCTGGCCAGGCGCTCAAACGCTCCCCCGAGTCGCTGGCGGCGGACCTGGAGCGGATGATCGGGGAGCAAAGCCGGCTCCGCCAGCGGATCTTGTCGATCGGGATTCCGATCCTGCTGCCCGACGGCAAGCGTCTGCTGCGAGGGCCGGTGGTCAAATCGCAGGACGCCGAGAACGGCTGGGTCGACCTGACCCCGGCAAACCTCGGGCGCTGGCTGGAGCGGCTGGCCGCCCTGGACGCCCATGTCCGTACGCTGGCCGGGTCGGACTCCGGGTCGGGGCCGGAGCGGGTGTATCCGGCCGCGGCAGCATGGTCTGCGGAACCGGACTTCGACATTGGTGAACTGGTCGGTTGGCTCTTCATCCATGAAGACCAGGGCCGCAGGGGGAAGAACTAGGAACCGGGGGAAGACCTACCAGGGCGAATAAGAGACGGTGCGGTCCATCTCCTACTTATGTCATGTATTCAGCCGAATCCCCGGCGTGCTATACTCCGAAGAGCCGAAGGTCCGCGGATCCCGCAGCCTCCATGAGCACCAGCGCCCAGCCAGGTCGGGGGACAAACAAGGGCGGGCCCGCC
Organism: uncultured Chloroflexia bacterium; assembly: GCA_963709925.1. GTDB lineage: Bacteria > Chloroflexota > Anaerolineae > Anaerolineales > E44-bin32 > DATEVL01. The sequence goes on from CAVPYC010000003.1 coordinate 538,698, forward strand.
GGATCCCCGGCTGGCTCCCCGCCTGTCGAACGCGCCCGCACCTCGCTTGAACTCCTCTACGATATCAGCCGGGAACTTGCGGCGCAGCTCGACCTGCGCCGACTTCTGCAGCACATCCTCCAACTGACCGTGGAGGCCGTCGGCGCGACCAGCGGCAGCATTCTGGTGCTGGATGAGCGTGGGGCGGTTCATGAAGGCGCTCTGGCTTTCGGCGGCCGGGTGCACGATCACACTGCCGAGCAGTTGAGCGACACGTACGAACGCGGCCTGGCGGGATGGGTGGTGGAGAACCGGCAGGCCGCCCTGGTGACCAACACCGGCGACGATTCCCGCTGGTTGCGCCGGACCCTGCCGGCCGGAGACGGGGAATCGCGATCGGCCATCTGCGTGCCTCTTCTCGCTCGTGAACGTGTGGTCGGGGTTCTGACCGTGGTCCACCCGCAGGCGGGCCGCCTGCAGGAAGCGGATCTGGCCTTGATCCAGGCGATCGCCGACCAGGCGGGCATCGCCGTCGAGAACGCACGGCTGTTCGCGGCGGAACAGGATCGACGTCAGTTCGCCGCCACCCTTCAGGAGATTGCGCGCGCCATCAGCGCCACCCTCGACCCGGCCCAGGTCTTCCCGGCCGTTCTCGAACAACTGGAACGGGTCGTTCGCTACGACAGTGCCTCGATCTTTCTGCTGCGGGGCGACGAATTGAAGCTGGTGGCGGCGCGGGGGTTCGACGATGATGCGCGAGTCCTGGGAGCCCGCCTGGCGCTGGATCCGAACCTGGTCAGCGGACGGGTGCTGGAGACGCGGCAGGCGATGGTTCTGGCCGACGTCCAGGGGTCGGAGGGCTGGCACCTCGGCGACAGTCTGCCGGAGGCCGATCGGATCCGAGGCTGGATCGGCGCGCCCCTGATCGTGCGCGAACGGGCCGTCGGTCTGCTCAACGTGGACAGTCGAACGGCGGGGGCCTACGGCCCGGCGGAACTGGAAGACGTCATGGCCTTCGCCGACCAGGCGGCGGCCGCCGTGGCCAATGCCCAGTTGTTTGCCGAAACCCAGGCGGCCCGCCGGCGTTACACCACTTTGTTCGAAGACAGCGTCGATCCGGTGTTGATCACATCGCTCGGCGGCGAAGTAAGCGAAGCCAACGTGGCGGCCCAGGATTACCTCGGGTACGGGATCGATCAACTGCGCGGGATGGACATCCGACAGCTGCACACCTCGGAAGGCGATGCGCCTCCGGCCGCCGACCTGCAGGCGGGCGAGACGGCAGCCTACGAGGCGGTGGCCGCCCACCGCGACGGCCGGCGACTGCCGATCGAAGTGCACGCCAAGCGCATCGAGGCGGAGCCGCATCCGATGGTGCAGTGGATTCTGCGGGACGTGTCGGAGCGGGTAGCCCTCGACGACCTGCGCCGTGACCTGACCTCGATGATCTTCCACGATCTGCGATCACCGCTGGGGAACGTGATCTCCAGCCTGGAACTGCTCCAGGCCTCGATGGCCGACAGCGACGAGACGACCCGGTCGGTGCTTTCGATCGCGGTCCGGTCGAGCCGCCGGCTGTCGCGCCTGGTGGAATTGCTGCTGGATCTGGCCCAACTCGAGACCGGCCAGGCCGTGCTGCACAAGACCCAGGCCGCGCTCAACGCGGCGATCGCCGAAGCCGTGGAAGAGGTCCACCCGCTGGCCGAGGCGCGCGGGCATATGCTCCAGTTCTCCCTGCCCAAGGCCGACAGCCTGGTGGTGGAGATGGACGCCGATATGATCCGGCGCGTCTTGATCAACCTGCTCGAGAACGCCCTGAAGTACACGCGCCAGCCCGGCCGGATCACCGTTTCTGCTCGCCGCCAAGACCAGTCGGTGGTGGTCGGCGTACAAGACAATGGCCCGGGGATCCCGGCCGCCGAACAGGCGACCATTTTCGAGAAGTTCGCCCGCCTGCGCCAGGAGGGGCAGCCGAAAGGCCTCGGGCTCGGCCTGGCTTTCTGCCGGCTGGCGGTGGAAGCCCACGGGGGCCGCATCACGGTCGACAGCCAACCCGGAGAAGGGTCGACCTTCTCCTTTACATTGCCGGCCTAACCGGCGAGGGGACGATTTCCCGCATGCGCGAACTCAGCCGCGGTGTGTATCTGGAAGACCGCTATCCGGGAGTCCAGTTGGGGGCCGTCGCCGCCGGGGAGCAGGTTCTCCTGGTCGACAGCCCGCTGCGCCTGGAGGACGGCCGAGCCTGGCAGGCGGACGCCGGGGAGCGCGGGAACCTGCGCTATCTGGCTCTGCTCGATGATCATCCGGATCGCGTGTACGGTGCCCGCGGCTTCGATCTGGCCCTGGTGGCCCATCGTCTGGCGCGCGAGGCGATCGTTGCCTGGCCCGACCCGGTGCGCGCCGGACACCAACTCCAGGGAGCGGAGGTCGATCGGTTGAAGCGGGTCAGCGGGCTGGGCCGGGCGGTTCCTCACATCGGGTTCGACGACGAGCTCACCCTCCACCTGGGGCGGGAAACCCTGACCTTGCTCCACCGGCCGGGCCCCCGACCCGGATCGATGTGGGTCGTGGTGCCGTGGGCGCGCGTCGTGTTCGTCGGCGATGCGGTCTGGATCCGGGAGCCTCCCTATCTGGGTGAGGCGGACCTGGAATCCTGGCTGGAGGCGCTGACCGAACTCCGGGGAGCCACGTTCGCCCGTTACAAGATCGTCTCGGCTCGGGACGGCGTGGTACGGCGCGAAGCGATCAACAAGATGGCGGCTTTCCTGCGCAAGATCGCCAACCGGATGCAGAAACTGGGCGAACGCGACGAGCCTTCGGAGGCGGCCGGGCGGCTGGCGGCCCAGCTTGGCAAGGGCTTCCGGGTGACGGCGTCGCGGAAGGAACAGGCCCAGATGCGCCTGCGATCCGGCCTCGAGCATCTCTACGACGAGCACTACGCCGAAGGCTGATTCCCCACTCCGGTCACAACCGCTCTCCGTTGTCCGATCCGGCGCTCCCCCCTGCAGCCACCACGGCCGAAGCGATCGAGCAGTTGCGCCTCCACGCACGAGCCGGGCTCAACCTGCGCCTGTCGCAGCGGCAGCTCGAGACCTTCGCCTGGTACCTGGATGAACTTCGCGACTGGAATGAGCGCCACAACCTGACGGCGGTCGTCGATCCCGCAGGCATTGCGGTCCGGCATTTCCTGGACTCGCTGACCCTGGTGCCGCTCCTGGGAGACGCGGCGGCACCGCGCTTGATCGACGTCGGGAGCGGTGCGGGGTTTCCGGGGCTCCCGCTGCGGATCGCCCGACCGGACGTTCGGCTGACGCTGCTCGAGGCCACCGGGAAGAAGGCCGAGTTCTGCCGTCACGTGGTCGAGGGAGGCCGGCTCAGTGAAGTAGTGGTGATTCACAGACGGGCCGAAGACCTCGGTCGGGATCCGGCCCACCGTGAGACGTACGACCTGGCGACGGCCAGGGCGGTTGCCGCGCTCCCGGTGGTGCTCGAGTACCTGTTGCCGCTGGTCCGTGTCGGCGGGCGGGTTCTGGCCCAGAAGGGCGAGGCGGCGCCGGCCGAAGTGCAGCAATCGTCCCGGGCGCTGGAAGTGTTGGGGGGCGAGGTGCGCAAGGTCCACCCGGTCACGCTTCCGGGTGTGGCCGACCGGCGGTTCGTGATCGAGGTCGAGAAGGTTGCGGCGGTGCCCGAAGGCTATCCACGACGGGCGGGGGTGCCGGCTCGCCGACCGATCGGAGCGTGAGGTTCGGCCGGAACCAGGAGCATGTCCGGCGTTGCCACCAAGATCGGGTCTCGGTCGCGGCGCAGGAGCGCCTCGGCCGGCCCGTTACGCGATCAGGCGGGCCGCACCAGAGCGCCTGCTTGCAGACGCCACAGATTGGCCTGCCGACGCCAGTCGTCCGGGAACAACTGGACATCGGCCGCGGTCAGGATGGCCTGCGGGGCCAGCGCCACCCGCGCCAGCACGTCGCCTCGCCGGGCCTCGTCGAGTTCGGCCAGGGTCTCATCCAGCAACAGCACCGGCCATTCCCCTGTCCGTTGAAACAGCCACTCGGCTTCCGCCAACCGCGCCGAGATCATCGCCGTGCGGTTCTGACCGCGGGAGCCGTACGGTCGCAGATCGATCCCCTCGGCCAGGAAGCGCAGGTCGTCGCGGTGAGGGCCGACCAGGGTCATGCCGCGTCGGCGCTCTTCCGTCCGGGTGAGTTGCAGGGAACGACGCAGCGACTCGGTCACGGTGGAGGCCGGCGCGGTCGACCAATCGGTGTCGGGCTCGAATGGCAGGCTGAGCTGCGATCGATCCGGCGGGCCGGCCAGCGCCGGAAGATACGCCAGGCGCAGGTGCTCCCGACCTCGAGTGAGCCGTTCGTGGATCGGAGCGGCCAGCCGCTCCAGTTCGAGCGCGGCTGCCGCCCTCCAGCGGATGAGCTGGGTGCCCAGTTCGACCAACGACTCGTCCCAGACCTCCAGTTCGCGCTCGTCGGCCGGACGCGTCTGGCCGTGGCGCAGCAGAGCATTCCGCTGGGTGAGGATGCGGCCGTATTCGCTCAGAACTCCGCGCATAGGCCGGATCGGCCTGGCCCAGCGTGCGGTCGAGGAAACGGCGTCGTTCGGAGGGAGCCCCCTCGATCACCCGCAGGTCGTCCGGGAGCACCAGCACCGCGTTCAGGAGACCCGCCAGGTCGGCGGCTCGACGGCGAACGCCGTTGACCAGGATCTCCTTGCTCGTCCTGGTCTCGACCGATTCGGGATCGACCCGCAGCCGGATTTCGGTGCGTTGCGGTCGGTCACCCCGCCGGTATTCGCCCACCACCCGGGCGAAACCCTGCGGTTCCCGCAGGGCCAGGAAGTTGATCAACTCGCGATCGGCGGAGGCGCGGGCGGAGTCGGCGCCCACCAGGAAGTCGATCGCCTCGAGCAGGCTGGTCTTGCCCTGCGCGTTCGGACCCACAATCAGCGTCGGCCCGGCGGGGAATTCCAGTTCGAGACGAATGAAGTTGCGAAAGTTCGTAAGGGAAAGATGGACGAGCTGCATGCGGCGCGAATTCTAGCACGCTGAAAGCCCCGAAGGGCCGGCGCCGACCCTGGTGGGGCGGGCGGCCCGGGCGGAGGAACGGCGGACGGCGGGCCGCCGGACGGGGATAGAATGGATACGCAGGCGGGCCCTCGACCCAGGCAGCCTGCCCGAGGAGGGGAGATGAACCCAGGCGCTTACCAAGTGGTCCGGCCGGTGCCGGCGCTCGAAGTTCGACCGCTGCTACAGCGAGTGTATCTGTGGATGACCTTCGGCCTGCTGGTCACGTCGGTCGTGGCGCTGCTGACCGTGGTCACGCCGCCTCTGCAGGCCCTGTTGTTCGCCGGCTGGCCGGTGTGGGTGGCCTTCCTGCTTGAACTGGTGCTGGTGGTGGTGCTGTCGGCGGCGGTGCGCCGTCTCTCGGCGGAGGTCGCGGCGCTGCTGTTCACGGCCTACGCCGCGCTGACCGGGTTCACCCTGTCGGGGATCCTGTTTGTCTACACCCTGAATTCGCTGGCGGTGGCCTTCCTATCGGCTTCGGCGCTGTTCGGGGCGATGACCCTGGTCGGGTTTGTGACCAAGATCGACCTGACCCGGCTCGGGACGATCCTCTTCTTTGGCCTGCTGGCGCTGGTGGTGGCCGTCGTGGTCAACCTGTTCCTGGGCAGCACCGTCCTGGAGCTGATCATCAGCCTGATCGGTGTGGCGATCTTCACCGGGTTGACGGCCGCCGACACACAGAAGCTGGTCCGTCTGTCGCAAGACCCGGAGCTGGGGCAGAAGGGCGTCGGGCTGGGTCAGCTGGCCATCCTGGGCGCGCTGACTCTCTACCTCGACTTCCTCAACTTGTTCCTGTTCCTGTTGCGTCTTCTCGGGCGGAGGCGCTAGAGTCGCGGCGCACGCCTGCCCGGCCCGGACCGCGGAGCGGGCGGAGAACCGACAAAGCGGCGGGTTTCCCCGCCGCTTTGCTGTTTCTCGAGCGCGCTACCGATCGCGGTCCGGCAGGAACATCGTCAGGACGGCCGAGACCACACTGATCACGATCCCGCCGATCAAGGCCGGCACGAAGCCGTCGACGAAGAACGGAATGTCGAGCAGGTTGGCCAGCCAGGCGGAAAGCCAAAGCGTGGCGCCGTTGATGACCAGGAGGAACAGCCCCAGGGTCAACAGGATGAAGGGGCAAGACAGGAACTTCAGAATCGGCCGGACAAAGGCATTGACCAGCCCTAGCAGCAGGGCGGTCAGCGCCACGTACAAGGGTGCGTCGCCTTCGACCCGCAGGCCGGGCACCAGGGCCACCGCCACCCACAGCGAGACGGCCGTGATCAGCCAGCGCAGAATCAGTCGCATCGGGTTTCTCCTCCCGGGTTCAGCCTGGCCGGGGGCCGGCTAGGCCGCGGTTTCCTCGGCCACGGGTTCATCCTGCAATTGCCAGATGCGCGTGGCCCGGTCGATGAACAACACCCCGTCGAGGTGGTCGATCTCGTGTTGGAAGATGCGAGCCAGCCAGCCGTGCGCCTTCAGCCGGAAGGGACGTCCGTGCCGATTCAAACCCTGCACGGTCACCCAGGCATGGCGCTCCACATCCCCGAAGTAGCCCGGGATCGACAGGCATCCCTCGGCGCCGACGATCGTCTCGGTCGAGCGGCGGGTGATCTCCGGATTGACGACGGCATAGAGTTTGGCGGGCGCCTGTTCGTCGTCCTCGTCAGGCTGGTACTCCACGACGATCACTCGCTGGCCGGCCGCCACCTGCGGCGCCGCCAGGCCGACCCCCGGCGCATGCCGCATGGTCTCGACCATGTCGTCCACCAGCGCCTGCAAGGCCGGCGTGAAGTTGCGCACTTTGTGGGCCTTGCGCCGCAGGCGCGGATCTTCGGAAGTGATGATCGTTCGTAGACTCATTCGCTGGCCGGGTCGCCGGAAGAGGCCGAAATCAGGGGGCGTGGTCTGGCGATGATAAGCCGAAAGCCATTCTACCATTTCGGTCTGGCGACGCTGGCGATCGCCCTGGTTCTTGCTCTCGACCAATCCCTCCTGGGCCCGAACGATATCCTGCTGTGCGGCCGACGGATCCAGGACGTCCTGGAACAGGAACGTATCAGCGCCCACCGTGACCACCACGTTGCCGTAGTTCAGCAGGATACCCATCAGCCCGCGCCGGTCGACTTCGGTGCCGAGGATGTTCTCAAGGGGCGCGACCTTGCGACTCTCGCGGCCGAGCGGCTTCTTGTGGACCGCCAGGATGTGGGTGGGGGTGATCTGGTAGAGATCGTTGGCCCAATCGGCGAATTCGTAGGCCCACCAACCTGCGGCGGCCAGCGCGGCAGCCACCAGCAGCGGCCAGAACAGGCCGGATCCGCCCCCCGCCAGCAAGCCCGAAAGCGTGGCGCCCGCCAGGCCTACCACCAGGATCAGCAGACCCGACGGCAAGACCAAGCGCTGAGTGAGCACGGCCAGGTGCTTGCGGTAGGTGATGACCCCGTCCTGTTCGAAGCGCGACTCGAAGCTCCAGCGATCCAACCCGACCGTGGTTTGGCCGCGATCCGGTTCGCGCCGGGGCGGTCGACGGATTTCGGCTTGCAGGGTGTCGGAGGCGTCGCAACCGCTGTTCCAGAGCCTGCTGGATGGCCTGCCGGTCGGCCTGCCGTTCTACCTGCTGCCGACGGTGGCTCAGGGTCTCGATCATGCCGGCCAAGGCCTCGGGCCAGGGAACTCCGCTGAGCGGGATCGAGCCGGTGTAGCTTCGCACCTCGACGTCGCCGAACCCGAGGAGTTGGCGCCGAGCAGCCCCGACTCGGTCTCGACCGACAGAATCATGCGAAGCGGGCTTTCCTGGCGGCTGTCATACAGGCCAATCACCTTCTCCAGCCAGACCACACGGCGGTCGGTGATGACGTAGTAGTCGTTGCGCCAGTCGAGGGCGTTCCAGGCCGCCAGGGCGGCCCCCACCGTCGACAGCAGCGCACCTCCGGCCAGCGGAGCCCAGGCGGATCCGAGGCCGCCGACCGCCAGCAGGCCGACCCCGGAGGTGAGCAGCACGAGTGGCAGGAGCAGGGATTTCACCAGGAGTGCCGGGTGACGCCGGGTCAGTCCGTGGACGACCTCGTCGGGCGATAGCCACCCCAGGTCGAGGGCGGAGGCCAGCTCGACGCGACTCCAACTGGAGGCGGAGGGCCGGTCCGAGCTCCGGGTGTTCCTCGAGGAATTCCGAAAGGTGGTCGGCCGGCCAGCGGAACACGACGCTGTCGGTTTCGGCCCGCCCGGCCCACGCCTTCGGCCGGCGCTCCAGGCGGTGTTCGCCCAGCGAGTCGCCCGGGACGGCTCGAGCGTCAGACGACGAAGCTGGCGTCGGGGCCCGGCCTCGAACACTTCCACCGAACCGGAACCGACGAACAGCAGCTCCCGACCGGTGCTGCGGGGGGTGAAGATCCATTCCCCGGCGGCGTAGTCGGCGTCTGCCGGAGCGGGATGCGTTCCAGCTCGGTCATGTCGATCCCGGCGAGGCAGGGGGATTGCAGGAGCAGATCGATGCCGTGCAGCATCGGGGGAGGATTGTAGCACGCCGCGGTCGGCCGATTCGAACCTGCGTGCTATAATCTCGCCTCCGGAGGAGGCCTCTTGGCGAAACGCAAAGCGCCGACGGTGCGTCAGGGGAGGCGCCCCGCCAGCGGCCGGTCGTCCGGGTCGGGGGCGGCGCGCGGGAAGACCGCCTCCATCCTCCAGCGACTGATTCCAACCCAGCTCTCCGAATTGGCGGCAGGCTTCGTTCGCTCAGAGCGGAAGGCTCTGGCGTGGGTGGCCGCGGCCGTTGCGGCGGGTTTCGGCGCGGTCGCCCTGGGCGGCGTCGCCCCGAGCGGCCTGGCCGCATCCTGGAGGCAAGTCCTGACCAGCCTGTTCGGCTGGGGGGCCTGGCCGTTGATTCTGGTCTCGCTGGCGGCCTCGGGCTACCACCTGGCGAGCCGATTCGGATTGAGCTTGCCCGCGATCGGCGCCGGGCGCGTCGGCGGAGGCCTGCTGCTGGTCGGCGTGGTCCTGGCGTGCCTGCACGCGCTGGCGGGGGCCGGCGATCTCGACTCCGGCTGGCTGTTGGCGGAGGCGGGAGTCGGCGGCGGATATCTGGGGGCCACGATCCTCGGTGGGTTGGTGCAGGCGGTGGGCATCGCCGGCGCAGGGGTGATCCTCGGGTTGGCTGCGCTCTCGGGGCTCGCCCTGGTCCTGAGGCTATCCCCCACCGAGTTGCTGGCGCAAGCGGCTCGTCGGCCGACGGAGGCTATGGGCGATTGGCGGCCGCGCCTGGCTTCGCTCGGTCGCCGCCCATCCCCGCGCCGGCCCTCGAAGCCCGAGCGCGAGCCGATCTTCGATCCGCCCGAGGCGTCGGAACCCACGGCGGCAGGCAGGGGAGTCTCCACGGCGGAGCCGCAGGGCGACTCCGTTCCCTTCCCGATCCCGTCGGCGGACACGCCGCTGTGGAGCCTGGCGTCGCTGGAGGCGGTTCTCGACCATGGTGCGGTGGCTCGTGCCGACGACCAGTTCGATCGCGAACGCGGCCGCGTGATCGAGGAGACCCTGGTCTCCTTTGGCGCACCGGCCAAGGTGGTCGAAATCAACCGCGGCCCCGCCATCACCCAGTTCGGGGTAGAGCCCGATTTCACCGAGGGCCGAGCTGGCCGTCGCACCAAGGTCAAGGTCGGCAAGATCGCCGCGCTGGCCGACGACCTGGCGCTGGCCCTGGCGGCGCCCTCGATCCGAATTCAGGCGCCGGTCCCGGGCAAGGGATATGTCGGGATTGAGGTGCCCAACACCGAGATTCAGGTGGTGGCCCTGCGCGACGTGATGGAAGCCGGGCCCTTCCAGAAGCTCGGCTCACGATTGCGACTCGGGCTGGGGCAGGACGTTTCCGGGCGGGCGGTGGCCGCCGACCTGCGGGCGATGCCGCACCTGTTGATCGCCGGGACGACCGGTTCGGGCAAGTCGGTATGCGTCAACGCCATCATCGCCTGCCTGTTGCTCCAGAACACCCCCGACGACCTGCGGCTGGTGATGGTCGACCCCAAGCGGGTGGAACTGACGCCCTACAACGGCGTGCCGCACTTGCTGGCGCCGGTGGTGGTGGACCTGGAACGGGTGGTCGGCGCGCTGCAGTGGGTCTCGCGCGAGATGAACGATCGCTACGACCGGTTCTCCAAGGCGGGCGCGCAATATCGAAGAGTACAACCAGCGAATTGAGCAGGCGGGCCAAGAGCGCCTGCCGTATCTGGTGTTGGTCATCGACGAACTGGCCGACCTGATGATGCTGGCTCCGGATGAAACCGAGCGCCTGATCACCCGGCTGGCGCAGCTGGCGCGAGCCACCGGGATCCATCTGGTGATCGCCACCCAGCGCCCCTCGGTGGATGTCGTCACCGGTCTGATCAAGGCCAACTTCCCGGCGCGCATCGCCTTTGCCGTCGCCTCGTCGGTGGACAGCCGGGTGGTGCTCGACCAGCCGGGCGCCGAGCGCCTGCTGGGCCGGGGCGATATGCTCTTTCAGGCTCCCGACAGTGGTGCTCCGTTGCGGATGCAGGGCGCCTACGTATCGGATGCCGAACTGGCGCGGTTGCTGCAGCACTGGCGTGACCAGGCGGTGCGAGCAGGGCGTGGTGCCTCCGATGCAAGCGCCGATCGGCTTCCGGCCGCGGACTGCCGATGAAACAGGCGGCGATGTGGGATGAGATGGACCCGGAAGACGAGCGACACCGACCCGCTGTTCGACCAGGCGGTGGAGATCGTCCGGCGGATGCGGCGGGCCTCGATCTCGCTGCTCCAGCGACGGCTGCGGATCGGCTACACCCGATCGGCCCGCCTGGTCGACCAGCTGGAGGAAAAGGGCGTGGTCGGACCTGCGCAGAGCGGTTCCCAGGCTCGCGAAGTGCTGGATTACGGCGATCTCGCAGGGCCTACCGACTGAGGCCTGGCGGGTGGCGCGAGGCACCGTGAAACGGTTCGGTAGCTCCGCCCCCCGCGACTTTGCCTGGCTGGTCGTCCTTTCCATGGCGGCGTGCCAGGCACCCGCCGCCACGATGCTTCCGACCCAGCAACCTCTCGCCACGCCTGCCCCCAGCCCGACCCCGATTCCCTGGCTGCTCCTGGGAGACGGGATTCCCGACGACGTCGTATTGGAGGCAGAGGCTGTCGCCATCGCCGCCGGTCTGGAGGTGCGCCGCCAGCCGATCCCGGTGGTCTCGATCGTCCCACCCGGGCTGACGGTGGTCGTGGCGCAGGCGGCCGAGGTGGCGCCGGTGGAAGAAGCGTGGTCGCGGGCCGGGATCTGGCTGCTGGTCCTTGGGGTTTCGTCTTCCCAGCCGGGGGACAGGCTCAGTATCCTCAACCCGGAGCCCCTGCGGGATCAGGAGGGCTTCCTGGCCGGGGTGGCCGCCGGCTTGGCGAGCTCGTCTCTGGGGGTCGGCCTGGAACACGGCGACGGATCGGAGTCGGCTGAGGCGTTCCGCGTCGGCTTTTGGGAGGGGGTCCGTTACGCCTGTGCGCGCTGTCGGCTGGAGCCGGTCGACAACTCGGCGCTGCCACCGTTCGGAGTCGATGTGGTTGGTTTGCCTCCGGGGTCGACCGTCGCGGAAACGGCCCCGCCGGACGGCGCACCGTGGATCGTGGTTGCCAGCGGAGTGCCTCCCGGTGGGTGGGCCAGTCGAAGGGTTGTCGAGCTTTCGGTCTCATCCGCCGAGGTTGTGGCTGCGGCGCTGCAGGCGCTGCTCGACGGGGCCCCGGGCTCGATGTGGACGCCCTCGGTAGAGAATCGCGGCCTGGGGATCGGTTGGGTCAACCCGCAGGCGCTCAGTCCCGGACGCGAGCGTCTGCTGCGACAGGCGGAGGATCGCCTGGCGCAAGGCCTGCTGGTGGTCGGCGGTGGCGACTGACCGGTCGGTTTGCGCCTGCCGGGGATTGGTGCTATCATCGCAACGCCCACCGAGCCCGCGCTCTCGGAGACGGCCCGCCTGGCCGGGGTGAAAGGGGTGGCCCTCAGCGCCGACATGCAATCCGATCAACCGATCCAAGATTACGAATCTGTACAGACCCCACTCTAGTGAATCTCATCCGTGAGGAGTAGAAGACCATGAAGAAGATGTACGCCGCCTTCTCGCTGCTGCTGGTGGCCGCGTTCGTTTTGGCCGCCTGCGCTCCCGCTGCCGGCAGCGGTTACAAGGCTTGCCAGGTGACCGACACCGGCGGTATCGACGACAAGTCGTTCAACCAGACCGCCTGGAAGGGTGTCGAAGACGCCGTGGCCGCGCTCGGGATCGAGGGCAAGTTCCTGGAATCCCAACAGCAGACCGACTACGAGCGGAATATCAACGCCTTCGTTGAAGAAGGCTGCGACATGATCATCACCGTCGGCTTCCTGCTCGGCGATGCCACGGCCGCCGGCGCCCAGGCGAACCCCGACGTCGAGTTCACCATCGTCGACTTCGCCTACGATCCGACCATCCCCAACGTTCTGGGGCAGGTGTTCACCACCAATGAAGCGGCCTTCCTGGCCGGCTACGTGTCGGCGGCCGTCTCCCAGACCAAGAAGGTCGGGACCTTCGGCGGCATCCAGATCCCGCCGGTGACCGTCTTCATGGACGGCTTCGCCCTGGGCGTGGACTACTGGAATCAACAGCACGGCGACAGCGTGGAAGTGCTCGGTTGGGATCCGGCGACTCAGACCGGCCTGTTCACGGGCAACTTCGAGAGCACGGATGACGGGCGTCTGATGGGCGAGACCCTGATGGACGAAGGCGCCGACATCATCATGCCGGTGGCCGGCCCGGTGGGGCTGGGCACGGCGGCGGCGGCGCAGGCGCGCGGCGGTGTGTACATCGTCGGCGTCGACAACGACTGGGCCATCGTCAACTCGGATTACGCCGACATCGTCCTGACGTCGGTGCTCAAGAACATGGACGTCACCACCCTGGCGGCGATCCAGTCCGGTGTGGACGGTACATTTGCCGGTGGGGTGACCGTCGGCACCCTGACCAACGGCGGCGTCGGCCTGGCCGACTTCCACAACCTCGACTCGATGGTCTCGGCGGAACTCAAGGCCGAGCTCGAGACGGTGCGTGCGGCGATCATCGCCGGCGAGATCTCGACCTCGCCCTAGACGGCGCCGTACGATCCAAGCGTTCGACATCGGGGGCTGGCTTTGCCAGCCCCCGAACGTTTGACAGGCCGGTGGTAGAATCCGGCCCTGTTGCACCTTTCCCCCGCCTCGTCTCAGGAGTCGTTATGGCGCCGATCCTCGAGCTCCCGCGGCATCACCAAGCGCTTCCCCGGAACGCTGGCCAACGACCATATCGATCTGACCCTGAACGAAGGCGAGATTCTGGCTCTGCTCGGCGAGAACGGCGCCGGCAAGACCACCCTGATGAATATTCTGTACGGACTGTACCAGCCGGATGAAGGAGAGATCTTTGTCCGCGGCCAGCGGTTGCTGGGGAGCGATCCCGACGATGCCATCCGGGCCGGGATCGGGATGGTCCATCAGCACTTCATGTTGGTGCCGGTGTTCACCGTTGCCGAAAACGTCATGCTTGGAGAGGAACAGGTTCGCCGGGGAGGCTTCCTGAATCGCGCGGCAGGCCTCCCGCCTGGTGCGTGAGCTGTCGGATGCCCACGGGCTGGAGGTCGACCCGGAGGCCTACGTCAAGGACCTTCCGGTGGGAGTGCAGCAGCGGGTCGAGATCATCAAGCTGCTCTACCGTCAGGCCGATATCCTGATCCTGGACGAGCCGACGGCGGTGCTGACACCGCAGGAAAGCCATGAGCTGTTCAAGGTGATGCGGTCGCTGGTGGCCAAGGGGAAGTCGATCATCTTCATCACCCACAAGCTGAGGGAAGTGATGGAGGTGGCCGATCGCATCACCGTGCTGCGGCGCGGGGCGGTGGTGGGCACGACCACGCCGCCCAAGGCCAATCGCTCGACGCTGGCTGAGATGATGGTCGGACGGGCCGTCAGCCTGGAGGTCGAGAAGCAAGAGCACCGCCCCGGCGAGCTGGTCCTGGAGGTCGCCGATCTGGTGGCGATGGACGATCGACGCCAGGTGACAGTCGACGGGGTGTCCCTGGTTGTCCACGCCGGCGAGGTCTTGGGAATCGCCGGGGTGCAGGGAAATGGACAGACCGAGCTGGTGGAAGTGGTAACCGGTTTGCGGCGCCCACTGGCCGGTTCCGTCCACTTGCTGGGGCACGACGTGACCGGCGCTTCCCCGCGCCAGATCACGGAGCTGGGGCTGGCCCACGTCCCCGAAGACCGACAGCGCGACGGTCTGGTGCTGCCTTACTCGGTGGCCGATAACCTGGTGCTGCAGACGTACTACCAGGCGCCGTTCGCCCGGGGCGTGGTGTTGCGAGACGAGGCCATTGAAAGCTCGGCGCTGAAGATCATCGATGAGTTTGACATTCGAACTCCGGGGCCGCACACGCCGGCCGGCTCCCTGTCGGGCGGGAACCAGCAGAAGGTGATCGTGGCCCGCGAGTTCTCACGGCCGATCCGCTTGTTGGTGGCCTCCCAGCCGACGCGCGGCCTTGACGTCGGGTCGATCGAGTTCATCCATGGTCGGATCCTGGAGAAGCGGGACTCCGGCTGCGCCGTGCTGCTGGTGTCGCCCGAGTTGGACGAGATCCTGGAACTGTCGGACCGCATCGCCGTGGTGTTTCGCGGCCGGCTGGTAGCGACCATCGAGGCCGCCCGCGTGACCAAGGAACAGATCGGGCTGATGATGGCCGGAATCCTGCCGGAAGGACTGGAAACCCAGAAGGTGGCCCGCACCGTGGAAACGACTTTGTAGCGAGGGAGTCTGGTGACCAAGACCCGCAAGCCTGGCAAGCCTCGCAAGTCTGTTGCACCCAAGAGCGTCGCTCCTGCGCCGGCCGACGCCGGCGCCATCTTGGCGCAGGAACTGATGGGCCAGGCCGGCCCCGAGTTGGAACCGACGGGCGGGAGATGGCAGAATTTGCGCCGGGTGGCCCTGGTGCCGGCCCTGGCGGTGGTTTCGGGTCTGGTGGCCGGTGCGGTCTTGATCGCCATGACCTCGCCTGCCGTCTGGGAGGCCTGGGGGAGGTCGCCGCTGGAGGCGCTGGTGGCGGCCTTCGTCGCGGTCGGACGGGCCTACGGCGCCCTGTTCGCCGGAGCCATCGGCGACCCGCTGCGCATCATCTCCGCCCTGCAAAGCGGAGAAGCCCTGGCGATCCGCCGGGCGTTTAACCCGATCCTGGAGAGCATGGTCTCGGCTACACCGTACATCTTCGCCGGGCTGGCGGTGGCCCTGGGATTCCGAGGGGGGCTGTTCAATATCGGGGCCGAAGGCCAGATCTTTGTGGGAGCGATCACGGCCGCCTACGTCGGCTACTCGCTGACAGGTTTGCCGGCGATCCTCCACATCCCGTTGGCCATGGCGGCCGGCGCCCTGGGAGGAGCCGCGTGGGGGTTCATTCCCGGGTGGCTCAAGGCCCGGACCGGCGCGCATGAAGTGATCAACACGATCATGTTGAACTATGTGGCCTTCCGGCTCAGCGACTGGTTGCTGACCGGGCCGATGAAACGGCCCGACACGTTCAACCCGGTCAGCCCGACCATCCTCGACAGCGCCAAGCTGCCGCGGTTCTTCGAGCAGCCGATCCGCTTCCACCTGGGCTTCTTCCTGGCCCTGGGAGTGGCCTACCTGGTGTACTGGTTCCTCTTCCGGACCACCTGGGGCTTCAATCTCCGCACGGCCGGCGCCAACCCCTTCGCCGCTCGCTACGCCGGGATCAAGACCGGCACCTGGATCGTGCTGGCGATGACGATCTCCGGGGCGCTGGCCGGGTTGGCAGGTTCGAACGAAGTGCTGGGAGTGAACTACAACCTGGCCATGGCTTTCTCGTCCGGCTATGGCTTCGACAGCATCGCCCTGGCCTTGCTCGGGCGATCGCATCCACTGGGTGTGGTGTTGGCGGCCCTGCTGTTCGGCACGCTGCGCAGCGGCGCCACGAGGATGCAGGTGGTCACGGGGATTCCGATCGACATCATCTCGGTGATCCAGGCCATGATCCTGGCCTTCATGGCGGCGCCGGCGATCATCCGAACGATCTATCGCTTGCGTCAGCCGGCCGAGGCCGAAGAAGTGCTGGTGCGCGGATGGGGAGGCTAGGCCGATGAGCGCCACCGCGGATTCCAACCGGGTCGTCGCGGTCCCCCACACTCGTCGTATCGTGATGGGGCTGCTGTTCACCTCCCTGGGGCTGCTGTTGTGGTTCGGCTTCGGGCAATCCCTCGCACCCGGTCAGACGACCGTCTTCGGTCTGAGTCGCGGCGGGGTGGAAGCGCAGGTGGCCGATTGGACCCTGGCGGCGCAGCCGACGGTACTGCTGCTGGCGCTGGCCTGCGTCTTCCTGGGCGCTTTCGGGCTGGCCCGCGGCTTCGGGAAGTTCACCAACGGTGTGCTGGGCGTGGTTTCGGGGCTGTTCGTTTTCGGGTTCCTGGTGTGGGCGACGGCCGGCCGGTCGCTGAACCTGGCCGGGCTGCTCAACTCGTCGCTCGACAAGGCGGTGCCGATCACCCTGGCGGCGCTCTCGGGTGTCCTGTGCGAGCGGGCCGGTGTGGTCAATATCGCCATCGAAGGCATGATGCTGATGGGGGCCATGATGGGCGCCATCATCGGCAGCGTGGCGCAAAACTCGATCGTCGGGCTGCTGGCGGCGGTGGCGGCCGGCGGGGCGCTCGGGTTGTTCCATGGATGGCTGTCGATCAAGTACAAGGCCAACCAGATCGTTTCGGGGACGGTGATCAACATCCTGGCCACCGGTCTGACCTCTTACATTTCGGCGCTGGTGTTGCAGAGCCGTTCCGAGCTGAACTCGCCCCCGCTGTTCCCGGGTTTCGCCGTTCCGGTGCTGTCGAAGATCCCCTTGGTCGGTACGATCCTGTTCGTCAGCAATCCTTTCGTCTACTCGATGTTCCTGTTCCTGGTGGTGATTCACGTCGCCCTGTTTGCCACGCGCTGGGGCCTTCGCCTGCGATCGGTCGGAGAGCATCCCAAGGCGGCCGACACGCTGGGGATCAACGTGTTCCGGACGCGCTATATGGCCACCCTGCTGAGCGGGATGATGGCCGGCTTCGCCGGCGCCTACTACACGCTGGGATCGGTCGGTCGCTTCGACGAAGTGATGACGGCCGGTCGCGGCTTCATCGGCCTGGCGGCGATGATCTTCGGGAATTGGTCGCCTTTCGGCGCCTTTGGGTCGAGTCTGTTGTTCGGCTTCGCCGACGCCCTATCGTCGCGGCTGGCCATCCTGGGGATCCCCATCCCGTCTCAGTTCCTGCTGATGATGCCCTACCTGGCGACCATGGTGGTGCTCGCCGGCGTCGTGGGCCGGGGCCAGATGCCGGCCGCCGACGGGATTCCCTACGAGAAGGAGTAGCCCGCCACGGTCGCGCCGATGGGCGCGGCTGAACGGCGGAGCGCTCCCGCAGTCTGCGGTTTGCTCGCTGTTCCGAACGAAACCCGCTTCGACCTACGGTTCACCCTGCTGGGAGTACCGGTCAGGGTCCACCCGCTTTTCTGGGTGATGGCCCTTCTGTTCGGTCTGGCCGCGGGCGACCTGATCCAGCTTGCTCTCTGGGTAGGCGTTGTCTTTCTTTCGATCCTGGTTCATGAAATGGGACATGCGCTGGTCATGCGGCGGTTCGGGCAGGATCCGCAGATCGTTCTGCACGTGATGGGCGGACTGACCGCATCGGTACCTTCGCGTTGGGGGGTTGGGTGGGCCAGCGTCCCTCTGGGGCCGCGCCAGCGGGTTCTGATCTCACTCGCAGGACCCGGGGCGGGCTTCCTGCTGGTGGCCGGGGTGGCCGGGCTGGTGGTGATCGTGGGAGGGTCGGTCGGGATGGCAGCGGCCATCGGCAACCTCCCGTTGCCAACTGCACTGCTGCCGGCTGCCGGACGGTACGGCGGATTTCTTCTGGTCGTCTTCCTGTGGGTCAACGTGGTCTGGGGGTTGGTCAATTTGCTGCCGGTGATCCCGCTCGACGGAGGCAACATCGCCCGCGAGGTCTGGATCAGCCTGAACCCCCTGGACGGGCACCGCCGGTCTCTCTGGCTGTCGACGATCGTAGGCGCCCTGGCGGCGCTGGGAGGTCTTCTCCTCCTGGGGAGCCTGTACGTCGCGATGCTCTTTGGACTCCTGGCGTTGGGGAGCTATCGACAATTGCGGGGGTTCGGAGGCGAAACTTTCGGGTAGACCGGTCTGGCGGTTCGACACTGAAGAAATCCGGCGGCTCAGCGCGAGCCGCCGCCTCGTTCTTGCGTACCGAGCAGAAGGAAGCGAGCTAGAGCGATCTGAGTTCGCGGAGCTCAGGGATCAGGAAGGGGGCCGTCAGTGCGCCGCCGCCGGCCAGCCCGAGGACGGCGCCCGCCAGGCCGGGCACGGCCCCGGCGATCACCAAGTAAACGGTTCCCCCGAGGGCGGAGGCGGCCAGAGCGCGGAGCAGCGGGCGGCCGATCTTCAGAATCGTCGGGTAGTCGCGGCGCAGCAGGGTCAACAGGATCAGCGCCTCCAGGCTGAAGGCGATCGAGTTGGCCAGTGCGATCCCGACCGCGCCGAGCGGCCGGAACAGGGTGATGGCGGCCACAGCGAAGGTCGTAAGACCGATCACAGTCACACGCAGAGGTGTCCGCGCATCCTGCTGGGCGTAGAAGGCACGGGCGGCTACCTCCAGCAAGCTGTGACCGAGCAGACCAAGCAGGTAGGCGCGCGCCGCCGCAGCCACCAGGCTGGTTTCGTCCGGGCGGAAGCGGAACACGGCCTGGATCAGCGGTTCGACCCCCAGCATCAGCAGGGTGGCCGCCGGGATCGCCAGAACCGCCAGCAGACGGACCACCCGGGCAATGGCGGCCTCGAACTCGGCTCGCGCCTTGCGTGCGTGGTGTTCGGAGATGGTCGGCAGCAGGGCGGTGGCGATGGCGGTGGCGATCAGGGTTTCTGGAAGCTGCATGATCAACCAGCCGAAGGTGAGCGCTGTCACCGATCCCACCGGCAGGCGCGAGGCCAGATTGTCCTGGATCAGGAAGATAAGTTGGAATGCGCCGATGGTCAGGACGCGGGGGCCCATCAGCCGCGCCACCCGGATCACCCCGGGATCGCGCCAGTCGAGGCTCGCCGTCCAGCGGAAACCGTAGCGGATCAGGCCGGGGATCTGGACCGCCAAGTGGAGGCCGGCTCCCAGGATGACTCCGTAGACCAGCCCGTGGATTCCGAGACCGGCAGCCGGCAGCGTGAGGGGGCCGATCGAGAGGGGTACCGTCGGCGCCAGCACCACGGCGCCGAAAATCTGGCCGACGTCGTACGCCACCGGGGCCAGGGCCGGGAGGAAGAAGTGCTGGTTCGCCTGGAGCCCCGCCACCACCAGTCCGCTGAGCGAGAACAGCAGCGTGGCAATCAGGTTCAACCGCATCAGCTGGACGACCAGGGCCTGCATCTCGGGGGAGAAGCCCGGTGCGACCCCCAGTTCGCCTCGCACCGCCGGCCCCGCCGCCAGGGCGAATACCAGCGCCAGGAACGCCGTGGTCAGGAACACCAGGTTGGCGACCCGGCTGAACAGCGACCACAACGCCTGGCGTCCCCCCAGTTCGAAGGTGGCCGAGAGGACCGGGATGAAGGCCAGCCCCAGGGCCCCGCCGGAGATCATGGCGAACAACAGATCCGGGATGTTGTTGGCCGCGTTGAAGGCGTCCAGTTCGGCGCTCACCCCGAACTGGCGGCCGATGATCGCCTGCCGGACCAGGCCAAGGGCCTTGTCGAGCGCGAACAGCAGGGAAATCTGGAGGGAAGCCCGCGCCACGCGCGACAGGCGGCGGTTGCCGGCAGGCGCCGGTGCGGCGGTGGTCAGACGTCCACTCCCCACGAGCGCAGGTAGAACAGGGCGGGTTCGAAGTCGGGATGCCAATCCAGGGCGCGCACCAGATCTTCGACGGCTCGATTGCGATCGCCGACGGCGTCCCAGGCGAGACCGCGCCAGTAGTAGCTTTCTTCCAGGGCCGGTTCGGGGAGGTTGAGGGTCTGGGTGGCCAGGTTGATGACTTCGTTGAGGCGGCCACTGTAGAAGTAGGCCTTGTAGGGTCCGGTCTGGTACCACATCATGCGCCAGGGAAGACGATCCGGGTCGGTCAGCGCCAGCTCGGCGTTGATGCGGAAGGCTTCATCGTAGGCCGCGGCCGCCCCGGCGTAGTCCTGCAGGGCGACCAGATTCGTCCCCCGGTTGAACCAGGCGAAGAACTGATCTCGACCGGTGCTCTGGAAGATTTCATCCGAGGCCCGGCGGGCGGCGGCAGCATAGGCTTCGGTCTCGTCGGCATCCGAGCCCAGGAGCGCGAGCACCTCGTCGTTTCGCTCGGGAGGGTAGATCACCAGGTAGGTGTAATTGAAAGCCCGCCAGTAGGACAACAACTCGTCGTAAGGCACCGGAAGGTCGGCCATGATGTAGGAATCCTGGGCCGTGAAGCGCTGGCGGGCGTCGTCATAGCCCGTCAACACTTCATAGTGGCCCATCCATCCCGGGAACCCCGGTCCCTCGAATCCCTTCTCGACCAGAACCGGGAAGCCGGCAGCCAGCAGCGACTTCAGTCGATCCAGGTCGCCGCCCGGCCGAACGACCACCGCCAGATCGGTCTGTGTCTCGACGAACCACGCCAGTTCCGATGGCATCACGTTCTTGTCGCGCGGATTGGGCTTGGTCAGCTCGGCGATCGGACGCTGGTCGCCGGCCCAGCCCCAGAACGAAAGCGCCATGGCCAGGGTGGCCGGCCCGCAGTTGTTCCACTTCTGGTACTCGTGCCGCGTGCCCGTCAGACGCACCGAAGCCGGCAGAGGCGTGGCTGTGGGCCCGGCGGTTGCGGTGGGAACAGGGGTTGGGGCTGGCGTGGGAGACGACCCGACCGCCGGGGAGGGCGCAGCGGCGGTCAGGGTCGACCGGACGATCTCGGCCAGCGTCGGATCCGGAGTGAACACGGCGCTTTCCGGCGGGAAGAGGGCATACCACAGGTTGGCGCGGGCTTCCGACAGCCTCCACCCGATGCGCTCCTGCACCGCTGGCACCGAAAACGCTCCCACCCCGCCCAGGCAGACCAGCGAGGCGGCGGCCAGGACCAGCAGCAGGCGAGAGCGGGATCTTGGTGTCATCAGGGTGCGCCGGGTGAAACGAGTGGGCGATTATACCGGCGTGGCGGAGGGAGGTACTCAGACCGGCTCCCAGGTGACGTTGGCGCGGCGGCGGAAGCGCTCCAGGGCTTGCACCAGGGAAGGTCCGAGCAGGAACAGCAATGCGAAGTTGCCCAGGGCCCGCATGCTGTCCCAGGCGAGGGAAGTGACCAGATAGTACCGTCCGTAGCGGAGAAAGGTCTCGGCCGCACCGCCGGCCGGATCCCAGCTCAGATCGGGTGCCCCAAGCGCGTACGGCCAGTAGTTGAGATTGGTCAGGGCGCCATACACCCAGCCCCAGGCGGCGCCAAGCAGGGCGAGCAGCCACAGCGGCGAACGGCGCGGCAGGGCGGCGGCGCTCATCCCGGCCAGGCCGGCGGTCAGCATCTGGTAGGGTGTCCAGGGCCCGATCCCGCCGGGGCTGACGGGGTCGGACACCAGCATGGTCAGCGCGCCGATCAGGAAGCCAAGGCGCGGTCCGAAAACGAAGCCGACCAGCAGGATCAGCAGGAAGACGGGCGAGAAACCTCCCGGGAGGGGGAGCAGGTTATCGATGACGCGCAGAGCTGTGTTCAGGCCGACCAGGGCGCCCAGCAGGGCGATGGTGTGCACGGTCAGGCCGCGCTGGGCCTCGCTCAGGATCGCCAGCAGGATCATCGCAACCGAGGCGCTGAACAGGAAGAGCGAGGTGCGGGTCGCGCCGGGTTCGGTGTTGGGCGAGGCCCAGAAGGGGAATAGCAGGACGACCAGGCCCGCCACGAGCAGCAGGCCGAAGAACAGATTGCCCAGGGAATCGCGCGATGGCATCGTCGGACGAGGGCGGTGGCCTTCCGGACCGGGCAGTATATCATCCGAACCCCTGCGGCTATAATCGATTCGATGATTCACAACGCGCCTGGGCGGGTAGGGATCGTGGTGATCGCCGCGGCCGTGGCAGCGGCGCTCGCCGCCAGCGGCGCGCCCACGGGGGCCCAGGGTTTCGTTACGCCGACCCCCGGGCCCGACGGGAAGATCATCTATGTCGTGCAGGACGGGGACGCGTTGTGGACGATCGCCGCTCTGAGCGGGAAGTCGGTCGAGGAGTTGATGGCCCTCAACGGGATCCAGTCGGGCGATTTCCTGCGCCCGGGGATGGAACTCCTGCTGGGGATCGCCGGACCAGCGCAGCCGACGGCAGCGCCGCAGGCCCAGCCTACCGACACGCCCCGCCCCCTGACTCCGACGCCGGTGTTTGGAACGGGCGAGATTTGCGTGATGCTGTTTCTCGACGTCAACGGCGACGCCCGGCTGACGGAAGGGGAACCGCCTCTCAGCGGCGGGCAGATCAGCATTGCCGACCCCACGGGCGTTCTGGCCGGGGAACACACCACCGACGCCGCGGCCGAGGGGTACTGTTTTGTACAACTCGAGAATGGAGATTACAACGTCAGTGCCGCCGCCCCGGAAGGACACAATCCGACCACGACGATGAACGTGCCGGTGCGGCTGGACCCGGGGGAGGTCAAGCATATCGAGTTCGGTGCGCAGGCCAGCGCCGCTCTCGGCGGAAGTGGCGGAAGCGCTTCGCGGTCCGGCGCTCTGGGAGTGGTCGGGGTCGTGTTGCTGCTGGCGGCGGTCGGCCTGGGTGTGGTCGCCTCGCGCTATACCCGGCGCTCGACGATGAAGCTGCGCTGAACCCACATGGACAAACGGCCAGGCCGGCCGCCATCCCGATGACCGACTTGCGGTTTCGCCCGACCGACGTGGCGCGGCGTCGGCCTGGCCGCTGGCCGGCCCGAGCGGGTGGGTTGGCGCCCACCCGGCGGTGCACCCCGGTTTCCCGCCTGCGGACACGCGGTTCGGCAGGTGCGGTGGGCGTACCGGCTCCCCGGAATCCACCCGGCTCCGCGCGACCGCACCATGGATCCCCGCCGGACCTTCCTATTCGGCGATGATGGCCGAGGCGGGTTTCGCCTTCCTGGTTGCCTGGCGTTGGATCGATACCCGGTCCTGACCACAAAGATCCGCCCGCCGGACTTGCCCGACCGCCTGCTTCGGCGGCCAAGGCTGCTCGGTGGCGTCACACGGAACGCCTGGCGCAGCCTGATTCTTGTGGTGGCACCGGCCGGCTACGGCAAGTCGAACTCTTCTGGCGAGTTGGTTGGCGCAGGCGTCGGATTCCGACCATGGCCGGCCGGGCCTCCGGCTCGACGGCACGATCCGAACAGCCTGGCTGTCCCTGGAAGAACAGGACAATGACCCCGCCCGGTTTCTATGGGTCCTGCAGGCCGCTCTGCGGAGGTCGTCGATCGAGGCGGCCGAAGGCCTGGCGGCTGCCCTGGCTGCGGGGCAGTCGGAGCCGGAACGCCTCTTGACTCCTCTCCTTAACCGGATCGGCAGGAGCCAACGAACGGTGATCGTCTTTGACGATCTTCACGAGATCGACAACCCGGACGTCCTGCAGATGGTCCACTTCCTCGTCGAGCATGCTCCACCGAGCTTGACCCTGGCGATCGGATCGCGCTCGCTGCCCGATCTTCCCCTTGGCAGACTTCGAGCGCGCCGCGCGCTCTGGGAGGTGACCGAAGAGGACCTGCGGCTACGACCGGACGAGGCCAGGGATTTTCTACGCCAGGTGGCCGGCCTGGATCTGCCTCCCCGGGTGGTCACGGAGTTGCACCGCAGCGTCGAAGGATGGCTGGTCGGGCTTGAGCTTGTTTCGCTTGCTTTGCCGAGGCGGGCGACGGCGGTTACGTCTGAGGCGCGCGTCGAGGAGCTCGCCACGATCTTCGAGAGAGGCGGCGACCTCGTTGTCCAGTATTTCGCCGAGGAGGTGTTGGCGGCGGAATCGAACCGCAATCAAGATTTCCTTCTCCGAACATCGATCCTCGAGAGGTTTCACACCGACCTGGCGGATGCGGTCCGGCAGGCCGGCGAACTCTGCTGAGATCATCGACGATCTGCTTCGTCGTCGGTTGTTCCTCACGGCGGAGGACCGGGGGGCCGGCTGGTTCCGCTACCACAGCTTGCTGCGTCAGGCCCTCCAAACTCTTCTCCGCAGGTCGGTCCCCGATGAGGAAGTTGGCGCCTTGCACCGGCGTGCCAGCCGCTGGTTCGTGGATCGCGAGCAGGTGGAGCCCGCCCTGTTCCATGCATCGGCTTCCGGGGAAACCTCCATGGCGTGCCAAATCGTGGTCGAGCGCGCTCTCGACCTCTGGCGGGAGGGCGATCACGGTCGGCTGCGAGGCTGGCTGACCCAGCTGGGGGAAGCCGCCGTCGGCGGTTCGGCATTGTTGAGCCTGGTGCATGCCTGGCTGGACACACGGTCGGGCCATTACGAGCGCAGCGAGCGGTGGCTGCTGCGGGCGGAGGCAGCGGACAGGGGATCGCTTGACCAGGCAACCCGAGGGTTGTTGCAGGCCTGGCCGGTCGTCCTGCGGTTGCAGCACCAGGGCAACCCTGGCGGAGCGAGACAGGCGGCCACGGAGGCGCTCTCGACGTTGCCCGACGGAGCTTCGATCCCGCGCACAGTCGCTCTGGTGACGATCGGGTATGCCTCGGTTGAACTCGGAGAAGGAGAGGTGGCGGAGGAAGCGCTGCGGGAAGCGGTCGGTTGCGCCCGGGATCTGGGAGGTGACTACCTGACCTTGCTGACCAATCAGGTCCGCATCCAGCTTCAACTCCGCCGCGGCCAACTACAGCAGGTGCTCGAATCCGCAGATCGCATGGAGCGCTGGGAGGGCCGAGGCGGTTTTCGGCTTCCTCTGGTCGCCGCGGCCGCGCTGGCCAAGGGCGAGGTCTTTCTGGAGTGGGTGGAGCTGGCGCAAGCCCGCCTCGAGATCGAGCGCGCGATCGAGCTCGCGGAACAGATTGGCGATTCGACCTTGTTGGGCAACGGTCTAACCCGATTGGCCTGGATCGACGATCTCGCCGGAGAGCCCGACCGGGCGGTCTCCTGGCTGGAGCAAGCCCGTAGGATCTTCACCGAGCGGCAGAAGGACACGGAATCCCAGCGGATGCTGGACGCGCACTGGGCCGGACTGGCCCAGCGGGTCGGAAACGGAGCGGCCGCCCAGGACTGGTTCGATCGGCAGCCGACGCGGCCCAGCCCGGAGAGGAGTCTCCTGGAGGGGGCGGGTCCGGCGGAACAAATGACCTGGATCTACCTTTCCCTGAATCGGGACAGGCCGGGGTCGAGCGAGCCCTGGCACGGATGGAGGTGGTCGAAGGTGCGACCCGGGGCGGCCTCGACGGACACCTGCTGGTCGAGCTGAATGCGATGAGGGCTCTGGGGCTCCACCAGCAGATGGACCCCGGCGCCGAGCACGCGCTTGAGGTTGCGCTGGAAATGGCGGCTCCGACCGGCACCCGGCGGATCTTCGTCCTGCTGGGTGAAGCCATGCGGGCGATGATCCAGGGGTACGTGGTCGGCGGCGGAACGCAGCCGTTCGCCAGCAAGGTCTTGGAGGCGTTCGAGGCGCTTCCCTCGGGACGACCGATGCCCGGCAGCCCCAGGCCGACGATCCAACTGAGTGACCGCGAGCGGCAGGTTCTCAAGTTGGCCGCAAAGGGTCTGACCAACGACCAGATCGCCCGCCAGTTGGTGATCTCGGTCAATACTGTCAAGACCCACTACAAGCGGATCAACGCCAAGCTCCAGGTCGGCAACCGAACCGCAGCGGTCAATCGGGCCAGTGAGCTCTCCCTGATCTAGCCCTCCGAAGGACAGGCCGACGTTCCCGCCGGGCCGATTCACCCGGTTGGGTGACAGGCGGCGGATCTTTCCGCGCCTAGACTCTCCCCAGATCTTTCTGAGTCTCCCGGAGACGGAGGTGGGCCGGATGTGGTTACACGGTCAGAAAATCCGCTGGTTGCTGCTGGCTCTGGTGCTGGCGGCCTGCCAACCGCAGGCAACCGGTCCGGACCCGGTTCCGCCTAGCCGGACGCCGGTTCCGGTGGCCCCCACCCGGACGGCGACAATCGCCCCGGCCCCGACTTCGACCCCGACCGTCGCGCCGACCGCGGAGGGCGACCGGATCTTCGACTTCGAGTTCGTGGCCAAAGTCCTGCCTCTGGGCGCCAGCGGCGCCTTCGACGACTACGCCGTCTGGGCGCCCGAGGTCGTCTTCCATGATGGCTTGTTTCATATGTTCTACACCGCGTTCGACAATCGCCAATTCAACAACAGCACGATCGGATACGCCTCGTCTCCCGACGGGATGACCTGGACCAAGTTTTCCGGCAACCCGATCCTGGTGGGGCCCGAAGCCTTCCCCAAGCTCCAATCGCCCGCGGTCATGGTCGAGAGCGGCCGATGGGTCATGTACCTGGACGGTGGGGAGAACGGCTCCCCTCTCAACCAGGACATTCTCCGCGCGACCTCATCCTCGCCCAGCGGGCCCTGGCGCCTCGACCCCGAGCCGGTGCTGCGAGGCGTACCCCTGAGCTGGGATTTCCTAAATCAACCCGTCACTGCGCAGCGCGTGGATGCCAGCTACTACCTCTTCTACTCCGGGGTGGGCGGGCCCGGGCCGCAGATGGGAGTGGCCACCTCGCCCGACGGGCGTGTCTGGAGCATGTACGACGATCCGAACACGAGCGACCATCCGAACAAGACTTCGGATCCGATCCTGGCGAGCGGTGGACCGGGCGAGTGGGATCAGGGCGGGCTGGCAAGCTACGAGGTTCTGTACACCAACGGGCAATGGGAGATGTTCTACATCGGCTTTCCTGAAGACCCATTCGGGCGGAATTCCGGAACCTACGAGGAAGCGCTTGGCGTGGGCTATGCGACAAGTTCAGACGGAGTGCACTGGGAGAAGTACCCGGCCAACCCGGCTTTTAGCTCGGAAGAACGCACCTGGCCCCTGCTGGAAGCGATCCGACTGTCCGATGGCCGCTACTTCCTTTACTACGATATCGACGGAGGTCCAGGGGGCCTGGGTTTGATGGCCGGCACCGTCACCCTGCGTTGACAGCGGGAGGCGAACCCGTCGGGAGGCATCGGCTGCTCGATGTTGACCGGCGCCCCGCAGGCGGAGGTGGCTCTGATCCTCCACGTTGGAGGGCGAACACCTCGGGCGGAGAGTGCACGCGCGCAAGTTGGAGCCGTCCCGGTACCTTCGGCGTCGTCCGGGCTCACTTCGGAGGATCGTGTCATGGGGGTTCAAGCTTCGACGAGCATGTCACCCGAGGGCGAGCTAGCGGGTTGGACCAAGATAGGCATCGCCTGCGGCTTTGTGGCCTGTTTCGTCTATCCCATTATGGTCCTGGTGTCGCTACCGCGTATCCCGCAATTGATCTTGGGCGCCAGCTTCGGACCTGCCTTGGCCGTGGCCAGCGTTGCCCTAGCACATGTCTTGCATGCGCGCCGCCGTTCCCCCTCACTCGAGCTGGCTGCGATCTTCAACTCCCTGGCGGGCGCCCTGGTCACCGCGATGATCGTCGTCCAGCTGGCGATCAATTACTCCACGGCGCCCTTGGCGGACGAGCAACTCAGTGACGCTCTCAGACTCCGATATGGGATGTTGTCCTCGGACTTGACGTCTCGTTTGACGTGTTCATCGGCCTCGCCACGCTGCTTATTTGCCGTCAACATGATGCGCGATCCCCGTTTCGGCAAGATCGTCGGCTGGGCCGGAGTCGTTGTATCTGTCGTTCCGCTGCTGGGGGCAAACATCTATTACTTCCCGGATCCACCGTACACGCACGGGTTTCCCCATGTTGGGATCTTCACCGGGCTGTGGTACCTCGCTGTGGTTCTGCTGATGGTCCGCTGGGTGTACAGGGGCGGGATGCATGCACGAGCCGGATGACAATCGGTTGCAGCGGACGCTCCGCTGCACGGCCCGTTGCTGAACCGGAGCCCTGGGCAGCTAGGGGCAGGCTTTCACCACAAGACCAGGGGACCAGGACGCCACGGAGATCTGCCACGGAATCCAACATCCAATTGTGAACGGTCCAGGATCCAGGTCTGTTGCCGATGCGCTGCCCTACAACTCGCCAGGAGCCGGACTGGCCAGCCTAGGAATAGTTGCGCACGAAAGCCAACCGTGGGCTGGGCAGGCTGCTCGGCTGTACGCCGTTCGGTCACCCGCGGGCGCTGGCCTGCGAGGGGAGCAGCGGGCCGAGAGCCGAGAGCAGACGGTCGACATGTTCCGGCCGGCTGGATTCCCCCATGAGCCCGATGCGCCAGATCCGCCCGGCCAACGGGCCGAAGCCTCCGGCGATCTCGATGTCGTGCTCCATCCGGAGACGACGGCGGATACCGGCGTCGTCGACCCCCTCCGGCAGGATGGGCGTGGAGAGCGTCGGGAGCCGCAGGGCAGGGGGGATCAGCAAGGGTAGGCCGAGCTCCTCCAGACCCCTCCACAGCCGCTGCGCCGTCTCCTGGTGGCGCTGGAACCTGGCCGGCAACCCTTCCTCCACCGCCAGGCGCAAGGCTTCATCCAGGGCAAAGGCGGTGCTGATCGGGGCCGTATGGTGGTAGCTCGGCTCGTCTCCCCAGTAGCGGTGGAGCAATTCCAGGTCGAGGTAGAACACCGGCGGGGGAGCGGTCCGGCCGGCGATCCGCCGGCGGGCGCGTTCGCCAACTGTGATCGGAGAGAGCCCGGGAGGGGCCGAGAGTGACTTCTGCCCGGCGCTGTAAGCGACGTCCACACCCCAGGCGTCCACTCCCACCGGCAACCCTCCCAGCGATGTGACTACGTCCAGCACCAGCAAGGCATCATGATCCCGGCAGGCCGAGGCGATCTCATCGATTCCGGGCTGGAGGGCGCCGGTTGAGGTCTCGGCATGCACCAGGCACACGACGCGTGCGGGCCGACGCTCCAGGGCGGAGCGAATCGAGGCGGGTTCATGGACCTGGCCCCAGGGCACCTCCAGCGTCTCGACAACGGCGCCGTAGCGGTGCGCGATCTCTGCCAGGCGTTGACCGAAGTATCCCTGGACGCAGACCAATACCGGATCTCCCGGTTCGATCAGATTTCCCAGCGCAGCTTCCATTGCGGCCGTCCCGGTGCCGGAGACCGCCAGGGTCAGGTCGTTCGACGTCTGAAACACGGTGCGCAACTTCGACCGGATCCCCGCCAGCACTTCCAGGAAGTCTGGATCGAGGTGCCCGACCAGAGGAGAATTCATCGCCGCCAGGAACTCGAGGGTGGACCAGGCTGGGCCCCGGGCCGAGCAGAAGACGGGCCGGGTGCGGAGTTGGTGGTTCGGACGTCTGGTTCATGGTGCCCATCAGACTGTCGGACGAGCAGGTGGCGGCGCCGGGCAGGAGACCCGGTACGCTGCCGGTGTTCCGGAGCCCACCGCGAGCGTCCTGACCGGCCGGGGGACGGTCGGCCGCAAGTAGTGTGGCTTTCGAGAGGCGGCTCGGCGCAGGCCGACGACCAGGGCGGGTGCCCCGCCAACGGTCAGGTCGAGGGCGTAGGTCCAGACGGCCAGGGGGTCCATGCGGATGCCAAGGGTACCCGCAGCCCGCGACCGGGTCAATGGCGGCCGGCCGGTGGGGCGCCTTGCATCCGCCTGACAGATCGACCCGCCCGCTCCGTTTCCGGCGGATACTCGGGCCAGAGATCCCGGCCTTGTCCGGGACACGAAGAAGCGAGGCCCGTCTGCCGCCGCCTCGCTTTTTCCTCGTGGTACGCGGAGATAGTTGCCGCCACGCCCCGGGGGTTCTATACTGGTGCCAGTCTCTCGAGGCACACCGACCCAATGGATCCCGACTATCGCCGCCTGTGGGAGCACTCCGCTGACGCCGTCTTCCGCTGGATCTTCTCCTCCGGCCTGACCTACATCAATCCGGCGTTCACCCGGATTACCGGGCACAGCGCGGAGCAGGCCGCCACGCAACCGCAGTTGCTGCGCCAGATGGTCGAGCCGGGCAGCCTGTCGGAGTTCGACCGGCTGGTCGATCGTCTGCGGCAGGGGTCGTCCGAGTTGGAGAGCCTGGTGACCCAGGTGTCTGCAGTGGAAGGGAAGATGTCGTGGGTGGAGTTCTCGCTGGTGCCTGTGCCCGGCGGCGACGGCCAGGTCGTGGGGATCGACGGGGTCGGCCGTGACGTCTCGGAGCACCTTCAGGTGGCCGATCAACTCAGCCGGCGGACACTGGAGCAGGCCACCCTGCTGCAGGTGCAGCGGGAACTGCTGGCCCAACTCGACCTGCAGTCGACCCTGTCCAAGATCGTCGAACGCGCTCAGCGTCTCCTGCGGGCCATGACCTGCACGGTCTTCCTGGTGGAAGCCGACGGAGAATTTCTCCGGCCCCTGGCTTCGGCCGGGGAGTATGCCGGCGAAATGATGACGGTCCGACCGCGCGTCGGCCAGGGCCTGACCGGCTGGGTGGTGGAGCACGGCGTACCACAACGGATCGACCGGATCAACGAGGATCCTCGCTCGATGCACGTCCCGGGTACGCCCGAGGAAGACGAGAGTTTGCTATCGGCGCCGCTCGAGATCGGAGGGCGGATCACCGGCGCCCTGACCTTGAGCGGCCGTCCCGATCAGTTCAGCGAGAACGACCTCGACTTTCTGGTGGCGCTGGCCCAGGTGGCCTCGCTGGCCATCGCCAATTCGCAGACCTTCGATCGGGTGCAGCGCCAGGCCACGATCGACAACCTGACCGGGGCTTTCAATCGTCACTACCTGACCCAGAACCTGCGAACGGAGCTGGCACGCGCCGAACGGCTGGGATACTCGGTGGGCTTGCTGATGGTCGACGTCGACAACCTGAAGACCGTCAACGACGTCCACGGGCATCTGGTGGGGGACGAATTGCTGCGGACGGTGGTCGGGAATCTGCGTCGGGCCACTCGTGAGACCGACTGGGTCGCCCGCTATGGAGGAGATGAGTTTGCGATCGTCCTCCCGGGCTGCCCGCCCGACCGATTGATGATCGTGGGGGAGAAACTGCGCCAGAGTGTTGCCGAAGGGCGGGTTCCGCTCCCGGGCGGGGGTTCGGTAGGGGTGACCATCAGCCTCGGAGGATCGGTCTTCCCGGAAATCGCCCGCAGCCTGGAAGAGTTGCTGGCCCAGGCCGACGACAACGAACGGCGTGCCAAGCAGGCTTCCGGGGATCGCGTGTCCGTTCAGTCCGCTCGCCCCGAACCGGGCTAGGCGACTTCCCTGCCCCGCATGCTCAAGATCGGCTCGAAGTACGAACGGCTGTATCGTTACCTGCGGGAACAGCCCCGAGTCGAACTCATCTTGCCCATGGGCCGCCTCGAAGCGATCCTGGGTGAACCCCTCCCGGCGTCGGCAAGGAGAGACAGGGGGTTCTGGAGCAACCGCCGCGGCGGGCTGCAGGCGTCTGCCTGGCTGGAGGCAGGTTTTCGGGTGGATCAGGTAGACCTGGGCGGGGAACAGGTGCGGTTTCGTCGGATTGGGGCCATCTCGTCTCGGGCGCAAGACCGGCACAGCACATGGGACGGGGAGCGGGTGCGGGCTCTGCGGGAGCACATGGGGATGAACCAAGCGGATCTGGCGGAGCTGGTTGGGGTCCGCCAGCAGACGATCAGCGAATGGGAGGGGGATCTTTACGCTCCGGCGCGGGGGCGTGCGAAACACCTCGATCTGGTCGCCGAACGAGCGGAGTTTCCGTACCGGCCCCGAAAGACGGGAGTTGACAAGGGATCCGCTACCGTGTAGAATGGCATTCACCAGAGGGCGGTCCTCTGGTTCCGGGTGGCTGAGGGTCCGAAAGGACCCCGCCGAGAGCGCCTGGGTGCCGGTCCTGCAGGGGGCAGGGTCAGTGCCCGGGCGCTCTTCCTTGCCTCAGGTCCCACCACAGGTGGAGCACCCTGGCCGCGTTGCCCAGAAAACGCGGCCGGATATCAAGAGCGGGCCCGCTATTGCTGGCTACTTCTTGTCGTTCACCGGGTGAGAGGGCGAACCTATCCCGCTTGGCCGGACTCGTCTCCTGCTGAGCTAGGGGCGTTCCGACGAAACCAGAGGGTCGTTGGGAAGCGAAACTGGGCCGGGCTGCGCTTCCTGTACTAGCAGGCGATGGAGGGTTCGAAGGGAGTCTTGCACAGACTTCGCCATGGAAACCCGAAAGAAGGGAACGATCAACCAGCGAGGCTTGAGCAGGACCTTGTAGCGGGAGTGAAGCCGGGTCCCCCCCGGGATCGGTTCCAGCTCAACCGTGTTCACAGCTTCCGGCCGACCGTCGCTCGGCCGGGAGATTTGCTCTGTGAAGTAGTCGAACGGTTGCCAGTCGAGAAGTGTGTGGACGCTTTCGACTTTGGCTCCGTGGGTGCAGTGGGCGGTCGTGCCTACCCCGGTGCGCCCGGACGACCCGCCGGCGCGTTCAAACTGCAGACCGATCCAGGAGGACCGCCGCTGCGGATCGTTAAGCCAGTCCCACACCAGCGGCGGAGCGGCCGGGAGATCGATCGCAAAGCGGGCGTCGGCCTGTGCGGCCGACACATGAAAACGCTGGTTCTGGCGGATCTGCACCCATCGCTGGCGCAGATCGAAGCTGTAGGTCTCCACCGGCGGCAGGTCTTGGTAGGCTTCCACCTGCCGGTGAAACCCCTCCGTATCCAGGCTCAGTTCTCGGGCCAGCGCGTCGGTGAACAGCGCGTAGGCTTTCCATCCGGTGGCTTCGCCGACCCGATTCTTGAGCAGCCGGTGAGCCAGGTTGACGGCCGATCCGAGGGGCTTGCCCGGTCCGGTGACGGCCTGCAGGATGTATTCCCCGTAATGCAGGATGAACTTCAGGTCGAGGATGGGAATGGCGCTGCAGGCAGTGCAGCTACAGGTGGTATGCAGCCGGATGGCTTCGACCCGGCCGAGAAAAGCGCCGTAGGTCGTCTCGACCAGCTCCAACAGGGTCTCGCCGCGCGGGAAGGCGCCGCGGGGGGCGTAGGCAAAGACCGCGTCGCCTTCGATTTCGGCCACCGTGAGAGAAGGCTTGAGATGGTCGACCACCAGCTGCAGCAGTTCGAGCAGGATGTCGTGGGCGTGTTCGAGTTCGGTCCTAGCCAGAAACGCGGTGAAGCCGCTGATGTCGGCCAGCACCAGGCTCCCGGTCTGTGTCCTCGCGGTCATTGACATCCGTCGTGCGATGAGCGGTCAGGCCGGGGCCGTTGGGGATCGGAGAGGGTTGAGTCGGTCCGCGCGGGCGAGGCTCACCGCGGGCGCCCGCCCAGAATCTGCCGAAGAACCGTGTGGAGTATACCCCCGTTGCGGTAGAACTCGACTTCGGTGGGGGTGTCGATGCGGACCGTGGCGGGAAAGGACACCTGCCGGCCGTCCGGGCCGACGGCTTCGACTTGAAGGGATCCTCCGGGGCGCAAAGCCTCGGCCACACCTCGCAGGTGAAACTCCTCGTCGCCCTGCAATCCGAGCGAGTTGGGATCCTGGCCTTCCGGAAACTGGAGAGGCAGGACACCCATGCCCACCAGGTTCGAGCGGTGGATGCGCTCGTAGCCGGCGGCCAACACGGCCCGCACCCCGAGCAGACGTGTGCCCTTGGCGGCCCAGTCGCGCGACGAGCCGGAGCCATACTCGGCTCCGGCGATCACGATCAGCGGAACCCCTTCCTGGCGGTAGCGAAGGGCGGCGTCGAAGATGGTCATCGTCTCGCCGCTGGGAAAGTGCCTGGTGGTCCCGCCTTCGATCCCCGGGGTCAGGCGGTTCTTCAAGCGGATGTTGGCGAACGTGCCGCGGGTCATCACCCGGTCGTTGCCCCGGCGGGCGCCGTAGGAATTGAAGTCGCGCGGCGCCACGCCGTGTTCCACCAGGTAGCGGCCGGCGGGCGAGTCCACCGGGATCACCCCGGCGGGCGAGATGTGATCGGTGGTGACCGAAGCGCCGAGCAGCGCCAGGGCGCGCGCCCCAATGATGTCGGCCGGCCGTGTTTCTCCCGCCGCCAGATCCTCAAAGAAGGGAGGCTCCTGGATGTAAGTCGAATCGGGATCCCACGGGTACAGTTGGCCGCCCGAGACCGGGATCGAATTCCAGACCTCATTGCCGGTGAACACTTCGGCATAGCGCCGCCGGAAGATCTCGGGAGAGATTCGTTGTTCGATCACCTCGGCGATCTCCAGCGGCGCCGGCCACAGGTCGTGCAGGTAGACCGGCGCGCCGTCGGCGGTGTGACCGAGGGGATCGCGGGTCAGGTCGATCGCCATCGTGCCCGCCAGGGCGTAGGCCACCACCAGCGGAGGCGAGGCCAGGAAGCTGGCCCGGATATGCGGGTGGATTTCGACCTTCGAAGTTGCGGTTGCCCGACAGCACGGCCGCGGCTACCAGGTCGCCTTCGGTGATCGCCTTGACCACTTCGCCGGGTAGAGGGCCGCTGTTGCCGATACACGTAGTGCAGCCGTAGCCGACCACGTTGAACCCGAGCTCGGCCAGCGGGGTCAACAGACCGGCCGCCTCCAGGTAGTCCGTGACCACCCGGGAACCCGGCGCCATGCTGGTCTTGACGAAGGGGGGCGTCTTCAGTCCGCGGGCGACGGCGTTGCGGGCCAGCAATCCGGCCGCGATCATCACGCTGGGATTGGAAGTGTTGGTGCAGGAAGTGATGGCGGCGATCACCACCGAGCCGTGGCCGATCTCGGCCGAGGCGCCGTTGCTGCCGATCGCCACCCGGCGGTCGACGAGTTCCGGGGAGATGGCATAGCCACCCTGGCGAGTGTCTCGGGTCAGGGTCTGACGCAGGGACCGCCCGACCTCGGACATCGCCAGGCGGTCCTGTGGGCGCTTCGGTCCGGCCAGGCTGGGTTCGATACGCTCCAGGTCGATTTCAAGCACCTGGGTGTACTCGGGTTCCGGGGAGTTCGGGCGCCCGGAACAGCCCCTGCTCCTTGCAGTAGCGTTCCACCAGGTCGATCTGGCCGGTTTCGCGGCCTGTCAGCCGCAGGTACCGCAGCGACTCGTCGTCGACGGGGAAGAAGCTGACGGTGGCGCCATACTCTGGGGCCATATTGGCGATGGTCGCCCGGTCGGGAAGCGGCAGATGATCCAACCCGGGGCCGAAGAACTCCACAAACTTGTCTACCACGCCGTGCCGCCGAAGCAGCTCGGTGACCGTCAGGGTCAGGTCGGTGGCGGTGGCGCCGGGCGCCAGACGCCCGGTGAGCCGGACGCCGACGACCTGCGGCAGTACCATCACCAGGGGTTGTCCCAGCATGGCGGCCTCGGCCTCGATCCCGCCCACGCCCCAGCCCAGCACGCCCAGACCGTTGATCATGGTGGTATGCGAGTTGGTGCCGACCAAGGTGTCGGGGAAGGCAACCAGCTGGTCTCCGTTGCGGCGGGTGCCGACGACGCTGGCCAGGTGTTCCAGGTTGACCTGGTGGACGATGCCGGTGGCCGGTGGGACAACCCGGAAGCCGTCGAAGGCTTCCTTCCCCCAGCGCAGGAAGCGGTAGCGTTCCTGGTTTCGCTGGAATTCCATTTCGGCGTTGCGGCGCAATGCCTCGGGCGAGGCGAAGAAATCGACCTGCACCGAGTGGTCGATCACCAGATCCACCGGAACGCGGGGGTTGATCTGCGACGGGTCGCCTCCGAGGCGATCGAGGGCGGCGCGCATGGCCGCCAGGTCGACCACGGCCGGGACACCGGTGAAGTCCTGCATCAGGACCCGGGCCGGCAGGAATGGCACTTCCGGACGGGGATCGAGCCGCGGGGTCCAGCTGGCAGCCGCCCTGAGGTCGGCCTCGCCGATCCCGGCTTCCCCGATCTGACGCAGTACCGACTCGAGGAGGACCCGGATCGAATACGGGAGGCGGTCGAGCCGCGTCAATCCCGCCCGCTCCAGAGCGGCCAGATCGTAGTAGGTCACCTCGCCGTCGGCTGTTCGCAAGCGGCGGCGGGACTGGAAGGCGTCCTTCGGCATTCCTCTCTCCTATGATGATTCGTTTTGCGTCGAAGGGGTGCAGTCGTCAGGAGGATCGAGGTGTCTTCCGAGTATAATCGAGGTCTGGCGGGCGGGGGCCTCCTGGGCCGTTTCTGTGCCCGTCCGGGGGGCCGTCCCGTCAGGACGGCCCGTTTGTTAGCGAAGGATAACCCAATCCGCCATGGGGAGAGGTCAGGGGATGGCGCGCCAGAAGGCACGGGCGCCGAGACGGGGGAGCCCTCGGAATCCCGGTGTCACCGACGGGGTTCTCAAACCGCGCTCCCCCGATACCGCCCCGGCCTCCTTACCCGACCGGGCCACCCTGGAGGCGATCCACAAGGTCACAGCCGAAACCGTCTGGGCCCGGCGGGTCCAGGAGGTCTTGGAAGCCCTGGTGCGCCAGGCGGTGGAGCTGTTGCGGGGAAATGGCGGCGGTTTCTACCTGGCCGATCATGCCCGCCAAGAACTGCGTTGCGTGGTGTCCGTCGGTACCCCGACGGTGGTGCTCGGCACGGTGCTGGCCTTCGGGGAAGGCGCTTCTGGACGGGTGGCTGTAACCGGTGAGCCCCTGAACATCGAAGACTACCGCACCTGGTCGGGTCGGAGCCCCCAGTTCGAGGACCTATCACCGTTCCGGGCCGTGATCAGCGCTCCGACCCGTTGGGAAGACCGGGTCACCGGGGTGTTGCACGTTCTCCGATCGACTTCCGATACCCGGTTCAGCGCGGATGACCTCGAACTTCTGGCCCTGCTGGCGAGTCACGCCGGGGCACTGCTGGAGAACGCCCGCCTGCTGGAGGAGAGCAACCGCAGGGTTCGTCAACTCTCGCACCTGACCGAGCTCACCCGGGCGGCCCTGGGAGCCAGAGACCTGAAGCAAATGAGCCAGGCACTGGCCGAGAGGATGGCCGAACTGGTGGGGGCCGACACCTGTCATTTGACTTTGTGGGACACCGATCGGGGCGTGCCCAGGCCGATGGCTGTCTCCGGGGATCTGCGAGACGACTACTCCCTGGAGCGGCCGCAGGCTGGACGTCCCGGCCTGACCGAGTCGGCGCTGCAAGCGGGCCGGCCGCTCCCGGTCGAAGACCTCAGGTCGTCCGACCTGCTGGCGGCCGAATCCGCGGCAAGCTGTCCATACGCATCGATGCTCGCGGTACCGCTGATCAGCGCCGATCGCTGGATGGGCGCAGTGCTGCTCGGCTACCGGGAACCTCATCGCTTCGCCGACGAAGAGATCGCCCTGTGCCAGCAGGCTTCCGGCCAGGTGGCGATGGCACTGGCCCTGGTGGACGCGTACGAATCCGAGAGGCGCCGACGGAACGAGCTGGAAGGAGTCCGTCGCGCCAGTCTGCGGATGACCTCGACTCTCGATCTGAACCCGGTGCTGCAGGCGCTGCTGGTGGAGACCTTGAACCTGGTAGGTGCCTACGACGCCCACATCTTCCTGTACGACGGCGCGCGGCTGCACTTCGGCGCCGCCCTGTGGGACGACGAATTCCATGCCAGCCCGTACGCCGAACCCCGGGAGGACGGCCTGACGATGCGCGTGGCGTGCAGCGGGCAGGTGATCGTGATCACCGACACCAGCGAACACGCCCTGTACGCGGATGATCCCTGGGAGGGCAGCCTGGTGGGGCTCCCAATCCGGGCCGGGGGAGAAGTGCGGGGCGTGATGACGGTCGCCTTCCGAGAACCCCGAGCCATCACCGACGCGGGCCTGCGCGTGATGGAATTGTTCGCCGATCAGGCCGGCATCGCCATTGAGAACGCACGTCTGTACGCTGCCAGCGACGCCGAGCGGCAGCGGATCCGACTGCTCTTCGAGATCGGAAGAGAGACGGCCGGCAGTCTGGACGCAGACGAGATCCTTCGGCGGGCCGTCCGGCTGGCCACCGAGCACCTGAAAGCCAGCCGTGGCTCGGCCTTCGTGCTCGACCCGGAGAGCGGGCGGCTCGAACTCAAGGCCGTGGCGCCCCCGCCGGCCGTCCCGGTCGAAGAGCAGGATCGCAGTCTAGGCCTGCGCCTCGGCCGGGGTCTGGCCGGATGGGTCGCCGAACAGCGCCAGGTCGCCCTGGTGCCCGACCTGGTCCAGGACGATCGCTGGATCGACCTCCCCGGCCGGAAGCAGGGGGGTGCGGCGATTGGTGTCCCCCTGCTGGATCGCGATCAGGTGCTCGGAGTGCTGATCGTGGTCGCCGAGCGGGAACTGGGTGAGGATGATCAACAGTTGATGCAGGGAATCGGCCGGCAGGTGGCCCTGGCGCTGGCCAACGCCCAACGTTACCGGCAGGTGACACGCCGCCTGGCGGAGCGGACTGCGCTCCAGCAGGTGGCGCAGGTGGTCAGCCGGCGCCTCGAGATCGACCCCCTGCTCGACGAAGTTGTGCACCAGGTGAGCGACGTGCTGGGGTACCCGGTGGTGGAAGTGTTCCTGGTGGAAGACCAGGAACTGGTGTTGCGAGCGGCCAACTTGCCTGAAAGCCTGGGAACCAAGCGCCTGGCGCTAGACCGGGGAGTGATCGGAAGGGCACTCCGTACTCGTCAGCCGGTGTACGTGCCGGTCGTCCAGCAGGACGACGACTATATCGTCGGCGTCGCCTCCACCCGCAGCGAGATCGCCGTCCCCTTGTTCAGCGGCGAGATCGTGGTCGGGGTCCTCAATGTCGAGACCCCCGACGAGGGCGCGCTGACCTCCGAAGACCTGAATCTCCTGACTCTTCTGGGGGACCAGGTGTCGGTGGCGCTCGAGAACGCCGCCCTGGTAGAACGCCTGCGCCTGCACGCCCAGGAACTGCGCGAGACGGTTTCGGCGCGGACCGGTGAACTGCAGCGGGCGCTGGAGCAATCGGTGCAGGCCGATCAGCTCAAGACCCGGTTCGTAGCCGACGTGTCCCACGAACTGCGCACTCCGCTGACCAACATCCGCCTGTATCTGGACCTGCTGGAGAAGGGACGCTCGGAGAAGTTCCCGGATTACCTGGAGACACTGCACCGCGAAACCGGCAGGCTGGTCGACCTGATCGAGGACTTGCTGATGGTGTCGCGCCTGGACGCCGGCACCGCCGAAATGACGCCGACCTGGATCGACCTGAACAGTCTGGCGCATAGCCTGGTCGAGGATCGCCGGCGCCTGGTGGGACAGATGAACCTGACCATCGATCTCGAGACCCAAGGCGACCTGCCGCTGGTGCGGGCCGATGAGCGGATGATCTCGCAGGTGGTGGCCAACCTGCTGACCAACGCCGTCAACTACACGCCGCCGGGCGGCGCGATCGTCGTGCGGACCGACACGATCGGCGACGGCGAAATGAAATGGGCCCGCCTGGCGGTGGTCGATACCGGGGTGGGGATCCCTGAAAACGAGTTGCCGCGCCTGTTCGAGCGGTTCTTCCGCGGATCGGCCAGCCGGATCCGTGGGGTTTCCGGAACCGGGCTGGGACTGGCGATCTGCGAGGAAATCCTTGAGCGACACGGGGGCCGGATCACGGCAGCCAGCCGCTCGGCTGAGGGATCGACCTTCACCATCTGGCTGCCCGCGCAGCGGGTAAGCGAGGTGGGCGAGGTCAGTCTGCCGGCGGAGTGACC
Source organism: uncultured Chloroflexia bacterium (assembly GCA_963709925.1). Taxonomy (GTDB): domain Bacteria; phylum Chloroflexota; class Anaerolineae; order Anaerolineales; family E44-bin32; genus DATEVL01. The sequence goes on from CAVPYC010000003.1 coordinate 578,318, forward strand.
GGACCCGCGGAAACGACGCGCCGGGCGGCGGCCACCGGAGCAAACGTGAGGCGGTGCGCAGGACTCGGCCCCCAACGCCGCAAGGCGTGCAGGTGGGCCGCCGTGCCGTAGCCCTTGTGTGCGGCGAAGCCGTAGGTCGGGTAGGCTCGATCCAGCCGTTCCATCGCTTCGTCGCGGGCAACCTTGGCCACCACCGAAGCGGCGGCGATGCTCAGACAGCGGGCGTCGCCGTGGGTCACCGGGGTCTGCTCGCACTCCAGGTCGGACACCAGCAAGTGATCGGTCAGGACGTGGCGTGGGCGCAGGCGGAGCCCGGCCAGGGCGCGACGCATGGCCAGGCGGGTAGCCTCCAGCGGGTTGATCTGATCGACCTCATGGCTGCTGACCTCACCCAGGGCCCAGTCGAGCGCCAGACCTCGGATTGTCGCCGACCAGCGTCGGCGCTGCCCCACCGTCATCATCTTTGAGTCGCGGACCTCGGAAAGGGCTCGCGCCAGATCGAAGCGATCCAGAGGGAGGATCACGGCCGCGGCGAACAGCGGGCCGGCCAGGGCGCCGCGGCCGGCTTCATCGATCCCGGCGACGGGTGCCAGGCCGCGGCGGGCCAGGGCCAGCTCGCGACGCAGATCGGGCTGGGGTGACGGCCGCCGGACCGCGTCAGCGGCGGACATAGACGCCGGCGCGCCAGGCGCGTCGGATGCGAAACAGATCGAGAAACATGGTGAGGGAGTCGCGCAACAGCCGTACCCGGCTTCCGGGGTGGTGGATCCACGGTATCGGGATTTCGACGACCCGGTAGCCTCGCCGCAAGGCGATGTACAGCACCTCCACGTCGAACGTCCAACCTTCCAGCTGCTGTACCGAAAACAGGTCTTCGGCGGCTTCGGCCCGGAAACACTTGAACCCGCACTGGGTGTCTTGGATCTCGGGGATCGCCAGCCAGCGCACCAGTTGATTAAAGGCCCGGCCGATCAGGTGACGGTAGGCGGGTTCGTTGAAGCGTTGGGCGCCGGGAGCCTCGCGGGAGGCGATGGCGATGTCGAAGTCCGACAGCGCCGGAGGCAGGAAACGCGGGAGTTCCTCGATCGGCATCGACAGGTCGGCATCGCAGATGAAGCGATAGGTGCCGCGCGCCGCCTGCATCCCGGCGCGCACCGCCAGCCCCTTTCCGGGTCGATCGACCGAGACCAGGCGAAACCCGTCCCAACCGGAAGTGATTCGACGGAACGCCTCGGCGGTCGAGTCGCTGCTACCGCTGTCGACCACCACGACCTCCGCGACAAACTTGCAGGTCCGCAGGAAGGCCTGGATGCGCGGCAGGCTGACCGGGAGCCGGGCGGCTTCGTTGTGAGCCGGGACAACGATCGACAGGAACGGGTCCAAGCCGTGCGGCTCAGACGAGCAGGTTGGGGAAGAAGATCAGCGCGGCGAAGGCGGCCAGGATGCAGGCTTCGACCAGCACCATCAGAACCAGCACCAGCCACTGCCGGCGTTGCAGCCGACCGCGACGGCGGCGCGGGCGAAGATGGGCGGGGACTTCGCGCTCCTCCAGGCCGAAGGGTCCGGCGGTTTCCGGCGCGGTTTCGGCCCGACTCGCCTTGGCCGGTTGGGCCGGGGCGGGAGTTTCGGGTGCAGCCTCGATCGGCGGTTCCGGGGGGTTCAGCAGCGCCGACAGAAGCAACTGCACGTCCTCCCGATCCATGATCGGTGGCCGCTCGCGCAGGCTTCCCGCGAAATGCTCGATGGCGTCGGCCAGCACGATCCGGGCCTGGGGGTGGACCGCATCGACGTGGGCCGCCGGATCGGTGAACACCAGGACCGGTTCGACCTGGGGCAGGTCGTAGCCCAGGCTGCGGAAGTACTGAAGAACAAAATCCCCGCTGGCCAGGGCCAGCGTTTGCAGGTTGGGACGCGCCGGTCGGAATCGGCCGCCAGCCTGGAGAAGCCACTCGTTGTCCTTGGCCCGGAAGACCCCGCGGGCCGGCGAAGGCAACAGCGTGAAGACGCCTTGTGGAGCCAGCAAGATCAACGAGACGATCGCGCCGCTGCCCGGGATCAGGACGTTGCGCAGCAAGTGGTACTCGTTGGGCAAGGACCGCCCCAGGCGCTCGCTCACGAGTTCCTGGGCCTGGATGATCGCGTACCACGACAACCCGTAGCGCAGGGTGCCGCGCAGGCGGTTGCCAAGGGAAATCTGACCCAGATCGTCTCGAAACTCGGAGCGGTCGGTGACCCGCATGGGAACTCCCGAGTGGATTATAGGACAACCGCGAGGCGGCACAAGCCAAGTCGGTCTCCAAAGGTATACTGCCTGCGAAGCACGAATCATGCCGCAGCGCCGTCTTGCCCTGCTTGCGCTTCTGGTGGCCCTGTTCGGGGTCGGAGTCGCCCCTCCACCCCAGACCTCGGGGCCGCTTGTCGTCCAGATCACGCTGGACGGACCTCTGACTCAAGCCTCGGCGGAGTACCTGGACCGCGGTCTGGAGGTCGCCCGGCAGCGCGCCGCCTCCCTGGCGGTGATCCAACTCGACACCCCGGGCGGCTCGGTTGAATTGATGAACCGTATGGTGCGCTCGATCCGAAGCAGCCCGGTTCCGGTGGTGGTGTACGTTGCGCCGCGCGCCGCGCTGGCCGGAAGTGCCGGCACGATCCTGGTGCTGGCGGGCCACGCCGCAGCCATGGCACCCGACACCGCGATCGGCGCCGCCAGTCCGGTGGGAGCCCAGGGCGAAGACCTTGGGGAAACCCTGGCCGCCAAGACCCAGGAGATCCTGAAGGCGACGGTGCGGGGCCTGGCAGCCCGGCGCGGCGAGAGGGCCGTCGCCATGGCTGAGGCCGCCATCGACCAGGCCGCGGCAGCCTCGGCCGAAGAGGCCTTCGAGGCCGGATTGGTCGACGTCTTGGCGGACGACGTGGCCGACCTGCTGGGCCAGCTCGATGGCAGGAGGCTGGAGACCGAAGCCGGGACGGTGATCCTCCGGCTGGCGGGCGCCGAAATCCTCACCGTCGACCCGACCCTGGTAGAGCAACTCCTGGAGTGGCTCACCAATCCCAACCTGGTGTTCCTACTCTTGTCTCTGGGGGTCCAGGCCGTCTTGATCGAGATTTCCAGTCCCGGGGGTTGGGTGGCCGGATTTGTCGGGGTCGCCGCCCTGGCCCTGGGCGCATACGGACTGGGAATCCTCCCGGTCAACTGGTTCGGATTGGTGTTCGTCGCCACCGCCTTCGTCCTGTTTGTCCTCGAGTTGAAAGCCCCCACGCACGGAGCTCTGACCGTCGCCGGCCTGGCCAGCTTCATCGCCGGCGCCCTGGTGCTGTTCAACTCGCCCGGGACTCCCGCCTTCCAGCGGGTGTCGGTACCGCTGGTGGTCGGGATGGGCGCTCTGATGGCGTCGGTCTTCTTTCTCCTGCTCACCTTTGTCGTTCGCGCCCAACGCCGTCCGGTTGAGGTCGGGCAGGCCGCGCTGGTCGGCCGGATTGGGGAGGTCCGGCAGGCTCTGTCCCCACGTGGTCAGGTACACGTTGCGGGAGAGTTGTGGGCGGCCGAACTCGAGCCCGGGTCGCCCCCCGCCGGGATCGGCCAGCGGGTAAGGGTGACCGGCTTCGAGGGATTGCGGCTGCGCGTCCGGATCGAGCGGGAGGCCGACGGTTGACCTTACGCCGCCGCCCCTGTAAACTTCACCCCAACGCACCCCCATCTGGAGGCGCTTCTCATGGCTGACGGATCTTCCCGCCTGATCGTCCGCACCGGGCCCAGCCCCGGGGTGGTCTTCGAACTGACCAAAGAGGTGACGATGCTCGGCCGGGATGTCACCAACGACGTCCCGCTGGGAGACGCCGAGATCTCCCGCCAGCACGCCCGTTTGACGCGGACCCCGGGCGGGATGGTGTTGGAGGACTTGGGTTCGACCAATGGAACTTTTGTCAATGGAGACCGGCTGAGTTCTCCGCGGGTGCTGCAGCGGGGCGACATGGTCGGACTGGGAGAGAATGTCACCCTGACGTTCGAATCGTCGGCCCCCGAGGCCGCCGCGACCGTCCTTGGGTCCGCTGCCCGTGGTCCGGCACCACGCACCTCCTCCCCTCCGCCACCTCGCGCCGCTCCTCCGGCGATGCCCGCGCCGCCGGCCGCCGGCTTCGAGTCGGAACCGGAGGGCCGCCCCGGTCGCAACCGATGGATCCTGGCGGGGTGCGGCTGCCTGCTGCTGCTCGTCGTTTGTGTGGGTCTGGGGATATTCCTGGATACCTACTACCCTGATGTTCTGTATGCGCCGTTCAGGATCCTCGGTATCTGACAGCGGTCGCGGCGACGGAATGCACAACGCGGCCAAGGGCGTCGCCCTTGGCCGCGTTTCGTATCCCCCGGGCACCTAGTTCGGAGACCCCTCCCCGGCGGGTGGAACCGCGATTTCGCCGAGGCCGTGGGATCCTGACCCTGCCGAAGGACCGCGGGGATCTCCGGCGCCTGTCCGGGGGCGTTGAAGGTGGGCGGACCGCTGCCCGCCCGGCCCGTGGTCGCCCCCGAACGGCCGGACTCACCGCCCGGCCGCCGTAGTGGTAGAACTGCTGAAGGCGTCGAGGCGCAAGGGACCTCTACCGGAGCTGCGCGCCGGTGCCGGGAGACAGGCCATGCACAATACGATCGACATGCTGCAGCGAAAGCGCGTGGCGCTGGTCGCCCACGACAATCGAAAGACCGATCTGTTGGAGTGGGCGCTCTACAATCGCAACTCCCTCGCCGGGCACGACTTGTTCGCCACCGGCCGGACCGGGGATCGCCTGGCCGAGGCTCTGGAACTCCCGGTCGAGAGGTTGATCCACGGTCCTCTGGGCGGAGACCAGCAGATCGGCGCGCGCATCGCCGAAGGTGTGATCGATTTCCTGGTGTTCTTCTGGGATCCGCTTGAACCGCAGCCGCATGATCCCGACGTCAAGGCCTTGTTGCGGATCGCGGTGCTGTACAACGTGCCGACGGCCTGCAACCGCGCCACGGCCGATTTCCTGATCTCATCTCCGTTGATGCGCGAGGGTTACGAACGGATCGTTCCGGACTATGTATCCCGACTGACGCGCAGGGGCTGAGCCGAGAAAGGCAGGGCCACGCCGAAACCTCGCACCAACTCCAGGCCGAAGGCGGATCCTGCCCCGCCGATGGGCACAACCTGGTGCGCCAGGTCCCGCCTTCCGCCCACCGCAGGCGGCCCCCTGGGAAATCCTCGCCAAGAGTTCGCACCGCCTCGTCCGATTGGCGTCGGCACCGGCCAATCCGGACCCCTCGCTAACGTCCTTCCAATACCGCTCTAACCGGCTTCCGATTCGACCAGGGTAGGCTTCTGTACAAGCCTGATCGAGCAGTCGCTCGACAACCGGAGGAAACAGCCAATGTTGACCTATGCGATTCGACGGGGTGTGCCCCGAGCCTGGTTCGAGGCCGAGCGTTCTTCCGGCCGCAGCGGAGGCAGCCGTCTGCCCATCGACCTGAGCGAACGGGACGAGGCCTATGAGTTGATGGCCCTGGTTCCGGGGTTGAATCCAGACGATGTTACGATCGAAGTTGAGAACGGAGTCCTGACCTTGCGCGGCAAGGCGCCGACGGCCGAAGACGGCCAGGGTGATTACCTGCTGCGCGAGATCGCTCCGCTGGAGTTTGAGCGCCGCCTGCGACTGCCGCTACCGGTGGACGCCGGGCGGGCCGAGGCCTCGCTCGAGCACGGACTGCTCAAGATCCGCATTCCCAAGGCCGAGGAAGCCCGGCCCAAGATGATCCAGGTGCGGGCCGGCTGAAGCGCGACCCGAACCGGTAGAATGGGCGGCGCTGGCCGCCCATTTTGTTTCGGCGGAGGTCTGGTTCGATGTTCCCCCTGCGTGAACTCGGTCCGTTCGCGTTCGTTTCCCCTGGTCAACTGGCTGCTGCTGGGGACGAACCTGATCCTGTTTGTAGCCATGAGTGCTGGCGGCGCGGCGCAGTTCGAGCGCTGGATTGCCAGCCTGGCGCTGGTGCCGGCGCGGTTGTCGCTGTCCCGACCGGCCGAGCTCGCCACCCTGTTGACCTCGATGTTCCTGCACGGATCGTGGTTCCATCTGTTGAGCAACATCTGGACCCTGTACATCTTCGGAGACAACGTCGAAGACCGTATGGGCTCGGGACGCTACCTGGTGTTTTACCTGGCGGCGGGGCTGGCGGCCGCCCTGGTGCAGGTGGCGATCAATCCCGGCTCGGATCTCCCGACGGTCGGGGCCAGCGGCGCGATCGCCGGCGTGCTGGGAGCCTATCTTCTCTTGTTTCCTCGTGGGCGGGTGCTCACGTTTATCCCGTTGTTCATTCTGCCTTGGCTGGTCGAGATCCCGGCCGTGTTCTATCTGGGAGTTTGGTTCCTCTCGCAGTTATCGTCCGGCCTGCTCAGCCTGGGCGCCATAGGGGACTTCGGCGGGATCGCCTGGTGGGCGCACATCGGAGGGTTCGCCTTCGGCCTGGCGGCGGTGCGTTGGTTCGCCCACCGGCGGGTTGTGCGAGAAGTTTGGCCGGGGGATCCCTTCGGACGGGCTTGAGCGCCTGGCCCGCCAACTCCTTCTAGACGGATGGGCCGGTGACGGTGCGAGCACGATATACTGACTCGAAGAGAACTCAGCCGCCCTCGGAGTCCTCCGGGGGCGGCTTTGCCTAAAAGGAAGGGATGGGTATGACGCAAGAAACGAAGGAAGAAACGACGAAAGAAATGACGAAGGAAGCGGCTCCTGGCCGCGGAACCAGGTTCCTGCGACGGCTGGTGTCGGCCGGGATCCTTGTATTAGTGATCGCGGTGCTCGTCGCCGCGCCGATGACGCTGCTGCTCTACCGGCCGATGGCGGCCCGGGCGACAGCGGCGGAGGCAGCTCTGGAGGCCGCCGAGGCGGAGCTGGGGGAGCTTCGGCCGTTGGTCTCCGAGAATCGGGAACTACGCGATGAACTGGACCGCAGTCAAACCCTGGGGTTGGCCCTGCGGGCCCTGGTCCTTGTGAACGACGCCCGGGTTGCGATAGCCCTGGGCGACTCGGCCTCGGCTCGTATGCCGATTCTGGAGGCCGACGGTGTCTTGGCGGGGCTGGAAGGGCGCGTTCCCGCCGAGCAAAGCCAGGTGGTGACCGGAATGCGCGACCGCCTGGCGCTGGCGCGCGGCGAGTTCGAAACCGACGCCTTTGCGGCGCAGCGCGATCTGGAAGTGCTGGGAAACGATCTTTCGCAGCTGGTGAAGGAGCTCGGGTCGTAGCCGAAGACCCGGCCTAGACGTTTCCCAGGCGCCCCTCCACCGAGTCGCCCTGGAGCGGGGGGCTCGGTGTCCGACGAATCCATCTTCCCCACCGTCCTGCCTCGAGCGCATCAACGGCGTCAGAAGGGGCGCCGTAGGCGTCGCACCCGCCGGTAGGCCGTCGCGTGTTCGACGCGAAGGCCTACCGGCCTAGCTCAGGGGCGGCGATCGAGAGTCACTGTCAGGTCGAGGGATTGCCCGCCGCGCAGGACGGTGACGACCACCTGCTGCCCGACTTCGGTCTCCTGGATCAGGTAGGCCAGCAAATCCGAGAAGGTGCGGACCGGCGCGCCGTTGATGGCGACAATCAAGTCGCCTCCGGCCTGGATCCCGCTCGCATTGCAGCGTCCGGCGCCGATCACGCCGGCGTTGTCGGCCGGGCCGCCGGGCGTGACGCACGTGACGTAGGCGCCGGTGGCCGTGGCGGACAGGCCCAGGGCTTCGACCGTTCGCAGATTCCACACGCTCTCGTTCAGGCTGGTCACACCCAGGTAGGGGTACTCGTAGCTGCCGGCCTCGATCAGGGCCGGTGCCACCCGGCGCACGATATTGATCGGGATCGCGAATCCGACTCCGCTGTTGGCGGCTTCGCCGGCCACCGTGAAAGCTTCGGTGCGGATGGCCCGGTTGACCCCGATGACCTGGCCCCGCAGGTTGAGCAGCGGGCCGCCCGAGTTGCCCGGGTTCAGGGCGGCGTCGGTCTGCAGGATGTCTCCGGCGGAGTAGAAACCGTCGCCTTCGGGCGTCGAGCGCTGCGAGTTCGAGCGTCCGGCCGATGGCGGAGATCACACCCAGAGTCAGAGTGCCGGTCAGGCCGAAGGGGTTGCCGATGGCCACCACCAGGTCGCCCACCCGCACGCCTTCGGAATCGCCGAGTTCGAGTGGAACGAGTTCCTCGGCCGGCACCTCCACCGCCAGCAGCGCCAGGTCGGAGTCGGGATCGCTGCCGAGCAATTCGGCCCACGCTTTTCGGCCGGAGGGGAAGTCGACTTCGATCGCCGTGGCCCCCTCGATCACATGCTGATTGGTGACAATGTGGCCGTCGAGGTCGATCACGAATCCCGATCCCTGGCCCAGCGGCACGTTGGCTTCGTGTGCAGGAGCGCCTCCGCCATACACCCAGATGGTGACCACGCCCGGACTGACCCGTTGATACAGGGTTGCCAGGTCGGGCAATCCCAGATCGATCGCGAGCTGCCCTGTGTCGGGGGCCGGAGGCAGGGTCGGCGCCGGGAGCGGCGGCGGGGCCGTGGGGGACAACCCGGTGGGCAGCGTGCACGCCAGCAGCGCCGCGGCCAAGACGGCGGCGGCCCAACCCGGCGCGGGGAACCTGGAAGATCTACCGATCATCGACACCATCCTGTCTTGCGCGCAGTGACTGCAGCTTCCGGAACAGAGATTCCTCTTCTTCGCTCAGGGACCGGGGCAGAGCGATCTTGAGCCGGGCGTACAGGTCGCCCTTGTGGGAGGGATTCCGCAAGTTGGGCATCCCGCGCCCGCGCAGCCGGAACGACCGGCCGGGCTGACTCCCGGCCGGAACCTTGAGCACCACCGGCCCGGCCAGGGTCGGCACGTTGGTCTCGCCGCCCAGGACGGCGGTGTACACATCGACTTCGACCTCGGCCTGCAGATCGTCCTCCGTGCGGGTGAAGCGCGGGTCGCCGGCCACGTCGATCATCAGGTACAGATCGCCCGAGGAGCCGCGGCCGCCCTCGCCCTGACCGGCAACCCGGACACGCGTCCCGGTGCGGGCCCCCGGGGGGATCTTGACCTCGAGCATCCGGCCGTCGCGGCGCACCTGGCGGCGGGTGCCGTGGAAGGCCTCGTCCAGCGAGATCGATACCCGCTGCTCGAGGTCGCGACCACGACTGCGCCCACGACCTCGACCGCCGGCGGCCGCCTCGCCGAAGACGGCCTGGAAGAAGTCGGAGAACCCGCCTCCGAACAGGCCTTCCAGGTCGCCCATCTCGACCCGAACGCCGCCGGGGGCGCCCCCCATCCACTGCGACCAGTCGAAACCACCGGGAGCGCCGCCGCGGCGCCAGGCTTCATACGAGGCCCCCAGCTGATCGTAGCGGGCGCGCTTGGATGGATCCCCCAACACCTCGTAGGCCTCGTTGATCTCCTTGAATTGATCCTCGGCCTGCGCATCGCCGGGATTCTTGTCGGGGTGGTAGCGCACCGCCAGGCGACGGTAGGCCCGTTTGATTTCCTTCTCGTCGGCGCCGCGTTCGACGCCCAGGATCTTGTAGTAGTCCTTGTACTCCACGCTGCCTCGCAGGAGGATTGTAAGGGCCGGTCTCCCAGGGCGTCAAGCAAGCCGGCCCGCCAACCCCGGGACCGGTTGCCCATGGTGGAGCCGCAAGCTCGGCCGGGGGTTCCATGCTATGATTCCCGCATGGTCGGCGGATCGTCGCGCGAACGTGTCCTGGTCGTCGATGAGGATCCGGATGTGCTCGACCTGCTCGAGCGCCAGGTGCTCGAGCCCATGGGCTATGTGGTGGCGACGGCCGACGATGCCGGCGCCGCCATTCAGCAGGCGCTCAACTTCGGCCCCGACCTGATCGTCGCCAGCCTGATGCTGCCCGGCCTCTCCGGCAAAGACCTGCTGGTGGCGCTCCGCTCCCAGGGAATGGATGTGCCGATGCTGGTGACGGCTCCGGAAGGGATGGAGGCCGACGCCATCCAGGCCTTCCGGCTCGGCGCCCGAGACTATCTGGTCAAGCCCCTGCGCGAAGCCGAAGTGGTGGCGGCGGTCGAGCGGTCGTTGAACGACGTGCGGATGCGCCACGAACGCCAGCAGCTGGCCGACGAGCTGGCCGAGAGCAACCGCCAGCTGGAGCGGCGGGTGCGGGAACTGACCACCCTGTACGGGATCGGCAAGGCGGTGACCTCCACCACCAACCAGGGACAGCTGTTCGCCAAGTTGATGGAAGGCAGCCAGTACGTCACCGAGGCCGATCTGGGCTGGCTGCTGCTGCAGGACGAGACCTCCGACAAGCTTGTGTTGCGAGCCCAGAAGAATCTTCCGCCGGCGCTGGCCGCCAAGCTGCACCAGGCCTGGGACGATGGGGTCAGTTCGCTGGTGATGCTCTCGGGAGAAGCCCTGAGCATTCATGGAGAGGGCCTGGGGCAGTTCAAGCTGGCTCGCTTCGGCAAGGCGGCCCTGCTGGCGCCGATCCGAGTCCGCGACCAGGCCATCGGCGTGATCTGCGTGGCGCGCCAGGCGTCGCGACCCTTCAGCGAGCGGGAACAGGCGATGCTGGAGGCGGTAGCCGACTACGCCTCGATCTCCCTGGTGAACGCATCGCTCTTCCAGGCGCTGGAATCACGGGCCCGTCATCTGCAGAAGGTCCTCGACCAGGCCGGGGGCGTGGCCGACGCCGAAGCCGCCGCCGATTTGCGCCGCAGGTCCTGGCCGGCATCGACGAGGTGCTGGCAAGCGCGGCCGGCGGATCGCGACCCGGGAACCCTGCGCTCGGCGATCGAACTCCGCCCGACAGCGAATCGAGGCAGCTGATCGAGCGGGTGGCGGAAGCCGTCGCCGACCGGCCCGCCCCCGGCACCTGACGCTGCTCCACCCCTGGCCGACCGCATGTCGCCTTCCCTGATCCTGGTCGCCGACGACAACCGAGATATCCGCGAGTTCATCGAAGAGGCCGTGCTCTCGCCGGCGGGCTACCGGGTCCGATCGGTGGGCGATGGCCTCTCGGCGCTCACCCTGGCGCGCGAACTGCAGCCAGACCTGGTGATCACCGACCTGCAAATGCCCGGTCTGCAGGGGGTCGAGCTGATCCGGCGCCTGCGGCAGGATCGTCCGGGGCTCCCCGCGATCCTGATCACCAGCGAAGGGTCGGAAGCCGTGGCGGTGGAGGCCATGCGGGCCGGGGCGGTCGATTACCTGGCCAAGCCCTTCGAGGCCGAGCAGCTGCTGGCGGCCGTCGGTCGGGCGCTGGCCGAAGGCGCGGCGCTGGCACACGCTCGAGCAGGACCAGGCCGACGCCCGCCACTCGGCCGCCAGCCTGCAGCGCCGCTTGCAGGAAGTCGAGGCACTGGCGCTGATCGGCCGCACGGTGACGGCCGTGCTCGATCTGGATGCGGTGCTGACCACCGTGGTGGAGGCGGCGGTGCGCCTGACGGGGGCCGAAGAAGGCAGCCTGCTGCTGCTCGACTCGGCCAGCGGCGAACTCTACATGCGCGCCTCCAAGAACTTCGACGAAGAATTCGCCCGCACGTTCCGCCTGCACGTCCAGGACTCCCTGGCCGGGCAGGTGATCGCCAGCGGTCAACCGGTCCTGCTCGACGAAGCCTCACCCCAGAAGATCAAGACCTCCTACCTGGTTCATTCGCTGCTGTATGTGCCCCTGCGGGCGCGGGGAAAGGCCATCGGGGTGCTGGGCGTCGACAACCGCAAGGCCGGCCGCAGCCTGACCGAACAGGACCGCCAGGTGATGATGGCGATGGCCGATTACGCCGCCATCGCCATCGACAACGCCCAGCTGTACCTGGGCAGCGAGACCGCCCGGGTGAAGCTGGAAACCATCCTGACTCAGACCGAGAGCGGGGTGATCGTGCTCGATCCCGAGAACCGGGTGATCCTGATCAACCGGGCGGCGGCCCAGACCTACGGGGTGCGGGGCGAACCGCTGGGGCGAGCCCTGGCCGAACTGGTGGATGATCCGCGCCTGCTCGGGCTGTCGCGCGCCGCGGGCGAAGCCGCCCGCCGCGAAGAGTTGATCGCGCCCGACGGCCGCATCTTCAGCGCCCAGCGCACGCTGATCCCGGGGGTCGGGCAGGCGATTGTGATGCACGACATCACGCACCTGAAAGAGCTGGATCAGATCAAGTCGGAGTTCGTCACCACCGTTTCCCACGATCTGCGCTCGCCCCTGACCGCCATCCTCGGCTACGTGGAGTTGATCGAGCGCGCCGGCGCCGTCAACGATCAGCAGCGCGAGTTCATTCGGCGGGTGCGGTTGTCGGTGGAGCAGATGACCAGGCTGGTGACCGACCTGCTCGACCTGGGGCGGATCGAAGCCGGACTCGACGCCGCCCGCGAAACCACGCCGGTTTCGGTGTTGGCCCGCTACGCCCTGGACGGGCTGCGCAGCGCCGCCGAGATGAAGCGGCTCTCGATCGAGACGCGCCTGCCGGACGAGTTGCCGATGGTGCTGGGCGACCCGTTCCGGCTGCGTCAGATGATCGGCAATCTGCTGGAGAACGCCATCAAGTACACACCGCCCGAAGGGCGGATTACCATCGAGACCGGCAGCGAGAGCGATCAGGTGATCCTGCGCGTCAGCGACAGCGGTCCCGGGCATCCCCGCCCCCGATCAGCCCTACCTGTTCGACAAGTTCTTCCGCGCCAGCAACGTGCCCGACGACACCGGGGGGACCGGCCTGGGGTTGTCGATCGTCAAATCGATCGTGGAGAGCCACAACGGGCGCATCTGGGTCGATTCGACGCTGGGCCGGGGCACAACCTTCACCGTCGTCCTGCCGACGGCCGACGCCTGAGGCGACCGCAGAACTCGTCGCAGCGCGCACTGCCAATTCGACGGTCCGATCGTATCGAAGGTCCAGCGAGTCCGGAGGGTTAACCGCGAGCCTCCGCCGGGGCGGTGAGGGGGTAACCCGACGGAGGCCTTCGCCAAAGGAGGAGACGCGATTGGCAATGGGGTGCCCGTATCTTGTCTCCAGTCGCTATAATACGCCGCGGGGCGCGGGCACCTACGATGAAGGTCATACACCGCCCGTGACCTCCGTCCAGCGTGGAACCCCAGATGGATCCTGAAGAACTGCGCCGTCGCTTTGCCAGGGTCGGTCGTCGCAACCGACGGCCGGAGCGGACGCTTGCGCCGGCGATCAGGGGCGACCGGCCTCTCCCCCTGGGTGATGAAGTGACCACCGGGCGCGGAACCGCATTCCGAATCGAGCAGCTGTTTGCTCTCGATCACGAGCACGGGCGTTGGCCGCTTCACGCCGCGCTCGGATTCGACGCGTCTCTGGCGGCCGACGTGGCCCAGCGCCGGGGGCTGGCTGCGACCGACCCGAGGCGACTGGTCTTCCTCGATACCGAGACCACCGGTCTGGCCGGAGGCGCCGGCACCCTGGTGTTTCTGGTAGGGATCGGTCGTTTTGTCGACAACGGCTTTCGACTTCGCCAGTACTTCCTGCGCGATCCGGCCGAGGAACCCGCGATGCTGCTGGCCCTGGAGCAGGATCTCCAGGAGGCCGAAGGCTTCGTGACCTTCAATGGACAACGATTCGACATGCCCCTGCTCGAAATGCGCTACGTGGCCGGTCTGCGGCGGCACTGGCGTCTGACCGAGATTCCCCAGCTCGACCTGCTGTTTCCGGCCCGACGCCTGTGGCGTAGCAGCCTGCCCGATTGTTCCCTGTCCACCCTGGAAGCGACGCTGCTGGGCGTGCGTCGCAGCGATGACGACGTCCCCGGTTTCGAGATCCCGGGAATCTACCTGGACTTTCTGCGCAGCGGTGCCACCGATGGGATCAGCCGGGTTGTGTATCACAATCACCAGGACGTGCTCTCACTGGTGGGCCTGGCGGCGCATGTCCTCGACCGGCATGCGACCGACGCCGCCGGACTCGCCGAAGGCGAAGCCGTGGCGCTGGCCCGCTGGCACGATCGCCTGGGGCGCACGGAGAACGCCGAGCGCTACTTCGAGGCCGCGCTGGGGTCTGACGACGAGTGGATACGGGTGGAAGCCCTGAGCGGGTATACGCGCCTTCTCAAGCGCTCCGGCCGTAGACGGCAGGCGGTATCGGGCTGGGAGGAGTGGTCGCGGCTGGCGCCCCGCGATCCGACCCCTGCCATTGAGCTGGCCAAGTACTACGAGTGGGAGCTGCGTCAGCCGACGCAGGCCCATCGCTGGGCCACCCAGGCGCTGGAGGCGTTGTCGGATTGGCCGGCCGATTGGCGCCGGCGGTCGGCCGAGCAGGCGATCCGGCACAGGATCGGCCGCCTCGACAACAAGGTCGCCGCCGGATAATCCGATTCCCGGCTAGCCGGCGGCGCTCTCGATTTCCTTCCGTACGGTGTGGTACAGGTTCTCAGCCCGCAACTCGGAAAGGGTGTAGCACGGGCCGCCCAGGTGGTCGGCCAAGCCCGTGGCCAAACCCTGGTCGAAGGCGGCGTGCTCCATGTTGATCACCACCGAACGGACGTCGGTCTGGCGGATCCGGTCGGCGATCCCGTGGGCCTCCTCCTGCGGGGGGAGGTTGCTCAGCGAGACGTTCCCGGCTCCGTCGGTGAGCAGGATCAACAGCGGGAGCGTGTCGGGGTGGGCGATCCGTTCCTGCTGGAACAACTCGTAAGCCAGCCGCAGTCCCGCGGAAAGCGGTGTCTTGCCGCCGACCGGGATGTCGGCCAGGGCCTTCTGGGCCAACTGCACCGAGTTGGTCGGCGGCAGGACGGTCAGGGCGCGATCCTTCTGAAAGACGATCAGGCCCACCCGATCGCGGCGCTGGTAGGCGTCGGTCAGCAGCGATAGGATGGCGCCCTTGGTGGCCGACATCCGCTCCGCCACGGCCATCGACCACGAGGCATCCACCACGAACAGGATCAGGTTGGCGGCGCGGCGGACGCGAACCTTGCGCTGCAGGTCGGACGGCTCGATGGCCAGTTCGAGGCGCGGCCGCTGCTCGCGCCGCCGCCGCTGATAGGGCGCCGCGGCGCGGAAGGTGGCATCGAAGGCGATATCGGTCGGCCGGCCGTGCGCCGGACGGGAGCTGATGTAGCGGCCGCGCTTCAGGTCGGTGCGGGTCTGGGTGCGGCGTCCGCCGTGGCGCCGGGTCAGTCGGTCGATCGGCGAGTCGAGCCGGCGGGGAGAGAACGATTCCCCGACCCGCACCTGCTCGCCGCCCTCCCACCAGCGGGCGCGGGTGGTGGCCGAGGTCGGCTGCGGCCCGGGCTCAAGCGGCGCCGAGGCCCGGCGTTCCTTCTCCTCGTCAGAGGCTAGGCTGTGCTGCGGGCTTTTTTTTGGTCCGCCGGCTCCCCGCCGTCGGAGGCCTCACCGGCCGCCCTGGCTTCGGCTTCCGGCTGGGTCTGGACTTGCTGGATGCGCGCCTGAAGTTCGTCGAAGCTGACCTCGGTCTGCTGGAACGGACCGCGGCGCAGGCGGTGGGGCAGAGCCAGCTCGGCCGCCAGGGCGATGTCCCGGTCGCTCAGGCGGTCGCGGCCTTCGAAGGCGGCGTGGGCCCGGGAGGCCTTCAGAATCACCAGGTCGGCCCGGTGCCCGTCGACGTGCAGCGAGGCGGTCAGCGTGGCGATGGCCAGCAGATCGCGCGGCGTGTAGCGGACGTGGTCGACCAGGCGCCGGGCGGCCTCGATCTCGTGGGAGAGCGACTGCTCGCGCTCGAGCCAGGTCGACCGGAAGCTGTCCGGACTGGACTCGAAGGCCAGGATCCGTTCCATGATGGCGATCCGGTCGGCGGGTTCGCGCAAACCGCGAATCTCGACCGACAGTGCGAAGCGATCGAGCAGCTGCGGCCGCAGGTCGCCCTCTTCCGGGTTCATCGTGCCCACCAGGATGTAGCGGGCGGGATGGCTGAACGAGATCCCTTCCCGCTCGACGATGTTCATTCCCAGAGCGGCCGAGTCCAGCAGGACGTCGACCACGTGGTCGTCGAGCAGATTGACTTCGTCGATGTACAGCAGGCCGCGGTTGGCGGCGGCCAGAACCCCCGGCTCGAAATGGCGCTCGCCCTCTTTGATCGCCCGCTCGATATCGAGCGTTCCGACCACCCGGTCTTCGGTGGCCGAAACCGGCAGGTCGACGAAGGAGGTGCGCCGCAGGTCGGTGGGCAGAGCCTCCCCGGTGGCGGCTCGCTCGCGACATTCGGTGCACCAGGTGGTCGGATTGCCCGGGTCGCAGCCGAAACGGCAGTCGGCCACCACCTGCACTTCGGGCAACAAGGCGGCCAGCGCCCGGGCGGCGGTCGATTTGGCCGTGCCCCGTTCGCCGCGAATCAGAACCCCGCCGATCCGCGGGTTGACCGCGTTCAGGATCAGCGCCCGGCGCATGCGTTCCTGGCCGACGATGGCGGTAAACGGGAAAACCGTGGGCATCGGGACTCCGACGCGGCATTATACCGCCGCCTCGAACAGGCGGGGCCGTCGGGAATGCCAGACGGGCGGCGCCGGTGCGGCATGCGCCGCAAGGACCCTCCAATTCGCCCGAACCTAGGCAGAAGCCTTTTCCCCCGTTATAATGACGGGACCGATACTCGCTGGAAGGACTCTCATTTCATGTCGAGCAACCACAAGCCCTTCGAAACATCCTCGGGGCTCGTCCCTGAGGCGGAGGGCGCCGAAGTCCACCCGATGGATGCGCTCCTGGAGCAGGATGCCCTCGATGTGGACACGCCCCGTCGGGGCGAAACTCGCACCGGAACCATCGCCCGCATCAGCGGCAACGATATTCTTGTCGACATCGGCGCCAAGTCGGAGGGCGTGATCCCCGCCTCCGAGGTCGAGCAGATGAGCGAGGAGCAGCGCGCCGAGCTGAGCGTCGGGCGCGAGCTCCCGGTCTTCGTGGTACGCACCGGCGACCGCGACGTGGGGATCCTGCTGTCGGCCTCACGCGCCATGGAAGAGGCGGACTGGACGAAGGCGGAGCGGCTTCAAGCCGAGCAAGAGGTTTTCGAGGGCAGCGTCGGCGGCTACAACAAGGGCGGCCTGATCGTCAAGGTGGGCAACCTGCGCGGTTTCATCCCCGCTTCGCAGATCAGCCTGGCCCGCCGCCGTCGGGCGGACGGCGACACCCCGGACAAGCGTTGGGGCAAGATGGTCGGCGAGCCGATTCTGGCCAAGATCATCGAGGTCGACCGTCGGCGGAACCGGCTGATCCTGTCCGAGCGGGCCGCCGCCCGGGAAGCGCGCAAGGCCCTCAAGGAGCAGTTGATTACCGAGCTCCAGGCGGGCGAGGAACGCAGCGGGCGGGTGATCTCCCTGGCCGATTTCGGCGCCTTCGTCGACATCGGCGGAGCCGACGGCCTGGTCCATTTGTCGGAGATTTCCTGGAAGCGGATGGGACACCCGAGTGAGGTGCTCGAAGTCGGGCAGGAAGTGCGGGTGAAGGTGCTGGCGGTAGATACCGATCGCAAACGCATCAGCCTGTCGATGCGCGCCCTCGAGCCCGACCCGTGGGAGAGCCTGACCCGCACGTTGAGCGAGGGCCAGCTGGTGGAAGGGCAGATCACGAAGCTGACCAAGTTCGGAGCGTTCGCCAGCCTGACGATCGACGAAGGCTTTCAGATCGAGGGCCTGATCCATATCTCGGAATTGGCCGAGCGCCGGATCGAGCATCCGAACGAGGTCGTCCAGGAAGGCCAGACGGTGACTCTGCGGGTGATCAAGATCGACCGCGCCCGCAAGCGCATCGGGCTCAGCCTGAAGCGGGTGGCTTCCACCGAGTACGCCGACTTCGACTGGCAGGCGGCTGTTGGAACCCCGCCCCGGGCGGAGCCGCCGGCGCCGGAGGTGGAAGACTTCGATGCCGAGTTGGAAGATGAGAACGACGACGAGGAGTTCGAAGACGACCAGGACGACCTCGAGGACGAAGACTCCGACGACGATTGATCCAGTCGGGTTGCTCCCGGCTCCAGACGGGCGCCCCGGGTGGGCGCCCGTTGTCGTTGGTCCGCCGCGCGATCTCCGCCCGGGGCCGACCAGCGGCGTCGAGGGGTGTTTCTGGTAGAATCCGACCGAGCCGGGCGGGATTCGCCGTTCGGCGGGAGAGCGACGTGGCCGACAAGATGCAGCGGTTCACCCAGCGGGCTCGCCGGGTGCTCAGCCTGGCCCATGAAGAGGCCGAGCGGCTGCACCACAACTACATCGGCACCGAACACCTGCTGCTCGGGTTGATCCGGGAAGAAGGGGGTGTGGCCGGCCGCGTCCTGCGCGAACTCGGGCTCGACCCGGCCCGGGTCAAGGAAACGGTCGAGCGATTGACCGGGGTCGGGCGCCACGCCGGTGGCAAGATCGAATTGTCGCCGTCGACCGAGCAAGTGTTGCAGCTGGCGATCGACGAAGCCCGACGGATGGGCCACCACTACATCGGCACCGAGCACCTGCTGCTCGGTCTGGTGCGGCAGGGTGAAGGCATCGCCATCGACGTCCTGCGCCGGTTGGGAATCACGCCGGAGCAGGTACGCCGCCAGACCCGGCGCGTGCTCCAGGAGACCCCGGCCCGCCAGCCGGCGGCGCAGCCGGCCGGCGCTCCCGAGAAGAAGGAAGCCTCGGTCAAGACGCCTTTGCTGGATCAACTGGCCACCGACCTGACTGCTCTGGCGGAGGCCGAGAAGCTCGATCCGGTGATCGGCCGCGAGACCGAAATCGAGCGGGTGATTCAGATCCTGGCCCGCCGCAACAAGAACAATCCGGCCCTGATCGGCGAACCCGGCGTCGGGAAGACGGCCATCGTCGAAGGACTGGCCCAGCGCATCGTCGCCGGCGAAACCCCCGAGCCGCTGCTGGGCAAGCGCGTGTTGCAGCTCGACGTCGGCTCGCTGGTGGCGGGCACGATGTACCGCGGGCAGTTCGAAGAACGGCTGAAGCGGGTGATCGACGAGCTCAAGAGCGCCGCGGCGATCCTGTTCATCGACGAGGTCCACATGCTGGTGGGCGCCGGTTCGGCCGGCTCGTCGGTCGACGCCGCCAACATCCTCAAGCCGGCCCTGGCGCGCGGCGAGCTGCAGGTGATCGGCGCCACCACGCTCGAGGAGTATCGCAAGTACATCGAGAGCGACGCCGCCCTCGAGCGGCGCTTCCAGCCGGTGATGGTCGAAGAGCCATCGGTCGATGAGGCCCTGGAGATTCTGCGAGGGGTCAAGGGACCCTACGAGGAGCACCACCGCCTGATCATCAGCGACGAAGCCCTGGAGGCGGCGGTGAACCTGTCGGCACGCTATGTCCCCGACCGCTACCTGCCCGATAAGGCGATCGACCTGATCGACGAAACGGCCTCGCGGGTGCGGATGTACAAGAGCCCCGAAGCCCGAACCCTGAAGAGCATGATGACCGAATTGCGCCAGACGCGGCAGGCGCGCGCCCTGGCGATGGAAGAGGCGCGCTTCGACGACGCCCAGGAATTGCTGGTCAGCCAGTCTTCGCTGGAAGAGCGGCTCGACAAGCTGCGGGCGGGCTGGCAGCGCCAGGAGGACAGTCCGCGCGTCACGGCCCACGACATCGCCGAAGTCGTCTCGATGTGGACCGGCGTGCCGGTGATGCAAATCGCCGAGGAGGAGTCGGAGCGGCTGCTGCAGATGGAGTCGGCCCTGCACGCCCGGGTGGTGGGCCAGGACGAGGCCATCGAGGCCATCTCCAAGGCGGTGCGCCGGGCGCGGGCCGGATTGAAGGATCCCAAGCGGCCGGTGGGTTCGTTCATCTTCCTCGGCCCGACCGGGGTGGGCAAGACCGAGCTGACCAAGGCGCTGGCCGAGTTCATCTTCGGCAGCGAAGAGGCCATGGTCCATATCGACATGTCGGAGTTCATGGAGCGCCACACGGTCAGCCGCCTGGTGGGTGCGCCCCCCGGCTACGTGGGCTACGACGACGCCGGACAGTTGACCGAGGCCATCCGGCGGCGTCCTTACTCGATCGTGGTCTTCGACGAGGTGGAGAAGGCCCATCCCGACGCCCACAACATGCTGCTCCAGATCATGGAGGAAGGCCACCTGAGCGATGCCCGCGGCCGCAAGGTCGATTTCCGCAACGCCATGGTGGTGATGACCTCCAACGTCGGCGCCGAATTGATCCGGCGTCAGTCCCAGTTGGGTTTCGCCCTCCCGCGGGAGGAGGCCACCGAAGAGAAACAGGGCTACGAGGAGATGCGCAAGAAGCTGACTGAGGCCCTGCGCAAGGTCTTCCGTCCGGAGTTCCTGAATCGGGTCGACGCCGTGATCGTCTTCCACGCCCTGACCCGGGATCAGATCGCCGCCATTGTCGACCTGGAGCTGGCCAAGGTGGCCCAGCGGCTGGGCGAGCACGACATCCGCCTGACGGCCACCGACCAGGCCCGCCATGCGCTGGCCGATCTGGGTTACGACCCGGAGATGGGGGCTCGTCCGTTGCGGCGGGTGATCCAGAGCAAGGTCGAAGACCGCATGTCGGACGCGCTGCTGGCCGGAGAGTTCAAGCGCGGCGACCGCATCCAGGTTGATACCGACGGCGAAGAGATCGTGCTGCGCCGACAGGAGCCAGAGCCGGTGCAGGCCGAGGAGGCCGTTCCCTCGGCCTGAGGCCAACTCGCCGAGTCGTTGAAACCCAGGGGCACGGCGCTTTCGCGAGCCAAGTGCGGGAGGCCGGGCCCCTTTGTGGTCTGTGGGACGAACGGATCCGGACAACAACGTGGCGACCGCCTCGGACACCTTCTGGCAAAGCAGGCGCCTGTATAATCCTCGAGGTCCCTCCAGCGACGGCCCGTCGAACGGTGAGATTCCCGCCCTTCCCCTCCGATTCCAGCGTTCGCTCTCTGCTGACGGTGATCCACCAGCAGTACGCCTTGCCGTGGCGAGGGCTGCACGGGGTCACGCACTGGGCCCGCGTGTATGAGAACGGACTACGTCTGGCGCCGCACACCCGCGCCGACCTGACCGTGTTGCTGTACTTCTCCCTGTTCCACGACGCTCGCCGGATCAACGAAGGTTGGGACCAGGACCACGGTCGGCGCGGCGCCGAGCTGGCCGTCCGCCTGCGCGGGGACGCCTTCGAGCTGGCCGACGGTCCGCTCGACCTGCTGCTGGAAGCCTGCCAGCGGCATACCGACGGTTTGCTCGAGGCCGATCCCACCGTGCAGACGTGTTGGGACGCCGACCGGCTCGACCTGGCCCGCGCCGGGATCCAGCCGCGGCCGGCGCAGTTGTGCACCGAGGCGGCCCGCGATCCGGACGTGATCGCGTGGGCCACGGAGCGCAGCCGGTCGCGCTCCGTTCCTGGTTTCCTCGAAGAACGATGGTGGCCCGCCGATCGGAGTGTTTCGCCGGGGTCCCTTCCATGAGCCGCTCGCGACACCACTATGTCTGCCAGCAGTGCGGTCGAACCGCGCCCAAGTCTCTGGGCCGGTGCCCGCAATGCGGTTCCTGGAACAGCATGGTGGCGGAGTCGGTGGATCCGAAGAGGGGCCGGGCCGGGGTTGCGGCCCGCCCGTCGGGGTCGGCCGTTCGCCTGACCGAGGTCGATCTGGCCGATCACGAGCGGGTACTGCTTCCGCTGGGGGAGTTTTCCCGGGTGCTCGGAGGCGGAATCGTGCCGGGTTCGATCGTCCTGATCGGCGGAGATCCGGGGATCGGGAAATCCACTCTGCTGCTGCAGGTCGCCCTTGGCCTGGCCGAGCGCAAGACCGTGCTCTACGTCTCGGGCGAGGAGTCGCTGCGACAGATCAAGACCCGAGCCGCCCGGCTCGGGGCCGACGGTGTCGAAGGGTTGTACCTGCTGGCCGAGACCGACCTGCAGGCTGTGGTCGGCCAGATCGAGGCGCTGCAGCCCGGATTGACCATCATCGACTCGATCCAGACCCTGGCCGACCCCGAGCTGGAGCCGGCGGCGGGGTCGATCACCCAGGTTCGCCAGTCGGCGGCCCGGCTCCAGTCGCTGGCCAAGGTCAGCGGCCTGCCGGTGTTCCTGATCGGGCATGTCACCAAGGACGGGGCGATCGCCGGCCCGAAGGTGCTAGAACATCTGGTCGATACGGTGCTGTACCTGGAGGGCGATTCCCAGCATGCCTTTCGGCTGTTGCGGGCGGTCAAGAACCGCTTCGGTCCGACGACCGAGGTCGGCGTCTTCGAGATGGGCGGCGAAGGGATGCGCGAAGTGCCGAACCCATCGGAGGCTTTCCTGGCCGAACGGGTCGTGCGGGCGCCTGGATCGGTGGTGGCGGTCACCCTGGAAGGCTCCCGGCCGCTCCTGGTCGAGATCCAGGGGCTCACCAGCCCGACGGCCTTTGGCAATCCCCGGCGGACGGCCAACGGAGTGGACCTCAACCGCCTGCTGCTGATCGCGGCGGTGCTGACGCGCCGCCTCGGTCTGCGTCTTTCGGACCAGGACCTGTTCGTCAACGTGGTCGGCGGGCTGCGGCTGGAGGAACCGGCGGCCGATCTGGCGGTGGCGCTGGCCCTCGCCTCGTCACTCCATGATCGTCCGGTGCCGGCCGACGTTGCCGTGGTGGGCGAGGTCGGACTTTCCGGCGAGCTTCGCCGGGTGCCGCAGCTCGGGGCGCGTCTCCGGGAGGCGGAAAAGCTGGGGTTTCGCCGGGTGATCGCGCCTCGCGGCTCGCAGGCCGAGCCGGTCCCTGCCGGGATCGAGTTGATCGCCACCCGATCGCTGGCCGAAGCGATCGAATTCCTGTTCGGCCAGGCCGCGGCGAAGGCGTCCACGCGCGACCTGTAGGCGATGGCGGCGCGGCAAAGCGTGATTCTCCCGCCGGGGGTTCGCCTCCCGCCCGATTCTGAGGCAAGACGCACCGAAGGAAGCCGCAGTATCGCATTAACATCGCGACTCGCGTCGGGCGTTCATCCATCGGGCGGTCGCAGAGATCACCCCAGATCTACCGCGAACGGACCTTCTGCCTGAAAGATGTGGGGGTAGCCCCGAGGGATCGACCCTGGAATCGAAGGATTCGTTTGCGCGGTGCGCGGGCTCGCTCACGGCCGCCAACTGCCGAAAGCCGGAGATAGTTTTTAGGTTGAAGTCGGGCGAGCGTATTGTGGAGTCGCATCCGAATCTGATAGAATGACGATTGTCGCGGGCGAGAATCGCCGACTCGACGGAGAACCGTCCGGCCCGAGTTCGAATTCCTGGAGCGGCGCGAGCGCGATCCGCCCGGCAGCGCAGACCGACGGCATTCGAATCGGACGATCGGCGGCCCCCGGGGGGTCTTTTTTGCCGCCGGGGCAGTCGCGGGGAGGCGTGGATGGAAGCAGAACGGACTTGGGAAGCGGCGCTCGGTCGCCTCCAGCTGGATTTGCCCCGGGCGACCTTCGATACCTGGGTCCGTGATGCCGAGTTGCTGGCCTACGAAGATGGAACTTACGTTCTCGGAGTGCGCAATGCCTATGCTCGCGACTGGCTGGATCAGCGGCTGCGCACCACGTTCCGCGATGTCTTGAGCGTGTTGAGCGGGCGCACCGTCGAGGTGCGCTTTGTGCTGTGGTCGGGCGAGCCCGTGGCGGAGGAAGCCGAGGCGGTGGTGCCCGAGGTGCCTACGCCGCGCCCGGCGACCGCCAACCTGAACCCGCGCTACACGTTCGATTCGTTCGTGGTCGGGCCCAGCAATCGGCTGGCCCACGCCGCGGCGCTGGCGGTGGCCGAGAACCCGGCCCGGGCCTACAACCCCCTGTTCCTGTATGGCGGCGTGGGGCTGGGCAAGACCCACTTGCTGCATGCCGTCGGCCTGGCGTGCGTGGCGGCCGGGCTGCGGGCCCTCTACGTCTCGTCGGAAGAATTCACCAACGACCTGATCAACTCGATCCGCACCCACACCACCGACACCTTCCGCGATCGCTACCGACGCATCGAGGTGTTGTTGATCGACGACATCCAGTTCATTGCCGGGAAGGAATCCACCCAGGAGGAGTTCTTCCACACCTTCAACGCCCTGCATGGCCAGGAGAGGCAGCTGGTGATCTCCTCCGACCGGCCGCCCAAGGCCCTGGTGACCCTGGAAGAGCGGCTGCGCTCGCGTTTCGAATGGGGCCTGATCGCCGACATCCAGCCTCCCGACTTCGAAACCCGCATGGCCATTTTGCGCTCCAAAGCCGAGAGGGCCGGGCGCAGCGTCGAGCCCGAGTTTCTTGAAGTCATCGCCCGACGGGTGCAGAGCAACATTCGCGAGCTGGAGGGCGCCCTCACCCGATTGCTGGCCTTCTCTGATCTGAGCGGGCTCGATATCTCCCGCGAACTGGTCGAATCCACCCTGACCGACTTGCAGTCGCGCCCGTCGGCCATGACCCCCGACCGGATCATCGCCGCCGTGGCCGAGCATTTCGGTGTGGATGAAGATCGACTGCTCAGTCACGATCGGACGCGGCAGGTGGCTCTGCCCCGGCAGGTGGCGATGTTTCTGATCCGGGAAGGAACCGATGCTTCCTTGCCCAAGATCGGCCAGGTGCTCGGCGGCCGCGATCACACGACGATCATGTACGGCCTCGACAAGATTGCCGGGTTGCTCGAGACGGACGACAGCCTGCGACGGGCCGTGGCCTCGATTCGCGAAGGGCTCTACAACGACAGCCGGATCCCCAGCTAGAGATCGTTCCCGTGCCGCCGGCCGCCGGATTGCCCTCCGGGCCGCGGGCGGGCCCTTGGCGTCGCATCACACGGGTACGGAGCCTCAGCCCAACCGGATGAACTTCCTCCGCAAAGGGTGACAGGAGGGGGATGGCTCGCGGGCTGCGGCGGCGCGATGCTTAAGCTGCAACCGCCTTCGGCACCGGCGTCCGGGAGCGAACAGCGGAAGCTGACAGACGAGCGTCTCGATGTCCGGCCCCGGCTGCGACGGTGGCAGTCCACGGGACACCCGGCCGGCGCTCATCTCCTGGAAACCCCAGCTCCGACGCCCCCTCGGGGGCGGTTGTCTTTGTAACCGCCTGCGATTACACGCTGGGTGGCAGGACCGCCATCGGCCCCGGAGGGGAGGCCTCCGAGGGTCGGCCGGGGGTGCCCCAACGCCGGGACGCCTTGGCAACAATCGATGAAGCCCTGGTTGTATTTGAACGTCAGTCTAAGAGTGAGAGTGCTAACCGGCCGATTCGTAGGGTGCCTTCCACGTGGGCGATTTGTGGACGTGGACCACCTTCCACGACCCGCCTTTCCGGATGAGAATCCGGGTTTCGTTGTGGCTCCGGACTCGCACTCCGGCTTCGCCTGACCTCGAGATCAGCAGGGTGTAGGTCAGGATCGCGGCCTCCCCGTAGATTTGTTCGCGGAAGTTGGCCAGGTCGAACCGCTGGCGGGTCTTCGCCGATGCCTGGGAAACTTCGCCGGCCGGGTCGAGCGCGGTCGTCGGGGTATCAGCCCGGGCCGCCTCCGTCATCAGGAAGTCATGAAAAGGAAGCCCCTCGATCCGGTGCGGAGTGACGTACCACTCGTACAGGGTGAGATCAGGATCCGTGCTGGCGTGGTAGGCCGAGATATCGGCCTCGAGGATCGTCTGAAGATGGCGCTCCAGGAAGGCGCGGGGGACTCGGGGTTAGACATGGAAGCCTCCTCTAGGTCTATTCGCCATCAGCGGTCAGCGGACTGCCGGCAGATGGCGGCGGCGTTCATAACAGGCTCACCGGGTCGACGTCGACCGACCAGCCATCGGGAAGGTCGTCCGGAACCGCCGCGGCCGGATCGGCTCCGCGCAGCAGGACTTGCCAGCGGGTGCGACCCCGCACGCGGGCCTGGAAGCAGGGGGTTGGGCCGATCACTTCCACCTGGGCCGCTTGCTGTTGAACAGCCGACCGCAGACGCCCGGTCAGACGTCGGGCTTCCGACTCTGCGCCTGCCGCAGATCCGGCGGCAATGACAAGCCGCACCAGGCGCCGGAAAGGAGGGTATCCCAAAGCTCGCCGAGCCTCGAGCTCAATCCGGTAGAAGGATTGGTAGTCGTGACCGGAAGCGGCGATGATCGCAGGGTGCTCGGGATGGTAGGTTTGCAGCACCACTCTCCCCCCGTCGGGGCCACGGCCGGCGCGTCCGGCCACCTGGGTGAGCAGTTGAAAGGTGCGTTCCCCGGCCCGGTAATCGGGCAGGTGCAGACCGGTGTCGGCCGAGATCACGCCGACCAGAGTGACCAGGGGTAGGTCGAGGCCCTTGGCCAACATCTGGGTGCCGATCAACACGTCGGCCCGGTGGGCGGCGAAGTGGCCCAGGATCACCTCATGGGAGCCCTTGCGCCGGGTGACGTCCCAATCCCAGCGAAGGGTCCGGGCGGTGGGGTGTCGGGTTTCGACTTCCTGCTCCACCCGCTGCGTCCCGGCGCCGAAGTAGCGGACGCGCAGCCCGCCGCACTGTGGACAGGTGCGCACAGGCTGGCGGCGATAGCCGCAGTGGTGACAGCGCAGCGCAGCGGCGTTGGGATGGTGGGTGAGGGACGTGTCGCAGCGAGGACAGCGTGCCACCCAGCCACAATCACGGCAGAAGACGTGGGTCGCCGCCCCTCGCCGATTTAGAAACAGGATGGCCTGGCGTTCGGCGGCCAGGGTCTCCTCCAGGGCGGCGGCCAGAACTCCGGCTGAACAGGGAGGCGTTCCCGGCGCGGAGCTCGGCGCGCATGTCGACCACCTGAACGGATGGCAGCTCCCCCTCCACCGGCTCGCCCCGATCAACGGGCTTCGCTCGTGCGAAACCTGCTTCTCCACCGATGGAAACGGGAGGGGCCAGGCTGAAGACACGTCGCGGAAGGTGAAGGAGCTGCAGGTCCCCCTGGTGAGCCCACCAGCTGGTCACCACGTCCGGAGTAGCGCTGCCTAGCAGACACACGGCCGAGAGCAGACGGCCGTAGGCCAGGGCGGCACTGCGGGCATGGTAGCGGACGGCTCCCTCCGACTCTTTGTACGAATCGTCGTGCTCTTCATCGACGACGATCAGCCCCGGTCTGGGCAGGGGGGCGAACAAGGCGCTGCGGGGACCGACGATCACCGTCAGCTCGCCGGCCCGGGCTCGCCGCCAGGTGTCGAATCGCTCGCCATCGGAGAGGCCGGAATGGAGCACTCCGACCCGGCCCGGGAATCGGCCGATGAATCGACCGGTGGTCTGGGGAGTCAGGGCGATTTCAGGCACCAGAACGATGGCGCTCTGTCCCCGGTCGAGAACCGCTTCCACCGCGCGCAGATAGATCTCGGTCTTGCCCGATCCGGTGACCCCGTGGAGCAGGAACGCGCGTGTCTGTGCCTGGTCAAGAGCGTATTGGATCGTAGTCCAGACGCGCTGCTGATCCTGGGTCAGTCTGGGGGGTTCCGAGGGGCCGGGTGGGGTTTGAGCCAGAGGGTCGCGCAGAACCTCGCGCGAATCGAAGGCGATCAGCCCCCGGCGTTCTAGCTGCCGCAGGTCGTCCGGGCGGGCGCCGGCTTCAGCGTACAGCCAGCCGACGTCGATCGGGCGCCCTTCGGCAACCATCGAGTCAAGGATGCGCCGGCGACGGTCTCCGGCAGCGGCGCGCCCGAGGTCTTCAGCGGTCTGGGCCGCCTTCCGGCGCCACCGCCAGACGGGCCGTCCGAAGCCGGCGGGGACGGCTGGGGGCCTCCAGGACGGGTGAGCTGTGGACGCGTCCTCGCCGCTTGAGCGATTGCAGCGCGGCGCGCCAGTCGCGGCGGTTTAGCCGGCGCTCAATCTGCCGTCCGCGCAGGGATCCGTGCTGGCGCAACAGAGTTACCAGTCGGGCGGCCGTCCCCTGCTCGTCCCCTTCGCCGCTCCCGACAAGCCGGTATTCCTGGTCGGCCTGCTTCGCCAGTCCGGGAGGCAGCATTAGGCCGAGACATTCGCCCAGCGGAGCGAGGCTGGTCTGGCTGATCCAGCGAGCCAGCTCGAGCTGTGCCGAAGTCAGCACCGGGGCCGGGTCGACCAGGGATTCCACGGGTCGAGTCTCCGGAACCGGCGCCTCGTGGCTGAGGGAAACCACCACGCCATGCGCCCGGCGCCGTCCGAACGGGACGAT
Source organism: uncultured Chloroflexia bacterium (assembly GCA_963709925.1). Lineage (GTDB taxonomy): Bacteria > Chloroflexota > Anaerolineae > Anaerolineales > E44-bin32 > DATEVL01. The sequence goes on from CAVPYC010000003.1 coordinate 606,264, forward strand.
CACCAGATGGCCCGGGCCCAGCCCGACCATCTCCTGGGGAAGGTGATAGTGGAACGTGCCCCGCACGCGGGGCAGGTGCAGCGCGATCTCGGCGAAACGGCCGGTCATTCTTCGGGGGAGGAATCGGGGGTGGCGGGTCGCGCCAGCAGGGACACCCGGGCGATGCGCAGGCCGTCGAGGGCTTCCACCCGGAGTTCGGCTCCTTCGACGATGATGCGGTCACCGGGCTGCGCCAACCGACCGAGCCGGCCCAGGACGAAACCGGCCAGCGTGTCGTAGTGCGGGTCCGCCAGGGCCAGGCCGAAGTGTTCGTTGACCTCTTCGATCGGAGTCAGCCCGTCGATCAGCACGGTGCCGTCCGGCATCGACTGGAAGTCGGGTTCATCGAAGGGATCGCTGACCTCGCCGACGATCTCCTCCACCAGATCCGACAGACTGACCACCCCGGCGGTTCCGCCGAACTCGTCGAGCACCACGGCCATGTGCTGCCGGCGCTTGCGGAAGCGGGCCAGCAGGATCCCGATGTTGGCCGTCTCCGGAACATACAAGGTCTCGCGCATCAGGTCGCGCGCCGTTCTTCCGTCGGGCTCACCGGCTGACCACAGGCGCAGCAGGTCGGCCACATGCACCACGCCGATCACCTGGTCGAGGCTGCCCTCGAAGACGGGCAGGCGGCTGAAGCGACCGTCGCCGGCCAGTCGAACGATCTCGGCCACCCTGGCCTCGGCCGGAACCGCCACCATCTCGGTACGCGGCACCATCACCTGGCGCACCAAGGTGTCGCTGAAGTCGAAGACCGCCCGCAGCATCTCTTCTTCCTGGTCTTCCACCACGCCGCTTTCGGCGCTGGCCGACACGAGCATCTTCAGTTCTTCCACCGAGTGGACGAGTTGATGGCCGCTGGCCGGTTGGATCCCGATCGCCCGCAGGACGGCGTTGCCGGCGCCGTTCAGAATGAGGATCGCCGGGTAGAAGATCCACGAGGTCCAGACCGTAGGACGGGCGACGGCCAGAGCGGTGCGCTCGGGGGCCTGCAGGGCGATCGACTTGGGGGCCAGTTCGCCGACCACCACGTGCAGAAAGGTGATCACGGTGAAGGCCAGCGCGGCCGAGAGGGTGTGGGAAACCCCGTTCTGGAGTGTTCCGGGGAAGAGTTCCACCACCGGTTCGAGAAAGTGCGACAGGGCGGGCTCGCCGATCCAGCCCAGGCCCAGGCTGGCCAGGGTGATTCCGAGCTGGGTGGCGGCGATGGCGCGGTCCAGATCCCCGATGGCACGGTCGACCCAGCGGGCCGCCCGGTTACCCTGGGCGACCAGTTCACGGATGCGGGTACGGCGGACACTGACCAGGGAGAATTCAGAGGCCACAAAGAAGGCGTTGGCCAGCACCAGAACCATCACGCCGGCCAGACGCAGCAGGTCGGTGCCCAGGGTATCCATGGCTCAGCCGTCTGCCCCGTTGCGAAACATCACCGCCGCGGCGTAGCCGACCACGGAGTCGTGGTCACCGGTGACGTCGCCCGAGTGGGCGTACTTGAGAACGCGTAGGCCGGTAGCCCCCAGGTCGCGCCCCGCCCACAGCGCTGCAGCCAGGGCGCCCCTGCCGCAGGCAAAGGCGACACCTTCGACCTCGGCATCCAGCACGGCCTGTGGGTCAAAGGCCTCCAGACGAGTCAACAGCTCTGAGTCCAGCCGTCGGGCGACCGGGCCCGGGAAGAAATGCGACAGGTCGGAGCTGGCGACGATCAAGCCCCTTGCGGCGCCGAGGACCTCTGCCAGCGCCCGCCCGACGGCGCGGGCAACCCGGCCCGACTGCTCGCGCAGCATGATCGGAAGTAGTGTGAACGGTCCTGTCAGGGTTCGTTGCAGGAACGGCAGCTCAATCTCGACCGAATGCTCGCTGTCTCGTGCCATGCGTCCGAGGTGCAGGCCCGCGCCGGAAGCCAGCGCTGCGGAGAACTGGTCCAGCCGCGCGGCGTCGACGGGAACGATCCCCAGCGGCGTCGCGTACGCCTGGTGGGCCGTTGAGACGACGGCTTGCGGATAGGGGTGATGCAGGGGGGCAAGCAGGGCGACGCAGTCGAAGCGCAGGCCGGCGACCAGCCGAAAGGCGTGGGCGGCGACTCCGCCGGAATAGCGGTGACCGGCATGGGGCGCGATCAAGCCGACGACCGTGCCCGGTGGCGGCTCGTCGGAGGCCTCGGCCAGCTGCTTGTCGATAGATCGGGCCAGCGTTTCGGCGTCGGCGGGATACCAGGTCCCGGCGATCGGAGAAGGACGGACGTCGGTCATCCTTCGTGGTCGGTGCTCACGGGCGATTGTAGCACACGTGATTCCATCGAGACTGGCCCTTGACAACAGCACAGGTGTTCTATATCATGAAGTAGAACACCCGTTCTGGTGTGGAGGGGCTGTGGAGAGATCAGCGTCGATCCGAGGTTGGCCCGGGCAGATGGCGCCCAGGCACGGCTCGTTCAGCCATGAAGTGAGCATCGCGGAGCCCCGTGCAAGAAGCCTTCGAGAGGCCTTCGCCGCTCGGTCCCTGCTTGCCATCTTGGCGGAGCGAGAATACCGCCCTTTCACGACACCGCTCGGAGTGGGAGCGGATGGGGCTCCGGTGGTGCTTCGCCTGGACGATCCGGAAGTGGGAAACGTTGTCGTCGGCGGAGACGCGGCAGAGCAGGCCGAAGGCCTGAGGACGATCGCCGCCGGACTTGCCCTGACGGCCCGCCCCGCTCTGCTCCAACTGTGTGCGATCGACCTAGGCGGCAATGGTCTCCGTTTCCTGGAGGCCCTTCCGCATTGCCTGATGGAAACAGCCGCGGACATCCCTTCGGCCGAAGCCTTGCTCCGATGGCTGGCGGCGGACGTGCAAGCTCGACGGCAGGAACGGCGAAGATGGCCGACGATCGTCCTGGCGATTCTGGAAGCCGACCTGGTCGGTGACCAACTCGGGAGACCCGGGCAGCGGCATCTCGCCCTGATCCGGCGGGAAGGAAGCGGGCTGGGAGTTCATCTGATCGCCGGCAGTAGGCGCGACGGCTGGATCCCGGGCGACACGGGAAACCTGGTCGTCGTCGAGACGCGGCGGGCGGCACCCCATTGGGTGGTCCGCCAGGGTCGCGCGACGGCCCGTTTCCTTCCCGCCCGAACTCTCGGCGCTCGACCTGGACCGGATCGCGAGAGGGAGAGCCGGGGCCAGGCACGAGTTCAATCGGGCGGGGGTCCTTGCCCGGTGAGCCGTGTGCGCGCCTCAGGGATGCCAGGATCGGGCGAGGCGGTTCATCTGTGGCAGCCGGAGGGAAGCTGGCCTCGTGAGATCGTCTGGCGCGGCCGGCGCTTCCGGGTGCGGACGGTGGAGGCCTCCGATCGGAATCGGAACCGGTCGGTCGGAGGCGGAGTGCGCCTGAGCCTGCGGACGGACGAGGGTCTGCGTTTCCATCTTCGTCAGGATGCGGCCGGCGCGTGGAGGGTGGACAGACTGGGTTCGACAGGAGACGGGCGATGAACGTGGGAATGCTCTGGCTGGACGCGGAAGGTGCAGGGGAGCTTGTACAGCGGCTGACGTCGGCCGCCCGTTACTATGAAGAGAAGTACGGACGGCGTGCCGGGATCTGCGTCGTCCATCCGGAGACCGCCGGAGAACAGCCGCCGAAGGTGGTGGCCGACATGGTGATCCGGGTGCGGTCGGATGTTTTGCGCCAGCACTTTTGGCTGGGAGAGCCGGAGGGCACCCGCCAGGCGGCCTAGCGCGCCAGCGACCCCACCAGGACTTCGAGGCCGACGGCCAGATCGGCGCGCCCGGTCTTGCTGGCCAGGTCCAGGTCTGCCAGTTCGAAGTAGATTTCGCTCAGGTCGTTCCCTGTGAAGCGGAGGGCCTGGCGCGCCACTCGTTCCGCTACGAAGCGCGGCAGCCGATGGGGAGGTGCCGTCAGCACCAGGTCGGGAGCCCGACCAGCGTCGAGACTCTCGCGCGCCAGGAGCAAGAGCCGGAACTGGCGGACGATCATGCTGAAGAGATAGCGGGGATCCTCCGCTTCCAGCATCCGACGGAGCTGTGCCATCGCCTGGTGCCCGTTGCCCACGCCGAGCAATTCGACCATCGCAAAGACATCCGATTCGGCCCGAGCGGGTGTCAGGGCGACAACGTCGGGCTGGGCGATGGGCCGCGCCCGGTCGACGAAATCGAGCAGCTTGCGGAGTTCCTGGTCGGCCAGCAAGGTATCGTCGCCGGTGAATTCGCGCAGGACGGCGGCCGCTTCAGGTTCGATCTTGCCTTCGAAGTGCGCGGCCCGCTTGTGAAGCCAGCGTTCGAATTCTTTGCCCCGGGGAGACCGAAGCTCGCGGGCAAGCCCTTGCTGAGGGTGACCCTCGATCCACGCAAAGACCGGGGAATGGGAGGCGTGCAGCCTGTGCAGAGCGTCGGCCGACCTGCCCTGGCGGGAGCGTCGTAGGAGCTTCTCGGCTTCGTCGTATTCGACGGCTTCGGTAGCGACCAAGATCGAGCTGGGGGGGATCGAGTCCAGGACGGCCAGGAAGGAGTCCGGCAGTTCGTTCTTCTTACCCGGAAATGGGGCCAGCTCGAGGAGGGCCATCCGCCGAGGAGCCAGGAAGGGAATGGCATACAGGTGCCGGCGGAGTGCATCAAGATCCAGGCGAGAGGCGGTGAAGCGCTGCAGGCTTGCCGCGGCCGTGGACGGATCGCCCAGCCGGGTGATGAGATCCGTCAGCTGTTCCTCGATCGCCAGGCGGTCGTCGCCGTAGAGCAGCAGAACGGTCGGCTTGGGGGACTCGCTCACCGGGCTCGGAGGGGGAAAAGGGCTCCTACCCAGAAGTGACGACCCGATGCAGCGTCGTCCGACCGCGTTGCCACGTCTTGACCTGATCGATGCGCAGGCCTTCCGGATCGGCCTGGGTCGTAACTCCCCGCTGAAGGGCCAGGCCCACGGGTTGGGCCAGCAACAGGGCGCCGACGGTGGCCATGACCACGGTCGGGAAGCGCCCCAGTCGGCGTCGGTCGTCCGGAGCTCCGGCCAGCGAAGCCAGTGCCGCGATGGCGCCGAAGACCCCGGCCGTGAGCAGATTGGTGCCGCAGTTGGGGTGGATCGAGAGACGGTGCTCGCCCGCCCGCAAGCGGCCGAGGGCCTCTTCGGCGGCGGCGGCTACATCGGCCCCGGCCAGGTTGCCGTACAAGTAGAAGCCTCCGAGATCGGAGCGACCCGCGAGCGGGCGCTGCGGGTGGCGAGCGCTCAGCAGGTGGATCGTGGCGTGTTCGAGGGCGTGATTACGACGCACCCGGGAGATGCCGGGGCGGCGCAAGAAGGAACGGACCGCGTTCATCAGGGTCGGATTATAGACCGGCGGGTTCGAGGGCAGCGAGGCGATGGAGGCGAGGCAGTCGGTGCGGGCGCGAGGCGAGCTGGTCGAGCAGCCGCTCGATTTCGTCCGCCGTAAGGGAGGTCAGCAGGGAGGGACGCAGAGGTGCGGCGGCGTCGAGATGCGCCAGGTAGCGGGACAGATGCTTGCGAAAGAGCAGCGGGCCGCGCGCATCGCCGTAGGTCCGCACCATCTCCCGCAGATGTTGTCGAATGGTGGAGAGGACCTGGTCGGAGGTTGGCGGGCGCGCCGAGCGACCTTGGAAGATCCACGGATTCCCGATGGCGGCCCGGCCGATCATGACCGCATCGACTCCGGTTTCGGCAAGCCGAAGTTCGGCTTCAGCGGCGGAGCGGATATCTCCGTTGCCGATGACGGGGATCCCAACGGAGGCCTTGATTTCCCCGATCGGGCTCCAGTCGGCGTCCCCGCCGTACCCCTGGGCCTTGGTCCGGCCGTGGACGGCGATCAAACGGCCGCCGTTGTCTTCGATGGCCCTGGCGACTTCCAGATAGTTGCGGGAAGAATCGTCCCAACCGAGGCGGATCTTTGCGGTGACAGGGATCGGGAGCAGATGGGCCAGTCGACGCACAATCCGCCCCACCTTGCGGGGATCCCGCAACAGGCCGGCGCCGGCGCCGCGGCCGGCGACGCAGCGCGCCGAGCAGCCCATGTTGAGGTCGATCACATCCGGCCCTAGATCCAGCAGGCGGAGGGCAGCCTCCGCCAGCTGGTCCTCGTCGTCGTCGAACAGCTGGAAAACGACCGGCCGCTCGTCCTCGCGGTAGGTAAGGGCCAGGCGGGCCTGTTCGGTTGCGTGGAGCACCGCCGGGGCGCCGACGAAGGCGGTATAGCTCATCGCCGATCCGTAGTCGCGGCACAAGCGGCGGAAAGGTGGATCGGAAAAGCCGTCCATCGGCGCCAGGATCAGGCGTCCGTACACCGGCAAATCACCGATCGAGAAGTCGGGCTGGCGCATGACCGGGCAAGGATATCATGCCCGGCTCGCCCGCTCTCGGCTAGAATCGGGTGACATGGAGTGGAACCTGATCGGTCATGGCTGGGCGGTCGATCTGTTGCGTCGTCAACTGGCGCGCAGGACGCTCCACCATGCCTACCTGATCGTCGGGCCACCTGGAATCGGCCGAGAATCCCTGGCCGGGGCCCTGGCGCAGGCTGTGCTGTGTGAGCAACCCGGAGAGTCGGGGGCGTGGTGCGGTTCGTGCCGGGCTTGTCGGCAGGTTCCGGAGCGGGTTTACCCTGACCTGCACATCTTGGAACGCGAAGAAGGCAAGCAGGGGATCTCGATCGAGCAGGTGAGGGAGCTGCAGCGCCAGATGGCGCTGACTCCCTACGGTGGCAGGGCGCGAGTTCGCGCTGCTGCTCGATTTTGATCGGGCCAGCGAGGCCGCTGCCAACGCTCTTTTGAAGACGTTGGAAGAGCCGTCGGGGCAGGCCGTGCTGGTGCTCACGGCGTTGGAGTCGGAGGCGGTTCCGCCGACGGTTCGGTCGCGCTGTGAGATCCTGCAGCTTCGGCCGGTTCCCCTGGAGGAGATGACCACCGCATTGTCGGCTGCCGGCGCCGCACCGGAGCTGGCGCGGATCGCCGCCGAGGCGTCCGACGGCAGGCCTGGGTTGGCGCGGCGGTTGTTGTCCGATCCGGGTCGACTGGACAGGCGTGCTGTCCATCGACAGGTCCTCGGCGAGGTCTTGCAGAAGGATCAAGCGGGTCGATTTGGCCTGGTGGAGTCGTGGAAAGAACCGGCGGAGGTGGAAGAGAGGCTGGGAGTTCTGGCTGGTGGACCTGCGAGAGGCGTTGCTTCACTCGCTCAAGGGAACCCGAAATCGACGGCCGGTCCCAGATGCGCTCGACGGTCTTCGGCCCGAGGACTTGCGCCGGGCGCTGGGCGCCATTCTGGCGGCGCTGGAGGGGTTGCGGCAGAACGGCAATGCGCGGCTGACCTTGGAAGCGCTCATGTTGAAGTTGCCCCGGCGCTGAGGCGTGCCTGGGTCAGCGGGGTTCGACGACCAGGCGAACCGCGGTTCGTTCCTTACCTTCGATTTCCACCAGAGTGAACTCGGGCACCACGATCACGTCGATGCCGTCTTCCGAAAGATAGCCCCGGGCGATGGCGGTGGCCTTGACCGCCTGGTTGACGGCCCCGGCGCCAATGGCCTGGACTTCGGCCCGTCGGTGCTCGCGCACCATCCCGGCGATGGCGCCGGCCACCGAGGACGTCCTCGAGCCGGCCGATACCTTGATGATGCTCATCGGGCCTCTCCTTTGGCGAAAGGTGCGTTTAGCCCGATTCCCCTCAACGCAAGGGCGGAATTGTAACGCCGCCCGAAGGCGGCGACAAGCAGGCCGACCGACGGTCGCCAGGCCGGCTAGTTCCCGTTCACGCGAGCGACCTCCTCATCGGCGAACACGACTTCTTCCTTGCCCTCCAGTTTGTCGTGGATCTTGGAGAGCACCAGGTCGAGGTGGCTGTCGTGGGCGACGTAGTTCAGGTCGGCCGCCGGGACGGTCAGCACCGGACACAGGGTGAAGGCCCGAATCCAGTCCTCATACAGACCGTTGAGCTGCTCCAGATACTCCTGGCGCATGTCCTGCTCGTACGAGCGGCCCCGCTGGGCGATACGTTCCAGCAAGGTGGGCACGTCGGCGCGCAGATACACGACCAGGTCGGGAGGCGGCAGGAACTCGGTGAGCACCGTGTACAGCTCGCGATAGCTGTGATAATCGCGTTCTCCCATCAGCTCCTGGCGCGACAAATTGCGGGCGAACACCTCGGCGTCTTCGTAGACGCTCCGGTCCTGGATCGAGGAAGACGGATGATTGCACAGGTCGCGGTGGGTGCGCAGCCGGCGGGTGAGGAAGAAGATCTGGCTGTGGAACGACCAGGTGCGCATGTCGGTATAGAAGTCGGCCAGGTAGGGGTTCTCGCCCACCGGCTCGAAGAAGGGCTGCCATCCCAGGCGCTGGGCCAGCAGGCGAACCAGGGTGGACTTGCCGACCCCGATGTTCCCGGCCACGGCGATGAACTTCTTCATGGCAGCCTCCGGGTGCCGTCAGGCACCGTGGCGTACGGACCAATCTTCGAGGAACGCTTCGAGGTGATCGAGGTAGGCATCCAGATCGGCCAGTCGTTCGGCGGCGGAGTCGGGGTCGAGGGCCAGGTCGGCCGCCGCCGCCTCAAACGAAGCAAGATGGTCGCCTTCCTGGGAGAAGCCGCGTAAGACGGACAGGGCGCGGGCCCAGGTTTCGAGCAGCGCGGGCAAGATCGCTTCCGCCTCGCCGGACTCGAGTTGCGATTGAAACGCCTTCAGGTAGTAGGCACGCCGCTCTGGAAAGAGTTCCGGGCGGGTGGAGAAAGGGGCGGCGGCGTCGAAGGCGCGCGCCCATCCGCCGACCCAATCCGACGCCTTGTGCAGGCCGCCCCGATCGGCGCCGAGCAGGCGCAGCAAGCCGGCATAAGCCTGGTCGAACTCGGCTTGCTGGCATGCCTGGCGCAGGGCGCTCAAGGCGCGGCGGCCGGAGGCCGGCGGACCGGCCAGCGTGGCGATGGCGTTGGCGCCGAGGAAGGCGGAAACCACCAGGCGGCCGATCCAATCGGCGGCCGGGTCGATTTCGCTCTGGAGGCGCCGCGCTCGCTCGAGGAAGGTCTGGGCCCGAGCAACGCGGAAATCGGCCCGAAGGAACTGGCCCCGAATCGAGGCCTGGGCCCACTCGAAGAAGTGATCGGGGTCGTACAAGGGCAGGGGATCGTAGATGGCGGGGCCGATCCACGGGTCGCGCCGCAGCTCCCTGGGCTGGGCGTAGAGCTGGCGATCGTGGTGGAGGATGTCGAGGTGGACGTCGTCGGACAGGCCGACGATCTCTCGCCCGAGCAGCGCCTCCCCATCGTGAATGAGCACCAGATCGATGTCGGCCGCGCCGCCAAAGACGGCCTGGTCGTGGACGACGGACCCGATCAGGTAGGCGGCCAGCAGTCCGTTCGCCTCGGCGCGCTTCTCGATTTCGCGGCGGGCGAGGTCGATCAGCAAAGTTTGCGTGATCCTCATGACGGGGTTCCGGGGGCCAGGGGGAGCGCCGGCTGCACCGGCAGAACACCCAGCCGGTCGCGGAGCATAGCCGCGATCGACTCGAGATGTTCCGGATTGCGCACGAAGTCGAGGGGGTTGGTGTCGATGATCAGGGTCGGGCCGCCCGGATCGCCGGAGAAGTGCTCGTCGTAGGCACGGTTCAGGCGTCCGATGTATTCGCGGTCCATGTCACGTTCGTAGGGGCGATCGCGCCGGGCGATTCGTTCCAGGGCGACTTCGGTATCCACCCGCAGGTAGGCGGTCAGGTGCGGAGGGTGGAGGCGTTCGGCCAGGGCCGCGTGGAGGCGGAAATAGGTTTCGAGCTCATCGCCCTCCAGGTTGAGACGCGCGAACAGGGCGTCCTTCTGAAAGGTGTAGTCGGCAATCAGCGCTCCGCGAGCCAGGGCGTCGGGGACGGCGTCGCGCTGCTGGTGATAGCGGCTGAGCAGGAAGAAGATCTGAGTCTGGAAGGCGTAACGGCGTCGGTCGGCGTAGAAGTCCGAGAGGAAGGGGTTCTCCTCGAAGGCCTCCAGCAGCAGGGAAGCGTTGAACATCGGATGCAACAGGCGCGCCAGGGTGGTCTTCCCGACGCCGATCACGCCTTCGATGGCCAAGTACATTCCGTTCTCGCGGGTCCGTGCGGAGGACGGTGTCTAGGATACCTGCCTTGGGGCGGCGGCGCAACTCATCCGCCCGACCACCGGGCTTCGGTTGTCGGCGAGCTGTGTGCCGACGTCAGCGAAAAGGGCGGATCGGTGCGATCTCGATCGAGGCTGTGGGCTGGGTGATCGCGGCGTCCGATGGAGGCCGACCGCGCCCTGGCACACGCCTACGTTTCGTTTCGGAACTGGAGACAGTAGTGATGGAAGGTGTTGCTGACCCAGGCGTTGCCATATCCGTAGGGAGCCAGGCGGATGTTGTCTTGACACCAGATCTTCTCATCCTTGAGCCGGTAGGCGTCGCTCAGCCGGCGAGCCAGATCCCACGCCAGCGGATACAGGCGCCCGCCCTTCTTGATGTTCTTGACGATGATCGTCAGGTAGGCGCCCGGGCGCAAGAGGGGCTGGAGCGCGGCGTAGACCGACCCCAATCGATCGAGAAAGGAGTCGTAGTCGGGGTCGTTGCCCAGGTCGGCGGGATCGTCGGAGTAGACCACGTCGAGGCTATCGTCGGAACGTCGTTGTCGTTGGGTGTCTGCGCCGCGTGCGTGCAGTATGTCCCAGTAGGGCGGCGAGGTCAGAACGTAGTCGAAGACCGGGAGGCCGAGGTCGGCCGCGCTGGCGGCGTCGGCCTGCAGGACTTCGAGGCGAAGATGCGGGGAGGGGTGCGCTGCCAGGGCCTGAGACAGACGACGTTCGGCCAACTCGGCGTAGGCCGGGTTGAGTTCAATGCCGATAGCGTTTCGCTCTGTTTCAAGGCAAGCCAGCAGGGTTGAACCGGTGCCGACCATCGGGTCCAGCACCCACTGCCCGCGCTGTGTAAAGAACTCGATGAACTCGCGTGCCAGGCTTTCGGGAAACTTGGCCGGGTGGCGCAGCACGCCCTTGCCCCGGGCGGGCGGGTTGTGGATGAACCAGGACTTCTGAAACTTCAGCCATGACTTGGAGTCGAGGTCGTTCAACCGGTTGGGACGTGGGCGTTTGACCACGGCCGGCTCAGGGAGTCGCCGAGGGGGTCGCGGCGCCGGACCCGGACAGGAGATTGACCGTCAGGTCGTCGAACTTCACCGATACCTGCCCCTCCGGACCGGCTCGGGCCAGCAGACCGAAGCGCCCGCTGACCAGGGCGGCATCGCGAACTGTGGCCACCTCCTCGCCGTTGACCAGCAGTGCCAGGTCGAGGCCCCGGGCCCGCACGGTCAGTTGGTTGACGGCCGGGGCGCCGGCGAGGATCGCAGGCGACTCCACGCGCAGGGTCAGCGCGCGCGAACCTGTTTCGAGGACCCGGGAGATGCGGGCGGTCCCGTCGCAGCCGATCAGGAAGCGATACTGTTCGCCCATGGCGTTGGCCCGGGCGATCAGGCCGAACTCGTCCCCCGGGCTGCAGACCTCCGTGCGAATCTCAACCCTGGCGAGGAAGTCCGCCGCCAAAGGTTCTGTTCGCAGACTCCAATGGTACTCGCGCGGTGCGCGAATGGCGAGCGTCAGGCGGCCGTTGAGGATGGCCGCGCTGCCGGAGGCGCTGCTGGAGAGATCCCAGGGTGCCGACAACTCGAAGGTGTCGGAAAAGAGGAGTGCCCCGAGCCCGAGCTGGGGGTCGCGGGTGGGGGTGGTACTGGCCTCCGGAGTCCAGGTGGCGGTCGGGATCAGCGTTGGAAAGGGCACGTCCGTAGGGGTCGGGGCCGGTTGCTCGACGGAGGTCGGGCTTGGGTGGGCGGTCGGAGGGGGTGCGGCGCACGCTGTCAGCGATGCCAGGCAAGTTCCCAGGAGGAAGGCGCGGAGTGCGGGGTTCACCACGGTGGGAGACGCGGGGGCGTCAGGGCGAAAGAAACCAGAGGTCGAAATCGTCGAAGATCACCGACAGGCCAGGGGTCGATCGTGCGCTGGCGAACAGCCCGAACGTTCCATAGCCGAGGGAAGGGTCCATGACTTCCGGCCCCAGAGCCGATCCGTTGGCGAAGGCCGTCAGGCGGTCGCCGCGGGCCAGCAGACCGATGCGGTTGGCGACGTTGGGCCCCTTGAGGATGGCCTCGGCGGGAGTCCAGTCGCGCAAGGTTTCGACCTTGCCTTCGGTGAACTTGCGGATTCGGTAGGCGCCGTCGCAGGAGACCTCGACGGTGTAGCCGTTGTCGAGGTTGATCCCGCCGACCCGGCCGGCGAAGCCTGCGGAATCGCGCCCGGTGCAGTTCTGGATTTCGGCTGTTACCTCGGCATAGAAATCCCCGGCGCCGGCCTCGGAAGTCGTGGTGCTCCACCAGATGAACGGGTCGGCCAGCAAGTCGGAGGCCTTGAGCCGTCCGTCCAGCCACAGATTGGCGGCGCCGGCATCGGCCAATTCGCCCCAGGTGAAGCGAGCGCCGAACCCGTCGCGGTAGTGGGCTGCGGCCAGGTTCAGCCCCAGGCCGTAGCGCGGGTCGTCGGTGGGCAGGGGGGGCGGTGTGAGGGTAGGCGAAGGGCCCACGGTTCCAGTGAGGGTGGCGCTGGCCGCCAGAGTGACGGTCGGCGTGTACGTCAGGGAAGGCGTGGCCGAGGGCGGCGGAGTGCGGGTGGCCGGTAGCGGCGGGGCGGCCGTCAGAGTTGCGGCCACCCCGGTTTCGAGCACCGACGACGGCGGAGCCGAGGCCTGCCGATTGCAGGCCCCGGCTCCGAGAGCGATGACAAGAACCAGCGCGGCGCCAGGCCTCATGGAATGAAATCGATGTTCCAGTAGGCGAAGTCGTCGAAGGTGGTGGTCAGATCGTAGGTGCGCGTGGCGCGGGTGTACAGGGCGAATGTTCCGTAGCTGTGGCGGTAGTGAGTGTCCCAGAACTCGCCAACCTGTTCCCCGTTGAGGTAGAGGCGGAAGCGGGCCTGATAGCCCCATAGGCCGAGGCGGTTGGTGGCGGCCGGCCCGGTGTGGATGGCGCCGGATTCGGTCCAGTCGATCAGCTCCACCTGGTCGCCGCCGATCTGATGCAGGCGGAACCGCCAGGCTCCGTCGCACGACACCTCCAGCGAGTAGCCGCCGGCGGCCGAGTCGCGGTCCACCCGGATGGCCAGACCCACCGAGTCGCGACCCACGCACTCGCCGTTGGTGGCCGACACTTCGGTGTACAGGTTGCCGGTGGCGCGATCACCGTAGCTCCACCAGGTGTAGATCTCCTCCGGCTCGTAATCGACCCCAAACAGTTTGCCGTCGGCCACCCAGTAGGCGGCGCGGCCCGGGGTGTCGTAATCGAACCAGGCCTGGGGGTTGTTGAAGGTGTCGAAGTAGTCGGGATGGGCCAGATCGAGGTTGAAGCGAATGTCGTCTTCGGGGACGGTGAAAGCGGTCGGGGTCGGGTCGAGTTCGAGTCGACACGGGCCCTCGGCTGTGGGCGCGGCTTCGGTGGCGGCCGCCACCTCGGCGTCGGCCGTGGCCGTTGCCACCGCCTGCGGCGCGGTCAGCGCCGGGCCCCGAAACATGCGATCGGTGACGGAACAAGACAGGGCGGCCAACGCGGCCGCGGCCAGGGGTACGACGTGGGTGATCCTGAGCTTCATGGGTTCCTCCCCGCCTAGGGTGTGAGCATGACCTTGCCGGAATCCCCGGAAGCCATGCATTCGAAGGCTCCATGGAAATCTTCCAGCGAAAAGCGGTCGGTCACCATAGGAGAGAGGTCCACGGCCCCGGAACGGATCAGGCCGCGAGACTGGTACCAGGTTTGCCAGAGTCGGCGGCCGCTGATGCCCATCACCCGCGCCGCCTTGAAGACAATGTGGTGATTCCAATCGATGGTGAGCGGCCCGGGGGCGACCCCGAGCAGGGCGGCGTCGCCGCCGGGCTTGAGCAGCGCAAACCCCTGATCGATGGCGGCCGGTGCGCCCGACATCTCGAGCAGCACGTCGACGCCCTCTCCGTCGGTTGCCCGGCGCACTTGCTCGGCCACCGGATCTTCGGCGGCGTGGAGCGCCAGGTCGGCGCCCATGCGGAGGGCGAAATCGAGACGAAAGCGGCTGATGTCGGTGGCGTAGATGGCCCGAGCGCCGATGGCGCGGGCTACGGCGACCGTCATCAACCCGACCGGCCCACACCCGGTGACGAGCACTTTCTTGGCTCGCAGGTCGAAGGCGAAGGCGGTGTGGACGGCGTTGCCGAAGTTCTCCTGGAGCACGGCGACTTCGAGCGGCAGATCGGGAGGGTTGGGCCAGGCGTTCTGGGCCGGCAGGGCGATGTACTCGGCGAAGCCTCCGTCGCGATCGATCCCGAGCAACCGGGTGTTCTGGCAGATATGGCCCAGGCCGGTGCGGCAGAAGGAACAGGTGTTGCAGATCACATGCAATTCCAGCGAGACGAACTCTCCGACGGACGGGGTGGTGACCATCGGACCCGCCGCCACGACATCGCCGCAGACCTCATGGCCGACCACGACCGGAGGGCGCACCCGACTGGCGGCCCAGTCGTCCCAGCGGTACAAATGGAGGTCGGTGCCGCAGATCGAGGCCGCCCGCACCCGGACCAGGACATCGCCGGGGCCCGGCTGCGGGATGGGGACTTCCCGCATCTCGAAGCCCGGACCGGGCCCGGCCTTGACCACGGCCCGCATTGTGTCGGTCACTCGCAGACTCCTCCGTCCCTCACCGCGGGGCGCGGGGAGTATAGCACGCGCACTCGTTGCGATCGGAGAGGCGGCATGCGATATCGAAAGATGGGGCGCTGGGGCCTGCAACTGAGCGAACTCAGCCTGGGTGCGTGGTTGACGTTCGGCGACCAACTCGACGAAGAGTCTGGCGCGCAGCCTGGTGCACATGGCCCAGGAACGGGGCGTGAACTACTTCGACAACGCCGACGTCTACGGAAACGGCCGGGGCGAAGAGATTCTGGGGCAGGCGATCGAGGGACTGGCGCGCACGGCGCTGGTGCTTTCGAGCAAAGTGTACTGGCCCAGCATGCCCGGACCGAACGGGGAAGGGCTGTCGCGCAAACACATCTTCGAATCCTGTCATGCTTCGCTGCGCCGGATGCGAACGGAGTACCTGGATCTGTACTTCTGCCATCGCTACGACACGAACACCCCGCTGGACGAGACGCTGCGGGCGATGGACGACCTGGTGCGGCAGGGGAAGGTGCTGTACTGGGGAACCTCGGAATGGACGCCGGATCAGATCGAGCAGGCGCATGCGCTGGCGACGGAGAGCGGCGCCTACCCCCCGGCCGTCGAACAACCCCACTACAACATGCTGGTACGGGATATGGTCGAAGAGCGGCTGGCGCCCCTGTCGGAGCGGATGGGCTTCGGGTTGGTGACCTGGAGTCCGTTGCGCTCGGGACTTCTCTCAGGCAAGTACAACCAGACGACACCGGCCGATGGACGGCTGGGCCGCCGCAAGTACGCGTGGCTCCGGGAGGTCCTCACCGAATCGAATCTGGCGCGCAGCCGGGCGATCGGGGCCGTGGCCGGCGATCTGGGGGTGACCCAGGCGCAGCTGGCCATCGCCTGGTTGCTGCGGGTGCCGCAGGTCTCGAGCGTCATCCTGGGCGCCTCGAGTCGGGAACAACTCGAAGAAGACCTGGGGGCTCTCGAAGTAGAGGAGAAGCTGACACCAGACGTGCTGGAGAGAGTGGAGGCGGCCCTGGCTGCGGGGTGAGCGAGCCGAGCCCGCGCCCACGCGATCGATCCTGGCCCGGCGCTCAGTCCTGTGTTGGGCTGGAGGATGGGCCCAGATCCAGACCTTGCGGATCGTCGAAGTCGATGCGGTCGGCGAAGGCTCGACCGATTTGTTCCAGCAGGTCGACAGCCCAGACCGCGTCCATTCCGATCGAAGAAAGGTCAACTCCGTCGGGCACGTCGACGCCGAGTTGATCCATCACGTCTTGGGCGAGATCGAGCTGGTAGCGGCGGAAGTCGATGCGCCCCGGTTGTCCGTATTCGCGACGGGTGATGTAGGTCTGCCAGTCGGCCGGATCCTCCAGCAACTCGTTGAGCACCCACACGCCCCACTGCACCACATTGGCGCGTGCCGCATCGATGGGGTGCGGAAGACGACCGGTGCCGAAGGCGAGCATCCGGGTTTCGCCCGGCGGGTAGTGACCTTCGGTGTAGTGCAGCGCCTCGACGGCTGCCTGGTAGCAGGGGTTGCCGGCGACGCCCACGCCGCCGTCCACCCAGGACAAGGGCTCGCCACGGTAGCGCACCTGGTGGGCAGGGAAGTAGGTAGGAGCCGCAATGCTGGCCAGGACGGCATCGAGCAGGGGGAGGTTCCCCCACCGCCCGGCGTTGCCGGGTCGGTCGCGGACGAAGAAGTCGGTCCGGCCGCTGACGGTGTTCTTGGCGGTGATCATGACGTCGATCGGCAGGCTGTTGAGGGGCAGGTTGGCGCCCATCTGCATCAAGGTCCGGGCCACGAAATCGGCGCTGTAGCGGTGGTTCCCCAGATTCAGGGCCACCTTCCACCAGGGGAGGCGCTGAAAGGCCAGCTCGGCCAGTTCCCGATACAGGGCCAGCAAGCCGCGGGCACTGATCCCCAGGGCAATCCCGGCGGCGATGACCGCGCCGGTGGAGGTGCCGGCCACCATGTCAAAGAGCTCCCGCGCCGGGCGGCCGGTGCGTGATTCGAGCCGGACCAGGCAGGCCAGAGGAATGATCCCCCGTACACCGCCTCCGTCAATCGTGAGGATGGACCGCAGCGGCCTCGCCGTTGCCGATTTCATGCCGCCCTGGCCTGGTCCGGCAGTTCGCCTGCCGCCGGGGTCCAGTCGAATACTTCGGCGAAAGCAGAGACGACATGGGACCGGACCAAAGGCATCGTCGGGGCCGGTTCGACAAGCTGCTCGAGCGAAACGGCCGGATGGTCGGCCAACCCGCAGGCGATGATGCCTTCGAAGTAAGTCATGTCGGGTGCGACGTTCAGGGCGAAACCGTGCCGGGTGATCCCGGAGGCATCCAGTTTGACCCCGATCGATGCGATCTTGGCGGGTTGCCTGCGGGCGGACGGAGGACAGCGACGGCAGCGGGAGGCGACATCGGGCTGAACCCAGACTCCGCTCTTCCCCGGAACCTGCCCTGTCACCAGCCCGAGCTGGGCCAGCGCGCGGATCAGGACGGTCTCCAAACGCCGCAGATAGGCGATCACGTCGGGCCGGGGAGGTGGGGCGCCGGGATCGATCCGCCCGAGTGGCACCAGGGGATAACCGATGAGCTGGCCCGGCCCGTGGTACGTCACGTCGCCTCCACGATCGGTCCAGTGAACTTCCACCTGCATCTTGCGCCGTCGTTCCTCATCCCACAGGAGATGCTCTTCCCGGCCGGACCGGCCGAAGGTATAGACGTGCGGGTGTTCGAGCAGGAGCAAGGTCGGGGGTTGCCGGCCGGCAGCGATGTCGGCCGCCAGCCTTCGCTGCAACTCGAGGGCTTGTGGGTACGGCACGAGTCCCAGGGTGAGGATGCGACAAACGCCAGGGAGGTCGTCGACCAACATCGGGCTCGGATTATAGCGGAGCCATCGCGGGTAGAATGACCATGTGACCTCCGCGGCGGACGTCGTTCGACGTCGGCGGCTGACGCAAAACCGGACCGCGGGCGCCCTCCGCTGGCGGAACCTCGGCCTGGTCGCCGTCGCGCTGACCCTTCTCGCAGGCGGCGGGACGCTGACCTGGGTGGGCCGCCTGCTGTTCGCCGCCGCCGCCGAAACCCCCGACGCTCTGTCCCTGGAGAGTTTCTTCGGCGCCCCGGGCAGCGAACGCTTTCGCCCGGCGCAACTCTTCGACCGGTCGGGGGAGACGCTGCTGGCGGAAGTGCTCCATCCTCTGGCCGCGGGCCGCCGCTGGGTAAGCCTCGATCAGCTTCCGGACTCCATTTCACTGGCGACGGTGGCCGCGCTCGATCCGGAGTACTGGTCGTCTTCCGGAGCCGAGCCGCGCTCGGTGGCGGCGGCGTTCGCGGCCGGCTTGCAAGGAACGACCTTCGACGCCGGGCCGACGACGATCCCCGAGCGCTTGGCTGCCCCCTTCGTCGCTGCGGGGAGCCGGCTGGCCCCTCTGGCGCGGATGATGGTGGCCTCCGACCTGATGGCATCGGTTTCGCGAGAGGATGCTGGAGTGGTTCCTGAACAGCTCCGACTACGGCAACCTGGCCTTCGGGATCGACGGCGCGGCCCTGGTGTACCTGGGAAAACACGCCGAGGCCGTCAGTCTGGCTGAGTCCGCCTGGCTGGCCGGTCTTTCCATCGAGCCGCGCGTGGATCCGCTGCAAGACAAGGGAGCCGCTCGCTCGCGCCAGCTACAGGTCTTGGCCCTGATGCGGGAATACGGGATGATCACGAGGGCCCAGGAGGTCGAGGCCGGCCAGACAGCGGTCGTCGTGCGCAGCCGGGAAGCCCGAGAAGCACTTGGCGGGATGGGGTTCGTTGAAACCGTCTGGCGCGAGCTGAGTCGGCAGGTGGGAGAGACCAGCGGGTCGCAGGGGGGACTGCGGGTCGTGACCACGATCGATCTCGATCTCCAACTACAGTTGGATTGTCTGGCACGAACGTACCTGGCCCGGATGGGCGGCGGCGACCCGACGCAAACCTCACCCGCCGTCGACGGGTCTCCCTGTGCTTCGGCTTCCCTGCTTCCTCCGATTCGGCCAGGCGACGTCGGGGTAGATCACGGCATGGCGCTGGCGGCGGTCGTGGTGATCGACCCGGAGACCGGGGAGTTGTTGGCGCTGAGCGGGCCGGTGAACGAAATCCGAGCGGCCGGAAGCGCGTTGAACCCGTTCGTGGTCCTGAGCGCGTTCTCACGCGGCCAGACTCCCGGCTCGATGGTTGTGGACGGCGGAGCCGGGGGCCTGGGCCCGATGCGATTGCACACGGCGCTGGCGGCGGGTGTAGATGCGGTCGTCGATCCGCTGGGCGAAAAACTCGGAGCCGATGTGGTCGGCCGCACGATGGAGCAGATGGGGATCGAAATCGAACACCCGGCCGACGCCCTCGACCGATCAGCCGGGGTGCCGCTGATCGACCTGACCTCGGCTTACGCAATCCTGGCAAATCAGGGAGTCGCGGTGGGGACCCCCGGCAGGAACCTGGGAGCCGTGGAAGCCACCAGCCTGCGAGAGGTCTGGTCGGCCGAAGGGCGTCTGGTAGGGATGCCGGCTAGGCGGGGCAGCAGCATCCTCTCGGAAGGGCTGGCGTACCTGATGAACGCGATCCTGGCCGACGAGGCCGGCCGCTCGACGACGGTGGGGCGGGGCACGTCCCTGGACCCCGGTCGTCCGGCGGCGGTTGTGACCGGTAGCGACGGCCGGGGAACGGTGAGCTGGGCCGTCGGCTATACACCCCGCAGGGTGGTGGGGGTCTGGGTGGGATCGCACCAGGGCGAGGTGATGCAGGCGGTGCATGCCTTGAACGGGGCGGCGCCGATTTGGAATGCGGCCCTGCGGACCGCCGTCGCCGGGTTGCCTCCCGAAGGATGGACTCCCCCGGCGGATGTTGTCGAGATCGAAGTGTGCGACCCCTCCGGATACCTGCCGACGCCCTACTGCCCGCAGGTGGTGAAGGAGGTCTTCCTACTCGGCACCGAGCCGACCTACCCGGACACGCTGTTCCGGCCTCTGCGCGTCAATCGAGAGACCGGCCGGCTGGCAACGTTCTTCACCCCGCTGGATCAGGTCGAGGAGCGTGTCTTCTTCCTGCCCCCGGAAGAAGCCGTCGCCTGGGCCTCGGCCGCCGGCCTGGAAACTCCTCCGACGGAGTACGACCGGATTCCACTGCTGATGGACGCCGACCCGGAAGTCCGGTTGCTTTCCCCGGGCGCGTTTGCGTTGTTCGGGGGCGAGGTGGAGCTCCGCGGCACGGCGGCCGGGGATGAGTTCAGCGCCTACCGCCTGTTCGCCGGTGAGGGCCTGGATCCGACGGCCTGGCTGCAGATCGGCGAGGTCGGAACCTCGCCCGTCGCCAACGGAGTGCTCGGAAGGTGGAGCACAGGCGCCAGGAATGGAGCCTACATCCTTCGCCTGACGGTGGAACGTCGGGATGGAAGCCTGGAGACATCGGCGGTGCCGGTCACGATCGACAACCTGGCTCCCCGGGTCCAGATCGTCTTCCCGCTCGATGGTTCGTTGTTCCAGGCGAGGGCGGCCAGCGGGGCCCCGATCCAGGTTGATGTTGCCGATGAGGGCGGGGTGGTGCGCGTGGTTGTGTTTGTCGACGGCCGGATGGTTGCCGACCTGGGGAGCGAGCCCTGGTCACTCCGGTGGGTGCTCGGGTTGGCAGGGGAGCATACGATCCGCGCCCGGGCATTCGACGGAGCGGGGAACTGGGCGGAATCAGACGAGGTCACGATCGAGGTCGAACGCTAGGCGGCGGGCAATGAGGCCTGCAGCCGCCCGCTGCCGTGGGGGCGGGTATGGAGAGCCTTGGTTTCTGAGTTGTCATTCCGAAGATCACCCGAAGCGCTGCGGCGAGGGGGTGATCCGGGACTCGGAGTTGAGGTTAGACGGCGGGTGGACAGGCGGGGGCGAGGCCATGGCCTCGCCCCCGCTTCCATACTTCTTCACCGGATGATGATCGGGGTCCAGGTCTTGGTCGGGGTCTTGGTCGGGGTCTTGGTGGGCGTCGGCGTCGGAGGAACCCGACACACCCCCGGCAGATTCGACGTCGGGTTGAAGTCGAATCCCCACCGGCAGGTGCTGTCGATCAGGTCCAGGTCTTTGAGCGGGTAATAGGACAACTCAATCAGGGGAGACCCTGCCTGCTCGATGGTGAAGTGGTCGTGCAGGTCGAACATCCCCGGCTGAGGCTCGGCGAACGTCCAACCACCCCACAGCAACTCATTGTCCCCCCCGACCAGGCCGAACTTGAAGGCGATCTGCACGCGGTTGGAGGTTTGCGGTGCCAGGCGAACCCAGGCCGCGTCGGGATCGGGGCCGGCGCCTTGATCGAAGACCAGGGCCTCGTACCCATCCCCCGAAGAAGGTGGATCGGTGCGCACAGGGGTCTGAGCGCCGAGGTCATTGTTCTTGTCCTGATACACCCGAACCCCGTCGGTCGTCCATGTGCTCCCCGGCGGGGCGGCGGCGAGAATCAGGGTTTCGCCGCGGCCGTCGAGGTCGAGGTCGATCTCAACTCCATAGTAGGCCGGTTCGGCCGGAAGAGGCGGCCCCTCCAGGAACAAGGTGACGTAGATCCAGGGCGTTGCGCCGGAGATCTCGCCGCGGGTGAGGTCGAGGTAGCCCTTGTAGTCCATGGCCAGGGCGGTGAAGGGGCGCTCGTAGATCCCGTCGTTGAAATCGTCGGCGATGCTTCGGCGCTCGCCGGCCAGCGCCGCCGAGGAGCGATCAGTCATGAAGCGCGAGGCGGGCGGCGGCTCGCCGGGGGTCATCAGGTGAACGATCGGAGGCGTCGGAGTGGTCTCGGGGGTGACCACCGCCACGGTCGCCGGCTCAGCGGTGGCGGTCGGCGGAGAAGTGTTCACCAGCTCCGGCGCAGCGGTGGGCGAGTCCTGACCCTGATCGAAGTTGATCGTGACCCCGGGAATGTTGCAGGCCAGACCCGCCGCCGAAAGCAACAGGACGGGGAGTGCCCACTGCGCGTGTCGAGAGAACGTCATCGGAGTGCCTCCTTAGGACAGGGCGGGCGCTGCCTGGGCGCGTAAGAGGCGTCCTGCGCCGGTGATCAGGGGCTGAAGGGTTGCCAGTCCGGCTGCTCGTCGCGCCCCGGGCTGTTGGTGAGATTGGACTGATTCTGCCCTGCGGAGGTCATCAGGAAGATCTCCGGGTTTTGTTCCTCGGTGGAGGTGTAGGCCAGGTAGAGCCCGTCGGGCGAGAAGGCCGGATGCTTGTTGCCGGCGCTGAACGTCAGTCGCTTCGGGCTGCGGGCGTCGTTGAGCGGGACGACGTACACCTCGTTGGATCCCGGTTGGAACCAGGTGAAGGCCAGCAGGTTCGCCTGGGGCGACCAGTCGAGCTGATCGGCGCCGATGATATTGTCGGAGCGGTCGAAACGTGCGCCACCGCCGCCGGAGGCGCCGATATAGATCCGGCCGAGGGCCCCGCGGATCTTGGCGATCACGGCGATCTGGCCACCGTCCGGCGACCAGGTGGGACTGGATTGGGGGGGAAGTTCGGATCCATGGTGATCCGCTGGGCTTCCCCGACCGAGCATGGCTGGCCGACCGGGCAGTCGATCGGCATGACGTACACCAGGCCGAGGGCGTTGCCGCGGGTGCTGGTGAAGGCGATGCTTCCGCCCACCGGCGACCAGACTCCCTCGGTGTCGTCGCCGAGGCTGCGGGTGAGGTTTTGTTCGCCCGAGCCGTCGGGACCGATCACAAACAGGTCGAGGCCCAGATCCTGGTTGAATTCATCCAGGCCGCCGGCTGCGGTGTACAGGATCCGCCGGCCGTCATGCGACCAGCGCGGTGTGCTCTTGTTGCCGGGGCCGAAGGTGAGTTGAGCCGGGTCGCTTCCGTCGGGGTTCATCGTCCACAACTGCAGGGTGCGGCGGTCTTCGCGATCGCTGACGAAGACGATCCGCCCACCCCCACCCAGCAGCGGGGCGGGCGGCGCCGTCGGGCTGGGCTCGAGGGAGGGACTGGGCTCCGGCGATGGACTGGCCGCAGGCGAGGTGGGCGGTGCGGTGGAGGTGATCTCAATCACGACCGCGGCCGGGGAGGTGGGGGAGGGCTGTGGAGAGCCTCGACCGCCGATCCAGCCGAGTGCCAGGGCGCCTCCGCCGCCGAGCAGCAGCAGGCCGAGCAATCCGGCGCCTCCCAGGGCCAGCACCAGCGGAGATCGCCGGGCGGGCGGAAGCAGTGTCGGAGGAGAAGCGACCTCCCGGATGGGTCCCCGAATCGTCTCGAGGGCGAGCTTGCCACTCAGGGCCGCCTGGAAGGTGGCCAGGTCGGGGAAGCGGTCTTCCATGTCGATCGACATCGCACGGTCGAGGGCCGCATCGGCCTGTGGGGGAATCTGGGGGTTAAGGCTGCTGGCCGGGCGCAGGTGTTCCTTGTTGAGCATGCGCTCGATGCTATCGGGCGGCGAATGACCGGTCATGAGCGCATACAGGGTGGCAGCCAGGGCGAATTGATCGCTGCGGGAATCTGTCCGGGCGCCGCCGTATTGCTCGGGAGGCGAGAACCCCGGGGTCAGGCCGCGGGCGCCGGTGGTGGTGGCGGCCTGGTCGCTCTCGAACACTTTGGCGATCCCAAAGTCGACCAGGAACAGGGTCCCGTCGGGTTGAACCTTGACATTCGACGGCTTGATATCGCGATGGATGATGGGGTGGGGCTGTCGGTGAAGATAGGTCAGGGCGGCGGTCAGATCACCGGACCAACGGATCACCTCTTCCACGGTCGGCGGTTTCTGAGACGCCCAGGCGTGGAGGTCGATCCCTTCGACGTAGTCCATCACCAGGTACTGCTGGTCTCCCAGAATGAAGTAGTCCGTCACGCGGGGCAGGTGCGCGTGGCGGAGTTTGGCCAGGAGTTCGGCTTCCTTTTTGAATTGCCGTCCCGCTTCTGGGTTCGGGTTCAGGTTCTCCTTGACCGCAACCCTCAGGTTGAGGGTCTGGTCGTAGGCCAGGTAGACCGCGCCCATGCCGCCGCGGCCCAACTTGTCTTCGATTCGGTAGCGATTGGCCAACAGGGATCCGGGCTGGAGAGGCATGGGGGGGATTGTAGCGCCGAACGAAAGCGCAGGTCAATCAGAGATGCTTGGACGGTCGGGGGCGTGCCGAGCGGGCCGGGTTCGGCCCCGAGGCGGAGGCGTCGGGGCGCAAGCCGGCCAAACCGGGTGGCAACGGGCTTCACGGAGGACCCGGGCGTGGCCGGGAGGAATTTCGACGACGGAGACTATAATATCCAAGGTGCTTCCGATGGAAGCAGCCGAGAGCCATGCTCACCGACTTGCCGACCCCTGATCTCAGCAAACTCGACCCCGTCCTCTTCGAACATGCGCCCGGGGGCCGCAGCCGGCTGTTGCCGGCCCTGCTGGAAGCGCAGCAGATCTACGGTCACGTCCCGGCGCCTGTGGCCGAAGCGATCGGGCGAGCGTTGCGCGTGCCCCTGGCCGAGATCCACGGAGTTCTCGATTTCTACTCGATGCTGTCGTCGCGACCGACCGGCCGCCGGGTCGTGCGCGTCTGCACCAGCCCGCTCTGCTCGCGCGTCGGGGGGGAAGAGGCTCTGGTGACGGCAGCACGTCGGCTGGGCCTGCACCCCGGGGAGCCTTCCGCCGACGGGGAGTGGATGATCGAGGAGGCGCCCTGCCTGGGGCTGTGCGACTTTGCGCCGGCGGCCTTGATCGGCGAAGAAGCGACGGGTCCCATCGATCCGTCGCAGCCAGAACTCCTGGCTGGACCGAGGCGCGCCTGTTGGGCTGGGTGCGATTTCGGGGGAACCGCGCTGGCTGACCGGCCGCTGCGGGCGGCAATCGCCGACGGACCTGCAGGCCCACCTGGAGAGCCAGGGCTTTGCGGGGTTGCGGCGGGCGGTAACCGGGCTGACACCTGTCCAGGTGATCGAGGAGATCAAGGCCTCGGGATTGGTGGGCCGCGGCGGGGCCGCGTTCCCGACGGGTTCGAAGTGGGAAATGGCGGCTGCCGCCGAAGGGCCGGCGAGATACGTCGTGTGCAATGCCGATGAGTCGGAGCCGGGGACGTTCAAGGACCGCGTCTTGCTCGAGGGAGATCCGTTCTCGGTCTTGGAAGGAATGATCCTGGCCGGCTACGCCATCGGAGCCCGGCAAGGCTATCTGTACGTCCGAGGCGAGTATCCGCGCGCCCAGGCAATCCTGGTGCAGGCGATCGCGGCTGCGGCCGACGCCGGCTATCTGGGGAATGGGATTCTTGGGAGCGGGTTTGCTTTTCAGATCGAACTCCGATCGGGCGCCGGCGCCTACATCTGCGGCGAAGAGACGGCCCTGTTCGAGTCGATCGAGGGAAAGCGCGGCTTTCCCCGGCTGAAGCCTCCCTACCCCACCACCCACGGTTTGTTTGGCGCGCCGACTGTGATCAACAACGTCGAGACCCTGGCGGCCGCCGGCTGGATCGTGGCGAACGGGGCGCAGGCCTACCGCTCGATAGGAACCCCGGAATCGCCCGGCTCGAAGCTGTTCTGTGTCTCGGGCGATGTGGCGCAGCCCGGGGTGATCGAAGTGCCGTACGGGACGCGCCTGCGCGACCTGATCGAAATGGCCGGAGGGGTTCGGGGCGAGTTGCAGGCGGTCTTGCTGGGGGGTGCCGCCGGTGCGTTTGCCGGACCCGACCAACTCGACCTTCCCATGAGCTTTGAGGGACTGCGGCAGGCCGGCCTGCCCCTGGGGTCCGGGGTCGTGGCGGTCTTTCGGCGCGGTCATGATCTGCCGCGAGACGCTGCTGAGCCTGGCTCGTTTCTTCGCTCATGAGTTCGTGCGGCAAGTGTTTCCCCTGCCAGCTGGGAACCCAGCGGCAGGTGGAAATCGTCGAGCGGATGGCGGCGGGGACGCCACGCCCCGGCGACCGGGCCGTCCTGGAAGACGTGGGCACAACCATGACCAGCGCCTCGCTTTGCGGGCTGGGCATGACGGCGGCGACGGCGATCCTGTCGGCGGTGAGCCGCTGGCCGGAGTTGGCCGGAGGCGAGACTTGATGAACACTCACGATCAGGGCGAGCGCGGGGCGGTAGGAGCCCGTTGGCTTGCCTACCGTGGCGACTGGGAGTCAGTCGAAGCGGAGGTCATCGAGGAAGCCCTGGTGAGCCTGCACCTCAACGGCCGTGAGTTGGCGACGATCATGTGTACACCCCGTGATCAGCTTCCCCTGGCGTTGGGTTTCTTGAAGAACGAGGCTCTGATTCAAAGCCTGGATGAGGTCACCCTGACCCATGTCAGCCGCGACGGGTGCTGCGTAGATGTCTGGCTTTCTCATCCGGTCGACTTTCCCCGAAGGAGAATCGTCACGACCGGGTGCGGCGGAGGCGTGACCTTCGATGATCCGTCCCAGAGTCTCCCGCCGGTAACCGAAGATCTGCGCCTGACCCCGGCCGAGTTGGTCCTTCAACTGAGCGAGCTGCACCAGCCGGGCAGTCTGCATGCACGAACCCGGGGGGTTCACGCCGCCGGGCTGTCGAACGGCAAACGTTTGCTGGCATCGGTGGAAGACGTCGGACGCCACAACACCATCGACAAGCTTCTCGGGATCTGCCTGCTGGAAGGAATCGAGACGCGCGGCCGGGCGCTGCTGGCGACGGGTCGGGTCTCGTCGGAAATGCTGCGGAAGGGGACGCGGATGGGCTGCCCGATCATCGCCTCGCGGAACTCACCAACGTCGCTGTCGGTAGCCATGGCGGAAGCATGGAACGTGACCCTGGTGGGGTATGTCCGGCGGGATTCGCTCCGGGTCTACGCGCATCCGGAGCGGCTGGGCGCGATCCGCACCGGCGAGGTTGGGCTTCGACCTGAGGTCGGGCTGGTGCCGCATGCCGGATGATGTGCGATTGACCATCGACGGTCATCAGGTGACCGTCCCGCCCGGCACCACCATTTTGCAGGCGGCGCGCCAGGTGGGCGTCGAGATCCCCGTGCTGTGCTATTTCGAGCACACCACCGCCAACGGGCTGTGTCGATTGTGCGTCGTGGAGACGGAAGGCGCGCGAGGGCTGCAGGCGGCCTGTGTCAGCGCCCCTCGAGACGGGGCGGTCGTGCGCACCCGGTCGGAGAGCGTCGAAAGGGCGCGGCGGACGATCCTGGAAATGCTGGCGTCAACGGTCGACCTTTCGGAGGCGCCCGAAGTGCAGGAGATGCTGGACGACTATGCGGCCCGGCCGGAGCAATTCGCCGGGGGGGCGGTGCGGCAGCCGCCCCTGATCGACGATAACCCGATGTACATTCGCGACTATGCCAAGTGTGTGTTGTGCTGGCGCTGTGTGCAAGTGTGCGCCGAAGACGCCCAGTACACCTACGCCATCAATTTCAGCGGTCGCGGATTCAACACGTCAATCGGGACGTTCTTTGATCAGCCGATCCCTCAGACCACATGCGTGTTCTGCGGACAGTGCGTGGGCGTCTGTCCGACCGGCGCACTCAAGGGCAAGCGCGAGTACTTGCTGCAGAGTGGCCTGGCGCCGGAAGCGGTCTTCGCAGAGACGCTGGGCGGCCGGCGCGGCAGGCAGCCAGAGAGCGGGAAGAAAGACCAGGACGTCAGGTAGCGCGGTTCCGACGGCGTGGGGTCCGGCGATCTGTCGCGGCCTCGTGCAAGTGAGAGCGCTGCGCCGGCCTCTGGCCGGCGCTCTGCGACCTGCCCGAAGGCGGCCGATCAGTCGGGTGTCAGGCCCCAGGTGGTGATTTCTTCGAGCCGGGCGTGGGCGGTCAGGTCGAGCTGGAGAGGCGTGACCGAGACATACCCGGCGGCCAAGGCGCCGAAGTCCGTGCCGGCATCAGCCACTCCGGTCGGGACGTCACCGCCGATCCAGTAGTAGGGCTTGCCGCGCGGGTCGTCCCGGCGAACCAGGGCGTCACGGTACAGCCGCTGGCCCTGACGGGTCACCGCGACGCCCCGAATTGCCTCCCGGGGCCCGTAGGGGACGTTGATGTTCAGCAGCAGACCGTTCAGGGGAGCTCGTCCTAGCACCTGGGCCGCCAGTCGCGCTGCGACCGCGGCGGCGGTCGAGTAGTCGAGCGGGCCGAGGTGCCCTTCCGGGGAATCGAGTGACACGGCCAGACCGGGCAAGCCGGCGATGGCCGCCTCCATCGCCGCCGTCACGGTTCCGCTGTAGGTGACATCGTGGCCGAGGTTGGCGTGCGGGTTGATCCCCGAGACGACCGCGTCGATCCGGGTCTCGACCAGGCCCAGGATGGCCAGGGCGACACAGTCTGAAGGAGCGCCGTCCGTCGCCAGGGCCGTCAGCCCCTCGCCCAGCTCGGTCGGCCAGGCGCGCAGCGGCCGGTGCATGGTCTTGACGTGACCCGAAGCCGACCAGTTCCGATCCGGTGCGAGGACGGTCACCCGCCCGACGCGCTGCAGGGCGCGGGCCAGCGCCAACAGCCCCGGGGCCATGATGCCATCGTCATTGGTCACCAGCAGGTGCATCGGACCGGATTGTAATCCAGGGGAGCGGGGCCACCGGGGGGTGGGCGCGTTGACAGCCCGGCCTCCGCTGTGTTAACATAGGAAGACGGCCCGGGGTTTTATCGTTCATTTCTTCCCCGGGGTGCCTGGTCTTATTTTGCAGTCAACTCCAGCACGGCGGGTCGACGCTGGGCGCGACGGGCGCTCAACAGGCTTCCGACCTTCGGGGTGATCGCCGAGACCAGGCGGTCGCCCCGTTCTTGTATACGGGAGGAGGCGTTGGTGAGCGTCGAGTTCTTCATCCGGATCGCCGGCATGCTCCTGCTCGGCATTGGCGGGATCTACCTGGGTGTCTACCTCGGTCGCCTGGCCGACGGGCCGTCGCAGGTGTGGGCCAGTGTTTTCGCCATGGTAGGGGCCCTGATGGGTCTGGTGGTCACTCCCTGGGTGACGACCAGGCCGTTTCGTTCCTTCCGCGCCCGCGTTCGTCAGACATCCTTGCAGGGTTTGCTGGCGGCCATCCTGGGCCTGATCGGCGGCCTGGTGGTCGGAGCGCTGCTGGCCTACCCGATGTCTCTGCTCCCGGCGCCGATTGGTTCAGTCCTGCCGTTCGTGGCCGCCCTGATCTTCGGCTACATCGGGGCGGCGGTGTTCGTCTTGCGGCAGAACGACGTCTTGGGCCTGTTGCGCAATCGGGCGGTGTCCGGGGAAGCGGCGCCGGCTCCCGCCGAAACCGAGCGCAGTGTCCTGCTCGACACCAGCGTGGTGATCGACGGTCGGATCGCCGATATCGCCGGCACCGGGTTCCTGCCGGGGACGATGCTGGTCCCGTCGTTCGTACTGAACGAGCTCCAACACATCGCCAACTCGGCCGACGGGCTGCGCCGGCAGCGAGGCCGGCGTGGCCTGGAAATCCTCAACCGCCTGCAGAAGGACAACGGCCTGAGTTTCCGCATCTCGGACCTGGACGTGGAAGGCGTGCGGAATGTCGACGACAAGCTGGTGATCCTGGCCAAGCAGCTGCGGGCGCCGATCCTGACCAACGATTACAACCTGAACCGTGTTGCCGAGCTGCAAGGTGTGACCGTGCTCAACATCAATGAACTGGCCAACGCGGTCAAGACGATCTACATCCCGGGCGAATCACTCCAGGTGCGCGTGATCCAGGAGGGCAAGGAGCCCGGGCAGGGCGTGGGCTACCTCGACGACGGGACGATGGTGGTGGTGGAGGACGGTCGAGATCGAATCGACCAGACCATCCCGGTGATGGTGACCAAGGTGCTACAGACCGCCGCCGGGCGCATGATCTTCGCCCGGCCGGAAGGCGGCTAGGCGGCCATGAGCCTGCGCCTGTACAACAGCCTCACCCGGAGCAAGGAACTGTTCGAACCGATCGAGCCGGGTCAGGTTCGCCTGTACGTGTGCGGCCCGACGGTCTACGACCGGGCGCACATCGGCCACGCCATGTCGGCGGTGGTGTTCGACGTGGTTCGGCGCTTCCTCGAATACCGGGGTCTGTCGGTGCAACACGTCATGAACTACACCGACGTGGAAGACAAGATCATCCGGCGGGCGCAGGAACTGGGCGTTGAGCCGGCCGTGCTGGCAGCGCGGCACCAGCGGGAGTATGAGCAGCACCTGGTGGACTTGAACGTGCGGATGCCGGGGATGCGCCCAGGCCTCGCAAGAGATGCCGACCATCCTGGCCATGATCGTGGGCCTGATCGAGAAGGGGTACGCGTATTCGGTGGATGGCGACGTGTACTTCCGGGTGGGCCGAGACGAGGATTACGGTCGGTTGTCGCGCCGGCGCCTGGAAGACATGCGCGCCGGATCCCGGGTGGAAGTGGACGAGCGCAAGGAAGACCCGGCTGATTTCGCGTTGTGGAAAGCCGCCAAGCCCGGGGAACCCTCGTGGCCCAGCCCCTGGGGCCCGGGGCGGCCGGGCTGGCACATCGAGTGCTCGGCCATGAACCTGCGCTACCTGGGCGAGCAGATCGACCTGCACGGCGGGGGCAACGACCTGATCTTCCCGCATCACGAGAACGAGATCGCCCAGAGCGAAAGCCTGACCGGCAAGCCTTTTGCCCGAGTCTGGATGCACAACGGCATGCTGCAACTGAAGGGCGAGAAGATGTCGAAGTCGCTGGGGAACCTGGTGACGATCGAGGAGTTCCTGGAGCGGCATGAGGCCGACGCCTTCCGGCTGCTGGTGCTCAACTCCCACTACCGAAGCCCCCTGACTTTCACCGAGGAGGTGGTCGGACAGGCGGAGGCGGCGCTGGAGCGACTGCGCGGGGCGCTGCGCCCGGCGCGGCCGGCCTCCGACGCCCAGGCCGCCGCTCCGGACCTGCAGCAGGCCGCCGAGCGAGCCAGACACAGGTTCGTGGAAGTGATGGAAGACGACGTGAGCACTCCGGAGGCTCTGGCGGCCATATTCGACCTGGTGAGGGCTATCAACCAGGGGCGCGACGCCGGGGCTTCGCAAGACCAGCTCGAATTCGGCCCAGGCTGTGCTGCGCGAGCTGGCCGGGGTGTTGGGCCTGCGCCTGGATCGTCCCGGCGGCGGTGTCACCGATGGGGGACGCTACATCGATCTGCTCGTGGAAGTGCGGGAGGAACTGCGCAAAGTCCGGCAGTGGGCGCTGGCCGACAGGATCCGGGATCGGCTGCTCGAGGTCGGGGTGACCCTGGAGGACGGCCCGGACGGGACGCGCTGGGAGGCGCGATGAGGCGGGGTCCCCATCGCCAGGCGGCGGAGGGCCGGGAGTGGATCGTCGGGCGGCACCCGGTGTTGGAGGTGCTGCGATCCGGCCGCCGGTCTCTGTTCCGGCTGTGGATCCCTGAAGGGGTCGGTCGCTCCGCCGACCTGGAGGAAATCCTGCGGCGGGCCGAGGCCAGGTCGATCCCGGTCGAAACCGCACCTCGAATCGAACTCGCCGGGGGAAGAGGGATCCGGACGGGGGATTCGGATCGAGGTCGGGCCCTACCCCTATGTCGCGCTGGACGACCTGCTGGCCTCGGCCGACGAACGCGGCGAAGCGCCTCTGTTGCTGATCCTCGACGAAATTCAGGACCCGCAGAATCTGGGAACCCTTCTGCGAACGGCCGAGGCGGCGGGAGTGCATGGCGTCGTCATGCCCTACCGTCGGGCGGTCGGGATTACCCCGGCCGTCGTGCGTTCCTCGTCGGGGGCGAGTGAGCATTTGGGGATCGCCGCGGCCAACCTGGCCCAGGCGATCGAACGGCTGAGGGATGGCATGGTCCGGGTTGTCGGCTTGGAGGCGAGCGAGCACGCCCGGCCGATTGACGGGATCGACCTGACCGGGCCCCTGGCGCTGGTCGTGGGCAGCGAAGGGGAAGGGTTGCGTCGGCTGGTGCGGGAAAGCTGCGATGAAGTGGCGCGTTTGCCCCTGGAGGGCAGGCTCGGCTCGCTGAACGCGGCGGTGGCCGGGTCGATCGCCCTGTACCTGGCGTGGTCGGCCCGCGGTGCGAAGGGTCGGAGGATTGACGCTCCCCTTAAATCCTGATAGGATGCTTGTTCCGGAAGGTGCAACCGCGCCGGGCGGACCTGGCGCGTTTTTGCCGTATGCCGACGTAGCTCAACGGCAGAGCAACCGCCTTGTAAGTGGTAGGTTATGGGTTCGACTCCCATCGTCGGCTCTCCGGACGGGCTGCGGGTTGGCGGCGGGCCTGCGGGGCCGAGATCTCGGCCCCGCAGACGGGTCGCTGACCCTGGGCGGTTACCCAAGTGGCCAAAGGGGGCTGACTGTAAATCAGCTGGCGGACGCCTTCGGAGGTTCGAATCCTTCACCGCCCACACCACAAGCTGTCAGCCCTCAGCTGCCAGCGATCAGCCGGGTCCGGTCGTGCGGGTGATGGCTGATAGCTGACGGCTGACAGCCGACTGCCCTCATAGCTCAGACGGTAGAGCACACCCTTGGTAAGGGTGGGGTCATGGGTTCAATTCCCATTGAGGGCTCTGACAGATCGATCGCGGCGCCGGGCGCCGCCCACAGGAGAGCGAACGATGGCGAAGCAGAAGTATGAGCGGACGAAGCCGCATATGAATGTGGGGACGATGGGGCACATCGACCACGGCAAGACGACGCTGACGGCGGCGATCACGAAGTTCTGCCAGCTGCAGGGGCGGGGGCAGTTTCGTCCGTTCGATTCGATTGACAATGCGCCGGAAGAGCGGGAGCGGGGGATCACGATTGCGATTGCGCATGTGGAGTACGAGACGGAGAAGCGGCACTATGCGCACGTCGACATGCCGGGGCACCGCGACTACATCAAGAACATGATTACGGGTGCGGCGCAGGTGGACGGGGCGATTCTGGTGGTGGCGGCGCCGGACGGGCCGATGCCGCAAACCCGGGAGCACGTGCTGCTGGCGCGGCAGGTGGAAGTGCCGGCGATCGTGGTGTATTTGAATAAGGTCGACATGATGGACGATCCGGAGCTGCTGGAGCTGGTGGAGTTGGAGCTGCGGGAGCTGTTGACGGCCTACGGGTTCCCCGGGGACGAGACGCCGATCGTGCGGGGGAGCGCCTTGCAGGCGCTGGAGTCGAGCTCGACGGATCCGGAGGCGGCCGAGTACGGATCGATCAAGGAGCTGCTGCGGGTGGTGGACGAGTACATTCCGGAGCCGGTGCGGGAGACGGACAAGCCGTTCATGATGCCGGTGGAGGACGTGTTCTCGATCAAGGGGCGCGGCACGGTGGTGACGGGGCGAGTGGACCGGGGGCAGGTGAAGGTGGGCGAGCCGGTGGAGATCGTGGGCTTGCGCGAGAAGAGCATGCCTTCGGTGGTGACGGGCGTGGAGATGTTCCACAAGCTGCTGGATGCCGGGCAGGCGGGCGACAATGCCGGTCTGCTGCTGCGGGGGGTGGAGCGGACGGACGTCGAGCGGGGGATGGTGGTGGCGGCGCCGGGGTCGATCACGCCGCACCACAAGTTCCTGAGCGAGGTGTACGTGCTGACCAAGGAGGAGGGGGGGCGGCACAAGGCGTTCTTCAACGGCTACCGGCCGCAGTTCTACATTCGGACGATGGACGTGACCGGGTCGATCACCCTGCCGGAAGGGGTGGAGATGGTGATGCCGGGCGACCGGGTGACCCTGACGGTCGAGCTGATCTCGAAGGTGGCGCTGGAGAAGGGTTCGAAGTTCGCGATCCGGGAAGGCGGCCTGACGGTAGGCGCCGGCCTGATCACCGAGATCCTGGAGTAGCCCGGCATGGCCAAGAAGGACGTCCGGCCGGTGGTGACGATGGAGTGCACGGAGTGCCAGGGCCGGAATTACGTGACCGAGAAGAACCGGCGCAACGACCCGGGACGGCTCGAGTTCAAGAAGTACTGTTCCCGTTGCCGCAAGCACACGCTGCATCGGGAGACCAAGTAGGGGCGCGGCTGAGCCGCGCCGTGCACGTAGGCCAGTAGCTCAATTGGCAGAGCACCGCTCTCCAAAAGCGGGGGTTGCGGGTTCAAGTCCTGCCTGGCCTGCCTGACGGCGCTCGGCGCCGGCGGGGGGAGGCCGGTGCAGGGCGGGAGGCACGACATGGCGAAAACCGCCGTGGTGGAGAAGAAGAAGGAACCGAACGCGGTCGTGCGCTACTTTCGCGAGACGGGGGCCGAGCTGCGCAAAGTGACCTGGCCCACCCGTCGGCAGGCCCGCGAACTGACCACGGTGGTGGTGATCGTGGTGGCCGTGACCGCGCTGGTGTTGGGCCTGCTCGATTTCGGATTCTCCCGATTGATCGGCTGGCTGATCTCACTGGGCTGAACGGGACACAGGGATGGACGAGCCGACGGATCGACCGACCTCGGAACTGGAAGCGATCGAGCCGATGACGGAAGCGCCATCGGGCGATCTGACGCGCCCCGACCCCGGGGACGACCGGGGGGACGAGGCGCTTTCGGCGGAGCCCGAAGCAGAGGCGCCGGTCCCGTCGGACGAGGCTGGATCGTTGCCGGAAGAAGCTCCGACGCCGGAAGACCGAGACGACGCCGAGCTAGAGCCGTCGGCGTCCCTGGGCGAATCGAGGGGAGAGGCGGCGATCGAGGCGGCGGATCCAGAAGTCGAGACCGGAACCGAGCCCGAGCCCGAGGTCGAAACTGAGCTTGAGGTCGAGGCTGAGGCTGAGGTCCGAGACGTTTCGGCGGAACCTGCCGAGACCGGCAAGGCAGAGGCCCCGGCCGAAGCGGTGCCGGCCACCGAAGCCGCGCCCGGGGAAGAACCGGATGACGGACGCCGCTGGTACGTGGTGCACTGCTATTCCGGCTACGAAGGCAAGGTGCGCCACAATCTCGAGCAGCGCATCGAATCGATGGGGATGAAGAGCAAGATCTTCGACGTGGTCATCCCGACTGAAGAGGAAATCGAAGTCAAGGACGGGAAGCGCCGCACGGTGGAGCGACACGTCTTTCCGGGGTACATCCTGGTCCAGATGCTGATGGACGAAGACTCCTGGTATGTGGTGCGCAACACTCCCGGGGTGACCGGCTTCGTGGGAATGGGCAACGAGCCCACTCCGCTCCGGCCGGAGGAAGTCCAGCAGATCATTCGCCGGATGGAAGCCGAAGCGCCGCGGGTCAAGGTCACCTACAAGGCCGGCCAGCGGGTTCGGATTATCGACGGCCCGTTCAACGATTTCATTGGGACCGTCGACGAGATCGACATGGAGCGGGCCAAGGTGCGCGTGATGGTGTCGTTCTTTGGCCGGGAAACGCCGGTGGAACTGGACTTCCTGCAGGTAGAGAAGGCATAGACCAGCGGTTCGGCGTCGGCGATCGGAACGATCGGCCGCGCCGAAGAGCTGAGGGCTGAAAGCTGAGGGCTGAATCGTGGCGAAGAAACTGAAGACCGTGGTGCGCTTGCAGATCGAGGCCGGCAAGGCCAACCCCGCCCCGCCCATCGGGCCGGCGCTGGCTCCCCACGGGATCAACCTGATGGCGTTCTGCAAGGAATACAACGCCCGGACCTCGAGCAAGGCCGGTGAGATCATCCCGGCCGAGGTCACCATCTACACCGACGGGTCGTTCACCTTCGAGCTCAAGACGCCGCCGACCCCGGTGCTGCTGCGCAAGGCGGCCGGCGTCGAGAAGGGTTCGGCCGAGCCGAACCGGGTCAAGGTCGGCAAGGTGACCCGGCGCCAGGTGCGGGAAATCGCCGAGGTGAAGATGCGCGACCTGAACGCGGTCGACGTCGAAGGGGCGATGCGCCAGATTGAAGGCACGGCGCGCAATATGGGGATTACCGTCGAGGAATAATCGAACGAGTGGGAGGCCCGCTCGAGCCGGGCCGCCAACACCACAGGGAGACCGCATGAGCAAGCAGGGAAAGAAGTACCGCCAGGCCAGCGCCAGGATCGAAGAGGCCCAATTGTACGAGCCGCGGCAGGCGCTGCAGCTGGTGCGGGAAACCTCCTACACGTCGTTTGACGCTACGGTCGAAGTGCATGTTCGATTGGGCGTCGACCCCAAGCAGGCGGAGCAGCAGGTGCGCGACACCGTCAAGCTGCCCCACGGGCTGGGAAAGAAGGTGCGCGTCCTGGTGTTCGCCGAGGGCGACGCGGCCCGGTCGGCGGAAAGCGCCGGCGGAGACATCGTCGGCAGCGACGAGGTCATCCAGCGGATCAAGGACGGCTGGCTCGAGTTCGACGCCACGGTGGCTACGCCGGAGATGATGGGCAAGATCGGCAAGTCGGGCCTGGGTCGGATCCTGGGAACGCGGGGCCTGATGCCGAACCCAAAGGCCGGGACGGTGGTGCCGGCGGAAGACCTGGGGCGGGTGATTCAGGAGTTGAAGGCCGGCCGGGTGGAGTTCCGCCAGGACAAGACCGGCAATCTCCACGTGCCGATCGGCAAGACTTCGTTCGAGGCCGATCAACTGTACGACAACATGGCGACCCTGATGGAAGCCGTCAAGAAGACCCGGCCGGCTTCGGCCAAGGGATCGTTCATTCGCAAGGTGACGGTGACATCGACGATGGGCCCCGGCGTTCGGGTCGATCCGAACGCGGCCCAGGCGATGCAGTCCTGACGACCAGCCTTCCGGCCCGGCCGGAGGGACGAAACCAGGCTTCGCCGCAGACAGCAGGCGCTCCGGGACCCGGGGCTTAATCCCCTGCCGAGGTGGAGACCCGAAGGTGTAGTTACCTGCGGTGTCTTTGCTTCGGAGAGCCGAGCGAAGCAAAGACACTCTGCTTTAAGCAGGAGGGAGGTGAGTTGAAGTGCCGATCACTCGAGAGCGCAAACAGGAAATGGTGAGGGCCTACCAGGAGTGGATCGAGGCCAGGCCTGGTTTGATCCTGGCCAGTTACTCCGGAATGGGCGTGCGCGCGCTGGAAGACTTGCGGCGCAAGGTGCGCGAGGCGGGCGGCGAGTTCCATGTCGTGAAGAATCGGCTGATGCTGCTGGCCCTGCGTCAGGCGGGCGTGGAGTTCCCCCCCGAAGCCCTGCAGGGGACGACCGCCATCGGCTTTGCCGGCGACGACGTGCCCGGCGTGGCCAAGGCCATCGCCGATGCGGCGCGCCAGAACGAAGCCCTGAAGTTGAAGGCAGGGCTGGTGGACGGTCGGATCTACGACCGGCGCCAGGTGGAGCGTCTGGCCGAGCTGCCGCCGTTGCCCGTGGTTCGGGCGCAGCTGCTCGGTTTGTTGCAGGCGCCGGCCGGGCGCGTGGCCACGGCGGTGGCGGCATCGGTGCGGCAGGTGGTGACCGTGATCAAAGCCTACGCGGAGACTCAGCCGGCCGAGGCCTAAGGCCCCGGATCCGGGAGACGAGCAACCAAGGACTCAAGGAGATCCTGAGATGGCAGATCTGTCGAAGTTGGTGGAAGAACTGGGCAAGCTGACCGTCCTCGAGGCGGCCGAGCTGACCAAGATGCTGGAGGAGTCGTGGGGCGTATCGGCGGCGGCGCCGATGGCCATGATGGCGGCCGGCACGGGCGCCGCGGCTCCGGCCGAGGCGGTGGAAGAGAAGTCGGAATTCGACGTGGTGCTGAAGGACGTCGGACCGAAGAAGATCGACGTGATCAAGGTGATCCGCCAGATCACCAACCTGGGGTTGAAGGACGCCAAGGAAATGGCGGAAACCGTCGGCTCCAAGGTGCTCGAGGCGGCCGGCAAGGATGCCGCCACGGACGCCAAGGCCAAGTTGGAGGCCGCCGGGGCCAAGGTCGAGCTGGCCTGACGACGGTTCCCTGCGGCGAAGAAGGCCGCCCCACGGGGCGGCCTTCTTGCGTCTGGGGTGAGCTTGGGTAGTATTGAGGCGGGGGCCGTTGGCGGATGCGTGAACGAATCCTGGTGATCGAAGACGAAGAGCGAATCCTCCAGTTCCTCGAACGGGGGCTGACGTTCGAAGGCTACCGGGTGGACACCGCGCCGGATGGGGCGGCCGGGCTGGCCCGGCGCGCGGCGAACCGCCCGACCTGGTGATCCTGGACTGGATGCTGCCCGGCCTGGACGGCCTGGAGGTCTGTCGTCGGCTGCGCGCCGGCGGGCCGGTGCCGATCCTGATGTTGACGGCGCGCGAATCGGTCTCCGATCGTGTTCTGGGGCTGGATGCCGGCGCCGACGACTACCTGGTGAAGCCCTTCGAGTTCGACGAACTCCTGGCCCGGTTGCGGGCCCTGCTGCGGAGAGCTCGCCCGGAATCCCCCGAAGTGCTGACCTTCACCGACCTGAAGCTCGATACCGGCACGCACCAGGCGTTTCGCAGCGAGCGGCCGATTGAGCTTACGGCCAAGGAGTACGAGCTGTTGGAGCTCTTCCTGCGGCACCCGCGGCAGGTGCTGACGCGCGACGTGATCTTCGACCGGGTCTGGGGCTACGACTTCGGAGGCGAGAGCAACATCATCGAGGTGTACGTCCGCTACCTGCGTCAGAAGACGGAAGCAGACGGGGAGCCCCGGGTTCTGCACACGGTTCGTGGCGTGGGGTATGTTCTGCGCGAGGCGGGATAAACCCCACGGTCCGGGCCGACGTCTGACGCGGCTCCCTTCGGCGTCTCCCGCGGTCCGGAGGTTCGAGGCACGATGACCCTGCGCAGCCGGCTGACCTTGTGGTACGCCGGGATCATGGCCGTCGGGATGCTGCTCTACGGAGCGGCAGTGTATTCGGTGCTGGTCTTCAGTCTCACCCAGCAGGTCGATGAAAACCTGGCCGGGACGGCGGAAGATATCCGGAGGACGTTCCGCCGAGACGTCCGCGGCGTGAGTTTCTCCCCTCTGGCGCTGGACCTGACGGCCAGCGTGTTTGCCCAGGTGTGGGACGCCGAAGGAACCCTGGTGGCCCGCAATTCCCCTCTGCTGGAAGGTCCTCTCGATCCTTCCAGCCTTAGCGGTGCGACGGCGACGTACACCACGGTGAGGCTCGACGGTGTTCCGCTTCGGGTTCTGACCTATCCCCTGGTGACGACGCCGGAGGGCGACCTGGTGGGGCACTTGCAGCTGGCGGCCTCCCTCAGTACGGTGGAGTCGGCCCGTGAACTGGCGCTGTCGGTCCTGCTGGTCGGAGGATTGCTGGCGGTGGGCTTTGCCGGCGTGATCGGCTGGTCGACGGCAGCCGCCGCGCTGCGGCCCCTCGATCAAGTTACCATCGCCGCACTGCAAATCACCCGCGCCGACGATCTATCACGACGGATCCCGCTGCGCGGTCCGCCGCGGGACGAGGTCGGCCGGCTGATCGCGGCCTTCAACGAGACCCTGGAACGTCTGGAAAACGTGTTCGAGACCCAGCGGCGTTTCATGGCCGACGTCTCCCACGAACTCCGTACGCCGCTGACCGTACTGCGTGGCAATCTGGATCTGGTGCGGCGGACGGGCGAGGTCGATCCGGCCTCAATGGAAGCCGTTGTGGCCGAAGTTGACAGGATGACCCGGCTGGTGAAAGACATCCTGTTGCTATCGCAGGCCGAGGGCGGGAAGCTGCCGCTGGGACGAGCCATGGTGGAACTGGATACGCTGCTCCTGGACGTATTCCAGCAGGCCAAGCTGCTTGCCCAGGGCAGGCTCGAGGTTCGCCTGGGAGGGGAAGACCAGGCCAGGGTCTTGGGAGATCACGACCGCCTGAAACAGGTGCTGCTGAACCTGGCGGCGAACGCGGTGGCGCACACACCTGGCGGCGGATCGGTGACCATGTCGCTGGCCTGTATCGGGGAATGGGCGAGGGTGACGGTGACCGATACAGGCAGCGGGATCGCCCGGGAGGACCTGCCCCATATCTTCGAGCGTTTCTACCGGGTGGACAGATCCCGCCGCAGGTCGACCGCGGGCGGCGCCGGGCTGGGCCTGTCGATCGCCTACTGGATCGTACGCATGCATGGAGGCCGGATCGAGGTAGCTTCGGAGGAAGGTCTGGGATCGACCTTCTCGGTCTGGCTCCCGCTGGCTCCCGACGGACCGAATGCAGTAGGGGCCTGAGGCGACTTGACGACGGGGGCCCGGCGAGGAGCGCCGGAGGCCGGGGTGGTTAGGGGGTTCCAGAAGAGAGCGCGGTTCTCGAGCGGAGGCACAGATGGGCGCCGCCGGCGTCGAGCCAGGCTTGAAGAGCCGGGCTGGGTGTGCGACCGGCACGCAGATCGTCCAGGATGGTGGTGCCCCAGCGTACATAGCGCACGGTTTCGGCGGGCCAGGCCGACGGGGCTCGTGAGATCACGCCGTGTCCCCCGTTGTAGCCAGCCAGAGCACGTCCGACGTCGCCGGAGGAAAGATCAAGCGAGCGCCGAAGGTAGGCCAGCCCGCGCAAGGCATTCGTCTCGGGGTCGAGGGCGAACTCCCCGGTCGCGAAGTGAAACGGCATCACCTGAAACAGCCCCTGTGCGCCGGCCCGCGACACCGCCGCCGGGTCGCCGCAGGATTCGATGGTCATGACCACGGCGATCAAATCGGCCGGCAAGGAGAAGTCTCCTGACCAACGTTCGATCTCAGGCGACCACACGTTCACCGGTTCGGGGAGGGCGAAGGCCGGACTGGCGGCGATGGGGTCCGGCGAAGCGACCGGGGCCGGAGTTTCTGACGGCGGGGGAGCGCCGGGCCGGACGGCGAGCCATAGGATCGCCACGGCCAGAGACGCAGCGGGGAGGAGAGGGATGGCGACCGCCGGCCGGAGGGAGAAGGCCGGCGGTCGTACCATCGGAGAGGAACGCCGCGCCGAAGCGGCGTAGGGTAGCCAGGCGCCTGCCACGGCTTCAGCGCGTGGGTTCCTGACGATTGGGAGCGCGGGCCGCCTGCTGATCCCGGCGGCGCGGCCCGATCGGCCGGAGATACAGGCTTTGCCCGCCGTCGCCCTGGGAGAACAGCCGGTCCCCGCCCAGTGTGAACGACCCGATCATCAAGACCCGGATCAACCAGACCAGGACGGCGACGAAGACGGGCACGGCCTGCAGCAGCGATTCGCGCCCGAGGACACCGCTCCCGAGGGAGGTTTGGGAGACCAGGGCGACCGATACCGCCCACCAGGTGAGGATGGCGTTCATCCCCGCGGCGACGAACCAGGCGGCCAGCAGGTACCAGGCCTCGACGGACCGGCCGGGACGTCCGGGAGTAAGCAGTCGGGCCAGGCCGGCGAAGTCCATGGCGCAGAAAGCCAGCGCCAGGATCGTAGCCCAGCGCATCCCGGCGAAGCGCAAGTCACCCAGAAGATCGGCGAGGGCGAACTCGGTCGTGCCGTAGTTGAAGATCTCGAAAGCGGCGAGGGCGCCCAGCATGATGCCCCCGAAGACCAGGCCCTTGCGCAGGGTCAGCCGGGAAATCTGCTTGGCCAGGCGACCGATGGGCTCGGCGGTGAGGTTGAAAGGCTGTGCATGCGACGGGTACGCGGACATGGTGACCTCCTCCGTGAAAGTCACGGGTCTGGCCACCACAATAGAACGGATGTTCTATCATGTCAAGAGGCAGTTTTCGGGCCCGGCTCCAGGAGGATGCCGCGTCTGTGACGGGTATAGGCAAGGATGAGCAGAATACCCACCGCATAGGCAGGTAGCATGATCACGCCTGCCTCCGGACCGAAGTCTCCACCCGTGATCCACGCCGGACCGGACACCTGGTGGCGCATCAGGGTGAAGAGCTCGAGCCCGCTCACCTGGAACCCGAAGACGGTTCCCTCGAAGAAGTTCCAGCCGACGTGCAGGCCGATGCTCAACCATAGCGCGCCGGTCCGCAGCCAGCCGAACGCCAAGAAGTAGCCGGCCAGGAGTAGTCCGATGATCGCGGCGAAGGATGCGCCGGGATTGGCCAGGTGGAGCAGGGCGAAGATGGCCGAAGAGATCAGCAGTGCCCGTCGCAGCCCGGACCCTTCCACCAGGTTTTGCAGCTGGTAGCCGCGGCTAAGAAGCTCTTCTTGATAGCCGACCAGCAGGAAGGCACCAAACCCGAGGAAGACCCCGGCGAGCACGCCGGAGAGCGGCTGGACTTCCCAGGCCCAGCCCTGCCACCGGCTCCAACCGAACGCGACTTCGACGGCGTACACCGTGGCCATTTGGGCGGCCGGGATCAGGAATCCCACCAGCAGATCGGGGATGGCTCGCCCGGAAAGCGACAGGCCGAGGCTGCCGAAGCTCCGGCGATCGAGCAGACGGCGAGCCAGGAAGGTCGTCAGGGTGATGGCCAGTGTGCCCGCAAAGGCCGAAATCAGCATCAACTCCATCGGGATCGG
Organism: uncultured Chloroflexia bacterium; assembly: GCA_963709925.1. Lineage (GTDB taxonomy): Bacteria > Chloroflexota > Anaerolineae > Anaerolineales > E44-bin32 > DATEVL01. Next base: position 648,027 of record CAVPYC010000003.1, read on the forward strand.
GCCCGGGCCAAGGAGGTCCGGGAAGAACAACAGGGGTACGGAAAAGCAACCGCTGAAGAAGAGGAAGGCGGCCAGATGTGCGGAAAGTCTCCAGAAAGCTCGGGGACGGCGATCCGACTCGGTCAGAAAGAGGCGGTCGAGGAAGGACCGGGCCGGGTGGAGCGGGTCAGACGCCATTTGGGATCATCTCCCCGGCCTCGATAGGGATCGGAAGGCGGTTCCCTTCGGGGGGCAACGGGCATGTGGCGTACTGTGTGAAGACACATGGTGGATTGTAGGACCGGTTGAAGTCGAGGACGATGATCTCCCGCACAGGAGCCTCGGCGACCAGGAATCGACCCGAAGGGTAGGTGGTGTCCCCGTTGGTGCCATCCTCGAACAAGAACCATAGGAGGTCGTTGTCGGCCGGGACTGCCCGCAGGGAACATGCGTGTCCCTTGAGAGAGAATCTCGCGGTGCCCAGGTCTGGCTGCTCGGAGACCCCTCCCAGGATATCGGGGACGAGGATCGTTCGGCTCTCGGTAGGCGAGGAAAAGGAGGCCTGCAGGCGCAGTCCGGGGTCGATCGGGAACCACTTCCTGCCCGTGAAACCCGTGCGTTCGGGCCGGGCGTTGTCCCACACGCGCAAGGCCAGGCGGCCGCCCCGCTCGATCAGGCGCAATGTGACCTCACCCACGTGGAGGGAGTGGGGACGGCCGCTCGTGTCCGCCAGCAGCGGCTCGCCGCTCGAGGGAGCACCCGCCACCTCGTTCTCCAGAGAGGCCTCCGGAAGGAAGGTCACGGATCCGCTCTTGAGCTCGAAGACCCCCAGCCGGGCCGGGGCCGAGGCAGGCAACACCAGGTCGGCCGAGGGGTCGGAGCCGGCGGTCAGCACTCCGGGTTCCAGCCAGAGCAACCCGGCCAAGGCAAGCCACCCGTCTCGCCGGCGGAGGTTTTCTTCCACCTGGAGCCGCCATGCGATGATCTCCTTGTGGTAGGCGGCTTCGCTCATCGGGCTCGGGGTCAATCCAGGTAGATACGCTGCGGGTCGAGCTCCCGCAGCAAACGCAGTTCATCGTCGGTCGGCGGAGGGGTGACAGGCAGAGGATTTGCGATTTGCAGGTCCCAGCCGGTCTGGTTGTGCGCCTGCTCCGGCTCGGCTCCCGGGTGGACGGCGGACAGAACCAGTTCCCCGGTCTCGTCGGGCTCGAGAATTCCGAGGTCGGTGACAACGGCGGCGGGGCCGCCGCGCAATCCGGCGGCCGTGCGCTCGGCGCGCCCGTCGAGGAAGCCGGCCGAAGTGCGGAAGTCGACCCGAGGCGGGAAGCGCCGCTTCTCGTGGGGGGTGATGTAGTAGCAGCGCTCGGCCCAGGCGGCGATCTCCATCGACCCCCCGGAGCCCGGCAGGCGGACCTTGGGGTGGGCGTAGTCGCCGATGACGGTGGCGTTCACGTTGCCGAAACGGTCGATCTGAGCGCCGCCCATGAATCCGACCGTCACCAGCCCGCGCTGCAGGTAGAAGGCGAACACGTCGTACATCGAGCACACCGACAGAGCGCCCGACACCAGGGTCGGGTCCCCGATCGACAGAGGCAGACGCGCCGGCTGGGCACCGATGACGCCGGCTTCATAGATCATCACCAGGTTCGGGGCCTGGGTCAGGCGGGCCAGGTTGCAGGCCAGATTGGGCAGGCCGACCCCGACGAACACCACGTCGCCGTCGCGCAGCAGGCGGGCGGCGTTCACAGTCATCAACTCGGAGCGGGTGTGGGAGGGTGCGGGCATGGCGACCCCTTTCTCACGAGGAGGAGAACGCCCCGGCGCCCGGCTCGGCGCCCAGGATGTCTTGCAGCAGCAGCGACAGACGGCGTTCCAGGGTGCGGTATGAGTAGAAGCGCCGGCCGAGTTCGTAGTTGTGATCGGCGGTGACTTGGGCCAGGGAGGGGTTGTCGATCATCTCGCGCGCCTGGGCCACAGTCTCATCGGTGATGAAGTCTTCGAAACCGATCACCCGGAATCCTTTGGGCTGAATATCGGTGCGGAAGATCTCGTAGGTGCTCATCACGATCGGGCGCCGATGGTAGATGGTCTCCAGAAAGGCGTTGCCGAAGCCCTCGACGGTCGAAGGATAGGTGACCATCTGGGCCATGCCGTAGGCGTCGGCCAGGCTGTACGATGGGCTTCCGTCTGGCGAGGTCCCTGCGCTCGGGCTGGATCAGGTCGCCGGCGAAGACGGCCTTGACGCTGATCAGATCTGCGAAGCTGCGCAGGTAGTCCAGGTAGGCGTTGCCCTCGTCGCCGGAGGCGTGGGAGACGACCAGGGTGCACGGCACGCCCAGTCGGCGGGCGAGTTCCAGGGCCAGCTCAATCCGCTTGCGCGGGACGACCCGCGTCGGTTGGAGCAGCACCACCCGGTCGTCGGGGATCTCCAGGGCGGCCCGCAAGAGTTCGCCGGCGCCGTCGCCAGGTCGGGCGGAGGCGAATCGAAGTCCATGACGTTCGGGATCAGGATGGCGCTGGCCCCGGTGCGCAGCGCCAGCTGCCGGGCGGCGAAGGAGTTGATCACCACGTGGCGCACCGACGGCAGGTTGGGAGGGAAGGCGGTTCGCAAGTAGTCGCCGGCGGCCGTGATCGAGAAGCGCTTGCGCTCCCAGGTGAAGTCGTGATGGTGGCCGATGGTCGGCAGAGCCGTCTCGGCGATGATTTCGGTGAGCGCCAGCCCCAGCGGGATGTTGACCGGAAGCGACAGGGCGTTTTCCACCAACAGGACGTCGATGTGGAAGGCGTCGATGAAGCGCTGTAGTTGAGCCTTCAGGTGACGGCGAAGACGATCGACGGATTCAGTCGGCGCGCGGGCTGCGACGCGGTCCGGAAAACAACTCGCCGGTCAGGGCCAGGATTTCCGGGTGGGTGAAGTGGGCCTCAGGCACCACCAGGCTGCGATCGGCAGGGGTGTCGCATTCACCGGCGAAGTAGAAGCACTCGAAGCCCAGGGAGCCCAGGGTGTTGCACCACTTCTCGGCCTCGAGCGAGACACCGTCGGTGCCGGCCAACCGGGTGGAAACGAATCCGACGTGCGCGTGGGTCTCGGTCATGGCGCCTCCCAATGGTACTCCTCCGGCACGGCATTGTCCGGCTCGACATCCCAGACCGAGTCCAGCGGCAGGCCCATCAGGTGGATCTTGAGCACCGCCAGGGTCAGCCCATGGGAGACCAGGGCGACGCTGCCGCGGGGGTGGCGGCGGACGATCTCCTCCAACGCCGCCAGGCTCCTGTCCTGCACATCGAGGACTCCTTCACCGCCCGGGGCTCGTTCGCCGGCGGGTTGGGACCGAAAACGGTCGAGGCGATCGCCATCGCGGCGACGGATCTCATCGAAGAGCAGGCCTTCCCATGTACCCAGGTTGATCTCGCGCAGGCGGGCGTCTTCGATGAGCGGCGCGCCGGTGACTTCGGCCAACGCCTGGGCCGTCTCGCGAGCGCGGCCGAGGTCGCTGGTGTAGATCGTGTCGAATCGTTCCTGCCGGAGCTGTTCGGCCAGCTGGCGGGCCTGCCGGCGACCTTCCGGGTTCAGCGGCACATCGGTCTGGCCCTGCCAGCGGCCACTCCGGTTCCATTCGGTTTGACCGTGGCGGATCAGGATCAGGCGGGTCATTCGCCGCCCTGTGCGCGCCGGCGCCGACGGCGGTACTCTGGGAGGCTGGCGATCGGCGGCCGTTCGAGTTCGGCGATCTCGGCCACATCCAGAAAGTAACGACCGCGGTGATGCTGGACGACCTTCAGGCTCCGGTTGACGTCCTGCAGGAGCCGGGTGTGATAGCGGCGATCGAGGCGTCGGACCACGGTCTGCAGGATGCCCATTGACATCTGGCTCAGGGCCGGCAGGGGCTGGTTGCGATGGACACGCTCGAGCAGGTCGACCTGGGCCAAAGCCCCCAGCCCGAACTTCTCCAGGGTGTCGATCAGCAAGCCGATTTCGACGCCGTAACCGGAAGAGAAGGGCAGTTGTTCGAGAGCGCTGCGCCGGCCGGCGTACTCGCCGGCCAGCGGTTGGATCAGCCCCGAAAGCGCGGGGTAAAACAGGTTGAGCAGCGGTCGGGCGGTGAGCTCGGTCACCCGGCCGCCGCCGCCGGCCTGCATCCGGTTCCCGACGCGCATCGGCCGGGCGTAGAAGCCTTTGACCAGCATGATCTCCCGGCGCAGCAGCAGCGGCCCGATCAGGCCATAGACGAAACGTGGGTGCACGTTGACGATGTCGGTGTCGATCCAGGCGACCAGGTCGCCACGTGTCACGTACAGCGACTTCCACAGGGCCTCGCCCTTGCCGGGGCGCGACCCGTAGCGAGGCAGGATCTCCTGATGGATGTGCACCCGAACGCCCAGGTCTTCGGCGATCGACCGGGTGGCGTCATCGGAGTTGGAGTCGATCAAGACGATCTCGTCCAGCAGCGGCGCCTCGACCATCAGCGCCCGCTGCAAAGTGCGAATCACCTTGCCGACGGTGGCCTCCTCATTCAGCGCCGGAAGAGCCAGGCTGATGCTGACCTGGCGGTTCTGCTTGCGCTCGATCAGCCGATCGATCTGCTCAAACTCGTCGGCGTGGAAGCTGTTCTCGCCGAACCACTTGTCGACCAGGATCGAGATGGTCTCGACCCCGGGCGACACGGCCTCTCGACGGCCGGCGGGCCGCGCCCCCGCGTCCCGATCCAGGGGCGGCCCGCCTGGCGTCGCAGCCGGCGGGCGCGCGGGTCGTCGAACCCGCTCAGGCACAGTTCGTAACCCTCGGAGACCCGGGCGAAGGCTTCGGCCCGGTCGGAGGTCAGGTGGAGCGTCTCGTCGATCTCTGGCAGGTGATCGAGCACCTGCTGCAAGGCCACCCCGGCCGGCTCGTCCTGATCGAAGGCGGAAGGCGCCGCCGCGACCAGACGGAACTGCGACTGGCGCGACAGGTCGAGGGCCAGGCGCAGGGCCAGCTCGGAGTCGGGGTGCGCCTGCAACGAGATCAGGGCGCTCGCACCCGGGGAGGGAAGCGGCCCGCGCACGACCGCGCAGGCGTGGACCAGCCCGTCGTGGATCGCTCGAACGGCGGCGGCGGTGGCGCGGGGAGAGCTGATCCAGGGGAGAATCACCAGGTCGACCCCGGCTTCCTCGGCCAGGTCGTCCACTTCGTCCGTCGGTTCGTGGCTGACCAGGATCCGGGGCGCCAGTCGGGCGCCGCTCCGACGGGCCATCCGGCGAAGTTCCCCTCGCAGCGACTGTGCGGCCGAGGCCGCCGTGCTGAGCGAGACGCCGGCCCGCACCGGAACGACCCCGGCGACCACCGCCGGCCTGCCGGCCGGGTAGGCCGCGGCCAGGGTGAGAAGAGTCTCGCTCTCCCCCAGGGTTTCTGGAAAGACCAGAACCATCGCCCGCGGCCGGCGCGCACGGGCAGGCGAAGGCGCGGCCGGGCGAACCGTATCAGCCACGGGACGGTTTCCCCACGAGCGGGAGCAGCCGGTCGGTCAGAATGGCGGCCCAATCGAATTCGCGGCGCACCCGGCGAGCCAGGCGGAAGACGGGGTCGTCGGAAATCCGAGAAACGATTCCCCGGGCGACCTGCGCGGGTTCGTCATCGAGCGAGAAGACCGTCACGTTTTCGCCGCCGCTCTCGCGAAACGGCGGGAGATCGGTACAGAAGACCGGCATGCGCGCCAGCCCCGCCTCCAACACCGGGATCCCAAAGCCTTCGTCGCGGCTGGTGAAGAGCAAGACGTCGCAAAGACGAAACAGCGCGGCCAGCGTGGCGTCGTCGAGGTCGGCCGGCCCGGCCGGATCTGCCTGGTGGAGGAAGTGGACAGAGTTCGCCCAGGTCCAGCCTGTTGACCAGGGCCAGCAGCTCCTGCAGATACGTCTGGTTGGTCGGATTGTGGGGGCCGGGCGGTCCGGTCACCAGGAGGCGAACGTCTCCCAGGAAACGTCGCGCTTCGGCGGTCACCCGGATGGCGTATTCAATGTTCTTGCGCCGCGTGATCCGGCTTGGGAGCAGGAACAGGGCATCGGCCCGCGCCAAACCGAAGATTCCTTCAAGCCGGCGCAGGGCCTCGGTCCACCCCTGAAACGACGGCACGTCCACCCCCGGCGGGATCACAACGACCTCGGATTCCGGGAGCGAGAACACTCGGGCGGCTCGTTTGCGGACCGAGTGGGAGACGGCAACATGGGTGGCGCCGGGGAAAGGGCGACGCAGCAGGTCCCACGGCTCCCCCGGGTGCAACTCGGCCGCATAGTCGGGCCGGTCCCAGGCCAGATCGTGGTGCCAGGCGAGGAACTGAGGACCGATCGAGGCCAGGTCCCACAGGGCGGCGGTGAGCGCCAGGTTCTTGTGCAGGGAGAGGGCGTTGTGGACGAGCACGGTCTTGAGATCGGCCAGGGCCGGCCGCAGCGCCTGCTGGAGGGCTTCACGCAGCCGGCCGAAGCCGGGGTCGATCTGGCCCCGATCGAGGTGCGACTTGGCCGCCAGGACATCGGGGTGCCGCGAATTCAATTGTGGGATCAGCCTCAGCTCGACTTCGGGCGGGAGAGGCCCGCCGGTGCCGGCAATCACCACAGGTTCGGCGCCGGCCTCGGCCAGGAACCGGGCCTGGAAGGCGAGGGTGGACTCGACGCCTCCGATGATCGGGGGCGCGCTGTAGTGCAGCAGACCGATGCGCCCGATCCCGCCGCTCAACGCCGCGCCTCGATCCATGCCGACTGATACGGCTCGAGCGTGAGGTCGTCGGAACCCGCCGTCCATCCGGCGATCCGGTCGGACCCGTGGCGGAACTCGGCCGGGATTCCGACGGTGCAGGTCGCCCCCGAGATTTCCTGGAGGCACAACAACGGTGCGCCTTCCATCGGGCGACGCTCGACGGCGAACACACCCGGGTGGAGGTCGAGCGCACGGTGACCCGATCGGGGGTGAAAGGCCGGTAATTCGGCGCGCTTCCGGATCAGCGTGGTGATTCCATCGAACGTTCGCTGCCGCTCGGAACCCATCGATTCCAGCTCGGTCTGCAGGCCGGCCAGTTCGAAACGGCGGCGGTTGACACGCCGCGGTTGTCCGGTCTCGCGCATCCCGGCCAGATCGCCCCGTGAGCCGAGAAGGCTGTGGATGTAGACGGCCGGTACCCCCGGCATGGCCAGAAGGACCGCGTGGGCTGCGAGCAGCCGGGGCACATCGAGCTCCGGGGTTTCCGCACGACTGAGCCCGTCGAGCAGATTGAGGTTCAACTCATAGGGTTGGGTGGCGCCGTCTGGAGCTGAGCGGAGGGAGACTGCGCCGCGCTCTCGTGCGATCTCCAACAGCCGATCGAACTCATGATCCGTCAGGATCCCGTGCGCCGGCGTGATCCCGATCCCGTCGTGCGAGGCCAGGAAGTTGAAGTAGGTGGCCTCGCCGGGTGGAGTGGACAGGCTTTCGGCCCAGGCGCCGAGCTTCTCGGCCGACCCCGAGGCCAGGGTGTGGAGCACCAGTGGCGGCAGGGCGAATTGGTAGACCAGGTCGGCTTCATCGCCGTCGCCGAAGTAGGCGATGTTGTCGAGATGCGGCACGTTGGTCTCGGTGATCAGGCGCACCCAGGGGGCGGCTTGATCGAGCACTGCACGCAGCAGGCGCACCAGGGCGTGGCCTTGCGGCCGATGAGCACAGGAAGTCCCCGCTTCCTTCCAGACGTAGGTCACTGCGTCGAGGCGGACCATCTGCGCTCCCATCTCGACGTACCCCAGCAGGATGTCGATCATCTCGAGCAAGACCTCGGGGCGGCGGTAGTCGAGGTCCACCTGGTCGGCGCTGAATGTGGTCCAGACCTGCCGTGGTCCGTCGGCTGCGGGGAACGTGGTGACCAAAGGTGAGGTCCGGGGGCGGAGGACGCCCGACCAGTCGGCGGCCGGGTCGGGTGTCACGAAGTATCGGCGGAAAGGCTCGCGGCCCTGAAGGAAGCCCTCGAACCAGGCGCTCCGGGCGGAGGCATGGTTCAGCACCAGGTCGACCATCAGACGGAAGGTGGAACCCAGCTCCTGCACCTGATCCCAGGTTCCGAATTCCGGATCGACGGCGCGGTAGTCGATCACCGAGAAACCCTCATCCGAGGAGGACGGGTAAAACGGCAGCAGGTGGACGCCGGTGATCGACCCGTCCAGGTGACGCCGGCAGAAATCCAGCAGAGTGGCCAGCGGAGGTGATCCGGGCTGGCGGATCTGGTCGGGGTAGGTGATCAGAAACACGTCGGCAGCGGTCCACGGGCCGTGCAGCCGCGGCGGGTCGAGGCGAGAGCGGTACGCTCCGAGGATCTCGGCCACGCGGGCGAGCGTCGCTTCGGCCTGCTCCGCGCCGTAGAGAAAGATCAGAAGCTGGCGAATGCGCCCGAGGTCAGCTCCCACGGGCCGGGGGTGAGGCCGACGGGAACTCAATAGCGGCCATAGTTGACGGGCTCGCTCCAGCGCGGCTCGACCTGGAGACTGCGGTGGACCTCGGGGCCAAGTTTCTCCCAGTAAGCCCGACGGTCGGGGAGGTCGTAGACCCACTCATCGAGCCAGGCCTTGAGCCGTTTCGGGTCGGCGGACAGACGGTCCCATTCGAGGTAGAAGGGGTTGTCGCGGTCGTAGTAGCCCTGGGTGTAGGACGGATGCGCACAGAACGGCACGTGACAAACGGAGTCGACCACCAGCGAGGGGATCAGGGTCCGGTTGGGATCGGAGCGGATCACTTCCGGATCGACGATTTCCTCGGCGGTGACGATCACCCGCTCGGCGGCGAAGGCGGCCTCGCGCTGCTCGCCCAGGATGCCCCACAGGTGGCAGTTGCCGTCGGCGTCCGACCGCTGGACGTGAACGATGGCAACGTCCGGACGCAAAGCCGGGACCGTCACCACAGTTCCGCCGGAGTACGGGTCGACCACGGTGCGGTAGTGAGGATTGACCCGGGGCAGATCATCGACCCCGGTGGGGTTCATCGGCAGGAAGGGCACTCCGCTGGCGCCGGCCGTGAGCCGGGCGATCATGGCGAAGTGGGAATACTCCTCCCATTCGACCTCGCCTGCCTCGATGGCCGCGCGCAGGGGGCGCAGGGAGCCGATGCCCGGGTTGCCGGAGTAGGAGAAGATCACTTTGGCGGCGCAGCCGGCGGCCACCATCTGGTCGTACACCAGGTCGGGCGTGGCCCGGGCCAGGGTCAGGCGTCGCCGGCCCTGACGGATGATCTCATGGCCCGCGGCAAAGGGGATCAGATGGGTGAACCCGGCGGCATAGATCAGGTCGCCATCGCGGACATGGGCGGCGATCGCCTGCTGCAATGAGGTGAGCTTTGTCATCCGGCGGCGGCTCCGATGTGCGGGCAGGGGCAGACGGAGGGAGGTTCGAGTATACCCCGCCCGGCCCGATCGGCCTCTTGCCGGCCGTTTACGCACTTCTCACGCGCGCTTAAGGCGGGAGAACTATACTGCGAAGGTGACCCAACTCGGACCGAACGAGCCGGATTCTCCCCCGAAGCCGGCTCGGCGGAGCGCTGCCCGGGTCCCTCCCGACTCCTGGCTCTTTCGTCGGGGGATTCCGATTGTGCTGGTCGGCATGGGGATTCTGACGGCAGCGATGATCCTCACCGCCGCCGGGGTCTTGCTGGGGATCATCCCCTGGCGCTAGGCTGAGCCGTAGGAGGCTGGATGTCCTTATCGCTGGTGCTGCCCGGGATTTCGAGCGTGATCATGGTGGTGTTCGTCGTTTCCGTTCTGCGGCGGTACCTCGTCCGGCGCAAGGCCCATTTTCTCTTCTGGGGGATTGGGCTGGCGATGTTCGGGGCCGGCAGCATGGCCGAAGCCTGGTTTGCCCTGCTGGGCTGGAGCGCCCCGGTGTTCTTCGCCTGGTATCTGTTCGGAGCGGCGCTCAACGCCGGCTGGATCGGGCATGGGACGCTTCTGCTTCTGGTTCGGAAGCGTTGGGTTCACCTGCTGACGGCCCTGCTGGTGGTCGGCAGCCTGGCCGCGGCCGGATTGATGCTGCAGGTGATGCCGAAGCTAGACCTCACGGTGTACGACCCGGCGCTTCCGATCAGCGAGCAGTATCGGGAGATCATGCCCTCGATCGCCGATGGGGCCGCCGTCCGCCTGACCACGCCGTTCTTCAACATCTACGGTCTGGTCACCCTGGTGGGCGGTGCGCTGATCTCGGCCTGGATGTTCCTGCGAAAAGAGGTTCTGCCAAAGCGGGTGATCGGGAACGTCCTGATCGCGGCCGGCGCCCTGTCGATCGGCCTGGCCAGCACCGCCACGCGCCTCGGCTACGGCCAGTTTCTCTACCTGGGGGAACTGGTCGCGGCGGTGCTGATGTACGCTGGGTTCAGCGTGGCGGCGGCGCCCGCCACGGAATCCGAACAGGCCGAGGCGATGATGGCGGCGCATCCCGCCTAAGGTCTTCCGGTCGTCGGATCAGGAGAGTCCTGGCCTTCGCCTTCCCCGGGCAGGCTCTTGGTGGGGTCGGGAAGGGGGCGAGTGGAATCAGGATCCAGCCAGGGCCGCCTCAAACTCCGTCAGGCTCCAGCCGCCCAGCACTTCCCTCCGTTGCAGGTAGAACAAGGACCCCCGATCGTGCAGGATCCCTTTCCCCAGGCCGACTCCGGTCTGATAACCGTACTCCGATGTCTTGCGAAAGATGTCGCTCGAGCCCACCCCGAACGGATAGGCGAAGCTCACGACCTGCCATCCGAGGACTCGCTCCAGTTCGAGCCTTGAGCCCAGAATCTCGTCGCGCCATCGGCTCCGCTCGCCTTCGACCAGGTTGCTGTGGGTGCTGCTGTGGGAGCCGATCTCCCAACCGGCCCGCGCCAGTTCGCCCAACTCGCCGGGAGCGAGGAATCCCTCGGCCCCGAGGCGATTTGCAACGACATACACGACCCCGATGAATCCGAATGGCTGCATCCTGGGCCAGGCTTCGGTGTAGGTGTCGAGATTCCCATCGTCAAAGGTGAGCACCACGGGATTCAACGGGAGCCGGGCGCCTTGCCGTATCGCCGAGGCAACATCGGCGATGGTCACCGTCTGGTATCCGTTGGCGGCCAGGAAAGCGAGCTGCGCCTGGAAATCGGCCGCGCCGACGGTGTAGCGGTTCGAGCTTCCGTCGGGAGAAACCCGGTGGTACAGCAGGATCGGGATCTCCACCGGGCCAGGTCCGAAGTCTGCGAGGGGAAGTGGCGTCGGAGGCACCGAGGTGAGGGTCGGCGCCGGGGAGAGGGTCGGGGCCGAGGTGGGGCTCGCGGGTGGGACGCGAGAAGGGGTCGTGGTCGCGAGGGGGGCGGGTGTGGGGGCCGGCGTACAGGCCGACAGGGCCACCAGGAGCACCACCGCGGTCCCCGCAACGGGGCAGATTCGCGGTCGATGGGTGGCAGGGGAGTCCGGGAAAGCCGGCATCGAAGGCGGCAGTATAACCGGGCGCCGGCTAGGGCTTCGTCTCCGGGGGCTTGGCTGGTGCTGCCTAGGCTCGATCGTCAGCGGCCCGCGCCAGGCGGCCGGCCAGGCCGCCTCCCAGGAGACCCAACCCGTCGGTGGTCATGTAGTGGGAGGCGGCGGCATCGAAGACGATCGCGCCGCGCGGGGAAACTCGTCGTCGCCCGGCCACAGGATGGCCGCCAGCAGGAACTCGGGGCAGGGGCCGAAAGGCGAAGGCGGGCGCGCCGAACTCCGACAGAGGCGCTCCCGAGATTCGTCGCGAGGCGGCGGCGAAGGCGGATGGGTCCCGGCCGAAGTCCGCCGCGACCCGGTCCCCGCTGTAGCGTTGGTAGGCCAGGTGGTAGAAGGCGCCGTCGGGGAGCTCCCGAAAGGCGATCCAGCGGCTCGCAAGAGGAATGCCGTCGCCCAGGCTGAGGTAGTACAGAATCATCCCGGCGTCGAAGGCCGGCAGCGCCTGGCCGTCCGGGTAGTGCGGCTCGAGGTCGGGCCAGGTCATGACAACGGACCGGCCCCAGTAATCCAGCCTCAGGGTCGACCCTTCGAGCACGGCGGCGCAGCACTCGGCCACGACCGCGGGGCTCCGCTGTTGTATCTCGCTCCGCTGGGCCTGCGCCATTCGCTGCATACTATCCGCCCAGCGTCCCCGCGCCCCTCGAGATCGCCTCCGGCCGGAAGGGCGAGGTCGCCGGAGGCGCGATCGGTCAGGCCGGTCATCGGGATCTCCGCTGGGCCTGGATGCGGGCCCCGAGGGTTGCGACGGACGACCGCCGATCTCGGAGGGGATCGTTCCGCCGGCCCGGAGCCGCCACGCGCCGGCGGTCACCGGGGCCACTGGCTGCGGTGGGGCGAGTCGGGTTGCTGATGTTCCCGGGCTTCAACCAGGCCGACAGTTTCACCGGCAAGCTCCCCTGGCCTTCCGCCGTGTCTCCGGGCATGGCGACCGCTCCATGGATGTGTTCCGGATGATACCTGAGACGCGAGGCTATAATGCCAGGCACTCCGCGCATGTCCGGCCCGAACCCGACCGCTACCGATCTAGACCTGTCGGAGTTGCTCCGGCAGGTTCCCCTGCTGGCCGACGTGCCTCCCGACCACCTGACGCGGTTGATCCCGGCGTGCCGACGGGAGAGTCATACGGCCGAGGAAGACATCTTCCGTCAGGGCGCTCCCGCCGACCGGGTTTGGATCGTCAGCCATGGGCAGGTCAAGATCGTGCGTCTCGACGAGGGGGGCCGGGAGGTGATCCTCGAAGTCATCTCGCCCGGCGAGGTGTTCGGGGGCGCTGGCATCTTTCTTCCCGAGCATCCGGCTACGGCTCGACCTCTGACCCGGACGGTCGAGACAGTCAGTTTCCCCGGAGAGGCTTACGCCGCGTTGCTGCTGGAGACCCCGAGCACGGCCCTGCGCATCATCCGCATGCTGGGAGCCCGCCTGCATTCGACTCTGAAGATGAATCAGTTGGCCGGCGAGAGGGTAGAACGCCGCCTGGCGTACATCCTGGTGAAGATGGCCGGACTGTGCGGTCGGGTGGACCCCGAGGGCATACTGCTGACCACTCCGTTCCCGCGCCAGGACCTGGCCGACATGGCCGGGACCACACTCGAAACCGCCATCCGCCTGATGTCGCGCTTCCGCGCCGATGGCCTGGTGCGGACGCGCCGAGGCGGGTACATCGTTCTGCTGGATGAGGCGCGACTGCGCCGGATCGCCCGGGCCTAGAGCTTCCACCCGGCACGGGCCAGGCCAGTCCTGTGTCGCCGGAGCGGCGGATCACCCGTCAGCGCACCGGCGACTTCCCACGCAGCAAGGAGGCACCGCATGTCGCAACCGCCAACCCACTCCAACCCGCTGGGGAACGCCAGTCTGGCGCTGGGCATCGTCTCGACGGCCCTGGTGTTTGGGATCGGCCTGTGTGCGCTCACGGGCTCGCGGCAGGGATGGATCCGGCTGGGGGCGACGCCCTTGTACGTGTGCGGCGCCAGCAGCGCTTTCCTGGGCCTGCTGGCGGCCGGGATCGGGGTCGCAGGACTCTTTGGGGGCCGTGGTACGAAGGCGACGGCGGTTGTCGGGGTTGCCCTCGGTTTGCTCGGGATCTGTCTGTTCGTTGCGGCCGCGACGCAGGTAGGACGACTGGTGGGCTGACCCAAAGGCCGCCCGACGCAAACCGGCGAGAAGAAAGCGCGGCCCGCAGTGTCTGCGGGCCGTCTTGCTGCAGCGCAGGCGTGCTCGATCAGCTACCCGGGTCGCCCACCGCGCCGGATCCCGGCCGCGCTACCCAGGTTCCGCACACCGGGCAGGGCGCTCCGCTGTGGTCCGACCACGTTTCCACTTCCGGCTCGCCGCAGTCAGGGCAGGCGAGGTACTCCGGGAACGGATCGGAAAGCGGCAGGTCGTCGCTGTGCGCCGAGCCGGAAGCCGGCGGCGTCCGGGAAGCCATCGTCGTTCCTGGCTACTGGTGGATCGATCGCAGATAGGCGACCACGTTCTTCAGGTCGTCCTCGGTGAGTGCCGGATTGCCGCCCTTGGGCGGCATATCCACACCGGTGGTGTTGAGCGGATCGCTGCTGGGCCGGCCGGTGAGCAGGAAGGCGAGCAGATCCTCATCGCTTTGCTCGGGCGTCCAGGTGCTCGTGGTCAGATCTTTGCCCAGGCCGGGGACGCCCTTGGCGTCGGCGCCGTGACAGGAGACGCAGGTGCCGACAAAGATCTCGCGCCCGGCAACGCTGTCGCCGAAGGGTGGAGCCGGTGCGGCTCCGCCGCAGGCCGACAGCGCGGCTGCTGTGAGGAAGACGGTCAGGATCAACAGGCTTCGGTGCATTGTGGGACTCCTCCCAGATGGAATGGTGGCGGTTCGATCGTTAACCTTCGGCGAATCGCCGGCCGAGGCTTTCCCAGCTCAACACTTCGCCATGGAACTCCGCCGCGAAGGCATCGGCTGCGGCGGGGTCGGAGAAGGCCGCCAGACCATGCCCCATGGGCGTGGCGACTTCCGGACTGAGCACGTAGGTCGCATTGGCGGCGTTGAGCCAGGTTTCGCTCGGGTGGTCGTGAACGAACCAGGCGGCCACGGCCAGGTCGGAGTGGGCCGCCCGGTAGCGAAGCATATCCCCGATGTCGTCGAACTTCAATGCCTCACCGTTGGCGAGCGCGGCGGCGGCGGCGAAGCGGGCTTCGCTGATGATCATCCCGCAGGCGTCGCAGATATCCTGGCCGTAGACAATGTCGGGCGGGTTTGGCTCGGCCGGCGGAGCGGCGCAGGAGGCCAGGCCCAGGGCCAGCAGGGCCAGGACCGGAAGAATGCGTTTCACGAGTCGACCCTCCGAAAAAGGAGAAAAGCGGCCAGGAAGGATACGCCGATCCAGGCCGCCAACAAGCCGAAGAACAGCAGCGGCAATCCGTCGCCGAATCGGTGCATGGCGAACTGACCGACCGGGCCGAGGGCGTCGAGCGAAGACCGCAGGCTGTAGACCGCGGCAACCTTGAACACCTGCACCGGATTCGCCAGCAGTAGAGCCAGCAGGACACCGGGGGAGGGTCGGGCGGCGATGGTCGCCCCCACCAGGCCCAGGTCGCTCAGGAAGACAACGGCCAGCCAGATCAGCAGTGCCGCAGCGGAGGCGGTGGAAGCGCGGCGGGCTGCGGCGCTGACCACCAGTCCGATTCCGAGCAGCGCGATGGCCAGCAGGAGGGTGAACCCGGCCAGGAGCAGGAACGATTCGGGGTCCCCGCCGATCCCAGACAGCGCCAGGGCGGCCAGCCCGAAGCCGAGGGCCAGCGAGACCCCCAGGGCGAGCGTACCCCCGAGAGCCTTGCCGGCGAAGACTTCCCCACGGCTGACGGGCTGGGCCAGCAACTGGTTCAGAGTGCCGCGCTCCCGATCGGCTGCGATCAGCCCGGCGCCGATGGTCAGACCCATCAAGGGAACGAAGAGCAGCAGGGCGTTGACCAGGCTGGCGGCGGTGCGGCCGAAGCCGCCCAGCCCGGAGTAGCCGGCCGAGGCCAAGGACACCCTGGAGAGAGCAAGGGCAAGGACGGCGAAACCGGCCGCGAACAACCACAACCAGCGGTTCCGAAGCGATTCGCGAAGCTCGCGGAGAGCGACGGCCGTGATGACGCTCATCCCGCGCCAGCCTCTTCCAGCGAGAAGTCCCGTACCTCCAGGCCTCCCGCCAGCAATACGTTCAGGACCTTGATCTTCTCGTCGGCGGGAAGCCGCACCACGATCGCCCCCCGCCCGCTGAGCTGGGGGGAAAGTCCGGCCCCGTCGAGCAAGCGGAACGCCTCCGGGGCCTGGGCCGACGAAACGTGAACGGTCATGGCGACCTGCGTTCCGAAGCGCCGCAGGAACCTCTCCCGATCCAGGACATCCACCAGGCGGCCTTGATCCAAAACCGCGATTCGATCGGCAAGCGCCTGGATCTCATCCACCCGGTGGGTGGCGAAGACCAGGGTTCGGCCCTCCTGCCGAAGGTCGGCCAGAATCCGCCGATGCTCTGTGCGAGCGGCCAGGTCGAGGTTGGCCGTGGGCTCGTCCATCAGCAGGATTGGTGGGTCGCCGATCAGGGCCACGGCCAGGGCCAGGCGCTGGCGCATTCCTCCCGACAGGGAAGCTACCGGCAGGGCCAGATGCGGGCCCAGGCCCAGGCCCTCGAGACGGGCGACCTGACGGGCCGGATCTTCGCCGCGGACCTGGGCGTAGAAGGTCATGGTCTCCAGGACCCCGGCCTCGTAGAAGGCCATGGATTGCGGAATGAAGCCGATCCGTCGCCGGGCGGCCTTTCCTTCGCTGCGAACATCGAGTCCCTGCAGCCGGATGTCTCCGTGAAACCTGACCAGGCCGAGGATGGCATTCAGCAAAGTGGTCTTGCCGGCGCCGTTGGGGCCCCACAGGGCCAGCGCCTGGCCCGATGGGACCTCGAGAGACACGTGATCGAGAGCGGCCAGACGCCCGTAGGTCTTGGTCACCCCACGGACCTCGATCGCCAGGTCGGCGGTGGTCGTCCGAGGTAACGGGGTGGCCGGCCGGGGTTGAACCGCGGCAGAAGACCTCCCGAGCACCACGCCGATGGCTCCCATCCCGGCCAGGATCGCCCCGACCAGGGCCAGGCCGAAGGGGGCGGGCAGCGGGGCCTGGGCGAAAGCGGGCAACTCCGCCGGGGCCAGACGGGGCTCCGGATCTGAGAGGAGCCCCTGTGGCTGGACGAGCGGGAAGGCGGCGGCGGCAAAATCCAGCGCTTCTGTTGCAGGACTGTGAAGGATCATGCGCAGACGAGGCTCGTTGACCAGAATCGTTTCGAACAGACGCTGCGGCTGATGGGGGAAGTCGCCGCGCCCATCGCCGTCGGCGTCGAAGCCGGCGTAGTCGCTCCACGTATTCCCCCGCCAATCGTTGTGAGAGGCGCCACCCCCGTGTACGGCCACCTGCTCGGTGTTCTCCCAGAAGGTGTTGTTGTGGAAGCGGTTGCCGCGGACTGCCGGCTGGAGCAAGACCCCGACATCGTTGTAGGCCAGGATGTTGTCCTGGAAGACGACCGAAGTCCGGGTCGGAAAACGGAGTGCCATCCAGGAAGATGCCGACGCGGTCGTCGGCCAAGACGTTCCCCCGGGCCAGCAGGCGGTCGGAATCTTTGAAGGCCAGTCCGTAGCCGCTGGGGCCGCGCTGCCCTCGCACGAGGTTCCGGGTCAGCTCCAGATCGCTCGAGTACATGGCGTAGACCCCGACCGAGTTGTCGAGGAGCCGGTTATCTTCCAGCCGCGTGCCGTCGGAGTACATCAGGTGGATTCCGTAGCGGCTCTCCGAGATCGTGTTGCCGCGGACGATCGGTCGATCGGAATACCACAGGACGACGTCTCGCACTCGGTGGACCGTGTTGTCTTCGACCAGGACGTCGCGGCTGTACCAAACGCGGATCCCGTCCCCCTTGCGCGCCTGGTCGAAGGCCTCTTTGCCTGTGATCCGGTTGCCGCGAACGACGGCTCCGTCGGCGGCCGAGACGAATACCCCAACCAGCACGTCTTCCAGATGGTTGTCGGTCACGCGGATCCCGGGTGCCTGGAGGACGATCCCGGCGTCGTTGCGATCCGGTTCGATCCCGCTGCCGCGCACCTCGAAGCCGGAGAAGACGACCCCGGGCGCCGCCAGGGTGACGACGGTACCCACGCCTCCGGCGTCGATTACCGGTCGGCCGAGACCGCGCAAGGTGATCGGCTTGTCGACCACGATCGCCCCGGGGTAAACGCCCGATGGGACCTCCACCACGTCGCCCGGTTGGGCGGCATCGATCCAGGCTTGCAGCGAGGCGGACGCCCTCCGATCCGCCGAGGGGAAGTGGGGAAGGCGAACACGTCCGGGGCGGATCCCGGGAAGAAGGCGAGCAGGGCCAGAGGCAGGACGGCCAGGAGCCGCCGGCGAACAGTCATGCGGCCTGCCCGGACTCCCGAGCGCGCCGGCGGGCGTCGACGACCGGCTTATAGGCGCGGCGGTGGAACCACAGACCGAGCAGGACGACGCCGACCGCCAGCGTAGCCAGGATCAATCCGCCTTCGGGGGAAGCGACCGTTCGGAACTGGCCGACGGTGCCGGCTCCCAGGAGAGGCGGGGTGAACGGATCGACGGCTCCGCCCAGGGCGGATTCCGGATCGATGCTGTGGCCGTAGCGGTACAGGATCAGGAACAGGTCGGCCAGGAACACGGCGGGGAACCCGATCGCCGGCAGCGCCAGCAGTCCGGCCCAGGCGTTATGAACGAAGACCCCGGCCACCAGCAGGAGCGACACGGCCACCAGCGAGTAGACCGAGATCGACCGCTCGAGTTGGCCTCCTTCATCCAGCGGGGGCATGCCCAGGTAGTGATTGAGCGAGTCGACCTCGCGCACATCGCCGGCCAGGCGGTCGATGTAGACGTTCACCTGGAGCCCATCGGGGTACTGGGGGGCGAAGAGGGTCATGCTCCAGAAGGGAAGGAAGATCGAGAGAATGATCAACAGGGCGCCCAGCATCAGCAAGGCGCTGGGGATCAGGAAGGTGACCAGGGGCCGCGACGATCCGTCGGGCAGAAGCACCCTGACATCGGTGGCCATTCCGGGAAAGCTTCGCATCAAGGGATCGCTCCTCGGGCGGGCCCGCCCGACCCGAAGGCCGGGCGGGCCCATCCCGGAAGGTGACTACGGAACCTTCGGCTCGACCAGGAAGTACCCGATCATTTCCAGGTGCAGGGCCGAGCAGAACTCGGTGCAGTAGTAGGTGAAGGTGCCGGACATCCTGGCGTCGAACTCGATCGTGTCGGTCTCACCCGGCTCGAGGCTCAGGTTGATGTTGTAGCCCGACAGGGCGAACCCGTGCGTGGCGTCGCGGGTGCGTCTCGATGTTGGTCAGGTGCCAGATCACGTGGTCGCCTTCCCGGATCTCGACCCGTTCGGGCGTGAAGTGCGAGCGGGCCACCGTCATCCAGATCTCGACCGTGTTGCCGTTGCGCTCCACGCGGGCCTCCGACTCGGAGGTGATGCGCTCGGGATCGCAGGGCCATGGTGTCGGGGTTCCAGCCGATCTCGGGGTAGACCTCGAACGGGTTGCAGTTTGTCGGCCTTGATGATCTGCGCGTAGTGCGGTTCGGCCATGCCGATGGGCATGTCGTACAGCAGCCGCATCTGGTCGCCCGGCTTGGGAAACGTCGACCAGTTGGAAGTTCTGCGGCAGCAGCGGCCCGACGTTGGCGAAGCGGTCGATGCTCCACTTGTTCAGGGCCACCACGTACTGGCCGTCGGGCGAGGCGGTGTCGCCTTCGGCGGCGGTGATGTGGCCGATGTTGTAGTGCACCGGCAACTTCTGGACCAGCGTCCAGGGCTCGTCGTCGTTCAGGTCGTCGTACGGTCCGCCCAGGGTCCAGCGGGCCACCGCCGAGTCGAGGAACAGCGAGGTGTAGGCGTAGCCCTTGTCGTCGAAGACGGTGTGCAGCGGCCCGAGGCCGACCTCCACCTGGGCCTCCATCACGCTGTCGAGCGACAGCACCGGGATGCCGAAGGCGTCGGCCGAGTGGCCTCCGGCGGCAATGGAAGCCATGATCTTCTCGAAGGAATAGATCGTCACGTGCGGGTCGAGCTTGCCGCCCACGACAATGAACTCCCCGCCGGGGGTGACGTCGGAGCCGTGGGGGCTCTTGGGCTCGGGGGTGAGGTAGAGCAGTTCCTCGTCGATAGCGGTCTGGAGCCGGATGACGTCGATGCCGTTGATGGTCTCGGTCTTGCCGGCGGCGACAACCGCCTCGGCGGCGTCGCCAGTCGATGATGTGCAGGTAGTCGGTATCGTTCTTGGAGGCCCCGGCTTCGAAGGGCGGGTTGCCGAGCTCCACGCCGCCGGTGGCCATTTCGCTGTTGAAGGAGTTGCAGAAGATCCAGCCGTCGCTGGGGCCCTTGCCGGCGTCGCACAGATCCTGCCAGTAGGGCGGCAGCTCGATCTGCCACGACTTGGCCGGATCGATCCGACCGGCCAGCCGGTCGAAGGCCCAGAAGGTCATCATGCCGCGGTACTTCGACTCGTACTCTTCCAGCGGGGCGTACTCGAAGCCGATCGGGGCGGCGTACTGCGGGCCCTCGATCACGTACTCGGTGTTCGGCGTGACGAAGGCGCCGCCGTGGTCGTTGATGGCGTTCGGGTTGCGCAGGATCTGCTTGGTCTCGAAGTCGCGCAGGTCGATGACCGCCACCCGGGCGTTGGCCTTGTCGTTGATGAACAGGTACTGGCCGTCGTACTCGCCGTCGGTCTCGGAGATCGACGGGTGGTGGGTGTCGCCCCACAGAACCGGTTCGCCGTCGCACATCGCCGCCGGCCAGGATCTCCATCGAGGCGCCACCGAACCCGTAGCCCTGCCACGACTCCGGAGTGAACACGCCGATCAGGCGCAGGATTCGCATCGACGGAACCCCGATCACCAGCACCTGGCCCGACTGGCCGCCGGAGGCGAACATGATGTAAGGATCGAGTTCGCCGGTGGGCATGTAGGTCTTCAGGGCGGCATAGACGTCGTCCGGGGTCAGGCCGCGCTCTGCGGCCAGAGCGGCGGCCTCGGCCGGCAAGCCGGTGACCCCCGGCGGCTGGGTCTCCTTGCCGCCGCAGGCTCCGAGCAACAAGGCGGGGACGGTCAGGAAGACGAGGAAACGGGCTTTCATGTGGGCACCTCGCAGGAATGGCTTGTGCGGATGCTCACATACTAAGGAAATCGGGCACGAATGGGTATGATAACCGTCATATCCTGGTAGGCGGGGGACGGGTCAGGGGAGATCGCCAGGCGGCTTTAGGGCGATTGGCCTGTAACCGAGGCGAAGCGAGGATGTGCGCGCAGCGGTTCGAGGTCGGGGTCCTGCGTCGACCACTCCCGCAGGTCCGGGCGGTGGGTCAGGCCGACCTCGAGCGACGCCAGGGCGGCGTCGGGTTGCCCGGTCTGGGCCCGGTGGCATGCCAGGTTGTAATGCACAACCCCTTGCCACTCGGGGGAGGGATCCAGGTCCAACAGCAGGGGGACCATGGCCTCGACCCAGGCCTCGGGCCAGGTGCGCCCGGTCGTGTTGGATCGCGCTCTCCGCCAGGTGGGTGACCGGATGGTTGATGGCTTCGATGGTCACTCGACGCCAGAGCGGACGCCGCCCGCCCGATGGCTCGCTCGACAGCAGGAGCTCGTCGGGGGTCGCTTCGAGTGCGTCGGAGAATGCCTGCCACGCAGCGACGGATCGGGAGGTGACCTCTTCCAGGGAAAGATGGCGGTGGGCCTCGAAGATCTCGAGATTGACCGGGTCGAACTCCTCGATCTCTTCCAGCACCTGACCCCGGCGCGCCGATAGCAGATCTTCGATGCCGCGGTGACGCCAGGCGGTCAGATGGGCGATCAAATCCTTGGCGGCCCAACGGTCGGCCGATCCGACGGCGTTGCGCTCGTCGTCGGTCAGGCTCTCCAAGAACTCCTGTTCGACCGAGCGGGAGTGCTCGGTCAGCCTGAGAAGCCCGGTCTGGTAGGACATACGCCCTCCTTATTGGTGCGGGGATTCTACCCACACCGGGCGCGCCGTGAGCCGGTCGGCGGGGTTGTATCCCTATAGCATCCGTCCCATCACCTCGATGCTGCCCATTCACCTGACCGAGTTCGCTCCTGACCCTGTCCGATCCCCGTTCGGGCTCCCCCCGGACGGGCTCGAACCGCGCCCCGTCCTATCGGGAAACCGTCAAGGAGGTGCATCTGGTCGCGAGTTGTATGGGGTTCGCCATCCAACCACCGACCGGCGGCAACCGCGCCGCTGGTCCCACGGAGGAGACTGACTCATGGCTAGCGCAACTCGCGGGGCAATCTCGGGGTATCTGCCGAACGACCGGCCGGCCTGGGGGCAGCTGATCCTGCTCGGGTTCCAGCATGTCCTGACCATGTTCCCGGCGACGGTCTTCGTGGCGGCCTTCTGCGGCTTCCACGTCGGCACCGTTCTGCTCGGCTCGGGGATCTCGACCATCGTGGCGCTGATCCTCTCCAGGCAGACGATCGGCAAGTTCATCCCGCTGTACTACGGCTCGAGCTTCAGCTACATCGCCGCCTATCTGGGCATCGCCCAGGCGATGACCGGCTCGACGCCCGAGTTCGGCGTTCCGCTGCCGGACAACGTTATCCAGACGATGCAGGCCGGCATCATCGTGACCGGTTTGCTCAACATTGCCATCGGCTTCCTGATCCGCGCCGTCGGCAAACACAACCTTGACAAGGTCCTTCCCCCGATCGTCACCGGCTCGGTGGCGGCCATCATCGGCTTCGGTCTGGCCTTCGCCGCTCTCGATCTGGCGGGCGCCAACTGGGGAATCGCCCTGGTGACCTTGCTGGCGACGGTGGTGTTCTCGGCCTACCTGCGAGGCTTTATGGGAATGCTCCCGGTGCTGCTGGGCGCGGTGTTCGGTTACGTCGTCTCGGCACTGCTGGTGCCCGGGTCGGTGAGCTTCGCCCCGGTGCTGGCGGCGCCCGTGTTCCAGATGCCGCACATCACTCTGCCGACGTTCAGCGGGGCTTTCTTGACGACCGCTATCGTCAGCATCAGCATCATGGCCATCGCCACCATCCCTGAGTCGACCGCCCACCTGTATCAGATCAGCCTGTACGTTGACCGCTTCGCCGAAGAAACCGGCCGTGAGAAGTACGGGCTCGACAAGTACATCGGCTGGAACCTGGTCTTCGACGGGGTCGGCGACTTCCTGCACGGGCTCGTCGGAGCCACCGCCGGCACGAACTACGGCGAGAACAACTCGCTGATGGCGATCACGCGCAACTACTCCGGCCCGGCGCTGTTGGCCGCCGGGGTCATCGCCATCCTGCTGGCTTTCGTCGGCACGCTGGCGGCGCTGGTGCAGTCGGTGCCGCTGGCCGTCACCGGCGGCCTGGCGATCTACCTGTTCGGCGTGATCGGGATGCAGGGTATCGCGCTGATGCAGGAACACAAGGTGAGCATGTTCGACGCCCGCAACCTGGCCATCGGCGCCACCATCATGGTGGTCGGCATCGGCGGCAACATCGGGCTGGGCGGGTTCATCCCGGTGGTCGTGCCCGGGGTCTTCCCCAACGGTCTGCCGGCGATCGCTACGGCCGCGGTGATGGGGATCCTGATGAACTTGATCTTCCTGATCTTCCCGTCGAAGAAGGCGGCGATGTAGTCCGGCAGTAGCCAGATCACGAACGACCCGGGGCGGCCCAGAGTTTGTCGAAGGGCCGCCCCGGATGTTTCCACCGGACGATCGGGCCGGCGGTGGGTCATCCGCCCCGGCTCGAACTCAGTCGAGGCGCTGGAGGGCCTCCACCCCCATGACGAACCCGGCCAGGGCATCCGCCCCCGAAGTGTGCCCAATCTGGGAAAGCCGGGCGACGGCGGGCTCAAGGGACGTGCCGTCGAGGTCACCCGAGCGCGTCGAGCAGCTTGTGCCATGCGCCTCCGGCTGCGCCCAGGGCCGCCGCTCGCAAATAAGCCCCCGACACTGTTGTGGTGAGGGGGGCGGCGGCCGCCGCAATGGCCCCTGCGAGCCTGGCGGCCCTGGCCTGCGGGAGACTCGCCCACGCTGCGAAGATCACTCCGGTCAGGAAGTCGTCGCCGGCCGGGGTGAACCCGCCTCCAAGCCCGGCCAGTGGCGCCGAGGCCGCAGCCACGGTGTCCAGGTTCTTCCCTCCGGTGGCTGAGGACCGCAGAGCATCGACCAGGTTCGAGGCCGCTGCACGGGCGGCGTCGGCCGCAGCCGCGACGGTTCGGCCCTGGCCTGCGGATGGACCCGGCGAAAGCAGAGCAACCAGGCTGCCCTGCGGAGCGTGCGTGGTTGCCCGGCGGCGTAGATCCGCTGCTTGCCAGTCGCAGCGGGAGGCGGGCGCGCAGGGAGGCCCACGGCGGATAAGGGTCCCAGTCGGCGGCCGTCGAAAGATCGACCGTCCCCCCTCCCGAGGGTTCAACTGGTGGGGGGCGACGACGACTTCCTGCTCCGCGAGCGAGCCAGGACTGGAAATCCGGCGGCTGGGAGAGTTCGACCGATAGCGGCCCGGGCCCCAGAGCCTGGTCGACCAGGGCGATCACATCGTCGCCGGCCGACAAGTAGGCCGCTTGGGGAAAGACGGCCAGCACTCTGGCGGGGCGGCCGGCCGCCAGCATTGGACGAACCAGGGCGGAAATGCGAGAGGCTCTGGCCCGGAGCGGCGGAAGAACGTTGCTCCCGCCGGCTTCCGGCTCGGCCGGGTTCACAACTCGGCCGTCAAAACCGGCCGGTCGGCCTCCATCATCAGTTCCCAAAGCCGGTTGGGGCTGAGCGGGATCTCCAGCACTTCCAGGGGTACAGTGTGCAGGGCATCCTCGATGGCCTGGGCGAACAGCGCGCCCGTGGGGATCGCACCGGCCTCGCCGGCGCCCTTGACCCCCAGCGGGTTGAGCGGCGACGGCGTCTCCTTGTGTCCGACCACGATCGGCGGGACGTCGAGCGAGGTCGGCAGCAGGTAATCCATGAACGAGGCGTTGACCAACTGCCCGTTCTCGTCGTACATCAGGTGTTCGTAGTACGAGTTGCCGATCCCCTGGGCGACTCCGCCGTGCACCTGGCCCTCGAGAATCAGTGGATTGATCACCCGGCCGCAGTCGTGGACCACGACGTACTTCCGGATGTCGACCCGCATCGTCTCCGGATCGACCTCCAGGATGGCCGCATGCACCCCGCTGGCGGTGGCGCCGCTGGCCGGCCCGAAGTACTCGGTCGCTTCCAGGCCCGGCTCGGTTCCCGGCCGGACCGCCCCCCGCAGCGGGTTGGCCTGCCCGGCCAGCTCCCCCAGGGCCACGGTTCGCTCCGGCTGGCCTCGAACCCAGACCTTGCCCTGGCCAAGCTCGATCTGATCGGCCGGCGCCTGCAGCACCTCGGCGGCAAAGCGAATCACCTTCTGGCGCACGCGCAGCGCCGCGGCGTGGACCGCGTTGCCGGCCACGACGGCCCCGCGGCTGGCGAACGTCCCGGAGCCCCAGTGGAACTGGTCGGTGTCGCCGGTGACCACCTCGACGTCGGCCACGTCCACCCCCAATTGCTCGGCCGCCATCTGGGCGAATGAAGTGAAATGGCCCTGCCCCTGGGTGCCGACCCCGGTGGCAACGCTGACCTTGCCGGAGGCTTCTACCTGCACCCGGGCACCTTCGTAGGGGCCGATGCCGGTCCCCTCGACGTAGGCGACCACGCCCACGCCCACATGGCGGCCCTCTTTCCGCAAGCGCGGCTGTTCGTCCCTGACGAATTGGTCGTAGTCGATCAGCTTGAGCGCCTCGACCATCAACGGCGCGTAGTTGCCGCTGTCGTACACCAGCGGGGCGAAGTCCTGGTAGATGATGTTGTTGTCGTGGGGGAAGGCGTTCGGCGGAAGGAAGTTTCTTCGGCGGATCTCGACCAGGTCGATCCCCAGCTGCCGGGCGGCAATGTCGAGCAGGCGTTCGATCACGAACACGCCGTGCTGGCGGCCGGCGCCGCGGTAGGGCGTGACGATGGTCTTGTTGGTGAAGATCGCGGTGAACTCGCTGTAGTAGTTCGGGATCTGGTACGGGCCGAGCAGGGTGCACTGGCTGTTGATCGGCACGGTCAGCCCGTAGGGATCGTAGGCGCCGGTGTCGTGCAGGAAGACGTCGTGGACCCCCAGGATGCGGCCGTCCTTGGTCAGGGCGATTTCGGCGTCGTGGATCTGGCTGCGCTCGTGGGTGGTGGCCAGGAAGTTCTCGGCCCGGTCTTCGATCCATTTCACCGGACGGCCAAGCTGCATCGCCACCCACGGGATCACCAACTCCTCCGGATAGAACATCATGATCTTCGGACCGAACCCGCCGCCCACGAAGGGGGCGATCACTCGCACCTGGTGTTCCGAGAGCCCCAGCCGGGCGGCCAGGCCGTTGCGGATCGGGATCGGCGCCTGGGTGGTGTCCCACACCGTCAGTCGTGCCTGGCGCGCATCCCAGTCGGCCACCAGGCCGCGGTTCTCCAGGGCGGCGGCGGCGCCGTGATCGTAGGTCAGCCGGCGGCGGATGACCGTGTGGGCCTGGGTCTTGGCCTGCTCGTAGTCGCCCTCGTTCCTGGATCACGTGCGCGGCGACGTTGGACTCCAGATCGTCGTGGACAGCGCGCCGCCCCGGCCTCGAGCGCCTTCTCCAGATCGACCACGGCCGGCAGGGCTTCGTAGTCGACCTCGATGTCGGCCAGGGCGTCTTCGGCCACGTAGCGGCTCTCGGCCACGACGACCGCCAGCGGTTCGCCGGCATGGCGGATCTTGTCGTGGGCCAGCGGCACCTGGGTTCGCTCGTGGAAGGTCAGTCGTTCGATCGGCGGGGGCGAAACGAGCAGCGGCCCCGGCTCCCAGTAGTCGCCCAGGTCGGCGGCGGTGTAGACCGCCAACACCCCCGGGCGCTGGCGGGCCCGGGTGACATCGATCCGCCGGAGTCGGGCGTGGGCGTACGGGCTGCGCAGGAAGGCGGCATGGACCATGCGGGCCAGGTGCACATCGTCGGTGAACAGCGCCTGACCGGTGAGCAGGCGCGGGTCTTCGTTGCGCCGATGTGGCTTGCCGAGGATTCGTGTTTCGGTCATGCGTTGCCTCCCCACGGAACCGGTTGGACGAGCGGGCCAGGACACCTCACCGGGCCGCCGTTCGCCAGGCCCGGATTTGCCCGGCATGCTCCTGATCGTGCTCGTAGGTCTCCTCGGCGATCCAGCGCCACAGGGGTCGGCCGCCGAGCCACTTCTCCGGCCGGACCCGTGTCAGGTCGTCATCGCTAAGATCGTCGAGCCAGCGCAGGGTCTGACGTCGGACCCCGTGGAAGTCGTCGAGCACGCTGTCCAGAGGCCGATGGCGGGTCTCCTCGTGCCAGCGGGCGTTGAGGGCCTCGACGTCGATCGGGCCCGAAAAACGCTCCCCGCTGGGGCGACGGCCGCGCTGGATGTGCAGCAGCAGGCGCACCAGCTCGGCCTCCCACAGGCTGATGTGCTGCAGGACATCGCGCACCGACCAATCGCCCACGACCCCCGGCTCGAGCAACTGTTCGGTCGTCAGGCCCTCGATGGCTTCGAGCAGTTCTCGGCGGGCCGACTCGAATTCGCTGGCGGATCGTCTCCGGCTTCATCTGTGACGGTTGACGGCTACAACCACGCCACGGCCCGACAGAAGGCGGCTTCGCCGCCCTTGAAATTCCACGGAAACACGCCCAGGGTGATGCGCTTGTTGTGCAGCTCCTTGCGTCCGATATCGCCGCCCATGTTCTCGACGTGGATGCAGTCGTGGGGGAAGAGCGCGTTGTGGGTCAGCTGGTAGGCCGAGTCGGGGAACAGCGTCGTCGATCTTGTCGGCGCCGAACTTCTCCTCGACCCGGGCCCGCACTTTCTGCCAGTGTTCCAGCCCGCCCTTGCCCAGGAAGCGGCCGATCGGCAGGTTCATGGGGTGGTCGGTCGAGATCATGTCGACTCCCCAGATGTGGATCTTCTTCTTCAGCAGCCAGTCGCAGATGGCTGAAATGGGGGCCGGGATGGCGCTGGATGTAGCGCTCTTCGTCGGCCTCCGGGCTGAAGAACGAGTAGCGGTGCCAGCCGGTGTGGATGAAGAGGATGTCGCCTTCGCGCACCTCGACCCGTTTCTCGATGTCTTCGGGGCGGAACACGTCGAGGTCGTCGAGCATGTCGCTCAGGTCGACGATCACGCCCGGGCCGTAGCACCACTCGATCGGGATCTGATCGATGGTCTTGCCCTTGGTGACGAAGTGACGCGGGGCGTCGAGGTGGGTGCCCATGTGGTTGGAGGTCTGGATGTACTGGGCGTTGACCCCGTGCTCCGACTTGCGTTTGATGTACTTGACCTCGAAGGGCGGGTAGAAGGGCCAGAAGGAACAGTCCTGGTTCAGCGGTTGGGAGAGGTCGTAGATCTTCATTGTGGTCTCCTGATGCCTGCTTCGGGATACGTAATCGGCGATTGGCGACTAGCGATTCTCAAGGCTGCGGCTGTGGTAATGGAGTGGCCGGCCCACAGGCTCTCGAAGGGAGTTGGGATGCTCAAGGCCCTCGGCCCCCTTCTCACCGACGATCAAGTCGGCAGGGTATTCGTCCGGCGACTCATGCAAGGATCGACGTGCCTGGGGGTTCGCCCGGCTCCTTGTGCGAAGGTCGCCTATGAGGGAATTGAGGCGTTTCGCTTCTCGCTCTAGGCGGAGGTTGAGCCCGGCGGCCGTTTCAGGCGGCATCAGGCGGCGCATGGCATCACGCTCAAGCCAGTATCTGGCCTCGAAGAGGCTACCCCGCGCATAGTACAGGAAGCGGATCTTGTCGGCAAAATGGAAGCGCCCGAATGCCTCGGCGATGTTGGCTCCGATCGAATCCGACGGCGCGAACCGAGTTGAGGCCCGACAACCTGGCGAGCCAGCCCTTGCCACGCGTCGACAGCCAACCACACCTCATCCGCGATTCGCCTTCGCTTCCGTCAGGACCTCCAGGTTCTCCGGTCCGGTACCCATCTCTCCCTCCTCTTCAATCGTTGCGATTCCATGATCTGCCCATCGCATATCGCCAATCGCCATTCTCACATCCCGTACTTCTCGGCAAAGGCCACCAACGCCGCTTCGAACATCGCCATGGGCGGTCGAACCAGCCCGGCGCCCACCTGCCCGACGCCCGGCTGGCGGTGGGCGATGCCGGTGTTGATCCGCGGGGTGATCCCCAGTTCGACCACCTTGCGCAGGTCGATCCCGGTGGGCGTGCCGCGAAAATCGAGCGGGGGCATGCTGAAGATCTTGTGCTCGGCGACGGTGATCTCGTACATCTCGAGCGTGGCGTTGAGGGCGTCTCTGGGCGTGCCCGCCGACGAAGGTGACGATCGCCGGGGCGGCGGCCATGGCGAAGCCGCCGATGCCGGCCGTCTCGGTGATGGCGCTGTCGCCGATGTCGGGGTTGGCGTCGGCGGCGCTGAAGCCGGGGAAGTACAGGCCGTCGGGCACCGCCGCCGGGGCGGTGAACCAGGCCTCGCCCAGCCCGCTGACCCGGATGCCGAAGTCGGTGCCGTTGCGTGCCAGGACGGTGACCAGGGTGCTGCCCTCGACCCCGTGTCCGGCCAGGGTCATCGCTTTGCAGGCGGCCATCACCGGATTGAGGATGCTCAGGGCGTTGTCGCCGATGAACTGAAGGATCTCGCTCTTCGCTTCGTCTTTCAGGGAAAGGCGGGCCAGCCGCGGCGCCAGGTAGCGGAGGAACAGCAGCGAACCGGCCTTGTTGCGGTTGTGGCCTTCGTCGCCCATGTGCAGGGCTTCGGCGATCGTCGCCCGCAGGTCGAGGCCGTCGCCGTCGGCCAGGGCCTCGCCCAGGGCCGGCCCGAGAGTCTCGTTCATCCAACGCAGACGCTTCAGAACGTCTTCGCTGAAGGCGCCGTAGCGCAGGACTTTGCCGTAGCCCTCATTCAGATTGGAGAATGTCTTGCGGCCGTAGACCGCGTCTTCCAGGACGTACACCAGCATCGACGGGGAAATCACGCCCGCCATCGGGCCGACCGCATCGTGATCGTGGCAGGGCGCAAAGCGGATCCGACCGCTCTCGGCCAGCAGCCGGGCGGAAGCTTCGTCGTCGGCTCTTCCCTCAAAGATCAAGGCCCCCAGGATCGCGCCGCGCAGCGGGCCCGACATGCGTTCCCAGGCGATCGGAGGACCGGCGTGGAGCAGGAGGTCGGGCTCCATTCCCGGAATCACCTCGGCCGCGGGGGCAACGCCGCGCAGGATCGGACGCGACTCCATCATGCGCTCGACGGCGGTCTGATTGGCCTGATCGATATCCATCTTCACTCTCCTGTGGCCCCGGAGCTCCGGTGGGCGGCGCGCTCCTACGATTTCACCGCGCCCGGCCCCCTGACTTCATCCTGGACAGGATTCCCATCAACCGCTCGTCACCACCCGCCGGGGGCTTCCAATCGACGTGAACGGCGGGGGCTCCCTGACTGGTCAGGCTGTCGAAGAAGGCTTCCAGGCCGGCATTGATGGCCGACGGTGGAGAGGCGATGGCCGACAGGGGCACGGGCTTCCCGACCGTCGGCTCCTCCGCCGGCAACAAGGAGACCGCCTCGTCGAGCGCGGCCGACAGGCGCAAGTGCACGCGGGCGCCGGCGGCCTTCAACTGGTCTACCTGTGCGGTCAGTCCCTGGGGATCCTCCTCCGTACCCACCACAATCGCCACCACTTCCAGGTCTTTCCGCCGCCTGGCCTCGGCGATGGCCGGCGCCAGTTCGCTGGCGGGATCGGGGTGGGATCCGTGTCCCAGCACGACGTCGAGCAGGATCAGCCCGGTCTCCGGATCGGCCGCCTCCTGGCGCAACCGGCGCAGGCGCAGATCGTTGTCGATCATCGGATGGAGTCGGCCGACGGTGAACTGGTCGGCTCCCAGGTCGATCACGCTGTGGGCGAGGCTGTGCAATGGGTCCTTCAACCGCTGGTCCTCGCGCAAAGGCACGTTGGTGTACAGCGGGTGCAGCAGGAGTTGGAGTTGGAGGACGACCTCGTAGGCCAGGGTCCCGCCGGAGAACAGGGCGCGCAGATACGCTCCGGTTCCGGGAGTACCTGTCGCCGATGGCCACGGTTGGGGCTGGCGGGAGAAGGCAACGGCCAGCTCGGCCGCCTGCTCCAGGCTCCCGGCGAAGTGCAGATTGCCGATCCGGCTCCCGGCGCCGGGGAGGCCGATCAGGTTCAGGACGACAGGTTTTCCGCAGCGACGGGCCTGGGCCAGAAGTGCACCGGCGACGACCGGCTCGGGAGGCTTGGAGATCAAGACGATGACCGAGGTCTCCGGATCTCGGCGCAGCAGGTCCAGCGCCTGCGCGGCGCTGCCGCCCCCGACCTCGGCGTGGAGGTCACGACCACCGGTGCCGAGCGCCTGCGAGATACCGCCGCCAAGCGCGTGGATCTCGGAGACCACCGCCTGGAGCCCGGTTCCCGAAGCCGCCACCAGACCGATCGAGCCGCGGCGCGCCTGGTTGGCGAACCCGAATCCGACCCCGCCGACGATGGCCGTGCCGCAGTCCGGCCCCATCACGAGCAGCCCGCGCTGGCGGGCCGTGTGCTTGATTTCGACTTCGTCGTCCAGCGAGACATTGTCGCTGTACAGGAAGACGTTCTTTCCCAGGGAAAGTCCTCCCGCGCCACGCCGGCGGCGAAACGTCCGGGGACGGAGATCAGCAGCCAGTTCGACTCGGGCAGTTGTCGTGCAGCGGCGGCCAGGCTCTTCGGAAGGAACTCCTGCTGGAGCGCGGTCCTCCGGCGGGCCAGCAGCGCATCGACTTGTTTCAGCGCCTCGTCGGCGTCCTGCTCGGTGCGGGCTCGGATCACAATCAGCAGGTCGTCCGGGCCCGCCTGGGTCGAAGGATCCAACTGATTGGCGAGCAACAGTTCCCGATTGGCCGGCGTGGCCATCACCGCCCCGGCGTCTTCGACTCCCGGAAGGTCGAGCAATCCGCGCTGGAGCTGCATCAGGACGACCGAATCGTAGTAGGCACCCGGTGCGAACCTGGCTTCGCAGCGCGGTCATGCGGACCCCGCCCCGGGTGTGGAAAGAGACCCTGCGGGTTCCGGCAGCCGCAGATCGAGGGCCCGCTCGGCCAGCATCGCCCAGGCCAACAGGCGTTCGTCGTCGTACCATCGGGCGACGAGCTGGAGGCCCAGCGGAAGGCCGTCGGCTTCCACTCCGCAAGGGAGCGTGAGGGCCGGAAGGCCGGCCTGGGTCCAGGGCAGGTTCATCACCGGGTCGCCGGTGCTCTCGAGGCCCGCGGGCGCGGGGCCGACGGTGGACGGAGCGGCCCACAGGTCGATGCCGGCATCGTCCATCGCGGTGTGAAGATGGCGGCGCGTGGCGGCCTGTTCGTCGAGCGACTCCTGCAGATGGGCTTCATCGATCTCGCGCCCCTGCCGGATCAGCGCGGCCGTCCGCTCGTGGTAGCGGATCGCCGTAGGCCTCGAACCAATGGCGGTGGACGGCGGCGGCCTCGGCTGCCAGGATCTCCTGGTGTCGAGCGGCGATCTGCTCGAAGTCGCTGAGGGCCTCGCAGCCGGCGGATCGAGAAGCCCGCCTCGGCCAGCGACAAAGAGCGCCTGTTCGAAGTGCCGAAGGGCGACTTCACCGGCACGATCGAGGTAGGGGCCCGTCGGCACTCCCAATGTCGCAGGCCGAACCTGGGCCGGGCCGTTCCAGCGGTCACATAAGACGTACGCCGCCAGGTCGGCGCCGAACACGTCGGCGGTGAAGTAGCCGACGTGATCCAGCGACGGCGCCAGCGGGATCACACCCTGTGTCGGGATCCTGCGATAGGTCGGTTTGACCCCGACCACGCCGCAGAAGGAGCCCGGTCGCAGGATCGAGCCGATCGTTTGCGTTCCCAGGGCCAACGGTGCCAGGCCGGCAGCGACGGCGGCGGCCGACCCGCTGCTCGAGCCGCCGGGGGTGTGGGCCGGGTTGCGAGGGATTCCGGGTGGGGCCGGGTGCGAAGTAGGCGAACTCGGTGGTGACGGTCTTGCCCAGCACCAAGGCGCCGGCGCCGCGCAGTCGGCGCACGCTCTCGGCTTGCGTCCCGGCCAGGACCTCGGGCGGGAGGCTGGAGCCGGCCCGGGTCGGAAGGCCGTCGACATGGAAGATGTCCTTGACTCCGACCAGGACTCCGAAGAGGGGTGGGCGCGATTCCGGCGAGGGAAACTCTCGCACTAGCTCCCCGGCCTGGCGGCGGAGTCGGTCTGCCCTTCCGTCCTCCGGGACCAGAGACAGCAAGTTCGGTTCGAGTTCGGCCAGGGTCGCAATGGCGTGCTCGACGCTATCCTGCACAGAAGAGTCCCCACGCCGGAGAGATTGGATCACGTCCGCCAGGCGCGGTCATGAGGTTGGCATCGGCCAATTCAGCCGGTGACGGAAGGCTGGCGTTGCATCGCCTGCGCCGCCTGGAGCACGGCCTCGACGATGTTCTGGTACCCCGTGCAGCGGCACAGGTTTCCGGAGATCGCCTGGCGTACCTGGGCCTCGGTCGGGGCCGGGTTGGCCTCGAGGAAAGGCAGCAGGGTCATCAGGAAGCCGGGGGTACAGAATCCGCATTGGAGCCCGTGTGCGTCCCAGAAGGCCTGCTGCAGGGGGTGAAGCGCCTCCGGCCCGGGGGCGATGCCTTCGACCGTCTGCACCGCGTGACCGTCGGCCTGAACCGCAAACACCAGGCACGACCGAACCGGCTGACCGTCGAGCAACACCGTGCAAGCCCCGCAGACACCGTGCTCGCAGCCCACGTGCGTTCCGGTCAGTCCGAGGTCGTGGCGAAGGAAGTCGCTGAGCAGCAGCCGGGGTTCGACCTCGGCCCGGTGGGGTTTCCCGTTGACTTCGAGGTGGACCGGGAGCTTCGGCGGCATCGGCGGATTCTCCATCAGACCGCGGGTCAGCCGGCGCGCTCGGTCGCGCTCAGGATGGCTCGCACGGCCAGGACGCGCGCCAGGTGCCGCTGGAAGGCGGGGGTGGCGTGCAGATTCCCGAAAGGTTCGATCTCGTTTTCAGAGGCATGGGCCGCGGCCCGGCGGGCCACGGCCGGGTCGATGCGCTCGCCCACCAGCATCCCGGCCGCCTGGCCGGCCACGGCCGGACCTTCGCCGGCGTTCAGGAACACCAGCGTCGCCGATCGGCAGGCGCCGGAGGGATCGAGCGCCACAACCGCGGCGACGCCCATCAGGGCGTAGTCCCCCGATCGTCGTGAGAACTCGACGAAGGCGCTCCCCGAGCCGTCCGGCGGATGGGGAAGCACGATCTCGACCAGGAGCTCTTCGGGCTGGAGGGCGGTGGTGAACATTCCCTGGAAGAAATCGGCGGCCGACACCCACCGCTCCCCGGCGGTGGAGGCGAGACGCATTCGGGCATCGAGGGCCCGGGCCACCACCGGCAGTTCGCTGGCCGGGTCGGCGTGCGAAAGGCTCCCGCCGACGGTGCCGCGGTTTCGAATCTGGGGATGCGCGATCAGGGGAACGGCCTCGGCCAACAGCGGCGCCGCCTCGGCCACGCGCGGGTCGTGTTCCAGCGTGCGCTGCCGGGTCATGGCGCCGATGTGGAGGCCGTCGTCTTCGAGGCGAACATAGTCCAATTCTCGGACCGGGTTCAGGTCGATCAGGATCGCCGGCTGAGCGATCCGGAAATTCATTGCCGGGATCAGGCTCTGGCCCCCGGCCAGGAATTTCGCCTCGGTCCCTGAGTCGCGGGCCAGGCTGAGGGCCTCGTCCAGGCTGCGCGGTGCCAGGTAGTCAAAGGGCGGTGGCTTCATGCACTTGCCTCGTCCGCGAGGGCCGCGTCCAGTTTACCCCAGCCGGAGGTAGGTGAAGGAGGACGGCTTCATTTGTATAATCAAAACCGGCGAGTCGCAAGACCGGTCGTCGATCGCCGCGAGCCTATGCGACTCCGTCGATCACAATCCCCGGGTCGCGCAGCGGCCCGAGCGCCCGGCCTCCCGGAGGACAGCGCGCAAGGATCCGGCTCCATCCATTCCTGGCTGTAGGAGTTCGCCATGCCCGAAGCGCAGCGCGCTCTGCTCGACGGGGTCGTCGTCATCGATCTGACCCGCGTTCTGGCCGGCCCGTACTGTACCCAAATGCTCGGCGACCTGGGCGCCGACGTTCTCAAGGTCGAAGAGCCGACCCGCGGCGACGACACCCGCGGCTGGGGGCCACCGTTCACCGAGGCCGGCGTGTCGGCCTACTTCCTTTCGGCCAACCGCAACAAACGCTCCCTCACCTTGAATCTCAAGGACCCGCAGGGCCTCGACTTGCTGCGCCACCTGATCCGCCGCGGCGATGTTCTGGTCGACAACTTCAAGGCCGGGACGCTCGACGGCTGGGGCCTCGATTATCAGTCGCTGCAGGAGCTTCGCCCGGGATTGATCGTGTGTTCGATCACCGGCTACGGCCAGACCGGGCCCTACCGCGACCGCCCCGGTTACGACTTCATGGTGCAGGCGCTGGGTGGCTTCATGAGCGTCACCGGGCCGGCCCCGGGCGACCCTGTCCGGGCGGGGATCGCCATTGCCGATCTGGCCTCCGGCATGTTTGCGGCGAGCGCCATCCTGGCCGGGCTCTTCGCCCGCGAGCGCGGCGGAGGCGGGCAGCGCATCGACCTATCGCTGCTCGATTCGCAGGTGGCCCTGATGTCGTATGTGGCCAGCAACTACCTGGTGTCCGGCCAGCCGGCTGAGCGCCTGGGAAACGGGCACCCGAACATCGTGCCGTATCAAGCCTTCCGTGCCAGCGACGGTTTCTTTGCGTTCGCTGCCGGGAACGACGGCCAATGGCGTCGCTTCTGCGAGGCGGTGGGGGAAGCGGAATGGGCGGACGACACCCGATTTGTCACCAATCCGGAGCGGGTGCGGAACCGCGGGGAGGTGGTGGCCCGGCTCGAGGCTTTGTTTGCAACTCGGCCGGCCGCAGCCTGGATGGAGTTGTGCAACCAGATCGGCTTGCCCTCGGCCCCTATCAACACGATGGAGCAGGTCTTCGCCGATCCCCAGGTGCAGGCCCGCGGCCTGCTCCAGCAGGCCGTCCATCCGACCGCCGGAACAGTGCCGCTGGTCGGTTCGCCCCTGCACATCCCGACCGCCCCGGCCGTGGTCCGGTGGGCGCCTCCGCTGCTGGGTGAGCACACCGAAGACATCCTGGGCGGGATGCTGGGGCACACGCTGGAGCAGATCGCAGCCTGGAAGAGACAGGGCGTGGTTTGAGGTGAGCGTTTGCGAGCGGAGGCCCACCAAACGTCATATGGGAGCTGGAAGCGGATTCGGCTACGCTGGTCGGGAGAAGAGCCTCCGCCAGGAGTGAGGTATGCGAGGGGTCAGCATCGTAGGGGTCGGCCAGCTTCCGGTGCTGGCGTCTGCCGAAGCCAGTCTGCGGGAGATGGGGGCCGAGGCCGTGCGCCTGGCGATGGCCGACGCCGGGGTGGAAGACGTCGAAGCCCTGTTCTGCGGCAACATGCTGGCGGACGAGCTGCAGGGACAGAAGCACCTGGCGTCGTTGATCGCCGATGAAGCCGGTTTGCGCGGCATCGAGGCGCTCGAAGTCGGAGCCGTGACGGCTTCGGGTGCCGGGGCGCTGCGGATGGCGTACCTGGCCGTGGGCAGCGGGCAGGCCGACCTGGCCGTGGCGCTGGGCGTCGAGAAGATGAGCGACGGGGTGGCCATGCCGGCCATCTCCAAGGCGCTGGACGCCGACCTGGAGGTGGCCGACGGCGCCTCGATGCTCACCCGCAACGCCGAGCTGCTGGCGCTCTACTTCGAAAGGACACGGGCGCCGACCCACGCCATGGTCTGGTTTGCGGTCAACGCCCACAAGAACGCCCGCAACAATCCAAACGCTCTCTTCCACAATCTGCGGGTGAGCGTTCGCAAGGCGCGTACGTCACGGATGATCCACCCTCCGTTGCGGCTGTACGACTGCGCCCCGATCTGCGACGGAGCCGCCGCCGTGGTGCTGGCGCCGAGCGAGCAAGCGCGCGCCTTCAGCGATCACCCGGTGAAGATCCTGGCCTCGGCCGTGGCCATCGATCGCTTTCGGGTCGACGACCGCGCCGACCCGCTGCAGCTCGAAGCGTCGCAACTGTCGGCTCACAAGGCCTTCCGCCAGGCCAATGTCCACCGCGGCGATGTCAGCTTCTTCGAGGTGCATGATGCCTTCAGCATCATGGCCTGTCTGCAGCTGGAAGCGGTGGGCTTCGCCGAACCCGGGGAAGGCTGGCGGATGGCGGCCGATCGCAAGATCGGCATCCGTGGAACCCTGCCGATCTGCACCATGGGGGGTCTGAAGGCTCGCGGTCATCCGATCGGGGCCACCCCGCTGTACCAGGTGGTCGAGTCGGTCTTGCAGCTCACCGGTCGGGCCGGGCGCAATCAGGTGCGCGACCCGAAGGTGGCGCTCACCCAGAGCATCGGCGGAGCGGCCTCGACTGTGGTGACTCACATCCTGGGGATCTAGCCGGCCTTCACCGGGCGGGCACTCAGGCCGCCGGGGCTTCCACCTGCTGGCGGACGCACTCGAAGAACTGTCCCGAGAGCTTCTGGGTGACTCCGCCCATCAGGCGCGCCGCCAGGCTGGCGATCGTGCCGAGGATCGTCACATCGGCGGTCCAGGTGAGCTCGGTGCCGCCGGCGACCTCGGCCAGGTTCATCTCGGCATCCACATCGGCGGTGCTTCCCGGAGCGGTGCCGTGGGCGTGCGCCCGCGCCCGGGCAGGGGCCTCGAGGGAGACCCACTCGACATCCACGGTGAAACGGGTCTTGACCGAGCCCAGGCCGACGGAGGCCACCGCCCGAAACTTGCGGCCGGGCTCGACGATCTCCAACAACTCGAGGCCCGGGGCGCAGCGGGAGACTGTTTCCGGCTCGGTCAGGAAGTCCCAGACTTGCTGCTGCGGGGCGTTGATCGTCACGTTTCCTTTGAGCTGCACGGGTTCACCTCCGGCGGGCCTTCGATCCCGCGCATTCTAGCATCCGGCGGCCACCGGGCCTCAGACCGCGACGGAGGAGCCGAGGAGGGCCCGGAACAGATCGGCCTGCACCCGGGCATCGTCGAGGGCGTTGTGGGTCCGCCGCCGACCTCCCAGGTAGCGATCGGCCAGGTCGTCGAAGTGGATGTGTTGCCAGTGCGCCCCGCTCTGCCCGGCGTACCAGGCGCGCAGGTCGAGCGGCGCGTAACCGAAAGGGTTGTGACCCACCGTGCGCTGGAATGCATCGTTCAGGAACATCCAGTCGAAGGCGGCGTTGTAAGCGACGAACACCGGGGAGTGTCCGGGTGCGGCCAGGGCCCGGCACCAGGTGTCAAATCGCCGAATGGCCTCGGCCGGCTCGGCGCCTGTGCGGCCGAGATCTTCCAGGGAAAGGCCGTGCACGGCCATCGCCTCCGGGTCGGCGCGGTCGCTGGCCGGCTTGAGTTCAACGTAGAAGGTGCGGGCCGAGTCCACCAGGCTCACGGCGCCGATGGCCAGGATCGAATACTCACCCGGGGTTGGCCCGGAGGCTTCGATATCGACCGAGATGTAGCCGGTGAGATCCTGGTTGACGGAGCTCGGATCGGACATATCGCGGCTGAGTATAACTTCACGCATTTGGGTCAGGCAGCGGCGGGTGGCAGAGACTGCTTCAGCCACGAGACCACCACATGGCGCAGACCCGGGCGAACGTCGGAGAAGGCGTGGTCGGCGCGGGGGAACCGGATCCAGCGAAGGTCCCGGCGGGAGACCGTCAGATCCGAGTAGTGAGCTGGCGGGAACAGCGCATCCCGGTCGCCGGTCACGATCAGGGTTGTCCTGACGGCCAGGGAAGCCGCGGGCGCCGGTGGGAGCTCGCTCCAATCGGCCTGGAGCGAATCGGCCGTGGTGCCATGCAGTGTGGCCGCGGACTCCTCGGCCAGATCGCACGGAAGAGGGAAGCGGCGCGGGTCGATCAGGGGAGAAACTGCGACGCAGGCAGCCACCTCGGGCGAGCGGGCCGCCAGGGTGAGGGCCACCCAGCCGCCGAGGCTGAAGCCGATCAGCGCCAGCCTTCTCGGATCGACCTCCGGACGCCGGGCCATCCAGGCGAGGGCGGCGGCAGAGTCCGGCAGCAGGTGCCGAATGGAGAAGCTGCCGGGAGACCCCCATGATCCACGATAGTGGAAGTAGAGAACGTGGAACCCGGACCTCGCAGATCGTGCGCCAGGTCGAGGTTCTTCTCATGGCCGGGCAACCCGGGAAGAAGAAGGGCGGCTCCGGCCAGCCGCCCCGCGGCAGCACGATAGAAACCTCCGAGCAGTGTCGTTCCCCCCGAGGGGATGAAGGCGGCCAGCAGGTCGGGCGGCCCCCTCTGAGGCTCAGCCGGCATGGATCGTGATCGACAGGGCGATCAGGGTTTGCGCCGACCAGTAGCTTCCCAGGACGACGAGCCTGGCCGCACGGAACTTTCGGCGGAAACGATCGTAGGCCAGTGCGGCGTCGGAGAAGAAGAACAACAACCCGCCGATGCCGCCTGCCCAGGCGGCGGGGCCGCCGATCGCTGCGCCCTGCCCTAAGGCCTGCGCCGCCATCGATCCCAGGACGACGACGTAAGCCACCACCGGCACGCGGAGGCGGCGGGTCAGATCCGACCAGAGCAGAGACAGGATGGCGGTCGCCATAAGGCCGATCCCAAGGAACGGCACGGGGACGGAGGCCACGGGCGCGTGCCGGGTGAAGGCCGCCAAGTAGGCGAGATGACCGGCCAGGAAGGCGCCCAGGCCGGGCAGGAAGCGATCGCCCGGAAGCATCAAGAGAACATCGCCGGCCAGGCAGGCCCCGAGCCCGAGCAGGATCGCTCCGCGGTAGACGGGGTCACCGGCTGGCAAGGTGGCAGCGAAGCCGATCACCAGGACGGTGGTGAGGGGCTTGAAGAAGTACACCATCCCCGCCCGGCGCGGTCGGGCGGTTTCGGCGTAGATCGCCATCGATGCCGAGACGGGGATCAGGAAGAGGAGGACGAGGGAGAGGTAAGTCATCAATGGACCAGGTCGAGGAAAGCCGGAGGCGCCTCCCATGCCTGTGGTCTTCCCTTCCACTACAAGCAGCTTCCCTCGGGCAACGCCGTAGGCCCGAGCCTGCGGCTAGATCTGTCAGACGGCCCCGGCTCTACTCGTCTTCCTCGACCTCAGGCGGGATCTCCCGTCGGAGAACTCGCCGCATGGTGACGAATCGCTGCGACCCGG
The DNA here is from genome assembly GCA_963709925.1 of uncultured Chloroflexia bacterium. Classification (GTDB taxonomy): domain Bacteria; phylum Chloroflexota; class Anaerolineae; order Anaerolineales; family E44-bin32; genus DATEVL01. Next base: position 687,697 of record CAVPYC010000003.1, read on the forward strand.
GGCTCGGCTTCCAGCCCCTGCGCCGCAGCGCCAACCCGGCGATGGCCACCCCTGCGCCGAGCAGCAGGGTGAGCAGGTCGGCCCGGCCGGCGCTGAACGTGATCAGGAACACCACCAGGATGATCAGACCGATCAGAGTCAGCGCCGTGCCGAGCCGAAGCAGCATCGCCGACCGGCCTCAGCGAACCAGGGTGTGGATCTGCTCGTGCAGATACAACGGCAGGTAGTAGTGGCCCCCGGCGTTCTTTCCGCTCGAGCCCGAGCCCTTCCAGCCGCCGAACGGCTGAAAGCCGGGCCACGCACCGGTCGTGGCGCCCTGCGGCCGGTTGGCGTAGGTGACCCCGGCCTGAATGTTCTCGAAGAACCACTCGGCCTGCTTCTCGGACCCGTAGAACCCGGCGGTCAGCCCGTACTCGACGTCGTTGGCCAACGCCATGGCCTGCTCGAGGTTGTCGACGGGGTGGACCATCGTGATCGGCAGGAACATCTCGTGTTTCCACAAGCGGTGACTCATGGGGACATCGGCCGCAATGGTCGGCTGGCAGTAGAAACCCTTCGCCAACGCGCCGTCCGTGCGGATCTTCCCGCCGGTCAGGAAGCGGCCGGCCTCCGAGAGTTCCTCGTTGAACTGCTGGAACTCCTTGTAGCTGCTGGCGTTGGCCACCGGTCCCAGGTACACGCCGCGCTCGGTCGGGTCGCCCAGCACCAGCTTCTCGGTTTGCTCCACCAGACGCGTCACCAGCTTGTCGTACACCGGGCGCTCGACGAAGATGCGGCTGTTGGCGGAACATTTCTGGCCTTGCAGTCCGAAGGCCGAGCGGACGATCCCCAGCGCCGCCCGGTCGAGATCGGCCGAGCGCGTGACGATCGAAGGGTTCTTCCCGCCCATCTCGAGGATCGTCGGGCGCGGGTAGCGGCCCTGGGAGAAGTGGCGGTAGATCTTCATGCCGACATCAAAGGAGCCGGTGAAGGTGATCCCGTCGACCTCGGGGTTGGAGATCAACTCCTGACCGATCGTCCCGCCCGGGCCGGTGACGTAGTTGAAGACCCCGTCCGGCAGGCCGGCCTCGCGGAAGCACTCGGCCAGCAGGCGTACGGTCCAGGGGGTGTCGCTGGCGGGCTTCATCACGATGGTGTTGCCGGCTACCAGCGCCGCCCCGGCCGGGCCGCCGGTGAGGGCGGCGGGGAAGTTGAAGGGGCTGATCACCACCCACACTCCGTACGGCCGCAAGACCGAGGTGTTGCTGGCCCGGTAGCCCTTGAGGGGATCCTTGCCCATGGGCACCACGTAGCCCTTGTTGGCCTGCATCTGGTCGCAGGCGTAGCGGATCAGGTCGGCGGTCTCGGCGGCGTCGCCCAATGCCTCCATCCGGTTCTTGCCGACCTCCAGGGCCATCACGGCGCCGATCTCGTAGATCCGGCTGTCGATCACGTCGGCCGCCTTGCGCATCAGGCGGACGCGCTCCTTCCAGCCCAGGCCGGCCCAGCGGGGGAAGGCCTGGCGGGCCGCCGCCAGCGCCTGGCGGCCGTGCTCGGCGGTGCCCTTGGGGAATCGCGCCAGCAGCCAGTCCTGATTGACCGGGCTCCGGTCGTCGAACCACTCCGTCGCCTCGACCTCCCTGCCGCCGATCCACATCGACTGGTCTCGGCCAATGCGGGCTCGGACCTCGCTCAAGGCGGATTCAAAACGAGTGTGCAGTTCCTCCGGAGGATCAAACATCGTGGCATAGGTCAGCTTGAAGGCCTTCTTCTTCGCGGCGGGTCGACGGGTACGCGAAGTCGACTTGCGGGCGGTTTTCCGGGTCGCCATGGGATGAAGCCTCCTGAGGGGAAGGGGAACGCGTGGACGTCGAACGCAGCAAGTATAGCCAGCGCCGCGACCGTCGTCAAAAGCCGATGTATACTCCCCGCGCATGACGTGGGTCCAGGACGGGATCTTCGCCGGCGGGGGCCCGGCGCTTCCGGCCGGCTGGGACGATTTCGCCCGTCAGACCGGGATCGGCGCCATCCTGCACCTGCACCCGCACCGTCCGGCGGCTTTCGTCGGACCCACGCCGGGGGCCTTCCTGTGGCTGGGCGTCGACGACGAAGAGCAGGCCGACGACGAGGTCCGCCGCCTGGCGGGAGCTTTCATTGAAAGAAGCCTGGCGGAGGGGAGGCGCGTGTTGCTGCATGCCTCTTCCGGCCGCCACCGGACGCGCTGGCTGTACGTCGCCTATCGTATCTGCGGTGGATCGAGCGCCGCGGCCGCGCTGCGACGGGCGGCGGAACCCCCGTGGATGTCTCCGTATCGCACGGATGCGAAGCGCTGGGAGCGGTTCGCATCGGCCCAATCCGAAGGCCGTCCCGACGGGACGAGCGAGGCGACCGATTAACCATGCCGAATGAACTGTACGTCGGGGTGGACCCAACGGCCGGAAAGCGGCCGTTCCGCCTGATTGCTCTGGATGAGGACCTGCGGGTGGCCGCCCGGGTGACCGGGGATGCCGGGGCGGCGCTCGAATTCATCGGATCCCTTGAGCGCGTCACAGTCGCGGTCGACGCCCCGGCCGCCCCGAATGCCGGCTGGATGAAGCGGGCCGATGTCCGCAAGCGCCTGGGGCTGACCGAGCGCAGCCGGCGCTGGTCCGACTGGCGCGTGTGTGAGGTGGAACTGCGGAAGCGGAACCTGCGGCTGTACAGTACGCCGTCCACCGTCCGTGCGGCGCCTGCGTGGATGCGGGCCGGTTTCGACTTCTATCGCAAGCTGAGCGCCCTCGGTTTCGTTCCGCTCGCCGGCCGCGGCCAGGACGATGCGCGGGTCCACCTCGAGGTCCATCCTCACGCCTGCTTCGCCGTGCTGCTGCGCCGACGACCGGTCGCCAAGAGCGGCCTGGAGGGCCGGATGCAGCGCCAGATGGCGTTGTACCTGGAGGGCGTCGATCTGCCGAGCCCGATGGATGTGTTCGAGGGGATCACCCGCCAGACCCTGCTGCAAGGTCAGTGGCCGCTGGACGAGCTGGAAGGACACGACGAGCTCGATGCCCTGGCGGCGGCCTTCACCGCCTTCCTGGCGCGCCAGAGGCCGGGCCGGGTGACTCAGGTCGGCGTGGTCGAAGAAGGGTTGATCACGCTGCCCTCCGACGAACTGCTCGACCATTACCCCTAAGATCGACAGGGTCGCCGGCGACCGATCGGAGTCTCCGAGGATCCGAGGCAAACTCCCGGGCCGCTCGCACCCGTTGGGGCAGGCGGGTTCTGCTGGTGAGGTTTTCCCGCCGTCCCGGGTGAGACCGGCGGGTGGTCGTTCCCCTCAGGTCCAGGACGACGAACAACGCGATGGATCCCACCGACGGCTTGCTCCACCTGGAAGACATCCCCGCACCCGGCTCGCGCCGACCCCCGGTGGTGTTCCTTCATGGGTTGGGCTCGCGCGGCCAGGACTGGTCGCTCCAGTTGGAGGCGCTGCGCGGCAGGTGCCGACTGCTCGCGCCCGACCTCTCCGGACACGGCAACAGCATCGGTTTCAGCGACTGGCCCGACGTACGGAGATACTCTCGGCGCGTGGCCCAGGCCCTCGACGCGGCGGATGTGACCCACAGCCATCTGGTGGGTCTGTCTCTGGGGGGCGCGGTCGGGCTGTGCCTGGCGCTGGAATCCCCCGAACGAGTCGTTTCCCTGACCCTGGTCAACAGTTTCTCGCGGCTGGTCCCGACACCACGCGGCGCGCTGCGGGGCATGATTCGCCTGGGGTTGGTGCTGGCGGGAAGGATCGACCTGGCGGCCGGCTGGGTGGCGTCGGAGTTGTTCCCCTCGGCCGACCAGGCCCGTCTCCGCCGGATCGCCGTCGAGCGACTCGCGCCGAACCGCCGCGCCGACTACCTGCGGGCGATCGTGGCGGCGCTGCGCTTCGACTTGAGGCCCAGGCTGAGCGAGATCCGCTGCCCAACCTTGATCGTACGCGGCCAGGCGGACCGATCGCTTGCCTTCCGCACCCAGATCGAACTGCGGGACGGAATCGCCGGAGCTCGACTGGTGGTGCTCCCGGGTTCGACCCACGCCACGCCGATCAACTCGGCGGGAGAGTTCAACCGTCTGTTGGTGGGATTCCTCGACCAGGCCGAAACATCGGCTGTGGGCTAGGCTCTCCCCACGGCGACGGCCCGAAAGAGCTCGGGAATGGCCCCGGCCGGGTCAGGCCCGGGTCCGGGCTAGGGCTGCTCCATCGAACCCAGCACGACCCGGATCGTCTGGGCCTCCCCATCGCGCAGGATTTCGAGTCGAATCGAATCCCCCGGCTGGTGGGCCCGGATCATCCGGCGCAATCTCTCCGCCGGACGTACCTGTTCGCCATCCACCGCGACGATCACATCCCCGGCGTGGATCCCCGCCCGGTCGGCCGGGCCGTCGGAGATGACTTCGACCACAGCCGCGCCTTCCCCGGGCGACAAGCCCAGGGCCTCGGTCTGGTCGGGGTCGAGCGCGGCGAATGTGATGCCCAGGAAGGCGGCGCCCCGAGGCCCGGGTTCGGGCTGGACGGGAGGCAGCGAGGGAAACTCCGTCTCCGGATGCATCCAGTCTTGGAGAACCATGGGAGGGAACTGCACCGCAGCGCGGCCGCTGGCCCGCCCCCAACCGAAGCCCAGGCCCACTCCCGCCAGACACGCGACCGACGTCAGCGCCAGAATCCCGGCGACGATGCCGATCACCTGCCAGGTCGTGAACCGGGGCGTGGTCATGCCGCCGGCGGTGGCCGGCCCCGGCTCCGCGGCCGGGGCCCGACTTCGTGGACTACGGGTTGAGTTCGCCATCGATCACGCTCCTGAACTGGACGAGCGGCTGGGCCCCCACCAGGGGGATGCCATTGATGAAGAAGGTAGGCGTTCCGTTCACCCCGAGCTCGGTGGCAGCCCGGGCATCGGCCTCCACCTCGGCGGCCTGGGAACCGTCGTCGATGCAGGCGTTCAACGCTTCGACATCCAGGCCCAGCCGGTCGGCGTAGCTGCTGTAGGCTTGGCGTCCGAGCCCCAGTTCTCCGGAGAACAGGGCATCATGGAACTCCCAGTAGGCATCCTGGACTCCGGCGCAGTTGGCCGCCTGGGAAGCGATGGTGGACTCGGCGCTGGTGATGGGGAAATCGCGGTAGACGAAACGGATCTGTTGCGGGTACAGGGCGAGCAGCGGGCCCAGGGTTTCCTGCTGGAACTTGCGGCAATACGGACAGTTGAAATCGCTGAACTCGACGATCGTGATCGGGGCGTCGGCCGGACCGAGGGCGGGATCGTCGTCCACGCTGACCTCGAGGCGCCGCGGCGCAGCGGGGGGGCCGGCCGCCACGACCGTCGGCGCCGGCATCGCTCGACCCCACACCAGGTAGCCGGCTGCCAGCCCGACCACGAAGGCCAGCGGGACCAGGGCCAGCACCAGATGGCTTCTCCGCAACACCACGAACTCCGAGGAGGCCGGCGGCGTTGGATCGGGGATCGTCGAAGGTTCCATCGTCGCAGGCATTCTAGCACCCATGCCTCTCAGGAGGCTCTCGACCTCCGTTCCTTCATCCAATACTCATGGGGCGTTTGGCTTGCCAGGGGAGACCGCCCGGCGTACCATTTCCTCGGTTCGCCCCATTCATCGGCCGTCCCTCCCTCCCCCTCCTTCCCGTCATCGGCCAGAGAGGACTGCGAATGAAGACTGTGTTGCGCGCCGGTGTCCTGGCCGGATTCGTCTTGCTTCTGCTGCCCAGCGTGCCGGCTTCCGCCCAGTGCGGGATCCCGGGTGAGTATGAAGCGGCCGACGGCACCTGCCAGTGCCCTCCAGGGACCTATCACGACCGGGGAACGGTGGCCTGCGAGCAAACCGAGTGCCCGGCAGGCGCCGGGCGTACCTATACGATGGAGTGCGCCTGCCCCGAGGGAACCGTAGCCCTGTACACGGAGATGACCACCGAGACCGGCGTTGTCTACAACCTGGTCACGGCTTGCGGGGACCCGGCCGAAGCGCAGCGCCCGTCTACGGCGGGGCTGGTAGGCGACGCGGTCACGACCATTCTGTTCCCGTCTTCCATCTTCGTGTCGCCAATGGACCGGCTGCGGGACGGCTGGGACAACCTGCGCAACGGGTCCGGATTGGAACAACTCGCAGGTGCGGCTTCGCTGGTCGGCCTGGTGGCCGAAGCGGGGTTGGCGGCAGCATCGATGGCGGGCCTGGCGACACTGGCCGCCGGGAAAGCGACCGCCTGGTGGGCCGGTCGACAGGCCGCCGGTGCGGCGACCCGGGCCGCGGGCAGGCTGTCGGCGCGGGCCGGAGCAGCCGAGGTGGGGCAGATCGTGGCCCAGACTCGCGGCCCGATGCTGGAACTGATTGGACGGATGAAGCAGGCCAAGATCCCGGTGACACCCGACACTGTCCTGCGCTTGGTCAACGAGGCCCGGGCGGCCCAGGGCCTGGCGCCGTGGGGAAAGAGCAGCCTGGAGATCATCCGACGCGGCATCGGGCTGGCGAAGTAGGAGGCTGGCGATGAACCCTCGACGACGCGGTTGCTGGTGGATCGCCTGGCTCATCCTGGTCGTCGGCCTGTGCGGTTTCGCCGGTCTGGGAAGGTTGGCCGACGGATCCGAGGCCCTGCACGCGGCCGGCTACCAGACCCCGTGGTTTCCCGGTGGTCTGCTCGGTTGCCTGTGCCTGGCCGTCCCGGCGGTGGCGGCCGGAGGGTTGCTCGGGTTCCTGCGCGGCCGACGACCCCCGGAGGTCACGGCCGAAGACCTGGAGGCGCTGGCGGCGCCGAACCCGCCCGACATCCAGGGTTGAACCGCGGCCGTGTCGGGATATAATGAGAGTTCAGGGCGGTTAGCTCAGTTGGTTAGAGCGTTGCGTTGACATCGCAAAGGTCGTAGGTTCGAAGTCCTATACCGCCCACCACAATCGATGCACGAACGCCACGACCGGGACGAGTAGCCGGCACGTGCCCGCCAGAGAGCGGCGGCCCAGGCTGAGAGCCGCCGCAGGAGCACACCGGTGAAAACCCCCCGCGAGCGCCTTCCGTCCTTCGCCCTCGCCCCTCTTCCTGGCGACGACGAAACAAGGCAGGCGGTTCAGCCCCGATAGCGGCTGCCGGAGATGGCCCGCAGTTGGATCGTCGGGTCAACCTGGGTGGAACCGTGAGCGCCTTCGGCCCTCGCCCCAGATCGGGCGGGGGCCGTTGCCTTTGGAGGTGGATGATGCCAGGCACCGCGATGGAACGCTACGAAGATTCGCAGCTGTACCGGATTCGGCACTCGGCCGCGCACGTGATGGCTCAGGCGGTGATGGAGCTGTTTCCGGGGGAGGCCAAGATCGCCATCGGGCCGCCGATCGAAGAAGGGTTCTACTACGACTTCGATCTGCCCCGCAGCCTGACCCCGGAAGATCTGACGCGCCTGGAGCAGCGGATGCGTCAGATCCTCGCAGGCCGGCATGCCTTTCGGCGGGAGGAGCTCTCGGCCGCCGACGCCCGCCGGCTGTTCGCCGACCAGCCGTACAAGATCGAACTGATCGACGGCCTGGAGCGCGGCGGCGCCGATGAGTACGGCAACCCGACGGACCAGACGCCGGTGATCTCGACCTACACCCACGACGTCTTCACCGACCTGTGCCGCGGACCGCACGTGGCCGATCTGGGCCAGGTCAACCCCGACGGGGTGAAGCTGCTGAGTGTGGCCGGGGCCTACTGGCGGGGGGATGAGAACTCGTCCGATGCTTCAACGCATTTACGGCACGGCCTTTCCGACGGCCGAAGAACTCGAGCGGCACCTGGAGATGTTGGAAGAGGCCAAGCGCCGTGACCACCGCAAGCTCGGGCGCGACCTGGAGATCTTCATCCACGACGAGGAAGTGGGCCCCGGGCTGCCCCTGTGGCTTCCCAACGGTGCGGTCATGATCGAAGAACTGGAGCGACTGGCCAAGGACACCGAGGCCCGGGCCGGTTACGTCCGAGTCCGAACGCCGCACCTGGCGAAGGAAGATCTGTTCCTGCACAGCGGCCATCTGCCGTACTATGCGCCCTCGATGTATCCGCCGATGGAACTGGAGGGAACGCGCTACTACGTCAAACCGATGAACTGCCCGATGCACCACAAGATCTACGCCAGCCGGCCGCGTTCCTACCGCGAACTCCCGCTGCGGTTGGCCGAATACGGCACCTGCTACCGCTACGAGAAAAGCGGCGAGCTGTTTGGGCTGCTGCGGGTGCGCTCGATGCAGATGAACGACGCCCACATCTACGTGGCCGAGGAGCAGTTTGAGCAGGAGTTCCTGGCGGTCATCCAGATCTACCTGCGGTACTTCCGGATCTTTGGGATCGAGAAGTACCGGATGCGGTTCAGCACCCACCACAAGTCTGGGCTGGGCAAGAAGTACGTCGACAACCCGCGCCTGTGGGAGAAGACCGAAGCGATGGTCCGCTCGGCGATGGAGCACGGCGGCGTGCCGTATGTCGAGGTCGCCGACGAGGCGGCCTTCTACGGGCCGAAGATCGACGTCCAGATCTGGAGCGCCACCGGGCGGGAGTTCAGCCTGATGACCAACCAGGTCGACTTCGCCCAGCCGGAGCGGTTCGGGCTGCGCTTTGTCAACCGCGACGGCCAGGAGGAGATGCCGCTGGTGATCCACCGGGCGCCGCTCAGCACCCATGAGCGGATGATCGGCTTCCTGATCGAACACTACGCCGGGGCGTTCCCCCTGTGGTTGGCGCCGGTGCAGGCGGTGCTGATCCCGATCGCCGACCGGCACGCCGACTTCGCCCGGAGCGCGGCCGATCAGCTGCGGGAGGCCGGGCTGCGGGTGGAGGTGGACCAGGGATCGGAGCGGATGAACGCCAAGATTCGGAGCGCCCAGATGCGCAAGGTCCCCTACATGCTGGTGGTGGGAGACCGGGAGGCGGAAGCCGGTTCGGTGTCGGTGCGGCGCCGTTCGGGGGAAGACGACGGCGTCATGTCGATCGGCGATTTCGCGGCGCGGTCCCGGCAAGAGGTGGCGGCGTATGGGTGAACCGCGTCCGGGCGGCTGGTAGAATCGCCGCCATGCGCGTGGAACTGGCGGGACTGCTCATCGGGCCACTGCTGGCGGCCGGACCGGGAACTCGAGACGGGCCCGGTAGGCGACTATCTGTGCCCGCCTCGGCTCCAACTGCGCCACCCGGAGCTGTGCCCCGACCTCGGGCCCGGCGCGGCCCTGGTCGACCTGGCCGAACGGGGTCTGTACCCGGCCATGCCGCTGCCGACGGTTCCGTTCGATCCGTCGATGTACTACGTCCCTACCACCTACCTGCGTGCCAAGAAACCGGTGCGCCTGTTTCCCTCCGCCGAGGCCGCCGCCGAAGGGACCGGGCAATCCGGAGAACTGGGCGACGGCTTCGTGTACCTGTACTACGTGGACAGCCAGAACGCGGGAGGGACAACGGTCTACGCTACCAGCCGGGGTTACGTGCGCTCCGGGGACGTCAGCGCCTTCGAGCCCCCGACTTTCAGCGGCCGCGCCTTCAGTCGGACCCCGTCTCGGGCTTTCGGGTGGGTGATCTCGGGCACCTTCACCGCCCGTCAGCCAGGAGTCGAGTCGTACACCGATCACTGGCTGGGGAAGTTCGACCTGGTGCAGGTCTACGCGGTCGAACGGGTCGGGGATTGGGACTGGTACCAGGTAGGCCGCGACGAGTGGATCGAGCAGCGCAACGTGGCCCGGGTCGTCCCCGATCCCGCCCGCCCGCCGGGGGTGGAAGGCGACCGGTGGATTTCGGTCAACCTGTATGAACAGACCGTGGCGGCTTACCAGGGTGGGGAATTGGTCTTCGCCACGATGGTCTCGACCGGACGCAACGGCTTCTGGACCAAGCCCGGAACGTTCCAGGTGTGGGCCAAACTCGAGCGCGACCTGATGACCGGCGGATTCCCCGGGCAGGAGGGCTTCTACCACCTGGAGAGCGTTCCGTGGGTCTTGTACTTTGACCAGGCGCGCGCCCTCCACGGAACGTACTGGCACGCCAGGTTCGGGACGACCACCTCGCGTGGCTGCGTCAACCTGACCCTGACCGACGCCCAGTGGATCTACAACTTCGCCGAGGAAGGCAGTTACGTCTACGTCTACGATCCTTCGGGCCAGACCCCGACCGATGAGGCCTCCTACGGATCCGGCGGGGCTTAGAAACCCTCGCAAAGCCGCTGAAGAAGTCAAATGACCCCCCAGATGTGGGGGTCATTCGATCTTGGTACCAAAGTACTGGGGTCTCCGAGGGTCGCTGCTTTCTACAATGCACGAGAGGCGGCCTTCATCGCCCCCTGGGACCTCGAGACTAGCCGGATGCATGCCGACAGCCACATCCTCTTTCCTCCCACATCGATCCCCCGGCTGGCGCGAGCCCGAGGCTTGGCCTGGCGCGAGCTGGTTGATCAGGTGGTTGCCGCGCCTGCAGATGACCCCCAGAACCTGGCTTTCTCCCTGCTGATGATTCGCCTCGACGGTTGCCTGGGCTGCGAAATGGATTCGTATCGCGCTTTGCGCGGCTGTACGGCCTGTGCTCAGCAGACCCTGCAGCGCTTCAAGGGCACCGACGAAGATCTGCTGGCCCGTTACCGCAAGGCACTGGACGACATCTCGGGGTATCTGGCGACCCATCCCCAACCGGAGACGCTCGAGATTCTGGCCCCGGCCCGCGCCGCCTGACCCGAACCCCAATCGATCAGCGGGATTCCGGACGGAGGTCATCCTCCGGACCGCCCTCCATCGTGGGCCTGCGCGCGCCCGTGTGATAGACTCCCTTGGCTGCGCCCGTTCCTCGCTCGACCGCCTCCCCGGAGACGAAATGCTCACTCCGATCGAAAGAACCCTGTTCCTGCTGACCGCTCTTCTGAGCCTGATCCTGACCGCCCTGGCCGCCCTGCGCATCGTGCGGACCATCGCCCGGGGTCAAGGGCGGCCCACCCTGCAAGGCTTGGCGGGCCGGACCGTGCGGGCGCTGGTCAAGACAGTCACCTTCGCGCCCACGTTCCGAGTCCGACGGCTGACCAGCCTGTTCCACGCCTTCGTCGGCTGGGGCTTCGTCTTCTACGTGCTGGTAAACCTGGTGGACGTGGTGGAGGCCTTTCTCCCCGGGTTCGTCTTCCTGGAAGGAAGCGCGGCGGGAGACCTATACCGGCTGGGGGCCGATGGGCTGAGCGTGGCCGTCCTGGTGGGGATGGCCTACCTGATCCTCCGCCGCTTCGGGTTTCGGCCTGCGGCCCTGGGTGTGCGCGAGTCGACGCTGCTGCATCCCAAGGCCAAACGCGGCATTCGCCGCGACTCAGCCGTGGTGGCAGCCTTCATCGTGCTGCATGTCGGGGCGCGGTTCGTCGGTCGCAGTTTCCACCTGGCCCAGCACGGGGACGACCCGTGGGAGCCGTTCGCCACGGCGTTGGCGTCGGCCTGGCAGGGTTGGACCGGGCCGGCGCTGGAAGCCGCCATCCACGTTGCGTTCTGGGTGGCCCTGGGCTTGATCCTGCTCTTCCTTCCCTACTTCCTGTTCTCGAAGCACCTGCATCTGTTCTTTGCGCCGATCAACTTCCTGCTCAAGCCCGATCGGCCGTCGATGGGCGCCCTCGACCCGATGGAGTTCGACGACCCCTCGGTCGAGCAATTCGGCGCCTCCCGTCTGGAACATCTCTCCTGGACGGCTCTGGTCGACGCCTACGCCTGCATCATGTGCAATCGGTGCCAGGAGGCCTGCCCGGCCTACGTGACCGGGAAGGTGCTCTCGCCGGCCGCGCTGGAAATCAACAAGCGTTACTTCCTGAATCAGGAAGGCGGCCGTCTGGCGGCGGGCGAGCCCAGCAGCCAGAGCCTGCTCGAATTCGCCATCACTCCCGAGGCGGTCTGGGCCTGCACCGCTTGCGGGGCGTGCATCGATGTCTGCCCGGTGGGCAATGAGCCGATGCGCGACATCCTGGAGATTCGACGCCATCTGGTCCTGACCGAAAGCGCCTTCCCTGAACAGTTGCAGGCGGCCTATCGGGGCATGGAACGGTCGGCCAACCCGTGGGGCATCGGCCCGGAGAAGCGACTGGAGTGGGCCGAGGGATTGGACCTCCCCCTGGCCTCGCAAACCCCCGACGCCGAGATTCTGTGGTGGGTCGGCTGTGCGCCGGCCACCGACGCCCGGGCGCAGCAGACGGCCCGTGCCCTGGCGGCGGTCTTGAAAACGGCCGGAGTGCGCTTCGCCGTCCTCGGCCCGCAGGAGCGCTGCACCGGGGATTCGGCGCGGCGCAGCGGGAACGAGTACCTGTTCCACGAGCTGGCTGTGGCGAACGTCGAAACTCTCAACCAGGTCGCGCCCCGACGCATCCTGACCACCTGCCCGCACTGCCTGCACACGCTGAAGAACGAATATCCGGCCTATGGCGGGACCTACCAGGTGGTTCACCACACCGAGTTCCTCCAGGAACTGATCGAGGCCGGCCGGCTGACCCTATCCGGTGAAGGATTGGACAGCCTGACCTTCCACGATCCGTGCTACCTCGGACGGCAGAACGGCGTGTTCGAAGCTCCGCGTCGCACCCTGGCCCTGGCCGGGGCGTCTGTGACCGAGATGGCGGCCAGCCGCGGCGATTCGATGTGCTGCGGCGCCGGCGGTGGACAGATGTGGAAGGAAGAAGAACACGGCGACCAGCGGGTGAGCCAACTCCGCCTGGAACAGGCCCGGGCCACGGGCGCCGAAGTGCTGGCGGTGGGCTGTCCGTTCTGTCTGGTGATGCTGGGCGATGCGGCGCGCGAACAGGGAGACCTGATTCAAGTGCGCGACGTGGTCGAGATCGTGGCGGAACGGAGCCGGCCCGGCGGCTGAAAGCCGAAGCGCACCGCGATGACCACTCCGCCGCCCCCGCCACCGCGTTTTTCCACCATCGCCGCGGGGATCCTGATTGTCGCCGTCGGGGTGATGCTGGTCTGCTCAGCCTCGGCCGTGGTCAAGTGGGCCGGGATGCCGTTCCTGGTCGTGCCCCGGGTGGTGGGGCTGCTGGAGGGCGTGGCGGGCAGCGAGATCGTCGCCCTGCCCATGGCCTCGTCCCCCACGGTGGTCGTGTTTCCACGCGCAGAGACGTATGCGGTCTATCTGGCCGACGTCGGATTGCTGGAGATCGCTCTGGTTCTGGAGAAATCCGATAGCCCGCCGTTCCTGGTGATCCAACGGGCGGACAACGGAGAAGACGTGGCTGTGGAGTACGTCGCCCGGGGTCTGATGCCCTACGACGAGCCGCGCGTTCCCGGACGACCGGTCTTTCGGTTCGCAGTGCCGCAGCCGGGCACCTATGCGCTGACCCATCCCCGCCGTAGTGCCACCCTGTACCTGGTCCCCGACCGGACAACCGGCAAGGAACTGCTCATCGGCCTTTCGTTCCTGATCCAGCTTGGGCTGCTGGCGGGCGTCGGGTATGCGGTCCTGGGGCGGTCGTGGAGGGAACGGCGCGCCCGTTGGCGGGCGCACCAGCGTGATCGGCGGGCCGCCTCCGACGAGGTTCTACGCCGGCGACGAGGCCGCCCTGGCCCGTCGGGGTAGGGGGCTGCCCTTGGGGATTCGAGCAGCGGCGGCCACGGCCATCCTGCCCGGGACCGCCGTCGTCCTTGTGCCCCTGGGTCTGGTGGCAGCGGGACTGGGACGGTTCCCGAGACAGCTCGGCGTGGTGGAGGTCTTCTCGCTTCTTCTGGCCGGCGTAGCCGCCGGGCTGTATCTGGCCTGCCTGCGGGTGTTTCTGAGCGTCGGGAGGGGAACGCCGCTGCCTTCCGATCCGCCGCAGCGCCTGGTGGTCGTCGGTCCCTATCGGCGAGTCCGCAACCCGATGTACCTGGCCGCCCTGGGGGCGCTGCTGGCACAGAGTCTTGCCTACCGATCGACCGCCGTCGGGATGTACGGGCTGATCCTGACCGTTGCCTTTCATCGGTTTGTCACCGGCACCGAAGAGCCACGGCTGGAGACGACTTTCGGCGAGGCGTACCGCGCCTATCGTCGGCAGGTGCCTCGCTGGTTCCCACGGCGGGCCCCGGCGGTCTTCGAACCCGAGCCGTTCGACCCGGGTGACCCTCAGGAATCGGCCTCGGCTTGAGATTCCGGAGCGAACCGGATAAGATTGCCGGGCTGCCACGCACGACCTCGTTTTCAGGCCTCGAGCACGATTGCCACGCCGGGCGGAGGCGCGCCGCATGGGGTTGCCCGAAAGCACGCTGCTGGAAATGTACCGTGTCATGCTTCTGGCGCGGCGGTTGGATGAGCGCGCCTGGGTGCTCCATCGTCAGGGGAAGATCGCCTTTCACATCTCGTGTATCGGACATGAAGCGGCGCAAGTCGGCGCCGCTTTCGCCCTTCAACGGGGGTCCGACTGGGTCGTGCCCTACTATCGCGACCTGGCGTTGATGCTGGCCGTCGGGATGACCCCACGCGAATTCGCCCTGGGTTTGCTGGGCAAGCGCGACGAGCCGACCTCCGGTGGCCGCCAGATGCCGAGCCACTGGAGCCTGCGCCGGGCCAACGTGGTCAGCCACTCGTCTCCCGTCGCCACCCAGACTCCGCACGCCTCCGGGATCGGGCTCGGGATCAAGCTGCGCGGCGATTCGGCCGTGGTCCTGACGACCATCGGCGAGGGATCGACTTCACAGGGAGAGTGGTACGAGGGCGTGAACTGGGCCGCGATCCACAAGCTCCCGGTCATCTTCCTGGTCGAGAACAACATCTACGCCATCTCGGTGCGTCAGGAGAAACAGATGGCGGTGGGCGGGGCGGCGGAGAAGGCGGCCGGCCTGGGCCTGCCCGGCGTGCGGGTGGACGGACTCGACGTGCAGGCGATGCACGCGGCCATGGCGCAAGCGGTCGACCGGGCGCGCCGCGGCGAGGGCCCGACGATCGTAGAGGCGATGGTGTCGCGCCTGACCCCGCACTCGTCCGACGACGACGACCGATCGTACCGGCCGCGGGAAGAAATCGAGTTCGATGAAGGCCTCCGACCCCCTGGCCGCCTTCGAAACGGTGCTGCGCCAGGGGAAGATCCTGACCGAAGCGGAAGGCTCGCGCTTCAAGGAAGAGGCGTCGGCCGCCGTCGACGATGCCATCCGGTTTGCCGAAGCCGCGCCGTATCCGGATGTCAGCGAGGCGGCCCATCCGGTGTTCGTCGAGGACGTCCGCCGTGGCTGAAATCACGCTGATCGAAGCTCTGCGGCAGGCCATGGACGAGGAACTCGCCCGCGACGACCGGGTGTTCATCGTCGGGGAGGACGTCGGGCCGCGTGGCGGGGTGTTCCGTGCCACCCAGGGCTTGTACGACAAGTACGGCCCGGACCGGGTGATCGACTCGCCGCTGGCGGAGCTCTCCATCGTGGGCGTCGGGATCGGAGCGGCCCTGTACGGTTTGCGCCCGATCTGCGAGATCCAGTTCGCTGATTTCATCCATCCGGCCTTCAATCAGATCGTCAATGAAGCGGCCAAGATGTGCTATCGGTCGAACGGCGAATGGACCGTCCCGATGGTGATCCGGGCGCCGTATGGCGGTGGGATCGGCGGGGGACTGTATCACTCCCAGTCGGTGGAGGCCTTCTTCGCCCACGTTCCCGGACTGAAGGTGGTCATTCCTTCGAACCCCCACGACGCCAAAGGGCTGTTCAAGTCGGCCGTACGGGATCCCAACCCGGTCTTGTTCTTCGAGCCCAAGAAGGGATACCGGCTGATCAAGGGGGAAGTGGCCGAGGATCACGAGATTCTCGAGCCCCTGGGAGCGGCGCGGCTGGCCCGCTCGGGCAGCGACCTGACCGCCATCGCCTACGGCATGATGCTCCACTACACGCTCCAGGCGGCCGAGGCCCTGGCGGCCGAAGGCGTGTCGGTCGAGGTGGTTGATGTCCGCAGCCTGGTGCCGCTCGACAAGGGGACGATTCTGGGATCGGTGCGCAAGACCGGGAAGGCCCTGATCGTCTATGAAGACAACCTGACCGGCGGATTTGGCGCCGAGCTGGCGGCCCTCCTGGCCGACGAGGCCTTCACCGATCTGGACGCACCGATCCGGCGCCTGGCCGGGCCGGACGTTCCGGCGATGCCCTACAGCCACCCGCTGCAGGAGTGGTTCATGCTGAACCCTGAGAAGATCGCGGCGGCGATGCGCGACCTGGCAGGGTATTGAGGGGGCCGTGGTCGGTTGCCGGGGGCGAGGTTTCTCAAAACGAAGTGGAGTTTCGGAGGGGGAATGGTGAACAAGGCAGTTCGGGACTTGATCGTCTGGCCGGCCGTGCGCCTGGCCGACCTCATGCGGAGTGATCCATGTCAACCCAGGTGATCATGCCCCAGTTGGGCGAATCGGTCGTCGAAGGGACCGTGTCGAAGTGGTTGAAGGCGGAAGGCGAACCGATCCAGGAGTTCGAGCCGCTGCTGGAGGTCAACACCGATAAGGTCGATACCGAAATTCCTTCCCCGGCCGGAGGGGTGTTGCTGCGGGTGCTCGTTCCCGAGGGAACGACGGTCCAGGCCGGCACGTTGCTGGCGGTGATCGGAGCGGCGGGCGAGCCGGTGCCGGATCTCCCGGCTTCCGCTCCCTCGGCTGCTCCTGTGCCGGCGGCTGCGAAGGCGCCCGCCCGGGCTTCCGCTCCGACCCCATCGCCGGTCGCCCGGACGGAGCCGGCAGCACGTCCCGAGGTGGGTTTCATTTCCCCGGTGGTGGCGAAGATCGCCGCCGAGCGAGGGGTCGACCTGGCCCAGGTGCGTGGAACCGGCGCCAGTGGACGGATCACCAAGAAGGACGTGCTGGCTCATGTGACGTCGGCGCCCGCCGCGGGCTCGGCCTGGGAGCAACCTGCCTCCGGCGAATTGTTCCGTCCTTCGGAGGAAGTCTTCGGTAGCCCGCCGTCCGCGGCGGGTCCGGCCCCGGGGCAGATGGTTCCCCACGGCTCCGTTCGTCGGATGATCGCCGACCACATGCTCCGCTCCCGGCGAACCAGCCCGCATGTGACCACCCTGATGGAAGCGGACCTCAGCCGGGTGGTCGCTCACCGGCAAGCGCACAAGGAGCAGTTTGCCCGCGACGGGGCGGATCTGACATTCACCGCCTACTTCGTGGCCGCCAGCGTGGCCGCGCTCAAGGCGGTTCCGTGGGTCAACGCTTCCTGGGCCGATGAGGGCGTGGTCTTGCACCGCCAGGTGAACGTCGGCGTGGCGGTGTCGCTGGGGGACGACGGCTTGATCGTCCCGGTCCTCAAGGATGCGGATCAGCTGTCGCTGCTGGCGATCGCCGCCGCCGTCAACGATCTGGGAGCCCGGGCGCGTGGACGGAAGCTGATGCCGGAAGAAGTGCAGGGGGGAACATTCACCATCACCAACCACGGGGTCAGCGGATCGCTCCTGGCCACCCCGATCATCAACCAGCCCCAGGCGGGGATCCTCGGGGTCGGCAAGATACAGAAGCGGGTGGTGGTGGTGGAATCGGGCGGGGTGGAGGCGTTCGCCATCCGGCCGATGGTGTATCTGACCCTGACGTTCGATCACCGGATGCTCGACGGGGCGGTGGGCGACCGTTTCCTGGCGGCGGTGGTCGGGCGGCTGGAGTCGTGGAGCTAGGCTGGTAGTTCCGGGGATGGCTGACGAGATACCCTTGCGCCGCCTTGCCCGATCGAGGACCCGGTTGAGGGGAACTTGCCAGGCAGAGGCCACGAGCCCGTCGCCTCGCCGAGAGGAATTCAGGGAGAGATCGCATGCCGGACTATGACGTTGTGGTGATCGGCGCCGGACCGGGCGGCTATGTTTGCGCCATCCGAGCGGCGCAGCTGGGCCTGAAGGCAGCCGTCGTGGATCGCGAGTTCCTGGGCGGGGTATGTTTGAACATCGGTTGCGTCCCGTCCAAGGCCCTGCTGCGCAACGCCGAGATCGCCCATTTGCTGCGCGAGCGGGGCCAGGAATTCGGGTTCCAACTCGACGGACTGAAGTTGGATTACCCGACCGCCGTCCGGCGCAGCCGGCAGGTGGCCGACAGGCTGGTGAAGGGTGTCGGCTTCCTGATGAAGAAGAACAAGGTCGACGTTCATATGGGCCGCGCCCGGCTCCGCTCGGCCGGAACGGTCGAAGTCGAGACGGCCGAGGGGAGCGTGGACCTGAACGCCAGGCACGTCGTGATCGCCACGGGCGCCAGCCCGAGCACCTTGCCGGGGATCACTCCGGATGGGAAGCGGGTGATGACCTACCGCGAAGCGATCCTCCAGGAGTCGATGCCTGCCTCGGTGGTGATCATCGGCGCCGGCGCGATCGGGCTCGAGTTCGGCACCATCTACAACAGCTACGGAGCCGAGGTGACCCTGGTGGAGATGCTGCCGCGGATCGCCCCCACCGAGGACGAGGAGATCAGCAAGGAGTTGTCCAAGGCTTTCGCCAAGCGCGGGATCCGAATCATGGCCGGAACGCGGGTCGAAGGCGTCGAGGCGTTGAAGACCAAGGTCAAGGTGCGGGTGCGCGGGGAGGGCGGGGAGGAAGTGTTGGAGGCCGATCAGGCCTTGCTGGCGGCCGGGTTCCGCCCCAACAGCGGCGATCTGGGCCTGGAGCAGGCGGGAGTGAAGCTGACCGAGCGCGGTTTCATCGAGATTGACGACCGGATGGCTACCAACCTCCCCGGAGTCTGGGCGATCGGCGACGTCACCGGCAAGCTGATGCTGGCCCACGTGGCCTCGGCCATGGGTGTGGTGTGCGCCGAAAACATCGCCGGGGTCGAGACCGTCAGCCTGACGTACGAGAACATGCCCCGGGCCTTCTACTGCCAGCCTCAGGTGGGTGCCTTCGGACTCAGCGAGGCCCAGGCGCGGGAACGCGGCCACGAAGTAAGGGTCGGCCGGTTTCCCTTCCAGGCCAACGGCAAAGCGCTCGGGTTGGGCGACTACGCCGGCTGGGTCAAGATCATTACCGACGGGCGCTATGGGGAAATCCTGGGAGCGCACATGATCGGCCCGGAAGTGACCGAGCTGCTGCCCGAGTTGACCCTGGCGCAGATGATGGAGTTGACCCCGGCGGAAATTGGCCGCAATGTGCACGCCCATCCGACCCTGAGCGAGGTCCTGATGGAAGCCGCGCACGATACCTCCGGCCATGCCATCCACAGCTGATCGAAGAAGGCAGGGACTCGTATGACCGAGGTCGCCCGAGCCCGTCACGCCAAGGAGATTCACCTGACGGCTCTCCTGGCTCGGCCCAACGTGGTCGGCGTCGGGGTCGGGCTGCGCCGCCGCCAAGGTCGGCTGGGGGACGAAGTCTGTGTGGTCGCCCTGGTCCGGCGGAAGCGTCCCCCGGCCAGCCTGACCGCGGAGGCGCGCGTCCCGAGCCACCTGGAAGGGATCGCTACCGACGTCCAGGAAGTCGGCGTGCTGCGGGCCCAGGTCGAGCGCCGAAGCCGGATTCGACCGGCGCCGGGAGGCGCCAGCCTCGGTCACTACCTGATCACCGCCGGGACCCTGGGCGGCGTGGTCCGGGATCGAACCACGGGTGCCCGGCTGATTCTCTCGAACAACCACGTCCTGGCCAACAGCAATCAGGCCTCGGCCGAAGATCCGATCCTGCAGCCCGGCCCGGCCGACGGCGGGCGGGAGGAGAGCGACAGCCTCGCCCTGCTCGAGCGGTTCGTCCCGATCGAGTACTCCCGCGAACCCGGGAGCTGCGGGATTGCCCGCTGGGTTGCCGGGGCGGCCAACCAGGTGGCCGACTGGGTCGGGTCGAAGCACCGGCTGGAGACGGTGCGGGTCGACCCGCAGGCGACCAACCGGGTGGACGCCGCCGTGGCTCGCCCGCTGCTCGACGCCGACGTCTCCGACCAGATCCTCGAGATCGGCGCCCTGGTGGGCACCGCGCCGGCGGTGCTGGGAATGAAAGTCCGCAAGTCGGGTCGAACGACAGGGCTGACCAGCGGACTGGTCACGGTCATCGAGGCGACCGTCGATGTGGATTACGGGGGGAAGACCGCCCGCTTCGAGGGGCAGATTCTTACCGGATCGATGTCGCAGCCCGGGGACTCCGGTTCGCTCCTGGTCGAGGCCGACACCCCCCATGCCGTCGGACTGTTGTACGCCGGCTCCGACCAGGCCACCATCTACAATCCGATCGAGGATGTGTTGGACGCCCTGGGGCTGAAGCTCGGATGACCTCCACCGACGATCCGTCCACCCGCCAGGCGATTCGAGTCAAGCAGACGCACGAGGCGGAGTTGCTGGCGAAGGCCAACGTCCTCGGGGTTGGTGTCGGCCTGAGCCGGCTGCGCGGGGAGACCGGCGAAGTGGTGGCGATCGTGGTCCTGGTGAAGCGCAAGGTGCCGGCTTCGGAGCTTCCCTCCACCGACGTGATCCCGTCGCATCTCGAAGGCGTACCGGTCGAGGTCAGGGAAGTGGGAGAGGCCGTGGCTCACGCCGGTGAACCATGACCCGACCGGCGCAGGGGACGGCTCGGGGCGGACAGCGAGGGCTCGGGTCGCGGGCTCGGGCCAAGGCGCGGGCCGAACGAGGGCCCGGCCGCCAGACCAGCGCCGCCGACCGGCTGCGCGGCGATCGGGTCTGTGTGGTGATCCCCTGCCTGAACGAGCGGCCGACGGTTGGGAAGGTGGTGGCCGACTTCCGGCGAGTGTTGCCGAACGCCCGAATCATCGTGGGCGACAACGGATCGGTGGATGGATCGGCGGAACTCGCCCGCCGGACGGGAGCCGAGGTGATCGTCGAACCCCGCCGCGGCAAGGGCTATGTGGTCCACGCACTCTTCCGGGAGGCGGAGGCCGACGTGGTCGTCCTGGTGGACGCCGACGACACCTATCCGGCGGAGGCGGCCGCCGGGCTGATCGCGCCCGTCCTGCGCGGGGAGGCCGACATGGTCATCGGCTCCCGGATCATGGACGGCGGCTCGGGGCGGTTTCGACCGGTCAACCTGATCGGGAATTTCCTCTACCGAGAAGTGATCAACGCCGTCTTCCGGACCCGATTGACCGACGTCCTGACGGGCTATCGTGCCATGAGTCGGGCCCTGATCGAGGGGCTCCCGCTGTTCCTCGGCGGCTTCGAGATCGAGGCGGAGATGACCATCAAGGCCCTCGAGCGAGGTTACCGGCTGCTCGACGTCCCGGTCGTCCTGGGGGAACGTCCGCCGGGCAGCCACTCAAAGATCGAAGTGGTGAGCGACGGGTTTCGTATTCTGGGGACGATCCTGGGATTGGTGCGCGACTACAAGCCCCTGACCTTCTTCGGGAGCCTGGGCGTCATCCTGGCCTTGGCCGGTCTTGTCACGGTGGGAGCGGCGAGCCTGCGGCAGCCCGCCGCCGAGCAGGTCGTCTGGCTGGCCTGCCTGGTGTCCTTCCTGGTCTTCGGGGGAGTGCTGCTGACCTCCGTCGGCCTGGTCCTCCACACCATCGACCGGCGGTTCCAAGAGGTCGAGCACCTGTTGCGGGTCGGGCGCGGGCCCGTTGTCGGCGGCCGCCGGAAAGGCGGGGGCGCGTAGGGCCGCAGGATCAGGGTCCTGGGTGCCGGTTCCCCCATCCCCCACGGGAGAGATCGATCCCGGCGATGTCGGACGATATGACGGTTCCGGATCTCGAGATCATGGCGGGCGCCGTCGAGTATAGTCGCTGGCTGCTGAGCCATGTCGAGGACCACATCGGGGCGCGCATTCTGGAAATCGGGGCCGGGATCGGGAACTACACCGAGTTCCTGACGGATCGCGAGTTGGTCGTCTGTCTCGAGATCCATCCGCTGGCGATCGACAGGCTGCGTTCTCGTTTCGACGACCGCCCCAACATCCTCGTCACCCGGGGAGACGTCGCAGACCCCGGGCTGCGCCAGCTGGCCTCACATCGTTTTGACACCGCCTTGTGCTTCAACGTCCTCGAGCACGTCCTCGACGACGGACAGGCGCTGCGAAACGTCAGGGGGGCCCTGGAGCCCGGCGGTTGGCTGCTGCTGATCGTCCCCGCCCTCCCGGCGCTGATGGGCAGCGTCGACCGCGCATTGGGTCACCATCGGCGCTACACGAAGAATGACCTCGCCCGTCGCGTCGCAGCGGCGGGTCTGGCGGTGGAGAGAGTTCACTACATCAACAGCCTGGGGGTTCTTGGTTGGTTCGTCAACAATCGGCTGCTGCCACGGCACGCGGAGTCACCCGCCCAGATCAAGGCTTTTAGTCGCTTGGTGGTGCCCTGGCTCTCCGTCCTCGAACGTCGGATCCCGCCGCCCGTCGGGCTGTCCCTCGTCTGCATCGCGCAAAAGCCGCCCCCGCCTGCGGGCTGAGGCCGGACGGGCGGCTACGGCCGAGCGTTCGGCGGAGGCGACCCAGGCGCCGGCCGGGAACCCAACAGGCGGACGCAGAGAATCATCAGGAGGATTCCGGGGGCAAGAAACATCCGGTTGCCGCTCGTCTGAAGCCACTCGGGTAACACGTCGAGGAAACCTAACAGGTAGAAGTAAAGAGTTTGGGCTGCGCCCAGGGCGAGGAGCGCTGCCAGAACCGCAAAAGCTTCCGGGTAAGATTCGGGGGCGGAGGTTTCCGGCCCGCAGGGCCAGCGCAAGTACGGCGATGGGCAGAAGCCCTCCCCATACCGTGGGTCGGACGAGCTGGTGGCCCATGAAGCGGGCAATGCGGAAAAACGAGTCGAGACGGAAATCCCCGCCGGCAAGGGCCGCCCCAGCCCGGGCCAGCGTTTCGGTCATCAGGCTCTCCCGGCCGTAGCTCCCGGTGAAGACGATCCAGGGGAGAGCAACGGCCGTCATCGGCAGGAGCCACTGCACCTGCGACTGGCGACCGGCGAGGCTGTATCGGAGTGCCAGGGTCAGGCCGGCCGCCGTCGCGGCGGAGAGCAGAACCCCCTCGGGACGGGTCCAGCAGGCCAGACCGAAGAACAATCCGCTGAGAGCCTGACCCCTTGGGTCTTCGTCGAGGGTCGCCTCGATCGCCCGCAGCGTGCCCAGGATCAAATAGACCGCAAGCGGGAGGTTGGCATACCCCTGGCTGGCATGGTCGAAGACAATCGGCAGGGACCCGACGAGCAGGGCGCCGACGGCAGCCGGGGTGGCGCGCCTGCCTCCGCGTCGCAGGAAACCGAAGGCGGCGAACAGCAGGGAGGCATAGAACAGAGGGAAGACGAAGGTGGATTCGGGCAGGAGGTCTCCGCCAATGATCCGGAATACCGCGATGGCCAGCGGGATGTTGAGCGGGTAGTTCAGACCGAAGGAGCCCCACTCCTGTGCGCCAAACACCGATTGCGCCAGGGCGATCCCGTATCCCTTGGAAGCCCAGATCGCCATGGCGTCCCAGGTCGAGTAGGAACGGAGGACGGCCAGGGCGAGGGCCGCGACCAGCAACAGGGCGATCCCGGAAGCCGCGCCGACGATCGCCGTCCTGGAGCCGCGGGACAGCATTTCTCCTTCGGCGCCGGCCGACCGGCCGTGGCCGAAGCGCAAGAACCCCGCCAGCGAAAACAGGATCAACGCGGCGAGCGCGCCGTGGAGGACGGCGGGGGAAAGAGGGGCGCCGGCCCAGGAAATCAGGAACAGAGTCCAGGTGGTGACACCCAGTCCGAGGGGGAAAGCGGCTCCGATCAGGGCGAACCAGCCGCGTCGCGGGAGCAGCGTCGCCGCACAGAGTCCGCCCAGAACCACCAGGCCGGCGAATGTCGCCAGGGAGAGCAGAGTTGGAGCGAAACTAGCCATCGCCGGGGGTCTTACCTTGAGGGGCGTAGACCCCGAGGTCTTCCGTGATCGGGAGGTAGTCCCTGTCGGCCGAAACGGCCTCGGGCGGGGGCCACCCTGCGGCTCCCAGGATGTAGGTTCTTGACCCTCTCAGTCCGGCGAGGCAGACGGCGGCGGCGATGCTGTCAGGGCAGTCGGTGATGGTCCTGGGCATGAGGAAGTACTGCATGATCCCGGTGTTGCCGAGGACATAGGCCGCCTCGGTCGGTGGCAGGACGATGGTCGAGTCCTGCGGGGTGGTGGCTCGTACCCAGGAGACCAGGGTGGCGAAATCGTCGCCAAAAGCGATCGAGGCGCTCCGCTCGAGCGGCGACATTCGTCGCAGGGCGGCGAAGTCTTCCCGGAGCGGGGTGACCACGGTTTGAAAGGCAAGTCCGATCTGAGCAACGGCGGCGAGCGCCAGCAGGAGTTCGATCCTGGCACCGGCCCTGCGACTACGCCGGCGGGCCAAGTCAGGGCGAGATGGCGCAGCGGGCGAGGACATTTCCGGTTTCCGGGTAGGTTCGGATCGGGGCGAGCTGGCAGCCCGTAATTTGGGAGAGACTGGCCGGGGTGAGATAGTAGTAATCGTACTCCCCCTCCGGCCCGGCGCGGGTCGCCGGTTCCAGCCAGGCCAGCGGACGTGTGACCCGGTAGAAGTTGATCGTCGGCTCGAACCACCAATCGATCCCCAGGCGAACCGGCCTTGATGGGCCGGCCGATACCTCGGCGGCCAGATCCGCCAACATGTCGCGCGTGTCGGCATCATAGTGCCAGACCGTGGTGGTGGACAGGTTGGCGGACAGCCCCAGGTTGGGCAACGCGACAACCAGGATGATCAGCAGGAAGACCGGGCCAACGGATCGGGCGCGCGGGAAAAGCCGCTGGACCTCGAGCAGGACGAAACCCGTCATCGCCCCGAAAAGCGGCACCAGGAAGAGGGCCGAACGCCCTTCGACGACGTTGACCTCCAGAAGGTTTGCGGCGAGGAGCATGATCGCGGCCCAGCCGGGCAGAAGAGATCCAAGTGCGGCCCAGCCGATCCGGTCGAGGGACAGTCGGCGGAGCAGGATGATCCGAAACAGAGACCAGGCTCCCAGCAGCAGGACGACCACGACCGTGCCCTGCACCGCCGGGCCGATCCAGGGAAGACCAGGCAACGAATCTCGGATCAGGGAGAGAAGCGTGTCGTGCCACAGGCTGGTTCCGCCTACATAGAGCAGTCCGCTGCCGCGCAGGTAGATGAGCTCCCGTCCGGCCGAGAGCCCGAGCAGCAGTCCGTTCCAGAGAAAGGCGGCTGCCAGGCCGAGGGCCAGGGAGCGGCGATGGACGAGGATCGACGGTTGTTCGGCGTTCGACGCAACCCGCCAGGCGCTCAGCAGGAATGCCGCCGCGAGCACGGGCCCCAGGGAGAGATAGAAGAAGCCCAGAGCATAGTTGGACAGCACGGCGAGACTGGCCAGGGCAAGCGAGACGCAACCGAGAGAAAGAGCCCGTAGCGGTCCTTCCGAGAGGATCGCTTCGAGCGCGACGGAGATGCTCGCCATAACGAAGCCCAGGGCGAGTCCGTAGCCCCGGGCCAAGGAAAAGAATTCCAGCAGGAACGGATTGAGATTCAGGAGGGCGAAGACAGCGAAGCCCGAGGCGCGGGGCGCGATCCGGCGGGCCAGGAACGCCGACGAGACCAAATAGAGGGCGTGCGCGGTCAGGTTGGGGGATCGAAGGGCAATTTCCGAAGGGCCGAAGAGCCGGTCGGCAAGGTACATGCTCCAGGTGTTGAGCGCGTGGTTGTTGGGGTCGCGGAAGGCAAGGCCCACCACCCGTCCGATCGGCTGGGCCACGGCGTTGAGGAAGGTGAGGCTCTCATCGTGGGTGAAGGGCACCCGGGCGGCTCTGGCGATTGTGTAAGCCACCAGGGCGAGCCCGGCGCCGATGTACAACACAGCCCAGAAGGGGCTTCGCGAGTCGGCGGGGTGGGCCGGCGGTGCTTTCAACCCGGGCTGTCCTTCTCCACCACCCAGACGTGCGAAAGCCCCAGGGCGCGCACAGGTGTTCTCTCGAGGGCGTGCAGGGCCCACCGCAGCGCCTGTCCGGGAATCGGCCAGCGGGCGATCAGGTTGTCGTAGGCCCCGAAGATCACCGTCCGGGTGACGGGGCGAACCGGAAGACCCCGGATCAGGTTCCTCAGGTCGCGGGCACGATAGGCGCGCACATGCGGCGCCAGGCGATCGCGCCAGCGCCGCGGCAGATAGTTGACCAGAGGGATGTTGCCGAAACGATAGCGTCCTCTCCAGATCACACCGTGGGTTTCGAAAGGGTAGCCCCGATTGGGCACGAACAAGACCAGCCGACCGCCCGGCCGCAGAACCCGCACGATCTCGGCCAGGGCCTCCCGATCATCGTCAACGTGCTCCAGCACTTCGTGGGACAGGATCAGGTCGAAGGCACCCTCCCGATAGGGCAGCTTCTCGCCGCGGGCGAGCACTACGGCGGCGGCCGGCGCTCGGGTCGCCGCCAGCCCGGCCCGGGCCCTCTCGACCTCGACCCCGTGGGCGTGCTCGGCGATATCGGCCAGACGCGCCAGGTACTCCCCCAGACCGCAGCCGTTGTCGAGGACAGCGTCCCGAACTGCGAGACTGCGCCGCCTCCAGGATCAACCGAAACCGGCGCTTCTGGCCTGCCCGCCAGATGTACGACGGTTCCCCGCGGCGGGCGGCGGTCGGGTCGGCGTCGGTCATCCGCGGTTCCATTCCTGCCGGTAGCCGAAACCGCGCCGGTTGTCGATCCAGCGCGCCCACCCGGGGCGGAATCGGTAGACCTGCATGGCCTCCCAGGCCGCAGGCACTTCCGTCAGGAACGGGTGTCTCCTGCCGAATTCTTCGAGCGCGCCGGCGGCGTCTGCGCCCTCGAGCCGTTCGACCACCCCCTTCATCTGGATGCCGCGGATCTCGCGCCAATCGGCGGGTTCCGGGTAGGCGGCGACGGCGGCCTGCGGCTGCCGGGCCAGGTTGGCGGCGTGTGGGGTGGCCGGATCGGATAGGAACACAAGGTCGGCGCCTGCGGTGAAGGCGAAGTACAGCGGCGTCGCCCGCGGGGTTTGGTCGGGGTCGAGCGTTGCCAGGGTCAGGGTGGTGGTTTCCGCCAGCAGTTCGAGCAGGGGCGCCAGATCGCCGGGGCCGGGATTGGCAGGCCGGCCGGTCACGACATCCCCGACCAGCGAGTGTATCCGGGGTTGTCGATCCCGAGACGAAGCAGCGCCCGGCCCACGGTGGCATCGATCACCTGGTCGAGGTTGGCGGGCCGGCCGTAGAAAGCCGGGACGGGAGGGAAGATCACCGCCCCGGCGCGGGCTGCCAGATCCATCAGTCGCAGGTGACCGCGGTGGAGCGGGGTTTCCCGAACGACCAGGACGAGCGGCCGACCTTCCTTCAGGGTTACGTCGGCGGCGCGCACGATCAGGTCGTCGGCGTAGCTGTTGGCGATGGCCGAGAGCGTCTTGATCGAACAGGGGATCACGATCATCCCGTCCATCGGGAACGACCCGGAGGCGATGGCCGCCCCGATATCGGACCGGTCGTGGTGCACCGAGGCCAGGCCGATCACCTGGCTGATCTTGCGGTCGGTCTCCTGGGCCAAAGTGATGTGCGCCGCCGGGGAGAGGATCAGGTGGGTTTCCACCCTCTGCTCGCGCAACATCTCCAGGGCGCGAACGCCCAGGATCGCGCCCGAGGCGCCGGTCAGGGCAACGATGATTCGGCGATTTCGTTCCGACCGATCGGGCGTCATACCTCTGCGCTGGCTTCCGGGCGATGTCCCCAGTGAATGGCGATGGTGCCGAGCATTCGGCGAACGAACCCGACGTCGACCAGGCCGGCAGCCGCCAGGCGCCGTCGGAGCTCCGGGGCGGGCAGGAACCCGGCGGTCGACCCCGGGAGGTAATTGTACGCCTCGGCATCCCCGGCGATCAGCCTCCCCAGGGCGGGGATGACGATGCGAAGGTGGAGGTCGATCAGCGGCCGCAGCACGCCCGGAGTCGGAGGCGTCGTGTCGAGGCAGCTCCAACCTCCTCCGACCCGCAGGACGCGTCTCTGCTCGGCCAGCGCCGCCTCGAGATCCGCCAGGTTGCGCAGCAGGAAGCCGGAGACCACGCCGTCGAACGTCTCCGAAGCGAACGGAAGTCGCTCGGCATCCGCTACGAGCCAACCGACCCCCTGCGCCCCTCGGCGGCCAGCGGCCAGGCGCAGCATCCCCGGTGAGAAATCGGCGGCGGCCACGCGGACGTCGGGAAGTCGCGAGCGGGCCTCCAGCGCCAGGTCGCCGGTGCCGGTCCCCAGGTCCAGCACTCTTCCTCCCGGGGCAAGACGGAGACGGCGGATCGTCTCCCGCCGCCAGGCGCGATCTCGACCGAAGGTCATCAACCGGTTGAGCAGATCGTAGCGAGGCGCAATCCGCTCAAACATGTCGCGCACGTAGATGGCCCGCGCCGGCCCCTGGAGGTGGCTCACGGGGAAGACCGCGGCGTCTTCAGCCCACGGCTCCCGCGAACTGCCAGGCGCAGAGTCGCCGATGCAGGCCGTCGGCGGCGAAGTACAACGTCACGCCGAGCAGGCTCATCGCCAGGACTCCGGCGTACATCTTCGGGTAGTCAAAGCGGGTATTGCCTTGATAGAAGATGTAGTAGCCCAGCCCGCGCTGGGTGGCGAACAGTTCGGCGACGTACAACACCGCCACCGCGGTCCCGATCGACTGTCGCAGCGCCGTCAGCACGGCCGGCAGCGTGGCGGGAAGATACACGAATCGAAACAGCGCCCGGCGTCCGGCGCCGAGGCTGCGCACCGAATCCAGCAGTTCCGGGCGAATGGCCGAGGCCTGATCGCGCACCAGGACCAGAATCTGGAAGAACAGGATCAGGAAGATGATCGAGATCTTCGGGAACTCGCTGATCCCGAAGAACAGGAGCAGGATCGGGACCAGGACGACCTTGGGGATCGGATAGAGCAGATAGATGAAGGGAGACAACCAGCGGGCGAGTTTCGCCGACTGCCCGAGCAGCAAGCCGAGCGGAACCGCGGCCAGCAGTGCCAGCGCGATCGAGGCGATCACCCGCCACAGGCTGATCAGCAGGTGCGAACCCAGCGCTCCGGGCAGTTCGACGACGAAGGCGGCCAGCACTTCCGGCGGCGAAGGCAGCAGAGGCCGTTCGACGACCCAGGCCAATGCCTGCCACGCCAGCAGCAGGATCAGGGCCGCTCCGAGCAGCCCGCCGCGTTTCACGCCGCCTCCAGCACTTGCCGCAGGGACTGGCACAGGTCGTGGAATGCCCGGCTCGCCCGGAATTCGGCCTGGCCCGACATCGGGTTTTCCACCACGGGCGCGACCCGGATCGGCGGCCTCCCCAGGACCAGGATGCGACGGCCCAGGACAGCGGCTTCCTCGATCGTATGGGTCACCAGCACCGTCGTCAGGCGGCGCTCTGATCGCAGCTGAAGGGTGAGGTTCTGCAGGCCTTCCCGGGTAGGCGCGTCGAGGGAAGCGAAGGGCTCGTCCATCAGGAGCAGGTCGGGGTCGAGGGCCAGGGTGCGGGCGATGGCCGCGCGCTGGCGCTGACCGCCGGAGACCTGGCCCGGATAGTGTTCGGCAGCTTCGGCCAGACCCATCCGTTCGATCCACGGCTCGACGCGCTCGGCCAGGGCGCCGACCGCGTCGTCGGCCGGGGCATGACGACCATCGGGGCCGTAGAAGCCGCGCACGCGGAGCCCGAGCGCGATGTTCTCGCGCACGGTCGCCCAGGGAAGCAAACCGTAGTCTTGCAGGATCAATCCGGTGCGCGGGCGGGGGCGGTCAAGGGGAAGACCGCCGATCCGGATGGATCCGGAGCTGGGCCGGCGTAGGCCCGCCAGCAGGTACAGCAGCGTGGTCTTGCCGCAGCCCGACGGACCGAGGACCGCCCACGACTCGCCCGGCTCCACGCGCCAGGGGAACCCTTCGAGCACCGGGGGGCCTCCTGGGTAGGCGAAGGTGACGGAGTCGAGGTCGATCACAAGCGGGCCCTGATCCGTGCCCGACTCCGGCTGGTGATCCCGCCGCCCTCCAGCGGCGAATCAGGCCGTCGCCCCGGCACGACGTCGCCGGCACTGCTGCGCGCCGTGCGCCGTCTTGCGGAGAGCCGTCTGCGAATGGTCACGGGAGGTATGTCGGATCGACGGAAACCGCATAGTCGAGCGGGTTTTCAATCAGACCCTTGTCCAGGGCCCAGGCGACCACGTCGTCGAACTGCGATTCGCTCGGAACGGAGGCCGGAGGGAAGTCGGGAAGCGTGTACATCGCCCGCAGAGGCTCCGGCACAAGTCCGCGCTCACTCAGGACGGCCCCCCAGGCGCTCTTGTCGAGGTTGATCCGGTCGACGGCCTGTTCCAGAGCGGCCAGGAAAGCGCGCACCGCGTCCGGGTTGGCCTCGGCGAAGGCGGCCCGGAAAGAGATCAGGCTGTTGCCGTACTCCGGATGCAGAGTGTCGTCGACGACCACCGTGGCGCCTCCGGCGAGGGCCAGCGAAGCCAGCGGATCGGGCAGGGTGGCCGCCTTGAGTTCGCCCGAGTCGAGCAGCGCCAGCCGGTCGGGGATGCGCGGCACCGCCAGGTAGGCGATCTGGTCCGGGGCCAGGCCCTCGGCCTGGAGCAGGCGGTCGGTCACGTACTCGATCACGGTCCCTTCCGAAATCCCGATCGGGACTCCGGCCAATCCCGCGACCGAGTTCGATCCCGCTGTCAGCTCCGGCCAGGAGGCGGTACTGCGGATAGGTGGAGGTGGCGATGCGAGCCAGTCGAACCACCACGATTTGTCTTCCGGCCTTGTTGTAGAACAGGGTCGAGACCAGGTCGTTAATCATCCCGTCGATCTGACCCGCCTGCATCAACTGGTCGCGCTCGGCGGCCGAGGCCACCGCCACAAACTCGAGTTGGAGGCCGCGCTCGGCGAACAGACCCTCGGATTCAGCGACGTAGATCGGCAGGGCATCCACGATCGGGAGCAGGCCCAGGCGGATGGCTACGGGCGAAGGAGGTTTGGGGGCACACGAGGCCAGTGCCAGGGACACCAGCAGAAGGGAGAAGCGAAAGCGGGGGTTCATGGCGAATCTCCTAGGGTGCGGCCAGGTCGAAGGCCGCAGCTGCGAACAAGGTCAGGCTGATGACTCCGTTGATATTGAAGAAGGCGGTGTTCAGGCGCGTCAGATCGTCGGGTTTGATGATGGCGTGTTCGTAGGCCAGCAGGCCGGCGGCGACGGCCGCTCCCAGCAGGTACACCGGGCCGAACCCGGCCACCGGGGCCAGGCCCAACAGCAACAGCGTTGTGAGGGCATGTAGAACGGCGGAAGCGCGCAGAGCGGCCGGCACCCCGTATCGGGCCGGAAAGGAGTGCAATCCCTCCCGGCGATCGAAGTCGACATCCTGGATGGCGTAGATCAGGTCGAACCCCGCGATCCAGAAGGTGACCGCCAGGAACAGAATCCAGGCCGGTGCGTCGTCCGGTCGGGTCAGGCTCCCCCGGATGGCGGCCCAGGCTCCCAGCGGCGCCAGGGCGTCGGTGGCGCCCAGCATCAAGTGGGACAACAAACTCACGCGCTTGCTGAACGGATACAAGACCAGCGCCGCAAGGGCGCCGGGGAGGAGCCGAAACGGAAGTGGACCCAGGAGATAGGCCGACAGGGAGAGGGCTGCGGCGGAGACCCCGGCTCCCACCCAGGCGGTCCGGCGGGAGACGGCTCCCGACACAAGTGGCCGGTCGGCGGTTCGCGGGTTGCGGGCGTCGAGCCGGAGGTCGATCAGGCGGTTGGCGGCCATACCCAGAGTCCGGGCGGAGGCCATGGCGACAGTGATCCACAGGAACTGGGAAAACGTCGGCAGGCCCCGCGCCGCCGCCAGCATCCCCAGGTAGGCGAAGGGCAGGGCGAAGACCGTGTGCTCGAACTTGATCAGTTCGAAGAAGGAGGCAGCGCGTCGGATGGCGAGCACGGCAGCGTACGGACACCCCGATTCCGGATTCTAACATGCGCCCTGCGCGGGCAATGGCGTAGAATCGGCCCACGCCCTGGAGTGGACCTGGTGCCCGCTGACTTCTCCACACCTTTCGGCCGGCGTGCCTTGCGCCGGCTGAAGAAGGAACTGGTGGTCTGGCTGACCTCCGTGGATCCGTCCGGCCGCCCGCAGCCTCGGCCGGTATGGTTCCACTGGGACGGGAACGATCTCTTGATCTTCTCGCAGCCTGGCACCGGCAAGGTCCGCCAGCTGGCCGAGAACCCCCAGGTCTCTGTGCATTTCAACGCCGACGCGGTCGGGAACGATGTGGTCGTTCTCCTGGGGGAAGGGCAGCTGGCGACCGGGCCGGTTGAAGTCGGGCGCCGGCGAGCCTACCTTCGCAAGTACCGCAGTGGAATCGCAGACCTGGAAATGACCCCCGAGTCGTTCCTGGCCTCGTACCGGGTCCCGATCTTCGTTCGGCCGCGATCCTTGCGCGGCTTCTAACACGTTTGCGGAGGAGCATCATCAACCCTGAGGCGCTCGTCTCCGTCGCCCTGCCCGAGTGGCGCAGTTCGCCGCTGGCCCCGCAGGCGCAGCGAATTCGCCGGGTACTGTTCGCCGCCATGAGCCTCTCGAGCGCAGCCACGATCGCTATGGCGACGGTCCATGCGATCGTCGCCGACGCCTTGGGAGGCAGCCCGGCCTGGGCCGGGGTGCCGTCCGCCACGCTGCTGATCGGCTCGGCGGCCGCCGCTCCGCTATGGGGCGGCGCCAACGCCCGGCTGGGAAGACGGCGCGGCCTGACCCTGGGCCTGGCGGTGGGAGCCGCCGGTGCGGTGCTGGCCGGGATGGGATTTCTGCTCAGCTCCCTGGCCGGATTCTTGTTCGGCCTGGCCCTCGTCGGTGTGGCTTCCGCGGCCGTCCAGCTCAGCCGCTTTGCCGCCGGCGAAGTTCACCCGCCGGCCCTGCGGGCGCAGGCGATCTCGACGGTTGTGCTCGGTGGAGCGGTCGGATCGATCGTCGGACCGGTGATCGTCGGCCCGAGCGGCGGGGCGGCGATCGGGGTCGGCTTCGGCGAGCTGGCCGGGCCCTATGGAGCCGGTTTTCTGTTGATGGCCGCCGGCTCAGCCTTGGTCGCTCTCCTGCTTCGTCCCGACCCGCAGGATCTGGGACGTGAGGTTGCAGCGATCTACCAGCCGGAGGTGGTCGGGCCGGCCCCGGCCCGCACGGTCGGAGCCATCCTGCGCACCCGGGAAGCGACACTGGCCGTGGTGGCCATGGTCGCCGGACAGGCAGTGATGGTGATGGTCATGGTCATGACCAGCCTGCACATGCGCGGCCACGACCATGCGCTGAGCAGCATCTCCCTGGTCATGGCTTCGCACACTTTCGGGATGTTCGCCTTCTCGATCATCTCGGGTCGGCTGGCCGACCGCTTTGGTCGCACCCCGGTGATTGCGGCCGGCGCCGCCACGCTGATCCTCGCCTGCCTGGCGGCGACGCTTTCGCCGCAGGTGCTGCCCCTGGCAGTGTCCCTCTTCCTGCTCGGCCTGGGCTGGAACTTCTGCTACGTGGGCGGGTCGAGTCTGCTCGCCGATCAACTCAGGCCGTCCGAGCGGGCCCGCACCCAGGGGTTCAACGATCTCCTGATCGGCGGAGCCTCCGCCGTTGCCAGCCTGAGCAGCGGGATCGTCTTCGCCGCCGTGGGGTTTGCCACGATGGCGGTCGTTGGAGCCGTTCTGGCGCTGCTCCCGCTGGGCCTGGCGCTCGGGTGGCGCAAGGTTGCCACTGCGACGGCGAGGTGAGTCGCCGCAGGGAGCCACGGGTATGCGGACTGCCACCCTGGCCGGGCAATGGAGATGCGCCCTGGCCGTCCGATTGAGCCGGCGCGGTTTCCTGTGGGCCGGCGGGGTGCTCCTGGGAGCTGCCGCCGGGTGTCGTCGGCTCTCTGCTCCGGAGCAAGCGACGGTCGGGCCCGCGGACCCGACCGGGATCCGGCGCCGGACCTTCGTGGTTGCAACCGACGGGTCCGACCGATCCGCCGGTTCGTGGGAATCCCCTTTCCGGACCCTGGCCCGGGCCGTGGAAGAGCTGGGCCCCGGCGTCGAGATCGTCCTCAGGCAAGGACGCCACGTCGGGGAGGAGACCGTGATTCTGCTGCAGGGCGGGGACCCCCTCCTGCCGGCCGTAATCCGCCCGGCTCCCGGGGAGCAGGCGATTCTGCGTTGTCGGGAGGAGGCGCCGGCGATCCTGGCGGCCGCATCGTTCCTGCGCTTCGAGAACCTGGTGTTCGATGGGGAAGACGTCGGACTGGAAGGGATCGTCGGTTCGGAGGCGGAAGGACGACGCTGCGACTACCTGGTGGTTCACGGTTGCCAGTTTCTCCGCCATCGCGGGTCTGGCCTGCGTCTGGTGCCCGCCGACGAGGCGCGCATCGTGAATTGCCGATTTGCCCGCAACGGGAGATCGGTTCTCGATCACGGGATCTACGTGGAAAGCGGTGATGGGATTGTCGTCGAAGGATGCGTGGCCGAGTTCAATCGGGGCTTCGGCCTGCACCTCTACAGCGACACCTCGACGGAGGCACGAGCCCGTTCGGGCCGTGTCGGCGGAACGGGGATCGTGCTGCGATCCAACCTTTGCCGGGGCAACGGCGACGGTCAGGGGAACGGCTGCGGGATCGTGGTGGGAGGCGATTTCGAGGGCGCGGTGGTGGAGAACAACGTGTGTCTCGAAAACCACGACGCCGGAATCCTGGTGGGGTACTCTGATCTTGCCCCGCAGGCCACTGTGGTTCGCAACAACACCTGCTACGCCAACGTGGCTGTCCAGGTGGGAGTGGAATTCTCGGGGGCAACGCATGTCACCAACAACCTGTGTGACCCCGGGGGGCTCGGCGGAGCCACTCTGGCCGTTACCGGGTCGGCGTCCGAGGCCCGGTTCCGGGGGAATTTCCACGCCGGGTCGGTGCATGGGCTGATCGATGGAGACCGGGTGGACCCCTCCGGGTGGGTGAAGGCCGTCGGGGAGAGCCTGATCGGCCAGGGCGATCCTCGGTTCCGCGATGTGCGAGGTGCGGACTTCCGACTCCTCCCCGAAAGCGACGCCATCGACGCCGGAAGCACGATCCCGGGTGACTTCGCCCAGCACGACTTCGACGGAGTGGCTCGGCCGATCGGTGCCGCCCCCGACCCAGGTGCGTTCGAGGCAGGCTAGGCCCGCAGGAGCCTCAGTTGCCCGTTCGAGACATCCAGGGCATAGGCGGCCCCATCCTGCGCATCATGCAGGATGACCTGTTTGCGATCCTCCCGAGAACCGATCACCAGGTTTCCGCTGCTGTTGACGGAGAGATTCGGGGTGAGGGAGCTGTCGAGCACCTGGAAGACATCGGCGGTCTGGTCGGGGCTGGCCTGAATCAGGGTCTGCACTTCGTCGACGGTGCCGCGAACGTGGAGACGGGCTCCGGCGGGTTCGTTGGCCGGCGGATGTGGGTGCAACCGACCCAGCAGCAGTTTCCCGTCCTCGTCCCAAAGTGCGGCGGTGAACCTCCAGTCGCGGAGAAAAGCCAGCCCCTGATAGCCCTCAACTCCTTCGATGAAGATGCTCCACGGGCTGTCGACCGTTTCGTTGCCGAAACCGAAGTCCTTGTAGAACCTGAATCCAACGTGCCCCCGGGTAGCCACCAGGTTGACCAGCACTCCTTCCGGGTTGGCAACGGTCAGCTCCCGCTTGTTGAACACGACCCGTTCGTTGAATTCGCCCTCCAACTCGCCGAGCGGCCCGGATCCGCTCGTCCTGTTGAGTTGTTCCGCAAGCCGTGCCACCTCGGCCTCGAGAAAGGAGATCCGGGAGTCCGGCGCCGGTGTCGGCTCGTTATCCCGAGGGGAGGTGGGGTCCGGGAGTCCACCGGACAACCAACCCGCGAGAGCGGCCACCAGGCCCCCAAAGAGCGTGTAGAAGAACCCCCTTCTGCCGGACAACTCGGTGTGCACCCGCTCAGCAGACTTCACATCCTTGGGCATTGCAGGCTCCTCTCCGGGGCCGCCCCGCTGGGCCGGACGATCGTGTCGCATGGAGGGCGGCCTTCCCGACTCCTACGCCGCGTTCATCCGGGGTGCGGGATCACGACGGCGTCATAGCTGTGAAACACGTCTGCCGGCGACCATGAAACGATCAACCTGGTGCTGCCGTCGAGCGCTCCCAGGAACAAGCCTTCGGTCGCGTAAGTCTCGGGGGCACGACTCGCAAACACGAAGCGGGTGGGATCCAGCCACTCGAGGGACTCGACGATCCTTCCGAAGGGAACTGGATCACCGCAGATCTGGGAGGCCTGCCTGGCGCCGGGGCAAAGGCCCACCAGCGACCCCGTCTGAACCAGATGCGCATCCCCGCCGGGGGCCCAATGCAGATTGACGTAGTCGAGATGGAAACGACGCGGGACCGCCAGCGGGCCCAGGCCCTCGGCCAAGGGAGCGATCGTCGGCCCCGGTCGCTGTGGATCCACTGAGCCATAGGCCAGCATGGTTCCATCCGGAGAAAACGTCACCGAAACCGGGTTGCCACTGATGACCGTGGCAATCGGTGCCGGAGGTGAGCCATCGGGGGCCACCTGTGTGATGGTGAAGTTGAGCACGCCGGCTGGATCGTTGCTTTCGATCGGGGCATTGACGAGGAAGAGCGAGCTGTCCTCGGTCCAGACTCCGGTGGGAACGAAGGGCACATCACCGGATCCCGTCGGGGGGTACGCTAGGACGGCCTGTCGCAGACGGCTCCCGTCGACGTTGACGAAACTCAGCTCGCTGCCGGATAGCAGTGCGAGCTGCCGGCCGTCCGGTGATGGCACCAGCTGGGGGCCGTCGGGAATTCCCGAAACTCGCACACCCTGGCCGGCCGGGGCCAACAGGCGGTCGGAAAGCGTGTCCGCGTCCACCAGATAGACCTCTTCCGCTTCCGGCTTGGACTGGCCCGGGGCGAAGTAGATTGTGCCGCTGTAGACCAGGCTGTGTGTTCCGGGAATCCAGGCGATCTCGGCGATGCCGGTGGAATCCGTCGGGCCGGCTTCGAACCGTTGGCGCAGGGTCTCGGCTGAGACTAGCTTGGCGCGGATTGGCGCCTGCCGGGTCGATGGCCCAGATGGAGAACTGCTCCACCAGTTCCGGCTGATCGGACCACGAGCGACGGAGGAACGCGATTATCTGGCCGTCGTCGCTCAGCGAGACTTCGGTGACATCGCCGGAGTCGAAGACCGTTCGGCTCTGGCCGGTGGTCTCCTCCCACACCAGGAGATCCCCGTCTTGGACGTAGGCGATCAATGCAGCGGCCGAGTTGCCTGGTGCGGCTGGCGGAAGCACGGGTCGGAGCGTCAAGGAGTTGACGACCGTGTTGTAGAGGCGGTCAAAGCTCTCAACGGCGGCCGGCTCGGCATCGGGCAAGAGGAAGATCCACCTGTAAAGCCGATCGGCGACGACCAGGAAGAGTTCCCGCGTGCTTGCCACCCCCGGCAGCCCCTCCACGATGACTGCCGGCTCACCGGCGACCAACGCGCTCGCGCGTTGAATCGAGATCCCGGGAATGGCGGCCGAAGCCTCGGCGATCAATGCGTCGGCGATCTGATCGGCGCTGCGTCCGTCGGCGTTGCTGACGTTGAAGATGGCGCGGGCGCTGTGGCACGCCATCGCCGGGCCGGAGGGGATCAGACAGACCTCAGACGGGGGGATCACCACCGCAACCAGGTCGTCCGGATACAGCAGACAGTAGCCGTTCTCCGCCTGCTCGAGCAGCAGCGAGCCGCCCGTCGGCTCAGGGCAGCTCGGTTCGGTCGTCGGGGAACTCGTCGGGGCCATGGATGGTATCGGTATCGGGGCTTGCGTCGGTGCGAGGGTGGCAGGCGTGGAAGCGCAGGCCGCGAGTAAGCTCAGCCCCACCAGGGCCAGGAAACGCACCTTGGTCATCGAATTGCTCCTTTGGCTCGGCCTTTCCGTCTGGGATTCGGGAGACCGGCCTCGGCCGGCCGCTCGGCGGTTGGCAGTGTCGGGGTCCAATCGGCCTTCTCCGCAGGGCATGGGATCGGCATGGGCTACGGCGAATACGGCGGGAGTTCGAGCACCTGGTAGGTACCGTCGCTTGCTTGCCGAACGGCGAAACTGAATTGGGTTTGTGGCAACCCGGATTCCTCCCCGCAGCACGGGCCGAGCGCAAAGATCTCGCCGTTCGGCGCTTCGAGCTGGACCGTGAAGAAGACCATCTGGGGGCCGTCCTGCGCCGGCCGAATGTCGCTGGCGATCACATCCCGCAGCCGAAGGCAGTGGTAGCCATTGTGTTCGCACGCGGCGCGCAGCAGTCCGGCTCGGTCCTCGGGATTCAGATCGGGATTGATCTCGATTAGGGCGTCGTAGCCGCCGCCGTACAGGCGGATGGCGTCTTGGTACGCAGGGTCGCCCTCTCCGCCTCGACTGGCGTGGAACAGGGACTCCAGGAACTCCTGAAGAGCAAGAGTGGCGGTGGGAACCGGGTCGGTGGCAAGGCCGGCGGGGAGGTAGACCCAGGTTTCCGATCGGGATGGTGTACGCGTTTCACCGGTCTCCAGATTGAGCGCGACGATCGTCGTGGCCGACGGATCCGGCGAGTCGCACAGCGGGGTTGTGATGCTGAAGGCCAGTTCCCGACCGTCGGGAGACCAGGCGTTCCACCCCACCAGGTAGCCGAACCCTTCCGGCCATGGATAGGGGACGAGGCGGTCGGTGCCGGCCGGCAGATCGTGGACGAGGATTCCTTCATCCGTCTTGAAGGCCATCACCTCGGCGGTTGGGGATAGCGTGATCTCCCCGAATTGCATACCGGTTAGCGGGATTTCGCGCAGCCTCCCGGATGACAGCTCGACCTGATGGAATCTCGTGGTGAACAGATAGCCGCAACCATCGGAAGTCCCGCTGTGTTCGAAGTACAGATATCGTCCGTCGGCGGACCAGGCGAAGTGGGACGGGTAGGCGCTGCCGAGACCGCCGTAGGTGTCGAGTTCCTCAAAGGCGATCCAGGAGGCCGTCTGGTCTGGGCGGGAGACGGTGAGGCGGACGTACTCGTAGCCAGGTTCGCCGGGGAAGGACGCCACGAGTGATTCGGCGAGCCACTCGCCGTTGGTGGATAGAGAGGTCAGGGTCCGAACGGACATGGTCGACAGGTCTGGGACAAAGGGCTCAGCCACCGTCGGGGTTGCAACCGCGTCCCCTGGGCTGGCAGGAGCGGCCGGCGTGGGGTTGGAGGCAGCCGGAGTTGAACAAGCGGCCAGCGCTCCGGCGCAGACCAGCGCCGCCGTAAGCAGGAGCTGACGGGGCACTGGCGTGGGCGTGCGCGAGAAGGAATGCGAACGCTCGACAAACAGGTTCATCTTTGGCTCCAACAGCCTTTGGCGCAGTTCGGCGGCCCGCCAAGCGGATGCGAGAAGGAAAGGATGGGGACATCCCGACAAGGCCGCCGGGCAGACCGGGTCGGCTGAGAGGAAGGCTCTCCGATCAGCCCAAATCCGCCGAGCGGCGTGGACGAGCCTAAGGATGCTACAACCGAAACCGACGAGTTCAACATTGTGAGGAAAGGAACTTTCACCGACCCTCAGCGGACGGCGATGTTCAAGCGGCAATCACTGCACTGCCACGGCTGAACGTCCCCTGGGGATCCGAGCGGCGCGCCTTCTCAGGCGAAGGCGTCGGTCGCGAGCCGGACGAAGACCAGCGTGTCGCGCAGGCTCCCGTCGTTGGCGCGATCGTCGTTCTTGAGTGCGGCCTCAAGCGTGAACCCGGCCCGTTCGGCCACCCGGTGGCTGGCGCGATTGCGTGCGTCGGCTCGGATCTCGACACGGCGGGCGCCCATTTCATCGAACGCGGCTTCCGCCAGGGCTTCCACTGTTTCGGTCGTCAGCCCGCCGCCTTGCAGGGAAGATCGGCACCAGTACCCGATTTCGAACTTCGGCACGTCCCAGCCCCGCGGGTGAAGGCCGCTTCCCAGAACGAATCGTCCGCCGTCCCTGAGGAAGGCGGTGACTCCGAAGTCTTCACCGTTCAGGAAATCCGCCCGGGCTCGCTCGAGGAACGCCGTGGTGTCGTGGAGCGACGGAAGCCGGATGGCCCACGGCATCCAGGGCTGCAGCGACTCGAACGACTCCTCGATGGCTTGCTGGACGGCGGCGGCGTCGCGGGGGTCGGGGGCTCGCAGGGTCAGTCGATGCGTCAGTCGGGGAAGCGTGAGCCGGCGCCGTTCCATCGTTCGCCCCTGGACCTGATTCTCAGACCCTGCCTCCGTCGAGCCCCAGGTCCTTCCAGATCGAATCGATGCGCGCCCTGACCCCCGGGTCCATCTCGATCCGCTCCGGCCAGCCGCGGGCGTAGCCTTCTTCCGGCAGCTTGGCTGTCGCATCGATCCCGATCTTGCCGCCAAAGGAGTGCTGGTAGGAAGCGTGGTCGAGGTGGTCGACCGGGCCCTGGGTGAGAACCACGTCGCGAGCCCAGTCGACGTTGCCCAGTCCCTGCCAGGCCGCCTGCCTCAGGTCCTGGACGTCGACCCACTCGTCGAAGACGACCACGGCTTTGGCCAGCATCATCAGGCCCAGCCCCCACAGTCCGTGGATCACCTTGCGGGCATGGCCCGGGTAGCGCTTGCGGATGGAAACCAGCACGAGGTTGTGGAACACGCCCTCGGCCGGCATACACACATCGACGATCTCGGGAGAGAACAGGCGCATCAGCGGCAGGAAGAGCCGCTCGGTGGCCTTGCCCATCCAGACGTCTTCCATCGGTGGGACGCCGACGATGGTCGTCGGGTAGATCGGGGCCTCGCGCCGGGTGAGAGCTGTCAGACGGAAGACCGGGAACGGCTCCACCGGGGTGTAGTAGCCGGTGTGGTCGCCGAAGGGTCCTTCGGGCAGATGCTCCTGCGGGTCGATCGACCCTTCCAGGACGATCTCCGCGTGAGCCGGGACCTCGATCGGCTGGCTGACGGCGTCGACGAATTCGACCGGCCGGCCGCGAATCCACCCGGCCAGCAGGTATTCGTCGATATCCGGCGGAAGGGGAGCGGAAGCGCACCACATCGAGGCCGGATCTCCTCCCAGCACGATAGCCGCCGGAATCGGTGCGGAGCCGGAAGCGCGCGCCCTGCGCTCGTGTTCGGCGCCGCCCTTGTGGCGCTGCCAGTGGACGATCAGCCGCTGCTCGTCGACGACCTGCAGACGGTACATGCCAACGTTGCGAGCCCCGCTGACCGGATCGCGGGTGATCACCTGCGGCAGGGTGATGAAGCGTCCGCCGTCCCGTGGCCAGCAGCGCAGCACCGGCAGGCTGGCCAGGGAGGCCTGCTCGCGCTCGACGATGGCCTGAACCGGCGCCCGTCGTACCTTCGAAGGGCCGAGCCCGACCGAACGCAGGGCGCCCAGCAGGTCTTGCCCGCGGTTGATCATCGCACCCAGCCCCTGGGGCAGGCGCAGGTCGAGCAGGGCGCCCAGCCGATCCCCGAGCTGGTCGAGGCGCTCGACTCCCAGGGCCCAGGCCATCCGTTCGGCCGTCCCGAACAGGTTGATCGCCACCGGCATCGAGGCGCCGACCACTTGCTCGAAGAGCAACGCCGGGTTGTGCTCCGGAGCGGCCTTGGAGACCCGGTCGGTGATCTCCGTTATCTCAAGATCGGCCGACACGGGTGTCGACACACGCACCAGTCGCTGGCGCTCTTCGAGCAGGCTGATGAACTCACGCAGATCGGCTGGCGGCATCGTCGGGTCCTGTGATGGAAGGCGGGAGAGAGCGGCGCAAGCGTTCCTGGAGAGCCGCCACGGACGGCTCGACCAGAAGGTCTCCCTGCGGGAAGAGAATCGTCGGCACGCTGCGCATGCCTCCGTTGTGCCGCAACACGAGCTCCTCCGCGGCCGGGTCGCCGTCGATGTCGACCCAATCGTAGTCGACTCCGTTGCGAGCGAAGACCATCCGGGCGACCAGGCACTGGCCGCACCAAGTGGTGCCGAAGATCCGGATCTTCCCGGGCGGACCCGCGCCGGTCACGAGCGCGCCTCGCCGCAGCCCATCGCCCACGACCTTCCGTCGGCTGCCAGGAAGGCGGTGGCTTCCGCAGGGCCCCAGCCGCCCGGCTGGTAACGGGTCAACTCGGGGATGCCGCTCTCCCAGCCGCGCTGGATCGGATCGATCAACGACCAACTCGATTCGATCCCGTCGCCGCGCATGTACAGCGAGGCGTCCCCGTTGAGGGCATCCAGCAGCAGACGTTCGTAGGCGTCCGGCAACGACATCTGCCCGAAATCCTCGGCGTAATGGAATTCCATGTCGACCGAGCGGAAGCGGCGCATGCTGTCGGGCACCTTGACCTCGAATCGCAGGTGGATCCCCTCGTCGGGCTGCAGGCACAGGAACAGGGCGTTGGGACGAATCGAACTCCTGCCCCGTCAGCGGGAACATCACGTGCGGGACCGACTTGAATTGAATGGTGATCTGCGTGGTCTTGGCCTCGAGGTGTTTTCCCGAGCGCAGGTAGAAGGGCACCCCTTGCCAGCGCCAGTTGTCGATGTACAGCCGCACCAGGCCGTAGGTGGCGGTGGGAGATCCGGAAGCGACGCCGTCTTCGTCCTGGTAGCCCGTGTACTGGGCCCGCACCGTGTGATGACCAACCTCGGATTCGGCCATGGGTCGGACGGCCCGCAGCACCTTCTGGCGCTCGTCGCGCAAAGCTTCCGGGTCGAAGGAGGCCGGCGGCTCCATGGCCATCATCGCCAGCAGCTGCAGGACGTGATTCTGGAAAACGTCGCGCAGCACACCCACGGAATCGTAGAAACGCCCCCGGTGCTCGATGCCGACCGATTCGGCCACCGTGATCTGTACGTGGTCGATGTAGTTGCGATTCCAGACCGGCTCGAAGATGCTGTTGGCGAAGCGGAAGAACAGGACGTTCTGCACCGTTTCCTTGCCCAGGTAGTGATCGATGCGGTAGATCTGGTCTTCGCGCCAGTGGCTGTGCAGGGTCTGGTTGAGCGACCGGGCGGTCGCCAGGTCGCTGCCGAACGGTTTCTCGACGACCAGGCGCCGAAAGGCAGAGCCGTCGTCGGCAAGGCCGCCGCGCCCGAGGGCCTCGACCAGGGGAGCGTAGGCGTCGGGGGGGATGGCCAGGTAGAACAGCAGGTTCGGGGGTTTGGCGTCGCCTGCCAGCTCGGCCAGACGCCGGGCGAGTTGTTCGCCAGAGTCGGCCGCAGCGAAATCTCCGTGGAGATAGTGCACGTGTTGAGCGAAGGCTTGCCAGTCG
This sequence comes from uncultured Chloroflexia bacterium, assembly GCA_963709925.1. Classification (GTDB taxonomy): domain Bacteria; phylum Chloroflexota; class Anaerolineae; order Anaerolineales; family E44-bin32; genus DATEVL01. The sequence continues at coordinate 730,683 of CAVPYC010000003.1, forward strand.
GCGCTGTCGAAGTCGTGAGGGGCGAACTCGGTCAGCCCGGTTCGCGACTTTTCGCGGAACTCCGCGTCGCTCCCCGGGCTCCGGGCGGCCCCCAGGAGATGGAAGCGGGCCGGCAGCCGGCCCTTGCGGTGCAGGTTGTACAGCGCCGGAATCAGCTTGCGCCGGGTTAGATCGCCGGAAGCGCCGAAGATGACCAGAATGGTTGCCGGGTCCATCGCTGCCGACCATTCTATCTCAGGCAGAATGCGTCGGCGGCCCGGGGCGCACACATGCCGGTGGTTATAATGGCGCCGCGGTGCGAACACGAGTGGTCTGGTTTGCTCTGGGGGCCGCGCTGGCGGCCCTCTTGATCTTCCTGGTCTACCAGGTCCCCTTCGTCCGGACCCGGGTGGAATGGCGACTGGATGCGGCTTCGGGGATCGTTCGTGGCTGGATCCGTCCCGGCGACCAGTTGCCGGCGGCCCGCCCGGCGTCGACTCGCAGCACGCCGACCGCCCGGGCAGCCACCCCCACCCCCCGGGTGAGTTCCACCCCTGCTCCCACCGCCACCCCGCTCCCGGAGGCGGTCTCCCTGCCGGGTCCGACCTGGGAAAAGCAGGACTGGAACAATTGCGGGCCGGCAACCCTGGCGCTGGGCCTCCGGATGTACGGGTGGACCGGCGATCAGTTCGACATCTCGTCTCTGCTCAAGCCGGATCGGGGCGACAAGAACGTCAACATCGAGGAACTGGTGTACTTCGTGCGAACCCGGGCCGGTTGGTTGAACGCCGACTTCCGGGTGGGCGGAACGCTCGAGCAACTCAAGAGTTTCCTGGCCGCCGGATATCCCGTGATCATCGAAAAGGGGTTCATCCTGGATCCCAACGATGGCGGCGGGGGTTGGGCCGGACACTACCTGCTGCTGACAGGCTACGACGATGCCAGCGAGATGTTCCTGTCGCAGGACTCGAACAAGGGAGCCGATCGAACTCGTATCGTACGCCGAACTCGAAGAGGGCTGGAAGGCCTTCAACCGGGTGTACCTGTACCTGTACGACCCGGCCGACCAGGCACGGATCGACGACCTGCTGGGCCAGGACGCCGACCCCGACCGCAACCGCGAACGGGCTCTGGCGACGTCGCAATCGGAGGTCGAAGGTGACTCCGGGGATGCCTACGCCTGGTTCAATCTGGGATCGAACCTGGTGTACTTCGAGCGTTACGGGGAAGCCGCCGGAGCGTTCGACCGGGCGATGGAGCTGGGCCTGCCCTGGCGCTTCACCCGCTATCAGTTCGGCCCGTACCTGGCCCTATTCCATCAGGGGCGCTTCGAGGAGTTGTACGAGCTGGCCGACTACACCTTGTTCCGCACCTACAAGGCCGAGGAGTTCGAGCCTGTGGCGGGGCTGGGCCCGCTACCGGATGGGGGATCTGGTCGGAGCGATCGAGGACTTCCGCTCAGCCCTGACGGTCAATCCCAACTACCTCGATGCGCAGTACGCGCTGGAATTCGTGGGAGCTTCGCCGTGAACTCGCCGCCCGAGGTACACTCGAGGCAAGTGCGATCCTATTCCAAGGAGTGAGCCCCGATGATGATCAGTGACAAGATGGCCGAGGCCATGAGCGCCCAGGTGGGGCGGGAGATGGCTGCCTCCAATCAGTACGTCGCCATCGCCACATATTTCGCCGGCGAGTCGCTGGGCAAGCTGGCCGCCTTCTTCTACCGTCAGGCGGAGGAAGAGCGCCAGCACGCCTTGAAGTTCGTGCACTATGTGACCGAAGCCGGAGGGAAGGCGACGATTCCTTCGGTGGCTGCGCCCCGCCACGACATCGGATCGGCCGAAACGGCCGCCCGGCTGTCGCTCGAGTGGGAGCTGGAAGTGACGGCGCAGATCAACACCCTGATGAACCAGGCGGTGCAGGAGAAGGACCACCTGGCTCAGGATTTCCTTCGCTGGTTCGTCAGCGAGCAACTGGAGGAAGTGACCACGATGGAGACCCTGCTCAAGATGTTCCAGCGGGCGGGGCCGAACGGTCTGCTGCTGGTCGAATCCTTCGTAGCCGGGATGGGCGACCCGCACGCGTAGCCTGATTCATTCCGAGTTCGACACCCCCGCCGCCCGCCGCCCGCCTGAGCCGGCGGGCGGCTTGATTCCCCGTGGACGGCTAGCCGCTTCCGGACATCGTGGGCGTCGGGAGCCTTAACTGATCTGTAAGAGGCGCGTGGGATCCTAGGAGCAGGGCGGGTCGAGCGGACCCTCCCGGGAGGCTATGCGGATGAGGCTTCAGCGATGGTGGCTCGCAGTTCCCCTCTTGGTTCTGGGAAGTGCCATCGGTTGGTACCTGGCCTCCCCCCTGTTCATCAATCGTGCCGTCAGTGAAGCCCTTCCGACGGGCAGCGTGGCTTCGGCAGCGCCGACTCAGGCGATGGAAACGGCCATGGCCGAAACCCCCCAAGACATGGATGAGTCGATGCCTGAAACCGGGCAGCCGATCCTGGCCCGGGCCGGAGCGTTCTACCCGGTGGCCCATGAAGGACAGGGCTCGGCGAGGATTTACCGGCTGGGTGACGGGACATCGATCCTGCGCTTCGAGGGATTCGAGGTTCTGAACGGGCCCGATTTGCACGTAGGGCTGGTCCCGGTCGATCCGGTGCCGAACACGGTCGGGATTGAAATCCCGGGTTATGTCGATCTGGGAGAACTCAAGGGGAACCGCGGCGACCAGAACTACGAGCTCGCGGAGGATCTAACCCTGGAGGGGACCTGGTCGGTCGTGATCTGGTGTGCGCCGTTCCGGGTTCCCTTTGCCGCGGCAGTGCTGGAGGTTGTGGAATGAGCGGGCGCGCCGGCTGGATCGGCCTGGCGCTGCTCGGGGTGGCGCTGTCGGCCTGCGGGGCCGCCGCCGGAACCCCAACCGAGGAAGAATCCGCCCGGCAAACCGATCCCCTGCCGCTGCCGGATCTCGGTCCTGCGCCCGAACTGACCAGCGAGGTGTGGTTGAACAGCGACGGCGCGCTGCGCCTGTCGAACCTGCGGGGAAAAGTGGTGCTGCTCGACTTCTGGACCTTCGGATGCATCAACTGCCGGCGGGTGATCCCCTCCCTGCGGGCCTGGCACGAGACCTATGCCTCGCAGGGGCTGGTGGTGATCGGAAACCACTTTCCCGAGTTCGGTTACGAGGCCGATCTGGACAACCTGCGCCAGGCGATCATCGAGCTGGAGGTTCCCTACCCGGTGGCCCAGGACAACGATGGTCTCACCTGGCGTGCCTACCGAACCCAGTATTGGCCGACCCTGGTGTTGATCGACAAGGCTGGCCGTATCCGCTTCCGGCACATCGGGGAAGGCGCCTACGCCGAGACCGAGACAGCCATCCAGACGCTGCTCGCCGAAGCCGGCTAGCGCGGCACACGGACCGCCGGATCGAAGCGACGGCCGCCCGGGAGGGCGGCCGTTTGCGGGTCGGGTGGGGGCGCGTTCTAGGGCAGCTGCCAGTAGGCGATCTCGTCGGTCTCTGTGGTGAAACCATTGGTCTTGCGGGCCCCGATGAACAGGCCGAATCGTCCCTTGTCGGGGAAGGTGTCGTCCTCGATTTCACCCAGCAGGCTGCCGTTGGCGTACAGACGCAGCTTGTCACCGTCCACCAGTCACCCCGATGCGGTTGGTCTTGTTGCTGCCGGCCTGGATGGCCGAGGCGCTGGTCAGGCTGATCAGGGTTTCCATCTTCTCCCCGTCCCAGGCCCGCAGCCAGTAGCGGCCGTCGCAGGTGAAGCCGAGCAGGTATCCCGAGTTGACCGAACCCTCCTCGGGTACGCGGAAGATCAGGCCGTAGTGGTCGCTGCTCTGGCATTCCCGGGTGCGGATCGTCGCCTCGATGTACACGTCGTCGATCTCTCGGCCAGGTGGTCCGCCAGCCGTCGAGGGTGGTCAGGCCGGTCATCACCAACTTGCCGTCTTCGACCGTGCCCTTGGTGTAGGTGTCTTCTCCCAGGCTCCAGCCGCTGCCGCTGTTCATTTCGTCCCGCCAGGTCGGCTGCCCGAGAGCGGTGCGCGGATCTCCGGAGACAGGCGTGGAGCGTCGGCGCCAGGCGTGGGCGTGGCCGTCTCGGTGGGTGTCGCCGTCGCAGCGACTTCGGTGACGGCCACGGTCGGGCTGGGAGGTGAGGTGGGTGTGGCCGGCGGAGAGGTCGGCGGCGGCGGCTCCGCGGTGAGTGTGCCGCTGACGCTGGTCGCCACCCGGTCGGGGACGCTCAGGGTAGGTGCGGCGGGAGTGGCGCATCCGGTCGCCAGCAGTGCCAGAACCGCGGTCAGGAGCAGGACGGGGCGCATGGGTCCTTCCTTTCTCACCTTGCCGGTGGTTCGAGTTCCGGCCAGCGACGATTCTCGTTCAGGAGGGGCGGCCAGGCAAGGCAGGCTTCACCTGGACTCATCGCCGAACAGGTCGTGCGCCGCCTGTGCGCCTCGCCGTTGGATGTCGTCTTCCAGCGGGGCTCCCAGCGAGGCGTACAACTCGGCATCGTATTCTCGCGTGCGCACGACCACCGGCATCGGCACGGCGTGCCCCAGGATCAGGGCCTGCTGTCGGGTGTCGAGGCGGGCCAGCACCTCGCGCAGCGCGGCGGCCCCGCTGACCCCCGAGAAGACCGCCCGGATGTCGGCCTCGTTGTCGAGCAGGCAGGTCAGGCGGGTGCCGATCTGGCTCATCACTTCTTCGTCGATGCCGCTGGGCCTCTGATCGACCACCAGCAGCGTGACGTTGTACTTGCGCAGCTCGCGGGCGATCGTGCCGAAGATGGTGTGGGCGGCGATCTTCGGGTCGAGGAACTTGTGGGCCTCCTCGATCACGATCACCAGGGGCACGGGTTCCTCGGCCTTCTTGCCGGCCGACAGGTCCTTCTGCCGGACGTAGCGCTGGTGAATCCGGCGGGTCAGGAAGTTGGCCACCAGGACGTAGGCTTCCAGGGTGTTGCCGTAACGGCCGAACTCGAGCACCACGCTCTGGCGACGGTTCAGACGCAGGAAGAGATCTTCGACCACGTCGTCCGACTTGCCCGGCACCAGGAAGCGCAGTCGGCGGAACAACTCGAACTTGCGCTGGATCGCGTGCAGAGTGCCCTTGACGATCGACTCGTCCTCCAGCATCTTGTCCAGTTCCGGGTCGCGCTCTTCGGCCAGGAGTTTGGCCACCCACGACTTGCCCAGGCGTCGACGCAGCCAGTACAGCGCGCCGACCTGCACGTCGCTCAGGTCGAGCAACCCGGCCAGCATCTCGACGTCTTCCGGCTCGAGATCGTCGTAGCCGATGCTGGAGCTGGCGGTCGACCTTGCTGCCGCGCGCCTGAGACGATTCGGGATCCAGCGTGACCACGCTCACCGTCCCGTCGGGGAACAGCTGGCGCAGTCCCTTGAATTCGCGACCGGCCTCGTCCTTGACCGACCAGCCGTAGTCGTTGTGCATGTCGAAGATCAGGGTCGAGGCGAGCCGCGATCGGATGACCCCGGCCAGCAGGGTACGGGTGAGGAACGACTTGCCCGTGCCGCTCTTGCCGAAGACGCCGGAGGAACGCTCGACCATCCGCTCCAGATCGAGGTGGATGCGTACCTGGTCCATATCGAGCGGGGAGCCGATGAAGAAATGCCGCTCGTCTTCCGATCCGAAGACCAGTTCCACATCGTGGGCGGTGGCTTCGAAGACCGGAGTGAAGTGGGCCGGGATGGTCTTGACCGGGCGGGGGGCCTGGCCGTCCGGCTCGACCACCAACATCGGCGTGACCTTCAAGGCTCCGAAGGCGATGCCGCCGGTGTAGACCTCGGCGGCAAAGGGGTCGCCCGCCGGCGGCGGCTGGCGCACCAGCTCCGGGTTGATCGCGTCCAGGGCGATGTCGGTGACCAGGCCGAAGAAACGACTTTGGCTGGTGCCGTGGACCACGACGTAGCGACCGACCGCCAGCCTCTCGATCGACAGCTGCGGATTCAGGTTGACCAACAGACCGGTGGAGAGGGAGCCGCCGACGACCATCCCCAGCGGGACTTCGTCTTGTCGTGGGCCGAAATAGGAATCGAGAGAGGGGGTCTCGCTCATGGCCGGCCGTGGTTCCGCGTGCGGGAGAGCGTCGGGGAGGCGCCTCCGACCGAGATCGACGGCCGCCGGGTTCCCGCCGTCCACCCACCAGCTGGCCGGCAGTCCATCGCTCTCCGTGGGTCGGGCGCGGGATTCTCAGAAACCGAGCGGAGCGTCATTTCAACCTCCCAGGCTGCGCACCAGATTGCGCAACCGGGCCAGGTCGCCGGCCAGCAGCCGCGCGCACTCGCGCCCGGCCGAGACGAGAAAGGCCCGCCGTTCCGACTCCGGATGGGCGGCCGCGGCCAGCCGCAACATCGCCGCCAGCAGGCTGTCGGTGGGAAGCTGGGGGGCGGCCAGCACCAGCGGCAGAAAGTCCAGCGACCGGGTGAAGGCGCGCACCTCGGCCGGTGGCAGGCTGTGGATATCGGCCAGGGTGGTGGGCGGCTGCGGGGGCAGGTCGTAGGTGTAACCCTGGCCGTCGTGGTAGCCGATGCTCAATGCGCGAATTTCGATCGGGATCGGGCGGACGAATTGCTGATCGAGTCGAACTTCCGTGGGGGGTAGATCCGAGGCGGCCAGCTGCCGCGCCAGATCGTCGTCCTCGATGCTGATTTCGTAGATCAGGCCGACCACGGAGGTGCGCCCGCCCTGGGCCGGGGCATGGCACAGGCCCCCGAAGGTCGGCAGGTCGGGCTCGGTCAGACGGATGCCTCCGGCGAAGCCCTGGATGTTGCAGCGGGTCACCCGGCCGATCAACCGTGCTTCGGACGACTCGAGATGCGCGCCCGCGAGGGTTTCTGCGTTGCCGGCGAAGCGGGGGTCATAGGCGATGCCGCCTCCGGCGCGCCGTCCAGCGTTTGGTCTGCGCCTTCTGCGACGAAAGCGCCGGGATCCCGTGGCGGACCAGAGTTCCCTGCACCAGGCCATCCAGGGTCCGACGATCGTCCTGACTGACCACCGCCAACTCGTGGGCCCGCACCAGCGGATAGGGGATCCCGGTTGGACGGCATTGCTCCACGATCGCCGCATGCAGGGCATCCAGGCGCACCGGGTCTTCGGCGACCCAGGACGGCACCTCGACCCGGGCAATCCCGTCTTGTGACCCGGTGTGCAGGTAGAAGAACTGCACCTGGTGGCCGCGGGCGGCGAAAACATCATTGATCCGCGCGGGATGGACGAAACGTGCGCTGCGCGATCCCGAGTTCAGCCGACGTCCAAACAGGAGGCGGTCGGTAAGGCCGCGTAAGGATCCGGGGGACTCGGCCGCCGCTTCGGCCAACGCGGTCACGTGGATGTTGCGCGGGCGGCTGATGTATCCGGCCAGAGCGACGCCGGACTGTCGCATCCCATCCAGGGCATCGAGGTACGCCTGCAGGATCCGCTGGACGTCGGGCCGGGAGGCGTTCTGCTCTTGAGAGGCAGCCCACAGCAGGAGACCGTTGTCGAGCAGCGCCAGGACGGGCCCGTCTTGCGGGGCTTCGGACAACCGCGCCAGGGTTTCGAGCTCGGCCGCATCCCGACCGGCGTTGACCAGATGGGTGTCCACCGGGTGGCCGCGGCTGTCGTGCAGTTCCTCGTCGTTGGAGAACAGGCGGGAACGAACCTCGACCTGCGGCGGGCGGCCGCTCCCATGGTCGATCGAAATCGCGCCCACGTTGATCAGGTAGAAGAACGCCGCTGCGTGCCGGTCGGGGTACACCTGGGAACCGTCGGCCGCCACCAGCCGCAGGCGAGGCGGATGGGGAGGCAGGACGCCGAGAAAGTCGAGCGGCTCATCGGTGGGCCGAGCGGGTCGCAGGCCGGCTCCGGCCGCGGCGATCCGCCGCTTGAGTTCATCCGCAGGCAACGCGGCCGCCTGGTCGAGCCAGGTGTTGGCCAAAGGCAGGCGTTCGGAGATTTCCTCGGCCCGCCGAGCCGCTTCCTGGCCCAACTGGTCTACCTGTTGCAGGACTTGTTGCAGATCGAGGCTCATGTGCGTGGGGTGTGTTCGGGATTATAGCCGAGAGGGCGTCGCGAAACATCGCACGGCAGGGTGAATCCTAGGCCGTCGGCAGCAGCACGGCCCGGGATCGGCAGCCGCGCCGTCCGACCAGCGGCGAGCGGCCAGCGGCCACTGTGCTATACTGCGCGCGATGCGGCCTCCGTCGACAGAATTCGACGCGTGGGTGGGAATCGCGCGGCGCCTCGGCCTGGGACCGTGGGTCGCGTTCCTGCTCGAGGCGCTCGCTCCGCTCTCCCTGCTGGGATCACAGGCGACTTACATTCTCGAGCCCGTCCTGGGGCCCGGATCGCTGCGGTCACTTCGCCGTATGTTGGAGAACCGGGCCATGCGCGAGGATCTCGGGCGCCGGCTGCTCGACCGGTCGCAACCGGACGAGGTCGGTGGAGGATGAGCCCATGGGTCTGAGCGACCTGCTGGCGATCGGGCTCCTGGCGGGGTTCGCCTTCCTGCTGATCCTGTTGACCGTTGCCGAGAGACGCTGGCCGGTGACTCTGCGCGCCCTGTCCGGGTTCGCCCGGTTGCGCCACGAGGTCGAGCGATCAGTGGAAGCCGGGGATCGGGTCCACGTCTCGCTGGGCACAGGCAGCCTGATCGGCAGCGACAGCTCAGCCGCATTGGCCGGGCTTTCGGCGCTGTCGCAGGCGACCGAAGTGACCCTGGAGGGCGATCGGCCCGTGGTCGTGAGCAGCGGAGATGGGGCTCTGGCGGCCGCCTCGCAGGACGCCCTGCGCGGGATGCTGGGCGGGCTCGGCGGTGCCGAGCGATACCGCTGGACGCGGGCGCGCATGCTGGCCCCTACGCCCTTCTCCTACGTCGCCACCTTGCCGGGAATGCTCGAGGCCGACCGTGTGTCGGTCAACATGATGCTCGGGCATTTCGGGTCGGAAGGCGCTCTGGCGGCGGATATGGCCGGACGCCAGGGATCGTTCACACTGGCCGGCAGCGACTCGGTCCCGACCCAGGCACTGTTCTTCGCCACGGCCGATGAGCCTCTCATCGGGGAGGAAGCCTACGCCGTGGGCGCCTACCTCGGCCGGGGTGGGATGGCCCGCGCCAGCCTGCGTGTCCAGGACCTGGCACGCCAGCTGGTCATCGGTTTGATCGTCCTGGGGACCCTCCTGCGGACTCTGGGAGTGGCGCTGTGAGAGGCGGGCTCCGGTTGGTGTGGGCCGTGATGGCGATCTCGTTCGGCCTGATCGTACTGCAGGGGTACTTTCTCCGGATCGACGGTCTTGATCCCGTGCGGACCCTGATTCTGCAGTGGGCCGTGATCCTGGCGGCGGCGGCCCTGCTGCTGGGCGTGGTCAACCTGCTCGCCGTCCACCTGGTCCGGATTGGCGGTCAGGACAAGGGCTGGGGCTACAGCGCGATCCTGATCGCGGCCCTGGTGGGGAGCGGACTGGTGGGGTTGTTCTTCGGGGAAGGCAGCCCGTTGGCCTTGGCCTTCTTCCAGTACATTCAGCAGCCGGTCGAGTTGACGTTCGCCGCCCTGCTAGCTGTCAGCCTGACCCTGGGGGGAATTCGGCTTCTCGGCCGCCGACGCGATTTCCGGAGCGTGGTATTCCTGCTGGTTTCCCTGATCGTCCTGTTCGGAACCGGGCCGTGGCTGAGCGGCAGCAACGGCGGATTGCACCGCTCGATGGGCGAACTGCGGGCGTGGCTCAGTCAGGTGTGGGCCGTCGGACCCGCCCGGGGCCTTGTGATTGGCGTCGCACTCGGCGCCACCGCGACCGGCCTGCGCATTCTGCTTGGCGCCGACCGGCCCTACGGCGACTGACGATGGCGGTCATTCGCTGCCCGATGTGCCAGACAGAGAACGAGCCGACCGCCGGGTTCTGTCGTCTGTGCCATGCCCGGCTGCCCGAAGCCCCGCCGGAAGAGTTGCAGGCCCCGCCGGCGACCGAGTCGCCGACGGGCGAAGTCATCCCCGACTGGCTGGCGCGGCTCCGCAAGGAGGTGAGCGGCGAACCGGTTTCGGATTCGCCGCCGGAGGCGACGCCGGCTGCGCCCGATCTGGGACCGCCGCAGGGCGCAGAACTCGGCTGGCTGGGAGACCTGCCTCAGGTCTCGGATCAAGACGAAGGCCCGCCCGAAGGGGATGTTCCGGAGTGGGTCGGTGGCGAGGAACCCGCCGAGGGAGAGATCCCCGAGTGGCTGGGGAAGATCCGCGCCAAGACCCGCGACTCAGAAGTCACAGGCCAGGAACGACCGCCGGAACCCGTCGACGGTTCCGAGGAACCCGAGGCCGCCGAGCCGGCGCCCACGGCCATGGCGCAGGATCCGGAAGACGAGTCCGGCGGCCTGGGCCTTCCCGACTGGTTGCTGGGATCCCGACCCGACGAAGACCCGACCGTTCCCCCGCGGCCGGCGGAAGCCGATCGGCCGGCGTGGTTGGAAGGCGTCACCGATGAACCGAGTCGCGAGCTGCCCCGGGTGCCGGCGCTCGTGTTCCACGACGACCAGGAACTAGAACCAGCCGCTCCCGAGGTCGACTTGCCGGCGATCTCGGCTCAGGTCCCCGATTGGATCGGGGATTCTCGACCGGCGGAAAGTCCGGACAAGCCGGATCTGGCGCCGGCGACCCTTCCGGCGTGGCTGGAAGCGATGCGGCCGGTGGACACATTCCGTTCCGTCATCGAATTCGACGCCGCCGAAGACCAGGCAGTCGAATCGGCCGGCCCGCTGGCCGGGTTGCGCGGGGTGCTTCTGGCGGAGCCGGTGGTTGCGATGCCCCGGGCCTCGAGTGGGGTCGGAACGCGGGCGGACGTCAACGAGCGACAGTACGCCCAGGCCGAGCTGCTCCACCGACTGGTCGACGAGGAACGCCGGGAGGTCCGCCCGCATCCGGTGACCCGGCGGCGCCCCGATCTTCTGCGCTGGATCGTGGGAGCGGCGCTGTTGGTGGCGGTCGGGATACCGGCCATCCTGGGGACTCCATCCCTGCCGCTGCCGGCCTTCGCCCCGAGAGATCTGGCGAATCTGATCGCTCTGGTGGACGGACTGCCCACCGAACGCCCGGCGCTGGTGGTCTTCGATTACGACTCATCGGCCACGGGTGAGATGGAGGCTGTGGGCGCGCCGTTGCTTTCGCACTTGATGAGCCGGGGGCTGCGCATCGCCACCCTGTCCACCCGCCCCGGGGGATCGGTGCTGGCCGAGCGCTTGATGGCCCAGGTAGGAGCGGCACACGCCTACCTACGCGGCGAAGATTTCGTCCACCTGGGCTACCTGCCGGGAGGCCCGGCGGCGGTGCAGTTGTTCGCCGACCAACCGCGGCTGGCGGTCGCGACGGGTTTTCTGGAAGACGAGACTTTCCGCACCGTATGGGCTTCGCCGGTTCTGTCGGGAATCACCCAATTGGCCGACTTCGGGTTGCTGGTGGTGATCACCTCCGGTTCGGAGGACGCGCGGGCCTGGATCGAGCAGGCCGAGCCGCGGCTGGGCGAGAGCCCTCTGGTGACCGCGGTCGGGGCCGGAGCCGAGCCGCTCGTCCGACCTTATTACGAATCGACATCGCCGAAGCTGGACGGAGTTTTGAGCGGCCTGACCTCGGCCACCGCCTACGAGCAGCGGCTGGGGCAAGCGGGCCTGGCCCAGTCGCGCTGGAGCGCCTACGGAACGGGGCTGTTCGCCGCCGAACTCCTTCTCGGGATCGGGGCCTCGATCGCCCTGATCTCGGCCGGGCTGCGCGCCCGCCGGGGTTGAGCCGTGGACAGCCTGTTTGATCCGGTCCTGCTCGAAACGCTGGGGACCTTGCTGGCGGCGGCGCTGACGGTGATGGTCTTGAGCTACATCCTGGGCGATAACCCGCTCTTTCGTGTCGCCTCGTATCTGTTCGTCGGTGTGGCCAGCGGGTATGCCGCCACCGTCGCCTGGCATGAAGTCCTGTTGCCGAAACTGGTCGACCCTTTCCTGCAACTGGACCCCGCCCAGTTCACCGACGGAGCGTTCCTGGGCGGGACGGTCGCACCACTGCTGCTGGTTCTCCTGCTGGCCCTGAGGCTGGTTCCGGGAGCGGGCCGCCTGGCCGGGTTGCCGGTCGCTCTGATGATCGGGGTCGGGGCGGCGGCGGTCGTCGGAGGGGCGATCCAGGGCACGATCCTCCCGCAGACTTTCGCTGCTATGGAAACCCTGAATCCGTTTGCGGTCGCCCCTCAAACGGGAGAGGCGGGAGTGGAGAGAATGGCCAACGTGCTGATTGTCTTGCTGGGGACAGTCAGCACCCTGGCCTACTTCGGCTTCGGGGTGCGGCGAGGCGAGGAACACCGACCGCGCTACGTCTGGCGGCCGGTGCGGACGCCGATCGGAACCTTGTCCCTTCCGTGGTCACCCCTTCCCTTCCTGGGCGAGCTCTTCATCGCCGTGGTCTTTGGGGTGATGTTCGCCGGCGCGCTGAGCGCCTCGCTCCTGTACCTGGCTGAGCGGATGAACTTCCTGGGGGCCGCCGTCTCGACCTTGCTGGCCGGACTGGGTCCGATTCCATGAGCGCTTTTCAGGAAGCCGAGACTCTGCTGGCGATCGACGTCGGGAGCGTCAACACCCGGGCCAGCCTGTTCGACGTGGTGGATGGTCGCTACCGGCTGGTCGCGACCGGCCGGTCGGCCACCACCGCCGGGGCCCCGCTCTTCGACGTCTCGCGAAGGAGTTCGGCTGGCGCTCGAGCACCTTTCCGCCGTGACCGGCCGCCGGCTCGTGGATGAAACCGAGTCGCTGATGATGCCGGCGTCCGGGGCTGGGACCGGGGTCGATGCGTTTGTGGCCTGCGCCTCGGCCGGCCCCCGGGCGCGGACGCTGCTGGTCGGACTGATGCCGGGGGTTTCGCTCGAGTCCGTTCGCCGCCTGGCCGCCACCAGCTACCTGGACGTCGTGGGCGAGATCAGTCTGCTCGACCGGCGCCGCGACGAAGAGCGCCTGGAGATCATTGTGCGCTCCAATCCGGACCTGGTGTTGCTCGTCGGGGGGACCGACGGCGGCGCCAGTTCGGCTCTCGAGGGCACGGTCGAGTTGCTCGGCCTGGGGTTGTCGCTGGTCACCGGGGCGGAGCGGCCTCGCCTGATCTACGCGGGAAACCAACGGCTTTCGGCGACGGTCACCGAGAAGCTCGAGTCGGCGGCGCAGGTCACCCTGGCTCCCAACCTGCGGCCGGGGCTCGACTTCGAAGAGATGGCGCCGGCGCGCAATCACCTGGCGCAGGTGATCCAGGAGTTCCGCTCGAGCCGCATTTCGGGGCTCGAGGAACTGCGCCAGTGGGCGGGTGGAAACCTGGTGAACTCGGCCGACGGACTCGGCCGGGTGGTGCGCTACCTGAGCCATATCTACGATTCGGGCAAGGGGGTCCTGGGCGTCGACCTGGGAGCCAGCCAGACCACGATCGCCGCCGGTTTCGGCGGCGACCTGCATCTTCACGTTCGAACCGATCTGGGAATGGGGGCCTCGGTCACCGGATTGCTGCGCCACGGGGGTGCGGCTGAAGTGGCCCGCTGGCTGCCGATCCAGATGCCGGAACCGAGGATTCGCGATTACATCTTCAACAAGGCGCTCCACCCGAGTGTGGTGCCGATTCAGATGGAAGAGCTCCATCTCGAGTACGCTCTGGCCCGGGAGGCACTGCGCCTGGCCCTGCATTCGGCGCGGGTCGACTGGCCGGCCGGTCGCAATCACGCGGCCGGGCCCCTGCTCGGTCCGATGGAGCCGATCATCGTGGGCGGCGGCGTGCTGGCGCGCGCCCCACGCCCGGGATACGCCGCCCTGGCCGTGCTGGACGCACTCCAGCCCGTCGGGGTGGGGTCGCTGATCCTGGATCCGCACAGCCTGCTGCCGATCCTGGGGGCGGCGGCCGCCGCCCTCCCTCTCGCCACCGTTCAGGCCCTCGATTCGGGGAGCTTCGTCAGCCTGGGGACTGTGGTCGCTCCGATCGGGCACGGAAGACCAGGGCGACCGGTGGTCCGGCTGCGGCTGGAGCGGGAAGCCGGGGAAACCACCGAAGGCGTGCTGCGCTTCGGGCAACTTTCGGTCCTGCCGCTGCGGCAGGGCGAATTCGCCAAGTTGACCCTGAGGCCCGAGCGCGGTTTCGACGTCGGTTTCGGAGGCCCGGGCAGGGCTGGAGCCGTGCGCGTGAGTGGCGGGGCTGTGGGGGTGATCCTGGATGGGAGGGGTCGACCGCTAGACCTCACCAGGGATGGGGGTCGGTGGAGGGATCTGGTTCAGAAGTGGTTGTGGGACATCGGTGCATTGGAATAGCCTGCGGCACCGGTCTTGCACCTTAGCCGTGCTGGAGAGACGGCCCGAATGACAATGCTGCCTCTAACCCACGTTGTCCCCATGACCACCATCCGCCGCGAGCGGCAATTGCCGCTTCCGGGGTCGGTCGTGGTTCGGATGAACGAGAAGGTGCAGGCGGGCGACGTGCTGGCCGAGGCCGAGCCGGCCGCCCGCTACTACTGCCTGGACCTGGCGCGCGCGCTCGGGCTTCCGGGAAAGGAAGCCGCCCGCCTGCTGCGCCGTGAGCGAGGCGAGCGGGTGGAAGCCGGCGACATCCTGGCCGGGCCGGCCGGCGTGACCCGCCGGACCCTGCGGGCGCCGGCGGCGGGGGAGATCGTCTCTGTGACGGACGGGCGGGTGTACTTCGAGGCCAAGGGCGCCGTGGTGGAGATGCGCGCAGGTTTCTCGGGCGTTGTGGTGGGAACCGACGGAGTCCAGGGAGTGACCCTCGAGACCTCCGGGGCCCTGGTGCAGGCCGTCTGGGGCAACGGACAGGAATCCCACGGCGTGATGCGCCAGATCGCCTCGACCGCCGGAGACAAACTCGAACCTGAGCAGTTCGACTTGAGTCTGCGAGGTGCGGTGCTGCTGGGCGGAATGTGTTCCCACCCGGCCGCACTTCAGCAGGCCACCGAGCTGGCGGTGCGAGGGCTGGTTCTCGGCAGCCTGGCGGCCGACCTGGTTCCGCAGGCTCGCCGGCTGACTTTCCCGGTGGTCGTCACCGACGGGTTTGGTGAGATCCCGATGAACGCCGCCGCCTTCTCGCTGCTGACGACCAACGTCGGCCGCGAAGTGGCGGTGGATGGACGCGTGGGCGGCCCGTACAGCTTGCAGCGGCCTGAGGTCATCATCCCTCTGCCGGTCACCCGGCAGGTGTCGCTGCCCGACGAGGTGATTCCGTTGAACGTCGGAGTGCGAGTGCGGGTGGTTCAGGCTCCTTATCGAGGGGCGGTGGGGGTGGTTCGAGAAGTCCCCGCCCGGGCCGTGAATTACCCCAGCGGAGTCCTGGCGCGCAGCGCCAGGATCGAACTGGAAGGGATCGGACAGACCATGGTCCCGTTGGCCAATTTGGAGATCTTACAGTAGCCTGGGGCGCCGCAGGGCAAGCCGGCAGGAGGCGAAGCAATGGCTGAGGATTTTGAAGTCGGAGGTCCGCCACCCGAGGAATCGTCGAACCGGACGTTCCTCCTGGCTGCCGGAGGGATCGGCTTGCTGATCCTGATCAGCATCGGGTGTCTGGCGGGCTATGCACTGGTCCTGGCGCCACAACAGCAGCAGGGACGGCAAGCGGAGTTGACGGCGATCGCGGCCCAGAACACCGAGGTCGCGTCGCAGATCACCCAGACGGCGGGCGCTCGGTTCCCGTCGCCGACCACCCCGCCCAGCCGGACGCCGACACCGACCAGCAGCAACACACCGACCCAGGTGGTGGTGGTCGCTTCGGCCACGCCGACCGTGGTGGTGGCCACGCTCGACCCGGCGGCGGCCACGGCCGCGGCGCAGGCGACCCTTCTGGCGCTGACCCCGTCGCCGACGGTGACGGCGCTCCCCACAACCGGGTTCGCCGACGAAGGCGGCTTCCCCACCCTGATCGTGCTGGGTGCGGCCCTGATCGCAGTCGTCCTGGCGGCCCGCAGGATGCGCCTCGGCGCCGCCGTCTGACCTCGCTCGATATCCGAATGATTGCATCACAGGGCCGGCCCCCAGGGCCGGCCCTGCTGTATGATTCCCGAACCATGGCCCCGTTGCCGTTTCCTGCCGTTTCCGATCCCGTCCTGGCCGACTTGGCCGAGGGGCGGTGTTGCGCGGTGGTCGGATTGAGCAACACCGGCAAGTCCACCCTGATGCGCTGGCTGGCTTCGGAGGAGGCCGCCACACGCTACCGGCGGGTGAGCCGCCGGCCGGTGACCCTGGTGTTCGTCGACTGCAACCGCGCCGTGGCCCTCTCGGCCCAGGCTTTCTACGAGATCGTGGTGCGCTCGGTGTTGGACGCCTTTCCCCCGGAATCGCCCGAAGCTCTGCCGGCCTCGCTCCGGCTTCACCATGAAGGAATCACCGACGCCGATACCTCCTTTGCGGCATCCCTGTCTTTCAACCTGGCGTTGAATGAACTGTGCGAACGCCATGGGGCCGACCTGGTGCTCCTGCTCGACGAATTTGACGAGGTCTACACCGCCCTCGACGACCGGGCGCTGCTCAACCTGCGGGCCCTGGTCGACCGGTTTCACGACCGCCTGCGCCTGGTGACGGCGACCACGCGCGGCCTGCGACAGCTTCGCGGAACGGATCTGGAGGACGAGTTCGCCGAGTTGTTCATGCGTTCGACCTACCAGGTTCCGCCGCTCTCGACGGAGGAGGCCCAGGCCATCCTCGACAGGGTGCTGCCGCCTGAAACGGAAGCCCGGTTCCGGCAGGCATGTTTGGCCCTGGCCGGGGGCCATCCCGGCTTGCTGCTGGCGACGGCCCAGTGCGGAGTCGGGAAAGCGGTCGAGGCTCTGCGCTTGGAGGCCGGACACGCTCCCGAGGTGCGCGTCGAGTGCCTGAAGATCTGGGGACAGTTGACCCCGGACGAGCGCGAGGCGCTTTCGGCGGCCTCCGCAGGGGATGCGCTGGCGCCGGCGGCCCGGGCACGACTGGAGGCGATCGGCCTGATGCGCGACGGGGCGGTGCTCTCGCCTCTGCTGGCCGACTTCGCCGCCAGGCGCGCTCGCGGGGCGCCGGCAGACCGCCAGGGTCTGCGGGTGGACGTCGACTCGGGCGATGTCTGGGTGGACGGCCTACGCGTGCCGTTGCTGACCGACCTCGAGTTCCGACTGCTGCGCGTCTTGGATGAGCGACGCGACAAGCTGACCGACAAGTACGCCATCGTGACCGCGGTCTGGGGCGAGGGCTATCTGGGGGAAGTGGACGACGCCCGGATCGAGAAGCTGGTGAGTCGCCTGCGCTCGAAGATCGAAGTTGATCCCGCCGAGCCGCGCTACCTGCTCACCCAGCGGGGTCGGGGGTACAAGCTGGTGTCAAAGGCGCGGCAAGAGAAGCAGAGCCTGAGCTGACGCGCCCGGTCAGCCTCGTACCGCCGCCAGGCTCTTCCCGTAGTCGAGCAGCGCCTGCACTCCGGCCGGCTCGCGCGCCTCGGCGTACACCCGCAGCACCGGCTCCGTGCCCGAAGGACGGATCAGGAGCCACGATTCGTCCTCCAGGATGTACTTCACTCCGTCGAGCACGTTCACCTGGCTCAGCCGGACTCCGCCGATCGACCCGGGCGCCTGTCCGGCCAGCCGCTCCACCATGCGGGCCTTGGCCACCGGGGCCGACAGGCGCAGGTCCAGACGCTCATAAAAGGATGGCCCCGCAGTAAGCAGCAGGTCGGCTACCAGCTCCTCCAGCGGAGCGCCCAGCGCCGCCACGATCTCGACCAGCAGCAAAGCCATCAGCACTCCGTCGCCTTCCGGGATGTGGCCGCGGAACGACATCCCGCCCGACTCCTCGCCCCCGATCAGCGCCTCGCCCCGCAGCATGTGGTCGGCGATGTGGTTGAAGCCGACCGGAGTTTCGATCACTTCGAGCCCGTAACCCGCCGCCAGCCGGTTGATCATCTGGGTGGTGGAGACCGTCTTGACGACCGACCCGCGCCAGCCGCGCTGTTCCACCAGGTAGCGCAGCGCCAGGGCCAGGATCCGATGGGGATCGACGAATTGCCCGCGGCCGTCCATGGCACCGATCCGATCGCCGTCGCCGTCGGTGGCCAGGCCCAGGCCCCCCTGCCCGGCGGCGATTGCGCCCGCCAGAGCGCCCAGGTAGCGGCCGATCGGTTCCGGATGAATCCCGCCGAAGCCGGGGTTCATCTCGCCTCGGATTTCCGACACCTCGCAGCCTGTCCCCTGCAGCAGATTCTTGACCATGCCGCGCCCCGAGCCGTACATCGAGTTGACCACCAGCCGTGGCGGACGCTCGGCGATCAGGTCGAACCGGATCAGCCCCCGCAGGTGTTCCCCGTAGTCCGGGGCGGGGTTGAACCGACGGATCAAGTCCTGCCGGCGGGCGAGTTCGTAATCCATCACGTTCGGGCCGCGCGCCCGGTTCTCGTTGTCGGTCAGGTACACCTCCACCCGCCGGCATTGCTCGGGAAGGGCCGATCCCCCGTAGGCCGCTTTCAACTTGACTCCGTTGTAGCGCGGGGCGTTGTGCGAGGCGGTGATCATGATCCCCGCCTGAGCGCCCAGGTGCCGGACGGCGTGCGATAGCACCGGGGTGGCCACGTCGGCCATGGTCAGGGCGACCCGATAGCCGTTGGCGGCCAACACCCGGGCCGCTTCCACCGCATAGCGATCCGACAGGAAGCGCGTGTCGAAGCCGACCACGACCTGCCGCTCCCCTTCGGGAGGGGCGGGGCTTCCGTTCTGCCATTCGTCGGAGGCCAGGGCATCGGCGATGGCCTGGGTCACCTGGCGCAGGCTGGAAAAGGTGAAGGTGTCGGAGATCACGCCGCGCCAGCCGTCGGTGCCGAAATGAATCGCCATGAGTTCCTCGAATCAGGAGATCCGACGGGAGGAGAGCTGGCCGGGCAACCCCCGGCCCCGCCTTCGGGGCCCGAAGGTTTCCGTCACGGTCCGCCGACTTCGGTCGAGGCCTGGAGCGCTGCGTTCTGCGGCGTGAGGGAGCCGGTCAGGACGGAGTCGACCGCCGAGCGCATCGCCGGTCCGACCTCGTCGAGGATCGAGCCCGAGGGCAGGGGCTTCGCCACCAACGTCAGCTGCCGCACCAGGGTCGCAGCGCGGTCGGCGCGCCAGGTCTCCAGGGCGGCGTTGTTGGGGGGGAGCCAACCGAGGGCGCGAGTCCACGCGCCCAGAAACGCCGGTTGGCTAAGCCACTCCACCAGTTCGACGGCGATCGCCTGCCGTTCGGGGTCGTCGGTCACCAGGGCCCACGACCAGGTCTCGGTCAGGGCGATCCCGGCGCCGCTGCGCGTCGGCAGGCTCCGCGCCGGAATTGCCTCCGATCCCTGGGCCATCCAGGAGGCGAGCGGGGCCATCGCCGAAGCCGCCTGTCCTTCGAGCAGCGCCGTCCAGGTTTGGGAGGCACGATCATACTGGCGGGAGGTCAGCGGCAGGGTTCCGGCGTTGTAGGCCGAGCCGATGAAGGTCAGAACTTCCTCCAGGACGGCCGGGTCGATCGCCGGTGATCCATCGCTGTGGGTCAACTCTCCCTGGAGGGCGAGATACTGCGAAAGGACGAACACAGCCCGGGGATCGGCGGCCGGAAACAGGAAGGGGCCGTCGCTGCCCACCAGGTCAGACCAGGAGGCGGGTGTGCGGCGCAGCCGATCACGGTTGTAAGCCAACACCCAGGTCTGTGCCGCAACCGGGATCCCGTAACGAGGTTCGTCTGGCTCGCCCGGCGCCAACGCAAAGGGGAACCACCCGGTCTCAGCCGGCGGCGGCAGAGCTCCGGGATATGGCTGCACCAGTTCCTCGAGGGCTGCGAGGCTCAGGGAGGCGGGGTCGAGCGCGATCAGGTCCGGCAAGGTGGCCGGCGCGGCGGCGGCGGCCAGTCGCAGCCTCTCCAGCAGACCGGCCGGCCCGGAGGCGTCCCGCAATCGGATTTCCAGGTGCAACGAGGGATGGGCCGCCTCGAATTCCGCTACCCTGTTTGCCAGCAGTGCGCCGGCGGCGGTCGAGTTCGTCGGGGCCAGCGACGGAGGAAGCCAGAGGGTAAGGATAATCGGGGACGGGGTGGGCGTTGTCGGTGACAGGGTGGAAGGAACGATGGGTGGCGCGGTAGCCGTGACCGTCGCTGTTGGCGAGGGCGTTCCCGGCGAGCAGCCTGAGAGCAAGACGGCAAGCGCGCCGGCCAGGCGCGCCCATTGGATTCGGGACATGCCGCGGATTATATCAGCCGTCGGCTTTCACCATGGGCAGACCGCCGACGGCTGACGGCGAACTCCCCATGCTAGAATCGCTGTGCGATGGAAGAGTCCAATGCTCTTGTCCCGCTGCTGGAGGGGATTCCGGCAAAACCGGGCTGCTACCTGATGAAGGACGCCGAAGGCCGGGTGATCTATATCGGCAAGGCGGTGTCGCTGCGTTCGCGGGTCCGGTCGTACTTCCACGCTTCGGCCGGCCACAGTCGAAAGACCGAAGAGCTGGTGGCGAAAGTGGCCGACGTCGAATGGATCGTGGTCGGCTCCGAGCTCGAGGCGCTGATCCTCGAGATGAACCTGATCAAGCGCCACCGGCCCAAGTACAACATTCGGTTGAAAGACGACAAGCGCTACCCCTACATCAAGGTGCACTGGGCCGAGGCCTTCCCCAAAGTCACGGTGACCCGGCGCATCGTCGACGACGGTGGCCGCTACTACGGACCGTACACCAGCGCCTGGGCGGTGCACCAGACGCTGGATGTGTTGCGACGGATCTTCCCCTACCTGACCTGTGATCGGGTGATCACCGGCCAGGATCCCCGCGCCTGCCTGTACTTCGACATCAAGCTGTGCCTGGCCCCCTGTATCGGGGCGGTGGATCAGGCCGGCTACCGGGCGATGGTCACCGACCTTTGCGCGTTCCTTGAGGGGAAGACCGACGAAGTGATGGCACACTTGCAGACGGCGATGGCCCGCGCCTCCCAGGAACTGGCCTATGAGCGGGCGGCCGCCCTGCGGGATCAGTTGTGGGCTGTGGAGAAGGTCGTCGAAGGCCAGAAAGTGGTCACCCAGGACCGCGTCGACTCCGACGTGATCGCCTTCGCCCGCGACCAGGGCGACGCCTGCGTCCAGGTGTTTCTGATTCGCGGTGGCAAGCTGATCGGCCGCGAGTACTTCCTGCTGGAGGGGGCCAGGCAGGCCGAAGACCGTGAAGTCCTGGGGGCCTTCCTGACCCAGTTCTATACCGAGGCCGCTTCGGTGCCCGAGCGACTGGTGCTGCCTACGGAGATCGAAGAAGCCCGGATCATCAAGACCTGGCTGGCCGGCCGGCGCGGCGGGAGGCCGGTGGAGATCCTGGTGCCCCGCAGCGGCCCGCAGCGGGAATTGGTCGAGCTGGCTGCGGAGAACGCCTCCGAGACCCTGACCGGACTGCGGGCCCGATGGGAAGCCGACCGCAGCAAGCATGTCCAGGCGCTGACGGAGCTCCAGGCCGCGCTGCGCCTGGAGGCGCCGCCGAACCGGATCGAGGCCTACGACATCTCCAACCTGCAAGGGACCGCCGCGGCGGGGTCGATGGTGGTCTTCGAGCAGGGAGCGCCCAACCGCCGGCTGTACCGCCGCTTCAACATCAAGACGGTGGAAGGCCAGGACGATTTCGCCAGCATGGAAGAGGTCCTGCGGCGTCGCTTTCGACGCTGGCTGAGTGCCCGTGAGGCAGCGGAGAAACCCGGAGGGAAGCTCGACCCGGCCTTCGGCCGCCTGCCGGACCTGGTGTTGGTCGACGGGGGGAAGGGCCAGCTGGGTCGGGCAGTCGAGGTGATCCGTCAGGCGGGGTTGGAGAAACAGCTACCGGTGGTGGGCCTGGCCAAGCAGCACGAGGAGATGTTCCTGCCCGGCGAAGCCTCGCCGGTGATTCTGCCCCGCGCCTCCAACGGCCTGCACCTGGTGCAGCGAATCCGCGACGAAGCCCATCGGGTGGCTCTGGATCAGCACCAGACTCGCCGCCGCAAGCAAGGGTTGGCTTCGTTGCTGGAGGAGATTGCCGGGATCGGGCCGGCCAGGCGCAAGGCTCTGCTGCGCGCCTTCGGCGACGTCGAGCGAATTCGGCGGGCGCCGCTGGAAGCCTTGATGGGGGTCCCCGGGATCAACCGCGACCTGGCCGAACGCGTCAAGGCCGAACTCTAGGAGACCCATGCCCCTCGCCTGGATCGTGGACGACGACGAAGACATGAGTCACGCCGTGACCCTGATGCTCCAGCTCCTGGAGTACCAGGTGCGAACCTTCCGCGACGCCCGGCTGGCGGCGCGGGAGCTGGCCTCGGCCGGGGTTCGGCCCGACCTGGTGATCCTCGATATCAACATGCCGGAAGTGACCGGAATCGACATGCTGGAGTACCTGCGGCGGCCGGGCGGTTTTCCCGAGCTTCCGGTGGTGATGCTGTCGTCGGAAACGACCGACGTCCAGGTCGACGAGGCGCTGTCGAAGGGCGCCGACGCCTTTGTCTTCAAACCCGTCACGATCGAGGAACTGGAAGGGGCCATCCGCAAGGCACAGGCCGCACACTAAGAAATGGCTCCTCGGGTGGGAGCGGTACCGGCCGGGGCGTCCGGAGCCGGGCGCCCGTCGGTCAGCGTGGGTCTTCCGGCGGATCGATCAGCAGCCCGCTGCGCGCTGCGGCGGCCAGCAGGGCCTCGACATCGCCGGGGCGGACCTTGACCGCCGACGGGCCAATGACTTCCTGCAGATAGCGAGCGATTCCCCGGTCTCCCTGCAAGCGGGCCAGGACCGCCGGGTTCTTCAATCGAAGCACGGTAGCCGCCTCCAGCGTGGCCTCTCCACCGGACTTGGTCCAGCGCTCGATCCCTCTGCGGAGATTTTCCGGGACCTGGCTGTGCGTGGCGGCTTCCAGCAGGACGACCAGGCGGCGGGCATCGAGGCGCTGTCCGGCGGCTGCGGTCAACGCCCGCGGCGTCAGCCGATAGGCGAACCCGCCGGCCTCGGCGCCGACCCATTCCGAAAACCGGGCGATCTGATACCGCTCGCTCAAGGAGGCGCCGCGGGGGAAGAACAAGCGACCGTCCGGTGACAGGCGGGCCCCTTCGATCGGAGTCGGGCGAAGCTCGGGCGACGGCAGCCGGCGGAATCGATCGGGGCGCTCGCTCCCGCTCGCCCCGCCGAGCTCGATCAGCCCCAGCCAATGCAAAGGACCCGAAAGCAGGTTGCGGAGAAGGCCACCCTCCACCGAGTGCCAGGCGTCGATCCCACGGAGAAAGCGGCCGGTCGACTCTTCCTGCAGATACCAGGAATCGAAATCGCCGCCCGGCCGCAGGAACGTCGGGGCGCGCTCCCGAGCCCAATCGACGAAGCCCTCGATCGAGGCCCAGCGTCCCGCGGGAGCAGATTCCAGCAGACCCAGGATCGCCTCTCGCGAAGGACGGGCTGGGTTGGGCCAGCGCCCTCCGGCCGCGACCAGGCCGGGGACGTCGGCCAGGTCGTTGTGCTCGGACTCGCGCCAAGCCTGGATCAGCCGCGCCGCGACTTCGGTCGGCTTTCCGGAGAGCAGCCGGCGGACCACCTCCGGAACCGGACGCAGCGGCGAGCTGGTGAGAGCGCCGATTTCTTTCAGAAGGCGGAAGACGAGATCGAGACCCTGCGGGTAGATCAAGAATTCGGCGAAGCCGGGCCGCCCGCTCGCCGGAGGGCCGGTCACCACGGATCGGACTCCGACGCAGGGCGGCCAGGACGGTGGCGGCGTCTTCGACCAGGTCGCCTGCGGGGAAGCGCAACTCCGGGTCCGCAGCAAGCGGAGGGGTCGGGGACCGGCTCCCAGCTCTCGGGGGGATCAGGCGCCGCAAGTCGTCCGGTAAGAACCCGAACTCCTGCAAGCCGGTAGGTGTCTGATCGAACCCCATGCCCAGCAGGCCGCGGAACCACAGGCTTTCCAGGGGCGCCAACGGGTCGCGCCAGGCCTTCTCCCGGTCGCGCTTTCCCGGCCCGAGCGGCCGGATCGGCCCGAAGCGAAGGTTGAGCTCTGCCATCGGGGCGCGGCCGCCGCGTTCAAGCAGGTAGTCGAGGGCCTGGGCGGAGGCGGGAGGCAACGACTGGACCACCTCGTCGGCCAGGCGAGGGTCGATCAACTGCGCCGCCAGGGCGGGCGCGACTTCGTCCACCTTGCCGGGCGGGAGGTCGAGCCCCCACAGCTCGGCGATGATGCGCAGGTGCCCCAGGTCGAGGTCCTGGAGGACCCGGACCAGTGAACGCATCCCGGCCTACATCAGGATCCGGAGCGCGGCCGGTTCGATCTCGATCTCGAGCTGGCGGACCCCGGAGGTGAAACCGGCGAAGATCTCGCCGTCGGTGTGCACCGTCACCGGGGCTTCGGAGGTCAGCCGCAGTTTGCGGCACTGGCCAAGGCGAACCTGGCGGAAGCGCCCGTGGGTCCCGTTCATGACCTCGGGGATCAGGCGGAACATCATCGCCCGCGAGACCTTGGTGATCATGGCGTAGTTGAGCACCCCGTCGTCCGGGCGAGCGTCGGGCGCCACCAGGAAGCCGCCGCCCTCGCGCGGGCCGTTGCAGACGGTCACCATCAGCAGGGGCTCGTCGAAGGTCTCCTGGTCGGTCTCGATGTGCATGCGCGGGGCGTCGTGGTTGCGCAGGATGGTCTGGATCACCGCCCACAGGTACATGGCGAAACCCTGCAGCCGGGTGATCTGGTACGAGTAGATGGTGACTGTGGCGTCGAAGCCGATCCCGAGCGTGTTGTCCCAGTAGGCGGTGCGGCCATCGCCGTCTCGCACGCGTCCCAGGTCGAAGGCGCGCGGTTCGCCGTGCAGGATGCGCTGCATCGCCGCTTCGTGGTCGGTCGGGACACCGATGTTGTGGCAAAAATCGTTCCCCGATCCGATGGGGACGGCCGCCAGGAGCGGGCGGCGTTCGGACGGTATGGCCATCAGCCCGTTGACCACCTCGTGCACCGTGCCGTCGCCGCCCAGGGCGGCCACCACGCTGTAGCCTTCGTCGGCCGCGGAGCGGGCCAGTTCGGTGGCGTGCCCCGGATACTCGGTGGCCGCCCAGTCGAACTCCTTGCGTCCGGCGATGATCGCCTGGAGCGAGGAGGCCAGGTTCCAGGCCCGGCCTCGATCGGCATGCGGATTGAAGATCAACTTGACGCGTTTCACGCGCGCCTCCTGGGGAAGGGGGGTCCGCGCGGCGGGAGGCGGCAGGGGTGAGCGCCGCTCGGCCGGGCTTTCCGGATTATAGTCGAGAGGCTTGGTCCAAACCGCAAGTCGGAGGCCGTAGTACCTTTTTTAAGCGGGTCGCTGGTTGACTCGGCCAAGGACACCGATATACAGTGGAGCCAGATAGAGCCTCAGGCCACCTTCGGACTGCTAGCCCCGTCGACCGTGGCAACCTCCGGCCACCAACCCCCGGGCCGTTCCCCACGACGGCCAAAGGGGCCAAGTGCAAGATCGCCGGCCGGGGTGTCGCCCTTCCGTACGGTGTTAAGCACGGGGCCTTCCGGCAAGAGCGGCAGTGCCGGCCGTCCGTTGGATCGGCAGGAGGCTCTCCTCTTTTCTTAACCCGCACCCCCCTTCGATGACGCCTGCGAATCCCTCATCCGCCAAGCGATTGGTCTTTGCCGTTGCGCTGACCTGCCTCGGAACGGGCGTACTGGCGGGACTGGGGCCGTCTCCGGTGCGGGCCGCGCCCTCCCCCGACCTGGCCTCCGAACTGATCGCGGCGGTCAACCAGTTCCGGGCCGGGCACGGGATGGCCCCCCTGATCGTGGACCCGATCCTGATGCTGGTCGAGCAGGCCCAGAACGAATACAGCATGTCGATCGGCACAATTACGCACTACGGCCCGACCGGCGCCAATCAACTCGAGCGGGCCACGGCGGCCGGCTACGGCGGCGGGGCCACGATCTTCGCTTCGGAGAACATCGCCATGGGGAGCGGGCTGACACCGGCGGGGGCAGTGGAAATGTGGACCGGCGATGCGCCGCACCTGAACACGATGCTCGGTCAGTATTACCGGGATGTCGGCGCCGGGGCGGGGCAGGAGGGGGGTTTCTACTACTACACCCTGATCACCGCGTACATCGCCGGAGGGCACAGCGCCCGGTCCACGGTGCCGGTCGGCGGGATCGATCTGGGCGCTGCCGGCCTGGCCGTGCCCGTGGTCAGGGCCACGCCAGGCAAGGACGGTTCGATTGTCCATATCGTGCAACCGGGGCAGACGCTATGGACGATCGCGGCCGTTTACGGTGTGAAGCTCGACGAGCTGCAGTCGCTGAATGCCCTGACGGAGGGGACCCTGCTCCATCCGGGAGACCAGGTCCGGGTGCGCTCGGCGACCCCGGCGACCGCGACCAGCGACCCTACGACCACGGCCGGCCCGCCGCCTACGGAGACCGCCCGCCCCACGCGCCGTCCCACCGCAATCCGCACTCCGACCCCGTCGTCGGTTGCCGGCGACATTGCCCTGGACCCGTCGACCCTATTCGCAGCCTGGGTTGTGGTGGTCTTGGTGCTGGGTGCGGTGTTTGCGGTGAGGAAGTTGTGAATCCAGCCGTCAGCTCGATCCTCTGACCACAGACCTCAGACCACTCCATCTAGCTCTCAAGTCGATCCTGAAATCCGCCGGGCGGCATCGGCAGGCGGTCGAAAGAGGATCGCCTCCATCCCCACCAACCTGGCGGCCTGGATGTTGGCGTCGAAGTCGTCTACGAACAGGATCTCCGCCGGGGGGACGCCCAGCCGCTCGGCCGCCAGTCGGAAGATCTCGGGCTGCGGCTTGGCCAACCCGACTTCGGCCGAGATCACGATCTGGTCGAAGGCGTCTTCGATCGCCCAGCGCTCGGCCAGTTCGGCTCGAAGCGACCCGAAGGCGTTGCTCAGCAGGCCGACTCGCAGGCGGGGCCGCAGCGACCGGATGTAGGCGATCAGGTTCTGCATCGAGGCGGTCGCCGGCGAAGAAGTCGTGTTCGAGCCGCGGCCGGTCTTCCGCGGAGACCTGGAGCCGGTGGGCGACCCAGGCCCACACCTCCGCCAGGGTGGCGTTGCCCAGCATGGCCTCCAGACCGATCGGACTGCGGAAGACCAGCGCCTCCGAGCTCGCCCGGTGCCAGGCCGAAGCGCTCCTCCCAGGCGCGCCGAGGGGCGGGGTCGTCGGTGCGCACCAGGACCCCGCCAAAGTCCCAGAGCACGGCGCGCAGGATGCATTGAAATCGGACACGCGGACCTCCGTCAACGGACCAAGGGGACGGCTCCCGGGAGCGGCCGTCGGAACACGACGATCCGAGACTCGGTACTATACCCGAGCCTCTGGTACAGTCGTTGCGCGCCGGTCGGGCTTTCGGAGTCGGCTCCCAGGGCGGCCTCGGTCATCCCGAGGTCCCGCAGGCGCTCCAGGCTGCGGGCGATCAGGGCGCTGGCCAGCCCGCGGCCGCGCCAGTCGCGCACGACGGCGATGTCTTCGGTGTAGCCCCGGCGCCGCCGGAGCCGTTCGTTTTCCTCGCGGTTGATGTAGTTCAGCACCGAGCCCACCACACGTTCCCCTTGCCAGGCCACGCACCACAACTCCGGTCGATAGTGCGGGAAGGAAAGGAAACGCCGGTAGTGATCCTCGGTCCAGGGCGCGTAGCCCCAGGCGTCGCGAAAGGCCTCCCGCTGGGATTCCCAGATCGGCCTGAAATCCTCGGGTCGCGCCGGCGGACTTCACACCCGGTCCGGCAGAGGAAACAAAGGGATCGGCTCGGCCAGCGAGCGCAGCATGTGGACGAAGTAGCGCGCCGGGGCGTAGCCCATTGCCGGGCATCATCTGCCGTGCCTCCGTCTCGCCTTCGTACAGGAAGGTCTGCAGGAAGCGCGGGACGTCGGCCGGCCCGGCCGGCCGGACGGCCTGGCGGCGCGTTTCCAGAACCGCCGGACCAGGGCTCGGCCGATCCCTCGTCGGCGCCAGGCCGGATGCACGTAGGCCCGATGCTGATGGACCTCGTCTCCCGAGTCTTCCAGCCGATGGCTCATCCAGCTGTAGCCGACCACCTTGCCGGCGATCTCGACGATCAGACTGTCGAGATCCGGATCGGCGTTGACCGGGTTCTCGCGGAACGCCGCCAGGTCGGCCTCGGTGACCACTTCGTCGAGGTCGTCGGTGATGGCGCAGGCGTTGTAGACCGCCACCATCGGCCCGTAGTCGGGCGTGCCCCGCTGTCGCCGGAATCGAAGCCCGGAGATAGCAGGCGTCTCGATCCGGGGCGGCGAAGTCTGCATGTGGTCGCTCCTTCGAGTTGGCTCAGCCGTTCCGATGCAACTTGCCGGCGCGTTTGGCGTAGCGCTCGGCTATGGCGAAAATCTGCAGCCCAAGCGGAATGGCAACGATGCCGATCCCGAGCGCCGGCAGGATCGATCGCAGCAAGACCTCCAGCCCGGCATTTTCGAGCAGGGCCGCTCGCACACCTTCGAGCACGTACGTGGCCGGCGACAGCACCGCCAGGGATTGCAGCGCCGGCGGAAGGACTTCCACCGGGTAGTACACGCCCGAGATCAGGAGCAGGACGGCGATGATCACGTGCGTCATCTGGGCCCCCCGTTCGGGAAACAGCAGCGGCAGGATCGACCCGACGATGCCGATTCCGATGAACGACAGGCTCCCGGCCAGCATCACCAGCACCGCGCCGGGCAGATTGGCCTGGCGCAGGTCCAGATCGAAGGCGATCGTGGCAGCCGCCAACACCAGGCCGGTCGACGCCAGGCTGTAGACGATCGAGAAGACCGTCTGGCCGGCCATGTGGGTCAGCCGGTGGATGGGGGCCATCAGGGTGTATTCGATCGTCCCTTCCCAGCGCTCCAATCCCACCAGGTCGGTGATCCAGTAGAAGATCAGCGCCAGGTAGCGCCACACCAGCGCGCCGACCACCAGGAAGAGCACGAAGTAGGCGCTGTCGAAGGCCTGGCCCCCCACCTGGCCCATGCCGACCCCGATGTAACCGATGGCCAGGCAGTTGGCGGTGGAGTAGGCGATCCACACGATCTCCCAGCTCCAGTAGCGCTTGACCAGGTGGAAGTTGCGCTCCATGAAGGCGTAGGAGGCTCGTAGTTCGTGGGTGATGGCTGACATGTCTGACTCCTCTTGCACCGGACTGACGCCCTTCGACAGGATTCCGGGTGCCCTACAGTGACCACTTCGAATTCCGATGGCACGGCTCACCAGCAGCCGAGGGTTGTGTCGCCTACGCACGAATGGACCGCAGGCAGCAGGCGGACGAAGTCGAAGACCGCTGCGGGTCCGAACGGCACACTTCGACTGCGCTCAGGGTGCCTACCCTTCGACCGGGCTCAGTTTGCTCCCAGATGGACCTCTTCGAACTCCTTGCCGGTCAGCCGCAGGAACACGTCCTCGAGGCTGGTGGGCTTCCCGTTGGCGGGCGGGACGCGCTGTTTCAGGTCCTCCGGCGTTCCCAGGGCGACCACACGGCCGCCTTCCAGGATCGCCAGCCGGTCGCACAGGCCGTCGGCCTCGTTCATGTCGTGGGTGGTCAGCAGAATCGTCGTTCCCGACTGCTGGCGCAACTCCCGCACGGCGGCCTGGACTTCCAGCTTCGAGCGCGGGTCCAGCCCGGTGGTCGGTTCATCGAGCAGCAACACTTTCGGTCGGCTGAGCAGGGCCCGGGCGATGGCCACTTTCTGCTGCATCCCGCGCGACATCTCCTCCATCGGCTTGCCCAGCGACTTGCGCTCGAGGCCCAGCCGATCGAGCAGTCGCAGGATCTCCTGCCGCGCCTGACGGGCGTCCAGGCCGTACAGGCGCGCACCGTAAATCAGGTTTTCCATCGGCGACAGCTTCTTGAAGAAGGCCGCCTCGACCGAGACCCGGTTGATCAATCGGCGAACTGTCATCGACTCGGTCACCGCGTCGTGACCGAAGACCGACACCTGGCCGCCGTCGGGCAACAGCAAGGTTGCCATCAGCCGGATCAGGGTGGATTTGCCCGACCCGTTCGGCCCGAGCACCCCGAAGATTTCCCCTTCCCGCACCGACAACGAGACGTGATCCACGGCCAGCACCCGGCCGTCTCTCTTGGGCCGGAAGGGCGAGGGAGCGCCGAAGTACTTGGTCACATCGATCAGGTGTACCGCTTGTCCGTTCATTCGAACCGTCCTGAAAGCCCATAGCGGGCGAACAAAAAAACCGCGGGCGCTGGAGCGCCCGCGGCGAGGTCGATCGTGCTCAACACTCAGCTTGCAGGCGGACTCCAGGAAGGCGCAAAACCCAGACCGGCCACGGTCGTGGTCAGGCTGGGGTTCGCGGTAGGAGAGTAGGTGATCATCATTGGCGCACTTTCCTTGGGATAGCGGGTTCAACACTAGCACACGGCACTTGGCCAAGTCAAGAGGCAGGATCGCGGGCAGGCAGGTGGAGGGAGTTTCGATGGACCGCCAGTTCAGGCCGAAAGGCGCTGTGCAGGCCTAGGCTCACAGCCTTCGCCGTGGGATGAGGCCTTTGGGTCCGAGTCTCCCGCTAGCAGGCGCGTCGTCCCTCCGCCCGGTCTTCGATCTCCCAGGCGTGGTCGAGCAAATGCCAGGCCGCTCGGCGGACGAAGCTGCGGGTGCTCCATCGGATACCGCCGCGCGGGCCCCGCGCAGGGAATTCGCCTCTTGCGCTGGCGGCGAGGGCTTCGATCACGCGCTCGCGGCCCCGGCTGATCCCCTTGGAAGACGGGCTCTGCGCCGTCTCCGCTTGCGCCCCGAGCCGGGTGAGGTAGGCCGCCTCGGCTTCCTCGGTGTGGCGAACGATCGCCTGAAGATCCCGGCCGCCACCTCTAGGACCCTTGCGAAGACTGGCGCCCGAGGCGTCGGCAACCGCCCGATCGAACGTGCGCCAGCAGGCCTTCATGATCGAGACCAGGCGGCGGAGCTCTCCCGGGTCGGGAGCCAGGTTGTCGGAGGGCAAGATGACGCCAGGAGCGCCGAAGTCCGTAGTGGCGTCGCCTGGAAACCGATGGCGGATGCGCAAACCCTGGAGGCCGGCCGGCCCGTGAAACCCGAGCCGGGCCGAAGCGATCGCCCTGGCGTAGCGGGGGGCGACGTCGAGGAGTGCCTGTACGGCGGAAGTCTCATCCCGCCCAGATCGGCACCATCCAGGCCAGTCGATCACGCCGGCGAACACACGCTTGGTGCCGACCTCGAGGTAGACGGGGATCTCCCGGGCCGTTGCCCTACGGCGGCCCGTCAACGACCCCCCGATGCAACTCGAAGTCGTCGAAGTACATTGAACCCAGGGTCCCCGAGTCGATCCCCGCCACGGCACCAAGACGGATCAGATCGATCCGGTAGCCCGCGTTCTCGACTGTCGGCATGCCCGTCACCTGCGCGCCATCGATTCGGACCAGGAACGAACCGTCGAAGCCTGACGTGGCGGAGGTCCACTCGAGGTCGATGTGGTGGGGTCCGTCGGAGATGGGCGCCCATGCGCCTGTGATCCAGCCCGAGCCGTTCGTTCGGACGATGCCTCGTATCCAGTAGGCGCCTGTTCTGAAGCGAAGTTCGATCCGTGCCACGGGCTCGCTGGATCCTCCGATCGCAAGGAAGATGGCGTGACTGCGGCCTTCCAGCATGGCCAGGCTGTTCGGGTCGAACCGGAAGTGCGCCGAGTAGGCGCGCTCCGAGGCCGGCGTCCAGTCGACGAGGAAACGAGGCGCCGTATCGTCGACGACCGCCTCCATCCCAAACGTGCCTTCCAACGCCGCGGCTTCCGCGACGAGGAGATCAGCGGGATTCCGGAGAGCGGACCAGGCCGTGAGATCGCCGGCCTCGTACCCATCGGTGAAGATGGCCTGTGGAGCGGGCGTCGGGGTGGGCAGGGCGATCGAAGGGTCGGGGCCGATCGCGCCCCGCGGGTCGAGGCGAAGGCGTCGAAGAAGTACGTTCCGCGCGTGCCGCTGTCAATTCCGGCGACGGCGCCCAGCCTCACCGTGTCGACGCGCTGCCTGTCGTTGTCGAGTCCGTTGTCGCCGGCCACGAGGTGGCCGTCGACCCAGAAGTGAAGCCCGCCGTTGCCGGCGACCTCCCCGGTTGCCCCCCACCAACTGACTTCCAGGAAGTGCCAGGAGTCGCTGACGGTGGTCCAGGGAGTCCTGTAGGGTGGGGCATCGTCCAACCAGGCGACCGCCCGCACCTGGTAGTCGCCCTGGAACGACCGGAACTCGACCTGGAAGGCTCGCGGGGAGGAGGCGCCGCGGGCCATCAGGATGACGTGGCTCTTGCCGCTGGACATCGCGATCGTGTTCGGATCGAAATAGAAGCGGGCCGAATAGGCCGGCTCGGAAGCCGGGGTGTCATCCACGACGTGGATCGGCCGGCTGTCGTCGACGACCGCCATCAGGCCGTAGCTGCCGCCGATCGCCCCTTCGCCCGTGACCCTCAGGTCGCCGTCGTCTGTTCGGGCGGTAGTCCACGCCGACAGGTCACCCGTTTCAAAACCGTCGGAAAACAGCTCGACTGGCATCCCCATCGCCGTCGGGCTTGCGGCTGGTGTCGCCGAAGGGGACGGGGTCAACGTCGAAGTCGGGGTGGCGGTCGCCGTCGGGCTGGAAGTCGCCGTCGGGCTGGGCGTGGCGCTGCCAGTAGGCGTGGCTGTCGGCCCGTCGCTCTCGACTTCGTGGGCGCCGATGTCGCAGGCAGGCCCGAGCGGTCGGATGTGATAACCTTGATCGAACTGTTCGCAAGCGAAGCCGCCCGATCCCGGAGGCGACGGGTTGCCGGCGTCGATGGCCGGGCTGCCGGGGAGAGGGGGGTAGCCCCAGGCCAGCCCCGAGTCGACGATCGGCAGGGACGGGAGCAGCGGATCCACCCCGACGAGGGCGCCAGTCATGTCGCCGCTCAGCGTGCAATCGACTAGGCTTCCGAGAATGATGTATCCCCCCGATACGACGGAACCCATGCAATCGGCCTCGTCATAACTTGATCCGTACACGTTGATGGCGACGATCGAGTTACTGAGCACCGCGCTGCCGGAGCCCTCGTTGAAGATCCCGCCGGTGCCAAAGGAGCCGGAGGGGAAAGGTACGGCGTTCAGGTAAACTGTCACGTTGTTGAACACGGCCGAGGCGCCCGGGCCGTTGTGAATGGCGGCGCCGCCTTCCGTGGCGCGGTTTTCCGAGACGGTCGTGTTACGCAGGATCAGGACTCCAGAGATTCTCGATGCCGCCCCCCGGCCCGGCCGTCGCTTCGTTGTTGGCGACAGTGCTCTGGTCGATCGTCAGTGTCCCTCGTTTCTGACCCCGGCGCCACCGCCGGAAGAGGTGTTGTAGCCCATCACCGAGCGCACCAGGGTCATGTCGCCCAGGTTCATCGCTCCGGCCCCGCTGCTGGCCCGGTTGAACTGAAACGAGGTCTCCAGCATCGAGACGGCCCCCTCATTCAGGATTCCACCGCCGTCGTGATCAGAGCCGGCGTCGGCCCAGAAGAAGGAAACACCGGTGAGCATGAGGGTCACTCCGGGGTGGACGTGAAGGGCGCGATCGTCCAATCCGGAGGCTTCGACGCCGCTGACGGCCATTCCATCGCCGGAGATCGTTAAGTCGTCCAGGATGTCGAGATCGCCGCTCAACGTGGCGTCTTCGCCGGAACCGGTCAACGTCAGGCTGGGGGCCGGGTTTCCGGGTCCACCCGGGATGCGGATCTCGTTCGCTCCGGGAAGTGCGTTGGCCTCGATCACCGCCGCCCGCAGGCTGCACTCCGCCGACGCGTCGGCGCAGACCCCGTCGCCTGGGGAAGAATCGACCAAGTCTACGCTCGTGTTGACGGTGAACGTCGCCGCGGCGGCGGACTGCGAGGCGGAAGCTGGAAGGCTGACGAGGATTACCAGGGAAAGGGCGGCAGCGGCGAAGGCGCTCAGAACAGGTGAGGCTTTCATCGGGGTGACCTCCGGGGAGGTGTGGGCCAAGCCGGTGGGCCGGTCCCCCTGTGGCGAGCGAGGCTGCTCGCCGGACAAGTCCAGTCTACGCCGAAACCTGGTAGGGAATCAACGTATGGAGGTAGTTGGGGTGGTTTGGGTGGGTTCCGACACAGGTGGTCAGGCCTCGGATCGGACCGCATTCAGCAGGTCGGCCAGCATCCCGTAGGCAGTGGTGTCGGGGCCGGGGTTTTCCTCGGTCACGGTTAGCCGGCCCAGCACGTCCGATTCGAAGGCGATCGACGACGACGTTCCCATCACGCCGTACAACGGATCGTCGGCAGTCAGGCTCTCGGGGGCTACCCGGGCGTGGATCCTGCCTGTGTCATCGCGGCTGGCCTGACAGACCAGCTTCCAGCGGAGGCCCTGCTTTCTGGCCGCGCGCACCTGGGCGGGCGTAATGTCCTGGATGCCCTGCCGGTCCACCTGCTGCGGCGTCAGCGGACTGTCCATCAAGACCGTGACCAAGGCAGCGACCTTGACCGCAGCATCCCACCCGAGGATGTCGCCGCTGGGGTCGGTCTCGGCCACCCCGATGGTTTGGGCCTGTGCCACTGCCTCGTCGAAGGTCTGGCCGCTCTCCATCAGGGTCAGGATCAGGTTGGTGGTGCTGTTCAGCACGCCCCGGAACGATCCCAGGCGTGCACCGGGGAGGGCCTCACGCCACAATGAGAAGATCGGCGCACCGTCCATCACGGCCAACTCGAACAGGTAGCGCCGGCCGTGGCGTGCGGCCAGGTCGCGCAGCTGGCGATAGGCGTGGACCACCGGCCCCTTGTTCGCCGACACCGCGTGCATGCCCGTCTCGAGCGCCGTCCGGAGGAAATCCGTCGCCGGCTGACCGGTCTGGTAGTCCACCGGGACGCTTTCCAGCAGCACATCGGCCCCGCAATCTCGTACAAACTCGGCCCCGGTCGGCGCCGGCCCTTGGCCCAGTCCGGCCAGGGCTCCGCCCGAACTCCGCCAGGGACAGCGCGGCCGCCAGGTCCAGACCGTCGCTCCGGATGACCGACCCTGATCGTCGTGCGGAAATCCCGGTGACCCGGAACTCGAACCGGTAGCGTTGCCTCAACTCATCTTGCTTGGAGATCAGGAGGCGGGCGAGCGCCCGCCCTACATTTCCGAAACCGATGAAGGCCAGGTTGTGGGATGTCATCCGGATTCTCCAGCACGGCAGTCGTCGGGAGCGGACGCCCCCGGATCGGGAGGGGCGAATCGTTCTTCGCCCCCACGGATGGCAGGTGGACTCTAGCTAGCAGTCCGGCAGGGTGAAGTGCATCAGCCGGTCGGTCTTGGTGTCGGTCACCCACAGCCCGCAGGCCGAGTCGAAGGAGATCCCGGCCGGCAGGCCAAACTGGGTAAACTCGCCGCCCGGAGACCCCCAACCCAGAAGAAACTCGCCTGTGGAGTCGAAGCACAACACCCGGTAACCATCGGGGTCGGTGGCGCAGACCGTGCCCTGCGGGCCGACGGTCAGGTAAGGCTTGTTGTCGAGGGACGAGGTGAGCCACGCGTCCAGGGACCATTCGTTGGCCGGCTCCCAGACGTCGGGTTCCACCTCGGCGAAGATCTGGACCCGAGAATTCCAGGTGTCGGCAACGTACACCAGGCCGTCCGGGCCAACGGCAACCCCGACCGGCTCGTCCAGCTGACCGCTCAGAGGTCCGCCTCCCGGATCGCCGATCTGGCCCAGGGGCGTTCCGTCCTCGTCGAACACGACCACTCGCTTGTTCCCGGTGTCGCTGACGTAGACCCGGCCCTCGGCATCCACCGCCACCCCGCGCGGACCCCAGAACGACTCCAGGCTGTCGGCCTGCCCGAAGGTTCCCCACATGCCCAGGAAGCGTCCGTTGGAGCTGAACCGCTGCACCCGATGGTTCCAGGTGTCGGCGACGTAGACCGTGCCGTCGGGAGCGACGGCGACTCCCCAGGGTTCGTTGAACGTCCCGCCGGGCGCTTCGGCCTGGTCGGTGACGGCGAACGAGCCCCAGGTCTGCAGCACCCGGCCGTCGGCGGCCAGATGCTGGATCCGGTGGTTGTTGGTATCGGCGACGTAGACGGTTCCATCCGGGGCTGCCGCAACGCCGCGCGGGAGGGAGAATTGCCCTTCGGCCGAACCGCTGCCGGCCAGCACCTGGTCGGCAGCCAGCATGGTCATCCGCGCAGCATACGGGTCGACCAGGGCCACCGGCTGCAGGACGGCCGGCGCCACCCCGTAGTTCCAGACCTGGGCGGCGACGTCCTTGCGCACGTACAAACGCAGTTTCTCGGCCGGCGACCAGCTGCGCAGCGAAAAGTCCCGACCGACCAGATCCCCGTAGCGGGTGTAGTCGCGGTCGAACCAGATGTCCCACAATGCCCGCCGCCACTCGGGTGAGGCGAGAGCATTCCTCACTCGCTCGTAGTTCAGATCGAAGTAGTCCTGCATCGGCCACCAGACCCGGCTGTATTCGTAGACGTAGTAGCGGTCGCGCAGGATCGCCTCGACCTTGTCCCAGTTGCCCTGGCCCGCCAGGACCACCGAGTAGTTCAGGATGTCGCGCGATGGGGATTCGGCGAAGTAGCGCGCGTTGGGGTAGTTGCGCAGATACCACCAGAAAGGATAGGTCGAACTCGTTGTCATAGCCCAGCTCGAGGTCGAGCCCGCCCCCGCTGGTGCGTCGCGAGATCTCTTCGATCTGCTCGAGGGCCAGCTTGGGGCCGTCGGCCGAGTGGGCGTAGACCAGGAACTCGGTGGCATGGTCGTAGTTGACGAACGCCGCACGCAGGCCTGCCCGAAGGGTCAGCCCGAACAGTGCCGCCAGGACCACCAGGCCCCCCAGGCGCGCCAGCGACCGCTCCGACCAGGCTCCCCCAAGTCGGATCGCGCCGAAGGCAGCCGCCAGGCCGACTGCCAGCGTTGACAGGGCTCCGGTAGTGGCCCGCAATTGATCGAGTTCCATGCCGCTGAAGGGACGGGGCGAGCCGAACAGGTACCCCAGGGAGCGGCTCAACGCGAACAGGGCCAGCGCTAACACGGCGATCACCGCCCAGCCGCGGGTCTCCCGCAACAGCCGGGCGTCGATCCGGGACAGGAACCGGCCGAAGGCCCAGCCCGCCAGCATCAGCATCGGCAACGCGATGTGGACGGTGAGCCAGGGCATCCGCTCCCCGGCGTACGAATACAGGATCAGCGCGCTCACCGTCCAGAAGCCGAAGAACAGCGGAAACAGCCCGACGACGTCGGTTCCCGAACTCGGGGTCGGAAGAAACCTGGACCTCGGATCCTCGCCGGCGACCGCGCACCAGCGCGGCGATCCCCATCCCGCCGGCGACCAGCGTCCCGAGTGCGGCCAGGTATTCGTAGATCGGGATCTCGATCAGCAGGTAGTAGTAGAGCGGTTGCGTGCCTCGCTGCACCCCCTGCTGGACCAGCCAGTAGCCGAGGGACCCCACCATGCCGGTGGCGATCCCCTGGGGATTGGTGAACAGGGTGGTGTGGAGCGGGAGGTAGATGGCGAAGAAGATGCCTGCCGCCACCAGCCAGCGGCGCCAATTCCACGATAGACCCACGCCGGCTGCCAGAAGAACCACCAGGACGACCATGGCGCCGGTCCGGCCCCACTCGGCGGCGTTGGAATAGGCCAGAGGATCCCAGCCCAGGGCTGCCGCCGGGAGCGCGCCCAGCTGGGTCAGCGTCAGGGTTCCGGTGATAATCAGCAGATCGAGGGACGGGAAGTCGGTGCGCAATCGCCGACCGAAGTTCAGGATCAGCATGCCGACGGCCAGCGCGCCGCCGGCAACGGCCAATACCACGCCCATCCCGACCAGGGGCGAGGTGGTGAGCGTGGCGGCT
Source organism: uncultured Chloroflexia bacterium (assembly GCA_963709925.1). Lineage (GTDB taxonomy): Bacteria > Chloroflexota > Anaerolineae > Anaerolineales > E44-bin32 > DATEVL01. Next base: position 768,427 of record CAVPYC010000003.1, read on the forward strand.
TCCCTTGCCAGCGTGCGATCGCGCAGGAAAACCACCAGTGCCAGCCCGCCGCCGAGGCCCGAGGCGACCACCGATATCAGGAACAGCGTCAGCCGGCCGGGGCGATCCCACGACCGGCGCACCACCTGACCCACGAACAAGACCGCCAGCACGATCAGGAGCTGGGCGGCGTAGATGAAGGCGGTTTCCTTGGTGCTGAAGTGGAGCGAAAGAGCTGCCGCCAGCAGGAAGAGAGAGGCCGACCGGCGGCGTTCGAGGTAGTCGAACACGGCCCAGAACATCAACAACCCTTCGACCACCACGAAGGCTTCATTGCGGGCGTAGCGCGAGTAGTAGAGCAGGAAAGGCGAAGCGAGGATCAGAGCGGCGGTAACCACCGCGGCCGTCTTCCCGATCCAGCGACGGAAAGCCCAGATCAGCAGCACGCGCTGCCACCCCGGAGACGGCTGCCGGGAGGCGGGCCGAGGCGTCGTTGTCGCCGAACAGGTAGTACGACAGCGCCAGCAGGTGAAACTGGAGGGGCCCGTGCGACAGGGGGTCGTGGGCGTAGCCTCGACCTTGCTCGAGCTGCCAGGAGAAGTAGACGTGGGTGGTCTCGTCGTGACTCATCACGCGGTCGCCCAGGCCGGCGAAGCGCGTCAGAACGGCGAGCAACACGATCGCGGCGAAGATCACCAGGGAGCGGTCGAGCCGGATCCTTGATCCCAGCCAGGACTCGGCTTCGACTCTCTCAGGGTTCGGTTCCACGCTATCCCTCCCGGTCAGATGCTGGGGCGAATTATAAGTGGCCCGCGGACCGCGCAATCCCATCAGCCATCGGCCCTGAGCTTTCCGCCTTGTGCCCTCCGCCGATCCGCTGAACCCCGACCACCGACGATTGGCTTCCCGTCCTAGACCAACGGCCAGGGATACGGCCTGTCCGGGCCGGGCAGGGGAAAGCGGGCCTGATCGAGGATCTCCCCGGCCCGTTCCCACACGGCGTCAATCTCGTCTTGCGCCAGCAATCCCCTCAGCGAGGCCGCCAGCCCTTCGCCGGTTTCCATCTCGGCCCGCACTCGGCGGACGTCGGCCAACAGGTCGTCCGGGATCGAGTCTCCGGCGAAGTCCCAAATCACCGTTCGCAGCTTGGACTCCCGGTGGAAACAGACCCCGTGATCGATCAGCCACAGGTGATCCGATCGATCGAGCAGGATGTGCCCGCCCTTGCGGTCGGCGTTGTTGACCAGCACATCGAACAGCGCCGCCGGCCGCAGGCGGGCGCGCTCGTTCTCGTCGAAGGCGAAGTAGTGCCGGTCGGGGTCGGCATCGAGGAACTGCTGCAAGGAGCCGGTCCCGGACGGACCATCGGGACGCAGCACCGTGGGAGGCACCAGCCGCCAGCCCAGGGTTTCCGAGGTCAGCCAGGCGGCGACCTCGCGAGCCGCCAGCGACCCGTCGGGGAAATCCCACAGCGGGCGTTCACCGGCCTGTGGCTTGTACACTGCCGGGAACGATCCCAGATCGTGTTCGAGGACCGCCAGGAAGGTGTGGTTCGAGCCCCAGACGAAGCGCCCTTCGAGGCGGATCCGGCCGTGGCGCAGGATGGTCAGGACGTCGGAGTCCTTCACGCTGGGCCTTCCGCCTTCAGGCGCGGCGGGTCAGCGCTTGTGGCCGTTGCTGCGAGGGCAGAAATGACCTTCGGGGTCCATCGGCTCGCCGCAGTTGCCGCAGATCGCCCGGCCGCGGTTCGCCAGCTCGAGCCCCCAGCGACCCAGGGAGCGAAGCTGCGAGCGTGTGCACCAGAAGCGGGCCACGCCCACCGCTTCGGGATCGGAATCCTCCGCCTGGATTTCGTGGGCGACCACGACCACCCTGTCGCTCGGGCGATCATAGCCCAGGCCGAGTTGGCCGACGCGAAACGCCGGATCCAGGGGCTGCTCGAGTTCCATCTGGGTTTCGTCGAAGTCGTCGGCGGCTTCGATCAGATCGGGGTATTGCTGGGCCAACTCGGCCAGGAACTGCTCCAGGCCGGCCGCCAGCGACTGGATCTGCTGCTTCTCGACGATCAGCGTAACCAGGCTCGACTCGTGTCGCGCCTGCAGGTAGAAGACGCGCTTGCCCGGAGGCCCGATGGCCCCGGTGGTGATGCGGGAGACCGGATTGAAATCGAATTCGATGCTGGCCATGGGCGCGAGCGGCTGCCGCGCCGAGTATATCACCCGGAGAAGTTTCCCTCGCCGGCGCGGGCGTCGTTGAGACGACTCAGCAGGGCGCGACCGGAGGCCAGGTGGACGACCGTGATCGAAGCCGGCGCCACCAGGACCCGCTGGAACAGATCGAGCGGCAGACCGAGCACGTGAGCGACCGCCAGCTTGATGATGTCGCCGTGGCTGAAACAGGCGATGGCCGCGTTGCGCCGGGGGTGCAGGCCGCGCAGGGCGTGCAACTCCGCGGCGATTCGCGCCTGGGCCTCGACGAAGGACTCGCCTCCGGGGAAGCGTGCCAGAGACGGGGCGAATTGGATCACCGGCCACAGCTTGCGACGGCGCAGGCTGCGCAACCTCTGGCCCTGCCAGGAGCCGACCCGCATTTCGGCCAGGCCGGCGCGCCGGCGAACGCGCAGGCTCTTCGACCTGGCCAGCGGCGCAGCGGTTTCCCGGGCCCGCTCCAGCGGGCTGGAATAGACCGCCTCCAGACGGACATCGGCCAGCAACTCGGCCAACCGGTGCGCCTGGGCGCGACCGCGGGCGTTGAGATGAAGACCGGGAGTCCAACCGGGAAGGCGCTGGCCGATCCAGTCGTTCTCGCCGTGCCGGATCAGGTAGATCGTCGTCATGGGCTGGGGCGGGGGGAGTGATGGCGCTTGATGTCGTCGATTTCGGACTGCGGCAGGTCGGGCAGGTCTACCGTCGTCTCGATCCCCAGGGCGAGGCGCTGGGCCAACCGCCAGCGTTCCAGGCGCACCCCGACTTCGGCCTCGTAGCCTTCGCCCGATGGCCGATAGAAGTAGCTCCCCAACAGGGACGGGGGCAGATACTGCTGGCCGACGTGGTGTCCTTCGACGTCGTGGGGGTAGACATAGCCCTGGCCGTGGCCCAACGCCGCCGCGTCGCGATTGGCATCCTGCAAATGCGACGGCACGGCCACCTGACCACGCTCTTCCAGAAGCCGGTAGGCCTTGAAGTAGGCCCCGGTGCTGTTCGACTTGGGGCTGGTGGCCAGGTACAGCGTGGCCTCCACCAGCGGGTAGATCCCCTCCGGCAGCCCGACGAATTCGAAGGCCTGGGCAGCGGCCGAGGCCACCACCAGGCCGAGCGGGTCGGCCAGACCGATGTCTTCCCCCGCCAGGATCAACAGCCGGCGCAGGATGAAGCGCGGCGATTCCCCGGCGTACAGCATCTTGGCCAACCAGTACAGGGCCGCATCCGGGTCGGAGCCGCGCACCGACTTGATGAAGGCCGAGATCGTGTCGTAATGGGCGTCGCCGTCCTTGTCGTACAGCACCGCCCGGCGCTGGATCGATTCCTGGGCGACTTCCAGGGAGATCCGCACCCGGCCGTCGTCGTCCGCCGGAGTTGATTCGACCGCCAGCTCCAGCGCGTTGAGCGCGTTGCGCGCATCGCCGCCGGCCACCCGCACCAGGTGGTCGAGAGCGTCTTGCTCCAGGTCGACCGGGCGTGTGCCGTAGCCGCGTTCACGGTCTTCGAGGGCCGACCTCAGGATCCGGCGCACGTCGTCGTCGGCCAGGGGCCGGAGCTGGAACACCCGGGAGCGCGACACCAGCGCACCGATCACCTCGAAGTACGGGTTCTCGGTGGTGGCTCCGATCAGGGTGATCGTGCCGTCCTCGACATGCGGTAGCAGGGCGTCCTGCTGGGCCTTGTTCCAGCGGTGGACCTCGTCCACGAACAGAATGGTTCGGTGATGGTGCAGGCTTCTGCGCTCCCGGGCGGCTGCGATCACCGTCCGCAGCTGGGGGATCCCGGCCAGGACGGCCGAGATCGTCTCGAAATGGGCCCGGGTGCGCTGGGCGATGATGCTCGCCAGGGTGGTCTTGCCGGAGCCGGGCGGGCCCCACAACAGGATCGACGAGAACAGCCGGTCGCTCTCGATGGCCCGGCGCAGGAGCCGATCGGCCCCGACGATGTCGTCTTGCCCGGCGAACTCCTCCAGGGTGCGCGGTCGCATGCGGGCCGCCAGCGGAGCCTCGCGCCGGATCCGCTCCTGCAGGGCGTGCTCGAACAGGTCCATGGGAAGGATTTATCAGCGGCCAGCGCGGCGGCGTCGGGAGATGGGCTGGCGCCGGCCGGCTTCCGGCCCCGAGCCGAAAGCTGTCAGGTCAGGGTGTTTGATCACCGCTGCAAACCTCCGCTGCTCTCGCGGCCCGGGTCCCAAGGCCCGCTGTTACAATGACCGGATGAGGACCACCGCTCGATACCTGCTGATCGCCGCCGGGTTCCTGGCGGTCGGATTTGCCGCTCTGGGTATCTTCCTACCGGTGCTGCCGACCACGCCCTTCCTGCTTCTGGCGGCCTTCTTCTTCGCCCGCAGTTCCCCGCGCTTTTATCGCTGGCTCCACACCAACCGCTGGTTCGGCACCTACCTGACAGATTATCGGGAAGGCCGCGGGATGCCGCTCCGGGAGAAGGTTCTGACTCTGGCGGCGCTCTGGCTGACGATCATGGCTACGGTGGTGTTCGCTCTATCGAGTTGGATCCCCCGCGTTGTGTTGTTGCTGATCGCGTCCGCGGTCAGCTTTCACCTGGTTCGAATCCCCACCTATCGAAGGCCACCGCAAGGGATGTCCGTCGCCGACCCGGCATCGGATCCCCAGGCCTAGCGGGCGCTCCGCTCCGGCCGACGGCGGGGGCAGGCTGGAGGACGGGCTTTCCGGTCTTCCGACAACGCGGCGGCTCACGGCCAGAAGACGACAACCAGCCTGTTCTCCGTCGGGCACGTGGCCAAGACCTCGGACCGTCCGTCGCCGGAAACGTCGGCGATCGCCAGACCGACCGGCCTCTCGCACACGGACAAACTCTCGACCTCGAAATCTCCACCCCGAATCACCGTCACACGATCCGTCCACCAGGGTCCTACCGCGATGTCGGGAAGGCCATCGTGGTCGAGATCTCCGATGGCAACCCCGGTCGCGCCGCGGACCAGAAAGGGACTGCCCGGAGCGCGCCGAAACCCGTCGCCGCTGCCCAGCCACAAGCCGACGGCGTCGGTCTGGACCACGATCAGATCGAATTGTCCGTCGAGATCCAGGTCGGCCGAAGCGGCCTCCCAGGGTTGACCGTCCAGCTCCATCAGCAGGTCAACTTGATACCCGGTAGGAACAGGTCGATCCAGCCGGACCGTGTTGTCGCTGTGGCCGGGCACCAGAATCCCGATTCGATCACCGATCGATCGCATCGTCCCAAGCCGGAAGTAGGGCATGGCTCCGACGGGTACGGCCAGCGGCAGGTCGAAGCCGCGGGCCGAACCGTGGAGAATGCGTACCTGTCTCGCATCCGAACTCTCGACGGCCAGGTCGGGCCAACCATCGCTATTGAAATCCCCCGTGACCAGACTGTGCAGGTGAGGCAGGGCCCCGGTGTCGATAGGAGAATCCGGCGCCTCCCGAAAGTCGGCTTGCCCGCCGTTGACCAGGACCGTCACTCCCGGGGTATCGTGGTTCGCCACCAGCAGGTCCTGATCGCCGTCGAGGTCGAGGTCCGCAACGGCCAGGTCCGCCGGTTCGGGCCCGGCGGGGAGGGGCGGGAGCGTGGTCAAGAGGGAACCGTCGCGCACGCCGAGCAGGACGGTGATGGTGCCGTCGCCGCTATTCGCCACGGCGACGTCCAGCACGCCGTCCTGATTGAAATCGGCGGTCGTAACTTCCCGGGCGACTCCCCGACCGCGAACGACAGAACCCCCGACGGCGCCGGGGCCCGGGTGGGAGGCGGAGTCTCGGCGACGGAGGAGGGCAGGCGAGGTTCCGCGCTGCAGGCGGAAAGGGCTACCAGGGCGAGGAGGCCGGGAAACAGGGGTCGGCGGCGGTTCGGGAGCCTCAACGCGGCTGGGTACCAGCGGCAGGCATCGCGGTGTTTCGACCTGTTCGGCGGGTTTTGGCCGGCCATCAGCCGGCGGGTTCGCCTTGCGATGGCGAGAGCCGGCTGATGGCGCGCAGACTGCGGTTCGATCGGTGGATCAGGACGATCCCGACCAATACGGCGGCGCCGCCGATCCACTGCACCGGGGAAAGCGACTCTCCCAGGAGGGGGATGGCGAGCAGCGCCGTCATCACCGGTTGGCCCACCATGGTCGGGGCCACCAGAGAGGCCGGCAGGTGGCCCAGCGCAAAACCCACCGCAACGTAACCGAGCACCTGGGTCACCAGCCCGAGCCCGAGGAAAGCCGCCCAGGCCTGGGTCGGATACCCCACCAGCGGGTATCCGAAGATCGCCACAAGGAGCAGCAACAGCGCCGTCGAGGCAGCCCCGGCGGTGGTCACATAAGGAAGGGAAGCCAGGTGGCGCCGGCCGACCTGTGTGGCCAGGTAGTAGCCGGCGTAGAACACGCCGGCTCCGATCGCCATCAGGTCACCAAGGCCGAGGTTGAAGTCCTGGAGAAAGTCGGCACCCAACACCGCGGCCGCTCCTGAAAGAACGAGCGCCAATCCGACCCAGAACCGGGGTCGAAGCGGCTCATGGAAGAAGACCGCGGCGAAGATCGCAACCCACAGCGGTGCGGTGTTGGCCAGGACGGTTGCGTTGGCGGCCGACGTGTACAGGACCGAGGTGTTCCACAAGGCCAGATCGAAGGCCAGCGCCGCCCCGCCAACCCCGGCCAGACGCAACCCTGGGGCCGGCCAGCGTCGGGGGTCGCCGTGGCGGATCAGGCTCACCGGCACCAGGACGGCAGTGGCGATCGCCATTCGGTAGAAGCCGGTGACCGGTCCGGGTGCCGAGGCCCAGCGGACGAACAGCGCCGAGAATCCCAGGGCCAGAATCCCCAGGCCCATCCCGGCATACGCCAGTCGCGGGGTGCGAACAGCGGGAGGCAAGGTGGGGATCGATGTCACCGGAACCAACCACAAGGCATCGGGCCGGGCATTCTAACACCCGGCCGGCGCGGTCGGGCGGGACCGAATGCTATAATCCCGCGCCGGCGGCCGCCGCGCGACCATCTCGCGTGCCACGACGGCCGCTGTGCCGCTCTTGCAAGGCAGGCCGACGACGGCCGGACGGAAGGAATGCCGGAAGCAACGATCGTTCTCGCATCGGGATCGCCGCGTAGGCGGGAGTTGATCGGGCTGGGGGGATGGGAGGTGGACATCCGTCCCGCCGGCGTGGACGAATCGCCGCGCCCCGCCGAGACCGCCGAGCGGCTGACCCGGCGCCTGGCCGACGCCAAGGCCGACGCAGCGCGGCTGGCGCCCGGAGAAGTTGTGCTGGCGGCCGACACGGTCGTGGCCGACGGTGCGCAGCTGCTCGGGAAACCGGCCGATCAAGCCGAGGCCGGCCGCATGCTGGAACGGCTTTCCGGGAGAACCCATCGGGTGATCACCTCGATCACGCTCCGCGCCGCCGATGGCCGGGTCGTTCATGACAGTTGCGAATTGACCGTTCCGATGCGTGCCTACGACGACCTCGAACTCCGACACTATCTTGCCTCCGGGGATTCTCTCGACAAGGCCGGCGGCTACGGGATTCAGGACGGGCGCTTCGACCCCGTGGATCGGGAGTCCCTCGAAGGCTGCTTCGCCAACGTGATGGGGCTTCCGGTCTGCCACGTGGTCCGCAACCTGCGGCGTCTCGGGGTCGAGCCGGCACGCGACGTTCCGGCGGCCTGCCGAGAGCTCACCGGTTATGCCTGCCGGGTCTATCCCTCGATCCTGCAGGAGAAGGCGTGATTCGAGGCCGCTGGCTCCTGCTGGCGGCGGCTTGCGCCGCGGGTTTGTCGGCTTGCGGCCGCCGGACGCCCCTGCCGCCGGACCAGCTTCCGACCCCGGCGGTCACTTCGATTGCGGCCCCCGACCCGGAGCTGGCGGTCGCCAGATTCCTGGAAGACTGGCAAGCGCAGGACTATCCCTCGATGTACGAACGGCTCAGCCCGCTGACCCGCGACGCCATCGACCTGGATACATTCCAGACGCGCTACGCGGACGTGTGGCGCTCGGCCGCCCTGACCGGGCTGGACTTTGAGATCGTCTCCTCCCTGGTCAACCCGCAGGCCGCCCAGGTGCGCTACCGCCTGATCCTACACAGCGCGGTCTTCGACGACATCGTCCGCGAGACCTACGTCGATCTCACCCGGACGGGGGACGAATGGCGGGTGGCATGGAGCGAGGCGGCCATCCTGCCCGAATTGGCCGACGGTCACACCCTGTATCCCGACTACACCACACCGACGCGCGCCAACATCTACGACCGCAACGGCCTCGGTCTTGCGACTCAGGCCGAGGCGGTCGCCCTGTGGATCGATACCGGGATCCTGGGCGACGAAGACGCCCAGGACACCATGCTGCGGGTGCTGGGACGACTGCTCGACCGCCACCCCGATTCGATCCGTGACCTGTATGTCAACTATCCGCCGGGGTCGTTCTACGTCCCGTTGGGGGAGGTCTCGATCGAGGACTTCCGGTCCGTCGAGGGAACGCTGGCTGCTACGGGTGGGGTGCGGTGGACGGAATACTCCACACGCTACTATCCCTCGGGCGGCCTGGCGCCGCAATCGGTGGGATATGTCGGCCAGATCACGGCGGAAGACCTGGTGGAGTACCAGGCGCTGGGGTATCGGGGCGACGAGTTCGTCGGGCAACTGGGGCTGGAGGCGGTCTTCGAAAACGAGCTGCGCGGCCGCCCCGGTGGAACCCTGTACGTGATGGACTCGGAGGGCCGCCCGGTGGGGAGCCTGGTCACGGTCGACCCCGAGCTGCCCCAGTCGGTGACCACCACGCTCGACCGGGATCTGCAACGCCAGGCGCAGCGGGCGCTGGCCGGGTTCCGCGGCGCGGCCGTGGTGTTCGAGCGCGACACCGGACGCGTTCTGGCCGTGGTCTCATCTCCCGGGTTCGACCCGAACCTGTTCGACACCCGCAACCCCAACTGGCAATTCGGCCTGTCGGCGATCTTCGAAGACCAGCGCCTGCCCCTGCTGAATCGGGCCACCACCTCCGGTTTCCCGCTGGGGTCGGTCTTCAAGTTGATCACGATGGCGGCGGCGCTCGAGTCGGGCTTCTATACGCCGGAAAGCGTCTACGGTTGCGACGGCGAGTTCCGCGAGCTGGCTCCCCTGGTGCTCTACGACTGGACCGTTGCCAAGGAACTCCCTCCTCACGGGGAGGTCACCCTGCTGGAAGGGATCGAGCGGTCGTGCAATCCGTATTTCTGGCATATCGGCCTGGACCTGTTCAACCGGGGCCTGCCGACGGCCCTGCCTGATATGGCGCGGGCCTTCGGCCTGGGACTCCCCAGCGGAATCGAAATCCCGGAGTTCTCCGGCCAGGTGCCCGATCCGGCCTGGAAGCAACAGGCCACGGGCACCGACTGGGCTCCGGGCGACGCGGTCCAGCTGGCCATCGGACAGTCGGTGTTGAACGTGACCCCGCTGCAGGTGGCGCGCTTTGTGGCAGCCCTGGGCAACGGCGGCAGCCTGGTTCAGCCGCAGCTGGTCGAGCGGATCCAGAACGCCGAGGGGGCGGTCTCGCTGCAATTCGAGCCGGTGGCGGAGGCCAATCTTGGGCTCACACCGGAGACCTTGACGGCGATTCAGCAGGGCATGCGGCAGGTGGTCAGTTCTCCGCGCGGAACGGCCTACCGCCGGTTCCTGAACTTCTCGATCCCGGTCTATGGGAAGACCGGAACGGCCGAGAGCGGCATCCAAGATCCGCACGCCTGGTTCGCCGGCTACACCGACGCCCGCCGCGAGGGGACGCCCGACATCGCCGTGGTCGTCCTGGTGGAGAACCAGGGCGAAGGATCGGAGTGGGCGGCGCCGATCTTTCGACGGCTGGTGGAGGTGTACTTCTTCGGTCAGCCGTTCCAGCCCTACCCGTGGGAGTCCCAGATCGGCGTGACCCGCACTCCGACGCCCACCCCCGGCCCCGAAGACCTGCTGGCCACGGATACGCCGAGCCCATAGATGACATGACCGAGCCCCAGCTTTCCGGTCGGATCCTGCGCGCCCAGTCGGGCTTCTTCGAGGTGGATACTCCCAATGGCACGATGCGCTGCCAGCTGCGCGGCCGGCTGACCCACGGCCCGCGCCGCGGCGACGTCGCCGCGGTGGGCGACCGGGTCGTAGTCAGCCAGGTCGAGGCGGGGGTCGGCGTAATCGAAAGGGTCGAACCGCGGCAGCGGACGCTGTCGCGCCGGGCGCCGGGGGGAAAGCGCGAACAGGTATTGCTCGCCAACCCCGACCAGGTGGCCTTCGTCTTCGCCGCCGCCGACCCCGACCCGAACCTGCGCATGCTCGACCGCCTGCTGGTGGCGGCTGAGCGGGAGGCCGTGCCGGCCGGGATCGTGGTCAACAAGATCGACCTGACCGGACGCAAAGAGGCCGCCGAGGAGTTCGCCCTGTATCAGGATCTTGGCTACCCGGTGTGGTACCTGTCGGCCAAGACCGGCAAGGGGCTCGACGAGTTTCAGCGGGCTCTGCTGGATCGTGTGACCGCCATCGCCGGGCCCTCCGGAGTGGGTAAATCGAGCTTGCTCAACGCCTTGTTTCCCGACCTCGACTTGAGGACCCGGGAGGTGAGCGATGTCACGGGAAAGGGGAGGCACACGACCGTCTTCGCCGAGCTCCTGCCTCTCCCGGGGGGCGGCTACATCGCCGATACCCCCGGCCTGCGGGCGTTTGCCCTGTGGGACATCGAGCCGGAGGAACTGGACGCCTACTTCCCCGAGTTGCGCGACCTGGTTCCTCACTGCTCCTTCAGCGACTGCACCCACATGCACGAACCGGGTTGCGCCGTGCTGCAGGCCGTGGAAGAGGGTCGGGTGGATGCCGGCCGCTACGAATTGTACTTACGGATCCGTCTGGGAGACGAGGAATGAAGGCGCCGGGTGCGGTTGCGCTGGCGATCGCCGTCCTGGGGAGTCTGGTTGGACCGGTCTCGGCGCAGGAGACCGGCGGCCGCTATTACTCCGAGACCGGGCATACCCTGGATGCGCGCTTCCTCTCCTTCGTCGACGACCACGGCGGGGTGTCGCTGCTCGGGTTTCCGATCACCGATGCCTTCATCGACCCGCACAGCGGATGGCTGGTGCAGTATCTGCACAACGCCCGGCTCGAACTGGGGTCGGAGGGTGGGGGCGGAGCGGTGAGCGTGCGCCTGAGCGCGCTGGGGGAGGCTCTCGGAGGCTGGGAGGCTCCCCTGACACCGGATCGAATCCCGGCCTCGGCCGACGCGACCTGCCGCTACTACCCGGAATCGGGCCACGCGGTGTGCCATGCGTTCCTGGATGTATTTCTAGCCAGGGGCGGACCGGGGCTGTTTGGCTATCCGATTTCTGAATTCCGTCTGGAGGGCGAGAGAATCGTCCAGTATTTCCAGGCCTTTCGATTCGACTGGTACCCGGAGGCGCCGGCCGGATCGCAGGTTCGGATGGCGCCGCTCGGCCAGGAGCACTTTGCGGCCTCCGGCTACGACCCGGCGCTGCTTCGGCCGCGCCTTCCGGCCGACCCGTTGCTGTACCGTGTCCTCGAGCTTCGCCCAAGCGTGGCGCTGACCCATCCGGTGTCGGCCGGGATCGGGAACCAGACCGTCTATGTGGTCGTCCGGGACCAAAACCTGAACCCGGTGTCGGGGGTAACTGTGGTCCTGACGATCCACCTGGCGCAGGCTGACCGGATTCTGTTGCTCCCGGCCACCGACGGGCGCGGGCTCAGCCGAATCGACTTCGAGTTCTCCGACCAGCCGCGCGGCTTTTCCGTTGAATTGGAAGTGACGGTGGTTCTCGATCGACTGCAGAGGTTGACCCGGGATTCGTTTCTGATCTGGTGAGCAGGATCTCAGTCACTTCGCCCAAGCCCGCTTGGGGGGTCGCGGGCGCGTCGAGGTTCGCCCCAGGACGTCGCTGACAGCCCCCGCAACCGGTGTGGCCCGCGGGTCGCCGGTTACACCGGTCGCAGCACGCGGTCTTCGCGCAGACGCTTGAACCACAGCGAGGCGCCGCGCGGCATCGACTCCACCGCCGCTTCCTGCCAGGCGCGCACACCCAGGCCCTGAATCGTCTCGGGCTTGTAGCCGACGCCTCGCCAGGTGCCGGCATGCTGCGCCAGGTAGGGGGGCAGGAACAGCAGCGAGGCTTCGCTCTGGAGCTCGGCCGAGGCGGCCTCGACCGCTTCCATCAGGGCCGGGATCGCCTGGTCGAGGGTCAGCCCGCCCTCGAAGTACAGCTCGTCGATGCGGGTGACCAGGTTCTCGACCTGCCAGCCGGCCACTCCCACCAGCTTATCGCCCCTCTCGATCAGCAGGTATGCCTTCTCGCCGAAAGCGGCCATCACGTCCTGCCGCGACATCCGGCGTTTGCCGTGGCTGACACGGGAGATGAAGCGGGCGATTTCGTCGGCGTCCTGCGGGCGACCCCGCCGAACGGCCAACTGGCCCGGTCGGGTAACGGGGGGAGGCGGCAGATAGGCGTCTTCCACCCGAGGCAGCTTGCCCCAGGCCACCTGGACCTGGTTCCAGGTGTCTTCGAAGCCCCCATCGTTGCGGATGACCACCTTGGCCGCCCGCACTTTCATGGCCTGCGGACTCTGGGCTGCGATCCGCTGGCGGGCCGCCGCTTCCGACATTTGCCGCTTGTGCATCAGGCGCGCGACCTGCAATTCCTCGGTGGAGTCCACCACCCAGATCGTGTCACTGCCCGAGGCCAGGTCGGATTCCAGCAACTTGATGGCTTCGATCACAACCACGCTTTGCTTGGCGCGGCGGATCAGGAGGTCGACGGCGTGAGCCACCAGGGGATGGACGATGGTTTCCAGTCGTCCCAGCGCGTCGGGATCGGAGAAAGCGATCTTGGCCATCCGGGCGCGGTCGATCTGACCTTCCTCGTCGAGGATCCATTCGCCGAATGCCTTGAGGACCAGGTTGTGGCCCGGGGCGCCCTTGGCCATCGCCCGGTGCGCCAGGGCGTCGGCGTCGATGCCGTAGGCGCCCAGGTGCTCGAGCATCTTGCGAACGACGCTCTTGCCGGTGGCGATGTTCCCGGTCAGCCCGATGACGTACTTCCCTTGCCATCGGCTCACGTACTTCCTCCTGGCCCCGTCGGGGGAGCGATTGTAGCCCTTCGCAGGGGCGGAGTCAAAGAGAAACCGCCCAAACGGGCAGCCGGGCGGACTCGCCCCGCACCCGACCGGTCCACATCATCCGCTTCAGCGTGTCCCGCTTCCCCCGAGGCGGGGAGAAGCTGTCGGTCTCGCCGTAGGGGCCTTGGCGGGGATCCATGGGCGTCCCTACGGCGTCGGCTGGGCGAAGTAGATCTGATTGCCGACGATCAGGTACAGGTCGCGCGGCGGCCCGACGGCAAGATCCAGCGGAGCCTGGGGCAACTCCGGGGTGGGTACGTACTGGCCCTGGTAAGCCAGCCTGACACTGTAATGAAAGACGACCCCTGCGACGGAATCCAGGAAGAACAGGGAGGGCTCCGGTGGAGGCGAGTAGGTTACCGAGGTCAGGCTGATTCCTTCCCCCGCCACGCGCAAGTCCTTCTCGACACTCGACACGAATCCGGAGCGATCCGTCCGGCGCTTTCTCCTCGGGCCGGCGGCAAGCGTCCACCAGGCCGTCGTCGTGCAGGATGATCAGTTCGTCCTGGGTGACGGCCAGGTCGACCGCGTGATTCAAACTCTGGACCACCTCGGTGAAGTAGATCGCCGGGGCGCCCGCGAACAGGCCGTCGCGGGCGGTGTAGATCCAGACCTGGTTGGCCTTCGGGTCGAGTACGTACAGTCGATCCCCGGTCAGGTCGACCGCCGTCAGTTGGCCCCAGCCCGTGCTCGGCGGGGTTAGCTGGCCGGTGGCCGGCGGAACGCCCGGGGCGCAGTAGATCAAGTTGGCCGATTGGTCGATGGCGACGATGCCCTGGGTGCCCAGGGCGCCCGGGTCGGGCTGCACCAGGAGGTCGACGATCCGGCCGACTTCCAGCGGGCGGAGGGCACCCAAACACTGGAAATCCCGATCGAGTTCGTAGCCCCGGCCGGTGAACCAGGCGTGGAGGATCTCCGGACCACCCTCGTCGTAGATGTACAGGTCGCCGGCGGTGGCGGCGACGGCCCGCAGCCGCGCCCCGATCCCAGACCTCCCCCGACGGCAGGGGCGAACCCCACCCGCTGGATGTTGTCCAGGCGGTCGAGCGCCTCCCGCACCTGCGCCGCCAGCACCGTCGAGTCCTCGCCTTCTCCGTAACGGGCGGCCTCTTCCAGCCACTGGGAGGCAGCTTCCCATTCGGGGCGAGCTTCTTCCAGGGACGGCTTGAGTTGCGCCGCCACGACCGCTGTCTGGGCCAGGTTCAGGAACTGGCGGTACTGCTCGACCCTCCCCCGGCGGAGGTAGACGACCGATACGATCGCCACCACCACCAGAGGGACGGCGATGGCGGTGGCGGCCATCCATCCCTTGGGGAGGGCGGAAACGGCCCCCCTCGGCGCCGGAAGAGCTCCGCTCAGCCAGCGTCCCACGGACGCCAAGGGAAGACGCAAACTGCTCAGAAGGTTGCGAAGGTCGCGCTCGCCCGAGGTCGGCGGCCGCCGGGAGCCGGAGCGCCTGGCCGGAGCCGGACGGGAGCCATGAGGGGCTCCGACGAACGCCTCCGGTGCAGACGTCGGTTTCGCGACCCTCCCCGCCGAGGCGACCCGAAACAGAACCCCGGTCAGATCTTGCTGGGTGGCTGCGACCAGCCGTTCGACTGCCTGCGCCGGCTGCAGGTCGGACAGTCCCGCCAGGACGGCGTCGGACCAGGCCGTCGGACCGGCGGTGGTCAGCACAACCACATCGCCGGCGCCGATGCGGGTGTGGTGGAAGCGGACGTTGGGCGCCACACTGGTCCCAAGCGGCCGGGCGCTCGGCCTCGTCGGAGGAGAAGCGCGAAACCTGGCCCGGGCGGATCAGTGCTCCCTGGCCGGAGCCCGACTGGGCCAGGTACAGATCACTGCCGCGCAAGACGCCGGCCATCAGCCTGCCTTCAAGGTGTTCCGCGGCGGCGCCGCGCTGGTTCGCCTCGAGCAGCCGTCGGTTGACTTCCGCCGCGGCCTCACGCAGGGCGGCGGTGATCGTCCCCGGGGTGCCGAAGTACACCTGGGCCGCCTGGCGAGCAAGCCCGTCCAGCGGCCCCGGCAGCGCCGGGGCGGGCAGGCTCAGCCGACAGATTGAGGAACAGCATGTCTTCCGCCCGCCCTCGAGCCGCGCGACGCGGTGCGGCCATCGCCAGGGTCCCGGGAGGCGGGCTGACACGGGCGTCTCCACCCGCGATGTGCAGCAGTGCGACGTCGGCTTCGAACTCGGCGGCCATGGGCTGAATTCTACTCAGTGTGCAGGACCTTGCGGTGCAAGAAGTGCGCCGTGAGTACAATCGGGTCTGGCTGGCGAGGTGGGATGGAACTGTCTGTGGTTCGGGATGCCGAAAGCTGGGAACAGCTCGCACCGGCTTGGAACGCCCTGCTGGAGCGTTCGTTCCAGAGGGTTCCGTTCCTTCGGTATGAGTTCCTGCGAGCCTGGTGGGAGACCCTGGGCGGCGGGGAATGGCCGGATGGCGCGCTGGAAATCGTGATCGCCCGAAGCGCCGACGGAGGCCTGTCCGCTGCGGCACCTCTTTTCCGAACTTCGGCCGAGACCACCACGCTTCGCCTGGTTGGCACCACCGAGATCGCCGACTACCTGGACGTGTTGGCCGAGCCCGGGGATCTCGACCGCTTTGCCCGGGCGTTGCTGGCCTGGATCGCCCGCGAGGCGCCGGCGATCGAAGTCGTCGATCTGTGGAACCTGGCGGACAACTCGCCGTCCCTGGCCGCTTTTCGCGGGGCGGCCGACGGTGCGGGGTGGTCGGCAGATCAGGCCGCCCTCAAACCCTCTCCCCGGGCTTCTCTGGAAGGCGGCTGGGACGGTTACCTGGCGCGCCTCGACAAGAAGCAGCGGCACGAATTGCGGCGCAAGATGCGCCGCGCCGAGGCCCACCCGGAGGGGGTGCGAACGGTGCGCGCCGGGGCGGAAATCGAAATCGGGCCCGCGGTCGAGACGCTCTTCGGCCTGATGGAGCACGACCCCGAGAAGCGCAGCTTCCTCACACCGTCGATGCGGCGCGCTTTTCACGCCGTGGCCGAGGCGGCGGCGGCAGGAGGCTGGCTGCGCCTGGAATTCCTGGCCGTCGGAGGCAAGCTGGCCGCCGGGGTCTTCGCGTTCGACTACGACTCCTGGCTGTGGCTCTACAACTCGGGCCTGAACCCGGAGTACCAGGCGTTGTCCGCCGGGTGGGTCTTGCTTGGTCACATGATTCGAGAGGCGGCCGGGACGGGGCGCCGGGGTTTCGATTTTCTTCGAGGTGGAGAAGACTACAAGTACCGCCTGGGCGGGCAGGAGCGCAGGATCGAACGGCTGACCCTGCGTCGCTAGGGCGAGGTCAGCCCCACGGCCACAGGCCCCCCCACAGCAATCCCAACACCGCCAGCGCAATCACCAGGAGCAGGAGGGGCAGCGCCAGCAGCGCCGGCCGCACCCCGGCCCGGCGTCGCCGCTTGGTCCCCGCTGGCATGGCGATCAGGATGGTCGTGATGTTGTCGTGGCCCCCGCGAGCGCGTGCCAGAACCACCAGGGCCGAGGTGGCTTCGTCGGGTGGCACTGCGGCCGCGGCGGCGGCGATCTCTGCGTCCGACACCAGGTCGGTCAGGCCATCCGTACACAGCAGCAACCGGTCGTCGGGTTGCAGGGCGAGTCCCTGGTTGGCCACGGAACGGCGGTCGCTCTCGTCGGGCGAACGCCGCAGGCGGAAATCGGGTTGCGGCTCGAGATTCCCCCCGAGGTAGCGCCGCAGGATGTGGGCGTGCGGATGATCCGGCGCCTCCTCGGGAGTGATGATCCGGTGTTCGATCGCTTCCTGGACCCAGGAATGGTCGACGGTGATCCGATGCGGTTCGCCGCCTCGCAGCAGGTAGATCCGGCTGTCGCCGGCGTAGACGGTGTACAGACGCTGGCCGATGATCCAGGCCACGGCAATGGTCGAGGCCATGCCTTGCCGTTCGGGGAATGCCTCGGCTGCCGTGGAAATCGCCCGTCCGGCTTCGACGATGGCGGCCCGCAGGGAACCCAGCGGGTCGAGACCGCTGGCCTCGGCGATCCTGCGGCTGACGGTGTCAACCGCCATGCGTGAGGCGATTTCTCCGGCTCGATGGCCGCCCACGCCGTCGGCAACGATCGCCAGGAGCGACGGCGGTCCGCCCGCCTCGAGGTGATGGCTGGTCACCGAGGCGGCATCTTCGTTGTTCTTGCCGGTCTCGCCCGGATGCGACCGGATCGACACCGACAGATGGGGGGTATCGCTCGGGATCAAGGCCTTTTCTCCGCCGAGGCCGGCCGGATTTCCACCCGCGGCTCGGGAGCAGGCGCCGCGAGACGGAACTGGTAGGAGGCCCGGCCGAAGTCGATCTGATCCCCGTGGGCCAGGTCGCGGCCCTCCTCCGGAACAAGTTCCAGGTTGACCCAGGTGCCAGCGGTCGAATGCTGGTCCCGCAAGTGGAAGACGCCCGCGGCGCGGCGGGTGAGTCGCGCGTGCAGGGGAGAGGCCGAGGGATCGGCCAACAGCAACCGGCACAGCGATGGGTCGGTCCCGATCGTAAGCTCCGCACCATCCAGGGCGACGGGTTCGCCCGAACCTCCGTCGGCCGGCAACGGGGTCAGGTAGGCTTCGGCAGCGGAGGCCGCCTGGCGGGCGCCCAGGCCGGCGCGGCAGCAGTCCCCGCGAACCATACCATCCTCCCGGCTCCGATGGCTGTCCAAGCCGCACCCAGGCGCCGACCAGGAGCGCCCCCGCGCCCACAAGACCAAGGCCGCCCAGCAGCGCCGGGAGCGCCGGCTGGAGCGCCGGCAGGCCGCGCGGTCCCGGGACTACTTCCACCCGGATCGGGAGGATCTCCGTGTTTGCGACCAGGCCGAGGGCATCCGTTAGCTCGGCCCGCAGCTGGAAAGAGCCGGTTTCGAACACCCCTGAGAGATCCCAACGGGCCCGATCGAGCGGGGGTTCCGTGCGAGTCTCGTGGAGCGCACCGTTGATGAACAGGCGCGCTGTGACCAGGTCGCGCGGGTGTCCGTCGGGAAAGGTCACCAGCAGGGGCAACTCGAGGAAGGTCGGCGGAATGTCGGCCAGGGGTGTGTTCGGGTCGTCGGTTCGACGAACGACGGTGGCCGGCGGCTGGATGAAAGCAACTTGAGGAGGCGTCACCCGGATCGAGAAGGCGGCCGGCTCGGAGGTCGCCGTCAGGTCGGGTGTGGCAACGTTGAGCTGCACCGCGTGCGCACCGGAGGTGTCCACCGAGGAGGTGTAGGTCACCGCATATCGGGTGCGGCCCTCACGCACTCTGGCCTCCAGGTCCCCCAGAGACGAGGTCTGGTCAAAGACCCGAAACGATCCGCCGCTGGCCTCGGCCGCCTGACGCAGGCGCAGGGCCTCCGCCACGGCGGCCTGCTCGGGGGTGCCCACCAGGACGGCATGGATCCGCGCACCGCTCAACCGCGCCAGCCCAAGCGCCTCGTCCAGCACTTCCTGGTTCTGGCTGTCGAGCAAAGGGGTGGTGAACACGATATCGGTCTCCATCCCCGGCGCAGGCACAGGCTCGAGCGCCTGGCGCAGGGCGGTGAGCAACACCTGGTAGCCGACCTCGACACCGGAGAACTCCGGTTCCCAGGCCTGGAACGGAACGATCAACTCGGCGACGCCACCTCGTCCCACCGCCAACACTTCTCCTGGCACCAGCAAGGTGGCCTGGTCGGAAGCGACCGAGGCCGAGCGCTCGGCCCACGCTGCCAGGAAAGCCGCCTGTACCTGTTCCAGCCGAGTGGCCCCCAGAGCGTCACGCCGACGGAGCGGCGCCACGACGTTGAAGGCGTAAATCTGACGCGTGCCGACCGTACGCTCTTCGATGCGGAACGAATCGACCGGCTGCCCGTCTTCGGTCAGGTCGAAACTCGTCGGGGGGATGGCAAAGGCGCGCCGTCCGTCGGGTCCGATCACAGTGGCGAAGAACGTGATCTGCGGGAATGCGTCCACGATGGGCGGGGTCAGATGAAGAGTGGCCTCGGTCTGGGCCCCGGCGGCGCTCGCCAGGGCCGCCGCCACGCCTGCCAGCAAGGCGCCTGTAAGGATCCGCCGGCGGGAATGGCCGTGCACCCGCGAATTGTAGCATGCAGGTGCAGGGCGGGGGTCTTTCCGGCTCCTTTGCAGTCCGCTTACAGAGGCCGCGCCTGTGGCGGAAGTCCTCTATCATCGTGGCATGAACGCACGGCGGCTAGCCTCGAACCGAATGGAAGGCGGGTCGTACGAGATCGTGGTGGTAGCGGCGCCCTTCGGTCCGCCTCTCACCCCGGCCGAACAGGTCCTGCGTGGTGTCCTGGGAAGCCTGTTCGTGAGTCTTGTAGCCTTCGCCAGCTGGCTGCTGTGGAACACCTGGAGCCTGCGGGGCTGACCCCGCAGGAGATCGGCCGCGCGGCGTTCACGAGGCCGAACCCAACCTAGTGGCCAAAGAGGCCCCTGACCACACACCCAGGGCCACCTCTTCAGCCTCCCTCCGGCAGACCCTCCCGCGACAACCCCGCCAGCGGGAGGGTCTCCTTTAATCCTGCGCTCGTCTCAGACCGCTCCCGCGGAAGCCGTGCCGATCCCGGCCATGCGGCGGTAAGTGAGCGTCCACGACCCGCTGACAAAGGTCTGCAGAATCCCGGAAGCCACCAACAAGACCGGCAGGTAGATCGCTCCGCACACCAGGCCGACCACCAGTGTTCCCTGCGGCGGTTGTCCGCTGGCCAGCAGCACCATGGCCGGCACGGCGAGAACCAGCAGCGGGGCCGCCATGATCAGACCGGCGATCCCGCTCACCAGGATCAGGATCAGGCCGACCACAACCACCGGGCCCAGGTTGGCCCGGCCCAGTTGCCAGGCCCGGCGGAAGGCGTCGAGGACTCCCAGGTTCTCGACCACCACTCCGTTCTGGACGAGCTTAAGATACACGCCCAGCAACAGGGCGGCGGGGATCAGCAGGCAAAGCAACGGGATCAGACACAACAACCCGAGTCCTAGCGTGGCAACCGTTCCCAGGACGGCCAGGCCCCCGACCACCAGAGCCACAAGAAACACCCCGGCCGCGGCCACCAATGAGACTCCCAGAAGCCTCCAGAAGTGGGTCAGGCCCAGGCTCCAGGCCTTGGACAGCGTTACCGAGCCCTGTTCCTCGGCGTGGCTGAAGCCGGCGATCAAGCCGGCCTGCCCCAGAGTGCCCAGGACTATGAAAACGGCCGCCAGCACCAGGCCAATCAGCACCAGTGCAGCTACGATCAACGTCAGAGTCTCCGGGGGGATCCCCTCCAGCGTGCGCTGGAACCCCGGAAACTCCTGACCGGAGCCCTGGTAGGAAGCACCCTGCGACGGGTTGCCGCTGTTCCCGGTGCACCCGGCCAGGATGCCCAGGATCCACAGCCCCTTGTTCTTCCATGTGATGTTCCACGCGCGGCGCAGCAGATCGCCGTAGTCCATGGATCGCTCCTTTCCAGAGTGGCGCTTCGGAATGTGGTTCGGGCCTGCACCTACTTTATCCGCTCGGCGAGCCCGAATCCGACGGCTGCCAGACGTCCTCCCGACGGCTGTCGGCCGGAGTCACTCCCACTCGATCGTTGCCGGAGGCTTGCTGGTGATGTCGTACACCACCCGCGACACCCCGGGGACCTCGTTCACGATGCGGCTGCTGATCCGGGCCAGGACGGCCTCGGGGAGACGCGCCCAGTCGGCCGTCATGAAGTCCTCGGTCTCCACCGCTCGCACCGCCACGGTCTCTCCGTACGTCCGACCATCGCCCATCACCCCTACCGAGCGAACCGGCAAAAGCACCGCGAAGGCCTGGGCCGTCCCGTTGCGCAGCAGGCCGGCGCTCTCGAGCTCGTGCCCGACCACGGCTTCGGCGGCCCGCAGCCGTTCAAGACGCTCGGGCGTCACCTCGCCCAGGCAGCGCACGGCCAGCCCCGGCCCCGGGAACGGTTGGCGCCAGACCAGATCTTCCGGCAGACCCAGCGCCAGTCCGGCCCGGCGGACCTCGTCTTTGAAAAGGAAGCGCAACGGCTCGACCAGCTCGAACGACAGATCATCGGGAAGCCCGGCCACATTGTGGTGAGTCTTGATACGAGCCGCCAGGCGGCGCTCCGGCCCGCTGGACTCGACCACATCGGGGTAGATCGTTCCCTGGACCAGAAAGCGGGGGTTGCCGGCCCGGCGCGCCTGCTCTTCGAAGATGCGGATGAACCGCTCTCCCACGATCCGGCGCTTGGCCTCGGGATCGGTCTGCCCGGCCAGGGCCTCGAGGAACGTCTCGCTGGCGTTGACCGCCAACAGGCGGGCCCCCAACGCCTGGCCGAACGCTTCGACCACGGATTCGGCTTCCCCCCGCCGCAGCAAACCGGTGTCGACGAAGACGCAGGTCAACTGGTCCCCGACGGCGCGGTGGACCAGGGCGGCGGCCACGGCCGAATCGACTCCCCCGCTCACGCCGGCCAGCACGGCCTCCGGCCCGACCTGCCGCCGGATTCGCTCGATCGAGGTCTCGACGATTGAATCCGCCGTCCATTCCGGGCGGGCGCCGCACACCTCGATCGCAAACCGCCGCAGGATCTCGATCCCGATCGGGGTGTGCTGGACTTCGGGGTGGAACTGCAGACCGAACCAGCGGCGACGGCGGTCGACCATCGCCGCCAGGGGCGATCCGTCCGAGGCGGCCAGGACCTCGAAGCCCGGCGGCAGGGCTTCGATCCTGTCGCCGTGCGACATCCACACCGGATGCCGGCCGACAGGCAGCAGCGGGTTGTCGCCCTCGACCTCGACTTCGGCCGGGCCGTACTCCCTCTGGGCGGCGGACACCACCTGGCCGCCGAGGGCGGTGGTCAGAGCCTGCATCCCGTAACAGATCCCGAGGATCGGACGCCCTCGCTCGAGCAGATAGCCTGGAAGAGACGGAGAGCCCTTCTCGTACACCGAGGCCGGCCCGCCCGACAGGATGTAGCCGCACGGATGGAGCTCGTCCACCCGCTCCGGCGAGGCGTCGTGGGGCAGGATCTCGCAGTACACACCGGCCTCCCGCACGCGCCGGGCGATCAACTGGGTCGTCTGGGAGCCGAAATCGAGGACGACGAGCGAGTCCATGCGCCTAGTCGGCGAAGACGATCTTGCCCTGGTCCATGCTGGTGATGACCGCCAGGGCCTCGATAGGAACATTGAGCTCGGCCAGCTTCTGACGGCCGCCCTCGAAGGTCTTCTCGATCAGGGTGCCGATCCCGACGATCGAGGCGCCGGCCGCCCGGGCCAGCCGGGCCAGGCCCAGAATGGTCTGCCCGCTGGCCAGGAAGTCGTCGATGATCAACACCCGCTCCTCTTCGACCGAGATACTCGGGGGACACCATCAGTTCGACGGTCCGACCCTTGGTGTGGGACGGCGCCAGGGTCAGGAAGATCTGGTCGGGCATGGTGATCGGCTTCGACTTGCGCGGCGTAGACCACCGGCAGCCCCAGGTGGGCGGCCGTAGTCAGGGCCGGGGCGATGCCCGAGATTTCGGCGGTCAGCACCTTGGTGGCCTCGACCCGGGCGAAGCGCTGCGCCAGTGCCCTGCCGCACGCATCCATCAGCCCCGGATCCACCTGGTGGTTGATGAACCCGTCGACCTTGAGGATCCCGTTCCCGAGGTTCTTGCCGTCGGTGAGGATGCGCAGTCGGAGCTCGTCCATGAAGCGCCTGGCGAGGCGGTTGCTTCATTCTACAGTTTCCGCGCAACCGCAGGCAATCGAACCGGAAACACAATTAGCTCCGCCCTGCCGGGGACTGGAAAGCAGGCCCGGCTCCCGAAGGTCCGTTGGGCGGCGGACGCGCCCGCCGGATGGTCCGGAGCGACGCACCCGGTCCGTGATCGGGAGGAACCGTCCCCGGGCGGCTCCCTGAATCCCAGGCGTGGCGCGCGCCTGAGACGGCACCCGCCCGGGATCCCCGGCCGGGGCGTGGGCCCCGAGGAACCTACGAAGCCGGCTTGACATAGAACGGATGTTCCGTTAGAATACGCCCGATATGCGAACCACACCGGCGCCGAGGAGGCCAGCATGACCAAAGGCAAACTCTCCGACCGCCAGAAGCGGATCCTGGAGTTCATCCAGCGATTCTCGGCGGAGAACGGCTATCCCCCTTCGATCCGGGAAATCGGGCAGGCGGCTGGTATCTCGTCGACCTCGGTGGTGAACTACAACCTGAACCGGTTGGTCGACGAAGGCTACCTGACCCGCGACCAGAACGTCTCGCGGGGGCTGCGTCTGACCGAGAAGCTGGGCACGTTCGCCGAGCGACTCTCGAACGTGGTCCGGGTTCCTCTGGTCGGCCGCATCTTCGCCAGCGAGCCCGTGGCTCTGCCGGGCATGGACATGGCCGTCTTCGGGGCCGATGAGGCCATCGAGATCACCCGCGACCTGCTGCCTTCGGAAGAAGGGCTGTTCGCCCTTCAGGTGAAGGGGGACTCGATGATCGACGCCATGGTCAACGACGGCGACATCGTCGTCATGTCGCGGGCCGATGAATGGCGCAACGGGGATATGGTGGCCGTCTGGCTGCACGATCGCGAGGAGACGACCCTCAAACACATCTTCCGCGAGGGCAGCCGGCTGCGGCTCCAACCGGCGAATCCGACAATGCAGCCGATCTACATCGAAGACCCGTCGCACCTCGAGGTCCAGGGGAAGGTCATGCTCGTGGTCCGGCAGATGAACTGAACCGGGGACGCCCGGACGGGGTTCGTCCCCGCCGGTCCGTCGTTCGCAGATGAAACGCCGCGCCCCGAGGGCGCGGCGTTGTTTCTGCTCGAGATGGGGTCGAACGGGCGGGCCGGGTTCAGCCGGCGAGGTTCTCTTCGAAGAAGCCGACCAGGTTTTCGATCAACCCCGGGTGGGAGGTGAACATGTCCGTCCCGTGGGCCGACCCGTCGAAGACCACCAGGGTGGTGTTGGCCGGGCTTTGACTCGCCAGGAGGCCCACGGTCTCCGCCGAGTATCCATCGGCCTCGGCGGCCGCGAGGAAGAGCGGAACCTCCGACGCCTGGGCCGTCAGGCCGTCGATCTTCACCCGGAAGTAGTCGAGCCCAGGGGAGAGCATCGCGGCCGCGCCCACCTGGTCGGGATGTTTCGCAGCCTGGACCAGGGCCAGGTTTGCGCCGATGCTGGCGCCGGCGACGCCCACCCGAGACGGGTCGATCCCGGGTTGACCCTGAAGCCAGATGAAAGCGGCTTCCACATCCGCCCTTGCCAGCGTCCAGTTCTCGGCTCCTCCGGTTTGCCCGTGGCCCCGCAGATCGATGGCCAGGGACGCCAATCCGACCTGGGCCATCGCTTCGGCGAGGGCCTGCCAGGAAAGGCGGTCGGATCCATACATATGCAGCAGCAAGACGGCCGGTCCGTCGGGCCCGGATCCAGGCGTGAAAGTGCCGTGCAGGGTCAGGCCGTCGGCGCCTGGAAGGGTCACCTCCGACACCGAGGTCAGGAGGGATCTCAACGGCGGCGTGCCTCCGGGAGCAGGCAAGGTCGGTGTGGGGTCGGATGGGGCCGGGGGAACGGTGGTCGCCGTCGGCAGGAGCGGCTGTGCCGCCTCCGGGACGGCGACGCCGCAAGCCGACAGGGCCAGTGCCGCGGATGCGACCATCAGGCAACGTCGGAAACCGGGCATACGTCTTTCCTTTGGCGAGGCCGTCCCCGGCGAACGCGTCAGGCCGGCCTGGGCTTGTGATTCCGCCGGGCCACGAATTCGGCCGAGGCGGTCAGATGCGCAGGCGAAGCCCACAGGTCGGGGAACTCTCCTCGTTCGGCCCGCATCGCCTGGTCGGGGGAAAGGGATACGCCGGCGCGCAACAGGCGCTTGACCGCGGCCACGGCCTGGGGGTCTCGATCCCGCAATTCGTGCGCCAGGGTGGTTGCCTCGGCCAAGGCCGCGCCCCGTTCGACGATCCGTTGGGCCAGACCTTCGGCGAGCGCCTCGGATGCGGTGAAGACGCGACCCAGGGCGAGCCATTCGAGGCTGCGGCTGTAGCCGACCAGGCGCAGCAGGCGCTGCCCACCTCCCCAGGCAGGGGTGATCCCCAGACGGACGTGCATCATCCCGAGGGCCGCTCCGTCGGCCATCACGCGCAGGTCGCAGGCCAGAGCGATCTCGGCGCCTCCGCCCAGGGCCGGACCCTCGATGGCGGCGATCGTTGGGGCAGGCAAGGTCTCCAGGCGGTCGAGGGCTTCGGCCATCACGCTCGACAGCCGGACTCCATCCAGGCGCGTGGGGAACCCGTCGAGCTCGTACAGATCTCCGCCGGCGCAGAAGGCTGTCCCCTCTCCGCTGACGATCAGGGCGCGCAGGTCCTGCGCTCGATGGGCCTGCTCGACACAGTCGGCAAAGGCTTCCATCGCCGCCCAGGTCAGGGCATTGCGCGCCTGCGGCCGGCGAATCACGATCGCCCCGATCCCATCCACCATTCCGAAGCCCACCACCGAGTCCATCAGCCTCTCCTTGACCGCCAGCGCGGCCGGGCCGTATACTGGCCCGACCGGGGTGTAGCGCAGCTGGTAGCGCACCGCGTTTGGGACGCGGGGGTCGGCGGTTCGAGTCCGCCCACCCCGACTGTTGAATATAACCCCGCCCGGTGGAGAAGCTACGGTGCGCATGGCACGCCTGCGCCTGAAGAAGAAGATCGCCGACCTGGTGTTGACCGCCGCACGTTACGCCGACTCCGGATCGGAGCTGGCGGAGGCGCGCGGGTATCGGCGCATGGGCGAGGTGTGGAGCGACTGGCTGATCCTCGATCGACCCGCCGTGGTGAAGGCGTTGCAGGGGAAGAGTCGTGTCTACGCCGGGCGGGAAGCCGAGCTGCCCGGCGATTTCGTCCTCGATCGCCGGCTGTCTCTCGCCGGGAACGGCCGGATCGCGGCCGCAGGCGAAGACCCGAAAGGCGACGATCTCGGGGTTCCTCTGTTCTAGCCCAGCCTCGCGGTAGAATGGTGCTGGCACGCGGGCGTGGCCAAGTGGTAAGGCAACAGCCTTCCAAGCTGTCATCCGCGGGTTCGAATCCCGCCGCCCGCTCCTTGCCGCCATCAGCCGTCTGCCGTCAGCGGTCAGCTCACGGGCATCAGCGAGGTGCTGGTCGCTGACGGCTGATCTTGATGGCTGGTTGGGCCCGTAGCTCAGGGGTTAGAGCGGCCGGCTCATAACCGGTTGGCCGCAGGTTCGAATCCTGCCGGGCCCACACCAAGCGCCTCCAGGGGAGAGGGGAAACAGAGACGGGTGGACTGCCCCCATTGTCTCGGAATTGAAAGGGAGTTTGATCTTCGCACCGCCCGGGCCGACTTGCGCCGCTACCGCCGCGCCGGCCTGAACCCGACCACCCGTCTGTTGAGCCGAGCGCTGATCGAGCGCAAAGTGGAAGGCGCAACCGTCCTCGACATCGGGGGAGGGGTCGGCTCGTTGCAGCACGCCCTGCTCGAAGCCGGCGCTCGTCACGTGCGAAGCGTAGACGCCTCCTCGGCCTACCTGGAGGCGGCACGCGAGGAATCCGCCCGACGCGGTTGGGGCGACCGCATCGATTCCCGCCACGGGGATTTCGTGGCGCTGGCCGATTCGATCGAGCCGGCCGATGTGGTCACCCTCGACCGGGTGATCTGCTGTTATCCCGACATGCGCAGGCTGGTGGCGGAGTCGGCGGCGCGAGCCCGGCGGCTGTACGGAGTGATCTACCCGCGCGACGCTTTCTGGCTGCGGCCCGGGTTCTGGCTGCTCAACCTGTTCCTGTGGTTCCGCCGAAGCTCGTTCCGGGTGTTTCTCCACTCGCGGGACGAGGTGGAAGAGGTGATCCGGCGCAGCGGCCTGGCGCCGGTCTTTCATCGCCATCGGGGAATGTGGCAGGTGGTTGTGTTCGCCCGGGGCGGGACCACCGGCGCCTCCTGAGGAGACCACCGTTGGAAGAGATCCTGCATCAACCCGGCTTCCTGGGAACCAGCGCCAATTTCGCCGCCGACATGACCCTGGTGCTCAGTCTGCTGGTGGCCGCCAGCCTGTCGATCGGTTTCCTGCTGGCGCGGCGCGGCGACTACCGAAGGCACCGGGTGGTGCAGACCGCCGCCGCCGCCACCAACGCTGTCCTGGTTCTGTGGATGATGCTGCTGCCATTCCGCGACTTCATCGCGCCCGGTCTGCCGGAGCGGCTGGGCGAGAGCTTCTACGCGGTGACCACCCTGCACGCCGGAGTCGGGGCCGCCGCGCTGGTGTTGGGGGTGTTCGTGGTGTTGCGGGCCAACGGGTTGATGCCGGCCCCGCTTCGCTTTCGGAACTACAAGGCGTTCATGCGCCTGTCGTACGCGCTCTACATGGCGGCCACACTGGTCGGGATCGCGGTCTACCTGACCTGGTTCGTCAACAACCCCAACCCACTAGTTTTCTCCTGACGGCAGCCGGTCGGAACCAAGAACGCGGACCGCCGGGTGTGGGGGGAACACCCGGCGGTCCTGGAACGATTGGGGGCCCATCGGCCGTGCAGGGGGCCACAGGGCGATGGGGGGACCCCCGGGAACGTCGTCTACCGGTCAGGAGAAATCAGACATTCCCACTCCGAATTCTAACCCCGATTTTGAAGAGAGATCTTAAGAAATCGGTTAGTCCTTTCCTTTGCGCCTGGCCCGCTCGAAGATCTGCTCCCAGCGGCGGATTTCGATCTCCCCGTCGGGTGTCGAAGGTTTTTCCGCAGTCTCGCCCTGCTCGAGGGGTCCGGCCAGGAGGGCCGCAAAGGCTTCGCTGGCCATCGTTCGGGCCCGAGCGGACCGGGCGGCGGCCAGCACCTCGCGGTCCGACGAGACCACGGTCCAGTTCGGGGCGGTCCTTCCCAGCTCCGCCAGGCGGCGTCCGATAGCGGCGTCGGCCGTATCCGGACGACGGACAAACCTGGCTGTGACTCCGGCAGCCGTAGCCTGCGGCGGCCGGCCGGGCTGGCCGGCGTCGAAGTAGACAGTGGCCGAGGTGCGGCGGCGGCTGCAGAACCTGCGCAGCAGGCTGAGCAGGCGCGCCTCGTCATCGGGGTCGTCGAGGGACAATCCCGGGGTGCGGGCGATCAGATTGTGTCCATCGATCAAGAACGGCATGCGGCTCGGGCGCAGGAGAATCTGGACGGATGACGTATGCTATCATGACGCCCCATGGGCAGCGTCCGCCGCAGCGGGGGGAGCGGGTTCTTCCTTTATCTTGGTCTCAACGTGGTCGTTTCCCTGGTGACCGTCCTGGCGGTGATCTCGTTCTTCGATCGTCCTGAGGCGGAACCGACGCCGCTTCCGACGGCCACGGTGGACGTTGGCGCGGTCTTAGCCAGCGCCGTCCCGAGTGCCACCGAAACTCTGGTGCCAACCCCTACGCCCTTCGTCTACCGGGTGAAGCCTAACGACACGCTGTTCGGGATTTCCCTGGAACTCGGGGTTTCGCTCACCGACTTGATGGAAGCGAACAGTCTGACCGAATCCAGCGTCTTGGATGTCGGCCAGGTGTTGCTCGTGCCGACACCGGGGGGTCCTGCGCCGGTGGTCGTCGAAACCGCCAGCGCCACCGCTCCCGCTGCAACCGCCCAGTCGCCGCGGGTCGATATCGTCGGCGTGGCCGGGGCCGGTGACCTGGCACGCGAGGCGGTGCAGTTGATCAACAGCGGAGGCGTGGCGGCGATGGCCGGCTGGACCCTGGACGACGGCCAGGGGACGGTCTACACCTTCCCGGCCTTCACCCTCCACCGCGGGGCGGTCAGCGTTCACACCCGGAGCGGTGTCGACTCGGTGATCGAACTGTACTGGGGATTGGACCGCCAGCTGTGGAGCCCCGGAAAGACGATCACGCTGCGGGATGCCGCGGGCGAGATCCGGTCCTCGTTCACCGTCCCTCCGGCCTGACACATGCGAAGTCGTCTGCTCCTGACGCTCGGGATCCTGCTGGCGCTCAGCGGCTGCCGTGCGGCCGCATGGCGCGACTATCACGAAACCACGCCGGTCGAGTACTACTTCTGGCGACCGCAGGTTGAGTCGCCGCGCGGCCCGCCGGTGCTGGTGATCGGCCTGCTGGGGGAAGGCGGCAGCCCGTTGGATTGCATCGAGCTATTCCAGCCGCTGGCCGACGACCGGGGCTATGCCCTGCTGTGCCCCCGTCTCGGGGGGAGCCAGGGCCTGGAAGACCCCCTGGTCGCGGAACGCGACCTGGCCGCCATCCTGGGCGACCTGTATGCTCAGGGCAGGTTCAACAGTCGGTTCTTCCTGGCGGGGTTTGCCGACGGGGGTGCGTTCGCCTTGAACTACGCGTTCAAGTACCCGCAGGCCGTGATCGGGGTCTCGGCGATGTCGGTCGTCGAGTACCCCGAAGTCTTCGGGGTCGAGGCAGCTCCGCCGGTGCAGCTCGTCCTGGGGATGGAGGATCGCTCCGGGCTGGAAGCGGCTCGCACCGCGGAAGAGGCCTGGCGGAGCCTGGGATTGCTGGTGCGCGTGATCGAAGTCGACGGTGACGGTCGGCGCCCATCGCTGGACTTTGCCCGGCTGGCCTCGGAGTTGTCCGACGAGGTCACCCGGTGACCGACCGCGGCCGGCCCGCAGGGGTGGTGGAACGAACCAGCCGGGAAGCGATCGCAGGCGGGTCACCTGGGAATCTTCCGGACGCCGGCTTGCCTCTGGCGCCGCAGGACGAGGCGTGGGTGCCGGCGGAATGGCGCCTGATGTTCCTGATGCTCAGGTGATCAGGCTGCGCGGCGGAGTCGCTGGCCCACCGGGAACGGACCCCGGACGATCCGATTCGTCGATCCGAGGACCCGGCCGCCGGGCGATGTCGCTCCCGGGCCCAGCGCACGCTCTTCTGACGGAGAGTCCGCCGGCCGAACCCCGGGCCCACGCCGCGGCGAGCGTTTGCCGGTGCCGCGGCCGTTTGATACACTCTTCCGGCAGGATCCTCCTAAGATGAGTTCAGGCGCTCTACCTTCGCTGGCGGCCCCGTTCCTGGGACGAGGTCGTCGGTCAGGACCACATTGTCCGCACCCTGCGCAACGCGGTGCGCGCGGGACGGACGGTCCACGCCTATCTGTTTGCCGGACCCCGAGGCACGGGGAAGACTACCACCGCGCGTTTGCTGGCCAAGGCCCTGAACTGCCAGAACGAAGACCCGTCCGTCCGCCCGTGCAACGACTGCGAGCTGTGTCGGTCGGTCAATGAGAGCCGCTTTCTGGACCTGATCGAAATCGACGCCGCCTCCAATACCAGTGTCGACGACGTTCGCGACCTGCGCGACAAGATCAACTTCCGCCCCGGCCAGGGCGAACGCAAGGTGTATCTGATCGACGAGGTCCACATGCTGTCGACGGCGGCCTTCAACGCCCTGCTCAAGACCCTGGAAGAGCCGCCGCCCCACGCCGTATTCATCCTGGCGACCACCGAGATCCACAAGGTTCCGGCGACGGTTCTGTCGCGCTGCCAGCGCCATGAGTTTCGCAGGATCCCTTCGTTGGAGATCGCCGGATACCTGCAGACGCGCTGCCAGGCGGAGAGTTTGTCGGCGGAGCCCGCGGCGCTGGGGCTGATCGCACGCTCTGCCACAGGAAGCCTGCGAGACGCCATCTCGTTGCTGGACCAGCTGGCGTCGACCGGGGAGGACGTGAGCCTGACCCGCACCCAGGACCTGTTGGGGGCGGCCGGCGGCGACGCGGTGGCGGGCCTGGTGGATACGATCGCGGCCGGCGAAGTGGGTGTCGGGCTGGCGGCGATTCAGGAGATCCTCGATGGCGGGGCCGATCCGCGCCAGCTCGCACGCCAGGTGGTCGACCACCTGCGAGGTGTTCTGATGGTCCTGACCGGGCAGGCGGGCCTGGTGGATGCTCCGGTCGAGGCGCGGCAGGCGATGGAGCGCCAGGCGCAGACCCTCTCCCTGGAAACGGTGTTGGCCGGGCTGCGAGCGTTCGGTCGGTCCGCCGCGGAAAGTCGACCTGGACCCCAACCGGCCCTCGGGCTGGAGCTGGCCCTGATCGACACGGTTCAGCCGGAGGAGCGCCCCCGGCCTTCCGCCCCGCCGCCGGCGGCAGCTCCGCCCACGGCGCGACCGGCCTCGACGGCCTCGCCGGCTCGGCCGGCCGGGAAGAAGCCGGAGCAATCGGCGGAGGCGGTCGTGGCCGAGGCGGAACCGGGGGCGCCGGCCAGGGCCGGCGAAGTGGCGCGGCAGTGGGAGGCGATCCTGGAGGCGGCCTACCGCCTCGACACTCGCACCCAGGCCTTGTTGCGATCGGGAAGGATGCTCGGGGTACAGTCCGGTCGGGTGGTGCTCGGTTTCCCGACCGAGATCCTGCGGGAGAAGATGGAGAAGGGGCACAGCCTGACGTACGCGCAGCAGGCCATCGAGCAGGTGGTGGGGGCCCGGCTCGAGGTTCGCTGCGTTCTGATCGAACAGTGGTCGGCGCAGGATGAGCCCTCGGAGTCGCAACCCATGGAAGACGACGGGATGGTGGCCACGGCGGTGCGAGAACTGGGAGGTCAGGTCGTAGCCGTCCGGCCGGCTCCCCGCCAGGACTCGACCCCCAACGCCTGAGGCAGGCGCCACCCCCGTCGTTCTTACCCAGCACATGGAGGCCAGACCCGAATGAGCGACCTGCTCGGTCAGCTGCGCGAGATGCAGCGCAAACTGGAACAAGCTAAGGAAGAGCTGGGCCGGGAGACGGTGGAAGCCAGTTCCGGCCGCGGCGGAGTCCGGGTGGTCATGAGCGGCACCCAGGAGTGCCTGGAAATCCGTGTGAAGCCCGACCTGCTGGATCCGGCCCGGGGCGAGCGGCTGGAGGAACTGCTGGCACTGGCGGTGAACCAGGCCATCCGCGACTCGCAGCTGATGGCGGCCCGCAAGCTCGGGCCCCTGGCCGGCCCGATGGCAGGGATGACGCGGGGCGCATGACGTCCCTGTTGCCGCGGCCGGTAGCTCGCCTGGTCGAAGCGCTCTCGCGTTTGCCCGGGATCGGGCCCAAGACGGCTTCCCGGTTGACCTATTTCCTTCTGAAGGCGCCGGAGGCGGAGAGCCGCGAACTGGCCGAGGCCTTGCGCCAGATGCATCGCGGCACGGCGTTGTGCTCGGTGTGTTTCAACATCACCGAGGCCGGCGCCGATCCCTGCTCGATCTGTTCCGATGAGCGGCGCCAGACGGCCACCATCTGCGTAGTCGAGGCTCCGCTGGACCTGGTGGCCATGGAGCGGGCGCAGGCGTATCAGGGCCGGTACCATGTCTTGCATGGCGCACTTTCGCCGGTGGAGGGTATCGGTCCGGCCGATCTCAAGATAGAGGAGTTGTTGGCGCGGCTGGCGCAGGGAGGGGTGGGCGAGGTGA
This sequence comes from uncultured Chloroflexia bacterium, assembly GCA_963709925.1. GTDB lineage: Bacteria > Chloroflexota > Anaerolineae > Anaerolineales > E44-bin32 > DATEVL01. The sequence continues at coordinate 801,013 of CAVPYC010000003.1, forward strand.
TCCTGGCGACCAACCCGACCCTGGAAGGGGAGGCCACGGCGCTGTACCTGCGGCGCCGGCTCGAGACGTTCACGCTGCGTCTGACGCGTCTGGCCCGGGGCCTGCCGGCCGGCGGTGACCTGGAGTATGCCGACGCCACGACCCTGACCCAGGCGCTGGAGGGGCGGCAGGAAGTTTGAGTTGACGACCGGCCGAGCTTGACAGCCGGCGGGTCGAGAGCCTATAATGAGGTTGTCGAACTTTCGGTCTCGTCCCCTCCGGGGGAAAGACCCGGGCAGTTGAAGGCGAAGGGGCAGCAGAGACCGGGATCCGGGGTCCACCCGAATTGGGTCCGGAAGGTCTGAGGCCAGGCCGACGTCCGCAAGCAGGATGTCGGTGGGGGCTTTTTCGTCTTGACACGGGTCGCGGCGGGGTGTTACGATGCTCCGCTTATCGAGTGCCCGCACCTTAACAACTGAAGAGTGACAGGGAGCCCTGCAAGCTCGCGGTCCAGTCCAACACTCCTGACCTAAACCACGTCTTCGGATGTGGAGTAAGTCTGACGGAGAGTTTGATCCTGGCTCAGGATGAACGCTGGCGGCGTGCCTAATACATGCAAGTCGAACGAGGGCAGTCTTGTAGCAATACGAGGCTGTTCCTAGTGGCGAATGGGTGAGTAACACGTAGGCGACCTGCCCCGGAGAGGGGGATAACCCCGCGAAAGCGGAGCTAATACCCCGTACGTTCCGAAGGGTTAGAGGCCTTCGGAGGAAAGGCGAAAGCCGCTCTGGGAGGGGCCTGCGGCCCATCAGCTAGTTGGTGGGGTAACGGCCTACCAAGGCGACGACGGGTAGGGGGCCTGAGAGGGTGGTCCCCCACACTGGCACTGAAACACGGGCCAGACACCTACGGGTGGCAGCAGTAGGGAATATTGCACAATGGGCGAAAGCCTGATGCAGCAACGCCGCGTGCGCGATGACGGCCTTCGGGTTGTAAAGCGCTTTTCGGGGGGATGAGGAAGGACAGTACCCCCGGAATAAGTCTCGGCTAACTACGTGCCAGCAGCCGCGGTAAAACGTAGGAGGCAAGCGTTATCCGGATTTACTGGGCGTAAAGCGCGTGCAGGCGGCCCGGCTAGTCGGACGTTAAATCTCCTGGCTCAACTGGGAGGGGCCGTTCGATACTACCGGGCTTGAGGGCAGTAGAGGGAGGTGGAATTCCGGGTGTAGCGGTGAAATGCGTAGATATCCGGAGGAACACCTGTGGCGAAAGCGGCCTCCTGGACTGTCCCTGACGCTCAGACGCGAAAGCTAGGGGAGCGAACGGGATTAGAAACCCCGGTAGTCCTAGCCGTAAACGATGCAGACTAGGTGTTGGTGGCTTAAACACCATCAGTGCCGTAGCTAACGCGATAAGTCTGCCGCCTGGGGACTACGACCGCAAGGTTAAAACTCAAAGGAATTGACGGGGGCCTGCACAAGCAGCGGAGCGTGTGGTTCAATTCGAGGCTACGCGAAGAACCTTACCAGGGCTTGACATGCACGTAGTAGGGATCCGAAAGGTGACCGACCCTTCGGGGAGCGTGCACAGGTGCTGCATGGCTGTCGTCAGCTCGTGCCGTGAGGTGTCCGGTTAAGTCCGGTAACGAGCGCAACCCCTGCCGCGTGTTATACGTGTCACGCGGGACTGCCGGTATCAAACCGGAGGAAGGTGGGGATGACGTCAAGTCAGCATGGCCTTTATGTCCTGGGCTACACACACGCTACAATGGCCGGTACAATGGGTTGCCAAGCCGCGAGGCGGAGCCAATCCTAAAAAGCCGGTCTCAGTTCGGATCGCAGGCTGCAACTCGCCTGCGTGAAGTCGGAGTTGCTAGTAACCGCAGGACAGCTATACTGCGGTGAATACGTACTCGGGCCTTGTACACACCGCCCGTCACGTCATGGGAGCTGGCAACACCTGAAGTCGGTGACCCAACCGCAAGGAGGGAGCCGCCCAAGGTGGGGCTGGTGACTGGGACGAAGTCGTAACAAGGTAGCTGTACCGGAAGGTGCGGCTGGATCACCTCCTTTCTTAAGGGAGCTTGGTGCAAAGCCTGCGGGCTGCGCACCGACTCCACCGGACAATGACCCCGCCCGGTGGCGGGGCGCTGGGCCGGAGCGAGCGGGTTCTCTGTCACTCTTCAGCGGTTGAGGGCGGGTTTCGTCCCGGGCCTTTAGCTCAGGTGGTTAGAGCGTTCCTCTGATAAGGGAAAGGTCTCAGGTTCGAATCCTGAAAGGCCCACCTGAGGCGAGCGGCGCCCGGACCGTTGGACCGTGCCGGGCAAGGCCTGCCGAGCGCAGCGCCTGGATCCCCGCATGGCGGGGTGAAGGGCCCACCTGAGAAGCCGTCAGCCAGGGGCCAGCCGGAGCAAGGGATCGGATCGCTGCGGGCTTGTGGTTGACAGCTGAGCGTTGCAACGGGGATGTAGCTCAGCTGGGAGAGCGCTGCTTTTGCAAAGCAGAGGTCAGGGGTTCGAATCCCCTCATCTCCACCAGACAGGGTGGTGTGTGAAACGAACGGGAACGGGCGGGCAGCGGCGAACTGAATAGGCACGATCCGACACAAACGCCCTGTCTTGCGGCCCGGCGCAGTGTCGGGCCGGTTCTTTTCCAGCCCGGGTTCGACCTTCGGCCCCGTGCCGCGCTGGAGCTCAACTCGGCGCGACCCGGAGACGAGTGGTGGAATCGCTCGGATCCGACCGCCCTGGCGGCGGCGGAGGGCACCTTAACAACTGAATCGCGGCATCTGAAGAACACCTAGTTCTCCGCATCACGTTGACTAAGCTACCAAGGGCGTGCGGTGGATGCCTAGGCGCCAAGTGCCGATGAAGGACGTGGAACACTGCGATAAGCCCCGGGAAGCCGTGTGCAGGCTGTCATCCGGGGATGTCCGAATGGGGAAACCCGTTCCCGACGCGCAAGCGATCGGGATCATCCCCGGGCTGAATCCATAGGCCCGGGGAAGGGAACCTGGGGAACTGAGACATCTTAGTACCCAGAGGAAAAGAGACGATTCCGCTAGTAGTGGCGAGCGAACGCGGAACAGCCCAAACCGACCTGGCTTGCCGGGTCGGGGTTGTAGGACCGGCATCGGGAGAAGACCAGCGGCCGGCTAGCAGAAGGGTGTTGAAAAGCCCACCACAGAGGGTGCCAGTCCCGTATGCGAAAGCCGACCGACTCCCGCCGGTATCCTGAGTACCACCGGGCACGCTAATCCGGTGGGAATCCGGGGAGCCCACTCTCCAAGGCTAAATACACTTGGCGACCGATAGGGAACAAGTACCGCGAGGGAAAGGTGAAAAGTACCCCTGTTAGGGGAGTGAAATAGAACCTGAAACCGCGCGCCTACAAGCAGTCGAAGGGCTAATGGCGGGTCGGTGTCCCCCCGTAAGGGGGTGACGCGCCGCTAGGCCTGACGGCGTGCCTCTTGGAGAATGAGCCTGCGAGTTAATCTCTGTGGCAAGGTTAAGGGAGTTACACCCGAAGCCGCAGCGAAAGCGAGTCTGAATAGGGCGACTAGTCGCAGGGATTAGACACGAAACCGGGTGATCTACCCATGGCCAGGGTGAAGCGAGTCTAATCGCTCGTGGAGGCCCGAACCCGTTACTGTTGCAAAAGCATGGGATGAGCTGTGGGTAGCGGTGATATGCCAAACGAACCCGGAGATAGCTTGTTCTCCCCGAAATAGCTTTAGGGCTAGCGTCACGCGTTCAGTACCGGAGGTAGAGCACTGGATGGGCTAGGGGGCTTATCGCTTACCGAACCCAACCAAACTCCGAATGCCGGTACTCCAGAGCGTGGCAGTCGGACGGCGGGAGATGAGTTTCGTCGTCGAGAGGGAAACAGCCCAGATCATCGGCTAAGGTCCTCAAGTCTGAGCTAAGTGGCAAACGATGTGGGACTGTTCAGACAGCCAGGAGGTTGGCTTAGAAGCAGCCATCCTTAAAAGAGTGCGTAACAGCTCACTGGTCAAACGGTCCTGCGCGGATAATATAACGGGGCTCAAGCTCAGCACCGAAGCCATGGGCCTGCGCCGCCTGCGGGCGGCGGGGGCAGTAGGGGAGCGTTCGGTTCGCGCCGAAGGTCGACCGGAAGGACGGCTGGAGCGGACTGAAGCGAGAATGCAGGCATGAGTAGCGTAAAACACGTGAGAACCGTGTTCGCCGTAAGTCTAAGGTTTCCGACGGAAGGTCAATCCGCGTCGGGTTAGTCGGGCCTAAGCCGAGGCCGAAAGGCGTAGGCGATGGACATCCGGTCAACATTCCGGAACCACCTAGGATGAGCGAAGGGGTGACGCAGCAGGGTAGGCCAGCCTGCGATCGGTCGTGCAGGTTCCAAGCGTGTAGGCGTTGAGGCCCGTAGGAAAATCCGCGGGCTGAGCCGAGGCGCGATGGCGTGGCTTCAAGCCGGAAGTGGCTGAGCCTGGCTGCCGAGAAAAACCTCGTAGCGTTGAGTCCCGGGTGCCCGTACCGCAATCCGACACTGGTAGACGGGTAGAGTATACCCAGGCGAACGGGAGAACCCTCGTTAAGGAACTAGGCAAGTTGGCCCCGTAACTTCGGGAGAAGGGGCGCCTTCCAACGTGAAGCTCAATCGTGTGGAGCGTCGGAAGGCCGCAGTGAAATGGCTCTAGTGACTGGTTAACAAAACCACAGGTCTCTGCTAAGCCGCAAGGCGATGTATAGGGGCTGACGCCTGCCCAGTGCCGGAAGGTTAAGGGGAAGGGTTAGTCCCCGCAAGGGGACAAAGCTCCAAACCGAAGCCCCGGTGAACGGCGGCCGTAACTATAACGGTCCTAAGGTAGCGAAATTCCTTGTCGGGTAAGTTCCGACCCGCACGAACGGCGTAACAACTAGAGCACTGTCTCAACGAGGGACCCGGCGAAATTGAACTAGTGGTGAAGATGCCATTTACCCGCAGCAGGACAAAAAGACCCCGTGGAGCTTTACTACATCTTGGCATTGAGTTCGGGCTTTGTCTGTCTAGCATAGGTGGGAGGCTGTGAAGCTGGGGCGCTAGCCTCGGTGGAGCCAACAGTGGAATACCACCCTGATGAAGTCTGACCCCTAACCCCTGACCGTGATCCGGCAGGGGGACCGTGCCAGGTGGGTAGTTTGACTGGGGCGGTCGCCTCCCAAAAGGTAACGGAGGCGCCCAAAGGTTCCCTCAGGCTGAATGGAAACCAGCCGTCGAGTGTAAAGGCACAAGGGAGCTTGACTGCAAGACCAACGCGTCGAGCAGAGACGAAAGTCGGGCTTAGTGATCCCACGGTACCGAGTGGAAGGGCCGTGGCTTAACGGATAAAAGCTACCCCGGGGATAACAGGCTGGTCTTCCCCAAGAGTTCACATCGACGGGAAGGCTCGGCACCTCGATGTCGGCTCATCGCATCCTGGGGCTGGACAAGGTCCCAAGGGTCGGGCTGTTCGCCCGTTAAAGCGGTACGTGAGCTGGGTTCAGACCGTCGTGAGACAGGTCGGTCTCTATCCGCTGTGGGCGCAAGGGACTTGAAGGGAGCTGCCCCTAGTACGAGAGGACCGGGGTGGACAGACCTCTGGTGTGCCAGTTGTCGTGCCAACGGCATCGCTGGGTAGCTACGTCTGGCAGAGATAACCGCTGAATGCATCTAAGTGGGAAACTCGCCCTAAGATAAGGTCCCTCACTCCGTCAAGGAGGTAAGGCCGCAGGTAGACCACCTGCTACATAGGCGGCGGGTGTACGCCCCGTAAGGGGTTCAGCCAAGCCGTACTAATGGCCGAGGGCTTAGCTGTGATGCGGAGAACCAGGCGTTCTTCGGATCAGCCGTCAGGGTTTCGCCCCAACACCGGGCGGATGCCTGACAGCTGAGAACTGCTGTCGCGATTCAGTTATCTATACGTGAAGTCGCCTCTTGGTGATTGAAGCGGCGGGGGTACACCCGGTCCCATCCCGAACCCGGCAGTTAAGCCCGTCAGCGCCGATGGTACTTGGCTGGAGACGGCCTGGGAGAGTAGGTCATCGCCAAGGGGACGCCTCATCGCCGCGCCCGCAAGGGCGCGGCTTCTTTTCCCCGGGGATGCTCGGGCGGGACGGATCCCGGCCGGCCTCCGCCAGTCTCGGACGAGCGAGCATGGCCTGGCACCGAATCATCGGGTAGCACCGGAGAGCGCACCTGGAGCATCTCGGCCGCGGGATCAGGCCGACAACTCACTTGCGCCTGCCCAGGGTCCGCCAATGAGCCCGGTCCCTTTGCGCCTCGGCTCAGCCCAGGGTCTGTCAGCCAAATGAAAGGCTGCGCGACACCGATTGACGGGTACTGTCTGAGGTATGCCTAACCTTCGCCCAGGGTGGTGCCCATGACGCAACAAGCGATTCTGGTCGTCGACGACGAAGGCCCCTACAACAAGGTCGTGACGGAGATCTTGACCGGGCTCGGCTTCCGCGTCCGGGCAGCGCTCCATGGGCTGGGCGGACTGTTTGCCGCCAAGCGCGACCGGCCCGATCTGATTCTTCTGGACATCATGATGCCCGAGTTGGACGGCCTGGGCACCGTTCGCCGGATCCGCACCGACCCCGCGCTGGCTTCCACCCCGGTTGTCGTCATCTCCGCACTGGTGAGCGACGACGACCGCCGGGCGGCCATGGACGCCGGAGCCGATGCGTTCTTGGGCAAGCCCTTCACCGTGGAAGAGCTCAAGAAGGCCATATCTCCTTATGTGGACATCGCACCACCGGGAGCCGGCTAGCCCACCAAGGTCCCCGCAAAGATCGAACTCGGATGGTCGCCAAAAGGGGGTCGACGTTCCTCCGGATTGAGCCCCGCCTCCCCCGCAGCAAACCTTGTCCAGACGTTGTACACTCCGGAGGTGGCCACGCCGCCATGTGATCCGGGTGAAGTCCACTCTGGGGGGTCCCCATCTCCACGTGAACCCCGCCGAGGGGCTATCCGGTCCCCAGGATCGCGCTGAGACGGCTGGACCTCGGGAGGGGGAATGAGCGCATTTCAAACGCTCCGGTCGAGGGTTCTGCTGCTGGTGGTCCTGGCCGGGATGCCGCCCACATTGCTGTGGGGCGCGTCGGCGCTCCAGCATCGGACCCTGGCACACGAACACGCCGAGATGAAGACTCTCGACGTCGCTCGGCTGGCATCGCGGCAGCACGAGGCCGTGCTGAACGGGGCCGCCCAACTGCTGCCGGCGCTGGCAAGCCTGGATGAAGTCCTCGCCCTCGATGGGGAGAGTTGCAGCCGGCGGATGGCGGGGATCCTGGCCCAGTATCCGTACTACACCAATCTGGGCGCTGTCCGGATCAGACGGTTCGCTCTTCTGCAGCGCGGTTCCCTTCCTCGGCCCGATCGACCTCTCGGATCGACGCTACTTTCAGGACGCCCTGCAATCCGGCGGGTTGTCGATCGGCGAGTTCCAGATCGGCAGGGTTACCGGGCGACCGGGAGTCAACCTGGGGTACCCGGCGATCGATGCCGACGGCCGAACCGTGGCCATCGCCTATGTCGCCGTTGACCTTGCCTGGATCGAAGCGTTCGCATCTTCCGCCGAGCTGCCGCCGGGCGGTACTCTCACGGTCTTCGACCGCAACGGCACAATCCTGGCCCGTTACCCGGACGGCGAGCAGTGGGTCGGTCGTGTCGAACCCACAGCCGAAGTCGTCCGTCTGGCACAGACGGCAGCTCCAGAGGGCTCGGTCCAAGGGGACGGGTTCGACGGGGTTGAGAAGATCTTCGGAGTGGTGCGCCTGGCCGAAGATCGTTCCGGACAACCTGTCTACCTCAGCGTCGGCCTGCCGTTGGCGCAGGTGTACGCCGACGTTCGGACGCTGGAGCGCGATCAGCTGATCACCCTGCTGGTCGCCATCGCGGCAGCGCTCATCTCGGGTTGGTACCTGAGCGATGTGGTCATTCTGCGTCGAGTGGAAGGGCTGATCGGAGCGACCCGCGGGATCGCCGAGGGTCGGCTCGACACGCGTCTCAAGGACGGAGGCGGCGGTGATGAGCTCGGCCTGCTCACCCGGGAGTTCGATCGGATGGCCTCCCGCCTGGAGCGGCATGAGCACGAGCTGAGGGAGGCCCTGGACAAGCTGCGCCGCACCAACCGGGCCCTCACCCTGCTCAGCGAATGCAACCAGATCCTGGTGCGGGAAACGCACGACATGACCCTGGCGCAGAAGATTTGCGAGAAGCTGGTCGAGGTGGGCGGGTTCCGTCTGGCGTGGGTCGGGGAAGTGCGCCAGGATCCGGCGCCGGCGATCGTGCCGGTGGCCGTCGCCGGCCCGGCAGCGGGCTATCTGGAGAAGGCCAACTTCCTCGTGAATGACGACGACCCCGCTCCAGGGCCGGCCGTCATCGCCTTCCGCACCGGGGAGCCGGCCGTCGTACGCGACGTGGGACAGGATGCCTCTTTCGCGGCCTGGCGTGAGCAGGCGGCTCGCTTCGGCTTTCAATCTTCCATCGCCTTGCCCCTGCGGCGCGACGGGAGGCGTCTCGGGGTCGTGTGCATGTATGCCGATCACCCGGAGGCCTACGACGAGGCCGAAGTCCGCCTAATGCGCGAGCTGGCCGATGATCTGAGCTATGGGCTGGAGGCAATCCGGGCCGATGCAGCCAGGCAGCGGGCGGAGGCCGCCCTCCAACGTCTGTCGACCTATTACGAGAGCCTGGTGGTGACGATGTCGGAAGGCCTCGTCGTCGAAGACGCCGGAGGGACCATCACCTACGCCAACCCGGCGGCCGCCAGGATGCTCGAACGGCCGATCGAGGAGATCGAGGGCAAGCATTGGAGGAAGATCATCCCCGAAGACCAGCACGCGGCTGTGGCGGCCGCCAACGAGCGCCGGGCGGCGGGGGGTAGCGACAAGTACGAAGTTGAAATCGAAGGGAAAGATGGACGCCGTCGCCGCCTTCAGGTCAGCGGGGCCCCCCGTTTCACCCTCGAGGGCTTCGATGGAACTCTGGCGGTCTTCAGCGATGTGACGGGCGAGCGTGAAGCGCGGCGGAGGACCGAACTGCAGGACCGGCTGGCGGCCGTCGGCCAACTGGCTGCCGGCGTCGCCCACGATTTCAACAACATCGTCGGGGCCATTCTGCTCTACGGCGAGATGCTGCTGGCTGAGAAGGGCTTGTCGGACAAGGCCCGGGATCGGGTGCAGACGATCACCGAACAGGCCCATCGGGCGGCCGAGCTGACGCAGCAGATCCTCGATTTCGGGCGCAGAACGATCGTGGAGCGCCGGCCCGTCGATCTGGTCCAGCAGGTGCGCGAATTCACCCGGATGATCGACCGGGCGATCCCGGAGACGATTCGGGTGAGGCTGGAGCACCGGGAGCCTGCGTACATCGTGGCAGGGGATCCGGGTCGGCTCCAGCAAGTCTTGATGAACCTGGCGATCAACGCGCGGGATTCGATGCCCGAAGGGGGGGAAATCGTGTTCCGATTGGACCGGATTCGGGTGGAGCCGGGTGCGCCGCCCTACCGGGATATGCCGGCAGGGGACTGGGTGCTGTTGACGGTCAGCGACAGCGGAACCGGTATCCCGGATACCGTGCTGCCTCACGTGTTCGAACCCTTCTTTACCACCAAGCCGACCGGGGAGGGAACTGGCCTGGGATTGGCCCAGGTCTACGGCATCGTCAAGCAGCACGATGGATTTGTCGATGCACGCAGCGTCGTCGGCTATGGGACGACGTTCCTGATCTACCTGCCAGCCTCCGAGACCCCCTTTGTAGGAGAAATGTTGGAGGCTGGCCCGGAGCACTACCGGGGCAGTGGCGAACTCATCCTCCTGGTGGAAGACGACGAGGCGGCACGGGGGGCCATGGCCGACGCCTTGACCGATCTCAACTACACGGTCCTCTTGGCGAAGGATGGCGAAGAAGCCATCAGGATCATCCGTGAGAGTTCAAGAGACATCGCGGCACTCGTTACGGATGTGGTGATGCCCAGAATGGGCGGTCTTCAGCTCCATGCGGCGTTGCGGGCCGGAAGGCCCGAACTCCGGGCGCTGTTTGTAACCGGGTACCCGCTAGGAGCGGATACGCGAGAACTCCTCGAAGCGGGCCGCGCCGACTGGCTCCAGAAACCCTTCGACAGCCAGACCCTGGGCCGGCGCCTTCGCAGGCTCTTGGACACTCCTGGGGGAGCGGGCCCGCAACGCCAAGGTCTTGAGAGGACCCTGTAAGCCAGCGCTCCCGCCGGGCCCCCTACAATCAGGTCGTGCTCTGCAACCGGGCAGAAGGAGACCAGGGGATGCACCATTCGGCGGTTCTGGTGGTGGACGACGAGGTCCCCTACACCGGGGTGCTCCAGGAGATCCTCAACTCCTACGGGTTGAACGCCGTGATCTCGCACCGCGCCGAACACACGCTGGCGATCCTCGACAGCCTGCAGCCGAGGGTGATCCTGCTCGACATGATGATGCCCGAGATGGACGGCCTGACTTTGCTGCGCCATATCCGGGCTCGTCGCGGCTTCGAGAACACCCCGGTGATCATGGTCTCGGCCAAGGTGATGAGCGAAGACCAACAGGCCGCTCGCCAGGCGGGCGCCACCTCCTTCCTGGCCAAGCCGTTCGGGGCGCGTGAGCTGCGAGCGGCGATCCGTCCCTTTGTCCACGTCCCCGACACCGGCATCCTGTACCCCGACACCCGCCCTACCCAGGGCTGACAAGCGGCGACACTCGTCACTTTATGCCCCGGTCGCCCCGGGGCTATGATGGATTCGTGAGACCCCGCAAGCCGATCAACCCGGTCGTGCCGGCCGCGGCGGATGCGACGGCCTTGTTCCTGGTGAGCCTGGTCGGCTTTTCCAGCCACGGACTGATCGGCCGGGTCTCGGTCGAGCGCTTCCTGGCGACCTTCCTTCCTTTCACAGCAGCTTACTCACTGTTCGCTCTCGGACTCGGCGTGTGGCGTGCCCGCCCGATCGGCCGGGGAGTCGATCTCTGGCGACCGGCGCTGGCCGCCCTCCTGGCAGCCCCGCTGGGGGCGCTGGGTCGCGGACTGTGGCTGGGAGCGGCTCCGGTTCCGATCTTCATCGGCGTGATGGGCGCAGTCTCCCTGGCTTTTGTTCTTACGTGGCGGATCGGATGGCGGATCCTGGGTCGTCGGGGTCCGCCCGGCTCCTGATCCTGCTGCGGCTTGCCCCGCTCCCGGCGGGGCGATATCATCCTGACATGGACGAAGCCGCCTGGATTGACGGCGCCCGCCGCGGCGATCTGGATGACTTCAACCGCCTGGTGCTGGCCTATCAGACCAGGGCCTACAACCTGGCCTACCGGATCCTCGGCGACGGCGAAACGGCCGCCGACGCTGCCCAGGATGCCTTCCTCTCGGCCTATCGCAACCTGGGCAGCTTCCGCGGCGGTTCGTTTCGGGCCTGGCTGTTCCGGATCGTGACCAACGCCTGCTACGACGAACTGCGCCGCCGCAAGCGCCGGCCGGCGCTCTCCCTGGAGGAGATCGAGGAAGGCTCGCCCTCGGGAGAAGGCGTGCCGGAAGCCGGTGCCCTGTTCGGGTCGGAGGAGGGGCCAGAGCAGGCTGCCGAACGCGCCGAGATCGCCCGCCAGATCGAACGCTGCCTGGCCGGGCTGCCAGTCGAGTTCCGCACCGTGGTCGTCCTGGCCGACGTGATGTCGATGGACTACCAGGAGGTGGCGGCCTCGATGGGATCCCCGGTCGGCACGGTCCGCAGCCGGCTGGCGCGCGCTCGGGCCCGGTTGCGGGAATGCCTGGATGCCCACCGGGAACTTTTCCACCGGCCGCAGCGTCAAGCGGAAGGGGAACCATGATAAGTCCGGTTTCCAACCTTCCCGAAAGAGATCTCGAACGCCTGTCGGCCTACCTCGATGGCGACCTGTCGCCCCGGGAGGTCGGCGCCCTCGAAGCACGCCTGCGGGACGACCAGGGGCTGCGACAGTCGCTGGCCGAACTGCGAGCCGTTGTCGGCGCCGTCCGCCGCCTGCCTTCGCTGCGGCCTCCCCGCAACTTCACTTTGCGGCCGGAGGCGGCGCGCCGGCCGTCTGCTTCGTACCCGGTCCTTCGCTTTGCCACCCTGGTCGCCAGCGCCCTGTTCGTTCTGACAACGGTAGTCCGGGCCGCGCCGCTGCGCGGTTTTTCCCTGGGAGCAATGGCGCCCGCCGCTCCGGCCGCCGAGATGGCGGCCGAGGATTCCCTTTCGATGCAAGCCCCGGCCGAACCAACCGCGGGCAAGGCGATGGGCACACCGGTGACCGGTGCGGAACTGGGGGCGGTGTCTGCCACGTCGGAGCCTGCCATGGAATCACGGACGGCGGCGCCGACCGAAGCCGCGCTCGCTGAAGCTCCGGCGGTTACCGCTTGTCCGGAGTGCCCCGACGCACTGGCCCTGGCGCCGGAGGCCGCCTCGGGTGAAGCCGAGCAGACACTGCGGACGGTCGAGATCCCACCGTCGTCGGCCGGGTTCCCCCTGGCGGCGGCGCAATGGTCGCTCGGATTGGCGGCCCTCGCCTTGCTGATCCTCACCGTTCGAGCCCGCCGTCGCTGACGGATGACCAGCCCGGAGATCCGGTTTTGCTCTTCGTGCGGCCAGCCGATGTCGCCGCGGGCGGCGTTCGGACGGGTTCGGCCGACCTGCACGGCCTGCGGGAGGATCCACTTCGCCGATCCGAAGGTCGCCGCAGGCGTGCTGGTGACACGCGCCGGGAAAGTCCTCCTGGTGCGGCGGGTGATGGAGCCGCAGCAGGGGAGCTGGAGCCTGCCGGCAGGTTTCGTAGACGCGGGTGAGGATCCGCGCCGGGCGGCGGAACGCGAATGCCGCGAAGAGACCGGTCTGGAGGTGGAAATCACGGGCATCTTCGACCTGTACGCCGGGCGAGAGCACCCCAACGGAGCCGACATCGTGCTGGTCTTCACCGCCCAAGCCACGGGCGGCGACTTGACACCCGGTGACGATGCCGACGCGGTCGCCTTCTTCGGACCCGACGAGATCCCTGCGTTGGCCTTCGAGGCCACCCGACGATCGATTAAATCGTGGTTGGCAATCCTGCGGCGGGCATCATAGCCCGCCCCGCATTCCCCGGGGGAACCGGGTGCTATAATCCCGCACCTTCCCGGGCCCGTTGCCCGCGACCGGTGCGGCCCCCGGCCTCCGTCTTCCCATGATCCGCTTCGATGTCTTCACCGTCTTTCCGGAACTGCTGAACCCTTACCTTTCGGCCAGCGTGATCGGAAGGGCGCGACAGGCCGGCCTCCTGGAAGTGCGCCTCCACGACCCGCGTGACCACACCCTCGACCGACACCGGACCACCGATGACGCTCCCTACGGCGGCGGAGGCGGGATGGTGATGAAGCCTGAGCCGGTGTTCGCCAGCGTGCGCTCCGCCCTGGCGGACGACCTCGGGCAGACCCCGGTGATCCTGCTGACACCGCAGGGACGCCCGTTCGATCAAGGCAAGGCCCGAGCTCTGGCCCGGCTTCCCCGTGTGGCGCTGATCTGCGGGCGCTACGAGGGTGTGGATGAGCGCATCCGGACGCACCTGGCGACGGAAGAGATCTCCATCGGAGACTACGTCGTGACCGGAGGCGAACTGCCGGCCCTGGTCGTGATCGACGCGATCAGCCGGTGCCTGCCGGGGGTGTTGGGCGACGAAGACGCCGCCGACGACAACTCGCACGCCGCCGGCCTGCTGGAGTATCCGCACTACACCCGGCCCCCCGAGTTCGAGGGTCTGCGGGTTCCGGAAGTGCTCCTCTCGGGAGACCATCCCCGCATCGCTGCGTGGCGCCGCCGAGAATCGCTGAAGCGCACCTGGCTGCGCCGGCCGGATCTGCTGCAAAAGGCCCACCTGACACACCACGATCGGGCCTGGCTGCTCGACCTGGGCGCCGACCTCGACCCGGCGGAAGACTTCAATGACGAGGCCTGACCCCCGCCGAGCCTGGCTGGCGGCCCTTGCCTGTGTCTTGGGCGTGGGGGCTTGCACGGCGCCTCCGATCGACAGTCCGTTCGACCGCGGGGCCGCCCATACGCCGACTCCGCTTGTCGAGGCGCCCGCGCCACCGCCCGAGCCCAGTCTGCTGGTGGTCTGTCTGGCTTCGGAGCCCGACACCCTCTACCTCTACGGCAATCCCAACGCCTCGGCCCGGACCCTGCTCCCGCTGCTTTACGACGGTCCCTTCGACCTCCGGGGATACCAGGTCGAGCCGGTGATCCTGGAGGCGGTGCCGAGCCTGGAGGCCGGGACCCTTCGGCTGGAGCCGGTGTCGATCCTGACCGGCGATCTGTACTTCAACCCGGTGACCCGCCTGGCCGAGGAATTGCGCAGCGGCAAGCCGTACCTGCCGACGGGCTGCACCTCGCCCGACTGTCAGAGAACTTATCAGGGCGGCGGCGCCGAACTCGACAGGATGCTGGTCGATTTCCGATTGAAGCCCGGGGTGCTGTGGTCGGATGGCGCACCTGTGACCGCCGCCAACTCGGTCTTCTCGTTCCGGCTCGACTCGAATCCGGCGACACCCACGCTCAAAGACCAGGTCAATCGAACCGCCGCCTATCAGGCCCTCGACGACCTGACCGTCCGCTGGACCGGGATCCCGGGGTTCTTCGATCCGGAAGCCGCCACGAACTTCTGGACCCCGCTGCCGGAACACCTGCTGAGGGACCAGCCGGCGGCGGAGCTTCCCCGCACGGAAGCCGCCAGCCGTAGTCCGATCGGCTGGGGCCCCTACCGGCTGGAGGCCTGGACGGAAGGCGAATCGATCGAGTTTGTTCCGAACCCGAACTATCGAGGTGGCCAGGTCGGATTCGAGCGGGTCCTGATCCGGTTTCTCTCCGAGCGCGGTGAAGGTGCTCTGCAGCAAGTGCTCACCGGGGAATGCGATGTACTGGAAGAGTCGTTGATCGGGTTCGAGCAGATCGAGTTGCTGCTCGATTTCGCCGGCGAGGGTCGGCTGCTCCTGGCGACCACGCCCGGCCCCTTGGTCGAGCAGGCTCGACTTCAATACGCTCCCGGCGGACGACCGCCCCGGGATTCTCGAGTCGAGTCGAGACACGCAGGGCGCTGGCGGCCTGCCTCGATCGAGCCGGCCTGATCGACCGTCTGATCCCGGGGATGAGCCCGGTGCCGACCGGCTACCTGACGGCCGATCACCCGCTGGCGAGCGCAGGCGCGCCTCCGGCGGCCGACCCGAGCGCCGGAGCGAAAGCGCTGGCCGATCTCGGCTGGGTCGACAGCGACGGAGATCCGGCGACGGCCCGCGTTTCGCAGGGCGTCGCGGGTGTGCCAGGCGGGACTTCCCTGAAGCTCTCGCTGGCGACGACGGACGATGCCGCCCATCGGGCGCTGGCACAGGCTCTGGCGGAGCAGCTGGCGGCTTGCGGCGCCCAGGTCGATGTAGAAACGATCCCGGCCGAAGAGCTCTTCAGGACCTGGCCGGAGGGCCCGGTCTTCGGACGCAAGTTCGACCTGGTGGCCTGGTCGTGGCTGCAATGGCTGACTCCCGCGTGCGAATCCTTCACCTCCGGCGAGATCCCTTCGTTGCAGAACCCGGAGGGCACCAACGCCGCCGGTTTCTCGAACCCGGCCTTCGACGCGGCCTGCGCCAGGGCCGGCCTGGGCCTCGTGACCAGGCCGGATTACCAGGCCGATGTCAACTTGATGGAGACGATTCTGGCCGAAGAGATCCCGGCTCTCCCGCTTTTCCAGTGGCCTCGCCTGCTCGTGGCGGGCCCGCAGCTGTGCGGTTTCGAGATCGACCCGACCACCGCCAGCCTTTTGTGGAACGTCGAGTCCTGGCGCGCCGGAGCCGATTGCGCCCCGTGACCCTCCTATGACGCAGGCGGCCGGCTCCGGCTCGTTGACGGAGATGGGGGATGGGGTATAATCCCGCACGCGGGCCCGCGCGGCCGATACCGGGGGGTGGCGGGTGGCTCCCTCGTTACGGCAGCGGGTCACCTCCATCTCGGCTTCGGACCCCCGCTTGATACAATAGGATGACCACGCTCCAACAGGAGAGCAGCCCCCGGATGCTACGCGACCTCGGTACGACTCCGCGTGTCCTCGATGTAAGTGATCTGGCAACCCGATTCAAGACGACCGATGGCAATGTGCACGCGGTGAACGGGGTGTCGTTTCATTTGAACTCGGGGGAGACCCTGGGGATCGTGGGGGAGAGCGGCTGCGGCAAGACCGTGACCGTGCTCTCGATGCTGCGCCTGATCCCCGAGCCGCCCGGGGAAGTCGTCCGGGGGCGGGCGGTCTTTCTGGGCAAGGACCTGCTGAAGATGTCGCAGGACGAAATCCGTCAGGTGCGCGGCGCCCAGATCGCCATGATCTTCCAGGATCCGATGACGTCGTTCAACCCGGTGCTGACCATCGGCCGCCAGTTGACCGAACCCCTCGAGATCCACCTGGGGATGAACAAGCAGCAGGCCGCCGATCGCGCGGCGGAACTGCTCGAAATGGTCGGGATCCCCAAGGCGGCCGACCGCCTGGGCGACTACCCGCACCAGTTCTCGGGCGGGATGCGCCAGCGGGTGATGATCGCCATGGCGCTTTCGTGCACCCCCCAGATCCTGATCGCCGACGAGCCGACCACGGCGCTGGACGTGACCATCCAGGCGCAGATCGTGGAACTGGTCAAGCGCCTTCGCGACGAGATCGGGATGGCGAATCATCTGGATCACGCACGATCTGGGGATCATCGCCGGCCTGGCGCAGCGAGTGGCGGTGATGTACGGCGGGTACATCATCGAGCACGCGGCGGTGAAGGAGCTGTACGCCAACCCGACCCACCCGTACACCATCGGGCTGATCGGCAGCCTGCCCCGGCTCGACCGGGTGAAGGAGCGCCTGGCCTCGATCGACGGACAGCCGCCGGTGTTGTACGAGGAACCCAACGCCTGCCCGTTCGCCCCGCGCTGCGCCTACGTGCAGGACCGCTGCCGAACGGAGAACCCGCCCCTGCTCCAGGTCGGCCCCAACCATGAGGCCGCCTGCTGGGTGGACGTACGGACCGGAGGCTTGCGCTCATGACCCTGGCCGAGGCCAACGTCGAAGCCCGCCCCTCGCCGGCCCAGGACGACGGTGTCCTGCTGCGGGTGGAAAACCTGGTCAAGCACTTCCCGATCACCCGCGGCATCATCTTCCAGAAGATGATCGGCGCCGTTCGGGCCGTGGACGACGTCACCTTCGCCATCCGGCGCGGCGAGACCTTCGGGCTGGTGGGCGAATCCGGCTGCGGCAAGTCGACCACCGGCCGCACCATCCTGCAGCTGTACCAGCCCACCGCCGGCGACGTATACTTCGAGGGCACGAACCTGGTGGGCCTGGAAGCCAACCAGATGCGGCAAATGCGCCGCAAGATGCAGATGATCTTCCAGGACCCGTACGCCAGCCTGAACCCGCGCATGACGGTGGGCGATATCGTCGGCGAGCCGCTGATCGTCCACGGAACCGCCCGCGGCGGCGCCTTGCAGAAGCGCGTCGACGAGTTGCTGGAGCTGGTCGGCCTGAACCCGCGCTTCTCCAACCGCTACCCGCACGAGTTCTCCGGCGGCCAGCGCCAGCGGATCGGCGTGGCCCGGGCGCTGGCGCTCAACCCGCTGTTCATCGTCTGCGACGAGCCGATCTCGGCGCTGGACGTGTCGATCCAGGCCCAGGTCGTCAACCTGCTGGAGGAGCTGCAGCACCAGTTCGGGCTGACCTATCTGTTCATCGCCCACGACCTGTCGATGGTGCGCCACATCTGCGACCGGGTGGCGGTGATGTATCTGGGGATGCTGGTCGAGCTGGCCGAACGGGACGAGCTGTACTACCAACCCGCTTCATCCCTACACCCAGGCGCTGCTCTCGGCCGTGCCCGTGGCCGACCCCCTGGTTGAGGAGAAGCGAAAACGTATTATCCTAGAGGGTGACGTACCCAGCCCGGCGAACCCGCCCTCCGGCTGCCGTTTCCGCACCCGCTGCTGGCTGGCGGAGAAGATCTGCGCGGAGAAGGTGCCGGAGTGGCGAGAGGTGGCGCCCGGCCACTGGGTCGCCTGCCATATGGTCTGACCCATCGGGCCTCGACAGGGCCCGCTGGAATCCTAGAAAGGAGGTGAGCACCGGCAACGTGTTGCTGATCCTGAACGAGCAGATTAAGTCAGTACCTAACGTATCCCTATAAGGAGGGGAAGCATGCGTAACAAGTTCGTAGGTTTGTTCTCGTTGCTGATCGTCGCGGGGATGGTCCTGGCGGCCTGCACGCCGGCTGCTGAGCAGGCCGTGGTTACCGTGATCGTCGGCGGCGAGGTCCAGGTCGTCACCGCGACGCCCGGACCGGAGGCCATGGGGCCGAAGGTCGTGAATCTGAACTTTGGCGTCGGCGACGTGCCGACCATCGATCCGGCGCTGGCCACCGACACTTCGTCGGTCCAGATCACCTGGGAGACACACCCGGGCCTGGTCCGGCAGAACGAAGTGACGGCGGTCAATGAGCCGGGTCTGGCCGAGTCGTGGGAATCGAAGGTCAACGACGACGGCACCGAGACCTTCACCTTCCACATCCGCCAGGGCGTGCCGTGGGTGCGCTACGACGGTGAGGCCGTGGCTCAGGTGAACGACTGCGAGGGCAATCCCCGCACCGTCACCGCCCACGACTTCTACTATGGCATCCTGCGCACCCTGAACCCCGCCACGGCTTCCGACTACGCCTACGTCCTCGGACTGGGCATCGTCGGCGCCGGCGACTACAACGCCGGGGACAACGAAGATCCGGCGTCGGTCGGCGTGCGCGTGATCGACGACTACACGCTGGAGATCGACTTCCTGGTCCCGGCGCTCGTACAACCCGTCGATCGCCGGTCTGTGGGTGGCGGCGGCCCAGCCGCAGTGGATCATCGAGGGCGATGACTGCACCGACGCCCGCGGCGATCGCTGGCAGGAGCCGGGCTTCTTCCAGTCCTACGGGCCGTACACGGTCACCGAATGGATCCACGACACCACCCTGACGCTCGAGATCAACCCGTTCTTCCCGGGGTTGGGACGCGATCCCGCAGGGCAAGGTGGACCAGTTCGTCTTCCACATGCTGGATGAGAACGCCGCCTTCGCCGAGTACGAAGCGGGCAACATCGACGCCACCGGCGCGCCGCTGTCGGAGATCGACCGCATCAAGTCCGACCCGGTGCTGTCGCAGGAACTGGTGATCGCCTCGGTGATGTGCACGTACTACTACGGCTACAACACCCAGGCCGAGCACACCGACGACGTGCGCGTTCGCCGCGCCCTGTCGATGGCGATCGATCGCCAGAGCCTGATCGACAACGTCACCAAGGGCGGTCAGATCCCGGCCCAGTGGTTCTCGCGGCCCGGTCTGACCGGCGCCCCGACGCCCGAGGAGTACCCGGACCTGGGCATCGCCTTCGATCCGGCGGGCGCCAAGGCTGAGCTCGACGCCTACCTGGCCGAGAAGGGCCTGACGGCCGACCAGCTCAACCTGACCCTGATGTTCAACACCAGCTCGGGCCACCAGCGCATCGCCGAAGCCATCCAGCAGATGTGGAAGGACAATCTGGGTGTCGACCGTGCAGCTGACCAACCAGGAATGGGCGGTCTACCTCAAGACGCTGCAGACCCCGGATGCGGTTCCGCAGATCTGGCGGCTGGGTTGGTGCATGGACTACGCCGATGCCAACAACTTCATCGCTGAAGTCTTCGGTTTCGGCGGGCACGAGAACCCGACCACCGGCGGCGGCACGAACTGGGGTGAACATCCCGAGTTCGAAGCCCTGCTGGATCAGGCTGCGGCCGAGCAGGATCCGGTCAAGCGCGTAGGCATCTACGCCGAGGCCGAGGAATACCTGGTCGACACCGAAGCCGCCATCGCCCCGATCTACTTCTACACTCGAGTCACGCTGTCCAAGCCTCACCTGATGCGCACGTTCGGCACAGGCGGTCAGGAAGCCCTCGAGAAGTGGGACGTATCGCAGTAGTCGGTCGCGAAGGGAAGCACCGGGGGGAGGGGCAACCCTCCCCCCGCCTTCCCGGCGGCCGGGCGGCGCGCTGATTTCAGCGATCCGCCCGGCCGCCGGCAAGACCCGCCGGCAGGAGGTGGGGCATGGGACGCTACATCATCCGCCGCATCTTGTGGATGTTCGCCATCCTGTTCACCGTGTCCATCGTGACGTTCCTGCTGATGCATGCGGTGCCCGGGGGCCCCTTTGACCGGGAGAAGCCGCTCCCGGAAGAGATCAAGGCCAACCTGGCGGCTCGTTACAACCTCGATGATCCGCTCTACCTGCAGTATGCGAAGTACATCTTCCAGGTGGCCATCCCGCACGTGTCGGAGGTCCCGCCGCAAACCTCGGTGATCGATGACGCCCTGATCAACATCCCGCTCGGCGAAGGGCGCTGGCTGAAGTGGTTCAACTTCGGCCCGTCCTACAAGTCGCGCACGCGCACTGTCAACGACATCTTCAAGGAGCAACTGGGGGTCTCGTTCCAGCTCGGCGTGATGTCGCTCGTCATTTCGGTAGCCATCGGCCTGCCGTTGGGGATCCTGGCGGCGCTCAAGCAGAACACGGTCTTCGACTACGGCGGGATGGGCCTGGCCATCCTGGGCGTCAGTGTGCCGGTGATCGTCCTGGGGCCGATCCTGGTCTCGGTGTTTGCGGTCGTGTTGAAGTGGTTCCCGCCGTCGGGCTGGGGCGCCCAGCCGCCGTGGGTGATCGGACTCTTCCCGCGCGAACTCAACCTGGAGTACTTTCGCTACGCCTTCCTTCCGGTCACCGCCCTGGGGGTCGGCTCGTCGGCGGTGATCGCCCGGCTGAGCCGGGCCAGCCTGCTCCAGGTGGTGCGGGAGGACTACATCCGAACCGCCCGGGCCAAGGGGCTGATCGAGCGGCTGGTGATCGTCCGCCATGCCCTGAAGAACTCCTTGATCCCGGTGGTGACGATCCTGGGCCCGCTGTTCGCCGCCCTGGTCACGGGCACCTTCGTCACCGAACTGATCTTCGGCCTGCCCGGCCTGGGGAAGTACTTCGTCTCCAGCATCACCAACCGGGACTATCCGGTGATCATGGGCACGATCCTGCTGTACGCCTGGTTCCTGGTGGTCGCCAACATCGTGGTCGACATCATCTACGCCTGGCTCGACCCGCGCATTCGGTATTCCTAGTCGGTGAGGAGGCTGACATGGCCGTTCAAAGCGATGTCCTGAGACCCGGCGCGGCCGGGATGCCGCTCACCCGGCAGCGGGAGAGCCTGTGGGCCGACGCCTTCCGCCGGCTGCTGCGCAACCGGGCGGCGGTGGTCGGCGGGGTGATCGTGATCCTGCTGGCGCTGAGCGCGATCTTCGCCCCCTGGATCGCCCCCAAGTCGTTCGATGAGCAAATACTCACCGACAACAACGTCGTCCCGGCGTGGATCACCCGGGTCTTCCCGTTCATGGAGGGTTACGGGCGGATCAGCGATGGCTACCTGTTCGGCGCCGACTACGTCGGGCGGGACCTTTTCAGCCGGGCACTCTACGGGACCCGAGTATCGTTGACGGTCGCCCTGGTGGCCCCGCTGATCAGCCTGGTGATCGGCACGACCTACGGCGTGATCTCCGGCTTCGCCGGGGGACGCACCGACAACCTGATGATGCGGGTGGTCGACGTGTTGTACGCCTTTCCGACCCTGTTGTTCATCATCCTGCTGATGGCGTTTTTCCGCGGCACCTACGCCCGGCCGGTGCCGGGGACGCTGACCTACTCGCTGAGCGAGATCGACGCCGCCACCGGGGGGATGTTCTTCATCTTTGTCGGCCTGGGGGTCACGGCCTGGGAGACGATGGCCCGCCTGTCGCGCGGCCAGGTGCTGTCGCTGCGGGAGAAGGAATTCGTCGAGGCCGCCCGCACGGTGGGCGCCCGCAACGGCCGGATCATGCTGCGACACATCCTGCCGAACATCATCGGACCGCTGATCGTCTACGAGACACTGGCCATCCCGGCCTACATCTCGACCGAGGCATTCCTGTCGTTCATCGGGCTGGGGGTCAACCCGCCGACTCCGTCGTGGGGGATCATGATCTCCGACGGGGCGTCGGCGGTTCGTACGTATCCCAATCAGGTCCTGCTGCCGGCTGTGATGCTGGCGGTGACGATGTTCGCCTTCAACTTCCTGGGCGACGGGTTGCGCGACGCGCTCGACCCGCGACTGCGCGGCACGCAGTAGGCCGGCCGATTCGATGGGGGGCGATGCCGGCCGCGGCTTCCGCGGCCGGCGCCTTGTCTGGAGACGGCGCGGATGCTGAGGCGGTTGGCGATGGCGGGAAGCCTGGTGGTGCTCGGCGGAGGGCTGGTGGCCGCCGGCCTCCCTGGCCGGAGCTTGTCGCAACAGGCGATGCCGACCCCCCACATGCCACCCACCCCCAGCGGGCAGGGGCAGCTGGTCGACGGGGAGGGCCTGTATCAGCTGTACTGCATCACCTGTCACGGCGACCGTCTTCTCGGCTTGACCCCCGAATGGATCGCCCAGTGGCCGGCGACCCACCAGAACTGCTGGGTCTCAAAATGCCACGGCCCGAACCACCCGCCAGACGGATACCAGCTGCCGCGCGATGTCCCGCCGCTGGCCGGACCCGGAGCCCTGGCGAAATTCCGCACGCGCGGCCGATCTGCACGCATTTCTACGCGCGCCGCATGCCGTATCAGGAGCCGGGGTTGCTCACCGACGATGAGTACTGGGCCATCGAAGCCTATGTCCTGGACTTCATCCGCGTGGAGCCGTTGCCTGTCGTCCTGGGGGAAGACAACGCCCAGGACGTCGTCTTGAACCCTGAAGCGGCTCCGAGTGATGGTCTTCCTCCCGGCACGCCGACACCGGCCCCGGCACCCGGGCCGGTGGCCGCAACCGAGCAAGCCATGTCGGGCGGGGACCTGGCGGGGCTGGTGCTGGCCTCCGTCGCCGGTGTCGGGGCGGTCGCCCTCTACCTGCGAAGGCGTGCCCGGTCTCGATAAGTTCCGGGGCCGCGGACGGTCAACCGGCGCGCGGGGTATACTTCGCCCTTCCATGCAGGAAAAGACCTCGCCCACACCGCAATTGGCCGCAGGCCTCGGCGCCGACGACGCCTCCGCACCGTTGCTGCTCGAAGTGCAGGATCTCCGCACCTATTTCTACACCGACGACGGTATCGTCCGCGCCGTCGACGGGATCAGCTACCAGGTCCGCCAGGGGGAAGTGTTCGGCCTGGTGGGCGAGTCGGGCTGCGGCAAGAGCGTCTCGGCCCTCAGCCTGCTGCGCCTGATCGACCCGCCGGGTCGGATCGTCGAAGGCGGCATCACGTTTCGCGGTCAGCATCTGGAAGCCCTGAGCGAACGGCAGATGACCGACCTGCGTGGCAGCCAGATCTCGATGATCTTCCAGCAGCCGCAGTCCAGCCTGAACCCTGTGTTCAGTGTCGGCGAACAGATTATCGAGGTGCTGCAGATCCACCTGGGCGATGAAGGCCCAGATGGCGCGGGAGCGCGCCGTCGGAGTTGCTGCGTGCCGTGGGCATCCCGGATCCGGAGGCGCGCCTGGGTCCTACCCGCACGAACTCTCCGGGGGGCAGGCGCAGCGCGTGATGATCGCCATGGCGCTGGCCTGCTCGCCCCAGCTGTTGATCGCCGATGAACCGACCACCGCCCTCGACGTGACCATCCAGGCCCAGATCCTCGATCTGATGCGCGAGCTGCCGCGCCAAGCTGGGTACGGCCATCATCCTGATCACCCACGATCTGGGCGTGGTGGCCGAGATGGCCGATCGGGTGGCGGTGATGTACGCCGGCCAGATCGTCGAGGAGAGCGCGGTCGAACCGCTCTTCGAGCGGCCGCGCCACCCCTACACCCAGGGGCTGATCGCTTCGATCCCCATCCTGGGCGAGGTGCAGGATCGGCTGGAAGTGATCCCGGGCTCGGTGCCCAATCTGATCGACCTGCCCCCCGGGTGCCGCTTTGCACCGCGCTGTCGTCCCCGCCAGGAGCATGCCTTGGCGATCTGTGAGGATCGGGTTCCCGACCTGATCCCGGTCTCCGAGGGCCACGCCGTGCGTTGCTGGCTCTACCAAGACCACGGCGAGCATCGCGCGCCATTGGCGGGCGAGTCGGGAGAGGGGGCGTGACCCCGTCGACAGCCGCCCCGGCCGGACCCGCCCGCAATCTGGTCGAAGTGAACGGCCTGGTCAAACACTTCCCGGTGCGCGGCGGGGTGCTGCAGCGCACTGTCGGATGGGTGCGTGCCGTCGACGGGGTGTCCTTTGCGATCCGGGAAGGGGAAACCCTGGGGTTGGTGGGCGAGTCCGGCTGCGGGAAGACCACCGTCGGCCGTTCGATACTGCGCTTGATCGATCCCAGCGCAGGCTCGGTGCGGTTCGACGGTCAGGACGTCCTGGCCCTGCGCGGCGGCGACCTGAAGGCGATGCGGCGCAATATGCAGATCATCTTCCAGGACCCGTACTCCTCGCTCGACCCGCGCATGCCGATCGGGGAATCGGTCGGCGAGGGGCTCCGCATCCATGGCATCGGCGACCGGGATCGGCGGCAGGCCGTGGTGCTGGAAACCCTGCGCAAGGTGGGGCTCGAGGAGTACCACGCCCGCCGCTACCCGCACGAGTTTTCGGGCGGGCAGCGGCAGCGTATCGGGATCGCCCGGGCGCTGGCGCTGCGGCCCAGGTTCATCGTCGCCGACGAACCCGTCTCGGCGCTGGATGTCTCGATCCAGTCCCAGGTGCTCAACATCTTGAAGGACCTGCAGGACGAGTTCCACCTGACGTTCCTGTTCATCGCCCATAACATGAGCGTGGTCGAACACATCTCCGATCGGGTGGCGGTGATGTACCTTGGCCGTATCGTCGAGCTGGCCGGCCGGGATGATTTGTTTCGCAATCCCCTGCATCCGTACACCCAGGCGCTGATGTCGGCCATCCCGATCCCCAACCCTCGCTTGCGGCGGCAACGGATCCTGCTGGCCGGCGATGTCCCCAGCCCGCTCAACCCGCCCAGCGGGTGCCGGTTCCACCCGCGCTGTCCGGTGGCGCTGGAGCACTGTGCGACCCAGGTCCCACCGCTGGAAGAGGTCAGCCCGGATCACTGGGTGGCCTGCTGGCGGGTGGGTTGAAACGGGGAACGCACCGCGGCCGGGGCGCGACCCGCGCCCGAACCGCTCGTGGTATTCAACGCTCGGCCCGGATCGGATGCCCTTGGGTGCCGCACTCCTCGGGCATCGCTCGGAAAAGCAGAACCGGAGCTCCGCTCGTCGCTCGAACTTGAAGGGCCGCTCGTGCATCCCGCATCCCCCGGGCCAAGACTGGAAGGACATCCCGGGGAATGGGCCACCTCTCCCCGCTCAGCCCTCGCGGCGCTGGCCTGGTTCCCCCATGCTAGAATCCGCCCATGAGCGCCCCGCGCGTTCTCCTGGTCGACGACCAGAGGCAGGTGACAAGAATGTTGCGCTCGAGCCTGGAGCTCTCGGGCCGCAGCTACGAGGTGCTGGATGTCGGTTCAGCCGAGGAGGCCCTGCGCGAAATGGAGCAGGGCCCGGTTGATCTGGTGGTGACGGACCTGCGCCTGCCGGAGATGACCGGGCTGGAGCTGATCGCCCGCATTCGTCAGAACCACCCCAAACTCCGCGCCATCCTGGTCACGGGCCAACCGACCCGCCAGGTCGAGGCGCAGGCACGGACCCTGGGCGTGGTGGCCTTCATCCCCAAACCCATCAGCACGACCCTGTTTCTGGCGGCCGTCGACCGGGCCCTGGGACCGGAGATCGAGGGGGAACCAGCCCCGGAGATCAGCGGCGAGAAAGCCCGCGCCGCCGAACGCCTGATGGCCATGCGCCGGGAGCTGGGCGCGACCGGCGCGCTGCTGGTGACGTTGGAGGGCGAGCCGCTGCTCCGGGCCGGCGACGACGACTCCCAGGTGTTCGAGGCGGCCTCCCGGCGGGTCACTCCCACCCTGGCCGCCAGCATGGCGGCGGCCCCCGATGGAGCCAGGGTGAGCTTCCTGTACCTGGAAAGCGACCCGCTTTCGCTGTATCTGACCAATGTTGGAACTGAACGGGCGCTGGTGATCGGTTTCTCGGTGCGCCAGGAGGCCTGGCAGATGGGGGCGATCTTCCACTACGCCCGCAAGATCGTCGACGAACTCGGGGAGGTGATGGGAACCCTGACAGCCGTCGAACGCGTTCCGGCCCCTCCGGCACCCCGTGAGTCGTCCTCGCGGTCCGCGGCCGAGGAACCCCCGACGACGCCCCACGCCATCCAGGAGTTCTGGGACAGCGCCGCCAGCAACTCGGCCGGGCAGGCGCCCGGCAAGGAAGGCGCCCTCAGCTATGAAGAGGCCCGCAAGCTTGGCCTGATCCCGGGCGAAAGCCCGGAGTGAACGGACCAACAAACCCGGCGTGATACAATCGCCCTCCCGCCGAGACGGCCGTTCTTCCCCTGGGGCGTGGTGCAATGGCAGCACACCGGACTTTGAATCCGTGGATCTAGGTTCGAATCCTGGCGCCCCAGCCACGCCTCCTGTCTGTGGAACAGTCCTAACCGAACGCAAAGGCCGCTCGACGGGTCCCGTCGCGCCGGCCTGCCCAGGCCCTGCCCAACCGGGTCCGGCCGGGGCATGGAGGCAAGCATGGTCTGTAATCCCGTGATCCTGGCCGCCGGCCTCGGCACCCGGATGGTGTCGAGCACGCCGAAGGCTATGCATCGGCTGGGCGGCGTTTCACTGGTCGGCTGGGTCGAGCAGGTCTGCCGCCAGGCAGCCGGCCGGCCACCGGTGGTCGTGATCGGCCCGGAGGCCGCCCCAGCCGCCCGGGCGCAGCTGCCGGCCGATGTCCGCCTGGTCGAGCAGGTCGACCGCAGGGGAACCGGTCACGCGTTGCGGCAGGCCGAGGCGCTCCTGCGCGGCGCCGGTGACCTGGTGCTGGTGGCGACCGCGGACATGCCCTTGATTCGTTCCGAAACCCTGCAACGCCTGGTGGAGCGGCAGTCGAACAACCGGGGTCCGATGACCCTGGCGGTCGTCCGCTCCGGCGAAGCAAGAGGCTTTGGCCGGGTGATCCGCAGCGACGGCCATGTCCGCGGGGTCGTCGAGCAGGCCGACGCCACGCCCGCCCAGCTGGCGATCGACGAACTCAACACCAGCCTGTACTGCATCGCCGCCTCCTGGTTGTGGGAGAACCTGCCCCGCCTGAAAGAATCGGCGAAAGGGGAGGTCTACTTGACCGACCTGGTGGCGCTGGCCGCTCACGACGGGGAGGTGGCTGTGGTCGAGGTGCAGGATCTCGACGAGGTGATCGGGATCAATGACCGTCGCCATCTGGCTGAAGCCGAAACCGCATTGCGCCGCCGGACCAACCGCGCCTGGATGGAGGCCGGGGTCACGCTGGCCGACCCCGACAGCACCTACATCGGGCCCTCGGTGCGCCTCGAACCGGATGTGGAGATCCTTCCCAATACCCATCTGTGGGGAGCGACCCGGATCGGACGCGGCTCGGTGGTAGGCCCCAATGCCATCCTGCGCGACACCTCGGTCGGAGAATCCTGCCGGATCGAGGCCTCGGTGCTCGAGGGAGCCGAGCTCGATTCCGATGTCCACGTCGGTCCGTTCGCCCATCTCCGCCCCGGGGCGCGCCTCGGGCGCGGCGTCCACCTGGGGAACTTCGGCGAAGTCAAGAACAGCGTGCTCGGGCCCGGGGTGAAGATGGGCCATTTCTCGTACGTCGGCGACGCCGAGGTCGGGGCGGAGACGAACATCGGCGCCGGTACCATCACCTGCAACTTCGATCGGTCGGGAAAGAAGAATCGATCTGTGGTGGGCCAGCGGGTCTTCCTGGGGAGCGACACCCTGCTGGTGGCGCCGCTCCGGATCGGGGACGATTCGGCCACGGGCGCCGGCTCGGTGGTGACGCGCGACCTGGCGCCGCACTCCCTGGCGGTGGGCATGCCGGCCCGCGTGGTACGAAACCTCGCCGAGGATGACGACTGACTTGCCCTGGCTGATCGCGGCCTTGATCCTGATTCTGGTCGGGAACGCCGCCGCGGCCGCGGCGCGCGCAGCCCTGGTGAACAGCCATCCGGCCAAATTGCGCAAGCGGCAGGACGCCGGAAGTCGCAGCGCCCGGGAGGCGCTCGAGCTGGCCTCCGAGGCGACCAGCCTGGTTCTTTCCTTCCGAGTCTTGCATTATCTGACACGACTGACGGTCGTCGGCCTGGGGGTGGCGGTGTGGGCCGGGCTGGGGAGTCCCGGCGGTCTGTTGGTGCTGGGTGTGACGGTGCTCGTCTGCGGTCTGCTGGCTCCGTCCTTCGAGTTCCTTGGCGAAGGCCTGGCGGTGCGCGACCCGGAACGAACTGCCGAAAGGCTGGCCTGGCTGGCGGCGCTGACGGTCGGAGTGATGAGTCCTCTCCGTCCGGTGCACCGATGGCTGACTCGAACCCGGGATGGCCGGCGAAGCGTGGTTCCCCCTCTGGTCACCGAAGAGGAGATCAAGACACTCGTCGACGCCGGGGAGGAGGGGGGTGCCATCGAGATCGAAGAGAAGAAGATGATCCTGTCGATCTTCGATCTGGGCGACACCCTGGCGCGCGAAGTGATGGTCCCCCGCATCGACATCATGGCCTTCAACGAAGGGCAGCCGCTGGCCGAGGTGGCCGACGCCCTGCTGGCCACCGGTCATTCGCGGGCGCCCGTCTTCCGCTCGGATATCGACTCGATCATCGGAATTGTGTACGTCAAGGATCTGCTCAAGGCTGTGCGCCAGGGGCGAGACCAGGAATCGGTCGGAGCCTGGGTGCGGCCGGCGTTGTTCGTTCCCGAAGCCAAGAAGGCCGACGACCTTCTGGCCGACTTGCAGGCCCGGCGCATTCATATGGCCGTGGTGGTGGACGAATACGGTGGAACGGCCGGTGTGGTGACACTGGAAGACCTGGTCGAGGAGATCGTCGGCGAGATCCGCGATGAGTACGACGCCGCCGAGGAAGTCGTCTTCCAGGAAGTGCATGAAGGCGAATACCTGTTGAGCGGGCGCATGGACCTCGACGACGTCAACCAGCTCACCGGCGGATCGTTGCCGAAGGGCATCAGCGACACGTTGGCCGGTTTCATATCCGGGCAGTTGGGCCGGATCCCCTCTCAGGGAGATGTCGTTGAGGCCGGCGGCCTGAACCTGGTGGTCGAACAGAGCACGGGGCACAGGATTCTGAAGGTGAGGGTCCGCCGCGCCGAGGCCGGGTAGGAGGACGAGGATGGGGATCAGCTCCGCTGAACGGGAGCAACTGCTGGAGCAGGCCGCCCAGGCGCGCCAGCAAGCGTACGCGCCGTACTCCGGATATCCGGTCGGCGCAGCCGTTCTGACCGGGACCGGCCGGATCTTCCCCGGAGCGAATGTGGAGAACGCGGCCTACCCGAGCGGGATGTGTGCAGAGCGAGCCGCCGTGTTCGGCGCGGTGAGCGCCGGTGAGCGGGACATCCGTGCGGTTGCGGTGGTGACCGACAATGCGGGCGCGCCCTGTGGCAGCTGCCGGCAGGTCCTCTCGGAGTTTGGGCCGGAGGCCACCGTGATCCTGGCAGATCCTGCGGGCAAGGTCCGCCTGGAGACCGACCTCAAGAACCTGCTTCCCCACGCCTTCGGGCCGGAGGATCTTCCCTCCCACCGATAGAAGCGTTGGCTCCGAACCCCCCGAGCCCACGCACTCGAACCGCAACCGCCGCGAAGGACCTCTCGAAAGAAGCGCCTACGGCCCGTCGATCGCTTCGGTCACATCCGAGAACTCATACGGCGAAGCATACTCCGAGTACAACACCCGGTCATCCAGGATCGGGTAGGCGCCGCCGAAGACCTCGTTGAACACAATCCGAAACGAATTGACCGGGGTGAGACCGGGCCGGAGAGAGTCCGAGCCTCCGGGAATCAGCAGCGCGTGCAGATTGGTCATCCGCTCCTGGATGTACGACACCCGACCGCTGCCGGAATCCGGGCCATGGTCTCCCTGGATCAGGATCACCGGCGGGACCGGCGCGCTGGCCAGAATCGCCTCGATCACCTTCTCGAGCTCCCGGTTCACGAAGACGGTTTGCTCGCGGTATCCGCTGATGTAGTCCTCGTGCGACGGGTCGCCGGCGTCGAAGGTGAAGCGCAGGGTGAACGGGACGTTGGGAGTGACCGGGCTGCCGTCGGCGTCGAAGACGAACGGCGGGTGGGGGGAAATGATGTGGGCGAAGACGAACTTGGGCTGGTCGGTCGAGGGCAGGTCTTGTAGCCGGTCGAAGATGTTGCGGATCCGGGTCCGGTGTACTTCGTACGGGTAGCGGACGTCGGGCAGGAAGCGCGGCAGCGCCACCACCCCGTCGGAAATGAGACGCAGGAGCGAGGTCTGGATCAGCATCCCTTCAAACGGGTTGGCTCCCACCAGACCGAGGTCTTCATCCACCGCCCCGGCGGTGTAGTACAGATCGGCGTTGGTCCACTCGGTCCCGGCCAGCCCGGTCGAGAAGGCGACGGTGAGATACCCCAGCGACTCGAGCTGCCGGCGGACTTCGTTGCGCCGGATCAGGTTCCAGACCGACTCGCGGCCGGTCGTTTCGCTGCCTCCCCGGGGCAGCAGATGGTCCACATAGTCCAGGTTCAGGGAAGAAGCCAGCGACAGGCCGGTCTGGGCGTAGTTGGAGCGCGAGTCGTCGGCGATGTAGAAGCCGCGTTCGCGCAGGAAGCCCAGGAACGGGCCGTTGTCAAACTCGAACACCCGCTGCAGGGTGTCTTGCCGGGCGTAGCCGTCGACGATGATGTAGAACACATCGGGAGGACGCCCCTGCTCGGGGAGATTCAAGGATGTGGAAGCGGCGGGCGTCGGCAGGGTTCCGCGCAGGCTGGCCAGGGCCCATCTCCCCAGGGTGAACGCCGGGAAGGCCAGCGCCGCCAGGGCCACCAGGTTGAGAACGGCCGTGGCTCGTTCCGGCGCACGCGCCCGCCGGATCATCCACCAGGCTCCGGAGGCGAGGGCCGCCAGAAAGACCGGGGCCAGATACCGGTGCCGGCCAACGCTGGTGCCAAGGCCCACCGCCTTCAACGACTCATACAGGTGGCCGTAGGAGAAGAACCCGATCACCAGCAGGCTGGTGACGAGCGCGGCGCGGGGCCAATCCAGCCAACGCTGCAGCAGCACAAGCAGCAGCAGGGTGGAAGCCAGAGCCAGCAGCAGCGACCGCAGCCCGTCGCCGGGGCGCAGCCAGTCGATGTTGAACGCCAGCAGGGCCGCGATGGGATAGGCGGCCAGCAGGAAGGGGTGGGCCAGGCGATGTCGGATCATGCTTGAGGTGGTCCGGCGGCCGCGGTCGTCTGGTGAAGGCTCGCCGCCGGGACGTTGGATTGTAACCGAACCGGTCGCGCCGGCGCGTGCCGCGGCTCGCAAAAGGGCGGCTTGGTATAATCCCTCCATGAGCGGCCGCGAACGCGTCTTCCGCACCGAAGCCGTCGTTCTGCGGCGTCTGGATCTGGGCGAGGCCGATCGCCTGGTCGTCGCCTACTCACCCGACCACGGCAAGATGCGGCTGGTAGCGAAAGGAGTCCGCCGCCCACGCTCGCGCAAAGCCGGCCATCTGGAGCCGTTCACCCGGGTCCGGCTGCTGATCGCCCGCGGGCGTGACCTCGATCTGATCACACAGGCCGAGTCGCTCGAGACGTTCGCCGCCCTGCGACGCGATCTGGAGCGTCTGAGTGAAGCCTCCTACGTTGTCGAATTGCTCGATCGGTTCACTCTCGACGAATCGGCCAGTCGGCCCGCCTATGGGCTGCTGCTGGAGGCCCTCCAGCGGCTGGCCGACGGGCGGCTGCCGCAGGCCGTCCTCCGGTTCTACGAGCTCCGGTTGCTGGAAGAAATGGGCTACCGCCCCGAGTTCTTCCGGTGCGTCCAATGCGCATCGGAAGTCCGCCCGGAGGCGCAGGCCTTCGCCCCGGCATTGGGCGGGGTTCTGTGCCCGGGGTGTCGACCTCGCCACCCGG
This sequence comes from uncultured Chloroflexia bacterium, assembly GCA_963709925.1. GTDB lineage: Bacteria > Chloroflexota > Anaerolineae > Anaerolineales > E44-bin32 > DATEVL01. Next base: position 832,993 of record CAVPYC010000003.1, read on the forward strand.
GGGCCCGCCCGCTCAGTCTGGAGGCGCTCAAGGTGCTGCGTCATTTCTCTCGCAGTGGCTTCGAGGCGGCCGCCGCGCCGCACTTGAAACCGACCGTGCGCAGCGAAGTGGAGGGCCACCTGGAGGCGTACCTGACTCATCTGTTGGAGCGGACCCTCAACAGCCCGCGTTTCTTGCGCCAGGTACAGGCGCTGGAGCCGGCCGATCGCGCCGCGGTCGTGCCCTGATCCCCCCACGGACGACGACCGACCGGATGGATCCCTCGCCTTCCTTTCAGTCCGTGATCTTGAGCCTGCAGCAATTCTGGGCGGAACGGGGATGCCTGCTCTGGCAGCCCTACTACACCCAGGTCGGCGCAGGCACGATGAACCCGGCCACGTTCCTGCGGGTTCTTGGTCCGGAGCCGTGGCGGGTCGCCTATGTCGAGCCATCGATCCGGCCCGACGACGGGCGCTACGGTGAGAACCCGAACCGGCTCCAGCAGTTCTATCAGTTCCAGGTGATCCTCAAGCCCGACCCGGGCAATCCGCAGGAGGTGTATCTCGAGTCGCTGCTGGCGCTCGGCATCGATCCGGCGCGGCACGACATCCGCTTCGTCGAGGACCGGTGGGAATCTCCCGCGCTGGGCGCCTGGGGACTGGGCTGGGAGGTCTGGCTCGACGGCCAGGAGATCTCGCAGTTCACATATTTCCAGCAGGCCGGCGGCCAGACGCTCGATCCGGTTTCGGTGGAGATCACCTACGGGCTCGAGCGGATCCTGATCGGATTGCTTTCCCTCGACCACTTTCGGGAGATCCCCTGGACCGAGTCCAGAACCTACGGCGAGGTCCTGCTGAAGGCCGAGGAGGAGCACACTCGCTACTATCATGAGCGGGCCGACGTCGAGCGTCTGCGCCGCCTGTATGATCTCAGCCGCGAGGAGGCGGTCGCGGCGCTGGAGCACGGGCTGGTCCTGCCGGCCTACGATTACCTGCTCAAGTGCTCCCACAACTTCAACGTCCTCGACTCGCGCGGCGCGGTCGGCGTGGCCGAACGCGCCGTCTTGTTCGGGCAGATGCGCGACCTGGCCCGCCGGCTGGCGGAGGTCTACCTCGAGCAGCGCCGGGAGGCCGGCTACCCCTGGCTGGCGCCAGATCGGCCTGTTTCGGCGCCCGTGCCTCCGACCGATCCAGGACGGGCCCCGACCTCGGCCGAGGATTTCGTCCTCGAGATCGGCACCGAAGAACTTCCGGTGGGAGACCTCGAGGCGGCGCTGACACAGATGCCCGATCTGGCCGAGGCGCTTCTGACCGAACACCGGCTGGAACACGGGAAGATCCGAGCCCTGGGCACGCCGCGCCGTCTTTCGCTGCTGATCGAGGGTCTGGGCTCGGAGCAGCTGTCGTTGGTGGAGCGCGTCAAGGGTCCACCGGAAGCCCGGGCCTTCGATGAAGCCGGGCGGGCGACCCCGGCCGCGCTCGGGTGGGCCGCCAAGTTCGGATTGGATTCCGACCCCGAGGCGCTGCACGGCCTGGTGAGCGACATCGACGGCGGTCGCTACCTGGCGGCCGAGATTCACCGGCCGGGCAGGCCCGCGTCGGACGTGCTCGAACAGAATGTCCTGCCGACGCTCGTCGGGCGAATCGGCTTCGACCAGACGATGCGCTGGGTCGGGAGCGCCGACGCCACGACGCGGCGAACGGCCTTCGCCAGGCCGATCCGCTGGCTGCTCGCACTCCACGGGGAGCGTGTGATCCCCTTCGCCACCGCTGGCCTGCTGGCCGGGCGGGAGACGCGCGGCCTGCGCTTCGGCGCGGCGGCACCGGACTCGATCGACCAGGCGGATGGGTACCGGCGGGCAATGGAACGACTGGGTGTGGTGGTCGACCCGGCCGAACGGCGTGACTTGATCGCCCAACAGGGCGCAGCGCTGGCGGCGCAGGTGGGGGGGATCCTGGATGGCGATCCTGCCCTGTTGCTCGAAGTCGGACACATGGCCGAGGCCCCCCAGGCTCTGCGGGGAGCCTTCGATCCCGGGTTCCTCGAGCTGCCGGAGCCCGTGCTGGCGGCGGTGATGAAGAAGCACCAGCGCTTCTTCCCGGTCCGGTCGGCCGACCGGGCTCTGCTCCCCTACTTCGTGGCCGTCCGCAACGGGCCGGCCGAGTCGGAAGACGAGATTCGCGCCGGCAACGAGCACGTGCTGCGGGCGCGCTTCGCCGACGCGGCCTTTTTCCTGGCGAAGGATCGGGCCCACCCGCTCGATCACTACCGACCGCTGCTGGCCCGACTGACGTTTCACGCGCGCCTGGGATCCGTGCTCGACAAGGTCGAACGGCTGGTGTTGTTGGCCCCGCTGGTGGCGACGGATACCGGATTGTCATCCGATCGGCGGACCATACTGGAACGCGCCGCGGCCCTCTCCAAGGTTGACCTGGCCACGTCCCTGGTCACGGAGATGACTTCGCTCCAGGGCGTGCTGGGTCGGATCTACGCCCTCGAATCCGGCGAGCCGCAGCTCGTAGCCGAGGCGATCTACCAGCACCATCTGCCCCGCTTCGGCGGTGACGAGCTGCCGGAATCACCGGAAGGGGTCGCCCTCGGTTTGGCCGACAGGATCGACAGCCTGTGCGGGTTGTTCGCCGCCGGGGAACAGCCGAGCGGTGCGCGGGATCCGCTGGGGTTGCGACGGGCGGCTGTCGGTCTGGTTCAGATCCTGGTGGCCCGCGAGCTGCGGGTCGATTTGCGTCGGTGGATCGAGGCGGCCGGCGGCGGACTGCCCGTAGAGGCGACCGGGGCCTCGCGCCAGGCCTGTCTGGACTTCATCGTGGCCCGGCACGAGGCGTTGTTGCTCGCCGAAGGACGACGGCACGACGTGGTGGCCGCCGTCCTGGCGGCGCAGGGCCACGATCCGGCCGGAGCGGCGCAGGCCGTGGCCCAACTCGAAGACGCCGTAGCGGCGCCTGGTTGGGCGCAACTGCTCCAGGCCTACGCCCGCTGCGCACGCATCGTACGGACCCAGCCGGGGGATCGAATGGTGAACCCCGTGCTGCTGGAGATGAAAGAAGAGCGGGAGCTTCACCAGGCCCTGGCCGCGATCCGACGGCCGGACTCGGTCGAGGCGTTGGTGGACGCCTTGCGGATCCTGCTGGAGCCCGTCACGGAGTTCTTCGACAAGGTCCTGGTGATGGACGAGAACGTCGACCGCCGGGAGAGTCGGCTGGCGCTGGTGCAGGGTGTGGTGGCCCTGGCGGCGGGGATTGCCGAGCTGGCGAAGCTGGAAGGTTTCTAGGGCGATGGGTGCGCAGCGATGAGTACCGTCGACGAAGTCAAAGAGCGGATCGACATCGTCGAGGTCGTCGGCGAGACAGTCAAACTGCGCAAGTCGGGCAAGAACTACACCGGGTTCTGCCCGTTCCACCCCAACTCGCGAACCCCGGCGTTCGTGGTGTTTCCCGACACCGGCACCTGGCGATGTTTTGGAGCGTGCAACGAAGGCGGCGACGTTTTCCGCTTTGTGATGAAGCGCGAGGGTTGGGATTTTCCGGAGGCGCTGGCGCAGTTGGCCCAGCGAGCCGGGGTCGAGTTGCGCCCCCAGACCAGCCAGTCGGTGGAGGCCGAAGCCGCACACGAGCGCCTGCGGGAACTGCTGGAAGCGGCGGCCGGCCACTACCGGCACCAACTGCTGGACTCCGCCAACGGGGGCCGGGTGCTCGAATACCTGCACCGCCGCGGCCTGAGCGATGCCGCGCTGGAGTCCTTTCAGATCGGGTTTGCCCCGGACTCGTGGGACGCCACGCGCGGGTTCCTGGAAGGGCGCGGCTTCGGCCTGGCCGATCTGGTCGAGAGCGGGATGGTCTCGGAGCGGGAAACCGGCGGTCACCTCGACCGTTTCCGCAATCGGATCATGTTCCCGGTGCGCGACGGGCGCGGTCGTTTGTGCGGGTTCGGCGCCCGTATCGTCGATCCGAACGATGTGCCCAAGTTCTTGAACTCACCGCAGACGCCGATCTTCGACAAGGGCCGGCTGCTGTACGGCCTCGACCGCGCCCGGCGGGCGATCCGTCAGGCCGACCAGGTGGTGATCGTCGAGGGGTACCTGGACGTGGTGGCGCTGCATCAGGCCGGCTTCGAGAACGCGGTCTCGCCGATGGGGACCGCGCTCACCGAGGATCAATTGCGCCTGCTCAAACGCGCCACCCGACGCATGGTGCTGGCCCTCGACCCCGACGCCGCCGGAACGCGGGCCGCCCTGCGCGGCCTCGATCTGGCCCGCCAGAACTCTCGACCGGGAGGCCGATCCTGTGCTCGACCCCCGGGGGTTCATCCGCTACGAAGGCCGGCTGGACGCGGAGATCCGCGTGGTCGGTCTGCCGCAGGGGAAGGATCCCGATGAAATCGTCGGCGCCGACCCCGAGGCCTGGCCCCGGGTGGTGAGCGAGGCGAAACCGATCGTCGAGTTCGTCCTCGACGAACTGACCCGCGAGGCGGATCTCGAAGATCCCAAGGTGAAAGCCGACGTGGTGCGCCGGGTGCTCCCCCTGATCGGCGATGTGGCCGACCCGGTGGAACGCGAAGCCTATCGCCAGTCGATCGCCAGGCGCTTGAAAGTCGACGAACGTGCGCTGCTCGAAGCCCGACCGGCCGCGCCCCCGGGCCGCCGCCGTGCGGCGCCGGCGGCGGAGACGGCCGCAGCCCCGCGCGAGACGGCCGCCCCGCAGTTCGAACGGTTCTGCCTCGGACTGCTGCTGCGGCAACCCGGATTGCTCTACCGGATCGATCGCCGCTTCGCCGGGTTGAACCTCGAGCGCCTATCGCCTGACGACTTTCACGGCACCGACAGCCAGGAGGTGTTCGAGGCGGTTCGCGCCGCCCTGGCCCAGGACGACCAGGAGCCGACCACCCACTGGGGCGATCACCTTCCGGATAGCCTGCGGGAGCACGCACAAGCCCTGGTGGGCGACCTGGGCGACGTCGACCCGGATCAACCGCGGGTGCAGGCCGAGGCCGTCGGGCACGCCTTGCGTCTCCGGCGTCGACTCTTAGAATCAACCCTGATGGACCTGCGTTATCAACTTCTGAACGCCCAGGAGGAAGGGGCTTCCCCCGAGGAACTGCGTCGGTTGATTCACGAAGTCCAGCGTTCGGGGGAGCGCACCAACCGCATCGATCGGGCGCTGGCCGGCGAGGACCCCCGTCCGTCGGACGAGGTAGGGGACGCATGGCTGCTGGCCTAGGCGCCTTCGCCCGCGCCGCAGGTGAAGAGTGAGCGACCGCGACGATCTGTTGGCCGACGAGACGCGGGCCGAGATGGATCCCGAGACCGAGGACTCGGTCGAGGAGACTGAAGACGTCTCCGACGCCGCCGAACCGGAAACCGAGGGCGAAGTCGATGGCGAGCCGGACTTCGACGAGATGGTCGAAGTGGAATCGGAATCGGACGACACGGCCGCCGAGGAGGCTCAGCCGCCCGGCGACGCCAGCGACGACACGGTCCGTCTCTACCTGAAGGACATCGGCCGCGAAGACCTGTTGAGCACCGATCAGGAGCTCTGGCTGTCGGTGCGTCGAGAGGCGCCCGAGCGCCTGGAGGCGGCGCGGCCAGACCGTCCGCCGCACGGCCGACCCGATCTGATCGACCTGTACTCCGCCAGCTACGACCAGATCCGAACCGGATGGAAGCGTCTGCTGGAAGACGCCAAACGCTGGCGCCGGGCCGAGCCCGACCTGCACCTGGTGCTGGAGGAAGCCCGCCAGCTTCGTCACAGTTGGCAGGGCGACAGCCCGTCGTACCTGCGGGCGTGGCTCGACAGCGGGCGCTGGGGGGCCGACCCCAACTGGGAGACGGTGGCCCGCAACGCCATCGACGTCTTCATGGGGCTGTACATGGTCCCGGCGGTGGTCCAGGCCAGGCTGGCCGAGCGCCTGGGCAAGAGCAAACCGCTGCCCACCCTCCGCACCTACGCCAAGTGGCTGCCCGAGCCGAAGGCCCTGCAAGCGGAGTTGGAGGAGATGCTGTTCATCGCCGCCGAGTCCAAAGAGGATCTGAGCGGTGCCAACCTGCGGCTGGTGGTCTCGGTCGCCAAGCGCTATATGGGGCGAGGCATCGCCTTCCTCGATCTGATTCAGGAAGGCAACATGGGTCTGATGCGGGCGGTCGAGAAATTCGACCCGGCCAAGGGTTACAAGTTCAGCACCTACGCCACCTGGTGGATCCGCCAGGCGATCAGCCGTGCCATCGCCGACCAGGCCCGCACCATCCGGATCCCGGTGCACATGGTCGAGACGATCAACCGCCTGATCCGCACCCAGCGCCGCCTGACCCAGGAACTTGGCCGCGATCCGACCTCCGAGGAACTGGCTCTCGAAATGGGGATGCTCGAGCCGGAAGACCAGGAAGCCATTCTCGAGACCCTGGGCGGAGATGCCGACCTCGATCCGGCGCTAGACCGCAAATGGCGGCGGGCGGCGGCCAAGGTGCGGCGAATCCTCCGCATCGCGCAGGAGCCGATGTCGCTCGAAACCCCGGTGGGGGCGGAGGAATCGAGTCTGCTGGGCGACTTCATCGAAGACGAGACCATGCCCGAGCCGGTGGACGCCGCCGCGCTGGAGCTGCTCAAGGACCACGTTCAGAACGTGCTGTCGGTGCTCACCGAGCGCGAGCGGCAGGTGCTGGAGATGCGCTTCGGCCTGCTCGACGGTAAGGACTACACCCTGGAAGAGGTCGGGAGATACTTCAACGTCACCCGCGAGCGCATCCGGCAGATCGAAGCCAAGGCGCTGCGCAAGCTGCGCCACCCGACCCGGAGCCGGCACCTGCGAGACTATCTTCCCTGATTCTTGACCCCGCCGGGAGTCGGAGCGTCCCGCGAGCGCCTTGCAGGCATCGTCGCGCCCAATTCAGGCTACCTGGCCAAGGCGAAGCGGCCCGGCGTCCTATGGCCAATAGCACCGGCCGACCCATCCAGGTCCCCCGGGATCCTCCACAATCCCGGGTCGGGCAGGCGAACATTCGAGGCCTCGCCTGGCGTTGACCGACCGGTCGTTTGTGATAGAATGAACACGGTTTAAGTTAGGGACCTATAGTATTTTCCCGGCCCCCAACCGGTGCCCGAGACCAGCATGCCGAGCGATTACCTCCCGATCCTAATCATCCTGGTGATGGCCGCCGCTATCGGGGTGATTGCGGTGGGATTAGGGCACCTGATAGGGCCCCGCCGGCCCACGGCCCGCAAGGGCGAGCCGTACGAGTTGGGGATGCGTCCGTTCGGCCCCGCCATCCGCCGGGTGCCGGTCCACTACTATCTCCTGGCGGTCCTTTTTATCCTGTTCGATATCGAAATCGTCTTCCTGCTCCCCTGGGCGGTAGCGCTGCGCAGCCTGGGGACGTTTGGGTTGGTGACCATGGCGGTGTTCATCGCCGTGCTGCTGGTGGGGTATGTATATGCGTGGAAGAAAGGTGCCCTGGAATGGGAATAGAGCAGAAGCTTGGTAACCTGGGGGTCGCCACTCTGACTTTGGAACAGGCCGTCAACTGGAGCCGCACCAAGGCCATGTGGCCCATGCTCTTCGGCCTGGCCTGCTGTGCCATCGAGATGATGTCGGCCCAGGCTTCGGACTACGACATGAGCCGCTTCGGGATGGAACTGATGCGGGCCAGCCCCCGGCAAAGCGATCTGATGATCGTCGCTGGTCGGGTTAGCCGCAAGATGGCCCCCGTGCTGCGACGTCTGTACGACCAGATGCCCGACCCCAAGTGGGTGGTTTCGATGGGCGACTGCGCCTCCTGCGGCGGGGTGTTCAACAACTACGCCATCGTCCAGGGGGTGGATGAGGTCGTGCCGGTCGATGTCTACGTGGCCGGTTGCCCACCGCGGCCGGAAGCCCTGATCCACGGCATCCTGACCCTGCACGAGAAGGTCCGGGGCGAGAAGATCGCCGACTGGGCCTGAGTCCCGGCCCGCCCCCGCGGGTCAGATGAGGCAGAGTAGCGGAATGACTCACAGTGAGCAGGCACTCCACGCGCTGCGCACCCGGCTGGGGGAAAGGGTCGTTGCCTCAGCGTCGTTCCTGGAGGAGCCGGAGGTCGAGCTGCGACCGGAGGACCTGCGGCAGGCGGCCCGGTTGCTGCGCCAGGAGCACGGGTTCGACCTGTTGGCCGGGCTGACCGCCTCCGACGCCTGGCCGGCGGAACCGCGCTTTTCCATCCTCTACGTGCTGTATTCGCTGGCCCACAACGAGTTCCTGCGGTTGCGGCTGCGCGTTTCGGGCGAGGCGCCCGAGGTCGACAGCCTGGAGCCGGTGTACCCGGCCGCCAACTGGCACGAGCGTGAAGTCTTCGACATGTTCGGCGTGACCTTCCGCGGCCACAGCGACCTGCGGCGGATCCTGATGCCGCACGACTGGGTCGGTCATCCGCTGCGCAAGGACCACCCGCTGGGCTACGAAGAAGTGCAGTTCACTTTCAACTACGACGAGATCGACCGGCGAAAGCCCTATGCCCGTGAATGAGATCCAGCTCCGGTGGATCCGGTGAAGCCGATGGCCACCGAATCGCTTGAAATCACCGTCGACGAATTGAAGCACCTGGTCTCCGACCGGGCGCGGTCGGGTGAGACGGTGTTGCTCAACATGGGCCCGCAGCATCCCAGCACCCACGGGGTGTTGCGGCTGCTGCTCGAATTGGACGGGGAGAAGGTGATCAGTTGCATTCCCGATGTCGGCTTCCTGCACACCGGCATCGAGAAGAATATGGAAACCAAGACTTTCACTCAAGCCATCGTCATGACCGACCGGATGGACTACCTGAACACGATGGGCAACGTCCTGGTCTATGTCCTGGCGATCGAGAAACTGGTAGGCCTCGACGTTCCGCCGCGGGCCCAGGCGGTCCGGGTGATCCTGACCGAGCTCCAGCGGATCGCCTCGCACATGGTGTGGCTGGCCACCCACGCGCTCGACCTGGCGGCGATGTCGGTGTTCCTGTACTGCTTCCGGGAGCGCGAGGTGATCCTGGATGTCCTCGAGATGTGTTCGGGGCAGCGCATGATGACATCGTATTTCCGGCCGGGCGGCCTGTGGCGCGACGTCCCGGCCGACTTCGAGCCGGCGGTCCGACAGATCTTGAAGACGTTCCCGGCGCGGATTCGCCAGTACGAAGGCATGCTGACCAAGAACCCGCTGTGGATCGACCGCACCCGGAATATCGGCGTGGCTTCGGCCGAGCAGGCCCTGGCCCTCGGGCTGACCGGTCCGGCCCTGCGCGGTTCGGGTCCCACGCTCGACATGCGCAAGGCCCAGCCGTACAGCGGTTACGAGCAGTACGAATTCGACGTCCCCACCGGCACCAACGGCGATGTGTACGATCGTTACCTGGTGCGCATGGAGGAGATGCGGCAGTCCTTGCGCATCGTGGAGCAGGCCCTCGAGCGCCTGCCCGCCGGACCGGTGGTCTCCGACAATCGCAAATACGTCCCGCCGCCGCGTTCGGAGCTGGGCGTCAGCATGGAGGCCGTGATCCATCACTTCAAGCTGTGGACCGAAGGGTTTCCGGCGCCGGCCGGCGCGGTGTACCTGCCGGTGGAGTCGCCGCGGGGTCTGCTGGCCTGCTACCTGGAAAGCGATGGCGGGGCCCGGCCGCACCGGGTCCACTTCCGTACCCCGAGCTTCGCCAACATGCAGGCCTTGCCGGCCTTGTCGCGCGGCCATCTGGTGGCCGACCTGGTGGGGATCATCGGCAGCCTGGATATCGTCCTGGGGGACGTCGACCGATGAGCGGCGTGCGCGCTCGTCTTCGCCAGAAACGAGCCGCCGAGATCGAGGCGATCCTGGCCCGCTATCCCGAGTCGGAACGGCGCTCGGCGGTCATGCCGCTGCTGTACCTGGCCCAGCATGAATACGGACATCTCGACACGCCGGCCGTCGAAGAAGTGGCCGAGATCGCCGGGGTCAGCCCGACCCAGGTCGGATCGCTGGTCGGCTTCTACAGTCTGTACCATGCCGAGGCGGAGGGCAAGGTGCGGATGCAGATCTGCACCGATCTGCCCTGTGCCCTGCGCGGGGCGGAGACGTTCGCCCAGGCGGTGTGCAAGAACCTGGGGATCCGTCTGGGCGAGACCACCCCCGACGGTGTGGTGACCGTGGAGGCGGTGATGTGCCTGGCCGGATGCGATCGGGCGCCGATGTTCCAGGTACAAGACGCCACCGGCATCCACTATCGGGAGAACCAAACCGTCGAGACGGCGATGAGCTGGATCGAGGAAGTCCGGAGGATTCACGCGCATGGCTGAGCACATCCTGCTTCGCCACCGCGACCACCCCGGCCTCGACCGGCTCGATACCTATCTCGAGCACGGCGGGTTCGAGAGCCTGCGCAAGACGGTGTCCTCCAGGTCTCCGCAGGAGGTGATCGACATCGTCAAAGCCTCCGGGCTGCGCGGCCGGGGCGGCGCCGGGTTCCCGGCCGGGGTCAAGTGGGGTTTCCTGCCGCCGGACGTATTCCCGCGTTTCGTGGTGGTCAACGCCGACGAGTCGGAACCGGGGACGTTCAAGGACCGCGAGATCATGGAGGGGAACCCGTTCCAGTTGCTGGAAGGGATCGCTCTGTGCGCCTACGCCGCCCGGGCCGAAACCGCCTACGTCTACTGCCGGGGCGAGTTCTGGGATCTGGCGCTGGCGTTCGAGGAACGCATCGCCGAGGCCCGCGCTCGCGGACTGCTGGGGAAGAACCTGTTCGGAACCGACTTCTCCCTGGAGGTCCACGTGCATCTGGGCGCCGGGGCCTACATCTGCGGCGAGGAAACCGCGCTGCTCGAATCCTTGGAGGGCAAGCTCGGGCAGCCGCGCCTGCGGCCGCCGTTCCCGGCGGTGAAGGGCCTGTTCGGAAAGCCGACGGTGGTCAACAACGTGGAGACCCTGGCCAACCTGCCGCCGATCCTGGACCGAGGGGCCGAGTGGTATCGGTCGATCGGTACGCCGGAAAGCCCGGGCCCGAAGGTGTTCTCCCTGTCGGGCCACGTGGAGCGACCGGGCAACTACGAACTGCCCCTGGGAACCACCTTCCGCAGCCTGATCTACGACCACGGTGGAGGCGTACCGGGCGGCCGGGCCGTCAAGGCGATTCTGCCGGCCGGGGCCTCGGCGCCGATTCTGGTGGGCAGCGACGAAGTGCTGGATTGCCCGATGGACTACGAGTCGCTTCCCAAGGTCGGGTCGATGCTGGGCTCGGCCTCGATCATCGTCATGGATGAGACCGTCGACGTGGCGTGGGTGGCGCTGAAGACCAGCCGCTTCTTCAAGCACGAATCCTGCGGCAAGTGCACTCCGTGCCGGGAGGGCACTTTCTGGATGCTCCAGGTCCTCGAGCGGCTGCACGCCGGCGGCGAGGCCCGGGGCCAGGTCGACCTGCTACGTTCGGTGGCCAAGGGCATTGAGGGCAAGTGCCTGTGCCCGCTCGGGGAGTTCGCCATCATGCCCGTGGTCTCGAGCATCGACCTCTTCCGCCAAGACTTCGCCGCCCATGAGGCGGGTTCAGCATGAGCGCTCCCGAAGTTCATCTGACCATCGACGGGCGCCCGGTCACGGTGCCGCAGGGCACCCTGGTGGTCGACGCCGCCAAGACCGTGGGGATCGACATCCCGGTCTTCTGTTACCACCCGAAGCTCGATCCGGTGGGGATGTGCCGGATGTGCCTGGTGGAGGTCGGACGACCGGTGGTCGATCGGGCCAGCGGCCAGGTGAAGACCGACGACTACGGCATGCCCGTGCTCCAGTACGGCGCCAAGCTCGAAACCGCCTGCACTGCCGCGGTCGGCGAGGGCTGGGACGTTCGGGTGATGAGCGAGAAGGCCATCCAGGGTCGGAGCGAGATCGTCGAGTACCTGCTCACCTCCCACCCCCTGGATTGTCCGGTCTGTGACAAGGGCGGCGAGTGTCCGCTGCAGAACCTGACCATGGGGCATGGGCCGGGCACCAGCCGCTTCGTCTACGGCGACAAGGCCCACCTCGAGAAGCGCGTTCCCCTGGGCGACCTGATCTTGCTCGACCGCGAGCGCTGCATCCAGTGCGCCCGCTGCGTTCGCTTCCAGGAGGAGATCGTCGACGACCCGGTGATCGGTTTCTACGAGCGCGGCCGCAAGCTGGAGATCGTCACCTTCTCCGATCCCGGGTTCGACTCGTATTTCTCCGGCAACACCACCGATATCTGCCCGGTCGGTGCGCTGACCACCACCGACTTCCGTTTCGGTGCCCGTCCCTGGGAGCTGAACAACGCCGCCTCGATCTGCCCCCACTGCCCGGTGGGCTGCAACCTGACCATGAATACCCGACGAGAAGCTGCCAGCGGTGGCCGGTCGGTGATCAAGCGGGTGATGCCCCGACAGAACGAAGCCGTCAACGAGATCTGGATCTGCGACAAGGGGCGATTCGCTCACCACTATGCTTCGACCCCGGCCCGCTTGCAACGGCCGCTGGTCCGCCGCGAGGGAAAGCTCCAGGAGGCCGGGTGGGACGAGGCGCTCCAGGCCGCGGCGCAAGGCCTGCGAGCAGCCGGTTCTGAAGTGCTGGGCCTGGCCGGCGGCCGCCTGTCCAACGAGGATCTGTTTACCTTCCGACGGACGGTCGAAGGGGTCGGAGGCCGGGCCGTGCTGGACGGAGAAATGGGAGGCGGGGATCTGACCCGCCGCTTCGGGATGGGCCGCCAGGCGGATCTGGGCCGGCTGGGGCAGGGCGATGCCATCCTGGTAGTGGCCGCGGACCTGCACGAGGAGGCCCCGGTCTGGTGGTTGCGGGTCAAGCAGGCAGCCGAACGCGGCGCTTCTTTGGTTGTGGCCGGGCCCCGGCCGACCCGGCTCGAAGCACATGCCTTGCACGTCGTGCGTTACGGGTACGGCGAAGAGATCCAGGTGGTCCGTGACCTGGCAAAGGCCGACGGAAACTCCACGCCCGCAGGGGCTGCCCTGGCCGCGGCTGCGTCGGTGGTGGTGTTCTTTGGGTCCGAGGGCCTTGATCTCACGTCGAGCCAGGCGTTGGCTCAGGCCTGCGCCGCACTGTTGCGCCGAACGGGTCACGCTGGGAGGCCGACCTCTGGACTGGTCGGAGTCTGGCCGCAAGCGAACACCCAGGGCGCCTGGGACCTCGGTTGGCGGCCGGCTCCCGGAGGCGCCGGGTCGGCGCTGGTTGGCGCCAAAGCCGCTTACATCGCAGGGTCAGATCCTGTGGGGGACGATCCCGCAGCCGCCCTGGGCGCCGACGCACTGGGCTTCCTCGTGGTGCAGGAGCTGTATCTCACTGCGACGGCGGCTCGCGCCGACGTGGTTTTTCCATCCCAGTCGTTCATCGAGCGCGAAGGCTCGTTCACCAGTGGGGAGGGCCGGGTCCAGCGTTTCTACCCGGCGGTTCCGCCGCAAGGCGAAGTCCGGCCGGATTGGTGGATCGCGGCCAGCCTGGGGGCGATCCTCGGTGGGCCTCCCGTGCCGGCCTCGGCCTCGGCTTGCTTCGAAGAGCTGGCAGGATCCGTCGCCGTCCTGAAGGGCCTGAGGTATCAGGACCTGGCGAAGGTCGATCCGCAGTGGCCGCTGGTGGGAGGCGATGACCTGTATTTCGGAGGCACGGCCTACGCCAATCTCCAGGGCCTCGGTGTGAAACTCGCCAGCGGGGTCGAACTCGGAGAGCCCGCAGACATGGCGTGGCCCGATGCCCCGGCGCCGCCGGCAGGCGAGGGACTGTTGCTGGTGCCGATCCACCGGCTCTACGACCGGGGCACGACCCAGCTCCCTACCATCATGCTCGAGCCGCGCCGGACGCCCCAAGCGCTGCTGTTGAACCCGGACGATGCCCGCGGGCTGGGATTTGCGTCGGGAGCCAGCGTTCGGCTGGAGTGGAATGGCACGAGCCAGGTGACCAGCCGCCACCGTCTCGGAGGGCGTTCCGGCCGGGGTCGGGCTGATCCCGCGCAGTTCGGGCTTCCCTGTCGTTCGCCCGGTGAGGGTGAGGCTTCGGCTGGAGGCGCAGGCATGACCACCGAGGGTCTGATCCATTCGGTCGTCGTATCGGCGCTGATCATCGTGTCGCTGCTGGGCGGATTTGCCTACCTGACCTTGCTCGAGCGGCGGGTGCTGGCGCGCATCCAGGTGCGCATCGGCCCCAACCGGGCCGGACCCTGGGGGCTGCTCCAGCCTGTGGCCGACGGGATCAAGCTCTTCTTCAAGGAGGAACTGATCCCGGCCCGGGCCGACAAGGTGTTGTTCGTGGCGGCTCCGGTGCTCACCCTGATCCCGGCCCTGATCATCCTGGCCGTCGTTCCGCTCGGCCCTCCGATCGAGTTGTTCGGTCGGACGATCGTTCTGGGGCTTGCACCCGACATCAATGTCGGCGTGCTGTACCTGATGGCGGTGTCGTCGATCAGCGTTTACGGGATCGTCCTGGCCGGCTGGTCGTCGAACAACAAGTACGCAATGATGGGCGGATTGCGGTCGTCGGCGCAGATGATCAGCTACGAGCTGTCGCTGGCGCTGGCCTTCGTCGGGCCGATCCTGCTGGCCGGCTCGATGAGCCTGCAAGACATCATCGACGGGCAGGTCTCGCTGTGGTACATCGTCCTGCAGCCGATCGGATTCGTGATCTTCCTGCTGGCCTCGCTGGCCGAGGTCAACCGGGCTCCGTTCGACATGCCCGAAGCCGAGCAGGAGCTCACCGCCGGTTACCACTCCGAGTATTCGGGCATGAAATTCGCCCTGCTGTTCATGGCCGAATACGACAAGATGATCGCCGTCAGCGCCATTGCCGCCGCCCTGTTCCTGGGCGGATATCTGGGGCCCGGAGTGGACCGGTACCCGCTGCTGGGCCCGGTCTACCTGGCACTCAAGGTGGTAGGGGTCCTGCTGCTGATGATCTGGGTGCGGGCGACCTTGCCGCGCTTTCGCTACGATCGGTTGATGGCCTTCGGTTGGAAGGTCATGCTGCCGCTGGCGCTGGCCAATGTGGCGCTGACCGCCGTCGGCGTGGTGTTGCTGGGAGGTTGAGGTGGGGATTCTGGGGTTGCTACGCGGTTTGTGGATCACCTTTCGGAGCATGTTCGAACGCCCGGTGACGGTCCAGTATCCGGAGGTCAAGCGGCCGGTGCGGACGCGGTTCAAGGGGCGCCACGAACTGCGCCGCTTCGACAACGGGTTGGAGAAGTGCATCGGCTGCTCGCTGTGCGCGGCGGCCTGCCCGGCCGACGCCATCTTCGTCGAGGCGGCCGAGAACACCGATGAGATGCGCTTCTCGCCGGGCGAGCGCTATGCCAGCACCTACGAGATCAACATGCTGCGCTGCATCTTCTGCGGCTACTGCGAAGATGCCTGCCCGACCGAGGCGATCGTCCTCGGCCACAACTACGAACTGTCGTTTACCGACAGGCGATCGGCCATCTATGCCAAGGATCGGCTGCTGGTGCCGGTGCCTCCCGGGGGCCAGCCGACCCCGATGCGGGTGTCGGCCGGAAGCTTCGATCGGTCGATCCCGGTGATGAACGACCCGAAGTGAGTCTGCGAGGGACGGCGTGAGCACGGATCTGGTTCTGTTCGCGGGGCTGGCGATCGTGGCGCTGTGGTCGGCGGCGTGCATGCTGCTGAGCCGCAATGCCGTGTATTCGGCGCTGTTCCTGGTGTTGAACTTCCTGACGGTGGCGGTCTTCTTCCTGCTGCTCCAGGCGGCGTTCCTGGCGCTGGTGCAGGTGACGGTTTACGCCGGCGCCATCATGGTGCTGTTTCTGTTCGTGATCATGCTGCTGGGAGCCGAGCGCGTCGAGCCCACCGGTCGCCTTCCGTGGCAGGCGCCGATGGCGGTGGCCATGGCCTTGGCGTTGGTGGGGCTGATGGGTCTGGGGCTGCTGCTCTCGCCCCCGGGCTGGACGGCCATGCCGGTGGTGGCGCGCGCCTTCGGCAGCCCGACCACCGTCGGCCAGATCCTGTTCCGCGACTACATCCTGCCCTTCGAGGTCACCTCGTTGCTGTTGCTGGTGGCCATGATCGGGGCGATCGTCCTGACCCGGCGTGATCCCGGGCGGAGCGCGGCGTGAACGTCCCGGCCGAGTATTTGCTGGCGCTATCGGGAGCCCTGTTTGCGCTCGGTGTGATCGGCGTGTTGGCCCGCAGCAACGCCATCCTGATGTTTATGTCGGTCGAGTTGATGCTCAACGCCGCCAACCTGGCGCTGATCACCTTCGCCCGGCAGCGCGGCGAGCACGACGGGCAGGTGTTCGTCTTCTTCATCATCGGGGTGGCGGCGGCCGAGGTGGCCATCGGCCTGGCGTTGCTGGTGGCGATCTTCCGCACCAAGCACAGCATCGACGTGGATGAAGTCTCCGGGTTGCGAGGCTGAGGGTGGCGGTGCCTTCGTCTTCCCCTCACTCCCTGGCCGCTCTCTCCTGCTCCGCCGCGATCGCGGACTCGTGCGGTAGAAGGCGCAACGGGGGAGGGGTTGGAAGGGCGGCAAGGCTGGCCGCCTGGCTTCACCCCGATCCGCCCGGGACGGTTGCGCCCGGTGGGATGGAGGTACGGTGCTGAACCCCGAGTTGATCTTCTCCCTGGCCCCCCTGGCCATCGCCTTCCCCGCCGCCGGCGTGCTGCTGAATCTGGCCTTCGGCCGCCGCTGGGGCGAGCGGATGGTCGGAGGCCTGGCCAGTGCTGCGGTGGTGCTGGGCTTCGGGGTGTCGTTGCTGCAGCTGGCGGCGCTGCTGGCCGATCCCCATGGAGCGGTGGTCTCGATCGCCGAGTGGCTGGTGGCCGGCACTCTGCGAGTCGGATGGGCCGTGCAGGTCGACACCCTGTCGGTCACGATGATGTTGGTGGTGACGGGCGTCGGCAGCCTGATCCACATCTACGCTACCGCGTACATGCATGACGATGTTCGCTTTCAGGGCGACCCCGGTCGCTACCCGCGCTTCTTCGTCTTCTTCAACCTGTTCATCACCTCGATGCTGATCCTGGTGATGGGCGACAGCTACCTGACCCTGTTCGTCGGCTGGGAAGGGGTCGGGCTGTGTTCCTACCTGCTGATCGGGTTCTGGTACGAGAAGGGGGAGGGCGGCATCGGCAACGCCTGGGCCGGCAAGAAGGCCTTCATCACCAACCGGGTCGGGGATGCGGCCTTCCTGATCGGTCTTTTCGCCATCTTCGGGACATTCGGCAGCCTCAACTTCATCGACATCTTTCACATCGCCGAGTTCGACGGGGCGGCCCTGGGTGGCGTGGTCACTCTGATCACCTTGTGCCTGCTGGTGGGCGCGGCCGGGAAGTCGGCTCAGATCCCCCTGTACGTATGGCTCCCCGATGCCATGGCCGGCCCGACTCCGGTGTCGGCGCTGATCCACGCCGCCACCATGGTCACCGCCGGCGTGTACATGATCGTCCGGTCGCACGCCTTGTTCGCGCTGGCTCCGTTCAGCGCCGGCCTGGTGACCGTCGTCGGCGCCGCCACGGCGCTCGTCGCCGCTACCATCGCCGTGGGGCAGTTCGACATCAAGCGCGTGCTGGCCTATTCCACCATCAGCCAGCTCGGGTTCATGGTGGCGGCCGCCGGACTGGGCGCATATGCCGCCGCGATCTTCCATCTGGCGACCCACGCTTTCTTCAAGGCGCTGCTGTTCCTCGGCGCAGGGTCGGTGATCCTCGGCATCGAACATGCCCATCACCACCTGGAGCGCCACGGCCACGGCGAGGCCTTCGACCCGCAGGACATGCGCAACATGGGCGGCCTGCGGAAGCGGATGCGCACGACCACGGCCGTCTACCTGATCGGCGCCCTGGCCCTGGCCGGGCTGCCGCCGCTGGCCGGGTTCTTCTCCAAGGACGAGATCCTGGCGGATGCGTTCCACCTCAACCCGCTGGTCTACGCCCTGCTGACCGCGGCAGCCTTGCTGACCGCGTTCTATACCGGACGCCAGATCTTTCTGGTGTTCTTCGGCCGGGCCCGATCCGAGGCGGCTGAGCACGCCAGGGAGAACCGGCCACTGGTCACCGGGCCGCTGGTGGCGCTGGCCGTCCTGTCGGTCTTGGGCGGGCTGCTCAACCTGCCGCACGGGCTCCCGTTGGAGCAGCGCCTGACCGGATGGCTGGCCCACACGATCGAACACCTGCACCCGGTAGAGCCCAACCTGCTGGTGGCAGGCATTGCCACCGGTCTGACCCTGCTGGGGCTGGGCGTGGCCTGGCTGCTGTACGGCCGCCGACCGCTGGCGCAGGGAGCGCCCGACCCTCTGCGGCGCCTGCTGGGTCCGATCTTTGTGGCTCTCGAGAACAAGTGGTGGGTGGACGAGCTGTACGACCGCCTGATCCTCACCCCGTATGTCCGCTTTTCCCGTTTCCTGGCCGAGACGGTTGATTGGGCCTGGTGGCACGATGCGTTCCACGATGGAGTGTTGGCCGCTGGCTATCGCCGCTCGAGTGACTGGCTGGCGATGGCCTTCGACCTGCCGGTGATCGACGGCTCCGCCCATGCGCTGGCCCGCGCCACTCAGTCGGCCGCCCGCGGGCTGCGCCGCCTGCAGACCGGTTACGTCCGCAACTACGCCCTGTCAATCCTGATCGGGGCCGTGGCGATGCTGACCCTGATCCTTCTCCGCTGACCCGAGGCATGCCGATGGAGTTCCCTCTACCGATCCTCAGCACAGTCACCTTCCTCCCCCTGGTCGGGGTGGTGCTGCTCCTGCTGATCCCGGCCAAGCGCGTCTCGCTGCTGCGCTGGACGGCGCTGGGCACGACGCTGGCCGTGTTTGCGGCCTCGCTCGTGCTCCTGAGTCGGTTCGATCCTGCGCAGGGCGGGCTCCAGCTGGTCGAGAGGGTGTCGTGGTTCCAGGTGGCCGGATTCCGCGTCGAGTACTTCCTGGGCGTGGATGGCCTGAGCATCCTGCTCGTCCTGCTGACCACACTGCTGACGGCGCTGTCGATCGTCTCGACCTGGACCGCGATCCAGGACCGGGTCAAGGAATTCATGATCTTCTTCCTGCTCCTGGAAGTCGGGATGCTGGGCGTGTTCCTGGCGCTCGACCTGTTCCTGTTCTATGTCTTCTGGGAATTCACCCTGGTGCCGATGTACTTCCTGATCGGCATGTGGGGCGGCGAACGAAGGATGTACGCCGCGGTCAAGTTCTTCCTGTACACCATGGCCGGCTCGATCCTGATGCTGCTGGCGATCCTGTGGCTCGGGCTGCAGGGCGGCAGCTTCAGCGTGCCCGACCTGATCGCCGCCGGCAACCTCCCGCCGCAGGTCCAATTCTGGTTGTTCCTGGCCTTCGCCGCAGCCTTCGCCATCAAGGTTCCGATGTGGCCGCTGCACTCGTGGCTGCCCGACGCGCACGTCGAGGCTCCCACGGCAGGCTCGGTGATCCTGGCCGGTGTTCTTCTGAAGATGGGGACCTACGGCTTCCTGCGTTTCAACATCCCCTTGTTCCCGCAGGCGGCCCTGCAATTGGCGCCGTGGATGGGCGGGCTGGCGGTTATCGGGATCATCTACGGGGCGATCGTTTCCTACCCGCAACGCGACGTGAAGAAGCTGGTGGCCTACTCTTCGGTCTCGCCATCTGGGTTTCGTCATGCTCGGCCTGTTCGCCTTGAACCCGGAGGGGATGCAGGGCGGAGTCCTGCAGATGGTCAACCATGGGTTGAGCACCGGGGCGCTGTTCCTGGTGGTCGGGATGATCTACGAGCGGCGCCACACCCGGCGAGCTGGATGACTTCGGCGGGCTGTGGAAGGTGATGCCGATCTACGGCGCCCTGACCTTGGTGGTGGCCTTGTCGTCGATGGGTCTGCCGGGCCTGAACGGGTTTGTCGGCGAGTTCACCATCCTGCTCGGTGCGTACGGCTCGACCGCCCTGGGATCGCCCTGGTTCTCCGGGCTGTCCGTGCTCGGGGTGATCCTGGCCGCGGTCTACATCCTGTTCATGTTCCAGAAGATGTTCCTCGGTCCGATCACGCACCAGGCCAATCAGGCGCTGAAAGACCTGAGCGTTCGGGAAGTGGTGACCCTGCTTCCGTTGATCGTCTTGATCTTCTGGATCGGCCTGTATCCGAAGCCGTTCTTCCACCTGATCGCCGCCTCGGTCGACCGGGTGGTCCAGGTGGTGCAGGTGGCGGCGCTGGCCGCCCGCTGACATGGCGCTCACGGACCTTCAGGCCGATCCTCCCCATCGCCGCCCTGAGCGGGTGGGCCTGCGTCGTGCTGCTGACGGAGGCGTTTCTCCCCGAGCGGGCGAAGGGCGTCGTCCCGTGGCTGGCGGTGCTCGGGCTGGCCGGGGCCGGGGCGCTGGTGGTGCTGGTGCCTCCGCCGCAGGTGCAGGCCTACGGCGGTATGGTGGAGGTCGACGGGTACGGCCGTTTCCTGGAAGGGCTGTTCCTGCTGGCCGGTCTGCTGGCGGTTCCCCTGGCGATCGACTACACCCGGCGGCGCGGCATCGCCCGGGGTGAGTACTACTCGCTGCTGCTGTTCTCGGTGGCCGGGATGATGCTGATGGCCGTAGCGGCCGATCTGATCGTGGTCTTCCTGGCGCTCGAGCTGCTCTCCATTCCGTTGTATGTGCTGGCGGCGTTTGCCTGGCCCCTGGCCGACTCCGAGGAGTCGGGCATGAAGTACTTCCTGTTGGGCGCCTTCGCCTCCGCTTTCCTGGTGTACGGCACGGCCCTGGCCTATGGCGCAACCGGGACGACCAACCTGCGAGGCATCCTGGCGGCCTTTCAGGCAGGACTGGCCGATCCGACCCTGCTGGCGATCGCCGGCGCTCTGGTCTTGGTCGGGATCGGATTCAAGGTGGCCGCGGTTCCGTTCCACATGTGGACTCCCGATGTCTACCATGGAGCGCCGACTTCGGCCGTGGCTTTCATGGCGGTCGGCGCCAAGGCCGCCGGCTTCTCCGTGTTGCTGCGGATGGTCCTGGTCGGGCTTCCCTTTTCCGCCCCGGTCTGGACGACGATCCTGGGCGGAATCGCCGGGCTGACAATGATCTGGGGGAACCTGGCCGCCATCGTCCAGACCAATATCAAACGTATGCTGGCTTACTCCAGCATCGCCCATGCCGGGTACCTGATGCTGGCGATGGTCGCCGGGGCTGCGGCGCCCGCTTCATCGCAGGTGGTCGGCGCGACCCTGTTCTACCTGCTGGCCTACACCGTGACCACGATCGGCGCCTGGGGCGTGGTGATGGTGCTGGAACGATCCGACGGGAGCGGCACTTCGATCGACGACTACGCCGGCCTGGCCAGGCGCCGGCCCTGGATCGCGCTGGCGATGGGCGTCTTCATGCTCTCCTTGATCGGAGTTCCTCCGACGCTTGGTTTCCTGGGGAAGTTCTTCGTGTTCGGGGTCGCTCTCCGGGCCGGTCTGCTCGGCCTGGCGATCGTCGGGGTGTTGACCTCGCTGGTCTCGGCCTACTACTACCTGCGGGTGGTGGTGGTGATGTATATGCGGGCCGGAGAGCCCGAGTCGCGCTCCGAGGGTCTATTGACCGCGGCCGTGGGTCTCACCGCGCTGGCGACCTTTGTGCTGGGGCTGATCCCCGGGCCGCTTCTGGAACTGGCTTCCAGGGCGGGGATTACCGGCGTGCCCTAGCGTCAGAGGTGGGCTAGGTACGAAGACGGGCCGCAGCTAGTCTGCGGCCCGTTGCGTTGGTGCGCCGGAGATGGCTAGTTGGCGCAGGTGGAACAGTGACCGCCGCCGCAGCTCCCGCAACCGCGCGGCGCGCCGGCGACGCTCCGTCCGTCGCTCCGAGCGAAAAAGACGGACAGGGTGCGCGAGCTGTGCAGACTTTCGCACTGCGGGCAGACAAGTGGGGCGTCGGCCTCGGCCATCGGCCGAAGGGCGTCGCTGCGGGTCCGGCAATCCAGGCAGACGTACTCGTAGATCGGCATCGGGACGGCACGAGATTCTAACCGGCGGCCCGGCCCCGGTCAATCCGGACCCGGTCCTTAGTCCTCGAGCTCGATACGATCGGCCACCCACGTGCCGTCGCTGAGGATCCGGGCCTTCACTTTCACCGTGTCGCCGACCCCGGGATTGTCACGGATTTCCGTCTGGGCCGTGATCGCCACGGCCCGACCCGCGATCACCCATTGGCCGGCGTTCTTCGACTGGACGATCCCCTCGAACTCGACCTTCTGACCTTCGTCCTCGTCGTCTTCCTCATCGGGTTCGTCGGTCTGTTCGGTTTCGGCCGGCTTTGCCGTTTCGGACGGTTGGTGGGCGCCCGCCGTGGGCCGCGCCGGGGACGGGGTCGCCGTGGGCAAGGGCTCGGCGGAAGGGGCGCGCGGGGTCGGAGTCGGGGTTGGGGCTTCAAAGCGCACCACGGAGAGCGCCAACCGCTCTCCGGTTTCGTCGATCGAGACGCGCACCAACACCAGGTCGCCGACGGAAATCCCGGGCTCGAGATAGGTGAAGGCGGTCAGACCAAGGGTCTCGGCGCCAACCGTGATCCGGGACCGGTCGAGTTCCTCCAGGACGGCGAGCAGGTCGTACTTGTGGAGGTGGATCCGGTGGGCCAGGAACGAGCCGTCGGTCTGGGTGAGCCCTTCAACTTCGACGATCATCCCGGAAAGGATCTCCCCCAGAATGGTGGTTTGTGGTGTGAGGCGGACCAGGACCCCGCCGATATCCCAGTGCAGCGGGCCCGTCTGGACCACGGGACCTTCGAAGGAGAGCGGGACCACACGCCCCAGGGTCAGCAAACGGATCACTTCCTCGACGCGGCGCTCGGAGTAGATCGTCTCCAGCCGGAGCCGGCGCTGGTTGTCGGCGGAGAGCAACAGGGCCAGGTCTTCGACCGCCAGTTTCACCGGGTACAGGGCTTCTCCGGGGAGCGACTGGGCCGCAGCGTTGGTGATGCCGCCGGCGCCGCCGATGGCGGCCAGCAAGATGGCCAGGGCTGTCGCCGCCCTGCGAGGCGCACGCAGGAGCAGGCGACGCCAGGCGGGCAAGGCGGGGGCAGGGCGTTGGGCCCGGGCCAGCAGGCGCTGCCGGCTGCGCCGAAGGGCGTCCGGCGGAACCCGATCGACGCGGGGCCGGGCCGCCGCGGCGGCCGCCTGCAGGAGCGGCCGGAGCTCGTCGGCCCACTCGGGCGTGCGGGCGAGCACGCTGTCGGCGGTCTCCCCCCGTCGCAACGCCTCCAGGGCCTCGGCCAGAGCCTGGGCGACCTCGGGCTTCATCGAGCGTCCTCCAGACCCCGACGCAGGGCCTGCAGGGCCCGGTGCTGGAGGGCCTTGACCGCGTTCGGCTTGCGGTCCATCAGGAAGGCCGTCTCATCGATGGAATGCTCGCCCCCGAATTGCAAGGCCAGAACGTGCTGCTGATCCGGTGTCAGCCGGCGCAGCGCGCGTCGCACCTGCTCGGCCCGCATCCGGGCTTCCACCTGGCTTACGACATCGGAGGAGGAATCGGCAGCCCCCGGGTCGATCGATGACCGGGGGTGGGCGAACCCTCGGCGGTGGTGGTCGTCCACCAGGTGACGCAAGGTTCCAAAGAGCCATCCGCGCAGACTGGTGCTCGGGCCGCGGCCGGAATGGAGGGCCTCCAGCAGGCGGATGAACGTCTCCGCCGCCAGGTCTTCGGCCTGGTCCGGGTCTCCGACCCGGTAGCGTGCGTAGCGGTAGAGCTCCGGGAAATAGCGGTCGTGAAACGATCCCAGGGCGGCCGGGTCCTGGGAGCGAAGGTTCGCCATTTCGTCGATGTCGGCGGTCATGGGTCGCGGGTCGTGCCCAGCGCTGGCGAGTCGAGGCAGGGAGGAGAACGCGGCGCGCAGTATAGCATAGGGAACCCGGGGCGCCGCCCGCCCGGGCGGCGCCCCGCTTGCATGCAGTCAGCGGATCTCAGCCGGAACCCGAGTTCGAACCGCTGCGATCGTCATCTCCGTCGTCATTCGTCTTCGTCGTCTTCGTCTTCATCCTCCTCGTCCCCGTCGTCATCTGAGTCGGCCGGCCCATCGTCTGCGTCATCCAGATCGTCGGGGTCGTCCAGCTTGACCTTGAGAGCGGTCAGCACTCCGTCGTCGGCCCAGACGGCTTCTACTTCGACGTAGTCACCCACCGCGATCGCGTCCTCTATCTCGGTGGCTGGGGTCACCCGGATTGCCACGCCCCCGATGGTCCACAGCTCGCCGTCGATCGCCTCCACGAACCCCTTGAGCTCGACCTCGTCCTGGTCGTCGTCGGAATCGTCGATGGCGTCGTCTTCGTCGGCCGGCTCGATTTCACGGGCGATCAGGCTCAAATCAGTCTGAACCAGGGCGTGCACCTTGACCAGGTCGCCGACGGCGATGGCGCCCTTGATCTCGGTCGCGCTGGTGAGGCCCACCGTTCGTTCGCCGATGGTCCAGGCGTCGGCGCCGATGGAGACGACGGCGGCCACGAACTCGATTTCCTCGCCGGCGAAGGGAGCCGGTGAGGGCGCTGGCCTGCGCGTGCGGTGAGGGCTGCGCAGGTTCGATCTCCCGCGCCACCAATCCGAGGTCGGGGTACGAGAAGGCGTGGACCCGCACGAGGTCCCCGACCTGCGGGGATCCCTTGATGTCGGTGATGGTGGTCACGCCGACGGTCAACCCGCCAATCGTCCAGGCCTCGCTGCCCATGGCTTCCACCGGAGCGGTGAACTCCATCTCGGAGGCTTCGGCCGGGAGCGGAGCCAGGCTCAAGCCTTCGGGAAGGGTGCCGGCGCAACCGGAGACGGCCAGGGCGGCCAGGCCCAGGACGAAAGGAACGATCCAAGAGCGGTTCTGCATGGGGGACCTCCCAGGTTTACAGAGTCACCCAGGAGTCGGAAGAGCCTGGCCCGGGGTTACGGGTGGGGGCTGGGAAAGAAGTACCGGTCGGCTGCGTGCGGCTCAGCCCTGGCGGCGGATCTCGTAGTGGTCGAAATCCCGGGCGACACTGACCTGGGGAAACACCTGGCTCGCCTCCTGCTTCACATCCCGCTCGTGGTAGCGCCGGGAGACGTGCGTCAGGTAGAGGTGGCCGACGCCGGCTGCAAGCGCCAGGGTCGCCGCCTGGCGCGCCGTGAGGTGGCCGAAGTCGGCGGCCAACTTGGATTCGATATCCAGGTAGGTCGCCTCGATCACCAACCCGTCCGCCTGGCGGCAGACGTCGAGCAGATCGTCGGTGCGGGCACAGTCCCCCACGTGTATCAGACGAGCCCCCCTGCGATCCGGGCCGAGCACCTGTTCGGGCGTCACCCGGGTCCCGCCCGGAAGCTCGATCGGTCGGCCGGCCACCAGGTCGCGCCGCAGCGGCCCAGGCGGTACGCCGAGGGCCTCGGCCTTCTCCACCAGGAAAGGCCGGCGGGACGGCTCCTCGAAGGCGAAGCCGAAGCAACCGGGCCCACGATGGCTCACCGGGAACGCGCTCACCCGGAAACCGTCGTCTTCGAGAAGAGTCCCCGCCTCGATCGGGATCAGGCGAAGCGGCATCGGGGGCTTCCCGCCGCGCAGCACGACCCCGTGCAGCAGATCGCGGATCCGCTCGAGAGCGAAGGCCCCGGCGTAGATTTCGAGCTGGTCGATGGCTTCCCAGCGCATGAAGGTCGAGAGCAGGCCGGCCAGGCCCAGGATGTGGTCCAGGTGGCCGTGGGTGATCAGGATTCGATGGAGACGTCGGAACCCCAGCCCCGACCGCAGGATTTGCCGCTGGGTGCCTTCACCGCAATCGATCAGGAAGCGATGATCCCGGTAGGAGACGACCTGGGCCGAAAGGCCGCGGTGGATCGACGGTGCCGAGGCCGAAGTGCCGAGAAAATGGAGTTCGAGCAAGGGGACGCAATTGTACCCCGGGCTGTGCGCGTCAGGCGGAGGTCCGGGCGAGGGCGGTTAGAACGAGCACCAGCCCCGCCAGGCCGAGGCTGATCCACAGCAGGCGCCGCTCGGCCCGCAGGTCAGAGGCTCGCGCCGGTCCGGACGACGGATCGGCCTCCAGTTGATAACGCTCCAGGCGAGGGTGGAGGACCCAGGTCTGATGGGCGAGGATGCCCGCCATTCCGAGGATCAGCAGGTGCTTGATCAGGATGGCGGCGGACCAGGCGTTGGACACGGCCAGCAAGCCTACGTAGCGGGGGCTGGCAGACATCTGGGCCAGACCTGTGACAGCGAATACGGCCAGGCAGATCCAGGCGTACGGGCGGAAGGTGCGCGAGGCGCGCTCCGCCAGCAGGTCGCGATCGGGTTCGGGTAGGCGATTCGAAAGGAGCGGAAGGAACAGCGTCAGGAAGGCGAGCCCACCGATCCAGATGGCGGTGGCCGCCATGTGCAGCGTGTACGCCCCGATCAGCGCCAGCTGAGCCATAGATCAGACTCCCGGGGTCGGCGTCTGGGTGGGGGTAGGGGTTTCCTCGGGTGGGGGCGGGGGTGGAGGCGCGGTGGCGTCCTGGCACAGGTCGTGAGCCTGAGTGGCGGTCGGTACCAGGTCCGGGTTCTCCCACGCCAGAAGCGACTGATCGTACAACTCTTCGGCCGCGCACGGGTCGTTGGCGACGATCAACTCATCCCCATAGCGGTTGGAGGCGATGGCGTACTTGAGGTAGACGTCGGTGGTGATGTAGGGCGCCGCCAGATACACCTGGCCGAAGTAGTAGACCGCCTCGGCCCAATTGACCCCGAAGAAGCTGTTCGCCAGCAGGTACAGGCGGGCCCAACCCCGGAACTCCTCCGCCTCGTTGTCCAACGGGGCGAACCGCTCGGCCAGGGACAGGTCGTACAGGCCTTCCTCGAGCATCCCCTCCGACTTGATCCGCTTCAGCCCCCGATTGCGCAGGGCGGAGAACAGCATCCCGTCGACTTCAACCGCCCGGTAGTTCGGGTTCTTGGCGCGGACGGCCAGCAGGGTGTCCACGACGACGCCCCAGTCCTGGTTCAGATACGCGGCTGTCGCCTGGGTGAACAGATCCTCGACCGGGGCCAGGTTGACCGTGGGCGTAGCCCGCGGTGCCGGGGTTGCCACGGGGCGGTCGAGACCGACCAGCGCCTCGGCCAGGCGTTCGGAGGCGTTGGGATAGGAAGGATCGATCAGGATCACGTATTCGAAGCGCTGGCGAGCCAATTCGAATCGGCGCGCCGCCAGGTCTTCCATGCCCAGTTGGAACTGCTCATCCGCAGCGCGCGCCAGCGCCGACTCCAACCGGGTCTCCCGCTGGCTCTGGCCGACCCCGTAGCCGACGGCAGCCGCAACGGCGATTGCCGCCGCGATCAGCAGCAGGAACCAGCGCAGGGAGCGCCACAACCGGCGGGGAGAAGCCGGCGCGGCAGGCCGGGTGACCTCGGCCGGGTCATTCTCGGGTGGGAGCACGGGCGGCATTATACCCGTCCTGATGGCCGGAAGCCGCTTGCGTGCCCGCTGTTACAATCGCCTGATGTACCTCAGCGGTAGCAAGTGGAATGTCCGCAAGCGGCGCAAGCCGTTCCATCTCGGTCGGGTCTTGCTGTTGCTGGCGCTGATCGGCGGTTTCATCTACGTTGAGCGGGCCCTGGTCCCGGGTGTTCCGCCCTTGTTCGTCCCCACCCCGACACCCACTCGCAGCCCGGCCACGTATGCTCTGGAAGCCGAGTCGTTCTTTCAAACGGGCCGCCTGGCGCAAGCGACCGAGTCCTACCAGAATGCCATCGAAGCGAGCCCGCAGGACCCGGCGTTGTACGTGGCGCTCGCCCGGGTGCAAGTCTTCGCCGGGGATCCCGTGTCGGCCGAGACCAATGCCCGCAATGCGCTCCTGATCTCCCCGAACCTGCCCTCGGCCAGGGCGGTGCTGGGATGGGCCCTCGACTTTCAGGGGACCGACCGGCTGGTGGAGGCCGAGGCCGAAGTGGAAGCCGCGCTCAAGTCCGACCCCAACTCGGCTCTGGCCAACGCGTTCCTGGCCGAGATCCTGATGGATCAGTATCTTCAGCTCAACGCCGGCGACTTCCGCGACGCTGTCGCCGCAGCGGAGCGGTCGGTACAGCTCGATCCGAACCTGGTCGAGACCCATCGTGCCCTCGGCTACGTTCTGGAATCCACCGGGAACTACTCCCAGGCGTTGGAAGAGTACCAGCGGGCGCTGACAATCAACCCCAATCTGTGGCTGCTCCACGTAGCGGTTGGAAACATGCAGCTCAGCCAGGAAACGCCGGACCTGGACAAGGCGATCCAGTCGTACCTGAACGCCAACGCTTTCGATCCGACCAACCCGCTTCCCCTGCAATTGATCGCCCAGGCCTACTCCCGTTTCGGGGAATACGGAAAAGCCAGCCAGTACGCCGCCGATGCGACCCGGCTCGACGCTTCCAACCCCGGCCTGCACGGCGACCTGGGGGTGATGTACTACAAGAACAACGACTTCGCCCAGGCGGTGGGCGAGCTCACCCTGGCCGTGCGCGGCGGACAAACGGCCGACGGAACCCCGGTCAGCGGCCTGGCCATCGACCCCGCCAGTGCCCGGATCGTGAGCTTCTATTACACCCTCGGCCTGTCGCTGGCCCGAGTCGATCGCTGCGAGGAGGCCACGCCGATCTTCGAAGCCTTGCTGCGAGGGGTTCCGGACGATCCGATTGCGGTGGAGAATGCCACTGCGGGCTTGACCCTATGCGGTTCAACTCCCCCGACACCGACCCCGGCAGTCACTGCGACTCCGATCTCCTGAGGCGGCGGCGTGCGGCTGACCGGTGAGCGGCTTCCCCTGGGCCGGAGTGCCCGAACCACAAGTCCCTGGCGCATTCTGGGATACCTGGGGGCCATTGCGGCGGCTTTCCTCGTCTTCCGCGGCTTCCAGGCGGGCGAAGTGCGGCCCCTGCTCCTGCCGACCCCGACCCCAACTCGCACGGCGGCCTCCTTTGCGGAAGAAGGAAAGACGAACTTCTCGGCCGGAAGGTTGGAGGAAGCGATCCGGGCATATCAACAGGCCGCCCAGGTTGCGCCGGAGGAAGCCTCCCTGGGGGCGGAGTTGGCCCGGATTCAGACGTACTCCAGTGCGCTCTTGACCACGGCGGGGGAGCGCCGGGCGCGGCTGGCGGAGGCCCAGAACTCGATCGAGAGAGCCCTCGAAACCTCGCCCGACGACCCGTTTGTCCAGGCGGTGAGCGCCTTGGTCTACGACTGGTCGGCCGCGGTCGAGCCGATCGCCGACGAGCGCGAGCGTTTCCTGAAGCTAGCCGAGACCGCCGCGATTCGCGCCTTGCAGCTCGACCCGGGAAGCACCCTGGCCCTGGCCTATTACGCGGAGCTGCTGCTCGACCAGGGCAAGTTCGCCCAGGCGTACGACCTGGCGGAACAGGCCGCCGGCCAGACCGACCCTCTGGCGCCGGAGTCGATGGACGTTCACCGGGTTTTCGGGACGGTTCTCGAAGGCAATGGCGCCTACCGCCAGGCGATCGAAGAATATCGAGCCGCGGCGGAGATCGCTCCCAACTTCACCTACCTGTACCTGCTGATCGGGGCCAACTTCCGTCAACTGGCCGGGAACGCGCCCAACCTGAACGACCGGCGTCTGCTGATGGAACAGGCGTTGGAGGCCTTCGACCGGGCGGCGCGGATCAACGAGCAGCTCGGGATTCAAGATCCGACCCCCTATCTCTCGATCGGGCGAACCTATCTCCAGGATGGAGAGTTCTTCATCGCCGCGATCAACGTCGAGCGGGCCCTGGCCATCGACCCGTCCAACCCCGAGGTGTACGGTCGGCTGGGGATTATCTTCTTTAAGGCCCGCAACTACGAAAGCGCGGTCGAGGTGCTGCGCTGTGCGGTGGAGGGCTGCAGCGCCGCAGAGAGCGGCGAGCTGCTGTGCGGTCTGAAAGTGATCCTGTGCGACGAAGACGCTTCGCCCGAGGAGGTCGGCCAGATTGTCCCGGGGTTGCCTTTGGAGGACGGAAGCCTGGAGTTCTACTACACCTATGCTTCCGTTCTGACATCGTTCCGTGGTTCCGGCGATGTCCCGAACGCGTGCGGGCGGGCCGAATCGCTGTTCCAGCAGCTGCTCTCGAGCTACGGGAGCGATCCCATCGTGGCGGGAATCGTGGCCGAGAACCGGGCGCTGTGCGCCGGGGGTGTTCCGACTTCGACACCGATCCCCCAGGTCACTCCTCCGGATCAGATGACCTCCTGAGAACCGCCAGGATTGAGGTGGACGTTATCCGGCCCCCTTAGAACACCCGGGGAAAGCTGGCCGGAGCGACCCCCTGGCCTCTGCCCTGCAGCAACGGGCCTGGCGTCAAGCGCTCGGGCCACGGACGGGAAGGGAAAGATGCTCCAGGGAGTTTCCGGCCTCCCATCCCTGGGCCGGGAAGGAGACAGCCCTTGACTCCCCCGGCCGACTTGTGTACACTTTCGGCGTGTTAGCACTCGTGCAGGAGGAGTGCTAACGCCGCGCGATAGACAAAGGGACATCCCTGCACGGGCAGGAAAGGAGAGAATGTATGAAGCTCAACCTCAAGCCTTTGGGTGACCGCGTGGTCATCCGGCCGTTGGAGCAGGAGGAAGTCACTCCCAGCGGCATCGTCCTTCCGGAGACGGCCAAAGAAAAGCCGCAGAAGGGCGAGATTCTGGCGATCGGGCCGGGAGCACGCGACGAAGACGGCAAGCGCATCGCGATGGACGTCAAGGCCGGCGACAAGGTCCTGTTTGCCAAGTACGCCGGCACCGAGATCAAGATCGAGTCGGAGAAGCTGCTGATCCTGCGCGAGAGCGACGTGCTGGCGGTCCTCTCGGAGTAGGCGCGGCCCGCATGGTTTCGGACTAATCCCCCTATAGGAGTGGCAGGAACATGGCAGCGAAGCAACTGGCGTTTTCAGAAGATGCCCGCCGACGGCTGAAGGCGGGTGTCGACATGCTGGCCGCGGCGGTCGCGACGACCCTGGGGCCGAAGGGGCGCAATGTGGCCCTCGATCGGAAGTTCGGCTCACCCACCATCACCCACGACGGGGTGACGGTGGCCAAGGAGATCGAGCTGGAAGACCCCTACGAGAACATGGGGGCCCAGCTCCTCAAGGAAGCGGCCACCAAGACCAACGACATCGCCGGCGACGGCACCACCACCTCGACCGTCCTGGCGCACGCCATGGTCACCGAAGGCCTGAAGAACCTGGCGGCCGGTTCGAACCCGATGATGCTCAAGCGCGGCATCGAAGCCGCCTCCAAGGCCGTCTCCGAGGCCATTGCCAAGGCGGCCATCGACGTAACCGAGAAGGACGAAATCGCCTCGGTGGCGGCGATCTCGGCCCAGGACAAGTCGATCGGGAGCCTGATCGCCGAAGTCATGGACAAAGTCGGCAAGGACGGGGTGATCACGGTCGAGGAGTCCAAGGGTCTCGAGTTCGAGACCGAGTACGTGGAAGGCATGCAGTTCGATCGCGGCTACATCTCGGCGTATTTCGTCACCGATCCCGAGCACATGGAAGCCCGCATTGACGAACCCTACATCCTGATTCACGACAAGAAGATCTCGGCCGCCACCGACATCGTCCCGATCCTGGAGAAGCTGGTCCAGATCGGCAAGCGAGAGCTGCTGGTGATCGCCGAAGACATCGACGGCGAGGCCCTGGCGACCCTGGTGCTGAACAAGCTGCGAGGGATGCTCAACGTGGTGGCGGTCAAGGCCCCCGGCTTCGGCGACCGCCGCAAGGCGATGCTGCAGGATGTCGCCATCCTGACCGGCGGAACGGTCATCACCGAAGAGCTCGGCCGCAAGCTCGAGTCGGTAACGATCAACGACCTGGGCAAGGCCGGCAAGATCGTCGCCACCAAGGACGACACCACCATCGTCCAGGGCGCCGGCGATTCGGCCAAGATCAAGGGCCGGATCGAGGAGATCAAGGTCGAGATCGACAAATCGACCTCCGACTACGACAAGGAGAAGCTCCAGGAGCGCCTGGCCAAACTGTCGGGCGGGGTGGCCGTGATCCGAGTCGGCGCGGCAACCGAGACCGAGCTGAAGGAGAAGAAGCACCGGGTGGAGGACGCTCTGTCGGCCACCCGGGCCGCCGTCGAGGAGGGCATCGTCCCCGGGGGCGGAGTGGCTCTGATCAACGCCATGTCGGCCATCAAAGACCTGAAGATCGGCGGGGACGATGAGATGGTGGGGGTGGCCATCGTGCGGCGTGCGCTGGAAGTGCCGCTGCGCAAGATCGCCGAGAACGCCGGCGAAGACGGCGCGGTGGTTCTCGAAACCGTCCGCCGTCATCAGATCGAGAAGAAGAACCCGAACTTCGGCTACGACGTCCTCGGGAACGAGTACATCGACATGGTCAAGGCCGGCATCATCGACCCGGCCAAGGTGACCAAGGGCGCGCTGGAAAATGCGGCCTCGATCGCTTCGATGATCCTGACCACCGAAGCGCTCGTGACAGATGCCCCGGAGAAGGACAGGCCGGCGGCGCCCCCGCCGATGCCGGACTACTAGGCCGGAGCAGCGCGGATCGCAGACCCACGACGGCCCCTCCCCCGGGAGGGGCCGTCGTCCTTGCCCGGCCAACGCCGGTCTGTGCCAGACGAGGAGCGACATGGGAACGACGCCGGAACGTGCTTTGCGCCGTTCGCGCAACGACCGCTGGATCGCCGGGGTATGTGGCGGCCTGGGGGATTTCTTCGGTATCGGTTCGGGATGGTTCCGGCTGGCGTTCGTGGTCGCGCTGATCCCCGGCGGAGTGCCGGGGCTTCTGGTGTATGGAATCCTGTGGATCGTGGTGCCGAAAGGGGTAGGGCCGGCGTCAGCGCAGGCTGCCCGCCACCGCCAGTAGGATCATCCCCCCGATCACGGCCAGGCACCCAAGGCGCGAGAGCCGCCGCAGCCAGCGCAGCGCGCCCCGGAAGACCCACCACGCTCCGGCCAGTCCCAGCAGGACCACGACCAGGGTGATCAGGCTCTGGTCTTGCAGAATCTCCATTGCCCCTCGCTCGAGACGGTTAGATGAGCAGGCGTCCGCCCCGAATCACCCGGGATACCAGATTCGTGCCAAAGCGGTAGCCCAGATGGCGGTAGTCGGGCACGTCGAGGACGAGCAGGTCTGCCTCCATCCCGGGCGCCGAGACTCCCCTTGCGATCCTGCAGCCCCAGCGCTGCGGCCCCGTTAATCGTTGCGGCGCAGATTGCCTGGGCCGGGGTGAGCCCCAGATGGCGGCAGGCCAGCGCGATCGTGAACTGCAGGCTCTCGCACCAGGCGGTGCCGGGATTTAGATCGGATGCCACGGCCAGCAGGCCATCTGCCTCCAGCAATTCCCGAACCGGAAGGCGGGCGGTGTCGTTCAGGCCGAAAGGCGTTCCCGGCAGGGCGACCGCCACCGTCTCGCTACGGGCCAGCCGGCGTATCTGGTCAAGCGGAGTATGCAGCAAGTGGTCGGCTGAGGTTGCGCCGAGTTCCACCGCCAGGTCGGCCCCGCCCAGCGACACGAACTCGTCGGCGTGGATCTTGAGCGGGAATCCCAGGTGGCGACCGGCTTCCAGGATTCGGCGGGATTGGGCGAGGTCGAAGACGCCTTCCTCGCAGAAGACGTCGACGAACGGCAACGAGCGGCCCGGAGCGTGCTGCGCCCACCAGGAGGCGGCGAGGGGCAACATCTGGCTGCATACGAGGTCAACATAGGCCCCAGTTCGACCGCTGAATTCCTCGGGCACGGCATGTGCTCCGAGGAACGTGGGCACCAGGGCCGGAAGGTCGGGTGACTCCAGGGCCAGGATCGCTTCGAGCATCCGCAGCTCAGCCCCGACCTCCAATCCGTATCCGGTCTTGATCTCGACCGTGGTCGAACCGTGCCGCAGCATGCCGGTCAGGCGGGGCCTGGTCTCGGACAACAACCTTTCCGGGGATGCCTCGCGGGTCTCACGGACGGTGGCCATGATCCCGCCGCCGGAGGCCAGGATGTCCATGTAGCTTAGCCCCTGCAACCGCATCTCGAACTCGGCGGCGCGATCCCCGGCCCAAAGGGCGTGGCTGTGGGAGTCCACCAGGCCCGGCAGCACCACTCCGCCGGCGCAATCGACCTGCTGCCGTGCTTCGTAGTTTGCCAGAAGCGCCGCCTGCTCGCCGACCTCCACCACACGGCCCTGGTCCACCGCGATCGCGGCGCCGGTTCGCAAGCCAAGGTCCCCGAGGCGCGAGCCGCGCTGCGGCCCACCGGGGATGGTCAACACCTGGCCGGCGGAATGGAGGAGAAGGTCGATCGGCATGGGACTGGCTCCTATGGCAGGCAGGGTGGAAGGGCGGTTCCCCGTTCAATTCCTCGGAACAGCTTCTCGCACCCAAACCACCAGGATCAACAGTGCCAGGACATTGAGGGCGAATGTGGCACCGACATTTGCCGCCAAACCGAGAGGGAACAAGGCCAACCCGAGCCCGGCGCCCAGCACCCTTCCCAGGGAGAGCGCTGCGACGTTACCCGACATTAGCGACGCCCGTGCCCGGGGGGCGAGCTCGGTCATCAACGGGATGCTGCTGACCAGGGTGAACTCAAACGTCAGATAGAACAAGAACAGCGCCAGCAAGGCCCCCAACTCGGTGCGGCCGAGCAGAGGGAAGATGGCAGCCGAGACGGAGTTTCCCAGCAAGCCCAGCGCGACCGCCCGGGGCTTCCCGACCCGATCGGCGAACCCTGCCACCAGGCCCTCCCCGGAGAGCTCGGCTACTCCGATGACCGCTGCTGCCGCTCCCAGGGCCGCCACTTGCATCCCGAAGGAAGTTTCCAGCCAGATCCCGAAGACGATGTTGATCGACTCGTTGGCGGCCGAAATCAGCAGGCCCATGCCCAGCCCGGCCATCGCCGGCTGATTGGCAAGGATGCCGCGCAGCGTGGACCGCATCGAGGGGAGCATGGACTGCCGTCGAGGATCGGCTGGCAGGAGCCTCACCAGGCCGAATCCGGCGAGCACACCCAGGATCCCCAACACGGGAAACGGGGCGGACCAACCAAAGCGGACGATCAGCAGGCCCATGACCGGGACCCCGATCAGAAAGGAAAGCGACCAACCCAATTCTGTCAGAGCGATCGCCTGGCCACGACGTCCGTATTGCGTGGCGTCTCCCAGGTGGGCTTGCATGGCCGGGTCGAACATGATCTTTCCGATGGTGGTCAGCAGCAGGCCGGCGACGAACGGAAGAAAAGCCGGCAGCAGAGCCACGGTCAGGGCGCCGGCCGAAAACAGCCCGAGCCCGATCAACATGGCGCGCTTTCGCCCGCCGATATCGGCCGCCGATCCCAGCAGAGGGGCGGCCAAGCCCAGCGACGAGCGCAGGGCGATGGCCCCCGCCACCTGGGCCACGGGCACGCCCAGGCCGCGGGCAAGAACGCCGGTGAACGGATAGATCATCCGGTACAGCGTGTTGACGATGGCGCGAGCGACGAAGAAGCCAGCGAGTTGGTATCGCAGGCGGGCGGGGCGCTTCTCGGTCAAATTGCGGAGGCCGGACGCAGGAGCGCGGACAGTTGGACTCCGGCCGCCGTCAGGAGGCCCACCAGAGCGACGAAGGTCCACCGGATCATCTCCGACTCGGAGGTGAAAACTGGCGAGGGCGGATGCATCACGGCTTCGGTTGAAACCAGGGAGGCTGCCAGGACGACGAAGTAACCAGCATTCAGGAGGCTTGTCGCCGGGGGACGGCCGATCAGTGCGGCGCCGGTCTGCAACAGGACGGCCAGAAGGCCGAATTCGGCAGCAAGCCGCCAGCGCGGCTCGGCAAGAAACAGCCCGTTCCAGCCGGCTTGCATCGCCGCCAGGGAGAGAAGGAGGGAAACCAACCAGAAGCTCGATCCGCCCCGCCCCAACCCGGCCGACCAGCGATAGTGCTCGCGTCGGCGCGACGCCAGGCTGGCCAGGCCGAATCCGGCTGATCCCGCCAGGGTGAGGATCGAGGCCCAGGTCCAGGCACCGTGGAGGTAGATCAGCCGCACCGAGGAGCCCAGCGTGCGCTCCGGAGGCGACAAGGCGGCCAGGAGTCCGGCGGCCATCAGAAAGGCGAGCAGCCGCAGCGCGGCCGCCCTCGAGAACGACATGCGGGCGATTGTACCTTCGCCCGCCGGCCTTGGCTTGCGAGTGTCAGCCCTCGGCGTCGTGCCAGCGCTCGAAGCGGATCAATAGGTCGGGGTCTTGGCGCCCGCCGCGTCGCGGCGGGGCGGTGAGATCGGTCGGGTCGGCCGGATAGCCGAAGGAGAGCGCAATGTGCAAATGCAGGTCGGCGGGGACTCCCAGGATCTCGCGGGCCGCCTCCGGCTGGTAGATCGTCGCCAGGCACGATCCGATGCCGAGCTCCCAGGCCGCCAGCTGCATGTAGGCCGCCGCCTGGCCGGCGTCGAACAGGATCGACCAGCGCTGCGTCGGGTCGGGGGTGAGGATCGCCACCCCCAGCGCGGCGCCGGCCAGATGTTGTGCGTACGTTCCGGTTCGTGCCAGGGCCTCGAGGCTTGTGCGTTCCTGGACGGCAAGGAAGCGCCACGGTTGGGTGTTCTTGGAGGATTGCGCTCGCCGGCCGGCGCTCAGAATCGCCCGGATGGCAAAGGTCGGGAGCGGCCGGGGGTCGAAATCCCGAACTGCGCGCTTCATGCGGATGGCGGTGGCGACGTCCATCAGGTTCCTCCGCGACGGATTGTCTTCGACGAAGATCGCTGGACAGCAGTCTACCGCGGTTGGCTCCTGTCGTGGTTGGAGCGGCCGGGTGGCTGCCTCAGGGAACGCGAAAGCGACCCGGGGTAGAATCTCGTAGCGCCTCCGGGGTGACATGGACCTGCCCGCCAAGACATCGTCTCCAAGAGTCGGTGGCTTCCTCGCCGGTGACCATCGCGGGGCGTTCTCCTTCCTGTTGGCGGCCCTGGCGCTGTTTGGGCTGCTCTCGATCGCCTATCTGCTGGCCCTTCCTTCCGATCCGGAGGGCAGCCTGGTGGGGCGTTACTCGGGAAACCGACTGATCCTCCTGACCGGACCGATCGCGCTGCTCGCCGTGTGTTCGATTCTCATCAGCCGGGCCCGGCAAGATCGCCGGTGGGGCGAGGCAGTCGGACGACGGCTGCTCGGCGAGGGGAACATGGGGGCCAGGTTGCTGGCGCTCACCATCGCTGTCGGCGGCGCGGGGTTGGCCGCGATTCTGTTCCTTCGGCCTGGCTGGATCCTTGAATTCAACGAGTACAAGCTCGAACGGCTTCTTCCGTATGTGGCGTTCCCGGCGGTCTTCTTTGTTCTGCTCTGGGTGGCGGGACGCGCCGCCAGCGCCGGGGTCCATCTGAGGCTTTCCTCGAGGGGGCGAGACGCCGCCTGCGCGACGGTGCTCTTCCTGACCTCCCTGGCGAGCCGGTATCCACTGTCCGGCTTCGCGCTTCCTTACACTGGAGTCTACGATGAAGTGGTGACCTACGCACCGGCCTTAGCCAGGATGGGTGGGGATGAAGCCGTCGTCGACAAGGACATCTCTCTCTGGGGCCGGGCCGGTTACGGCGAGTTGCTGATCGGGATCACGACCGTGGCGGAGGTCTTTGGCTTTCTTGACGGCCTTCGCACGCAACGCGTCTATTCGCTCGAGGATTTCGTCGCACCGACGCCGGGGGTGGCGACGATCTGGGAAGGGGTCCATCCATCCGGGATCCCGCTGCAGTACCCGCGCACGGTCTTTGCGCTGCTGAACAGTTGTGGGCCGGCTCTGGTGTTCCTCGGGGCAAGGCGATACCTGCGGGTCGGGCGCCCGGCGGCTCTGGCGGCCGGACTTCTGCTGGCCCTGGGCAGTCGGGACGTCCTCCTGTTCTCCCCCTTCATCCTTCCGGATTCTCTCGCCATGACGATCTCGATCGGTGTGGTGATGTGCTCCCTCGAGATCATGAGCGACGCAGAAGGATCCCTGAAATGGTATGGCCTGGCCGGAGCGTTGGTCGGCCTGGCCTCGGCCACTGTTCTCCGTTATGCGATTCTGGCCGGGTTTCCGTTCATCGCCTACCTGCTGGGGCCCAACAGGTCGCGCCCGGGAGTCAAGGCGGGTGTGCTGGCCTCCGGCGCCCTGGCTGCGTTCTTCCTGGTGTCCCCCGGCTATCTCGTAGACTTGCCCCGCCAACTCGTGCGGCTGGCCGGAAACGACTGGTATCACAACCGGTCGATCGCGAACCGGGCGAGGAGCATTGCCTTCTATCTGAAAGGGTTGTTCGACCCGTCCTTCGAGGAGACCTGGTTCAAGATTCCGGTGGGGGAAGCGGGATTTGGAATCGTGACCCTCGGATTGGCCCTGACGGGCCTCACCCGCATGGCTTCGACCCGACCTCGTCAGGCCATCTTCTTCTTGACGATTAGCGCCGTCTACCTATGGTGGGTTTCCCCGATCCAAAGTCGTGCCACCCGCCACGCCCTGGTGCTTGCCCCGGTCGTTTGCTTCCTGGCTGCGCGAGGGGTCGAAGCGATCGTCGAGGGTCTCCGGATCGGCACCGTCGCGGTTGTTGCCCGAAGACCCGGCGCCCCCGACCCCCGCGGCCGGGGCGCGGCCGATCGGGGCGCGCTCCCCTGGATCGTCGCAGCCGGAATTGCCCTGGCATTCGCCGGGAGAGTCCGGGGGAATCTCATGGTGGTGCGGGAGATGGCGGCGTTCAAGACTTCGCAGCAGCGGATGGCCGAATTCCTGGATTCCGAACTAGGCCCGAGTGAAGTTGTCGGGATCCTCGACCTGGTCCCGTTCGACACGGCCGAGCTCTTCCGCCGCGGGATCACCTTTGTCAGGATCGAGGCCGGCGACGGCCTGCAGGTGCTCCAAGATCGCGGAATTGACGTGGTGGTCGGTAGCGACCTGACCTCGTTCGAGTACCCTTCGATCGCCGGGACGATCTGGGATACCGCCTTCGACGGACCGGACGACCGGATCGCGGAGTTCGGCGAGCAGCCGCTGGTCTACCGGGGCGAGCCGAAGCCGATGATCTATCTGTTCGCCGCCAGGATTCCCCCTCGCTAGTCTGTCGCTGGAAAGGCATCCCTCCCGGGGCACGGGGGCGACGATTCCCTGGATCCAGACCGCCGCGATCCAAGATTCGAATGGCTGATCGAGATAGCGCCAAGCCTTGGTTCGAGGTTTCTACGCCGGATTCACACAGCAAGAGGAAACCCCCTTGAAGGCCGGAATGGACACCGGGTAAAGTGAACTGGAGGACCGACTACTCCTTGAGGATCCCCGATGATCCAAGGACAGGATTCGTCGCATCCTCAGCCGGAGTGGCGTTCTTGATAGCAGATTGTAGAATATCTGCTACGGTCCAACGGGTCAATGGCGTGCCATTGCAGTGGCCGAGTTGCAGTCCGGGGGCCTGAGCACTAGGAAGACCACGGTTGATGAAGGCGCTATCTTGAATTCGGCGCATGACCGGAATGTAGGTCAGTCAATCTCGTTCCGGCAAGGGTCCGGGTGAAGTCGGGAGTCAAACACCAAGTCTGTGGAGGCGGTTTCTGCATCCCCATCTCTTATCGCCCTGATGGGTCTGGGTAGGAGGTGACCTTTCCAAGTTCAGGATCTTGCGAGGAGGCTTGGGGAACCTCAAGACATGTCGGAGACCCGTTTCAGGTCTAGAGGACACCGTCGAACTCCATAGACGGTAAACCAACGCGATCATGAACTTCCTGCCTCTCCTTGCCCCGGCGTCCGCCTTTGTGGTCGTGTTCTTAGGTATGCGGGCCCGGGATCCGAAGGCCGACCGGCGCCTCACGCTTGTTCGCTGCGCGATCCTTCTTGGCGCGTACCACAGTCTTGCCCTCGACGGACTCAGCCTGGGTCGATGGGTCACCCAGCCGGGGTTGCTGGCGGCCTGGGCGATCGTGTTTCTGGCGGGCCTCGTCTGGTATCGCAGGTCGGGCGTCCAAGATGCGGACCCCATCGGCTTGCAGAACCTACGGCGGCTCAGCATCTATGAGAAGACGATCCTGGGCCTGATCGGGACGATTGCCTTGGCCACAGCTGTGGTGGGCTGGCGGACGCCCCCCCAGACTTGGGATTCCCTGACCTATCACGTCAGCCGGGCGGCGCACTGGGTGCAGGCCGGCTCGTTGGCCCACTACCCCTCCGGCATCTTGCGACAGATCAGCATGCCCCCCGGGGGAGAGACAGGGCTTGCGTCGCTTATGTTGCTCAGCGGAGGGGACCAGCTCCTGAGTCTCCACCAGTGGTTGCCCATGCTGGGAACGGTCCTGGCGGTGTCGCTGATCGCGAAGCAGATCGGCGCCAACCGCTCCGGCCAGCTGGTTGCCGCCCTCTTTGCGGCGTCCCTGCCGATCGGGATCGTTGAGGCGTCTTCCACGATCAACGACTACGTCGCAACTTTCTGGACGGTGTGCGCATGTGTGGAGGCGCTGGAGTTCTCGCAAACAGCAGAGGCAAAGGACCTGGTTGGTGCTGCGTTGTCTGCCGGTCTCGCAATCTTGACCAAGCCTACGGTGGCGCCTGTGTTGCTCCTTACTGCCCTGGTGTTGGCGATCGCTGTCTGGCGGCGATTCCGTCTTGGCGCTGGCCTTCGATGGGGGATCGCGGGGGTCGTGCTCGTCCTGATCCTGAATGCCGGCTATCTGTCACGCAACCTGGCGACTTTCGGCGCCATGTCTAACCCGGTCGATTTTTCCACCCACTGGAACGGGCTGATCACCCCGGCGGGGGTCGTTTCGAGTGTCTTAAAGCAGGCCGGGCTTCAGGCGGGCCTGCCCGTGCGGTTCTCCGAGTACAACCTCGCCTTGGAAGAATTCATTCGCAAGGCTCATGCAAAGCTGCAGGTTCGTCTCATGGACCCGCGCACAACAGGAGACGGGACCTTCAAGATCCGAGCTCCCGGTCGCGAGGAGGACACGACCTCCAATCCCTACCACTCGTACCTGGGGGTCGTCGCCCTCCTAGGGACGATGCTCTTCCCGCGCCGCATGGGATGGCCTGTGGTCGTCCTGGCCATCGGAACGGCGGCCTCCTTCGTCATCTTCTCGGCCTTGTTCAAGTGGCACGTCTTCAGTGTTCGGTATCACCTGGTGTTCTTCGCCTTGCTGGCACCCGTCGTAGGCCGTGTGGCATCCGGAGGAGCCGTTAGAGACCGCGCCGGGTTTGCGATCGCGGTTCTGCTTTGGGCCGGCTCGCTGCCATGGCTTACGGCGATCGAGTCTCGCCCTCTGCTTGCCTCGTGGCTCCCGACACGGATGAGCAGCGTGCTCACGATGCCGCGGATGGATCTTGCGTTTGCCAACGCGGAGTCTCTGAAGCCGCTTTACGACGAATTCGCCACGGCGATCGAGGAAGCCGCATGCCAGGATGTCGGACTGATGATCGGCGGAGATGATGCCGAATACCTGTGGTGGGCCCGTCTAGGCGCGCCGTGGAGCGGCGTGAGAATCGAGTGGATCGTCGCCGGCCCCACCGCACGTTACGAAGACCCGGGCTTCGCGCCGTGTGCCGTCGTCTGCCACCATTGCCCCGAGGACTGGTCCGCCATCCGAGGAGTTCCGGTCTTCAAGACGCGAGAAGGATGGGTCCTGTTCCTTCAGGATGCGCATACACCCGGGTCCGAATGAAGAACCAGTCTGGCGCTTGTGGCGTGGGCGGGGTAAAAGGAATCCGCCAAGCGTCGCGTCGATCCCCTTGGGGGTAGTCTTGGCATGACCGAGAACTGGGACCGAAAGGGCGGATGAAGGTGCATAGGCTCGGGCTTCCCGCCGGCCGGGTGGTTCCGCTACGGCGATCCAGAGGTCGGTCGGGCCGTCTGGAACCGCAGCGTGGCTTACGGGCCGTGACCGTGGTCGGGCTGGTGGCTGCAACCGCGTTCTTCGCCTACCTGGCATGGCTGCCCTCGGATCCCGAAGGGGCTGTCGCTGGACGCTATTCAATGGCGCGGCTCGGTTTGATGGCGTCTATGGCTCTGGCCGGGCTCTTGTCGGCGGTTGGGCTGGCCATCTCTCACAGGTTCCCGCGCAAGTGGGAGTCTCTGAGTCGCTGGATGTACGGCTCGGCCCGAGAACCCGCTTTCACGTTTCTCGCTGTCGCCGGAGTTGGGCTCGTGGCCCTAGGCTTGATTCTCGTTGCCCCGCAATTCTTGCTAAGCCTCAATCGGGATCAACTAGTGAGGTTATGGCCGCTGGTCGGCTGGCCGGCGTTGATCGCCGTCTTCTTCTTCGCTACCCGGGGGATCATCAACCGATCCCTCTTGGGACCCAGGACGTGGGCATGGGACCGGTGGCTCGCGGTCGTGTTATTTGGCCTGGGGAGCCTGGCACGCCTCCCTCTGTCATCGTACGCGCTCCCGTACCAGGCAGTGTGGGATGAGGTGGTTACATATACGCGCGCCCTGGACAACCTGACGCCGAGCTCGATCGTTTCAGAAGAAGGAATCCCGGCCTACGGTCATTCTTCTTATGGCGATCTCCTGGTCGGCATCACGACGGGGGCCGAGGTGGTCGGGCTCTTCATCGGGCTACGAGACGGTGAGGTCAGCAGCGTAGACGAATACGTGCGTCCGGCGCCTGGCATCCCTACTGTCTTTCAAGGAGTTCATCGCAGCGGATTGCCGCTCCGGGTGCCCCGCCTAGCGCTATCGCTTCTGACGAGTCTCGACTCCGGCACTGATCTTCCTTGGCCTCCGGCGCATCTTCCGGGCCAACCCAGGAGCAGCGTTTGCGGGCGGGCTGGCCTACGCAGTCTACAGCCGGGATGTGATCTACTACTCGTCCTATATCCTGCCGGATGCCCTGGCGACGCTGTTGAGCTTCGGCAGTCTTCTCCTCCTTCTTCTGGATCA
Source organism: uncultured Chloroflexia bacterium (assembly GCA_963709925.1). Taxonomy (GTDB): domain Bacteria; phylum Chloroflexota; class Anaerolineae; order Anaerolineales; family E44-bin32; genus DATEVL01. The sequence continues at coordinate 875,644 of CAVPYC010000003.1, forward strand.
GAAGCCGGGAAAGTCGCAAGGTTGGACCTGGGGTGCGTCGGGCGTCTTGGCAGGATTGTCGGTCGCGACGGCAATCCGCTACTTGCCTCTGGCGACCATCGTTCTGGTGGTCGTGCCGATTCTGTCGGAGGAGAGGCGTCGCATCAGAAACACCAGTTGGGCCGTCATCGGATTCGTGATCGGATCGCTCGCCGGCTCGCCCGGGTTCCTGCTCGATCTAGACGGTCAACTGTTGAGGATCTCTTCGTTAACCTGGGGCCACGATGGCAGTTGGCCGCACCGCTTGGAGAGCCTGGTCTACTACATTCGGGGAATGTTTGCCCCGGGCTTTGCCTCCGGATATGTTGACTCAACGACCGGGAGCGTCGGCTTTGGGCCAGTGGTGGGGTTTCTTGTTGCCATCGGCATGGGTCGCTTGGCGTCGGCGAGGGGCAGGATCGCCATTGCACTGCTTGCGCTGGTGACGTTTCATCTCTGGTCGATCACGCCTGTGGTTCAGAGGTACACCCGGCACGCGCTGCCCCTCTACCCTGTGGCCTGCCTCTTGGCCGGGGTCGGACTCCAGGCCGTCGCCGATGGCCTTCGCAAGGGACTTCAACGGCTCGGAAGGACAAGTTCCCGGTGGGGTGCCAACGGGGCGGCCGATCGGCGAGGATGGCTGGGCCAGGTGGTCTTGCTGCTGTTTCTGGTCATGACCGGTCGCCAGGCTTGGCTGTCGGCCCAGTACGTGCGCAGGGTGAGTGATTTCGACCCTTCCCAATCGCGCATGGCCGATTTCATGTCCGAGCATGTGGCCTCGGACCTCCGAGTTGGGATCCTTGACGCGTTACCCTGGGACGAGTACGAGTTGTGGGAAAAGGGGATTGAGTTTGTCCGAGTTGGTCGGGACGTCACTTTGGAGGAGCTCCGCGAACTCGAGGTGGACTACCTGGTAGGAACGGACCGCATCGGGGGAGATTTCCGGAGCCAGGAAGTCACGGCATGGGAAAGTGAGTTGATCGGGACGGCCCCTCGCCTTGCAGAGTTCGGCTCAGAACCCTTGGGTTACCCTACGTATCCGCAGGCTGAGATCTACCTGTTCCTGGTCGAGGTTCCTCGCGACGGCTCCTCCTAGGGTTACCCGTTTTACCAGCCTGGATGAAGCCGCCCGAGCGGTTGGCGACCGGCCCCAGTGGTCGATTCGGCCGTGTCGTCGCGGAAACCCGTGGAGGTCTCCCTCCAGGAAGCGTCGAATCAGGCAGGCACGACCCGGTGGTTCAGCAAGTCGGCGAAGGAGGTCGCCGCCAGGTCGCTCACCAGCCGTTCCTGTGCGTCGCACCACACTCTTCGCACCGGGCAGTCGTCGCCGAAGGTGCAGCCTTCAGGGTCGATCACGCACTCGTTGAGGGTGATCGGGCCGTCGATGGCCTCCACGACCTCCAGCAGGCTGATGTCCTTGGGCTCCTTGGCCAGGGCCACACCTCCCCGGGCGCCGCGGGAGGTCTGGACCATCCCGGCGACCGAGAGCTGCGACACGATCTTGGCCAGGAACGAGGGAGGGATCTTCTTCTCCCGGGCGATCTGGCTGGTCGGGGCGCGGCCCGCCCCGTTCTGCTCGGCCAGGAAGAGGACGGCCCGTACGGCGTAGTCCGCCTGTCGTGTGATCTGCATTGTGGCCTCCCCGCCTGGGGCGGATAATCGACCCTTCGGATAGGAGTTATCGTTTTCCACCTCAGTGTAGGTTTGGGCCCCGGAAGCGGCAAGTGATGGGTGTCATCGCGGAGCGGTGACCTTCGACGAGCGGAGGCCGGTCGTGGGGGCGCATGGTAAACTTCCGCCGGCCGGCCATCCAGCGTTCGGAGGCGAAGTGTGAAGGAGATCACCGTCATCGGCGTGGGCTACGTCGGCCTGGTGACCGGCGCCTGCTTCGCCGACCTGGGGAACCGGGTCGTCGCCGTCGACATCGACGTCGACCGGATCGCCGGGCTGCAGCAGGGTCGGATGCCGATCTATGAGCCGGGGCTGGAAGAGGTGGTGCGGCGCAATACCTCCGCCGGCCGCCTCCACTTCACCACCGACTACCAGGAAGCCCTGCAAGACGCAGAATTCGTTTTCATCGCAGTCGGGACGCCGTCGGGGGTCGACGGGGAGGCCGATCTTCAGCATGTGGCGGCCGTGGCCGAGACCATCGGCCGGCGAATGACCCGCCCCCTGATCCTGGTCAACAAGTCGACGGTGCCGGTTGGCACCGGCGACTGGGTGGCCGATATCGTCCGGTCGCGGCAGACGCAGCCGGTGCCGTTCTCGGTGGTTTCCTGCCCGGAGTTCCTTCGCGAAGGATCGGCCATCGCCGATTTCATGAACCCGGCGCGCACCATCCTGGGGTCGCTGGAGCGGGAGGCGGCGGAGAAGGTGGCCCAGCTCCACTTGCCCTTGCGGGCGCCGATCCTGATCACCGATCTGCGCACGGCCGAGATGATCAAGTACGCTTCGAACGCCTTCCTGGCCACCAAGATCTCCTTCATCAACGAGATTGCCAACATCTGTGAAGCGCTGGGGGCCGACATCAAGGAAGTCGCCAGCGGGATGGGCTACGACCCGCGCATCGGCTCCAGCTTTCTGGAAGCGGGGCTGGGCTACGGGGGATCGTGCTTCCCCAAGGATGTCCAGGCGCTGGCCCACATGGCCGCCGACAAGGGTCGGCACCCGCAGCTGCTGCAGGCGGTGATGGAGATCAACCGCGATCGCCGCAAGCAGCTGGTGGATCGCCTTCGGGAGATGGCCGGGGATCTCGCCGGGCAGACGATCGGGCTGTTGGGGCTGTCGTTCAAGCCCAACACCGACGACCTGCGCGAGGCGCCGGCCCTGGAGATCGCCCGCCGCCTGATGGAGGAGGGCGCCACGGTCCGGGGCTACGATCCCGTGGCGATGGAGCGCGCCGCCGAGCTGATGCCGGCGCTGGAGCTGGCGCCCACGGCCTACGACCTGGCCCAGGGCGCGGATGCGCTGGTCGTGTGCACCGAGTGGAACGAGTTCAAGCAGCTCGACCTGCCTCGAATCCACAAGTTGATGCGCCGGCCGGTGGTGGTCGACGGGCGCAATATCTACAATCCCCAGGACATGGCCCGGCTGGGCTTTCACTACCGTGCGGTCGGGCGCGGTTACGGTCCCGACGGAAAGCCGCGGCCCGAGGCCGCAGCGACCGCCGCCGCGGCTTCCGGATGACCCCGCCCGCCGCCGTCGTGCGGGCACGTCTACGCAACGGCCTGGAGATCCGGCTCAAGGAGATCCACACCGCCCCGCTAATCAGTTTCTGGGTCTGGTACCGGGTGGGTGCCCGCGACGAACGCGAGGGCGGCACCGGCCTCTCTCACTGGGTCGAGCACATGATGTTCAAGGGAACGCCCAGCTTCCCGGCGGGCGTCCTCGACCGGGCCATCTCGCGCGACGGCGGACTGTGGAACGCCTTCACCTGGTACGACTGGACCGCCTACTTCGAGACCATGCCCGCCGACCGAATCGATCTGGCTCTACAGCTCGAGGCCGACCGCATGGCCAACAGTTTGTTCGAGCCTCGCGAAGTCGCCTCCGAGCGCACGGTGATTCTGTCGGAGCGCGAAGGGCACGAGAACGAACCAACCTTCCGCCTGGGCGAAGAGATGCAGGCAGCCGCCTTCCGCATCCACCCCTACCGCCATCCGATCATCGGTCAGCGAGCCGACCTGCTGTCGATCTCCCGGGAGGACCTGTTCCGGCACTACCGGACCTTCTACGTCCCCCAGAACGCACTGCTGGCGGTCGCCGGGGATTTCCGTGCTCGTCCGATGCTGCGGCGCTTGCGCCAGCTGTTCGGGGAGATCCCTCGTCAGGCTCCACGGCGGCCTCCGGCGAGGCCCGAGCCGCCCCAGACCGGCGAGCGGCGGGTGACGGTGGAAGGCCCGGGAGAGACGACTTTCGTCGAGATCGGCTACCGCTCGCCTCCGGCCACCAGCGCCGACTTCTTCCCGATGGCGGTTCTCGACAGCATCCTGGGGGGCGCTTCCAGCTTGAATCTGTTCGGTGGCGGGCTATCGAACAAGTCGTCTCGTCTGTATCGGCGACTGGTCCTGGGCGACCTGGCAACGTCGGTGGGCGGCGACCTGGCCGCCACCATCGATCCTTTTCTGTACGGGATCCGGGCGACGGTTCGCCCGGGGGTCGCTCCCGACAAGGTGGTGGAGGCGATCGAGGCCGAGATCCTGCGTCTTCAGCAGGAGACGATCCGGCCTGAGGAACTGGCCAGGGCGGTCAAGCAGGCCCGGGCGCTTTTCGCCTACGGGAGCGAGAGCATTACCAATCAGGGTTTCTGGCTCGGCTACAGCGAGATGTTTGCTGACTATGCCTGGTTTGAGACCTACCTTCAGCGGCTGAGCGAGGTCGGGCCGGACGATGTTCGGCGGGTGGCGCAGGCGTATCTGCGGCCGGCCCAGCGCGTGATCGGCGTCTACCTTCCTACGGGGGGCAACGGGAGTGGCTAAGCCGCCGGTCGACCTGCCACGCCTCGACCCCCGCTCCCTTCCGGGGCCGCACGATATCGCCCGCTGGCAGATGGCGAACGGGATCGTGGTGCTGCTTCGGGAGAACCACGCCAGCCCGTCGGTGGTGGTCCAGGGGTTCCTGGCGTCCGGAGGGATGGAGGAAGATCAGAACAACGCCGGCCAGGCTTCGCTGACCGCTTCGGCGTTGCTGCGCGGCACGCGACGACAGAACTTCGAGGAGATCTACGAATCGATGGAAGCGATCGGCGCCAGCCTCCGGTTCGGCGCCGGCAAGCATCACACCTCGTTCCAGGGGAAAGCGCTGGCCGAAGATCTCGAATTCCTGCTGCGCTTGCTGGCCGAGGCGGTTCGACACCCGACCTTCCCGGCCGATCCGCTCGAACGGCTTCGAGCCGAGCGCCTGACCGCGCTGGATATACGCGACCAGGACACCGGCGCCGTGGCCGGACTTGGCTTTGACCGTCTGGCCTACCCCGGGCACCCGTATGCGATCCCTTCGGACGGAACCAAAGACTCCGTCACCCGGTTGACCCGGGATCAGATCATCGAGTTCCACGCACGGTCCTACGGACCGCGCGGCATGGTGCTGGCCGTGGTCGGCGCCATCAGCCGACACCAGGTGGAATCTGCGGTGCAACGGACCCTCGGCGATTGGAGCGGTGCCGGCCAGCCGCCTTCGGCGACCAGCCGGGAGGCTGCGCCTCTGCCCGACATGGTTCGCACCGATGCCGCGCTCGAAGGAAAGAGCCAGTGCGACCTGGTGGTGGGCGTTCCCGGTCCGTCGCGGAACGACGCCGAATACCTGGCCTGCGCCGTAGGAAACAACATCCTCGGTCGATTCGGACTGTACGGGCGCATCGGCGACGCCGTCCGGGAACGGGCCGGGCTGGCTTACTACGCCTACAGTTCTCTCAGCGGCGGCCCCGGGCCTGGGCCGTGGACCGTTACCGCCGGGGTCAATCCGTCCCATGTTGAACTGGCCCTGGAGTTGATCCGGAAAGAGCTCGACCGGTTTGTTTCCCGGCCGGTGACCGCCGTGGAGTTGGCCGAGAACCAGGCCCATTTCATCGGCCGGCTTCCCCTGCAGCTGGAATCCAACGAAGGGGTGTCCTCGGCGTTGGTCAACCTGGAGCTGTATGACCTCGGCCTGGACTACTACCAGACCTTTGCCGACCGCGTGGCGGCTCTGCGGCGGGACCACCTGTTGATCGCTGCTCAGCGGTTCTTGTCGGCCGATCGCCTGGCGGTCTCTGTCGCCGGACCGGCGCTCCCCAAGGCCACCCCATGATGCGCTCTGGCGTGGATCTGATCGAGGTCGAGCGGATCGACCGGGCCATCCTGCGCCACGGCGACCGCTTCTTCCAGAGGTTCTTCACCCACCAGGAGCTGATCAACTCGGCCGGCTCGACTCCGGCACTGGCCGCACGTTTTGCGGCCAAGGAGGCCGTCTCCAAGGCGCTCGGCACCGGCATTGGAGAAGTCGGGTGGAAGGAGATCGAGATCGTCAACGGCCCTCGGCGCAAACCTGTGCTGCGGCTGCACGGCCGGGCGGAGCAGGTAGCTCGCGAACTGGGCTTGCTCGGCTGGGCGATCAGCATGTCGCATACCCACGAACACGCCATCGCCATGGCCGTGGCCACCGACCTGCCAGAAGGCGCCGCTTGACTCTCGGAGACCTGGGTCCCGGCATGGCGTTGGAGGCCTCACAGGAAGTGACCGCCGAGCGGACGGCCTCCCACATCGGCAGCGGCTCCTTGCGGGTGTATGCCACGCCAGCCATGGCGCTGTTCATCGAGCGCACCTGCACTGCCTTGGTGGCTCCTTTCCTGCCAGCCGGGAGGACCACCGTGGGTGTCGAATTGCGACTGCGCCATCTGGCGCCGACCCCCTTGGGCGGCAAGGTCTATCTGCGGGTGGAAGTCGTCGAGGTTGCCGGCGATCGGCTCCGGTTCCAGGCCCGCCTGAGGGACGACGAAGGACCGGTGGGGGAAGCCGAGCACGACCGGCACGTCGTCGATACCGAGCGCTTCCTGCGGCGGGTGAAGGCCAAAGCCGAAAGGAGCGGCGGTTCGGGCACGTAGCGCGAGGTTCCTGCTCTCCGGGCCTCCGGCTGTGGTATCCTTGAGTGCTACTCCCGCCAGGGTTGTCGCTGGCGGGAGAACTTTGCCCCCACCCGGGGGGCGCCCCCTCAAGGGGGTCCCAAAACCGCACGCTTCCCGACCGGCCGGGCGTGCCCCGCACGGGGTTCCGAACCGGGATGACGGAAGCGGAGGCAAAACGCAACGGAGGTCGCGCGTCTATGTCGGTCATCAGTATGAAGGCCCTGCTGGAAACGGGCGTCCACTTCGGTCACCGTACCCGCAAGTGGAACCCGCGCATGAAGCCCTACATCTTCACCGAGCGCAACGGCATCCACATCATCGACCTGCAGCAGACGGTCGATGCCTTGGGCGTCGCCTACGGCCTGGTGCGCGATACGGTGGCCAACGGCGGCACCGTCTTGTTCGTCGGTACCAAGCGTCAGGCCCAGGAAACGATGCAGACCGAGGCCGAGCGCTGCGGGATGTCGTACGTCAATGCCCGCTGGCTGGGGGGTACCCTGACGAACTGGAAGACGATCCTGAGCCGGATCGATGAATTGCGATCGCTGGAGAAGGCGCGCGACGAAGGCGAGTTCGAGAAGCTCTCGAAGAAGGACGCCCTGTTGCGCAACCGCAAGATCGAACGATTGCGGGGCCGGCTGGGCGGACTGAGCTCGATGCGGACGCTGCCCCAGCTGGTGTTCGTGGTAGACGTCCGCCGGGAAGAAACCGCCATCCATGAATCCAACCTGCTGGGCATCCCGGTGCTGGCCCTGGTCGACACGAACTGCAACCCGTCCGGGGTGGACTTCGTCATCCCCTCCAACGACGACGCCATCCGGGCCATCAAACTGCTGACGGCCAAGATCGCCGACGCCGTGCTGGAGGGCAAGGCCCTGCGCAAGGATCTCCCTGAGGACGAAGAAGGCCAGGCGCCGGCTGGCGACCGACGGCGGGGCGCGGTAGCCGAAGACGTCCCGGATGAGGATCTGCTGGGCGAGGCGACCCTGGCCAAACTTCAGAGCGGGGAATACGACGAAGAGGGCGCCAAGGCAGAGGCCGCTGAGGCAGAGACGCAGGTCGACGAGACGTCCGAGGCAGCCCCGGAGGCCGAAGCGGCCCCCGCGTCCCCCGCGGCCACCGAGGCGGCGGTGGATGGAGGCGAGGCGTGACCGTCACCGCCGACCTGGTTCGCGAACTGCGCGACCGAACCGGGGCCGGTGTCAAGGATTGCCGCGACGCCCTGGTGGAAACCGGCGGCGACCTCGAGGGGGCGGCCGAACTGCTGCGCCAGAAGGGCCTGGCCGCCTCCGCCAAGCGGGCCGAGCGGGTCACCCGCAACGGGATCGTCGAGCTCTACCTCCACGGCGATGGACGCGTCGGAGTGATGGTCGAGGTCAACTGCGAGACCGACTTCGTAGGCCGGACCCCCGAGTTCCGCGAGTTCGCCCACGAGATCGCGCTCCAGGTGGCGGCCGCCTCTCCGCGCTGGGTCTCGGCCGATCAGGTGCCGGACGAAGTCCTGACCGAGGAGACCGGCGAGGCTCGCCGTGTGGCGCAGGCCGAGGGCAAGCCGGAGAAGGTGGTCGAGCAGATCGTGGCAGGAAGGCTGGACAAGTTCCTGGCCGACACCTGCCTGTTGCGCCAGCCCTACATCCGCGACGAGGAACGGTCGGTGGAAGACCTGCTGCGCCAGGTGATCTCCGCCACAGGGGAAAACGTCAGCATCCGCCGCTTCGCCCGCTGGGAGGTGGGCGAGGTCGCCGGGTGACCCGGACCCTCGCTCGAGGTTGACGCCGGCGTGGCCAAAGCCAAGTTCGGTCGGATCCTGCTCAAGCTCGGCGGCGAAGCGCTGGCCGGTCCGCAGGGATTTCGGCATCGATCCGAAGCGGGCCTTTGCGGTTGCCGAAGTCATCCGCCAGGTGAAAGCGCTCGAGGTGGAAACGGCGGTGGTGATCGGCGCCGGGAACCTGTGGCGCGGCCGGGCCGGGGTCGACTCAGGCATGGACCGGGCCACCGCCGACTACATGGGGATGGTCGGCACGGTCATGAACTCCCTGGCCCTGATGGACGCCCTGGAACGTTCGGGGGTGATCACCCGGGTAATGACGGCCATCGAGATGAAGCAGGTGGCCGAGCCCTACATCCCGCGCCGGGCGATGCGCCACCTCGAGAAGGGGCGGGTGGTGATCCTGGGTGCCGGCACGGGCAACCCGTACTTCTCCACCGATACCGCCGCCGCTCTGCGCGCCATGGAGATCGGGGCCGAAGTCGTGATCAAGGCCACCAAGGTCGACGGAGTCTATGAAACCGACCCCGAGCAGGATCCGTCGGCCCGGCGTTTCGATCGGCTGAGCTATATCGAAGCCCTGAATCGCAGGTTGCAGGTGATGGACAGCACCGCCATCTCCCTGTGCATGGACAACGAGCTGCCGATCGTGGTGCTCGACCTGTGGAAGCCCGACAACCTCGTCCGGGCCGTGAGCGGCGAACCCGTCGGAACCCGCATCGCCGTCTGAGCTGTTCCCTTTCGTCTCGCCTGGCCGCGGCTTCGCTTTTTCCAGCTTTTGCGCTATTCTTGGGGCAACCCCCACCCGCCGGACCCACCAGGAGTCTGAGCATGGTCAATGATGCCCTGACCGACGCCGATGGCCGCATGAAGGGTGCGGTGCGGGCGCTGGAGGAGGATCTCTCCGCGATCCGGACCGGCCGGGCCTCGCCGGCCCTGGTCGAGCGTCTCGCTGTGGAATACTACGGCACCCAGACCCCGCTGATGCAGCTGGCCACGATCTCCGCGCCGGAGCCCCGGCTGCTGACCATCCGACCCTTCGACGCGAATACGGTGAAGGACATCGAGCGCGCCATCCAGGCCTCCGACCTGGGGTTGACGCCGAGCAACGACGGGAAACTGATCCGCTTGACCATTCCGCCGCTCACCGAAGAGCGCCGCCAAGACCTGGTGCGGATCGTACGGGCACGGGCGGAGGAGGCCCGGGTGGCAATCCGCAATGTCCGTCGTGATGTTCACAACGACCTGCGCGAATACGAGCGGGAGAAGGTGATTTCGCAGGACGACCTGAACCGCGCCGAAACCGACCTGCAGCGGCTGACCGACGCCCAGATCGAGGCGGTCAACCAGTCCATCCAGAAGAAGGAAGACGAAGTGCTCGAGGTCTGACCACCGGCCGAACCACGATGGATAAGAATCAAACCGTCGAAATCCCCCAGCAGGTGCCGCCGCATGTGGCCATCATCATGGACGGCAACGGCCGCTGGGCGCGGGCACGCGGGCTGCCGAGGCTGGCGGGGCATCGGGCGGGCGTCGACAACCTGCGCCGGGTCCTGGAAGCGGCGGCGGAATTCGGCATCCAGTACCTGACCATCTACGCCTTCTCTACAGAGAACTGGAGTCGACCGCCCGACGAAGTGCGGGGGCTGATCAACATTCTGGAAGACGTCATCGACCGGGAACTGGAGAGCCTGCACGAGAACGGGGTCCAGCTGCGACATATCGGCCGTCTGGATGGGCTGAGCCTCGCTCTGCAGCGCAAGGTCCACCACGCGGTCGAGCTGACCCGGGACAACCGTCGTCTGGTCTTGAATATCGCCTGGAATTACGGCGGGCGCGACGAGATCGTGCAGGCGCTGCGCCGGATCCTCGAGAGCGGAGTGGCCCCCGAAGAGGTGGACGAGGAGATGGTCTCGCGCCACCTGTACACGCAGGGGATCCCGGATCCGGATCTGATCATCCGCACCTCCGGCGAGCAACGGGTCAGCAACTTCCTGATCTGGCAGGGGGCCTACGCCGAGTGGTACATCACCCCCACCTTCTGGCCGGATTTCGGCCGGGACGAGCTGCTGGAAGCCTTGTGGGAGTACGCCCGGCGCGATCGTCGCTTCGGTCGGGTCGCCGCGCCGGTTCGCCCCGCCTGACATGCTTCGCCAGCGAGTGCTCGTCGCAGCCATCCTGCTGCCGGCTGGGCTGTGGGTGATCGTCGGGGGCGGGTGGCTGTTCGCCGGTCTGGTAGCGCTGCTCCTGACGCTGGCGGCGCGGGAGTTTGGCAGCCTGTTCCGGCGGGCCGGCTTTCGACCCTCCGGGATCGTGCTCCTCGCCGGAGTCGGTGGCCTGGTGGTGGCCCGGCAGGCCTGGGGTCTGGCCGGGGCGGCGGAGCTCCTGGCCGGGATCGCCCTGGCGGCGATGACCTGGCACCTGGTGGACTACGAGCGGGGGGCGGAACGATCCGGGACGGATTTCGGACTGACCCTGGGCGGCGTGGCCTACCTGGGCGGGGTCGGCGGGTTCCTGATCTCGCTGCGCAACCTTTCCGATGGTCTGGGTTGGTTGCTGATCAGCCTGATGTCGGTCTGGATTGCCGATTCCGCCGCTTACTTCGTCGGTACTGCCTGGGGGCGTCACAAGATGGCCCCCCGGCTTAGTCCAAAGAAGTCGTGGGAAGGCTACCTGAGCGGGGTCGCCGCCGGCGGTTTGGCGGGCCTGGGCCTGGCATGGCTGCTAGCCGAGCGATGGGCGGTGGGCGGAAGCATCAGCCCGGTCGCGGGCGGCATCGCCGGCCTGGTGCTGGCGGCGGCTACGCCTCTGGGAGACCTCGGGATCAGCATGATCAAGCGCGAGATGCGGGTCAAGGACACCGGATCTCTTCTCCCCGGCCACGGCGGGGCGCTGGATCGTGTCGACTCGTGGCTCTGGGCGGGGGCGCTCGGGTACTTGCTGGCTCAGATTCTCTCCGGCTGAACGGCGTCCCGGGGGCGCTTGCACGACCGGTGGTTCGGTGCTATACTCTTCCGCCGTAGCTGTTCCACCATCCCCGGTTCGTCCCCTGACGAGTTCATTTCACACCGAGGCCTAGACGTCGCCCGAGAGCTTTATCCGCACACATCCTGACGCGGCCTGGCCCGGCGCCGAGCCGGAGCCCGCCCCTCCAGGGGAGATCACATGAACATCGGTCAACTCGAAACGATGAACCTGCCCGACCTACGCGCCATCTCGCGAGATCTCGAGATCCAGGGAGCCGCCCGGCTCAAGAAGGAGGATCTGATCTTGCGGATCATGCAGGCCGACGCCACCCGACGTGGGCTGGAACTGCGGGGCGGGATCCTCGAAATCATGAATGAAGGGATGGGCTTCCTGCGGGCGGATCATTACCTGCCCGGCCCCAACGACATCTACGTGTCGCAGTCGCAGATCCGCCGCTTCAGCCTGCGTACCGGCGACATGGTGATCGGCCAGATCCGGCCGCCCAAGGACACCGAGAAGTACTACGGCCTGCTGCGGGTCGAGTCGATCAACGGCATGGACCCGGAGGAGGCCAAGGGGCGGGCCAAGTTCGAAGACCTGACCCCGATCTTCCCCGAGGAGCGGTTCGACCTGGAAACCGACCGGCATACCCTGGCCACCCGCATGATCAATCTGGTGGCTCCCATCGGGAAGGGCCAGCGCGGCTTGATCGTCTCCCCGCCCAAGGCCGGAAAGACCACGGTGCTCAAGCAGATCGCCAACGCCATCTCACTCAAGTACCCGAAGGTCCACCTGATGGTGGCTCTGATCGGTGAGCGGCCCGAGGAAGTGACCGACATGGACCGTTCGGTGGACGCCGAGGTGATTTCCTCGACCTTCGACGAACCCGTATCGTCGCATGTGCGGGTGGCCGAGATGGCCCTCGAGCGGGCCAAGCGCCTGACCGAAGTCAACCGCGATGTGGTGATCCTGATGGACTCGATCACCCGGCTGGCCCGGGCCTACAACCTGATGGTGACGCCGTCGGGACGGACGCTGTCGGGCGGCCTGGACCCGGCGGCGCTGTACCCGCCCAAGCGTTTCTTCGGGGCGGCCCGCAACATCGAAGGCGGGGGGTCGCTGACGATCATCGCCACCTGCCTGGTCGATACCGGCTCGCGCATGGACGACGTGGTTTACGAGGAATTCAAGGGCACCGGCAATATGGAGCTCCACCTTTCGCGCCGTCTGCAGGAGCGCCGGATCTTCCCGGCCTTCGACATCGACCGCTCGTCCACCCGGCGGGAAGAGCTGCTGCTGGGTCCCGACATCACACCGATCGTCTGGTTGATGCGCCGGATGTACGCTCACATGGTCACCTCGCCGCCGACCGGGGCCGGGATGGATCTCACCACGGCCACCGAGGCCATCCTGCAACGGATGGCCCGCACCGACAACAACATCGAATTCCTCGAGACGCTCCAGGAGGAAAGCAACTAGGTGGGGGACCGTCTGGCGGCGGCCCGGCAATGGGCCCGCCGCAGCGCGCCGGCGATTCTAGCCGTCGTCGGAATGGTGTCGGCGGCGATCGCCGCCGGGCTGAGCCTGACCTTGGTACGAGCCCAGGCCGCCGGATCCTCCTCAGGCGGTTTGCTCCCGGGCCCCGCCTACGATCCGTCCGAAGTCGTCCTGCCGGCGTTCACCGGCGGCCCGGCGGAAAGCGTGTTGACCCGGCGGACCTTGCCCGACACGGAATCCCCTCGAAGAGCGCGGGTCGAAGTTCTGCGCTACACGGTCCAACCCGGGGACTCCGTTTTCGCCATTGCCGACCGCTTCACGATCGAGCCCGAGACGGTCTTGTGGGGGAACTATGAAACCCTGGAAGATGATCCGCACCTTCTGCGGCCCGGCCAGGAGCTCAACATTCTCCCCCTGGATGGGACCTACTACGAGTGGAAGCCGGGCGACAGCCTGACCGGGGTCGCCGACTTCTTCGGAGTCGATGCAGGCAGCATCATCGATTGGCCAGGCAATCGCCTCGACTCGCAGGCGCCGACCGTCGGGGAAGGCGCCTGGCTGGTGGTGCCGGGGGGACGACGGGCGCTGCGTACCTGGGTGGTGCCGACGATCGCGCGTGGTTCGGCTGGGGTCGGGACGGCCTTCGGCCCGGGAGGCTGCTCCGGTGATTTCTCCGGCGGCGCGGTCGGCACCGGCGGTTTCATCTGGCCGACCGGCAATCACTACGTCTCGGGCAACGACTATTGGGCCGGGCACCTGGCCATCGATATCGCCGCCGGCACCGGGGCGGGCGTCTGGGCGGCCGATAGCGGTGTCGTGGTGTACGCCGGTTGGTCGAACGGCGGATACGGCAACCTGGTGATGATCGATCATGGGAACGGATGGCTGACCGTCTATGCCCACCTGTCCACCGTGCAGGTGGCCTGCGGGCAAAGCATCGCCCAGGGAAGCTCGATCGGCGCAGCGGGATCCACCGGTAACTCGACGGGCGCCCACTTGCACTTCGAGACCCGATCGGGCGGCGGTTTTGTCAACCCCTGGTTTGTCCTGCCATAAACCCACGCTTGAACCCCGAAGGGAATCCGCAGGGCGACCGGTGGTAGGTCGCCCGGGGTTCTCACATCATTCTCAGGCAGACTTCCTTGACCTGCAGCCCGACCGCCTGATACGATGCCTGGGTTGCCGCCAGCCCGACCATGACTGAATCCCCCACCTCCTCTTCCAGCGGCGCCGGGAGCCGGCCCAAGCGATTGCGCGATTGGCGCAGCGTTTGGTTGGCGATTCAGGCGCGAGGCTGGCGCGGCACCGTTCTGCGTTACACCCGCCATCTAGCGGCGCTGGCTCTGGTGCTGGGCGGCGCTGTCGCCGCGCGCGCCGGATGGCTGGACATGCCGCTGGAGGCATTGCGCCAGGCGCCGTTCTCAGCCCTGGCTGCCGAATCCACCTCCACTCCGATGGCCATTGTCCTTGGGCCAGAAATCCTGCCTCCGTTCGCAGGCGGCGGCGCGGAGGCCCCGGTGGTGCAGCGCAGGACGCAGGGCCATACCGAGATCCCGACACGACCGCGGCTCGATGTGATCAAGTATGTGGTGCAGCAGGGGGATTCCCTGTTCGGGATCGCCGAACGATTCGGGCTGAAACCGGAGACCGTCTTGTGGGGCAACTACGACGTCCTGCAGGATGACCCCCATAGCCTCCAACCGGGCCAGGAGCTTAACATCCTGCCGGTGGACGGAACGGCCTACACCTGGAACAGCGGGGACGGCTTGAATGGTGTGGCCAAGTTCTTCGGGGTGTCGGCACAGGAGATCCTGGACTGGCCGGGCAACCAGCTTGATCCGGACCTGGATCCGGGAAACCCGACGATCGAACCCGGCACCCTGCTGGTGGTACCGGGAGGCTTCCGGGAGATTCCCACCTGGCGCTCGCCTCGGATCACCCGCAGCAACCCCGGGGTCGCCAGCATCCTCGGCCCGGGCGCCTGCGGAGCCGTCTACGACGGCCCGGTCGGCACGGGCGCCTTCGCCTGGCCAACGCCGCTGCGTTATCTTTCGGGCTTTGATTACAGCCCGTCTCTCGGCCATCCGGCGATCGACATCGCCGGCGGCACTGGCCACGTGATCACTGCCTCCGATTCCGGGGTGGTGGTCTATGCGGGATGGAACGATTGGGGCTACGGTTTGGTGGTCGTGGTTGACCACGGGAACGACTGGCAGACCCTGTACGCCCACCTGAGCCAGGTGAATGTGAATTGCGGCTCGTCCGTCTTCCAGGGCAACGTGGTCGGGCTGATGGGTTGCACCGGGAATTGCAGCGGATCGCACCTGCACTTCGAAGTTCGCTACGGCGACGGTTTCGTCAACCCCTGGAACGTCTTGCCCTAGGCTCAGGCCATCGGGTCGACGGTCCCCGGGGTTCAGCTCCTGAGAACCGGATCACTCATCTCATGGCGTTCCGAGGCCCGCGCAGCGGGCCGAGGAAACCTCGTAAGCCTCGGTCCGTCGAGTGCGGAATCTGCGGCTCTCCAGGACACACGGGGCATGGAGGATTCCACGCTTCGCTCGGAATGACGCCTGGGTTTAGCGGTCACGGGGGGTTGACCGAAGGGAACCGTCCCTGAGGGACCGTTCAGTCCGGCCGGTTCTTCACCGCGTCTCCCACAGGTAGACAACCCGCTGCGTCCCCTCGATCTCCTGGCTTCGGAGCAGGGTGAATCTCCGCTCGAACGCCCGCTCGAAGCCCTGGCGATGATAGTCCGTGAAGATGTCTTCTCGCGCCGCCAGCATCCGCCGCACCTGGCCGTCTTCCTTGGGGACGAACTCGACGATCGCCCAGCGTGCCAGTCCGGCAAACAGATCGGCCACTTGCGGCAGCGGCACGTTGTTCCCGATCGCCAGGTGATGCACCAACGCCAGCGCCATCACCAATCCGGCTGGCCCGCGGTCGGCCAGGCTAAGGCGTTCCCGATGCGCCCAGCCCTGGGCCGGGCTGGGATTCGTCAGGTCGAGCACAAGGGGAAGGAGGCTGGTTTCCCGGCGCGACCGGACGGCGCGATAGCTCGTTTCCACCGCCCCCGGGTCGAAGTCGAAGGCAAGGGTGAAAATCCCCCGGTCGGAAGCCAGGCGGCTGAATTCGCCGGTGTTTGCTCCGAGATCCCAAACCGAGGCAGGCCGCGCCTGGTCCAGGAACGCAGCCACCAGCTTTTGCTTGGCGGCGAGCGCTTCCGGTGTGTAGTTGTGCATCGTCCCGTAACCGGCCCAGGCTGTCTGGCCCGGCTCCCAGCGCAGAGAGGCGACCGTGCGTCGGAGGCTGTCGATCAGACCGCGCAGGCCCGTCGGGCTGACACGACCCCTTGCCTGACGCACCTCGGCCCCGGCGAATCGGCTTTGGCTCGCGGCGTGAAGAACCAGGTGCAGGAGCAGCCCGCCGTTCAGCCGCGAGCGCCAGGGGAGCAGGCGGGTCGCCAGATCGAGGGGGACCCCGTCGAGGTGCACCCGTAGCAACTGCCCGAGACGTACGTCGCGCCGGCTCATCAGAGCCAGCGGGGCGAGGAAGTGTTGGCAGAACTGGCGGTAGGCGACCCACGGGCGGCCTTCCGGCAGGATCTCGAACGACAGCGTGTCGATCAGAGTCGGCCTGCCTCGGTGGAACTGCAGGTTGTAAGCGCTGGCGTCCTTGAGCGAAAGGCCCCGTCCCAGTGCTCTCGCCTGGATGTCGAGCGTGGCCAGCGCCGCGTCCTGGAGCTGACTGAAACTCCATTCATACGGATAGGAGATGAAGGGCAGGGCTTCGGGCCGGATCACCAGGGAGGCGGTCTCGGGTTCGGCCGGGGCGATCTGCGCCGGTTCGTGCGGAATCAGCAGTCCGGCGGCCAGCAGGTCCCCCAGCAGTCCGCTTTCCGTCAGGCGGTCGAAGGTGGGGCGGTAGGTGTGGTTGACCTGACGGAAGAGCACGCCGTCGCGTGTAAACAGGAACCCACTGGGATCGCGGAACGAGGCCGCGATCCGACCGTTACTCGGCATGCTCGTCCGAGTCCGGCGGCCTCCGATCCCTGCGTCGGAACCATCCCTTGATCCGATCCCACGACATCCGCACAGCCAGTGCCGCCCCCAGCGCGCCGGCGATCAGCAACTGGATCAGGTAAGAGCCCGATCCAGGGTCGAGGTACGCCGGCGGCCGAGCCGCCGCCAGGATCTCCCAGAGCATCCTCACCTCCACGATCGCGCCCCGGCCGGAACCGGGCGCAGGCAAGAACCGCTCCCTCCGGTGGAGGGAGCGGGATCAGCGCCCTCGGCGTGACTCGAACACGCGGCCCCTTGGTCCGCAACCAAGTGCTCTATCCGCTGAGCTACGAGGGCAATACGGCCCCACAGCAAGTGGCGCAGGCGGGGAGGGAGGGATTCGAACCCTCGGTCGAGGTTTGAAGCCCCGACAGGCGCTTAGCAGGCGCCCCCGATCAGCCAACTCCGGCACCTCCCCGGGAGAACAGCCTGGCGGAGGGAGAGGGATTCGAACCCCCGGTGGGTTGCCCCACAGCTGTTTTCAAGACAGCCGCCTTCGTCCGCTCGGCCATCCCTCCTGGTGTGCCGCCGGCTCATCCCGGAGGCCGTGATTCTACCATGCCCGCACCCTCGGAGGCTCGCCACAACTGGTACAGACCGAGCTCTCCTCCTTCCCCGTCGGCGCGGAATTCGTCTTCCACCCGGTATCCGGCGGCCTCGGCCAGACCACGCAGCTCGTCCGGCGGAAAGTGATGGACGTAGCGAAGGCCGTAGCCCTCATGCCGCCAGTCGAGCAGGGCGTCGCCGGGTTCGAGGTCTGCCTCTGCCAGCCCGACCTCGCTCCACGGAACCAGACGCCCCCGCAGCCGGGGGCTGCGCTGGAAGTCCCACACCGAGACGACGGCGCGGCCTTCGGCCCCATGAATCTGCCGGATCTCCTTCACGACCTGCAGGCGAAGCCCTGGATCGGGTAGGTGGTGGAGGACCGCCAGGCCCAGCCACCAGGAGTACCCCCCTTGGGGATGGTCGGTACGTTGCCCGGTCCAGCCGCGCACCGAAAGATCGGCACAGGCGAACCGGGCCCAGGGCTCGCGCAACCCGGAGACGGCCAGGTTCAGAAGGTCCTGGCTGGAGTCGATGCCCAGGTATCTGCCCCGGTGGCCCTGGGCCGCCAGGGCACGGGCTACCAGACCGTGGCCGCAGCCCAGATCGAGCAGCGAGTCGTCGGTTTGGACGAGTCGCACAATGCGTTCGGCTCCCGGCTGGAGGCGGGCCCGGGTGGCGGCGAAGGAAGCGGCGTGGGTCTGATAGAATGCGCGGTTGATGCTGAGCAACCGATCGCGCACCGCAGGACGCATACGGAGATTGTAACGGTCGATGACGCGTAGGACGGCCTGGCTCGAAGCGAGACGGTACTCCGGGGAGCACCTGGAGCGAGCGCGCCTTGCGCTGGAAGAGGTCCGGCAGGGCGCCGAGATCATGCGGGCCATTCGCCGCTACCCGCTCGACAACGGCTACCTCGGGAAGCACCATCTGGTTCATCTCTACCACCGCCTGGTCGACTCCGGGGAGTGGGCCGCCGATCCGGCTCTGCTCCGACGTCTGCGCATGAAACCAATTCGAACTTTGTCGGGTGTGACCACGGTGACGGTCCTGACCAAACCGTACCCGTGCCCGGGGCAGTGCGTCTTCTGTCCGACCGACTGGCGCATGCCCAAGTCCTACCTGCCCGATGAGCCCGGCGCCGCCCGGGCGCTCGAACATGACTTCGATCCCTTCCGGCAGGTGAGCTCTCGGCTCGAGGCCCTCCGGGCGATCGGCCACCCGACGGACAAGATCGAACTCCTGATCCTGGGAGGCACCTGGAGCGCGTACCGCCAGGACTACCAGACGTGGTTCGTACAGCGCTGTCTGGATGCGCTGAACAGCCGGCGCTCCGCGGACCTCGACCAGGCCCAGGCGTGGAATGCCGAGGCGGATCACCGAAACGTCGGGCTGGTCGTCGAGACCCGACCCGATCACGTGGATCTGGCGGAGATCCGGCGTTTGCGCAGCCTGGGAGTCACAAAAGTGCAGCTGGGGGCCCAGAGCCTCGACGACGAGATTCTGCGGCTCAACCGGCGCGGTCACACCGTCGAACAGTTGGGGAAGGCTGTCGATCTCCTGCGTCGAGCGGGGTTCAAGATCGTCTTGCATTGGATGCCGAATCTGCTGGGCGCCACGCCGGCCAGCGATCGCCTCGACTTCGCCCGCCTGTGGGATGAGACCGGCCCCCGCCCCGACGAGCTGAAGATCTACCCGTGCCAGTTGCTGGAGAATGCCGAACTGTTTTCCATCTGGAAACAAGGTGGCTATCGCCCGTATTCCACCGAGCAACTGATTGATTTGCTGGCGGATCTGAAGGAAACGATCCCCGAGACTTGTCGGGTGAATCGGGTGATTCGGGATATCCCTTCGACCAACGTGGTCGAGGGAAATCGGAGGACCAGCCTGCGCCAGGACGCGCAGGCCGAGCTAAGACGCCGGGGGCTTGCCTGCCGCTGCATCCGCTGCCGGGAGGTGAGAAGCGCCAGGGTCGATCCGTCGGGTCTGCGGGCGCGCCGGGTGGTGTACCGGGCCGGGTCGGGCACCGAAGTGTTCCTGTCGCGGGTGACGCCCGAGGATCGGCTGGCTGGGTATGCGCGACTATCCCTTCCGGGCGAGGCGGCCCCGCTGCCCGAGTTGGCGGAGGCGGCGTTGTTGCGCGAGCTGCATGTGGTCGGACCCTCGATCGAAGTCGGGAAGGAGCTGGATGGGGCCGCCCAGCATGCAGGCATGGGGGTCGAGTTGATGCGTGAGGCCGAATCGATTGCGGCCGAAGCCGGCTACAAGCGATTGGCGGTGATCAGCGCCCTGGGCACCCGGGGCTACTACCGAAGGCTCGGCTACCGTCTTCGAGGAACCTACATGGTCCGCCTGATCGGGGACCAGGATCGAGTTGCGGAGCCCGTCCACCCGGGGAACTCGCCGCCCGCCTAGCCCCGCAGGCCATTGCGGGGCGCCAGGCCGGGGACGCACCCCGCCGTCTGACACTTCCAGGTCCCGATTTCTATCCCGACCCGCGGTGGAACACGAGGGCCAGAGACGCCAGGTGGTAGTCTGAAGGACGTACCCGCATGAAGCCCGCGGGGCTCTTCCCCGATCCACACCTGGTTCCGCCGGATCCGACGAGTCCCGGCGGGCCGCCTCGAGGAGAGTCGACATGAGATTGCAGAAACTCGCCGTTTTCGCTGTCGCAGCCGTGCTGCTTCTAATCCCCGCTGCCGCACTGGCGGGGGGGTCCGCCGAAGGGAAAGTGGTGATTGGCGGGACCTTCGCCTTGAAGGGCGGTGAGGTGCTCGAGGGAGACCTGCTCGTGATCGGCGGGGCCGGGGACCTCGATCCGGGTTCAAGCGTTGAAGGGGATGTGGTCTTGGTCGGGGGTTTCCTGACCGCGGATGGGGTGGTGCAAGGAGACCTGGTGGCCGTCGGGGGGATCGTCAACCTCGGCTCCACGGCGCTGGTGGAGGGCGACCTGATCGGGGTTGGCGCGGTTGTCGACCGCGCCGACGGGTCCCGGGTCCTGGGCCAGGTCGATGATCGACCCTGGGATGGCGGCCTCCAGATCGGTCCGCGCGGAGGAGTGATGATGCCCCCCTTCGTCATGAGCTGGCCGATGCCCGGGATGGGCTGGGGTTTCGGCTGGGAGCCGGTAACCATGGCGGCCTGGGGGCTGTTCCGGGCGATGCTGATGGCGGGCCTGGCGGTCGTGGTGGCGGTGATCTGGCCGGAGCGCGCTTCCCGCACGGCCGGCGCGCTGGTCGACCAGCCTGTGGCCGCAGGCGGGATCGGCCTGCTGACGTTTGCGACCGCGCTGGCCGTGATCGTGGTCCTGTTCCTGACCATCTGCCTGAGCCCCTTCGGGCTGATCGCGGCGCTGCTGTTGGGGGTGGCCTGGGCCTTCGGGTGGGTCTCCCTCGGACTGGCCCTGGGGTGGCGGATGACTCAGACCTTCCGCCTGGACTGGTCGCCCACGGCGCAGGCCGCCGTCGGCACACTGCTGGTCTCGATCGCCTCGCCTCTGTTCGGGCTGATCCCCTGCGTCGGTCTTGCGGTGCCGGCGGTGCTCGGCCTGATCGGGCTGGGCGCGGTCACCCAGACGCGTTTCGGGGTCGCGACCTCGTCGGGGAACGCCCGCTGGCGGCCGCGGACCGCTGACCCCGCCGCCGAATTAACCCTCCTGCGCGTCCGCGCCGAGCGGTTTGTGGCGCGGGCGCGCAGGTTGGCTATAATCAGAGCGTTCCCGCCGATGTCGTTTGTCCATCTGCACGTGCATTCGGAATACTCCATGCTGGACGGGCTGAGCCATGTCCGGGATCTGGTTGCGCGGGCCAAGGAGCTCGGCATGCCCGGCCTGGCCATCACCGATCACGGGGTGATGCACGGCGTGGTGGACTTCTACCGGGAAGCGCGACAGGAAGGTCTTCGCCCGATCATCGGGATGGAGGCCTATCTGGCCCCGCGCAGGATGGCCGACCGGGATCCGCAGTTGGACGGACGCGCCCACCATCTGGTGCTCCTGGCCGAGAACGACGCCGGCTATCGCAACCTGATCCGCCTGGCGAGCGCAGCCCAGCTGGACGGGTTCTACTACCGTCCACGGATTGACCACGAATTGCTGGCCGCTCACAGCGAAGGTCTGATCGCCACCAGCGGTTGTCTTTCGGGCGAGATCCCGCGCGCCCTGCTGGAAGGACGCACCCAGGACGCCCGCCGCTGGATCGACTGGCACCTGGAGGTGTTCGGCCGCGACCGCTTCTTCTTCGAGGTCCAACACCACGACATCCCGGAACTGCCCGAGGTCAACCGCCAGATCGTCGAGGAATCGCGGCGGGTCGGCGGCCGGCTGGTGGCCACCAACGACGTTCATTACGTCCGGCCGGAAGACTGGGAACTGCAAGACGTGCTGTTGTGCATCCAGACCGGCTCGGTGCGGGCCGACCCGGCCCGGATGCGGATGACCGACCCGTCGTACTACCTGCGGACGCCGCAGGAAATGGCCGGGCTGTTCGGCGAGATCCCCGAGTCCCTGTCCAACACCCTGGAGATCGCCGAGCGCTGCCAGGTCGATCTGGATTTCCAGGGCTACCGGCTTCCCCATTTCGAAGTGGCCACGGGCGAATCGCCCCAGGCGTATTTGGCCCGGCTGGCGGACACCGGCCTGCGCCGCCGGTTTGGGCCGCGGGCCGATGACCCCGCCTTGCGCGAGCGGCTGAGTTACGAACTCGATGTGATCCACCGCATGGGGTTCGACACCTACTTTCTGATCGTCTGGGACCTGTGTCGTTTCGCCCGAGAGCAGCAGATCTGGTACAACGCCCGGGGCTCGGCGGCCGGGTCGATCGCCGCCTACTGTCTGGAAATCACGCTGGTCGACCCGCTGGAGCACGGTCTGATCTTCGAACGGTTCCTGAACCCGGGCCGCATCTCGATGCCCGATATCGACCTCGATTTCCAGGACGATCAGCGCCACCGGGTGCTGGAGTACGCCGCCGACAAGTACGGCCGCGACCGGGTGGCCCAGATCATCACCTTCGGCACCCTGGGGGCACGGGCCGCCATCCGTGATGTGGGGCGGGTGATGGACATCCCGCTGCCGGAGGTCGACCGGGTGGCCAAGCTGGTGCCGAACATCCCGGGCAAACCGTCGACACTGGCGGAGGCGATCGACACGGTGGCGGTGCTGCGCGACGCCTATGAAGAGGCGCCCTACCTCAAGGAGATGATCGATACCGCCTGCCGGTTGGAAGGGGTGGTGCGCAACGCCGGCACCCATGCCGCCGGGGTGATCATCAGCGACCGCCCGCTGCTCGACTACGTCCCGCTGCACCGGCCGACCAAGGCCGCCGACGACAGTGCGCCGGTGACGGTGGTCACCCAGTTCGGCATGGATGTGCTCGACTCCCTGGGTCTGCTCAAGGTCGACATCCTCGGGCTCTCCACCCTGACCGTGATGGCCCGCGCCTGCGCCCTGATCGAAGCCCGACACGGGGTGCGCCTGGACATCCACACGATCCCGCTGGACGATCCCGAGACCTACGCGCTGCTCGGTCGGGGCGAGGTGATGGGCGTGTTCCAGGTGGAAGGCAGCGGGATGCGCCGCTACCTGATGGAGATGAAGCCCTCGCGCCTGGCCAACATCACCGCCATGGTGGCCCTGTTCCGCCCGGGGCCGATGGAGTTCATCCCCGATTACATCCGGCGCATGCACGGGGAGGAACAGGTCCGCTACCGCCACGAGCGGCTGGCGCCGATCCTGGAGGAGACCTACGGGATCACGGTCTACCAGGAGCAGATCATGTACACGGCGATGGAACTGGCCGGGTATACGGCCGCCGACGCCGACATCCTGCGCAAAGCCGTCGCCAAGAAGAAGGCGGAAGCGCTCCACCAGGAACGCGACAAGTTCGTGCGCGGGGCCGCTTCGCGGGAGATCCCCGAAACCGACGCCCACGCCATCTTCGACGACTGGGAGGCTTTCGCCCGTTACGGCTTCAACAAGGGTCACGCCGCCGATTACGCCGTGCTCTGCGTGGAAACCGCCTACTTGAAGACCCACTATCCGCTGGAGTACATGACCGCCTTGCTGTCGGTGTTCAAGGGCGACACCGATCGGGTGGCGCTGTATATCGCCGATTGCCGGCGCATGGGCATCGCCGTCCTGGCGCCCGACCTGAACACCAGCGGGATCGACTTCGAGATCGAGTCGGAGGCCGGGCGGGACGTGATCCGCTACGGGTTGTCGGCGGTGAAGAACGTGGGCGAAGGCGCGGTCCGAGCGATCCTGGAAGCCCGCACGGACGGTCCCTTCGCCGACCTGGGCGACCTGGCGCGCCGGGCCGACCTGCGCCAGGTGGGGCGGCGGGCCGTGGAATGCCTGGTCAAGGTTGGCGCCTTGGATCGCTTCGGCGCACGAACATCTCTGCTTGAGATGGTCGACCGGGTGCTGGCCGTTTCCGTCTCTCACTTCCGTGCGGCCGAAGTCGGACAACTGTCGATGTTCGGAGGATCGACCGGGGTGGAGGAGAAGATCGAGGTGGCTCCCAAGGTCGAGAGTGATGCGGTTTCCCGCCAGAAGCTCCAGTGGGAAAAGGAGCTGCTGGGGGTCTACCTGGCCGAGCATCCTCTCACCCGCCACTGGGAAGACCTGCGTCAGGTGGTCAGCCATAGCGCGGCCGAGCTGGCGGAAGTGGACCACGGCCAGGAGGTGGTGGTCGCCGGCGAGGTGACCGCCGTCAGGCCCCATCAGACCCGCACCGGCAAGCCGATGGGTTTCGTCACCCTGGAAGACCTCCAGGGATCCATCGAGCTGGTGGTGTTCAGCCGGCTGTGGGCCGAGGTGGCCGGTTGGATCGCACCGCGCAAGATCGTGGTGGTCAAGGGACGGATTCGACTCCGAGCGGGGCGACCCGAAAGTGCTGGCCGACCTGCTGACCACCGAGTTCTCTCTGATCCGGCCCCTTCAGAACACTCCCGCACCATCGCCGGCCCCGTCGCAATTCGAGCCTGAACCGCCGGACGAGGCCGTGGAGCCCGCGGCGGATCCTGAGGTCGTGCCCGAGGCGGTTCCGGTGCTGGCCGAGGGGACCGATTCGGAAAAGCCTGCTCCTTCGTCCGGACCTGGGCCAGGCCCGCGCCCGTCTCCGCCGGCCTGGCCTGAGGCCGGGCTCCCTCCGGAGGCGCTGCGACGAGAGCAGGGTGACAACGACCCCCGTCTCCTGACCCTGCGTCTGACCTCGACCGGCGACGCCCTGCGCGATGCCCGCCGCCTCCGCCGCGTCCACGGGCTGTTGTTGTCGTACCCTGGACGGGATCACTTCGTGTTTCACGTGTTCGAGTCTTCCCGGCAGTACCATCTGGAGTTCCCGAATTCGACCACCGGTGTCTGCCGAGATCTGTTCCACCAATTGACCGGGCTGCTGGGCGAAGGCACGGTGCGTGTGGAGCGTCTGCGCATCCAGTAGGCCGCAATCACCAGGAGCGGAGCCATGAAGTTCGGAATCCTGACGGGGGGCGGCGATGTCCCCGGATTGAACGCCTGTATCCAGACCGTGACCCGGCGGGTGACCGACGCCGGGCACAGCATGCTCGGGATCCGGAGAGGCTGGGGAGGCCTGCTCCGGCTGGATCTGGATGACGAGGCTTCCCTGAAAGACAATCTGCTACCTCTCGACCGAAGCGTTGTGCGGACCATCGACCGCTCCGGAGGCACCTTCCTGCACACTTCCCGCACCAACCCGGCCCGGGTGCGGCCCAAGGAGACCCCGGCCCACCTGGTGGCCAGCCGCACCACCCAGGAGGCCGAAGACTTCACCGCCCACATTCTGCGCGTGCTGGAGCGAATCCAGATCGACGTCCTGGTCACCATCGGCGGCGACGACACCCTGTCGTATTCGCTGCGGCTGCACAACGAAGGCATCCCTGTGGTGGCGATCCCCAAGACCATGGACAACGACGTGGTCGGCACCGACTACTGCATCGGGTTCTCGACGGCCGTCACCCGCAGCCTGTGGGCGATCGACAGGCTGCGCAGCACCGCCGGATCGCACGAGCGCATCGCGGTGGTGGAGTTGTTCGGACGCTACAGCGGCGAAACGGCTCTGTTCACCGGGTATCTGGCCGGGGCCGACCGGGTGGTCATCCCGGAAGTGCCTTTCGACGACAGACGGCTGGCGGAGTTCGCCCTGGCCGACAAGCAAGCCAACCCCAGCGGCTACTCGGTGATCGTGATCTCGGAGGGTGCCCAGGCCCTCGAGGGAGAAATGGTGGCCCGGGGGAAGGCCGACGCCTACGGACACCGTAAGCTGGGGGGGATCGGTGAGCTGACGGCCGACCGGATCAAGGAACTCACCGGGTCGGACGTGCTCAGCCAGCCGCTGACCTACCTGATGCGTTCGGGCCCGCCCGACACACTGGACCGCATGGTCGCTCGGAACTATGGTGAACTGGCGGCGGAGCTGGCGCTGGGGGGTGTCTCGGGAGAGATGGTCGCCCTACGCAAGGGGGTCTACACCCACGTACCGATTTCGCAGACCGGCGAGGGCAAGAAGACGGTTCGGGTGGACCGGCTGTACGATGCGGAGGCCTACCGGCCACGGATCCGCGAGGTGGCCGGGCTGCCGATGTTCCTGGACTGAGTGCTTCGCTTATCGCACAGACGAACGACCCCCCGGTCGCCGGGGGGTCGTCGCGTTCTGGTTTGGTGCCAGGTCCGGCCGTTCGCCGGGGGGCAGCCTACTTGATGTTCAGGTCGCCCCACTTGTCGGGGTCGAAGTTGCCCTTGCCGTGGGCGCCGGTGATCTCTTCCAGGTTCATGGCGAACTGGAGGGTGGCGAAGGCGACCGCATCGGAGTTCGCGTCGAGGGCGGTGTTGTTGTTGGCGTACGTATCGCAGGCCTGGTCTACATCGCCAATCCGGAGCAAGACCCGACGATTACCCTACGCTAGGGGGAGCGCGCTGAAGCGAGGAGACAGACCCGAGGCTGGGCTGCCCTAGCGTGCCAGGGAATCCAGGCGGTGAAGGCCGGCGGCCCGGGCGCTCTCCCTCGCGGCCTGAAGCTCTTCCGCAGAGATCCGCCTGCCGAGCGCGGGGTCGCCGACGGCCCGGAAGGATGGGCGGTATTGGTCCATCAGGTTGAGGTAGGTCCGGGGAGAGACCTCTTGCGCGAGGAACCGCACGACCTCGGCCGTCCCGGCCAGGTCGTTGGGCAAGACCAGGTGACGGACGAGCAGCCCGCGCTGCGCCAGGCCGTCCCGGTCGAGCACGAGATCGCCGACCTGGCGGTGCATCTCTCGCACCGCTCTGCGATTCACCCCCGGGTAGTCCAGCGCTCGCGAGTACAACCGGGCCGTGCGTGCCTCGCTGTACTTCATGTCGGGCATGTAGATATCGATGACCCCATCGAGAAGCGCCAGGGCCTCGGGCGAGTCGTAGCCGCCGGTGTTGTAGACCAGTGGTACCCGCAGCCCGGCACGGGCGGCCAGGGCGACGGCCTCCAGGATCTGCGCCACGACGTGCGATGGAGACACCAGGTTGATGTTGTGACAGCCCCTTTCCTGTAGGTGGAGCATGATGGCGGCCAGTTCGGCCGCCTCGACCTCGCGCCCGGCCGTTCCCTGCGAGATGTCGTGGTTCTGGCAGAAGGTACAGCGCAGATTGCAGCCGGCGAAGAACACGGTCCCCGATCCGGCCCAACCCCGCACAGGGTCTTCCTCGCCGTGGTGGGGGCCGTACGACGCCACCCGGGCGTGGACCCCGGTTCGGCATGCCCCAACCCGCTCCCGCCGGTCGATCCGGCAATAGCGCGCACACAGATCGCAGAAGTTGAGGTGGCGCTGCGCCAGCCGGGCTCGGACGGCGAGTTCGGCCGGGCCGGTGCGGGTGAGGTAGGCAGGGACGAACTCTCCCATAGAGCTATCTTACAGGCTTGGCCCTGTCCTTGCATCTGGATTGCCTGGAGGCGAGCATGGGAGACTGGGATTCTGATGCGACGATGCTGGCCGAACGAGTTGCGACCCTGCGGGAACCCTATCGAAAGAACACGATCCAGTGGCTGGAGGCCTGCACCCAGACACCGATGCACGACCTTGCCACCGACCTGAGGGGATTCCTGATGGGGCTCCACCCGATCGTCCGCGAGAGCTTCGTCCTGCATACCCGCTGGATTCTGGACGAGGCCACTGCGCGCTTCGGCCGGTTCGTACCCCAGCGGGCGGCGGGGGGAAGTGAAAGCCCGGTGCGCCCCACGCCCGGGATCGGATTTCAGATGATCGAAGGCTCGATGTAAGTCCCGAAGACACCCCGCATCACGTCCACGATCTCGCCGAGGGTGGCATAGGCGCGTACCGCCTCCAGGATGTGAGGCATCGTGTTGTGGGTGCCCTGGCACGCCAGCCGGAGCCGATCGAGGGCCTGGCCCACGACGGCGTTATCGCGCTCGCGGCGGAGGGCCTCCAGGCGGCGTTGCTGGCGGCGGAGCCCGTCTGGGTCCATCTCCAGGAGGGGGATGGCCACCGGCGCGGAATCCCGGTAGGCGTTGACCCCCACGATCGCCCGGTCGCCGGTGTCGATCTCCCTCTGGTAGCGGTAGGCCGCTTCGGCGATTTCCCGTTGGAAGAATCCGGCGGCGATGGCCGGCAGCACGCCACCCAGGTCGCTTACCCGTTGGAAGTACTGGCGCGCCTCCATTTCAAGGCGATTGGTGGTGGCCTCGACGAAAAACGATCCGCCCAGCGGATCGACCGTGTTAGCCACGCCGGACTCCTCGGCCAGGATCTGCTGGGTGCGCAGGGCGACGGTGACCGCCTCTTCGGAGGGCAGGGCCAGGGCTTCGTCCATGGAGTTGGTGTGGAGCGATTGGGTGCCCCCCAGCACAGCCGCCAGAGCCTGGACCGTGGTGCGGACGATGTTGTTCTCCGGTTGTTGCGCCGTCAGGCTGACCCCGGCCGTCTGGGTGTGGAAGCGCATCAGCCAGGAGCGCGGGTCGGCGGCTCCGAAGACCTCCCGCATTTCGCGGGCCCACAAGCGCCGTGCGGCGCGGTACTTGCCGATCTCTTCGAAGAAATCGTTGTGGGCATTGAAGAAGAACGACAGACGCGGGGCGAAGGAGTCGATCGACAGACCGCGGCGCAGCGCCCAGCGCACGTACTCGGTGCCGTCGAGCAGGGTGAAGGCCAGCTCCTGGCCGGCCGTCGATCCGGCCTCGCGAATGTGGTAACCCGAGATCGAGATGGTGTTCCACTGCGGCAGCTTCTGCGTGCCGTACTCGATGGTGTCGACCACCAGCCGCATCGACGGCTCGGGCGGGAAGATGAACTCCTTCTGGGCGGTGTACTCCTTGAGGATGTCATTCTGGATGGTGCCCCGCAGCTGGTCCGGACGGACGCCCTGTTTCTCGGCGGCGGCGATATACATAGCCCAGATGACCGCCGCCGGGGAATTGATGGTCATGCTGCTGGAGACCTTGTCGAGCGGGATGCCCTCCAGCAGCAGTTCCATGTCGCGCAGGGACGAGATGGCGACGCCGCACTTGCCGAACTCGCCCAGCGCCTCCGGCGAGTCGGTGTCGTAGCCCATCAGGGTGGGCAGGTCGAAGGCGATCGACAAGCCCGTCTGACCCTGATCGAGCAGATACCGGAAACGCCGGTTGGTCTCTTCGGCGGTGCCGAAGCCGGCAAACATGCGCATCGTCCACAGGCGGGCGCGGTGCAGGGTGGGGTGGATGCCGCGGGTGTAGGGGAAATCGCCGGGAAGGCCGAGGTCGCGATCGTGGTCGAGGTCGGCGAGGTCGAGCGGTGTGTACAGCCCCGCCACCGGTTCCGACGAGGTCGTCAGGAATTCGCTGCGCCGCTCCGGAAGGCGGGTGGCCGCCTGCTGGCGGGTGGTCTCTTCCCAGCGCTCGAGCGATTGGCGCAACTTCTCGAGTTGATCGCGGTCGAACATCGGGGGCGCGGCTCCTGAGTTTCGAGGCGGGGGAGGCGCGGGATTATAGCATGTGCTTCGCGCCCCGCCCCTCGGCGGCGCAGCGAACCGCAACGTGCCGGTTTGCCTGAGACCGTCAGACGAGGTTCGCCGTCAACGACGTGTGCTTCTCCAACGGCCTCGGCCTCCCCCTGGAGAAGGTGAACAACTATGGCTCGTCCCTGATCTGGGGCCATCCCCAGGGTCCGACCGGAATGCGGCTTGTGATGGAGCTCATCGAGGAGCTGGCCGCGCGGGGCGGCGGATACGGCTTGTTCAGCGGGTGCGCCGCCGGCGACACGGCCGCGGCGCTGGTGCTGCGGGTGAACTGATCTTCCTTGCGGACCCCGAGGCCACGGGTCGGCGGCTAGTTCTCGCGGGCAGGCGGCGAGCTGTCGGCCTGCCCCACGCGCAGTGTCCGCAGGAAGGCTCGCACTCCGGCGACCATCACCTGGCCTTCTCCCAACACCCGGTCGGCCAGCGACATCGCGCGCGCCAGCCGGATCTGGGGCTCCTCCTGGGTCAACTCGTAGAGCTCCACCAGAACACCGTGGGTGCTTTCCGGGTGGATGAAGGCGATCCGCTTGCCCCCGGTGCCGATCACCGGCTCACGATTGATCAGCCGAACATCGTTGGCCGCCAGCCGGTCAAGGCACGAAGCCAGGTCGGTCACCTCGAAGCAGATGTGGTGCATGCCGGGCCCGCGCTTCTCGAGGTACCGGGCGACCCCGCTGCTGTCGCTGCTCGGCCGCACCAGTTCGACCTCCGACTCTCCCGTCGGCAGGAAGGCCACCACCAACTCCTGGTCGGGCACGTCTTCCACGTGCGTCAGCGGTAGCCCCAGGGAATCGCGCCAGAAACCCAGGGCGGCGTCGATGTCTTCTACCAGGATGGCGACGTGGTCGATGCGTTTGATGTGGCTCATGAGGGCCTCAGAGGATCCGGACGGAGTGCTCCAGGTTCGGTCACAGCCGCGTCGGGCGGTACTCGCCCCACGCCTGGCGCAAGGTGTGGCAGATTTCCCCCAGGGTCACGTCGGCCTCGACGCAGTCGATCATGCGGGGCACCAGGTTCTCCGAGCCCCGGGCGGCAACCGCCAGGACTTCGAGCCTCTGGCCGGCCGTAGAGGCGTCGCGGGCGGAGCGCAGTTCCGCCAGCCGCCTGCGCTGTGTCGCCTCGACCTGCGGGTCGACCCGCAGCGGCGCCGGACGGCTGGAGCCCTCCTCCTGAAAACGATTCACCCCCACAACCAGCTGATCGCCGCGTTCGATTTCCTTCTGGGTGCGGTAGGCGGCCTCGTGGATCTCCTGCTGGACGAAGCCGCGCTCGATCGCCGCCAGCGCCCCGCCCATGGAATCGATCCGATCCAGGTAGGCACGCGCTTCTAGTTCGATCTGGTCGGTCAGGTGCTCGATCAGGTAGCTGCCGGCCAGCGGGTCAATGGTCTCGGCCACTCCGGATTCATGGGCCAGGATCTGCTGGGTGCGCAGGGCGAGGCGTACCGCCGACTCGCTCGGAAGCCCGAGAGCTTCGTCGAGGCTGTTGGTGTGGAGGGATTGGGTTCCCCCCAGCACCGCCGCCAGAGCCTGCAGCGCCACCCGCACCACGTTGTTCTCCGGTTGCTGGGCGGTGAGGGTCGAGCCGGCGGTCTGGGTGTGGAAGCGCATGCGCAGGGAGTCGGGGTGCCGGGCGCCGAAGCGATCGGCCATCAGCCGCGACCACATCCGGCGCGCCGCCCGGAACTTGGCCACTTCCTCCAGGAAGTCGTTATGAGCGTTGAAGAAGAAGGCCAGCTGGGGAGCGAACTCGTCCACTCCCAGGCCGGCCCGCAGGGCGGCTTCGACGTAGGCCACGGCATTGGCCAGGGTGAAGGCGACCTCCTGCACCGCGGTGGCTCCCGCCTCGCGCATGTGGTAGCCCGAGATCGAGATCGTGTTCCAGCGGGGGACCTGCTGGCGGCAGTAGGCGAAGATGTCCGTGACCAGCCTCATCGCCGGGCCCGGCGGGAAGATGTATGTTCCGCGGGCGATGTACTCCTTGAGGATATCGTTCTGGATCGTGCCTCGCAGGCTCTCGACCGGAACGCCCTGGCGCCGGGCGACGGCGAGGTACATCGCCAGCAGGATCGCCGCCGGGGCGTTGATGGTCATGCTGGTCGAGACCCGATCGAGCGGGATGCCCTCGAACAGCCGTCGCATGTCGTCCAGGCTGGAAATCGACACGCCGACCCGGCCGACCTCGCCCTCGGCCCAGGGATCGTCGGCGTCGTAGCCGATCTGGGTGGGCAGGTCGAAGGCGATCGACAACCCGGTCTGGCCCTGGTCGAGCAGGTAGCGGAAGCGGCGGTTGGTCTCTTCGGCTGAAGCGTAGCCGGCATACTGGCGCATCGTCCACAGCCGGCCCCGGTACATGGTCGGTTGCGCACCGCGGGTGAAGGGCGGCTCGCCGGGAAAGCCGAGCCGGTCGAGGTAATCCGGGTCGTCATGCTCGGGAAGGTAGAAGGGCTCGAGGGGCAGTCCGGAGCCCGTATGGAATTCGGCCCGCCGCTCCGGCTGTCGTTCGAGCGCCGGACGAAGCGCGCCATGTTTCCAGTCGTCGAGGGCGCGGCGCAGGCGTTCGTTCATTGCTGGCGGATGGCGGCCGCCAAGGCCTCGAGCTCCGGCCTGGTGGTCGAGGCGAAATTGTCAAAGGTGGCGTCGCGGAAGGTCCAACCATGCTGACGGCGCAGGATGTCGAACAGCCCGAGGTAGGTCAGCGCCACGCGCTCGTCCCAGTCGAAGCCCAGCCGGACCGCTGACTTCGCGGACCGCCTTCAGGTCGGGGCCTTCGACCTCGACGAAGCAGCCGAAAGGAAGCTCGTCGAGCATCACTTCGCACGGATCCAGGGTGAACGTTTCGCGGTACTTCTCGTAGACGAAGACCACTTCCAGCCCGATCGACTTCAGCAAGTGCACCAGCGAATCCGGATTGTCGATCCCGGTCTCCCATTCCAGCCGGTGCTCCGGGTCGGCGCCGGGCGCTTTGAAGGTGAGCAGGTGATGATGGTCGCTGCGCACCCGCAGGACCTGCTTGGCGTTCCGCAATCGACCGTCGGGGAAGTCGAAGCGCAGGTTGGTCTCGCGCAGCCGGGGGAGACGCTGCCGGGCCGCCAGGTTGAGCAGTCGCTGGCGCACCGGGAGCAGGGCGCCGACCGCGAACTTGGCTTCGATCTCGAGGGGGAGGGGGGCCACGGCTAGGTCAGGGTCACCAGCACCTGGTGCTGCTCCACCCGATCGCCGACCCCCACCCGCACACGTTGGATCACGCCGGCCCGCGGCGCCCGCAGTTCATTCTGCATCTTCATCAACTCGAGGATCACCAGGTGGTCCCCGCGATCAACCGCCTGTCCTTCGGTCACCGGTATGGCCACCACCAGGCCGGGCATCGGGGCCTTGAGGTGGAATTCCCCGCCGGCGGGAGGCGCCACCCCGGACGCCTGACGCAGCCGCCGCTGGCGTTCCTCCTCGACCTCGACCTCGTACAGCTTGCCGCGCAGCAGCACCTGCAGGCCGGCCCCGCTCTCGCTGACGTAGGCCTCGTAGGATTCATTCCCCAGCAGCAGGGAGTACACCGGCTGGTCGGCCATGGTCTCGAAGTTGACCGTCAGGCTGCGCCCGTCCACGACGATCTCCAACTCGGAGCGGATCTCGATCTCGTAGGTGTGGTCGTCGAGGGTGGCGAAGTATTTCATAGCCGCGCGGCCATCAGCCGACGGCCCGCGCTACGGCCAGGCCCTGCTGGCGGCGCCCCATCGCCGAGCGCCGATTCGAGTGGAAGCTGAAGGCCGAACCGTGACCCCTGCACGCTGAACGCCGAACGCCGATGGCTGATGATCATCGGTGCATCCGCTCCCAGCGGCCGACCCACTTCCAGTTGCTGGTGTCGCGTTCGTTGCGCCGGACGATCTGCGAGGCCAACTGGCCGTGACGGTGGGCCACCAGGGTGGCCAGGATGGCGGCGATGTCGGGCTGGCGGGCACGCCCTTCCTCGGTGTCTTCCATCGAAAAACGCTCTTCGACGAATCGGGTGTCGAACTGGCCGGCCATGAAACGGGTCGAGTCCATCAGGGTCTGATGGAACGGGATGTTGGTCTTGACCCCCAGGATCTTGTACTCCTCCAGCGCCCGGCGCATGCGCAGCACGGCCTCGCCCCGGGTCTCGCCCCACACCAGCAGCTTGGAGATCAGAGAAGTCGTAGTAGGGCGAGATCTCGAACCCCGGGTAGACACCGGTGTCGACCCGGACCCCCGGACCGGTCGGGGGGATGATCAGTTCCAGCTTGCCGGTGGAGGGAAGGAAGTTGTCGTAGGGATCCTCGGCGTTGATCCGGCACTCGATGGCCCAGCCGTTGAGCTTGACATCCTCCTGGGTATAGCGCAGTTTGCGTCCCCGCGAAATGCGCAGCTGTTCCTTGACGATGTCGACCCCGGTGATCAGTTCGGTCACGGGATGTTCCACCTGGAGTCGGGTGTTCATCTCCAGGAAGAAGTAGTTGCCGTCGCTGTCGAGCAGGAATTCGATCGTCCCGGCGTTCAGGTAATCCACCGACCGGGCGGCGGCACAGGCCAGGTCGCCCATCCTGGTCCGCAAGGCGTCGTCGAGGGCCGTGGAGGGCGCCTCCTCCAGGAGTTTCTGGTGGCGCCGCTGCAGGGAGCACTCGCGTTCGCCCAGGTGGATCACGTTGCCGTGCGAGTCGGCCATGATCTGGAACTCGATGTGGCGGGCGCCTTCGACCAGCTTCTCCAGATAGACATTGCCGTCGCCGAAGGCGGCTTCGGCCTCGCGCCGGGCCGCCTGGAGCAGGCCGGGGAGCTCCTCGGGGGTCCGCACCTCGCGCATCCCCTTGCCACCGCCGCCGGCAGTGGCCTTGACCAGCAGAGGGAAGCCGATCGAAGGCGCCACGCGGATGATCTCTTCGTCCGACAGGTCGCCTTCGCCTTCCGTGCCCGGTACCACCGGCACGCCGGCAGCGGCGACCGTTGCCCGGGCGACGGCCTTGTCGCCCATGGCGGCGATGGCCGAGGGGCGGGGGCCGATGAAACCCAGACCGGCGTCTTCGACAGCCCGGGCAAAGTCTTCCCGCTCGGCCAGGAAACCGTAGCCAGGGTGGATGGCCCCGGCGCCGCTGCGCAGGGCAGCCTCGAGGATCCGATCGGCTCGCAGGTAGGAATCGCGTGCCGGGGCCGGCCCGATGGGGAAGGCTTCGTCGGCCAGCCGGACATGGAGTGCGGAGCGGTCGGCTTCGGAATAGACGGCCACGGTCCGAATCCCGAGCTCACGACAGGCCCGGATGATTCGGACGGCGATCTCCCCGCGGTTGGCGATCAGGACCTTTTGGAACATCGACGGTGGAGTCCTCCAAGGTCGATTCTACATGAGCCGAGCGGCCTCGGGCCGCGACCTGTCGGGCCGGGCCGCACCCCTCCTTCCCTGCGGACCGATTGGCGGCGCCTCAGATCGCTGTCTGATGGAACGGGCGACCCCTGGACCGCGTCGAGCCGCCGCGGCCGTCGCCGGGCTCAACGGGAGTCCGACTCCGCACAATCGCGGGTTTTCCCGACCGGAAGAGCTCTCGGCCCGAACTCTGTTGACGACGCACCACCGATGGCGGACCGCTAGAGCGGAATGTTGCCGTGCTTCTTGGCCGGGTTGGCGTCGCGCTTGTTGCTGAGCATCTCCAGGGCGTTGATCAGGCGCGGGCGGGTGAGGCGAGGTTCGATCACGTCGTCCAGATAGCCGCGGGCGGCGGCCACATACGGATTGGCGAATTTCTGGCGGTACTCGGCCACCAGTTCCGCCTTGCGCTTTTCGGGGTCCTTGGCCTTCTCGAGTTCCCGACGGAAGATGATGCTGACCGCTCCGTCGGGTCCCATCACCGCCAGCTCGGCCGACGGCCAGGCGAAGTTCAAGTCGCCGCGGATGTGTTTGGACGACATCACGTCGTAGGCGCCCCCGTAGGCCTTCCGGGTGATCAGGGTGACCTTGGGCACCGTCGCCTCGCAGTAAGCGTACAGGAGCTTGGCGCCGTGTCGAATGATCCCGCCGTGTTCCTGGGCCGTGCCGGGCATGAAACCCGGGACATCGACGAAGGTCACGATCGGCAGATTGAAACAGTCGCAGAAGCGGACGAAGCGCGCCGCCTTGTCGGAGGCGTTGATGTCGAGCACCCCGGCCAGCACTGCCGGCTGGTTGGCGATGATGCCCACGCTGTGTCCGCCAAGCCTGGCGAAGCCCACCACGATATTGGGGGCGTACAGTTCGTGGAGTTCGTAGAACGTCCCCTGGTCCATCACCGATCGAATCACCTCGCGGATCTCATACGGTTTGCTCGGGTCGTCGGGGATCAGGCTGTTGAGGGCCTCGTCGGTGCGCAGCAGATCGTCGGCGGAGGCCACGAACGGCGGGTCTTCCATGTTGTTCTGCGGCAGGTACGACAGCAGCACCCGGATCAAATACAGGCAGTCGGCTTCGCTGTCGGCCACCCGGTGACAGACGCCGGAGGTGGTGGCGTGCACTTCGGCGCCGCCGAGCTGTTCGAAGTCGACCTCCTCGTGGGTCACCGAACGGACCACGTCGGGGCCGGTCACGAACATGTACGATGAGTTGCGCACCATGAAGATGAAGTCGTTGAGGGCAGGCGAGTACACCGCCCCGCCGGCGCACGGGCCCATGATGGCGCTGATCTGCGGGATCACGCCGGAAGCCAGGGTGTTGCGCAGGAAGATGTCGGCGTAGCCCCCCAGCGACACCACCCCCTCCTGGATCCGGGCCCCCCCCGAGTCATTCAGGCCGATGATCGGGGCGCCGTTGCGGACGGCCATCTCCTGGATCTTGACCACCTTCTCGGCGTGGACTTCGCCCAGGCTGCCGCCGAACACCGTGAAGTCCTGCGAGTAGACGTACACCAGGCGTCCGTCGATGGTGCCCCAGCCGGTGATCACGCTGTCGCCCAGCACCTTGCGCTCGTCGAGGCCGAAGTCGCTGGTGCGGTGGGTGACGAACAGATCGAGCTCACGAAACGAGCCCTTGTCCAGCAGCAACTCGAGCCGCTCGCGAGCGGTCAGGCGGCCGCGAGCGTGCTGGGCGTCGGCGCGGGTGGTATCGTCGCCGCTGATGGCGCGTTCGCGCAGATCGGTCAACCGTTTCAGCCGGGAAGACTCACTCATCTGTCATCTCCGCAAAGTAACGACGCACCCCGGGTTGCGACAGGGCCCCGAAGAACAGGACCGCCCCCAGGACAGTGGCCAGCGCCCACCACGGCAGGCTGCGCTGGGCGAAATCGGTCCGGACCAGCAGCAGGCGATCGGCCCAGACCCAGGACAGGTATACGACTCCCGCCCAGCGCGCAGCCCGCGGGGCGCGCCGGATTCCGCGCCATAGGGCGAACGTCAGGGCCAGTCCGGTGGTTGCCCAGAGAGCGCCGGTCAGCGGCAGGTACCAATCGGGAACGCTGAGAGGCAGGTCGGGAAGGGAGAGGCTCAGTACCAGCCGAGCCAGGTAGAAGGCTGAGAAGGTTAACACCCCGACGGCGAGCCAGGTTACGACCGTCGGCCGGCGGCGGCGACGAGGCCGCGACCCTACGGGGGCCACCCTGGCTCAACCGATGGCCAGGGTGACCTTACCCATCTGCTGGCCCCCGCCCAGATACTCCTGGGCGGCGGCGGCTTGCGGCAGCGGGTAGGTCCGATCCAGCACGGGCCGCAGACGACCGGAAAAGACCAGGCCCATGACGGTGGCGAAATCCTGAAGCGTGCCCATGGTCGATCCGATCACCGAAAGATGCTTGCCGAAGATATAGCGATTGTCGATCTCAAAGGTGGGGCCGCCCGTGTTGCCGACAGTCAGCAGCCGGCCGCCCTTGCGCAGCGCACGCAGGCTGAGCGGGAAGGTCCCAGCGCCGACGTTGTCGACCACCGCATCCACCCCGCGCCGGCCGGTGGCCTCGAAGACGGCTTTCGACCAGTTTTCCTCCCGGCTCCGGTCGATGGTCTGATCGGCTCCCAGCGACTCCGCCAACGCCAGCTTCTCCCGGGTCGATCCAACCACCAGCACCCGCGCCCCGGCCAGCCGGGCCACCTGGATCGACGCGGTGTTCACGCCTCCGGAAGCGCCCACGATCAGCACGGATTCGCCCGCCTGCAGTCCCCCGCGAGTGACCAGGGAGTGCCAGGCGGTCAGGAACACCAGGGCTGCCGCCGCGGCAGCGTGTTCGTCGAACCCGTCGGGCAGGGCCAGGAGGTTGCGGGCGGGAACCACCACGGCCTCGGCATACGTGCCGGGGACCGTCTCGCCCAGGAGGTGCCAGGCACGGCACTGGTTGTCCCGGCCTTCAAGGCAGGCGTGGCACCGGCCGCAACCCAGATTGGCGTTGATCACCACCCGGTCGCCGGGGGACCAGCCAGTGACATCGGGGCCCAAGGTTTCGATCGCCCCGGCCCCATCGCCGCCGGGGATGTGGGGATAGTCCAGCTTGAGTCCGCTCCAGCCCTCCCGCACCCACAAGTCCGAGCGGTTGAGAGCGGCCGCCTTCAGGCGAACCAAAACCTCCCCCGGCCCGGGAACGGGCTCGGGCAGTTCACCGTAGTTCAAGACCTCAGGGCCGCCGTGACGGGAGAAATGAACCGAGCGCAAGTCGATGACCTCGCGAGGGACCAGGGTGAGCCGATTATAACGGCGGGCCCTGCGCGGTCAGCGGACCAGGTAGATCGTATACAGTTCTTTCCCGTCCGCCGCCAGCTGGACGCTGGTTTGCCCCCCGGGATACGCCTGTTGGATCTGCTCGAGGCCGGCCAGGGTATGAGGCAGGAAAGCAAAAACCGCCGGCGCATCGGGTCCCCGCTCGGGGATCACGTCCAGCGGCGTGGGGAGGTCGAATAGCTGGGCGCCGTCCGCAAGGTAGGCCAGGGTCGGGATCGAGCCGGCGCCCATCCGGGGGCTCCCGGCGAAGAAGACCTCGACTTCCTCTTCCGCCAGCCCCGAGTTGCGCAGAAAGAAGCCGAGGGTCTGGGCCACCTCGGTGTTGCTGTCGGAGAACCTTCGAGAGGGTGTGTAGTCGGAGAAGTAGAACCTCAAATCGAACAGGATGGCCGCCAGGAGGACTCCGACGGCGCCGGCC
The DNA here is from genome assembly GCA_963709925.1 of uncultured Chloroflexia bacterium. Lineage (GTDB taxonomy): Bacteria > Chloroflexota > Anaerolineae > Anaerolineales > E44-bin32 > DATEVL01. The sequence goes on from CAVPYC010000003.1 coordinate 914,188, forward strand.
GCCATCAGGTTGCGGCGAGGGGAACGCCCTGCGACGATTTCGGCGAGTGGCAAGGCCACCACCAGGGCGACCGTCGGAGCCAGGAAGATGTAGCGCTGAGCAGCGGGTGTGCTCTCGCTCAAACCCCCCACCGCCACGCCGGCAGCGAGCCACAGCAGCACCCAGGTCATGCGCAGATCGGCGGCACGCCACAGGGCTACCACGGATCCCAGGAGAAACAGAGTGGCAGGAAGCGGTAGGAGCATCGGGTGGTCGATCCGGTACCAGTGGCCGAGGCTGGTGAAAGTGAAGGCCGAAGCCGAGAGAACCATCCGCTCGGCCAGGATCCTCCAGGCCGGAAGTCCGGTTTGTGCGACCTCGGAGGTCATCCAGTTGCCCAGCAGCGACACCCGCTGGATCGGCGCCATGAACTCGTTGGGGTGCTGGAGATAGAAGATCGCCAGCGGCAGGAAGACCACCAACATCACCAGGGCAAGGGCGATCCATCCGGAGGCAGTTCGTCGGAGCTTCGGGCGGTCCCGCAAGGCAGCCACCACCAACCAGAGCGGGACCAGCACGAGCAGGATCCGGATGCTTGTGTAGAAGTACATCCCCAGTCCGGCCGTCAGCCCGGCCCAGGCAAAGGCCGACCGATCCTCATGGGCCCAGCCTTTCCAGACCAGCCACGAGAACAGGGTCAGGAACAGAGGGTCCCAGATGTTGTTCAGGGCGATACGGCTGAAGTGGACATGGAAGTGGAAGAAAGCCAGGTAGGCCGACGCCAGGTAGGCCGCGGGACGGCCGAACGCGGCCCGTGCGTATAGGAACAGCGCGGCCACGGTCAGAGCGCCGGCCAGCGCGGCCGGCAGGCGCAGGGCTTCGATCGTGGCACCGAGCGATCCGATCGAAGCGGCCGGGACAACGAAGAACAGGGAAGGGAATGAGTACCAGGCGACCCGGAACGGATTGCTCCATCCGCCCTGGAGGAACTCACGGGCGCTCAGGCCCACGGAGGCCTCGTCCCCTGCCAGCAACCAGGGAATGTCCCCCAGGCGTATGACTCGTACCGCGATAGCCAGCGAGAGGAGCACCGCCACGAACGCGAAGTCGGCCCGGCTCAACCGGCCCAGACGCGGCCAGCGGCCCGAGGCGGCCAGGGCCAGGGCGATCGAGCCGACCCACAGCGCCAGGGCCAACGCCGGCAATCGCAGCAGAGCCTGGTGGCCGGCTGCCGCGCCGGCAGTTGCGGCTCCCAGCAAGGCCGCCAGGTAGACAGGAGCCGGACTGCGACCCGGGTCGATGTGACGGCGCAACGGCTCCAGTCGCCCGGCAAGAGAAGGGAAGCGGGAATAGACGGCCTGCTGCAGGCCGAGCAGGATCAACACCATCCCGCCGACGATCGGCAGGCCAACTTCGTAGAAGAGCGAGTCGCCCGGTTGCTGGAGGATCACCTGGCCCGTCAGCACGAGCACCAGCCCGACCACCAGCAGGAAGCCGGTGGTGCGGTGGAATCTCGTCGACGGAGGGGAGTCCGGTCTGGTGCAAAGCGCGACCTATGCCTGGAGCTAGCGAGTCTCAAGTTCCTGTCGGGCGATGACCAGGCGTTGGATCTCGCTGGTCCCTTCGTAGATCTCGGTGACCTTGGCGTCGCGGAAGTAGCGCTCCACCGGGAACTCCTTGGAGTATCCGACCCCGCCGTGGATCTGGACCGCAGCGTGAGCGCAGAACATGGCGCTCTCCGAGGAGAACAACTTGGCCATCGAGGCCTGCAGGGTGTAGCGGCTCCCGTCGGACTTGGATCGCTGTTTGGCCAGGGCGGCGTTGAAGGTGAGCAGGCGGCTGGCTTCGATGCGCGTGCGCATGTCGGCCAGGCGGAAACCGATCCCCTGGAACTCCCCGATCGGCTGGCCGAACGCTTCCCGCTCGCGGGCGTAGCTCAGGCTGGCGTCGTAGGCCGCCTGAGCGATGCCCACAGACTGAGCGGCGATCCCGATGCGTCCCGCGTCGAGCACGGTCAAGGCGATCTTGAAACCCTCGCCTTCTTCCCCCAGACGGTTCGCCGCCGGGATGCGACAATCGTCGAAGACGATCTCGCAGGTGGCGGAAGCGCGAATCCCCAACTTGGGCTCGTCCTTGCCGCGGCTGAATCCGGGCCGGTCGCTCTCCACCAGGAAGGCGGTGATTCCCTTGGGGCCGGCCTCGGGGTTGGTCATGGTGAAGACCAGGATGAAGTCGGCCACCGGACCGCTGGTCACCCAGGACTTCCGGCCCTGGAGCAGGTACTCGTCGCCCTTGCGCTCAGCCCGGGATCGCATCGTGCCGGCGTCGGAGCCCGACATCGGCTCGGTGAGCGAGTAGGCCCCGATCGCAACGCCGCTGGCGACCGGGCGCAGGAACGTCTCCTTCTGCGCCTCGCTGCCGAACTTGATCAGGCCGTGGCAGAAGAGCGAATTGTTGACCGACATGATCGTGCCGTGGGAGGCGTCCACCCGGGAGATCTCCTCCAGGGCCAGGACGTAAGCCAGCGCGTCCATCCCGGCGCCGCCGTAGGCCTCCGGCACTTCGATGCCCATCAATCCCAGGCTGCCCATCTTCCGCACCGTCTCGATCGGGAAGTGCCCGGTCTCGTCGAAGTGGGCCGCCACGGGCGCAATCTCCTTCGTGGCGAAATCCCGCGCAGCCTGGCGGATCATCTCGTGTTCGGGAGTCAGGTCGAGGGAGGGGCCGGCAGGGGAAGTGCTGGAAGGGGCCATCGGGAGCCTCCTGGAGAACTCGTGCGAGGAGGGCGATTATACGTCGGGCAGGGGAGGGGGGTCAGGAGATCGGGCGTTTTCCGACGGGTCCATCTCGTCGTGCCCACGTGCGCGGGTAGAATCCTCTCTGCCGAAGCCGGAGCGTCGGATGGAGATGGGCCAGGCCGAATCAATCACTCCCGATGTCTTCGCCCACCTGGTGCGCCTGGGCGAACTCGAGTTGACCCCGCAGGAAGCCGAATACCTGCGGGCGCAGCTCAACGGCCAGCTCCGTGCGGTGCGCGAGATGGCCGCCATCGAGGTCGAACCGGAGACGCCGATCACCACGCACGGGGTGCCGTACCCGGAGGAGGCCCGGCCGTCCCTGCGCGACGACGTCGTGGAAGATTGCCCGGACGTGGAGGCGATCATGGCTCAGGTACCCCAGACCCGCGACGGGTACCTCCTCGTCCCCGATATCCCCCACACGGACCTGGGATGACGCCTACCCTGTGCGACCTGACGGCCCGGGAGATCGCCCGCCGGATCCGCTCCGGGGAGACCAGCGCGATCGAGGTCCTGGAGTCGACTCTGGAGCGGGTGGCGGCCGTCGAAGGCCGGGCGCCGTCCGCCGATCCCTACCGTCCTGTCCCCGATGACCGCTCGTTCGTTCATGCCTTACATCACGCAGACCGACCGACCGCGCCCGCGCCCAGGCCCGGGCGGTGGACGATGCGGTCCGGGCCGGGCGCGATCCGGGACCGCTGGCCGGCGTGCCGCTGGCGGTCAAGGACATCTTCTGCGTGCGCGGCACACCTTCCACGGCGGGTTCGCGTATCCTGGCCAACTTCGTGGCACCGTACAGCGCCACACCGGTGGAGCGTCTCGAGGCGGCCGGCGCCGTCACCATCGGCAAGGCCAACCTGGATGAGTTCGCCTTCGGTTCGTCGAGCGAGTCGTCGGCTTTCCAGCCGCCGCCTGGCAACCCGTGGGATCCTGGGCGGGTCCCGGGCGGGTCGTCTGGAGGCAGCACGGCGGCTGTTGCCGCCGGGGAGGCTGTGATTTCCCTGGGCACCGACACCGCCGGTTCGGTGCGGCAGCCGGCGGCGTTCTGCGGGGTGGTCGGCCTGAAGCCGACCTACGGACGGGTCTCGCGCTACGGCCTGATCGCCTTTGCCTCGTCTCTCGATTGCCCGTCCGTGGTGTCGCGTGATGTGGGCGATGCGGCGCTGGCTCTGGGAGTGATCGCCGGAGAAGACCGCCGCGACGCGACCGCGGTTCGGCTGCCGGTTCCGGATTACACCGGCGGGTTGGAGGCGGGCGTCCGTGGCCTGCGCATCGGGCTCTCGCCCGACTACTTCCGGCTCCGCTACCCCGACCCGGCCACAGGCGAATTGCAGGAACGATCGATCGACCCGGAGATCGAGGCGGCGGTGTTGCGCGCCGCGCAAGCCCTGGCCGGAGCCGGTGCGGAGATCGTCGAAGGGGTGCCGATGCCCAACACTCGCTTCGGGATCCCGGCCTACTTCGTGATCTCCCGCGTCGAAGCCGCTTCGAACCTGCACCGCTATGACGGGGTCAAGTACGGCTACCGGCATCCGGAGGTGGTTCCCGAGCTGCGCGAGCTGTACCGCAAGTCGCGCGGGGCCGGGTTTGGCGCCCAACCCAAGCTGCGCATCCTGATGGGGATGTACGTCTCGGCCGAGCAGTACGAAGCCGGCTACTACCGGCTGGCGTTGCAGATTCGCTCGCGCATCCGGAGCGACTTTGTGGCCGCCTTCGACCCCGCCGGCGCCCACCGGCTCGATGCCTTGTTGACGCCCACCACTCCGACAACGGCCTTCGAGCTCGGGGCGTTGGTGGAGGACTCGGTGCTGATGCAGTACGCCGACCTGCTGACCGTCCCGGCCAATCACGCCGGGATCCCGGGATTGTCGCTGCCGGGGGGCCTGGATTCGCGCAGGCTTCCGATCGGCGTGCAACTGCTCGGCCCGGACTTCTCGGAAGGCCGGCTGCTGCGGATCGGGCGCACCCATGAGCTAGCCACTGCAGGAGAGGCCTGGCGTTCGGAACGCCCGCGGGTTCTGGAAGCTCAAGGTCCGGATTTTCCAGGGTTGAAGCCCTAACATGGGATGGCGGCGGCGAGACAGTTGGGTCCTCTTCTGCCTCTTCGCCGGAGGGCTGATCATCTGCTTGGCAGTCGGGAGGGATTTCGGCGCGTCGTGGGATGAGGTTGACACAGCTGTGCTGGGCCAACGGACGCTGCAAGCCTATTCCGGGTCCACCCCGGACGACGAATACAAGAACTCATCTCTGTACGGACCCGTTTATCTGGCTTTCAGCGAGTTGACAGCGAGTGCGATTTCCGAAACCCTGCCGGGTTGGACCATGGCGGATGGCCGCCACGCCGCCTATTTCCTGAGCTTTCTCATGGCCATTGGCGCCGTCTACGTGATAACCCAGGGAATAGCGGGAACCTGGCCGGCGCTGGCGGCCTCAGTTCTGATGGGAACTCAGCCATTGTTGTTGGGCCACGCCTTCATCAATCCGAAAGACGTTCCGTTCATGGGCCTATTCGCGGTCGCAGTCGCCGCCGGAATAGCCTTGGCGCGATCCCTCCCGCTGTCAGCGGAGATCGCCGGCTCGACGACCCCGACACCATTGATAGAAGCCCGTCGAGAGTGGGGCACCGCAACATGGCGGGTTCGAACTCGTGCTCATCTTGATCGCGGGGTTCGCGCTGTGGTCTTCCTGGGAGTTCGGACAACAGCGGCCGCCCAACCTCGCGGTTGTTCGAAGGGTTGTGACCGAGGCGTATCATGGGCAGGCGACTGCGATCGTACAAATGGCTTTCACTCGTGTTGCGACGGATCGTTGGAAGACGGGCCTGAATGCCTACCTCGCGAAGGCCGAAGGCCTATACAAGGCTGTCACTCACTTGACCGCCCCGGCTCTTCTCACCGTTGTCGCTGTGATCTTGTCGTGGCGGCTTCTGCCGAGCTGGCGCCGCCATGTATTCCGACTCATGGCTGCTGGGTGCCTAACCGGCCTGGCGGGTTCCACTCGCGTTGTCGGTCCCGCTGCGGGGTTCCTCGTCAGCGGACTCGTTGTCTATCGACTGCGTGGATCTGCTCTTCCTTTGCTGGTGATCTATTGGACCGCGGCTATAGCTACGACGTATCTTACCTGGCCGTTCTTGTGGGGCGATCCGTTGGGTGCGAGTTTGCAGAGCCTGGACACAATGACCCGTTTTCCATGGGATCAGCCAGTCCTCTTTCGAGGTGTATTGGTCGAGGCTGGGGACCTTCCCTGGACTTTCGCGCTGGAACACTTCGCAATTCAGCTTACCCTTCCCGCGATCGGATTGGGCTTGGCCGGTGCATTCGGGCTTGGCCGGCCTCAATTGAGGGTTGACCAAGCGGAGATCTGGCTCTTGTGGGGATGGGTTGTACTGCCGTTCTTGTTCGCTGCCCTTCGGGACTCCACGCTCTACAACGGCGGCCGCCAGCTCCTCTTTGCCCTACCGCCCACCTTTGCCATGGCGGGGACCGCCTTCGCCTGGATCTTCGGCCGGGTCAGATGGCCCATTGTGAGGGGCGCCATCGTGCTGGCAGCAGCACTCCCCGGTGTCGTGGCCATAGGACGCCTGCATCCCTACGAGTACATCTACTACAACGAACTCGTGGGCGGTACGGAGAAGGCGTTCCGCCGCTTCGAACTCGACTACTTTGCAACAAGTTATCGGGAGGCAATGGAGATTCTCAATCTTCTTTCCCCGGCTGGCGCGAAGGTCGTCGTCGTTGGGCCCTACTGGTCAGCTCTGCTCTACGCTGACAGCGGCATAGTCCGGTTTACTGACCCCGAGTCTCAGGGTTCTCCGGATTACCTGATTGCGACAACCGGCATGAACCTGGATGAGACAAGCTGGCCGCATGCTCCAATCGTGGCAGAGGTGAAGCGAGGCAATGCTGTCTTATCGATCATCAGAGACCTCCGGTCACAGATAGACCCGCCGGAGAGCGGTACGCGAATTCCGGGTACCTCGGCGGGCGATAGAAGGTGAGCACCATGCCTGGCACCGAACCTGTCATCGGGCTGGAAACGCACATCCAGCTCAACACCCGGAGCAAGATCTTCTGCGGCTGTAAGGCCAATTCCTGGGGGGATCCGCCGAACCGAAACATCTGCCCGGTTTGCACCGGCCTGCCCGGGGTCTTGCCGGTGCTGAACCGTGTGGCGGTCGAAAAGGCGGTGCGGCTGGCGGCCGCCGTCGGCGCCGAGACCATCGCCGACAAGTCGTACTTCGCCCGCAAGAACTACTTCTATCCGGATTTGCCCAAGGGATATCAGATCAGCCAGTACGACGAGCCGCTGGCCCGGGGCGGGGAGTTCGAACTGCCCTTGCCGGATGGTTCCCGCCGGATCCGGATCTGGAAACTCCATCTGGAAGAGGACGCCGGGAAGACCGTCCACCAGGGACCGGAGCGGCTGATCGACTTCAACCGCTGTGGCGTGCCCCTGGTCGAGATGATCACGGCGCCCGAATTGCGGTCGGCCGACGAGGCGGCGCAGTACCTGATCCGGTTGCGCCAGCTGCTGCGCTGGATCGGGGTCTCGGACGCCGACATGGAGCGCGGGCAATTGCGCTGCGATGCCAACGTTTCCCTGCGAGAGGCTGGCAGCACAGACCTCAACCCGAAAACCGAGATCAAGAACGTCAACTCGATCGAGAACGTGCGGCAGGCGATCGAGGCCGAGATCGCCCGCCAGATGCGCGAACTCGAGGCGGGGGGCAGAATCGAGGCCTGGACCCTTGAGTGGGACGAGGAAGCGGGCCGTCTTCGCAAGATGCGCTCCAAGGAGACGGAGGCCGACTATCGTTACTTCCGCGAACCCGATTTGCTGCCGATCTCCATCGATGCCGAGTGGAGGCAGTCTATCCTGGCCGGCGTCCCGGAGCTGCCCCTGGAGCGGCGAGCGCGCTTCATTGAGGCATTCCGCCTTCCACCGTACGATGCCGAGATCCTCACCGAGGATCGAGCCTTCTCCGAGTTTTTCGAGCAGACCGCGGCCGCCCACCCGGGCGAACCGAAGGCTGTCTCCAACTGGATGATGAACGACGTGCTGCGCCTGTTGCGCGATCGCGGCATGTCGGCCGCCGATCTGCGTCTGACCCCGACCGACCTGGCCTCGATCATCTCCCTGGTGGAGAGTGGGGCGATCACCACCAACACCGGCAAGGAGCTGCTGGCCCGGGTGGAGGAAACCGGGCAGCGGCCGGAGCAGATCGTAGCGGCCGAGGGTCTGGGTGCGGTGTCGAACCAGGAGGCGCTGCGGGAAATCGTCCACTCCGTCATCGCCGAGAATCCTCAGCAGGTCGAGACGTTCCGCTCCGGGAAGGCCACGATTGTCGGGTGGTTTGTCGGGCAGGTGATGCGCCGGTCTGGTGGAAAGGCCGAGCCCCAGACAACCCGGGCCCTGGTGGAAGAGCTGCTGGCCCGATCTGGTTCCGACGAGTCGTGAGCCAGGCGCCTGGCCCCGCCGCCCCCAACTCGATCTTCTTCGATGCCGGCGCCCTGAAGCTGCGGGTCCTCCGTTGGCAGGGCGATCCGTCGCGCGGGACGTTCGTCCTGCTCCACGGTCTCGCCTCGAACGCCCGTTTCTGGGAGCTGGTGGCTCCACGTTTGGCGGCCGCCGGACACCCGGTGCTGGCCCCCGACCTGCGCGGACACGGTTTGAGCGACAAGCCGGCCGACGGCTATGACTTCCCCGGTCTTGCGGAGGACGTCCGCCGATTGGTCCAGGGGCTGGCGGGCGCACCGGCTTTGGTCGCAGGCCACTCGTGGGGCGGTATGGTCGCCCTCGAATACGCGGCCCGGCATTCTCCGGCGGGGGTCGCTCTGGTAGACGGCGGCTTCACCCAGGCCAGCGACTTTCCCGAGGCGACCTGGGAGAAGACCGAGAGGGCGCTGACGCCGCCCCGCCTGGCCGGGACCCCCTTGCAGGAGTTCCTGTCTCGCCTCGACGCAGCCAAGCCGGTGTGGATCCTCGATGAGCACCGGCGTCAAATCGTGCTGGCCAATTTCGATCTCCGTCTGGACGGGACGATTGCACCTCACCTGGCTTTCGAGACTCATATGCGAATCGTTCGCCACATCTGGGACTATCCGACGTACGCAGTCTTCGATCGTGTGCCGTGCCCGGTCTTGATGGTCGCCGCACGGCCCGTTGCGTTTCGGCGGGCCCAGGACGAAGTATTCGTCGACCTGAAGACCCGGGGCGAGGCCGAGGCGACCCGACGCTTGAAGGACTCGTCATTCGTTTGGATGGAGGAAACCGACCACGACATCCCGCTTCACCGGCCGAAAGAACTGGCCGATCTGCTGCTGGACTTCGGCCGTCGTGCTTTCTCCTGAATCCGAGCCGCGACTCGAGTATCGCAGCGCGATCAACTCCGATTCCGCCCCGATCCGCTCCCTGGTGGTTCGGTCAGGGATCAACCCCCGCGGCCTCGACTGGAGGCGATTCCTCGTAGCGACGGATCCGGAGGGCCAAATCGTTGCCTGCGGACAGGTGAAGCCTCATGGCGATGGATCGCGTGAGTTGGCCTCGATCGCGGTGCGGCCAGGAGCCCGTCGGCGCGGGGTGGGCTCGGAGATGGTCCGGCGCCTGATGGACGGTTCCGGCCCCCCGCTGTGGCTGATGTGCCGGTCGGGGCTGGTGGGTTTCTACGCGAGGCTCGGGTTCTCCGAGGCGGTGGAGGCGGACCGCATGCCGACCTTCTTTCGACGGGTGCACCGCCTGGCGCGGCTGGCCGACCCGCTCTTCCCGGAAGACAACCGGCTGGCCATCATGGCGTGGGAGGGAGAGGGGGTTGCCCTAGCGCACCGGTCCAAAGGGTGAGGCCACCGACGCTCCTCGTTTCCCTCGGAGGATGGGCCCATAGGGGGTCCTTCTCAGCGTGTGATTGCGAGCCCCGCCGGTAGACTGGTTGGCTGCGGATTCAGACCTCAAGGTGCGGGCCGAGCAATCCTCATGATCCCGGGGGGATGGGTCGCGCATCCGCAGGCGGGCCGGGGGCTCCACCCTTCGCTCGTGACGACGCCCTACGCCAGAGACCGTCCTGTGCTCAAAGACGGCGAGGCCCAGCGAGTGGCGCGCCCTTACCGGTAGGCGAAATCGAAGGCGATGAAGTCCCCCGCGGGCGAGCTCAGGGCGACGATGGGCTCTCCGATCCCGCCCCAATTCATGGTCCACGCACCGAACGAGCCGGATTGAAACAGGAACCCGGTCGGGCTGTACCAGCGCAGGCTGGTTCCTCCCACCAGGGGCGCCGAGGTTCCGCCCACGGTCCCCAGTTGCAGCATCATCGGACCGCCCAGGCTGTAGACGAAGTGCAGCCCGTCGGGCGACCATCCCTGCCAGGTCAGATCGCCCGTGTTCACCAGCACTTCGCCGCTGGCGTCGGCGGCGGCGTGAAACAGGCTCCAGATGTTGGCCGTGGTGGTCGGGCGGGTGTAGGCGACCCGCGCCAGATCCGGCGAAATCAGTGGCTCAGATCCCGTCCCGAAGAAGAAGAACTGGGCCGGGATCGTGCTGAGCGCGGTCGCCGCCCCGCCTGCCGGGAGGTGCCAAATCGTTCCCGAGGTCGCCGGGGCCAGCGGATCGGGGGACGGGATGGCGGCGGCGATGGCCGTCGAACCCGCGTCCCAGACGGGCTGGGCGTAGTAGGCGTACTCGCTGTAGGTGATGACGGGGGCGTAGCTGATCACCCCGGATCCCGAAGCGGTTCCGTCCGATAGGCGGATTTCGATCGCGTCGGGCCGCACCAGGGCCAGGTACCGGCCGTCGGGCGAGGCGGTGAAGTCGCCGCCTGTGCCCGGAGCCAGCAGCAACGTCCGGGCGAAGGTGTCGGTATCGATCCGAATCAAGTCGTCGCGCTTGGCCAGGCCGGGGCCTTCGAACGTCGATCGGGTGTTCAAGAGCAGCAGGTGTGTCCCGGGAAGAAAATCGAATTGAAACAGATCGTTGTGAAGCGCACCCCCCAACGGGTAGAGGGCGTCGAAGTCGGCCGGGCTCATCAGCGGACTGTCGCCGCTGCCGTCGGCGTTGACCACGCGCAGCTCCACCGGCAGATCGCCGGCTGGTCGGCGGGTGTAGGCGATCTTCTGTCCGTCGTCCGAGATTTGCACCAATTCGACCGAGCCCGCCGAGGTAAGCGGGAGAGGGGCGGCCGGCCCGGCGATGAGCTTCAGGTTCCCGCCGTCCGTGTAGACAAGGTGAAGCGTCGGAGGCACGGGGGCAGGGGTTGGTTCCGAGGTAGAGGTGGGCTCGAACACGGTGGGCAGGACGTGCGGGCTGGGCTCGAGCATGGCGGCCACGGTCGCAGCGATAGCGGTTGCTGCCGCGTCCGAATCCAGGGTCGGGGCGCCGCCGCAGGCGGAGGCGGCCAGCATGCCGGCCAGGAGCAGGGCGAAAAACAGTCGCCGAAGGGTCATGGGATCCTCCGTTAGGGAAGCCATACAACGACCACGTCGTTGTTCGGATCGACGGCGTAGAACGCCATCCCGGGAATGTGCCAATCGATCAGGGAATAGCCCTCGCCGATCCGGGTCGCGGCGATCGCTGTGGTCCCATCCGTCCCCAACGCATACCGGTAGATCGGGGAAGGCCCGCCCATGGTCTCGGAGAAGTTTGCCACTCCTAGCAGGTGCGCTCCGTCGGGGTGCCATAACACCGAGACGGGCACGTTGGCGACGGCGGGGTCGGCCGCCAGGTCGCCGGCGAAGGACAGGCTGCCGTGGCTGCTCCCGTCGGCAGAGGCAAGCACCAAAGCGCCCGGGGCGAAACCGTAGTTCGGGAGCGCCAGACGTGTCGCATCCGACGTCCAGATCGGCCGGTCTTCGATGGATCCGGCGCCGTGTCGGTCGGCGTCGGAGATCATCCGCTCCGGACCACCGGCCAGCGGAACCACGTACAGCCCCGGGGCTCCGGGAACCCCGTAGCCGGTTTCGCGGGTGAACGCGACCAGATCACCCAGCGGCGACACGCTCCAGGTCGGCGCGACGTGGGAGGTCAGAAGCCGGTCGTCTCCGGCGAGGCTTCGGTAGCGCAGTTCATAGGTCTCGGCGGCGGCGTGGATATAGACGAATCCCGCGCCGTCGGGCGCCCACAGCGCTTCGACCACGCTGTCGGCGCCGATCAGAACCGTTGGGGATCCTGCCGGGTAATCGATCATCCACAGGTCGGAGACGGCCAGCCTGGACGGGCCGGCTCCGACGCTGGCGAAGTGCGAGGCGTACAGGATCTTCCCGTTGACCGTCGAGTAGTCGTAGTACTGGCCAGGTTCGACCGGCAGGGTCACCTCGCTGACGGCCCCGTCTTCCAGCCACCAGGCGCTCGCCCCACCCGAGGTGTACGACTTCCACAACCGCGGCGGGAGAGGGGTTGGGGTGGGTTCCGGCGTATCCGTCGGGGCGGAGGCTGCAACCTGGGTGAGCGTGGCGGCCACGCTGGTCAGGACGGAGCTGTCTTCGCCTCCAACGGGCGCGGCGCACGCCATCACGGCGAAGACAACAGCGACCCCAGCGGGCAGAAACCCGGCTCGACCCATGGCAACACCTCCCGGCGGAAGGGGCGGATTATACCCGGGTGGGGAGATCGACCGGATCTCGGGAAACGCCCGGTCGCGGCAGGTCCGAAGCCAGCGGTCAGACGGGTTTCCCTCCCGCCACCCGATCACGGACCGTGGGGAGCGGGCGGGTCAGGGTTCTTGGCCTCCAGACCGCGACAACCACGGCGACCGTCAGGAACAGTCCTGCGAACAGGAACAGACTGGCCCGATCAGAACCGAGTGTAGGGAAGAGGTAGTGCGACATGTTGAACATGGTGTGAAACAGCAGGACGGCGAATACGCTGCGCTGCGTATTGTTGTAAACCCAAGTGAAGATCACCGAGGCCAGGGTGGTGGACAGCAACAGACCCCACACCGGGCGCTGGTAGTAGAACTCCTGGCGTGGCATCAGAAACAGCGGAAGATGCCAAGCTCCCCAGACCAGTCCGATCATGAGGCTCGAGGTGAGGGCGCTCCATCGACGCTGGAGTTGTTCCAGGGCGACGCCTCGCCACCCGAATTCCTCTTGCAGGGGGCCCCCGAGTAGCAAGATGTACAGGAAGGCGATCGGGAGCGTCGCCGGAGCAGCCAGGGCCGGCAGCTCAGGCGCGGGATCGCCCGTCAGAACGGCTGCCAGGAGCGACCCACCGATCAGGACCGGGAACAGGAGAAGGACGACGAGGTACCAGGCCAGACCGAACCGCGCCTGTACCCCCCGCCGCAGCAGGCGGAGCACTCCGGCTCGGCCCCCCTCCCTAGCTGTGAAGACGAGGGCGGCCAGGAGCGGGCCCCAGGCAGCCGGGTTGTACGGGCTGTTAAGAAACATCTCGATCGCTGGCGGGAAGGCGAGCCCCCGGGCCGCCAGCGCGGTCGGGATCCAGAACAGCCACGACCAGCCAAAGGCGACCGCAAAGAAGAGCAGGAGCGACGGCTTGCGATTCAAAGTGAAATCCTCCAGGTATGGGAACCGGTTCACGTCCGGTAGTCGAAGAATCCCCGTCCGGACTTCCTCCCCAGCCGGCCCGAATCGACCATCTGCCTCAGCAGGGGAGCGGGACGGTACTTATCTTCCCCCAGGTCGCGATGGAGCACCTGCATGACAAACAGCACCACATCCAGACCGATCAGGTCGGCCAGGGCCAGCGGGCCCATCGGGTGGTTCATCCCGAGGCGCATGACGGTGTCGATGTCTTCCGCCTTGCCGATCCCCTCCTGCAGGGCGAAGATCGCCTCGTTGATCATCGGGCACAGGATGCGGTTCGAAATGAACCCCGGCGAGTCCTTCGCTTCCACCGGCTCCTTGCCCATCCTCCGGCCTACCTCGAAGGCCAGCGCGCGGGTTGCCTCGGAGGTGGCCAGCCCGCGCACGACCTCCAGCAGCTTCATCAGCGGGACCGGGTTGAAGAAGTGCATGCCGACCACCTGCTCAGGCCTGGTGGTGGCGGAACCGAGGCGGGTGAGGGAGATCGAAGAGGTGTTGCTGGCGATCACCGCGGCGGAAGGCGCCCGGCGGTCGAGCTCGGCGAACAGGGGCAACTTGATCTCAGGGTCTTCGGTGGCGGCCTCGATCACCAGGTCGGCCTGCCCCACCGGTTCCAGATCGGCGGCCGTCGCGATCGCCAGCGCCGCCTGCTTCTGCGCTTCGGTGATGGATCCTTTCCCGGCCAGCTTCTCCACCGAACGGGCGATGGTGGACCGAGCGCGCTCCACGGCCTCGGGAACAACGTCGGTCAGGGTCACCCGGTAGCCCGACACCGCGGCGGTCTGGGCGATCCCGTTTCCCATCGTTCCGGCTCCAACGACGACGATGTGTTTTACGTTCATGGCAGTGGCCTCTCGTGGGATCGTCTGGGGTCAACCGCGCCGGGGATCGGCTTGCCGGGCGCGGCGCTTCAGCTCTTCCCTGGCGTTGCGGGGCAGGCGATTCCAAGGGATTCCCCGAAGTCCGGCTTCGAGGGCGACCAGCAAGTTGGCCGAAACCTGATCGGGGAACGCGCCCTTTGCGCGGCGATAGGCTTCGACCGGCCCGACATGCCGCAGATCTTCGACGCTGTCGATCCCGACCGCCGCCAGCCATTCGGCGCTCCGGGGGCCGATGTTGAGAAGGCTGCTGACGGGATCGTCGGGCATGCAGGCTCGGGTGGTAGCCCAGGTTAGATTTCGAGTTCGACCGCCATGGCGACGGCTTCGCCGCCGCCCAGGCACAACGAGGCGATGCCGCGGCGCAAGCCCCGGTCGCGCAGACTGTGGATCAGCGTGGCCAGCACCCGCGCACCGGAGGCGCCCACGGGATGGCCCGAGCGCGATCGCTCCGCCGTGGACGTTGACTTTGTCCCAGTCCCAGTCCCACCCGCCTTCCAGCATGGCGTAGCCGTCGGCCAAGACCTGCGCCGCAAAGGCCTCGTTGAGCTCCACCAGGTCGAGGTCAGAGAACCGCCAGCCCACGCTTCTCCATCAACTGCGGGATGGCGCGGGCCGGAGCGATGAACAATTCCTTGGGGGCCACCGCCGCCTGGGTGTAGCCGACGTACACGCGCCATCGGAACGACGCCCATGTCCTTCGCCGTGGCACGGCTCGACGAGCACCACCGCGGCGGCGCCGTCATTCAGGCCGGGGGCGTTGCCGGCGGTGACTCGCCCGCCTTCCTTGAAGGCGGGCTTCAACCCCGCCAGCTTGTCGAGCGACGTGTCGCGGCGGGGGGTCTCGTCTTCCGACACCCGGACCTTGCCGCCCCGTGCGGGGACGTCCACCGGGACGATCTCGTCCTGGAATTTGCCGGCATCGGCGGCCGCCACGGCTTTCTGGTGGCTGCCGAGAGCCCAACGGTCCATCGCTTCGCGGGTGACCTCATGCTTCTCCGCAATGTACTCGGCGGCGTCGCCCATCATCCAGTGCTCGAAGGGGTCGCGCAGACCGTCGTGGACCAGCGCGTCGGCCAGCGGCTGATCCCCGAATCGCAGCCCACCCCGCGCCTGCACCAGGTGGGGAGCGTTGCTCATGCTCTCCATCCCGCCGGCAACGATCACCTCGGCGTCACCGGCGCGAATCGCCTGGGCGCCGAGCATGCACGCCTTCAGGCCGGAGCCGCACACTTTGTTGATGGTGGTCGCCGGGGTACGGTCGGGCAAGCCGGCGAAGATCGCCGCCTGCCGGGCCGGGGCCTGTCCCACGCCGGCGGCGACGACGTTGCCCATCAGGACTTCGTCGATCCGGGAGGCATCGATCCCGGCTCGTTCAACGGCCGCCCGCACTGCGGCCGCGCCCAGTTCGGTGGCGCTCAGCCCGGCCAGGGCCCCCTGGTAGCGTCCCATCGGGGTGCGCACCGCGCTCAGAATGACGGCGTCTTGGTTGTGGTTGTCGGGGCTCATGGCCTTCCTGCCGAACGGGTGAGCCAGGCGGGCGTCAATCGCCCTCGAGAGAACGCCAGGCCTGGTCGAGGCGGCGATAGGTCTGTTCGAGATCTTCCGGGATCACCCGCGTCTCGGCCGTCGTCGCCATGAAGTTGGTGTCGCCGGACCAGCGCGGGACGACGTGCAGGTGGACGTGGTCCAGGATCCCGGCACCGGCCGCCGCGCCGATGTTGGCCCCGAGGTTGAAATCCTCGGCGCCGTAGGCCAGGCGCAGGGCGCGCAGGGCGCGGCGGGTGAGCAACATCAGGTCGGTCAGATCGGCGGACTCGAGGTCTTCGAGCGATCCGGCATGCAGGTTGGGGACGACCATCAAGTGGCCGTTGGTGTAGGGGTAGCGATTGAGGATGACGAAACTTCTCTCGCCACGGTGAAGGACCAGATTGCCGGGCTGTGGATCCTGGCCGAGACTCTGGCAGAACAAACAGCCTGGGTCGGTGTCACGCGCCTCGATGTAGGGCATGCGCCATGGCGACCAGAGCTGCTTCATCGCACCCGCCGATTGTAGCAGACAACCCCGGGTGGATCGGACGACAACCGACACCCTGCGCCACGCGCTTCGGTACAATCGGACCGTGGACCTGGGCCAGGAACTCCGTGCCCGGCTGCCGACCGGCGGTCTGGGCGGGAAACTCTACGTGTATCCGTCGATCGACAGCACCAATCTGCAGGCGGCCGCTCTGGCACGGCAAGGGGCGGCGCACGGGACCGTGGTGATTGCGGAAGCCCAGACCGAAGGCCGCGGCCGGGCGGGTTCGCACTGGGAATCCCGGCCTGGATCGTCGATCGCCCTGAGCGTGCTGCTTCGTCTGCCCGACCTCTCCGGGGGGAAACTGGCTGGTCTTGGCGCGCTGGCAGTGGCCCAGGCGCTGGAAGGCTTCGGGCTCCTGCCTCGAATCAAGTGGCCCAACGACGTCCTGCTGGGTGGCAGGAAGGTCGCAGGCGTCTTGCCCGAAGCGGAGTTCTCGGGGAACCAGAGCTCGTTCGTGGTGTTGGGGATCGGCGTGAACGCCGGGAGCGGCTCGGCGCCCCCCGATTCATCGGTCGACTTCCCGGCAACCTCAGTCGAGGCAGCCGCCGGGCGCCGGATCGACAGGGCCGACCTGATCGTCAGGATCCTGGGGGAGCTGGGGCCTTGGATCGGCAAGTTGGAGACGGCTTCCTTCCTGTCGGCCTGGGAACGCAGGCTGGCGTTCGTGGGGGAGCGGGTGCGGGTCGAGTCAGGGGGACGGTCCCTGGTCGGAGTGCTGCTCGGCCTGGCCCCCGATGGGGCCGCCAAGCTCCGCCGGATGGACGGACAGGAAGTGACTGGTGGGGCGGAGGCCAGCCGGCTGCGACCGGTTGACAGACGGGATGTTTGACTTAAACTCGTTTCCTGGAACTGGCGCAGGCCCCGAGGTGGCCCGAAATGTTCGACAACCTGCGTGACCTCACCGATCGACAGGCAGAGGCCCCCAAGCCGGCCGAGATGCCGATCGAAGAGTATCGGGCTCCGGGCAGCGGACGGTTCCTGGGGATGACGGCCGGGCAGCGGTTCGTCCTGTCGGCCCTGCTGTTCTTTGCCGTGATCCTTCTAGGATCGATGTGCCTGCTGGTGACCCAGCGGGTGATCGTGGTCTGACCCAACGGAACTCGGGAAGACAATGCGGCGCCCGGGCCTGGCCCGGGCGCCGCTTCGTCCGTCGGAAGTCTGCCTCTAGGGGACCAGAACCAGCCTCTCCTTCGCCAGCAATTCCACCTGGGCGCGCCCGAAGGGAAGCGGGGCGTACTCGATCCTCGCCCACAGGGGCGCCATGTCGATGTAGTGAGGGTGGAAGGCGTGCCCCGACTGACCGGTCGTGTGGATCGCCAGGCTCCGTTCCCAGTCGCTCAGGTCGTAGATCGCCCGCATCGAGGGGACCCAGGCGACCTGGTAGTCGGCTTCCAGCTCCCAGCCGGTGGCGTTGACGATCGAGGCGCCGCCGGAGGTCGGGAAAGGTCCACGATTGAACAGTGCTTCGATCGGGGCGATGCCCGACTCCCCAACGTCTCGTTGCGGAAGGTGGCGCCATGGAGGGCGCCCCACGACCAGCGTGCCGAGTCGGGGCCCAGGCGATCTTCGAGCTCCGCCACGGCGTCGCCAACGGCCAGGCGCAGGATTTCGTCGCGGGTCTCCAGGGGTCGGGTGCGCAGGTCGTCCCACCAGGGATCGGCTGGCCGTGACAGCAGGGCGGTGAGCACGGCGATCGCGCCATCATCTCCCGGGAGCCAACCCTCGGGAAGGTCGTCCCCGAAGGTCCGCAACACCACGTGGCGCCAGGTCGAGTTGAAGAAGGCCGCCGCGGGTAAGTCGGCCGCGTTCTGGTAGTCCCAGTCGCGCAGCAGGGAAACTGCGCTCATCAGTTTGTCGGCCTGCTTGCGGGCCGGATCGTCCTCGCCCGGTTCGTGGAAGTCCAGATCGATCAGATACGGTGTCAGCCGAGGCCCGGCCGGATTGTAGGAGTCGCCCTGGATGGCCCGCATGTCTTCCGCTGTCAGGGAGTCGGAGGCGCCCAGCAATTCCACGATCCGGTCGGCGCGATAGCCCAGGTCGTACTGGGTCGTGATCAGGTAGGGATACGAAGGCCCGACCACCCGGTTGTTGGCCGTGGCGATGTACCCGGCAGGCGGGTTGTAGGCCCACGGCAGGTCTTCGAACGGGATCTGGCCGCGCCAGTCGGCCGAGCTCTCCCAGCCCGGCTGGGGCAGGGACCCGTCGCCACGCCCGCGGATCGGGATCTCCCCGGGCATTTGATAGCCGATATTCCCGTCGACGTCGGCATAGACGAAGTTCTGGGAGGGCACATCCCAAGTCGCGCAGGGCGTCCCGGAACTCTTCGAAGCTACCCGCCCGGTTGAGGGCCAGGGACGCCTGCAGGATGGTGGATGGCTCGAGGGCCGTCCAGCGCAGGCTGATGACGATCGGCCCACCTTCTTCCACGGCCGCCCCGTCGGCCAGCGCCTCGAGTTCCTCGTCGACGTCGGAGAGCACCGGTCCATGACCGGACTGTCGGATCCGCAAGACCACCGGATCGCCGCCGGCCACCTGAATGATCTCCTCGCGAATCTGCAGATCGGTCCATTGTCCGTCGAGCTGCACCTGGTCGGGGTTGGTTGGGTTGACCCGCTCGAGGAACAGGTCCTGGACGTCGGGGCCGGTGTTGGTGACACCCCAGGCGATCCGCTGGTTGTGACCGATCACGACACCGGGAAGACCGGCGAAGGAGAAGCCGGTCACGTTCAAGGTGCAGGCATCGCTTACGGTTTCACAATGCAGGGCATTCTGATACCAGATCGACGGCATGCGGATGCCCAGGTGGGGGTCGTTGGCCAGGATCGGTTCCCCCGTGGAAGTGCGGGAGCCTGAGACGACCCAGTTGTTGGAGCCAATTCCGGCGAACCCGCCTCCGGCGACGCGCTGCAGTGACTTCGACTTGTCGGAGCACGCCGGCGTAGTCCGCTTCCGGGAGCATGAAGGCGGGCGAGTCGACGGTAGGCGGGCTGGAGGCCAGGCGGAAACCAGGGAGGATGTCGGGATTGTCGGGTGGGTACTCCGGGTACAGATCGGCCAGGCGGTCGGGGCCGAGTTGAGGCAGGAGGACGGACCGCCGGAGTTCCGTCTCCATGTTTCCACCCAGGTCCCAGGCCATCGCCTTGGCCCAGGTCAGGGAGTGCACCGGGAGCCAGGGCTCGGGCGCGTAGTCCGGGTTGAGCAAGGCAACCACGGCGTACTCGAAGGAGATCTCGATGCCCCGCCGGCCTTCCAGGTAGGCATTCACCCCGGCGGAATAGGTCTCCAGCACGGCTCGCGTCGCCTCGTCGGCCTGTTCCCATTCGCGCTCGGCCAGGACGGGCCAGCCCAGTGTCCGGATGAAGGCGTCGGTTTCCACCTGGCTTTCACCGAAGATTTCGGCCAGGCGACCCGCCCCGATGTGGCGCCAGAAGTCCATTTGCCAGAACCGATCCTGGGCATGCAGGAAACCCTGCGCCAGGAAGAGATCGTGATCGCTCTCGGCATAGATGTGGGGGACGCCCCAGCCGTCCCGCAGAACGACCACGGGCCCTTCCAGCCCGGGGAGACGGATCTCGCCGGTGGTCTGGGGAAAAGGCTGTCGGATGAGCAGGGCCAGGCCCCCGGCGGCGATCAGGACGATCAGGAGGAGAAGAACCACAATGTTAAGGAATCGGTGGCCAGTGCGGGACATGGGTTCCCCCGGAGGAGTGTCTGGCCCGAGTGTAGTGCCGGGCCGGGAGGCTCGCAACCTGCTCGCGCTGGCCTTCACAAGGGGTGGAGGGTAGAATCGGAGGTTGTCGGCAGGGGCACGGCATGCCCGTGCCCCTACGCGCCAGGCACGAGTCTCGGGGTCGCATGGAAATCGGATTGGTTCGACAGGTCGATATCGACGAGCAGATGCGCGGGGCGTACCTGGACTACGCCATGAGCGTGATCGTGGCGCGTGCCCTGCCGGACGCCCGCGACGGCCTGAAGCCCGTTCATCGGCGGATCCTGTACGCGATGCACGATATGGGGATCCGTGCCAGCGGGCCCTATCGCAAGTCGGCCCGCATCGTCGGCGAAGTGCTCGGCAAGTACCATCCCCACGGCGACCAGGCGGTCTACGATGCCATGGCGCGCATGGCGCAAGACTTCGCCATGCGCTACCTGCTCGTCGATGGTCAGGGCAACTTCGGCTCGATCGACGGAGATTCCCCGGCGGCCATGCGCTACACCGAGGCTCGTCTGGGGCGGATGGCCGAGGAGTTGCTGGTCGATATCGAGAAGGAGACCGTCAATTTCGGCGACAACTTCGACGCATCGCTGAAGGAGCCCTTGATCCTGCCGTCGCGGCTGCCCAACTTGCTGCTCAACGGATCTTCGGGCATCGCCGTCGGCATGGCGACCAACATTCCGCCCCACAACCTGGGGGAGGTGGCGGCGGCGCTGCGACACATGATCGACTCGTACGACAAGCTGGACGAAGTGACCTTCGACGATCTGATGGCCTTCGTCCCCGGTCCGGACTTCCCGACGGGCGGCGTGATCGTCGGGGTCGAGGGCATCAAGCAGGCCTACAGCACCGGGCGCGGCCGGCTGGTGGTCCGGGCCCAGGCGCAGATCGAGGAGATGGCGGGCGGGCGCCACCGCATCGTCGTCACTGAGATCCCCTACATGGTCAACAAGACCGGCCTGATCGAGCGCATCGCCGAACTGGCGCGCGAAGGCCGACTCGACGAGGTGTCCGACCTGCGCGACGAGTCGGACCGGCGTGGATTGAGCCTGATCGTCGAGCTGCGCAAGGGGGCCCAGCCGCGCAAGGTGCTCAACCAGCTGTTCAAGTACACGCCGCTGCAAACCTCCTATGGGATCCAGTTGCTGGCGCTGGTCGACGGCGAGCCGCGCCTGCTCTCCCTCAAGAGAGCGCTGCAGCTCTACATCGAACATCGACGGGTGGTGATCACCCGGCGGACCGAATTCGACCTGTCCAAGGCGCGCGCCCGGGCCCACATCCTGGAAGGGCTGTTGATCGCCCTGGGTCGCCTGGACGAGGTGATCCAGACCATCCGTCAGTCGCCCGATGCCGAGGTGGCCAAGGAGCGGCTCGTCGAGAAGTTCAGCCTTAGCGAGATTCAGGCCCAGGCGATTCTCGACATGCAGCTCCGGCGGCTGGCGGCGCTCGAACGCAAGAAGATCGACGACGAACACAAGGAAGTCAGGCGTCACATCTCCCATCTGGAAGATCTGCTGGCCCATCCCAAGAAGATCCTGGGTCTGATCAAGGACGACCTGGCGGAGGTGACCGAGAAGTACGGCGACGCCCGGCGCACCCGCTTCGCGCCGGAGGCCAGCGAGGCCTTCCGGGAAGAGGACCTGGTGGCGGACGAGGCGGTGTTGATCAGCCTGACCGAGCGTGGCTACGTCAAGCGGGTCGCCACCGAAACCTACCGCCGCCAGGGCCGGGGCGGACGCGGGGTCACCGGTCACTCGACGCGCGGCGAGGATGAGCTGGTGATGCTCTTCCCGACGCGGTCGCTGCACACCCTGCTGTTCTTCTCGGATCGGGGCAAGGTGTATTCCGAGAAGGCCTACCAGATCCCCGATTCCGACCGGACCGCTCGCGGAGTGATGATGGCCAGCGTCCTGGCCCTGGCCTCCGATGAGACCATCACCGCCGCCGTGGCCGTCCCGGATTTCCGCGCCGCCAGCTACTGCACCATGGTCACTCGCAACGGGCGGATCAAGCGGGTGGCCCTTTCGGAATTCTCTGCGGTCCGGCCCTCCGGATTGATCGCGATGTCCCTGGCCAAGGGCGATGTGTTGGGTTGGGTGCGCCTGACCACGGGGAAGGACGAGCTGATTCTGGCGACCGAAAAGGGCCAGGCCTTGCGCTTCCACGAGAAGCTGGTTCGGCCGATGGGACGCTCGGCGGCCGGTGTGCGGGCCATCCGCCTGCGCAAGGGCGACCTGGTGACCGGGGTCGACGTCGTTCGAAAGAAGGCCGACCTGCTGGTGATCACCCGCAACGGCTATGGCAAACGGACCCCGCTCCAGGAGTATCCGGCCAAGGGCCGCGCCACGCTGGGGGTGATCACCCTCAGCAAGGATAAGTTCGATGTGACCGGGCCGGTGGCGTCGGCGCGGGTGGTGGAGCAGGACGATGATCTGACCGTCATTTCCACAGGCGGGATCATCCTGAGAACCAAAGTCGATCAGATCAAGCGAGCCGGCCGGATCACGATGGGCGTGCGGGTGGTCAACCTGAAGAAGGGCGATACGGTCGCCGGGGTGGCGACCTTCCCGGCCGTAGAAGAGGAGGCCTCGCCTCCGAAGAAGGGTTAGTCGCTCGACCGGACAGACCGGTCTGGCGCGGCAGGCGGGTGCGACCTACCCGTTGGCGGATCCCACACGGCGCCACCGGCCAAGCGGGGGAGCGGCGACCGGCGCGTGGCGGCGCAGATAGTCCTCGATCACCTCCCGGGTCACCGTCGGCACCTCGGTGTGCGAATCCTGCCCAGGGTCGAGCTGGAGCACCGGCAGTTCTTCAAGCGTCTCGGCGTCGCTGTGGGCCAACAGGTAGGATCGCCCCGGATCAAGCGGCGCCGTGCCCACCTGCACTCCGACGACCCGATCGCCGACAGGCCGACCCGGATCCCACTCGACCGTCATCCCGCTGATCTGCGGCCATCCGACGGGCGTACCCCGGAAACCGTGCGGCCGGATCCGGAAAACCGCAGGGTCGATCCCCCGCTCCAGAGCCGTCAGGATCTCGGAACCCAACACCCGGGTCCGCTGCGGGTTCGCCGTCACCAGGCTGACCTCGTTCAAGTCGCCGTAGGTGGCCGTGCCGGCCGGGAGGCCCCGGGTCAGCTGGCCGGAAATGATCAATGCGACCTCGGCCCCCAGTCGCTCTCGAAACGCATCGGCGGTCAGGTTCCCCAAGGCGCACTCGCCCTCGTGATCCAGGTCCAGCGGCGCGAGCAAATCCGCAACGGGCCGGGCCCCCACGGCGTCGGCTTCGGCTTCGGCTTCGGCCCATGCTGCCACCACGGCCGGGTCGGATGGTTCGTCCTCCGGAACGTTGACCACACGGGCCCGAAGATCCTGGAGTTGGCCCTCCCGGTCGAGGCGGGCTTCCACCACTCCCAGAGTCTGCGCCAGATGTCCGGCCTGGACGATCAAGACGCCGGCATGGTCTTCTCCGTGTTTGAGGAGGTCGTGGGAGTGGGCGCCGATCACCAGGTCGATCCCGGGAACGGCGTCGACCAGCCGACGGTCGTCCGCGAGTCCGAGGTGGGACAGGGCGACGATGACAGACGCGCCGCGAGCCTTCAGGGCGGCTACGCACGACCGGGCCGTCTCGTGGGTGTCGGGGAAGCGCAGGCCGAACGACGCATAGAGCCCGCCCCAGGGCGCGGTCAGTCCAAACACCCCGACGGCGCCGGCTACCGGGAGAGGGAACAGCGCCGACTCCTCCAGCCCGGGAGACAAGGGGCCGTCCAGGTCGCGGCAGTTGGCTGCCAGCACCGGGAAGTCCAGGCGCCGGGCCAACCTCTCCATCGCCTGCGGGCCGTACGTCAGCAGGATGTCATTGCCCATCGCACTCAGGCTGTAGCCCATGGCGTTGAGCACCCGCGCCAGCGCGGCTCCCTTGGTCATGCTGCAGGCCCGGAAGCGGCGGTCCAGGGCGTCACCGGCGTCCCAGAAGAAGACGGCTCCGCCGCGTGCTTCGGCTGCCGAGCGGGTTCGCCGAGCCAGATGGCTCAGGCGCGCCATCGCCTGCTGGCGGCCGTGCATGTCGTTGGTGTGGAGGAACGTGACGCGCATGCCGCCTCTTGCGGGTCAGGGGGCGGGGAGCAGCCGCCGGCCGTTAATCCATCGAGCCGAACTCGGCTCGATCCCCGAATCCGACAAGTCGACGAACCGTTTCGAGGAATGCATCGGGGTCTCCGCTGGTGAACAACCGCAGAGCCCCGGAGCCTGACGCATCCGGGGCGTTCGCCTCCCGGATGCGCCGTTCGACCTGCCGGGCGATAGCCGGCGAGGGATCGATCACCCGTACGCCGGCGCCTGCCAGATCGGAGATCAAGGGGATGACAAAGGGGTAGTGGGTACAGGCCAACACCAGGGTATCGATCCCTTCCGACAACAGGGGTTCGATCGCCCGCCGAAGCAGGCTGCGCGGAATCGGCCCGTCCAGGTCGCCTGCCTCGATCCGTTCGACCAGGCCGGGAACGGTCTGGTTGAGCACCCGGACTCCTCCGGCAAACCGCTCGACCACGGAGGCGTACAGGTCCCCTTGAAATGTCGCCGGCGTGGCCAACACGCCAACGGCGCCGGAGGCGGTGGTCTCCGCGGCCGGTTTGACCGCCGGTTCCATCCCGACCAGGGGAACCTGCGGAAAGATCAGGCGCAAATGGCTTAGCGCCGCCGCCGAGGCCGTATTGCAGGCCACGACCACCAGCGAAGCTCCCTGCTCGAGCAGGAATCGGGTGATGGCTTCAGAGAAGCCGCGGATCTCTTCCATGGGGCGCGGTCCGTACGGAACGTGGGCCTGGTCGGCGAAGTAGATCAGGTCGTGGCCAGGCAGGCTTCGTCGGACTTCCCGAAGGATCGAAAGCCCGCCGATGCCTGAGTCAAACAGCCCAATTCGAGCCGGGTTCATCCGACCGACGGGCCTCCGGAGCGAGGGGAAGGGCCCCGCCGGCGCGGGCACCCGATCGAAGCTACTCCTTGCGTCGTTCTGTCAGCCGGGCGCGCTTGCCCGAAAGCTCGCGCAGGTAGTACAGCTGGGCCCGGCGGACCTTCGCATGGCGCTGGACCTCGACCCTTTCAATGCGCGGGGATCGCAACAGGAAGGTGCGCTCCACGCCGACCCCGTGGGATGCCAGGCGGCGAACCGTGAAATTCGCGTTGTTGCCACCCTTGCGCAGGCGGATGATCGTTCCCCGGAATTCCTGAATCCGTTCCCGGTCGCCTTCCTTGATGCGTACGTGCACGCTGACGGTATCGCCGGGGTGCAGGTCGGGAACCTGGGGATTGACTTCGGCCTCGACGGCCTTGAGTGCATCGCTCATGGGGTCACCTGACGGTCAGTCTCGAACAACCGCCGCCCGACGTTCCCGGGCGGCGCGGAAGCAATCTTACCATGTCGTTGGAGAGGCTGTCCAGAGGGTCGGACGCCCGGGTTTCTTTCGGCCTGGCGGCCGCGCCTCGCCTGGAGGTCAGACCCCCTCGCCTGCGAGATGGCGCCGTGCCAGGTAGAGTGCTGCCAGCGACTTGGCATCCCGGAGTTCGCCGGATTCGACCAGGAGGGAGAGCTTCTCCGCCGGTACCCGTTCCACCTCGAGTGCTTCGTCGCTGTCGGCCTGGAGCGGAGATGAGGTCAGGCCTGTCGCCAGGAAGAAGTACATGTACTCGGTCGAGTAACCCGGCGCCAGGAAGCATTCGCCCAGCAGGGTCAGCCGGGAGGGGGCCATGCCGATCTCTTCCCGGCATTCTCGCGCCGCACAGTCCTCTGGTTGCTCGCCTTCCTCCAGGGTCCCCGCCGGGAACTCGAGCAGGGAGGTGCCGGCGGCGTGACGGTACTGTCGGACGAACCACACCTGCCCCTTCTGATCGACCGGGACCAGCGTAACCGCACCGGCGTGAACCACGATGTCCAGGTCCGACACCGGGCCGGCCGGAAGTCGGACGCGGTCCCGTCGGACCGTGAACGCTCGACCGGTGTAGGCGATCTCGCTCTGGAGTAGTTCGGGTGTCATCGGTCCTCCGGAAAAGCCGACGGGGGAGGCAAGCCTCCCCCGCCGGGTTAGCCACTCATGGCAGGCGCTGGCTCAGGGGATCTGGATCGTCGCCCCGGGAGTCAGGGTGTAGGGGGACGACAAGCCGTTGGCGGCGGCGATCGCCAGCGGATCAGCGTCTCCAAATCGGCAGGCGATCGAGTAGATCGTGTCTCCGCCGGCCACGGAGTATGTGGTCGGGTGAGACAGCAAAGCCCGCGGTCCAGGGAAGGTCCCGCTGGTCGGGATCCTCAACGTCTGGCCCGGAACCGTGAGCGAGGCATTGCCAAGACCGTTGATGGCCAGCACGTCGTCGGGATTGCGGTTGAAGCGTCTTGCCAGACAATAGGGGAATTCGCCCTCGTGAAGGGTGTAGGTATCAGGGACGGTGAGCGTCGGGATCGGCGCCGGGGTTCGGGTGGCTGTGGCGACGGCTGCGCCCGGGGTCAAGACGGTCCCACCGGAGGTGGTGGCGGTAACCACACCTCCGCCGCCGGGAGTCACGGCCGTGCCGGCGCCGCCTTGCGCGGCCTGTGCAGTCTGGGTCAGCAGGGCGGAGCGGACTGCCTCCATCGTCGCCTGTTGACCTGTAAGCGGACTTGAGGTGGCCTGGGTCCCGGCAACCGTCGGCGAAGTCGAGGCCGAGCGGGTGCACGCCCCCAGGGTGATCGCCGCTGCGATCAGCGAGACGGTTGCCAAGGTTCGCAGCGTGGGTCTTCGCATGGGCTCCTCCTGAGCTCGCGGGCTGGCCGCCCGGGGGCCCAAGCGCCGCATGCTAGCACAGGCGTTTGGGCGCGTCAAGCAGCCTGCTACGCGTCCGGCCAAGGGTGCAATTCTCGTGCCGCACCAGGGGAAGAGAAAGGCCCGGCCAAGCGGCCGGGCCTGGGACAGCTTCGGAGTCCACCAGGTTCAGGCGGCGGCCAGCCTGGGGCGGAACTTGTAACCGTAGACCAGCATCCCTCGTTCCCCGTCGGAGCGGAGCTTGCGAGTGACCATTTCGACCGGCATCCCGATCTGCGGCTTCTCGTCTCCCAGGTCGGTCAGTTGGGCCGTCACCAACGGGCCCTCTTCCAACCGAACCAGAGCAACGGTGTACGGCGAGTTGCCCTCGTAACCGGCGGGTGCGTCCTTGACCGGGGCATAGGAATACACCTCGCCCTTGCCGTTGAAGGCGAACGGCTCCCGCGCCTCTTCGCCGCACTCCGGGCAAAGGTCCCGCGGGGGGAAGATCTTGACGTCGCAATGGGGGCAGACTTCTCCCACCAGTCCGTAGCGCTGCGCCTTCAGGCGCCAGTGTCGTGCGATTTCCATCTTGCTCACCTCTTCCCGTGGGCACCAGGCGCCAAGCCTGAGCCTGGAACGCCGGTCAGTGTAGGCCCGCAAGGCTCTCAGGAACTATCAGCCTTCTCTCCCAGGCAGCAAGCCTTCAACCCCGAGTACCGTCGTCGCCGCCGTGGCGCCAGCCCCACCCAGGCACTGGGCCATCCCGCATCGGGCATTCGCGACCTGGTTGGCTCCGGCGCGGCCCTGGAGCTGGAGCGCCACCTCGGCCACCTGGTAGACGCCGGTCGCGCCCCCGACCTCGCCTCTGGCTTTCGAGCCACCGAAAGTCAGAAGGGGCAGCTTTCCCTCCCGGGAGATCGCTCCGTTCCTGGCAAACCGCCATCCCTCGCCCCGGGAGGCGAACCCGGCGGCCTCCAGCGCCAGAGCGGCGTAGATGCTGAAAGAGTTCGTGCACTTCGAACAGGTCGATCCTGTCCGGGGAAAGACCTGCCCGTTCGAGCGCGCGCCGGGCGGAGGCGGCGGCAGCCGAGAGGGTGAGCGGATCCGCCAGGTCGTGAACTGCCAGGCGGGCGGTGGCCCCGGCCGTACCTAGCACCTGCACAGGAACTCGATCGGGCAAGCGGGCGACACTCGCTCGGGCGAGCACGATCGCCGCCGCACCGTCGGCCAGGGGGGCGGCGTCGTACAGGTTGATCGGATCGCTTACCATCCCGGCCCGCCCGTAGTCTTCCAGGGTGATGGCGCGGCGGAACATAGCGTTGGGATTCCCGACGGCGTTGGCGTGCGCGATCAGGCTGAACCCGGCCAGCGCATCGGCCGGAGCGCCGTATTCATGCAGGTAGCGGCGCATGATCAGGGCCGCCTGCGACGTGCCGGTCAGACCGTGGATGGCTTCGTAGTCGGAGTCGCTCGACGAAGCCAGAGCAGAATCCAGCCCGGTCCCGACCCGGTCGGTGACTTTCTCCACGCCCAGGACCAGCGCCGATTCGAACGCGCCGGCCTGGAGGCCGAGGCACGCCTGGCGCAAGGCGAGGCCACCCGAGGCCCCGGCCGCTTCGACTGTGACCGCTTCGATCCCGGAGAACCCGGCGAAGTCGGAGAGCAGAGCTCCCAGGTGGGCCTGGCCGCTCAGGATGGGAGAAAGCGCGTTGGCCACGAACAGGGCTTGCGGCCGGATCCCGCCGGCATCTTCCATGGCGCGGGTCATGGCCTGAAAGGCCAACTCCCGCAGGGATGTCTCCCAGTGCTCGGCGACGGGGGTCATCCCTACCCCCAGGACATAGACGGGTTCGGTCATGGACACCTCAGGAAGGGCGCACCTGCTCCGCTCACGACAGGGAGAGCTTCCCGCGGAAGCGGGCGTAAGTGGCGTAGTCGATCTCGGTGCGGCGCTCGATGTACTGGCGTGTGGCGGTGGCGCGGCCCCGCCGTTCGGGGAGGTGCTCGGTGGCCCGCAGACTGAAGGCATCCGAGCCGGCGCCTGAGCCGTACGACACCAGCAGGATCCGGTCGCCGGGCTGCGCCTGGTCGAGGATCGCGGTCAGACCGATCAGCGCCGAGCCGGCGTAGACGTTTCCGATCACCGGGACCAGCAGGCCGGCCTCGATCTGCTCCGGCTTGAAACCGAGCGTCTTGGCCACCCGCTGCGGAAATTTGGCGTTGGGCTGGTGAAACACGGCGTAGCGGTAGTCAGAGGGCGAGGCCCCCAGCGACTCGAGCAGGGCCCGGCCGGCTTCCTCGATGTGTTTGAAGTAGGCCGGTTCGCCGGTGAAGCGCTCGCCGTGTTCGGGATACTTCTCATCGGCCCGGCGCCAGAAGTCGGGCGTGTCGGTGGAGTAGGAGTACGAGCCCTCGAAAACCGCCAGAGACGCGGCCGCCGGGCCGAGCAGCAAGGCCGCCCCCCCGGCGCCCGTGGTGTACTCGAGCGCATCGCCCGGGCGGCCCTGGGCGGTGTCCATGCCGATCGACAAGGCATAATCGGCCATTCCCGACCCGACGAAACCGATCGCCGCCTGGACCGCTTCCGTGCCTGCCTTGCAGGCGAACTCCCAATCGGCCGCCTGGGTATGCGGCGTGGCGCCGATGGCTTCGGCTACCACCGTCGAAGTCGGCTTGACCGAATACGGGTGCGACTCGGAGCCCACCCAGACGGCGCGGATCTCGGTCGGCCGGATGCCGGCCCGGGCCAGGGCGTTGCGGGCGGCCTCGATCGACATCGTGATCACGTCTTCGTCGATCCCCGGTACGGCCTTTTCTTTCACCGGGAGCGCACCTTCGCCGCCCTTCCACACCCGGGCCACCTCCCGTGCCGGGAGCCGGTAGCGCGGAACGTAGGCGCCGTACCCCATGATCCCGACCTCGCGCAGAGGCTTGAGCATTCGAGAGGATCCGGAGGAACCTTCCATTCTAGTTTCCTTTCGGCGCGGCGGGCTTCCCGGCCTGCTTCCCTTGGCGCACCAGGGCTTCGGCCCGGTCGGAACGCACGGCGCCTTCGGCCACCAACTGCCGCGCCACGGTCTCGATCAACGCCCCGTCGGCCCCGGCGGCGATCGCCACCTGCCGGGCGTGCAAACCCATGTGGCCGCGCTGGATGCCCTCGGTGGCCAGGGCACGCAGGGCGGCCAGATTCTGCGCCAAACCGACCGAGACGATCACCTCGGCCAGCTGGCGGGCGGATTCGATCCCCATCAGCTTGAGGCAGGCGCGCGCCGTCGGATGGACCCGGGTGGCGCCGCCCACCGTTCCGACGGCCATCGGCATTTCGAGGAAGCCTTCCAGGGGTCCGTCGGGAGCGGCCGTCCATCGGCTGAGGGAGGTGTAGCGCCCGCCTCGAGCGGCGAAGGCGTGGGCGCCGGCCTCGATCGCCCGCCAATCGTTGCCCGTGGCGATCACCACCGCGTCCACGCCGTTCATGATCCCCTTGTTGTGGGTGGCCGCCCGGTAGGGGTCGGCCTCGGCGAAGGCCCAGGCCTCCACGATCCCGTCGCGGACGCGCTCGCCGTCGAACTCGCCGAAGGCCAGCGAGGCAAGGGGGATTCGGCAGCGGGCCCGGGCAAGGCGGCGATCGGCCAGGTTGGACAGGATGCGCAGATGCGCTCGTCCGCCGCTGAGCGAGGCCAGCCGCGGAGCCAGCCTTTCGGCGGCGGTGTTGGCGGCATTGGCGCCCATAGCGTCGCGTGTGTCGTAGACCAGGTGGACGATCAGCATCGGCCCGGCGGCGGTGTCGGGAAGCAGCCGGACTTCCAGGTCGCGAGCTCCGCCGCCGAGGCGCTGGAGCACCGGGTCCACCGTATCGGCCTCGGCCAGGATCGACTCCCGCTCCGCCAGGATGGCGCGGCGCGCCGCTTCCAGATCGGGGATGTCGAGCAGCTGGAGCTGGGCGATCATCAGCGGCTCGTCCGTTTCCGCGGCAAACCCGCCGCCTGCCCGAGCCAGCTTGGCCATGAAGGAGGCTCCGGCTACCACCGAGGGTTCCTCAATCGCCATCGGGACTAGAACCTGGCGGCCGTTCACCACGAAGTTCGTGGCGATCCCCAGCGGCAGGGCGAAAAGGCCCACCACGTTCTCGATCATGTGGTCGGCTTGCTCAACCCCAAGGCCCGCAGCGCCCGACACGGCGTCGAGCTCGGCCGGGTCGAGGCCGGCTGCCTGCTGCAGCCGGCGAACTCGCTCCGCCAGGGGGAGGTCGTAGAACGCGGGAAGTCGTGTGCCGTCCATCGGGTGGGTCCGAACGGAGGCATATATCCCGGGCCGACCTCCAAAAACTATCAGGCTGACCCGGGAACCTTCAGGCCGATGCAGTAGAATCGCCCCTGAGACCATCGGTGCCCGACTCACAAGCCGACCGCGGGGATGAAAAGTCGCAGGGGACGGCCTCCACGCCGCCCGACCGGATGCGAGCGCTCCACCGCGCCACCCTGAGCGTATATCAGGACCTTTCCCTGGCAGGGACTCTCCAGCGGATTGTCCACGCTGCCCGTGATCTGACCCATGCGCGCTATGCGGCCCTGGGGATTTCGGACGGCCGCGGGGGCCTGGAGACGTTTCTGACCGAGGGGCTGACCGAGCAGGAGCGTGCCGCCATTCCGCATCCCCCGGTTGGTCACGGTCTGCTTGGCGAGCTGATTCGCACCGGCCGGTCGATGCGGATTCCCGAGATTGCCGGGCATCCGCGTTCGGCCGGGTTTCCCCCCGGTCACCCCCCGATGCGCTCCTTCCTGGGTGTTCCGATCTCGGCCTACGGCAGGCCGGTGGGCCAGATCTATCTGACGGACCGCCTTGGCGCCGAGATGTTCAGCGAGGAAGACCAGAACCTGACCGAAATGCTCGCGGCGCATGCCGCGGCGGCACTCGAAAACGCCCGGCTGTTCCGCCAGGTCCGGGAACGGGAGGGGGAACTCTCCGACCGCAACCGCGAACTGGAAGTCGTCAACGCCCTGAACAATGCGGTCGGCTCGGCGGTGGACCTGGATTCGCTGCTCAACTCGATCCTCGAGCGGGTGATGGGGCTGTTCGAGGCCCACGCCGGCGAGGTGTTCCTGCGCTCGGACGAGGCCGATGAATTGGTGCTGGCGGTGCACCGCGGCGCCTCCGAAGAGGCCTTCTGGGAGAAGAGCCGTTTCCGGATCGGGGAAGGGTTCGTCGGCGAGGTGGCCCGGCGGGGGAGGGCGGTGTGGACGTCGAACCTGGCCGAGATCGAGGAACCGCGGTTCTTACGGCGGACGGTGGTCGAGGCCGGGTTTGGGGCGCTGATCTCGGTGCCGCTGTTGGCGCGGGCCCAGGTGGTGGGCGTCATGAGCCTGGCCTTCCGCGGCGAGCGGCACCTCAAACCCGACGAGGTGGCATTGCTGGAAGCGCTGGGGGCGGGCGTGGGGACGGCGGTGGAGAACGCCCGTCTGTTCCGGCAGGCGCGCCGGGTGGCGGTGCTGGAAGAGCGGGAACGGATCGCCATGGACCTGCACGACGGGATCATCCAGTCGATCTACGCCGTCGGCCTGATGTTGGATTCGGCCCGGATGGAGCTTCCCGACCGTTCGGAGGATGCCTCCGGCGCCATCGGTGAAGCCGTCGGACGGATGAACCAGGTGATCCGCGACATCCGCGCCTATATCCTCGACCTGCAGCCCAGCCGGGTCTCGATCGAAGACCTGCCGGAGGCGCTGGCCCGGCTGGTGAACGAGTTCCGCGCCAATTCGCAAATCGACTCCGATCTGAAGGCCGAACCGGCCGCGGCCGCGGCGCTCGACACCGATTCGCGCTCGGCCCTGTTCCACATTTCGCAGGAGGCCCTGGCCAACGTGGGCAAGCACGCCCGGGCGTCGCGGGTCTGGCTTCAGCTGCGCGGGGAAGACGGCGAGGTGGTGCTCCAGGTGATCGACAATGGCCAGGGTTTTGTCGCCTCCGACACCCAATCCCTGCTCGGGCACGGGCTGTCGAACATGGTCGAGCGGGGGAGGTCGATTGGCGCCCAGGTGACGATCCAGTCCGGGCCGGGGGAAGGGACCACGGTGACCGTGCGCCTTCCTACTCCGGGAGGCGCTCCTGCGGTGTGACAGGCTGCAATCCGCCGGGCGAAGGAGCGCACTAGTCCCGTTCGGTCCACCGCTCTACACTGCCGCGGACGATGGCAGCTGCGCCGATCCGTATCTACATTGTGGATGAACATGAGCGCGTTCGAGGCGCGCTGGCCGATCGACTTGGCCGGACGGATGCGGTGCGCGTGGTGGGTGATACTCGGGATCCTCGGGTCGCCCTGGCGGCGGCGCGAGCCGGGCAGGCGGGGGTGTTCCTGGTGGAGGTCAAACGCAGCGACGGCCTCGGATTGGACCTGATCCGCCAGCTAACCCAGTTGCCCGAGGCGCCCCGGGTGCTGGTGTTGACGACCTACGCGACGGAGTGGGAAGAGGCGGCGGCGCGACGCGCCGGCGCCGAAGCGTACCTGATGAAGGACCTGGATCCGGATCAGCTGCTGTCCTGGATCGTTGAGGCGGACGCCTGAAGCAACCGTGGCAGATGACGACGGCCCCGCATCGCGGGGCCGTCGTTGATTCGCGCCTTCAGGCCCCGTTGGGAGGCTGCCGGAAGATCAGGACGCTGTTGATTCCCCCGAAGCCGAACGAGTTCGACATGGCGACTTCCAGGGAGGCGGGGCGGGCCTGGTTGGGGACGTAGTCCAGGTCGCAGGCCGGGTCGGGGGTTTCGTAGTTGATGGTCGGCGGGATCAGGCCGTGGTGCATGGCCAGGACGGTGGCGGCGGCCTCCACCGCGCCGGCGGCGGTGGTCATGTGGCCGGTCATCGACTTGGTGGCGCTGACCGGGACCGAATAGGCGCGCTCGCCGAAGACGGTCTTGATCGCCAGGGTTTCGGCCGTGTCGCCGACCTCGGTGCTGGTGGCGTGGGCGTTGATGTAGCCGATCGACTCGGGGGAGAGATCGGCGCGTCGCAACGCTCGCTGCATGGCCCGGGCGGCGCCGCGACCCTCGGGCTCCGGCGCCGTGACGTGATGGGCGTCGCAGGTGGAAGCGTAGCCGACCAGCTCGGCGTAGATCCGGGCTCTGCGCTGTCGGGCGTGCTCCAGCCCCTCCAGGACGATCACTCCTGCCCCTTCGCTCAGGATGAATCCATCGCGGCCCGCGTCGAACGGGCGCGAGGCTCGGCCCGGTTCATCGTTCCGCGTAGAAACCGCCCGCAACGAGCAAAAGCCGGCCAGACAGCTGACGGCGATCGGCCCTTCCGACCCGCCGGCCAGCATCACCCGGGCCTCGCCCCGTCGGATCACCTCGGCCGCTTCTCCGATGGCCTGGGAGCCGGCGGCGCAGGCCGTGCAGATGGCGTTGGTGTAGCCCAGCAGCCCGAAGTGGATGGCCACGTGACAGGAGGGCATGTTGGGCAGCGAGCCGGTGACGTGGAACGGGTTGATCTTGCTGAACCCGCCGCGATCGTAGTCGCGCACCATCGATTCGGTCTCCGCCGGTGAGCTGGCACCCGAGGCGATCAGCACTCCGATCTCCTCACGGTTGCCGTCGTCGACCGTCAGGCCGGCGTCCTGCATTGCCAGCTGCGCCGCACCGACGGCAAACTGGCTGGCTCGCGACATCCGGCGGGCGTCCTTGCGATTCAGGTAGTGCGCCGGATCGAAGTCGCTCACCTCGCCGGCGATCTGCGAGGTCAGCGCGCTGGCGTCGAAGTGGGTGATTCGTCGGATCCCCGGGCGCCCGTGCTTCAGGCTGTCCCAGAAGGCATCGACCCCGGTGCCGATCGGGGTGATCAGGCCGAGGCCGGTGATGACGATCCGAGAATCCACGCTGGCCTGCATTTCGCCTCCGTGGCGATCCGGGGCACTCCGTCGGTTAGCGGGAGCGATGGCGGCTCCCGGCCCGCAGGCGAGGGGCACGCGCGAGCCGGGAAGGGCGACCGCGACGGCCGCCCTGAATCCGAGGGCTCGTCGATCAACTCCGCAGGTACTTGGTGCTCAGGATGAAATCGAGCCAAATGAAGGCCAGCGCGCCGAAGGAGATGAACACCAGGAAGGCGTTGACGACCGAGAACTTCTCGAGGGTCGTTTGGAAGGCGAGGATCACGCCGACGGCGGTGACCAGTCCGAAAACCGTTGAGATGGTCCACACGAGTACGCGACGGGCGGTCATTAGGGACGAGCGCTCCTGAGTGGGATACGCTGCATTCTACTTGCCGCCTCCGGCAGCGTCAAGCGGGCCGCGCCTGCGGAGGACATTTGGAGCGGCCGTCCGTCGCCCGCGGCGGGTGACGACTGCCACTGGGCCGGCCTCGAAACCCCGGGGTATCGTGCAGGCAGCGCGGCCGAGGAGCCTCGATGACGACGGAGTTGGAAGACCTGCAGCACGACCTGGTGGTGATCGGCGCCGGGCTGGCCGGCACATGGGGCGCGCTGGCCGCCGCCCGACGTGGTGTCAAAGACATCGGAGTGATCTCCAAGGTCCATCCGCTGCGGTCGCACAGCGGGGCGGCCCAGGGGGGAATTGCCGCCGCCCTGGCCAATGCCCGACCGGTGCCCGACAGCGGCGCCGAAGGTCCGCTGGAGCCGGCGCCCGAAGGCGGAGAGCCGGCCGAACTCGCTCGAGTTGCACCTGTTCGACACGATCAAGGGCTCCGACTGGCTCGGGGATCACGACTCGATGGAACTGCTGGTGCGCGAGGCCCCGCGGATCGTCTACGAGTACGAGCACATGGGGTGCGTCTTCAGCCGCTTGGCCGACGGGCGCATCGCCCAGCGCCGCTTCGGCGGCCACTCGGCCCCGCGCGCCTGCTACGCCGCCGATTGGACCGGCCACGTGTTGCTGCACACGGTGCACGAGCAGGCCCTGGCCCTCGGGGTGCGTTTCTACAGCGAGTGGTACCTGCTGGACCTGGTGGTCGAAGACGGGGAGTGCCGCGGGGTGGTATTGCTGGACATCGAGCGAGGCACCACTCACCTGATGCGGGCCCGCGCCGTCTTGCTGGCCACCGGAGGCTACGGCCGCGCCTATCAGATCACTTCCAACGCGCACGCCAACACCGGCGACGGGGTCGCCATCGCCTACCGGGCCGGGGTGCCGCTGATGGACATGGAGTTTGTTCAGTTCCATCCCACCGGCCTGTACCGCCACGGGATCCTGATGAGCGAAGCCTGTCGCGGCGAAGGCGGGCACCTGCTGAACCGAGACGGCGAGCGGTTCATGGAGCGCTATGCCGCCTCCAAGATGGAACTGGCGCCGCGCGACCTGGTCAGCCGATCCGAGCAGTTGGAGATCAACGCCGGACGGGGGGTAGGCCCGGACGGCAAGGGGATCCACCTCGACCTGCGTCACCTGGGGCGGGACAAGATCCTGGAGCGCTTGCCGCAGGTTCGAGAGTTGGCGATGGACTTCGTCGGGGTCGACCCGATCGACGCCCCGGTACCGATCCAGCCCACCGCTCATTACAGCATGGGCGGGATCCCCACCGACAACGACGGCCGGGTCTTGGCCGACGGCCGGGAGACCCCGCTCACCGGTCTGTACGCCGCCGGCGAGTGCGCCTGTGTCAGCGTCCACGGCGCCAATCGACTCGGCACCAACAGCTTGCTCGACGCGTCCGTCTTCGGCCGCCGCGCCGGGGAAGCGATCGCCGATCAGTTGCAGGACGGTCGGCGGCCGAGCCCGATTTCGGGAGACCCGGTCGCCGTCGCGCGCCGCCGGCTGCAGTCCTTCTATGAAGGGCCGGGCGACGAGTTGATCGCCGGCGTGGGCGAGGCCCTGAAGACCTCGATGACCGATGACTGCGGCGTCTTCCGCGACGAGGCCGGCCTGCGCCGGGCCGAAGCGACGCTGCTTACGCTGCGGGAGCGGTTCGGCCGGGCCCGGGTGCGCGACCAGTCCCGCACCTTCAACACCGACCTGCTGGGCGGCCATCGAGACGGACCACCTGTTGACCTTCAGCCAGGTGATCGTCGCCGGCGCTCTGGCCCGGACCGAGAGCCGCGGGGCACACTACCGCACCGACCACCCGCAGCGCGACGACAAGAACTGGCTGGCCCATACGCTGGCGTTTCCGCAGGGGGAGGCAGCGCCGCCGCGGCTCGCATCCCGGCCGGTTCGGATCGACTGGGAGAAGTACCCGCCGCAGGAGCGAAAGTACTGACGGCCAAGATAGGAATCCCCGATCCCCGGTCTCCGATTTCCGGCGTCGAAAACGGGGATCGGAGACGGGGGGTTCAGGAATTGGAGACCGAGGACTCATGCCTGACACGGTGACCTTGCGCATCCAGCGTTTCAACCCCGAAGCCGACCGCCGTCCCCACCTGGAGACCTACCCGGTGCGGCTGACGGCCGACACGACGGTGCTGGACGCCCTGCACGCGGTCAAGGACCGAGCAGGACGGCAGCCTGACGTTCCGCCGCTCATGCCGTCATGCGATCTGCGGCTCCTGCGCCATGAACGTCAACGGGCGCAACGTCCTGGTCTGCAAGACTCGTTCTGGCCAACGAAGTGCGGGGGCACCGACCGGTGACGATCCGTCCCCTGCCCTACCTGCCGGTGATCAAGGACCTGGTCGTCGATCGCTCGGCGTTCTGGGAGCAGTATCTGCGCGTGAAGCCGTGGCTGATCCCGCCGGCCGACGTCCCGGAGAGGGAGTTCCGCGTGACCCCGGAGGAAGTGGCGGCGCTGAACAACGCCGAGACCTGCATCATGTGCGGCGCGTGCTACTCCGCCTGTCAGGTGGTGGCGCTGAACAAGCGCTACCTCGGCCCGCACGCCCTGCTCAAGGCGTTCCTGCGCGTGCTCGACCCGCGCGACAGCGCGCCCGGCGAGCGGCTGCGAGAGATCGACGGCGACGACGGCGTCTTCCGCTGCCATACGATCTTCAACTGCATCGATGCTTGTCCGAAGGGCCTGAACCCGACGCAGGCGATCGAGACGCTGCGCAAGCTGGCGCAGAAACGCCGGGCGTTCGGATCGGTCGCGACGGGAGCGTCAGGCGACGCTGGTCGCGGGCTGAGGGGAGAGGAAGCGCATGTACCGTAGCACCGGCTTCGTCAGTTTCGCTCTGCGACGCCTGACCGGGGTGGCGCTGGTGTTGTACCTGTTCACCCACATGTGGGTCATCGGTTCGGCCCTGCGGCGGGCCCAGCCGCCTTCGACGCCCGGCTGGCGACCGTCCAGACCCCGTTCTTCAAGTTGGCCGAGATCGCGCTGTTGGCGGCGGTCGTCTACCACGCCTTCGACGGGCTGCGCTTGTTGCTGGTGAACTGGTTCGACATCACGGATTATCGCCGCAGCCTGTTCTACGCTGCTTTCGGGATCGCCGCCATCCTGACGGTCGCCGGCGGCATCCCGATCCTGCTGTTCATGCTGGAAGGCTAGGAGGCGACCATGCGCATGTTCCAGATCCAGCGGGTGAGCGCGGTCGCGCTCCTGTTCTTCCTGACGATCCACATGATCGTCGTGCACTATCCGCCGTTCCACATCGACTTCTCCCGAATCCTGGAGCGCATGGCGCAGCCCCTGTGGAAGGCGATCGACGTCGCCTTCCTGTTCTTCGTCCTGCTCCACGCCCTGTCCGGTGCTTATGCCGTCCTGACCGACATCGATGCGGTAGGCAGGGCGCGCCGTGCGGTGGCCTGGGTGGCGATCCTGATCGGCCTGGCGGCCTTCGGGTACGGCACCGCGACCATCCTGGCGTTCCAGCTTCCTGCCTGAGTCGAATTCCGCCAGCCCGCAGCCCTCCGCCTCACCCGCACCGGTCACCTGGTGGTCGGGGCGGAACCCCCTGAAGTGTCGCGGCGGCTTAGCCGCCTATCCACCCGACCCGGCGACACGACCTTGATCCGAGGTCCGATCGAGGCGGTCGACCTCGCCCGGTGTCAGGCTCCAGCCGATGGCGCCGGCATTCTCGAGGGCCTGGCCGCGGTTCTTGGCCCCCGGGATCGGGAGACTCCCCTTGCACAAGGTCCAGTTGAGGGCCACCTGGCCGGGGGTCTTGCCCTGATGGGCGTCCCCGATTTCCCGCAGGGTCTCGACCAGAGGACTCAACCGAGGCAAGACGGCGCCGTACCGGCCCCGCCGCGAAAGGGGAGGCGGGTTCTCGGGGGAGTACTTGCCGGTCAGCAGTCCCATCCCGAGGGGGCTGTAGGCGATCAGGGTGACATCAAGCTGGCGGCAGCGCTCGAGCAGGCCGGATCTCTCCGGGCCGCGTTCGGATCAGGCTGTACTCGACCTGGTTGGAGGCCAGCGGAATGCCGCGACGGGCCAGCGCCTGGTGCGCTTCCTCCATCTGGCGGACCGAGAAGTTCGACACGCCGACCGCCCGAACCAGCCCTTCGTCGACGGCGTTGGCCATTTCCTCGATCCACACCCGATTGGGGACGAGCCGGGAAGGCCAGTGGATCTGGTACAGGTCGACGGCGGAACGCCCGAGCCGTCGCAGGCTGGCCTTCAGGGCCCGCCAGAAGGCTCCCCGGGTCAGGCGCCATGGGTAGGGGAAGAACTTCGACGCCAGCACGACCTTCTCCGCCGGCCCCGCCAGTCGACCCAGGATCGACTCCGATCGACCGAACCCGTAGATCTCCGCTGTGTCGAACAAAGTCAGCCCGGCGGACCGGCTCGCTACGAAGGCGGCCTCGACTTCCGGTTCGCCGTATTCTCGGCCGTAGCCCCATACGACGCGATCGCCCCACGCCCAGCATCCGACCCCCAGCGGAGCAATCTCGATCCCGGTGGCGCCCAGACGGCGCGAGCTGGGCAGTGTGGGTGGGTTGGAGCCCGTCGCTTGCATAGGTCAGGCGCTGCCCCCGCGCGTGAGCGACTCCAACGCCGAGTCGATCCGCGGGTAGCGGAAAGTGAACCCGGCTTCCTCGAGACGCCGAGGCACCACAAACTGGCCGTCGAGGACGAGGGTCGATTTCTCCCCGAGGACCAGCTTGAGCAGGAACCCCGGGGTCGGGAACCAGTAGGGCCGACGCAAGGCGCGGGCCACCACTCGGCCCAGGTCCGCGAACGACACCGGTTGGGGCGCGGTCAGATTGAAGGCCCCGCGCGCTTCGGGGTTCTCGATCAGGAAGCGCAACGCGGCGTCGCTGGTCTTCGGCGTGGATCCAGGAGAAGCCCTGGCGGCCGCTGCCCAGGGGCCCTCCGACGAAGAGCCGGAATGGGAGCAGGACCACGGGGAACAGCCCGCCGCGAGTGCTGAGCACCAGCCCGGTCCGCGTGATGACTCGCCGCACACCCTGGCGTTCGACCTCGCGCGTGGAGTCTTCCCAGGCCTGGGTGACGTTGGCCAGGAAGTCGTCGCCGGGCAGGGCGGACTCGTCCAGCCGCTCGTTTCCCCTCGGGCCGTAGTGGCCTACGGCAGACATCTGAATCAGGGTTTTCGGTTTGACTTTCGCCGCGGCGACCGCGGCGACAATGGCTTGTCCGGCGTGGAGGCGACTCTCCAGAATGCGGCGTCTCTTCTCGGGGGTCCAGCGTTGTCCGAAGATCTCGACGAGATTCCGGCCGCCGATGGTTTCGCCGGCCAGGTTCACGATGGCGTCGACTCCGTCCGCCAGGTGGCCCCAGCCTTCGGCGGTGCGGGCGTTCCAACCGACGTAATGGATCCCTGCCGTTGCCGGG
The DNA here is from genome assembly GCA_963709925.1 of uncultured Chloroflexia bacterium. Classification (GTDB taxonomy): domain Bacteria; phylum Chloroflexota; class Anaerolineae; order Anaerolineales; family E44-bin32; genus DATEVL01. The sequence goes on from CAVPYC010000003.1 coordinate 954,608, forward strand.
GGCTGTCGCTGTGGCGAGCGGGTCAGGACCTCGACCTGGTGCCCTTCGGCGGCCAGGTCGCGGGCCAAGGCCTGGCCCACGAGCCCCGTTCCTCCGGCGATGATCATTCGCATCGTCACCTCCTGCGGATCTATCGTAAGCGATCCGCCGCGCCAGCATGGGCGTCTGTACAAGGTTTGCCCAAGGGCCGAGGCGGTCGACGTCTAGGGGAGCTCTTTATGGATCTCTCGAAAGACCACTTCCAGATCGAGGCTTCGGCCGGCTTCCATCTTGGCTTCGACGTCTTGCTGGCTGATCCCCAGCTTGGGAATCCAGAAGTCAAGGGTTCCCTGGATGTCCGTACGGCCGTCCGAGGCCAGGACGGGGTGGTGCCAGGCTAGCCCCAGCAGGGCGAGCCCCCGGGTGATATCTCCCAATGCCAGACGCCTCTCCCCCTCGATGTTGAGGACCCCCAGTTTGGAGGGCAGTGAGTTCGGCGGCCGAGGAGGCGCGCAACGCCTCGGCGACCATCGTCGAGGCAAGATCCAGGTCGCCGATTCGCACATACGTGAACCCAAGGTTGACGGTGGTGAAGATGATCCCATTCAGGTCGGCTTCGGCCCGCGCCAGGGCCAGCGCTTCCTCGAGATTGGACCTGGCGCCGACCAGGTCGCCTGACACCAGCTTGATATAGCCGAGATTGGTGAGCATAGGCTTCGCCACCCCGTCCAGACCAAGGCTGCGGGCCAGGGCGAGGCCCAATTCGTGTTCGGCCCGCGTTCTTCGCGACGCCCGGCAGAGTCCAGGATCGTGCCGCGGCGGTTCATGGCGATGAGCATCAGGTGGTTGTCGCTCAGCTCGCGGGCCAGCTGGATGCATTCGTCCACAGCCGGAAGGGCCTGGGCGCTGTCCCCAAGGCGAAACCGCACATTGGCCACTCCATACAGGACGTTCGCCAAAGCGCCCCGGTCGGCGCCGGACCGGGCCAGCGGCAACGCCTCGTCGAGTCTGGCCAGGGCCCCGGCGTAGTCACCCTGGAACGTCTCGACCTCGCTGAGCGTACTCAGGGTCCGCGCCCGTTCGGAGGGGAGGCCGAGGGTGCGCGCCAGTTCCAATGCCTCTTGCAGGACTTCGTGCGCCCTCGGCAGCTCGCCCCGCCAGCTGGCGGTCGACCCGATCGACATCAGCAGGGCGAGGCGTTGCCGGGAGGCCTCGCCCTGCGGCACCAGGGCAAGGGCCTGCTCATAGGTCTGCACCGCCTCCCGGGTCAGCCCCCGCAGCCGAGCGTGATCGCCGGCGCGCTGCAAGGTCTCGACCGCCCTGGCGGCCTGGCCGGCCCGCAGGTAGTGATCGGCCGTGACGGCCAACTGAGATTCGGCCTGATCCAGGCCGGCGATCCACTCGGCGGCGGCGTGGTGGTACGTCTGCAGCTGCCGTTCGAGCAGTCTCTCGTAGATGGTGTCGCGTAGCATCGCCTGGGCGAAAATGAACTCGACGCTGTCGGTGAATGCCGAGGTCTCGCGCTTGAACAGGAACTCCCGCTTGACCAGAGCCTGCAGCACACCGGGCAGGTCGGCCACATGCACGTCGTCGACGGCGTCCATCGCTTCCAGGACCCGGTCGTAGAACACCCGGCCGAAGACCGAGGCTCGCTGCAAGGTGAGCTTCTCGGGGGCCAGCAGGGTGTCGACGCGGGCTTCGAGCAGGCCATACAACGTCGGGGGCACCTGCAGCGCTCCCAGGCGGGCCTCCTCCACGCGCCAGCCGTCGTCGGTTTCGCGGACAATCACATGGTCGTCGATCAGCATCTTGACCAGCTCTTCCAGGTAGTAGGGGTTGCCCTCGGCCCGCTCCACCAGCAGGTCGCGCACCGAGCGCGGCACTTCATCGACCTTCTTCAGGATCTCCTGCACCAGCGACCGGCTTTCCCGCTTGTCGAGGCGCCTGAGCTCGATCCGGGAATGACTTGCCTGGCCGCTGCCCCAGGCCGGTCGCCGCTCGAACAGGAGGGGCCGGGCGACGCAGACCGCCAGCAGGTGCAGTTGCGAGTCGGCCAGGAACAGGTCGTTGAGGAAGTCGAGGGAGGCGTCGTCGGCGTGGTGGATGTCTTCCAGTTGAAGCGACACCGACTGGGATCGTGCAACTTCGACGAACAGGTCGAGGACTGCTTTCCTGGCCTGCCGGCCGAGCAGGTCGGGGTTGCCCGGGAGCGGATGGACGAACGGACTGTCGCTGAGGTCGTAGCCGCACAGGCTCCCCAGCAGGTGGGCCGTGGCGGTGTTCTCGCCTGCGAGCTCGGCGACACCCTGCTCCAGTTTGAGGCGGACGCGCTCCGGGGGATCGTCGTCCAGAATTGAGAAGCGCCAGGCAAACAGGTCGCGCAGCAGGCCGAACGGCAGGCCGCGCAATTCGGGGGTGGCCCGGCCGCGGAAAACGAAGAACCGCTCGGGGCGCAACTCCGCCCATTCCCCGAACTCGTAGAGCAGGCGCGACTTGCCCACACCGGCTTCGCCGCTGATGGTCACGACGTGGGTCTCGCCGTCCTCGAAGGCGTCGAGGAAGGCGTTCTGCAGGTGTTTCAGCTCGGCCTCGCGGCCGACCATGCGGGTCTCGACTCCCTCCACCCCGCGGGTGTTGATTCGGAAGGCGCGGGGTTTGGCGGCCAGCACGCGATAGGTCTCGACCGGTTCCGAGCGGCCGCGCATGCGCAGGGGCAGGTCGGGTGCCACGTCGAAGACACCGCGCACCTGTCGGTAGATGTCGTGGGAGATCAGCACCAGGCCGCCGGCATTCTGCATCAACCGGTTGGCCAGGCTGATGGTCGAGCCGCTGGCCGAGATGCTTCCGCCTCGGTCCGACGGCGTCAGCAAGGCCACGCCGCTGTGGATCCCCAGGCTCAAGGGCAACCCTTCATCGTCTCCGCCCAGGAAGGCGGCCCCCAGGGAGCGCAGCGAGGCCTGCATCGCCAGGCCGGCGCGCACGGCGCGCTCGGCATCGTCTTCGCGGGCCGATTCCGCACCCCACAACGCCAGAATCTCGCTGTCGGTGCGACTGACGATCTGCCCGTTGGCCTGGCCGACGATGGCGGCGAACGAGTCGTGCAGGGCATCCATCGCCCGGCGTGTGGCCTCGGCCCCGGCCACCTCGTCCACCAGCGCAGCGTACTCGGCGGCATTGGCATACAGCGCTGTGACCTGGCGGTTCTGCTGCGAGGGGGTTGTAGGCCCTTCCGACTTTCGTGCCCCGCCGGAACGCCGGATGATCGACGTCCCGGCCGCTTCCCGGAGATGAGCCGGGTCGGATACCGCCGCTCCCCCCAGGGCTTCGACGAGCGCCAGGCTGAATGAAAGCGTGCTTTGGAACCGGTCGTCGCGATTCTTGGCCATCGCCTTGCCGACGACGGCGTCGACGCCAGGGGGAAGCGAAGGGTTGGCCCGGGTGGGCACAGGGATCGGTTCGTTGATGTGCTTGAGCAGGACGTTCATCGGTGTGTCGGCCGAGTACGGCACCGCACCGGTCAGCATTTCGAACAACATCGCGCCCAGGGCGTAGACATCCGCCCGGTGGTCGACATCCACCTGCCCCTGGGCCTGCTCCGGAGACATGTAGTCGGGAGTCCCGATGATGGCCCCGGTGGCCGTGATCTGGCGACCACCGGCCTGCGAAGCGATGCGGGCCACTCCGAGGTCGGCGACGAAGGCGTTGCCTTCCGTATCGATCAGGATGTTGCTGGGCTTGACGTCGCGATGGACGATGCCCTGACGATGGGCGTAGTCGAGCGCGGAACAGACCTGCCGCATCAAGAAGGCGACTTCTCCGAGCGGAAGCGCCCCTTGCTCCAGGACTTCCTCCAGGCTTCCACTTTCCAGGTAGCGCATCACCAGGTAGGGAGGGTTGTGCGCCCCGTCGAAATCGTAGATCGGGAGGATATGAGGGTGCTCCAGGCGGGCGATCAGCCGCGCCTCGCGCTGGAAACGCTGGACCGATTCGGGATCGTCGGCGATGGCGCGACGGATGGCCTTGATGGCGACGTCGCGATCGACGCTGGCCTGGCGTGCCCGGAAAACGGTGGCCATGCCGCCTTTGCCGATCTCTTCGAGGATCTGGTAGGAGCCAATGGTTTCGCCCAGCATCGTCGTCGCAATCCTGACAGGATCGGTCCGGTTGCATTATAGGCGCGTAGGACGGGGGACGGCAGGAGGCTTCTTCGGACAGGGTCTCTTGACGAGAGTATGATGGCGGGCTCCGAAGGAGGAAGGGAAATGCAGAGTGGGCGAGGCCCTCGTCGGGAGAGACAGAGGGGATTCTGGCGGGGCATGTTGGGGCTGGCCGCCGCCGCCGGGTTCGCCGGAGCAGGGTGCTCCGGTCCCCGCCCGGTGGCCGCGGAGGTGATGGCCGCGGCCGAGAAGGGGGTTTCTGCGAACGCCGATTGGACCCCGGCGGCGCAGCCATTTGGCGGGTTCGACATGGCGCTCGTGCCGGCCGGGTGCTTCCGGATGGGGAGCTCCGAGGAACAGCTGGGAGTCGCCCACGACGCCTGCCGGCGCTACTACGGTGTGTACGCGGAAGACAACTGCGGGGTCGACCGGTTCGCCGACGAGACCCCCGTTCACGAAGTCTGCTTCGAGGCGCCTTTCTGGATCGATGTCTATGAAGTAACCAACCGGGCCTACGGCTCGACCTCAAGTGTCGATCTGGAGAGACGATCGAGGTGGCCACGGGAGACCGTCACCTGGGAGGAAGCCCAGGCTTTCTGCCATCAGCGCGGTGGCCGCCTTCCGACCGAAGCTGAATGGGAGTACGCCGCTCGCGGGCCCGATGGTCCGATCTATCCTTGGGGCTACGACTACGACCCGAACGCAGTCGTCATGGGAATCCTCACCCTGATGCCGGTTGGATCGGAACCCGCCGGAGCTTCGTGGGCCGGAGCCCACGACCTGAGCGGGGGGATCCAGGAATGGACCGCCGATTGGTATGGATCCTACTCTGACGCGCCCCAGGTCGACCCGACCGGACCGGCGGAAGGGAAGCTGCGTGTGACTCGGGGCGGGAGCTGGTTCTCCTTCTCACCTTTCCAAGTCCGCGCAGCCGATCGTGAACCGCTTGCGCCGGATCGTGCCTCCAGCACGGTCGGGTTCCGCTGTGTGGCCGATGTCCTGGGCGGCTAGGCCCGCCCGCCGGCGTGCGACAGACGGCGATCCAGGTCGAAGGCGGCGCTGATCAGGGCCAGGTGGGTGAAGGCCTGGGGGAAGTTTCCCAGATGCTCGCCGCGTCGGCCGAGCTCCTCGCTGTACAGGCCGAGATGGTTGGCGTAACCGAGAACCTTCTCGAAGAGGAACCGGGCTTTGTTCAGATCGCCGGCTCGACCGACGCACTCGATGTACCAGAAGGAACACATGTTGAACGTCCCCTCGGTGCCGGTGAAACCATCCGGGGCTGCGTCTTCGAGCCGGTAGCGGCGCACCAGAGAATCGTCGACCAGGTCTTGTTCAACTGCCGCCAGCGTGGAAAGCCAGCGAGGATCCGTCGGCCCGATGAATCGCACCAGGGGCATCAACAGCGAGGCGGCGTCGACCGCCCGGGTGCCCCGATGCTGAACAAACGTCCGGCGGCGACCATCCCAGAAGTGCTCGAAGACGTCGCGATAGATCGCCTCGCGCGCCGCCAGCCACTGCTGGCGAGGCGCCGGCAGCGAGCGCCGGCCGGCCAGGCGCAGCGCCCGGTCGACGGCCACCCAGCACATCACCCGCGACGATAGAAACTCCTGCCGGCCGCCGCGAACTTCCCAGATGCCTTCGTCGGGCTGGCGCCAGTTGTCGCAGACCCAGTCGACCAGGCCGATCAGCTTCACCCACAGGTCGTAGTGGATGGGCTCTCCGTATTTGTCGTAGAGGTAGACCGAGTCCATCAACTCGCCGTAGATGTCGAGCTGCAGCTGGTTGTGGGCGGCGTTTCCGACGCGAACCGGGGACGAGCCCCGGTAGCCTTCCAGGTGGCCCAGCGGCACTTCTGCGAGGCGCGATCGCCCGTCGAGGCCGTACATCACCTGGAGACCGTCGCCGGATCCGATTTGCCCGACCACCATCTCCAGCCAGTGCATGAAATGCCCGGCCTCGTCGTCGAAGCCCAGGCGCATCAGGGCATACAGGGTGAAGGAGGCGTCGCGGATCCAGGTATAGCGGTAGTCCCAGTTCCGTTTCCCGCCGACGGTCTCGGGCAGGCCGAACGTCGGCGCGGCGATGAGCGAACCATGCCGGCGGGAGGTAAGAAGTTTGAGGGCCAGGGCCGAGCGGTGGACGATCTCCTGCCAGCGTCCGCGGTAGGTCGATCTTCCGATCCAGGAACGCCAGAAGTTGGAAGTCTCCTTGAAACTGCGAGCGACATAATCCGGCGAGGCAGACCGGGCCGGCACACCCGCCTCGGCTTGCTCCAGGACGAAGGCGGCCGTCTCGCCCGTGCCCAGGGTGAAGGTGGACACGGCATCCCCCTGGACGATCCGCAGCGGGCGATCGGAGCGCAGCCGCAGCGACAGGCCTTGCGGTCCGTCGGCGTGGAACAGCACTTCCCCATCGCCGGCTTCGACCCGGTGGCTGGCGCGCCCGTAGTCGAAGCGGGGTGCGCAGACCATTTCGAACCGGACTTCGCCGCGGACCGTCTTCGCCCTTCGCACCAAGGTCGGGGCCCCGCCCCGCTCGTCGACCGGCATGAAATCCGAGACCTCGGCGACGCCTTCCTCCGAGAGGAAGCGCGAGAGAAGGATGTTGTTGTCGGGAAGATAGAGCTGTTTGGGGCGAGCCTCCGGCAGCACCGGGTGCAGTTGAAAGCGGCCGCCCCTGGCGTGGTCGAGCAAAGCGGCGAACACCGACGGCGAGTCGAAATCGGGGTAGCACAGGAAATCGATCGACCCGTCCATCCCCACCAGGGCTGTGGTGCGCATGTCGCCGATCAGTCCATAGTCCTCAATCGGCCGATACGTCATCGAGGGCCCACTGTCGATTCACGGGAACGCCGTCGAGCAGGGAACGGGGAAGATCAACTCGGATGGGGGCTGTCGGGTCTGTCCGGCACCGGTGCGGCTCAGGCCGGCTCCATCGCCGCCGTGTACTTGCCGTCGCGCGCGGCGGCGGTGATCTTCGCCCGGGTCTGGAACGCCTTCTGACCCGCTGCAACCCGATCCTTCTTGCCCCCCCAGGCGTTCAAAGCTTCTTCCTGGAGAGCCCGGCCGTACGAGTAGCTCAATTCCCACGGAAGGTCGGTGTAGGCGGCGTTCATCGCGTTCAGGTTCTCCGCCGCCTGCCGCGGGGTCTGTCCGCCCGAGAGGAACACGATCCCGGGCACGGCCGCCGGCACCGAGCGGCGGAAGGTGCGAACCGTGGCCTCCGCCACCAGGTCGGGACCGGCCGGCTGCTTGTGGCCCTTGCCGGAGATGACCATGTTGGGCTTGAGGATCGTGCCCTCCAGGTGCACTCCATGCAGGGCCAGTCGGTCGAACAGGATCAGCAGGGATTGCTCGGTGACCTCGGCGCACCGCTCGAGGCTGTGGTCGCCGTCCATCAAGACCTCGGGTTCGACGATCGGCACCAGGCCCTGTTCCTGGCACAGGGCGGCGTAACGCGCCAGCGCCTCGGCGTTGGCCTCCAGGCAGGCGCGGGAGGGAAGGCCCGCCCCGATCGTGATCACAGCCCGCCACTTGGCGAAGCGGGCCCCCATCTCGTGATATTCGGCCAGGCGTTCGCGCAGGCCGTCCAGGCCCTCGGTGACCTTCTCCCCGGGGTGGCCGGCCATGTCCTTGGCGCCTTTATCGGGCTTGATCCCCGGTAGGACGCCTTTGGAGGCGAGCAGGCGGGGAACGGCGTGCCGTCGGAGGCGCTCTGTCGGATCGTCTCGTCGAACAGGATCACCCCGCTGATATGCTCCTCGATGCCGGGGCTGGTGAATAGGAGTTCCCGGTACAGCCGTCGATTCTCCTCGGAGTCTTCGATCCCGACACCCGCGAATCGCTTGCGGATGGTGCCGGTACTCTCGTCGGCGGCCAGGATGCCTTTTCCCGCCGGGACCATGGCCCGGGCGGTCGCTTCGAGTTCGGTCTTATTCATTGGAATGATCACTCCTTGTGTTGTGGGCAGGCTTTCCCCGAAGGGATCGGGTGAGGCCTCTCAGACCGGGATGGCGGCGCCGTGAATCGCGCCGGATTCGTCCGACGCCAGGAACCGGATCACCGAGGCGATCTTCTCGGGTGGGGTCCAGGCGGAAGGATCCGCCTTCGGCATCGATCGGCGATTGTCCGGCGTGTCGATCGTCCCGGGCAGCACCGCGTTCACCCTGACCCCATGCGCCTGGACTTCCTCGGCCAGGGCCTCGGTGAAGCGCAGGACCGCGCTCTTGGAAGCGGCGTAGGCGGCGTTGTTCTTTCGGGCCCGCAGGGCGCTCTGGGCCGCCACATTGATCACCCTTCCGTCGCCGCGCTCGACCATGCCGGGGACGAAGGCCTGGCAGGTCAGGAGCAGAGAGGTGGCGTTCAATGCGATCAGCCCTTCCCAGGTTTCCCGGGACACGGTCAGGACGCTGCCGCCCCGGAAGCCCCCCGCCAGGTTGACCAGGATGTCGACATGCCCGAACTCGGCCAGGACCTTGTCGCGCAGAGCCGCGAGGCTGGGTTGACTGGTCGCGTCGGCGGCCATCGGCCGAATGCTCTGGGCCGGCAACCCCAGCGCGGTTGGAAGGCTCTCGAGGTGCGCCAGGTTGCGGGCCGTCGCCACCACGAGCGCCCCGGATTCGACCAGGGCCCGGACCACGGCCGGCCCGAGTCCCCCGGTAGCCCCGCTGATCACGGCGATCCGGTCGGCGAGCTGCAGGTTCACGCATGCCTCTCCGGCAGGCACCTCCATGATACCCCGACCCCGGCCGCGGGATCCGCAGCCGGAGGTTCCTGTATACTGGAGGGAAGTCCTGTCAGTGATGAGGTCAACGGATAACCATGAGCAATACTGGCCATAAAGGGGTTTCGTATCTTCCCGGCCAGGGGGTCTACAAAGTCACCGTCGGATGGAGGGGCAAAGTGCTCACCCGCTACCTGAGGGGCAGCCATCCCAAGGACTTGAAGAAGGCCATCCAGGTTCGAAACCAGGTCGAGAAGAAACTGGGAAAACCGCGCACCGAGGCTGTCTTGCGTTCCTCGGGGTCGGCGCAGGGCAAGGCCTGGAAGCGGCACGGGAAAAAGATCGTCACCTCGCGCAAGAAACCGCGCAAGCGCAAGCGCTAGTCGGAGGGTTTCCTGGATAGGGGCATGGCCCACCGTGCCCCGAGGTAGCGAAGGCTGGCACGGGTCGGTTCCGGGTTGAAACGCACACCACGCACAACGCCTGTTCCTTCCGGGGACAGGCGTTGTGCGTGTTTGCGAGTCGGCCGTGTAAGCGAGGTCAGGCGGAAGTGTGCCCCCACGGGGATTCGAACCCCGGTTTAGGCCTTGAAAGGGCCGCGTCCTGGTCCACTAGACGATGGGGGCTGGGCGAGCGGCGGAATCTTACCACTGACCTGAGGGGGACTTCGGACTCGCACGGAGGCGGCGAGGGCTACCTCTTCGTCTTGCGCCGACCGCGGCCGCCTCGGTATGCGGGAACCGTGATCGGGGACACCGTCACCAGGCGCCGATCCATCAGCCGGGACAGCAGCCGGGCGTCGATCTTGCTCTCGTCGTCGGCGGTGGTGATCACCGTGGGCAGTGCGGCGTTGTAGCGGTAGTTGAACAGCTGGTACAGCTTCTCCCTCACCCAGGGCGTGGCCGCCTGGGTGCCCAGGTCGTCGAGCACCAGCAGCGGCGCCGTGCGAAGTTCCTCGAAGCGCTGGTCGTAGGTCACCGGGCTGTCGGGGCTGAAGGTCGCCCGCAGGTGATCGAGCAGGTCGGGGACCACCACGAACACCAACGGGACACCCTGGCTCTCGCGGTAGTTGGCAATGGCCGCCGCCAGGTGGGTCTTGCCGGAGCCATACGGACCCTGGAGCAGCAACCAGCCTTCGGGTTTCTCGGCGTAGGCGCGAGCCGTCTGAAATGCCTCGTCCAGGGTGCGCTGGTCACGCGGCGGGAGCTTCTCGTCCTGGCGCTGGCTCCAGGTGCCGAAGGTCTGGTGGGCGTGCAAGTGGAGCGACGAGAGCTCGGGCTGGCCGCGGTCCGAATCGGCGCGGCGGTAATCGGGCGCCTGGAGATGGACCGAGTGCACCAGCCCGAGATCCGACAGGCGCGAGCGGAGCCGACCTTCGATCTCCTCCAGGGGCAGGTTCATCGTCACCACCAGGGGCAAACGGTTGACGTAGCGGTGGTTGAGAATCTGGAAGAGCTTCTCGCGGGCCCACTCGGTAGCGCTGTGGGTGCCGAAATCGTCCAACACCAGCAGCGGCGCGCTGCGCACCCGTTCGAACGTGTCCGCAAAGGTAGTGTCGTCGGCGTCGAAGGTGGCCCGCAGGCTGTCGAGCAGATCCGGGACCGTCAGAAACAGAGTCGGCACCCCCACCTCGACCGCCTCATTGGCGATGGCTGCCGCCAGGTGGGTCTTACCCGAGCCGTAGCCTCCGGTGAGGAGCAGCCACCCGTCGAGAGCAGCGGCGTAGGCGCGGCAGGCGTCGTAGGCGCCCTCGAGCGACTCCTGCTGCTTTTCGCCGATCCCCGGCCGGCCCCGGATGTGGAAACTGGCGAAGGTGAGGTGGCGCAGCTGATCGAGCCGGCTCAGGCCGAACAGGCGGTCGCGGATATGGGCCCGTACGCGCGCCTGGCGGCAGGTACAGATATCCACCCGGCCGAAGTCCGGGTCGCCCACCGGGCGCTCGACGCGTAGATAGCCGCTGCCGTGACAGTGCGGGCAATCCGGGTCCCCCAGCCGGTCGGCGCCGGCGTCAGCTTCCGGAGGAGTCGGCGAGCTCGCCCTCGAGGTAGCGGCGGCGAGCCTTCTCAAAGTCTCCTCGATCTTCTCGGTCATCCCGTCCCCGTCGTTGCCAGTCGTCCAGGACGGCCTGGACGTAGCTCCATTTTCGCACGTTGTTCTCGACCGCGATCCGCAAGGCGTCTTCGATCCAGGCCGGCGGGAAGGTCGCCTCGGCCTCGCGCAGCCGCTCGGCCAGCAGCGGTGTCAGCGGGCCGATGTTCTGCTCGTACAGAGTGAAGAGGTTCGGCCGCTCGAGCATCAGCTCGACCGGGGTTTCCGCCTCGGCGCCGGGTTTCCAGTCGCCCCGGGCCAGGCCTTCGGCGGCGGACCGGCCACGCGGTGTATTCAGAAAGAAGAACGACTCAGCCGGCGGCCGGCCGGCGGGGGCAACGCGCAGCAGGCTGCCCCGACTCACACAGCGTTCGATCGCCCGATCGAGCAGGGCTTCCGCTTCCGCCGGGATCGCGTGCAGCGACCCCATCAGTCTGGCGTCGGAGGCGAAATCCTCGCGCCGCAGGTAGCGGTGTTCCGGCGAGCGTCGAGCCAGCGCCCAGCACGCGTACAGGATCAGTCGCAGTTCGCCCAGGTCGTCGATCTCCGGCAGCAGTTCGGTGAAGAACCCGCGCGGGATCGGGGTCGGGTCGGCCTGGCCCTCCGGAAAGCCGGAGAACGAGCGACCGCCCTTCATGCCGGCTCCTCCTGCGGCCCCAGCCTGGCCGAAACACCGGCAGGACCGGCAGCGGTTTCGGGCCCCATCGGCCGAACCCGCGCCCGGGCCATCCGGTCTTCGTGCCTGCGCCGGCCTGTCACCCGACCGGCTCGGCTTCGGTCAGCCGGACCCGGCGGGTCTCGGCGTTCTCGAACTTGGCCAGGGACTTGCGGAACACCAACTCGACGCTCCCGACCGGGCCGTTGCGATGCTTGGAGACGATGATCTCGGCCACGTTCTGTTTGAGGGTGTCGCTGTCGTAGGTGTCGGGGCGGTAAATGAACAACACCACGTCGGCATCCTGCTCCAGGCTGCCCGATTCGCGCAGGTCGGAGAGGACCGGACGCTTGTCGGAGCGCTGCTCGACGGCCCGCGACAGCTGGGCCGCCGCCAGCACCGGGACTCGCAGCTCGCGGGCCAGGGTCTTCAGGCTGCGGGAAATCGACGAGACCTCCTGCACCCGGTTCTCGGTGCGCTCGTCGCCGGTCATCAACTGCAGGTAATCGACGATCACCAGGTCCAGGCCGATTTCCATGTGCAGCCGGCGGCACTTGGTGTGGAGCTGCAGCGGTGTCAGGGCCGGCGTGTCGTCGAGGTAGATCTGGGTCTCGCTCAGCACGCTGACGGCCTGGGTGAAGAGCGGCCACTCCTCATCGCGCACCATCCCCAGGCGCAGCCGTTGGGAGTCGATCGAGGTCTCCTGGGCCAGAAGCCGCTGTACCAGTTGTTCGTTCGACATCTCCAGGGAGAACAGCGCCACGTGCTTGCGATGGAGTTGGGCGGCGTTGCGCGCGGCCGACAGGCAGAAGCCGGACTTTCCCTGGCCCGGCCGACCGGCGATGATCAGCAAATCGCTCGGCTGCATGCCTCCCAGGAGACGGTCGAGGTCGAGAAAGCCGGTGGGAACTCCGATGGTCTCATCGCGATGCCGGGCCAGGTAATCGATCCGGTCGTAGTACTCGCTGAGCACCTGCCGGATCGGCGCCAGCTGGCGGGTCAGACGCCGCTCGCTGACCCCGAAGACGGCTTTCTCGGCGTCGTTGACCACGTCGTCGATCGGGGTCGCGTCGGCGTGCGCCAGTCGGGCGATGGCGTTGGCCGCCTCGAGCAGGCGCCGGCGGGTGGCGGTCTCCTGCACCAGCTGCGAGTAGGCCGCGGCGTTCAGGGTGGAAGGGACGTTGTGGATCAGGGTGGCCAGGTAGGCGGGCCCGCCGACCTCCTCCAGCCGATCCTGGCGGCCGAGTTCCTCGGAAACCGTCAGGACGTCGATGGGCAGACGCTGCTCCTGAAGGCGGGTGAAGGCCTCCCAGATCCAGCGGTTGCGGTGCAGGTAGAAATCGTCGGCAGTAAGGGTCTGGACCAGGTCGTAATAGGTGTCGGGGCTGACCAGCACCGCGCCCAGCACAGCCTCTTCCGCCTGGCGGTGGTGCGGCACCGCCGGCGCAAGGCGGCCGTCGCCGCCCGGAGAAGGTCCTTGACTGGGAAAACTGGATCGTTCGGACACGACGTGATCCCTGGTGGAGGGCCCCGTGGAGGAGCGGCCGGTTGTCGAGCGAGCCGGGAGCGGCGGGCTAGCTGTCGGAGTCGCCCTCGCCCGGGTCGATGTCGTCCAGGTCGAGCAACTCGACGAAATCCTTGTAGACATCGAGGCGCTGGTCGGCCTCTCCGGTGGGCTCCTCGGTCACTTCATTGGCCGGTTCAGCGGCCGCTTCTTCCATCACCTCGTCGGCGACGAAGATCGGAACGTGGGTGCGGACCGCCAGGGCCAGGGCGTCGGACGGACGCGAGTCGATCTCGAGCTCCCGGCCGTTGGCCCGCACGGCGATGCGGGCGTAGAAGATCTCGTTCTTGAGTTCCATGATGTTGACCCGCAGCACTTCGGCGCCCAGATCACGCAGAACGTTGCGCAGCAGGTCGTGCGTCAGCGGCCGAACGATCGGGATCTCCTGCAGGGCCACCGTGATGGCCTCGGCCTCGCCCTGCCCGATCCAGATCGGCAGGAATCGCTCGGAGTCGACATCCTTCAGGATGACGATCCGGTGCTGCGACATCAGGCTGACTCGGATGCTGTCGATGACGACTTCGACCATCCCGTGGCTCCCGGCCCTGGGTCGACAGGCGCATTCTAACACGCCCGGCCCGCCGCCGGCCGCGACCTTGCCCGACCGGGGGACGCGAACGGGTGCGCCGCGCCTGCTATCATAGACCGCGCCGGCCTGTCAGGACCTGTCCCATGTGGGATTCCTTCTTCACACCGCGCGGGGTCGCCATTCTGGGCGCTTCGCAAACCCCGACCAAGCTCGGCTACGGGGCGGCGCGCAACCTGGTGGTCTCGGGATACCGCGGGGCGATCCATTTCGTCAACCCTCGCCCGGGTGAATTGTTCGGCCGTCCCTTCTATCCCTCCGTCAAAGACGTTCCCGACCCGGTGGATCTGGCTGTGATCCTGATCCCGGCCGAATCGGTCTCCCGAGGCGCTGGAGGAATGCGGGCGGCGAGGGATCGGCGCCGCCATCATCGGCTCGGGCGGTTTCCGGGAGATCGGCCCATCAAGGCGCGGCGCTGGAAGTGCGGCTGCGCGAGGTCGCCCGTCGAAATCGGATCCGCGTGATCGGGCCCGAACTGCATCGGACTGCTCGATACCCATCTTCCGATCGACACGACCTTTCTGCCCTTGCCCGGGCCGATCCCGGGCGATATCGCCTTCCTGTCGCACTCCGGGGCGATCTGCGAAGCCGTGATCGACTGGGCCCGGGGCCAGGGCTTCGGCCTGTCGCGCCTGGTCAGCCTGGGGAATCAGGTCGACCTGACGGAAGCCGACCTGCTGGCGCCGACGGTCGAAGATGAGCACACGCGGGTTGTGGCGATGTACCTGGAAGGGGTCGGCGACGGTCCGCGCTTCGTAGAAGAGGCGCGTCGGGTCAGCCGCCGCAAGCCCGTGGTCGCCATCAAGGTTGGCCGGTCGGAGGCGGGCCGCCGGCGGTGGCCTCGCACACCGGAGCCCTGGCGGGCCGAGATGCGGCCTTCGACGCCGCGTTTCGCAAAGCTGGCGTGATCCGGGCCCAAACCAGCGAAGAAGTCTTCGACTGGGCCCGCGCCCTGGCCTGGTGCCCGCTGCCGAAAGGTCCCCGGGTGGCGGTGCTGACCAACGCCGGCGGACCCGGGGCGATCGCCGTCGACTCGCTGGATGCCAATGGATTGCCCTTGGCCGAACTGGGGCAGGATACGCTTAAGAAGCTGCGCGCTTTTCTTCCGGCGGCGGCGAGCGTTAGCAACCCGGTGGATATGCTGGCCGCGGCCGGGCCCCTGGAGTACGCCAACGGGCTGACCGCGCTGCTGGCCGACGACGGGGTCGATTCGGTGATGGTAGTTCTGCCGCCTCCCCCGGTGGGAACCGCCACCGACGTCGCCGGCGCGATCATCCCGATCGTCAAGGGGTCGATCAAGCCGGTGGTGGTGGCTCTGATGGGGGAAGACCTGATCGTCAATGCCGCCCGCCTCCTTCGCCATTCGCGGATCCCCGACTACCGCTTTCCGGAGCGGGCGGCCAGCGCGCTGCGCGTCCTGTGGTGGAGGTCCCGCCAGATGGCGGACCAACCGCAGCCGGTGGAGGCCGAAGAGCGGATGCCGGTCGACCGGGTGGCGCAGATCCTGGGGGCGGCCCGGGCCGGGGCGGACGGGTTCGTGGCCGGCACCGTCGCAGCCGAGGCGCTCGCGGCCTACGGGCTGGCCGGGCCGGCGAGCGAAGTCGCCCCGACACCGGAGCAGGCGGCAGCCGCCGCCGGACGGATCGGTTTCCCGGTGGTGTTGAAGATCGCCTCGGCAGACCTGCCACACAAGTCTGACGTCGGTGGGGTGAGGCTGAGTCTCGGCGACGAAGACTCGGTGCAACGCGCATTTCTCGAGATGCGCGAGGCGGCCCGGCAGGCCCGGCCCGAAGCCCGGTTGGACGGGGTGGAGGTGCAAGCGATGGTGCGTGGCGGCCAGGAGGTGATCCTGGGTGCGGTGCACGACGACGACTTCGGACCCTTGCTGATGTTCGGATCCGGTGGGGTGGAAGTAGAAAGCCGCCGCGATGTCGCCTTCGCTCTGGCCCCCGTGAATCGTCGCGAAGCCGGGGAACTGATCAATTCCACCTGGGCCGGGCGGCGGCTGGCCGGCGGGCGAGGGGTGGAGCCGGGAGACCGCGGAGCGGTGCTGGAAGGACTGGTGCGGCTCTCGCGCTTCATGCTCGACCACCCGGGAGTGGCGGAGGTCGAGGTCAATCCGCTTCGGGTGATGACCCAGGGGGTGCTGGTTCTGGATGCCAGGCTTCGGTTGAAACCCGAAGGCGAGCTAGCCCGCCAGAGCTGAGGCGATCTCGGCCGCGATTCGCGCGTTGTTGAGCAGCAGGGCCCGGTTGGCCCGCAGGGTTGCGCCTCCGGTCGTTTCCGCAAGTCGTTCCAGCAGGAAGGGGGTCAGTTCCTTGCCCGCGACGTGCGCCAGGTCTGCCTGGCTTTCCGCAGCCGCCAGGGCCGCGTCGAAAACCTCCCGGGGAACGGCGAGATCCTCCGGGCAGGGAACACAGATCAGCAGGCCGCGTCCTACCCCCAACTGCAGGCGTACCGCCTCGGCGGCCTGAGCGGCCGAGTCGACCCGTGCGCTAACGGGCAGGGTGCCTCCGGCGCTGAAGAACTCAGGGAAGTGGCCGGTTCGCCAGCCGATCACCGGAACCCCGTAGGTCTCCAGGAACTCCAGGGTCTTGCGAAGATCGAGGATCGCCTTTGCCCCCGAACAGACCACTGCCACCGGTGTTCGGGCCAACTCGGGAAGATCCGCAGAAACGTCGCTGCCGTCGCCGCGGTGGACCCCGCCGATCCCGCCGGTCGCAAACAGTCTGACCCCGGCCGCGGCCGCCAGTGCCATCGTGGCCGAGACGGTGGTGCCCCCCGACCAGCCCAAGGCGGCCGCCGGCGCAAGGTCCCGGACGTTCAACTTGCGAACGGTGAGGTCGTCGCACAGCCGTTCGAGCTCGTCCGGCCCAAGGCCGACGGCGAACCGGCCTTCCAGGACCGCGATCGTCGCCGCGACGGCTCCGCCCGACCTGATCTGCTCCTCCAACGCACGACCCAGGTCGAGGTTTCCCGGGCGCGGGATGCCGTGCGTCAACACCGTAGAACTCGAGGGCGACCACCGGGTGGGACTGGTCGAGGGCCGACCGGATGGCGGGCCGGATGTCCAATCGCTCGGAAAACAGGGATGGGGTCATTGGGGCAGGGGAGTCCGCCACTTGAGGCTTCACCTCAGTTCGTCGTACAGGGCTTCCAGGGAGAGGTTCGGAACGACCGCGCCCGGCGTCCGCAGGGCGAGGGCAGCCGAGGCCGCCCCGAGCCGAACGGATTCGTCCAGGGGAATCCCGCTGAGCAGGCCGAAGATAACGGCGGCCGTCTGCGCGTCGCCGGCGCCGGTGGGGTCGACGACTTCGGTCCGGACGGCCGGCACGTGTCCGACGGTCTCAGCGGTGGCGTATCCGACCCCGAACTCCGCCATGGTCACCAGGGCGATCTCGACCCCCTGGGCCACCAGATGGCGGGCCGCTTCCAGGGAGCGGGTGCGGTCGGCGTGCGGCACCGGCAGGGGGCAAAGCACTTCGGCCTCGGCCTCGTTGGGCGTGATCAGCCACAGGCCTTTCAGATGCGGGCGCAATCGGGCGGCCAGGCCGACCGACGTCGGATCGGCCGCGATCGGAACCTTTGCCTCCGACGCAAGTTCGATCACGGCTGCCACCGACTCGGGGACCAGGTTGGCGTCGAAGAAGACGGCCTGCGCCTGCCCAATCAAGTTCCTGTGCCGGCGAAGCACTTCGGGTGTCAGGTGCGCGACGATGCCGGTCTGGTCCAGCGCCACTTGCAGGACTCCGCCTCGTTCAGGATCGCCAGGTACTGACCGCTCTCCGCCCCGCGCACCTGCAGGGAAGGGGAGACGTCGATCCCCGCTCCGGAGGCGGATTCGAGCAACTGGCGGCCGGCCGGGTCGTCGCCGACGGCCGTGATCAGCGACACGGGCACGCCCAGTCGGGCGAGGTTCTCGGCCACGTTGCGTGCGACCCCGCCCGGAGAAACCCGCACATGGCCCGCCGCCGACGAGCCCCGCACCAGAGAAGACTCCGGGCGACCGACCACGTCGAGCACCGAACTTCCGACGACCACCACCCGTCCCGTGGCTGGCAAGTCAAGTTCGATGGGATCCGTCTCGTCGGGGACCTGTGCCATGTCAGCGGTTCCTGGCGCGGAGAGGCCAAGGTGATTCTAGCCGAGGCATCGCCTGCCTCCTAGTGAGCCGAGGCGGGTATTGCGCTCCCCCGCCGCGCGGGTTAACCTAGGGAGGTCCGCCGCCCGAATCTCCGACGAGGCCACTGGCATGATCACACGACAGGCTGAGCTCCAGCGGGTGTTGGGGGCCCTGGCCGACGAGATTCAGCCGGCCGAGTGGGTGGCCCTGGTGGACCAGAACGGGTTGATGGTCTCGTGTGTTCCGGCCGACCCGCCGGTCGACGGGGACCGGATCGCCGCCATGGCGGCGGCCATCGCACAGACGTCGGAACGGGTCTTGCTCGAACTCGACGGCGGGGCCCTGCGTCTGGCTACCGTGGTCGGGGCCAGCCGGCAGCACCTGACGGTGTTCCTGGGCCACGATCGGCTTCTCACCATCGGATTGCGGCCCGAGGTCGAAGCCCAGTCCGTGATTCCCCACCTGATGCGCTGGGTCCCCGATCTGATCCAGGCTCTGAAGCGGCGTTTCGTCGGCCAGTAGTCTCCGCCCCAGCCGCGTGTCCAACCCCATCTTCGGCTGCTCCGGTCGACCCGCCAGAGGAACCCCATGACCGATCTGATCGGATCGAACCTCGGCCGGTACCGCATTCTGGCGCGGCTGGGACGCGGCGGGATGGCCGATGTCTTCAAGGCCTTCCAGTCCAGCCTGGATCGGTACGTGGCCATCAAGATCCTGCATGCCTCGATGGTGGACGACAGCGAGTTTGTCCGCCGGTTCCAGCGTGAGGCCAAGAACGTCGCCCGGCTGCGCCATCCCAACATCGTTCAGGTTTTCGACTACGACAGCCAGGGAGATCTGTACTACATGGTGATGGAGTACCTGGACGGCCCCACCCTGAAGGCCGCCCTGGAAGAGGTCCACCGTCGGCGGGAAGAAATGCCGCTCGACGTGGCGGTGCGGATCATTTCCGACGTGGGGTCGGCCCTGGCCTACGCCCACGAGATGGGCACCTTCCATCGCGACGTCAAGCCGGCCAACATCATGCTCGACCGCTCCGGTCGGGTCATCCTGACCGATTTCGGTGTCGCCAAGATGCTCACGGGAACCAAGGTGACGGCCACCGGCACGGTGCTCGGGACTCCGGCCTATATGTCGCCGGAGCAAGGGCGAGGCGAGCCGGGGGATGCCAGGTCGGATATCTATTCGCTGGGCGTGGTGCTGTACGAGCTGGTGACCGGCCGCCTGCCATTCGATGCCGACACACCGCTGGCGGTGCTGCTCAAACACGTGCACGAGCCCCTGCCTCTGCCACGACACGTCAATCCCCACCTGCCGGAATCGGTTGAGCGTATCCTGCTCAAGGCCCTGGCCAAGGACCCGGTAGACCGTTACCCGACCATCGCAGACATGATCCGCGACCTGACGAGCCTGCCCCCGGCCACAGTACCGGCTGCAGGCCCGGGAACTCTGACCACCCGAACCATGGCCGAGCGCGCGCCTTTGCCGGTGGGCCCGCCGGAGGCGTCCGGGCACGCGTCTGCGTCCGCCGCGGCGCCCCTGACCGGGAAGACCGCGACGCAACCGACGGCAGTCTGGATGGTCGGGGGAGGGGCGGCAGCCGTGGTCGCCTGCCTGGTCTTGGCGGGCCTGGCCGGGGTCGCCTGGCTTGTCTTCGGAGGCGGCCTGCCACAGCTAGGGGCGCCGGTGGCGACAGCCACCGCCTCGCGACCTTCGCCGGTGCCGACCCTGCCCACCGTCACGATCCAGCCCAGCGCCACCCCGATCGCAGATCTGGGCTCGGTCGTGTTCCAGGACGATTTCTCGAATCCTGAAAGCGGATGGAATCGCGCCGAAACCGAGGACGGAAGCGTCGACTATCTGGACGGGGTGTACCGGATCCGAGTCGACGCCACGCAGGTGGATTTGTGGGCCAACCCGGGCAGGTTGTTCAACGACGCTCGGGTTTCTGTGCGGGCGGTCAAGGCAGGAGGACCCGACGACAACGACTTCGGGGCGATCTGCCGGTACCAGAACAATCGGAACTTCTACGCCTTCTTGATCAGCAGCGACGGCTACTACGGGATCCTGCGGTTCCAGGACGGCCAGCGGACGACGCTGGGTCAGGATGGATTGCGGCCGTCATCTGCGATCCGCCAGGGCGAAGCCGAGAACTCGATCCTGGTCGAATGCATCGGCGATCGACTCGGTCTGTGGGTCAACGGGGTACTGGTCCAGGAGGTTCGGGACTCCACCCACGCCGCCGGCGACGTGGGCTTGATCGCCGGGACGTTTGATGAACCTGGCGTCGATATCCACTTCGACAATCTGATCGTCTACCAACCCTGAGGCCTCTGGCGGCGGGGGAAGCACGGCCGGTGTCCCGCTCGTTGCCTCGGCGCGCCACCTTCGACGGGTTCCGCGGTGCGCCCGATCCCTGGATCACTCCGAACCTTCGCAGCCGAGGTTGCGGATCACCAGCGCCGCCCGATCCTGGTCTGCCGGGTCCACCAGTTCCGTGAAGAGCCTCCCCCAGGTGCGGCACAGCATGCGCACGACCGCCTGATTGCGGCCCAGGGAGTCGTCGGTCAGATCGATCGCACGGTCGAGATTTCCCAGCCGCAGATGCGCTTCGATGAAAGGAAGCCACTCGGAGGCGTCGTTCGGTTCGTCTCCGCTGGCCAGGCCGGCTTCTCCCAGGGCGGCGACGGTTTGCCAATCCCCGACCTGGCGGGCGGCCTCGGCCGCCTCGAAGTAGTAGCACCAGCCGGGTTCGGGTTCCGGGCCAAACAGGGCGACCAGTCGATCCCTGGGGAAGGGGGCGCCAGGGTCGATCCAATCGAGCGAGGCGAGTGGGACGGCCAGGGAGAGATCCGGCGGGATGGTCGGCATGGAATCGTGGTGGATTTCGTCGAGCACCTGGACGCACCCCGGCGGCTTGCTCAGCACGGCCAGGGTCTGCGACGTGTTGCCTCGAAAGGTGGTCGGCCGATACCATTGTTCTACGGGAAGGTCGGGCTCGAGCGACTCTAGTCCGAGGCCGATTCGAAGGCTGACGAAGTAGAGCAGGTAATCCATGTCGGGGTCGGGCGGGGAAGCGGCATAAATCCAGTTCACTGGGCCGGTCAGCGAGTTGTCGGTTTCGAAAGTGAAGGGAATGTCGTTGGTCAGGAGGAGCGTCCCCGGGTCGATCGCCGGCGCTCGCCAGGCGAGCTGCCAGAAGAAGTCGCGCTGAGCTTCCCAGTCGCGGCGGAAGGCAAACCCGGCCCGGAGCTGTGCCGTCACCGCCAGCGCCGTCAGCACGGCGAAGACCATCGAGGACAACCAGCGCGGACGAGAGAGCAGGGAGATCACCCCGACGATCACCAGGCAGGCACCGACAAGGAGCGGCAAAGTCAGCCGGTCCCAGGGGAAAACCAGCCCGACAGGGAGGGCGGTAATCCATGCCGCGGCGCCGCCGGCGAGCATCAGAGCGAGCCCCAGAAGCGCTCCGCCCAAACGTCCCCCGGTCTGATTTCCGACAGGCGTCCCTTCTCCTGATCTCGACCTGTAGCTGAGCGCGAACCAGCCCACCAGTGCCAGGCAGACGACGCCGGCCAGCCCGACGAAGGCCGTGGCTCGAAGACCGAATCGCGCCGGGTCGGGAGGGATCGCCGCCGCCGACCATGCGCCCTGAAGCACGTCCGCCAGATCGGCCGGGACTACCCTGGCCAGTCCCGTCAGTGCCGCGGCGGGGTCCGATTGCCAGGCCTCGATCAGGCGCGGCGGATAGGTAGAGAACCCCAATCCGGCTGTTCGCCAGATCAGATAGAGCACCGTCAAGACCAGGTAGGGCGACCAGGAGCGCAGGAAGGCTTTCCCCCGCCCGCGGCTCCCGTCGGTCTTTCGGGCATACCTTCCCCAAAGTAGAGCGGCGCGCAGCACTTCCAGGTGCACGAAATACTCGACCGCAAACATGCTGACAGCCTGGGCGACCAGTGCGCCGATGGCCAGCGCACGCTTGCGGGTGGGCCCGTGGCACTCGATCAGGGTCAGGCTGATGGAGGCCAGGTGGAGGGTCAGAAGGAGAAAGAAGTGACTGTAGATGATCGAGACGTATTGCTGCTGAAACGACGGATAAACCAGGAACAGCAGCCCGACCCACGCGGCCTGAGTTCGGAGGCGGGGGAGCCCGAGGCGGATCACCTGCCACAGGGCGAGACCGGCCGCGATCCGCCACAGCAGGGCGAACAGATGCCATGCGGTTGGAGATTCGCCGACCAGTGGAGTCGTCAGCAGATAGAGATAGCCGATAACCGGCCGGTCGGAGGCAAAGGCGCGGGGAAATCCTTCCGGGCCGAAGACGTGGAGGAACCAGGCGTTGGGCCAGTCATCCCAGAAAAAGCCGAGACCCGGGATCAGCAGTCCGTAGGCAATCACCCCGACCAGCAGGTAGACCAAAGGAACCGCCCATTCCCCCGCGCGGGGGAGGAAAAGGCGCGGTCGGGCCGTGGGCAAGGGGGATTGGCGCGAGTCCGTCATCGGTCTTGGGCGTAGCCGGACGGCGTGACGGTTATCTTATCACCCGCTCCGTCGTTGACCGACGACCGAATCAACTCTACACTCGAAGGCGTGCTCGCCAGAGTCCACTCCTGCGCCATTGTCGGGCTGGAGGGGGCAATCGTCGAAGTGGAAGTGGACACGGCGCGCGGTCTTCCCTCCTTCACGATTGTCGGCCTTCCGGATGCTGCCGTGCAGGAAGCGCGGCAGCGTGTGGCGGCGGCCGTCAAGAATGCCGGGATGACGTTTCCGACAGGTCGGCTGACGGTCAACCTGGCCCCGGCGTCCCTGCGCAAAGAAGGACCGTCCTACGACCTTCCGATCGCCCTGGGCGCTCTGATCGCCTCGGGCCAGCTGCGGCCCGAGCCGCTAGACGGCGCTCTGGTGGTCGGTGAGCTATCCCTCGACGGTTCCGTGCGACATGTAGCCGGTGTGCTGCCGATGGCGGCGCTGGCCGCGGCCGGCGGGTTTCAAACCATGTACCTGCCCGCCGCGGATGCTCCGGAGGCGGCGCTGATTGAGGGGCTCCAGGTGGTGCCGGTTGAAACCCTGACCGGGCTGGTGAACCATCTCTCCGGGGTCAGGCCGATTCGAGCTGCCCGGGCCTCCTTGCCGGAGATCGAGGCGCCCGGCGGAGCGGCCGATTTCCGGGAAGTGCGCGGACAGGAACACGTCAAGCGTGCCCTGGAAGTGGCGGCCGGAGGAGCCCACAATGTCCTGATGGTCGGGCCGCCCGGGGCCGGCAAGACCCTGCTGGCGCGGGCGCTGCCGTCGATCCTGCCGACCATGACCCTGGCCGAGGCACTGGAGGTGACCCGGATCTACTCGGTGGCCGACCTTCTACCTGCCGGGCAGCCGCTGCTCCAGGCGCGACCCTTCCGCTCGCCGCACCACACGATCTCGCACGCAGGCCTGGTGGGAGGCGGCTCGTGGCCGCGGCCAGGGGAGATCTCGCTGGCGCACCGCGGAGTCCTGTTCCTCGACGAGCTGCCGGAGTTCGGGATGCGGGTGCTGGAGGTGCTGCGCCAGCCGCTGGAGGACCACCTGGTGACGATCAGCCGGGCGCGCGGCTCGCTGTCCTTCCCGGCCAACTTCATGCTGGTGGCGGCCATGAATCCTTGGGCGTGCGGATAGCAATCGCGATTGCGGGCTGAGATTGGGGCGGACCTGGTCAGGGTGATAACCCCTCCTGGACCCACTCGGAATGCACGAGGGGCTCATGCGGGGCAGTGGCCGGTCCGGTACGCTCGGGTTATGAGCCGCCCACAGTGGACTTGCGAGGCGACTGTTGCTACGGCAGGATTCGTCCCCATGGCGACTTGGAACTCCCCCTGGGGGAGAACAGAGGTCTGAATGACCCCCAAACGTGAGTTCGAATCCCAATGTCGCCTCCTGATCAAGGGTCATTGTTAGAACGCCCCAAGGCTCTCGGCGATGCCATTCGCGGTGGCAGCACTGCGTCGGGTGGGCTGTGGCCGTGGACTATCGGGCAACGTGGTCCACGTAGTCAATCGCCCCCGAGCACGTACTGGAGAACTCGTTCGATACTGAGCTCCAGGAGATCAATTCCCTTTTTCTCGACGCCGCCTTGAGTGCATCGGCCACGCACCCGGAGCCGGCCGCATAGCTCGCCAAGGCGAGCTCCCACATGTCTACATACGTGGTCCCTCGGCCGGGCGCCTCGCGTGTGACGTTGGCGACCATGCGGCCCGTTTGAGCGCAGTACGCCTTCAGTGTCTCGGGCAGAAGCTGTATGCCTTCCCGCGCTACGTCAAGATCGACACCCCTTTCGCAATCGGAGCAATCAGCATCCACGCTAGCCAGGAGCGATCCCCGAAGCAGAGAGCTCCGGTATTCGCTCTGATGTGAGTATCCCTGCCCGCAGTAGGCGTTACCGAGGACCTTGGGGCAGTACGCGTTGTAGAACTCCTTGTTCCATAGGAGTGTATTGTCTGCGCCCTGCTCCGTAAGGTGACCCAACCCGTACTCCCCGCGGTCAACAATCGAACCCGGCCAGAACTGACTCTCCTGGGCGATCACAGCTTTGACCAGGGAGGCAGGAATCTGGGAACTCCGCGAAGCATCGAGAATCGCCTCGTCGAACTGATTCTGCCACTCAAGGACGACCGGCCCCGCCCTTTCCGCGCCACATGCACTGGGCGCGGCGTCTTCCGTGAGCCCTCCTCCTGGACACCCGCTCACATCGACGGCCCCGAGAAGTATGAGCCTGGAACCGAGGTAGTGGTACATGACGTCGGATGCCAGCTGATCCGACCCATCTGGGGTCGTCAGCCAGAATGGCGATCCGCCAACAGGCGGAAAGGTGTCCCATGCCACAGCGCAAGCGTCCACCGGCCCGCCTCTCCACTGTGTGCTCAACACCTGCACGTACCACCCCGACATCTCACCCCTGGTGGCGTGTCCAACTGGCAGAACCCGAACCGTCGCCGTGTAAGTGACCTCGCGCTTGTCCGGGGTGGATTCAGCCCAGAATACAACCTGGACTCCGTCCACGGAAGTCTGAAGGAGGCCCAATGCACAAGCCGGCGCAGGGCAGGTGGTCTCTTCATCTCCAAGGCTCACGTGAATCAAATAGGCGCCAGGATCAACGCCCTCCAGCTCCACGAGAAGCTCCGGCACTCGGGTGCAACTGCCCTCGACTGGACCCGGTTCACACACCGAGAGCCTCAGCCACAGCACCGGCTGGCCTTCCGTGCCTTCCTCCCTGAGACTGCGCGTCGATTGAGCCAGAGCCTCGCGAGTTGGACTCGGCCATCCCCACCCGAGAGGTGGCGAGAGGATAGCAATGAGGCCAATTGCCCTGAAAACGATCCCGGTGAAGGCGCTAACACGCCCGGGGCGACGCGGCCGATAACCTGGTTCTGCGTGAAGGACACAGGGATTCAATATTGCTGGCCCCCTGCAATAGGAGTCGGCGGACTCACAACCGCCTCACGACTCCCGAATCCACCCCCTATTCATCATGAATGCTACGCCGGTTCCGACACGAACACAACGGACAATTCGACATATAGATGATGCGGCAAGACAGAGATCGACCTTTTCCCGAAATCCTACCGTTTCGCACAGGATTCCGGTCCCCTCTTGCATCGAGCCGCCACTGCCTCGGCTCATTCCCCCAGTTGCTTTCCCGCCCGACTTGTTGTAGATTGTTGCCGAGGGGCTCGAAGGGGGATCGTGTGACATCAGGGGGGCGGCGCTTAGGCGCCGCCACAAGCGACGATCATGCGCCCGGCCAGGTGCCGGGCATTCGCTTTCCACCTCAACCGACTTTCTTCCTCCGACTTGTCTGAAGGGGACCACCATGGCTTCATCAAGCCCACTCCCGAGCGCGCGACCGTCCGCGTCTTCTGGCCTTCGGCCGCGTCGAACCCCCCGCAGGTGCTCGCCGCTCGCTCAAAGAGGCTTCGCATTCTTTCTCATTCTCTCAACGCTACTGGGATCCGTGGGCGTCGCCCAAGCTGCGCCCGCAGCCCAAGCGACAGAAACACCCACCGAGAACTCCTGCCGCCACCGAGACACCCACGCCTTCGGAAACGCAAACCCCTTCTGAAACGCCGACCCCATCTGAGACATCGACCCCGGGCCCGACGGACACCGTCACCGAAACACCCATTCCGCCAACAGACACGGCAACTGCCTCCGAGACCGCCACCGAGACTGCCACCTCAACAGAGACCGCCACGGCCACAGAGACGTCAACGTCGACACCCACAGCGCCGCCGATCACGCTTGCCCTCGAAGCAGTCCCTCCATTTGTGACACCTGGAGGAGCGGTGGAGATCAAATGGACTCTCGATGTGGCTCAGGAGGGAATCACGGGGAAGCCCTGGACCTTGGCGTTTTCCGTCCCGGTGGGCTGGCAGCCACTTCAGGAAGAGGCGCGATTCGACGCGGAGACCCGCGTCCTGCGGCTTCCCGTCGAGGCGCCGAGCGGGGCTTTGGTCTGGAGGGTGGACCGAAAGGTGACTGGCCCGTTTGTCATTCGTGCCGACCTGCTCGAAGTCGCCGCCGATGCCAGCGAGGCGGTCATCGCCTCCGCCGAGCTGACAATCGGTGAGGACCTCGTGTTCGATATCGGCCCGGAGGGTGGTGAGGTCTCGGCCTTCAATGGGAAGCTGCGCGTGACGTTCCCGCCGGAAGCGATGGGGCAGCTCGCTTCGCTTGGCCCATCGTCCACTATGAGGATTCATGTGCGCCAACCGTCGTACGACCGCCCCGGTTTCTACGCCCTCAGTCCCTACACATTCGAAATCACGGCGGAGATTCCAGGAGCAGGCCCGGAAGGAGCATCGGCGGCCGTGGATTCCTTCGTCTCGCCGATCACCATCGAGGTTCAGTACGACGACGCCCAGATCCGAGGCGACGAAGGCACGCTCACCATCTTCTACTTCGACGACGACATGGGCACATGGCGTCCTATCTCCAGCGACGTCGACCCTGACGTCAACATCGTCCGGGCTGAAGTCGACCACCTGACCACATTCGATATCGACACACAGAACCTGCAGACGGCAAGGATTCCATCAGTGGCCGACTTCCAGACAGCCCTATGCACCGGGTCGGCGACATACGGCCTGGACCTGGTCGTCCCGCCGGGCCCCGGCGGCCTCCAGCCTTCATTGACGTTGGGGTACTCCAGCCTGCCCGTCGATTCCGCGCTTGCTCGGACGCAGGCGTCCTGGGCCGGGATGGGATGGACCCTCGACACCGGGTACGTCGTCCGGGATAGCCACGGAACTTCCGGCTATCCGGGAGATGACACTTTCAGCCTCAACGTGGGAGGGATCGCCGCCGCCCTTCTCCCCATCCCCGATGCCGACGGGGATCCCAACACCACGGACTTCAAGACCGTCGATGACACCTTCTGGCGTGTCCGGCAATACATGGCCTACGACCAGATCTATGTCTATCTCGACGACCCGAGATATGGGATCATGATCCCCCGCGAGATCTCATATTGGGTTGTCTGGGACAAGACGGGAACCAGATTCACGTTCGCCGACCGAGCGAGTTACCCCGAGTTCAACCAGGGGGAGTGCGTCCCTCCCGGTTTCGCGACAATCCGGCCCTGGCGCTGGTCGTTGACCAGCCTTCGAAATCCCTTCGGCCAGGAGCTCACCTTCTCCTATGGCAAGGAGAGCAAGTTCGTCCATGTCTGCGGCGGCAACTGGCCCAATTTCCCCTCGGACCTGGCGGTCTATCCTGAGGAGATCCGCTACTCCCATCAGCGCTATCGAGTCAGGTTTGTGCGAGCGGCCGACCGCATGGACTATGACCCGGCCTGGTATGACCCCGCCGCCCAAGTGCTATTCCAACGGTCCAGGATCACGGAGCTCCGTGCGGAGCAGGACGCCAACGGCGATGGGACCTTCGAACGCCTCATCCGCAAGTACACATTCTCCTACGAGACCAACCCAGCGCTCCAGATCTTCCCCAACTCGGCTTGGCCCGCCGGCGGCCGAACGCTGACACTCGCCAGTGTCCAGGAGTGGGGCCTGGACGGGACGTCCAGTCTTCCCGCGGTTTCCTTCACCTACGGGGACGGTATGCACCTCACGCGTGCCGAAAACGGTTATGGAGGTCGCGTCGAATACGGTTATGAGTTATGGAACGACGTTGGTGGATCGATGAGCGCCGGGCAGGACTTCTCCGCAGGGTGCCCGCTTGGCTGGTACCCGGATCCGGGCGAGGACGTCCATTGCGTGTACGGCATGCTGTGGGTGGATGGGACGGGGAATAACGACTCGCTCACATCAAACTTCCAGCCAGGAGGCGTGTACAAGGTTCGGATCAACGCCGGGCCCTACGAGGATGTCCCAACCATGCAGTTGGGCCTCACCGATAGCGTGTCATTCACCGCCTGGTCAGATCCGATCGTGCTCTCGCCCGGCGGGTGGTTCGAGTGGACGGTCACGCTTCCCCCGACGGCCGCTCGCGCCCGGCTCCTCATCGAGTGCAACCCTCATTGCGCGGTGCACAACTACGAGTTCCATCTTCTCTCGACGCATTACAGGGTGGCCACGCGGCGCCTGGCAGACGATCTGACAGGCCAGAGCTACGCCTACGCCTATTCCTATTCGGGCGCAGCCACGAACGACGCCGCGCACTCTGCCGGCGCCGCTTCCGCATTGCCCTACGTCCCGATGTATGCCGAGTTCCGCGGCCATGCCAGCGTCGAGGAGACCGCCCCGGACGGCTCGATCAGAGAGACCTGGTTCAACCAGGACGACGTGTTGAAGGGCCGCGCCTACCGAACTGAGGTATCGACCTCCGGCGGCTCGCTCCTAGCCGCAAACGATTCCACCTTCGTCTCGACTGAACAGACCGCAGCCCCAACCCCCACGTTTCCCCACGTCTCCTCCGGGGGCGCGTTCACGGACCTCAAGATCTACTGGACGCGACCCGACGAGGACATCACGAAAGTCTATGAAGGGACGGGGAGCTGGGAAGGGACGCGCCGCCAATACGGCTATGACCCTGCCCTTCAGGGTGGGACGCAGTACGGGAATCAGACCGGGGTCACGTCCTCCGCCGGGGACGCAGGCGGCTGGACCGCGTACCGTTCCACGCGCACCGTCTATGTCCCCTTCTTGGACGGCACGAGGTACCTCGTCGGCCTTCCCAGTTCCGTGGAAGTCCGTGATTCGAGTGGGACATCGGCTTCCCGTAACCTGTATTACTACGATGACGCCAGCAGTGCCGGCGTCGCGCCTTCAGCTGGCGTCATGACCGCCTCCCGCACCTGGACAGATTCGCCGGGCGGCCAAGACCGCTACGCGGATGCGCTCTATGATTACGACGCATGGGGGAACCTCCTGTCCACCACCGCCTACTCCGGCTACGGGACTCTGGCGGCGCTGTCCTCCTCGGGACCCCGCACGGCCTCCGGCATCTACGACGACACTTACCACACGTATCCGGTTTCCTCGCAAGACGCCCTGAATCACCCGACCACTCGAGTTCTTCGACTATGCTCTCGGTCTGCCCGTTCAGGAAACCGACCCCAACGGTGGCGTGACCTCGGCAAGCTACGACAGTTTCGACCGTCTGACGGAAGTGCGACGACCTGGCGACGAGTTCGGCCCGCCGACCATACGCATTGATTACACCGACGCCAGCCCCTACGCAGCGGTCGTCACGCAGAGGTTGGATGCTACATCTACGCGGACCATAAGGCGCTACTACGACGGCCTGGGACGCCTGATCCAGTCCCAGACGGCGAACGCGGCACTTGAGGCGGGGACAAGAGACGTCGTCCTCGACTCCTGGTACGACGCGTTCGGACGCCTGACGAGGCAGTCTGTGCCGTACGCGGTGTCGCCTGGTTCCGGCTTCCGGACCCCAGACACGGGGCAGCCGTACACCGCGACGACCTACGACGCCCTCGGACGGCCTCTGGTGGTGACCGCAACCGACGGGACACAGACACGCTACACGTACAACAGGCTCGAGATCCTCGCGACTGACGCCGAGGATCACACGACGCGGACGCTCTCGGATGTCTGGGGGAGGACGACGCAGGTCATCCCGGCAACAGGCCCCTCCGCGGTCTACGACTACGACATCCTCGACCGCCTTGTGCAGGTGACTATAGGCAGCTCGACGACGACAATGTCGTACGACAATGCGGGGCGCAAGACCTCAATGGACGACGCCGACATGGGCGACTGGGCCTACCAGTACGACGCCGTTGGCAACCTCCTGGATCAGGTCGACGCACGCGGCTGCGGCACGACGGTCAGCTACGATCTGCTGAACCGCCCCACCGGCAAGTCGTATGCCGGGCCGGGGCCGTGTGCAACCACGCCTCCGGTCACCTATACGTTTGACCAGGGCACGTACGGCATCGGCCATCGCACCGGCATGACCGACGGATCGGGATCGACCGCCTGGACCTACGACATCCGCGGCAGGCTGACGGAAGAGCGAAAGACCATCTCCGGTGCAGGGGTCTTCGTCACGGGCTGGGGGTACGACTCGGCTGACCAGATCGCGTGGATGAGATACCCGGGCGGGAGTGCCGGCCAGTCGGGGGAGCAGGTCGACTACGACCTTCTCCCCCAGGGCACGATCAATTCTGTCTCGAGCAGTCTCGGCACGTACGTCCAGCAAAGCTCCTACGACGCCGCCGGGAGGCTCACCGAGAGACGCCTCGGTTCGGACGTTCTTCGCCAGGGCTATGGCTACTATCCGTGGACCACAACGGGAGGTCAGGGACGGCTAAGCCAGCTCACCGCCGGTGTGCCAGCGTCTCCTTCGTCCCTCATGGAACTCGACCTCGACTACGACCTCGTCGGCAACATCACGGCGATCGATGACAGGCGAGCGGAAGGGTGGCAGACGCAGACCTACCTGTATGACGCGGTGAACCGCCTGACCTCCGCCACCGTGACCGGCTTCGCCGATGGCAACTACACCGAGACCTACACGTACTCGCCGACGACGGGCAACCTGGCCTCCTTCGAGGGAGTGAATTACGGGTATCAGACGGATCACCCTCACGCTGTCACCCAGCTCGACGGGGCGGACCGTTTCGCCTACGACGCGAACGGCAACATGACCCAGCGCGATGCCGACCAGACGAAATTCAACCTTGCCTACGATGCGGAGGGCCACTGGACCTCGGTCACCTCGCAAAACCTTGCGCCGACTGCGACGCCCCCGCCGGCCGGAACCGTGATGGAGCTCACGGCCGTCGCCGATGCGTGGATTGAGGGACCTCCAGGCGGCACGGGCGCCGTTCCGGTGGGCACCATCGTTCTATTCGCAGGCGCATGCCCGTCGGGGTGGGAACGATACACCGCCCTAGACGGTTACTTCCCGATGGGCTCGGCCACAGGAGGGCAGACGGGAGGGGCTTCGCAGCATCAGCACGCCTACAACGACGTTCCACAGCATACCCATGCCGAGGGGAACCTAACGACGACGACCGCCGGGGTGCACAACCACAGCCTGCACTACAGCAGCAACAGCCTGGGATCAGGTCTTTACGTCATGGGAATGCCATACCCGGACCAGTGGTACAGCGGCGGGATGGAGGCGGCGGGAGACCACACTCACACCGTGTCGGGCACGACGGCAACGACCGGAGTCGCTCAGCCCGTCACGGACCTCGCTCAAGGGCTTCCCCCTACTTGGAGACGGCTTTCTGTCGGAAGGTGTCGGCCACAGGATCAGGGCTGCCCGCGGGCTCCATCCTGCTTTTCGACTCCGTCCTTCCCGGGGGCTGGGACCCATTCAGCGCCCTGGACAGCCGTTTCCCGGTAGGAGCCAGCACCTATGGGTCTTCCGGTGGCAGCGACACCCACCTTCACTCCTACTCGCAGGTTCCCTCGCACAGTCACGACGCTGGCACTCTCGGCACGTCCACATCTGGAAACCACACCCACTCGCTGCTGTTCGGCGCCGCGCCGTGCTGCGTCCATCCCTACCACCTCTACACCTACGGCAACTACTCGACGAGCAGCACATCGTCCGTCACATCGGCGGGATCGCACACCCACACGCTCCAAGGTCAAGTGGCCAGCGCCGGAATCACCAATCCCACAACTGCGGCCGCAAGCAGCCTGCCCCCCTATCTGACGATGGTCTTTGCGTCCAACTCCGCCGTCGCCCCCCTGCCCGCGAACGCCGTCGCCATGTTCGAGAACAGCTGCCCGGCGGGTTGGACCCGCTACGGCGCGCTGGATGACCGCTTCCCAATGGGAGCCGCGACAGCAGGCCAGCAGGGCGGTTCGGCAACTCACCAGCACGCGTATTCCGACGTACCGCAGCATACTCATGCTGTCGGGGGCCTCGTTCTCGGCACGGCGGGAGCTCACGTTCACAACCTTCGCTACGACACGTCGTACGGGCCCACCAAGTACCCCGTCGGGGGCAGTAACGCGGGCGACTGGTCGAACGCCGCAGTCTCCCTTGCTGGAGACCACACCCACACGATCACCGGATCGACTGCCGTCACCGGTGTCGCGTCACCTCAGACGCAATCAGCAAGCAGCCTGCCGCCCTACCGCACGATGGTCTTCTGCCAGAACACTGTCGCCGGCGCCGGGAGCGGGAACGGGACCGCCGACACGATCGTTGTCGGCCATCGGTCCGACACCGACATCGCCCACCGCGCGCTGGTCAAGTGGGACCTCTCGACCATCCCCGTCGGCGCGACGATCACGGGCGCGGAGATCGTCCTTTCGGTGGACACGGATCGGTCGCACAACGGAAGGACGATCAGCGCCTATCGCGTGAGCCGGGATTGGGTCGAGGCAACTGTGTCCTGGTCCTCTCCATGGCAGCTGCCAGGGGCGGAGGGCACGACCGACCGTGAGGTTACGGCCGCTGGTTCGGCCTCACAACCTGCCGACCCCTGGGCCACTGTCACAATCCCGCTCGACCCGGCCAAGGTGCAGGAGATGTGGAACGGCACCTGGACCAACCGCGGCTTCCTCCTCCAGGTGGACGCGGAGAACGACGACGCTATCGAGTACTCGAGCCGCGAGGCTGCCGCAGGCCGGCCCACTCTGAGAATTCGGTACACCGGGGGCACGACGCCGACGCCGACGGCCTCCCCGCCCCCGACAGGGACACCTTGGCCGACACCTACCTCTACGCCCTCGCCAGCACCCGACCTTGTCTTCCGCGACCAGTTCGAGAGCGGCAGCTTTTCCGCCTGGTCGTCCTCCACTACTGACGGCGGAGACTTGGCCGTGACTGGGCCAGGCGGCATCGCCGGCGGGAAGGGCATGCAGGTTCACATCAACAACAACACTGCCATCTACGTCACCGATCAGACCCCGAACGCGCTGGCACGCTATCGCGCCCGGTTCTACTTCGATCCGAACTCGATCCGGATGACATCCGGGGACACCCATTACATCTTCTACGGCTACATGGGAACCTCAACGGTCATCCTGCGACTGGAGTTTCGGTACTATCAGGGCGACTACCAACTCCACGTGGGTGTCATCAACGACGCCGGAACCTGGTCGACGACGCCTTGGACGGCCATCCGCGACCAGCGGCATATGATTGAGCTGGACTGGAGGGCGGCCGCCTCGCCGACCATGAGCGACGGTGGGGTCACCCTATGGATCGACGGCGCCCAGGTGGGGGACTTCGCCACTATCGACAACGACACCCGCAGGATGGATTTCATTCGACTGGGTCCTGTGGCAGGGATCGACGCCGGGACGAGAGGCACGTACTTCATCGATGGATTCGAGTCGAGATCATCGACCTACATCGGGATGGATCCGGGCGCGCCTGCCCTCCCGATTGCCCTACCGGTCGACCAGGTCTTCGACGACGGCTTCGAGAGCGCCACGATGGCCGCCTGGGCGGCAAACGCGAACGACCTGGGCGACCTGAGCGTCGCGGCTCCCGCCGCTCTGGCGGGCGCCTACGGCCTCCAAGCCGTCCTCGATGACAACAACTCCATTTACGTCACCGACTGGTCGCCCTACGCCGAACGGCGGTATCGCGCGGCTCTACTTCGACCCAAACTCGATCACGATGGCCTCCGGCAATGCCCACTATCTCTTCTATGCCTACCTCAAAGACACCGCGACCGTTGTCGTGCGTCTGGAGTTCCAATGCGCAACGCTCGCGTGCCCTGGAGCGGGGTCGTACCAGATCCGGGTCCAAACGCTGACGGACAGCTCGACCTGGTCAGGGACTTCCTGGTACAGCATCAGCGACGCCCCGCACTACCTCGAGATCGACTGGCAGGCATCGCCGGCATCCTCGCCCTCAACGGGGATCCTGAAGCTCTGGACCGACGGTGTCCTCAAACAGGCGATCAACAACATCGACAACGACACGCGGCAGATCGACTGGGTGCGCCTGGGAGCCGTCGCGGGCATCGACACCGGCACGCGGGGCACCTACTACTTCGACGCCTTCGCCTCCACCCGTTCGTCCTACATCGGCCAGCACTACGACAACGTCGCGGCCACATTCGTCTATGATGGAGATGGGCGCCGAGTGAAGGGCACCGTCAACGGCGTGACAACCGTGATCGTGGGCGACCACTACGAGGTGCGCACCGACGGAGAAAGCGAGATCACGCGGGAATACTACTTCGCCGGAGGCAGGCCCATCGCCGAGCGGGAGCTTCCCAGCGGCAAACTCTCCTGGCTGATCACCGACCATCTGGGCTCAATTTCGGCCGTCGCTGATGCTGGTGGCAACCTTGTCGCCGAGATGCGCTACCGCGCCTTTGGCGACCGGCGAGTACGCGGCGGGCATCCTACCCACCTCCTACCAGTACACGGGCCAGCGGGCTGAGCCGCTCCTCGGCCTCGGCGACTATCGCGCACGCTGGTACGACCCGGCGCTCGGACGCTTCGCCCAGGCCGATACGATCGTCGGAGGCGATCGATACATGTACGGCGCCAATAGTCCTGTCAGATTCGCCGATCGTTCTGGCCATTATGTCTGCGAGGGCGGCCAGTGTGCACACAACATCATCCACACTTACTCCCGGCGTCAAATCATCGACTTAGCCTTGTCCACCTACGGCGTCTCTACTGAGGGAGACTGGGATGACACCGTCGCTGGCTATGTCCTTGATGCTGTCGTCGCAGCTGGCGAAAAGCTTGCGAGTGCTTCCGATCGATACCAACTGGGCTCGGCCGCCTTCCGCGCCGTCATGGGGCTCGAAGAAAGAGCGCTTGTGCTAGCTTGGGGATGCCCGGAGAGTCAATGTCACGGGTCCGGTGCGTACACTGTATCTCACCACAGGATAAACTTTGCGTCGGTCGCCGCGTCCTGGAGAGCTGACCGAGGCATACGGATCCGAAACGAAGTCACGCATGAACTGGGACACGCCTTCAGAAGCCGCCTGCTGGAATTCGGCATTGATGTGTATGACCTTCTGGCGAGTGAACAAGCGGGAGATCCTTTCTTCCCAAACAGAGTGAACCTTCCGGAGGGGGATAGCCTGGGCCCCGACTTCGGCTTCGCGAGCGAACAAGGAGTTCTATCGTGGCAAATGAACAGTTCAGGAACATCCAACGAGGAATTCGCAGACCAATTCCTCGGGTGGACCTATGACACATGGGCGGACAACGTGCTTGGCGCAGAAAGAGCCGGCTGGATGGACCGCATGATGCCTCTATGGGTAGACAGGGCGACCAGATGAGAGGAGGCAACATGATTACCAGTTACAAGTCAATCGCCCACGTTGCAGTCGCGTTGGCATTGCTGACGGCTTCGGCTTGTGCGACTCCATCGACGAACCCGCCAGTGGTCTCCCCTGCACCTCACATCCGCTCCACCACCCAAGCGTCGCCAACCACGTCCATTCATTCCGCTGAGCCGCCGCTTCTAGGAACCGCGACCAGGGCTCCTCTTTCCGCCATGTGGACTGAAATCCCTTCCCCTGTACTTCCGCTTCCGGAGGCAATGCAGCAGACTTTACTTCTACTGGAGGACAACGGTGGGTGCAAACTACCTTGTTGGTGGGGGGTCATCCCAGGACGAACGTCGGCGGTCGAGGCGCTTGACACCCTCACCCAGTTCTCGAGGGTCTACGTTTAAGAGAGCGCGCCAGAGCCGTTTGCCAAGACCATCGAGGCCATTTCGCTCGTTGAGATAGGTTCAGAGAGGGTCCAACTCCTCTCAGACTACTACATCAGTGAAGGACTCGTAGAGGCCATCAAGGCGAACGTTCTCGACTACTCCCCCGGGCTCCGGGTCCCATCTGTCTTGGACGTACTTGGTCCGCCGGAAGAAGTTTGGGTCCGAACCGTGTCCGAGCCCGAGGTGGATGGCTCATGGCCATTCAGTCTGGCCCTCTTCTACCCAGAGAAGGGCTTCCTCGCCGAATACTACCTAGGCGCTTTTCCCAGCGAGGGCAAGGTGAATGCATGCCCCTCGCAAGGATCCTCTCCCTTTGTGGGAACGTGGTCGCCTGAGCTGAAGCTGAGTTTCCTCGAGGCAAACGAGTTGTTCGGTGTTTTCGACCCGGCATGGGATTTCCTCTCACTCACACCGGCCACGGGAGTGAGTTTCGGGGCCTTCTATGAGACCTATCACGGCGGAAACAGCGAAGAATGCTTGAGCACACCGACGGATCTTTGGATGCCGTGAGGCCGATTGAGAGCGCGAAACGACTCGCCAGCAAGCCTGACGGATCGCGGCGCGGAGTGCGGCGCGGAGTGCGGCGAGGAGGCGGGAGGCACGCGCGCGCTGTATCCCCGGCAGCTACTTGACGTGCCGGCCGGAAATCCATGTTGCCATACTCGATGCGAAAGGCCAGCTGGTCGACCGGACGGGGGTTGACCATGAGCGCGGCGCCGTCCGAGATTTGCTCCGCCAGATCCCCGAAGGGACGCCTGTCGCGGTCGATATTCCTGGGCGTGCGGATAGCAATCAAAGTTCGGGGCTGAGATTGGGGCGGATCTGGTCAGGCTGACCAAGCAGGCCGCCTCGATGTTCTTGCCGCGGGGCTGAAATTCGGCTCCGCAGCCCTTGCCACGTCGGCGAAGCGATTCCGGGCCTTGATCGGTCCAAGGTCAGCTACGGCCCTAGTCATGGGTCGCTCCAAGAGTTCGGCCTGAGTGCCGCAATCCTCTCGAAGGAGATGAAGTGGTCACTATAGACTTTGCTCGTCTGAGCGGCTCATAGTTCAGAGTCACAATGGCAGGCCAAGCTGCGAGGCGTTTGCCACGTAGAGCGCATTGGCGCCGCTGAGGGCATGGTCACCGGCCAGATTGCCCCCGCCGCTGAGGGCCCTGGCGGCTTCGGGTCCGTTCCGGTCTTGCAGGCATGAGCACTACTTGGTACACTTGTTCCATGAGACAAATGTTCTCAGGAAGGAGACCGTGAGGCCTCCGACTCTGGGAAACCTCGTGAGGAAATAAATGCGGGTTGAGGAGTCGATCATAAGAAACATCGTCGTTCCGAACGACGAGAGCATCGATGGCCTCTGGGACTCAATCGTCGTTAATCGCGCCATCAAGGATCAGCTCCTCAACCATGCTCTGCTAGCGCTCGAACTTCGACGAGCGCTGCCTTATGCGACGACGGCGCTTCACGGCCTTCTCTTGCTCATCGGTCCGCCGGGTACTGGAAAGACGACGCTCGCTCGGTCATTGGTTACCCAGGTGGCCCCCCGCGTTCCTGGCAAGAGGGCTCATCTGATTGAAGTCAATCCGCATGGCCTGATGAGCGCCGAACACGGACAAACGCAGCAGCTAGTCATGAAACTTCTGACTGAGCACATCCCGTCGCTCGCGGGTGACGGGATGCCGACCGTAGTACTGCTCGACGAAGTCGAATCGATGGCAGTGGCCAGAACCGAAGCCTCGCTCTCGGCCAACCCTGCGGACGTTCACCGCGCCACCGACGCGGTTCTTGCGGCGCTTGATCAGAACACCCAGGAGAGCCCACACGTCATTGTCGTCGCGACCTCGAATTTCCCGAAAGCCTTGGACGAGGCTCTCCGCTCGCGTGCGGACGCAGTCATCGAGCTGCCTCTGCCGGGATCGCGACGCGATTACTGAGATCCTCAGATCGACGCTGAAGGGCTTCGCGCCCGCCGACAAGCACTTCGGCGAACTCGCAACGAGTGATCGACTGTCGAGGGTCGCGGGCGAGCTCGTTGGGTGCGATGCGAGGCGTGTCCGCAAGGTAGTCACTGAGGCGATCGCGCTTGACCTCGACACGGTTCTTGATTTCAAGCGCCTCTCTATCGACAACCTGGTCGCCGCTGCCAAGAGCGCCAAGGCCTCGCTGCCGAAGGGCGAGCGCCGTGGATAGGCGTCGGGCGATTGCGGCGGCACCGTTCCGAAGCTCGACGCAGGCGTGGACGGTAATCGATGAGTTGCTGACGAACACTCTCACGGCGTCTGACCACATCTCCACCCGGGACGTCCGCGGAGCGCTCGATGCAGCTGCGCCCGTCTGCCGGCACCTCGTTGCGGGTGGGTATCTCGCCAAGGCCCCCCTGGTGCTTGTCGCTGGCTCGCTTCGCCTTGAGATCAGGGCGATCGCCGGAGATGAGGCCCTGAAGAGCGGAGATGACGCGACAGCTGTTCCCGGCGCAGCGACCGCGAGAGATTGGACTCTCTATCTTCCGAAACCAGATCCTCTTGCTGAGACCGTTACAGGGCGGCCGAGACGAATCCGCACCTGTCCAGTGAAGATCCGCCGGATACGGCTCCCGAGGCGAAGAGCGCGGAGCCTGCGATTGATCGAGATGCAATTCGCCGGCTGCGAGGCGACGCGCGATGACGAGTACCTACGTCACGACCTATACCCGTACTCACACGGCGACGTGGCTCGCCGACCTCATCCTTAGCACTATTGGCGACATCTCCGCGGCTCTCGGAATTGACACGAGCACGCTCTATCGCGACTGGGAGCAGGATTTCTCGGCAATCAAGGCATGGATTGAAGAAGGCTCCCTGGCGATGGTCGTCCTGGAGTGCCATCAGCCAAATAGCACCGTCTCTCCAGTTGTCGAATTCCCGGTTGTCTACACGTCGGACGCGATCGGTGATGCCCACTTCACCGCGCACAATGCCTCTATAGCGCGGTTTCGCGCCAAGCTCGAAAGCGTTCCGTACAGGACGTCCTACAAGCTCTTCTGCAGTTTCAATGGACCGCACACGCCGCAGCCGGGTTGGGGTCCGGGAACGCGCGCGTCGACGGGTGGCTTACGCTCGAGTTCGTTGGGAACTATCGGGAGTGGACCCCACGCATCAGCTTCGATGAGGTATCTCAGGAAATGACCTACGTCGACGACGCGTTTGCGCTACTCAAGTCCAATCTCGAGACGACGGATACCGAGGACAATCTCGCCTCGACACGTCAGAAACTCATTCGTGAGCACCTTGACAAGCACTGGGATATCTTAGATGACTTCCTGACGGGCAGCTACAGACGGCAGAGCAAGACCAAGCCGCTGAAGGACGTGGACATCTTCGTTGTCCTAGATCCCAAAGGTCGACAATCCGCGTACGCGAAGAAAGCGCCCTCCGAGAGTCTCGACGAGCTCAAGGAGATCTTGGAAAAGAAGTGGCCCGGAAACGTGACGATTGACCGAATGGCAGCGGTCGTCTCCTATGGCGATGACGTCGCCTCGTTCGAAGTGGTTCCAGCCTTCGAGGGAGCGCCTGGAGATCCGAAGGCGCGCGGCTACCACATCCCGGACACGCTAACCGAGGAGTGGATTCGGACGGACCCGTCGGAGCATGCCGAGCAGACAACAGCGAAAAACAAAGCGTGCGCCGAGAGGTGGATTCCCCTCGTCAAGATGATCAAGGGCGCGAATCGCGAACTCGGCGAGCCAGTTCAGCCGTCCTTCCTTCTGGAAGTGATGGCGCTGGAGATCGTCGAGAAGCCCTGTCTTAGCTACCAAGACGAACTCTCCTGGTTTTTCGCTACGGCTGCCGATCGACTGGACAAGTCCTGGCCGGACCCGGCGGGCCTTGGCCCGGACGTGAATGCCGAGATGACGCCCGTTGACCGGACGAGGGCCCAGTCGGCGCTACGAAAAGCACATGACATCGCACAGCGTGCGGTTTGGCTTGAAGACAACTCTCAAGAGAAGGCTGCGGTCGAAGAGTGGAGGCGCCTGTTCGGCAACCGCATGCCGCGGCCATGACCATGATCAACGACATCAACGAGAAGCAGAACGAGCCGGACGCGATTGCGCTCCTCGAGGCGGCCGATGCTGCTCACATGCACGCACGATGGGCGGATACGTTTCGGGTAGTCGTCTCCGTTGCCAGCGTCGTCGGTGCGATGGTCGCCTCGGTCCGTTCCGAGCTTGCGCAGCTGGTGGCCGCGTTGGCTGTCGGCGGTGTCATCGCCAGTGAGGCCGTCCGGTACCTCCTGGCTCTGCGGTGGACACGAACGGCGATGCTTCTTCAGGAATTGTTCGACACAACACTCTTTGGGCTGG
Source organism: uncultured Chloroflexia bacterium (assembly GCA_963709925.1). Classification (GTDB taxonomy): domain Bacteria; phylum Chloroflexota; class Anaerolineae; order Anaerolineales; family E44-bin32; genus DATEVL01. The sequence continues at coordinate 994,929 of CAVPYC010000003.1, forward strand.
GCTGGGATTCTACCGTCGGCAAGAGGCCACGCCAAGAAGACCGCAGGTACTGGGAGAGGAAGTTCCATGACGGTGCCAGGAGAAAGGAGAACTGGTACATCAATGTTCGCGGCCTACCGCTCGGTCACGCTGTTCTCCTGTGTCAGCGGCAGAACCTCTCATGGGACGCTCGCTTGCGTGGCATTTGGGGCTCGTCCCTCATTGTCGCGGCGGTCTCCTGGGTGACCCTTGGAGTGCTGCTGGGCGCGCTCTGGGATTGGAAGGTCTGGGACCTCATTGTCAGATGGATTGTTACTTCGACGCCCACGCTCCTCTACGCGATTCGCAGTGGAATTCGACATCGCCAGATTGCGGCCGACAAAGACCAGCTGATCGGAAGAGTTGAGGATCTTCTCAGCGCGATCGCCATTCGTTCGACGGCTGGCGAGAAGCGCATTCTTGTCCTGGCTCGGCAATTCCAAACACTGATCGCTCGCCTCCGATCGGAAGAGACGCGCGTTCCGAGTTGGCTCTACACGCGGCTGCGCGGTGAGTACGAGGACGAAGCCGCAGCGGCCGCAGAGAAGTGGCGCGACCAGCTTCTGCGCGAGGCGACGTCACCGGCCCCGAAGGACGTGACCGGGAATGCAGCGTGAGGATTGCGATTCTTGGCTGGGGCTCGTTCGTTTGGGATTCCGATCAGGACCGTGGCACAATCCAGATGCCTAGCGGCTCCCGCCCGTGGCCGGTCCCCCTCCGATCGCGGGCGGGACTGTCTGTCCTGGGGACGTGCGTATACCTGCCCGTGCGGAGAGCAATCGCGTTTCAGCGCTCAGATTGGGGCGGATCTGGTCAGGCTGACCGCCGGCGTCGGCGGGGCGCTCCTTTAGGGGCGTGCGGGGCCCATGCGGACCGGAAGTCGGTCGGGCGCGCCAGACATACGACGCCCGGCCGCCGAACACCCTCGTTGTGTGTCGGCGATTGCCTAGGCGCAGCTGGGGGCAGGGGGATAGGATAGCCACCCGGGATGGGTCCCGTGCTCGCCGCAGCGATTCTCGGGGAGATCGGAGCCCTCCGTCGCTTCAAGAAAGGGTCGGCGCTGGTGGCCTACGGCGGCATTGATCCGGTGGTGTTCCCGACGGGAGAGTCTCAGGCGCGCAGCACGCGCATGTCCAAGCGTGGGTCACACTACCTGCGGCGAGCGATCTGGCAAGCGGCCCAGGAGGCCGCTCGGGATGATCCAGCTCTCAAGCCTTAACATGAAGCGAAGAGACGCGGCGGGAAGCATCACCTCGGGGCCGTTGGCGCCGTCGCCAACAAGCTGACACACATCATCCACGCCGTCCTGCGAGACAACAAGCCCCTACGCGCCAGGTGCCAGGCAACTCGCCTCTTGATCCTGGGATGCTGTTTGTCCACGAGCCGTGGCAATGTCCCACAACTATTGCCAAACTCGATATCGCCCTTCGGTTTGCCACCACGTCTTCGCTTCACCAACGATCAGAGGCTGCCCATTTTCGTCCAGTTCGTAGATCCCGTTACCTTCCGCATCCTGAAGGCCCAGGTCTGCGATTTTAGAGATAGCTAACGCAGCAGCTGATCTGAACTTCAGTGGACTCGTCGCCGAGACTCTCTGCCAGGTGTGGGACGGCAGCCGTGTACGAAATCCTGCCCAGCGCATCCGCGGCCGCGGCACGTACTGCCACTGAGGGATCCGCGCCTAACACTTCCGTGAGGCTGGGGGCGGCGCTGCTTGCAGGCGGACCGATCTCTCCAAGAGCCACTGCTGCCGTCCTCCGGACGTCGTGGCTGTCTTGGTAGTACAGGTTAGCCTCAAGTTGAGGCACTGCATCTTCTGCATTGGGGAATCCTGGGAGAGCGAGCGCGGCTGCGATTTGTTGTTCTGGAGTGCCGCCGGCTAGGTATAGCTTCGCCTCATCGAAAGTTCGGGGTAAGTCGACCGGTGCCGGCTTCGTCAGCTCGGAGGCGACCATACATCCAGCCAATCCAAGGACGCCAACGAGCGAGACCACGAACGTTCTTGCGATTCGAATAATCATAACCCTCGAGTGTCTGTGCAGCGAGCGGCTCATGATCATTGCGGGTTCCATATGGGTGTAACCAGCGCTTCGTCCACAATCATGAACGCTGTGAACTCAGCGTCAACCACCAGCTGCTTCCGGTATCCCCAGTCAATCGCAAAATTGTACTCCGCCGCACGGCCAGACCTAGCGAGGGATATCTCCCATTCATGGGGTATCCGTATCTCGGGGGACGCTACTGGGAATCCGAATGGTGTAAGTTTTCCGGGAAACCACTCATACCTATCGTCAACGTGATAATCCGCAGAAATGTCAAGGACGTAACCTTTTCGATCATATGTGGGAATGGCGGTCGTGTTGTAGGTGGCGTTGATTGTGACGTGACCAAATGCTGCCCACCATCCCGTGTCGTGCGCGTGCGCGGCATTGAGCCAGGTGGTAAGTAGGTGTCTACCCCTCGAAGTAGGACGGGATTCAGGATGGTGATTGTGCCGCAAGTCACCTGGTTGGCTGCGTAGTCCCTGAGGTACTTGTGAAGAAGCGGATCGATTTCTGATGGCTCGTCGCTGGCCCGTTGTGGGAGCCTCTCGCGGATAGCCCGCGCGATTCCATAGTCCCTTTCGAATGTTGTGTCCGATGCAAGACCGATGTCATATGGCGACGCGCTAGCGTCCAGGAAATGCCTAAGTGTTCTTGATGCCCAGCGATAGCTCTCGACGAAAATGCCAAGGTACCCGCCCTCTCGCGAAAGGAGAGAGAAGAACTGGTATCGCGCGTCCAGAACCGTAGCATCTGTGTCTGCTCCGTTTCCCAGCTTGCACAAGTCCCTCAGCCGAGGGATAAGTATGTTCTGGCATGCCACCTGTGGGCTCAGGCCACTTGGGTCCGTACGAGTAATCGGATTCGCAAAGGCGTAGGACCACATGTTGAACGACATTGGTGCCCTTGGGTCTCCATCCCAGGCGTCCTCGCCGATGAACCTCCCGACCGTGGAGGCGTAGTATCTGGCCCTGAGAAAAGTGAGCCCCGTCCCGTCTGCGCCTCGGCCGCAAACTGGAACGCCGTCGCCGCGGACCCCGCGCTCGCCAGCGTATCCCCGTACGGCTCGTAGCTCCTCGCCAGCGTGACCGCCGCAGCGGCGTTGGCCAGCTGCCTCACGCTGCCCAGGGCGTCGCCCAGGTGATACTGCCAGCCTCCGGGCTGCTCCTCGCCGATGCGGCCGAGGCCGTAGAGGTAGCTGTTCGTCCCGTCGGAGAGGACTTGGGTCAGGCCCGCAGCGAGATCGACCGTGTAGTTCGTCGGCGACCCGTTGATGGTTTGCCGCAACCGGTCCCCCACGCCACTGTACGCGAAGGAGTAGTTGTTCGCCACCCTGGGTGACCGTTGCCAGCCGGTTCGCATGATCGTACGTGTACGTTGACGCCCCATTGCTCAGCAAGTTGCCGTTGTTGTCCCATGTGTAGGTCACCCCGCCAACGGAGGTCAGCCGGTTGGCGATGTCGTACCCATAGGATGTCGAGCCCGCCTGTGTGACCTCGGTCAGGCGGTTGCCGACGGCGTCGTAGGTGTAGTGGAAGTAGGTCGAGCCGCCGTTGTAGTCGGCGGCCGTCACGCGGTAGAGGGGATCGTAGTCGTAGACGATGCTCGTCGTCACGATCGCCGGGGCCGCGGCGAGGGCGACGCTCCTTGGGTAGCTCATCCGGTTTTGGGCGGTTGCCGCGCCGTTTCCCGTGAAGGTCGTCTGGCCGAGAACGTTGACCGCATTCTCCCCGTCCGTGATGGTGGCGACGTCGTAGACAGTGACCCGGTGGTTGCCGGCATCCGCCACGAACAGGCGGTTCGTCCCCGGATCGACAGCGGCCCCCTGCGGGTTCCTCATGCCCGCCTGAGTTGACGCGGGAGTGGCGGTGGTGAAAGTTGTCTGGCCGAGGACGTTGACCGCGGCCTCGCCGTCGATGATCACCGTCACGTCGAACACCATCACGCGATGGTTGGTGTAGTCGGCGACGAACAGGCGCCCAGTCCCCTCCTGGGTCGTCACGCCGGATGGTCCACTGAGGCCCGTCTGGCTGGTGGCCGCGGCCGAGGTGGTGAAGGTGGCCTGGCCGAGGACATTGATGGCGTTCTCGCCGTTGGTGATGGGGTTGACGTCGAAGACCATCGCACGCGGTTATTGGTGTAGTCCCCGACGAAGAGCAATCCTCGAGAGCGATCCAAGGTTAGCCCAACCGGTCCCTTCAGGCGGTTCTGCACGGTCGCGCCTCCGCCCGACGTGAAGTTGGCCTGGCCGAGAACGTAGACGGCGTTCTCACCGTTGGTGATCGCCGCCACGTCGAAGACGAGCACCCGGTTGTTGGAGAAGTCGGAGACGAAGAGCCGGCTCGTGGTCGGGTCGTAGATAAGGCCCCGAGGCGAGTTGAACTTGCTCTGCGAAACGGCCGAGCTTCGGGAGGTGAAGTCCGTCTGGCCCAGGACCGCGTCCGGAGTGTGGTCGACGAGGAGGTTGTCGGCCGTCAGGTTGAAGACAAGCACGCGGTGGTTGGTCGGGTCGCTGGCGAAGAGCTGGTGCCCACCTGTGTCGACCGCGATGTCGGGGTACACGCCGGACAGGTTGAGACCCTGAGTGTTGGCGCCGTCGTTCGGCCCATTCTTGGTGTAGACGGGAGCGAGGCTGGCGTCCATCTGTCCGGCCAGGTTGACGGCGTTTTCCCCATTCATAATCGAGACGACGTCGAAGACCATGACGCGCTGGTTGTTGGCGTCGGCGACGTAGAGGAGGCTCCCCTGCAGGCCCACTCCGTATGGAGTGTACAGACGGCTCTGGGACAGTGCGCTGCCGCCGCTCGTGAAGTTAGTCTGGCCTAGGACGTTAATGGCCGCCTCGCCGTCGGTGATGGCCGTCACGTCGAAGACCATGACCCGGTTGTTGGTCGAGTCTCCAGACGAAGAGGCGCGTCGAACCGTCGGCGATGGCATCCTCGGGTGCCCGGAGCTTCGTCTGGCTGAGGCCGTAGGTCGATGTGATGAAGTCCGTCTGCCCCAGGACGTTGATGGCCGCCTCGCCGTTGGTGATCGCCGCCACATCGAAGACCATGACCCGGTTGTTGGTCGTGTCGGCCACGAATAGACGGTTGCTGCCATCGACCGAAACGCCGCGCGGCGAGCTGAGCCCAGTCTGGCTTGTGGCCGCCGTGCCGGTCGTGAAATCGGGCTGGCCAAGGACGTTGACGGCATTCTCGCCATTGGTGATCGACGCCACGTCGAACACCATCACGCGGTTGTTGGTCATGTCGCCTACGAAAAGCAGGCTGCCACTTCAAGGCGAGCCCGCGCGGGCCGTTGAGGCGGCTCTGGGTCCGTGCGCCGCTCCCGGACGTGAAGTTCGCCTGCCCCAGGACGTTGATGGCCGCCTCGCCGTTGGTGATCGCCGCCACATCGTAGACGAGCACCCGGTGGTAGCCGCCGTCGGCGACAAACAGGCGGTTTGTGGCTGAATCCAGGGCCAGCCCCCGCGAGGCGCTCATGCCGCTGGCGGTCAAGGAGGCCACCCTTGATGTTAGGTTCGCCTGGCCGAGCACGTTGTCCGCCGCCCGATCGACCAGCTGGTTGGAGGCGTCCAGGTTGAACACGAGACACGCGGTTGTTGGAGGTGTCGCTGACGAAGAGCCTGTGGTTGACGGAGATCGGCAGCGTAGTCGTACGGAATGTTGAAGCCGTGGACGTTAGGCCCGTCGTTGGCGCCGTTCTTGGTGTAGAGAACAGCCCCGGAAGCATCGTACTGGCCCAGAAGGTCGACCGCGTTCTCGCCGTCCGTGATCGTGGCGACGTCGTAGAGCATGTCGCGGTTATTGGAAGCGTCCATGACCCACAGCTGCGAAGCGGTCGAGGTCGGCTGGCGGACGGTCTCGCTGGCTGTCAGGCGGTTGCCGACATCGTCGTAGGTGTATCCAAAGGACTCGATAGGGTGCTGGAGTCCTCGGTGTGGGTCAGGGAGGTCAACCGGCTGGCGTCGTCAAACAGGTAGGTGGAGACGACGCCGTTAGGCAGCGTGGTCATCCCCAGGCGGCCGCCCTTATCGAAGTGTAGGTCGTGAGGAGGGAATCCCAGTCCGTGACCGTCTGCAGACGGTAGGCGTCGTCGTAGAGGTAGCCGATGGAGCCGGTCGAGCCGGGGTAGGTGAGGGTGGTTCGGTTGCCCGGTACCGTCGTATCCGTAGCCCACCGTACCGCTAAAGGGATCAGTGACCGAGGTCGGTCGGTTCAGGTCGTCGTAGAACCACTGGGTGGACCCCACCCCGTCGGACATGTCTGTTCGGTTGCCGGCGGCGTCGTAAGTGAAAGTGACATCTGCGTCGGGGACGGGTAGTCAAAGGATGTCAGGCGGTTGAGGTCATCGTAGCCGAAGGTCGTCGTCGAGCCATTGGCATCGAGCAGCGAGACGCGATTGCCGGCTGCGTCATAGTTGTGGGTTGTCGTGTGATTGAGGGCGTCGCTCTCGGTCTTGAGCCGTCCGAGAGCGTCGTAGGTGAAGTTCGTCGTGTGTGAGCTCGCCATCCAGGATGGACATCCGGTTGCCTAGCCGCGTCGTAGGCGTACTCGGTCCGGACGTTGGTCTCGTGGTCGCGGGGCGATGCCCTGCCGGTAGTTCTCGACCACGGCCGTCAGGCGAGAGAGGTCATCGTACTCGTAGCTGGTCTGTACGAGCTCGGCGTCCGTCATGCGTATGCGGTTTCCGTTCAGGTCGTAGCCATAGGTTGTGGCGTGGAGCAGGGGATCGGTCTCGGTTTCGAGACGGTAGACTTCGTCATAGCGAACAAGGTCATCTTGCTTCTGGTTGGGATCCGTCATCGAGAGCCGGTTCCCGATGCCGTCGAAGGAAGCCAGGGTGATGATGTCTTCGTCCGTCTGGCCGCTGGGCGAGTAGGAGCCGCACGGGGCTTCCGACGCTCGGGTTCTGGATCGACTTGATCACCCGGTACTGCCCGTCGTAGCAGGAGACGGTAGCGTGGCCAAGGGTGTCAACGTAGCGTACAACCTCGCCGCCGTCCCCGTAGATCGTGTCGGTACGGACGTTCTGGTCCGGGTAGGTCGGGTTGAAGATGGGCGGGGTCGGATTGGTGATGGTCTGACCGGTGAGGTTCTGGACGATCGTCACGGCGCGGTGGAGGTCGTCGTAGTAGGAGCGGATGATCACACCGTTCGGGTCGAGTGTGGCGATCGGGTCGCCGTTCCCGGCGTAGACCGTCTCGGTGCGGACATTCTGGTCCGGATGGCGGGGTTGCACCGTCGGGGGCGTACCGACTGAAATCGCCTGCCCGATCAGGTTGCGCACCACGAAGCGCACCCGGCCCAGACCGTCGAAGTAGGTACGGGTGATCACACCGGCGTTGTCGGTCGACGGCGATGGCCTGTCCCGCGTCGTGATACACCGTTTCGGTCCAGACGTTCTCGTCCGGGAACGAGGGGTTGTAGGTCGGCGGCGTCTCGACGCTGATCGGCCTGCCCGATCAGGTTGCTGACGACGTACTCGGGGCGGCCGGCATCGTCGTAGTAAGTCCGGGTGATGACACCGTTGGGTCGATCGAGGCGATCTGGTTCCCGGCGTCATCGTAGACGAACTGGGTGCGGACATTGCGGTCTGGGTAAGTCGGGTTACAGGTCGGCGGCGTCCCGGTGCCAATCCCCTGGCCGACCAGGTTCTGGACGACGTACTCGGGCCGGTTGGCCTCGTCGTAGTAGGTACGGGTGATGATTCCGAGCGGATCGGTCATTGCGATGACGTTCCCGTTTTCGTCGTAGGTCGTGTCGGTGCGAAGGTTCTGGTCGGGGACGGATCCTCGAGCCGGCGGTGTGGTGACTGAGATCCCCTGACCGGTCAGGTTCTGGACGACGGTTTCGGGCCGGTTGTTCCCGTCGTAGTAGGTGCGAGTAATCAACCCCAGCGTGTCGATCGTGGCGATCGGGTTCCCGGCCTTGTCGTAGACGGTCTGGGTGCGCACGTTGCGGTCGGGATAGGCTGGATTGTAGGTCGGTGGCGTCCCGACGCTGATGCCTTGTCCGACCAGGTTGGCCACGACGTACTCCGGCCGATTTAGGTTGTCGTAGTACGTTCGGCTGATGATGCCGGCGTTGTCGATCATGGCGATGACGTTGCCCTCGTCGTCGTAGACCGATTCGGTCCGGACGTTCCGCTCGGGGTAGGCGGGGTTGTAGGTTGGAGGGGTTCCCACGCCGATCGCCTGGCCCACCGAGATTCTGGACAACATAGCGAGGCCGGTCGTTGGCGTCGTAGTAGGTCCTTGTGATGACCCCGGCCGGGTCGATGGTGGCGATCAGGTTTCTGTGATCGTCATAGACCGAGATCGTGATGCGATCCTTGTCCGGGTCGCTACTTGGCTGATAGCTTGCCGCGTTGCACGGGTCGGTCTGCGGTGTCCCCCCGTCGCCCGAGGCGTTGGCCACCGAACGGACGACGCGCCCGGCGTCGTCGTAGCACGTCCAGTTGGCTCGCCCGAGAGGGTCCTCGACGCTCTCCACCCGTCCGAGGGAATCGTATGTGTAGCTGGTCGAATGGGTCAGAGGGTCGGTGACCGTCCTCTGAGTCCGCTGGCCGAACTGGTCGTACACGAGCTGCGTAACATTGTCGTTCGGGTCCGTGATCGTCTTGAGCAGACCCGGGGGTTGCGGTGCATCGACCGACGTTGTGTACGTGTAGCTGGTTGTGTCGGCCGTGCCAGAAGTAGGTCCGTCGATGCCTAGGAGGAGGGTGCGGCGGGTCGGGTCGGGGTCCGTCTCGTTGTAGTCGTAGGTGGTGGTGTTCCCGCGGCCGTCGACGAGGGTCGTCATGTTGTTGAGGAAATCGTAACCGGGGTTGATCTGGTTGGATTCGGCGTCGATGATCAGCTCGAGGTTGGCGCCATCTGCGCTCCAGGTCAGTTGAGTCGGGTTGCCGTTCTGGTCGGTGATGTCTCCGGGGCGGAAATGAGCGCCATACGTCGTTGAGCTGTCACCTTGCTGATCGTCGCTCGATAGGACCAGGGTTCTCAAGTCGTCGTAGGTGTGGGTTGTCTCATTCCCTAGAGCATCAAGGATCGTCGTCGTCCCGTCAGTGTTGTATGAGATGTCGGCGATCTTCGTGTTCGTGCCATCGAACTGGCGAAGGACACGACCCGGACCTTCGTAGATCCTCACATTCGAGAAGTAGCTGACGGCCGTCGGGGGCGAAATGTCGTGGTCCGTGGCGAACACGATATAGGCACTTGTGAATGTGTAGTACCTTCCGATGGGGAGGACGTAGTGCTTCCAGTTGGGGGCAGAGGAAGCGTAGTTGTTGAAGTCTTGATTTCCGAAGTTCTCGGTACCGTACACCTTCATGACATAGCTGTCGGTCGGGGGTTGTCGGTCTCAAGAGCGATCCCGTGCACTTCGCCCTGGGCGGTGCTCTTGAAGTCGAACTCGAGGATCGTGTTGGGCGTGATGGTGTAGGCGACGGGGATCTTCTTCCAGGTGTTTCCCACCATGTGGAGGGTACGGCCGTCGTCCTCGACCGTGACCGAGATCGGATTGACGTCCTGGTTGTGGAAACCGGTGATCGTGTAGCTGTCGAAGTCGATGACGGTGGCCGGGCCCTGATCGTATTCGACGCTGGTCTGGATCTGGCCAAGCGGGTCCTCTACACGGAGAAGGCGATGCGCCCCGTCGTAGGTGTAGGTCCACTGGCCGCCCAGGACGTCCGTCGATGAGGTCAGGTCGCCGCCGGGGTCGTAACCGAAGGTGACATCTCGACCGGTCTGGTCGGCGAACGCGGTCCAGCTGACCCAGAGAGTTGTAGTCGAAGTCGAGGTAGCGAAGGCCCGTGGCGTCTGTGACCCGGTCGAGGCTGCGAGCTGCCGTCATAGGAATAGGTCCATGTGTGACCCTGCGGGTCGGACCAGGTGGTGAGCTTGCCGTCCGCATCGAAGATGTACTTGGCGTTGTACTCGGTCTCGATCGTGTACGTGACAGGCGGACCGGACTGTCTGGTTAGACGTGGCCAGATACACCGCTGGTCGCCGTGTAGGTGTTGTCGGCGTTGTCGAGGAAGGCATACTGATTGGCCGAATGCGCCTTGAACCAAACGACACCGGGCTCGCCGCCTGGGCTGGAGGGGAAGATCAGACGAGTGTCGTGGTTGTGTGTCCATCCATAACCAATGGCCCGGCGTACAGAGCCGTCGACTGGGAGGAATACGAACGTTGCAGCGTGAGGTCGCCGGCGGAGGTCGCCACGGTGAGGTCATCGACCGGGTAGTCCAGCGCGCCGGTGAAGGTGTTGACCGGATCGAGCGCCAGGCCTTGCGCCCGGACCCCATTGACCAGGGGACATTCACCGGCCGTCGGAGAAGCCGAACTTGGTCGAGCAGGCAGAGGCGGCTGCTCCGCCCGGTGACCCACCACTCCGGAGGGTCGAGCGTCCAGTGGATCGTCTTTGAGATGGCCAGTCGAGTCCAGGCCGGCATGTCGACGATACTGCTGGGACTTGAACACGGTCCCGCCCGTGATGGGTTCGTCCATCCGATAGAGGACGCAGCGAACGACCCCGTTGTAGATACCCTTGACGGCAGATCTGCGTATCCGACGAGAACCAGATCGGCCATCCCGACCCAGGCTCCAGGTCGAGATCATAACCGCCGTACCCGTAGAGCCTGTACTGCAAGTCGTTGTAGAGCTCGAAGCTGGCGCTGCAGGTACCTGAGTGCTCGGGGAAGACCGGCGGTCACCGGACAGTCAGTCGTGAAGTTCTGGACTATTGATCAAACGGATGCTGGCCTTCACCGTTGCTGCTGATGACGGTGACGCCTGAACTCAGCGGGCTCAGATCCGGCCCGAGGGCCGCTGCCTCGATGTACTCGACGAGCGGTACAGAGATTTCGCCCGTGGCAATCGCTTCGTCGTCGAGCAGCAGCTCAGCCGTGAAAACCAGGGGGAAGACCGCCTCATCTGAAATGAACCAGGCCGTTCCACCAGTCGAGAGTTCCGCGGGAACGATCATGGTGTAGTCGTCGCGGTTCAGGCCGCCTTCGCCTCCGTCGCTGAGGAACACGCCAGCCGGAGGGGTCAGCTTCATCGACAGGACTTGGTCCTCGGGGAAGGAATCGCGGCCGTTCACCGACCAGCGAACAACAAGCGCCGTGGATGGCACCGCCGCAGCAGGAATCGCCTCCATGAGCAGGATATCGGCGGGAGTGGATGTCGGGGTCGGAGTTTCGGTCGAGGTTGGAGTCTCCGTTGCTGTCTCCGACGGAGACGGCGTGTCGGTTGGCGTGTCCGTGAGCGTCGCGGAGGGTTCGATTGTCTCCGGGGGAGTTTCAGTCCCGGTTGGCGACGGGGTGTCAGTGGCCGTGGGAAGGGGGATCGGCTCTTCTGTGGAAGTTGGTGTCGGAGTCCCGGTCGGTGTTGGCGGTTCCGCTGGCGTGTCGGTCGCCTGCCTGTGAGGGGCAGCAGATGCAGGTGGGATCCCCCAAGGGAGAGGGCAAGCGACAACGCGACGACAAGATTCAGGACATGGAGCGCCCAGCGCCAGCCTGCCGCGGACCTGGGAACGACGGCCACAGTTCGATGAGACACGAGGATTCGGAGCCATTTCCCCTCCGAAGACGCGAGGATGCGATCCCGGGAGTCGATTTGCCGTGGGACAGAACGGCGACTGAGGTTAGGTCTTGAGCGAGGGTCCCCCTGTGGCGCTCGTAGGGATTGCTTGAACGCTGTTGGCAGTGTAGGTCGTTCCCAGACCCGATGCAAGAGGGAAACGCAAATCTGAGCGAGCTGGTCGGATATCTGAGGAAGTGGTAGCCGGCTCGGCGTGTCTTCTGTGTTATGACGAGTGTGTTGTTTTGGCGCGGAAATCGTCGTAGGATGAATCGCGGTGGAGCTTGGTAGGTCGAGCCTGGAGGGCGCTGCCTTCTTTGGGCGGTCGCCTCCGGCAGCAGGGGGCCAGCAAGGTTGACTTCCCACTCGCATCAAAGCTCACCAACTCGCTGGCTCGGACACCTCCGAACCTTAGGTGCGGGCATGGCCGCCGGCGGGGGTCTCTTCGCCATCGTCCTAACCGTTTCACCGGCAGGATGGGGAGGCACCTTCCCGTCGCCCGGAGCGATTGCCCTCTTGAGCCGGGCTCTCGTGCAGGGAGCCGACAATGGTCAACCCAATCTGTGGCTGAGTCTGTCGGGATGCGATCCAGGCCCCGTGGCGGGAGCGTGCCTGCGAATGCCCGCCCTCCTCGTTCAGCTGGAAGGCGTTGATCCAGCCAGCCATGTGATTCACGCGAGTTTTGGAGACGAAGAAATCACGTGCCCCGGGCCGACGTGCGCCGTTCCCCTTCTCCAGACCTCCTGGACGGGGTCGAAGTCACGTTCTGGGCGGAGTCTCTCTCCGACCAACGCGAAGTGATGCATACGGCGAGCGTCCGGGTGCTTCCCGCTGGGGACGATGGAGAGGTTGGGCCTGCGGGCTGGTACGTGCAGGTGTTGAGTCGCCAGTGGAGAGGGGGGCCGGTGGACTCATGTGCAGTGGTCTGGGATACCTATCTGCCGGTTGGCGGATCTCCAAATTGGCTCTCAACTCCGGAGACGCAGGATCAGCTTGAATGGGACGTCACGTACCACTACCTCGCCTCAAGGTTGATTCTCGTCGGAGCGGTTGATGTCAGTCAGTGCATTGACGGCGCCCTCACTGAAGATAGTGCTCCGACCGCCTGTGGGGTGGAGAAGGCCATGCCTGTCGTTCACGCGTGGCAGAATCAGTTCGACGAAGCGATCCTCCACTCTGCGCGAGAAGCGCAACTACCTGCGTCTCTGGTCAAAGAGGTGATTGCTCAGGAAAGCCAGTTCTGGCCCGCCTCGATTGCGGAGCGGGGGGAGTATGGACTCGGGCATCTCACAGAGCATGGCGCCGACAACACGCTGCTTTGGAACAAGGAGTACTACGAAGTGTACTGCCCGTCGATCCTCGGGGAAGCCTACTGCGTAAGGGGATATTCCCAACAGAGTGACTACCGAAAGGGACTCTCTACGGGGATCGCTGTTGGCGCGCGTGGACGCCGACTGCCCAGATTGTGCGTGGGGCGTCGACTTGGGGGTGGCCGGGGAGAGCGTGATGATCCTCGGCGAGACGCTCATGGCCTACTGCTCTCAGACTGGCAGGATGGTGGCCAACGTCACGCGTGAGGCTCCGGGGAGGAGCAGCACCTATGAGGACATGTGGAGACTTACCCTCGCGGGCTACGCGGCTGGACCAGGATGCGTCGCTGATGCCATGAAGGCTGCGTGGAGGAAGGGGGAGCTGATGTCCTGGAGCTCGGTCTCGGACGAGTTCTCCGAGGCATGCTCAGGGGCCGAGGATTATGTGAACGGAATTGCGAAGTGAACTGTGACCGGCCGCTCATACTCCCGGAACACCATCCGCCTTGGACTCAAGGCCAACTCCACCCAACGGGCACGGGGGTAAACGTTCGAATGGTCAGGCGGCCTGAGGAAAGCAGGACCGGCGAAGGCGGCGACCTGGTCGCCTTCCCCTGACAAGGAGGTAGCCATGCGTCTCGCCACGTACAACGTTCAGAACATGTTCGAGCGGGTCAAAGCGATGGCTCTGGACACTTCGGCGGAGGGGAAGCCGGTCCTGGATGACCACGCACGCCTGAACGAGCTGATCCAGGAGCCAACGTACTCGGACGCCGTCAAGACCGAGCTCCTCACAATCATGAAGCGGCACAAGGGCCTGCTGACAACTGGCGTCAGCAAGTTCATTCGCCTGCGTGACATTCGGGGGAAGCTCGTCCGCCGTTCGCCCGGGAAGCCGGCCGAGATCGCTCCGTCCGGCCGTCCGAAGTGGATTGGATGGTTCGATCTTGAGAAGGAGGCGGTCAAGGAAGCCGCTACCGAGAATACGGCGAGGGTCATTGGCTTGGTTGACCCGGATGTCCTGTGTGTGATGGAGGCGGAGAACCGCGTCACGCTGAAACGCTTCAATGATGACGTGCTGTCGAAAGTCGGGGTTGCACCTTTCGATTACGTGATGCTCATCGACGGGAATGATGACCGGGGCATCGACGTGGGGATCATGCTCAAACGGGGGTGTCGTATCACCCGCATGCTCAGCCACGTCGACGACGCGGATGCCCAGGGGGTCATATTCAGCCGGGATTGCGCGGAGTACGAGATCACGACCCCCCTTGGCAACAAGGTCCTACTGCTTGTGAACCATTTCAAGAGCAAGGGCTACGGGAAGGCTGCGGAGTTCGGCGGCGAGGCGATTGCGCCAGGCCAAGCGAGTTCAGGGAGATCTACGAGGCGAGGACCAACGAAGGCTACGACTTCATTGCCGTCATCGGTGACCTGAACGAGAACCCCGGGGAAGCGCCGCTGGATCCGCTTCTGAGGGATGGCTCGAAACTGACGGACATCATGGCGCATCCGAAGTTCAGCGGCGATGGCCGCCCCGGCACGCACGGGAACGGTACGGCTTCGGGCAAGCTGGACTACATCCTAATGAGCCCCAAGCTCGCCGCCAAGCTGACTAAGGGAGGCATAGAGCGCCGTGGAGTATGGGGCGGGAAGAACGGGACGCTGTTTCCCCACCTGCCTACGATCAAGGTGCTTGAAGACGAAGCGTCGGATCATGCGGCGCTCTCGGCTGAGTTCGCGTATCTAGGCGTTACAGGCTGGGCTGCGCTCAGGAGGAGAAGGGAACATGGACTATCTCGGCGTTGCCCCCAAGGCGGTCACGTTGGGGATCGCCACAATCGTGCACGCCAACGTGCGTAGGCTCCCAACGGGAAGCGGTGGCTGAAACAGAGCGGCCACGTCACCGGTGCGTTCCTGGCGAAATGGGTGGACCTGGGAATCAGCGCGTCAGTCCCGTTGCTCTGTCCAATGGACCGCAGGCACGCGCAGGGTAAGCCTCCCTGCCCGCGCGGCTCAGCTGGCGTCCTGGGAGTACTTGCTCCGAATTCGGTCAAGGCGCTGGCCCTCGACCCCGTGCTCCAGGCGACCGACACGCCCACGCCCTCGGACACTCCCGTGCGCCTCCCTCCGGTTAGTCAGTCCCCCCTCCGATCTCGCCGGGGGGCGGCTGTTCCGCCCTTCGAATTTGGCGGCGAATCTGAACGTCGCCTTCACCAAGGGGGGTCCAATGGAACAAGACAAGTCAGTTGGAGAACACAAGGCCGGGGAGGAACTCCCGGGTTCAAAGTCGAAGGACGACTCCGCAAAGCCGAAGCGCGAACCGTGGATCACTGCCGCAGCTGTCGCCACCCTTCTCGCCGCGGTAGCAGCTGGCCTATTCTCACGCGAGGTCGCTACAGGCAACGCCAGCTCAGCGGCTACCTTGGCAGCCTTCGGCTCGACCGCGGAGGCCGACGCTAGGTCAACTGAAGAGGCATTTGAACTCACCAAGATTGCAGTGGAATACTCCCTATCCGTGACAACGGAAGCCCGACAGACCGCAAGGGCACCTACAGGGACACTAAGGCCCGAAGACACTCCAACCCCCACGATTATCCCGGGAGTTCCTCCCAGGAGCCTACGCGGCAAGCAGAGGAATCCCCTTGTGCAGCGATCTAAGGCCACTGTTGAAGGATGATCTGCCATGTTGGCTTCTGGAAATCCCATACTCTTCCTGGGAGGAACTGGCCTACGATCTTCTGTCCGGCGATACAGGAGAAGACGCAACACGTCTACAGAATCACAACCGCGACAGGGACGGAAATCGCCTCCTGCCGTACCAACTAACTGCGGTCTACGTCCCCTGGACAAAGCAAGACTTCCCGGCGAGCTACCGTAGCTGCGATGTATCTCCACGAGAGTATCCGTGCGTCTATGAAGTCCAGGAAGAAGACACCTCATATGCGCAAGTAGTGTCAAAGACCTACGGCCAGTATGAGCGCTCATACGATCGAGCGCTACGAGAAGCAAACGTGTATTATGACGAGATCGAAGAGGACTGGTTTGCGGTCGAACTGAAGGAGGACAGGAAACTCGTGATGCTGCGCTTCCCCTAGGCTTGAGAGCCACGGTCTGTCCTTGAGCGACCCTAGCCCGTGCTGGCCAAACTCGTCTCGAGGCCATTAGGCGCACGCCTGCCCGTGCGGCTACGCCGGAGATTTCACCCGCGATTGCACCTGCTCGCCCTCGACCGTCATCCGCTACCAGAAACGGATCTCGGGCCCCCTACTCGACCGGATCGACATCCATCTGGAGGTGCCTCGGGTGGAGATCGAACGGCTGGGAGACGACCGTCTCGGGGAGGAATCGTCGGCGATCCGACTGCGAGTTCGAGGCGGCCCGGCAGAGTCAGCGGAGGCGGCTGGAGGAGCCGGGCCTGGCTGCCAATGCCGAGATGGGACCGGCCGAGATCCGGCGCTACTGCGCCCTGGCCGAGCCCTGCCGGGCGCTTCTGCGCACGGCGATGGCGCAACTGCATCTGACGGCCCGGGCCTATCACCGGGTGATCAAGGTCGCTCGCACCATCGCCGACTTGGCCGCTGCCGAGTCGATCGAGCCCGTCCACCTGGCGGAGGCTCTACAGTATCGGGCCCGGCGCCTCGCCTAAGACGACCGGCCAGAACCCCACGCCTGGGGTGGTCTTGCTATAATCCAGCGCTACGGTGAGGGCGGGATTCGTCCTTCCAATCGAACTCAACCCACATCTCGGAGGTGACGCATGGCTGCAACCGCCATCGCCGCCGCGCCGGCCGGGCCCGGCATGCGCGGCTTCTGGCTCAAGGACCGGCGCTGGGATCTGACGTTCATTTCCCTCAGCATCATTCTGGTCGCAACCCCTTACTTGTTCTATCTCATGATCCTGCAGCTGCCGGGCGTGTTCGCTCCCCTGGCGGCTTCCTTCGGCACGACGCCCGACGACCTGGCCCGCAACGCGATCAACCTGATCGTGGCCCTGCTGGTGGGCGGGCCTCATATGTACGCCACCTGGACCCGCACCGCGCTCGACCGTAGCTTCGCCGCAAAGAACCGCGGCTTCATGCTGTCGGCCATCGTGATCCCGGTTATTGTCGTTGCGCTGGCCGTGGTGAATCTATCTCTGCTGCTCACCGTCTTCTTCTTCTGGGCTTCCATCCACGTGCTGCACCAGATCATCTACATCACCGACCTGTACAGTCAGCGCCAGCCCGGCGGCCTGAGCCTGTTCAGCCGCCTGTCGGACTATGCGCTGATCCTGACCTGCCTGTACCCGCTGGCCGCCTGGCGCATCGCCGCCGGGACGTTCGCCATCGGGACGACCGACATCAGCGCCTTCATCGGCTCGTTCGTTCCGCTCGGACCTTGGATGGTGTGGCTGGCCTCGGCGGCCTTCGGCGCGGCCCTGGTGGTGTGGATCGCCAAGTCGGCGGCCGAGTACCGCCGGGGTGCGCTGCACGGGCCGAAGACGCTGTTCCTGGCGCTCACCGCCGCCGTCTCCTTCTTCATCCCGGCGCTGGGGAACCTGGACACCGCTTTCCAGGGGATGAATGTCTGGCACTCGCTGCAGTACCTGGCGCTGACCTGGATGATCAACCACCTGCGCTGGCAGCGCGGAGAGCTGGAGAACTCGTCCTTCGTCAAGCGGCTGTCGCAGGACGGGTCGTCGCGGCGCTATTACGGGTTCAACATTGCCCTGACCATCGCCGACGGCGGGCTGGCGGTGGTGGTGTTCGGGGTCATGTACTATCTGGCCGGCACCACCTTCGACTTCGCCTTCGATCGGGCATACTACATCGCCGTTCTCAGCTTCCTGTGGGTGCACTACTACTACGACCATTACCTGTTCACGCAACCCGGTGTGATCGGCGGCGCCGCACCGGCGGCGATGCCGGCGGTCACCCCGGCCTGATCCGACCAGCCCCCGCGAAACCGATCCCCCGGCCCGGGAACTCCCGGGCCGGGTTCGTTTTCACGCGCAGGCGTGGGTCTGTGATTTGCCAGCAGCAGCGGGCGGTGACCGGAGGGGAAGACGAGGATCCGACCCGGGGCACTCGAAGGGGGCCAGACAGCAGCAGCCTCAGGTATTGTCGCCGCGTTCCCTGATCGGCCCGGTGTTGTTTCTGGTCTGTGGTCGAGCCGGCCGCCGTCCTGAAGAAGCCGGCGGCAGGCGCCTTGCCGGAGCGTTCAGGCTACGTGGTTGGAACGGAGGCTTCGCTGAGGGGGACGCCGGCCATCATCAGGCCCAGGCGTTCGACCGAGGCTTCGGCGCGCGGGAGCACACCCATGATGCGACCTTCAAACATGACCGCCACGCGATCGGAGAGGTTGCGCACTTCGTCGAGATCTTCCGAAATCAGCAGGGTAGCCGTGCCTGCCTCCCGCTGCTCGACCAGACGGCGGTGGATGTACTCGGTGCTGCCGATGTCGACACCGCGGGTGGGCTGGGCTGCGATCAAGACGCTCGGCCGGCGCGCCAGCGCCCGGGCCAGGATCAGTTTCTGGATGTTGCCGCCCGAGAGATTGCTCAGCGGGGTGTTGCGCGACGGCGTCTTGATCTCGAAGTCCCCGACCAGTCGATCGACGTGGCGGGCGATCTCGGGGAAGGAGAGAAACAGGCCGCGGGCAAAGGGCGGCCGCCCGTGGTCCTCCATCATCAGGTTCTCTTCGACGCTCAATTCGCGGATCACCCCGTCGCGCATGCGCTCCTCGGGGATGTAGGCCAGGCCGCCGGCAATGCGACGCTCGGGATCCCAGGCGTCGACCGGCTGGCCCCCGACCCATTGACGCCCTCGGGTCGTGCGCCGCAGCCCGGCGATGACTTCGGCCAATTCGCGCTGGCCGTTCCCCGATACTCCGGCGAGCCCGACGATCTCGCCGGCTCTCACCTCCAGGGTTACGCCGCGAACGGCCGGCACGCCCCGGTCGCCGTCGGCCCACACCTCCTCCAGCCTCAGCCGCGGCGCCCCGGCCTCGATCGGCGGGTGGTCGACCCGCAGCAGCACTTCGCGCCCGACCATCAGCCGCGCCAGGGCCGCCCGGTCGGTTTCCGCCGTCGGCAGGGTCTGGACCACCCGCCCATCGCGCAGCACGGTTACCCGGTCGCTGATCGTCAGCACTTCATGCAGTTTGTGACTGATGAAGATCAGCAGGTGGCCTTCCTCGGCCATCTGGCGCAACGTGCGGAAGAGGTCGTCGACTTCCTGCGGCGTGAGCACGGCTGTCGGTTCATCCAGGATCAGCACGCGCGCGCCGCGGTACAGGGCTTTGAGGATCTCGACGCGCTGTTGTTCGCCCACCGACAGTTGCCAGACGAGCGCCTGGGGATCGACCTGCAGTCGGTACGCCGCCGCCAGCTGCCGGACGCGCTCGGCGACGCGGTCCGTGTCGAGCAGCAGACCGCGACTAGAAGACAGCCCCAGGGCGATGTTCTCAGCCACCGTCAGCGTCGGCACCAGCATGAAGTGCTGGTGGATCATGCCGATGCCCAGGCTGATCGAGTCGGCCGGGGAGTGGATGCGCACCGGCCGGCCGTCGAGCAGGATCTCACCTTCGTCCGGCTGATACAGACCATACAGGATGCGCATCAGGGTGGTCTTGCCGGCCCCGTTCTCGCCGAGCAGAGCATGGACCTCACCGGCGCGGACGTCGAGGTTGACCTGATCGTTGGCCAGCACGCCGGGGAAGCGCTTGACGATACGCCGCAGTTCGATCCGGGTCAGAGCGGGGTGGGCAGGAGTTGTCATCGGGACCTGTGGCCGGGGCGGGCTTGGTGGCCCGCCCCGGCCCGAAGGCCTTCGGATTACTGGATCGAGATCGAGATGGATCCGTTCTGGATCCCCTCGATCGTCTGCCCCACCAACTCGCCGATCTCAGCCGGCATGGTGTAGGCGGGATTGAACTCGATCACCTCGCCCCCGTTGGCCAGATCGATGGCGAAAGCCTGACCGCCGAGGGTTCCGCCTTCGATCAAGGCGAGCATCTGGTTGAGGGCCACCTCCCAGTGGTAGACCTGGGAGGCGACGACGATCTCGGACGCCAGAGACGCCTGCGACGACTGGGTGCCGAGCCACAGCACGCCAGCCTCCTTGGCGACGCCGATGGCGCCGGTGACCATCTGGGCCGTGCCGGTGAGAACGTCGGCGCCGGCGTCGATGTGGGTCTGGGCGGCCTGGGAAGCGAGGGCGGTGTCGCTGAAGGAACCGGTCCACACCGCGGCGACGGTGGCGTCGGGGTTGGTGGCCATCACGCCGGCGGTGAAGCCGTCGACATACAACTTGGCGTCGCCGGTCTCGATCGGACCGATCACGCCGATGATCCCGCTCTGAGACAGGCTGGCGGCGAGCACGCCGTTGACGTAACCGCCCTGTTCGGAGCGAGCCTCATAGGCGAAGACGTTGGTGACGCCCTGGTCGGTGAAGGTATCCACCGTCGTGCCCCAGGCGAAGGCCGTCTCGGGGAAGTCGGGGGCGATTTCGACCAGCGACGAGCCGTATTGCGACCCGTGGGCGACGACCAGATCGAAGCCCTGGCTGGCGTAGTCGCGGATAGCGGCGGCGGCGTCTTCGATCACGAACATGCCCTCCGAGTACGCGATCTCGAAGGCCTCGGGCCCGCCGCGCTCGGCCTGGATGGCCAGCAGGGCATCGTACATACTCTGGCTGAAGGCCAGGTCGTTGATGGCGCTCGGCATGACCACCGCCACGCGGAACTTTTCCGCCGGCTGCGGCGCCGCCGCCTGGCAGGCGCTCAAGACCAGCGCCGCCGCGATCAAAACGGACAGGACGATGTGGTTTCTCTTCATTCTCTTCTCCCTCCTGAGGAGATTCGTCGGGGGACTCGCCGCTCGCCAGCCGGCGGCGGATCCGGGCGGAACAGGCGGGTCGAACGCCGGCTCAACTTTCGCCTCGTTCGAACGGCTTGGTGAGCGCTGCCGGTTGGCGCGCCTTGCGGAAAGGAACGGCGAGCATCAGGATCGTCAGGACATACGGTAGCATCAACGCGAAATCCGGGGCGATCGGAATCCCCAGCACCTGGATCCAGTTCTGCAAGGAGTTGACGGTGCTGAACAACAACGAGCCGGCCAGGGCGCCGAGGGGGCTCCAGCCGCCGAAGTAGACCAAGGCGACGGCGATGAAGCCCATCCCCGAAGTCAGGTTCTGCTGGAAGACATTCAGCAGGGCGATCGACAGGGAGGCGCCGGCGACGCTGGACAGGACGCCCCCGATGGTCACGGTGGCGAAGCGGACCCGGCGAATGCTGACCCCGAGGGCGTCGGCCGCCGCCGGGTTCTGGCCGGCCGCCTTGATGCGCAGGCCCCAGGTCGTCCGGTTGATTACCAACCAGACGATCGGCACCAGCAGATAGGCGCCGTAGACCATCAGGTTGTGGTTGAAAAAGAGGTCGCCGACCACCGGGAGATCGCCCAGAACCGGCAGTCGCACGGCCGAGAAGCCGCTCACCGTTTCCACGCTCCCCAGCATCTTCTGGAAGAGAAGCTCGCTCATCCCCAGCCCGAAGAGGAAGATGCCGATGCCGCTGATCCCCTGCTCCGCCTTGAGGCTGACCGAAATCACGGCGTTCGCCAGGCCGAGCAGAGCGCCGACCAGGACCGCCGCCAGCAAGCCGATCCACGGGTCGCCGCTGCGCCAGGTCGCGTAGAAGCCGGCAAAGGCGCCCATCAGCATCATGCCTTCGACGCCGAGGTTGAGCACGCCGCTGAGTTGCCCGATCGTCTCGCCCAGTGTGGCGTACAGGTAGGGCGTCGCCAGGCGGATGCCCGAATAGGCAATCCCCGCCAGCACTGCCGGGGTCAGCAGGTTCTCGATCACTCTTCGGCTCCTGCCAGTCGCGCCGCCGCTTCGGCCTTTTGCTGACGCTGGATCTGACGGCGCCGCCAGATGTCACTCGAAACCACAAAGATCACCAGCAGGCCGTTGAGCGCCGTGATCATCGCCGAGGGGATCTGCACGGCCCGCTGCATGGCATTGGCGCCGACGATCAGGCCGCCGAAGAAGATGGCCGCCGGGATCGTCCCCAGGGGGTGGAGTTGTCCAAACAAGGCGGCGACGATGCCGTTGAAACCGGCGGCTCCGGTGAACCCGGCCGACGAGCCGTCGGTGAACATCCGGTGGTTCACGCCCATCACCTGGACGGCGCCCGCCAGGCCGGCCAGGGCGCCGCTGAACACCATCGCCATGACTCCGTAGCGATCGATGCGGATTCCGGCCCGTCGCGAGGCAAACGGATTCAGGCCCACGGCGCGGATGCGAAAACCGACGGTGGTCCGCCACAACAGGATCCACGCCAGCACCGCCACCACCAATGCGACCAGGAATCCGGCATGCAGGCGAGTGGGGATCAGGCGCGGAAGATCGGCCGCCAGAGTGAAGCGAGCAGTCTGCGGAATGAAAGAGCCTTCCACCACCTGACGGGGATCCATCAGCGGCCCGCGCAGCAGGAAGTTCATGCCCTGCACGGCGATGGCGTTCATCATGATCGTGGTCAGGATCTCATTCACCCGCAGGCGCGCTTTCAGCACACCCGGTACGGCCCCCCAGACGGCGCCGGCCAGGAAGCCGACGATCAGCCCGGCCGGGATCAAGGCGATCCCGGGCAGGGAAGGGAACAGAAGGATCAGGCTGGTGGAGGCCAGGGCGCCGACGATCAATTGGCCTTCGCCGCCGATGTTGATCATCCCCCCGCGAAAGGCGATGCAGATTCCGACACCGACGAGCAGCAGGGGCGTAGCCTTCACCAGGGTGTCGGCTAGGGCATTGCCGCTGCCGAAGGCGCCTACGAACATCGAGGCGTAGGCCCGGGCGGGATCCACCCCGAGCAGCACCAGCATCACCGCGCCAACGACCAGCGCCGCCAGGAAGGCGGCCAGTGGGGTGAGAATCGCCAGCGAGGCGGGGGTCAGAAACCGGGAGCTCGACCGCATGGAGTTCGCCCGGGCCTCCGACAACCCGGCCGACAGGATGTTTCGGGCAGTATATATCCACGACCCGTAGCGGCCGCCAGTGATGAACGACCGGATGTGCCGGGCCGACTTTCTTCGGCTCTGGTCAGGCCAAGGCGCGTTCTTCCACCCGGATCTCGAAGCCGCGCTTCTGCGCCTCCTCGGCGAAAGCCCGGCCGGCCATGGCGGCTTCGACCGGAACCACGCCGGGAGCCACCCGCCCGTCGGCAATGGCCTCGGTCAGGATGGCGGCGTGCCAGCCCGTTCCCTGTTCCATGGCGTTGAAGCCGGTCCGAGAATCGTAGCCGTGGATCAGGTCGACCTGCGCTTCGGCCTTCCGCCCGCCCTTGGTGCCGCGAGCGACGACACGGATGATGATCACGTCTCGGGTTTCCGGCGCCGCCCGGATCTGCGGATCCCAGAGCGCATGCAGGACCTGGCGCGGAGACACGGCCTGACCGTCCAACTCGATCGGTCGGGGATCGAGCAAGCCGAGTTGCTGGATCACCTTCAGCTGCTGGTAGTGACCCGGGTAGCGCAAGGTCTTGTTCTGCAGGGTGCGCAGCTTGCCGGCGAAGGTGCGCGCCGCCGTGGTCAGCCCGCCGGCGGTCGTGAATGCTTCCAGTCGCCCCAGGGGAGGCGGGAACTCGACCGTCTCCAATTCTTCAAGAGAAGGCACACCCACCGTTTTCCCGTCTCGGATGTACAGACAATCCCCGAAATACTCGTTGGTCAGGCCCTCGATGCTGAAGTGCAGGGTGTAGTTCCACGGTGGTGCGGGCTTCTCGGGGAGACCGCCGTCCCACATATAGACGTCTTCGGCCCGATCCAGGAGTTCCATCGCCAGCAGCACCAGACTGGTCCCCATGCCAGGCACCTGGCCGCAGTCCGGCACGATCGAGCAGCCGGCCGACACCGCTTCGGCGCTGAGAGCCAGCTGCCGGATCACGACGTCGCTGTTGCCGCCGAGGTCGGTCATCCCGGCCCCCGCCTGGATCGCGGCTTCGGTCAGGCCGAGATTGTAGAAGTAGGGGACGCCGCTGAGGAACGCCTTGATGCCCTCCTTCCGCAGGAACCCGGCCACCGCGTGCGGGTCGCCGGCGTCCAGGGTCGCCGCTCGGGCCACTTCACGGCCGAGCAGATCGTTGACCCGGCGCGCCGCTCGCTCCGCCTGTGCCAGGTCGACGTCCGTTACCCAGATCACCTCGGCTTCCCCGAACCTGGCGAAATCGTAGGCAGCGGCTGTTCCCTGGCGGCCGGATCCAATCACTGCATAGCGGTGGCTCATGGCAAGAGTTCCTCTCGAAGAGATGGCGGGGTTGGCGGTGTAACGCCCGGCGGAGTGCCGCGTCCGGAACGAGTCTATCCGGTCCGGCCGGAAAAACAGGTGGACGACCGTCACCTTGGGCGGGGGTTGACCGGCAGGGAGTTTCACGCATGGCGGTGCAGAATCGACCGAACCGATTCGAGGTAGGCAGCGCCGAACAGGTTGAGGTGGTTGAGCAGATGATACAGGTTGTAGATCGCAAGGCGATCGCGCCACCCGCTGGCCAAGGGTCTGGCCTCCTGGTAGGCGGCGTAGAACGCATCGGGGAACCCCCCGAATAGCTCGGTCATGCCTAACTCGGATTCGGCCCAGCCGTAGTGACAGGCGGGGTCCACCAGACACGGCTCCCCGTCGGGGCCGGCGACAACGTTGCCCGACCACAGATCCCCATGCAACAGGCTGGCCGGCTGGGTTGGGATCAGGCTGTCGAGCCGATCGCAGATCGAGTCGATGGCCTTTCGGTCTTTCGGGGTCAGCAGGCCGGCCGACGCCGCCCGCCCGGCCTGGAACTGCAGCCTGGCCTCGGTAAAGAACCGGACTCCGTCATCGGTCCAGGGATTCGGCTGGGGGGTGAGTCCGATGTAGTTGTCGTGGTCGAACCCGAACCTGGGCGAGGTGATTTCGTGCAAGCCGGCCAGTTCTCGGCCTAGCTGTTCCCAGAAACCCGGCGCCGGCGAGGCCGGAGACAAGTCTTCCAGCAGGAGGAAGGTCGGCCCCCAGAGTATGGGTTCCGGGATTCGCGGGCCGTGGGCCGACGCCAGGGCGGCCAGGCCTTCGGCCTCGCGGGTGAACATGTCGTGAGGGACGCTCGGGTTGACCTTAAGGAAGAACGTGTCGCCGGTGGACGCCGCCAGGCGCAGGGCGGTGTGGATGCAACCCCCGGACTGTGCTCCGATCGATCGAATTTCCCCGAAGCCACACGCCCGACTCCACTCGACGACGGGCGCCGGCAGGCTCATACCCGGCCGGACTCCAACGCCTGGAGCAGGCCGCGGACCCCGGCTTCGACGACACGGTACGTCTTCTCGAAACCCTCGTCCCCGTCGTAGTACGGATCCGGGACGGAGGCATTGCGGGGCGAGGCGGGATCGAAGTCACGCAAGAGGCGGATCTTCGCCCGCTGCTCCGGCGTCCGTGCCCGGTCGAGCAGTTCCTGCCGGTTGTCGGTGTCCATGGCCAGGATCAGGTCGAAACGGTCGAGATCGCTCAGCCGAACCTGACGGGCCGCTCCATCGTAGTTCAGACCGTGGCGGGCGGCGGTGCGGCGCATGCGCGCGTCGGGGGATTCGTCGGTGTGCCAGGCGCCGGTTCCGGCCGAGTTCGACTTGGTACTTGTGATCCAGTTCGGCTTCGGTCGCCAACTGGCGGAAGAGATGCTCCGCCAGCGGGCTGCGGATGATGTTGCCCAGACATACAAAGAGCAGCTGCTTGGGTTGGGTCACGGCGAGATTATACCGAGCGATCCCGTCGGTTCGGGCTACGGTGAGTCGGAAACCAGGGGCAGCGGATGGATCGTGCCGGTCCGCCCGGAGGGAGAAAGCGACACTTTGCAGGGAGCTTCGTCCACAACCGCGCTGCGGACCAGGCCCAGGCCGATCGAACCGAGAGTCGGAGACACGGCGGCGGTGGTCAAGAGCCCTACCGAGGTGGCACCGCGCAGGATCTCCTGAGGCGCCGCAACCGGCCCGTCGAGTCTCAGGCCGGCCATCCGCCGCGCCAGGCGATTCCGGCTCTCCATGCGAGCGATCACCTCCTGACCGATATAGCATCCCTTGTGAAAGCTCACCAGGTCCCACAGGCCGGCTTCGAGGGGGATGGTCTGGCTGTCGACGTCGGCCTCCGGCCAGACCGCGCCCGAACTCGATGCGCCACGCGTCAAACGCCTGCCGCGACGGGGTTCCTTCACCCCGACGGCCCCACAAACCCTCGGCTCGGGCGTGGCCGGCGTCATCCAGGAGCAGCGCCACGGCGGGCATCGGGCGGTGGACCTTCCAGGCCCGAGCGTCGTTGAAAGCCAGGAACTCGGATCCGGCCGGAAGCGATTGGCCGAGCAGCTCGGAGGCCGCCTCGGCCGCCCCCGGGCCCGTCAGCATCCAGCGGTGGTAAACCGGCTCGGGCACCGTGAGCTTCACATCGTCCTGAAAGAAGATGTGCCGCGACAGCCAGGCACGTACGGTTTCGGCCTGCCCGTGCCCGGCGACGATCCAGGCCTGGTCGGTTCCGTTGAGTACGTCCACCACCGCGACAGTCCTTCCGATCGCGGACGTCAGGACCGTCCCCCGGGCATGGCCGGGGGGGAGGTCGAGCATCTCGTTGGTCGACATCCGGTGGAGGAAGTCGATGGTTGAGGCGCCCTGCGCCCAGACGATGCCCGGGGAACGGAATGACACGGGAAGGAAGCCATCTCGGGCTGATTGGTAGGCTTCTCGAACTTCGGCGGAGGCAAGCGCCTGCAGGGAATCCATTGCTCCCTCATTATATCGAGGCGGTTCCACGGGTCCGGGCCCGCGGAGCCGACTGTATAATCCGCGGCGGCACTCACCTTGCACTGGAACCCTGGGAGCCGACGTCGGATGGGACGGAACAGGCGCGCCGAAGAACTGTCGATACCCGAACTTGAGGCGCTCCTGGCGCGCCGCCGGGTCGAGGCCCGCCGGGTGCGCCTGGAGCAGTATCGCGCCTCCGGCCGCCGGTTGCGACTCGACACCCTCCCGCCTCCGGAAACCCCGGAAGCGGAGGATTTGCGCAGCCAGGCTCCGCCCTCGCCGAGGCGGGCCTTCTTGAATCGGACGTTGCTGCTGGTGGAGATTGCCGCCGTCGTCGGCCTGGCGTTGATCCTGGTGACCGGCCTGGGAGCCTTGCAGGAGTTGAATGCCGAGGTCTCGGCCGTGCTGGAAGGCGCGACGCCTCTCCCGACTCCCCTGATCAGCGCCGTGGTGTTGCCCTCCGGTCACACTCCCCCGACCGCCCCCGGCGGAGCCCAGCCCAACGAGGCTGAGATCCCGGAGAACCTGCGTCCTTTCGTGGCATCTCTGCCGGTGGTCGGTGTCCCGACCCCGGGGCCGCAGCAAGCCCGCAGCCTGCACATCCCGAATCTTTGGTCGGCCCCGGCGCCGGTGGTGCAGGGAGACGGCTGGGAACAGCTGAAGAAAGGCGTGGGGCAGCACATCGGAACGGGCAATCCCGGTGAGCCCGGCAATATCGTGCTCTCGGCGCATAACGATATCTTCGGCGAACTGTTCCGCGACCTCGACCGCCTGGCGCCCGGCGACGAAATCCGGCTCTCGACCTCGACCCGGGAGTTTGTCTACCGGGTGACCGGGACCGAAATCGTAGAACCCACGGACGTGCACGTCATGGCTCCCACGGCGCGAGCGACGGTGACCCTGATTTCGTGCTACCCTTACCTGGTTGACAGCAAGCGGATCGTCGTTTTCGCCGAGTTGACCGGCGGGTGACGGGGGAAATCGCGTGGCCAGGAAACCCATCAAGTCGCGAACGATCGGTTCAACCGCCCTGGAGGACTCCCGGTCGACGGAAGAATTCCGCCGGGAGGACGAGGTGGTGCGCGCCGATCTGCGCAGGATCGCCCTCCTGGCCGGAGGGTTCTTGCTCGTGTTGCTGGCGCTCGCGGCCGTGGTGCGGTAGGCCGCCGGTGGCGGGGAGGGCGGCGTGACCAGCACCACGGCCGGCGCGCGACCCCGCGTTCGTTTCAGCCTCCGCTGGAAGATCACTCTGCCATACATGATCCTGGCCCTGGCTCTGGGCCTGGTCGGCACCTACCTGGTGAGCGAATTCCTGGCGGCGTCGGGACAGGAACGATTCGTCCGGCAGCTGACCGACGGCGGGCAGCAGGCGGTCGACGGGGTCGTGCGATGGGAAAGCGATCTGCTGGAAGTCGAGCGTCTGGTAACGAATACGGAGGGGGTCTTTGAAGCGCTGGTAGCCCAGGACGCCGAAGCCATGCGCGACCGGGTGTTGCCGCTGGTGATCAACGCCGATGTCGATCTGGTGGCGGTCGTGGACGGTGGGGGAGTCAGTCTGCTGACCGTCCGCCGGCGCCCCGGCGGCCAGGCGGGCGAGTACGAGACCCTGCGCGGCGAAGGCTACTACGGCGAGTGGCAGATGGTCTCAGGAATGCTCGGTGGGGCCAGCGGGGCGGAGAAACGCGCCGGGCTGGAACTCCTGCTGCTCGGCCCGACGGGCAGCACCGGTGTCTTTCTGATCGGAGGGCCGATCCTCGGCAGCGGAGACAGGGTGTTGGGGGTCGTCCTGGTCGGGCAGTACGCCGATACCCTGGCGCGGGATCTCAGCCTGCAAGCCGGGGTCAACATCTCGATTTACGCCCTGTCCGGACAACTCCTGGCCAGCACCCTGGAGATCGAATCCCCGGAGTCGGTCACGCTGGAATCCGGGCAGATCGAAGACCTGCGAGCAAGTTCTGGATCGCAGTCTCCGCTTCGCCGGATCCAGGTGGCCGGCGTCGGGTACGGTGAAGTCCTGGCGCCTTTGCGGGCCCGGAACGGGGCCGACATGCTGGGCGTTATCGGGGCCTCCCTGGTCGAAGCGGCCGTGGCGGCCCCTGCCGGCCCGACGATGAATCCGACCACCGTGGTTGCCCTGGGCGCGCTGATCCTGCTGCTGGTGGTGATCGTCGGGCTGCTGGTTTCAAACTCGATCACCCGACCTCTGGTCCGGATGGCGGATGCCTCGATGGCCATCGCCACCGGCGATCTGGCCACCCGTCTCCCGGAGGGCGGCGCCGACGAGATCGGGATGCTCGCCAGTACCTTCAACCGGATGGTGGAGGGTCTCCAGGAGGGCCTGATCTACCACGACCTGCTGGGCCGGGCGGTCACCCCGGAGGTCCGGGAAGAACTCCGGCGCAGTCTGTCCGAAGGCGCCAGGTCGGCGCGCGTGCAGCGGGCGCGGGTGAGCGTGCTGACCGTCGGCCTGCGGGGTGTTGTGCTCGACTCTTCCCGGGCCGACCCGGTTCGGGAGATGGAGTCGCTAAGCGAGTACTTCGCCGCCCTGGTCCCCCTGATCGCCAATCACGGCGGGGTGGTCTACCGCTTCGAAGGCGAGACGGCGGTAGCCGTGTTCGGGTTGTTTCCTCGCCCGCTGCCGGCTCCCGTCGGGGCGATGCAGGCGACCCACGCCGGCCTGGAACTGGTCGAACTCGTCCAGGCGCTGAACCCGCGCCGCCGCCAGGCGGATCTTCCCGCGATCGGCTGTGGGATCGGTATCGCAACCGGCGAGGTGTTGGCCGGCGGTCTGGGCACCCAGGATCGGCTTCAGTACACGATCCTGGGGGAGGCGGTAGAGCAGTCGGGTCAGTTGGTCCAGGTGCTTCACGACTCCGGTGCGCAGGGTGTGCTGATCGACGGAAACACCCACCATGCCCTGGGAGGGGCGCGCTCGCACTTCGTCTTCGGCCGCCAGGGGCAGGCCCAGGTGCGGGGCCGCCATCGCTCCCTCGAGATCCGGGAGGTAACCGGCCGGCTCCGCCGCCTGCTGGAGGCGGGTGGGGCGGCCTTCTTTGACGAGACGACCGAGTCCTTCTGAGCCTGCCGTCGGTAGGACAGAAGGCCCCCTTCCAGCCCTCCCGGTCTGACCAGTACACTGGTACCGGTACGAGGCGGCTTCCTGTGGAAGCCGATGGTGCGTTGCAGGCGGGGATGGAGAGAGGTCCATGGAGTTCGTCTTCCGGCCGACGCTGGCTGATTGCTGCCGTCGCCCTGTTCCTCCTGCTCCTTACAGGGTGGGTGCTGCTGGCTCTTCAATTGAGTTCGGCCCAGGCCGGGCTCCTGCCCTTCGGCCCAGGTCTGGCGTCCCGGCTCACCTCGGACTACGGCGCCGACCAGCGGGGCCGTCCGATCGCGGTCATCTCGTTGTCGATTCTGGAAGAGGCGATGCAAGCGCTGGGACTGAGCGACGATGAGGCCCAGGCGGCCCACGACAGCATGGAACTGGCGATGAGCCAGCCGGTGCCGACGGCCACCGCTCTCAACTTCAAGGGTGCGGCGCCGTTCACCGCCACCCCGACCAAGACTCACACGCCGCTGCCGACCTCCACGCCGACCGCAACTTCGACCAATACGCCGCCGCCCGGCTTCCGACCAAGACCCCCAAGCCTACCGAAGACCCCGAAGCCGACCAACCTGCCAGCGACGGCGGGGCCGACCTCGGCCGGAGACTTCACTGACCCCGTCGTCTCTCGGTCCGGGGCGGTGTTCTCGCCACCGCCGGGAGACCTTTACTCTTGCACCATCAGCATTTCAGGGATCCACGTGACCGATGGGATCGGCTCGAGCGGGATCTCGCCGTCGGGGATCGGGGTGAAGTACGACCCCGGTGGCGGCTATGTGCACGTCTACGGGGCCGTGGCCCTCGTTTCCGGCGGCCTCCAGCCAGACACCAGCTGGGACGCCTACTATGACGGCACCTTCACGCTGACGGGGATCACGGTATCGGGCCTGCCGGGTCGCCTGAAGCTCGCTCGGCCGTTGGCGACCTACGAGGACATCGACCTGTATGTCTTTGTCTACGACATTGCCGGGAACTTCGATTATGATCCGAACGACGTTGACTACAAGGTCTGGCTCACCTGCTAGCCCGCTGGCTCCAGAATTCCAGGCGGTCCCCACCAGGGACCGCCTTTTTGTTTCCCGTCGGGTCGCGAGTGCTATAATCCCTCTAGCCCTCCCACGCCGCGTGTGGGAGGTTCTTGTGCCCCTCCGATGTGGGAACGACTGGACGAAGTCCTCAAGCGCTACGAACACCTCGAGCAGGAGCTGGCACGGCCCGACGCCGATTATCAGCACTACGCGACGGTGGGCCGAGAGCGAGCCGAACTCGAACCCCTGGTGCGCGCCGTGCGCGCGGTTCGACAGGTGGAAGACAGCCTGCGCCAGGCCGAGTCGCTGCTGGACGGGGACGACCCGGAAGTCCGCTTGCTCGCCGAAGCCGAGCTGGACGAACTTCGCCCCCGACGAGCCGCCCTCGAGCAGGAAATCCGGGCCTTGCTCATCCCGCGCGATCCTCGTTCCGACCGGAACGTCATCGTCGAGATCCGGGCCGGGACGGGCGGGGACGAAGCAGCCCTGTTCGCCGCCGATCTGTTCCGGATGTACACGCGCTACGGCGAACACCACGGCTGGAAGACGGAGACCCTGTCGGCCAGCGATACCGGAATTGGAGGCCTCAAGGAAGTCATCTTCCAGGTGCGCGGGGAGGGGGCCTTTTCCCGGCTGAAGTATGAGTCGGGGGTCCACCGGGTGCAGCGGGTACCGGTGACCGAATCGCAGGGGCGGATCCACACCTCGACGGCCACGGTCGCCGTTCTGGCCGAAGCCAGCGAAGTTGAGATTGAGATCCCCGAGAAGGACGTCAAGATGGACGTCTACCGGTCGTCCGGAGCCGGCGGGCAGAATGTTCAGAAGAATGCCACCGCGGTTCGCCTGACCCATGTACCCACCGGGATGGTGGTCCAGTGCCAGGATGAACGCTCGCAGTTGCAGAACCGCAACCGGGCGATGAGCATCCTGCGGGCCCGCTTGTACGACATCGCCATCGAAAAGCAGCAGGCCGAGATCGACTCGGCCCGCCGTTCTCAGGTCGGCAGCGGGGAACGATCGGAGAAGATTCGCACCTACAATTTCCCCCAGTCCCGGGTGACCGATCATCGCATCAAGGTCTCCGCCAATCTCCCGGGCGTGCTCGACGGCCACCTGGATTCCTTCATCGACGAATTGATCACGAACGAGCAGGCGGACCGCCTTCAGGCAGCCGGCCTCTGACATGGATGTAGGCGAGGCCCTGGAGCGGGCGCGCCGGGCTCTGGGAGCCATCAGTCCGACGGCCGCCGGCGACGCCCGGGTGCTGCTGGCCGATACCGTAGGTCACCCAACGACCTGGCTTTGGGCCAACGAATTCGCCTTCCTGGATCCCCTGCAACAGGAGACCTTTGAGAGCCGCCTGGAACGGTGTGTCGCCGGCGAGCCCCTGCCGTACGTCCTGGGACACTGGGAGTTCTTCGGAAGATCCTTCGAGGTCGGTCCGGCCGTGTTGATCCCGCGGCCGGAAACCGAGCTGCTGGTGCAGGCCGCCCTGGCCGAGGCCGGACGGAGAGGCCCAAGTCTGCGAATCCTGGATCTGGGCACCGGATCCGGGTGCGTGGCGATCAGCCTGGCAGCCGAGATGCCGGGCCGGCACATCATCGCCAGCGATGTGAGCCGCGCAGCCTTGCAGGTCGCCCGCCGCAACGCTCACCGACACCGGGTCGCGGACCGGGTCCATCTTGTGCAGGCCTGTCTTCTGCACGGGCTTGCGGCGGGCTGGGAACTGATTTGTGCGAACCTTCCGTATATCCCCCGCGATCGCCTGGGCGACCTGCCGGTATCGGCCTGGGAACCGCGTCTGGCCCTCGACGGGGGCGCAGCCGGGACGGAGATCACCTCGGCCCTGGTCGACTCGCTGGCCCGGACCCTGGCGCCGGAGGCGACCGTCTTGCTGGAAATCGACGAAGGCCAGGCCGAACCGTTGCGGGAAGGGTTGCGGTCCGCGGGGTTGCGGACGCAGACAGAAGTCCGAACGGACCTTGCCGGGCGGGATCGGCTGCTCGTGATACACCTTGAGGGGGATCGGTGAGCCGCACCACATCCCGAATCGATCTTGGATCGCCCGCATGGGTCTCCCGCTGTGTGGAAGTCCTCCAGGCGGGCGGTCTGGTTGCCTTCCCGACCGACACGGTCTACGGGGTAGGAGCAATCCTGAAGGATCTCATAGCGGTTGAATTGATCCGGGAGGCGAAGGGCAGACCGGCCGAGAAGCCGATCCCGGTTCTGGTTTCTTCCTGGGACGACATACCCGCCTTTGCGGAGACCTCCCCTCGCTCCGCTCGACTCTCGGCCGCGTTTTGGCCCGGCCCCCTGACCCTGATCCTGCGGAGTCGGCCTGGGTTGCCGTCCGCGGTCGAATCAGGCGGAACGGTCGGAATCCGCGCGCCGGACCATCCGGCGGCGCTGGCGCTCCTTCGGCTGGCAGGGCCGCTGGCGGTGACATCGGCCAATCGGTCCGGCGGCCCAAACCCGATCTCGGCCGACGATGTGGTGGCGGGGCTAGGGGGTCGGATCGACCTGGTGGTGGATGGGGGGGCTTGCCCCGGCGGACGTCCGTCGACCGTGGTCGACTGCACGGGCGAGGAGCCGGTGATCGTGCGTCAGGGACCGGTGGGCCTCGAGGCCATCCTGGCGGTCTGGGGAGCCGGGCCCTAATCTTCCCTTAAGTCGGGTCTCATTCCTTCCTTACGGGGCGGAGGCACGATAGCTGTGCATTCTCCTCTGACCCCCGCGCCCGGCGCCCTTGAGCAAGGTCCCCGGCGCGGTTTGGTTTTACGGTGTGGGGGTGACCAGCCCGCGCCACAGCGCGCCATACCACACCAGGTAATCCGCCATCCGGGAAGACCAGTAGGAGGCCGCGTGTTCCCCTGGCCCGCTGCTCCAGGAATAGGCCACTCCAAGGTCATCGAGGGCGGCGGCGAGTTCCCGGGCTCCCGCAGTCGAAGTGTCCTTCTCGGCGATATCGATCCATAACGCCGGCACCAGGTCCCCGGCCGCCACGGTCCATTCGGGGAGGAAGTAGGCATCCGGGACCAGCACCGCCGGACTGTGGAGCCCGATGGCTCCGAATTCGGACGGGTGACGGAACCCGATGCGCAGGGCCCAGCCGGCCCCTCGCGAAATCCCTCCGATCGCGGTCAGGGCTCGGCCGCCGTCGCCGGCGTATTCGGATCGGATGTGGGGCAGAAGGAACTCGACCACCGCCGATTCGAAGTCGAGCCCTTTCCGTTCCCATGGCATGGCGACCACCAGGGGAGGGATTTCTCCGCGTCGAATCAGCTCGTCGGCAGTTTCGTCCACACCCAGGTCGTCCCATTGGCTGTCGGTGAGTTGGAGGCCGTGCAGCAGAACCAGAACCGGGAGCGGCTTTCCCTGTGTCTCGTCCGCGCACGGGGGGAGATAGACCCGGTAGGGGATCGAGCGCGGCAGGTTGGGGTTGATGACCTCGTCGACCACGATCCGTCCCGGCCGTTCCAGGCAGGCTCGAGGTGTGGGCTCCGCCGTAGCGGACGGCGGAGCGGTGGGAGCCGGCGCTGGCGGCAAGCCAGGAGAAGGTCGGACCGACGGGATTGCAGGGGAAGCGATCGGGCCGCAGGCCGCACAGCCGAGCGCTATCAGAAGCAAGATGCGTCGCATAGGGGAAAGACCACCGGCCTGCGCCCGAAGGCGAAGGCCGGCGGGGGCGCCTGTTAGAAACAGTGTACGGGTGAGGCGCAGGAGCGTCAAGGGCGCAGGAGCGAGGGCGGTTCGTGCGGAAGCGCACCTGCCGGGGCGAACTTCTTCCGCCTTCCAGATCGCCGGGGCAGGTATAATCGAGGCAATCGATCAGCCTTCGGGGCAGGGTGAGGGCCACCTCGGCCCAATTCCCGATCGGCGGTGATAGCCCGCGAGCGCTCAAGCGCAGGATCCGGTGGAAACCCGGAGCCGACGGTACAGTCCGGATGAGAGAAGGCTGGCTGGCCGGGAGCTCGTCTCCCGGGTCCGGCCGTGGCGTCCCCCGAAGCCCCAACGGTTTCGGGGGTTTGTTCTCCGTACGCCTGCCCCTGGCTGCCTCGAATTTCTCGGGCGGTGACCTCTGGGTGAGCAGGTGCAGGACCTGGATGCAATATCCTCCAAGGAACGAACAAGCTCCGCCGGCGGCGGCTCGCGGGCGTTGCTCTTCCTCCTGTTTCGCCGGAGGCACCCTGGCCGCGTGGCAAGCGTTGACCTCGTGGACCGGGCTGCCGGCCTTTTTGCTACCGCCCCCCGAGGCTGTGGCGCAGCGGTTCCTCGAAGCTATCCGGGACGGCACGTTGCCACGTCACACGTTGGTTACGCTCTCCGAGGTCCTGGCGGGCCTGGGGATCGGACTGACCCTGGGTACCTCGCTCGGCTACCTCCTGGCCAAGTCGCCCCGAGCGGAGCGGTTGATCGCCCCCTACCTGGTCGCGTCGCAGGCTGTACCGGTGGTGGCCATCGCGCCCCTGCTGGTGATCTGGCTCGGCCCGGGGCAGATGTCGAAAGTCCTGGTGGGAGCCTTGATCGTTTTCTTCCCCGTGTTGATCAGCACGGTGTCCGGGATTCGATCGGTTCCGGCCGACCTGCGTGATCTGATGCGCTCGCTGCGAGCCACCCGCTGGCAGGTGCTGCGGCTGCTGGAAGTCCCTGCGGCGAGCCCCTTTCTACTTGGCGGACTGAAGGTCGGGTCGACCCTGGCCGTGATCGGCGCCGTTGTGGGCGAATTCGTCGGCGCGGATCAGGGGTTGGGTTTCCTGGTCAACCTGGGGCGCGGCCTGTACGACACGCCCCTGGTCTTCAGCGCCTTGCTTGTCCTGGTGACGATGGCGCTGGGCCTGTATTCGCTGGCCACGCTCCTGGAACGTGTGGCCTTCGTTTGGCGCGACCCTGAGAGGAACGCATGAACCCCGACCGAAAGCTCATGATCGCCGCCCTGTTGCTCTCCCTGCTGGCCTCCGGCTGCGGCGAGTTCGCAGTCCCGACCGCCGATGCCTCGATCCGCTTGCCCATGGGCTACCTGCCGAGCGTTCAGTACGCTCCGTTCTACGTGGCGGAGGCGCGCGGCTACTTCGCCGAAGAGGGCCTGGACATCGAGTTCGACTACGCGTTCGAGACAGACGGAGTGGCGTTGGTCGCAGGCGGAGAAATCCCGTTCTCCCTGGCCTCCGGTGAGCAGGTGCTCCTGGCTCGGCAGGAAGGCCTGCCGGTGGTCTACATCATGGGTTGGTGGCAGGGCTACCCTGTGGCTGTGGCTGCCCTGGCCGACAGCGGGATCAACTCCCCGGCCGACCTGCGCGGCCGCCGGGTGGGGATCCCGCTCCTGGGGGGAGCCTCCTACATCGGTTACGCCGCTCTGCTCGAGGCGAACGGTCTGGCGGTCTCAGACACCCGCCTGGATGTGATCGGATTTACCCAGGTAGAAGCGTTGCGGTCGGGTACGGTCGAGGCGGTGGTGGTCTACGCCAACAACGAGCCGGTCGTCCTGGAAAGCGCGGGCGAGGAGGTGCGCGTCTTCCGCGTGGAAGACTACGTGTCGCTGGCCTCCAACGGGATGATCACCAACGAGGTGACCCTGCGGGAGAACCCGGAACTGGCGCGGCGGATGATCCGGGCAACCCTGCGCGGCCTGGCCGACACGCTGGACGACCCGCAGGCGGCCTTCGAGATCTGCCGGATCTATGTGGAAGGATTGAGCGGCGAGACGGAAGCGGTTCAGCGACGGGTGTTGGCGGAGAGTATCCGCTTCTGGGAGGCGCCCCGGCTCGGGGAGTCCTCGGAAGAGGCGTGGGCCAACATGCAGCAGGTGATGGTCGATGCCGGACTGCTGCGCGCCCCGCTCGACCTGACCGACGCCTTTTCGAACGCGTATCTGCCGTGACTTCTGCCTGCCGACCCCCCCATCCTGGAGGCCCACCGCCTGACCAAGGTCTTCCCGAACGGTCGGGCGCCGGTCACCGCCCTCCACGACGTCACCCTGTCGGTCGGGCAGGGAGAATTCGTCTGCGTGGTCGGCCCGTCCGGTTGCGGCAAGACCACACTGCTCCGGCTCCTGGCCGGATTGACGCCGCCCACCCAGGGCCAGGTCATCTTCGAAGGCGAGCCTCTCACTCGTCCCCGTCGCCGGATCGGCTTCGTTTTCCAGCAAGCCAACTTGATGCCCTGGCGCAACGCTCTCGACAATATCCGGTTGCCGCTCGAGCTTCAGGGAATCCCATCCGAGATGCAGGGCCGGCGCGGCCAGTGCCATGGTCGAGCTGGTCGGCCTGGAAGGGTTCGAGCGGGCGTTGCCCCGCGATCTCTCGGGTGGCATGGCCCAGCGGGTGGCGCTGGCCAGGGCTCTGGTGCATGAGCCGGATCTGTTGCTGCTGGACGAGCCTTTCGGCGCCCTGGACGCCCTGACACGGGAGCGGCTGGCCTTCGAACTTCTCCGCATCTGGTCGGCTCGACCGATCACTGTGGTGTTGGTGACCCACTCGATCCCGGAGGCCCTGCTCCTGGCGGATCGCCTGATCGTGCTGAGCCCGCGCCCGGATCGGTCCGCCTCGAGATCCCGGTGCCCCTGGCCAGGCCGCGCAACCTTGATCAGTCGTACACGGCGACGTTCGGGGCGCTGGCCCGGCGGGTTCGAGCCAGTCTGTAATCGGTCCGGGATCTCCCCACGCTCCCCACGAAAAAGAGGGCACGGC
Source organism: uncultured Chloroflexia bacterium (assembly GCA_963709925.1). Lineage (GTDB taxonomy): Bacteria > Chloroflexota > Anaerolineae > Anaerolineales > E44-bin32 > DATEVL01. The sequence continues at coordinate 1,032,491 of CAVPYC010000003.1, forward strand.
CATGCGCCGTGCCCTCCCCTTAACTGACGGCTTCGGAGGTCAGCCGGCCTCGGGGGAGGCCGGGCGTCGGGCGGCGCGCCGGCGTCGAATGCTGCGGACGATCAGCAGTCCGGGGATCCCGACCAGCAGACCGACCGGGAGCACGCAGATGCCGGCCCAGATCGCCGTATCCCCGAGCCACTGCAGGGTTCGGATCAACGCCTCGAATGCTTCCTTGGCCGTCCCCTGCGGCTGCCAGCCGCCGATATCCAGCGGCTGGGCCGCTTCGTCGGGGATCAACTCGATGGCGATGGCCGAGAGCGCGGCGGCCTCTTCGAAGTAGTTCATCTGCCCCCGCACCATCTCGATCTCGCCCCGCACCCGTACCAACTCGTTGTAGACGGCCAGCACGTCTTCGGTCTTCTCGGCCGAGTCCATGATGCGGGTGAGCTGCCCTCGGCGGCCTCCAGGTTGCGCAGCCGCAACTCGAGATCGACATATTGCGAGGTCACGTCTTCGCCGGAGATGTTCTCGCTGCGGACCTGGATGGAATCGCCCTTGATGCGATCGAGGGCTTCGGTCAGCCGTTCGGAGGGGACCCGGATCGTGATCGAGGCGTAGTTGGCGACGAGATCGGAGGCGCCGTAGGTCGACTGGTACACATTGGACGCAACCACGAACCCATCCATGGCTTCGGCCAGAGCGCGCACCGCGGCCACGCTCGCCACCGGGTCGGTCACCACCAGGGTCAGCGCGGCCGTCTGCACCACCAGGCGCTCCTGGGTGGTGGCGGCGACGTCGAAAGTCCCGCTGGCGGCGCGGCCCTGCTCGAAGGCCATCTCGGGAGCGGCCGGAGCGAAACTCGGTTCGCCGAACACGTCGGCCGGACTGGCCGCGAGCATCGGTGAGCAGGCGCCCAGCAGGACGGCGGCGAGGACGATCAGGCTCAAACGGGACTGGTTGCGCATGGGATCCTCCACGGCGGCGGAACCGGCCGCCTCCTCGATATAGACGCCGGGGGGGCGCGGTCGGTTCCCTACCAGCCGGCCAGCAGGCGGAGCGACTGGCGCTCGGGCAGGCCGGCCTCCAGCATTCGTTCCCTGACGGCGGCCACGTCGTAGACGATTCGGCGGCCAGACCAGGTGCCGGCCTGGATGTCGAGCAGGGCGTAGGCGGCGCGGGGGTCCATGTCGCCGCGGCTGGCCGACCGAGCCAGGGTTCAAGATCATGCGAGGTTTCAAGGCCATCGGGGAACCCCAATCAACGGCTTCCAGGGTCACCGGGGAGGCGTCTTTCGCCTGATGGAAAACCAGCGGGAGATGGGAGTGACCGATCAGGCAATAGCCGGTGGTGAAGGATTCGAAGTTCCTCTCGGCGGTTTCCAGGTCGAGAATGTACTCCCACACCGGCTGGCGCGGGCTGCCGTGGGCCAGGGTGAAATCCTCGAATGTGATCCGGCTGGGAAGGGACCGAAGGTAGTGCCGCATTCTCCGGAGTCAGATTGTCACGAGTCCAGCCGGCGGCGGCGCCGGCGTCGTGGTTGAAGCGCGACAGAGGGATGATCCCGAGGGCCGCCTGGTCGTGGTTCCCGATCAGGCACAGCAGACTCGGCAGGGATCGGACCCGTTCGATCACCTGGTTGGGATCGGGGCCGTAGCCCACCAGGTCGCCCAGGCACCAAACCGAATCGAACGTCCCGGCGTCGGCCAGCACGGCTTCGAGGGCGCTCAGGTTGGCGTGCAGGTCGGAGAGGACCAGGACGCGCATCGCGGCGGGGATAGTATCACGAGGCGCCTTCGCACGAAAGCGCCGGGAATCCGCCGTCGCATCTCCGGGGCGCGATCCGAGACGTATAATGCGTTGGCCGATGCCGATCCTCGACGAATCAAGCCTCGAGTTCCTCAGCCACAGCCCGGAGCAGACGCGCCGCGTCGGGGTCCGGCTGGGTGAGATGCTCGAAGGCGGTCACCTGGTCTGCCTCGACGGAGACCTGGGATCCGGCAAAACCACGCTCACCCAGGGGATTGCCCGGGGTTGGGGTGCGCTCGACCCGGTCACCAGTCCGACGTTCATTCTGGTGAATCAGTACCAGCGAGCCGACTCTCAGCTTCTCTACCATGTCGACGCGTTCCGCCTGGCGACGGCCGAGGCGGCCGCTTCCACGGGCCTGGCGGAAATACTCGAGTCGGGCCGGGTGGTCGTCCTGGAATGGCCGTCGCATGTCGGGCCCTTGATCCCGGCCGACCACCTGCGAATCCGGATGGAGTGGGTCGACGACTTCGCGCCGCTCCCTGCGCTTCGAGGCGCACGGCCGCGGGCATCAGCGCCTGCTGGACGAATTCCGCAGGTCGGCCTTCGGGGGCTAGCATGTTGCTCGCCCTCGACACCGCCACCGATCGGATCGGGATCGGCCTCCACGACGGCGAGACTCTGGTGGCCGAGCAATCGTGGATCGCCCGCGGCCGGGCCACGGTCGAACTTGCGCCGGAAGTCGGCCGGCTGTTGCGCCGGGTCGAGGTCTCGCCGGAAGCGATCGAGGCGATCGCGCTGACCATCGGCCCCGGGTCGTACACCGGCCTCCGAATCGGGCTGGCCTTTGCCAAGGGCTTTGCGCAGGCCGGCCAGGCCAGGTTGGTGGCCGTGCCGACCCTGGATGTGCTCGCCCGAGGTCAGCCCGGTCGTCAAGAGCCCCTGCTGGCGATGCTGCGCGCCGGCCGGGGGCGCTGGGCAGCCGCATGGTACAAATGGGGCCGCCGTGGCTGGAAAGGCGAAGGCGATCCATTTCTGGTCGATCCGGCCGGGCTCCCGGAGCTTCTCGAGCGGCCCACGGTTCTCTGCGGCGAAATCACTCCGGAAGAGCGCAAGGCACTGGGCAAGCTGCGCCGCGCACGGGTGGCGGCCCTCGAGTGGTCGGTCCGCCGGCCCGGCGTGCTGGCCCAGATCGGATGGGAACAGGTGCGCGCCAACCGCTTCGCCGACCCGCTACGATTGGCACCCGTCTACGCCGGCTCCGGGATCGCGCAGGCTGGATGATCGCGCCCACGCTTCCGCTCACGTTGCGCCAGATGGAGACCGCCGACCTGCCGCAGGTCGTGGCCATCGAGCGTGCCTCCTTCACCTTGCCCTGGTCGGAAGGCAGCTTCCGTTCCGATCTGACCTCCAACACCGCCGCGCGCCTTGTGGTGGCAGAGCAGGAAGGCCGGGTGATCGGGTATGTCGGCTACTGGATGATCGTCGACGAAGCGCACATCAGCACGCTGGCCGTGGCCCCGGACGACCGGCGCCGCGGGATTGGCAGAACCCTGCTTCGGGCGGCATGGATTTCAGCCCGCGCCGAAGGGGCCCAGCAGATGACCCTCGAGGTTCGGGCTTCGAATCACGCGGCGCAAGATCTCTACCGCAGCCTCGGTTTCTCCGAGGTCGGGCGGCGGCGGCGCTACTATCAGGACAACCTGGAAGACGCGGTGTTGATGACGCGGTCCGAACCCCGGGCGGGGTCGAACTCCGGTGCCGAGGAGGATCGGGCTGAACCCTGACGCCGAACTTCGCCTGGTGGCCGAACGGGTGCGGGCCTGCACCGATTGCGGGCTGCATGTGGCTCGCAAGCTCGCCGTGCCGGGGGAAGGGCCGGCCAGGGCGCGGGTGATGTTCATCGGCGAGGGCCCGGGCTTCCACGAAAACGAACAGGGTCGTCCCTTCGTCGGTGCGGCGGGCCGGCTGCTGGAGGAGCTGCTCGGCAAGATCGGGCTTTCCCGCGACGAGGTGTTCATCAGCAACATGGTGAAATGTCGTCCGCCCGGAAACCGGGATCCTCTTCCCGACGAACTCGAAGCCTGTTCCCGACATCTGGACGAGCAGATCCGCATCATCAACCCGCGCGTGATCGTGACCCTCGGTCGGTTCTCGATGGGGCGGTTCTTCCCCGGGGCCCGTATCAGCGCCATCCACGGGAAGGCGCGGCCGGTGGGAGGGCGGATGGTGATGGCGATGTACCATCCTGCCGCCGTCCTGCGCAACGCTTCGCTCCGACCGCAGGTCGAGGCCGATTTTGTCGCGCTGGGGCCGATCCTGGAGGCGGCGAGGGCCTCGGCCGCTCCCGAGCCCGAATCCGATCCGACCCAACTCAACCTGTTTTGAGCCGCGGCCCCAGAGGACTCTCCATGACTCCTGACGCCTCCCCCCTGCCTCCACACGCCGAAGCGCTGCTGGAACGATTTCGAACCCATCGGGCGCGCCTGGGGGTGGTGGGGCTCGGTTACGTGGGCCTTCCCCTGGCGGTGGTGCTGGCCGAGGCAGGCTATACCGTTGCGGGGGTCGATCTGGACCCGGGTAAAGTTGAGGCGATCAACCGGGGTGCAAGCTACATCGAAGACATCTCTTCCGATCAGGTGAGCGCCCTGGTACAGGCCGGCCGCCTGACGGCGTCGACCGACTTCGCCAGCCTGGCCGAGGCCGAGGGGATATCTATCTGTGTCCCCACGCCCCTGCGCAAGACAGGCGACCCGGACTTGTCGTTCATCGTGGCCTCGGCCCAGGCGCTCCGCCCGGTGCTCCACCCCGGCCTGGTGGTGATACTCGAGTCGACCACCTACCCTGGCACCACACGCGAACTGCTGCTGCCCGAACTTCAGAGCGGCGGGCTGCGGGTGGGGCACGATCTGTTCCTGGCTTTTTCGCCCGAGCGGGTTGACCCCGGCCGCAGCGACTGGACCACCAAGAACACCCCCAAGGTGATCGGGGGCATCACCCCGGCCTGCACCACGGTGGCGGCGGCGATGTACCAGGGGGCGCTCGAATCGGTGGTGTCGGTTTCGTCGGCCGAAGTGGCCGAGATGACCAAACTCCTCGAGAACACCTTCCGGGCGGTCAACATCGCCATGGTCAACGAAATGGTGTTGATGTGCGACCGACTGGGGCTGGACGTGTGGGAGGTGATCGACGCCGCCAGCACCAAGCCGTTCGGCTACATGCGCTTCCTCCCGGGGCCGGGCCTGGGAGGACATTGCATCCCGATCGACCCGCTCTACCTCTCGTGGAAAATGAAATCGGTCAAGTACAACGCTCGCATCATCGAGCTGGCCAGCGAGATCAACACCAACATGCCACGCTACGTGGTCGAGCGGGTACAGGACGTGCTCAACGATCACGGCCGGGCGCTGCGCGGGGCGAAACTGCTGGTGATGGGCGTGGCCTACAAGCCGGACATCAGCGACACCCGCGAATCCCCGGCGCTGGATGTGATCGGGTTGCTGCGTGCCAAGGGGGCCGAAGTCGAGTTTCATGATCCGCACGTGCCGGCCATCGAACACGAGGGCTGGGGGCTGACCTCGGTGGCCGATCCGCTGGCCGCCGCCGCCCGCGCCGATTGTGTGGTGATCGTCACCCACCACTCCGGAACCGACTACCGGGGCCTGGTGGAAGCGGCCCGGCTGGTGTTCGACACGCGCAACGCCGTGGGCGCCGCCGGGATCGCCAGTCCCAAGGTCGTCCGGCTCTGATGGCCGACTACCTGGTGAGTGGTGCGGCCGGCTTCATCGGAGCCGGTCTGGCGGAGCGACTGTTGGACGAAGGACACGGGGTTGTCGGCCTGGACAACCTGAATGATGCTTATGATCCACGGCTCAAGACCTGGCGGCTCGACCGCCTGCGACGGCTGCCCGGGTTTCGGTTTCACCAGGTGGACCTGGCCGACCGTGACGGGGTGCGCCAGGCGGTGGGCCAGGGGGCGTTCCAGGCCGTGTTCAATCTGGCGGCCCGGGCCGGGGTGCGACCCAGCCTGAAGAACCCCGCGCTGTACTTTCAGGCGAACCTGACCGGAGCCCTGAACCTGCTGGATCTGGCGCGGGACCTGGCGGTGCCGAAGTTTGTGCAGGCTTCCACCTCGAGTCTGTACGGCGCCCACAACCCGCGGCCATTTTCCGAGACCGCCGACATCACCCGTCCGCTCTCGCCCTATGCCGCGTCAAAAGGGGCGGCGGAGCTTCTGGCGCACACCTACCACAAACTCTACGGTCTCGACATCACGATCCTCCGCTACTTCACCGTTTACGGCCCGGCCGGTCGTCCCGACATGAGCATCTTCCGTTTCATTCAGCGGCTGGCCGAGGATCGGCCCCTGGTGATCTACGGCGACGGTCGTCAGGAACGCGATTTCACCTACCGCGACGACATCGTTGCCGGCACCATGGCCGCCGTGCGGCCCCTCGGGTTTGCGGTGGTCAATCTCGGCGGGGATCGACCGGTGGCCCTGCTGGAGGTGATTTCCCGGCTGGAGGCACGGCTGGGTCGGAAGGCCCGGGTCGAAATGCAGGCCGAAGCCCCGGCGGACGTGCGCTCCACCTGGGCCGACATCTCCCGGGCCGAGGAACTTCTGGGGTGGCGTCCCACCATCGACCTCGATCAGGGCCTCGACCGATGCGTCGAGTGGTACCTGGCCGAGCGGAGCTGGGCCAGTACGATTGCCACCAGCGACTAGGAACGAAGGTCCGACCGGCCCGATGGACCCCTCCGGACAGGCTGCCATCCGACCTCTTCGGCCCGTTGGTCCGGGTTGGTTGGGGCAGAGGCGACGGGTGCGATGTTCGTTCGAGGACTGATTTCCCGCGTCACCGCCAACCCGCTCTTTCGGCGAGTCCTGCGGAACTCCGGCTACCTGCTTTCGGCCAACGGGATCTCCGCCTCCGCCAGCATGCTCCAGGGCGCTCTGGCGGCGCGCCTGCTGGGCGTGGAGGGGTTGGGGGTCGTCGGCCTGGTCACCGATTTTGCCAGCAACGTCAACCGGTTGACTTCGTTTCGTATGGGCCAACTGGTGGTTCGTTACGTGGGAGAGCTCTCGGCGGAGGGCGATGAAGAAGGATCGGCGGCGGTCTTCAAGGCGGCCGGCCTGGTCGAGATTGCCAGTTCGCTGGTGGCCGTCGCCCTGATCGTCGCGCTGGCGCCCCTGGCCGCCGACCTGCTGGCCCACGATCCGGCTGCGGCTCCGGCCTTTCGCCTGTATGGTCTGGCGATCCTGGCCAACCTGATGAACGAGAGCGCCACCGGCCTGCTCCAGTTCGGGGATCGTTTTTCCGTGCTGGCGAGAATCACCATCGGACAGAGTCTGCTGACTCTGGCCCTGATGACAGCTGCTTTCGTCACCGGCGGAGGTCTGCGCGAGGTGATCTGGGTGTACACGCTGGGCAAGGCCTCCGGTGCGCTGGCGGCCTCCCTGCTGGCGCTGGGCGAAGCGCGGCGGCAGTGGGGGCCCGCCTGGTGGAAGACGCCTCTATCGCGCCTGCGAGTCCGCTGGCGGGAGATGTTTCGCTTTGCCACCAGCACCAACCTGTCGACCACAATCACCTTGATCACCCGCGACAGCGAGTTGTTATGGCTGGGAGCGCTCAGCAATCCGGTGCAGGTGGGCTACTACAAGGTTGCCCGCGCGCTCACCGGTCCGGTGTTCCTTCCGGTCGAACCGATGATCAGTACCACCTACCGTGAAGTCGCGGTCGAAGTCGGCCACCGTCGCTGGGCCAACGTGCGCTATCTGCTGCGCAGCGGCACCCTTCTGGCGGCCGGGTGGACTCTGGCGGCGACGCTCGGGCTGGCCGTTCTCGGCCCGACGCTGATCCGATGGGTCTACACCGGGGAGTTCGCCCCGGCCTACCCGGTGTTGCTGGTGCTCTTGCTGGGCGTGATCGTGGTGAACGTCTTCTACTGGAACCGGAGTCTGCTGCTGCTGCTCGGCCGGCCGCACATCCCGAACTGGGTGCACGCCGCGGTCGGGACCGTCAAGATCGCCGGTTCGATCGTCTGGGTTCCGGTGGGCGGGGCGCTGGCCATGGCCGGGTTGCTCTCTGGCTACTTCGTTCTCACCGCCGGCATTCTGGCGCGGAAGTCGATCGCCCGGCTGCGGCAAGCGGAGGCCTCCGGCTGACCCGTGCGAATCGCCTGCATCGCCACCTCCCGGATTCCGTCGCGCTCGGCCAATTCGATCCGGGTGGTCAAGGTGTGCCAGGCGCTGGTCGAGCGGGGCCACGGCGTAACCCTCTGGGTTCCGGGGAGCGGCCAACCCCCGGACCTGCGGCAAATCCACCGGCAGTATGGGTTGCGGTCGGGTTTCGAAATTCGCACCGCTCCTGCCTGGCCGCCTCTGCGTCGGTGGGACTTCAGCCTTCGGGCGGTGGCCGAAGCGACCCGCTGGGGGCCCGACCTGTGGTATGTCTGGCCCTATCAGGCAGCGGCCCAACTTTCCTCAGCGGGACGGCCTGTGATCCTGGAGGTCCACGATCGCCCGGCCGGCATCGCGGGACCGTTTCTGTTTCGGCTGTTTCTTCGGGGCCGCGGCGCCCGCCGGTTGCTGGTGATAACCCGCGCCCTTCGCGATTGGCTGGTGGAGCGTTACCCGATCCCTGAGGACGGGGGTTTCCTGCGGATTACGCCGAGCGGGGTCGACCTCGCTGCCTACGACGATCTCCCGGACCCAGCCGAAGCACGAAGGCGGCTCGGGTGGCCGGAGGGGTTCACCGCCGGATACTCCGGCCACCTGTACTCCGGCCGGGGCCTCGACTTGATGCTGGAACTGGCCCGAAGGAACCCGGAAATCCGGTTCGTGTGGGCCGGGGGGAGCCCGAGGCCGTCCGCGCCTGGGGCGAGCGGATCGCCCAAGAAGGCCTGGCCAACCTCCGGCTCCTTGGGTTCGTCGACCAACCCGGCCTGCCCCTGGTCCAATCGGCCTGCGACGTCTTGCTCATGCCGTACGACCGCTCGATCGCGGTCAGCAGCGGCGGCGACACGGCCGCCTTCGCCTCGCCGATGAAGGCCTTCGAGTACATGGCCAGCGGCCGGCCGATCCTGGCCAGCCGCCTCCCGGTGTTCCTCGAGGTGCTCAACCCCGACAACTCCATCTTGCTCGAGCCGGGGTTGCTCGAGGCGTGGGATTCCGCGCTTCGCCGGCTGGTCCGCGATCCCTCGGAGCGCAGCCGCCTCGGGGAGGCCGCTCGGCGCCAGGCCTTGCGCTATTCCTGGGCCGAACGAACGCGCCTCGCCGTCGAGGGCCTGGAGGGGGAGAGGTGAGCCGGGAACCGAACCCAACCTCGCTGGCCGGGATCGTGGCCGCCGTCGCCGCGCTACAGAGGGCCGCGTTGTGGCTGATCTATGCGTCGATCAGCTACGGCGACACCGGCTCGTACTTCCGAGCCGCCGAGGTGCTCCGACAGGGAAGCCTGAACGGTTACGACGGGACCCGCGTCCCGGGCTACCCGGCGTTCGTGGCGCTGCTGGGAGCCGATCCGCGGACCGTCTTCGCCGGGCAATTGGCCCTGGGATGGCTCACCACCATGCTGCTCTTCTACTGGGGCTGGAAGCTCACTCGCCGACCCTGGGCGGCGGCGGCCATTTCCGCGGGCTACACCCTGATCCCCGGATTGTTCCTGTTTGAGGCGAACCTGCTCACCGAAAGCCTGACCGGTTTTCTGCTGGTCGTGGGTTTCGTGTTCCACCTCGAACTCGGGCGGCGGTCGACCGCCGGGGGCCGCTTGCTGGCGGCGTTCCTCCTGGGGTTGGCAAGCGGCGTGGTCGGGCTGGTCCGGATCCTCTTCTACCCGTTCACGGTGTGGCTGATCCCGTTCGTCTGGGGTTCGGGGCGTTCCGGACCTGCAGGACGGGCTGCCGCGACCATTGCTTTCCTGGCGCCGGCGCTTGGGATTCTGCTGGGGTGGGTAGGTTGGGTTTCCTCCACCTATGGCTTCATGTCTCCGACCACGATGGGCGGCTACAACCTGGTGCAGCATGCCGGCGTTTTCTTCGAGTACTTGCCCGACGAGGAGGCCGCCATCCGCGACACCTACCTGCGCTATCGGGACGCTCGCATCGCCGAGCGAGGCGACCAGACCAACACGATCTGGGATGCGATCCCTGAACTGACCGAGGTGAGCGGGCTCGGGTTCTACGATCTGTCGCGAGAACTGCAGCGTCTGTCGATCGGCCTGATCCGCGATCACCCCGACTTGTATCTCAAGAATGTGATCGAAGGCTGGGTCGGGTTCTGGAAGGCGCCGGTCTACTGGGAGCCGGCTGAGATGTCCAGCGCGACCGCAGCGACGGTCCTGCGGGTCTGGGGCCTGGCCGGCCGGACGGCAGCCCTGGCGGCCAATGCCGCCTTCCTTGTGTTGACCGCCTGGGTGCTGGTCCAACCCCGACGGTGGGGGACGCTCCTGCGAAACCGGTCGTGGCTTGCCGCTTCGGGGTTCGTATGGGCGACGTCGATATTTCAGACCCTGGCGGATCACGGAGACAACCCGCGCTTCCTGATCCCTCTCCAGGCCGTGGTGATTCTGGTGGTGGTCGTCGCTCTCGCCCGGCTCGTGGAAGGCAGGAGGGCTTCTGCATGAAGTCGGGTTCGACCGCGCGGACGAAGTTGGTTTGGTGGGTCGGCGGCGGGCTTGTGGCATTGCTGGTGGCAGTCCAGGACGGGCCGCCATTGGTCGGCTGGATGGCCTATCTGGCCGTCGGCGCGTTCCTGGGGGCCGGCTTTGGCGCGGTCTGGCAGGCGGTGGTCGGCCCCGCTGCCGGTCGGCCTTTGATCGCCGCGGTGACGGTCGCCATCGCCCTTCGGCTCGGCGTCGGAGTCATGTGGCGGGAGGCGCTCCCATCGCTCGGCAACGATGAGCCCCACCACCGGGCCGGCGTTTTCTACCCGGATGCCTTCGTCCGGGATCGTTCGGCCTGGACGATCGGCAGAACCGAGGCGAGTTCTGCTGGACGCGTTCGACGGCGCCAAAGGAGATCAGTACGGAAGCCTGCTCTTTCTCACCGCGTCCGTCTACCGCGTGTTCGGCCCGCAGGTCCAGGCGACGGCCCTTCCGGCGGCGCTGGCCTCGGGCATGGGAACGTTGGCCGTGGTTCTCACCTGGGGTTTCTCGACCCGCTTGTTCGGTCGACGGGCGGGCCATCTGGCAGCCTGGACCGTGGCGGTCTACCCCGACGCCGTGATCCTCTCCGCGGAGCCGATGCGGGAACCGTTCATCATGGCCGGTCTGGCCGGGGCACTGTACGGGTACACCCTGATCCGAGGAGGTCCGGCGCGCAGCGGGATGCCGTGGATCGTTGGAGGCATCCTCACATGCCTGGCCGTATCCCCTCCGTTCGGCGTGGCGTGTGCGGTGGTCATCGGGGGAGCAGCCATTTGGGAGGGTAGAGTGGCGTCTCCGGCAACCCGCTGGATCGTCCCCGGCGCGGCTGTCATGGCCGGACTGGCACTCCTTCTCACCGTCCGAGCCTGGGCCGGGATCGAAGGGAGTCCCGATCCGGGCCAGGGGCTCCTTGGGTGGTGGATCGACGGGGTCCGGTTCCAGATGGACAAGCTGTTTCAGGCCTCGGGTTGGGTGCAGACGGTGTTCGGCCAAACCCCGACATGGAGTCATGTCCCCCTGGCCACGGTCTACGGGCTGGTGCAGCCGCTCCTTCCTGCGGCGTTGTTGGACAACACCGGCAGGCCGTTCATGAGCGGGGTCATGAGCGCGCGGGCGGCGGGTTGGTTTGCGGTGCTGCCCGTCCTGATCTACGTCCCCCTCCGATCCGTCCGCCGGGACGGATGGAGGAGCCTGACTTTCTATCTGACCCTGGTCTTCCTGATGGCAGCCATCCTGGTTTCGTATCGTTTCGCCGGGGACCAGTGGGACAGCCCCCGCTATCGTGCGGCGTTGATCCCGATCCTGGCCGCGCTGGTGGGGTGGGCCTGGCAAGGGCAGACGGCTGGGGACACCCGCTGGCTGACCTGGACCTACGGGCTGGTTGGGATCGAGACCCTGATCATCGGCTGGTGGTACGCCGGGCGCTACTACCACATCCCGAGGCTGAGCCTGTTCCGAACGCTGGGGGTGGCGGGGTTCGTCGGGCTTGCCTATCTGGTAGTGGCCGGATGGTTTGAGGCCCGAAGACGGAAGGCTTGACGGGAAAGCCCACGCGGTATAATTCAACACCTGAATTTTGAAACCGGGGGCGGGCATGCCGAAAGCGCTGATCACCGGAGTGACGGGGCAAGACGGTTCCTACCTGGCCGAGCTCCTCCTGAGCAAGGGTTACCAGGTCCACGGCCTGATTCGCAAGGCCAGCACCTTCAACACCGAGAGGATCGAGCATGTTTACCAGGACCCGCACGATCCTTCGGCGCGGCTGTTCCTGCATTACGGCGACCTGACCAACGCCGAGCAGCTGACCAACCTGATCCACAGCGTTCAGCCCGACGAGATCTACCATCTGGGGGCTCAGTCGCATGTGATGGTCTCCTTCGAGATGCCCGAGTACACCGGCTCGGTCACCGGATTGGGCACGACGCGTATCCTGGAGCGGATCCGCCGCGCCGGGGTGGCTTGCCGCTACTACCAGGCCTCGTCCAGCGAGATGTTCGGCTCTGCGCCGGCGCCGCAATCGGAGGCCACGCCCTTCGAGCCGCGCAGCCCGTATGCCATCGCCAAGCTCTACGGCTACTGGATGGCGGTCAACTATCGCCAGGCCTACGGGATGTTCGCGGTGAACGGCATCCTGTTCAATCATGAGAGCCCGAGGCGGGGCGAGACCTTCCTGTCGCGCAAGGTCACCCGGGCCATCGCCCGCATTCGGGCCGGCCTGCAGCGCAAGTTGTACCTGGGAAACCTCAAGGCTCGCCGCGACTACGGCTACGCGCCCGAATACGTCGAAGCCATGTGGCGCATGGTCCAACTCGATTCGCCGGAGGATTTCGTGGTCGGCACCGGCGTCTCTCCCACGATTGAGGAATTCGTAGCCGAAGCGTTCGCCTACGCCGGGTTGGATTGGCGGGAACACGTCGAAATCGACCCACGCTACTTCCGACCGACCGAGGTCGACGATCTGCGGGCCGACCCGGCCAAGGCGCAGCGCTTGCTGGCCTGGGAGCCCAAGATTCGCTACCGTGAACTCGCCCGCATCATGGTGGACGCCGATCTGGAGCGGCTCGGGCTGGAGCCGATCGGGGAGGGGGTGGCGCTGCTGGAGCGGCATTTCGGGACGTGGCACCGCTGGGAGAACAGCGTCCGACCCCTGATCGAAGGCCCCCACGTCGGGGTGGATTGAACTGATGACTCGCCGCGGCCTCGAAGTCTCGGTTGTCATTCCGGTCTTCAACGAGCGTCAGAACCTCGGTCCGCTCCATCAGGCCCTCCGCGAATCCCTGGCCCAGCGGGTCTGCGAGTTGGTCTTCGTCGACGACGGCTCCGACGACGGGAGTCGCGAGGAACTGGAACGCCTGGCGGGAGTCGACCCGGGCCACGTGCGGGTCGTCGAACTCCGGCGGAACTTCGGCCAGACGGCGGCCATCGCCGCCGGGATCGATCACAGCCTGGGCCAGACCATCGTGCTGATCGATGCCGACCTTCAGAACGACCCGGCCGACATCCCGCAGATGCTGGACCTGATCGATCAGGGCTACGATGTGGTTTCGGGCTGGCGCCGCCGACGCAAGGACTCCTTTCTCACCCGGACCCTCCCCTCGCGTCTGGCCAACGGGCTGATCTCGTGGGTCACCGGGGTTCGGTTGCACGATTACGGGTGCACCCTCAAGGCCTACCGCCGCGAGGTGCTCCAGGGCTTCCGCCTGTACGGCGAAATGCACAGGTTCATCCCCGCCTACGCCGGCGCCGTCGGCGCCCGCATCATTGAGACCCCGGTGCAGCACTACCCTCGCCTCCAGGGACGGACCAAGTACGGACTGGAGCGCACCCTCAAAGTCCTGCTGGACCTGTTCACCGTGAAGTTCCTGGTGAGCTTCGCCTACAAGCCGATCTACCTGTTCGGCGGAGCCGGGCTGGCCCTGATCCTTCCCAGCCTGGGTGTGCTGACGGTTCTGGCCGCCCGCAGGTTGATCCTGGGCACTTCGGTCCTGGCTTCGCCTCTGTTCCAGACGAGCACCATGTTCATGATCCTGGGATTCCAGTCGATCCTGATGGGCTTGATTGCCGAGCTCCTGGTGCGCACGTACCACGAGTCCCAGGCCAAGCCGACCTACTCGGTGCGGCGCGTGCTCGAAGGATCGCAGCCGCGGCGCAAGGGCTGAGGCGGCCGCAGGTCGGCGCCCGGCGTGCGCATCCTCGTCCTTAACCACGAGTTTCCTCCGGTAGGCGGCGGAGGCGGACGCGCCTGCGCTGAACTGGGCGCCGCCCTGGTACGGCGAGGGCACGCCGTCCGGATCCTGACGGCGGGTGTTCCCGGCCTGCCCGGTCGTGAAACGCGAGACGGAATGGAAGTGGTCCGCCTCCGCACGGGCAGGCGCTCGAAGACTCGCGCATCCCTGGCTGTGATGGCCTCCTACGTAGCCGCCAGCACGGCGCGGTCCCTGGTCGAGATCCGGGGCTGGAAGCCGGACGTGCTGCATGCCCACTTTGCGGTGCCAGCCGGGGCCGCAGCCTGGGTTGCATCCGTCGCCACCGCGGTCCCCTATGTCCTTACGGTTCACCTGGGCGACGTGCCCGGCGGTGTCCCGGAAAAGACCGCGGGTTGGTTCCGCTGGGTGCAGCCTCTCAGCCGGTCGATCTGGGGTCGGGCGTCGGCGGTTGTGGCGGTCAGCGAACACACCCGCGGCCTGGCGAAGCGCGCATACGGCATCGATCCACGGGTGATCCCCAATGGCATCGAACTCAAGAATTGGCCCGCCTCGGCCTCGCCCGGCGCCTCGCCGCCGGCCATCGTGTTCGTAGGCCGGTTCCAGCCCCAAAAGAACCTGCTCCACCTGGTCGAGGTGTTGCACCGAATCCGCGACAAGCCCTGGACGGCTCTGCTGGTTGGCGACGGCCCATTGCGACCGGCGGTAGAAACGCGCCTGGCCGAGGTTGGCCTGCAAGACAGGGTGACCCTGACGGGATGGCTGCCCCCGGCTGGGGCCGACATGGCTCTTGCCTCGGCCGACATCCTGTTCCTCCCCTCGCTTTCGGAGGGACTGCCCGTCGTCGGCGTCCAGGCCCTGGCGGCGGGGCTTGCGATCGTCGGGAGCCGCGCCGGCGGACTGGCGGAATTGATCGAGGACGAAGTGAACGGGTTCGCCCGCGAATTCGACCGACCTGGGTGGCTTCGCCGGAGCGCTCGGGAGCCTGCTGGAGGATCCCGGGCGGCTGTCTCGCATGAAGGCGGAGAGCCATGCGCGCGCCGGTCGCTACGACGTCGAACAGGTCGCGCAGGAATACGAAACCGTGCTGCACCTGGCGGCGCCCCGAAGATGAGCGTCCGTCGCTACGACTTCCACGGGCTCGCCTGTCTGGAGGTTCAAACTCGTCAACCAAGAGCCGGGAGGTTCTTCCAAGAAGAGTTCGGCTTCTTCGAATCGGCGGCAGAAGACCGTACACCGGACCTCCGCTTTCGCTGGGGAGGCCCCGGCCTCCCCCAAGGACTGCGCCGACATTCCCACAAGGCGCTCGCTCGCTGGGGTTATCGCGTCGATTTCGGTCCGACGGTGGAGGCGGCCGCGCAGGGGAATCGCTGGGCGTTGCCGATGGTGCACCACATGATGGTTCATCCTCTGATCCGCTGGTCGGCCAGCCGTCACGGGGCTGTGCTGCTGCATGCCGCCGCCGTGGTGCGCAAGGACCGATCGCTGTTGATCGTGGGAGAGGGCGGATCCGGGAAGACCACCACCAGCGCGCTGCTTCTCTCCCAGGCCGATGGCGGCTGGCAGCCGCACGCCGACGACTACGTCTTCCTCCGGTCCGACGGCACTTCCCTGTGCTATCCGACCCGTTCTCACCTGTACCAGAATCTGCTGGCGTGGATCCCTTCCGTCGGCGATCGGTTGACGAGCTCCGAGCGTTTCCGACTCCGGGTCCTCTGGGCGATTCGCACAGGCAGCCAGGACCGGCTCAAGTGGCCCGTCCGGGTCGGGACCGATCGGTTGTGGCCCGGTCAACCTGTCGCGACGCGGGCTCAGACCGGCGCCGTGGTCCTGCTGCGACGAACGGATGCCTCCGGGACGACACTCCGCCGAGTCGAACCTGCTCAGGTTCCCTTCGACGACCTGATCCGGATGAACTTCGAAGAGGGGCGGCATTTCCTGGGGTTGCTCTCGGCCGGAACGGGACGCCCGCCGGACGAGGATTGGCCGGCGGACTGGCGTCGCAGGGAGACGGATGTCTTGCGACAGGCGCTCCGCCGAACTCCGACATTCGTGCTGGAGATTCCGCGGCCGGCCGGGTCGGGCGCTTCCTCGGCAGAGACCGTGACCGGGCTGATCGAGCAGGCCTTCGAGTCGGGTCGCCGTCCGTGACCGGTGAGGTTGTTTCCCCGCGGGGAGGCGAGCGGCGCTGGCTGCGCGCCGCCGGGACCCTGGCCTCTCTCCTGCTGCTGGCCTGGATCCTCGGCCGGCAAGACTGGCGGGCCATCCTGAGGCATGCCGGGGCGATCCCTCCCGGATTCCTGGGGGCTGCCCTGGGGATGTTCCTGGCCTCCCAGGCAGGAGGCGCCGGGCGCTGGTGGATCCTGTTGCGCTATCAGCGGATCGGCATCGGGTACGGTCGCGCCTTCCGGATCAACGCGGCCGGCTTGTTCGCTTCGAACTTCCTGCCGGGGACGATCGGCGGCGACGTCCTGCGTGTGGCCGGGATCCTGCCCCTGGCGGGCGGTCCGGTGATTGGGCTGGCATCGGTGGTGGCCGATCGATTGATCGGGATCACGACCATGGTGTTGGTCCTTCCGCTCAGCTGGTTGGCCTTCGGCCCCCACCTGGTCCCTGTGCTGGGAGGATTGATCGGCGTCGGCGCCGCGTCGGAAAGAGTCTCGAAGATCGTCCGAGAGGCGAGCGCCGGGGTTCGGGGCGCTCTGGCTCCCTGGCTCGCCCGACCGGAGTCGCTGATCTTCTCGCTGATGGCTTCCATCGCAGCGGTGGCTATCTACCTGGCCGGGCTGTGGACGGTGGCCCGCGGACTGGCGATCGAGGTCACGCTGGCGCAGGTGGCCGGGGTGACCGGGATCACATACTTCCTCTCGCAGATACCGATCTCGGTGAATGCCCTCGGGATCCGGGAGGCGGCCATGATCGCCCTGTACTCGCAGTTGGGCGCAACCCTGGAGCAGGCGGCGGCCCTGGCTCTCATTACACGCGCCTTGGTGATGATCTCATCGCTCCACGGAGCGCTATGGGCGCCTGGCCTGCTTTCTGCGGCAAGGAAAGCCCCACGCGAGGCAGTCGAGTGAGTCAACCTGGCCGGAACGCTTCTGGCCAGACCACGTCCAGGGTGGACGCCGCACCCTCGCCTGGCTCCGACCACGGCGCGATCAGGTTCCTGTCGTTACTGGCGGCCGGCCTCGCAGGCTGGGCGCTCTGGGATCTGCGGACAGTCTCTTCCGGGAGCGGGAGCTTCCTGGGTGCCTTCTCCCGTGGATGGGCGCTTGCGATTTCCGGATTCGGGGCCTTCGCCCTCCTCGTGGCGGCGGGAGCGGCGTGGACCGTGCTTCGCCCCGAGAGGTTGCTGGGCCGGATTTCCGTTATCGATCAGCGACTCCGCCGCTGGCCGGCGCCGGTGCGCGTCATCGGCGGCCTGCTCCTGCTTGCAGCCGGAGTGAGCCTGCTTGTGTCTGACCGTTTTGACACCCTGCAACTGATTTCCTTGCGACTGGTTCTTGTGGCGGTCGTCACTGGCGGGCTGGCCCTGACATCTCCCTGGGAAGGCGGCGGATGGCGAAGGCTGGCGCTGGCGGGGATGGGGACCGCGGCCCTGGTTGTGCTGGCGGAACGCCTGGTCCTGGTCACCGATTTCCCGTTTTCACTCGGCTGGTCGGAAGGCAATCGGCTTTGGGACTACTCTCTGTTCTTTGCGCGATCCGAGGTTCAGATCGCAGGCGAGTTCGCCTACCCGAGCTACCTGACTCCGGGCCGTCACGGATTGTGGGGCCTGGCTTTCCTGATACCGGGAGCGACGATTTAGGTCGTCCGGCTGTGGGATGCAGTCCTGTGGACAGCACCCTACCTGCTCCTCGGCCTGGCGCTGGTCCGCCGGAGGGCGCGGGAGGGGCCTGGCGTTCGGACTGTGGTCTTTCCTGTTTCTAAGCCAGGGGCCGATCTATGCGCCCCTTGTGTTGAGCGCCATCGTGGTGGCCGTCGGCTACGATCCGCAACGGCCGCGGCGGTCCGCCTTGATTGTTGCGCTGGCATGCTTCTACGCCGGGATCAGCCGTTGGACGTGGATTGTGGCTCCGGCGCTGTGGGCTTCGATGTGGGCGGTGCTGGATTCCCCACGCACGATGCGATGGGGGGTGCGGGTCAGGACCCCCGCCATCCTGGGAATGGCCGGGCTGGCAGGTGGGATCGCCTCGCAGTTCGTCATGCGGGTCTGGTTCGCACAGCCGGAGGTCCCGTTCGCTACGACCGCACGCCAGGCGCTGCTCTGGTACCGGCTGCTTCCCAGCGCCACAAACGCCCAGGGGATCCTCCCGGCGCTGGCGATCGCGGTCGGCCCGCTGCTGTTGATGCTGGTGATAGCGGTTCGCCGCCGCTGGGTGGAGTGGGACGGGCTGCAGGTGGCGGGTGCGGGCGCTGTACTCGTGGCCACGCTGGCCGTCGGGCTGGCGGCTTCGGTGAAGATCGGCGGAGGCAACAACCTTCACAACCTGGATATGTTCCTGGTCAGCCTGGTGTTCGTGGCCGCGATCGTCCTGACCGGGCTGACCCGTAGTGTCAACCGCGGGCTTCCGTGGGCCGGTCCGCTCGCAGTGCTGGTGGTCGTGATTCCGATCGGGCTGACCATCGGCGCCCGCGAGGGACCCGACTCCCCCGATCCGCAGGCTACGGCGGTAGCCCTGCGCCAGCTCACCGTCGCCGCGCAGCAGGCGGCCGGGTCCGGGCCCGTCTTGTTCATCGATCAACGACAGCTGTTCCCGTTCGGGCACCTCGATGGGGTGCCGCTGGTGCTTGACTACGAGTTGAAGGACTTGATGAATCAGGCCATGGGAAACAACCGGGGCGTCCTCGATCGCTTCGAAGCAGACCTGGCCGCGGAGCGATTCTCCCTGATCGTGGTCGACCCACTCCCCACGGACTATCAGGGACGACTGAGGGCGTTTGGGGAAGAGAACGACGCCTGGGTGCGACACGTGGCCCTCCCGATTCTCGCCTACTACCGGGAGGGCCCGTGTCTGGAGCCGGCAGGGATTTGCCTGTACCTCCCCGACCGATGAGAGCAGGGAGTCGGGTGGTGCGTTGCGAGAGGGGCATGCGCACTCGATGTACTGGTTCCTGAACGGTTCCTCGACCAGCGCCATCCCCCTGGCCGTTGTCTGGGCAGGATGGATGATCGGCGGCTGGCTCGTGGCCAGGCGGGTGTTTCGACTCGAGCCGGCGGAACGATGGACCGTCGGGATTGCGGTCGGCGCCGCGCTGTTCCTGTTTGCGGCCAACCTGTTGGGGCGCTGGGTCGCCCCTGGCCCGGCGTTCGCCGTCGCCGGAGGCCTGGTGTTGCTGGTCGGCCTGACAACGACCTTCGCCGGCGGAAATCCGCCGCTGCGGGACGACCTCGCCGGCTGGAAGGTCATCGCTCTTCTGGTGGCGGCCACCCTGCTGTTTACCCTGATCGGCCGTGGCCTGGCCATCCTCGACGACCGGAAGAATCTGTCGCTGATCTCGCTGATGGCAGCCGGCGATATTCCCCCGCACTTCTACATGAATCCGGCGACCTACTTCCGCTACCACTATGCGTTTCAGTTGTTGGGCGCAAGTGCCGTTCGGCTGGGGGGGATGTTCCCGTGGAGCGCCTTCGACCTGACCAAGGGTTTCGTCGCCGCACTTTCCCTGGCCGTCGGGTACCTTTCCGGGAAGCGCCTGGCACACCGCTCCCTCGGGGGATGGCTGACCGTCGGAGCGCTGCTCTTCGCCGGCGGCGCTCGCTGGCTCCTGTTGCTGGTGCCTCCGGCGTTTCTCGAGGCGGCCGGGAGGCAGGTCGAGTTGTGGGGATCCGCGGCCGCGGCGGCCACGACCCTGCGCCAAGCCCTGCTCGGGCCGTGGGTGGTGGCCGGTGGTCCTCCCGTGCCGATCCCGTTCGCCTACCTGAGCGGACTGCTCGAGCCCTTCGTCCTCGGGATGCAGGCCGGCCCCGGCTCGTTGTCCCGGACCTTCCTGCTCCTGATGCCGCTCGTGCTCCCGCGTCTCGCGCGGGCCGGGAGCGGCGGCCGTCCTCGGCGCCATCTTTGCGGTCTGGGCGCTGGCGTGGGAGTCGGCCTTCGCCTTGTTCGCCGGAGGCATCGCCCTGTGGGCGGCATGGATCGCGGTCGGGCGGGGTCGGGCCGGGCTGCGGGGCGGACTTGGCTGGGTGTTGGGCGCAGTGGCCGCCGGTGGGTTGCTGAGCCTGGTCCAGGGAGGGACGATCACCGAGATGGTGCGTTCGACCCTGGCGGGGCCCGAATCAGGCGGTTCGCTGGGCGCACTGTTCAGTTTGCGCTGGCCACCGGCGTTGGTGTCATCGCACTTCGGAGAACTGCGTCTCGACCATTGGCCGACCCTGATGGTCGGGTTGGCCGAACTGGGAATGCCTGTGCTGGTTGCCCCCTTCGTGATCGCGCGGGGGATTCACTGGGGCCGACGCGGTCGTTTCGAATTGGCCGCCCTGGCGATGGCTTCCGTGCTCGGGGCTGTCTTCCCCCTGATCGTCCGCTACCGGGCGGAACGCGACATCAGCCGGCTGACCTCGTTTTCTCTCCTGGTGTGGGTCGTGCTCGGGCTCCCGATCGTCCTTGCCTGGTTCCGACGACGACGCGGCGCGCTGCCGATCGCTTCGGTGGTCTTGGGGTTCGGCTTGCTGACGTTCGCCGGCCTGATGGTATCGGGCAGCCTGCTGACCGCCATCCCACGCGGCGTATTCACCGAGAAGGTGGCCCCGCTCGACGCGGCGATGGCTGGCCAGGTGTGGGATCGGTTGCCGGCCGATGCGCTCGTCTTCGATTCGCACCCCTGGAGATCGATCGTGATCACCGGACGGCCGGCGCAGTCTTCCCGGCTCGACTACGAACCGCTGCCAGATTGGAGCAGGCTGGTTCTCGATCCTTCGGCGGGGGAGTTGGCCCGCGCCGGCTACACCCACGTTTACGCCGATGCGCAGTGGCTGAGGAACCTCCCGGACCCCTTGTGGTTGGAGGCAGGGTGCGTCCAGGTCCTGTGGGACGGGGAAGACAACGCCGACAACCGGACACGGCAGCTGCTTGACATAACGGAGTGCCACGGGGCGCCTTGATCCGACAGGTCGTGGAGTAGGGCCTTGACCCGACCCGGCTGAGGGCTATAATTCAATCTCTGAATTTTGGAAGGGGAGCATGCGGGAAGACGGCGAATCCGGACGGGAACTTACGCTGCTCGAGGAGATCGAGCGCGACCCCGACACGACCCAGGCAAGTCTGGCGTCGAAGCTCGGGGTGGCGGTCGGCACGGTCAACTGGCACGTGAAGCGATTGGTGGAGAAGGGCTACGTCAAGGTCAAGCGCGCCGAGCGCCGGAAGCTGCGTTACATCATCACCCCGGATGGGATCGCGCTGCGAGCCCGCCTGACCGTCGCCTACATCGGCAACTCGCTTTCCCTGTACCGCGAGACACGCGAGAGCGTGAAGCTGGCCCTGCAAGACGCCCGCCGTCGAGGGATCCGCGCGCTGGCCATCGCCGGAGACGGAGAACTGGCCGAGATCTGCCGACTGACGTGCCTCGAACAGGCCATGCCGCTTGTGGATCCTGCTTCGGCCCCGGCCGTCCTCGAGATCCAGGGTCGGACGGTCTCGTTGCGCCTGCGGGAGGCCCGCGACGGAACGACCTCGACGCGAGCCAATCCCCCGTCGGTTTCCGGTTAGCGGAGGCCCATGATGCAGGCAGGTTCCTGGAAGGGCAGGCGAGTGTGTGTGACCGGAGGGGGCGGCTTCCTGGGCGGTTACCTTCTGGAGTTGCTGCGGGAGCGGGGCGCGGATCAGGTGTTTGTCCCGCGCCAGCGGGAGTACGACCTGGTGGACCCCGGGGCCGTGCGGCGGCTCCTGGCCGACGCACGGCCGGAAATCGTCCTGCACCTGGCAGCCCACGTCGGCGGGATCGGCGCAAATCAGGCCCACCCGGCGGAGTTCTTCTACGACAACCTGATGATGGGCGTCCAACTGCTCCACGAATCCTGGAAGGCCGGGGTCGGGAAGTTCGTTGCCATAGGAACCGTGTGCGCGTATCCGAAGTTCACCCCGGTGCCGTTTCGCGAAGATGAGTTCTGGAACGGTTATCCGGAGGAAACCAATGCCCCGTACGGGCTGGCCAAGAAGATGTTGCTGGTGCAGGCTCAGGCCTACCGTCAGCAGTACGGGTTCAATGCGGTCTACCTGATCCCGGTGAACTTGTACGGCCCGCGCGACAACTTCGATCTTGAGACCTCCCACGTGATCCCGGCTCTGATCCGGAAGTTCCTGGAGGCCGGCGACAGGCGAGAAAGCCGGGTAACTCTGTGGGGCGATGGATCGCCCAGCCGCGAGTTCCTGTACGTGGCCGACGCGGCTGAGGGCATCCTGCGGGCCGCCGAGCAATTCGACGGAGAGGAACCGGTCAACCTGGGATCAGGGCAGGAGATCCGAATCAGCGACCTGGCGGCGACGATCGCAGGATTGGTGGGGTTCGAAGGCGAGATTGTCTGGGACACGTCGCGCCCCAACGGCCAGCCGCGCCGCGCCCTCGACACTTCGCGGGCGCAAGCCCTGTTCGGTTTCCGCGCCGGCACCGAGCTCCAGGAAGGACTGCGACGGACGATCGAGTGGTACCGGGGAGCCAGAACGAAGGCGGCGGCATGAGCCGTGTCGGGCTGCGGGACCCCGAGCCGGTCGCCCCGACCCTGATCCGTCCGAGCCGCGGATGGGTGTCGCTCCAGTTGGGCGAGCTGTACCGCTATCGGGAACTGATCTACTTCTTCACCTGGCGCGACATCAAGGTTCGCTACAAGCAGACGATCCTGGGCGCCGGTTGGGCGATCCTCCAGCCATTCCTGACCATGGTCGTCTTCAGCCTGTTCTTCGGCGAACTGGCGGGCCTGCCGAGCGACGGGATTCCGTACCCGATCTTTGCGTACAGCGCGCTGCTCCCGTGGCAGTTGTTCGAGACCGGTGTGACAAAAGCCGGAGGCAGCCTGGTGTTGGGACGCAACCTGGTCACCAAGGTCTACTTCCCGCGCCTGGTCGTGCCGATCGCACCCGTGCTGGCCGGCCTGGTCGATTTCTTCCTGGCCAGCCTGGTGTTGATCGGCCTGATGGCTTACTACGGCTTCGCCCCGACCTCGGCTGTTTGGAGCCTGCCGGCCTACCTGCTCCTGGCGCTGGTCACCAGTTTCGGGGCCTCGTTCCTCCTGGCCGCGCTGAACGTCGCCTACCGCGACGTCGGCTACCTGACTCCCTTCCTGATGCGTCTGTGGTTCTTCCTGACACCGATCACCTATGCCACCAGCGTGGTGCCTGAGGCCTACCGCTGGCTTTACGCCTTGAACCCGATGGTCGGTGTGGTCAACGGATTTCGCTATGCGCTGCTGGATGGCCCCCCGCCGGCGCTGCCTTCCCTGCTCGCTTCCTGGGCGGTGGCGTTGGGGCTGCTGGTCGGTGGGACCCTGTACTTTCGCCGGATGGAGAGGACGTTCGCCGATGTGGTCTGAGACAGGGACGGAGCGGTTTGCCCGAGCCCGTCGTTGGGACCGGCCGGCATGACGGACATCGCCATCCGCGCCCACGACCTGGGGAAGCGTTATCGGATCGGAGGATCGAGTTCCGGGTACCGCACCCTGCGGGAGACCCTGAGCGGAGGGCTCGCTTCCCTGCGGCCCTTGCGGCGCCGAAGCCTCCAGACCATTTGGGCGCTGCGCAACGTCTCCTTCGATGTCCGTCGGGGTCAGGTGTTGGGCATCATCGGTCGCAACGGCGCAGGAAAGAGCACTCTGTTGAAGATCCTCTCTCGGGTGACAGAGCCGACAGAGGGGGGGGCGGAGATCTACGGCAGGGTCGGCTCCCTGCTCGAAGTGGGGACCGGCTTCCATCCCGAGCTGACCGGCCGCGAGAACATCTCCCTGAACGCGGCCATTCTGGGCATGCAGCGGCGGGAGATCGACCGTAAGTTCGATGAGATCGTCGCCTTTGCCGAGGTGGAGAAATTCCTGGACACTCCGGTCAAGCACTACTCCAGCGGAATGTATCTGCGGCTTGCCTTCGCCGTGGCCGCCCACCTCGATCCGGAGGTGCTGCTGGTGGACGA
Organism: uncultured Chloroflexia bacterium; assembly: GCA_963709925.1. GTDB lineage: Bacteria > Chloroflexota > Anaerolineae > Anaerolineales > E44-bin32 > DATEVL01. The sequence goes on from CAVPYC010000003.1 coordinate 1,056,681, forward strand.
AGTGCTGGCCGTCGGCGACGCCGAGTTTCAGCGCAAATGCCTGGGCAAGATGAGCGCGGTGGCGCAGGAGGGGCGCACCGTCCTGTTCGTGAGCCACAACATGTCGGCCGTGCTCCGCCTGACCGACGAGACCATCGTTCTCGAAGGAGGACAGATCGCGCTGCGGGCGCCGTCGGCCGCGGCGGTGGACTACTACCTGGCGGCCGGAATGGCCGAGGGCGGGGAGCGCCGTTGGCAAGAAGCGCCGGCAGGAGCCGGACCGTTCCGCCCGATTGCGTTGCGGGTGCGGGATTCCGCTGATCGCCTGGTGAGCCAGGTGGTTTCCACCGAGCCCTTCGACGTCGAATTCGAGTACGACCTCGGGGAAGATATCGCCGGTCTGCGCACCGGGATCTACCTCTCGACCTCTCGGGGAGAACCGGTCCTGACTTCCTTCGATGCCGACGACCCCCGGGTGTTCGAACGCCTGCGCGTTCGCCGGCGCGGTCGCTACCGCAGTCGATGCCGTGTCCCCGCCGGGTTGTTGAACGAAGGCCTGTTCGCCGTCGGAGTCAACGCCAGCGCGTTTCGGGTGCGTTCGTACTTCACCGACGAGCGGGCCCTGACCTTCACCGTGGACGGGGCCGGAAGTCCAGGCAGTCACTGGGCCGAGGCCCGGCCGGGCCCGATCCGGCCGGCGCTGGATTGGCGGATCGAGGAAGTTGCGGCATGAACCCGACCGCGGCCCGCGCCCTGCGGAGTTTTCCGTGGTCGGCCGAGTTGTACCAGCGCTGGCGAGGCGGCCAGCCACCGGGCAGCGGATACCGGCTGGATCGCCTCGAGTCGGCGCTGCCGGGCTGGGTCGAGGCCGTGGACCGGGCTCGGGTTGGGCTTCCAGCCCGACGCCGCAGGCGCGTGCTGGTCTTTGCCTTCTTGAGTTGGTGGCTCGAGCATGCGACGGCGCTTTCTCTTGTGCTGGCGGCCCTGGGGCACGAGGTCACCCTGGCGTTCCTTCCGTTCCGCCGCTGGACCGTAGACCCTTCGGACTTCGATCGACGGCGGCAGTCCGCCTACTTGCGCTCCGTACTGACCCCGGCGCGCCGGCATCTGCGCCTGGCAGCCTTCCAGCCGAAGCCCCGAACACAGATCCCTCCGCAGCTGGAGTTCGACCTGGAGCGCCAGACAAGGCTCGACGTCCAGTACTCGCGTCAGCGGGAAGACGTCGATCTGGCCGGGGCCGACCGAGATCTTGCCCAACTCCGCGCCGATCGCAATCGTCAGGCCGCCGGCGAGACTCTGGCGCAGTTGGCCCGGGTCCGCTCCGAGTCCGTGGTCATTCCCAACGGCAGCATTCTCGAATTCGCGGCGGTCTACCACGCAGCCCGCAGCGCCGGGGTTCGGGTAGCGACGTATGAATTCGGGGAGCAGCGGGAGCGAATCTGGCTGGCCCAGGACGACCAGGTGATGCGCCAGGACACCAGCGACATGTGGGAGGTGTTAGGGTCGCGGCCGCTGGAGGCCCAGGAGCAGACGGCCCTGGCCCAGCTCTACCGGGCGCGCCGGGGCGGCGAACGTTGGGGCAACTTCGCCCGCCAATGGCAAAGCGGCGGAAGCCGCGGCCCGGAGGCGGCCCGGCAGGCGCTCGGCCTCGATCCGTCACGCCCCACCGCTCTGGTGTGCACCAACGTCGTGGCCGACAGCCTGGCTCTCGATCGGCAGGTGTTCACCCAGGGCATGTCCGACTGGCTGGTCCGGACGGTGCGACGCCTGGCAGACGATCCGGTGGTGCAGACGGTGGTCCGGGTCCACCCCGGAGAGATGCTGGGGGCGGGTCACCCGTCGCAGGACATCGTTCGCGACTCGCTGCCCGGGCTGCCCGAGGGCCTGCGGCTGGTAGGTCCGGACTCCGAGCTCAATACCTACGACCTGATCGGGCTGGCCGATTTCGGCGTGGTCTACACCTCAACCGTCGGGATGGAGATGGCGCTGGCGGGTCTGCCGGTGGTCGTCGCCGGAAGAACGCACTACCGGGGGAAGGGCTTCACCATCGACCCCGAGACCTCGGACGAATTCGATCGGGCGGTCGGCGAACTGATGCGCCGCGAGCCCGGCCGCCGGCTGCCGGAGGACCAGGTGGCGCGTGCCGAGAGGTACGCCTATCGCTTCTTCTTCGACTACCCGTTCGCCTATCCCTGGCACCTGATCGGTTTCTGGGACGACATCGCCTCGCTTCCGATGGAGTTGGTCCTGGATCCGGAGCGCCTGACCCGCTATCTCCCGGCGCTCAACGTTCTGGCCGGCGAACGTCCAAAGTGGGGGGCGGACGAATGACGACTTCCCCGGGGGCGGCCCAGGTCAGGGCGGAGGTCCGGTCTTACTACGATTCGGTGGGATGGGCCGAGATCGGTGACGGGCTCTACCAGAACGCCCGCTATGAAGACCTCCGCCCGGTGTCGCAGGAGTACATCCGGCGTTGCCATCGTCGGGTAGGCAGGCACCTGCCGTCGTCCGGGCGCCTGTTGCTTGATGCCGGGTCGGGCCCGATCCAATATCCGGAGTACCTGGAGTATTCCGCCGGTTTCGAGCGCCGGGTGTGCCTGGATCTGTCGCGGCGCGCACTGCTGGAAGCGCGCCGGCGCCTCGGCGACCGCGGCCGCTTTGTCGTCGGCGATCTGACGTCGCTCCCCTTCCGCCCCGGAATGTTCGACGGCGTCGTTTCGCTCCATGCCCTGCACCATGTGCCTCTCGAAGAGCAGGAAACCGCGCTGTCGGAGATGAGGCGGGTGGGCGCGACTCGTGCGCCCGTGGTCGTGGTCTATAGCTGGGGCGGCGCCTCCCGGTTGATGCGCGCTTTCCGGCCGTTGATCGCCCTGGCTACCCCGGCGTTGCGCGCCGCAATGCGGCGCAACCAGGCAGGCCGGACCCCGGGGTCGGCCGCGCTGGCGGCGCCCGGCAGTCACACGTTCAAGCACGACCACGGCTGGATGCGGGCCGTCTTGCACCGGCTGGGCGGAGGTCGGATCCTGGTGTGGCGCAGCCTGAGCACCGAGTTCCTACGCACATTGATCCATCGCCCGCTGGCCGGGCGTTTCCTGCTGCGGATCGCCTACCGGTTGGAGGAAGCCTGGCCGAAGTGGTTCGGCCGCCACGGCATGTACCCGCTGATCGTGCTCCCGGGGGCCGGTTCCGGCCACGGAGGGAAACCCGCATGAACTGGAGCGAGAAGACAGTGCTGATCACCGGAGGCACCGGATCCTTCGGCCGGGCCTTCGTCGAAATCCTGCTGCGGGAAAAGCCTCCCAGGAAACTCATCGTGTTCAGTCGCGATGAGTTGAAGCAGCACGAAATGCGAGCCGCCGGATTCGACGGGCCGCAACTGCGCTACTTCATCGGCGATGTGCGCGACGAAGCGCGCCTGCGGCGGGCCATGCAGGGAACCGACGTCGTGGTCCACGCCGCCGCCCTCAAGCAGGTTCCGGCATGCGAGTACAACCCTTTCGAGGCCATTCTGACGAACGTGATGGGCGCCCGCAACGTGGTCGAAGCCGCCCTCGACAGCGGGGTCGAACGGGTGATGGCGCTGAGCACCGACAAGGCCGTCAACCCGGTCAACCTGTACGGGGCGACGAAGCTGGCGGCCGAGAAACTGGTGGTCCAGTCGAACGCCTACGCCGGCGGCAAAGGCACGCGCTTCTCGTGCGTCCGCTACGGCAACGTGGTGGGCAGCCGGGGCAGCGTTGTGCCCGTGTTCCTCCGGCAGCGATCCGAAGGCGTGATCACAGTGACCGATGAGCGCATGACGCGCTTCTGGCTGTCGCTGGAGCAGGGGGTGCGCTTCACCATCGGCTGCATCGAGCAGATGGAGGGCGGCGAGGTCTTCGTCCCCAAACTGCCCAGCATGCGCGTGGTCGAGCTGGCCCGGACCCTGGCTCCCGAAGCCCGGATCGAGTTCATCGGCATTCGCGCCGGGGAAAAACTTCACGAGGTTCTGATCTCGGAAGACGAGGCGCGCCACACGATCGAACTGGATCACATGTTCGTGGTCCAGCCGGCCGAGGCGTTCTGGTTCGGCTATGGCTGGAGCGCTCGCGGCAAGCCGCTGACCGAGGGCTACCGCTACGCCTCCGACAGCAATGACCGCTGGCTGGATTCCGAGGCGATGCAGGATCTGGCGCGCCCGTTCGACGCCGAGGGCGGAGGCGGCTGAGCGTGGCCCGTATTCTGGTGACGGGTGCCAGCGGATTGCTCGGGGCCAACCTGGTGTTGGAGGCCTCCCGGCATCACGAGGTCATCGCTGTCTCCCGCTCGCACTCGATCCGATTTCCAGGGGTCCGCAGCGTGACGGCGGACCTGACTTCACCCGGCGCCGCCGAGCGACTGGTGAGCAGTGGACGGCCCGACTGGGTGATTCACTGCGCCGCGGCGACGGATGTCGATCGTTGTGAGAGCGAGCCGGTCTGGGCCCGCCGCATGAACCGCGACCTGGCAGCCGAGATGGCCGGCGCGGCACGGGCGGCCGGCGCGGCGTTCTTGCACATCTCGACCGATGCCGTGTTCGACGGCGAGAGCGGTGACTACCGCGAGGGGGATCGGCCCAATCCCCGGAGCGTCTACGGGGCCACCAAGGCCGCCGGGGAGCAGGCCGTCCTGCGGGAGCACCCCGAGGCGATCGTGGTGCGCACCAACATCTTTGGATGGAACGCTCAGCCCAAACTCGGATTGGCGGAGTGGTTCCTCGGGCGATGCGAGCGCGGTGAATCTTCACCGGGTTGGACCGACGTAGCCTCGACTCCGATCCTGTGCAACGATCTGGCCGAGCGGATGCTGCGCCTGCTGGTGCGGGAGGCCCGCGGCACGTTTCACCTGGGCGGGGCCACCTGCCTGACCAAGTATGAATTCGGCCGGCGTGTGGCCGCAACCTTCGGTTTCGACCCGGGTCTGATCCGGGCCACGCGCCTGGAGCAGGCCTCCCTGCCGGCCTGGCGCGGCCGCGACCTGTGCCTGGTCTCCGATCGGGCCGCCGATCACGCTATCGATCTGCCCGAGCTGGGCCCGGCGCTGGACCGCTTCCGCCGGTTGCGCGCCGACGGTTCGGTGGATCGCCTGCGCTCGATGGTCGCTCCCCACGAACCGGAATTCGCCCCGACCGCCCCCAAGGAGTCGAAACTGTGAGCGCCCTACAGATCGCCGACCGCTGGATCGGAGACGATCACCCGACCTACTTCATCGCCGACATCTCCGCCAATCACGACGGCGAGCTGGACCGCGCCAGGCGGTTGATCCACCTGGCGGCGGAAGCCGGCGCCGACGCAGCCAAGTTCCAGAACTTCCGAGCCCAGCGCATCGTCAGCGACTACGGCTTCCGCTCGCTGGGGGGCCAGCAATCCCACCAGGCCACCTGGAAGAAATCCGTTTTCGAGGTGTACCAGGCCGCCTCGCTTTCCTTCGAGTGGACCCCGATCCTGGCGGAAACCTGCCGGCAGGCGGGGATCCACTACTTCTCATCGCCCTACGATTTCGAAGCGGTCGACCACCTGGACCCCTTCGTGCCGGCTCACAAGATCGGATCGGGCGATATCACCTGGATCGAGATCTGCCGGCACATCGCCGGGAAAGGCAAGCCGGTGATTCTGGCCAGCGGGGCCTCAGACTTGGGCGACGTCCAGCGCGCTGTCCACGCGATTCTCGAAGTGAATCCGTCGCTGGTGTTGATGCAGTGCAACACCAACTACACCGCCAGCCTCGACAACTTCGCCCACATCCACCTGAACGTCCTGCGGGCTTACGCCTCGCTGTTTCCGCAGGTGGTGCTGGGGCTCTCGGACCACACCCCCGGGCACGCCACCGTGCTGGGGGCGGTGGCCCTCGGGGCGCGGGCCGTCGAGAAGCACTTCACCGACGACAATGCCCGCCAAGGCCCCGACCATCCCTTCTCGATGACTCCGCAGACCTGGCGCGACATGGTGGATCGAACCCGCGAGCTCGAGCAGGCGCTGGGCTCTCCCGACAAGGTCGTGGCCGATAACGAGTCGGCCACCGTCGTCCTGCAGCGGCGCTGTCTGCGGGCGGCTCGGGCCATCGCCGCCGGAGAGCGCCTGCGGCGCAACGACATCGAGGTCTTGCGTCCCGCGCCGGCGGACGGGATCCCGCCCTACCGGATCGAAGAAGTGGTAGGCGCACGCGCCTTGCGCGCCATCGAGTCCGGCGAGGCGCTGCGCTGGGGAATCCTGGGGGATTAGGTGCGGCTGCTGTACGTGTCGAACGGCTACACCCCGCACGATCACCGCTTCCTCCGGGCCATGCGGGCCGGCCGGATGGAGGTCTTGTTCGTTTCACGCCTCGGACGAAGCGACCCGGAGTCCCGGCCGATCCCGGACGGGGTCCGGAGACTCGAGCCATTCGTCCGGCGGAGAAGTGCCCGGCCTCGCCTGGGGCTCGCTTTCTCGGCCTACTTGAGGAGGCTCTTGCGGGAGAACCCGGTCGACCTGATCCACGCGGGGCCGCTGCAAGAATGCGCGTGGCCGGCGGCGCGCGCCGGTCAGGCGCCTCTGGTCAGCATGTCGTGGGGGTCCGACCTGCTCGATCGGGCGCGGTTCGGGGTCGGCCGCTGGTTGGCACGATCGGCGCTTCGCCGGTCATCGGCTTTCCTGGGCGATTGTCAGGCCGTTCGCGCTCGGGCGCTTGAGCTCGGGGCTCCGCCGGACCGGATCATGATTTTCCCCTGGGGGGTGGACCTGGCCGCCTTCCGCCCCTCGGCCGAATCTTCGCTCCGCCAGCAGCTGGGCTGGGAAGCAACGACCGTGGCCGTTTGTGTTCGGTCCTGGGAACCGAGGTACGGGGTCGAGACGGTCCTGCGTGCGTTTCGCCTGGCAGCCAGACACCATCCGTCGCTGCGACTGATTCTGGCCGGAGGCGGCAGCCTGCGACCCCGCATTCTTCGAAGAGTAATGGACTGGGGACTGGCCGACCGGGTGTGGCTCCCCGGCTACGTTGACTATTCCGATCTCCCCGCGATCTACCAGGCCGCCGACGTCTACCTGGCCGCCTCGGAGTGCGACGGCAGTTCCGTGTCATTGCTGGAGGCGATGGCCTGCGGCTTGCCGACCCTGGTGTCCGACATCGCCGGGAACCGTGAGTGGGTCGAACCCGGCGTCAGCGGGGACCTCTTTCCGGTGGGCGACGCCTCGCGCCTGGCCGAGTTGTTGGGCCGGTCCGTCACAGGAAGGACGGCCCTTGGCGAGCAGGGGCGCCGGGCCCGGGCTGTGGCGAAGCAGCGTGCCAACTGGGAGGCCCACGCCCCGAAACTTCTCGAGGCCTACGCCTGGGCGGCGGGAACCGCATGAACCGTACTGTCGCCTTGATCCAGGCCCGCATGGCTTCCCAGCGCCTGCCCGGGAAGGTGCTGGCCGACATCGAAGGCCGGCCGATGCTCGGTCGGATGGTCGACCGGCTGTCCCGCCTGCAGACCGTGGACGATCTTGCCGTCGCCACAACGATCGATCCGGTCGACGACAGCGTGTTCGCCTGGTGTTCCCGGGAGGGCGTGGCGTGCCTGCGCGGCGCGACCAGCGATGTCCTCGATCGATTCCACGCCGCGGCGGAAATCACCAGGGCGGCGGTCATTGTGCGCCTGACGGCGGACTGCCCGCTGATCGATCCGGCTGTCGTCGACCTGTGCGTCACCGCGTTCCGGGAATCGGATCCGCCGGTAGACCTGGTGGTCAACCGGCTCCCCTGGGAACGCACCTACCCGATCGGACTCGACACCGAGGTCTTCTCCCGGCAGGCGCTGGACACGGCCTGGAGGGAGGCACGCGAGCCACATCAACGGGAACACGTGGTTCCGTTCCTGTATGAAAACCCCGATCGGTTCCGGCTGGTCCATCTGAAGACCGACCCCGACTTCGGCCGGATGCGCTGGACCGTGGACGAGGCGGACGACCTGAAGGCGGTCCGCCAGATCTTCCGGGCCTTCGAAGGCCGGGATGACTTCGGGTGGATGGAAGTGGTCGAGCTGCTCCGGCGATCGCCGGAACTGGCCGCCATCAACGCCGCGGTGGTCCATCGCAGCCACCGCTCGGCGGAGTCTCCCCGGGGAACCAGGGATGGCTGAGATCACCCTGTTCACCGCGGTCAAGCCATTCTCCGACCCCGACACCGCTCGCCACCAGGCGAACGCCCTGCGCTCCTGGGCCGCCCTGTCGCCTGCGGTCGAAGTCTGGGTCATCGGTGACGAACTGGGGGCTTCGACCGCGGCCGGGGAAGCCGGTGTCAACCTTGAACCCCGGGTCGTCCGGACGGCCGGCGGGACGCCCACGATCCAGTCGCTGTTCCAGGTCGCACGCGAGGCGGCTCCGTCGCCCTTGCTGGCGTTCGCCAACGCCGACATTCTCCTTCTGGATGACTTCCTGCCGGCGGTCCGCCAGGCTGCCGGCATCGGGAACGAGTTTGTCCTGGTCAGCCGACGATGGGACTTGCGCGTAGACGAGGAGATCCGGATCGTCCCGGGATGGCAGCAGACCCTCCGTCAGCGGGTCGAATCCGAGGCTCGTCTCCACCCGCCGGGCGGGAGCGACGTGTTCATCTTTCCCCGGTCGTGCTACCGGGATGTGCCTCCTCTTGCCGTGGGCCGGGCCGGCTGGGACAACTGGATGATCTTCGAGGCGCGCCGCCGCGGCTGGCCGGTGATCGAGGCCTCCGGACGGATGACGGTGATCCACCAGGATCACGATTACCGGCACCTGCCCGGGGGCCGCCCCCACTACCGACACCCGGAGAGCGAGGCCAACATCCGGTGGGCCGGCGGCCGGGCCGCCGCGTTCACCTTGCACGACGCAGATTGGTGCCTGACCAGCGACGGGCTGCGCCGCCGTGGGATCCTGGAGCGCGGCCTGTGGCGAAGCTGGGAGACCGGCCTTCTCTTGCGGAGCCCGAAGGGTTGGCGTGGTGTGATTCAGTCGCTGTTCCATCCCCTGCGGGCCGTCGGCGTCCTGCGTGGTTGGCTGGCGTGGAAGCTCGGGTCGGCGCGCCGACTGCCGGCAGCGAACAAGGGGGGTCGGCGATGAGGCGCGGCCAGAATCCGGCCAAGTTCATCGCCGGGGTCCACCGACCTGCGCGCGTGACGGTGGCCGTCCTTGCCTACGTTCCGTTCCTGGGAGGTTTTTTCACCGAGGCCCTCGATGTGCTGCGGGCTTGCCTGGAGAGCCTGTGGGCCAGCACACCGGCACCTTTCGATCTGCTGGTCTTCGACAACGGCAGCTGTCGAGAGGCAGTGGACTTCCTCGAGACGGCGCGGCGCGCTGGCCGAATTCAGTTCCTGGTGCTTTCCGAGAAGAACCTGGGGAAAGGCGGCGCCTGGAACATCATCTTCCGGGCGGCGCCCGGCGAGATCGTCGCCTACACCGACAGCGATGCGCGCTTTTCTCCGGGCTGGCTCGAGCGCTCCCTGGAGATCCTGGAGGGCTACCCTCGGGTAGGGATGGTCACGGCACGGCCTTTCCGAACCCCGCCCGATTTCATGACCAGCACCGAGGCCTGGGCCAAGGCGACCCCCGGGGTCGAAGTTCGTCGGGGTCGGTTCATCCCCTGGGACGACTTCCGGGAGTTTGACCTGAGCCTTGGGCAGGACGAGCGTGCGGTGCGAGACCGCTACGAGTCCACCGAGGACATCCGTCTGACGTACCGCGGGATCGAGGCTCAGGTGGGGGCCTCGCACTACCAGTTCACGGCCTACCGGAAGGTGTTGGAATCGTTCCTGCCCTTCGAGATGGTACGTCCCATGGGGCAGGTACGGCAGCTGGACCAGCGAATGGACGAGTCCGGCTATCTGCGCCTGATGACCGTCCAGCCCCTGGTGATGAACCTGAGCAACAGCCTTGCCCCGGTGTCGGCGGCAGGGCCGATCCGCTCGTCGAGGCGGCCATGGGTGACGCGGGCGGCGGAGTGGGGACCGCTGCGGCGGCTTCTGATCGGGATCCACGACAGGATCTTCCGGCTGTACTTCGGCGGGCCGAGTTCGAAGATCGGGCGCGGATGAGCATGCCCGGCCGCAGCCTGTTCCTGGTCGCCGATCACGGTCTGGCGGTCGTCTACTTCCTGCAGAGTGATGTGGCCTCGACGCTGATCGATGCCGGCTGGCAGGTGGTGGTCCTCACCGACGAAGCGGTTGCCGATCGCGTTCGTGACCGGTTTTCCCGCAACGGCCTGAGGGTCGAAAGCCTGCGCCTGCGGCAAGCCCGCCGCTACGCCGAGGCGGTCGAGCCGGAGCGTCAGTGGTGGCTGGGGTTTCTGCGTCGCGTGGGCGCCTCGCGGCGGATCAACACCGAGGCCATGGACTCCTACATCGAGCAGGTGGGGGTGGAAGAGCCGAACCGGCGCAGATTGTGGATGCCGGCGGCCTGGGCGTTGCTGTTCGGGCTCCGGCGATCTGCCGGACTACGACGGCGGCTGGTGCTGGCCCAGCGGCGCTACACCCCGCGGCTGTACACCGACCTGTTGGAGCGCTACCAACCCTCGCTGGTGGTTGGCAGCACGCCCGGCTGGCGCCTCGACCGCTACCTTCTGCGCCAGGCCGCCGCTGGCGGAGTGCGCACGGCTGCGGTGGTGATCGGTTGGGACAACCCCAGCAGCTACAGTCTGCCGGGCCTTCCGGTCGACCGCATCAGCTGCTGGTCGGAGATCCAGAAAGGCGAGCTCGTCCTCGGATCGGACTGGCGTCCGGACGGCGTGCACGTTGGAGGCATCCCGACCTACGATGGTTATTTCCGCCGGACCTGGGCGCTTCCACGCGAGGAGTACTTCGCCCGGCATCGACTCGACCCGCACCGGAAGCTGATCGCTTACGCCTGCAGCTTCGTCAGCTTCGCCCCCAATCTGCCTAACGTAGAAGCGCTGATCCGCCTGATCGAAGATGGACGGCTGTCGCAGGCGTGCCAGCTCCTGGTTCGCCTCCATCCGAATCACTTCCTCGACGTTCATCTGTTTCGAGCCGAACGCGAGGCGATCCAGGGCTTGGCGCGCCGGGTGCCGCATGTGCGAGTGGTCGAGCCGGTTCCCCTGGGTGGGGAGCTGGGCCACTACTCGGGGGAAGACATGCCCGAGAAGGCCTCGATGTTGACCCACGCCGACGTGTTTGTGACGGTGTACTCGACGATGGTGGTCGAGGCCGCCCTCCACGACCGACCGGTTGTCAGCCTGTGCCTGGATTCTCCGCAAGGCTGGAACACGGCGCGCAAGTACTCCCTCCCGCTCTCCCGGATCGGGGGTTGGCCGACCCACCGACGGTTCCGCGAAGCCCAGGCGGGGCGGGTGGCCATGACCGAAGCGCCAGGCGCGGCTCGCCATCGAGGCCTACCTGGCCGACCCGCAGCTCGAACTCCCTCCCGCGGAAGCGGTTTGTCGAGAGCGAGGTCACTTTCACCGACGGGAGCGCCGGCCGCCGGACGGCCGAAGCCCTGCTCCGCTGGGCGGAGGCCGCCTGAGATGCGATTCCTGATCGTCGGCCTTGGCTCGATCGGGCGGCGCCATTTCAGAAACCTCTTGGCGCTGGGAGAACGGGATATCGTACTTGTGCGAAGCCATCAATCAACTCTCCCGGAGGCAGAACTGGAAGGCTTCCCGGTGGAGACCGATCTGGAACGGGCGCTGGCCCGTCGCCCGGAAGCTGCGGTGATCTCAACTCCGACCTCGCTCCATTTGGGTTCGGCGATTCCTGCGGCCGAAGCCGGATGCCATTTGCTGGTCGAGAAGCCGATCTCCCACACCCTCCACGATCTGGACCGGCTGGAGCAGGCGCTGGCCCGGTCCGGAAAGGAATGCCTGGTCGGTTACCACTTCCGGTTCCATCCTCTACTGCGGCGTCTCAAGGAAATGCTGGAGGCGCAGGCACTGGGCAAGATCCGTTTTTCCCAGGCTTCGTGGGGCGAGTTTCTGCCGGCGTGGCACCCGTGGGAGGACTACCGGAGTAGTTACGCCGCCCGGCGCGACCAGGGCGGAGGGGTGGTGCGGACCCTGTCGCACCCGATCGACTACCTGCTCTGGCTGCTCGGGCAGGTCCAGACGGTACGAGGCGCGGCATCGAATCTGGGCGGCCTCGGGATCGACGCAGACGACTGGGCCGAGGTGACCCTCGAGTTCGCCGGGGGCCCGCTGGCTTCGATTCACCTCGATTACTATCGTCGTCCGGCTGCCCACTGGCTGGAGCTGAGCGGGGATCTGGGGACGGTGCGAATCGACTTCACCGCCGGAGCTATGGAGGCGACGCTGGATACGATGACCCGACCGGAGCGGATCGATCTGCCGCCTGGTTTCGATCGCAACGATCTGTTCTTGGACGAAATGCGCCATTTCCTCGAGGTTTGCCGCGAACAGACCGGCCCGGTCTGCGGGTTGGCGGAAGCGCGGCGGTCCCTGGAAGTCGCGCTGGCGGTCCCCGGAGTCCTCCCATGAGAGTCGACCGGTGGCGGCTGGCTCAGATCGGGATCGGTCTGGCCTTTCTGGTCTACGCCGGTGTCTTCATCTGGCAGTCGAGCTTCGTGATCGACGGGACTCGCTACTTCTCCCTGTTTGACGATCCGATGATCTCGATGCGCTACGCGCACAACCTGGCATCGGGGTACGGTGCCGTGTGGAATCCGGGCGGCGACCCGGTGGAGGGGTTCAGCAATCCCCTGTGGGTTGGGGTGATGGCCCTGGTGCACCTGGTGGGCGTGCCGATCCCCTACACCAGCCTGGTGCTGCAGATCTTGGGGGCGATCCTGCTGGCGGCCAACCTGGTGTTGGTCGGCGCCATCGCGGATGTGCTTTCCGGTCGCAACGGCCTGGTCGGCCTGGCCGCCGTAGTCCTGACCGCCTTCTACTATCCCCTGAACAACTGGGGCCTGCTCGGCAACGATGTCGCGCCGGCCGTGCTGCTGGTGAACCTCGCCGTCTGGCTCGCCCTGCGGGGGAACCTCGAACGGCGTTTCCATCCGGCGGCGTACGTGGTTCTGGCGATCGCGACCTTCCTTCGAATGGACCTCAGCCTGGCCTACGTCGTGGTGCTGGCCTACCTTGCCGGGACCGACCGAATCAACCGTCGGGCCCACCTGGTGTGGGGCGGCGGGATCCTGCTCGCGGCGATCGCGATTCAGACGGGTTGGCGACTGGCGACCTACGGGGAGGTGTTGCCCAACACGTACTACTTGAAGATGGTCGGAGGTTCGGTCCTTCTGCGGATCGTGCGGGGAGCCTTCGTGCTGGTCAAGTTCGCCTGGAATTTCGGTCCACCGCTCTTCGTCCTTCCTTTCCTGGTCCTTCCGATCCGCCGCGACCAGCGGGACACTCTTGTCCTGGGCTTGGTAGCCGTCTTCCTTGCTTACTCGGTCTACATCGGCGGCGACGCCTGGGAGCATCGCGGCGGGGCCAACCGGTTCATTTCGACCGTCATGCCGCTGCTGTTTGTCGGCCTGGCGCTTTCCCTGGAAGAGATCCGACACGCGCTGGCGACACGTTTTTCACTTGTCGGACGATGGAGACCGGTCGGGTCGCGGACGGCGCTCCTGGGGGTGACGCTGATCGCCCTGATCAACGCCAATGCCGTGCTCGACACAAGTTCCCTGCGGGCGGCTTTCCTGATCGGTGATCCTCTGTACGTCGCCGGCAACCGGCGGAACACGAGCATCGGGTTGTTTCTGCGGGAGCTCACCGGCGAGCAGGCCCGGATTGCCTATGTGGCCGCTGGAGCCGCTCCGTACTTCGCCGGGCGGGAGGCGATCGATCTTCTCGGCAAGAGCGACCGTCGCATCGCCGCCGGGCCGATGCAGGAGCCGCCCGATCTGGCGCTGATCGACTACCGTCCCGGTCACATGAAGTGGGACTACGCCTACTCGATCGGTGAACTGCGTCCGGATGTGATTGTCGAAATCTGGCAGGGCCGCTACGCCGAGGCCGCGCCGTTCCTGGAGGCGTATGTGGAAGCGCGGTTCCCCGACCTGACCGGTTTCCTCCCCGACGGGAGGATGTTCTTCCGCCGAGGGTCGCCGCAGGTGCGCTGGGAAGCGGTGACGCCTTATCTGGTGGTGGAAGGAGTGTCTCCATGAAGCGGGCAGCCCACCCGCCAGGCCCTGCCGCCGCAGCCGGCGGCCGGCAGGCGCGACGGCCGCTCCCGGTACTTCTCGACATCGTGATTCCGGTGTTCGGAGAAGCCCTGGCGCTGCCGACGTTCCATCGCAAGCTGATCGACGTGATCGACCGGCCCGGGATTCGCTGGCGGGCGATCTACGTGGACGACGGGTCGGGCGACGAGACGCCTCGACCGTGTTGCGGGCCCTGCGCCAGGCCGACCCTCGGGTGGCTTGGATTCGCTTGAGTCGAAACTTCGGACATCAGGCGGCTCTGACCGCTGGCCTCGATCTATCGGATGCAGACGCCGTGGTTACCATGGACGGCGACGGCGAACATCCGCCCGAAGTCGTGCTTGAAATGCTGGAACGACTGGCCGAGGGCTACGACGTGGTCCTGGCCGAACGGAAGTCCCCAGGGCGGGTGTCGCTGTTCAAGTCGCTTTCGCGAGGCGTGTTCTACCGGATGCTCGGGGCGATCGCCGATACGCGGGTGTCTCCCGGAGTAGCGGATTTCCGATTGCTTTCGCGGCGCGCCGTGCAGGCGCTGCGACGGATGGGCGAATACCACCGCTACCTGCGGGGGATGGTCAACTGGGTCGGCTTTCGTACCACGACCATCGCCTACCAACCGGCGGACCGCCTGGCCGGGACGAGCAAGTACAGTCTGGCCAAGATGTTCCGGCTGGCCGGAGACGCGACCTTTTCGTTCTCCCTGGTCCCGCTGTATCTGGGGCTCCTCGCCGGGGGGGCGTTGTTCTGCGTGGCGCTGGGCGAGGTGGCGTACGTCCTCGCCAAGTGGACCATTGGGCAGGGCGCCGACCTGGTTCCGGGATGGAGTTCGTTGATGTTCATCCTGCTGGCGGTGGGGAGCCTGCTGATGGTGACGGTGAGCGTGGTTGGGATCTACGTCGGATTGATCTACCAGCAGGTCAAGGGTCGGCCGGTGTACCTGGTGGAAATGTCGGACGGGCTCGACTCGATTGACGGCGAACCCGGCTGGATCCGGCAGCGACCGATTCGCCGCGGCGGGGCGACGGAGAGGAGACGGCCAGGTGGATGACCGTGGTGTGCCTTCGAGCTCGGACTCATTCTTCGATCTTACCGGACGGGTGGCGGTCGTGACCGGCGCCGCCGGACTGCTGGGCCGAGAGTTCGTCCGGGCCCTGGCCCTGGCCGGAGCGCAGGTGGCAGCGGCGGACATCCTCCCAGCCGTACCCTCGGACACCGAGCTGGGGCGTGTCCTGGCGGTCGAGACCGACGTCACCTCACCCGATTCACTGGAAGGTCTGGTGTCGCGGCTTGAGCGTGAGGCAGGTCGGATCGATATCCTGGTGAATTCGGCCGCCCTCGATCCCAAGTTCGATCCGGGAGCGGCGGGCCAGCACACCACCGCCTTCGAAGATTACCCGCTGGCGGCCTGGCACCAGGCGCTGTCCGTCAACCTGACCGGGATGTTCCTGGCCTGCCAGGCCGTCAGCCGGACCATGCTCCGGCAGGGTAGCGGCTCGATCATCAACATTTGCTCGACCTACGGTCTGGTTGGCCCCGACCAGAGGATCTACCAGCGCGACGGGGAGCCGCCCCGCTACAAGCCGGTCTCCTACTCCGTGACCAAGGCTGGTGTTCTGGGCCTCACCCGCTACCTGGCGGCCTACTTCGCCGGGCACAACATTCGAGTGAACGCTTTGACCCCGGGCGGCGTTTACAACGATCACGACGACGAGTTTGTCCGACGCTACTCGGCCCGGACCCTGCTGGGACGGATGGCGCGCCGCGATGAGATGAATGGGGCAGTCTTGTTCCTGGCCTCCGACGCCTCTTCCTATATGACCGGGGCCAACCTGGTGGTCGATGGGGGCTGGACCGCATGGTGAAGGGATCCGTCCCGGCGCCCGAAGTCCTGGCCGTGGTTCCGGCTCGCGGGGGCTCCAAGTCGATCCCTCGCAAGAATCTGAGGTCGTTCGCGGGCCACCCGCTCCTGGCGTACAGCATTGCCGCAGGTCTCCAGGCGGGGAGCGTGAGCCGGGTGATCGTTTCCACCGACGACGAGGAGATCGCCCGCGTGGCGCGCGCCTACGGCGCCGAAGTGCCGTTCCTGCGGCCGGGCGATCTGGGCCGCGACGACACGCCCGACCTCCCCGTCTTCCTGCATGTCCTCGATCGGTTGGCGGACGCCGAAGCGTATCGCCCTCAGGTTGTGGTCCAACTACGCCCGACCTCGCCCATTCGACCTCCGGACTGCGTCGATCGTGCGGTGCAGATCCTGCTGGACCATCCGGAGGCCGACTCGGTGCGCGGCGTGGTTCCGGCGGGGCAAAACCCCTACAAGATGTGGCGAATCTCGGCCGGAGGACAACTCGTATCCCTGCTCGACGATGTACCGGAGGCCTACAACCGGCCCCGACAGTCCCTGCCGCCAACTTTCTGGCAGACCGGGCACATCGATGTGGCCCGCGTCGCTACCCTGCGGGCGGGGTCGATGAGCGGGAATTCGATCCGGCCGGTTCTGATCCCACCCGAGTACACGGTCGACATCGACACAGAAACCGACTGGCTTCGGGCGGAGTGGCTCGTGGCTCGCGGGTCGCTGGAGATCGTGCATCCTGGAAGTCCAAGGCGCCCTCTGCCGAAGGCAGTGGTTCTGGTGGTGCTGGATTTCGACGGTGTGCTCACCGACAACCGGGTCTGGGTGGATCGGGAAGGGGGCGAGGCGGTGGCCGCCAGCCGCGCCGACGGCCTGGGGATCGCCCGGTTGCGCGCCTCCGGGATCGAGGCGATCGTCCTCTCGACCGAAGCCGACCCGGTGGTGGCGGCGCGCTGCCGGAAACTCGGGATCGAATACCGGCAAGGCCTGGACGACAAGGCACGCGCCCTGGAGTCGCTGCTGGCGGAGCGGTCGATCGACCCGGCCGGTGTGATCTTCGTAGGCAACGATCTGAACGACCTGGCCTGCTTTCCGCTCGTCGGCTGTGCCGTCGCCGTGGCGGATGCCGAACCTGCCGTCCGCGCCGCATCCGACCTGATCCTCGAGCGTCGAGGCGGCCGCGGCGCGGTTCGTGAGTTGTGCGACATCTTGATCGAACGACAGGAGGCGGAGAGCCGCCATGACGACTGAAGTCCGCTTGGGAAGCAGGCCGGTCGGCGAGGGTCACCCGGTGTACCTCGTGGCCGAGATCGGGATCAATCACAACGGCGACCTGGACACCGCCCGGCGGCTGATCGACGCCGCCGTGCACGCCGGGGTGGACGCAGTCAAGCTTCAGAAGCGGACGCCGGAGCTGTGTGTTCCGCCCGGACAGCAGAACCAGATGCGTGAGACCCCCTGGGGGTACATCACCTACCTGGAGTACCGTCATCGGGTGGAGTTCGATGAAGCCGCCTATGCCGCCATCGATCGTCACTGCCGGGAGAAGGAAGTCGACTGGTTCGTCTCGGTCTGGGACGAGCCGTCGGTGGACTTCATGGAAGGCTTCGACCCCCCGTGCTACAAGATCCCCTCGGCCTCCCTGACCGACAACTCACTGCTGGCCCGTCTGCGGGCCACGGGCCGGCCGATGGTCCTCTCGACCGGGATGTCGACCTTGGAGCAGATCGATCACGCGGTTGGTCAACTTGACCGAGGGCGCCTGATGCTGACGCACGCCACCAGCACCTACCCGTGCGAACCGGAAGAGCTTAACCTGCGCGCCATCCCGACCTTGCGCCGCCGCTACGAGGTCCCGGTCGGCTACTCCGGGCACGAGGTGGGCCTGGTGCCCTCGGCGATCGCCGTCGCCCTCGGCGCCTGCCTGATCGAGCGGCACATCACCCTCGATCGCGCCATGTGGGGAAGTGACCAGGCTGCCTCGGTGGAGCCGGCGGGTTTCGAGCGACTGGTCAAGTACATTCGGGTGAGCGAGGCCGCCCTCGGTGACGGGGTCAAGCGGGTGTACGACAGCGAACAGCCGTCCCTGCGGAAGCTGCGGCGGGTGAGGTAGGCGACGCGTGCGCTGGGAGGATCTGCGTCTGCGGGCCGAAGACGAATGGGAACGGCGCCGCTTGCGGAACCAGGTGGCTCGCCTGGAGCGGGAGTTCTCCGAGCTCTCCGCCCGGCCGGAGGGAGCTCCGGTGTTGTTCTTCAACGCCTCGACGCGGATCCACCGTCTGAGTCTGAATGGGGCGTTTGCTCTGCTTGCCGCCTGGGGGGTTCGACTGGCCGGGGTTCCGACGGCGCAAGTGGTCTGCCGGAGCGGGTTGTCCCAGTGCCCGCTGGGGACCGATCCCGACCGCCCGGACTCCGACCCTCCGTGCCGCCACTGCGTGCGGTTCAGCGATGCGCTGTTCCCGCAAGAGACGACGCTTGCGTTCGGCCGGCCGTCGTCGTCCCCGGCAGCTGTTCTCCCCGCAGAAACGGCGCCCCTGGAGGATCTCGTCGGCTGGCGCTACAAGGACCACCCCCTTGGCGAGCTGGTGCTTCCGTCGCTGCGTTGGGCCTTGCGACGTCACGACTTGGAAGAGAGCCCCGGCGTGCGAGGCCTCTTCCGGCGTTATCTGGCCGGCGCCGCAGCGCTGGTGGACCATTTCGGAGGCTTGCTGACACGGCTGCATCCGCGGCGGCTGGTTGTGTTCAACGGGATCATGTATCCGGAGGCGGTGGCGCGATCCGTCTTCCGCCGCGGCGGCGTGCCGGTGACGACGCATGAGGTCGGCCTGAAGCCGTTCTCGGCGTTCTTCTCCCATGAGGAGGCGACCTTTCGCCAGGTGCGGCCCGAACTCGGGCCGCCCACTCGACCCGCAAACGGAGGCCAGCCTCGACGCCTACCTGGAAGACAAATTCCGGGGTCGCTTCACCATGGCCGGCATTCGCTTCTGGCCGGAGATGCGTCCGCTGCCGGCCGAGCTCGAGCAGCGACGGGCGAGGGAAGGCGACCCGGTGGTGGTGTTCACCAACGTGGTCTTCGACACGAGCCAGGTGCATGCCAACCACAGCTATGGCTCGATGTTCGAGTGGCTGGACGACGTCGGCCGAGCGATTCGTGCTCATCCCGAACGATGGTTCGTCCTGCGCGCCCACCCCGACGAAACCAGGCCGGGGAAGGCGAGCCGGCAGAACGTGCAGGCCTGGGTCGAAGCGAACGGACTGGAGGCGTTGCCCAATGTGGTGTTCCTGCCGCCGGAAGCAGGAGTCAGTTCGTATGAACTGATCCGCCGCGCCTTCCTGGTGTTGGTCTACAACTCGTCGATCGGACTGGAAGCCGCCATCGCCGGAAAGCGGGTGCTCTGCGCCGGACGGGCGCGCTACTCCGAGGCGGGAGCGGTGTTCACCGCCCACAGCCCGGAGGAGTATCGCCGACGCCTGGAAGAGTTCCTGGCCGACGGTGGGCGGGCGGCCACCTCTGCGCAGGTGGAGGCAGGCCGCCGTTTCCTCGATTTCGAGTTGAATCGCGCCTCCCTGGATTTCTCCCGCTTCCTCGCCGACCGACCCGGCAGGCCGGGCATGGTCCGGCTGCGGAGGTTCGAAGCTTCCGATCTGGCGCGGGCAGCGAAGTCGCAGGTGGTCGTCCGCGGCCTCCTCGATGGACAACCGTTCCTGCTCGAATCGGGCGACCGACCGAAGGACTTGGGAGTGCCCGACGGTATAATCCATGCCCCCACAGGAAGGATTTCCTGCATGAAGTTTGATTACCGCGAGACCCCCAACGATCTGTTGACGCGCATCGACCTCCACCAGCGCTACGGCGCGCACGACATCGACGCCTGGATGCTCGATCTGCTGCGACCCTCGCCCGGCTCCCGGATCCTCGACGTCGGCTGCGGCGCCGGCAAACAGTGCTTCCTGTTCGACCAACACCTTGGCGGACGGGCAACGATCGTCGGCGGCGACGTCTCGCCCGAGCTGCTGGCCCGGGCCCGCCAGGAAAACGACGGGCGCGGCGGGCGGATCGAGTTCCGTGACCTCGATTTCAACCGTCGCTTCCCCTGGGAGGCGGGCACCTTCGACCTGGTGTCGTGCTGTTTCGCGATCTACTATGCCGAGAACATCGAGCACACGATCGGGGAAATGGCGCGGGTGCTGGCGCCGGGAGGGCGTCTGTTCACCACCGGGCCGATGCCAGAGAACAAGCTCTTCTTCTACGAGGTGATCGCCGAAGCCACCGGTCGGCCGATCCCGCGGATGCCCGGCTCGTCGCGCTATGCCAGCGAGATTCTGGAGGCGGTGCGAGGGCGTTTCGAGCGAGTCGAGGTGCACGTCTTCGAGAATCCCCTGACCTTCGACCGGGTGGAGCCGTTCCTCGCCTACACCCGGGCTTCGCTCTCGGAAGACCGCAAGTTGTGGGGCGATTTCTTTCGCGGGGGCGACGACTTCGAGCAGGTCCTGTCGGCCATCGAGCGCACCGCGGCGGCGCGCCTGCAGGCCGACGGCAGCCTGGTGATGACCAAAGTGGTCGGCGGGTTTATCGCCCATGTCGGCGGCGGAGGGTCGACGGCGTGATCTTCCACGGCCGGAAGCTGCTCTTCATCGGGGCGCACCCCGACGATATCGAGCTGGGCTGCGGCGCGTTGCTGGCGCGGGTCGCCGGTCAGGTTGAGGTCCTGTGCGTCACCCTGTCGGACAACCGTGAGAACCCCGACCTGGTCGGCCTGGTGGACGAACACCGCCGCAGCATGGCCCTGCTGGGGGTTCCGGCGGAGCGGGTGGTCGTCTCGGACTTCTCGACCCGCAACTTCTCGCGCGATCGGCAGCGGATTTTGGAGTTCCTCTACGATCTGAATCGGCGGGAGAAGCCCGACCTGGTGTTTGCCCACAGTCGGGCCGACATGCACCAGGACCACAACGTGGTCACCGACGAGGCGCTGCGGGCGTTCCGGGGAACCACGCTCCTTGGATTCGATGTGATCCGCAGCAGCCACGGGTTCTTCCCGAATTTCCTGGTGGAAGTCGGCGAAGCCGATGTTGAGAAGAAGGTCCAGGCCCTGGCGGCGTATCGCACCTACGCCGGAAAGTACTACTTCCGCCCGGAGGTCACCCGCGCCACCCTGGTCCGCAATGGCGCGCTGGCCGAGCGGCCGTTCGCCGAGGGCTTCGACATCCTGCGGATCGTCGGGACCTTTGATGGCGGAAGGAGCCAGTCGAGAGACGGATGAGGTTGACCCCGGGGAGGCAACTTCGTCCGCCTGAGTCGGGAACCAGGTAGGATGGCACCTGAGGACTCTACCCAGGGTGGGAAGGGGGGGAATTGCCTCGGCGGGTGGGCTGGCCGCTAGGCCCGACTCCCTTTTGGACCCTGGTTCTCGTCGGGCTCATCTTGTTCGCGCGCCTGGTCCTCATTCGCCAGGCGTTTGCCTACCCGGCCGGTTCGAAACTGATCGACTCTGCCGAGTATCTCGCGCTGGCCAACTCGGTCCGGATGCGGGGCGAGTTCACCACCGACGCCAGCGAGACTTTCGACCGTGTCTTTGGCTATCCACTTTTCCTGGCGACATTTCTGTCGTTGCCCTCCCGGGGTCTTGAAACGGCTCTGGCGGTGCAGCACGTCCTGGTGCTCCTGAGTTGCATGATGCTGTTCCAAGTCGGCCGATCGCTGTTCGACGAGCGGGTCGGCTGGGCAGCCGCTCTCTGGCTTGGTGTGAGCCCGAATTCCCTCTTCTGGGCTGGGACCATCATGTCGGAGACGCTGGCCGCGTTTTGGCTTGCGCTGGCGTTCCTGCTCGTTGTGGAAGGCCTTCGCAGAGCGAGGTTCTCCGCAAGTTCAACGTGGATCCTTGGTGGAGGTGCTTCTCTGGCGCTGGCCACCCTAACCCGGCCGATCGCTGTATACCTGATACCGCTATGGGCTGCTCTTGTGGCCTTGCTTGGCAGACGCTTTCCCTGGCGGACCGGGTACGTCCGGCTCTGCCTGGTATTCCTGGCAGCCGCACTGATCCCGATCGGGCTATGGATGGGCCGCAACTACCTCGTCGTCGGCCAGGCGATGATCTCCACAAGCCCCGGCAGGACCGTCCGCGACTTCCAACTGGCGCGTGTTGTGGCGCGTGTCTACGGCATCCCACGCAGCGAGGCCGCCACCCTGATGGCCGGCCAACCGAACCCGACCCAGTTTGCGTGGCGGGTGGCTCTGGACCACCCGGGTGCCCTGGTTCTTGAGAATATCATGGGGATCGTGCGAACGACCTTGGGGACGGAGATCGGCAGCTGGCTGATCGTTCTGGGCCACGCCTATCCTGGGTCGGGGATGCTCGAAGCTCTGGGCCGCGGTTCTGCGGCAGCCATCGTTGAAGCAGCGCAGTCCTTTGTGAGTCAGAGAGCCGGCTGGATGTCGGCCGGTTTGCTGATCTGGGGAGTGGCCTACACCCTAGGTTTGGTGCTGGCCTCATCCCGCGGCCTGCTCCGGATGGTCTCGATCCGGCGAACCGGCCGAGCGATTCCTGTGGCGATGGCGCTGGTCACGGTGGCCTATCTCGTTCTCATTCCCCTGGCCAACGGGGATGCGCGCTTTCGAGTGCCGGCGGAGCCCTTCCTGGCTTTCCTGGCGGGGATCGCCAACTGGAAGGGCGCCCTGCCAGAATCGGTCGAGACGCACGGTGGCGAATTCTGCTCCCAGCGTAGGCCGGAGGAGATCGGCTGATCCATGTCTCCTCCCGAGTTCAGCCTTCTGGTTCGCGCCTACAACGAAGAGGAACACATCGGCCGCCTGTTGGCCGGAGTGATGCAGCAAAATCTTCAACCGAGCGAGATCGTTCTCGTCAACTCGGGGTCCACCGATGCCACGCTGGCAATCGCCGGACACTTCCCTGTGCACGTGCTCCAAATCCCCCCGGGTGAGTTCTCGTTCGGCCGGTCGTTGAACCTCGGTTGCCGTCACATCCGCTCCGAGGCTGTTGTACTGGCGAGCGCGCACGTCTATCCCAAGTACCCGGACTGGTTCGAGAAGTTGCTGGCGCCATTGGCCGATCCTCGAGTGGCGCTGGCCTACGGCAAACAGCGTGGCGATTCGAGAAGCCGATTCAGTGAGCAGCAAGTCCTACGCCGCTGGTTCCCGGAGGAATCCGTTCCAGCGCAGAACTCATCCGTTCTGCAACAACGCCAACGCGGCTGTTCGACGCAGCCTGTGGGCCCGACATCCCTACGACGAAGACCTGCCAGGCCTGGAAGACGTGGCCTGGGCTCAGTGGGCGATCGCCGCCGGACATGCCCTGGCGTATGTCGCCGAGGCCGAAGTGGTTCACGTTCATCAGGAGTCCCCGGCCCAGGTGTTCAACCGCTACCGCCGGGAGGCGATGGCTCTCCGGCGTATTCAGCCTGCCGAGCGCTTCCATTTGACCGACCTTTTCTGGCTGTACTTCTCGAACGTCGTGGGGGACCTGGCCGAAGCACGCCGGGTGGGCAGGCTGCGGGTTGCCCGCGAAATCATCTGGTTCCGCTGGATGCAGTTCTGGGGCACCTATCGCGGCTTCGCCCTGCGCGGGCCCCTGACCGGAGACCTGAAGCGAACCTTCTATTACCCGCCGGAGCCAGCCGCCTCACCGGCGGGGAACCGGTCGGTCGCCCCGATCGATTACCGGAAGACCGGCCGGACGCCGGATCGCCCTAAGGGCCGGGTATCCTGATGCACGAACTGGTGGCCCTGGTCCCGATGCGGCATCATTCGGTGCGCGTCCCGGGCAAGAACTACCGTCTCCTGGCCGGGCGGCCCTTGTTCGCCTATGTCCTCGAGTCGCTCCTCGCCTGTCCCGAAATCGACCTGGTCCTGGTCGACACCGACAGCCCGGAGGTCCGGCGCGGGCTGGCCGACGAGTTTCCTGCGGTCGAGGTCGTCGATCGCCCCCCCGACCTGACGGGGGATGAAGTGCCGATGAACCGTGTGATCGCTCACGACGTGGAGCGCCGACCGGCCGCCACCTATTTGCAGACCCACTCGACCAATCCGCTGCTTTCCTCTCGGACCATCTCACGGGCGATCGCTGAGTTTCGCAGCACCCGAGCCGACCACGACGCTCTGTTCAGCGTCACCCGCTGGCACAAGCGGTTGTGGGACGCCCAGGCCCGCCCGGTGAACCATGATCCGCGGGAGTTGATCCCAACTCAGAATCTGGCTCCGATCTTCGAGGAGAACTCCTGCCTGTACCTGTTCGAACGCCGGGCCTTCCTGGAGACCGGGAGCCGGCTCGGCCGTGCGCCGCGCCTGTTCGAGATCCCGGCCGACGAAGCGCTCGACATCGACACCGAAGCGGAGTTCGCCATGGTGGAAGCCATGCTCGTGGGGCGATCGATGGGGGGAGGCTAGGGGTGGCCACTGTGCTGGTCTCGGCGCCGTACCTGCTCCCCGTTCTCGATCGATTTCGTGCCGACCTGGCGGCCGCCGGGGTCGAGTTGCTCACGGCCGAAGTCCAGGAGCGGCTCTCCGAGGCCGACCTGCTGCCGTTCGCCGGCCGCGTCGATGGAGTGGTGTGCGGAGATGACCGTTTCAGCGCCTCGGTCCTCCAGGCCTTCGCCCCCCGGCTGCGGGTGATCTCGAAGTGGGGAACGGGGGTGGAACTCGATCGATCGGGAGCAAGCCGGGCGGCTTGGGGTTGCCGTCCACAATACGCCGGACGCCTTCACCGAGGCGGTCGCCGACAGTGTGATCGGATACGTCCTGGCTTTCGCTCGCCGGCTGCCCTGGATGGATCGCGAGTTGAAGTCCGGCGGCTGGACGAAGCTCCCGGGACGTGCGCTGGGCGAATGTACCCTGGGTGTGGTGGGCGTAGGACGGATCGGGAAGGCGGTCCTGCGGCGCGCCCGGGCCTTCTCGATGCGACTTCTCGGGAACGACGTGGTTTCGATCCCGCCGACGTTTCTGCGGAGCGGTCGGAGTCGAGATGGTGACCCTCGACCAGCTGGCCGAACGCAGCGATTTCGTCAGCCTGAATTGCGATTTGAACCCGACCTCGCACCACTTGATTGGAACCGAGTTCCTGCGGCGCATGAAGCCGACGGGCGTTCTGGTCAACACCGCACGCGGCCCGGTGGTGGATGAAGCGGCCCTGGTCGAGTCGCTCGGGTCGGGGGAATCTTCGGCGCCGCCCTGGACGTCTTCGAGGTCGAGCCCCTCCCGGCCGATAGCCCGCTGCGCAGGATGGAGCAGGTGATGCTGGCCGCTCACAATGCCAACAGCAGCCCTCGTGCCTGGGACCATGTCCACCACAACACCCTGCGCAATCTCCTGCGCGGTCTGGGGATCGCCATCCCCGAAGCGCTGCGCCCGACCGGGCCGCAGGCGGCCGGCGACACTCGCCGGAGGACGGCAACGTGACCCCGACCGCTGTCGTTACGGGCGCCGCCGGAGGGATCGGCCGGGCGACGGTTCTGGCGCTTGCCGAACAGGGGTGGAACGTCGCGGCGGCCGACCGATCTCCGGCGTCTGGTTGGCCCGACGGTGTCACTTTCTATCAGGTGGACGTCTCGCAGGAAGGCCAGGTCGCAGGCTTGTTCGAAGCGGCCGCCGAACGGTTCGGGTCGCTGGCCGGCCTGGTCAACAACGCAGCGGAACAGATCGCCCGACCGGTCAGCGAGATGTCGGTAGACGAGTGGGATCGAATCCTGGCCTCCAACTTGCGGTCGGCGTTCCTGACGTGCCGGGCGGCTTTCCCGCTCCTCGGCCAGGCGGGCGGGGCGGTGGTCAATGTCGCCTCGGTGCATGCCCTCGCCACTTCGGCCGATATCGCCGCCTACGCCGCCAGCAAGGGGGGGCTGGTCGCCTTCACCCGCGCCCTGGCGATCGAGTTCGCCGCGCAGGGCGTTCGGGTCAACGCGGTGCTCCCCGGCGCGGTCGACACGCCGATGCTGGCCGAAGGATTGCGCCGGGTCGGCGGCCCGGATGGGGAGTCGGAGGCCCGGCGCCGCCTGATCAGCCGAACGCCCCTGGGTCGTATCGGCACCCCAGGCGAGATCTCTCGAGCGATTGCCTTTCTGCTCGACCCGCGAGCCGCCTCGTTCATCACCGGACAGACGTTGGTCGTGGACGGCGGCGCCACGGCGCGCCTCGCCACAGAATAGCCGGTGGCGGATCGAGCGCAGCCACCTCCGGACCTCCGGCTAGCGAAAACGGACTGATTTCGCATGCCCGTGTTGCCGGCCCTGTTCCTGGCTCTGGTCTGGATCGCGCTTCGAGCTTCCGGCTCGAGATCTGCGATCCACGACTTTCTTCGCGCCTTCCTGATCACCGGAGCCTGGCTGGTAGCGCTGACCGAAGGGCTCAGCCTGGTCTCCGGACTGACCCGGACAGGGGTGGCCGTCGGTTGGATTGTGCCGGCTGTGGTGCTGCTGGCCTGGATCGTCCGTCATCGAGGCCGGCTTGAACTGCCGACGCCGGCGTTCCCGCAAGACAGACGCGAACGAGCACTGGTGTTGGCTCTCGGCGTCGTTCTCCTCGTGACGGCAGTGGTCGCCTTCTTGTCTCCGCCTCAAACCTGGGACTCGGCTGAACTACCACATGGCCCGCGTGGCCCACTGGGCGCAGGCACGATCCGTCTACTTCTTCCCCACCGGGATCGAAGTTCAAAACAGCCGGACCCCGGGAGCCGAATTCGCATCGGTCCACCTGTACCTTCTCGGCGGCGGGGATCGCTGGGTGAACTTCGTGCAGTGGGCAGCCATGGCGGGCTCGGTGGTCGGCGTCGCCGGCCTGGCCGCCGCACTTGGCGCATCGAGGCGAGGCGCGTTGCTGGCTTCGGTCTTCCTGGCGGCGTTGCCGATGGGAATTGTGCAGGCCTCGAGCACCATGACCGACTATGTGACCACCTTGTGGCTGGTGGCCACCGCCCGGGAGATCCTGCAGCTGGAGCGCCACCCGAAGGGGTCCCTGGCCTTCGCCGGACTGGGGGCCGGCCTGGCGTTTCTCACCAAGCCGACCGCTGGCCCGCTCCTGGCGGCCCTGGGCGTCCTGGGCCTGTGGTGCCTGCTCCGGCGTCGGCCCCGCCTCGACGCCCTGGCCGCAGGGGCCGCACTCGGCGCCCTGGCCTTCCTGGGTCTGAACCTGGGCCATGCCGCCCGCAGCATTGCCCTGTACGGCGATCCGATCAGCGGCGGAGACCAGCTATCGGTCCACGCAAACCAACGGCGAGACCTTCCCGGTTGGGCCTCCAATACCATCCGCAATCTCTCCCTCCACCTGGGCACGCCCTCCCCCCACGCCAACAAAGCCCTCACCCTGGCAGCCTGGTGGCTGCACGAACGGATCGGAGTTGACCCCGACGACCCGCGATCCACGGCCCATGGACGTTTCGAGATCGAGGAGACGACCCTCAACGAGAACCGAAGCGGAAACCTGGTGGGTCTGCTCGTTGCCGGGGTGGCGGGCGCGTATGTTGTGATTCGCCGTCGGAGATTCCCGCCGGCGCTCTTGGTGTACCTGGCCCTGGTCGTCGCCGGGTTCGTCTTGTTCTGCGGGATCTTCAAGTGGCAGGTGTTCGGGAGTCGCTACCACCTTCCGTACTTCGCCCTGATCGCCCCGGTGGTTGGGATCGCCGTGGAAACCGGCTTCTCCTGGCGATCGGCACGGCTCGCCGGCTGGCTGATGCTCCTGGGATCGCTGCCGTGGCTCTTGTCGATCGAACTCGCGCCCGCTGCTGCCCCGCCCGGGGGAGTCGGTCGTGGGGAGCGTGCTCGTCGAGGATCGAAACCGGCTGCTCCTGGCCAACGGGCTGTATCTGGAACGGGCCTACGGCGAGATCGCGCACCGGGTGACGGCCGCCGGATGCCGAACGGTCGGCCTGTCCCTGGCCGGCAACGGAGCGGAGTATCCGATCTGGTCCTTGCTGGGAGCGCCGCGTGACGACCTGGAGATCGGGTGGATTGTCGCGGGGACCCCGTCTGCCATGCTGCCGGCTCCCGGCTTCGCGCCATGTGCGGTCGTCTGCGACGGCTGCGAGCAGGCCGGGAACACGTTCCGGGGTCTGCCGATCTCCTACCAACTCGATACGGTCAGGCTGTACCAGGCCCCACAGGTTTCCCCGTGAGCGGCGCCTCCCGAAGTCGGTTTCGCAATCTGGTTCCAGCGAAGATCTGGCGGCCGATGTCGGCGGCCTATTGGTGGTGGAGGAATCGCGGTCGCCACCAACTCGCCGGCAGCCTGTCTCCGACACGACGGCGCAGTGTCCGAACCCTTCGCCGTCTGGCGGGAAGCCACTCGGGGAGCCGTTGTTTCATCCTGGGCAACGGCCCCAGCCTGCGCAAGACCGACCTCTCCCTGTTGCGGAACGAGGTCACCTTCGGCATGAACCGGATCTATCTGGCGTTTCCCGCAATGGGTTTCCCGACTTCGTACTACGTAGCGGTGAACGATCTCGTCCTCGAGCAGTGCGCCGCGGAGATCGCCGCTCTACCCATGACCCGCTTCGTGGCCTGGCGAGCCCGTCCCTGGTTTCCTCCCGACCCGGGGCTGGTCTACCTCGACACGGACTTCACCGGGCCGGCGAGCTTTGCCGGAGATGTGAGCGGGCGTGTGTTCGAGGGTTCGACTGTCACGTATGTGGCCCTGCAGCTCGCCTACCACATGGGCTTTCAGGAGGTCGTCTTGATCGGAGTCGACCACCACTTCGACCGCAAGGGCGAGCCCAATGCCACGGTGACTTCCGAGGGGGAAGACCCCGACCACTTTCACCCGGACTACTTCGGACGCGGGTTCCGCTGGCAGCTGCCCGACCTCGAGGCGTCGGAGGCGGCCTATGGCATGGCCCGGCAGGCGTTCGAGGCCGAAGGACGGCGCGTTGTCGACGCCACCGTCAACGGCGCCCTCACGGTCTTCCCCAAGGTCGATTACCTGGCGTTGTTCCCACGAAACCCGAACCGAGGGGCCGATGCGGGCTGAGCCTTTGGTCTCGATTATCACCCCGTCCTACAACCAGGCCCGGTTTCTGGAATCGACGATCCGATCCGTTCTCGGCCAGCGCTACCCGCGTCTGGAGTACCTGGTGGTGGACGGGGGATCGACCGACGGGAGTGTGGAGATCATTCGGAGCCATGCCGACCGCCTGGCCTGGTGGACGAGCGAGCCGGATCCCGGCCAGGCGGCGGCCATCAATCGCGGCCTGGCGCGCGCCGGCGGGGAGGTGGTCGCCTGGGTCAACTCGGATGACCTGTACTTCCACCCGGAGGTGGTGGCCCAGGCTGTCGCCGCGCTGCAGGCGGCCCCGCAGGCGGGGATGGTCTATGCCGACGGCGTGATGGTAGACGAGGACGGCTTCCTTCTCGACTGGCATCGCTACCCGCAATACGAACTGGCGGACCTGCTTTCGTTTCGGGTGCTGCTGCAACCGACGGTCTTTCTTCGGCGCACGGCCCTGGAGGCAACGGGATACCTGGACGAGCACCTGCGCCTGATCCTCGATCATGAACTGTGGATTCGGGTAGCTGCGGTCGCCCCGATCGTACACGTCCCCGGGATCTGGGCCGTGGAGCGGACCCATGCGGCCGCCAAGACAATCGCCGCTGCCGGGGACTTCGTCGCCGAGGCAGGCGACCTGCTTGCTCGTCTGCGTGAAGACCCGAGATTTGCAGCGATCCTGCGGTCGCGCCGGCGCACCATCCAGGCCGGCTACCACGTGTTCGCCGGGAGACGCTGGATCGACGCCGGCGACCCGCACCGGGCTCTGGCGCACTTCGGGC
This sequence comes from uncultured Chloroflexia bacterium, assembly GCA_963709925.1. Classification (GTDB taxonomy): domain Bacteria; phylum Chloroflexota; class Anaerolineae; order Anaerolineales; family E44-bin32; genus DATEVL01. The sequence goes on from CAVPYC010000003.1 coordinate 1,086,387, forward strand.
GCGCCCTGGCCATCCGACCGTCCAGCGGAATTCGGGCGTGGTACAAGGTTGTGCAGGCAGCCGGGCAGTCGCTGGGCCTCGGGCGGCTGTTCCTCGGCTACCGCTCGGCGCGGAGACGGGTGGCTCATGGGCGTCGGCGTATCGTTTCCGACGACGGCAGGCCTCCCTGGGAGACGCTCCATGACTATGGATAACCCAACCCCGGAAGAGACAAGACGGGGTTTGCCGGCGGCAGACCTGGGGCTGCTGGCACGCTCGCCTGTCCTCCTTCGCCTGGCACTGGCGGCGCTATTCCTGGCCGGCCTTGCTGTCCGGCTGATTGATTTCGACGAACCTCCCTCGACATTTACGCCGATCGGCAGTTGCAGAGCGCGATCGTCGCCCGGGGAGTGTTCCGAGGCCTTAACGGAGTCGTGAGCGCGGAGGACCAGATCGCCGTCTCCATGGGCAAGGCGCGGCAAGCCGTGGGGCCGCCCGTTCACGAGACCTTTGTCGGCCTGCTGTATTTCGCGTTCGGCCGAGAGGACCTAGCCATTGCGAGGGCCGTCTCGATTCTCTCCTGGATGGTTGGCGGAGTCTTGCTGTACCAACTTGCCCGCCAGTGGACCAATCCGGATGGGGCCTTCGTCTCCCTGGCTTACTTCCTGGTGATGCCCCTCGGCACCTACTTCAGCCGGGCCTTCATGCCGGATTCGCTGATGGTTCTGCTTCTGATCGTCAGCATGGCCGCCGGCTATCGCTGGATCGATCGCAAGGACATTCGTTTGGGGATCCTGGCGGGGCTTGCTGCGGGGATGCTGGTCTTCATGAAGGCCCGACCCGCCCCCATTATCGGCGGGATGCTGGTCGGGTGGATCATGGCCCGGGGTGGGATTCGGCGTTCCCTGCGCGACGTCCAGGTCTGGCTCGTCGCCGGGTGCGCTATCGGCCCCGCGCTGGTGTACTACCTCGTCCAGGCGCCTGGCACGACGTTCGGATACGCCTCGGAATCCGCTGCCAGGTTCACCGCTCTGATTGCCGATCCGTCCTTTTACATCCGCTGGGCGCTTGTCGTGGATGGAGCCATGTATGTGGGCCTTGTCGGTCTTGGCCTCCTTGGTCTGACCCTTCTTCCCAGGGCGGCCAGATGCATGGCCTCGGGGCTTTGGGCAGGTTATGTCGTTTACGGATTGGTGCTCACCTACAACGTCATCACGCATTCCTACTACAACTTGCCCCTGATCCCGATCGTTGCTTTGTCCCTTGCGCCGATTGGCGGCCTGGTGCTGGGTGCCATCGGGAAGACCCCGTGGCGTTGGAGGGCGGTCGGATTGGCGGCCATCGTTGGTCTGCTTGGCTTCCGCCTTGTTCTCTCCCGTTCGACGATCCTGAGCACCGATTACCGGCAAGAGCCAGCCGGGTGGATCAACGTTGGGAAGGCCCTGCCTCGGGATGGCGCGATTATCGGGCTGACCCATGATTACGGATTCCGGATCGGGTACTACGGCCTCAGATGGGTCGAGCCGTGGCCTGTGGAAGCCGATGTCGGCCTCGACCTTCTTCAGGGCGGCACCTGGGACTTGAATAACGCCAAGGCAATCACAGACGCCACCCGGGGCTACCGCTACTTCCTTGTTACTCTGTTTGGGGAACTCGAGAAACAGCCCGCCCTGCAGGCGTTTCTGGCAGCGCGCCCCGTGGCGGCACAAGGGGACGGGTTCATCCTGTACGATCTCGAGGCTCCTTGAAGTTGAGATAGAACGCATGTTGACCGTCGACGAACGACGTCTGGCCCATCGGCGCGAGCGCCAGGCCCACTGGGACCGGGTGGCGGCCTCGCTCGAACTCGTGGAGGGGGATGGGAGGTGCCTACCATCGCCGCTTGGCCCGGGTTTACGCTTTCCTGACCACCCCGGGGCAGCGGATCCTCGAGATCGGTTGTGGGGAGGGCGACCTGCTCGCCGCCTGCCGCCCCTCCTTCGGGGTGGGCATCGACTTCACTGCCTCGATGATCACCCGGGCCAGGAGGCGCCACCCGCAACACCACTTTGCCGTAGCCGATGGGCAAGAGATCCCGGTTCGGGCTGCGTTCGACTCGTTCCTGCTTTCGGATCTATTGAATGACGTCTGGGATGTCCAGACGGTGTTGGCCGAGGTGAAGCGTGTCGCTTCGCCGCACTCCCGAATCCTGCTCAACTTCTACAGTCGCCTGTGGGAAATGCCTCTGACGGTGGCCGAGAAGCTGGGGCTGGCCAAGCCGGTGCTGCGTCAGAATTGGCTGACCGTGGACGACGTCCGCAATCTGCTGGCCCTGGAAGGTCTGCGCGTGGTCCGCTCCTGGCAGGAGTTCATCTTTCCGTTTGACCTGCCGATCGTGGGGCCGATCCTCAACCGTTTCGTAGCGCGCTTCTGGCCCTTCCGCCATCTGGGGATGGCCAACTTCGTGGTGGCGGCCGCCGAGCCGCCCCGGTCCCCCGGGGCGAGCGTTTCGGTGATCGTGCCGGCCCGGAACGAAGCGGGGAACATCCGCCCTTTGCTCGAGCAGTTGCCTGCGATTTCCCCTCAGCCGGAGGTCATCTTTGTAGAGGGCCACTCCCGTGAGGGGACGTTCGAGACCATCCGCCGGGAACTCGAGGCTCGCCCCGGCCAGCCGATTCGGCTCCTGCGCCAGAGCGGTGAGGGGAAGGGCGATGCGGTCCGGGCCGGGTTCGATGCCGCCACCGGGGAAATCCTGGTGATCCTGGACGCCGACCTTTCGGTTCGACCGTCGGATCTGCCTCGATTCATCGAAGCCCTCCGACAAGGCCGGGCCGAGTTCGTCAATGGGGTGCGCCTGGTCTACCCGATGGAGGGCCAGGCGATGCGTTTCCTTAACTTGATCGGCAACAAGCTCTTCAGCTACCTGTTCTCCTGGCTCCTGGGGCAGCCGGTGAAGGACACCCTGTGCGGCACCAAGGCGATGTGGCGGGAAGATTACCGGCGGCTGTCTGCGGGCCGTGCGTACTTTGGAGAGTTCGATCCCTTCGGGGACTTTGACCTGCTGTTCGGGGCGGCCAAGCTCGGCCTGACCCTCGTCGATCTTCCGGTGCGCTACCAGAGGCGCAGCTATGGGACGACCAACATCCACCGCTGGCGTCACGGATGGTTGCTGCTCAAGATGGCCGCCTTCGCCGCCGCTCGTATGAAGTTCATCTGAGTCGGCGGGGTGCAGGGATCGCTTCGCCCCCCGGACCGACGGGCCATCGCGGTGAAACCCCGCTGGGTGTTGGATGCGGCGGTGGTCCTGGCACTGGCCGCCGGGGTGTGGGCTGGCCGCTACTGGCACGTCGCCGCCTTCGGCCTCTATGAAGACGACCTGACCATCATCCCGCAGGCGGTTCAGTACTCTCCGGGAGAGCTCGGCGAGTTTCTAACCGACTACATCACCGGCCTGCAGGGTCACGCTCGTCCCTTCTCCAATTCCTTGATCGTCTTCCTTTCATGGGTCGGTTGGCGTCTGGCCGGACTCCCCGGGACGTACCTGCTCGGCTTCGCAGTCGTCTGCGGCAACGCAGTGCTGTTCTATCTGCTGATGCGCCGGAGCTTCGGTCGTTCGCTGGCTGTGCCGGCCGGCATCGCCTTCGTGGTCTTCAGCGGCGATACGACCCAGGCGTTTCTTACCCATTCCCTCGGGGTCCAGCCGTCGGTGACGATGGCCTTGCTCGGGCTGCATGCCTACCTGGGCGGCAAACGTTGGATCACCTATGCCCTGGCCCTGGTGTTGTTGTTCTCCTACGAGGCGCCGTACTTCCTGCTGGCAGCCGCGCCGGCGCTGCGCTCGGGTTTCACCCGGAGGACGATTCGGGAGACGGCCCTGCACGCGGCGTTGTTGATGGCCATGCTCGCTGGTGTGGCAGTGCTGCGGGCCGCCATCGGAGAAGAGCGGGTGCTCGGTTTGACCCCTTCGGGCGTGGTCGCGACTGCCGCCCTGCACACCGTGCAGGGCCCGCTCGTCGCCCTGGGCAGCTACCTGTTGCGACCGGTCCAGTTGGTACTTGCCGGGTCAAGCGAAGGGGTCCTAGCGGCACTGGTGGCGACGCCGATCGCCGGCGTCCTGATTCTGCGATCGTGGATTGGTGAGGTCAACTCAGACGAGACCCGCATGGCGTCCCGACATCCCTGGCAGCCTGCCGGGATCGGCGTGATGTTGCTTGTTCTGGCCTACCCGCTGACCTTCACCACGCGTGCAACGGCGATCAGCGGCCACGAAACGCGGGTGCACGTCGCCGCAGCCAGCGGCGCTGCGCTCGTGGTCGGGGCGGTTGTGGCGGCTGCACTGCAGGCATCGCCGGGCAGGAGGTCGCGCGGCGCTTTGGCCCTGGCGGGGGGCGCCCTGTTCGGCCTGATCCTCGGCTACGGGTTCGTGATCCAGGAGGACTACGTAGAGGCCTGGAGGCTCCAGCGGGGGTTCTGGCGAGGCCTGGTTCCACAAATTCAGGACGCGGGCCCGGGAACGATCGTGATCGTGGATCCGGAAGGGCTGGCCGACCCGCTTCAAATCGGCGCCAACTCCTGGAACTTGCCGCGGATCCTGAGCCAGCTGTATCGGATCCCGGCGCATTGGTCGCCGCCGCCCAGGGTCTACCGGGGTGTTCCCGACTGGCGTGAGTATCTGATCCTCCCGGACGGTGCCCTGCAAATCAACGGCGACACGACCATGGCGCCCCCGGGAGAAGCCACCCTGACGGACTGGACGCACCTGATCGTCATCCACACCGGAAGCGGGATCACCCGACGGGGGGAGCCCCTGGTGATCGACGCCGTCGAGTACCCGCTGGCCCCGCCGGGAGAACCGGTGTTGGCCGATCTCCCGCTCGATTTGCTGGGAATCCTGCTTCTCGAACCCGGCGGCTGAGTGACGGAGAGTTCCCGGGTACAATCGAAGTTTCGCCAGGTGCCATCCGTGCCCGAATCCCCTCTGGTATCGATCATTACACCCTCGTTCAACCAGGCGCCGTTTCTCGAGGCGACCCTGCAATCGGTGCTTGACCAGACCTACCCCCGGATCGAGTACGGCGTGGTCGACGGGGGATCGACGGACGGCAGCGTGGAAATCCTGCGGCGCTATGCGGACCGCCTGGCGTGGTGGGTGTCGGAACGCGATTCGGGGCAGACGGCCGCCATCAACAAGGGATTTGGCCGAGCCGGCGGCCAGATTCTCGCCTGGCTGAATTCGGATGATGTGCTGTATCCGCACGCGGTGGCGGAGGCCGTCGCCGCCCTGGAGCAGCATCCGGAGGCCGGAATGGTGTACGGCGATGCCGATTACGTGGACACCGACGGCCGGGTGTTGGGCAGGTTCCCGGGAGCTCGCACCGACTACCGCAGGCTGCGACGCGGGTACGTCCATATCCCGCAACAGGCGGCCTTCTTCCGGTCGCGCCTGTGGCGGCTCACCGGCCCGCTCGACGAGACGTTCCACTTCGCGATGGACTACGACCTGTGGGTGCGCATCGCGGCCGTGTCGCCTCTCGCCTACGTGCCGAGGCCCTGGGCGGGGTTTCGGCTCCATCCGGCGGGAAAGACCACGACCCACGACGACCTGTGCTGGCCGGAGATGATGCGGGTCCACCGCCGCATGGGCGGCGGCTGGTTTTCCCGGATGAACCTGCGCTACCAGATCCGGCGGGCCGCCGGACCGTTGTGGCCCCTGCGTCTCCGGCTGCAGGGACTGCGGCCGAATTCGTCAGGGAGTCCCCCGGCAGGCAGCGGGACATGACGAACTCGAAGATCACGCTGAACTCACCCTTGGGGGATCGCCTGGTCGACCTGTTGGTCTCCGAAACGGATCGGGCTGAGTTGGTTGCGCGCGCTGCCCATCTGCCATCGATCCAGATCTCGGAACGGGCCGCATGCGATCTGGAACTCCTGGCGACCGGCGGATTCTCGCCGCTGTCCGGCTTCATGGGGCGCAAAGACTACCAGCGCGTGGTCCACGAAATGCGACTGGCGGATGGGACGCTGTACCCGATCCCGATCACGCTCCCGGTGGAGGAGTCGGCCAGGCTTTCGCTGGACTCGGAAGTGGCGTTACGCGATTCGAAGAACGACCTGCTGGCGGTGATGCGCATTGAAGAGGTCTACCCCTGGGACCGGGCCGAGTTCAGCCGCAACGTCCTGGGAACGGTTTCGCCCCGGCATCCCCTGGTCGCCGAGACATCTCGCTGGGGATCGGTCTTCGTCAGCGGCAAGCTGGCGGTCGTCCAGCTTCCGCGGCGCTTCGATTTCAAGGATCTGCGCCTGACCCCCGCTCAGACCCGGGAGGCCCTGGCCCATCTGGGCCGGCCCGCCGTGGTAGCTTTCCAGACCCGCAACCCCCTACATCGAGTGCATGAGGAGCTCACCCGGCGGGCGATCGACGAAGTCGACGGCTCCTTGTTGCTCCATCCCGTCGTGGGGCTGACCAAGCCGGGCGATGTGGACCACTACACCCACGTTCGAACGTACAAGGTGCTGGCCTCCCGCCATCTCCCGGCCGGACGGGCGGTGCTGGCCCTGCTTCCACTGGCCATGCGGCTGGCGGGGCCGCGGGAAGCGGTGTGGCACGCTCTGATCCGCAGGAACTTCGGAGCCAGCCATCTGATCGTAGGCCGCGACCATGCCAGCCCCGGCGTGGATTCCGACGGCCGTCCCTTCTACGGTCCCTACGACGCTCAGGATCTGGTGGCCGCTCACGCCGCCGAGCTTGGGGTCGGCATGGTTCCCTTCCGGGAGTTCGTGTACCTGCCGGAGGAGAACCGCTACGAACAGGCCGACCAGGTCGATGCGGGAAAGGCGACCGCCTCGATTTCGGGCACCCAGGTCAGGGAGCAGTATCTGGACCGCGGTCGCATCCTTCCCTCGTGGTTTACCCGCCCGGAGGTGGCCGAGATCCTGGCGCAGTCCTACCCGCCCCGTCATCGACAGGGGATGTGCGTGTGGTTCACCGGGCTCAGCGGGGCCGGGAAGTCGACGACGGCCGAAATCCTGACGGTGCTGCTTCAGGAACACGGTCGCCAGGTGACGGTTCTGGACGGTGACGTTGTGCGCACCCACCTGTCGAAGGGGCTCGGTTTCAGCCGGGAAGATCGAGACGTGAACATCCGACGCATCGGTTTCGTGGCGGCCGAGATCGTCCGCCACGGCGGCGTGGTGGTCTGCGCCGCGGTCAGCCCCTACCGGGCCACCCGCAACGACGTTCGCAACATGGTCGGCCAGGATCATTTCATCGAGGTCTATGTCGACACGCCGCTGGGGGTGTGCGAATCGCGTGACACCAAGGGGATGTATGCCAAGGCACGCCGCGGGGAGATCGTCGGCTTCACCGGGATCGACGACCCCTACGAGCCGCCGGAGCACCCCGAAGTCCATCTGGAAACCGTCGTGGAATCTCCCGAGAGCAACGCCCAGCGCATTCTCGACCTGTTGCGTGAGCATGGTTTTCTCGAGTCGCCGGAGCCGTCCGGGGGCGCACCGCACATGAATCCCGTTCGCTAGGTCGAAGCGGAATCCGCGACATCAAGTCCAACGGCAAGGTCGCTCTGATTCTGCCGAGCGTCATGGCCAGCGGCACCGAGCGCCGCATGGCATTCGTCTACCGCAACCTCGAGAGACGCTATCCCGGTGAGTACCTGCTTGTCGTCTCCCGGGAGCTGTTTCACATCCTGACCGCAGGCGGATTCGGGCTCGACCGATTGCCGGGGGTGCGACAGCTCCCTGCCGCGACACCCCCTCGACCTCAAGCGTGGCGCCCATGCCTCGGCAGTCGTGAACCTCGGGCGGTTGTTGACCCTGGAGCGTTATCGGCGTGCGCTGGAGCGGCTCTCACGACGGGAAGGGGTTCGGCTCCTGCACCCGTACCTGGAACTGGTGCCGTTCCTGGCCCTGCGGCCCCTGGAAGGGGTGCCCTGGGTCGTCCCCGTGGTCGACCACCTGCCCAAGTACTTCGACGGCCGTTCCCTGGATTCTCGCCTGCTTCGCCGGGCCTCGCTCCTCAGTGAACGGGTCGACTGCCTGTACCGGTGGATCGCCGACCGAATGGAGGACATGGGCGTCCCCGCCGATCGCCTGAACAACCCGGCCTGGAATACCGTCAACCATGAAGCCTTCCATCCGGAGCCGAAGGAGCTTCTGGTCAGCTATGCTGCCCGGACGATCGACTGGAAGAACCCGCTGCTGATGGTGAGCGTGATCGACCATGTGTTCCGGCGCCGGCCCGACGTCCGTTTTCAGGTGCTCGGTACCGGGAAGCTGGCTGCGGAGACGGCAGAGCGGATCCGTTCCGCCCGCTGGGCGAACCAGGTGCAGGCAAGCTACCGGGAAGATCCATCGCCGGTGGTCAATCGCAGCCTGGTTCACGTCTCGCTAGACCACTTCGACAACTTCCCAAACCAGTCGATGCTGGAGGGGATGGCGGCCGGATGTGCGATCGTGGCCAGCAACGTTGGAGAGACCCATCGCGTCGTCACGCCCGACGTCGGTGTGTTGACCTCGCTGGAGCCTGAAGACATCGCCCAGGCGATCCTGAGGCTGGTATCCGATCCGCCGAAGGCGGAAGACATGGGGCACGCCGGGCGAGCGCGTATCCTGGAAAACCACCATGTCGATCGCTATGTCGAATACCTGCATCGGGTCCACGACTTGGGGCGACCGGGGCGTGTGATCGACGGCGTTTCGGTCGACGACGAGGCGACCGGAGGATGAGTCTTCGAGCCGATGCGGCTCAGGGTGTCCTGTGGTCGGGGCTCCAACGGATCGGCGCGCAAGTCCTGTCCCTGGGAGTCTTCATCGTGCTGTCGCGCCTGCTGGAGCCCGAGGACTTCGGCGTGATGGCCATGGCGAACGTGGTGGTCCTGGCCGGAATCCTCCTGATCGAGCAGGGAATGAACCAGGCGGTGGTACAGCGTGCGACTTTGAACGACCGGCATCTGGACTCGGCTTTCGTCTTCTCCCTGGCGATGTCGGCGGCGGTTTCCGCGATCACGCTGCTGGTCGCGGCTCCACTGGCGCTCGCCTTCCGGGAGCCCCGGCTGACAGGCGTGCTGATCGGGATTTCGCCCGCCTTCTTCCTGGCGGGGTTGCGGGCGACCCAGACGGCCGTCTTCCAGCGGCGGATGCGGTTTCGGGGCCTGGCCATCCGCTCGATGGCGGCGGAGGCGGCGGGAGGTGCGGTGGGGATTACGATGGCGGTGCAAGGTCTCGGGGTGTGGAGCCTGGTGGGCCAGGCACTGGGGCGGGGCCTGGTCGCTCTAGCGGTCTTGTGGAGGATCTCCGACTGGCGGCCGCGGCTGAAGCCCACTCGTGCGGCAACTCGTGATCTGTGGAGCTTTGGAGCTCCGGTCGTCTTGAATCGATTGGTCCTGTTGGTGCAGGGGAAGGCCGATGACGTGGTCATCGGCGGGACGCTGGGAGCTGTCTGGCTCGGGTATTACTCGATCGGCTACCGCCTGCTCACGTACGTGACGACCCTGGTGGTTGGCACCTTCCAGTCCGTAGCCTTGCCCGTGCTGTCGAGGCTCCAGGAAGAGTCGGGTCGGCATCGGAGCGCCTTTCTGGAGACCCTCGAAACGATGACTCTGGGTGCGTTCCCGGCCTTCGTGGGCATTGCCCTGCTGGCGCCGCGAGTCATCCCCTTCGCCTTCGGAGAACGCTGGTCTCCCAGCACCGGCACAGTGCAGATCCTGTCGCTGGCCGGAGCGGTCCAGGTGGTCCCGGCCGTCAGCACCACATTCCTGATGTCAATGGGCCGCTCGATGCTGCCGATGCGAGTCAACCTGGTGTTCGCCGTAGCCGGCATCGCCGGGTTCGTGGCCCTGGTCCACCTGGGGATTGAGGCGGTGGCGCTGGTGCACCTGACCCTCGGATTGCTGGCGGTGCCCGTCCACGCCATCCTGATCGGCCGGTCTACGGGACTGCCCGTCTCGAGGTTCTTCCGGGCGATGCTTCGGCCCGCCGTCGGGATCGTGGTGATGAGCGCCGTGGTGCTCGGGGTCGAATTGGCGGCCCAGAGCCTTCGCATCGAACTGTTGCGACTCCTGCTGATGGTGGCGGCCGGCGCCGCAGCCTACCTGGGTGCGACGTACCCGGTTTCCGTGAGAGCGATTCGGTTCGCCCGGGATACCGTACGGCGCGAGCTCGTCGGCGGGCCCGCCGCCCAGCCCGTCGACGAATGACTCCCTCGGTGTCGCCACGGCGGGCCAACGGGGACGGATCGCATCGTCTGGTCTACATCGTCGGTGCTTCCCGCAGCGGGTCGACGATCCTGGACGCCCTGCTGGGCGCACACCCCCAGATCTTCGCCTCCGGGGAACTCTACTTGCTGCTTGTTCCCGACCATGGGACCCCTCGTGTCTGCTCTTGCGGCGAACCCCTACCGGCCTGTCCTGTCTGGGGTCCGATTCTGGCGGAATGGGGGGCGCGCATCGCCCCCGGGACGCTCGGCCAGTACCGGAGAGTCCAGGACCTCCTGGAGAGGTTCCGCCATCTTCGTCGACTGGTCGCCCATGCCCGCCGGCCTTCCCCGGAATTCGGTCGTTACTCGCAATGGACACGGGAGCTTCTGTCTGCCATCGAGACAGCCTCCGGGAGGACGATCCATGCTGATTCCTCAAAGCACCCCGCGCGGGCACTCAGCCTGATTCTCGCGGGCGGCATCGACGTCTCCCTGATTCACCTGACGCGCGACCCGCGGGGCGTGGTCTGGTCGAAGCAGAAGTTCTACCGGCCTTTCCGGGGAGGGGCGGAAGGCTCCGCCGGAGTGCTCACCACCACCCTCGATTGGATCCTGGTAACCCTGACCACCGAGTGGCTTCGCCGACGCCATCCGCAGGTCCCCTATCTGCATCTCCGTTACGAGGACCTGGCGACCGATCCCAGGGCGGCCCTGCGGACGATCGGCGGTTTCCTGTCCCTCGATTTCAGCGGAGTGGCGGATCAAGCGGGGGGCGGGGAGCCGATCGGCTTCGGCCACATCATGGCCGGAAATCGGGCGCGCCACAGCGGCGGGCGTCCGATCCGGGTCGACCTGGATTGGCAGGTGTCCGCGCCGGGGACCTTGGTGAAGTGGGTCTGGGCCTTAACCGGCTGGCTGGCCCGACGGTATGGATACCGGCGATGACCCCGCTCCTACGAGTTCTGGTGGTCGCAAACACCGACTGGTTCATCGCGAACTTCATGCTGCGGTTCCTTGAGGAGCATGCCCAGCGCGGGGTGGTGGTCGACGTGGCCTCGCCTGCCGGCCGCCATGTCGACTCCCTGCAGGAGGCAGGATTCGCATGGCACCGGATCCCGATGGTGCGGGGGCGAGGAGGCGTGGGCGATGCCCTCGCCACCGTTGGCGGGATCCGGGACGTGATGCGGGAGGCCCACCCCGACCTGGTGCACCTGGTGACCTCCAAGGCGGTGCTGCTTGGCGAGGCGGCCGCCGGGTCGAGCGCGGCTGCAATCGTGCACGTGCTACCGGGGCTGGGGCATGCCTTTGCTTCCCGATCGCCGCTCAGCCTGGCAGATCGCGCCGTGTTGCTGGCCGGCATGCGCCGTGTGTCTCGTCGGCCACGTCGGCTGGCCGTGTTCCACCAGGCTGCGGATCGTGAGACGATCCTCGGAAGCAGTGAGTCGGCGTGGCGCCGGAGTCGGATCATCCCCGGATGGGGGGTCGACCTCGAGCGCTTCCGGGTGCCTCCCGCTGAGCTGGATCCGCCGCTGGTGGTCATGATCTCGCGGATGCTGTGGACCAAAGGGGTGGGCGAGTTCGTGGCCGCGGCCGAGATCGTTCGACGCTCGCGGCCGGCAAGGTTCGTCCTGGTGGGCAGCCCCGATCCGGGGAACCCGGGATCGGTCGGCGAAGCGCGTTCGCGCGCCTGGCAAGAATCCGGCACGATCGAGTGGTGGGGGCACCGCGAGGATGTCCCTCAGATCCTCGCTTCCGCCACCGTCTGCGTCCTGCCGAGCAAATATGGGGAAGGGGTCCCGCAGTCGTTGATCGAGGCCGCCGCAGCCGGGGTCCCGATGGTTGCGACGGATATCTCCGGGTTGCCGCGACGTGGTCGTCCACGGGGAGACCGGACGGCTGGTGCCCCCGGGCAACTCGGCCGAGCTCGCCTCGGCAATCGAAGCTCTGTTGGCCGACCCGGTGGAGAGGGCGCGGTTGGCCGCCCAAGGTCGAGAGCGCGCCGGGGCTGCGTTTGGTATCCATCGGCAACTTCAGGCGTACGCGCGGGCTTACCAGGATCTTGGATTCGAGCTCCCCGGAGATGCCTGGGAGTAGAGCGGCCCGGCGGGTCGGCAGCGGGCAAGTCGGCTAGAATCGACCCGCCTCTGTAGGAACGACTGGGTGCGGCACCGCTTCAGGAGATCGTGAGATCGAGAACCAACACAGCCCCAACTCGATCGATCTCGTTTCCCTCTTGATCAACCGCTGGCCGCGGATTGTGATCGGAGGCATCCTGGGGGCCGCGCTGGCGCTGCTGCTCAGCGCGGCGCTTCAACCCAGATATGAAGCCTCGGCGACGCTCGGTGTTTCCATCGACTATGCTCGCACCCCACCTTTGCCTTTGCTGGTCGAGGACCGGGCGCTGGACCGGGCAGCCCTGTTGTTGCTTGATCAGGGAACGATTGACGAGCTGGCCTCGACTCTCACGGCTCGCCATGGCACGAATCCGATCTGGGCCACCCGGGCGTCCTTGCAGAATCACATGCGCCTGGACACCGAACTGGCGGCGTGGCACCTGGTCGTCCAAGGGGACCCTCCGGAGATCATGGCTCTGATCGCCAACGCATGGGCCGACCTGGCGCTGAGCGAGCTGGAGGCGGCCCAGGACCATGCCTGGAAGGCGATGGAGCTTCAGTCGGCCCCCATCGTTCTGGCCTGCAGCGAGCTCCTGGCTGGTTCCCCACTCGAGGCGTACTGGCAATGCCTGGCGGCGGGCTCAGGGCTGGAGGCAGATACCGTGGCCGCCCTGCGCCAGGAAATCCGCCTCAGCCACGGGGTGCTTCCGATCCTCTCTTTCGAGCTGGTCACTGAAGCGGTCGAACCGGATGAGCCGATCGCCTGGGATCGCAGCCTGCTGACGATCTCCGGGTTGCTTCTAGGCCTAATGGCCGGAGCGACGGCGGCCGTCCTCCCCGCGCGCGCGAAGGGCGGAGTTTTTGACCGCCCGACCCTCAGGGGAACGGGCCCCCGAAAGCGGGGGCTCCCGTTCCGTATCGGCCCGGCTCTTGTGGGTCGTATGGCTCGCTGTTCTGGCACTCCTGCCGGTCACATCTCATCCGGTCGTGGCCGAGGTGTTCGGGGGCAAGCCGGTTGCGCCCCTGTCTCTGATCCCGCTGATTGTGCTGATTGCGATCGCGGTCGCCTCGACCCGCTCGAACACATGGCGGCTGCCCCGGCTGGCCGGCCCCCTCTTCCTGTTTGCGGCCGTGGCTGTCGCATCGACGCTGCTGTCTCCCTGGCTCGGGCTCGGACCGTTCCAGGGCCAGGACGTTGTGGCGCGCGGCATCCGCGGCATCGCCACGTTGGGAATCGGACTCGGCTTCTTCCTGGCGGCGGCGCTCGTTCCGTCGGATGACCGGCGGTTGAGGGTCAGCCTGATCGCGCTGAATCTGGGTGCCGTGTTGATGCTTCTCTGGTCAACAGTCCAGCTGGCCGTGGTCCTCGACGCGGAAACGTTGGTTCCCCAGTGGGTGGACGATGTCCATGAGTGGATTTCCCTGCGGGCGCCTTTCCCGACGCGTGTTACCGGGTTCGCCTACGAACCTTCCTGGCTGGCAGACCAATTGGTGATCCTGTACCTGCCTCTGTGGACGGCCTGCATTGGCCATCGGGTGAGTCTCTCCCGCCGGCGGCTGTGGGGCCTGTCGGTTGAGCACGGCTTGCTGCTGTGGGGGGGGATCATGTTGGTCGGGTCGCTCTCCAGGATCGGACTGCTGGCCTGGGCACTGGTGGTGGCCGTGTTGGCCCTGGTCGCAGGCTGGCGCTTCGGACGCCGGCGGACGGCGTTGAACGCCCGATCGGCAAGGGAGCAAGCCGGACAGGATCCCCGGCTGTCGAGGTTCAAGGCTCTTGTCTCGGTTTCCGTCGTCGCCATGGTCCTGCTGGCGGCCGGGGTCGTGGCCCTGCTGTTCCTGAGTCGCGTCGATCCTCGCGTCGCCCGTATTCTCACTCTGCCGACCGCCGAGTTGAGCGAGTCGCGGCATCCGCCGTGGTACAGCCTGGCCAACCGACTCAAGTACGCTGAGCGGGTGATCTACTGGACCGCGGCCGCTCGAACCTTTGGACAATACCCGGTGTTGGGGGTCGGACTGGGCAACTCAGGCTTCCTGTTCCGGGAAACGGTGCCGGCCTTCGGCTACCTGCTGCCGGAGATCCTCGAAAGCCTGGATCCGGCCTCCGGCCTGTTTCCCAACCCGAAGAGTCTGTGGTTTCGGCTCCTTGCGGAGACCGGTCTTGTAGGGACGGCGGCGTTCCTGACCTGGCTCGTGATTGTCGCGGCTGCGGGAAACTGGTTGATGCGACGGCGGCGAGGGTTCGACGGCGCCCTGGGTTTGGCCGCACAGCTCTCGCTGTTGGCCCTGGTGCTGGAAGGGCTCAGCCTCGACACGTTTGCGCTTCCTTACCTGTGGATCCTTCCCGGGATGGCGGCCGCGGCCTGGGTGCGGGCGGGCCGGGATCGGCCGGGCGCGGTGGAGATCACCCGCGCGAGAATCAGGTCCCCGGAGGGCGGTCGGTTCCGCCTGACGAATCGGGACGGCAGTCGGCTCATGCGAACCACGAGCGGATCGCATCCGCCCCTCGGTCAGATGGACGGCAGCCCCTCCGGATCGGCCGGAGATGGACCCTGGCCCATACCGATCGTGTACAATCCTGGCCGGATCCGCACGATTCCAAGCCCACTTTGACATCGCTGCCGAAGGACTCCACCCTAGAGATCTACGACTCGGCCCGGCGGCCGGCTCCGTTCCTCGACGAATTCTCCCAGTTGTTCCGCTACCGGAGCCTGGTTCGAGAGCTCGTGGCGCGCGACCTCAAGGTCCGCTACAAGCGCTCGGTGCTGGGGATCGGCTGGACCATGCTCCATCCGCTGGCGACGATGGTGGTCTTGACCGCGGTTTTCTCGACGGTTTTCCGATTCAGTATTCCCAACTACGTGGTGTATGTTCTCTCCGGGCTGTTGCTGTGGAACTTCCTCTCCACTACGACGACCCATGCGACAACCCAGCTGTCGCTCAGCGGGGTTCTCCTCAGCCGGATCTATCTGCCCAAGGCGGTGTTCGCGGTCTCGTCGATCGGGACGGGGTTGGTCAACATCGCCCTGTCGCTGGTCCCCCTCGTCGGTATCATGGCCGTGACAGGGGTGCCGTTCACGCCCGCGTTGTTGTTTCTGCCGGTGGCCGTCGGACTGACCGCCGTGTTCGCCATGGGAATCGGGTTGTTCGTGTCTACCCAGGCGGTCTACTTCGCCGACGTGGTGAACATGTATGAGATCGGGCTGATGCTCTGGTTCTACCTCACCCCCGTCATCTATCCCATCTCGGCCCTGCCCCCCCAGTTCATTTGGATCGTCCGTGCCAACCCCATGTTCAGCCTGGTCGCCTTGTTTCGGATTCCGATCCTGGAGGGCAGGTTGCCGGACCTGAGCTACCTGGCGGCGGGGGCGGGATGGGCGGCGTTGAGTCTCCTGCTCGGGTGGTGGGCCTTCTCGCGGAAGGCCGACGAGTTCCCCTACCGCGTATGAGGCCGCCCTCGGTTGACCCCGCCGTCAGTCTGCAGAACGTCTTCGTGCAGTACGCCCTACCGGGCGAGCGCTTCGTCACATTCAAGGAGTACGCCATCCGGCTGGCCCAGCGGCGGGTAGGGCGGAAGTCGTTCACGGCCGTACGGGACGTGAGTTTGGAGGTCCGGCCCGGCGAGACCTTCGGGTTGATCGGCAGGAACGGAGCCGGCAAGAGCACCTTGCTCAAGGTGGTGGCGCGGGTGCTCAGGCCGACCGCCGGCCGGGTGGTGGTGAGGGGAAGCGTGGCGCCCTTGCTTGAATTCGGCGCCGGGTTCCACCCCGAGCTCACCGGCCGGGAGAACGTCTATCTGAATGGAGCCTTGCTGGGGAACAGCCGACGGGCCATGAGCGAGAAGTTCGATCGGATCGTCGAGTTCTCCGGCCTGTGGGAGTTCATCGACGCGCCGATCCGAACCTACTCGTCGGGGATGGTTGCCCGGCTCGGTTTCGCCATCGCCAGCGATATCGAGCCGGATGTGCTGATCGTCGACGAAGCGCTGTCGGTGGGCGACCTGGGATTCCAGCGGAAGAGCGTCGAGCGGCTGAGGTCTTTCCGAAACCAGGGCACGACCATCCTCGTGGTGAGCCACGTATTGGAGATGATCCGGGGCCTGTGCGACCGCGCCGCCTGGCTTGAGCGTGGGGAGCTACGGACCGTAGGCCCCGTGGACGAGGTCATTGCCCGCTACGAAGCAAGCCTGGAGCGGGGCGGCACGGTCGCTGGATGAAGCTTCTTCCGACTTCTCTGCCCGGTGTGGTGCTGTTGGAGGTTCAGGTTCATCAGGACGTCCGCGGTTTCTTTGCCGAGACCTTCCACGCCGAGTGGATGGCCCAGGCCGGGCTGGCGGCAGACTTCGTTCAAGACAACCATTCCGGGTCACAGGCCGGTGTCCTGCGGGGCATGCATTATCAGTTGGACACACCGCAGGCCAAGTTGGTACGGGTGATCGAAGGGGAGGTCTTTGATGTGGCGGTCGATCTGCGCAGAGGTTCCCCGACCCTGGGCCGCTGGACCGGTACCCGCCTGAGCGCCGCCAATCGGCTGCAACAGTGGGTGCCCGAGGGATTCGCTCACGGTTTCTACGTACTCAGCCCGTGGGCGGAAGTGATCTACAAGGTGACCGACTACTACGCACCCGGGGCCGAGCGGGTCTTGCGCTGGGACGATCCGACCGTTGGGATCGAATGGCCGTTGATCCAGGGCGCCCCGCCGCAGCTTTCGGCCAAGGACGCGGCCGGAAAGAGCTTGGCCGAGGCCGACCTCTTTGCGTAAGGTCATGGGTTCGGCCCCGGTTTCTCGCAGGGGTCTCCGGCGTCTGCTGGTCACGGGAAGCGCCGGGTTCATCGGCAGCAACTACATTCGCTGGATCCTTAAGCGTGACCCTGAGGTCCGGATCGTCAGCCTTGACGCCCTGACGTATGCGGGCAACCCGGAAAACCTGCGCGAGCTTCCGGACGAAGAGCGGCATACCTTCGCCCGGGGCGACATCGGCGACATCCAGCTGGTGGAACTCCTTGCTGCGATTGCATCGGATCGATACCATCGTCAACTTCGCCGCCGAGACCCACGTCGACCGATCCATCGCCCGCCCGTCCCCCTTCATCCGTACCAATGTCCTGGGGACCCTGGCCCTGCTCGAAGCCGCCCGCAAGGTCTGGCTGATGGACCGGGTGATCGCGCCGGACGAAGCCTGTTTCCATCACATCTCGACCGACGAGGTGTACGGTTCGTTGGAAGTCCACGATCCGCCGTTTCGTGAGACAACCCGCTATGCTCCCAGCTCTCCTTACGCCGCCTCCAAGGCCTCGGCGGACCACCTGGTGCGGGCGTTTGCGCATACGTACGGCCTGCCGACGCTGATCACAAACAGCTCGAACAACTACGGACCGCGGCAATTCCCGGAGAAGCTGATCCCCCTGGTCATCCTCAACGCCCTGGAGGGGAAGCCGCTGCCGGTCTACGGCGATGGGGGTCAGATCCGCGACTGGCTGTACGTCGAGGATCACTGTGAGGCGTTGTGGCGGGTGGTCGAGGCGTCGCCCGATGGGGAAACCTACAACGTCGGCTCCGGAGCCGAGCCGACCAACTTGGAGCTGATCCGGCAGGTGTGCGACGTGCTCGACGAATTATGTCCGGAGTTCGGAATACCGACCGCACGCCGACCTGATCCGGTTTGTCGCCGACCGGCCCGGTCACGATCGCCGCTATGCGATCGAACTCGACCAAGCTCCGCGGCGAGCTCGGGTGGACGCCGAGGCATACCCTGGAGCAGGGTCTGCGGCGGACGATTCGCTGGTATCTCGACCACCGCCAGTGGGTCCGCTCGGTGGGGGATCGACCCGATGTACAGGCCTGGTTTCGCCAGAACTACGGCCCCGCCCGTGAGGAACCCGGGGCGGAGGCCGACGAGGAGCGGGACGAGCCGCGATGAATTCTTCCGACCGGGGTGTGGTTCACGAACCAGGAGGCAAGACCGGCGGCCGTGGAGCCTCCGGCTTTGACTCCGAGGCGTGTCTGGAAAGGTCTCAAGGCGCGGGGTGCCGCTCGTCTGCGCGCCCTGATGAACCTCCTGGACCACCGAACGCCCCGGCCGGTCCGCCGGGCGCTGGCGGCGTCGTACTGGAGGCTTCAGTGTCTGCGCACCGATTGGAGCGACCGATCTCGCATCCGGAGCGAGGGCCTGACGGGCATCCCTCCGGCCTGGTTGCGTTACAGCGTCGGTGGCCGACCGGATCTCGACGGCTACCTGAAGGTGGGGCAGCGGCTGGTTCAGGATCTCGAGGCTGCGCTGGCGAAGGTCGGATGCCGTTTCGCCGATGCCGGCGACGTCCTTGACTTCGGCTGCGGCAGCGGACGAACACTCCGGTTCTTACAGAAGTACTCCCCGCCGGCGCGGTTCTCCGGTGCTGACATCCATCGTGGGGCCATCGATTGGTGCAGGCGGAACCTCCCGTTCGCCGAATACGTCTGCAACGATCCGCTGCCGCCGCTGCCCTACCCGGACCACAGCTTCGACGTCGTCTACGGCATCTCGGTGCTCACTCACCTGAACGAGGAGTTCCAGAATCGGTGGCTGGTAGAGCTCAGACGGATCGCCAGGCCGGGAGGGATCGTTCTACTCACAGTGCACGGAGCGGTCTCGCTCGCCAAGCTCCCGGCTCCCCTGGCGGCCGAGCTGGATCTGGACAGGACGGGTTTCGCTTTCCTTGAGAACGACGCCTGGCTGGGGGTCTTCCCCAAGTGGTATCAGAGTTCCTTCCACACCCGCGACTACGTCCAAAGGGTCTTCGGAGGGCACTTCGAGGTGCTCGATCATCTGGAGGGAGGGATGGGCGCCAATCAGGACGTCGTTCTGCTTCGACGCCCGGCCGCCGATCCAGGCGGCGGACCGCGGCGGCCCGCCGGGGAAGGGGGTCGAGCGTGAAAGGAATCATCCTGGCCGGTGGCCGTGGCACCCGGCTCCTGCCTCTCACCCGGGCCGCCAGCAAGCAGCTGCTCCCGGTGTACGACAAGCCGATGGTCTTCTACCCGCTCTCGATGTTGATGCTGGCACGGATCACAGACATCCTGGTGATCAGTACGCCGGAAGATCTGCCAGGTTTCCGCCGGCTGCTGCGGGACGGACGCCAGTGGGGCCTGCGTTTCTCCTACGCCGAACAAGACCAGCCCCGAGGTCTGGCCGACGCCCTCCTTATCGGGAAAGAGTTCGTCGACGGGGAGCCTTGCTGCTTGATCCTCGGGGACAACATCTTCTTCGGGCAGGGCCTTCCGCAGGTGCTGCGGCGAGCGGCCGACATCCGGGATGGAGCGGTGATTTTCGCCTACCCGGTGCGCGAACCCCGCCGCTACGGGGTGGTCGAGTTCGGACCCGGGGGATTGGCCACCAGCCTTGAGGAGAAACCCACAAAGCCGCGATCCGAGTTTGCGGTCCCCGGGCTGTACTTCTACGATCATCGTGCCGGCGCGTATGCCGAGGAACTCAAGCCCTCGGCGCGTGGGGAGCTGGAAATCACCGACCTCAACCAGGTTTACCTGCGGCAAGGGAAGCTACGCGTCGAAGTCCTCGGTCGAGGCGTAGCCTGGCTCGACGCGGGCACGCCCGAGTCGCTTCATCAGGCCGCCGCCTTCGTCCAGGCGGTTCAGGAAAGACAGGGGATGATGATCTCCTGCCCGGAAGAGATCGCCTATCGCACAGGCTTGATCGATGCCGGTCTGCTCCGGAAGTTGGCGGGGGAGTACGGCGAAGGGTCCTACGGAGCCTATCTGCTGGGTCTGCTCAAGGAAGGTCGCGTCCGTTGAGCGGCTCGCTTCCCGGGGAACACCGCACCGGATCCTCACGGGCGAAGACCTCGGCTGGCCGGCGGCCCGATCCGGCCCAGCTGTACGCCTGGGAAACGGTGGCTCGGCGGCGCCGAACGACACCCCTGCCTCGCACCCGCCTGCGGTTCCTGGTCCAGTTTGCCACCCGAGTGCGCTACCTCCTGGCCCCTCCGGGCGGATGGAGAGACCTGGTGCTCTCCCGGCTCGAAACAGCCGTGTTCCGAAGGGTGGGCAAATCGCGGCGCAGTTCTGACCCGATCTACGACCTCTTCCTGAGGGAAGCCGAAAAGACTCCCCGGCGAACAAGCCCTGGCGTCGAGATCCACGCGGCGGGCGAGCCCGCACCGCAGTTCCAGTTCTACACCGCCGTTCCGGCCGAGGAAGAATGGACCGGCGTGGCCGAACTGGTCGGGTCCCTCCTGGGCCAGACCTATGGCCGGTGGTCGTGGACGGCATGCGTGGCGCCCTCCGTCCGACAGATACCATCTGACATGGATCTCCTGCTGGCCGGCGACCCGAGGTTGCGTGTGCTTCCGTCCTGGGACGGCTCGCTGCCGCCTCGAGAGGCATCCGATCCCGTGGGACCGGCCGATTACCTCGGGCTGCTCTCCGCCAATAGCGTGGTCGCTCCGCATGCCCTCCGCCGATTCGCGGAGGCGGTTCTGCACGCGGCCCCGGACCTGGTCTACGCCGACGAAGACAACCTCGACGAGATCGGACGGCGAGGCAGCCCGTTCTTCAAGCCGGACTGGTCGCCGGCGCTGCTCCTCTCGGAGGACTTCCTGACCGGACTATCCGTTGTCCGTTGGGAGCTCGCCGAGCGCCAGCGTGTCTCGTTTCGGAAGGGGAAGCCGAGAAGCGCACGCGAGGTCCGTCTTCGGCTGGCAGCCGGAGCGGGAGTCGTGACCCACGTGCCAGAAATCCTGTGCCACCTTCGGACGCCTTCCCTGGTGGCGGACCCGCAGCGGTTGGAGCGGGCCTGGGCCGACGAGAGCGAGGCCATCCGGATTCACGCCGTCGGTATGGGCGTGCGAAATCCGGAGGTCGCTCTGGGATTCGGCGGCTTCGCCACCGTACGCTGCCGACCGTCTCGAACTCGCACGGTTTCGGTGGTGATCCCGAATCGGGATCAAGCCCAGGTCCTGAACAGGTGCCTGGCTTCGCTCGCCGAGCGGACCCGGCACCCGATTCGGGAAGTCCTGATCGTCGACACGGGCTCGCAGGAGGCGGCGACCCGGGACGTGTACCGCCGCTGGGCCAGAGATCTCCCCTTGTCGGTGTTGGACCGTCCCGGGAGGTTCAACTTCGGCGCCACCTGCAACCTGGGAGCCGCCAGCGCCCACGGCGACCTGCTGCTGTTCCTCAACAACGATACCGAAGCGCTGGATGCCGACTGGTTGGACCGGATGGTCCAGTGGTTCGATGTGGAACGGGTGGGGATCGTCGGCGCCAAGCTGCTCTTTCCCGACGGCCGGATCCAGCATGCCGGGGTGATCGTCGGCATGGGGGGGATCGCCAGCCATCTGTTCTACGGGGAACCCGAATTCGGTATGGGGCCCTTCGGCAGCGATCACTGGTACCGGGACCTGAGCGCCGTAACCGGGGCGTGCCTGCTGACCGCCCGCCCTTCCTTCGAAGCCGTGGCAGGGTTCGACGAGGCGTTCATCATCAACTACCAGGACATCGACTTCTGCCTGCGGATTCGAGACCGTGGGGAGCGGGTGATCTACACCCCGGACGCACGACTGATCCATCATGAAGGATTGAGCCATGGAAAGCGGGTACCCCGGTCGGACTTCGAGCGGGCGCTGCGCCTGTGGCAGGCGCGAGGCTGGCTGAACGGAGACCCGTTCTACAACCCGAACCTCTCCTACAGCAATCCGGTCCCCGAGTACCGTTTCTCTCGAGACGACAACCCCGCCAGACTGGCGCGCCGGCTGGCGCGCCGGCTCCCGCGCAAGGAAATCCTCCAACTTCCGGACGATCTGCGCTGAGGCTGTGCCAGCGGCCTCGCTCCGGCGGAGTCGGTGCCGGCAGGACTACGCCAGGAAGCGCTCCTGGGCCCTGACCTCATTCCGGGAGGCTGAACAAGCTGTAACCCTCGATGTCGACCCGGAGCATTCCCCCTTCCTCGAGCACGTTGGACATCGCCTCCAGGTCGCCGTGGCTTGCCGGAACTGCGACCGCCGCCAGACGACCCTCGCCGACCCACCTTTCCAGAAGCGGCAGGTGAGAGATCGCTCCCGGCACGCCGATCACGAGTTCGTGCAGGGCGAGCCGTTCCAGGACCTCAACCCGATCGACTTGGCCTGCGAAGACCGACAGGATCCCTTCGGTGTAGTGTGTCCGGGCCACCACCGGCATGGCGTGATCCCTGAACGTCGGCAGCCAGGCGGCCACGGTCTCGGGCGCCAGCACCAGATTTCCATCACCGGCCATCAGGTTGAGACGCCCGGCGATCGCGTACTCCGGCTGGGGGACCTTCAGGCCCATCGCGAGGAAGGTCGGGGTAGGTTCTTGCCAGGGGCGGCCGATCAGGATCGTCGCGCCGAGGGCGATAGCGACGAAGCCCTGGCCCAGTCGGCTTGCGGGGCCTCGGGCTATCCCCTCCACCAACAGCGCGGCCATGAAGATGGGGAGAGGGAGGGCCCACAGCAGCCGCCAGGTCAGGTAGGGCCCGGTCACGTTAACTCCCCAGAAGCCGGTCAGGAATGGGTTGAGGCACAGGAGCACGAACGCAAAGCTGTAGGCCCGGATCCACCGCCGGGTCCCGACCGGCCGCACCAACGTCCAGGCGGAGGTCACGGCCAACAGGGAAAACCACAGGGGAAACCTGTCCCCGAGGTTGAGATGAAGCGCCTGTTCGATGGGCATCAGTCCCTGGAAAGCCTCCAGACCCTGGACGAGACCTTCGTGAAGGAAGGCGGCCCGTACGACAAGCCCGACGCCAACCGGGTAGGCTGAGGCAGCCAGGCCGATGAGAAGGCGCTCAGTCGCCTTGCGTGAGGGTCGCCAGCCGGCTCCCAGGCCGAAGCCGGCAGCCATCGGGGCGGCGTATAGCGCGTTGGCAGTCAGTCCGACGGACCCCACCTGGGCCAGAGCCAACAAGATCCAGGTCTTCCAACCTGGACGTTCGGTGAAGTTCAGTGCGTAGAGCAGGATCAGGGGGATCAACAGGGTTACGAAAACGCCCTTGCCTTCGAACAACCGCACATAGGCCAGATTTCCGTAGGTGGTGTAGGTCTGGTGAAAGATCAGCAGGATGCCGGTCAGGGCCAGAGTCGCCCACCCCCATCGGTCCGGCAGAAGCCGGCGGAAGAGCAGGGCTGCGGCGAAGACGCTCAGCACGCCCAGCAGCGGGGCGAAGCCGAAATGAAAGATCGCGATGGGTTCCTCGAGTCCGACCGCCTGTGCCGCCAGTGCCCCCAGCAGCTCGAACGAATGCACGCGGTAGGAGGGGATGAAGTAAGCCCCGGCCAGGCCGTGAAGCGTGTCGGCCCGATACACCGGAGCCTGCGGCTGATCCATCACCGATACCGCCATGTTCAGGTTGATGGTCTGGTCGATGTTTGGCCGGTTTAGGAACAGAGTTGATCCCAGGGCCAGAAGAATGGCTGCGGTCAGGGCGGCCGAATCCCAGCGCAGCCGGGGGCCGACCGTTTCCATGGATGATTCCTGGCGGAGAGTGCGAAGGAAGGTGCAACCCAGCATCAGGACCGCAACGGCCCAGAAGGCCAGATACAAGTCGAGGAAGGCGAACAGGGCGGCAGAAGCCGCGCCGACAACGAGCGCTGCAGGAGCTGGTGGTGCAGCTACGGGCGAAGGCAGGGGGGTCTGAGGTGGAGAGGCGTTCCGACCTTCCCGCATCAGGAACACGGTAACGACCACGGCCCCCAGGAGGATCGCCGGGGCGATCCGGGCCAGGGAGTGGAACGAGCCCCCGGAGAGGACGATGACGTTGGCGGCGACCGTCCACAAGCCGAACCCCACCACGAAAGCGGTGCAGGCGAGCTCGAAGAGTCGGACCCATCGCCCGGTGGACCCTGGAGAGACGACCCCCGGGGTGGCGGGCGGTTCGGGGGCGACGTCTGAGGGAGCGATTTCGTTCACTCGTCAGGCCACGAGGGTCCAGAAGGCCATGGCTGCTGTCAGCAGGCCGAACAACACCCGGTACTGTCCACGGAAACGGCGAACTCGTTCGGGCGACAGGCCACCACGGAGAGTTCGCCAGGCAAGGTAGGCGTAAATGGGTAAGAAAACCACTAAGACGGCCAGAGCAGTCGGAATCAGTTGTGCCAGGGCGAGGCCGAGCAGATACACGAACGACAGTGCGAACAGGGCGGAGGAAGCCCAGAAGACCTGCCGGGGGCCGAAGCGGACGGCGTTGGTCGAGATTGCCGTGCTCCGGTCGCCGGCCACGTCCTGGATTTCCTGCACCAGGTGTCCGGCGGTGATGATCAGGGCGAAGTACCCTCCGATCAGAAGCGAGCGGCCGACAATCGGGGAGAACACGGCTGTCCCCATCAGGAAGGTCAGGACAGTTCCAGAAATGTGGAGCAGGGAGGAGAGCAGCGGGATGCCCTTCCCTTTGAAGCGCAGCACAGGAAAGGAGTAGGCGACGCCGAGCAGTAGGATGGCGCCTCCAATCCAAAGCAGGGCGAGAGACAGCCAGGCGAGGATCCCCAGCGCCGCCACACCGAGGCCGACGGCCAGGAGCAGTCCGTCTCGGCCATCGTGACGGGCCTCCCGCTTCACCAGTTCTCGTCGCGAGCCTTCGGCGTCGGAGGCCCGGTCGGACCAGTCGTTGAAGGCGAAGATATGGGCCATCAGCAGGAAGCCGCCAAGGAGGAACCAGCCGGTTCGGACCAGAGCCTCCGCTGTCGGCCCGGGGAACACGAATGCCACCCCGACCACGGAGGGGGCCTGGAAGATGAGCGTGTCGCGGAGGCGGATCGCGGTGGCCGGCAAGCGCACGTCGATCCAAGGGGTTCCTGTCATGCTTGGTTCATTGCCTGGCGTCGCCTTGTCGGGTAGCGACAGTGTCCCGGTCGACTGGGCCGGGGCTTGGCGAAGACCGGTGTGCCCTCGGGATCTCATTGGGGAACCTCCACGATGGCGTGGGCTGTGTCATGACCACAGTGGAGGGACAATCTGGAGGGCAACGGCGAGCGCGGCGATGGCGTAGTACACGCGATAAAGCGACTGGTTCCTGCGCAGCGTGTGGGTTCCGGAGTTCTTAGTCAAACCGAGCACGACCGCAGTACCGATCTGTAGGACCTGGGCGACAAGGAATGGAGCCGCCGTCCACCAACGGATCACTCCTGAGGCTGCCAAGCCGAGCCAGTAGACTGCCGCAGCCACGAGCAAGGAGATGTAGATCCGGATTGCAGTGTCCGGCCCGAAGGTCACCGCCAGGGTTCTGTCGCCAACCTCTCTGTCGGCGCTGTAATCCAGGAGTTCATGGTGGATGTGTCCTGCGGCAAAGAGGACCGCAAAGTTGAGAGACACCAGCAGGGAATGGGTCGTTACCCGATTGATGGCCAAGGCGGCCATCTGGAAAGTGACAATCTGAGTCGCTACATGCACCAAGGTTCCCGTCAAAGGGAAGTGTTTGAGCCCGACCCGTGGAAGGGAATAGAAGCACCACAGTAGGAACACAACCCCAGCCAGGATGACCAATGCTCGGGCGAGATGGCCGTAGATTAGGAGGGATGTACCGACAAAGGCGACGGTCAACCCTGCATATGTGCTCCTCTTGGTCTGCCGGAGATGCGCCAGACGGACATTCCTGATGTCAGCTGTATATCCACCATAGCTATTGAAACTGTACACCGCCGCGTAGAGAAGGAACGTCGCCGCCACGAACATCGCCGACCGGCCCAGGCCACCCCGATCGGCCTGATCGAGGGCGAAGAGGATGCCCAGACTCGCGAAACCCGCGACCTGGGATGCCTCGAGCAATCGCAGTGAGCTGGCGAAGCGTATGATGCCGGTCACAGGGTCTGCCCGCATTTCGAGAGGATCGAAGCGGGATGTGCCAGCCCGATCATCTCCCCGGCCGCTCGGAGGCATGCCACTCGGTCAGTCTGCCCACAAGGAAGGCCGGCAGAGAGAAGCGAAGGTAGTAGAGGTACTGTCCAAGCCATGTCGCCGCGGTGGCCGCCGGAGGAAGCTGCCAATGCCAGTAGCGTACTGCGACCATAACGACCTCGATCGCCAGACTGACTGTCATCAAGATCAAGAAGACGCCGATCAAGGCGATCTCCTGCCGGGGGCCGCCAAGCGGTACGAGCCTCGCTGTTCCAAGGCGGGACACGCGGTAGACGGCCCAGGTGAGCAGACTTCCCGCGAGAACGATTGCGATCGGAAACCGAAAAGACGGGAAATACGCCAGGGAAGCCGGATAGATCGGTCCGATCCCCGCCAGCAAGACTTCACTTCGGAGTTCCATGACGATGGTGGTGGGGATCGCAAAGAGCAGGACAACAAGCTCGCCGGTGGAAGAGGGACTCCTCTCTCGTACCCGGTAGATCAGAACAACCGCCCAGGTAACGAAGACGCCGACTTCGAACAGTAGGGCCATCATGCTTGTCTTTCCGCGTGGCGAATCCCGAAACCGCCTGCCACTTTCCAGACTGCCCGGAGAGCTGCTTCGGAAGTTCCTGTGGTCAAGAGGACTACAACCAGCCACATGGTCGGACCGCTCGGCCACAGAGGGAAGGGAAGGGGGCCCGGTGGGGCGCGGTACACCCATCCGCCCATGGCGGTGGCGACGAACTCGATGACGAAACCCGAGGCAAACGCGACCAGGACCAGACTCAGGAGCCGGATCAGGGCCACGGGCCAACCCGTCCGGTTCTTTGTGGCCGAGCCAGCCGCGAAGCGGGAGAGGGCTCGTATCAGGACCGGAAACGCACCCCAACCGAGGACAACTGACAAGGGGATCTGGCTGCCAGGAAGTGTAAGCAGATGTGGCTGTGGATACACAACAATGCTCTCGGCCATGAACAACCCATTCCCCATTTCGAGATAAACACCGGCGACGAACCCGAAGACCATCGTGAGCCAGAGTCCAGCGCCGCCTCGAAGGATGAGCAGAACGATGGCGGCCCCCACGCCGAGGAAGTAAAGGAGGTGAAACGCAAGGATGGTAGGCGGGCCCGCGACGGTCATCTCGATCCCTTTTCGGATCGCGCGCTCGCTGTGCCTCCGGAGGTTGGGTCCACAAGCTCGTAAACAGAGATCAATTCGTTCCTCAAGACCAACCTCAGTGAATCAGCGCTGTTCATCCACGAGTATGCCTCCGAGAAGGCCCACGAGCGCCCACCGGTCAAGGGATCGCAACCTTTCTGCGAATGCGGCGCCCGACAAACCAGGAAGGGGGAGTCGTGCCAGACCATGTGAGTGACTCCGAGATCTCGAAAGTACTGAAATGCTTCCTCGCTCGGGAGGAGATCAGTATAGCTCTGGGCTTCGATTCTGGAGGCAGGGAAGTAGCCGGAGACGCCTCCGACGATCGTTCGGCGGTGTTGCGTCTGCCACAAGACATATACGATCTCGTCAATGTATCCTGGCCAGGTCGTGCTACGCGCCGGTAGGTCGAGGATCACAGCCTGGGGCTTGTCCTCAAAGAACTCAATATAGCCCAGGGGGATTGACGGGTAGGGAATCACTTCGTACTCATTGACCGGCCAGGAAAGATTCTCAAGGGCGACCACCGCGATACACAAGGCCACGAGAAGGTCGGGAAGCCTGCGGCTCCGCCGCCGCAATGAACCGAGAAGGCGGGCTAGGCCGGCGCCGGCCAGCAACGTTAGCCCCAGGAGAACGAGGGAGTAGCTTCGGGAGCCGACCCGCAGGAATCCGGCCAGGGGGATCATTCGATAGAAGACAGCGAGTGGGGAGGTGAGGGTTCGGTCGCCGATGGTGACCATCGTCCCTAACGCAAACAGGAGGCCGAGGCTGGCAATTCCCAGGAACTCCAGATGCTGCAGCCTCGGGCGCATCAGGGCCAGGGCTGAAAGCAAGAGAACTAGCAAGCCCGGGAAGGCGGAATGGGAAACCAAGTGCCAGCCGCCCTGGGTTTCGGCAACGAACGGATATGAAATCAACTTGTGTGGGAGGGCCGACAAGAGGTCGGGCAATTGAAGGGAATAGAACTGCTCGAACATCGACCTCGGGAAGGGGTCCATCACCGTGAGGTTCAGGACCGTGTTCAAGTAGAAGACGAGCAAAGGGAGAGGGATCAGGGCATAGGCTGTGAAGAAGGTGCCCTTCGCCGCAAGGCTGTATCTCTCCGTAAGCGCCCGCCACCGAAACAGGACGACCACTGCGACCAGGATCGATTGGTACACAAACATCTGTACGGAGAACAGAGCCGTAAGTCCACCGAAAATGCCTCCAAGGAGCAGGCTTCTTGGGTTGGATTCATCGGCTGCCCCCTTAAGGAAGTAGACACTCAGGAGCGGCAGGGCGTAGAAGTGTACGTACAGGTGGTCAATATCGGCCCACATGTAGTTGGTTGTCGAGAATGCAACGGCAACGAAGACCGCCGCCCTCGCGTCGCCTAGGAACCGTCGCGAAAGGAGATAGGCTGCGTAACCGGTCGTCGCAAGCATGACCACCTGGGAAGCATATTGTGAGTAGACATCACTGGCTCCGGCCAGGCGAAATGCCATAAAGAGCAGGCTTTCTCCGACGAACGTCTCGCCGAACTGGGAGATGTTCGCCGGGAACATCGCTTGGCCAACGAACTCCCCCGTAACGAGCGACACAAGGCGATTCAGGTAGGTGTTGGAGAACGCGGGAACGAAAAGGCTGTCAACCGAACCAAGAAGCGAACCGCTTCGGGGGATGGGAAGAAGGAGGATGCCGAAGAACACCAGGAATGCACCCACAACAAGGATGTTCTTCATCACGGCCGCTTGCCCGGAGGCGACTGTCCCTCCCCTGGTCTCCTTGCCCACCGCTCCTCCTCGTCGCATCAATTCCCTGGCCTCCAGAGTGCCATTGTCAGACCGGAGCGGGGTGTTCATTCGACCCCTGCCGCGGTGACTTGGTACAGTTGATAGTCACCGAAGCTCTCTAGGAGTAGAGCTTCGCTAGAAACTAGATCGTTATAGATACCGGTCAGCCTCCCGTACAAGCCAATGATCAGGTAGCTCGGCCCCGCCTCCTTTCCGGTGTAAATCCCTACCGGACGTGGTCCCCCACTGAAAAGGAAATCGGCAATCGCAAGGCGGACATGGTTCGGTGGATGATGGATTGGCTGCTCTATCTCCAGACTGAGTTCCCATTCCGCCAATTCGATCAGGGCGTCCACAGGCACCTTGTTCACAAAGTACTTTACGACTGCACGGTAGCCACTCAGGGGCGCCGCGAAGTACGCCGCCGTCCTCCATCCGTTGAGACCGAGAAGAAATCCCAGCGCCAGAAGCCCGGCGCCCTGCCTGGCGCGCCGCCAGCGGGCCGGATTCTCCTTCCTGATCACGGCCACCAGCAAACCCGTGGTCCAGATCGGGGTCAGCGAGAGGGGGTAGAAGGCGTATCGCTGCCAGCCGGCCGAGAAGACGGCGAACCAAACGAAGCCAATGACGGGCAGAGCAAGCCCCGCGGCATGGGTCAGGCTCCGCATAGTTCGGCGCCGGGCCTGAGCCGCGCCCCACACCAGCCCGGGCAAACCCCACCACCAGAAACCGGTTTGCGACAAGCTCGAGGCCGCGGTTCGCCAGTGAATGGGATTCAGGCTGAAGACCAGAGAGAAGAACCCCTCTCGCAACTGCGCGGCGTGTACAAGCGCCGTCTCCGCGCCCAGGGCGACGAATTGCCCGCCATACCATAGGGCAACGCACGCGATCGCCGCGGCGCCCGGGGAAAGGTAGGATAAGAGTCGGGATTGCTTGTAGTAAACAAGGTCAAAGACGGCGACCACGAATCCGCAGGCCGGTACAAGAAACAAGAGCTGCGACTTGGTTACCATCGCCGCTCCTGCCAGGAGACCGCTGAGGATCATGCGGTAGTACCTAGGCTGGGGCCGTCGGATCTCGTGAAGCCACAAGAGCAAGGCCGAAAGGGCGAAGCCCAACGCAGGAACTTCGCCCATCACCTGTCGGGCCATGAAGGTGAAGCTCCACGGAGTGGGGCCGGCCAGTGAGTTGCCCGCAGCGGCGGGGAACGCTACGAAGCTGCCCAGGACGACCAATGCGGCGGCGATCGAGGCGCTGCTCCGACCGGTGATCTGCCGGGCCAACAACAGGACTCCGGAATAGGCGAGCAGTGCGAACGGGATCATCAGGAGTCGAGCCTGCGGCATTCCGACGCCAAACGCCCTGAAACCCAGCGCTATCGGAACGATGACCGTCGGCCCTGTCTGAATCGCCGGATCCAAGATCCGAGGCCCGGCGCTGTCCGGCAGAGCGTACAGACCCGTTCTGGCCAGCATGGCTGCCGCGCTGACGTTGGCACCCTCGTCCAGCCACGGTGGGGGGTACTCATCATTCCGGACGAGCAACAAGGACAGGAACAACACGGTGAGCGCGATTGTGGAGACAGTCTCAATTGTGCGACTGGATCCCACTGATTTCGAGGTCTCACTTGTTGAGGGATCGCGCGTGTTCATGTCCTCGCCGTCAAGTGATTCGCAAGGCTCCTGCCGCTCGAGAGCTGATCGAACTCACTGCTCCTGGCTGGGAGCGCTTGCAGCTCTCTGGAAATGGACCCGGCTCTGTGCTCGTTGGCGATGATTGGGGAGCAAGTCTGTCGATTCGCGACAAGGTCCGGCAGAGCCTTGGGGTGTCCACGACTCCCCTTCCGGGTTGCTTCCGACCTACCGCCTCCCACGAAGCAGCTCCATGGCCCGCCGCAGCGGCGCAGTGATTCTCCACGAGCGAGATCGAGCCACGGAATCAAGTGCGTGATCTCGATCGGCGAGGGCGGCCCGCAAGCTCTCGATCTCCTGTTGGGACTCATCCAACCGGTCGTTCAGCCACCCCTTGCTCCGCTCTGCGAGCTCTGCATCATGATCGGTGCTCTGGCCCGCCAGTTGGGCCTCGGCAGAATCCAGGACCAGCTGTAACAGCTCGCCGGCCTCGGTCCCATCGGTCGGCACCGAGAGATGACCTTCTCCGTTCTGTGAGAGCAGAGCGAGCAGCAGATAGGAGGCGCGCACAGGATAGGGGAGCTCCGCCTCGTTGAGCACTTCCGCCAGGGGGCTCCGGAAATGGCCAAGGGAAGGATCGACGACCTTGGACCAGGCGCGTGCCGTTTCCGGACTGTCGAGCGGAAGGGCCAATCCCACGAAGCGACCCAATCGTTCCAACCCTGTGTGCGGCTCGCGACCCAGCTCCTCGTAGGACAGGATCATGCGGGGTCTACCAGCCGTGTGCCTGACGGCGGAGGCGAGATACCTGAGCCACAGCTGCCCGCCGGCTGCCAGAGGGAAGTTGTCGCGGCGTCTGAGCGAGAGCGCGACATCGCGCGGGTTCCGGATGCACAGAATGAAGCGGGCCGAAGGGATCAGGGGTTGCCAAAAAGGCAGGGTCAGGCAGGTGCGCGGATCCTTCCACACCCAGCGTTCGGTCTGGCCAAAGTCGGTTTCCAGGATTCGGCGAGCT
Organism: uncultured Chloroflexia bacterium; assembly: GCA_963709925.1. Taxonomy (GTDB): domain Bacteria; phylum Chloroflexota; class Anaerolineae; order Anaerolineales; family E44-bin32; genus DATEVL01. The sequence continues at coordinate 1,118,087 of CAVPYC010000003.1, forward strand.
TCCTGCCGCAACGGCTCCAGTTCGGGGCGCTCATGCCATCTTGGGGGGAAGTCCGGCGGCGAGGCCCAGCGCCCGCCAAACATCGCCAGCAGCGCGTCGTTGATATCGACCAACGGCTGGTGCTCCCAGTAGCCGCGCGGGTTGAACTCGTTGGGCGGCATCATCGCTTCCGGGGGTCCGTGGGAGAACCCCAGGTGACCGAGAAGACCGGACACCAGCGAGGTGCCGCTGCGGTGCATTCCGAGGACGCAGATCACGTATGGCTGCATCGGGTTTCTTGGTCTGGGGTGAGCCGATCGCCCCGGCGCGGCCCATTGTACAGGACCGGATAACCCCGGCCACAGGATGTCGGGTGGCATCAATCCTCCAGGCTTTTCCGGAGTGGTGGATCCCGCGCGGCGCGGCAAATGCTGTATCATCCCCATCCCATGGGGCAGGTTCCCCGCAGGCTGGCTTACCGGTCAGGGTGGGGCCAGCCCGGGGCGAAACAGAGGGGACTCCGGAAGCCGGGCCCGGAGCAGCGCAGCGCAGGTCAGCCGTGAGCCACATCCGATCCGACATCTCGGTGGCTGGCGTGATCGTCACCCGGAACCCCGACGATGCCTTGGTAGACGCCGTGGCGCAGGCCCGCCAGCAGGTGGCCGCGCTCATCGTTGTGGACAATGGTTCACAAGGCCTGCCAGACCTGGATCCCGAAGTGAGCGTTGTCAGAAATGCGGAGAATCTGGGCCTGGGGCATGCCCTCAATCAAGGCCTTGCACTGGCGGGAGAAACCGGGGCCGAGTGGGCGCTGACCCTCGATCAAGACAGCCGCCCGGAAGACGATATGGTCGCCAGACTCCTGGCGGCCGCGGCGCAGGCCCCGCATCCGGAGGCGGTGGCCGTGGTGGCGCCGGTCGTCGTCGACCCGGGCTGGAAGGGTCCTTATCCCTTCCTGCGCAAAGGGCCGATGGGACTCTTCCGCCGCGCACCCTGCGGCGAACAGGTCCTCGACCCGGTGACGACCGCCATCACCTCCGGCAGCCTGGTCAACCTGCAGGCCTATTCCACCATCGGGCCGTTTCGAGAGGATTTCTTCATCGATTACGTTGACACCGAGTACTGCCTGCGAGCCCAAACCCTCGGGTTCCGGATCATCGCTGCCTGCGGGGCGAAGATCCATCATCGGCTCGGGTCAAGGCGTCGCGCCACCTGGGCCGGTGTGCCCTTCCACCCAACGTTCCATCCGCCGGACCGCTGGTACTACATCAGCCGGAACCGGATCTCCATGCTGCGCCTGTATGCCCTGAAGTTCCCTCACTGGCTTGCCTACGAGCTCTCCGGGAGCCTCTACCGGCTGGTGCAGTTAGCCCTCGTGGAAGACCGACGACTTGAGAAGGCGGGCGCCATCGTGCGTGGCACCCTCGACGGGCTGCGGGGGCGGATGGGGCCGCGCCCCGGGCCGGGACGTGTTCCTGGAAAAGGGGGAGGATCGGGTCGGTGATTTCCGTCGCGATCGTCAGCCATCGGCAAGAGAAGCTGGCCAACTGGCTGCTGGAGGACCTGGCGAACTACGCGCAAGACCGGATTCGCGAGGTGGTCCTGATCGACAACGCGCCGGTCGATGACAGACGGCCGGCGCCCTCGGCTGGATTCCCGATCACGCGTCTGGTCAATCCGAGGCCGCGGGGTCTGGCCGCAAACTTGAATGCCGCCTTCGCAGCCTGCACCGGCGACTACTTCTGCACCATCAACCCCGACATCCGCCTGCAGAGCGATGTCTTCGGATCCCTGCAGGGGGCAATCGAACGGGGGATCGGGGATGTGGTGGCGCCCGCCATCGTCGATCATGCCGGGCGCGTCCAGGATTCGGCCCGCGGACTGCCGAACCTTCGGGAACTGATCGCTCGGCGACTGGAACCGACCCGCACGGTCTCGATCGACTCCGGGGCCTTGCTGATTCGACCGGATTGGATCGCCGGGATGTTCCTGATGATGCGGGCCGATGTCTACCGTGCCCTGGGAGGGATGGACGAGCGCTATTACCTGTACTTCGAGGACGTCGACTTTGGAACCCGGGCGCGCCTGGCCGGCTACCGATTGTGGGTCGACAAGTCCGCCCGGGTGGTGCACTTCGCCCAGCGGGCGAGTCGGCGCAACCCCACGCACTTCTATCTGCATTTGCGCAGTGCTCTGCGCTTCTTCAGGTCGCCGGTCTACCGCCAGGCCCGGAACGCCGCGGCCATGGCTGGGCCCCCAGCGCCGGACGTCGATTGATCATGGAAGTCCCCGCTTCCTTTCCCTCCGCACCAGGCCATTCGCACTCCAGCGTCTCGATCCTCACGCCCTGCTACAACGAAGAGCGCAGCATCGGGGCCCTGCTGGAGGCCGTTGCCGGGCAGACGTTCCCGGCCGCCAGGATCGAACTCATCGTTTCCGACGGCCTGTCCACCGACAGGACGCGCCAGGTGATCGAGGCCTTCGCCGCCCGCAATCCCGGAATGAGCCTGCGGGTGATCGACAACCCCGAGCGGTCGATCCCGGCCGCCTTGAATCGCGGCCTGCGGGAGGCTACGGCCGAGGTGGTGGTGCGTCTCGACGCCCACTCGATCCCCGCCGAAGACTACGTCGAACGGTGCCTGGAGACTCTGGAGACCACCGGCGCAGCCAATGTCGGCGGGGTCTGGGAGATTCGACCGGGAGGCACCGGCTGGATGGCTCGGGCCATTGCCCGGGCGGTCTCTCACCCTCTGGGCGCCGGGGATGCGCGCTATCGAATTTCCGGCGAAGCGGGGCCGGTGGATACCGTGCCCTTCGGCGCCTTCCCGAAAACCTGGCTCGAGCGCGTCGGGGGCTACAACGAGGATCTCCTGACAAACGAAGACTATGAGCTCAACGTCCGGTTGCGCCGGCTCGGAGGGGTGATCTGGTTCGATCCGAGCATCCGTTCCGCCTACATCGCCCGATCGTCCCTTTCGGATCTGGCTCGACAGTACTTCCGCTATGGATTCTGGAAGGCGCGCATGCTCCGGCTGCATCCGCTCTCCCTGCGCTGGAGGCAGGCCCTGCCGCCGCTCTTCGTGCTTCTGTCTCTGTTTCTGGCTGCGGCCGCGCCGTTCGCCGAGCTCGCGGCGCAGCTCCTGGCGTTAGAATGGACGGCCTATCTGGCAGGGCTGGCCCTCGCCGGTCTCCTGGCCGGTGCAAGCAACCGGGCGGCCGCTCACATGATCGGGATCCCGGCAGCCCTGGCCACGGTGCATCTGTCGTGGGGGGGCGGATTCTGGCTTGGCCTGGTTTCGGGGATCTTCCACGGAGCCGGCAGGAAAGGGGTTCGTTGAGACTGCGCTCGGGCGAACGACGACTGCTCTTGATCCTCGGCGATCTGCTGGCCGCGTTGCTCGGCGCCGGCCTGGCCCTGGCTTTGTGGGGCCGTTTCGACTATCTGGGGCCCACCCTCGACTTCGTCCAGGCGCGCGCCGCCTGGTTCGTCTTCCTGCCCTTCCTGTGGCCGATCTTCATGGTCAACCTGTACGACATCCACCGGGCCTCCTCCTGGGGGGAGTCCTTGCGGGGGGTATTGCTCGCTGCCGGCCTGGCCGGCACCTTGTACCTGGTCTTGTATTTCCTCCAGGAAGGCTCGCTGGCAAGGCGTGGGGTGCTTTATTTTCTCGGGGCGACTGCGGTCCTTACCGTGGCATGGCGTCTGCTCTTCATCCGGATTTTCACCGCGCCGATGTTCCTGCGCCGAGTCCTGATCGTCGGAGCCGGTCAGGGGGGCAAGGCTCTTCTGGAGGTCTACCAGGGCCTCACCCCTCGTCCGTTCTTCCTGGTGGGACTGCTCGACGACGACCGGGCCAAACAGGGGAAGACCATCGCCGGGGCCAAGGTGCTCGGTGACTCGGGGAGGTTGCTCGATCTGATCCGGGAACACGCAATCAGTGAGGTGGTGGTTGCCATTCAGGGTCAGATGAAGGGAGCGATGTTCCAGGCGCTGCTTGACGCCCAGCAGATGGGAGTCGATATCGTCCGCCTGCCGGTGACCTACGAAGAACTGTTGGGCCGGGTTCCGATTCAACACCTGGAGTCGGACTGGCTGCTCCGGTCGTTTGTCGATGAGGTCAGGGTCAGCGGGGTCTATCTACTTGCTCAAGCGGGTGATCGATGTGGCGGGCGGGATGGCGGGGTTGCTGGTGTACCTGGCATTGCTGCCGTGGACCGCGCTGGCGGTGTTTCTCGATACCGGGCGTCCCATTTTCTACCGGCAGGCGCGTATGGGCCAGGCCGGAAGGGTGTTCCACCTGACCAAGCTTCGCACCATGCGCCGGGACGCCGAGGCCGACGGCGCGGCGCAATGGGCTTCGGCTGTCGATCCCCGCACCACCCGGGTCGGGCGGATCCTTCGCCGTACCCACCTGGACGAGTTCCCCCAATTCTGGAATGTGGTGCTCGGGGACATGAGCCTGGTGGGCCCGCGGCCGGAACGGCCCGAACTGGTGGCGGAGCTGGAGAAGAAAGTCCCCTTCTACCGGGCTCGGCTGCTCGTGCGGCCCGGCATCACCGGCTGGGCCCAGGTGAGCTACGGGAAGGGCGCCTCCCTCGAAGGGTCGGCGGAGAAACTCGAGTACGACTTGTACTACATCAAGCACCGCAGCCTTTGGCTCGACCTGTGGATCCTGGCGCGGACTTTCGGCTCGATCCTCAGGTTCCGGGGGGTCTGAGGCCGATGGCGACCAGCCTCGTCACCGGCGGCGCCGGGTTCATCGGGTCGCACCTGGTGCGCCGGCTGATCGAGCGCGGCCAGATCGTCCGCGTTCTCGACAACCTGTCCACCGGCCGCCGGGAAAATCTGGGGGACGTGCCGGTGGACCTGATGGTGGCCGACCTGTTGGATCCGGAAGCGGTGCGAGACGCGGTCCATGGAGCCGAGGTCGTCTACCACCTGGCGGCCATGATTTCGGTGCCGCGTTCGATGGAAGATCCGATCGGCGCCTATCGTTCCAACGTCCTGGGTTCGCTCCACGTGCTGGAGGCGGCGCGCCGGGAGGGGGTGCGCCGGGTTGTTCTTTCCTCGTCGTGCGCAGTGTACGGCGACGCCGCCGGACCGGTCTCCGAGGCGACCTCGCCGCGCCCCCAGTCTCCCTACGCCGCCTCCAAACTGGCCATGGAAGACCTGGCGAGCCTGTATCACAACCTGTACGGATTGGAGACCGTCTGCCTGCGCTACTTCAACGTGTACGGACCGCGCCAGGATCCGGCCTCGCCCTATTCCGCGGTGATCCCGATCTTCATTAGGGCGATGCTCGATGGGGTAGCCCCGCAGGTCCACGGCGATGGAGGACAATCGCGCGATTTCGTCTACGTGGACGACGTGGCCGCCGCCAACCTGCTGGCGGGTGAAGCCGCCGACGCCCAGGGCGCCGTGTTCAACGTCGGCACGCGGGCTGTCCGTGAGCCTGCACGAATTGCTGGCCGAACTGCGGGGCCATTTTCCCGGAGCACCCGAACCGATGTTCGGCCCGGCTCGGGCGGGGGATATCCGCTTCTCGCAGGCCGAGATCGCCGAGGCCGGCAGAGCGTTGGGATACCGCCCGGCCAGCGACTTGCAACAGGGCCTGCACGCGACGGTAGAATGGATGCGCCGCGGGCAACCCGCCTGATTCGATGAAACCCCCTATCCAGATCCGCAACCGGTTTTTCCTGCTGGCCGACCTGGTGTTGATCGTGACCTCGGTGCTGGCCAGCTTCGCCCTGCGCCTCGACATCGGCCCGGCCTTCGCCAGTTACCTGCCGCAGGCCTGGCTGATGGTCGGGATCGCCCTGGTGGTCAAGCCGACCGTCTACTACCTTTTCGGCCTGTACCGCCGCTACTGGGTGTATGCCAGCGTGCGGGAGATCCAGCTGATCGGTCTGGCCACCGTCACCGCCTCGATCTTCGTCTCCCTGTTCGTCATCCTGCTGGTCCCGGTGGTCGGATTGCGGGGTTTCCCGCGCTCGGTCCTGGGGATCGACTGGCTGCTCTCGCTCCTGCTGGTGGGCGGGTTGCGCTTCTCGATCCGCCTGCTGGCCGAACTCAACCAGCGCAGCCGCCGCGGATCCCGCCCAGGAGGAGTCCGCCGGGTGGTGGTGGTGGGTGCCGGCGACGCCGGAACCCTGATGGCGCGCGAGATGCAGCGCAACCCGCAGTTGCTGCTCCGGCCGATCGCCTTCGTCGACGACGACCCGGAGAAGCTCAAGAAGGACATCTACGGTGTGCGGGTGGCCGGTCGCCTCGACCAGCTGGCGGCGGTCGTCGAGCGGACGCGGGCCGACGAGGTGATCATCGCCATCCCGACCGCCGCCGGCGCCGTGGTGCGCCAGGTGGCCGAGGTCTGCCGGCGTCGCGGCATCCCATTCCGCACCATGCCCGGCATCTACGAACTGCTGGGCGGCAAGGTCAGCGTCAGCCGGCTGCGCGAGGTCGACATCTCCGACCTGTTGCGCCGGGAGCCGGCGACCATCGACGATGAGGCCGTCGGTCGGACCCTGGCCGGGAAACGAATCCTGGTCACCGGGGCCGGCGGCTCGATCGGGCTGGAGTTGTGCCGCCAGATTCTGCGCTGGCGGCCGGCCGAACTGGCCTTGTTGGGCCACGGTGAAAACAGCATCTTCGAAGCGCTGCTGGACCTCGAGGAGAACCACGGCGGGCTTGCGCTGCATGCCGTGATTGCCGACGTGCGCGACCAGCCGCGCATCCAGGGAGTCTTCGATCGGTTCCGGCCCGACGTCGTGTTCCATGCCGCCGCCCACAAACATGTTCCCCTGATGGAAGTAAACGTCGAGGAGGCCGTCAGCAACAACGTGCTGGGAACCCAGGTGGTGGTGGAGGCGGCGCTGGCCTCCGGCACGGAGCGACTGGTGTTGATCTCGACCGACAAGGCGGTCCAGCCCTTCAACGTGATGGGGGCGACCAAGCGCATCGCCGAGTTGATCGTGCGCGACGCTGCTCTGCGGTCCGGACGGGCCTTCGCCTCGGTGCGGTTCGGCAACGTCCTGGGCAGCCGCGGCAGCATCGTGCCGCTGTTCAAGCGCCAGATCGCCTCCGGCGGACCCCTGACGATCACCCACCCCGACATGAAACGCTACTTCATGACCATTCCCGAGGCGGTCCATCTGGTGCTCCAGGCGGCCGGCATGGGAGAAGGCGGCGAGGTGTTCGTGCTCCGCATGGGGGAGCAGGTGTCGGTGCTTGAACTGGCGGAAGACCTGGTGCGCCTGTCCGGGCTGGAGCCCGGCCGCGACATCGAGATCATCTTTACCGGCGCCCGCGCCGGCGACAAGCTCAGCGAAACTCTGTGGGACGAGGGCATGCACTACGAGCCGACCGAGCACCCGGAAATCGTGCGCATGGAAGACGAGTTCGGCCGTGCAGGGGGACGCTCTGGCGGCCACCGTCGAAGAGCTGAGCCGCCTGGCGCGGCGAGGCGGATGTCAACGCCATCGTCGGGCTGCTGGCAGAACGTGTCCCCGGAAACCTGCTGGGTCAGGCTCCCCCACCCGATTTGAAGGCTGTTCTGTAACTCTCCCAATTCCATCCAATTGACAGTTGGCTGCCCCCCGATCCGGGAGATTGCCACGACCGCCTCCGGTGGCCCGGCAAGGACAAGGCAACTTCCTGTCCGTCACTGCGATGCGTCCGGAGCTCGAGCGTAGGTCGCCGGGGCGATCTCCCCGCCTCAACCGTGATGAAGTTTCGCCCCGGGCCGTTTCAGCCCGGCGTCGTGGTGGCGACGGGGGCCGGTGTGTCGCTCGGTGGAGGTGTGGGCGTCGCGCTGGGGGTGTCGGTTGCGGTGGGAGAAGGGGTCGAAGAGGGGAATGGCGTGAACGTCTGGGTAGCGGTCGGGGGAGAGAAGGTTGGTGTCGGGGTGGACGGGACCACGGTGTCCGTCGGAGTTTGGCTCGCCGGGATCCCGGTCGTAGGGCTCGGGACGGCCAACGTCGGGGTCAAGGTTGGAGTGGGCGTTGCGCTGCCGGGTGCGTTGCGGATGGCGACGATCCCGGCGCAATAGCAGGGAAGGGTGGCGACGATTACAGATCCCAGCAGGAGGTAGAGAGTTCGATTGGAGCGGCGCATGGTCGGCCGTTGCGGCGACGGCGCATGATAGCAGGCTTGGGGGAGCGGGACAAGGACAAGGCCGCACACGTTGGGCCCGCGATACACTGGGAGCATGACCGCCTCGCCCACGGATGTCGCAGGCTCCGGAGAAAAATCCGATCGGCGGCGCGGCGGCTGGCCCGATCCGATGGCCTTCGCTTTGTGGAGCGCCACCGCCCTGGTGGCGGCGACGGCCCTCCCCGCAGCCAACTGGACCGACGACCTGAACCTGGTGCAGATGACGGCCTCCCTCGGGCTGGGCCTCGGCCTCCTGCTCGTGGGAAGCCGCTTCGGAGGCGGAGGCGCCGCCGCCCTTGCCGCCGGGTACGGCGCGACGGTGATCGTGTTCCAAATGGCGGCGACGCTCGACCCCGGAATGGCCTGGCGCGAGCGGGTCTTCGACCTGGCGAACCGGATCTGGATCTTCCTCGAAACCGTGATCCGGGGCGAACGCAGCTACAACTCGTTGATGTTCGTTCTGGCCATGGCCCTGGTCTACTGGTTTGCGGCCGTGTTCGGTTCCTGGCGGCTTTTCCGGCGTGGAGGCACGTGGGCCGGCCTGTTCGCTCCCGGGGTGTCGGTGTTCCTGAACGTCTACTACTACCGGTTTGGGGATCGGCTGCAGATCTACCTGCCGGTCTTCCTGCTGCTGGCCCTGGCCCTGCTCGCCCGCCTGGAGTTTCTTCGCCGCTGGCGAGGCTGGGAGTTGAACCGCGCCCAGGTGCCGACCGATATCGCCGGGCGGATCACCGCCGCCGGAGCGATCGCCGGATTCGTACTGGTAGGCGCCGCCTGGCTCCTGCCGGAGATCCCCGACACGGACATCTCAGCCAGCGGCGGCGGCGCCGGGGGATCGCGGATCGGCGATCTGTTCTCAGATGCATTCGCAGGGTTGCGCGCCCCGGTCAATCTGTACGGGGAGGCCTTTGCCGATTCCCTGTCTCTCGGGCCGGGCCAGGATCCGGGGAGCCGCGCCGTCTTCCAGGCCACGGTCCGAGGCGAGATCCCCGCCGAGTCTCGACCCTACTGGAGGGCCCGGGTGTTCGACACCTACCAGGACGGTCAGTGGTCTTCGCAGGCGGGCGAGGAGACCCCCTACCGGCCCGGTGATTTCGGGGAAGGACCCCCGGCCCGACAGGGCAGGGTGGAGGTCGAGTTCCTGATCTCGCCGTTCGTCCCAGCCATGCGCCTTCTCTATCTGCCGTCGCAGGTCGTCTGGTTCAACCGTTCGGCCGAGGTCCGTCAAACGGTTCAAGACGGAGAGATGGTGGAGATCCTCGAGGCAATCTCCGGCGAAATCCTGGTGCCGGGCGACACCTACCGGGTGCGATCGCACCTGGCGGCGCCCCTGGCGGGAGACCTCCGGCTGGCGGGGACGACCTATCCAGACTGGGTGCGGGAGTCGTATCTTCAATTGCCCGCAAACCTGCCCGTCTCGATCTCCGAAACCGCGGCTGTGGTCACGCAGGGTGCCCTCACGCCCTACGATCGGGCCGCCGCTATCACCACCTGGCTTCGGGAAAACATCCTCTATCAGCGCGTGACCGAGGCTCCGCCTCCGGGGCGGGATCCGGTGGAATGGTTCTTGCTGGATTCCCGAAATCGGGTTCTGCGACTACTACACCAGCGCCATGGTGTTGATGCTCCGGGCCTCGGGAGTCCCGGCGCGGGTGGCGGCCGGCTATGCCGCCGGGGCTTTCGAGCCGCAGGAGAACCGCTACTTCGTCTCGGCAGTGGAGAGCCATTCCTGGCCCGAGGTCTACTTCCCCGGCTACGGCTGGGTGGAGTTTGAGCCGACCGCCTCCCAGCCGGCGCTGAACCGCCGAGAAGGGACGAGCGCAGGCCCGGGTGCGACGACCGGCCCGGAGGAAGCGGATCCTTTGGCGCCAGGTGCTGCATTGGGCGGAACCGACCCCGGTGATCTCTCCCTGAGGGACGAGCTCGAAGATATCCAGATCCCGGAGGCCGCCTCTGAGTCCCGGGCCTGGTGGCCGGCCGCGGGCGCAGTTGGTGTCGCAGCCCTGGCGCTCCTTGCTGTGCGTCCGCTTCGAGCTGTTCTCGGACGCGCAACTCTCCGAGTCGGCCGCTCCACAGGATGGACCATGCCTGGGTGGGTCGAACTCTGGGCCGAGCCCGCGCCCGTGGAATCCGCCCGAGTCTTTCGGCGGATGGCTCGCTGGCCAGAGCGGCTCAACCTTCCCCTGCCGGCGGCGCCAACGGCGCAGGATCGGGCCAGTGCCCTTGTCGTCGAAATCCCCGACTCCCAATATGAGATTCGCGAGATCGACCTCTTGTACGCCAGGGAACGCTACGGCGGGAGTGCCGCAGCGCGTGGCGCTCCGACCCGGGCGTGGCGGAGCCTGCGTCCCCGATTGGCGCGGCGCTGGATCGCGATGACCCTCGAGCGGCTGCTGGGAAAGGCCGACTGACTTCGGCCGCCGTCTTGCGGGAGGCTGCTCACGTGCCATCCTCGACCGTAGAAGTCGCCCCGGTCGATGCCGGGGATCGCTCGGCAAGAAGGGCGTTTCTGAACCTGCCCTTTCGTCTGTACCGGGATTCCCGGGTCTGGGTTCCACCGATCCGGCAGGATGCAGCCGGCCAGATCGATTCTCGGAGGAATCCGTTTCTTCGGCGGATGCCGGCGCAGCTGCTGGTGGCGTTGCGCCGAGGCGACGTCGTCGGAAGGCTGGCGGTCTTCGAGCCCATTTCGTTCAACCGGTTCCACCAGGCGCGCACGGCCTTCTTCACCTTATTCGAATGCGAGGACGACCAGGAAGCTGCGCGGGCTCTTTTCGATGCCGCCATCGTCTGGTGTCGCGGGCGCGGCCTCACGCGCCTGCAGGGGCCGCGTGGGTTCTCGGCCCTGGATGGCCTCGGATTGCTGGTAAGGGGATTCGAACACCGACCGGCGTTCGGGATTCCCTACAACCCCGCGTACTATCAGTCACTCTTGATCGCCTGTGAACTTTCCCCCGGAGGCGACATCGTCTCCGGCTACCTCGGACCTGAGGTCCGGCTTCCGGAGCGGGTGCTGGAGGTCGGGCAGCGGGTGATGCGAGCGCCGCGGTCTGCGCGTCGCTCGGTTCCGAACCCGTGGTGAACTCCTGCGCCTGGCACCGCGACTGGGTGACCTCTACAACCGGAGCCTGGGGGGCACCAGCGGCAGCGCGCCGATGGCGAGGGAAGAGGTGCAGGCTATCGCCCGTCAGATGGTCGCCTTGGCCGATCCGCGCCTGATCAAGATCCTGTACAAGGCCGAGGAGCCGGTCGGGTTCCTGTTTGCGTATCCCGACGTCTCGGCTGCTCTTCAGCGCACCGGCGGACGGCTATGGCCGTTCGGCTGGTTGAGGCTCTACCGTGAGCTGCGCACGACGCGTTGGGTGAACGTCAACGGGGCCGGGATCGCCGAGGGCCACCGGGGGCTCGGCGGCACGGCCCTGTTGTTCACCGAGATGTACCGGTCGGTGCGCGACGGCGGGTTCGAGCACGCCGACCTGGTCCAGATAGGCCGGGAGAACCTGCCGATGCTGCCGCGAACTGCGCGGATTTGGAGTGGACTTCTACAAGGCCCACAGGATGTTCGGGCGAGAGCTCTAGACCCATCGGGGGCTCCGCGGCCGCATCGGGCCCACAACGTTCCTTCCCCTTTCGTCATTGCGAGGAGTGCCGAGTGCAGCTCGGCAGCGACTTGGAACTCTCAGGACCAGGCACGCTAACGTTACCAGGGGCATCGCCGCGGAGAGCTTGCCACGCCCACCTCGCTTCGCTGCGGGGCTCGCGTTGACGATGGACTGCGGATGGCCGCGTATAATCGCCCCCACGGCGGAGGCCCCGCCGCTTCAGGTCATGGTCGAGCCAACCGTTCGCCTCGGTCCAGGAGAGCATCTTTCCCGCCTCAGCCGTATGGCCGAGGAGCTGCGCGCTCAGCTCGAAACCTACCGGTCTGGCCTGGGTCCGGCTTCCAAGGACTTCCCGCGGGGGGTTGTGGAGGGGCTCCGCCAGCTGAGCGGCACCCTGCAGACGATGCCGCGCTTCGGTTCAGGAGGCCGAAGACGAGCGGGCCCATCTGGCGGCGCTGGCCGAGGTTGGCAGGGTGGTCAACTCATCCCTCGATCTTCCCACGGTGCTGGCCGAGGTGATCGACACGCTCATCCGGATCACCGGCGCCGAGCGCGCCTTCCTGATGCTCCGCGAGGATGGCGAGCTGCGGGTGCGTGTCGCCCGCAACTGGGAGCGGGGGGCCATCGGTCCCGGGGAGGAGGCCTTCTCCCGCACCGTCATCGAACGGGTGGCCCACGGTGGAGACCCGGTCCTGACCACCAACGCCCAGGCCGATCCTCGCTTCTCCGCGACGGATAGCATCGTGGCGCACAACCTGCGCTCGATCCTGTGCGTCCCGCTCAAGTCGAAGGGCAAAGTGACCGGCGTGATCTACGCCGACAATCGCGCCCGCGAGGGGCTGTTCTCGGAGAACGACCGGGCGCTGCTGGCGGCCTTTGCCGACCAGGCGGCGGTCGCTCTGGACAATGCCCGCCTGTTCTCCTCGGTCGAGCAAACCCTGGCCCAGGTGACCCAGTTGAAAACGTTGATGGAGGACGTGTTCGCTTCGATCGCCAGCGGGGTGATCACCTCCGACGTCGAAGACAGGATCACGCTGTGCAACCGCGCCGCCGAAGCGATCCTGGCCCAGCCGGCGGGAGCGCTGCAGGGAACCATCCTGAGCGACCTGCTTTCCCTCCTGGCGAACGACCTCCCGCCGCAGGTGGCCGATGTGCGCCGCCTCGACCGGAAGCTGATCGGCATCGAGGTGAGCCCGCAGATCGAGGGACGCGGCTCTGTGACATTGGCTTTGAGCATTACCCCCTTGCGCACATCGAGCGATGATATTCAGGGGCTGACCGTGGTGCTCGACGACCTGACGGACAAGCGACGGCTGGAAGCAACGCGCAGGCTGTTCGAGCGGATGGTCAGTCCGGCGGTGATCGACCAGCTCGACCCCGACCGGGTTGAGTTGGGGGGGCGGGTGGGCGAGATCACCGTCGTCTTTGCCGATCTGGGAGGATTCACCTCTCTCGGCGAAACCGTCGACCCCAAGACCCTGATGGACGGCCTGAACCGCTACCTGGCGACGGCGGCCGAGGCCATCCTGGAGGAGGAAGGGACGATCGACAAGTTCCTTGGCGATGCGATCATGGCCTGGTTCAATGCGCCGATCGAGCAGGTTGATCACCGGATGCGCGCGGCACGGGCGGCTTGGGCTATCCGTGAGCGGGCGGACGCCCTGCGGGTCGAAATGCCGGAGGCCTTCCGGCTGAGGTTTCGGATCGGAATCCACACCGGCCCGGCGTTGCTGGGGCTGGTCGGAACCGAATCGCGCATCGAGTACACCGCCATCGGCGACAGCGTCAATACCGCCAAGCGCATCCAGGAGGCGGCGGTGCCAGGGCAGGTGCTGATGAGCCGAGAATCGGCGAACGGGATCCTCGGGCAGATCGAGGCGGCCGAAGTGCCCGTGCTCGAGGTCCACGGGAAGCGGGCACCCCTGGCGGTCTGGGAACTGAAGGGGATTCGGGCCTGACCCAGGGCAGTTCTTCGGGCCGGAAGGATGGCCAGGATCCCCCTGCTCAGCCAGGGAGGTCAGCTGTCCGGAATCTTGGGGGCAAGCTCGGCGTTGTGCGCCCAGACCTAGCCGGATTCCTGTTGTTGCGATGCACCGCCCGAACCGCATGACTCGCTTCATCCGCGCCTTCGGCCGTGCCATGACCTTTTTCTTGAAGGTCTTTCCCCAGTTGCCCTCGCGCCCTGTGGACTGGGTGACAGCGGAGCCGGTGATCGAGAAGGTCAGATACCCGACGCGCACGGGAGAGTCGGAGGGTGAGATCTACCGCCCTCCCGGGATCGGACCGCATCCGGGGATCGTGGTCTGCCTCGGTGTCGTTCCTTTCGAAGTGGATCATCCGCAGGTCCCGGTCCTGGGGAGAGCGCTGGCGCGCGCCGGGTTCGTGGCGTTGCTCTACTGGTCGCCGGCGATGCGGGACTTCCGGCTCGACCCTGCCGACGTCGAGAACATCTCCCTGGCTTACGGTTGGATGATGGAACGATCCGATGTCGATCCTGCCAGGTCGGGGCTTCTCGGGACCTGCGTCGGGGGTTCCTTCGCCCTGATGGCGGCTGCCACCCCCCAGATTGCCGACCGGGTGAACTTCGTCAGCGCCTACGCTCCCTTTTCCTCGATGTCGACGTTTGTGACGGACATTGCCAGTTCGTCGAAGTCGGCCGAAGGGGGGCGTGAGCCGTGGCAGGTCGATCCGCTGACGCGCAAGGTCTTCGTCCATTCGTTGACGGGTTTGCTCGACCCGGCGGAGGCAGAAACGCTCCGGACCGCCTTCAACGGCAGGGCCGAACCACTCGATGACCACGGGCTGTCAGTTGAGGGGCGGGCGGTGTTCTCCCTCCTGGCCGCCAGGGAACTGGTGGAAGCCGAGACGGCTTTGCAGCGCTTGCCTCCCGCCATGCGGGAGCGCCTGGCCTCCCTGTCACCCCTCGTCCATCTGCCGGGGATCCGTGCACCGCTGATCCTCCTGCTACATGATCGCGGGGACAACGTCGTCCCGGTCGGGGAGTCGAGGCGCCTGGTTTCCGCTTTCTCCGGCCGCGCCGGGGTGCACTACACCGAGATGGAGTTCCAGCACCTGGATCCTGTAAGAGGGAACCTGCCCCTTCTCAAACTGCTGAGAGAACTTGGCAAGTTCTTCTTTGCAGTTTTCCCCTGTTTCGACAATCGGTGGCCAGCTGAAGCGCGGACCCCGGGCGGGGCCTACCCGAGCAGCGCCTGCCCGTAGGTGAAGACCGCCGGGCCTCCCCCGGTGTGCCAGAACAGGACCCGTTCGGCCCGGTCGATACGCCCGTCGCGGATCATGCCGATCAGCCCGGCGGCCGCCCGGGCGGTGTACACCGGGTCGACCAGCAATCCCTCCAGCCGAGCCAGCATCCGGGTCGCCTCGATTTCGGGTTGTCCCAGGACGGCGTAGCCCTGGCCGATGTAGTCGTCCACCACGTCAACTTCATTGGCGGAGACGGTCGGCGGGTTTCCCAGGAGGATCTCGGTCTCTTGCGCCAGATGGACAACCCGACCGACCAGGTCGGCGGAACGCCGGTCCACGCTGATCCCTGTGATTCTGGCGCCGATCGAGAAGCGACGGGCTCCGACCAGCATTCCCGCCTGGGTGCCTGCGGACGAGCTGGCGACCACGATCCTGTCGAACTCCTGGTTCTGCCCGGCGAGTTCCTGCATCGCGGTGACATAGCCGAGCGCGCCCGCCGGGCTGGAGGCACCGAACGGGATGCGGTACGGCCGGCGTCCGGCGTCCCACGCCTCCTGGAAGGCCGCGTCCATCACCAGTTCGGCGTCTTGGTCGCCGGCCCAGCGCACCTCGGCCCCCAGCAAGAGATCCAGCAGCAGGTTCCCGGAAGGCGCTGCCGGCGGGTCGCCTCGAAGCACGAGCAGGCAGTCGAACCCGAAGCGCGCCGCCGCGGCGGCCGTCTGGCGGCACTGGTTCGATTGCACGGCGCCGGTCGTCATCAGGGTTCGGGCGCCGTTGGCCTGGGCCTCTGCCAGCAGGTACTCCAGCTTGCGCACCTTGTTGCCGCCGAAGGCCAGGCCGGTCTGGTCGTCGCGTTTCACCCACAACGGCTGTCCGCCGAGGGCGGCGCCCAGGCGGGGCATCGATTCGATGGGGGTGGGGAAGTGGCCAAACCGCAAGCGGGGAACTCGTTCCAGGGACATCGGGCTCCTCGGTCGGCAGGTCAGGCGGGCTCGACCATCCGCCGGGTGCGAGCCTGTTGTCTGCGCCGCAGCAGGGAGAGCACCGCCGGAAGAGCGCGCGAGACGGCCCAGTCGAGGGCGGGCCGCAGGGTGAAATCCCACGATCCCACCAGGCGCACGTGCTGCGCGCCGAACCCTTCCTTGAAACGGTGAACTCCCCACAGCGGATCGGAAGGATCGTCGGCCTGCGGGGCGCCCCAGAGATCATAAGTGTGGCAGCCCGACTGGCGGGCCCAGCGGATCGCCGCCCATTGCAGAGCATGATTGGGCATGTGCTCACGGTGCGCCGAGCCCGACATCCCGTACAAGAACCAGGCGCGCCCGGCATATCGGTACAGGATCAGCCCTGCCACAGGCGTCTCATCGACCTCGGCCAGGAAGGGTTGCGCCATGCCGGTCTTCAGGAAATCGTCCCAGGCACGCGTGTAATAGTCCCGCTGCCGGATCACGAAACCATCCCGTACGGAAGTCTCGGCATACAGACGATACAGCAGGTCGAAATCCGCCGCCGTCCCCTGCCGAACTCTTACACCGCGACGCTCGGCCAGTCGGATGTTGTAGCGTGTCTTCGGTTTCATGCGTGCCAGAAGCTCGTCTTCTTCCGGAGAAAGGTCGAGGAGCATCGTGCTGCCGAATTGGATCGGCCCGGTCGACCTGCGCCAGCCCGAGTTCTCGAAGGTGCGGGCCACACCGGGATCGTCGATCGAGTCTGGTTCCACCTTCAGTCGGATGCAGCCTGGCCCGGCGGCGGAGCTTGCCAGGTCGGCGAGGACTCGCTGAACCAGGATCGGGTCCGACCAGTCCAGGTTCGGCCCGCGCGGGCAGTACACGGTGTTCAGTCCGCGCCTCGATCGGGCCGGCCAGTTGCGTCGCAGCAACTGAACGGCCGCCCTTGGGCGACCGTCGGGGCCGTACCACGCCCGGCGCTCCGGGTGCCACCCGTAGTGCGCCTTGAAATCAGCCCACGCCCGGCTCTGCAGGAGGTGGGCCGAGTTCGACCTGGTCCAGAGTCGCATCCCATTCTTCCGGCGACTCGATCCGTCGGGAAACGATCGCGGGGGAAGCCGGGTCAGACGGCATGGCGCGACCCAAGCAGTCGGTACAGCCGGTAGAGGCAGGGACGCAGAGGCATCTCCCACGCTCCGACCGTCTGCGCCCAGCGGCCGCCAAAACCACGCTTGAACCGGTAGACCCCCCACAGCCCGTCGCTGCGCGAAGAGAATTCGGCTTCCAGGTCTACCTCCGGCCTGTCGGGGATTCCCCACAGGTCGTACCAGCGGGCACCCCGGGATCGCGCCCAGCGAATGGCCTCCCACTGGAGCAGGTAGGGTGCCATATGCTCACGCCCATGGAGCAGGGAGGCCCCGTACAGATACCAGGCTCCCTGGCCGCTGGCGAACACCATCAACGCCGCCAGCCGGGCCCCCTCCCGCTCGGCCGCCAGCAGAGCGCACTCGCCGCGTGGGAAGAACAGGCGATAGGCATCCTGATAGTACGCGGCGCTGTGCACTCCGAATCCCTGCCGGTCACCGGTCGACCGCAGCATTGCGGCGAAGGAAGACGGATCGTCCCACGACCGCACCTCGACGCCCCGGCGCCGTGCCAGGCCGATGTTGTAGCGGGTCTTCTGATGCATGCGCGCCAGGATCGTTTCCTCCGACCCGGACAGGTCGACGATCAGGCTGGTCTTCGGCTGGACCCCTCGGACGGCCGGAACGAAGCCGAGGGCAGGGAGCTGCTCCGCGTTCGGATCGTCGAGGTCGGGTTCGATCAGCAAGGCGAACGCGCCGGATGACCTCGCCGTCTCGATCAGAGCCGGCAGCGTCCCGGTCCACGGGCCGATCGGGCCGCGCGGCAGGTAGGCCAGGCAGGCGCCGGGGAACAGGCGACGCAGCAGAATCTGCGCACCGGCGCCCTGTTCGATCACCCGCATAGCCTTCCAGCCGTGCCGGGCCTTGAGGTCACCCCAGGCGGACGTCTGGAGGAGATGGGCCTGTGGGTTGGAGCGGAGGAAGGCCTCCCATTTTGCCGCGGAGGGAGCAGGGGCCACGATGGGAAATCTTACCATTGTGGTAAAATGCACGGCCTTAGGGGTGGATACGCCGGACCCCGGCGCCTTAACTCGACCCCCCGACTGCGGATCAACCGAGGGAGCACGGATGTCCGACCAGTGGGTGTTTATCGCTTTCATGCTTCCCCTCGCCCTTTTTATGCCGGCCCTCCCCATCGGACTGGCTCGCGTGCTGGGGCCGCGGAAATCGAACCCCTCCAAAGACTCGGCCTATGAGTGCGGGGTCGAGACCGTCGGCGACACCTGGATCCAGTTCAAAGCCCAGTACTACATCTTCGCCCTGGTGTTCGTCGTCTTCGATGTCGAGGCCGTCTTCCTGTTCCCGTGGGCCGTGGCCTACGACCAGTTGGCGTTCTACGCTGTGCTGGAAGGTGTGCTGTTCATCGGAATCCTGGCGGCCGGGCTGATCTACGCCTGGCGCAAGGGAAGCCTGGAATGGATCTGACCCGGCCAACTCCACCCGATCCGGCTGATGCCTGCCTCGCGACATCAGCCGTTTCTTTGTGAGGACCCGGCACGATGGTCGCTGATCCCTTCACCTACCTGGGAGATCTGCTGCGGGAGTTCCTGGTCGGTCTGGGCCTGGCCCAGCCTCTCGCCGGGGCGTTGATCAACTTCCTCGGGGCGGGCGCCCTGGCCACGGCGGTCCTGCTGCTGACGTTCCTCCTGATCTGGGCCGAGCGGAAAGTCCTGGCTCGCATCCAGGACCGGATCGGGCCGAACCGGGTCGGGCCGTACGGCCTGCTCCAGACTCTGGCCGACGCCGCCAAGTTGCTCACCAAGGAAGTGATCGTTCCGGCGGGCGCCGACAAGCTGGTGTATTTCCTGGCCCCGCCGCTGGCGGTGATGTCGGTGGTTGGCTTGTGGGCGGTCATTCCGCTGGCGCCGAATCTGATCGGTACCGACATCAACGTGGGCGTGATCTACCTGATCTCGATCGGCGCCATCGGAACGCTGGCGATCATGCTGGCGGGATGGTCGTCCAACAACAAGTACGCGCTGCTCGGCGCTTTCCGCTCGGTGGCGATGCTGATCTCCTATGAAGTGCCGATGGTGCTGGCCCTGCTGATCCCGACGATGCTGTCCGGTTCGATGGGGATGGTCTCGATCGTCGAGGGGCAGCGGGAGATGTGGTTCGTGGTGCTGGCCCCGCTGGCCGCCCTGTTGTTCTTCATCAGCTCGATGGCCGAGGCCGGCAAGGCGCCCTTTGACCTGCTGGAAGCGGAATCGGAGATCGTCGCCGGTTACAACATCGAATACTCGTCGATGGCCTTCGGGATGTTCTTCGTCGGCGAGTTCTTGCACGGGTTCACCCTGGCGGCGCTGATGGTGACGCTGTTCTTCGGCGGCTGGCTCGGGCCGTTCGTCGATCGCTACACCTGGCTTGGCCTGGTCTACTTTCTGGCCAAGACCTCGGCGGTCTACTTCGTTGTGGTCTGGATCCGCGGGACCCTGCCTCGGCTGCGCATCGATCAGGTGAACGCACTCAACTGGAAGGTCCTGGTGCCCCTGGCGCTGGCGGCGATCGTGGCCACGGCTCTGGTGGACAAGTTGGCCTTGGCCCAGGGTTGGAACCGGACCGGAGCGCTGCTGGGCGCCAACCTGCTGTTGATCGTGGCCACCCTGGGAGCGGTGACCGTCTATGCCGCGGGCGGTCAGGCGCCGGGAGGAAACCGGGCAAAGGACCGTACCGGCGCCGGGAGCGGTTGCATGACGGTCGAGCAGGTTCTGTTTCTGGCCATCGCCCTGACGGCCGTGATCTCGGCTGTGATGGTCGCCGCCACCTCCAGGCTGGTCCATGCCGCCCTGTGGCTGGTGGTCACGCTGGGCGCGGTGGCGGTGTTGTTCGTCCTGCTCGACGCCGCCTTCCTGGCGATGGTCCAGGTGGCGGTCTACATCGGCGCCATCGCCATCCTGATCATTTTCGCCGTCATGCTCACCCGCCGGGTGATGTCGGACACCGGACCCCAGGCCAACCGCGGCTGGTGGCTGGCGGTGTTCATCGGCCTGCTGGTGTTCGGCGGCTTGTTGACCTTGCTGGCTCAGGTCCCCGGCTGGTGGCAGGCGACGCCGGCCGCCATTGCCTTGCCGGCCGATGCGCTGATCGAAGAGCTGGGACTGGCGCTGGTCGACCCCGACCGCTACGTGGTCCCGTTCGAGGTCGCTTCGGTGTTGTTGGTGGCGGCCCTGATCGGCGCCATCGTGCTGGCTCGCCCGGTTGCACCGGGAGAGTCCGAATGATCCCGGCGCCTTGGATTCCCCCCTGAGGTCGGCGCCGGAATGATCCCGCTGGCGTGGTACCTGGTGGTGGCGGCGGCCCTGTTCTGCATCGGGCTGTACGCCGTGCTGGCCCGCCGCAATGCGGTCGCCATCCTGATGGGCGTTGAGTTGATGTTGAACGCGGTCAATATCAATCTGGTCGCCTTCTGGCGCTACTTGAATCCGGGTGTGATCGCCGGTCAGGCCTTCGCCATCATCGTCTTTGCCGTGGCCGCCTCGGAAGCGGCCGTGGGCCTGGCCCTGATCATCTCGATCTACCGGCAGCGTTCGACGGTGATCGCCGAAGACATCGACCTGATGAAGTGGTAACCGCATGACCATCGAAACCCTGACCTGGCTGATCCCTCTCCCCCCGCTGCTGGCCTTCGGCCTGATCGTGCTATGGGCCCATCGCAGCCATCGGGTCAGCACCTGGCTGGCCGTGGGCGCCATGGCTCTGTCGTGGGCCGCCGGACTTGTGGTGTTTGCCCGCGCCGTGGGGACCGAGCACCTCGGCGAGCATCCGATCGTTTCCTCGGTGCCGTGGCTTCCGCTGGGGGGCGGAACGCTGGAAGTCGGTGTGCTGATCGATCCGTTGTCGGCCCTGACCCTGTTCTTCGTGGTCTGGACCTGTCTGGCGATTTTCGTCTACTCGATCGGGTATCACAACTTCGGCAAGCCGCGCGACCCGCACGACAAGCCCGGGCTGCCGCCGCACGCCGGCGGGGTCGAGCCGCTCTACGCCCGCTTCCTGGCCTTCATTTCGCTCTTCGCCTTCGGGATGCTGACCCTGGTGGTCAGCGACAACCTGCTGCTGCTGTTCATCGGCTGGGAGATCATGGGGCTGTGCTCCTACCTGCTGATCGGCTTCTGGTTCGGCAAGGAGTCCGCCCGCCAGGCGATGGTCAAGGCGTTTCTGACCACGCGCATCGGCGATGTGTTCATGCTGCTGGGGATCGCCGCCCTGTTCGTCTCCACCGGGACCCTGAGCTTCCACGAAATTCTGCGGGACCCCGAGACTCTGCACCATCTGGCCCAGGCCCCCGGATTCCTCGGCCTTTCCCTGGGCGGCACGATCGGCCTGCTGCTGTTTGCCGGAACCGTCGGCAAGTCGGCACAGTTTCCGCTGCACGTCTGGCTCCCGGACGCGATGGAGGGGCCGACCCCGGTTTCGGCGATGATTCACGCCGCCACCATGGTCTCGGCCGGGATCTATCTGATCCTGCGCTTCTTCCCTCTGCTCAGCGTGGGTTGGCATCCGGGCGAGGCGCTGACTCCGACGATGGTCGTGATCGGCGGGGTGGGGGCGTTCACGGCGCTCTTCGCCTCCACCATCGCCGTGGCCCAGAACGACATCAAGCGCGTGCTGGCCTACTCGACCATCTCGCAACTCGGCTACATGGTGGCGGCCGTCGGGATCGGGGCCTTCGTGGCGGCCGCCTTCCATCTGGTGACGCATGCCTTCTTCAAGGCGCTGCTGTTCCTGGGCTCGGGTTCGGTGATCCACGGCATGGAGCACGGCCAGGCGGCGGCTTCCAAAGACGCCGCACGGGCCGTGCCGGGCCACGGTGGCCCGGCCGGGGCGCACGACACCCACGATCACGTCGACCCGCAGGACATGCTGCACATGGGCGGGTTGCGCCGCCGGATGCCGGTGACCTTCTGGACTTTCCTGATCGGCGGGTTTGCCCTGGCGGGCTTCCCGCTGGTCACGGCCGGGTTCTGGTCGAAGGATGAGATCCTGTCGTTCGCCTTCGGACAGGGGCAACTGGTCGTGTTCGGGGTTCTGGCGCTGGCGGCCCTGCTGACCGCGTTCTACACCGCCCGCCAGATCGGCCTGACATTCCTGGGCAAGCCGCGCAGCAAGGCGGCCGAGCACGCACACGAGTCGAGCCGGGTGATGCTGTTGCCGCTGGTGGTGCTGTCGGTCTTTGCCGTTACCGTCGGCTGGGCCGGGATCCATCCTGAATTCCCGGTGATCGGCGGCCTCCTGCCCAACTGGGTGGAGGAATTCCTGGCCGGCGCTCTGGTGGAACACCCAGCGGTCACCGGGTTTGCCCTTCCGCCGTTGCTCACCTCGCTGGCCGTCTCCTTGGGGGGACTGGGGATCGGCCTGGCGGTGTATCGTGACTTGCCGCGCGGCGCCTCCGATCCGCTCGCCCGGTTGCTGGGACCGGTGCACTCCGTCCTCCAGCGCAAGTACTACTTCGATGAGTTGTACCGGGCGATCTTCATCCGACCTGCGATCTGGCTGGCCGAGACCTTCACCTACGCCTGGGTCGATCGCTGGCTGATCGACGGGATCCTGCACGGGGTGGGGAGGGTATCGCTGCGGCTGGGCGACTGGCTCCGCCGGGCGATCGATCTTCCGGTGGTCAATGGCTTCGGGGATTTCGTCGGCGAGACCACCAAGGCCGCCGGCCGCGCCTTGCGGGTCGTCCAATCCGGCCGGGTGCAGGCCTATCTGGCGGTCGGTTTGTTGTTCGTCGGTTTGATGCTTTCCTACTTGTTGCTGATCCGGCCGTAGCGCGCCGGGAGGCGGGTGGATGGGTTTCCTGAACGACAATCTCCTCAGCCTGATCCTGTTCAGCCCAACCCTGGGGGCCTTGCTGCTCCTGCTGCTTCCGGCCGGGCGGAAACGCCTGTTGCGCTGGGCGGCTTTCCTGGTGAGCCTGGTGCCGCTGGCCCTTTCGGTGGTGCTGTGGGTTCGATACGACTCGCCGCAGGGCGGGTACCAGTTCGTCCAGAAGCTGGTGTGGTACGCCAACGTCGGCTCGAGCTACCACGTTGGGGTGGACGGCCTGTCGGTGCCTCTGGTGCTGCTCACAACCCTGCTCACGCCCCTGGCCCTTCTGATTTCGTGGTCGATCGAAGAGCGGGTGCGGGCCTATATGGTGTTGTTCCTGTTCCTCGAAACCGGGATGCTGGGAGTCTTCCTGTCGCTCGACCTGCTGCTGTTCTTCGTCTTCTGGGAGATCGGGCTGGTGCCGATGTACTTCCTGATCAACCAGTGGGGGAGCGCCAACCGGAACTACGCCTCGTTCAAGTTCCTGATCTTCACCATGGCCGGCTCCCTCGGTTTGCTGCTGGCGATCCAGTTGATCGGCCTGACGGTGGGCTCGTTCGACCTGGTCCAGATCACCTCTGCCTGGCCGGCCTTTGACCAGTCGCTCACCGTTTCCGGACTGGCGCTCACCGTCCCGATTGACACGGTGAAGGCCGTGGCCTTCTGGGCTTTCGTGATCGCCTTCGCCATCAAGGTGCCGGTGTGGCCGTTCCATACCTGGCTCCCCGACGCTCACACCGAAGCCCCGACCGCCGGATCGATGATCCTGGCCGGGGTCCTGCTCAAACTGGGCGGCTACGGTTTCCTGCGGCTGGTGCTGCCCTTGTATCCGGAGCAGTCCCAGGCCTACGCCGGGGCCCTGGCCGCGCTGGCGGTTCTGGCCATCGTATTGGGAGCCCTTGGCTCATGGGGCCAGACCGACTTCAAACGTCTGGTAGCGTATAGCTCGGTCAACCACATGGGCTTCGTCGTGCTCGGCGTGGCGGCCGCCGCACGGGCCGCCGGGACGCTCTCCGCCGAACATGCCTTGACCGCTGTGAACGGGGCGGTGCTGCAGATGTTCAACCACGGATTGTCGGCGGCAGGGATGTTCCTGCTGGTGGGCGTGATCTACGAGAGAACTCACACCCGGGATCTGAGCGCCTACCGCGGGTTGTTCCCCCTGGCGCCGGTGTACGGCGGGATCCTGATCTTCACCGCCATGGCCAGTCTGGGGCTGCCCGGGCTGAATGGCTTCATCAGCGAGTACATGGTGGTCCAGGGAACGTGGCCGATCTTCACCCTGTATACCGCGTTGGCGATGATCGGCCTGTTCTTCACCGGGGCCTACATTCTGAAGGCCGTCGGCTCGGTGCTGCACGGCCCGATCAACGAAAAATGGGCCGGACACTCGCTGGAGATCGGCCGCCGGGAAGTGCTGGCGATCGCCCCGTTGATGGTCCTGATGCTGAGCATCGGGGTGTGGCCGAAGTGGATCTTGAATGTGATCACGTCCGACCGTGGCGCGGCTGTTCGGATGAGTCCTGTGACACGCGAGCGACCCGCATGAGCTTCCCGATCCTGACTGTGATCACGTTCACCCCGCTGGCCGCCGGGGTGCTGCTGTTCCTGATGCCGGCCCACCGTCACCGGGAGATTCGCTGGCTGGCGCTGGGCGCGGCCGCCCTGGCCCTCGGCCTGTCGCTGTTTGCCTACCTGTCGTACGACCAGGCCGCCGGCGGGTATCAGTTCGTCGAGAAAGCACCGTGGGTGCCGCAGCTCGGCATCGGCTACCACCTCGGCGTCGACGGTATGAGCCTGCCTCTGGTGTTGCTCACCGGGATCGTGATGTTCACCGGGGTGTTGATCTCGTGGGGCGTCGACGACCGGCCGCGTGAGTTTTTCGGCTTCCTGTTCCTCCTGGCCACCGGCGTGTTCGGTGTGTTCGTCGCCCTCGACATGTTCCTGCTGCTGTTCTTCTACGAGATCGCCGTCTTCCCGATGTACCTGCTGATCGCCATCTGGGGCTGGCAGGTGACGCGCGAGTACGCCGCCATGAAACTGACCCTGTACCTGTTCATCGGGTCGGTCGTGGCGCTGGTCGGGGTCCTGGCGATGTACTTCACTTCCGGGCTGGGCACCTTCGACATGCTGGCCATGGAGCAGGCCGGCTTCTCGGCCGCTTTTCAACGGCTGTGGTTCCCGTTCGTCTTCTTCGGTTTCGCAGTCCTGGGCGGAATCTTCCCGTTTCACAACTGGTCGCCCGACGGCCACGTGGCCGCACCCACGGCGGTGTCGATGTTCCACGCCGGGGTGTTGATGAAGCTGGGGGCCTTCGCCGCGTTGCGGGTCGGGATCATGCTGCTGCCCGAAGGCGCGCGCACCTGGGCCCCGGTGATCCTGGGTCTGGCCACGGTCAATGTGATCTATGGCGCGTTGATCGCCAGCGTCCAGACCGATTTCAAATACGTCATCGGCTTCTCGTCGGTTTCGCATATGGGTCTGGTGATGCTGGGCTTCGCCACCCTCAACCGCGACGGTTTGACCGGCGCCGGGCTCCAGATGTTCTCGCACGGGGTGATGACGGCCCTCTTCTTTGCCGTGGTCGGGATGGTGTACGACCGGGCCCACACCCGGGAGATCTCCAAGCTGGGCGGCTTCGCCCGGGCCATGCCGCTGGTGGCGGTAGCCTTCATCGTCGGCGGTCTGGTCTCGATGGGGATGCCCGGTCTGAGTGGATTCGTAGCTGAGTTCCCGATTTTCCTCGGCCTGTGGCAGGTGCAGCCCGTCGTGGCCCTTGTGATCGCGCTGGGGATCGTGATCACCGCCGGCTATGTGATGCGGATCGTCGGCCGGGTGTTCTTCGGGGAAATGCCGGCCGAATTCGACGGCCATATCACGCCGATCACCCGGCAAGACCGACTGGCCCTGGCTATCCTGGCCGGGCTGCTGGTTTTGATCGGCCTCCAACCCGGGGTGATGGCGCCGATGATCGCCAGCGGCGCCGAAAGCGTCTTGCGGCTGGTGGGAGGCGCGTAGATGGTTCTGCCGCCGTACACCTCTTCGATGCTGCTGGCGCTCCTCCCGGAAATCGTGTTGCTGGCGCTGGGGGGCCTGGTTCTGCTGGTCGACCTGGCCAGCCGTCGGCGGCGCCGAACGGGGCTCGGATGGTTGACTGCGGCCGGGATGGCCGGGGCGCTGGCCCTCACCGTGAGCTACGGCCGGCCCGCTCAGGACGGGCTGGTGCTGGGCGGAATGCTGCGCCACGACATGGCCGCCTTCGCCTTCAGCGTGTTGTTCCTGTTCGTCGGGGCCGTCACGGCGTTGCTTTCGGTCGACGTGCGCGGGGTCGGTGATCGTGGCGAGTACTACCTGCTGTTGATCGTGGCCACCATCGGGCTGTGCCTGATGGCCGCCGCCGCCGACCTGATCATGTTGTACCTGGCCATCGAAACGGCCTCGATCGCCTTGTATGTGCTGGCCGGCTACCTGAAACGCGACGACCGCTCGACCGAGTTCGGGATTGAAGTACTTTCTGTTCGGCGCCATGACTTCGGCGGTGATGCTCTACGGTTTCAGCTTGCTGTACGGCGCCACCGGGGAGACCAACCTGTACCGGCTGGCGGACGTCGCCGCCGACTCGGGTCTTTCGTCCGGATTCCTGGCCGGCGTGGTGGTGCTGGTGCTGGTCGGATTCGGATTCAAGATCTCGGCCGTGCCGTTCCACTTCTGGACACCCGATGTCTATGAAGGCGCCCCAACGCCGGCCACGGCCTTCATTTCGACGGCCTCCAAGGCCGCCGGCTTCGCCGTGCTGCTGCGCTTCCTGTTCGCCTTCGTACCGGGCTTTAGCGTTTCGTGGCTGGCGGTGCTGTCGGCGCTGGCGGTGGCCACGATGACTCTGGGCAACGTCCTGGCCATCGTCCAAACCAACATCAAGCGCCTGCTGGCCTATTCGTCGATCGCCCATGCCGGATATGCACTGATCGGGGTGGTGTCGCTGGGCGCGTTCGGCGCGGCTACCGCCGTGTTCTACCTGGCCGCTTACGTGGTGACCAACCTGGCGGCATTCGCCGTGGTGATTCTGTTCGCCCGGTCGGCCGGCTCCGACCGGATCGCCGATTACGCCGGCTTGAGCCGGCGCTCACCGGGCCTGGCGTTGGCCATGCTGGTGGCCATGCTTTCGCTGGCCGGCATGCCTCCCCTGGCGGGCTTCGTCGGGAAATTCTATGTGTTCGCCGCCGCGGTTGACGGCGGGCTGATCTGGCTGGCGTTCATCGGAGTCTCTGAACGCGATCGTCGGGCTGTACTACTACCTGACGGTACTGAAGGTGATCTACCTGCATCGCTCCCCGGATGAAGACAAGCCGGTGGAAGTCCCCGGAGCCTACGCTTTGGCCCTGGGAGTGTGCATCGTGTTGATTCTGGCGATCGGCATCGCCAGCGGGCCGTGGCTGGCCGGGGCCTCCACGACTGCGCTCAGCTGGTTCTGACCGGACCTCCCCCGTCTCCTCTCGTAGGGTGGGCGTGAGGAACCCGGGTTCGTGATAGAATTCACCTAAAGGCGGTCCAGTTTCGATGACCGAGCCAGCCGCACCAGGGGAGCGCCAGGCCACCGGCGCACCGACGCCGGCCGACCCGGTTGCACCCGGGGTCGGGGATGGATTGCGGCTGGTGGGGCGGGCTTCCGGGGTGGGGATCTCCGCCGGTTGCTTGACGGCCGTCGGGACCTTGCTGGCTCTGTTCGTTGGCATGTGGCTGGACAACCGCCTGGAGACCGGGCCGCTCTTCACCGTGGGTCTGGTGCTGGCCAGCGTGCCGGCTTCGCTGATCCTGATGACCTGGTGGGTGCTCCGGGAGGCGCGGACGAATCTCCCGGCAGCCCAACCGAACGGCCGTGCCGGCCGAGGAGGACGCCTGAGTGCGCCGAGTGATACTCGTCGTCGTCACGATCGCGGTGGTCGTGCTCTTCTGCGGGCCGGTCACCACCTTCCTCTTTGAAGGCCTGGGCCGATCGGCCTACGGAGCGCTGCCGGTCGTCTCTCTGCCCGCCGAGCCCTTGCCGATCCCCTGGATCGGCGGCGAGAAGATGTCGAACACGTTCCTCACCACGCTGGTGATGGACGCGGTCCTGCTGTTGCTGTTGGCTTTCACCCTCCGGCGCGCCCGACGCGGCGAACTGATGCCGGGCAAGAACGTGATCGCCAACATGGTGGAGGCCATCACCGAGGCGCTGTCGAACTTCTCCGACAGCGTCGCCGGTGTGCGCGGCAAGGCGATCTTCCCCCTGATCGCCACCCTGTTCTTCCTGATCCTGATCGGGAACTGGTTCAAGCTGCTGCCCGGGGCCGAGAGCATCGGGATCCTGGAGACTCCGCACGGGGAGAATATCCCGGGATACGCGCCGCGCCTGATCGAGCTCGGCCCGCTTTCGTTCTACACGGTCGACGGGACCCACCCGGTGGAACGAACCCCGGGAGAGCACAGCTCGGGCGAAACCGAGGTCCACGCCGAAGAAGCCGGCCTGTGCACCTCCTGCAATATCACACCCTTCATTCGCGGCATTGCCACCGACCTGAACTTCACCCTGGCGCTGGCCATCGTGACCATGGCGCTGGTGCAGGCCTGGGGGATCCGGGTGCAGGGCTTGAAGTACTTCCAGAAGTTCGTCAACATCCCCGCCTTGCGGCGCGGCCCGATCGGGGTGATCGAATTCGCCGCCGGATTGCTGGAGATCATTTCCGAGCTCAGCCGGGTGATCTCGTTCGCCTTCCGACTTCTGGGCAACATCTTCGCCGGCACGGTCTTGATCTTCGTGATTTCGAACCTGGTCCCGTTCTTCCTGCCGGCCGGCTTCTACGGATTGGAAGTGTTCGTCGGCATGATCCAGGCGGCGGTGTTCGCCCTCCTGGCGATGATCTTCATCAACATGGCTACCGTCAGTCACGGCGACGATCACGGCCCGGCGGAAGCCGCGGCTCACTGATCGCCCCGCAACGGCGCGGGCCCAACCTCGAACGCTGAATCGGAGGAGGAGCGAATGGATCTACAAGCAGCACGGGCACTGGGGGCGGGCCTGGCCATCGGACTGGGCGCCATTGGTCCGGGAATTGGAATCGGCTTGCTGACCCTGGGAGCCCTGCAGGCGATCGGCCGCAATCCCGATGTTTCGGGAACGGTTCTGACCAACATGATCCTGGGCGTGGCGTTCACCGAGGCCATCGCCATCTATGCGCTGGTCGTCTCCCTGATCCTCATGTTCGTGGGGATCTAGGGACGGCGGGGAGATTGCGATGGACGCTCTGACCCCTCTCGGGATCAACCTGACGTTTCTGATTTCCCACATCGTCAACTTCCTGGCGCTGCTGCTGATCCTGCGGTTGTGGGCCTGGGGGCCCATCCGCCGGATGCTCGAGCAGCGACGGGAGAAGATCGCCCAGGGCCTGGAGGATGCCCGGGTGGCGGCCGAAGCGCGGGCCAACGCCGAGCAGGAAGCCCAGGCCATCCTCGCCCGAGCCCAGGTGGAGGCCAATCAGAAAGTGCGGGAGGCTTCGGAGCGCGCCGAGCAGGTGGCGCGGGAGATACGGGCCTCCGCCGAAAAGGAGGCCATGGCCGCCCGGGAGGCCGTCGCCGGCGAGGCCGAAGACGCCCGCAACCAGGCCCTGGCCGAGTTGCGGGGGCAGGTGGCAGCCCTGGCCATCGCCGCCGCCCAGAAGTTGATCGGTGAGAGCCTGGACGAGAAACGCCAGCGCCGCCTGGTGGAGGAGTTCTTCAGCGGTGTGAAGGACGGCAAAGTGCTCGTTCTCGAAGGGCAGAAGCTGAGTGGAGCTCAGAGCGCCGAAGTCACCAGCGCCTTGCCCCTGACCTCCCAGGAGCAGGATGAGGTTCGCAAGCAGATCGGCTCGGGAGCGGCGCTTTCCTTCCGGGTCAACCCGGCGATCCTGGGCGGGTTGATCGTGCGCGTCGGCGACAAGGTGGTCGACGGCTCGGTCGCCGGCAAGCTGGAGGGCCTGCGCCAGAGCCTGCGGTGAGATCTTTCGCGGCCGGGGACAGGAACACGGAGGCCGACGAAGGCGCGCTGGCCCCGTCGGCTTTCGGGTTCAGAACGGCATCGAGGCCTGCCCTGGCGCATGACCGGACCCCTCCGACCCGTTCTGGGCGCCCGGGTAGAACGATCCCAGCCTCGTCGGACTGACCCCCGTCGATGCGACTGGCGCAACTGCTCGAAGGAGACTACCCCACCGGCGGCCTGCCCGAAGTCGAGATTCGGGGCGTGGCCGCCGATTCGCGCCAGGTGGAGCCGGGCGCGGTGTTCGTTGCGGTCAGGGGACAAACCCACGACGGCCACGCTTACCTGCCGCAGGCGGCGGCGCGGGGGGCAGCCTTCCTTGTCGGGGAAAGCCCGGATCCGGGTTTGGCGGTGCCTTACCTCCGGGTCGACGACTCGCGGCTCTTTCTGGCTCGCGCCGCGGCCGCCTGGAACGGACACCCGGCGCGCCGACTCGGGATGATCGGGGTCACCGGAACCGACGGCAAGACAACGACCTCCAGCCTTCTCCACCACATTCTGGAGGCCGCCGGCGGTCGCACCGGCCTGATCACCAGCGTCGGCGCGCGCATCGGGCCGAACCAGGTCGACACCGGGTTCCATGTGACCACCCCGGATCCGCTGGAACTCCAGGCGCTTCTGGCCCGGATGGTTGAGGCCGGGATGAGCCATGCGGTTGTCGAAGTCACCTCCCACGGCCTGGACCAGCAGCGCGTGGCCGCCACCGAATTCGACCTCGGCCTGCTGACCAACATCACCCATGAACATCTGGATTATCACGGTACCTACCAGGCCTACCTGGCGGCCAAAGGGCTCCTGTTCCAGAGCCTCGCCGCCTCGGCGGGAAAATCGGTCAACCTGGATCGGTTGGCCGTTCTGAATCGCGATGACTCATCCTTCGACCCGATCCGGACCATGACCTCCGTTCCGGTGATCGGGTACGGGGAGGGACGGGCGGCCGACTTCCGGGCTGTCGAGGTGCGCCAGGAAGGCGGTCTGGGGTTCCGGCTCGTCGCGCCCGGAGTCGATCTGCCGATCGAAACCAGGTTGCTCGGACGCTACAACGTGGCCAACTGTCTGGCGGCGGTCGCCGCGGCTGTCGCTGGCCTGCGGGTGTCTCCGGCGCAAGCGGCGGCGGCCCTGGGGGACTTCCCGGGCGTGCCGGGCCGGATGGAGCGAATCGACCTGGGCCAGCCCTTCGCTGCGCTGGTGGACTTCGCCCACACCCCGAACTCCCTCCGGCGCGCCCTGGAGGCGGCTCGGTCGCTCACCCAGGGCAGGGTGATCGCGGTCTTCGGTGCCGCCGGGCTACGCGATCGGGAGAAGCGAAGGCTGATGCCGGAGATCTCCTGCCGCCTGGCGGATGCAACAGTCCTGACAGCCGAGGATCCTCGGACCGAATCGCTCGAGGCGATCCTGGCGGACATGGCGGTCGGCGCGCAGGCAGCCGGCGGGCGGGAAGGCGCCGACTTCTGGCGGATCCCGGACCGCG
This sequence comes from uncultured Chloroflexia bacterium, assembly GCA_963709925.1. Classification (GTDB taxonomy): domain Bacteria; phylum Chloroflexota; class Anaerolineae; order Anaerolineales; family E44-bin32; genus DATEVL01. The sequence goes on from CAVPYC010000003.1 coordinate 1,149,437, forward strand.
GGGAAGCGTTGCGGTTTGCCGTCGGAATAGCGAACCCCGGAGACTTGGTGATCGTTTGCGGCAAGGGTCACGAACAGTCGATGGCGTTCGGCGAAGTTGAGCATGCCTGGGACGACCGGGTGGCCTTGCAGGCGGCGTTGGCGGGACGGCTCGGCAAGGAAGGGCCCCCTATGCCCGTACTCCCGACAAGCTCGGCATGAAGGCTCCCCAGGGGACTATCAGGGGGTGGACAGGCGATTGCCTTCATGAGAGGCTGAGAGAGTCGAACGGCCAGGCCGGGCGCCGGCGAACTCCGACCACCCCGAAGAGGCAGGACATGAGTGCAGCTCCCACAGGCTCGACCGAAGATCGAATCCTGGCGTTTCTCGACCTGGCCACGTTCGAGGAGGGTGCGGCGCTGCGCGGCGGCTGCCTGGTGACCGACGGCTTCACCCGTCCGCTCGAGTTCCGGGTGAGCGGCCCGGTTCGTCCCACGCTCCCTCCAGAAGGTGCTGTATGGCGACACCCTGCAGGAATACATCTGCACCGACCTGATCGGCCTGCCGATGTTGCAGGGTCTGGAGAACAAGCCCGGCCTGGTGTTGGTGCGGGAGGCCGAGTTCCTGAAGCTGCGCCCGAAGACCGACATCCCGGTCCTGTGGGTGCGCGCCACCGTCGACGGCCAGTTTGTGTTGCAAGCCTTTCCGGGTTTCGAGCAGGAGGCTGAAGTCGGGCCGGGACAGCCTGCCGCGCAGGCTTCGCGGCCGGAGTATCATGGAACCGTTCCAGCGGATCTTCAGCGCCCTGGAAGAAGCCCACACGCAGAAAGTCGGCGACGCCAAGAAGGCCTGACATGCCGTCCGTCCGTAAGTCGACCGGGCGGGCGGTAACGCCCGTCCGACAGCCGGACGTCGCTGCCGCCCGCCAGACCCAAATTGCCCCGCCGGCGGTCCTGCCCTTTCCCCTGCCGGCCAGCCTGGGGCTGGTGGTGGAAGACGCACCGTTGGTGGCGGCGGCCCGCCTTCCACTCCCAGGTTTCTCGAGTTCCCCCCTGTCGGCGATGGCCTCCCCCGACGTCGCCTCTTTCGAGTCCCGTCTGGCCATCGACGACCCGCCGCTGTCCCTCGACCTCTCCTTTCCGGCGCTGCCTTTGGAGCAGAATTCGATGGTCCGGCCCAGACTTGCCGGGACATCCGCGCCGGCCCATCGGAAGTCCGACCCTGGCCGACCTGCGCGCGATCCTGACCCCCGATTTGTTCGAGCAGGAGGCGGCCCTCGCTTCCCTGCCGGCGGATCCCCGCCCGGACCAACTCGAGACGGTGCGCCGGCTGACGGCCGGAGGCGATTGGCTGCTGACCTTCGACCCTGGAATCGGCCTCGAAGAGACGGTCAGCCTCGCCTTGCGCGAGTTGTTTCGCCAGCGGGTCATCAACCGGGCGCTGGTGGTCGCCCCGGCTCCGATGCACCCCGCCTGGGTGCGCCGGCTGGCCGAGTGGGGGCCCGACGTCGACATCCTGCGCGGAGCCGACGGCGAGGGCGATGCCCGGGGAATCCGACTGCTCGACTTTCCCGAGGCGGTCGAGCCCCCGGCGGTCGGGAGCGGCCAGGTCCCCGGCGCGGCCGACGTCCTGGTGCTCAACTCGTACGCCGCCTTCCGCCGCCGTGGCTGGGATCCGACGCGTCTCGGTTCCCCGGCTCCTGGACGGCGCTGGGTCTTGTCAGGAGGAGCACCGAGCGAGGCCGAAGACTGGCGTCTCCTCAACCGGTTCTTCCACCCGAACTGGGGCGGGACTTCGGCGCTGGCCGACATCCATGAGCGGCTGCGCGGGCAAACAATGCGCCAGACCCGCCTGGCTCTGGCCAACTCCCTGCCTCGTCGCGCTCGCCTGGAGTTGTGGTTCGACCTCGACTCGGCACAGGCCGAGGTTTACCGGAAGGCCTTCGACCACGAACGCTCCCGGCTGATCCGCCTGGGTGGTGCGGTGAACCGAACCCACCTGGAAGGCGCGCTGGCAAACCTGAAACGGGTCATCTCCTTCCTTCCGGAGAGCCTGGATGGGGTCAAAGTGAGGGGGCTGGTGGATCTGGCGGAAGAAGTCCTGGCGAGCGGCTCAAAACTGATCGTGCTCGCCCCGCCCGATCCCGAAATCCAATCGGGGCTGCTGGCGGTTCTGGAATCGCACGGAGCCCTCCGGCTGGACTCCCGGTCGGCGCCGGAGGCGCAAGCCGAGGCGCTGGGAAACTTCCGCCGCGCCTCCGGGCCGCGGGTGCTGATTGCCGATACCGAGGCCCGCAGTGATGGGGAACCGCTCGAGGGGGCGACCTACCTGGTGCACTTCAGTCACGAATGGAATCCGGCCCATCGACGCCGTGCCGAACAACGCCTGTTTCCGGAACTCGGTCCCAGCCCTCCCCACACCGTCTTTGAATTCTGGGTGGAGGCCAGTGTGGAAGCGGACTACTACCGGTTGTTACAGGCGCGGGGGCTGCTGGCGCGAGATGTCGGACATGAAACACGGCCGAGTGACATCGAGGAGAAGCTGAGCCTCGACGATTGGCTTCGCCAGGTCTTTCGAATCGGGCCGGAGGAGGTGGAGCGGGGGAAACCGGCCACAGGCCGACTCCCCGGGACTGGCGGCCTGCAGGAGGCCTGGCGGGGGTTTTCCCCAGAAAGATTGGCGCAGGCGGCCGAGGGGCTGATGCGCGCCCTGGGCTTCACCCAGGTGGAGGCGCTGGGCCCGCCAGACGATTCGGGTTGCGACTTCCTTGCCTGGCAAGCGGCCGAGGAAGGTGCTGTGCTGACCTTTGCCGCGCTGTCTCCGCCTGGATGAGGCGCTGGAGGTTGACCGCCTCCGGGAGGCTCAGGCCGAAACCTCTCGACATCCGGGTTGCGTCGGGACCCTGCTGATCACCACGGGTGATCTCTCGGCGGAGGCGCGCCGATGGATGGAAGACAGCGGCGGAGATCTGACCCTGGTGGACGGTCCGGAGTTCTACCGCCACTTGCGGGTGCTCGGGCTGACCGGCTAGCGGCTCACTCGCGCCGCAGCGCCACGACCGGAACCAGGGTCGCGGCCCGCAGCGCCGGATACACTCCCGACAGAAGGCCGATTCCCGTCGCAAATCCGAGGGCGAACAGGGGCAACCAGGGGGAGTTCGACTGCCACCGACGGCGGCAGGCCGCCACTGGCGGCGACTTGCCCGGCCAGGTAGGCCAGCGCCAGGACGTTGATCGCCTGGCCGGCCGCCCAACCGACGGCCACACCTCCCAGACCTCCGAGCAAACCGATCCCGGCGGCCTCGCCCAGGAACAAACTGAGAACGCCGCCGTTGGTCGCTCCCAGGGCTTTCATCAAGCCGATCTCCCGGGTGCGCTCGAGGATCGCCATGGTCATGGTGTTGGCGATCCCGATGGCGGCGACCAGCAGGGCGATGGCACCGACTCCGCCGAAGACCACCTGCAGGATGACGAAGAAGCTGTTGATCCCCTGGACCACCGACATCGGAGTGTTGGCCTGATATCCGAGAGCCGTGATCTGCTCGGCGATGTCGATCACCACGGCGGTCGACTCGGCCTTTACCACCGCCATCGGGTATCCGTCGCGCGTGCGATTGACCCGCCTCCCGGTCATCCACTGGTTGTAGGATTCGAGATCCTTCAGCCGCACGAACAAGCTGTAGTCGGGATCTCCCCGCGTTTCTCCCAGGACCCCCACCACCAGGAGCGAGACCGTCCGCCGGGTTTCCACCCCTTCCGCCGAGTAGCGGTGGATCAGCAGGCTGAGCTTCTGGTCGTACAGGTCGAGGGGCTCGGGCGGCGGCTCATTCGGCCGCGGACGAGGGTTGTAGAAACTGCGTGGAACGTAGTACCCGCTGACACCGGTCCCCTGGGACAGTTCGAGGGATCCCTGCGCGACCGGCACCTCGAGCGCAGCCAGTTCGGCATCGGTGATGCCGACGATATTGGGGTAGTTTTCGAGCCTGCCGTAGCGGACGAAGGCGTAACCCTGCACGAAATCGCGCGGAAAGGCCCCGACCACGCCGGGCAGGGCGGCGAATTCGGCCAAGGCTGCTGTCGGTGATCAGCAGCTGCTGGGAGACGTCACCGCCGCCCCCGCCGCCCCCGACTCCGGGTGAGAAGAAGACTTCGCCATACGTCGGCCAGACCTGGATGACGGTCAGGTCGCCGATACTTCCGAGTTGTTCGGTGGCGTTGCGCTGCAGGCCGATCCCCAGCGAGACCAGCACGATCACCGAGGCAGTTCCGATCACGACCCCGATGGCCGTCAGGGCAACGCGACCTTTGCGCCTGGCGATGTTTCCTACCACCAGGCTCAGCAAGTCGATGAAGGTCACGTCAGCCCTTGGTGCCGGGGGCTCCCGGGATCACCTGGATCGGGCCTTCCGGGAACTCCCCTTGCGGCCCCACCGGCTGCGGCGGCGCACTGTCGAGCCCGAACAGGCCCCGCAAGAACCGCAACACCTTGTCCCAGAACGTCTCGGCCGGGACTTCCGGAGGGACCTCACCTCCGCCCGGGCCGGGGAACTCGGGCGGAACCTCGAACTCGACCACTTCCATCGGCAGCGACTGCTGGATCGTCTGCGGCTGGTTGAAGTCGTCGATGTAATCCACCACGACGACGATCTCCAGCGGCCCCGGCTGGAACGGCAGGGCCTGGGCGTCCAGGGTGAACGAGATACCGGTATCCAGGTAGCCGATCGGAAGCTCACCGTTGGTGATCTCCGCACCCTCAGAGGTCACACGCATCCGGGTCAGGATCACCGGCTTCCGGTCGAGGTTCAGCACCTGCAAAGGCAGGTTCCCCGGTTGGCCGGCGAACAGGGGCTCGGGGGGTTGGTAGAACCCGATTTCCAGGAGCGGAGGCGAATACACCAGCAAGGTGATCACGTGGTCGTCGGTGAACACCTGCCCGGATGGATCGCGGTAGATCAGGCTGAGTTTCAGCGGATAGGCGCCGGGGGCCGTGGTGCTGTTGACGATCAATTCGTGGACCGACGTGACCAGGGCGCCTGGCCCCAGGGTCCCGAGGAAGGCCACGTTCGACTGTCCCAGCGGGGCGAAGTGCTCCAGGCTGCCGCCACCACCGGAAATCCCACCATCGGCCCCGGGTGTCCCGTTGGAGTCGGAGAGGCTCCCACCGCCCAGGACAAAGGTAATCCCCCGGGCCTCGGAGCCTCCGGCGTTCGAAACCTGGACCGCCAGGCTGAACAACGAACCCGGCTTGAGGGGATCCACATCCACGCCATATCCGTGGATCAGGAGGATCGGGCGGGGGGAGGGGGTGGTGGTCGGGGTTGGACGACTGCTGCCGGATGATGCGGGTTTCTTGACCACCGGGAAGGTCAGGTTGTAGGTATCACTGAAGCTGCCCCCGTAGTCGTCGGTGTAGGCGGCCTGGATCTGTAGAGTCCCGACGCCCTTCGTCGGCCAGCGCGCTGTCGGCGATCAGCCCCTGGGTGTAGGCCGTGTCCGCTCCGGGCGCGATCACACCCCCGGCGATCACCCCGCCCGTGCCCAGCGGCAGGAAGTCGCCCGGAACCACGGAGAAGACGATGTTGCGCGCCTTGGCCCCGCCCTGGTTCGCCACCCGGAAGGTCAGGGTGAAGTCGGCGCCCGGGGTCACACCGTAGCTGCCCGTGGCGTATGAGATCAGTGTCAGTAGCGGTCGCTGGTAGACGGTCGGCGTGGCGGTGTCTTGGCTCACGGGAGCCGGAGAGGCTGCGCCGACGGTCAGCGCGGAAAGGCCCACGATCAACAGCAGTGCCGCGGCGAACCGCGCCGGATTGCGTCGGGTCATGTCGAGGCCTCGGATTCCATCCCGCCAATGGCGGTGAGATACTCGACTTCCGGAACGACTCGGCCGTCGAGCAGATACACGATCCGGGTAGCGAACCGGGTAATGCGCGGGTCGTGGCTCACCACGATCACTGTGCGCCCGCTGCGATGCAGTTCCTCCAGCAGGTCCATGATGTGGGCGCCGGTCTGCAGGTCGAGGTTGCCCGTTGGCTCATCGGCCAGGATCAACTGCCCGTGATTGGCCAGTGCCCGGGCAACCGCTACCCGCTGCTGTTGCCCCCCGGAGAGTTCGGCGGGGCGATGCGCAAGGTGGGTGGACAACCCGACTTCATCGAGCAGCTGGCGCGCCCGGGTCCGGCGGATCCTGGAGGGGGTCCGATTGAAGATCAGGGGGAAGGCGACGTTTTCCTCGGCCGTCATGGACGGCACCAGGTGGAACGACTGGAAGATGAAACCGACCACGTCGCGGCGGAACTCGGCCAGGGCGCGCTCGTCCATCGAATCGAGGGCGCGCCCGTCCACCTGGAGCCCACCCGAGCTGGGGCGATCGAGTCCGCCGATCAGGTGAAGCAGCGTGCTCTTCCCCGATCCGGACGGGCCCAGAATGGCGACGAACGCGTTTCGCTCGATCTGGAGGTCCACCCCATCCAGAGCGCGGATCACGTTCTTGCCCATCTGGTAGGTCTTGTGCAGACCGCTGGCGGAGATGTAGGGCTGGTCCATAGATCAGAAGAAGAACGGGCGGATGATGGTCAGGCCCGACAGCGAGGCGAGGATCGTGGTCGGAACTGCCTGGAGCAGAAGCGCCACGACTTCGGTCAGGGCGACCGACAGCGCGATCTTCCGGCCGGTCAGGCCCCCCAGCGCCGACATCCCCAGCACCAGCAGTGAGATATGCCACAGCAGATATACGTCGACCAGTCCGAGAAGGCTGCGGGCAAAGAGAGCTGCCCCGACGGCCAACTCGGCCCCGAAGCCCGAGAGTCCCGCGGCGGCGACCGTCCGGCCGGCCAACAGGACGAACCCGGCCCGCACCAGATAGCGGATGGCGAACGGCAGCCCCGACCAGGCGGTGACGCTGAGAACGCTGGTGCTGCTGCTCCGACCCCCCACGATGGTCGATCCCAGGTGCATCACCGCCCCGGTGATCAGCCAACCCAGCCATACCTGCGCGACGGTGGCTACACCCGGCAGCAGGTACAGGAAGGTCGGGCTGCGGGTGGCCTCGAGGGCCTGCAGGAATTGGGCCTGTTGGGCCGGAGAGTAGTACTGAAAGTCAGGAGGCAGTGGATCGGCCCCGCTCAGGCTGGCCTGGTGCCGCACGTATCCGGAGACGGCCACGTAGAGCAGAGCGCAGGCCGAAATGACCAGAAGCGGCGTGAGCCAGGTCGGGCGATCGGCCCGTGCCAGCCGTGCCAGGGTTCGGCGCGGGCGAAAGACGAGGGCGGGGACTTGAAGAAGCAATCGTCGCCCGCCCATCGCTGGGGTTTCGCCCACGGTTGCGGGTGTGGTCATTGTTCTGATTATAACGAAACGGGTGCGGAAGGAGTTCCCCCGGTCACCGCCGAGAAGGCCCCGGCGGCTAGACCGTGGGATTGCGTGGGCCCCCAAATCGCCTCCAGGCCAGAACGAACCCGACGGCGGATAGAGCCAGGAATGCGGCCAGGGCCAGAAGGAACGTCCCCAAAGGGAGAGGCGGGGAGGGCCGCGGGGCGGACGCGGCCAGGGCGGTGGAAGTGGCGGCGACCGCCAGCTCGAACTCGGCCAAGGCGGTGCTGGTCGCGACGACGGCCGTCTCCAGGCCGATCGATGCCATCGTTGGAGTGCTGTGCGCATCCGTAGCCCCAGCGGTGGAGCTGGGATCTGCGGTCCAGGTGGCGGATGTCGGCGAAGCCGAAGCGGAGCCGGTCGGACCGGCCGTCGTGGTCCTCGAGGGGGTAGCGGTGGGCGGGGCGGGGTTGAGGTGGGCCCGGGGGTCGGGGTTCGGGAGGCGGTCGGGCTCGGGCCGGGGGTATTGGTCCTGGAAGGGGTGGACGTAACGGAAGGGGTCCGTGTCGATGTCGGGGGGGCGGTGTTCGTGGCGGTGTTGGACGGTGTGTTGCTGGGCAGGGGGGTGTTTGTAGCCGGCGGGGCGAGAACAGTGAAGGTGCCACCGTTCAGGCTCAGCGGAACCGAGCCTCCCACCGCATCCGCTGCGACCGCTCCCGTTGGATTCAGGGCGTAGGAGCCCGGCGTCGCCCCGGAATTGACGTTGAAGCTCACGCTGGCGATCGATCCATCGGCGATCGGGGTGGTGTTCACTCCGACCACCACCACGCGCAATACGCCAGGCGACAGCAGGTTGCAGACCGCTGTCTTGCCCGCCGCGGTGGCGGCGGCCCCGGTTGAACAGCTGGAATAGGTAAGCTGCGCTGCGCTGAACAGCAGGTCGAAGTTCAACTGGGTCACGACCGGGCTGGGAGAGGTCGCCAGGGTTACGCCGATGCCCACCCCGGTCGCTCCGGGTGCGCCGGACCCGGAGCCCACCGTCAATGTCGCGCTGGAAGACTGCGCGAATGCAGGCGATCCCGGCACCACCGAGCCGGCAATCGCAAGGACCACCAGCAGCCCCCGGCCGCCGGTCTGGCGTTGCGGTCTCCGACCACCGACAGGTTGAGCGGATTTCAAGACCGCGCTCCTTCCGGGGGAGGCCGGGTCACGAGCCGCCCCCCAGAATCAGATTGACGATCATTTGCAGGTCGAGCACGTTGGCCACGCCATCCACGTTCACGTCGGACCGGGCGATGATACCCGGATCCGTTTCCGTGCCCAGGATCACGTTGACGCACAACTGGACGTCGAGGGCGTTGACCACTCCGTCCACGTTGAGGTCGCCCGAAGGTCCCGAGCCGCCGGGCGTCGGCGAAGGGATCGGGGTCGTGCTGGGAGGCGGGGAAGCTGTCGCTGTCGGACTCGGCGGTACAGAAGTGGCGGTGGCCGTTGAGGTCGCCGTTGGCGTCGGACTGGCCGTCGCAGAGGCGGTATGAGTCGTCGTAGGCGTCGGGGTGTGCGTGGGAGTCGCCGTCGGTGTCGAGGTGTGTGTGGGAGTCGCCGTCGAGGTCGCCGTCGCCGTTGGGGTCGATGTGAAGGTCGCGGTGAATGTGGCCGTCCGGGTGGCCGTAGGTGTCGAAGTGGGAGTCGCCGTAGCGGTTGGGGTAGGCGTCGGCAGCGGTGCGAAGGGGTTGTCCGGCGACCAGGTGGGTCCGTCCGGCGCGCCGGCCGGGTAGCGGAAGCCGTTGCTCGGTCCGCCCGGAAACCCGGAGGTGTCATTCACCGCATCGCCCGAGCCTTCGTTCATCCGGAAGACGGCCAGGACGTTGGCATCATTAGCGAAGGGGGCCGTCGGCATCGCGAAATCGGCCGAATACCGCAGGATGTTTGAGACTCGCAGGTCATCGATCCAGCCGCGGAACCGCTGCCCCGAGATGTCCTTGGGGACTCCGACGAACAGGTAGGGATCGGACGAGGCGACGGGAGTTGCCGCGTCCGGGATCGATAGATCTCCTCCGGGGCCGGCCCCAGACGCCTCGAGCCGACCGTCGACGTACAACCACATATACCCGTCGGGTCGGACACCGTCCCATCGGTTGCGCTGGATCGAGACCAGATGCCACAGGCCGTCCGCCAGGCTGGTCGTGCCGCACAAGCTCAATGCATCTCCCGCAGGGCCGATGACGCCGAACACAGGCCGGCCGCCCGCCAGGGAAAGCCCGTAGCCGGCGCCGCCCGTCCGGCGCCGATCCACCAGGATGTTTCCCTGGGTCCAGGCCTGGTTGGCACCGCAAGCCGCCGCGCCGGCGGGATTGTCCCCCGGGTAGGCGCGGAGCCACAGGTCGAGGGTGAAGTCGTCGGATCGGCCGATGTCGATCGGCAGTTCCGGGCCGGAGCGGGTCGGATCATCCACCAGGACCGCGACCAGACCCGGGTTGGCGCCCGCCGCGACGAATTGGAAGGACGTGTTTCCGGCGCCGAAGTAGGTGTGGTAATCGTTGAGGACGCTGCTGTACGGGCCGAGCGAGGCGCCATCGCGGTCGATCGATCCGCTGTTGTAGGCGACCGTCCCCACATGGACCGTCCAGCCCGACAGTTCGACACCTTCGAGGCTGACGTAGGCCCCGTTGTACTTCAAGCTGAAGTGAACGTGCGGGCCGGTGGCGTATCCGCCGGCGCAGATCTCGCAGGCGATCGTCCCCAGGGCCGCATTGCGCTCCACCGCGGCCGCGCCGGTCAGATTCTGGAGGTGGTAGTAGCTGGTCACCCAGCCTGATCCATGGTTGATCTCGAGCCAACAGGAGTACCCGTACGGCCGGGAGGCGGATCCGGCAGCCGCCGCGACGGAGAAGTAAGGCAACGGAGCCCCGCACGTGCCGCCGCGCAGGAAGAAGTCCATCGACGAGAAGGGGGGTGTGCTGTTTCCATTCCAGGAGTGCGGACCACCGTAAGTCCACGTGGCGCCCAGAGGGAATGGGAACTGAAGCATGTTGGCCGGAGGCGTGCCGGGAGGATCGATCAGGTTCGATTCGTCTTGCAGGCTCCCGGCCGGGAACAACTCACGGTAGACCTCGGTCAGGCTGCCGGCCCCTCCGGCGGCCATCGCCTCGTCGAACTCTCCGGCTCCCACGAATTCGGCGACCAGGGCGGCGACGGCGAAGCTGCCGGAGGAGTCGGTCGGGTCGAGCTGAACAACCGCGCCGTCGGCCAGGCGAACGGCCGGAGGCGGGAGGCTGGTCCGGCCCCCGCCAGGACGGCGGTCGCCCCAGTTGTAGAGATGCTCGTAGAAGGCCGTGGCCATCGTCATCGCAGTGTCTTCGATCGCGGCGATCACCTGGTTGGAGGTCCAGCCCTCGGGAAGAGCGGAGAGAAGCCCGTAGCGGAATTCCAGGGCCGCCAGCAGTAGTTCCGGGTTCACCGAGGTGTAGGCCGACCACAGGCCGATCTCAGGAGCGTAGCCGGCAAGGGGCGAGCCCCGCCGGCTAAGGAACGAACCGGGATCGAACCGTCCGACGTTGGGTCCCCACACGAACTCTCCATCCGATACGGGTGGAGTCTCTATTTCGCCCTGGGGCGGGGGAGCCGAAAAGGTCGACAAACTCGGTCCACCAGGAAGGCGCAGCCGGGTGATCGATCCCACTCGTTCCACCGCTAGGGCAAGGGAGAGATAGGCGGACTCGGGGAGAGCCTCCCCCGCACCCGCTGCCTGGGCCCGGGCGTCCGGGCTTGGCTGCAGGGAGTTTGCGGTGGAGGCCCGGGAGAAGCCGGGATCCGAGCGATGGGAAGAGGTTCCGAGGATCGCCGCCAAGAAGAGCAGCGCTCCGGCCGCCATCCAGGGTCCCGTCTTCCTTCCAGGAGATCTCCCCATCCACCCTCCGGGTCGTCCACGAGGGGCTCCTCGGCCGGCTTGGCGCCGGCGTGCAAGTCCCCCGGGTTGACCGCCGCCTGATGGGGGCAAGTTCCGTGCCGCGGAAGGGCTGGGGGGTAGCATGGGGCGGCGGGGTTTACCCGAACAGGATCACGTTGACGATGGCCTGCACATCCAGCACATCCACCCGGCCGTCACGGTTTACGTCGGACCTGGTCTGCACCCCGGGGTCGCTGATGGTCCCCAGGATTGCGTTGACACACAACTGGAGGTCGAGGACGTTAACCAACCCGTCGAGGCTGATATCGGCCGGGACCGGGGTGCCCGTGGGAGTCGCGCCGGGGGTGGGGGGAGGCGTGGGCGAGGCCGCCGTCGTGGGAGTTGCCAGGGAGGTGGGAGAGGCGGTGGGGGAAGGGGTGGAGGTGGAGGCCGGGGCCGGGCCCACAATTCGTACGACAGCGCCGGCCGCGTAGTCGGTCAGATAGAGCTCCCCTGACTGATCCTCGCCAAACGAGGAGATGGTGTAACCGGTGTCAACCAGGAGGGTTGAGGCGAAGGCGCCGGGGGTTTGCTGCGCGACACCCCAGATTCGTCCGCTGCAGTAGTCGCCGAACAGATAGACCCCTCGCATCGCGGCCGACGACGTGCCGCGATAGACATAGCCGCCTGTGACCGCGCATGATCCTGCCGAGTGGGTATCGTACTCGGCGATCGGTGTCACCTTGCCGGAGGTAGCGCAGCCGGTGGCCGGGTTGTAGCAGAGGCTTCCCTCCATCGCCCTCCAGCCGTAATTCTGCCCCCCGCTCGAGCCCGCCGGCTGGAAGTCGACCTCTTCCCGACTTCCCTGGCCAACGTCGCCGATGTACAGGTCGCCCCGACTCCGGTCGAACGAAAAGCGCCATGGGTTGCGCAGTCCGAAGGCCCAGATTTCGCCGCGCACAGCCGGATCGGAATCTCCCACGAAGGGGTTCCCCGCCGGGATTGCATACGGCGAGGCCGAGTCGACGTCGAGCCGGAGGATCTTTCCCAGCAGCGTGGTCCGATCCTGGGCGTAGTTGTTTGGATCGCCACCGCCTCCCCCGTCGCCGATCCCGAGGTAAAGGTAGCCATCCGGGCCGAAGGCGAGCATCCCGCCGTTGTGGTTGGAGAAGGGCTTGGCTACCGTCAACAGGACCTGCGCGCTGGAAGGGTCGGCCACGGACGGGTCGGAGGAGACGAGGTAACGCGCCAGCACCACCGACCCCGCGTTGTCCGTGTAGGCGACGAAGAACCTGCCGTTCCCCGAATACCCCGGATGGAAGGCCAGTCCCAGCAGGCCCTGCTCGCTGCTGGAGTCGCCGACCAGCGAGGCGATGTCGAGAAACGGCGCAGCCTGGAGCGCGCCGGCGGAGGAGATGATCCTGATCCGACCGGCACGCTCGAGAACGAAGAGCCGCCCGGTCCCGTCGCCGGCGTTTCCGACGAACACCGGTTGCGCCAAACCGCCGGCCACCGATTGGAAGGTTAGCCTTCCGGCAACATCGGAGGGATGTGCGGGGGTCGGTGTCGGAGCCGGCCCGGACGGCGTGGAAGACGTAAGCGCGGTCGGGGTCGGGGGCGAGGGCGAGGCGGTTCCGGTCGGGGTGGCCGAGGCGAGCGCCGTCGGGCTGGCCGTGGACGTGAGGGAAGCCGTCCGGGTGGGAGTGTTGGTTGGCGAGGCGGTCGCGGTCGGTAAAGTGGTCCCGTACGGGGTGGGCGTGGGCTGCGGGACGAACCAGGGCGAATCGGAGGTCCATTCCGGCCCGTTGGTGATGCCCCCATAGTTGCGTACCCCACTGCTGGGACCTCCGGCGGCCCCCGAAGTGTCGCCAAGGAGGTTGCCGAAGCCTTCGTCGAAGTGGAAGAGCCCGACGGTACCCGGCCCGGGTGAAAACGGGCCGGTCGGCCGAGGGAACGGGCCGGTGTAGCGCAGCCCGTCGGAGATCCGGAACTCGTCGATCAGCCCGCTGTACGACGGGTAGGCTGCACCGGCGTCGTGCTTCTCCGCCCCGAGCACCAGGAACGGATCGTTCGGGTACAGGCTGGAACGGCCGTCGGCATAACTCAGGTCTCCCGGAGGGCCGAGACCTTCGCCGTCGAGAGTCCCGTCGAGGTAGATTTGGAGGCGGCCGTCGGAAGCCCGCCGGGTCACGGCGACGTGATGCCAGGCGTTGTCGGCGACCAGGCGCGTTCCGCAGATGGTCCGACCCGAGGCGCCGACCGCGGCGCCGAAAACGAGCCGCCCGCTCGAAAGCGAGACTCCGTAGTCGCCGAGGTCGCCGGGGCCGTAGACGTCTCGATCGACCAGAATGTTGCCGTTGATCCATCCATCGCCCGGTCCGCAACTCACGCCGGTGGCGCCGTTGTCGGCGAGGGCCGCCTTCATCCACCACTCGAGCGTGAAGTCGCCGGCCCCGATGTCCACCGGCCGGGACGGCGAGTCGATCGGGATCTTGACCCGGTCGATGTCGCCCCAACCATTGCCGTAGTAGCGCAGGGAGAAACCTCCGGGCGGATCCCAGATCGGCGTGAGCAGTGTGCCCCGGTAGTAACGGTAGAGTATCTCGTCCCAGGTCAGCTTGTCGTAGCCGTTATTCCCGAGGGCGTGATAGTAACTTTCCCATTGGCCCAGGCAGCGCCCGGCCTTGTTGACGTCCAGGCACTGGCTGTACCACGCTCGGTACGAGGCGCGCACCAGCAACCCGTCCTTGGTCAATCTCCAGTTCCAGGTGAAGTCCACGGCGCGGTTGGTCGACGAGTACGAGCGGCTGGCGATATACACCTGGTCGCAGGTACTGTCGTACACATCGGCGTCGGACCACTTGCCTCCGTCGGCGACGATCTGCCAGGCGTACATCTTGACCGCCATGGCGCCAGCCCTCAGCGACTCGCGCGGCCAGCTGGTGATCCATTCATTGGGCAAGACGTGCTTGACGTACTCCTGGAAATCGACCGTCCGCACGGTGTACGGGCGGGAGGTGTCGCAGTAGGCGTAGTTGGTGACCCGGACCCGGATGGTCGAGGGCAGGGGTTCGTCCAGCTGGTCGCCGGCGGCGCCGCGCACTTCCGGCGACAGCTCTGTTTGGACCCAGCCCGGGGTTTCGGAGCGAGGCGGCGGCACCCGGATCGTCACCGGGTCGGATTCCAGCTCGATGCTCAGGATCAGAGTGTCGTCGGGGAACACCAGGACGTCGAACATGGCCCACGCGCCGTAGCCGTCTGCCACCACCCGGACGTCGATCGGCAGTCCGGCAGGAGGCGCAGGGACCCCCGACCAGACAAAGGCACCACCGGCCCCCGTTACGGAGGCAAGGCCGAGATCGGCGGAGCCGACGGTGGCGCCGGCCACCGGAGCACCGGTCGCCCGATCCACGACGAACCCCTGGACCCGGCCGGTGGTTGACGATTGCGCCACGGCCGGCGATGGGCGGCCGACCAGAACGCCCGTGAGCGCCAGTCCGAGGACGGTAGCCATCAGGGCCAGGGGCCCCCGCCGGGGTTTTACCCTCAGGAATTGTCTGGACAAGTTTGCCGTGCGCCTTACCGGCCCGCGTCCACCATGCATGGTTTGGGCCTCCGGCGCAAGCCTCCCGTGTCAACTTTCACCGCCCCAATAACCCCTGTCAAGGGCCCATCGGTCCCCATCTCAACCCGCCTCATCCGAGGCTCGAGGGACGTGGCTGATCGAGCCCCCGGGAATCGGGTGGGCGAGGAAGACTCGCCCAGGCGACCGAACATCGTGATCGAACCAGTCCTTTCTCACCGCTCGCAGGGACGAGGCCGGCGGTTCGCGCATCGGGAAGCGAGGTGCCAGGGTCTTTGGGAGAAACCAGGACCGGACGATCCCTCGGGCTCGTAAGTTTGACAGCCCCTAACCTGCGTGGTAGCATCCCGCTCACAATTCAGCCCTGGCGACACTCTTATCCAGAGAGGCAGAGGGACCGGCCCTTTGAAGCCTCGGCAACCTGTCCCGGCGGATCAGATTCTCCGCCGGACGTGGTGCCAACTCCGGCAGAACGTCGGTTCTGGAAGATGAGAGGGCGGCCCCGTTTCCGGTCGGCGCCCCTTCTCACGAGTCGAGGGGGCGTTTCGTTTCATGGGAGAATCCCGCATGACCACGAGCTTTATGTCGTCGCCTCGCCTGCTGTTCACTTCTGAATCCGTCACCGAAGGCCATCCCGACAAGATCTGCGACCAGGTGTCGGATGCCGTCCTCGACGCCTGCCTGGAGGGCGATCCGCGCAGCCGCGTGGCCTGTGAATCGGCGGTGAAGACCGGTTTCCTGCTGCTCCTCGGGGAAATCACCACCCAGGCGAAGCTCGACTACGACCGGCTGGTTCGGCAGGTGATCACCGACATCGGCTACGACCACAGCGCCAAGGGTTTCGACGGGAACACCTGCGGGGTGATGGTGGCAATCGCCAACCAGAGCATCGACATTGCCCGGGGCGTAGACCCGAGCGGCGATGCGGGGCGGGGCGACTTGACCGAAGATGAAGTCGAGGCGCTCGGGGCCGGCGACCAGGGGATGATGTTCGGTTTCGCCTGCAACGAGACCGACAGCCTGATGCCTCTGCCGATCGAGCTGGCCCACCGGCTCACCCGCCGCCTGGCCGAGGTCCGCCGCTCCGGCGAGCTTCCCTGGCTGCGGCCCGACGGCAAGTCGCAAGTCACCGTTCGCTACGAGTACGGCCGTCCAACCGGCGTTGAGACGGTCCTGGTGAGCGCCCAGCACGCCGACGAGGTCACGGCCGACGAGATCAAACGCGGGATCCAGCAGACGGTCATCGAGCCGGTGATCCCCGCCGAGCTGCGGACACGCGAGTTCAAGACGTACATCAACCCCACCGGGCGGTTTGTGATCGGCGGGCCGCTGGGTGACTCGGGATTGACCGGACGAAAGATCATCGTCGACACCTACGGCGGCATGGGCCGTCATGGCGGCGGGTGTTTCAGCGGCAAGGATCCCACCAAGGTCGACCGTTCCGGTGCCTACGCCGCCCGCTGGGTGGCCAAGCACATCGTCGCCGCCGGTCTGGCCGACCGCTGCGAAATCCAGGTGGCCTATGCGATCGGGATCTCCCGACCGCTCTCGGTGAATGTCGAGACCTTTGGCACCGGTCGCCTGCCCGACGAAGACCTGAGCCGCTTGATCCTGGATCAGTTCGATCTGCGGCCGGGGGCGATCATCCGTGATCTCGACCTGCGCCGTCCGATCTACCGGCGCACCGCTAGCTACGGCCACTTCGGTCGGCCCGATCTCGACCTTCCCTGGGAACGCCTCTCCCGGCTGGAGTCCCTGAAAGCGGAAGCGGGCGTCGCCGCGGCGGCCTAGGGCTACGAGGGCGCCCGCCCACCCGCGGATGAGTTTCACCCCGGGGCGAGCTACACCGCCGACGCGAGACCGGGTCCCACCGACGTCCGGCCAGCGTCTAGTTTCTGAGATCCGTCTGTCGGCTGACCGCTGACCGCTGACTGCTGACTGCTGACTGCTGACCGCTGTCAGCCTCCGGAGTCCCGATGCCACTTTCCCTGGAAGAGCTGACCGACCGGATGCATCGCTTTGTCGAGGCTCAGGGTTGGTACGAACCGTCCAGCCCCAAGCCCCAGACCCTGCGCAACCTGGCGACCTCGCTGGCGATCGAGGCAGCCGAGGTCCTCGAACATCTGCAGTGGCGCAACTCACCCGGCGACCCGGCGGCCTGGCGGGAAGAGCTGGCAGATGTGCAGTTGTACCTGCTGCAGCTGGCCAGTCTGAGCGGGATCTCCCTGGAGCAGGCGGTGCTCGACAAGCTCGACAAGAACGCCGGTCGCAGCTGGGGGTGAACCGGAGCACCGCCCTCCCGGGCGGTATACTTTGCCCTATCCGGCCCCGGCCGGAGACCAGATGGAACAACCCACCGTTTTCGCACAAGCCAGCTGGACCTGGCCCTTCTCCTTCTCCGACCTGACGGCCGGCTTGCGCAAGGTCCGCCGCGATCCGTCCTTGATGGTTCAGGACGTCCGGCCGATGACCATCCCTTTTCAACGGCCGGCGATCGGAAGGGTTCGCGGCATCGAGGTTGACTTTCGCTCCCGCCAGGGAAACGACTCGGTGGCCCTGGTGGTGAAAGAACCCCTCGGTTCCACCCGTCTCGGCCTGGCAGGGGTCGGGCGCCGGGAAGTCGGGGTGTATCGCCATCTGGCGTCGCAGCTGCCGATGCGCATGCCGGGTTTCGTAGCGGGATCCTCGCTCGGCGACTGGCTGCTGCTGGAGGCGATCGGATTCGGACCGGCAAGTTCCCGCTGGTCTCCCGAAACATACCGGCAGGCGCTCGACGAGCTGATCCAGTTGCACGACCGTTTCTGGGGTCTGGGTGAAGACCTGACCAACTTCCCCTGGCTGGGACGGCCGCTGGAAGGCGATTTCGAGATCCATCTCACCGCCGCCAATCACGCCCTCGATACGATCATTCAACAGGGAGCCCCGGTCTCCCTGGCCGGCTCCGACGCCCGCCTGGCCCTGTTGCGCAAGCTGACGGAGCAGGCGGAGGCCATCGCCGCACCCCTGCGCCGGCAGCGAGCGACTCTGCTTCACGGCGACTACTGGCCCGGCAACATCGCCCTCGATCGCGATCGACAGTTGATCGTCTACGACTGGCAGCTGACCGCCATCGGCCCGCCGATCCTCGACCTGCTGACGTTCGTCAAGAAGACCGAGTGGTGGTTCCCTCACGCGCCGATCTCCGCCGGGCAGATGGTGTCTCACTATCGCCACGGCCTCGCCCGCCTGGGCGATCAACAATGGTCGGATGCGGAATGGGACCGCTTGTGGGACCATGCACTTCTGTGGCGTTTTCTGCAGGAATGGCTGGACCTGCTGGCTGCCATCCCCGAGTCGCTCCTGGCGGCTTCGGTCGATCAACTGGAAACCGTGTGGCTCGAGCCGGTGGCTGCGGCGCTGGAGCGAACCGTGGGTCGGGGAACCGGCGGGTAGGCCGACCGGGACGGGCGATCGGTTCGATCAATCTTCGTTAAGGTGGTGTCGTCGATGGCTGATGATCGTCTTCCCTCCCGCGTGGAGGACTTTTCCGAGTGGTACAACCAGCTCGTCCTGCGGGCCGAACTGGCCGACTATGCGCCTGTGCGCGGCTGCATGGTGGTGCGGCCCTACGGATGGGCGCTGTGGGAGAACATCACGGCCGCACTCGACCGTCGCTTCAAGGCCACCGGGCACGTCAATGCGGCTTTCCCGATGCTGATCCCCAAGACCTTCCTCGAGAAGGAGAAGGAGCACGTCGAGGGGTTCTCCCCGCAGCTGGCGGTGGTAACGATCGGAGGCGGACAGGTGTTGGAAGAGCCCCTGGTGGTCCGTCCGACCTCCGAGACGATCATCGGTCACATGTATGCCAAGTGGATCAAGTCGTACCGGGATCTCCCGGTGTTGATCAACCTGTGGAACAGCGTCCTGCGCTGGGAAATGCGCACCAAGCTGTTTCTGCGAACCTCCGAGTTCTACTGGCAGGAAGGACACACGGCGCATGCTACCCGGGCCGAAGCCGAGGCCGAAACCCGGCAGATGCTGGAGATCTACGCCGACTTCGCCGAGAACGAGGCCGCCGTTCCGGTCATCCGGGGCCGGAAGAGCAATGCGGAGAAGTTCGCCGGGGCGGAGAACTCGTACAGCATCGAAGCCATGATGGGCGACACGCGCGCCCTGCAGGCCGGGACGTCCCACGACCTGGGGCAGAACTTCGCTCGGGCATTCGACATCCGCTATCTCGACGACCAGAACCAGCAGCAGTTTTGCTGGACGACTTCCTGGGGGCTTTCGACGCGATTCATCGGGGCGATCATCATGGTTCACGGCGACGACCAGGGCCTGATCCTGCCGCCTCGACTGGCGCCTCACCAATTGCTGATCGTCCCGATTCACAAGGACGAGGCCGAGCGCAGCCGGGTGATGGAGGCGGTCGCCCGTCTGCGCGGACAGCTGGGCGGATTCCGGCTGAGGCTCGACGACCGGGAAGGATTGACACCCGGGTTCAAGTTCAACGACGGGGAGATGCGCGGCATCCCTCTGCGCCTGGAAGTCGGACCCAAGGACGTCGAGAAGGGAACGGTGGCCCTCTCCCGCCGCGACCAGCCAGGCAAGGCGGGTCGGACCTTCGTGCCCCAGGACGGAGTTGAGAGGGCTGTGGGGGACCTGCTGGACGAGATCCAGGGAAGCCTGTTCCGCCGGGCCCTCGACTTCCGCCGGGCCAACACCCACCAACCAGAAGACTATCCCGCGTTCCGCCAGGTCGTCGAAGGGGGATGGGCCGACGCGTGGTGGTGCGGACAGGCGGAGTGCGAAGCCGCTATCAAGGAAGACACCAAGGCCGCGACACGCAACATACCGCTGGACCAGCCGGGGGGCACGGGGGCATGTATCCGCTGCGGGAACAAGGCCGGGGAACGGGCGATCTTCGCCAGGGCCTACTGATCTCTCCGGCCGCAGGACGGGCCTTGCCGTCGCCTTCCCTCGGAGCCTGGAGGGCCGCATGCCTGCGGTGAAACCCGAGAAGCTGGAGGCGCAGGTCGATGAGGTCGTCCTTGCCTTCGACGAGCCCGGACGACTCGTCCGCCGCTGTACGGATCTGGTCGAGTTTTATGCAAGTCGGGTTCGCACGACGGGCCGCACGACCCGGGCTGGGTCGGTGCGGTCGCTGGACGTGCCGGCTTCCGTGCTCGGAGTGGTCGAGCGCCGGTTGCAGGAGGCAGCGGCGGCCGACCGGCATGCCGGGGCGATGGCGGCCGAGGCCCTGTGGAAGACCCCCTTCCTGGAAACCCGACTGCTGGCGATCGGGCTGCTGGTGCAGCGACCGATCGAAGACCTGGTCGAGCGGGTGAGCGCCTGGGCTTCGACGGCCGACGACGACCGCCTTCTCGATCGACTCGCCTCGGGTCCCTTGCTGCGATTGTTGCGAATATCCCCCGACCGTTTCTGGTCGGCGGTGGAGGAGTGGTTTGGGTCGCGGGCCGCACAACTCGCCGGCCTGGCGTGGCTGGCGCTGGCCGCAGCGATTCCCGAGCTGGACCCGGCCGACTTGCCGCGCGCCCTCGAGGCAATGGAGAAGGCGCCGCCTGCGGTGGCGGGTGGGGCATGGCGCGGAAGGGTGGGGGCCTTCGTAGCAGCCTCGCGGCAGGAGTCCCCCGGAAACCGCGCGCTTCCTGGTGGACCAGCTCGAGGCGGGACGGCCCGGGGCGCGCTGCTGGCACGCCAACTGCTCTCGCGATTCCCGGCGGCCGAGCAGGCGGCGCTGCGAGACGCCCTGCGTCGGCGCGACCTGCCCTGAGCCTTGGCCGACCGTATGGTATACTCGCCCCATTCGACTAGACCCCCCGTTCGGCCGCCGGCTGGCCGGGAGGGCGACCTGCCCCTGGAGCAGAAGTCATGCCGTTGTCAAAGGAAGCCAAGACACGAGTCATCAGCGAGTTTCACCGGCACGGTACCGATACAGGTTCCCCGGAAGTCCAGATCGCCATCCTCACACGGCGCATCGAGCAGCTGACCGAGCACCTGCGGGCGAACGAGCACGACGAGTCGTCACGCCGCGGCCTGCTCCGGCTGGTCGGACAGCGCCGCCGGCATCTGGCGTACGTCCGCGGCAAGGACGCCTCGACCTACCTGGCGCTCACCGACAAGCTGGGAATCCGCCGCAAGTAGGCGGCGCGGTCCGACGGCCCATGGCGCAGACAGTTGCCCGCGGGCTGGTCCGGAGTCGGCTGCCCCACGATCCGAAAGCGGCTGCAAGCCGGTCGGATCGACATTTCGGCGCGCCTGTGGCGAGTGTTGGGGTTTGGAGGGCGGCCGGCGGGAGATGCCCGCCGGCCGGCCTCCAGTCCCTGACCCTCGCCGGCAGCGAGCCGGGAGGAGATCTCCATGTTGGAGTCCAAATCGTTTCAAGCGATCGTTGAAGGCAAGACCATCACGATCGAGACCGGCAAGCTGGCCGGTCAGGCCGGCGGCGCCGTCACGGTGCGCCTGGGCGACACGCTGATCCTGGCCACGGCCACGATGGCCGGTACGCCGCGGCAGGGAATCGACTTCTTCCCGTTGTCGGTCGACTACGAGGAGCGGATGTACGCCGGAGGCCGGATCCCCGGGTCGTTCTTCCGACGCGAGGGGCGGCCGTCCGAGTCCGCCATTCTGACCTCCCGGCTGAACGATCGGTCGTTGCGCCCGCTGTTCCCCAAGGACATGCGCAACGATGTCCAGGTGATTCTGTACGCCCTGTCGGCCGACGGGGACAACCCGGTGGACATCGCCTGCATCCTGGGGGCCTCGACCGCGCTCACCATCTCCGACGTTCCGTTTGCCGGCCCGGTGGCTGCCATGCGGGTCGGGCGGATCGACGGAGGCTTCGTCTTCAATCCGACCTACGCCGAGATCGAGCTGTCGGATCTGGATCTGCGGATCTCCGGAACGCGCGAGGCCATCTTGATGGTCGAGTGCGCCGCCGACGAGGTCGACGAGGCGACGATGGTCGCGGCGCTCGAGGCCGGCCATCGGGCGCTGCAGCCCCTGATCGACATCCAGGAAGAGATGCGCAAGGCGCTGGGCAAGCCCAAAGCGTCGTATCCGTCGATGGCGTTGGATCCCGACGCCGAGCGGGCGATTCGAGCCTGGGTCGGCGACAGAATCGCGGCCGGACTGGAACAATCCCGCACCAAGGAAGACCATGCCGAGTTCCAGCGGTCGCTGGGAGAAACGGCTGTCGAAGCGCTGGGCGGCGAAGGATCGTTTGAAGAGACCCAGGTCAGGGCGGTGCTGGATTCCCTCTACAAGGAAGCCGTCCGGACGCGGATCCTGAAGGCCAAGCGCCGCCCCGATGGTCGCGGCCCCAGCGATCTGCGCCCCGTCGCGGCGGAAGTGGACCTCAGCCCGCGGGCCCATGGTTCGGGCCTGTTCACCCGCGGCGAGACCCAGGTGCTGACTCTGGCCACCCTCGGTACTCCGCGCGAGCGCCAGGAACTGGACGGGCTCTCACCTGCCGACGAAAAGCGCTACATGCATCACTACAACTTCCCGCCGTTCTCCGTCGGCGAAGTGCGCCCCCTGCGGGGATCTTCCCGGCGTGAAATCGGCCATGGCGCGCTCGCCGAGCGGGCGCTGATCCCGGTGCTGCCGCCGGAAGACGACTTCCCTTACACCCTGCGCCTGGTGTCCGAGGTCCTCTCGTCCAACGGGTCGACCTCGATGGCCTCGGTTTGCGGTTCCACCCTGGCACTGCTCGATACCGGCGTGCCGATCCGGGCTCCGGTGGCGGGGATCGCCATGGGTTTGATCAAGCAGGACGAGTCGTACGCCGTGCTCACCGACATCCAGGGGGTCGAAGACCACCTGGGAGACATGGATTTCAAGGTGGCCGGCACCCGCAAGGGGATCACCGCGCTGCAGATGGACATCAAGATCAAAGGCCTGACCTCGGCCGTGCTGTCCGAGGCTCTGGACCAGGCGCTGCAGGCCCGGCTGAAGGTGCTGGACGTGATGCAGCAAGCCATTCCCGAGCCCCGGGCCGAACTCAAGCCGCACGCCCCGCGCATGACGGTCATTCGGATCGACCCGGAGAAGATCGGCGCCATCATCGGGCCGGGCGGCAAGATCATCCGAGGCATCCAGGAAGAAACGGGCGCCCGCATCGACATCGAAGACGACGGGACGGTGTTCATCTCCGCCGTCGATGGGACGAGCGCAGCCAAGGCCCAGGAACGGATCTCGGCCCTGGTGGAAGAAGCCGTCATCGGCCGGATCTACACCGGGCGGGTGGTACGGGTGACGGATTTCGGCGCCTTCGTCGAGATCCTGCCCAACACCGACGGCCTGGTACACATCTCCCAGCTCGATAGCCAGCGGGTGGAGAAGGTCGAAGACGTCGCCAAGGTCGGCGACGAACTGACCGTGATGGTGATCAACATCGACGGCGACGGCCGCATCCGACTATCGCGTCAGGCCGTTCTGGAAGGCTGGACCGTCGAAGAAGCGGTGGAACGCGACCGGGCCGGCGGCCGACGTCGGTCCTCCGGGGAAGGCTCCGGCGGCGAACGGGACGGCCGCTCGGATCGGGGAGGTCGCCCCGGTCGCGGGCGCTCCGGAGGCGGACGCCGGCGCTGAGGTCGCGCCGGTCGTATGGGGCCATGGCCAAACGCAGCGATCGACGGAGCACGGGCCGCGTCGGGTCAAAAACGGGCCGGGCAGGGCGGCCGCCGTCGGCGGCGCCGGTCGCCCCCGCCTCACCCCCACGCGACGAGGGTCGCCCGGTTTCCCCGCGTTGGACCGCCTCCGCCAAACTGATCGCCAGCCTGTCGGCGATCGCCCTGGCGGCGGTCCTGGTCTCCCGCTTTGAACACCTGCTGCGCTTGTTGATCGTCGCCGGGATCGTCGCTATCGTCCTGATCCCGCTGGTCCGGTTGATCCATCTCCGCACCCGACTCGCCTGGCGGCTATCGACCCACCTGGTCTTCCTGCTGCTTCTGGTGGTCGTGGGAGTCACCTTCACCGCCACCGGGCTGGCTCTGGCCCAGGAGATCCAGTCGGTACTGGTGATTGTGCGAGCCTTTCTGACCAACCTGCCCGGCTGGATGGACAGCCTGAGTCAGCAGGTGGTCTTGATCGGCCCGTTCGAACTTGACTTGTCGACCTACGATCTGGAGTCCCTGGCAGCGCAGGCCGAGAGCTACCTTCGGCCCCTGCTGGGCCAGGCCAGCGGCCTGGTCACGGCCCTCGCCGGGGGGGCGATCGAGACCGTCGCCCAGACGGCCTTTGTCTTCGCCGCTGCCTACTTCCTGACTCTCGATCAGCCGGCGCTGGTGGGTGCCTGGAAGCGGTCGGCGGTGCCCGGCCACGAGTATGACTGGAACCGCCTGCGGCTGGCGCTCGACCGGATCTGGGCGGCCTTCCTGCGCGGGCAGATCATCCTGGCCCTGATCATCGCCATTGTGGTGACCCTGGGTCTGAGCATCCTGGGCGTGCGCAACGCGCTGGTGCTCGGCCTGGTGTCGGGGTTGCTCGAGTTCTTGCCGATCGTCGGACCGTTCATCGCCGGCGCCATTGCCGCCCTGGTGGCCTTCTTCCAGGTGGCCAACTGGTGGGGCCTTTCGCCGATGACGTTCACTTTGATTGTCATCGGTTTCTTCGTCCTGGTGCAGCAGGTCGAGAACAACGTGCTGGTGCCCCGCATCCTGGGAACCGCGCTCAACCTGCACCCGGTCGTGATCCTGGTGGCGGCGGTGATCGGGGCGACCCTGGCCGGGGTGATGGGCATTCTGCTTTCTGCGCCGACGGTCGCCACCCTGATCCTGCTCGGCCGTTACGTGTATCGCAAGATCTTCGACCTGCCTCCGTGGAACCCGCCGATTGACGGGATCCTGGGAGAGTTGGTTCCCGAGCCGCCGCGCCGGCGCCGCTGGGCGTTCTGGCGCAGGAACCCCGACACCGGCCTTCCCGCCGGAGAAAGCGACCCGACCCATGGATGACCCGAAGCTGACCACGACCACTCTGGCGGAGACCGAGAACTACCTGGCCTGGAAGTCGGATGAGCCCGACGGGGAATCGGTGTACCACATCGAAGCCGGCGCGGTGACTTTGCACTTCTTCGCCGAGGAGTGGGAAGAGTTCCTGACCTTGGCGCGCGACCTCGCCGCCGCTTGATCCGCGCCCGCCCGCCGGGTGCTCGATCCCCGTCTGCTGAGGCAGCTGCAAACATCGGCCGGGCGTGAGGCCCTGGCCCTCGCCCGTCACGCCCTTAACCAAGACCCCGACTTCTTGCGTGCGTCCCAGGTAGTCACCCGGTCGGTTTCGACCGACCTGGCGCGGGCCGCGGTCGAGCAGGAACTCCTGCGTCGCCGGGCCGCCGTGAAGTTCCGCCGAGCGCCGGAGTTGTTCTTCTCCCGCGAGGCGCTGGAACAGGCGACCGGAGAGGAAGTGGCCCGGGCCCGTGCGCTGCGTTTCGTCGGAGCCCCCCGGATTCTCGACCTGGGTTGTGGTCTCGGTGGCGACACCCTGGCGCTGGCCGGGGCCGCCCCGGTGATCGCGATCGATCAAGATCGACTCCGGCTCGAATTGCTGCAGGCGAATGCGGCCGTTCTGCAGCCGCCACACTCGGTGTCCTTGCTGCGGGCCGACCTGCTCGCGCTTCCGCTGCGCCCGCCGGCCCGATGGCTGGGCTTCGCCGATCCGGGCCGCCGTCGGGGCGACCGCAGGCTGCGTGGCGTAGGCAACTACGACCCGCCGCTTTCGGCCGCAGTCGGGTGGGCGGAGCGGCTGGCCGGGCTGGGCGTCAAGGTCTCGCCGGCGGTGCGCCTGTCGGAGGTCGACCACCTGGCCTGCGAGATCGAGTTCGTTTCTCTTGGCCGCGAGCTGAAGGAAGCCGTCCTGTGGTTCGGCAGTCTCCGGCGTGGTCACCGCCGGGCGACGGTTCTGCCCGCGGGGATCAGCCTGGAGGGGGCCACCGACGAGCCCGCGGAGATCGGTCCGCTCCGATCGATCTTGCTCGAGCCCGATCCGGCCGTGCTGCGGGCCCGCCAGGTGCACCGCCTGGCGGCGCAACTCGGCGCGCAGGCGGTCGCCGAAGACATTGCCTTCCTCACATGTGATCGAGCGCCCGAGTCCCCCTGGTTCGTGCCTATCGCGTCCTCGAGGCGGGGCCCTTCCGCCTGCGGACTCTGCGAGAGACCCTGCGCAGACGCAACGTCGGGACCGTGACGATCAAACGGCGTGGGTCGGCGGTGGAGCCGGAAGCGTTGATGCCCCGACTCCGCCTGGAGGGGGATCGGGAAGCGCTGGTCATCCTGACCCGCATCGGCGGACGCCAGACGATGATCCTGGCCGAGCCGCTTCCCGTCTCGCCCCGGCCGGCGCCTCCGGGTCTCACCGATCGCGCCTGACTCCACCGAGGCTCGGTGCTATCATTGGCGGGGAGATTCGAATGGCGATCCGTCGCGAACGTGTCACCTGGGAAGACGTGGATCGCCTGATCGGCCATCTGCTGCCGCAATTCAAATCAGAATACCGCGCCATGGTGATGATCACGCGGGGCGGAATCGTCCCCGGGGGAATGTTGGCCGAAGCCCTGGGGATCGAAAGCGTGCTGACTGCCTCGGTGGATTTCCCCTACGAGGCCCGCCGGGAAGCCGCCAAACTCCTGGTCTGGCCGCAGTTCATCCAGTTCCCTTCGGACGAGCAGGTGGCCGAGAAGGCCGTGTTGGTGGTCGACGACGTCTGGGGATCGGGGCGCACGATCACGTCGGTCAAGAACCGGATCCAGGCGGGACGCGGGCGGCCTTCGACGTGCGTCCTTCATTTCAACCCCTACCGCAACCTGTTCGGCTCGGCCCGACCGGATTACTACGCCGCTACCACCGACGCCCACATCATCTACCCCTGGGAAGGTGGGAAAGGTCTGGACAAGGTCCTGCTGGACCACCCTCTAAATGAGTAGGCATCGCCGGCAAGGGGGATGGGCCGGGTTCCCTTCCGGACCCCTGTAAGGACAGGCGGCGGGGGGACCGGAAGCATCCCGGCGACGGTCATCCGCCGTAAGAAGCGAGGTTTGACTTTCCCTGTCCGGGCCGCTATAATCCTCCCGCGTTTGCAGGCGTGCCAGGTCCGGCCCGGAAGAGCTGGGAGGGGTTGCATCAGGTAAACCGACCGTGTGATCCAGACAGAGTCGACCTGATGTCACGGGCCTGGTCGGATGCGGCAAGCGACCAGGTTTTCTCTTTGGCCAACGGAGCGCAATGACGGATCCGCACGAAGACATGTTTGCCCTGCTCGAAGAGTCGTCGGCCATCGCCAACCCGCGGCGCGGCGACGTCTTGCGGGGAACGGTGATCTCGGTCGACGATCGCGGTCTGGTGATCGATGTCGGTTTGAAACGAGAGGGGGTGGTTCCGGCCGAAGACTTGCGTCGGCTCGGCGCCAATGCCAAGCTCCCCAAGGTCAACGAGGAAGTCGAAGTGATGGTGGTCGCCCCGGTCGACTCTCAGGGCGACCTTGTTGTTTCCCTGTCGCAGGCGCACGACAGCCAGGATTGGGCCCGGGCCGAGCAGCTGCTCGAGACCGGAGAAGTGTTCGAGGGCATCGCCGGCGCCGCCAACCGCGGCGGCCTGGTGGTCCCCTTCGGGAAACTGCGCGGTTTTGTTCCGATCTCGCAGCTGGCCGAAGCGCCGCGCGGGGTGGAAGACGCCGAACGGATTCGCGCCCTGGAACGTCGGGTGGGACGGCCGTTGCCGCTGCGGGTGATCGAAGTCGATCCGCAGCGTCGGCGCCTGGTGCTCTCCGAGCGCAAGGCCGTGCGGGCCTGGCGCCAGGAGCGCAAGGCCCAGGTGATGAGCACCTTGCAGGAAGGCGAAGTTCGCAAGGGTGTGGTGACCAGTGTGCGTGACTTCGGGGCCTTCGTCGATATCGGCGGGGCCGACGGATTGATCCACATCTCCGAGCTGAGTTGGAAGCACGTGGTCAACCCCGGCGACGTGGTGCGAGAAGGCGAAGAGGTCGAGACCATCGTCGTCCGGCTCGACCGGGAAGCCAACCGGATCAGTCTGAGCCTGAAGCGGCTGCAGCCGAGCCCGTGGACGGACGTCGCCGACCACCTGGCCGTTGGCCAGCAGGTCGAGGCCACGGTGGTCCGCTACGACCGCGGGGAAGTGGTGGTGGCCGTCGAGCCGGGGCTGGAAACCCGGCTGACGTGGCCCGACGGAAACTTGCCGGCGGAGGGATCCCGCCTGTTGGTGCGGGTCGAGTCGCTGGATATCGAGAGAGAGCGGATCGGTCTGGCGGTGGACCAAAGCCAACCCGAGGCCGTCGGATGACTCTCAAGCCGGAGGGAGGTGAGGTTCATTGACCACGGTCATTCTGCGGCCGAACGAATCCCAGGACATGCTGCTCAAGCGCTTTCGCAAGAAGGTGGCCAAGAGCGGGATCCTGAGCACCGTACGCCGCAAGCGCTGGTTCATCTCGAAGAGTGAACTGCGCCGAATCCAACGTAAGAAGGCCATCCGCCGCGCCAAGCGTCGGCAGCGGAAGATGGCCAGCCAGCGCGAAGGTTAGCGACACCGGAGGACGGGATGGCGAACAAGGAGGAGAAGATCGAAGTGGAAGGGACGGTGATCGAGGCGTTGCCGGCTACCCAGTTTCGGGTGCGGCTCGACAACGACCACACCGTTCTGGCCTATCTCTCCGGCAAGATGCGCAAATACTACATCCGCATTCTGCTGGGAGATCGGGTGCGCGTCGAGCTCTCCCCCTACGACCTGACGCGCGGTCGGATCACCTACCGCCATCGGCGTCGGCCGATGGAAGCCGCCCAGGCCTGACGTCTCCGGACTTAGCGGGGAACCGGGCGCCGCCCTGTACGCAGGGCGGCGCCTTTCCGTCTCCGGTAGGCCAGCGCCCACCAGTCTTTTTCGAAGGCCGCCTGCTCCACAGCCAATCCGGCCCGTGCGGCTGCCTGGTCGACCTGGTGGCGCTGGTCGAGCAGGATTCCCGACAGGATCAACCGGCCGCCGGGGCGCACCAACGCTGCCATCCCCTGGCCCAGCAGCTCGGCCAGCACCGGGGCCAGGATGTTGGCGACCATCACGTCGGCCGAGGCTTCCCCCGCTCTCCGGTCGGCGACGGCATTCCATCCGCCCCGCAGGATCTCGACGCGATCGTCCACGCCGTTGAGCTCGGCGCAGCGCCGGGAGGCGGCCACCGCTTGCTCGTCGGTATCGCAGCCAACGACCAGCGCCGCCCCGAACAGGGCGGCGGCAATGCTCAGAATGCCTGAGCCGCAGCCCACGTCGATCACGGTATCCCCGGGGCGGACGACCTGCTCCAGAGCCTGCAAGCACAAGCGTGTCGAAGGATGCGCGCCGGTCCCGAAGGCCATCCCCGGGTCGAGGTAGATCGGAATGCGGTCGGTGGTGTGCGGCCTCATCCAGACCGGGATCACGATCAGCCGCTGTCCGACGGCCACCGGCTGGAAATGACGCTTCCAGCTTTCGGCCCAGTCTTCGCCCTCCACCCACTGAAAGGCCGGCTCGGGCAGAGCGGAGATCTGCGAGAGGTGCCAGATCGCCTCGCGGATCGACTGCTGGACCGGAGGCGTGGCCTTGTCTTCCGAGAGATAGGCGCGCACGGTCAGGGGAAGTTCCGGCTGGTCGGTCTGCCCCGAGATGGCCGTCCCGCCGAGTGCGAAGCGGGCCAGCACATCGGCGACCGCCTCGGCATTCTCAGCGGAGGTGGCGACCGTAACCTCCAGCCACCTCACTCGGCGGAGCCCCCCAGGAAGTCTTTGAGCAAATCGAGGAAACCGCGCTCCTGAGGGGTCGCCGCGTTTCCCATCGTCTCGCCCAGCTTCTCGAAGAGCGCCTTCTGTTCGCCGCTGAGCGAGCCGGGGATCTGCACCGAGACGACCACCAGTTGATCTCCTCGGCCGCCTCGTTGCAGGTGGGGGATACCCTTCCCCTTCAGTCGGATCACCTTCCCGGGCTGGGTTCCTGCCGGGATCTGGACGATCTCATCGCCGTCCACCGTCGGGACGGTGACGCGAGCGCCCAGGGTGGCCTGGGCTACATTGACTTCCAGGTCAAGCAGGATTTCGTCGCCGCGCCGGCGAAAGTACCGGTGGGGACGAACATGGATCACGATGTATAGGTTCCCGTGGGGTCCGCCATAGGCTCCCGGCTCGCCCTCCCCGGCCAGACGCACCTGGGTGCCGTCGTCGACGCCGGCCGGCACCGGAACCACGCGCCGCACTGCCTTCCGCTCCAGGCCGCGCCCGCCGCAGTTGCGGCAGGGGGTAGCGATCCGTTCCCCGGCCCCGCCGCAGGCGGGGCAGGTGGACACATTGACCATCGAGCCGAGGAAGGTCTGTCGGACCTGACGAACCTCACCGCTGCCGTTGCAGGTCTCGCAGCGTACCGGGTTGGTGCCCGGCTCTGCGCCACTCCCCTGACAGGTTGCGCAAACCTCCTGCCGCGAGTATTCGATGGTCTTCTCGACTCCGGCCACCGCCTCCTCGAACTCCAGGGTCAGGTCGTAGCGCAAGTCGGCGCCGCGCCGCGGCGACCGGCGGCTGCGGCGTGGCCCGGTGCCGAAGCCAAAGAACTCCTCAAAGATGTCTCCGAACGAGAAGCTGAAGTCGGTCGGCATCCCCTGGACGCCGGAGTGGCCGAAGCGGTCGTAGGCGGCCCGACGCTGCTCGTCGGAGAGCACGGCATAGGCCTCGCTCAGCTCCTTGAATCGCTCCTCCGACCCGTCGTCCTTGTTGACGTCAGGATGGTAGCGCTTGGCCAGGCGGCGGTAGGCGCGGCGAAGCTCGTCGGCGGAGGCCGACCGGCTGACTTCCAGCACTTCGTAGTAGTCTCGCTTGGTGGCCATGGCGACCGAAGAACTACCGACGCGGGAGCGAAGCGGTGAGGGTTGCCCGGCGGTGCCGGGGGGCCGGCTTCCTCCGACCTACCGTGGGTCTTCCCCGTACGCCTGGAGCCTGGATCACAGGAGTCCGGATCCCTGTCGTGGGGACGGGACGGAGGGAGTCACCGGCTTCGGTCCGCGGGAGGGGGTCTCAGGCTTCCTTGAATTCGCCATCGACCACGTCGTCCCGTCGCTCGGGGCCGGGCGGCTCTGTGCCGCCCCCGGGTCCTCCGCCCACGCTTTCGCCTTCGTACATCGCCGCTCCGATGGCCTGCATGGCTTCGACCAGGTCGGTGGTGGCCTGGCGCAGCGCACCCAGATCGTCCGCCGCCAGGCGGTCGCGCACGGCCTTGACCCGGGCTTCGACGTTGGTGCGCACGGGGGCCGGCACCTTGTCGCCGCCCTCCCGCAGGGCCTTTTCGGCGCTGTAGACGGCGTTGTCGCCGGCGTTGCGGGCCTCCACCAGATCCCGGCGTTTGCGGTCGTCGTCGGCGTTGGTCTCTGCCTCGCGACGCATCTTCTCCACTTCGGCTTCGCTCAGCCCGGACGATGCGGTGATCTTGATGTGCTGGCTGCGGCCGGTGGCCTTGTCGGTGGCGCTGACGTTGAGGATCCCGTCGGCATCGATATCGAAGGTGACGTCCACCTGCGGGATACCGCGCGGTGCGGGCGGGATGCCGTCCAGGGTGAACTTGCCCAGCGACTTGTTATCCGCGGCGAACGGTCGTTCACCCTGCACCACGTGGATCTCCACCTCGCGCTGATTGTCGGAGGCGGTCGAGAAGATCTGGCTCTTGCGGGTGGGGATGGTCGTGTTGCGCTCGATGAGCGCCGTGGCCACACCGCCCAGGGTCTCGATCGACAGGGTCAGCGGGGTCACGTCGAGCAGCAGGATGTCTTTGACTTCGCCGCCCAGCACGCCGGCCTGGATGGCGGCGCCCACCCCCACCACTTCGTCGGGGTTGACGCCCTTGTGCGGTTCACGACCGAAGATCTTGCGCACCGCCTCCTGCACCGCCGGCATGCGTGTCATGCCCCCGACCAGGATCACTTCGTGGATGTCGGCGGGGCTCAGATTGGCGTCGCGCAGGGCCTGACGACAGGGAGCGATCGAGCGCTCCAGCAGGTCTTCGGTGAGCTGCTCGAGCTTGGAGCGGCTCAGGGTCAGGTTCAGGTGTTTCGGCCCGCCGGCATCGGCTGTGATGAAAGGCAGATTGACCTCGGTCTGCATCACGGTCGAAAGCTCGATCTTGGCCTTCTCGGCGGCTTCCTTGAGACGCTGCAGCGCCTGGCGATCCTTGCGCAGGTTGACTCCCTGGTCGCGGTGGAACTCATCGGCCACCCAGTCGATCAGACGCTGGTCGAAGTCGTCGCCTCCCAGGTAGGTGTCGCCGTTGGTGGCCTTCACCTCGAACACGCCTTCGCCCACGTCGAGGATCGAGATGTCGAAGGTCCCGCCGCCCAGGTCGTAGACGGCGATGGTCTGCTCGGTCTTCTTGTCGAGGCCGTAGGCCAGCGACGAGGCGGTCGGCTCATTGATGATCCGCAGCACCTCCAGGCCGGCGATGCGTCCGGCGTCCTTGGTGGCATTGCGCTGTGAATCGTTGAAATAGGCCGGAACCGTGATCACGGCCTGGGTGACCGATTCACCCAGGTAGGCCTCGGCGTCGGCCTTGATCTTGGCCAGGATCATGGCCGAGACCTCCGGCGGTGAGTACTCCTTCCCGGCCAGGGTCACCCGCACATCGCCGTTGGCTGCGGCGCTCACCTTGTAGGGCACGAGCGATACCGCCCGCTGCACTTCTTCGTCGGAGAACTTGCGCCCCATGAAGCGCTTGATCGAGAAGATGGTGTTCTCCGGATTGACGATGGCCTGGCGGCGAGCTACCTGCCCGACCATGCGCTCTCCGGTCTTGGTATTGACGGCCACCACCGACGGCACAAGACGTCCGCCCTCGGACGAAGGAATCACCGTCGGCTCTCCGCCCTCCATCACCGCAACCACCGAGTTTGTGGTTCCCAGATCGATCCCGATAATCTTGCCCATGGTCCAGTCCTCCTAGCGGGCGACTCGCACTCGAGCCGGGCGCAGAACGCGCTCGCCCAGGCGGTAGCCGGGTTGGATCACTTCGATGATTTCCCCTTCCCGATGGTCGGGGCTGTCTTCGTGGGTGACCGCATCGTGCAGCAAGGGGTCGAAGTCCGCGCCCTCGGTGGGGATCAGTTCGACCCCCTCCGCCTCCAGCACGCCTTGCAGCTTGCGGCAAATCAGATCGATCCCGTCGGCCCACGCTCGGGCTTCGTCGCCCGCCGGCCGATCCCGAAGGGCCAGCAGCAGGTCGTCGACCGCCGGCAGCAGCCTGGTCAGCACCGCCGCCGCCGCCCGGCCGCGGCCTTCTTCCTGGTCGCGTTCGATACGCTTCTTGTAGTTGGCGAACTCGGCCCGGGCGCGCTGCCATCCGTCGAGGTACTCTTCGGCGCGTGCCCGCAGTTCGGCCAGCTCCGCTTCGATTTCGGCCGGAACGGTGCCGGAGTCAACGGGCCGATCGGCCTCGTCCAGGGCGGTTTCCGCCTCTTCGGTGAACAGCGAAGCGGAGGCCAGCTCGTCGGCCGAGGCCTCGGGCAGGGGGGTTTCTATCGGCGCCGCCTGGGCCATTTCGTCTTCGATGGGTGTGGCCAGCGGCTTGGTGTCGCCTTTCTTGCGTCGGGTCACGGTTGTCGCCTCGGATCGAGGATCGGCCTCAGCCGGTGAAGGCTTCCGCCACCAGGTCGCTCATCAAGCCGGATACGTAGCGGACGGTGGAGATCGTCTTGCCATAGGCCATCCGGGTCGGCCCCAGGACGCCCAGAGCGCCGGTGGCGAAACCGACGGCACCATAGCGAGCCACCACGATCGAGCAATGGCGCAGCTCTTCCCAGGTGCCTTCTCCGCCGATCACCACCTCGACGCTGCCGATCCCCGGGCTGAGCACCTGGCCGAGGACTTCGGCCAGCAGGGAGCGCTCGTCGAGCAAACGCAGGGCATGCCGGGCTCCGTCGGGGTGCGAGAAGTCGGGATGTTCGAGCACATTGGAAAGCCCGTCGCGGGTGATCTCGCCGGCGGCGGCCATGTCGACATGGGACATGGTTTCGCTGATGAGACGGACCACTTCCTGGCCGAGTTCGTCGAAACCGGCGGCGCCCGTCGCCACCCCGGAAGCGTCTCGCCCCAAACAGACGGCGGAGATGTGCTCGGTGAGGGCCGAGAGGGTGACCTGTTCCACAGGTTCGGACAGGCTCAGGACCTGCTGCCTGACCTCGCCGCCCTGCAACACCAGCACCAGCAGCACCTGGCGCCCGTGGGTGGCGATCAGCTCCAGGTGTTTGAAGGTGGCCCGGGTGGCGTGTGGTGCGGTCACCACGGCGGCCGCCTTTGTCTGGTGGGCCAGGATCGAGGCCGCCAGCCGGACCCATTCGTCGACGTCCGCCCGAGCCTGGTGGAACTGATGGCTGATCCGCCGCTTCTCGTCCGAAGGCAGCTCGGTCTCCCCGAGCAGGCCCCTGACGAAGTAGCGATACCCCTCTTCGGACGGCGCCCGGCCGCCCGAGGTGTGGAGCTGCCGGAGAAGCCCCGCCCGGGTGAGCGAGGCCATCTCATTGCGGATCGTCGCCGGTCCGACACCCAGCTCGTAGCGCGAAGACAGGGTATGCGAGCCGATGGGCTCCCCGGTCTCGACATACTCATGGATGACCAGCCCCAGGATCGTCTCCTGACGCTGTGACAGGTTCTGCTCCATCTGTCCTTCCCGCCTCTTTAGCACTCGCGAACGGAGAGTGCTAAGAGGACGAAGGCCGAGTCTACCATTCCGCTGAGGGGGCCGTCAAGCCGCAGTCGAGACCGAGGGCCCGGGCCGCGTAGCGACCGGGTTTGACAGCGACTTCCTCGAGGGCTAGGATGGACCTGTTCTCCCGGGCAGACGGGACGGAGTGGTAATGGGAAAGCTCCCCGAGGTGACCGATCAGACCTTCTCTCGCGAGGTGTTGGAGGCCGACCAGCCGGTGTTGGTGGATTTCGGCGCCGCCTGGTGCCATCCGTGCCATCAACTCGACCCGATCGTCGAGGCGCTGTCGGACGAATGGTCGGGCCGGATGCGGGTCGTCCATGTCGACGCCGATCAAAACATCGATACGACCGTCCGTTACCAGGTGATGGGTCTCCCGACCCTGATCCTGTTCATCGAAGGCAACCCGGTCACTCGGATGCAAGGGTTCCAACCGAGGGCGAAGATCGTCGACACTCTCGAGCCACACCTGCCGGGCTGAGCGCGCGCATTCCGCCCACCCCCGGGCGGGTTCCGCCGATGTATAATCCTCGCAGCCGGCCTCCCGGACTCTTGCGACATGGCCAAGACACCGCGCGTGCTGATCGCCAAACCCGGCCTGGACGGGCACGATCGGGGAGCCAAGGTGATCGCCCGTTCGCTGCGCGACGCGGGGATGGAAGTGATCTACACCGGGCTGCGCCAGACCCCGGAGATGATCGCCGAGGCGGCCCTCCAGGAAGACGTCGACGCCATCGGCCTTTCGATCCTTTCCGGGGCTCACATGGCGCTGCTGCCCAAGCTGATCGACCTGTTGAAGTCCCAGGGCCAGGCGCATGTCGCCTTGCTGGTAGGCGGGATCATCCCCGACGACGATGTCCCCGAACTGCGACGTCTCGGCGTCACCCACGTCTTCGGCCCGGGCTCCAACACCGACCACATCCTGCGCGCCTTCCAGGAGGCGATCGCCGCCTCGCAGAAAGCTGCTTGAGCGGGCCGCCGTGAGCCTGGCCGAGACCGTCCTCGCGGGAGATCGGCTGGCCCTGGCCCGACTCCTGACGGCCCTCGAATCCGACGACCCGCAGGCCGAAGAGGTCCTGCGTCACATCAACCCGCACGGGGGAAGGGCCCACCGGATCGGGGTCACCGGACCACCCGGAACCGGCAAGTCCACCCTGGTGAGCCAGGCCGCGCGCTGGATCCGCCAGGCGGGGTCGGAGACGGTTGCTGTGATCGCGGTCGATCCCTCCAGCCCTTTCACCGGCGGCGCGCTGCTGGGCGACAGAATCCGCATGCGTGATCTGGCCGGTGATCCGGGTGTGTTCATCCGCAGCATGGCCAGTCGCGGGGCGCTGGGGGGCCTGAGCCTGCGCACGGCGGCTCTGGTCGATGCTCTCGACGCCTCCGGCTTCCACCGGATCTTCATCGAGACCGTCGGCGCCGGGCAGGCCGAAGTCGACGTGGCCCGCCTGGCCGACACCACCATCGTCGTCGAGGCGCCCGGCCTGGGTGACGAGGTTCAGGCGATCAAGGCCGGGATCCTGGAGATCGCCGACGTCCTGGTGGTCAATAAGGCTGACCTGGCCGGAGCCGACGCCGCGGCGCGCGCCCTGCGCGCCTCGCTCGAGCTGGTTCCGTCCACCAACCGGGCCTGGACCCCGCCCGTCCTGACGGTCGCGGCCGAAAGCGGGGAAGGCCTCGAGGCCCTGATGCGAGCCGTCGAAGACCATCGGGCTCACCTCAAGACCAGCGGCGAGGGGATCCTCCGCCAGCAGACAAGGGCCGCCGAATTGATCGAACGCGAACTCCGCCGGGAGCTGCTGGCCCGGGTCCGGGCCGACCTGCCGGACGGGAGGTTCGAAGCGGCTGTGAGGGACGTGATCGACCGACGCGCCACACCCCGACAGGCAGCCGGCGAGTTGCTGCGGGCACCCGCCTAGCGTGCTCGACCAGGAGGCAGACCATGGCCAAGACCCCGACCATGCACGTGTACGGCGACATCAAACTGTATTCCGGATCGGGTTCCCGGGAGTTGGCGCAGGAGATCTCCGACTACCTGTCCGTGCCGCTCAGCGGCTACGACCGGGTGGAGTTTCCCAACGAGAACATCTTCGTCCGGCTGCACGGAAGCGTGCGCGGACAGGACGTGTATCTGATCCAGTCGATGGCTCCGCCGGTCCATCGCAACCTGATGGAACTCCTGATCATGCTCGATTGCCTGAAGCGCGATTCGGCCGGGCGGATCACCGCGGTCATTCCGTACATGGCCTATGCCCGGTCGGACAAGAAAGACCAGCCCCGGGTGCCGATCACCGCCCGCCTGGTGGCCGACATGATCGAGGTGGCGGGAGCCGACCGCTACATCACGATCGACCTGCACGCCGGGCAGATCCAGGGTTTCTTCTCGATCCCCGGCGACGTGCTGACGGCCTTCCACATGCTGTCGGACCATTTCCTGAGCCTCGAACTCGACCGGGCGGCGGTAGCCTCCACCGACCTCGGTTTCGCCAAGAAGGGAAGGAACTTCGCCGCCAAGCTTGGGGTTCCCCTGGCGTTTGTGGAGAAGCGACGCAGCGGAGATGATTCGAAGGCCAAGGCCTACACCGTGATCGGCGACGTGCGTGACCGGGATGTCATCCTGGTGGACGACGAGGTGCTCACGGCGGGATCGGCCTGCGAAGCGGCTTCGATCGTGCGCGAGAGCGGCGCCCGCGACGTCTACCTGTCCTTCACCCACGCCTTTCTGGTGCAGGAGGCGGTGCAGCGCATGGCCGAAGCGGGGTTCAAGCAGATCGTAACGACCAACACCCTGCCGGTGCCTCCGGAGAAGCGCCTGCCGAACATGAGCGTGCTCTCGGTGGCCAGCCTGCTCGGCGAAGTGATCCTGCGCGCCCACGAGGGGCGATCGGTGGGGGAACTGTTCAACGAATAGGACCGGGCGGCTCCAGCGCGGGGCCGCCTGAGGCACATGCATCGGGGCACTCTTCGCAACGGGGCATCCTCCGGCTCCACCCGAATCGGGATTCCTCATTCGGACGGCGTCGCCGGCTTCACCGTGGATGGGCGGCTTGCTCTCCGGCGGAACAGGTCGCAGCGCGGCGCCACAGGGTCGGTCTTCCCTTAGGTTCCCGCCCCTCGCAACTCCATGACGAAGGGAGTCCACTCGTCGGTCGGTAACCTCATCCTCTTGCGCAGGTAGTAGTCCCGCAAAACATCGCCCTGCTGCTCCGGATTGAAGTCGGCCAGGCTGGCATTGCGCAGGGCGGCAGCCTGGAGGCCGGCCGCCCCGCCGTAGTCGTAGGCTGCCGGCCCGGACCTCAGATGCAGGCCGACGGCCCGCACCAGAGAGCGGATCCCGGAGAGCCGATACTGCCAGACGTGGGTCAGCTCGTGAATCAACCAGCCCATGTCGCCGAACAGGCCGGCCTCCAGATGGGACGATTCGGTGTGGAGGAATACGGGGAAGTAGATGTGGTCGCCGAGGCTGACCGCGTTCATCCCCCGGGGCCGGGAGCGCCTGGTGATCGCCGACCCCAGGGAAGCCAGCCAGTTGGGCCAGGCAACGCCCTCATGCACCCAGACCGCGGCATAGTCCAGCTCACCCCCGAAGATCGACTCGGCCTCACGAATCTCGCTTGGACGCAATCTCCGGCGTGGCATGCAGCCGCTCAGCCGCCGGAAGGGCCAAGGTCGAGATCGGCGGGAGGCTCCTCCGGCAGGCGCCAGCGGATCTCCGGGTGGTTGGTCGCTTCATGGAAGCGGTTGGCGCTGGCGACGCCCTCGTGGTATTGCTTCTCGAAGGTCTCCCAGTCGCGCGCCGCCACTGCCGCCGACAAAGCGTCCAACGTCGCGTGCTGGAACGCTTCCAGATGTTTGGCCATCTTCGGCCGCGTGGTCGCCCCCATCCGCATCAGATGGGTCACCTGGCGCAGCTGGTACCCGGCCAGTTCCCAGTTGCCGTGCCGGGCGGCGTAGAACAGGACCCAGTAGCGCCGGCCGATCTCCGGCATCAGTCGACCCAGTCCGGGCTGTAGCTCGACCAACTGGTCGATACTGAGTTCGACGTGACGGCTCTTCCCGCTGGGCGACTCACTCATCCGTTCCTCCCTCCGAACCCGGCGGCCGTCTCAGAAGGCCTCGAGCGTTCCGCGCCGCTTCGCCTGAAGCTCGAACCACCGGAACAGGGTGTAGCCCAGCAGGGCGTACACCACGCCGACGATCACTTCGCCGGCCAGCAGCGGAAGCACCTCTCCCAAGGGGCCGCCATCGATGATCCGCCGGACCGCGGCGATCCCGCGGGTGAGTGGCAGGGCCCAGGAGATACCCTGCATCCACCCCGGCAACGTGGCCACCGGGACGTTGGCGCCGCTGAAGACCAGCAGCAGGAAGTAGACGGTGTTGTTGATGAACATCACGTTCAGGGTGACCAGGCTCAGACAGCCCATCAGCAGCCCGAGGCTGGCGGTGCTGAACGTCGAGACCAGGATGGCCAGGCCCAGGCCCAGCGGATCGGCCTGTGTCAGGTCGAGCCCGAAGATCAAGACGCCCCACACAAAGGCCAGCACCACGCCGAAGACCCCGTCGATCAGGTGGAAGAAGGCCCTTCCCAGGAACATCGCCATGCGGTTGGCCGGGGTACCGAACAGGTACGCCAGGGTGCCCTCCCAGCGGTCGCCCCCGATGCTCATGGTCACACCGTAGATTCCGTTTACGGCCGTCAACTGCATGGCGTTCCCGATGACGAAGTAGCTCACACTATCCGGTCCGCGCGCATACAGGCCGAGGACCGAGAAGAACAGGATCTGGGCCAGCGGCATCACGATCTTGGAGGCCAGGTATTGCATCGGCCGAAGCCAGCGGAAGAGCGCAATGTACGAAAGCAGTGCGCCGTCGAAGAACAGGCGCAGGTTGCGGGCCAGGACGGTCATCGGGAGACCTTGTCGGTGGTTCCCTTGGGAGGGTCGGGCCGCCGATCACTGCAGTCCAAGGGTTCCCTCCTCGCGGGCGCGGCGGAGGAGCACTCGGAACATCACGCTCGACAACACCAGGTACAGTACGCTCAAGCCGATCATGGCCCCCCACGCGCCGGCGATCGTGGCCGGGTCGCCGGCGCCGCTGG
This sequence comes from uncultured Chloroflexia bacterium, assembly GCA_963709925.1. Classification (GTDB taxonomy): domain Bacteria; phylum Chloroflexota; class Anaerolineae; order Anaerolineales; family E44-bin32; genus DATEVL01. The sequence goes on from CAVPYC010000003.1 coordinate 1,188,992, forward strand.
AACTCTCGTGCAGGGCGACCGCCGCCCAATACGGGGACAGCAGGTACGACAGCGGCGTCACCCAGCCCGGGAGCAGGGCGATCGGGAACAGGAATCCCGCCAGGATGTAGATCGGGAACTCGATGGCGTTCTGCCAGCGCTGGACGTCGGGGTTGGTGACGAACAGCGGGGCGATCACCATCCCCAGGCTGACGAAAGCGAAAATCATCAACAGCAGGGAGACGAAGAAGAGGGCCGGATGATCAACGGTCAGCGGATAACCGAAGAAGATCGAGGCCAGCAGGTAGGCGCCGATCATTGAGGCCAGCGACTGCAGCACGTTGGCCACGATGCGACCCAGGGTGATCACCGACAGCGGGGTCGGGACGGAGGCGATCATTTCCAGCGTACCGGTCCAGCGCTCGAAAGTGATGCTGTTGCCGCTGACGAACAGCAGCCCGCTCCACAGGCCGGTCAGGCCGCTGCCGACCACCACGTAGATCCCGTAATCCGGCCGGGTATCCTGCAGGATCCACAGACCCAGCACCGCGATCACCAGAGGCTGGACCACCAGGGTGAACAGGATGAATCCGTCGAAGGCGTTCGAGAGGAACGCCATCCGGCCGGCGGCGTACAACGCACGCAGCCAGGCCTGCCCTCGGGGCAAGGTCATTCCCCGCCTCCCACCAGGCGCACATAGGCGTCTTCCAGCGTCGGCTCGCGCACGGTGACCTTGCCGACCCGCAGCCCTTCCAGCCGGTGCAGCAGGTCCTGGACGGCCTCCGACCCGCGCTCGGTCTGGACCAGCAGGATCTGCCGCTGGTCGCGATCTTCTACGGTGACCGAATCGACATACGACTCCGAGCGCAGGCCCTCGATCACTTCGGGCTGGACCCCGAAAAGCTCGACCTCGATCACCGACAGGTCGCGCACCAGCCGCTTCAGACCCTGGGGAGAGTCGAGAGCGACGATCCGACCATGATCGATCACGGCGATGCGCTGGCACAGCGAATCGGCTTCGAACATGTAGTGCGTGGTCAGCAGGATCGTCTTGCGCTCGGATTGCAGGTCGCGCACGACCTGGCGGATCTCGCGGGCCCCGACCGGGTCGAGCCCGATCGTGGGTTCATCCAGGAACAACAGAGGCGGATCGTGCAGCAGGGTGCGGGCGATGTGCAGGCGCTGCTTCATCCCGCGCGAGTAGCCCTCGACCTTCTCGTTTCCCCGTCCGGCCAGCCCCACCAGGTCCATCAGGTACGGGATGCGCTGCTTCGACACCCGGGGGTCGACGTGGTACAGGCTGGCAAAGTAGCGCAGGTTGTCGTTGCCCGAGAGGCGCCAGTACAGGCCCCGCTCGCCGCCGAAGATGAAACCAATCCGTCCCCGCAGGGCCTCCGCCTGGCGCACCACGTCCATGCCCAGCACCCGGGCCGAGCCGGACGTCGGAATCAGCAGGGTGGTGAGCATCTTGACGGTGGTGGTCTTGCCGGCGCCGTTTGGCCCGAGCAGGCCGAAGAGCTCCCCTGCCGAGACCTCGAACGACAGATCGTCCACCGCCAGCACTTCCTTGGCCCGGCGGCGTACCACACCTACGGTCGTTCGATATACGCGGCGCAGGTGTTCGACCTGGATAGCAGACATCATGCTCCGGCCCGGCGGGGGGCGATTATACAACCGTCTCACCGAGCCTTCATCTTCCGCCCAGGATCTGGCTGGTAGACTGCCGCCCTTGCGAGGTGCCCATGTCGAAAACAGTGATTCTCGTCCTTCTCTTCTCGGCGCTCAGCCTGGCCGGGTGCGGCAATTCAGCTGCTCCCCCGGTCGACCCGACCGTCGTCCGGGATTCTGCGACCCCCACACCGATCGAGGCGTCCCCATCGCCCGTTGCTCCGCTCCCCACGCAGCCAGCTCCGGGCGGCCTGGTGCGAACTTACAGAGTGGTGCCCGAAGAGAGCGAGGCTCGCTTTCTGGTCGATGAGATCCTGGCCGGTTCGCCCAAGACCGTGGTCGGGGCCACGGGAGACGTCAGCGGGGAGGTTCGCGGCGAATTCGCCGATCCGGCGGGCGTCGTTCTGGGGGAGTTCCGGGTGGACCTCAGGTCTCTGCGTACCGACAACAGCTTCCGCAACCGGGCAATCCACGACGTGATCCTGCAGACCGGGGTCGAGGCCAATCGTCACGCGGTCTTTCAAACCACAGCCATCGATGGTCTGCCGGACCGGGCTGAGGTGGGTATGACCTATCCGTTGGGTTTGACGGGTGATTTGACTCTGCACGGGGTGACCCGGAGCCTGACCTTTGAGGCGGAGGTCACTCCGGTGTCGGCCGAGCGGCTGCAGGGCCGTGCTTCCGTGACGATCCGTTACGCTGACTTCGGGGTGTTCATCTTGAGGCTGCCGCCGCAGGTGGCCTCGGTGGCGGATGTGGTGACCCTGGAGATCGACTTCGTAGCCGTGGCCGAGTAGTCGGCGAACCCGGTCAGTCCGAGAAATCCAGCACGAAGTCGAACTCGGCCGTCAGCCCGTCGGTGGTGGGGTCGAACCGTGCCAGTTGGGTAGGGGAAATGAACGCTTCGGCCGAGCCGTAGGCCTCGCCGTGGAAGTAGATCTGGGTCGTCAGGGTCGGCCCCCCAGGGGGGGTGACCTTGACATGGAGATGGGCCGGCCGACCGGGATACAGCCCCGGCAGGATCGTCTCGAGACGATAGGCGCCATCGTCGTCTGTGATCACCTGCCCGCGCAGCCGATAGCCGGCGTTGTCGTAGACGCCTGCCGTGTCCGTTTGCCAGAAGTCGAGCCTGGCCCCGGCGACAGGGGCGCAATTCGCGGAGACTACCAAGCCAAACAAATCGAGCCGATCCCCGGCCATCCCAGGTTCGACCAGATTCATTCGTTCCGGAGCACCGGCCTTGTAGAAGGGACCTTCAGCATCGGGGCTCGTCAGCGGCCGAACACATGCAGGGGTGCCATCCGTCGCGGTCGGTGTCGGGGACGACACGGTGGAAGGTGAGCCGTCGGCTGGAACGGTGACCGGTGGCCCGGATGGGTCTGGCGGAGCGGCGGGTATCGGCGCAGCGCTTCCACAGCTCGCCAGCAAGACGGCGAGCAACGATACGACCCGGGTGCGGTGGGTCGCGGCAAGATCGTGACGTAGCGGGTTTGACGTGTGCATTCTCGATATTCTACCGGGCGAGAGGCATGGCGGATGGTTGAGCTTACAACGAAAAGGCCCGGCCATTGGCCGGGCCTTTTCACGGGCAACTCAAGGAGGGGACTTACGGGCAGGAGTTCTGAGTGGTTGCGCCGCTGGCGACGACCGTATAGGTACCGAGGGTCGGCATCGACCGCAGGTACGCATCGCCCCAGGCCGTGTCGCCACTAGCGATCACGGCGGCCGCCACCTGGTCGCCTCCCGGGAGGGCGGAGATCAGGCTGGCCGCCATATGGATGTCGACCGCCGACTGGACCACGGCGAGTTCCGCAGCACACGAATTGGCCGTGGCGTTGGTCGACAGTCCGCCGAGGGTCAGGGTCACAATCCCGAACAATACGCCCAGGATGGCGATCGTGACCAGCAGCTCGATCAGGGTGAACCCGCCTTCTTCGTTCATTCGCTTCATCATCTCGCTTCTCTCCTTCGGTTTGACGCTACGGATAAGGTCGCGGCGCCGGTTTCGACGCCCATTGCAGTATTCCACGAGAGGGCCGGCGCTGTCCTTACAGGCCGCCTACAGGCGCTCCGGAAGATCTGGTCCCCCGGTACCTCCGGCCGATGCATCTTCCTTGCCAGCACCTTTCGACGTCGCCTGCCGGCGGGCATCAGCCGCCTTCCCGCAGAGCGTCCGCCGAGGAGGCGTACTCCCGGGCGACCTCCGGGTCGATCTGGCCGGCCCGCACCAGCTGACGCAGCGACTGATCGAGGGTCTGCATTCCCTGTTGCAGGCTTGTCTGGAGCACGCTCGCCATCTGGTGGGTCTTGCCTTCGCGGATCAGATTGCGGATAGCCGTGGAAGCGATCATCACCTCCACCGCCGGCAGGCGCCCCGGGCGATCGATGCGGGGCAGCAGCACCTGTGCCAGCACCGCCTCCAATGTCAGGGAGAGCTGCATCCGGATCTGGCCTTGCTGGTGAGGCGGAAACACGTCGACGATCCGGTCGATGGTCTGGGGCGCGCTATTGGTGTGCAGGGTCGAGAGCACCAGGTGTCCGGTCTCGGCCGCCGTCAGGCAGGCGGCGATGGTCTCGGCGTCGCGCATCTCGCCCACCAGGAGTACGTCGGGATCCTGGCGCAGGGCCTGGCGGGCGGCCAGGGCGAAGGAGCGGGTGTCGCTCCCCAGTTCTCTCTGGGTGATCACGCAGCGATCATCCCGGTACAGGTACTCGATCGGGTCTTCGATGGTAACCACCCGCCGTGATTCGAGACGATTCAGGTGATCGAGCATGGCCGCCAGGGTGGTGGACTTGCCGCTTCCGGTGGGCCCGGTCACCAGGATCAGGCCGCGCCGCCGGGTGGCCAGCGCCGAACAGACCGGAGGAAGCCCGAGGCTCTCCAGGCTTGGAACCTCCAGCGGGATCCGCCGGAACGCCAGGCTGACTCGGGATCGCTCGCGGGCCGCGTTCACCCGAAAGCGGACTTCATCGGCCAGTTGATAGGAAAAGTCCAGCTCCCATCCCGTGTCGAAGGAGGCGCATTGATCTGCGGAAGCTACAGCCTCCAGAGCTCGCCGGAGATCCCCCTCATCCGCCTCGGGCGCCCCGTCGATGGCCTGAAGCGCGCCGTGCACCCGCAGGATCGGCCGGGATCCGACTTTGAGATGCAGGTCGGACGCTTCCTGTTGGACCGTCCGTTGGAGCAGATCGTGGATATCCACTAGACCCTCGTCAGCCACCAGCCGAGCAGTTCGCGACCGTAGACCATCGCCAGAATCCCGCCCAGCGCGAGGTAAGGGCCGAAAGCAACGGTGTCCTTCCGGCTCACCCGGCCGGCGGCGAGCAGGGCGAGGGAAATCAGACCTCCCAGGACGAAGGCCAGGAACAGCCCCACCAGGATCACCGGGTAGCCAAGCAGGAACCCCAGCAAGGCCGCCAGCTTGACGTCTCCCATCCCCATTCCACGCGGCGAAACCAGGGCCATTGCCAGCAGGGCTCCGCCGGCGATCAGCCCCCCCAGGATCACGCCCCATGGCGGGCCGCCCGCCAGGAGCAGTCCGGCCACGATGGCGGCAAGGATCCCCGGGTACGTCAGCAGATTGAGAATTCGCCGATGCTCAATGTCGATCACCGCGATCACAGTGAGCCAGGCCGCAAAGCCGGCCGAAAGTACAGTTTGGAGGGTGGGTCCGAAGCGCAGGTAAATCAGGGAGAAGACAGCGCCGGTGCCGATCTCTACCGCCAGGACCCGGGCGGGAATCGTCGCCCGGCAGGTTCGACAGCGGCCCCGCAGCACCACGTAGCTCAGGATCGGCACCAGGTCCAGCGCCGAGAGCCGCCGCCCGCAGGCATCGCAGTGGGAGGGTGGGGACACCAGAGAACCGCCGCGCGGGAGCCGATCGATACAGACATTGAGGAAACTCCCGACCACAGCGCCGAGCGCAAGGACGAAGAGGAGGTCCATGGGTTCAGGTCCGCTTTGCAGCGAGCCCGAGGTTCACCGCGTAGGTCGCCAGAGGCAAATCGTCCGGATGCGACAGCGGCCCCGGCGGGTAACCGACGCTCCCGGCACGATTCCTCTGGAGTTGTTCGAGGAAGTCAGGGCGCTGCAGGAGCTCACCGGTCGCCAACAGCGGGATCGCTTCTCCCAAAGGAGCCTGCCGGTGCCCCTCGTTGTAGAACTTGACCGTCCGCGCCAGTTCCTGGAGCAAGGTTTCCAGGCGGGCCTCCGGCCCCGGCCGGAGCGTCGTGAACGGAACCGTGCGTACCACGGAGGGGACTCCGTCGTGCACGACCAGGATGGTCAGGCTGTGCTCCTCCAGGTTCACCAGCAGCGCCGGGGCCGGGTGCACCAACCGCGCCAGCGCCAGGGGCCGCAGATCCAGGCTGTTGACTTTTCGCCCTGCGGCTTTCACCGTTTCCACCAGGCTGTCAACCGCTTCGCGCGGGACGGCCAGCACAACCACCTCCATGGCTTTCGGGGACCGCTCCAGGACGTGCCAGGTCAGGTCGGTTTCTTCGATCGGCAGAGGGAACTCCTGACGGACCTTGTGTCGGATGGCCTCGCCCAGCATCCGGTCGGGCATCGGCGGCAGGGACAGTTGCCGCGAAATCGCCCGATGGCCGCTGACACTCGCCACCAAGCGAGCCCGACCCACCTGATGGCGTCGGAAGCAGGTCGGCCAGCGCCGAGCCGGCCGCCGAAGGATCGGCCACCAGCCCCTGACCCATCACCTCGGTCGGCAGTGTCGCCTGATCCCATCGCGTGACGGAGCCCCGTTGCACGAAAAGGAAGCGGATGGTATTGCCGTCGAAATCGAGAGTGACCACATCACGTTCGAACACCGGTCTCTCCTGGCGGCCTCAAGGACCGCGGGTCAGCGTCAGCACGTCGAAGCTGCACTCGGCCTGATCCGGGCGGATGACGACGCCCGACAGACCGATCCCGGCGCCCAGGTCCTCGAACGAGCCCATGTAGTCGAGGCACGCCTCCAGGCCCGCCTGAGCGGTCACCTGATGGTTCGAGATGGCCACTGCGCCCAGCGGGGTTATACGGACCTCGCCTTCGGCCCGGTGCAGGCTGAGCACCAGCACCGTGGTGTCTTCGGCCAGCTCGTATCCCAGTCGGAAGAGGTCGGGGCGAGCGAGGTCGGGGGGAAGAGCGGCCTGTGCGGCTGCCAGGCGGTCACGGGCGTCGGCCAGAGCCGACTCCACCTGGGCCTGGCGGTCCGATCGCAGTTCGACCAGTGTGGTCAGGTTGCCTCGGAGAGTTTCGACCGTGGCCGTCAGGGCGATGCGGGCGCCGCGTCGGGCGGCCGCGCCGCCCAACAACAGCGCGTTGGCCACCAGCACCACCAGGCAGGCCAGCAGAACGACCCGAGGGGGTGAGTCTCTACCTTCCATACGAGACCTGTGGGCTGCGGTCCGGGGCGGTCATGGCTGACTCTCCCCCCGGAGGATCAGGCTGGCGACAAAGCGGAACCTGAGAACCGCACCCGGCGTGACTTCAGCGGTGGGCGTGGGAGTGACGCGCGGCCGAGGGGTCGCGGTCGGGGTCGGGGTGGCCAGATCGACGTCGAGCCGGTCCAGCGACTCGAGACGCACGCTCTCGAACAGATTCAGGGCAGTCAGGGCCTGGACCAGCTGCAGCGGGAGATGCTCATCCGTGGACATGCCATCGAGTTCGGACGGTGTCGCCTTCATCGAGGATCTCGCTGTAGACGATTCCGTCGGGCGTGTGAGCCAGGACCTGCGGCAGCACCTGGCTCCAGGAGAACTGGCGCAGGCCGAGACCGGCCAGGGCCGCCTCGAGCTCCCCCGCCTGGGCGTCGATTTCGGCCGCCTCGGTGGCCATGGCATCCAGGTCGTCGCCGCGGGCGCCGGCTTGCAGCGCCCGGGCCAATTGCTCAGCCTCCGCCACCGTAGCCTGGTACTCGAAGGCTTGCTGGTTGAACCACTGCCAGGCCGGCAACAGCATTGCCAGCAGGGAGGCCAGCAGCAGCCAGGTGAGCAGGCCGGGGATCGAAATCGGTCGGGGGCGGTGTCGCGCCGGCAGCAGGTTCAGGTCGAGACGACCGGCTGGCGGCGGCTGCCCGGAGGTGATCCCCGCAGGAGGAGTGGTGTCGCTCATTGCACATCCCAGAAGAGGATCGTCACATTGGCTCCGCTGATCTCGATTCGGACGTAGGTCGACCTGCCGCCGGACTGAGCCAGCAGATCGTAGCGAGGCGGGTTGGCCCGGTAGCGCCACACGTCGCGGGCCGTATCTCCCCGCAGCGCGTAGAGATACTCCCCACCGGGGAAGGCCAGCGATCCTCCCACGTCGACTGTCGCCGGCGCAGCAGCTTCGGCCGACCAGCTGTTGCCAAGGATGTCGTAGCGCCAGAAGTCGGTCGTGTTGTCGCCGCGGAAGGCGAAGACGAAGTCGCCGCCGGGGTAAACCAGGGCGCCGCCGTCGTCGACATTGGCTGGAGCGTCGCTCAGGGGCGTCCACAGATTGGAGGTAGAGCTGTAGCGCCAGAACTCGGGGGTGCTGTCGCCCCGCAACGCATAGAACTGGTTGGCGCCGGCGTAGACCAGGGATCCACCGCGCTCCACGTCATTGGGTGCGCCGGCCAGCGAGGCCCAGGTGTTGGTCGAGATGTTGTAGCGCCAGAAGTCGGGCTGGTTGTTGCCTCGCAACGCATACACGTAGCCACCGGCGTACGCCAGCGAGCCTCCCCAGCGCACCCGCGCCGGGGTGTTGGCCATGCTGCTCCAGGAGTTGCCAGCGATCGAGTAGCGCCAGAAGGCGGTCTGGTTGGCGCCCCGAGTTCCATACAGGAACCCGCCGCCGTCCCAGGCCAGCGCGGCCCCGTCGCCGGTGTTGGCCGGCGTGTTGGCGCGGGTGGCCCACGAGTCTCCGGATACACTGTAGCGCCAGAAGTCCCGGTTCCCGCCGCGGATCGCATACAGAAAATCCCCACCTCCGTATGCCAGGGAACCGCCGGCGCGAACGGTGTTGGGCGCATTGGCCATCACCTGCCAGCCGGTCGCGGCCAGCGCGGTCGCCGTCACCGAAGGGGAATAGCCGTTCAGGGTCATCGCCGGGGTCACAGCCACCGGGATCGTCGGGACGGAGTTCACCGAAGCGCGAAACGCCGGGTCGTAGCGCAGTTTCCAGATGGCGTACTCGATCCCGGCATCCAGGCTGTAGCCTTCGAGCAGGGCCTGATCCGCGGCGCGGGTGGCCAGCAGGCTGGTGCTGCTTCCGTTCAACAGAGGCACGATCAGCAGGATCCCCACGGCCAGCGCGATCAGCACGGCCGGGAGCGATCGGCCGTCGTCTTCGTCGTGCAGGCGGCGCAGGACACAGCTGGCCATCACCGCACCCTCATCGCCAGCAGGATGGTGTCGCTGGCGGCCAGGCCGCCGTTGGTGGCCGTCAGCGACACCGTCACCAGGGACCCCGCCGCGCTGAACGTGACGTCGCCCTGCGAGGCGATGTGACGGGCGACTGTCACCGTGCTCTGCGGCACGCCTCCCACCAGGTGAACCCGAACCAGGGAGGTCGTCCCGGGGTCGTAGGCGTAGCGGAACTGGACCGAGTTTCCGGTCCAATTGAACGTCCCGTAGGTCAGTCCGCCTCCCGAAGAGAACGAGGCCGCTTCCTGCGCGTCCCGGCCCAGCCACAGACCGGCGTTTTGCAGGTCGTGGAGCACGGACATCCTGGCGTTGCCCCAGCCGCTGACCGCATAGAACTGGAAGACCGCGGTCCCCAGGGTGGCCACCACGAAAGCGGAAATCGCCATCCCGATCAGAAGCTCCACCAGGCTGGCGCCGGCCTCGTGGTGGAGGCGTCGGGCGGACGACGGCGGGGCCGAGACCGGGTTCACCGATTCACCTTGTATGCGCCTACCGAAAGCACCGGCAGGCCGTCGTGCGACACCGAGACGGTGATCCGCTGCATCCCGTCGTTGCGCAATGTGGTCGTGAACGGACCATTGGGAGCGGTCCAGTATTCGACACCCAGCCCAACCCCGTACCCGGGAGGCGCGGCCACGATCGGGTAGGGCACCGCGGTGGGGTCGGCGCTGTACGGGGCCGTACGCAGCCGTTCGATCTGTGAGCGGGCCAGGTTCTCGGCGAAGACGTGCTCATCGGATTCCCGGACCCCGATGGTGGCCGTGCCGACCGCCAGCAGGACAAAAGTCAGTCCCACCGCAACGATCCCCAGCGCCACCAATTCCTCCACCAGGGTGAAGCCTGCCTCGCCGGAGCGGGGCCGGGCAGGACGACGGGGAAGCCGGGCGCGGCGAGTCGTCATCGGATCACCGGATCGACGACAACAGCGTGTACATCGGCATGACCACGGAGATGGCGACGAAACCGACCACGCCTCCCACAAACAGCATCATGGCCGGTTCCAGGAATCCGGTGAGCGCCTTCAGCGCCCGATCGACCTCGGTCTCGTAGAAGTCGGCCAGGGTCAGCAGGTGTTGGTCGAGGGTCCCGGTTTCTTCCCCGACGCGGACCATCTGCGACAGCAGTCCGGGCGCCCAGCGAATCCGACCGAGGGGCTCGGACAGGCCGCGTCCTTGCAGGGCCTCCCGTCGCAGGTCCATCAATCCCTGCCGCACCTCGGTGTTGGAAATGGTGTGGGTGGTCAGGTCGAGGGACTTCGGCAGCCCGAGGCCGGCCTGCAGCAGAGTGGCCAGGGTGCGGCTGAAGCGGGCCACCGCACCGCGAACGTTGATCGTCCCCAGCAAGGGAAGTCGAAGCAGGAGCTGATCCCGGGCGCGACGGCCCTGCCGGGTGCGCACATAGGCGACCACCGCCACCACCACCAGGGCGATCCCAAGGAACAACGGCAAGCGATAGCTGGTCAGGAAGTCGCTCAGGCCGATCAGAAAGCGTGTCGGCCATGGCAATTCCGCCTGGAATTCGTCGTACAGCCGAAGCAAGGGTGGCAGGGTGAAGTTGAACAGCAGCAGGATGACCCCGAACGACATCAACAGCAGGAAGGCCGGATAGGCGCTGGCGTCCCGCACCCGGCGGGCGACGGCCGCCTCCTTCTCCAGGTAGATCGCCAGCTGGCGCAGAATCACGCCGATGTTGCCGGTCTGCTCCCCGACCCGGATCATGCGCGTGTACAGGTCGGAGAAGGCCAGGGGATGGGCCGCCAGGGCCGCCGACAACGGGGTTCCGGTGCGCACTTCTTCCAGGACGCGCTGCAGCACCCGACGCAGCGGACCTTGCCCGGCCTCCTCGGTCAGGAGTTCGAGCGCCGGCACGATGGCGATGCCCGAATCGATCAGGGTGGCCAGTTGTTGGGAAAGGACGATGACGTCGCGGCGGCGCGGACCGAAGAAGGTAGGGAACCAGCGCGCCAGATCGAAGCCAGCGGCGGTCGGCCGGAGCCGTACCACCGTCCAACCGCGCGACCACAAGGCCCGCTCGGCGGCGGCTTCGCTCTCGACTTGAAGCAGGCCGTGTTGTTCGGCTCCGTCGGGGCTGAGAGCCAGGTAGCGGTAGGGCATGGGCGGCTCAGCCTCGCTTCCCGGCCTCAGCTGATGCTGTAGACATTGCGCATCACCTCGCTCAGGCTGGTGACCCCGGCGCGAACTTTGCGCATGGCGTCGCGCCGCATGCGCACCATTCCCAGGCGAACCGCTTCTCTCTCGATTTCCTCGACCGCCACGCCTTCCAGCAGCATCCGTCGCAGATCGGAGGTCAGGGTCATCACCTCGAAGACGCCGGTGCGTCCCTGGTAGCCGGTGTGGTTGCAGTAGGCGCATCCCTCGCCGACCTTGATCGAGTCCAACGGTTGGCCCATTTCGGCCTGGAAGGCCTCGTTCTCTTCGTCGCTCGGGCTGGCCGGCTGCGCGCAACGCGGGCAAACGCGCCGCACCAGGCGTTGGGCGACCACGCCGATCACAGCCGAGACGATCAGAAAACGCTCCACACCGAGGTGGGCCAGCCGGTACAGCGCGCCGGCGGCGTCGTTGGCATGAATCGACGACAGCACCAGGTGGCCCGTCAGCGCCGCCTGAACCGCCGCCTCGGCCGTTTCCTGGTCGCGCACTTCGCCCACCATGATGACGTCGGGGTCCAGGCGCATCAGTCCGCGCAGGCCGGAAGCGAAGGTGATGTCGGCCGCCCGGTTGACCTGGATCTGGTGGATGCCGGAGAAGTTGTATTCGACCGGGTCTTCAATCGTCATCACGTTCAGGCTGGTGTGGTCGAGCTGATTGACGGCGGCGTAGAGCGTGGTGGTCTTTCCTGATCCTGTCGGTCCGCTCACCAGGAGCATCCCATAGGGAGATTGGATCATCCGACGAAGGGCGGGGAGCGAGTCGCCCTCCAATCCGAGGTGGGGCAGATCGAGGATCGATTCGGACCGTCCCAGGATTCGCAGGACGGCCATCTCGCCCCAGGTGGTCTCGCTCGTTGCCACCCGGAAGGAAACCTCATCGCCGCCGATCATCGACCCGAACTGCCCGTCTTGCGGGCGGCGTCGTTCGGCGATGTTCATGCCGGCCAGGACCTTGATTCGGGAGAGCAGCGCCGCATGGCTGACCCGGGGCAGGCGCAGGGTGGGGTGAAGCACGCCGTCGATGCGCAGCCGCACCTGCACGGCTTCCCGGTCGGGTTCGATGTGGATGTCGGAGGCGCGGTCTCGCACCGCCTGGGCCAGCAGCAGGTCGACGGCCCGGACGATCGGGTCCTGCGCCACCGCTTCGGCCGGAACGGCCTCCGGTTGGAGCGCCTCCGGCAGGGAGGCGAAATCGGCCAGCTCGCGTTCGATCGCACGGTTGGCCTTGTAGTACAGATCGATCCCGGCGTGGATGTCGCTGCCGACGCCGATGGTCGGGTACAGGCTGACCCCGGCCAGCGCCGAAACCTCCTGCATCACCTGCAGATCGGTGGGGTCTTCCATGACCACGGCCAGCGAGCCATCGACGAAATCCAGGGGGATCAGGTTGTGGCGCCGGGCGACCTCTTCCGGGATCAGCCGCAAGGCTTCGGGCTGCACCGTGTGGCGCTTGAGGTCGATGAAGGGCAGGTTCAAGTGCATACTGAGGGCCATCGCCAGGCCGTCCTGGTCCAGCCGGCCTTCGTCGACCAGGATCCTTCCCAGGCGACGGGTGTCGCCGGTCTTCTGACGTTGCAGGGCCTGGCCCAGCTCTTCGGCCGAAACCAGCCGGGCTTCGAGCAACGCCTTGCCGAGGGACCCGGCGCCTTCCAGGCCGGCGGGCAGGACGGGAGCGGTCACGGTGCGGCCTTTCGGGAGTTGATCTGCTTGCGTATCGCGGCCAGCAGGTCGGTGCGCGAGATCGGCTTCATCAGGTAGGCGTTGGCGCCGACCCGCTTCCCCGTCTCGACGTCTTCGTCACGTCCCTTGGCCGAGATCAGGATGATCGGCAGATCGGCCGTGGCTGGTTCGCGGCGCAGGCGATGGCAAACTTCAAAGCCGTCAACACCGGGCAGCATGACGTCCAGCAAGACCACGTCATAGCGGGCCTCACCCGCCATGGCCAAGGCCTGGAATCCGCTGGCGGCGCGTTCGACCTGATATCCGGCGGCCTCAACGATCTGCCCCATGAGCTCGAGGCTGTCGGGGTCGTCCTCCACCAGGAGGACCCGCTCGGGTGACGTCGACCCGGTCGGGGGTTCGGGAGGGGCGGCAGGGTCTTTCATGGTTGAGCACCGGTCGCGCCTTCGTCTCCGTCGACGCGAGTTGTCCTCCTCCTTCTTGGTCCGGCTGGGCGATCCGCTCGGAGGCGGCGGCAGCCGGCAGCTAGAGAGCAAGAACCGTGCCTGAGGCCGTTTGGGCCAATTCGGCACCGGTTGACAGAGTTTGCCCAACTATACGGCAGGGGGAAGGGCCGTCCAAGCGTTCCGGGGTCACTGGTGGGCGAATGTAAGGGAGGCCACCGGCCGGGATGGAGGGGACCCGGCGGCGACCCAGGGGAACAGGACTCCGGTCCTAGCTCACTTCGGCCCGGCGCCGGCGGTCGCAGAGTGGAGCTCAGACAAGGGTCGGGTTTGCCGGCGAGCTGGGCAAGCCTCTGGGCGGCGTTGGAGCCCTCGTCCGATCCGCCCCACCGGTTCGGTTGGTCTCGACTACTCCCTGGCCAGCGAATCCAGGAAATCTTCGGCGGCCTCGGCCGGGCCGATCTGGCGATCGGCGTCGCGCGAGCGCAGATAGTGCAGGTGATCCATGACCCACAGGTACAAGTCGGTGGAGGTGCGGCCGGGGAACTCGGCCAAAACGCCCGAACGCTCGACCACCTCCACGACCGGGGCGAAAAGATTCTCAAACCAGTCGACCACCGCTTCGTCTTCCGGAACGGGCCGGTCGAGGTCGATGCCCATGAAGTAGCGGTGGACGGCGATGTGCTCAATCAAGCGGTCGTAGCCGCCCAGAATCGTCGGACGGACCTGTGCGGCGGGACGGAGCGTGTCGATCTGGGTCCGCTCGAGGAACTCGACGCGTTCCCCAGGCGTTCCAGGTCGTCGGCGGCGAGATCGGGGGTGATCGGAACCCGGGAGACGACTTCGCGTACTTCGGCGTCGATGAACTCCTGGCCTCGCTGGCGGGCCACCGACAAGCGGTGGTTGCCGTCGATCACAAAGTAGGCCTCTCCGACCTTGACCAGTTGGACTGGCGGCAGGCTGATCTCGTCGTACCAGGCGCGGTTGACCTTGCGCCACCGATCGGAGGTGTGGGATTGGGTCGGGAGAAACAGGCGATCGAAGTCGCGGTAGCGGTCGAGGCTGCCGACGATCTGCTCCACAGGAACCGTCTGAAGACCGCGGTAGACCGGCCCGCCCAGGTGGAGCTTCTCCCGGACCTGGTCCCAGGCCAGCAAGTGGCGCGTTCGCCCCGAGACCACCGATCGGATCCGGTTCAAGAACGACCCCAGGCGGGCGCGTTCGAAGTCGTGCTCTGAACGGTCGATCCCCTCGCTCACCCGGACGGCTCCAGATTCACGACCTGAGCGGGAAAGACGTTGACCACCCGACACCCAAAGACAACGCTCTCGATGGGACCCGTCTCACCCCACAGATGGGTATGTCCGTGCAGCAACAGGCGGGGCCGGGCGAGTCGCAGCAGATGTCGGAGGGCCTGGAAGCCACGGTGGGCGGGGTCGGGCTCGTCGTGGATTCCACGCGGCGGGGCATGCGTCACCAGGAGATCGGCGCCGTTCCCCGTCTTCAGGCGGCGCAGGATCAGCCGCGGGAGCAGCGGGAGCATTCTCAAGTGCATCCCGCTTTCGCTGTGCTGATGACGCCCTTCGTTCTTGTAGCGCGGGCTCCCGCCCAGACCGGCGATCGTCAGTCGTCGGATCCGGACGATCGCGCCGTCGATGTTGATCCCGCCCGGCACCCGGTAGTGGTCTGGATCGTGGTTGCCGGGGACACACACCATCGGCACGTTCAGCGCCGAAACCACATAATCCAGATAGGAAACCGGCAAGTCGCCGCAGCCCACCACCAGATCGACCAGGCGGTATCGCTCCCGAAGTCGAGGAGAGTGGATGTAGGGCACGGCTTGGTCGCTCAGGGCAAGGACTTGCATGATGTTTCGCGGCACGCCTTTCAGCACCGGGTTCCCTCGGCATCGGCGCCTCCCAACCCGCCGGCCTGCCGGGTTGGCTGTATAATCAAGAAACGTCCGGAGGGAAGCAACTGATGGCGAGTGTAACCTACCAACACGTCACCAAGCGGTTTGGCGACGTCGTCGCCATCCAAGACCTGAACATCCACGTTCAAGACAAGGGATTCCTGGTGCTGGTCGGGCCGTCGGGCTGCGGGAAGACGACGGCCCTACGCTTGCTGGCCGGGCTGGAAGAGATCTCGGGCGGCGAGATTCGAATCGGCGACCGGGTGGTCAACGAATTGCCGCCTAAAGAGCGCGATATCGCCATGGTCTTCCAGTCGTACGCGCTCTACCCCCACATGTCGGTCTTCGACAACATGGCTTTCGGGTTGAAGCTGCGCAGGCTGCCGAAGGAAGAGATCAAGAAGCGCGTCGAGCAGGCGGCCGAGTTGCTGGGGATCGAGATGCTGTTGGAGCGCAAGCCGAGGCAGCTCTCCGGCGGACAGCGCCAGCGGGTCGCCGTCGGCCGGGCGATCGTGCGCGAGCCGAAGGTGTTCCTGTTCGATGAACCGCTGTCGAACCTGGATGCCAAGCTGCGGGTGCAGACCCGGGCCGAAATCAGCAAGCTTCACCACCGCCTGGCGACTACCTTCATCTACGTAACTCACGATCAGACCGAAGCCATGACGATGGCCTCCCAGATCGCCGTGCTCAAGGGAGGCGAACTGCAGCAACTGGACACGCCTCAGCGCCTGTACGACTTCCCCGACAATGTCTTCGTCGGCGGCTTCATCGGGTCGCCCGCCATGAACTTCTTCCCGGGGAAACTGGAACGGGTGAACGGCGGAACTCGCGTTCGACGCCGGCGACTTCAGTGTGCGAGTTCCGGCCTCCCGGCTGGAGACGTACGGCAAGCTCCAGGGCAAGCCGGTGATTCTCGGGATTCGCCCGGAAGATGTCCACGACCCGACCTTCGTGCCTCCGGGGATCACTCCGGCGCTGGTGGACTCCAAGGTCGACGTCACCGAGCTGATGGGCAACGAGGTCTTCGTCTATCTGGCGGCCGGCCGTCAGTCCTTTGTCGGACGCGTCGACCCCCGAACATCGTTTCGCACCGGTCAGCAGGTCCAGGTGGCGCTCAACGTCGATCACCTGCATCTGTTCGAGACCGACGGCGATCAGCGCGCCATTCGCTGAACAGGCCTCGCCAAACCGAAGCACGCCCCGGCTCCGATCCGGGCTCTGACACCCGCAAGGGCGGGGAGGTGACCGACAGTCGTACGCAAACCTAGATCGAACGTTCCAGTGGCCCAGGGGGCCTTCCGTTCCGGAACCACCGACCCCAAGAATGCAAGAGGAGATACGCCGATGAAAACGCACCAGCCTTTGGACCGCCCTCAGTTTCGATTGTGGCGGGTTCGTTCGTCCTGGCGGCCTGCGCGCCAGCGGCCCCGACGGCGTCGCCCGAGCCGGGCGTGCTCGCCGCCGGCCGATACGCCCGCCCCGCCGCCGATGGATGAGCCGATCACGATCCAACTGTGGCACCAGGAAGGCGAGGCCGAGAACGCCGCCCAGTACGTGCAGGCCCTGGCCGACGCCTACACCGCCATGCACCCCAATGTCACCTTTGAGGTGACCAACAAGGAAACCGAGGTCCTGCGGGAAGACTTCCAGACCTCGGCCCTGGCCGGCGCCCCGCCGGATCTGTTGTGGACGGTCAACGACCATGCCGGGCCGTTCACGCTGGCCGAGATCATCATTCCGGTCGACGGCCTGCTCGACCTGACGGCCTACGCCGATAGCGCGCTGGCGGCCGTGACCCTCGGTGGCGAGACCTGGGGCGTCCCGATCTCCAACGGCAACCACCTGATGCTGTACTTCAACAAGGACATCATCGCCGAAGCGCCGACGGACACCGATGCCCTGATCGCCGCCGCCGCCACCATGCCGGAAGGCGTCTATACGCTGGTCTACAACCAGACCGAGCCGTTCTGGATGGTCCCGTGGCTGGGAGGGTTCGGCGGTTCGGTCTTCGCCGAAGACGGCGTGACCCCGACCCTCGACACCCCGGCGATGGTCTCGACCCTGGAGTTCCTGGCGTCGATCAAGGAAGCCGGTCTGCTCCCGGCGGAGAGTGACTACGATGGCGCCGACACCTTGTTCAAGGAAGGCAAGGCGGCGATGATCATCAATGGCGACTGGACCCTGGGCGCCTACAAGGACCTCTTTGGCGACAAGCTCGGGGTCGCCCGGATCCCGATGATCTCGTCCACCGGCGAGTACCCGGCGCCTTTCACCTCCGGCAAGTTCTTCATGATCCCGGCCGGCTCGGATGAGGCAACGATGGCCGTGGTGGTCGACTTCATCGAGTTCGCCACCAACGAAGAGAACCAGCTGGCGATGGTCGAGCAACTGGCCCGCCTGCCGGCCCTCAACACGGCGCTGGCCAACGACATCATCGCCAGCGATGCGTACCTGGCCGGCTCGGCCGACCAGATGGTCGTCGGCGCGGCGATGCCCACCGTCGTGGAGATGCGCTGCAACTGGGACAGCATGAAGCCCGAGTTGCAGGCCGTGCTCTCCGGCGATAAGGCTCCGGCCGACGCCGCTGCAGCCATGCAGGCGGCCGCCGAGGCCTGTATCCTGACCCTCGAGTAGCATCCACGGGGGCCAGGGGCAACAGCCCCTGGCCCCCTGCTCTTCTCCCGGTGCCAACCCGCCGGGGAGGGAAACCGATGGACCGATGGCTGGCCCAGGTCGCGCCGTCCCTGTCGGAGCTGCTGTCGACGCTGGCCTTCCTGCTGGTGGCGGTGGCCGTGATCGAGGCGGTCGTCTATCTCATCGTGGGCCGGCTGTTGCGCAGCCGCAACCTGCTGGTATGGATGCTGGTGGCGCCGGCGGCGGTGGGGTTGGCGGTCCTGGTGCTGTACCCCCTGGCCTGGGAGTTGAACCTGTCGCTGACCGATATGAGTTTGCGACGCTTCGGCGACAAGGCCGAGTACTTCTGGCGAGTTTGCGCCGCGGCCGAGGCGGCGCCGCAGGGACCCTGGCTGATCGATTGCCTGGCCAAGAACTATGCCGACGTCTTCCGGCTGCCGGTCCTGAAGCAGGTCGAGTTCGTGCCGGTGTTCCTGCGCACCGTCCTGTGGACGGGCTCGAATGTGTTCCTGCACGTTGCCGGGGGGATGGGGCTGGCTCTGCTGCTGAATCGTCCGATGCGCGGCCGCGGCCTGTATCGAGCTCTGTTGATCCTGCCCTGGGCCATCCCGCAGGTGATCGCCGTCCTGGCGTGGCGCGGGGAGTTCCACTTCGAATACGGCTATTTCAACGTCATCCTGACCCGCCTGGGAATGCTCCCCATCGAATGGAAATCCAGCCCGACCTGGAACTTCATCGCCATGGTCATGACCAACGTCTGGCTGGGGATCCCGTTCATGATGGTGATCCTGCTGGGAGCCATGCAGAGCATTTCGGGCGAGTACTACGAGGCGGCCGAGATGGACGGAGCCACCGGTTTCCAGCAATGGCGTCATGTTACCCTCCCGCTGATCCAGCCCGTGCTGACTCCGGCCATCATCCTGGGAACCATCTGGACCTTCAACAACTTCAACGTCCCCTACTTCATCAACCAGAATGAGTTGGAAAGTAGTGACATCCTGGTGACGGCTTTGTTCCGGGCGGCTTTCGAGTACAACCGCTACGGCTTCGCCGCCGCCTTTGCCTTCGTCATCTTTGCCCTCTTGCTGGGGTACTCCCTGTTGTACATCCGCCTGACCGGCGCCTTGAAGGAGTTGACCACATGACGGCCACCGTCCGCCCGCCGGCTCCAGCATCCGAAGCCCGACGGGGCGCCCTGCCCAGGTTCTTCCGCGCTGACGCGCGGCGACGCGCCCGTCAAGCGCCTGCTGATCCACGCCTTCCTGATCTTGTGCTGCGTGATCTCGATCTACCCCGTGCTGCGCGTGTTGAGCGTGTCGCTGCGTCCCGGCGATCGACTGCTCTCGACATCGCTGGCGGTCATACCGGAAGATGCCTCCCTGCAGAACTACACCGACCTGCTGGCCGATACCGACTTCGTGCTGTGGCTGTGGAACAGCCTGGTAATCACGCTCGGAACGGCGGCCATTGGTGTGGCCCTGGCCTCGACCTCGGCCTACGCCTTCTCCCGCTGGAGGTTCCCCGGCCGCAATGCCGGACTGGTGTTCCTGCTGGCGACCCAGATGATCCCGGCGGCCATGTTGATGGTCCCCCTGTACATCCTGGCCCTGCGGGCCGAGCTGATCGGCAGCTACCGCGGGTTGATCGTTGCCTATTCCGTCAGCGCCGTGCCTTTCAGCATCTGGATCCTGAAGGGCTACTACGATACGATCCCGCGGGAATTGGAGGAGGCCGGACTGATCGACGGCGCTTCTCGCTTCGGAACGTTCTGGCGGATCATCCTGCCGCTGTCGACCCCGTCCCTGGCCATTGTCTTCCTGTTCAATTTCACCCAGGCCTGGAACGATTGGCTCTTCGCCCGGATCATTCTGGGAAACGCCAGCCAGATCTGGACCTGGCCGATCGGCCTGCGAACCCTTCAGGAGCAGTTCCGCACGCAATGGGGGATGTTCTCGGCCGGTTCGATTCTGGTGACCATCCCGGTGGTGATCCTGTTCCTGTACTCGGCCAAGTACCTGATCTCGGGGCTGACCCTGGGCAGCGTCAAGGGCTGAGGCCGGCGGCGGCCGTCAACACGCGGGGCGCTCCCCCGGCGTGACTTTCCCGTTCGCCGCAAGGAACGCCGGGGCGGCTGTGACATGATCGGCATTTTGCTGCGATCGGCACGCGATTTCTGGAACGAGTCATTCCTTCTGATGGTCTTCAATCTGATCTTCGCCGTCCTGTCCATCCCCGGAATGGTGTTGTTCTCCCTGGCCGCAGCCCGAAGGGATATTGTGCTGGGGGCTGTCGCGCTGGTGGCCCTGGCCCCCTGGCCCTTTGTCTCCGTGGGGCTGTCTGGGGCGGCCGCCGATGCGGTGGACGGCCGGTCGCTCCACCTGCGGACTCTGTTTCTCAAGGGCCGAGACGCCCTGGGGCCCGGATATCGGTGGGGAGCGCTGACCCTGCTGGGGCTGATCGTGTTGGCGGCCAACGCCGCCTTCTACCTCGACCCCGCCGCACCTCACGGCGCCGAAGGCCTCGCCGGTTTTGCGGCTGCGCTTTCCTTGCTGGTGCTCGGGATCTGGCTCGGTCTGTCTCCCCTGGTGTTGGCAGGTTTCTGGCGGGACCCGGCGCCATCGCTCACAAACGGTCTGCGCAACCTGGGGCAGGCCTTCCTGCTCCGGCCGTTCCTGGTCGCGGCGGTCGGGCTGACCTGCTTGCTGTTCTTTATCGCCGGCGTCGTCATCCTACCCCTGGGCCTGTTGCTGGCTTTTTCCTGGTGCGCGGTTGTTGCCAGCCGGATGATGGCGGAGGTCCTGGAGCCGACGGGCCGAACGCCTGCGCCGCCCCGGGCCCGTCGGAGCTCGACCGGATGACGACATCCGCACGCAGCACGGGAAAGCTCTCGACCGGGTCGTCGGAGTTCCAATTCCGGATTCGACCTTCGCCGGGGATCCGGGTTTCGCAGGCAGGCGCTCCCTTCGCCCTGAAGATCGGAGGCAGAACGCCTGGCCTCCAGGTCGAGTTGAAGTCGCACGGCTGGCAATTCCCCAAAGGCGAGCCGGAGCTTGAGGCTGCCGGTGCGGATGAGATCGTGATCCGCTGGAAGACACCCCCGGCCGAAGTGTCGGAGATCTTCACCGCCCAGGACGGCTGCCTGGAGCGTCGGATCAAAGTCGTCAACACCTCGCGCCGATTGTTGCAGCTGACCGGCGTCCGGCTCCACTTGCCGGATCTGAGCCTGGGCGCCCCCCGGGATTGCCGGGTCGAGGCACCCGCCTCGGGTTTGCGACCCCGTCTCCCCCAGATGCGACGTTCCTCTCGCATCGCCTGGCTGACAACTGGAGCGAGCGCCTGGCTCCCGGCGCGCAGGAGTTGTGGGGGCAGGGGATCGGGGATGCGCCGGATGTGACACCCGGGCTCCTGGCACTCCGCAACGACCGGTCGGATCAGACCTTTCTGACCTGGTATCACAGCGAAACCGAAGCAGCCACGCCCCAGGTCTTCGGAGAAGATGGAGGCCTGACCCTGGGGCACCAACTCGGGTTGGCGGCGTGGCTGGAGCCCGGGCAGGCGATCGAGGGGGGCAGGCAATACCTGGCGCTGGCCTCGGGTCCATGGGAAAAGTCGCTGGGAGAGTTCCGACGCCACTACTCTCGAGTTCGGCCTGGTGCCGCCGCTGTTCGGTGCGCCACCCGCCTGGGTTCGATCGGCCGTCGTTTATGAAGTCCACCCGGGTCCGCTCGGCGGATTTGGCGGCCTGGAACAAGATCTGCCCCAACTCAAGGACATCGGCGTGAGCGTCATCTACCTGCTGCCGGTCATGGCATTCGACAACCGATCCGGCCTTCCGTGGGACGAGAATTGGATCGGCTCCGGGTCGCCGTACACGATGCGCGACTTCAAATCCTTCGAGCCCACCCTGGGAACCGAAGACGACTTCCGCCGCCTGGTGCAGACCGCCCACCGTCTCGGCCTGCGAGTGTTGATGGACTTTGTTCCCCAGGGGTGTGCGCTCGATGCCCGCTATGTGAGCGAGCATCCCGAGTGGTTCTGTCGAGACGAAGCGGGCCAGCTGGTCTCGTCGCACGGTTGGACCGACACCTACTCCTTCGACTGGGCGAACCCCGGCTTTCAGGGTTACATGCTGCAATGGTCGCTTCGCTTTGCCCGTGAGTTCGGCCTCGACGGTTATCGGGTCGACGCCCCCCATGCCAAGGAGCCCAACTGGGACCGGTCGATCCCCTACCACGCTTCTCAGACCAGCCTGGGCGTCCTGCCCCTTCTGGAACGACTGCGGGCCGGGTTGCGGGAGCTCGACCCTGCCAAGGCGATGCTGTGCGAGCTGTTCGGACCGGTCTACGCCCGCTCACACGATTTCCAGTACGACTACCACCCCTTCGCCCAGCTCCACGCCCTCCTGCGGGGCGACCTGTCGGTGGAAGAGCTGGGCCAATGGCTGGAGGACTACTGGGCGGTGATGCCTCCGGGAGCCGTTCGCCTGTCGTTCACCGAAACCCACGACACCCGGGCGCAAAGCCGCGCCTACGCGTGGCGGGGGTCCGACGCCGAGCGTTCGATGTTCGCCATCCTGATCCTGGCGGGGTTTGTTCCGATGATCTGGGCCGGCCAGGAGAGGGGGGCCGAGAACTTCTATCGCCGTCTGTTCCGGGCCAGGGCGGACTCGGCGGCGCTGTTGACGGGCGAGCGACAGTTCAACGCGGTCGGTTGTTCCCATCCGGACGTGGTCTCGATCCTTTGTCAGGACCGGCAGGAAACTGTTTGGGGGCTTGTCGACCTCCATCCCGAACGGACCCCGATCACCTTCCGCCTCCCCGATGCTCTCGGCCTGATCCCCGGAAAGCCGTACCAGCTGCTCGATCTGACCCAGCGGCAAACTCTGGTCAGAGGCCGGGCTCGACACCTGGAACGGGGCGAGGTTTGGATCGCTGACCCTCTCACCCGTCCCGTTTGCGCCGCTCCTCCTGCGAAGTCCAGGAAGCGGAAAGGACCACGGAGAAGACATGAAGGCGAAACGCGCCCTGCTGTTTCTCGCGGCGATCCTGCTCCTGACGGCCTGTGGGCCGCAGCCGGCGACCCCGGACGCCCCGCCGCAGTCCCCCGCCGAAGTGCTCTACCTGAACCTGGTTTGGCACCAGCACCAACCCCTGTACTACAAGGACGAGGACGGTGCCTACACTCGCCCCTGGGTGCGGGTCCACGCCACCAAGGACTACTACGACATGGCGGCAGCGCTCGAACCCTATCCTCGGGTCCATGCGACTTTCAATCTAACTCCGGTGTTGCTGCGGCAGTTGGATGACTTCGCCGAAAACGGGGCCCGCGATGTCTACTGGGTGTTGGCCGAGAAACGTGCATCTGACCTGACCGAAGACGACAAGCGCTTCCTGCTGACGCGGTTCTTCGACGCCAACTGGACCAACATCATCGGGCGCTTCCCGCGCTACCAGGAACTACTGACGATGCGGGGCGGCTCCACCCCGGAGGAGATCGAGAGGGCCGTCGAGCGTTACACCGACCAGGACTTCCGCGACCTGCAGATCTGGTTCAACCTGGCGTGGTTCGACCCCGACTTCCTTTCCGTATCACCGCTTCGAGAACTGGTGGCCCAGGGTGAGGGCTACACCGAAGAGGACAAGAGCGCCCTGTTCCAGGAAGCCCGGCGGGTCGTGCGGGAAGTGATCCCCTTGCACCGCCGTCTCCAGGAGGCCGGCCAAATCGAGGTGATGACCAGCCCCTACGCCCACCCGATCCTCCCCTTGCTGTACGATACCCGCTTGGCGCAAGTCGGAAACCCCGACGCCGAACTCCCCGAGCGGTTCTCGTATCCCAACGACGTCATTGCGCAACTTGATCTGGCCGCCCAGTCGTACCGCCAACGCTTCGGACGCGATCCCCGGGGGCTATGGCCGTCGGAGGGGGCGGTCGCCGAGGAGATCGTGCACCTGGTCGCCAACGCCGGATTCGACTGGATGGCCAGCGGCGAGCAGGTCCTGGCCCAGAGCCTGGGGATCGGCTCGTTCACCCGGGATGCCGAGGACACGGTGCAGGAGGCCGACGCCCTCTACCGCCCGTACTTCGTCCAGGGGAACCGCGGCGAGCCGGTGATGATCGTCTTCCGCGACCTGCGCCTGTCGGACCTGATCGGATTCGAGTACTCGCAGACCCCGGGGGAAGAAGCCGCTGCCGACTTGCTCTTCCGTCTCGAGCGGATCCGCCGACGTCTGGAGGCCGAGGGTGCCGAGGGCCCGCACCTGGTTTCGATCATCCTCGATGGAGAGAACGCCTGGGAGTACTACCCGAACGACGGGAAGGCATTCTTGCAGGCGCTGTATCGCGGCCTGTCCGAAATCGAAGACGCTCCAGACGGTCACGCCCAGCGAGTACCTGGGTCTGTTCCCTGATCAGCAGGCTCTACCGACCCTGGCCCCGGGCGCCTGGTTCAGCCCCAACTACGACACCTGGATCGGCGAAGCCGAAGAGACCGCCGCCTGGGAAGCCCTGCTCCGCACTCGACAGGATCTGGCCAAGTACGATATGACCGGAAGCCGAACCCCGCCATCGGACGAGGCGCTTCAGCGGGCCCTGGACTTCATGTATCTGGCCGAAGGATCCGACTGGTTCTGGTGGTACGGGAGCGACCAGAACTCAGGCGTCGACGAGTATTTTGATGTCGGCTTCAGGGCGCTCCTCGAAGAAGTTTACACTTCGCTGGGGGAGACCCCCCCGGCCTTCGTCCGGGTTCCGATCGTGCCGGCGGCCCCCACCGTCGCCGACCGGCCCCTGGGCGGGCTGTCCACGCCGGTGGTGGATGGGGAGGTCGGCGAGGAAGAGTGGTCGGCAGCCGCGGCGTTCGTCGCCGAAAGTGGGACCCAGGCGCGCTCGCAGGATTTGGCGGAAGCGGTCTACCAGATGGTCGACAAGGAGAATCTGTATATCGCGGTGCCGATGAAATCCGGTTGGGAGACGCTCACTTCTCCGGCGCTTCGTGTCTACCTGAACTCGCCCAGGCTGGCTGCCGATTTCCCCTTCCGTCTGGGCGGGCGCCCGGGGGAGGAGGCACTCCTGCTTGGCTTCGCCGCCACCCATCTCCTGTCCGTTTCTCCTTCCGCAGGAGGTGTTGCCATCGACTTGTTCCAGCCGACCACCGAGGGTTGGTCCCCGACGCAGGACGTCGGGGGCATGAAAGCCGCGGTTGGCTCCGGTTTTCGAAATCGCGATTCCGCTGGCTTCGCTCGGAGAGGTCGAGCCGGGCGACGAACTCCGTTTCCGGGTGGAAATGCGCGACGGCGACCGCACCCTGCAAGACCTGCCGCGCGGCGGACCCGGGGTGCTCGTGCTTCCGGATCTCGGTCTGACCACCACGGTTCTCGACGTCGCGGACCCCGCCGGAGACGACCACGGACCCGGAGATTACCGCTACCCCAGCGACGGCGTCTTCGCACCCCAGGTGTTCGACCTGAGCCGGTTCTCCGTGGGCTACGACGATCGCAACCTGGTCTTCACTTTCGAGATCTTCGGCCCGCTCACCAACCCATGGGGATCCCCCAACGGACTTGCCCTGCAGACCCTGGATGTCTACGTGGACACCGACCCCGGCTCCGGCACGGGTGCCCGCCTGCTCCTGCCCGGCCGCAACGCGGCTCTGGCGGACGGGTTCGGTTGGGAGGCGGCCGTGTGGGCCGAGGGGTGGACCCCGCAATTCCTGATCCCCAATTCGAATGGCGTCCCGAAGCCGGACGGTTCGGTCGCTTTTCGAGTGATCACCGACCCCGCCGATCATCGAATCACCCTTCGTGTGCCGAGGGAACCGTTCGGTGACGGGGACCCGGCCACCTGGGCTTACACCGCGATCCTGTTGAGTCAGGACGGCTTTCCATCGCCTGGAGTGTGGCGCGTGCGCGACATCCTGGCCGAGGCCGGGCAGTGGCGCTTCGGCGGGGCGAGAGATGACGTCAACCACACCCGGATTATCGATGTGGCCTGGGCCGGAGGCACGGAGCCGGGACAGGAGTCGATGCTCTCGGATTACCCCGCCAGCGAAGGTCCACTGGCTGATTCGGCGCCGGAGGCCTTTCCCCGAATCCAGATGCTGATTCCTCAGGGTAGCGGACCATGAAAGCGGAGGC
The DNA here is from genome assembly GCA_963709925.1 of uncultured Chloroflexia bacterium. Lineage (GTDB taxonomy): Bacteria > Chloroflexota > Anaerolineae > Anaerolineales > E44-bin32 > DATEVL01. Next base: position 1,214,996 of record CAVPYC010000003.1, read on the forward strand.
GCGGACGGCGGCCCCGCCCAGGAAAGGACGAGGTATGGAAGTCGGATCCGTTGTCTTGATCGCTCTGGCGCTGGTGATGATGTTCGTCGCTTTCCGCCGCGCCGACGGGAGCTTGCAGGCGGGACTGCGCGGCGCCTGGCGCTCCCTGGTCGACCTGCTGCCGCTGCTCCTGGCGATCTTCGTGGTCATCGGGTTCTCGGAAGTGCTGGTGCCTCGGGAGACGATCGCCGCCTGGCTGGGGAAGAGTTCAGGCTGGAAGGGCCTGCTGATCGCCAGCGGGGTGGGATCGCTCATCCCCGGCGGGCCCTTCGTCAGTTTCCCCTTGATCGCCAGCCTGTATCGCGCCGGCGCCGGCTTGGGCCCCGTGGTGGCGTTTGTCACCGCCTGGTCGCTGTGGTCCCTCAGCCGCCTGCCCATGGAGTTCGCCATTCTTGGTCCTCGTTTGATGCTGGCCCGCCTTGCTTCGACGTTCTTCTTTCCCCCGCTGGCCGGTCTCATCGCCACGCTGCTGTTCGAGCGCGGCTCCGTGATCCCGTCGTGACCGATTCCGGGCGAAGCAGGTGAACGCTGAGAGGAGTTGACTACAATTGCTTTTGAGAGAGTCCCTTGCCGCCATGTTCTAGACCACTTCCAAGGAGGGTCGGATGAGTGAGCTGGTCGCGGTTTCAAGCTGTGCCGTCGCCGCCGGCATTGTCGTGCTGCTGGTGTTGGCCTGGTCGTCGGTCAAGCTGCTGTACCAGTACGAGCGCGGCGTGGTCTTCACCCTGGGGAAGTTCAGCGGTACCCGCGAGCCCGGGCTGACGTTCGTGATCCCGGTGGTGCAGTCGATGCGTCGGGTAGACATGCGGATCAAGACCGCCGATATCCCGCGTCAGGAAGTGATGACCAAGGACAACATCCCGATGCTGGTGAACGCGGTGGTGTACTTCAAGGTGATGAGCCCGGCCGACGTGATCATCAAGATCGAAGACCACGTCTTCGCCGTGCGGCAGTACACCCAGGCGGCGCTGCGCGACATCATCGGGAACAACGAGATGGACTTCGTCCTCACCGAGCGCGAGCGCATCGCCCAGAGCATCAAGGAGATCGTCGACGCCGAGACCAGCGGCTGGGGGGTGGACGTCGAGTCGATCAAGGTCCAGGAGGTCGAGCTGCCGGCCGAGATGAAGCGGGCCATGGCCAAGCAGGCCGAAGCCGAACGCGAACGGCGGGCGATGATCATTAACTCCCAGGGCGAGCTGACCGCCTCCGACAACCTGCGCCAGGCGGCCGAGAACCTGGCCCGCAGCCCCGGCGCGCTGCACCTGCGCACCCTGCAAACCATCCGGGATATCGCCGCCGACCCGTCGGAGAAGATCGTGCTGTTCCTGCCCTCCGAGCTGGCCTCCGATCTGGCCTCGGGCCTGGTTGCCGGGCGCAAAGGCTGACCGGCGGCGATGCTCGACCACAAGCAGCGCTATCTGCAGCTGGCGTTCAACTACGATGCGGCGCTGGCCCAGAGCGTCATCCCGCGGCTGGATCGAAGCGACCGGATCCTGATCGAGGCCGGGACCCCCTTTCTCAAGCGGGAGGGACTGCGCGGCCTCCGCCTGATCCGCCGATTGTGGGGGGGGCTGGTGGTGGCCGACCTGAAAACCACCGACGGCGCCCGCAGCGAGGTTGAGATGGTGGCGCAGTCCGGGGCCAGCGCCGCGACGGTTCTGGGTTCCTCCCCGCCCGAAGCGCTCGACTTCTTTGTCGAAACATGCCGCCAGGCAGGCCTGGCCTCGATGATCGACATGCTGGGCGTGGCCGACCCTCTGAAAACCCTGATGAAGATGCGCCGCCCGCCGGAGGTGGTGGTGCTCCACCGGGGACGAGACGAGGAGGGAACGCGGGGAAAGGTGATTCAGTACCGCCATGTCAACCGGATACGCAGCAAGTTCGATGTGTTGATCTCGGCCGCCGGCGGGGTCGACTTGAAGGAAGCTCGCAGCGCCATCTTCAACGGGGCCGGCATCGTAGTGGTCAACCTGGTGCGGCCGGGCGATCCCTGGGAAGGGATTTCCACCGACGACGACGTCCCTGCCATCGCCCGGACCTTCCTGGAGACGATCGAGTAGGTCCGCCCGGGCCACAGGTCGTCCGACCCGGTCAGCGACGGGGCGGGTCGATGTTCTGGCCTCGTGTCGCCGCGCGGCTCGGCGCGTTCTGACCTGCCTGTCATGCGCCAGGGATGACCTTTGGGGCTACCCCCGCCCGAGAGGATCCTCCAGAATCAGACTTGGGGCCGGAGCCGAGTCGCGGCCCTCCGGAGGAGCTCCGATCGTTCCTCCTCCCCGAAGGGGGGAACATGCCGGACGTCACCCTGGCACCAACTTCGCCCCGACATGCCCGGGCCCTCGAGGCGCTGGCGAAGATTCCCCACTTTGGCAGCCTGCCGGAACAGGTTCGGGAGGCGATCGCCGATGCCGCCGTGCCGCACGAATTTGCGGCGGGTCAGGTGATCTACCTGGAGGGGGAGCCGGGATCCACCGTGTACCTGCTCGAAACAGGTTGGGTTCGGGCGGTTCGAACCTCACCCGAAGGGCGCGAACAGGCCCTGCTGTTCTTGCGGCCCGGGGAGCTCTTCGGGGATATCGCCGTCCTGACCGATCAGTCCTATCCGGGAACCGTGGTGGCTCTGGAGGACGTGCGGGCCTGGGCCATCGACGGCCCGGTCTTCCTGGAGTTGCTGGGCCGATATCCTGAGTTGTCTCTGGCCGTGATCCGCCGCCTGGCGGAGCGTGTGGCGTACTTCATCGGGCTGGTGGAGGATCTGTCGCTGCGGACGGTCGAGGCCCGCCTGGCAGCGACACTCCTGCGGCATGCGGAGGCGCACCAGGACGAGTTGGTCGTACCTCGGCGCGAATGGACGACCTTCGACGAGATGGCCCGCAGGCTCGGCACCGTGCGCGATGTCTTGAGCCGCGCCCTGCACACCCTCGAGCAGGAAGGGCTGCTGCGGGTGGAGCGCAGGCGCATCGTCCTGCTCGATCCCGCCGGACTGGAGCTCCGCGGCCGCTCGTAAGACGTAAGTCGTAGCAATCGAAGCGGCCGGTTCGTAGACTGTCTGCGGACCGGCCGTTGTGATTCCTCCTTCTCGCGAGTCTGCTCCCGATCCGACCGATGAGGCCCTGCGCCGGGCGGTGGTCGCCGCGCTGGCGACCTCGGACCAAACAAGCAGCCTCGATCTGCGCGTGGGCGTTCTGGGAGCGGTCGTGCACCTGGCGGGTGGCGTCGCCTCGCTCGAAGTACGGGAAGCGGTCGAAGCGACCGCGACCGGAGTTGCCGGGGTGAGGGGGGTCGTCAACAGGATCATGGCGCCGGGGGCCCCGGAGCCGTCACGCCGGATCGACATCCACCTGCGGAAGGAGGGGGAGACATGAAGCGCACCTGGCTTGTGCTGGCCGGCGCCGCTCTCCTCCTGACGGCCTGTGAGAGGGCATCGCCCTGCCTGACCCCTTCCGAGGAGGCCGGCCGGGAGCAGATCGAAGTCCTCTCCACCGACCCGCTGCAAGTCCGCATCGGGGGCCGGGCGGTCGAGGTCGACCGGCTGGTCGAAGGCCCTCTGTGCGACGACACCTGGGCCGGGACGGTCTATGTCGGATGCGGGGTGGAAGTGCGGGCCTGGCAGGATCGCCCGACGTTCCTGCAAGGGTGCGACCTGGAGATCGATCCCGGCAGCGTGGTCTACGTGGCGGATCACAATGACTCGCCTTACTACAACGGGTGCTCGTGCCATACGGGCGAACTGGACCAGCCGTAATCGTAACCGTAGGAGGAGGATCGATGCGCAACAAGAACGTTCTGGGTGGAGTGCTGGCGACGATGGCGGCCTTGATGGGCATCATCGGGCATCTCGTCCTGTTCCAGCAGTGGTATCGAATCGGAATGGCGGCGCCATCGTCCGAGCCGGGGTGCGAGATCCTGCTCAAGTACATCCACCCCCTGATGGCCGACGTGGGGATCCTGGGTGGGGTGTTCTTCGCCATCAGTGCCTACGGGTTCTTCACCCGCAAGGGCTGGGCGCTCTCCCTGTCCGTGGTTGGGCTCGTCCTGGCCCTGCTTGGGAGCTGGTTCATCAACGTCCCCTACATGGCGGCCGGGCTGCCCCCGATCTACTTCCCGCTCTTCTGGCCGTACGTAGTGTTGTGGTTCGTCTTCCTGCGGGCCGTCGGCGATGTCCCGTGGAGTCGTACCCTGCTGGGCTTGCTGACCGGGATCGCCTACATCTTCTGCTGGATGAACGGGGTTTCCAGCACCAGTCGGATCATCACTCATGGCGCCGACATCTTCGTCCTGGTGCAACGGCTCCACTGGGTGGCGATGCTGGGCTGGGCGGCTGTAACGGTGGGGATCGTCCTGCGACCGCGGCCTTGGATGCGCGTGGCCGGATTGCTGGCCGCGGTCACCGAACTGGTGGTCGGGGTCCCGTTGGCCTTTGTCACGGCCCAGGAGTTGGGGAGGTTTTCCTTGTTCGCCCTGGCGCCGATCGCCTCGGTGATCCTGGTGGTGGTGCTGGTGTGGCCCGGTCTGTGGACCAAGTGGACCGGATCAGAGGACTAGGGAAGTCCCGATGTCGGTGATCGCGCCGTGGAGGCCGAGTGAGGCCCGGTCCGGGCTTCGCTCGGCCTGTTCCACGAGCGCCTGCCTCGCCGGCCGCCATAGCAGTCGATCGCAGGAGACCGCGCCGGCAGACCGTTGGGGATCCACAGGAACTGAGACCGAGGAGCTCAGACGATGAAGGACAGACTGGGGACCAGCCTCCGTATAACCGCGATCGTTCTGATGGGTCTCACCGGGGCGATGAATATCCTGGGTGGGGTCGGGACGGTCTGCGCCGCCTTTCTAACCCAGCGTTTTCCGTCTATGGCGCCTTTGCTCGAATATCAGTGGCTCTACCAGGGTGTGATGGTCGTCACCATCCTCACCGGACTGGCCGGGGTGTGGGCGACGGTGCGCCTCGCCCGCGGGACCCCCCGAGCCTACCGCACGGCGTTGGCCCTGCTGGTGGTCGGATCGGCCTTCGCCGCGGTCCAGGTCGTCGCCTCCCTGGCCCTGCGGGGGAAGGCTGTTCCCGCGAACTTCAAGCTCTACACCAATGCGTTCACCCTGCTGGTGTTCCTCGTGCTCCGGGTGCCAGGCATCTGGGAAAGGGTTCGCCTCGATTCTCCCGGCCGGGGAGGTGGCGCCGGGCTCGCGCCGGGGCTGGCCGCGATGGCGGCCGGTCTGCTGGTCCTGACGACCTCGATCTGGGCGGGACCGTCTCACTCCATGGGAGGGACCAACTGGACCCACTTGCTCCTGAGCCACCTCTTGGTGTCGGGGTGCCTGTTGATCGGCACGGGTGTTTCCTGGACCGTGGTCCAACTCCTGAGGAAGAATCGCCCCGTGCCTGTGGAGGCCGTGGGTGAAATCGCATGTTGAATCCCCGGGGACGGTTCAGCAAGTGCCGCGACTTGGAAGCGGACCGAGTGCTGCCCCGGAGACCTGATCCGGGAGCAATCGTAGAAGAACTGATTGGATTGCAGTGAGTGAGACTTGGCACTGGACTCCCGACGTATGGTTGAGCGATGCTGGCGTTGCGGCCGGCACGCCGGCCGTCCACGCGCAAGAGGAGTTTTCGGATGATCACTCTCGACAATCTGTTCCTGCTGCTCACCGGCCTGACCGCGGCTTACCTGCTGTGGCGACTGTATACGCGCTGGGTTCGTGTCCGCGGCCTGCACGATCTGTACTACGGGATGGGGTTCCTGGTGCTGCTGGTCTCCGGCTTGCTGCTTATCTTCCTGGGGCTCGGGATCCTGAGTTCGCCGTATGTGCTCACGGTGGCCAGCCTGATCCCGCTCGGGATCTCCATCGGACTGGTCGAGCAGTACTTCCCGCGCTACCGCCGCGCCTACAAATGGTTCGCCACGATCGGGATCCTGGCTATCGCCGTCTCGGCCCTGGCCGGGATCGAGATCGGCCGCAAGATTTCGGTGCCCCTGTTCCACGGCGTGGCCGGCCTGGTGATCTTCCTGGGCCCGTTCTTCGCCCGAGGCGCGGCCCCCGGGTTCTGGTGGGTCGGGATCGGGGGGATGCTGATCGGCCTCGGCGGGATCGCCCTGGCCTTCCTGGTCAGCGGCTCACAGTTCCTGTTCTTCAGCCCAGGCCTGGTGATGACCATCCTGACCCCCTTGCTCCTGCTGATGACCCTGGCCTTCGCCTGGGGTTTCGTGCGGGACATCCGTCGGGCCTGAAACCGCGCCGGTCGTCGATTCCATCCCGAAAGCCGTCCGCCTCGGCGGCGCAGCCGGATTCCACCGGGATTCTGCGGAGGAGCAGCCGATGGGTTTCGTTCGCTCGCGTCTGACCTACCTGTTCCAGTCGACCAAGGGTCTGATCCTGGTGGCGATCGCCATGATCGCCATCGAGACCGCGCTCTTCGGGATGCTGTCCGGGCCGATGGCCGAGTTCGGTGTGCGCGACGTCGTGGTGCGCGCTCTGGGGATGGACCTGGTCCAGGCCGAGCGTGAGGGGCGAATCATCATCCTGTACCACTCGATCGCCATGGCCATCGTCGCCATCGAGACCTACATGATCACCAGCCTGGTCAAGATGCAAGTCGTTCTACCGGACAGGTGTCGCGCGCGCTGATCACGGCCGGCTACCTGCTGGCGATGGTCTTCGGGATGGGGTTCGCCTACTGGGGCCACAACTGGGCCCTGCACGGCCTGTACATTGCCGGCCTGACCCTGATGTTCTTCGCCGGGGTTCTGCTGACGATCGCCCTGTGGCCGTGGACAAGGGAGGTCCCGCAGACCGATCCGGCCTACGCCCGCACCCGTACAGGGCCTGGATCTGGAGCGGGTGGCGTTCTTCGCCACCGGCGCTGACCACCGTGATCTCGGCCGGTTTCGGAGCCGTACCGGGTTCGTATCTTCGGGAACGGCTTCGACAGTGTTCCTGGCCGAGAACATCATCCGCAATCCCGAGAAGACCACCATGGAGTATTCGGTGATCGGCCACCTGCACATCATGCTGGCCCTGATCGCCATCATGCTCACTCTGATCATCGGCCGATGGATGGATTTCAAGGGGGTGCTGCACAAGATCGCCATGCCCCTGATGATCCTGGGGACGATCGTGCTCAACCTGGGCGTGTGGGGCGTTGTGACGCCGCTCGAGCCGATCGCGCACATGATCATCTACGTGGGCGCGACCCCGGCCATGCTGGCGGCGCTGATGCTGGTGATCTTCGGCTGGGATAAGCTGATCCGGGAAGGGACGGCCGGCATCGAGCGAAGCCCGACCTCGGGCGCAAAGCTGCGAGCCCTGGTGCGCGACCCGCTGCGCTTCGGCCCGCTGTGGCAGATGGTCTTCATGAACTTCACCGTCAGCGGCGTGGGAATCTTCATGGCCGTCCGGCTGGACGAGATCTTCCGGGTGTGGCCGGCGCGCGAGGAACGCATCGAGCTGACCGGGCACTGGCATGTCCTGTCGGCCATCGTGGCCACCATCATCCTGCTGTACTACGGCGACATGATCGGCCTGAAAGGCAGGTTGCGGCGGTGGTACGGATGGGGGATCATCGTCCTCTCCGACCTCGCCTTTGCCGCCGTCACCGTCTTTGAGATGAAGCGGCTGTTCGTCACCGAGGCCTACCCAGCAGCCGCTGGTCAACAGCCTGATGATCGTGGCCGACCTCGGCCTGGGGCTGCTGCTGGTGCTGCTGGCCATGGTCATGATCTGGCGGCTGGCCGACCTCTTCCGTCCCCAGGGTCGGTGGACCGAAGAGCGGTCGCAGGAGCTGGCGTCGGAGGTGCGGGGATGAAGCGCCATCGGTGGATCGGGCTGGCCGGCGTCGCGCTGGCGGCCGGCTGCGGGCCGGTCGATCTCCAGGCCCCGGTCCCGCAATTCGATACCGGGGCGCAGACCGAAACGTGGGTGCGCATCCCGGCCGGCGATTTCCTCTCCGGCCAGCACGACCATCCGGCGACGATCGAGGCCGACTACGAGATCATGGTCCACGATGTCACAGTCGGGCAATTCGTGAGCTTCCTCAACCGGGCGATCGGCGAAGGCACCCTGCGCCGGGAGGGGAAGTCGCTGGTCGGGTTCTATCCGGGCGACGAGTTCCGCGGCGGCAACCATGAGGTCGAGATCCCGTCCGGCGAACATCCGTGGGTGCCGCTGGATGCGCCGGCCTCCCGATTTACCTACGATGGCGTCGAGTTCGTGGCGGCCACCGGGTACGAAGACCACCCGATGACGAATGTCTCGTGGTTTGGCGCCTGGGGCTACTGCCAGACCAACGGCTGGCGCCTCCCGACGCAGCTGGAGTGGGAGAAGGCGGCCCGCGGCGATGCGGACAATCGGCCGTTCCCCTGGGGCGATCGAGATTGCCCGCAACAATGCCAACTTCTACGCCAGCCGCGACCCGTTCGAAGATATGAGTTCCTTTGGCTCTCGCACCACCCCGGTCGGTTTCTACAACGGAGACACCTACGACGGTTACGAAACCCTGGATTCGGCCAGCCCCTACGGGCTGTACGACATGGCCGGCAATGTCTGGCAGTGGACCGCCGACGTTACCGAGGGGCTGCACGACCGATACTTGCGCGGCGGGTCGAAGGACACCTACGAGGCCGACCTGCGCATCTGGGTCCGCAACAGTGCCACGCCGACGTACTTCAGTCCCGGGGTTGGGTTCCGGTGCGTCCGAGAACTCCTAGGGCGGACCTTGTCCTTCGCCGCGACTCACGGCGTACGCCTGACGACGAGGCTGCGAGAGCGTCTCGGGGCGTACTGGCCCCTGACCAAGTCGCTGCAGACCGGCTTGCTGCTCACGACCGGCCTGGCCGGGTACATGAGCGCCCGCTGCCCGGTGATGCACTGGCACGACTTCCTCGGCCTGGGTCTCAGCCTGTTCCTGGCGATCGCCGGCTCGACCATCCTGAACATGTGGTACGACCGCGACATCGATGCGGTCATGAACCGGACGCACCACCGACCGCTCGCCTCGGGTAGGGTGCGGCCCCGGGAGGCCCTGCGACTTGGCCTCCTTCTATCTCTCTTGGGTGTCTCCCTGGCGGCGCTGATGGCGCCATTGTTCGGGCTGATCGTGTTCGCCGGCTTGCTCTTCGACGTCGTGGTCTACACCCTGTGGCTGAAGCGCAGGACCTGCTGGAGCATCCTCTGGGGCGGGCTGTCGGGCGGCATGCCGATCCTGGCCGGTCGCGCCTATGGCCTGGGGCGGGTGGATGAGGTCGGGATTCTGCTGGCCCTGGCCGTGCTCTTCTGGATCCCGACTCATATCCTGACCTTCTCGCTGCGCTACGCCGCCGACTACCACGCGGCTCGAATCCCGACTTTCCCTCCACCTACGGAGCCGGGACCACCCGGGCGGTGATCGCCGTCTCCAGCGTCCTGGCGGCGATTGCGATTGCCTTCGCCGGGATCCTGATCGGCGTCGAGTGGGGCTTCCTCCGCCTGCTGGCCGTGCTTTCGGTGGGCCTGTTCCTGCTGGCCGTCTTCAGCACCGTTCGCCCGTCGGAACGGGTCAACTTCGGGCTGTTCAAGTACGCTTCGGTGTACATGCTGAGCGCCATGCTGCTGCTGGCGATCTAGCCAGACCCTGACCAGGCCGATGACGGAACCGAGACCATGGCGCAGAAGAAATCGATGAGCAGCGGCAACCGCCTCCTGTTGCTGGCCACCGGACTGCTGGCGGCCTATCAGATCGCCGTCGGCATCGAAGGGGATCTCACGGTTTCGACGGTCGCCTACACGGTCTCCTTCGGTGTCTTGCTGGTTGCGGGCCTGTTGTTGCTGTTGCTCGGGTTCGAGATCCTGGCCAGCCCCGTCGTAGTCGTCGTGACGACCATCATCCCCCTGGGCCTGGCGATCGGCCTGGTGTGGGAAACCCTGCCCGCGGCTCGCCTGCCGGCCGGCGGGTTCGCCGCTATCGGGCTGCTCCTGGTCGTACTCTCCCGGGCGCCGTCGACACCTCCGAGATTGTCGGCCGGCGCTGTGGCCTTGGTGCACGGCGTTGCCGGCCTGACGATCACGTTCCTGCCACTGTGGCTTGTGGTTCAAGGGCGGGCGCCGTTGCTCTTCGGGCTGGTCGGGGTGGGAGGCGCCCTGATCGGGGTCGGGGGGTTGCTGCTCTCTTTCCTCAAGGCGGGGCGTCCGCTTCTCCCGCAGCGGACGATCCGCGCTCTGCTGCCCGGCCTGTTGCTGGCGATGACCGCCTGCGTTGTCGCCGGTTTCAACGCCTGAGGCAATCCGACCAAGGCTGGAACCTGGGGGCGGGGATTCCGGGCGCCAGCGGCGCCCGGGTGGTGGTGTCGCGAGGCCGGCACCACAAGTCGATGCCGGCTGACGCCTGCGTCAACATCCCCGAGCCTTCCCGCGTCATCGCCGGCCGGGAGCCGTGTCTGCTCGGCGCGGGCCTGACGCCATACCCCCGCGAGCGCGGCGGATCGCCGGGGTTGGCCGATCAGAAGGGACTAACCGGAGGCTCGGGTCTTGGAACAAATCAGGACGGCCGGTCGGACATCCGAGCCGACCGGCCGTCGAGGGCATCGCCTGGGATGGACCTGGTTCCGCGACCTGCCCCTGGCGCCGGCCGGAAAGGAACGGCACCAGGAGGCGGTCCAGGGGCCGTTCCGCGGTCTCTTCCGCCGGACGTCAGCTGCGGCGGCCGCCCTTGGGCGTCCGGGTTTCCGCCGACGTCTCCGCCGCCGCGACGACCTCCGGACCGCGCCGCCCGGAGAGGATCGCCGCTGCAAGTCCGCCGCCCGCCAGGGCGGCCAGGATTACCAGCCCGAGCGCCACGGCCGGGCCGACCAGCCCGATCGTCCACCACGCAGGTCCATCCATCGGATGGTAGCCCGGCGCCGAACCCCGCCCCGGGAACGCCCCTCGACCCGGACCCATGAACCCGAGCTCAGGGCCATCGGTCCAGTTCCCGCCGAAGCGCGGCATGCCTTCGGCGAACATACGGGCGTGCATGGCGCCCGCACCGGCAAACTGGGTGCGGGTCTGGGTGACCCCCAGCCGGTAGCCGCCGTATCCGACCGCGGTCAGCAACCCGAGGCCGATCACCGCGATCAAGACGATCCAGCCGAATCTCCGCCAATTCATTGTGCCTGGCCTCCTTGAGCCCGGACGGGGGTCCGGTCTCCGTCGACGATTGTGCCGGGGCGGGTTCAAATCACCGTGATGGAACTATGAAGGAAGTGTGCGCCCGCAGGCGAGGTCGGGCCGGCGGTTAAGGAAGGTGCCCCGGCCGAAGCCGGGGCACCCGGGCACACGGGCGGTGGTGCGACGAGGCGCTACGGAGCGACGGCTTGCGCCACTGGATAGCCGGCCTCGACCCAGGTGGTGAGGCCGCCCTTCAGGCTGCGGACATCGGTGTAACCATACGACCACAGCATGGCCATGGCGATGGTCGAACGATGGCCGGAGCCGCAGTAGATCACGATCGGGGCGGCCTTATCGGCCGGCCACTCGGCCCTGCGGCTGATGAACTCCTCCAGCGGGATGCTGATCAGGCCCTCGGATTCGATCACGCCTTTCTCGGCCTGCTCGGCGGCGGTGCGAACATCGATTAGGAGCAGCCCGGGCTTCTCGGTCTGGTCGGTGGCCAGTTGATCGACCGTGGCCACCCCCCAGCCATCGGGGATGGCGCTGAAGGTCTGATCGAGCAGGGCCACCATGGCGGGATCGGGAGCCGCGGCGTTGAGCGCCTCGGCCTCCGGCGGGAGTCCGGCGACGGTCGGATACCCGGCCTCGACCCAACCGCCGTAGCTGTTCTCCTTGAGCGCCGTGACGTCGGTCCAGCCCAGGGCGCTTAGGCCGGTGATGGCGATGGTGCAGCGCCATCCGCTGCCGCAGTAGCTGACGATCGGCACGTCGAAGGCGGGGAGCAGGTCCAAGTTCTTCATCAGGTCGCGCAACGGGATCAGCACAGTCCCTTCGATGTGGCCTTTCTCGGCGACCTCTTCCGTCTGACGGACGTCGAGCAGGAACGGCGGGGGTTCCTCCGCCAGTGCTTCATTGACGGCGGCCAGGCCGATGGTGTCGTACTTCACCATATCGGTCAGGAACGCCGTGTACGCGGCGTCCAGGTCCGGCGCGCCCCCGACCTTCGGGTACCCGGCGGCCAGCCAGGCGGTGAAGCCGCCCTTCAGAACTCCGAACGTCGCTGTAGCCGTAACTGCGCAGGATGGTCATGGCGATGGTCGAGCGATGACCGCTGCCGCAGTACGACACGATCGGGGCGTCCTTGTCCGTCGGCCACTCGGCCTTGCCGGTGATCAGGTCTTCCAGCGCCAGGGTGACGGCGTTCTCGGCTTCGATGGCGCCGTTCTTGTCGATCTCGGCCTGGGTGCGCACATCCAGCAGGATCAGCTCGGGTGCCTCGGTCAGCTCGGTCGCCAGTGCCTCCGGCGTGACCACGCCCCAGCCTTCCGGAAGCTGGCTGAGCGTCGCGTCGAACACTTCGACCAGAACCGGGTCGGGTGAGGCGGCGCTCCTGTGCTCGGCGGCCGGGGGCAGGCCGGGAGCGACTTCATAACCGGCGTCGCGGTAGCCGGCGAAGCTGTTGTCCTTCAAGCTCAGGACGTTTTCCCAGCCCATCGCGCCCAGAGCCGTGATGGCAATGGTACAGCGCCAGCCGCTGCCGCAGTAACTGACGATCGGGGTGTCGAACGAAGGCAGCATGTGCAGACTGGCGCCCAGCTCGCGCAGGGGCACCAGTACGGCGCCGGGGATGTGGCCGTCCTTCTCGACTTCTTCCGGCTGGCGTACGTCGAGCACGAACGGGGCAGGATCCTCGGCCAACATCGCCACGAACGGATCCATCTTCAGCGCATAGTAGCCCGGCATGTCGGTCAGGAACCGTTCGTAGCCGGCGTCGAGCATCGCCTGGCGCAACGCCGCCGGGTCGGCCGTCGGCTCGGGCACGGCTGTGGGCTGCGGCGGCGCGGTCGGCTCGGCGGGTGCGGCGGCCGGAGTGCACGCGCCGGCCAGCAGGCCGAGGCCGATGAGCAGGGAGAGCATCCAATGCAGGCGGGGTTTCATCTTTCCTCCTACCCTTTGGGTGTCCGGGTGGGTCCCGGGCGAGATCGACGGATGGTCAATGGTCCACGGCTCAGGGAGAGGCAACCTCCTCCGTCCGGACCGGCGCCGGGATCGATGGCAGCACGACCTGGCGGTTGGCTCGCCATTCCGTCGGCGAGACCTTGTCGGCCGTCAGGAACCACTCGGGGTTCCCATGACAGGCATTGCACAACTCGGCCTGGGGGGTGATCCGCTGGGTGTTGTGCGGGGTGGTGTAGACCCAGGTCGGCAGCGAATCGAAGGACGGCAACAACCCCTTTCCGTAGTAGTCGAAATTCCCGGCGGCGATCGGTACGTGGCGCACCGGGACGAAGTCGTAGGGCCGGGCGTAGCTCGGGCGAGGGTTGCGTCCGATAAAGAACCCCAGGTAGAAGGCCTCGGTCGAGAAGTACGGGTTGCCGCTGGTCTCGCTGATCGCCACGTGGCATCCGTCGCAATTGCTGTAGGGAAGCGAATGGCAAACCTGGCAGGAGAGGTCTCCGCCATGCTCCGCGTGCATCGGGATCCCGTCCAGTCCGGAGGCCGCCGCCGCATGGCACGCCTCGCACGAAGGCAGCTGCAGGCCGTCGTAACGGTGCTGCGCCGGCGGAACGCCGGTCGCCTGCTCGCCTCCGAAATGGCAGGCGTCGCAACGGCTGGGGACGCCGTGCATCTCGTCGGCGTCATGGCAGTCGACGCACGCCATCCGTCCCTGCCGGAAATGGACATCGGCCAGGTAGCCCTCGTTCTTTCCCAGGTACTCGCTGCCGAACTCGACTTCCCGTGACAGGCAGTGCAGTTGCGGGTCATCGATGGGGTCTCCTGAAAGATGTGGCCGTCGATGAACCCGCCCCCGACATGCCGGGGCTGGCTGACATGGCAATCGCCGCAGGTCGTGTGGCACCCGGCGCAGTGGTTGGAGAACATCGTCTCGAGGGCCGGTCGATGTTCGGGGGCGCTGCGGGCGTCGAGGACGGTCCAGTACCCCGCCTGGTTGACGTGCAGGTTGTCCTGGTGGGCTGCCAACAGGTCGGGGTGACAATCTCCACAAGCCGACTGCGGGTCGGCGCTCGGGGCGGCGACCATGTCTGTATGGGCCAGATCCTTATCCGGGTTCAGGCTTCCGCCGTGGCAATCGACGCAGGCGATCTTCCCGTGCACGGTGGCGGCAAGCGCCGCCGGGTCCGACACCAGGACTTTCTCCCATGGCTCCAACGGAGCCACCTCTCCCCCTCAACCCACCCCCGAGGATTCGCTCGGGCTAAGCTCCACCGGTCGGGCGGTGTCGATCAGGCGTTGCCGGTCGGCGTGGCAATCCAGGCAAGAGTTCGCCACGGCCGGCGCCTCCGACGCTGGCAGGCCCTGGGTTGGCATCGAGGTCGGAGCCGGCTGGGGGATGACGGTCGCGACGGGCGGCAGGTCGGACGGGGAGCAACCGGATACCCCGGCCCCCGCCAGAGCCAGAAGGACCAGTCCGATGAGCAGGCGGTTAGGGATGCGTCGTGAAGTATTTGTGAAGCGGAGCACAAATGGGAGGCTATTCGACCAAGGGTGGGGAAGACAGTGACAGAGATAACTTTCGCTTATAGGTTCCGCCCATGTGACACATAGGGAAGGCCTATCCCAGATGGACAGTTGACACTTGTTCGGTTTATGTGGATTGTGCGAGCATTCACAAAGTTCCGGGAGGGTAAATGCTGGATTGTCATCAACTCAACGTCTTCCTGGCGGCGGCCGAGACGCTCAATTTCACCCAGGCGGCACGGCGGCTGAACATGACCCAGCCCAGCGTCAGCCAGCACATCCGGGAGCTCGAGCGCCACTTCGGGTCGCGCCTGTTCGTTCGCTCGGGGAGGAAGGTGGCACTCAGCGATGCCGGCGTGTCGTTGCTGCCTATGGCCCGCGAGATGGTCGGCATGTCGATCCGCATCGACGAGTGCATGGAAACCCTCAAGGGGGAGGTGTTCGGCCACCTGCAGGTCGGATGCACCACCACGCCCGGTCGCTATGTCCTGCCGGGGCTCCTGGCCGGCTTCCTCCAGCGCTACCCGAAGGTCGAGGCGACCTGTCACGTCGGTACCCGGCAAAGGGCCGTCGAGATGCTGTGCGAAGGCCAGCTGCATGTGGCCCTGGCGGGCGCCCTGGAGTTCGGCCGAGACCTCGAGTTCCGGCGCTTCATGTCGGATCCGATCGTCTTGATCGCGCCCCTGACTCATCCCTGGGCTCAGCGCCCGAGCCTCGGCCCCGACGATCTGCTGCTGGCCGACTTCATCTTCCGCGAGGAGGGCTCCGGCACCCGAGCCACCGTGGCCGAAGGGCTGGCCCGCCTGGGTCTGTCCCTCGACCGGCTGCGCACGGTCCTGACCCTGGGTAGCGCCGAAGCGATCGCGCTGGCGGTGCAGGAGGGCATCGGGGTCGGCTTCGTCTCGCAGACGGTGGTCGAGCGGCTTGTCCCGGGGCGGGTGGCCCCGATCCTGGTGGACGGACTCCATCTGGAGCAAGACATCTACCTTGGGCGATATCCGAGACGGCCAGGGACCTCGGCTCAGACGGCCTTCTGGGACTTCGTGACCGACCCGGACAACGAGGCGTTGATCCCGTTCCGCCGCGACCGGCGACTGCAACTGAGCAGCCCGCCTGTGCTGCGGGAGAACGGGGGGCCGGGATGATCCCTTCTCGCGACGCCCTCCGACGATCGATCCGGCCCCTGGGCTTCTCGGCCGTCGCGGCGCTGGTCGTCCTGGCCGCCCTGTCGACGGCGCCGGCCGCAACGGCCCAGGAGCCGACCCCGACAATCGAGCCGGCTGCATGCCAATCGTGTCACCTGGATGTGGCCGACAACTGGTCGCACTCCCCGCACGCACACGCCTTCGACGACCCGGCCTTCCAGGACTGGTGGCAGGGCCACGGCCAGCCGCCCGAATGCCTGGCCTGCCACACCACCGGGTTCCAATCGAGTTCCGAGACGTTTGCGGCCGAAGGCGTGACCTGCGAGGGGTGTCATGGGCAGACACCGCAGGATCACCCGCCCGCCATCGTGCCGGTGAAGGCCGACACCGAGTATTGCGGCACCTGCCACACCACCACCCTCGGGGAGTGGCGCCAGACCGGACATGCGGTCGACGGGGTCGGTTGCTCCGATTGCCACGACCCTCACAGCCAGAAGCCCCTGTTCCCCGTGTCGGACGACCTGTGCATCAACTGCCACAAGGAAGACATGGGCGACTACCTGGAGGACCTGCACGTTAAGAATGGGATCGGTTGCGTCGACTGCCATGCCCTGGTGATCCCTCCGGAGACGCCGCCCGATGACGGGATCGTGCCGACCGGGCACCGCTTCACCATTGCGCCGGCCACCTGCGTCGCCTGTCACACCGATGCGCTGCATGCCGGCTTTGCGCTTCCGGGGTACGAGAACGGGGCGCGGGCGGCGGCGGCGCAGGGCGAGTTGCCATCGACCCCCGAAGCCCCGGCGACTTTGCTGGACGAGACCACGCGCCTGTCACCGGAGCAGCAGGTGCAGGTGCTGGAGACCGCCCTGGCAAGCCAGACCCTGACGTCTCTGCTGCAAGGGAGCCTGGTCGGGGCGGTCCTGGGAGGGAGCACCGCCTGGTTCGTGGCCCACAATCTTCGGCGGCGCAGGGAGACGTCGGACGATGAACCCCGGGCCTGACAAGGGCCGCCTGCTGACCCGGCGCGACCTGATCCGGATCGCTGGACTCACCGGCGGGGCGGCGCTGGTCACCCAGTTGATGACCCGCGGGCCGCTCTCGCCGGAGGCGGTGCGCGGGATCGGCCGGCAGACCCACCCGGAGGACGGGGTCGAGTTCGGGGCGAGAGTGGCGCATGATCATCGACCTCGAGCGCTGCGTCGGCTGCAATTACTGCGTCTGGGCGTGCCAGGCCGTCAACGACGTCGCCGACGACCGGATGCGTTGGAATGTCGGCTTTCCTGAGCGGACCGGGAACGGGGTCGACTTCTTCATGACCCGTCCCTGCTTGCATTGCTCCGAGGCGCCTTGCGTCAAGGTGTGTCCGGTGGGGGCGACCTGGATCCGCGACGACGGTATCGTAGCGATGGACTACGAGCGCTGCATCGGATGTCGCTACTGCGAAGTCGCCTGCCCCTACGACGCCCGCCGGTTCAACTGGAAGACGCCGACCACCGCCAATCCCTACACGCCAACCTGGGGCAACGCCGAGGTGGCCCGTCGGCCGCGCGGGGTGGTCGAGAAGTGCACCTTCTGCGTCCATCGCATCGACCGCGGACTGGAGCAGGGCCTGATCCCGGGCGTCGACCCGGCGGCCACTCCGGCCTGCGTGGTCGCCTGTCCGGTCGGGGCGCGCCGGTTCGGCGACGCCCGCGATCCGGAAAGCCCGATAGCCGAGTTGCTGGCCCGGCGGCCGACCTTCCGCCTGCGGGAGGATTTCGGCACCGAACCGCGTGTCCACTACGTCGCCGCCGACGGGAAGGCGGGCTGAGATGCTGCTCGTTCGAAATCAACTGCGCCACCCGCTCGGCGCCTGGCTCGGCCTGCTGGCCGGGCTGCTGGTCGTCGGGATGGTGGCCGGGATCGCCACCCTGGTGCGTGGTCTCCAGGTCACCGGCCTGACCGACCAGGTGCCGTGGGGCCTGTGGATCACCCACGACCTTTCGGCCATCGCCCTGGGGGCAGGGGCGTTCACCTTCTCGGCGGCGGTCTATCTGCTGCGGATCAAGCGGCTGGAACCGATGGCGCGCCCCGCCGTCCTGGTCGGGTTCATCGGCTACACCTCGGCCATGCTGGCCCTGTTCCTCGATATCGGCCGGCCGGATCGCTTCTGGCACCCCCTGATCTACTGGAACGTGCACTCGGTCCTGTGGGAAGTCACCCTGTGCGTGGTGCTCTATTCCGCGGTGCTGGTGATGGAAGTCTTCCCTTTGGTGGTGGAGAACCCGTTGTTCGACCGCTGGCCGCGCTTGCGAGCGTTCGGAACTCGGCTGCACAAGGCAACCCCGGTTCTGGCGCTGTTCGGGATGGGGCTGTCGCTGCTGCACCAATCATCCCTGGGGGCGACCTACGGGGTTCTGAGCGGGCGGGCGATCTGGTTCAAGCCGTCGCTGCCGATCCTGTTCATCCTGTCCGCTGTCGCCGGCGGGGTTGCGCTCACGCTGTGGTTGACCGTTCTTACCGGCAAGCTGATCCGGCGGCGCCTGATCCCGGTCTCGGTGCAGCTCGAGGTCTCGCGCCTGGTCGGCTACACCGCCCTGGCCTACCTCTACATCAAGTTGTGGGACTGGGCCGCTACGTCGTACTACAGTCACGCCCCGGGGACCGCCGACGCGTTGGAGCGGTTGCAGGCGACCACGCCCTACAGTCTGACGTTCTGGTGGTGGGAGATCGCGTTGGGGCTGGTGGTGCCTGCGGTGATCCTGCTGGCGCGCCCGTTTCGAAGGAACGACCGCGCCGTGCTGGTGGGCCTAGGGCTGCTGGTCTTCGGCGTGATCGTCAACCGATGGAACACCACTCTGTCGGGGCTGATCGCCCCGCCGAGCTGGTCTCCGGGGGTCCTGGGCGGGGTGGTCACAGCCGCCTACGTCCCGAGCCTGGTGGAGGTGACGGTCTCGGCCGGGATCATCGCCTACGCCTGGTTGGCGTTCACCCTGGCGGTTCGTTACCTGAGGATCTACGAACCCGGCTGAGGTTGGCCCGCCCGCCAACCGAGTTCAGGAGTTCCTTCGGACGCCCTGTTCTCCAGTGGCTTGGCGAGCCCGCCCCTGGTCGGGGCGGAAGTCCGGGAACCCTGAACCTCAGGAAGCTGCCAATCGTCAGCTGCCCGGCCGGTGGCCCCGTGGTTGGATTGGGCCGCCGTGGACCCGGCTGCGGCGAGCCTGCGCAAGTCCCGAAGGAGAGGAGCCGACCGATGGCGAGGATCGACCAAATGGCGCGCCAGTTCCTGGCGCTGAAGCGGATCGCGGTGGTAGGGGTCTCGGATCAAAGGGATACCGGGTGCAACCTGGCCTATCGGAACATCAAGGAGAGCGGCCGAACCGTGATCCCGGTCAACCCGCGCCTGACGACGTTCGACGGGGAGACCTGCTACCCCGACCTGACGTCGATCCCGGAGCGGCCCGACGGCGTGTTCATCCTGGCCAACCCGGGCGTGACCGAGCGAATCGTCGATGAGTGCGTCGACCTCGGGATCCGGCACGTCTGGATGCACTGCATGATGGGGACGAAGCCGGGCCTGGTCCCGGGGATGACCAGCGTCTCGCCCAAAGCGGTCCGGACCTGCCGCGACAACGGGATCGAAGTCATCCCGGGGAGCTGCCCAAACCAGTTCCTGGCGTCCGACTTCGGTCACCGGGCGATGCGCTGGCTATGGGGCGGGCTGGGCTTGATGCGGATATCGGAGCCGACTGCGTGAGTGCGTAACGCCCGGTCGGCCTCCACGGCCAACTCCGCCTGATACACTTCCCGGCGGAGGCCGACCTGAAGAACGAGTCCGCGGTCACTGTGGAACACCCCCGGGATACGACGCCCGAGCTCGAGCGGGCCCTGGCGAACCTGATCCCGCAGCTCAGCCCCGGTCGACAACCACCGTCCATCTCAGATATCGAGCGGATCCTGTCAGACGATCGTGCGCACCTGCTCGTCGCCCGGGGATCGGGGTCGATTTGCGGCCTGGTCGTGCTGGTGCTCTACGACGTTCCGACCGGCCGTCGAGCCCGGATCGAAGACCTGGTGGTGGACGCCGACTCTCGAGGGCGCGGGGTGGGGGAGGCGCTGTTGCGCCAGGCGATGCAGATCGCCGTCGAGGCCAAGGCGCACGTGCTCGACCTGACCTCCAACCCCGCCCGGAGCGAGGCCAACCGGCTGTACCGGCGCCTTGGCTTCGTTCGTTGGGAGACCAACGTCTACCGGATGGTGCTCGACACCCCGTCTTGAGCTCCCCTCGCCGACGGGCCTGGCGCCATCGTATCGACCCTGATCGTGGGCCGCCTCTCCCAGCCGCGGCGAGAACCCATCGAGTCTCGGATCGATCGGCGCTGGGTTCCCGAGTTCGGAGATCCGACGAAGGGGTTCGTCGGGTTCCTCCTGCACTAGCTCCGTTGGTGGATCTCGTAGGCGGCTCGCAGCCCCGACTCGAGGGCGCCCTGGATCCAGGCATGCGCCAGGGACGTGTGCTCACCGGCGAAGTGGACCCGGCCTTCCGGCGCCACGATGGCTTGTTGTAGCAGGCTCTGCTGGCCCGGATCGAACAAGGCGAAGGCGCCTCCCGCGAACGGGTCATCGTGCCACATCTTCGAGGCGCCCACCTCGACGGTGTCCAGGATCTGGGGATGGATCACGGCCACGTTCTCGATGGCCTGCTCGATCCGCTCCGCCTCGCTGAGGGACCCCCAGCGCTGGGCGTCCTCCGACCAGGTGTAGGAGGCCAGCAGGACGCCGCGTCCGGTCTCACGGCCGTGGTCGGGATAGTAAAGATTGCGGATCGCCAGATCGGTGGCGCTGCCGCCGCCGAAGATCCCATCGTCGTCCTCCCAGAACCGGCGCCGACATTGCAGCAGGATCTTGGCCGAGGCGTCGTAGTGGAGCTGGCGGATGGCGCGCTGCTTGCCCCGGGAGAACGGCGAGAGGATTTCGATGTGTCGCATCACGGCGAACGGGACCGTCAGAATGGCGAAGTCCCCGGAGAGGCTTTGCCGCCCGGCCGCCGTGCGGTAATGGAAGGTCACCGAGTTCGCCGACTGCTCCACGGCCGTCAGCCGCGCTCCGAAGCGGATGCGGCCGGCCAGGGTCGGCAGGAACGACCTGGGGAGCTGATCCATCCCTCCCGGCAGGTAGACCAGATTGCGGTAGCAGTCGCCCAGCTCCTCGCGCAGCAGTTCAAGGAAGCTGGAGTTCATCAGTGCTTCGTAGTTGGCCAGCAGGCCGAAGCACTCGATGGCTCCTTCGGACCAGCCTTGGGCCTCCAGGAACTCGCGCACGGAGTAGTGATCGTTCTGGGCCACAAGGTCCGGCCAGGCCGCTTCGCCTCGCTCTCGCAAGGCCTGGGTGAACGGGGCCAGGGCTTCCTCCCACAGGGCGTAGACCGAGCGGCCGCGCTCGCGGTCGGCCAGGTCGAAGCCGAGCTGATCCGGGTCGGACTCGACCTCCTTTCGGCTCAGGCGGCGTCCGTTGAAGTGAAGGACGTTTTCGGGATGGCTGGCGCTGAAGTCGGCGGTGGGCAGTGCGAAGCGCTCCACGTACGCCTGAGTCAATCGGTGGCTCTTCGGAAGCCGCATCGCCCCGGCCTCGGCGTACAGGCCCTGCTCAAACGGCTCGCGCAGGGTCAGGATGCGCCCGCCCACCCGACCCTGGGCCTCCAGGATCAGCGGATCGTGACCGGAACGGAGCAAAGCGTCGGCTGCGGCCAGGCCGGCCATCCCGGCGCCGGCGATCAGGACGCGGTGCCGCTTCCCTTCTGCAGCCGGCAAGGGATCGGTCACCAGGCGAAGCACCATGTCTTCGAGGATGCTGTTCCAAGCCTGCACTGCTGTCACCTCCGGCGCTTTCGATCGGCCAATGTCCCGGCGGAAGCGCCGATGCTACCATGTCCAGGGCGCTCTGGCCCTCGGGCACCTTGACCTTGATGGCTCCTGCGCATATAGTGCCCGTTGGCTCTCCGAGATGTCCGCTTTCGATTATGACCTGTTTGTGATCGGCTCCGGCCCGGCCGGCCAGCGGGCCGCCATCCAGGCGGCCAAGCTGGGGAAGCGGGTCGCCATCGCCGAGCGCAAGGGGGTGGTGGGAGGTGTGTGCATCAATACCGGCACCATCCCCAGCAAGACGCTGCGGGAGGCGGTGCTCGATCTCTCCGGCTACCGGCTGCGGGATGTCTACGGATCATCCTACACGGTCAAGTCGGACATTCGCATGGCGGACCTGCTGTTCCGCGCCGACCATGTCATCCGCCACGAGCTCGACGTAACCCAACACCAGCTGATGCGCAACCGGGTGGAGCTGATCACCGCCGAGGCGGCGTTTGTCGGCCCGCAGCAATTGCGCTTGCGGTTGGTGGCCGATGGCAGCGAACGGCAGGTGTCGGCAAAGCACGTGGTGATCGCCTGCGGAACCCGCCCCGGCGTCCAGGGCGAGGTCGGCTTCGACGGCCGGCGGATCCTGACCAGCGACGACCTGCTCCGGCTGGACGAGATCCCCAAGACCATGGTCGTGGTCGGGGCCGGGGTGATCGGATGCGAATACGCCTCGATGTTCGCCGCACTCGGTGTGCGGGTGACCTTGATTGACAAGCGCGATCGGCTGCTCGGCTTCGTCGACCGGGAGATCATCGATGCGCTGATTTACCAGCTGCGCCAGAACCGGGTCACCCTGCGCTTGGGAGAGGAAGTCAGCGCGATGGAGCCGATCGAGACCGAGTTCGGCGATCGGGTGCGGATCCACCTGGCCAGCGGCAAGAAACTGACGGCGGACAAGGCTCTGTACAGCATCGGCCGGGTGGGCGCCACCGACCGTCTGGCGCTGGAGGCGGCCGGCCTGAGCGCCGATGAGCGAGGTCAGATCGAGGTGAATGCCAGTTACCAGACCTCGGTGCCACACATCTACGCCGTGGGCGATGTGATCGGGTTCCCCAGCCTGGCCTCGACTTCTATGGAACAGGGCCGCCTGGCCGCCTGCCACGCCTTTGGGGTGGCGGTGATCAGCGTCCCGGAGCTGTTCCCCTACGGAATCTACACTGTCCCGGAGATCTCGATGGTCGGCCGGACGGAGGAGGAGCTGACGAACGACGGGATTCCTTACGAGGTGGGCAAGGCCCAGTATCGGGAGATCGCCCGGGGCCAGATCCTGGGCGACAGCAGCGGTCTTTTGAAACTGATCTTCCGCCTTGGCACCCGCCAGCTTCTGGGGGTCCACGTGATCGGGGAGGGCGCCAGCGAGCTGATTCACATCGGCCAGGCGGTGATGGCCTTCGGCGGCGGGGTCGACTACTTCCTCAACACCGTCTTCAATTACCCGACCCTGGCGGAGTGCTACAAGACCGCCGCCTTCGACGCCGTCAACCGGATGGGGTCGCCGCAGGATACCATCCGCTTCTGATCGTCTGCCCGAATCCCGTCGGGTTGGATGACCCCGGCCGTTTCTCACGCCAACCGGGGTCTGCGCTATACTTCCCCGCTAGCCACATCCCAGCATGGAACTCGCCAAAGATCAATCTCTCGGTCAATATCGAATTGTCGACAAGATCGGTGAAGGCGGGATGGGAGCCGTGTACCGGGCCGAGCAGCCTTCCATCGTGCGGACGGTCGTCATCAAAGTGCTGGGCTCGATGTTTGCCGAAGCCCCCGACGCACGGGATCGGTTCCGGCGCGAGCTCGACATGATCACCCGTCTGGAGCATCCGCACATCCTCCCCGTCTACGACTTCGGCGAGGTCGAAGGAAGCCCCTACATCGTCATGCGCTTCATGACCGGCGGTTCGCTCCAGGACAGGCTGGCGCGCCCCGGGTTCGACCGGCAGGAGGCCCTGCGCCTGCTCGACCAGGTCGCCCAGGCGCTCGACTTCGCCCACGACCGGGGGGTGGTGCATCGCGACCTCAAGCCGGCCAACGTCCTGCTCGACGAATTGGGCAACGCCTACCTGGCGGATTTCGGGCTGGCCAAGACCATGGGGGGCACCCGCGATCTGACCACCGCCGGCAGTGTCCTCGGATCCCCCAGCTACATGTCTCCCGAGCAGGCGCGCGGGGAAAAGCTCGATCGGCGCAGCGACATCTACTCGTTCGCGGTCCTGGTGTACCGGGTGCTGTGCGGCCGCCTGCCTTTCGAAGCCCCCGACGCCTGGGGCTACATCACCAAGCACATCTATGAGGCGCCGGCTCCGATCCGGCAGTTCGCTCCCGACCTTCCGGTCGGAGTCGAGTCGGTCTTGGCGGGCGCGCTGGCCAAGGATCCCGCGGCCCGACCCGCTCGTGCAACCGATCTGGCCGCCTCGCTTCGAGCGGCCTTCTCCGGGGGCGGGCCCACCCGGATCCCAGCCTCCGCCTCCGCAACTCCGGCGGTCCGGACGGGCACCGGGGCCGCACAAAGTGGAACGATCGTCGGCCCCTCTGCCCCCGTCGCCCCATCGATCGGCGCCCCTCGACCCGCCTCCCGGTCGCGGCTCCCGACGATCCTCGGGATCGGCGCCGTGGGCCTGCTGGCGGTTGGAGGAATCGGGGTCGCGGCTTTCGTGCTTCTGGGCGGGGGGCTGATCGGGCCGTCGGTTACGTCCTATCCGGTGGGCAATTCACCCCGGGCGGTTCTTCTGGTGGAAGACAGCGTATTTGTGGCGAACTTCTACGGCAACAGCCTGACCCGCCTGGATTCGTCGTGTACGGGAACGGGAGCAGGTTGCGGCGAGTTGCTGGCCACCTACCAGGTCGACAGCCTGCCGGTGGCCCTGGCGTTCGACGGTCGACAGCTGTGGGTGGCCGGTGCTCAAAACCAGACCCTAACAGCGATCGATCCGGCCTCCGGTCGCGAGTTGGATCGAATCGCTTTGCCCCATGTGCCCACGGCGCTCCTGTGGGCCGATTCGTCCCTGTGGGTTGCCAATGCAATCGCCGGGACGGTCAGCCGCGTAAGCCCGGCGGGGTCGATCGAAGCCGACCTCGACGTCGGAGCCGAGCCGGTCGCGTTGGCCTTCGACGGATCGTTCCTGTGGGTCGCCAACCAGGTAGGACGCGAGGCGGTGCGGATCGACCCCGCCACCGATCGGATCCTCGACAGGTTCCCCCTGACGGGGGAGCCGACGGCCATCGCCTACGACGGGCGATGGGTCTGGATCGCGCTGACGGATGCCAACGAAGTAGTCGCCCTCAGCCCGGACGACGGTGCGGTGGCTCACCGGATCGACCTCGCTGCCCAACCTTCGGGGTTGTGGATCGAAGGCGGCGTGTTGTGGGCAGCCTCGCTCCGGGATGGGAAGGTGATCCGCATCGATCCTGCCCGGGCGGAGGTGCAAGACACCTTCTCGGTGGACGGGACCCCTTCCTCGCTAGGTTCGCAGTCCTGCGGAGAAGGATGCTGGGATGTCTGGATCACGCTGGAAACCTCCAACGCGGTCGGGCGGCTGCGAGTCCGCTAGGGGCTGTCACGCCGTGGCCCTCGACCACCACTGCACATGAGTGAGACCGTTCTGTTCGATCTCCCTGGCTACCGACTTCTCGACAAGGTCGGACACGGCGGCATGGGGGAGGTGTACCGCGCCGAGCAGATCGCCACCCGAAGAACCGTCGCCATCAAGGTCCTCCACCGGGCGAAGTCCGACCCCGTATCCCTGGCAGCCTTCCGTCGCGAGGCCGCCACTCTGGCTCAGCTCGAACACCCGCATGTGGTTCCCTTGTACGACTTCGGCGATCAGGGCGGAACCCCGTTCCTGGTATTCCGCTACCTGGAGGGGGGGACCCTTGAGGATCGGCTGGCGCAAGAACCGGTGGAGGTATCCACCGGGCTGCGCTGGCTGGAGGCGGCGGCCGACGCCCTCGACGAGGCCCACCGGCGAGGCATCGTCCATCGGGATGTGAAGCCCAGCAATTTGCTGCTCGACGGCGGCGGGAACCTGTTCCTGGGCGATTTCGGGATCGCCGCGGCCGGCTCCCAGGTGACCGAGTCCACTCCAGCCGGGACGGCCGCCTACGCTTCCCCGGAGCAGGGGCGCGGCGAGCGTACCGGACCCGCCTCCGATGTGTACTCGTTGGCCGCGACGGCCTTCGAGATCCTGACCGGCAGGCAGCCGTTCCAGGCCGAAACGGCGCTGGGCATGATCGTGCGGCACATCCACGACCCGGTGCCCTCGGCCCGTGCCCTTCGGCCCGAATTGCCGCCGTCGGTCGACCGTGTCCTGGCCGCCGGGATGGCCAAACAGCAAGCCGCCAGGCCCGCGTCGTGCGGGGCCCTGGTGCGGCGGCTGCGGTCGGCGCTCGAGGACGAACCAACGCTGGGTCCGGCCTCCCCGGCAGATACGCTGTTAGCGCACGGCTTACCGCGGGCGGGGTCGCGCAAATGGATCGCTCCTGCGGCCGCCGTCGTCGTGGTGGGTGCTTGCCTGGCGACGATCGTCGTAGGCGGTGGCCTGGCGGCTACTTTGAGTGCGGCCACACCCACTGCCACCGGGGTTCCCCCGCCCACGGTCGTCTTCCCGACCGCGGCCGCCCGGCTCCCGATCCTGGATGACTTCTCCGATCCCGAGAGCGGTTTCGCACCCAAGCAGGCCGACGACGGAGCCATCGGCTACGTCGATGGGTCGCTCGAGATCACCTCCCTGGCTGGAGGCCTGGAGTGGTTCTCACCCTACCAGGGTCTTCTCGAACGGGACCTGCGCGTCACCGTGCGCGCCCGTCGCCTCGAAGGCCCTGCGCTGAGCGAGATGGGCGTAGTCTGCCGCTGGCAGGATGCCGACAACTACATGGCCGCGGCATGGCGGAACGACGGGCAGGTTTCTGTCTGGAGGAAGGCCTCCGGGATTGTGGAGCGCCTGGTTGACTGGACCCCGGTTGATGACCCGCGTCAGGTGGCTGACGACTGGCTCTCGCTGGAGCTGACCTGCGACGAAGGTGCAGTCCGACTCTCCGTGGACAGTAGGCTTGTGGCCGAGGTTGTCGACCCGTCTCCGCAGGCGGGGACGATCGCGTTGATGGCGGGGCTGCTCGAGGAAGGGCAGGCGGTGGTGCGATTTGACGACCTGGAGGTCGATCGCCCTTGATCGCGACTGATCGAGGGCAGGCGATCCTGCCGGGGAAGTCTCAGGGGACCGAGTACGACACCAGGTCGGCGCTGCCCGAATAGCCTTCACCGCTGTACTGATAGCGGACGAACCCCACGCCTTCCGCCAGCCAGTAACTCGAGCTTGTCGTGACCGTTGGAACTTCGACCATGAAGGCGGTCGTCGTGGTCGTGGTCGATCCGTCGAGGCGGAGCGCCCGGAACGTGCCCGCCGGAGTGGACACGGTCTCGAACCCGGCGACGGTCCAGGTTTCGCTGATGGTCGTCGTCATGTCCAGATCGGCTCCCAGGGAGAAGTTCATGACCTGGGTGTAACTCAGCGGCCAGCTGTTCCCCGGCGTCAGTTGGCCGGCTGGCGGCAGGAAGACCCCTGAGCTCTCGAGGATGTCCATGGTGACAACCCCGCCCATGTCGAAGCTGGTGATGTTGCCGAAGTCGTAGGAGACGATCCCCGCCGGTCCACATTCCCAATTCAAGGTCATCTCCCCGCCGGGGAATGCGATCCCGATCGTGGCGCTGGACCCAGAGGCGCTGTTCACCGACCAGGTGAACGTCCCGTCCGTGCCGCTGTAGGTCCAGCTGGCTCCCGACCGAAGCGGAAGGTAGGGATGATCACAGGCCGTCTGACCGGCCGTGACGGGCCCGGGCTCCGGCTCCGGTTCTGCCAGGCGGTCGACCTGCACCTGGATCTCCGTCAGAACTCGTCGCAGGCTGGCGGCCTCCGGCGCATCCTGGTAGGTCGCCCCGGGGATGATCTCGACCAGGGCCCGGACCGCCTGGACTTCGTCGGGCGGCACGTCGAAGCCGACCACAAACAGCCGCAGTTCGATCCCGGCCCGTTCCGCTTCTCGGCGGATCAGTTCGGCGGCTTCGGGGTTGCAGCTGTCGGCGCCGCCGGTGACGACGACGATGGAGTGCGGACCCCGGGTGGAGGACATATCCCGAATGGCGGCGATCATGGCCTGAGCCATCGGGGAGTCGGTCAGCGCTCCCGCGTCGACCCCGTCGAGGCGGCCGGCGATCGCTTCCTGATTGGCCTCGGCGAAGGGAACGATCAGGTCGGTATCCTGGCAGCTTTCGAGAACGGCCTCCGACCCGAACAGGCGCAGGCCGGCCGTCAGGCGCGGGTCGGAGGCACGGACGATTTCGGCCAACACACCTCGGGCCACGGTGATGCGGGGATCGCCGCCGCTGGAGGTCTGCATCCGTGGCGAGGCGTCCAGTACATACTCGACCGTCGGCTCATTGGATTGCGCGAATCGATCCCGGAACAAGAAGTAGGCCGCAACGGCGCCGGCCAGGCACAGGCACACGGCCGCCACGGCGCAGGCGGCGACCACGAACGGGCGGCGAGATCGGGGAGCAGACCTGGTGGGTTCCATGCCGGGATCCTTCTCGGAATGGAAGTCTAACGCAGCGGGGAGACGGCGGCAAGGCCGGGCTTCGGCCTTGCGGCAGAAGCCCGGCCCGGGCTGGATCGCAGTACCTGCAACCTCCGCCGGCTAACACTTCACGGCTGGGTTGGTCTCGCCGAAACGGTCGGCCTCGCTGCCGACGAAGTAGATGTGGAGCGACATGTGGTCCCGAGACATCCCGGGATGGGGATGGGTGAAGGTCAGGGGATGTCCAGCGACCAACGGTGGATCGGACACCACATCGGTGATGACATACTCGACCCCGACCACCCGGCCGTCGCCGTCGACCAGAACGATGCTGGGCTCGCTGGTCCGCACGACGTTGTTGAGATGGATCTCGTAACGGATCGCATGGTGTCCCATCTGGGGAATGCAAGCCGGTTCGACCTCGTAGCCGGCGGCCTCGGCCTGGGCACGCGTCCACGAGCCGAAATGGGACACCAGGTCTTCGTAGGAGGCGTCGTCCACCGCGGTCACCGTGATCTCGGTGGGGGTTGGGGCGGGGGTCGCGGTCGGCGGCCTGGGCGTTGCGCTGGCCGTCGGGGCCTGGGTCGGCTGCGGCGGGACCGCGGTGGCTGAAGGCTCCGGCGTTGCCGGCGGTGCGCATGAGGCCAGGACCAGCGCGATCAGGTAGAGCGGGTAGGTAGACCGGGACGACAAGCGCCTGTGCATGTCTTTCCTCCTCAGGGTCTGAGCCCAACGATGTGGGCAACTCCCACGGATCGGGACTGGCCTAAGGGCGGCGTCCCACCGCGCCGCGATCGACCGAAAGAGTTGAGATGATCGAGCGCCGGATACCAGGATGGATCGACCGGGTGGGAGAGAAGCGTCGGCCTTTGCGGTACGGTGCGGAAGGACCCTAAGGCGCTGGCCCAGCCAGGGGTGGAAGGCCCTGCCCCGATTGACCGGGCCTGAGCCTGCGGAACCCGGGTCTGTGAGCGGTTCGATCATGGCCCATCCCCCGATGGAGTCTCGACGGGTCGGACCTCCGGACTCGCGTCGTGGAAGCCGGCGACGCTATGGAAGTGACTGAAAGAAGGACCTTCTTCCAGGGTCTCAAGCAGGCGGGATCTCCAGGCCAGGAACTGGCTCCGCCGGGTGGTCGCCCGAGCCAAGGCCTCGTCGGAGAAGCGGGTGATCTCGACGAACTCCTGCCTGTCTTCCAGACTCTGAAGAAGCTCCGCCGACAGGAAGCCCGGGCCGCGCCAATCGGGGTGATGGCCAAGCTCCCGATGGAGCTCAATCGTCGTCTCGGACCGGTCGGCCCGGGTCCGGTAGGTGTAAACTGTGATGAACACTTGTCCTCGCTGCTGCTTTCCGCTCGGCCCTTGAGGTTCCTTTCCGGGTCCACCCGTTGCTCCCGGCGGCGGGACCTGTTGGACAGGACCCCCCTTCCGGCTATCTAAGCACGGGCTGTCTGGTTCCGGGTATCGGCCACGGATACGAAAGCGATACCGGCATCGCCGGATTCTCGGGAGCCCAGGGTGGCGAGTGAACTGCCCTTCGGCGAATGGATGAAGCGTCGCCGCAGGGCCTTCGGGCTCACTCAGTCGGCACTGGCCCGGCTGGTGGGCTGTTCCACCATCGCCCTTCGCAAGATCGAAGCCGAAGATCGGCGCCCGTCGGTTCAGATCGCCGAACGACTGGCCGCCTCGCTGCAAGTCGAATCGACGCAGACGGCAGCTTTCATCCGTTTTGCCCGCGGGGATGTGTGGAGTCAGCCGGGACCGCCTCCGCCTGGTTCGAACCTTCCCTCAGAACCGTTGTTTCGAGCGGGACTCCCGCGCTACCTGACCTCCTTTGTCGGACGCGAGGTGGAGGTCAGGGAGTTGGTCCAGGCGCTGACCGCCGGGGACATTCGACTGGCCACCCTGACGGGCCCGCCGGGGATCGGCAAGACCCGGCTGGCGGTGGAAGCTGCCCGCCGCCTGGAGGAGGCCGGCACCTTCGAGGGCGGTATCACCTTCGTCCCGCTGGCGGAGCTGGAGCACCCGCGCCAGCTGCTCCCGGCGATCGCCCAGGGCATCGGGCTCGAGGATCCGTATGCCCCCGGGTTGGAGACCAGGCTGGGACCCGCACTCGGCGGGGCGCCCAGGCTGCTGATCCTGGACAACTTCGAACACCTGGCCGATGGCGCCCCGGCGGTGGCAGACCTGCTGCGGTATCTGCCCGACCTGACAGCCTTGGCGACCAGCCGGGGCGCTCTCCGGGTGGACGGGGAGACCCTCCTTCCGGTTCCTTCGCTGCCGATTCCCGGTTTGGAAAACCCCCCTGCCGCACACGAGCTGGAAGGGTTCGCAGCCACCCTGCTATTCGAAATCGCGCGCCCGGAGTGTCCTGCGCGGATTCCGGATCAATCCGGAAAACGCAGCGGCCGTAACGGCGATCTGCGATCGACTCGACGGGCTTCCCCTGGCGATCGAGCTGGTGGCCGCTCGAGTCGGCGTGCTCCCTGTCCAGGAGCTGCTGGCGCGGCTCGGAGGCAAGTTCGTCCTCCACCTGGAAGGCAAGCGGGGCGCCGCGCCGCGTCACCAGTCGATGGACCGTGCGATCGATTGGAGCTACAGCCTGCTGTCTTCCGAGGAGCAGATGGCCTTCCGAAGATTGGCCGTCTTCCCCGGGGATTGCTCCGTTGCCTCAGCCCAGATTGTGATCGAGGGGGGAGACTGGGAGCGCCAGGGCACGAGTCCCGCCGCACCCCTTCCGATCCTGTCGAATCTGGTTGAGAAGGGGCTGTTGGTTTCCGTCGCCGGGGCGGGGGGCAATGCGCGGTTCCACCTGCTGGCCGTGATCCGCGAGTTTGCGCTGGCCGCGCTGGAGGAGGCCGGCGAATCGCAGCTGGCGGCTCGCGACCATGCCCGCTTCTTTCGAGGTTTCGCCGAATTGGCGGCCGTCGAGTTGAGCGGTCCCGACCAGGCCGCCTGGCTCGACCGGATTGAGGCCGACCTGGCCAACCTGCGCGCTGCCATGCGATGGTCGGCAACCCACGACCCTGTGTCGGGCCTGGCCATCGCCGCGGGGCTGTGGCGCTTCTGGATTGTGCGGAGCCAGGTTTCGGAGGGGCTGGACTGGCTCGAGCGACTCCTGGCCGTGGAAGAGGTCGCCGAACCTGGCTCGCGCTCCCTGCCAGCCGCCTGCGCCGCGGACCTGTCGCTCTCCCTGGGGAACGTCCGGGGTGCGAAGCTCTGGGCCGAGGAGGCGCTGGCTTCCAGCGGGGATTCCACCGACCCCCGGCAGCAAGCGCTGGCGCTGGCCGTCGCGGGGAAGATCGCCTTCCGGCTCAACGATCTCGATCGGGGCAATGAACTGCTTGAACGGGCTTCGGCTCTGTCCCGGGATCTCCCTGACGCAGGAACCAGCGCTTTCTGTCTGGCCGGGCTGGCCACCTTGGCGGCAATCCGCGACGAACCCGAGCGCTCAGAAAGTCTGCAGGCCGAGTGCCTCGCCATCTACCGGCGCCTCGGAGACAAGTGGGGGATCGTCGAAGCGCTGACCGCGCTGGGCACCCGGGCAAGGAACCAGGCGGACTTCCCCCGAGCGCGAGCTCATCACGAAGAACAGCTGGCTCTCTCCCGCGAACTTGGGTCCCGATCCGGGATTGCCCTGTCGTTGAACCTGCTGGGCTGGGCTGCCCGGGAGGAGCGTCACTTCGATCAGGCCGAGGAACTGTACGAGGAAAGCCTGGCTCTGGGCCGTGAGGCCGGCAACATGTGGAGGGTTGCCGGGGTGCTGAACGGCTTGGGGATCGTGGCCTGGAGGCAGGGGAATCTGGATCGGGCGAGGAGCCTGCTGGAGGAAAGCCTGGCGATCCGACGCCAGATCGGCAATGCGCAGTGGATCGCCTATGCTCAGCAGAACCTCGGCGACATTCTACGGTCCGGCGGCGACCTGGCAGGCGCCGCCGCGTGCTACCGTGACGCGTTGCTCCTGCTGAGCGAGAAACACGCTCAGAAGTGGGATATCGCCGAGGCGCTGCGTAGGATGGGCGGGCTGGCCGGGGTGAGCGGTCGTGCCGAGGCTGGGGCGCGGCTGCTGGGCGCCGCAGCGAGCTTGCGGGAGAGTGCAGGTTCGCCGTTGCCGCCGCAGGATCAGGAAGACCTGGAGCGGGACCTGGCTCGGATTCAGGCTGCTCTAGGGGAGACATTCTTTGAATCTGCCCAAGGGGAGGGGCGTGCGATGAGCCTGGAGGAGGCGATCGACGCCGGACTGGGGATTTAGTCGAGCCCCATGCCTCCGAAACCCCGAAGTTCGGGATCCCTGGTGGCTGACCGCTGACGTTGAGCATCAGGAGGCGACGGTGGGGTTTGCTACAACCCCGAGCGAAGCGAGGGGAACCCACGCAGGAGGTTGGCCAATCCAGAGGCGACGGTGGGATTTGCTACAGCCCCGAGCGAAGCGAGGGGACCGACGGTGGGATTTGCTACAACCCCGAGCGAAGCGAGGGGAACCCACGCAGGAGGTTGGCCAATCCAGAGGCGACGGTGGGATTTGCTACAGCCCCGAGCGAAGCGAGGGGAACCCACGCAGGAGGTTGGCCAATCCAGAGGCGACGGTGGGATTTGCTACAGCCCCGAGCGAAGCGAGGGGAACCCACGCAGGAGGTTGGCCAATCCAGAGGCGACGGTGGGATTTGCTACAACCCCGAGCGAAGCGAGGGGAACCCACGCAGGAGGTTGGCCAATCCAGAGGCGACGGTGGGATTTGCTACAGCCCCGAGCGAAGCGAGGGGAACCCACGCAGGAGGTTGGCCAATCCAGAGGCGACGGTGGGATTTGCTACAGCCCCGAGCGAAGCGAGGGGAACCCACGCAGGAGGTTGGCCAATCCAGAGGCGACGGTGGGATTTGCTACAGCCCCGAGCGAAGCGAGGGGAACCCACGCAGGAGGTTGGCCAATCCAGAGGCGACGGTGGGATTTGCTACAGCCCCGAGCGAAGCGAGGGGAACCCACGCAGGAGGTTGGCCAATCCAGAGGCGACGGTGGGATTTGAACCCACGAATGAGGGTTTTGCAGACCCTTGCCTTACCACTTGGCTACGTCGCCGAAGAGGATCTGTCAGCGTTCGGCGTTTGGCTCTCAGCCAGGAGGCCCACGCTGCGGGCTTGCTGATCGCTGACGGCTGACCGCTGACAGCTACCAGAGCGGGCGATGGGATTCGAACCCACGACCTTCTCCTTGGCAAGGAGACGTTCTACCACTGAACTACACCCGCAACGGGGCAAGGATACCCCGGCGCCTGCGGCCCGTCAAGGAAAGGGCCCCCGGCGAGGCAAGACCGAGGGAGCCGGAGCGAAGCGAGAATTTCAGTGTACACTCCTTCCATATTCCCTACCCTGAGACGGCCGTTGGGGTCGTCCCCTTTCTGGAGGTTCTATGAAGCCGTTGCAGCAAACCGTCGCACTGTTCCTGGCCCCGCTCCTGGCCCTCTCCCTGGCTTGCTCGGCCCTCCCCTCGCTCGGCGGAACTGGTGGAGGTTCGTCCGACATCGTTGTTCCGGAAGGGGCCACCGTTCTGTTCTCCGATGATTTCTCGGACAACGATAGTGGATGGGATCGGGTGAATACGGCCGAAGGGGTGACCGATTACGCCGACGGTGGATACCGGATCTATGTCAACCAGGCCAACCACGATTACTGGGCCAACCCGAGCCAGTCGTTCACCGACGTCCGAGTCGAAGTCGACGCCACCAAGGTCGGAGGTCCGAACGACAACGACTTCGGTCTGATCTGCCGCTACCAGGATACCCAGAACTTCTACTCCTTCCTGATCAGCAGCGACGGGTACTACGGGATCTTGCGGGTGGTCGACGGCAGCTCGGGCACGATCGGAACCGACGGGATGGAGCCCAGCGACGCCATCCTGCAGGGCGCCTCGACCAACAAGGTGCGGGCCGACTGTGTCGGGTCGACGCTGACCCTGTACGTCAACGGCAAGCAGGTGATCACCACCAGCGACTCGACGTTCTCCAGCGGCGACGTGGGGCTGATGGCAGGCACGTTTTCCGAGCTGGGCACCGACATCCTGTTCGATAACTTCCTGGTGCTCCAACCGTAGAAAGCCGCTCCCGCTATCCATGGAGCCGCCGGAGTCCGGCGGCTCCTTTTTGATTCCCGCAGCCGCAGCAGCCCCGGTTTGCCGCTGCCGCCTTTCTTGGCTACACTCCGGTCGTGAACCCCGCTGGACCGGAAGATCGCCTTCCCTTTTCCCCCGCCATCGGCTGCGCTCTTAGTGTGCTGGTCGGGCTGACGTGTGCGGGAGCCTTCTTCCTGGTGTTGTGGTTCAACCGGGTCGGCGAGATCGCCTATGCTCCCGATCCGCTTCGAGGCGGACGAATCTCGGCTGGTCCGCGACGAGGGCGCCGCCGGCCTCGGCCTGTCGCTGACCCGCGAATTGCCGGGTGGGGCTGCGGCTCGGCGCTGTGCTCTCACCAGCGTCCGGTTCTTCGGAATGACTTCGGAGACGACCGACGACGTGGAATTCTGCGAATGCTATTCCGCATCGGCCGAGGGCTGGATTCCGGCCGGCGCCTGCGGAGAGTGACCCATGGGGCGACGTGACGCCTCCCGTCTCACCCGACGGCCGCCGTCGGCCGAGACCGTCCCCGGGGAGCTTCCGATCGACAAGGTGATCCAGGGGGACTGCCTTCACGAGTTGGCCCGCTTTCCCGAGCAGTGCGTCGACCTGGTGTTCGCCGACCCGCCCTACAACCTGCAGCTCTCCCACGACCTGTACCGCCCGAATCAGACCCGGGTGGAGGGTGTGAACGAGGCCTGGGATCGGTTCGCCAGTTTCGCCGAGTACGACGAATTCACCCGCGCCTGGCTCACCCTCTGCCGCCGGGTGCTCAAGCCCGACGGGTCGCTGTGGGTGATCGGCAGTTACCACAACATCTTCCGGGTCGGCGCGATCCTGCAAGATCTGGGTTTCTGGATTCTCAACGACGTGGTCTGGGTCAAGACCAACCCGATGCCGAACTTCCGGGGGGTGCGCTTCACCAATGCCCACGAAACCCTGATCTGGGCCAGCCGCGAGCGCGGCGCACGCTACCGATTCGACCACCAGGCGATGCGTTCCATGAATGACGATCTCCAAATGCGCAGCGACTGGCTGATCCCGGTGTGCGGCGGCCCGGAACGACTGCGCAGGAACGGGGCCAAGTTGCATCCAACGCAGAAGCCGGAGGCCCTGCTGCATCGCGTGCTGCTTGCAGCGTCTCAACCCGGAGACGTCGTGCTCGATCCGTTCTTCGGTACCGGGACCACCGGCGTGGTCGCGGCGCGTCTCGGGCGCCGCTGGATCGGGATCGAGCGCGACCGGGCCTACGTCGAGGCGGCCCGGAATCGGCTGGCCCGAGAATCAAATTCGGCCGTAGAACCCGAGCTGGTCGCCTCGATCGACCCGAGCCTGGGCGCGCCGCGCGTATCGGTCGGCGACCTGGTGGCCAACGGCCTGCTTTCGATCGGCCAGCGACTCTACTTCCGGGACCATTCGCAAGACGCGGCGCGGGTCAGAGCCGACGGGCGCCTGACTTTGCGCGGCGAAGTCGGTTCGATCCACCAACTGGGCCGGACGCTCTCCGGAGGACGGCCCTGCAACGGCTGGACCACTTGGACCTTCGCCGCCGGCCGCGGTCCGCGGCAACCGCTTGAGGTCCTCCGAACGGAGCTTCGCAGGCGGCTCGCCGCTTCGAACCTGGAGGACGCCGGGCCGGGATCGGGTTGACCCGGGCCCTCTCCTTCTCGCGGGAGGGAGGTCGGGTCATCTGGAGCGGAAGCGGAAGGAGGATTGCCGGCGAACCAAGAGCCCAGGGTTCGCCGGGCCGGGCGCTTCGGGCGGGCCCAGCCGAAACGGCGATTCACCTGTTCCTGTTCGTCTCCTGTGTCGTACTCGAAACGCTGTTCTGGCCGGGTGCGATGGTCTCCTTAGGATCGCTCCCAACAAGAACCGCTGGACAAGAAGCCCCATCAGCCGGCCGCTGTATCGAACAAGCGCGACGCCGTCGGCGTCGCGCTTTGATTCGAGTGGTGCCGAGAGCCAGAATCGAACTGGCGACACCGCGATTTTCAGTCGCGTGCTCTACCAACTGAGCTATCTCGGCGAGGCGGCGAGATTGTAACGTCGCGGGATAGGAGTGTCAAGCAAGCGCCGTCCCCGACGTGTCTGTTGCCGATTGCTGATCCTGCCTGTTCTCTACCTCCAACCCGGGATCGCTGTGTCGAGCGCCAGGGCCACGTTCGGAAACACCCGTGCGCCGAGTTGCTCCAGGGTCGAAGACTTGGGCGGGCCCGGGGCGACACCGAACAGTTCGATCTCGATCGAGGCGCCAACCGCCTTGAGGAGGTCCGCCGCGGAGACCAGGCCCCGCATTCCCTTGGCGGCATCCTCGAACAACGAAACGTGCAGCTCTCCCAGGGATAGCCACGTTGGATCGGACTCGCCAAGACGGGCCAGCTGGATGGCGGCTCGCAGGCTGGCCTCTTTCGGCAAGCCGGAGGCGACCAGAATCCCTGCCAGAAGGTGCACCGGGCTGGGCTTGAGGAACGCTTGAGGGTCCAGGCCCAGAGTTCGTGGCGCGAAAACCGAGGTCGCCGGCCGCGATCACAGGGACCCCGACCAGGCCCGACACGCCGACGCCGATCTCCGCTTCCGGTGTGTTGAAGATCCCCCCGGGTGAGGTGGCCGGTCGGTTGGTCACGATGGCTGCGCCACGATGGCGCCCCTCCCGCCAGCGCAGCAAACCCAGCACTTCGTCCCTCGAGAGCGTGGGGCGGTCGTGGGTTTCCAGCATCGAGCCTGTCTCCAGGCCCGGTTCGAGGCCGTAGGTCTGCGTGAACCGGAGGCTGCCCAGGTTGAACAGCTGAACCAGCCAGAAGGTCAATGAGCGTTCCAGGGTTCGGCTCTCGCGCAGCAGGGCCGCCAAGCTGTCGCGCTGGGCCTGGGTGTGGTCATCGAGGCGTTCCAGAAGGGCTTCTTGCGCCGCACCCACCGGATCCGCGGAACGGCGCGGCAGGCCGGCCAGGAAGCCTCTCACATCCGGCCAACGACGATCGGAGATCGTGTGGTCTGTCAGCGGAGGGCGGCGGGGGAGTCGGGCTTCCGGCTCGGTCTTCCAGGCCTCGATCAGCAACAAGGCCGAGGTCAGCGCCGACGAATCCCACTCGGCGGTGATGTCGAGGGCCTCGAAGGCGTCGATGTCGGCCTGCTCGAGGCTGCGATCTCCGAAGCCGAGGGCAAGGGAAATTCGCCGGACCGTTTCTGTCAGGGATCGGTAGTACCCGGCCGAGTTGATCAGGACGGCATCCAGGTCGAACAGTAGGATCTTCTTCGTTTCGGACCGGGTCATGGGCGGGGAGGGGCGGGTGGAACTCCGGTCACCCCGGAAGGCGGGCTCGCGGGCCCGAGCGAAAGCGGCGCCCCGTTCAGCCGGAGTCGTCGCACTTCGAGCCAGGCGGCCTCGGTTGTCGGGCAGACCCCGAAGCGAAGGCCACGGCTCTCGGAGAAGACGGCCCACTGGTTGTCGATCCAGATCACCAGACCGAGCGGCGCCGAAGGGCGGCCGTGCACCTCCAGAACGGTGACCGAGTTGACGCGGAAGGTCGTCAACTCCCGGGTCCATTCGATCTGATATGCGTGCCATTGGTCGAGGCCCGGCAGCAGAGGCGACTGGGCTCCTTCCACCGCCCGCCAGACGGCGCGCACCAGGGGCCGGCGAAGGGCCGGAATGGACAGGCCGACAAAGAGACCCGCGCCGGCGATCGCCACGGCGGCCGGGGGAACGCCAGGCGTCCGGAGGCTGGCGGCGCGCCATCCCGAACCGGGTGACCCGGGCGCGAAGGGCAGGTCGGATTCGGCTGACCCATGGAAGAACCAAAGCGCCTGGGGAGCGGCCGGCAGGATGCGCTCGGCTCCCGCCTGGCCGCCGACCGATGGGAAGGGGTCGTTCCAGAACCCGAAACCGAGGGTCCCGCGGGGCGAGGCCGATGCGGCCCGGGCTTCCAGGGAAAACTCCAGCGGAGGCCGGTGGGCGAACGAGCCCCGGCCCCGATGCTGTGTGTCATCGAGCTGGGCGTCCACGTAGGCGCGGGAGGCGGGCACCTGAAGCCGCCAGCCGCCGTCGATCTCGGAGATCGCCGCCTCGCCGGCGAGGAATTTTGAAAGAGGCATGGCGACGCATTCTAAGGGCCGTCGACGTCCCCGGCAACCCGCGCCGGGGAGGCTCATGTATAATCCCGCCGAGCCGGAGGTTCCCTTGGAGATCACCTGGTACGGACTGTCTTGCTTCCGCATGATCGAACGGGGGATGGCCTCCGTGGTCACGGATCCCTACGACGCCAGCGTCGGGTTGACCCCGCCCAAGCTGCGGGCCGAAGTGATCACGGTCAGCCACGACGCGCCCGGCCACAATAACGTGGCGGCGGTCAAGGGCGAGCGACGCGTGATCCAGGGGCCGGGCGAATTCGAGATCGGGGGAGTGTTTATCACCGGGATCGTGACCTCGCCTCCAAGTAAGGGGAACGGGGAACGACCCAACACCCTGTACTTGTTCGACTTCGACGGCCTGACCGTGGCCCACCTGGGGGACCTGGCACTCGTGCCGTCGCAGTCCCAGATTGAAGACCTGGGCACGGTGGATGTGGCCCTGGTGCCGGTGGGGGGCGGGGGGGCCTTGAACCCGGCCCAGGCTGCCGAAGTGATCAGCCTGATCGAACCCAAGGTCGTGGTGCCGATGCACTACCAGACCGGCAAGGAAGGGCTGAAACTCGGGACCGCGGCGCGCTTCCTTTCCGAGATGGGCCTGGGACAACTACAGCCGGTCGAGAGCCTGAAGCTGACCAAGTCGGGGCTGGCCGACGAGACCCAGGTGGTCTTGCTGCAGCGGGCCGAATCGTAGACCGGGCAAGGAGTCTCCTCTGACGGTCAAGCTTCTGATGACGTGGGACATCCTCCCCGGGCGCGAACAGGAGTACTTCGAGTTCGTGGTGCGCGAATTCGTTCCCGGGATGCAGCGACTCGGCATCCAGCCGACCGAAGCCTGGTACACGACCTTCGGGCGCCGGCCCCAGATTCTCACCGGCGGTGTCTCCTCCGACCTGGGCGCGATGCAATCCGCCCTCGATTCCTCCGACTGGCACGGCCTGCGCGATCGTCTGGGCGAATTCGTCACGAATTTCGAGTGGAAGATCGTCCAGGCGAGCGGCGGTTTCCAGATGTAGCTGGCCTGGCATCCGAAAAACAACAAGGGCACGCGCGGTGCGTGCCCTTGTTTGTTTCCCGAGAGGCGCGACCTGCTACTCTTCGGAAGCGGACGGCGTCGACTTCTCAGGTTTGCCGGTGCCGTTGCCGGTGTCCTTCTTGGCCTCGCTGGTCGTTCCCTCGTCGGACTTCCGGGCCGAAGACTGGCCGGAGGGCGAACGATGATCGGTGGAGTAGAAGCCTGACCCTTTGAACACCACCCCGACCGGCAGGTACAGCTTCCGCAGCGCTTCCTCCCCGCATTCCGGACAGACCGTCAGGGTCGGGTCGTTGAAACTCTGGAAGCGGTCAAAACGGACGCCGCAATTGTCACAACTGTACGCGTATGTCGGCATGCAGGTTCCTCGGTGCCCGACGATTATAAGCCACGGGCACGGGCCGGACGTGCGCTGTCCGGCGGGCAAGCTCCGCCCCTCTACCTTACTTCGCCAGCATAGGAGGACCGTAAGAAGGCCTCGTGCCAGGTGTCACGAAGCAAGGTTGTTCGTTGACCCTGGTCCCCATCGGGGGATATGATGGTGTTGCCGGTGGGTCGGCCGGGCGATCGCGGTCTGCCTTCGGGCAGACCGAGGAAAGTCCGCGCTCCACAGGGCAGGGTGCCGGGTAACTCCCGGGCGGGGAAACCCGCGGACAGGGCCACAGAAACAGACCACTCCGACCGTCGCGAAGGACTGCCTACCGGGCGACCGGTGGCACCCAAGCGGGGCGACGAGCAAGGGTGAAAAGGTGGTGTAAGAGACCACCGGCGGCGGCAGCAATGCCGCCGGCCAGGCAACCCCCACCCGGAGCAAGGCCAAGCAGGGGCGAGGAGCGGCCCGCTCCGTTCGAGCCCCGGGTAGGCTGCTTGAGTCCGGCGGTGACGCTCGGACCCAGATAGATGATCGCCCAGGCGCAGGCGGGGCGGGATGAAAGCCCTCGGGCCGTAAACCGTCTGCCGGCGCCGGACAGAACGCGGCTTACAGGTCGGCCCCCGGTCCTTCGCGCATGCGAGAGCCGCCCGCACGGGCGGCTCTCGTGAGTTCCGGGCGGCGCTGCCAAGGACTGCGCTCCACGCGGTCTGTCGAGGCGGGTGCGCGGTCAGCCGCCACGGGACTGTCGCGAGAAGAACTCCCAGATGATCGTATTGGCGTCGAGAATGTCGGTCGAAGGGCCCAGGATCGATACCAGGTAGTCGCGGTCCCCGCCCGGCCAGACGTGGCCAACCCCGGTGAGACGCCACAGTTGAACTTCGCCGCCGGGCTGGCAGTCCGGATAAACGAGCAGGCTGGCAGTGTGCGCCGGTCCGTCCGGGTCGGGCTCGG
Source organism: uncultured Chloroflexia bacterium (assembly GCA_963709925.1). Classification (GTDB taxonomy): domain Bacteria; phylum Chloroflexota; class Anaerolineae; order Anaerolineales; family E44-bin32; genus DATEVL01. The sequence goes on from CAVPYC010000003.1 coordinate 1,255,822, forward strand.
ACTGGCGCTGCGCCAAGACCGCCGGTTCGGAGCCGCAGCCGTTGTGCGCGGCCCACCTCCCCAACATCGCCTCGACCGGAGCGTGGTCTACCTGGTGCGTGGTGAGCGGGAAGGGAGGCCCCAGGCCCCCCCGGTACAGGGCACGCGGGTCGTCCACCGAGTGCAGGTGCAGGATCGCGACGGGAAGGCGGGGCTGGAACTGCTCGAGGAGCATCGCCCCCGCGACCGGCGCGATCGCAGCCACAAGTTCGGGGGCTTCGGCCGCCAGACGATAGGCCATCATCGCCCCGTTGGACAATCCCGTGGCGTAGACCCGGGTGCGGTCGATCAACAGAAGCCGGTCGATGTCTTCCAGGAGGGCGCCCACGAATCCGACGTCGTCCACCGCCTGATCCCGAGCATAGCCGCAGCAACCCCCCGAGTTCCACGTCAGCAGCCGGTCGGCCAGCTGTCCGGTGCCGTCGGGGACGACCAGCACGTAGCCGAACGCGTCGGAGGCCCGGTCCATCCCGGTGTAAGCGAGGTGACCGGCGGCATCGCCGCCGCCTCCGTGGAAATTGACGACGACCGGATACGGCGGATGGCCTTCTGCAGGGAGATGTACCAGGAACGAGCGCTGGCGACCTTCGTGGGAAAAGCCCCCACGATAGGTGCCGGGGCCCACCGGCCCGGCCTCGGGTAGCGGAGGGAAATCGGGCCTGCCACAGCCCGACAATCCCAGGGCGACAAGCAGAACGGCCGGAACCAGGGCGCGCCCGCTCACGTCGGCCTCAGACCGTGGTCTCGGCCGTTCCGAGCGAAAGGAGCGACTCGAAGGAAGGATTCCAGCCTTCGGGGTGGAACTCCCCGCTGGCGACGTCTTGCTGGTAGCGACCGGCCACGTTGCCTTGGAGAATCTCCTCGAGGGCCTCGGCCAGGCGGTCGACCTCCTCGGGGGTGTTGTACAGCCCGAACGACATCCGCACCAGGCCGGGCATCTCGCTCTTATCGTGGGCCGCCATCCTCCGGCGAACCTGGTCGGATTGCTCGTCGTTCAATCCCAGCAGTCGCAGGACGTAGGGGTGGGCGCAGAAACAACCGCTGCGGACCCCGATGGCGTGCTCGTGACCGAGGATGGCGGCCACCAGGAAATGCGACATCCCGTCTACCTCGAACGGCACGGCTCCCAGTCGTTCGGCGGCAGTCTCGGGCCGGGGATCCCCGAACAGTCGGATCCTCGGGTTCGCGGCCAGGCGGGATAGGGCGTGGGCCGTCAAATCGGCCTCGTGGCGGGCCACCCGCTCCATCCCGATCTTCTCGAGTTCGGCCAGGGCCAGGGCCAGGGCCACCGCGCCGACCACGTTCGGGCTGCCGGCCTCGTCGCGATCGGGGGGGGCGGCCCACACCACGTCGTCGACCGTCACGATCTCCACCGTGCCGCCGCCGCGCATATCGGGATCGCCCTCTTCGAAGACGTCGCGTCGGCCGATCAGCGCCCCCGTGCCGTACGGCGCGTACAACTTGTGGCCCGAAAGCGATAGGAAGTCCAGGTGGCCCGGGTCGTCGAGACGACGCATCCGGATCGGCCGATGCGGCGCCAGCTGCGCCGCGTCGACCGAAATCCACGCGCCGACTCGATGCGCCTTCTCGGCCAGCCGATGGATCGGGTTGATGTAGCCGGTCACGTTGCTGGCGCCGCTGACGGCCACCAGGCGCAGGCGACCGCGCAGCGCCTCGAGCTTGCGGTCGAAATCGTCTTCGTCGAGGCGGCCGTCGGGCAGCACCCCGACGTGCACCACCTGAGCCAGGCCTCGAAACGGCAGGTCGTCGGAGTGGTGTTCCATCTCGGTGGTCAGGATGGCATCGCCGGGCGCCAGCCGCATTCGTCGCGCCAGCTTGTTCAGGGCCTCGGTGGTGTTCTTGCCGAAGATGCAGACGTGCTGATCGGTCTCCGCCCCGACGAAGCGCATCACCGCAGCGCGCGACTGCTCATAGGCCCAGGTCGACAACTGGGACTTGAAGCCCGTTCCCCGGTGGACGCTGGCGTAGTGATCGAGGAATCGGTCGACTCCATCCCGCACCGCCTTGAAGGGAGGAGTGGAAGCGGCATTGTCGAAGTTGATGTAGCGCCGGCTGCGGCCGTCCAGGACGGGGACGACGACCTCCGTGCCGACGAACAAGTCTCGGAGGGAAGTCCCATCTATGGGGTGATGCACCGATATTCCTCCAGATGTGGGGGTAGGAGCAAAGTACCGATCAACCGGGTTGTCCCTGACTGTTGCACTTGACAAAAAACGTGTCTATACTGTGGGCGTTTGTGGGGCAAAGTGGAGTGAGGTGGGACGCCGGCCGATCCGGCGTCTTGCATGCCTGGAGAGCTTAGAACGCATGTTCCTGGGTCAGTACGCCCACACCCTCGACGCCAAAGGCCGGATCACGATCCCGGTCCGGTTTCGTCCCCCCCTGGCCTCGGGCGCCTATGTGACTCAGGGATTCGACCGGAACCTCGTGGTTTATACCACGGAGAGTTTCGAGCGAATCGCTTCCCGCGCCAACCAACTCACTACCACCGATCCCGAAGCGCGCGCGGTGCGCCGTGTCCTCTTCGGCGGCGCCACCGAGGTCGGTCTCAACTCGGCGGGCCGCATTCTGCTTCCCGATTTCCTGCGTCAGTACGCCGGAGTAGAGAACGAGTCGGTCCTGGTGGGTGCCGGGGAGTACTTCGAGATCTGGAGCGCGTCGGTGTGGGCCGGGGAAGAACGCAGTCTGGTAGACCCCGACTCGAACGCCAAGCGCTTCGCCGCCTTCGACATCACCTCGGGGTAGCCCATGGACGCGTCGAGCGACGACGCCGTCCGTGGACAGCATGCCCCGGTACTTTACCAGCAGGCCCTGACCGCCCTGGCACCACGGGCGGGGGGCCGCTATATCGACGGAACCCTGGGCGGAGGAGGACAGCGCCCGGGGGATCCTGGAAGCCTCTTCCCGGATGGGGTGTTGCTCGGCCTGGATCGTGATCCGGCAGCGCTGGCGGCGGCGGCCGGGCGCTTGGCGCTCTTCGGTTCCCGCGTCCACCTGAGCCTGTCGTCGTATGCCGGGATGGCGGATCAGGCGGCGCGACGCTCGGCTGGAAGGCCGTGGACGGGGTGCTGCTCGATCTCGGTCTGTCGTCGCTCCAGCTCGACGACCCGGCGCGGGGCTTCTCCCTGCGGCTCGAGGGTCCCCTGGACATGCGCTTCGATCCCACCCAGCCACTGACCGCGGACGAGATCGTGAACGGCTGGTCGGAGGACGACCTGGCGGGTGTCCTGCGACAGTACGGTGAGGTGCCCCGGGCGCGGTCGGTGGCCAGGGCGATCGTGCGGTCCCGGCCGATCCGTACCACCACCGATCTGGCACGGGTGGTGGCGGGCGCAGCCGGTCGGAGCCGCAGCGGGATCCATCCGGCGACACAGTCCTTCCAGGCTCTTCGGATCGCGGTGAACGATGAGTTGCAGGCCCTTGAGCGGGGGCTGGAAGCAGCGATCGATCTGCTGGCGGAGGGGGGGCGCCTGGTGGTGATCGCCTTCCATTCCCTGGAAGACCGGCTGGTCAAGCAGTTCCTGCGGCGGGAGGCCAGCGATTGCGTTTGCCCGCCGAGGCAGCCGGTGTGTACCTGCAGCCATGTGGCAACGGTCAGGCACATCTCTCGCCGGCCGCTGCGGCCTTCGCAAGCTGAGACCGCCGCCAACCCCCGGGCGCGCAGCGCCCGGCTTCGGACGGCAGAACGAATTCGGTCGGCACGATCCTTGCAAAGAAAAGGAACGGGGTCGGAGAGTACGTGAAGCGAGCGAGAACCCAAGCTTTCCGCCAGGCACCCTGGCGGGTGGTCCGGCAATCCGCCGGAAACACCCTGCTCGGGGTCGTGGCTCTCCTGCTGATGGCCGGGATGTACCTGGCGGTCAATGCGCGTCTGGCGGAGGCCGGCCGGGAGCTGCTGCAGCTGGAAGAGCGGCGGGCCGACCTGCAACGCGAGACCACAGGCTACGAGGCGCGGCTGGCCGATCTCACCACGCCCCAGAGGATGATGGCCCGGGCCGCCTCGATCGGCTACCACGTGGCCCACCCCAAGGACATCGAGTACATCGTGGTGGAAGGCTACGTCCGTCCCAGCGGGTTCTCGGCCCCGCCGCCGCTTGGAAGCCCGGTGGGGCCGGCGGGCGGTCTTTCCCCGGCCTACACCGAGACACTTTCCGACTGGGTGATCCGGCTGGTGGAACGGGTGCGCGGCACACGATGAACAACCAGGGTCTCCGTCGAGGTCGCGTGCTCTCGGTGATGGTGGCCATGGCCGTGGTGGGGGCGGGGCTGGTGGTGCAACTGATCCGGGTGCAGTTTGGGCCGTACGCGCCGGTTTTCGACGCCCGGGTCCGCGCCGGCAACGGACGCCTGGAACGGGTGGCGCCGGCCCGCGGGCTGATCTACGACCGGGACGGAGTTCTGCTGGCGACCAACGGGACGGTGTACTACGTGGAGATCGAAATCCGACAACTGACCGCAGCCAGTCGCAAGGAGATCGCTTCGGTGCTCTCCAAGCTGCTGGTCCTTCCGATGGACGACCTGCTGGCACAGCTCGAATACGACTGGGCTGCCAACGGCCAGTATCGAATTCGGCTGACGCGCGACGATCGCCGCGTCGGCCGCCTCCCGCTGCGACTCGACCCGCTGGTGGCGCAGATCCTGCGCGACTTCCTGGCCGATCCTCTGGCGCCCGACCTTTCCGGCCTCGACCTGGTGCCGACCGGCACCCGCCATTACCCCAACGGGTCGTTGGCCGGGCACGTGCTGGGCATCGTCAATCAGGAGGGCGAAGGCTTCTTCGGGATCGAGGGCTACTACAACGAATGGCTCTCCGGCCGATCGATCACGGTCGAACGGACCTTCCTGCCGCCCGACGCCCGCCTCGAACCCGACCCCCCGGCCGGGGTCAACCTGGTCCTGACCCTCGACGCCGCCGTGCAGCAGGTGGCCGAGATCGCCCTGTCGGAGGCGATCGAGGAGACCGAAGTCGGAGGCGGGGCAGATCATCGTGATGGACCCACGCAACGGAGAAGTGCTGGCGATGGCCGCCTGGCCCCGCCTCGACCCGAACGACTATGAGCCCTGGCTGCTGAAGGCGGATGACGACGAGGCTGCCATCACGCCCGGGGTCGCCGCGCAGTACGAGCCGGGATCGACCTTCAAGGTCCTGACCATGGCCTCCGCCCTCAGTTCGGGGTCGGTGGTGCCGACCGACGTCTTCGTGGACACCGGCGTCATCGAGGTCGGCGGGGTGCCGATTCGCAACTGGGACTACTCCGCCTGGGGTCCGCAGACCATGATCGGCTGCATGCGTTACTCGCTCAACGTCTGTCTGGCCTGGGTCGCCTCGCAGAAACTCGGCGCCTCCACCTTCTACAGTTACCTGACGGCCTTCGGGGTCGGCCAGCTCACCGGGATCGACCTGGCCGGCGAGGTGGCCGGCCAGCTGCGAACGCCGCGCCATCCCGAGTGGACCGAGTCCGATCTCGGGACGAATTCGTTCGGGCAGGGCGTCTCGGTCACCCCGATCCAGCTGATCACCGCCATTGCGGGAGTGGCCAATCGCGGCGCGATGGTGCAGCCCCACCTGGTGCGGGAAGTGGTCAGCCCGCAGGGGACCTACCGGCCGCAGCCGGTGGTGCTTTCCCGGCCGATCTCGCCCGAAGCCGCCGAGGCACTGACGGCCATCCTGGCCGAATCCCTGGCCGGCGAAACCCGCCAGGCGACGGTGGCCGGCTACATGCTGGCCGGGAAGACCGGCACCGCCCAGATCCCTGGCGAGCGCGGCTACGACCCGAAGTGGACGATCGCTTCGTTCGTCGGCTGGGGGCCGGTCGGGGATCCGCACTTCGTCGTACTGGTCCGTCTCGACAAGCCGGAGAGTTCTCCGTGGGGTTCGGTTGTGGCGGCGCCGGTGTTCCAGGAAGTGGTCGAGCGGCTGGTGGTCATGCTCGAGCTGCCGCCGGCGCCGGCACTCGAACTGGCGGCCGGAGGCTGAGCGTGGAACGACTGACCCTCGAAGTGGTCATCGAGTCGCTGAGCGGGGTGGTCCGCCCCGGCCCGGGCACCGAGCTGCGGGAAGCCGCCATCGATTCCGCGCCAGGTGGTTCCGGGCTCCTTGTTCGCCGCGCTGCCCGGGGAAAACCAGGACGGACACGATTTTCTTGAGCAGGCGTTCGCCCGCGGTGCGGTCGCGGCGCTGGTCGACCAGGATCGGGACGGCGCCTGGCAGACGCTCGACCTGCGGGGCTCCGGGGCCGCGCCGACCGTCGTCCAGCCGCCCGTGTGTCTGCGGGTGCACGACGTGCTGGCCGCCCTGCAGCAGATCGCCCGCTACTGGCGTTCCCGCCAGGCGGTGCGGGTGATCGGGATCACCGGCAGCGTCGGGAAATCGACCACCAAGGAAGTGGCCGCGGAGCTGTTGGAACGCCGCTTCCGCACGCTGCGCAACCCGGGCAACTTGAACAACGAGATCGGCCTGCCCCTGACGGTGATCCGCCTGAGCGATTTCCACTCCCACGCGGTCTTCGAGATGGGGTTCTACCTGCCCGGGGAGATCGCCTTGCTGTGCGACATCGCCCGTCCCCAGGTGGGCGTGGTGACCAACATCGGTCCCGTCCACCTCGAGCGGGCCGGCTCGATGGAGGCCATCGTGGCCGGGAAGCGCGAGCTGGTCGAGAGCCTGCCCGCCGCTCCGGACGGCGTAGCGATCTTGAACTTCGACGACGAGGCCGTGCGGGCGATGGCGGCCCATACCGCGGCGCGGGTGTTCACCTACGGGTTGGACCCGCGGGCCGACCTGTGGGCCGACGAAATCGTCGGCCTGGGCCTCGACGGAGTGCGCTTCGCCCTGCACCATGGCCGTGACCACGATCACATCCGGGTTCCGATGCTCGGACGACACTCGGTGCATACCGCACTGCGCGCCGCGGCCGTCGGCCTGGCCGAGGGAATGTCCTGGGAGGAAATCCTGGCCGGCCTGCGCCAGACCCATGCCCAGCTCCGGCTGGTGGCCGTTCCCGGACCGGGCGGGGCGATCCTGCTCGATGACACCTACAACGCCGCCCCCGAGTCCACCATCGCCGCGCTCAACCTGCTGGCCGAACTCGAGGGCCGCAAGCTGGCGGTGTTGGGCGACATGCTCGAGCTTGGATCGTACGAGGAATCCGGCCATCGCATGGTCGGGGCCCGCGCCGCCGGGGTGGCCGATGAACTGATCGCGGTCGGGAGGCGCGCCCGATGGATCGCCGAAGAGGCGGTGCGGGCTGGATTGCCCAGGACGCACGTGGCCCACGTCGAGTTGGTGCCCCAGGCCATCGGCGCCCTGCGCCGCAAGGTGGGCCAGGGCGACGTGGTGCTGGTCAAGGGGTCGCGCGGCATGCGCATGGATCAGATCATCGATGATCTGGCCGAGGGCCGCTCATGATCAGCGAGTCGGCCATGGCCCTGTCGCTGGGAGGCATCACCTTCCTGCTGGCCGTGATCTGGGGAGGCCCGCTGATCGAGGTCCTGCGCCGACTGGGGATCGGCAAGAAGATCCGCATCGAGGGCCCCGAGCGCCACGTCACCAAGCTGGGAACCCCCACCATGGGCGGCTGGCTGATCGTGATCTCGGTGGTGCTGGTGACGGTGATCCTGAACCTGGTATCGCTGCTCAGCGAGGCGACCGTTCTGGGACCTTCGATCCTGCTGCCGACCCTGGTGCTGGTCGCCTATGCCGCCATCGGAGCGGTCGACGATTGGCTGGGGGTGCGGGGCGGGCGGCGCGGCGAGGGGATGCGGGCTCGCACCAAGTTTGCCCTGCAGACGGTGCTGGCGATCGGGGCGGCCATCGGCCTGAAGTACGGCCTGCAGGCGCCCGAACTGTTTCTGCCCAACTACCCGGAGGGCATCAGCCTGGGCCTGTGGTACCTGCCGATCGCCGCATTCGTGATCGTGGCCTCGACCAACGCCGTCAACCTGACCGACGGACTCGACGGCCTGGCCGGGCTGATCGCCGCCACCGCGTTCGTGGCCTACGGCGCCATCGCCATGCTCCAGGGGCAGGTGTTCCTGGTGCGCTTCTGTTTCACCCTGGTGGGGGCGATCTTCGCCTTCCTTTGGTACAACGTCCACCCCGCCGAAATGTTCATGGGCGACACCGGATCGCTTTCGCTCGGTGCCACCCTGGGCGTGGTGGCGCTGATGACGGGCCAGTGGGCCCTGCTGCCGGTGATCGCCATCATCCCGGTCAGCGTGGTGGTCAGCGTCATCCTGCAGATCGGCTATTTCAAGCTGACGCGCGGACGCCGGCTCTTCAAGATGGCTCCCCTCCAACACCACTTTGAACTGATCGGTTGGAGCGAAACCCAGGTCGTTCAGCGATTCTGGCTGGTGGCGCTGCTCACCGCCATGATCGGAGTTGCTCTCGCCTTACTCAGAGGGAGTTGAGACATGGATACAGGGATGCTCTGGTTCGACGACGGCCCCCAGGGGCTGAAGGACAAGGTGGCGCGGGCCGTATCGTTCTACGCCACCAAGTACGGGCGCAGCCCGACGGTGTGCCTGGTCCATCCGGCCACCCGGGCCGGCGCCGACCTCCCCAGCCTGGAGGGAGTTCTGCTGCGCGAGACGAGTTCGATCCTGCCGAACCACTTCCTGGTCGGGATCGAAGACCGGCCGGCCCTCAAGGCGCAGACCGGCGGCCGGAAATCGCGCCCGGCACCCCGGGCCGAACGGGGCCGCGCCGCCTCGGTTGCTCGCAAGAAGGCCGCCTGAGGCGTGGCTTGGACGAGTGGCGCGGGCGACGGGTGGTGGTCGTGGGTTTCGCCCGCCAGGGCAAGGCACTGGCCCGCCACTTTTCCCAGCGAGGAGCGCACGTGCTGATCACCGACCTCCGCCCGGCGAGTGAGCTCCAGTCGGCCCTGGACGAATTGTCCGGCCTGCCGCTGGAGACCCGCCTGGGAGGACATCCACCGGACGTCCTGGACGGCGCGGACCTGCTGTGCCTGTCCGGCGGGGTTCCCGCCGATCTGCCGCTGGCCCAGCAGGCCCGCCGCCTCCGGATTCCGGTCACCAACGACTCGCAGTTGTTCCTGGAGGCCTGCCCGGCCAGGACGATCGGGATCACCGGATCGGCCGGAAAGTCGACCACCACCGCGCTGCTGGGGGAGATGGCCCGCCTCGGCCTGGAGGGGACCGACCGCCGCGCCTGGACCGGCGGCAACCTCGGTCGGCCGCTGATCTCGGATCTGGCGGAGATCCGGGCCGACGACCTGGCGGTCATGGAGTTGTCATCGTTTCAACTCGAGTTGATGACCCGAAGCCCGGCCATCGCCGTGGTCTTGAATCTGACGCCCAACCACCTCGACCGGCACCGCACGATGGACGCCTACCGCGCCGCCAAGGCGCGGCTGCTCGATTTCCAGCAGGCGGCGGACTTGGCGGTGCTCGGCCTGGACGACGCCGAGGCCTGGGGCCTGCGCAAACGCGCCCCTGGCGGCGTGCTCGGCTTCGGGCGATCGCTGCCCGACGGTCTCGATGGTGCCCACCTCCGATCCGGGTCGATCGTGGTGCGGCGCGGCGGCGAGGAAACCGAGATCGCCGCCATCACGGAGGTGCGCCTGCGGGGTGCCCACCATCTGGCCAACGTCCTGGCCGCCAGCGCCGCGGCGTCAGCGGCCGGCCTGCCCGCCGCCGCCATGCGCCGGGCCATTTGCGATTTTGCGGGGCTGCCGCACCGCCTCGAGTTCGTCCGACAAGCGAAGGGCGCCGACTGGTACGACGATTCGATCGCCACGACGCCCGATCGAGCCACGGCGGCGATCGAGGCCTTCGAAGAGCCGATCGTCCTTCTTGCCGGGGGTCGCGACAAAGACCTGGACTGGACAGACCTGGCAGCTCTGATCCGGCGGCGGGTCGACCACCTGGTGGTCTTTGGAGAGGCGGCCGACCTGATCGCCGGGGCGGTCGGTGCGCCAGGGCCCGAGGATCGATTGACCACAGTGGACCACGGCGCAAGGCTGACCGAGGCTGTGGCGGCCGCCGCCCATCGGGCGGAAGCCGGGGATGTCGTTCTGCTCGCCCCCGGTGCCACCTCGTTCGACGAGTTCTCCGACTTCGCCGAGCGAGGGGAGACCTTCGCCCGCCTGGTGGCCTCCCTGTGACAACCACCGCCGCGCCCGCTCCGTCGCGACCGTCCGCGTCACCGATTCGGATGCTCGGTTTCGATCCCGGTTTGGTTCTCCTGGTGGGGATCACCGTCGTCTTCGGGTTGGTGATGGTGTATTCCGCCAGCTGGGACGTGTCGTACCGCCTGTTCGGCGATCCCAACGCCCTGATCCTGCGGCAGTTAGGGAACCTGGGTGTGGGGCTGGTGGCGGCGGCGGTGGCGGCCTTCTTCCCTGTGTCCTGGCTGCGCCGGCTGGCTCTGCCTCTGATCCTTTCGACGATCTTCCTGCTGTTGGTCCTGCTCCTGGTGAGCGCCGGGGCCGGGCCTCGCCGGGCCTTCCTGCAGGGCTCGGTGCAGCCGTCGGAAATGGCCAAGCTGGCCGTGATCATCTACCTGGCGGTCTGGATGGAGTTGAAAGGCGAGCGGCTTTCCGAGTGGGGCTACGGCTTCGTCCCGCTGATGACAATCATCGGCGTGGTCGGAGGTCTGATCCTGCTCCAGCCCGACCTGAGCGCGGTGCTGACCGTGGCCATGGTGGCCTTGATCATGTTCTACCTGGCCGGGGCGCGCTTGTCGCAATCGGCGGTGATCACCGCCGGTAGCGGGATCGTCGGCTACATCCTGGTGCGTCTGACCAACACCGGGCGGGCGCGCTGGGCCGACTACATGGCCGGCCTGGTGGACATCGAAGAAGCCTCCTATCACGTGCAGCAATCTCTGCAGTCTTTCTACAGCGGGGGGTTGTTCGGCCAGGGACTGGGAGCGAGCCGGGAGAAGTTCGGGCTGCTTCCCGCGCCCCACACCGACAGCATCTTCGCCATCGTCGGAGAGGAGCTGGGGCTGATCGGGGCCCTGGTGGTGATCGGGCTTTTCGGGCTCCTGCTGTGGCGCAGCTTCCGGGTGGCCTCGCAGGCCCCCGAACGGCTGGGGATGCTGCTGGCGGGCGGGATCGCCTTCTGGATCGGGATCGAAGCCCTGATCAACATGTCGGTTCTGCTCGGGCTGCTGCCGTTCGCCGGCAACGCCCTGCCGTTCTTCAGCTACGGCGGATCGAGTCTGGTCACCACCCTGGCCGGCATCGGGTTGCTGCTGAACATCTCGCGCCGACAGCCGCCACCGGCGGCATCGGAGGGCTATGTTTCGACTATTGGTGTCGGCTGGCGGCACCGGAGGCGGCGTGTATCCCGCCTTGGCCGTGGTCGACACTCTCGGGCCGAGGGCTGACGTGCTCTGGGTCGGCCGATCCGGCGGCATCGAGGCCGGGCTTGTTCAACGCGCCGGTTATCGGCTGGAGACCGTGGCTGCCGCCGGGATCCACGCTGTCGGCCTGCGGGCGTTGCCGGGCAACCTGTCGGCCCTGGTCCGCGGAACGCGCCAGGCGCGTCGGATCCTGCGGTCCTTCCGACCGGACGCCATGCTGCTCACCGGCGGCTATGTCGGTGTCCCGGCGGCGGTGGCCGGTGGAGGCGTTCCCAAGGTGTTGATCGTCCCGGATGTCGAGCCGGGGCTCGCCGCGCGTTGGATGGCGCGTCTGGCCGACGTGATCGCCGTCGCGACGGAAGAGTCGCGATCCTTCTACCCCGCCGGCGCCCGGGTGATGGTGACCGGTTATCCCACCCGGCCGGGTCTGGCGGGGATCGACCGGGCTCAGGCGCGGCGGCGTCTGGGGCTCGAGCCGGCGGACCGGGTGGTGTTGGTCCTAGGCGGGAGCCTGGGAGCGCGGTCGATCAACACCGCGTTGTGGGCCGGGCTGTCCGACCTGACCTCCGCCGCAACCCTGATCCACCTGACGGGCGCGGCCGACCTGGCCGCGGCGGAAACCGAGCGCGCCTCGCTGCCGGAGGATCGGCGGCGCAGGTATCGCCCGTTCGACTACCTGCATGAGGACATCGGGGCGGCCTACGCCGCCGCCGACCTGGCGGTCGGACGCGCCGGCGCCTCGACGCTTGGAGAGCTCCCTCTCTTCGGGTTGCCGTCCCTCCTGGTCCCCTATCCGCATGCCTGGCGTTACCAGCGCGGGAACGCCGCTTACCTGGAGCAGCGCGGAGCCGCGCAGGTGCTGGCAGACGAGCGTCTTCGTTCCGATCTGGTGCCGGCCGTGCTGGCGCTGCTCTCCGACCCGGGGCGTCTGGCGGCGATGTCGACTGCCGCTCGCCGCCAGGCCTCCCCCGAGTCGGCGGCGCGCATCGCCGACCTGGTCGAGGCGGCCGCCGGGGGCGCCCGATGATCAGTCTGGTGGTGGTGTTCTGGATGTTCGTGGCCCTGTTCGGCCTGGTGGGTGCCATGCGGGGCTGGGCTCGCGAGCTTCTGGTGACCAGCGCCCTGGTGCTGGGCGTGTTCCTGCTCGCCATTCTGGAGAGCTACATCGATCCGTTCCGCGAGGCGATGCTGCTGCAGGAGCCGGGCACCCAGGTGGTGGTGCGCGGGGGGCTGCTGGTGCTGCTGGCCTTCTTCGGCTACCAGACCCCCAACCTGCGGGCGCTGCAGCCGAAGATGGCACGCGAGCGGATGGAGGAAATCCTGCTGGGCTTGCTGCTCGGGCTGGTGAACGGGTACCTGCTGGTCGGTTCCATCTGGTACTTCCTGCACCAGGCAGGCTACCCGACCGAGTTGGTGGTGCCGCCGGCGGAGGGCAGTGATCTGGCGCTACGAGTCGCGTCGTACATCCCGGCCCTGCCACCGGCGATCCTGACGATCCCGCTGGTGTATTTCGTGGTCGGCATCGTGTTCATCTTCATCATCGTCGTGTTTGTATGAGGCGTCACGTGCACGTCGTTGGCATCGGTGGAGCGGGTCTTTCGGCGATCGCCCGGGTGTTGCATGAGCGAGGAGAACTCGTGACCGGATCGGATCAGGCGCCCAATCCCCTCATTCGGTCGCTCGAACGCGACGGGATTCGTGTGTCGATCGGGCACCGGGCCGAGAACGTGGCCGGGGCCGACCTGGTTCTGATCTCGTCGGCTGTCGGTCCGGGCAACCCGGAGGTCCAGGCCGCGCGCGATGGGGGCGTGCCCGTCTTCCGGCGCACGGATTTCCTGGGCGAGCTGACGGCCGGAATCCGCACCGTGGCCGTCGCCGGCACCCATGGGAAAACGACCACCAGCGCACTGATCGCCTGGATCTTGAAATCCGCCGGGAGAGACCCCGGCTACGTCCTGGGGGGGCACTCGGCCGACATGGGTGGGAACGGCGGCGCCGGCAGCGGCGGGGTGTTCGTGATCGAAGCCGACGAGTACGACCGGGCGTTTCTGGGTCTCCACCCCAGTGTGGGGTTGGTCACCAACGTTGAGTATGACCATCCCGATCTCTTCCCTTCGGTCGCCGACTACCGGGCATCGTTCGAGGCCTTCGTCGACCTGGTGGAAGACCGTCTGATCGTCTGCCGCGAAGATCCGGGGGCCTTGAGCCTGAGCCCCCGGGGCGTAGAGCGGTTGACCTATGGACTCACGTCGGAGGCCGACTGGTACGCCGAGGAAATCCGGCCCAATTCGGCCGGAGGCTCGGACTTCCTGGGGTTCTTCCGGGGCACCTCCCTCGGATTGCTTCGGACGCGACTTCCCGGGCGTCACAACGTCTTGAACGTCCTGGCGGCGCTGGCGGCGGTGGAGGCCTTTGAAGTGGCCATCGCCGACACACGCCTGGCCCTCACCGGCTTCTCCGGCGTGGACCGCCGGTTCACTGTCCTGGGCGAGGCCGGCGGGGTGACGGTCATCGACGATTACGCCCATCATCCGACCGAAGTGCGCGCCACCCTGAGCGCGGTCCGGACGCGTTTCCCGGGCCGGCGGGTGGTCGCGGTCTTCCAGCCCCACACCTTCTCACGCACGCGCGCCCTGGCCGAAGAGTTCTCTGCCTCGTTCGAGGATGCGGATCGGGTCGTGATCACGGGAATCTTCCCGGCCCGCGAGGCGCCTGCCAAGGGGATGGACGCCGCCTGGCTGGCCGACCGGATCAATCATCCGGCGGTCCGATCGGCCGAGACGTTGGATCACGCAGCCCGGGCTGTCTTGGAAGATCTGGTGTCCCCGGCCGTCGTCGTGACTTCTGTCCGCGGGGGACGGAAACCGGGTGGGCGAGCTGGTGCTCCAGGCGCTCCAGGCCGAAGGGAGAGGAGACACAGGTGAACGCTAAGCAGAGACGACTGTTCGATATCGACCGACGGATGGAACTGAAGATGCGGCTGACCGCCAAGAAGGCCGGGGCCGGCGAGCTGCCGGAGACCGGCCCGCTCAGCCCCGACGCGCCCGAGCAGGAACTGGTGTCGCGACTGATCGAGCGGGTTCGCCGGTTGTGATCCCGCATGACCTCGGCGGCCGACCTGGAAAGACTGTTCGGGGCGCGCCTGCGCACGGGCGTGTCGCTGGCCCGCTACACCTCGTCTCGCATCGGGGGCGCGGCCGACTTTCTGATCGAGGTTCAGTCGGCCGAGGAGTTGCGACAGACCGCCGTCCTGCTGTGGGGCGCCGAGGCGGGCTTCCGGGTGCTGGGAGGGGGCTCGAATGTCCTGGTTTCGGATCGCGGGGTGCGGGAGGTGGTGGTGTTGAACCAGGCGCGCCGGACCGGTTTCGACGAGGCCGACCCCTCGCCGAAGGCGCAGGCGGAATCCGGGGCGTCCCTGGGAAGCCTGGCGCGCAGGTCTGCCGAGCGGGGCCTGGCAGGCATGGAATGGGCGGCCACCGTGCCCGGGACGGTTGGTGGGGCGGTGGTGGGAAACGCCGGAGCGCATGGAGGCGACGTGGCCGGCTGTCTGGATCAGGCCGAAGTCTTGCAGCCTCCCGATCGGGTGGAACGCTGGACCTCCGAGCGGCTCGAATACGGGTACCGGACGTCCTGGCTCAAACGACATCCGGGGCAGGCAGTTGTCCTGTCGGCCGGGTTCCGGCTGAGCCGGGTTTCGCCCGAAGTCGCCCGCGCCCGGGTGGAGTCCAACGTGGAGTACCGGCAGCGCACCCAGCCACCTGGCGCCAGTTGGGGCTCGATGTTCAAGAACCCGCCCGGCGATTTCGCCGGACGTCTGGTGGAGGCCAGCGGGATGAAGGGCAAACGGGTGGGGCAGGCCGAAATCAGCCAGCGCCACGCCAACTTCTTCATCAACCTCGGAGGCGCCACCGCCGAGGAGGTAGCCCGGCTTCTGGCCGAGACGCGTCGGCAGGTCGAGGAGTCGTTCGGGGTGCGGCTGGAACTCGAGATCGATCTGATCGGCGAATGGGACCAGGACTTGCGGGGAGCGTTGCGGTGACCTTCAAGAGGGAATCACGTCGAGCGCGAGGCGCGGCCTAATGGCGGATCGTTTGCGGGTCGGGGTGATCTTCGGCGGCCGATCCGGCGAGCATGAGATCTCGCTCCTTTCGGCTCGCTCCGTGATCGGAGCGCTCGATCCGGCGCGCTATCAGGTGGTCCAGGTGGGGATCACGCACGACGGTCAGTGGTACACGGGCGAAGCCGTTCTGCCCGCCTTCGAACAAGGCCGTCTCGACGGACTCTCCCCGGCGGTCTTGCCGGCCGAGCCCGGCCTGCGCTGCGTCTTCCGCTGGGGGAAGGCGAGCCGCTCGAGATCTTCAGCCGGTTGGACGTCGTCTTTCCTGTGTTGCACGGAACGTATGGCGAAGACGGCACGGTGCAGGGGTTGCTGGAGCTGGCCGACATCCCCTATGTGGGGGCGGGCGTGTTGGCGTCTTCGGTGGCGATGGACAAGGCGCTGTTCAAGACCGTGATGCAGGCGCGCGGACTCCCGGTGGTCGACTGGATCCTGTTGCTGGCCGAGGAGATCGACCGTGACCCGCAGGTCGCGGCCGCCAGGGCCGAGGCGGTGGCCGGCTACCCGCTGTTCACCAAACCAGCCAATCTGGGTTCTTCCGTCGGTATCAGCAAGGTCCGCAGCCGGTCGGATCTGATGGAAGGCCTGTTCGAGGCGGCCCGCTACGATCGGCGCATCCTGGTCGAGGCCGGCCTGGAGGCGCGCGAGATCGAGGTCAGCGTGTTGGGAAACGAGGCGCCCGAAGCCTCCGTGCCGGGGGAAGTCGTTCCCAGCGACGAGTTCTACTCCTATCGTGCGAAGTACATCGACGACGCTTCGACCTTGCTGATTCCGGCTCCCATCGAGGAAGAGGTCCAGGAGGAAGCCCGGCGTCTGGCGGTCGAGGCCTTTCGAGCCATCGACGGAGCGGGGATGGCCCGCGCCGACTTCCTGCTGGAGGCCGCTACCGGGCGCCTGTTCATCAACGAACTGAACACCATCCCCGGTTTTACCCGGATCAGCATGTACCCGAAGTTATGGGACGCCAGCGGCCTGCCGTACCCGGAGCTGATGGACAAGTTGATCGAACTGGCTCTGGAGCGCCATGCCGACAAGTCGAGCCTGGTCCGGCGCTACGGAGGCGAGGCGTGACGGTGGTTGATCCCGCCCGGACCCGCGCCGAGCAGGTGCGGGCACGCCGATCGCAGGTGCACCGCCCGACGGAGCCCGCCGAACCGCGCTCCCCGAGGTCGAAGACCCGCCGGCCTCGCCGCTTCCTGGAACTGGCGGTTCCGGCCGAGATCGGCGCCGGACTGCGCCTGCCGGCACTCCCGGCGTTCCGGGCCGGGGCCCGGGCGATTTCCGTGGTTGTCAGCCTCGGCCTGACCTGGGCCCTGGTGACGGCCTTCCGTTCTCCCGACTTCAGGCTCGAGCGGGCGGAGGTCTCGCCCACCGAGCTGCTAAACGAATCGCAAGTGCGATCGATCGCCGATGTGGACGGGCGGGCGATCTTCCTGGTCCCGCCGGCCGCGGCCCGGGCCCGTCTGATGGCGCAGCCGGAGATTCGCTCCGCCACAGTCGTGGTCCATTGGCCGAACCGGGTGGAACTCCGGATCGAGGAGCGGCGACCGATGGTCGAGTGGGACGACGCCGGGCAGATCTGGTGGGTGAGCGCCGACGGCGTGGCCTTCCTCAAGCACGGAGACCTCGACAACCTGATTCGAGTGACCGCCACCGAGCCGATCCTCGACATCCGACGCGACCCCCTGGCCCCGGTGCTCGACCCCGAGGCACTGTGGTCGGCCGGGGCGCTGCTGGCCCAGTTGCCGGAGGCGACAGGACTGGAGTACCACCCCGACCATGGATTTGGCTTCACCGACCCCAAGGGGTGGGAAGCCTACTTCGGGACCGGCGGCGACATGGTCCTGAAAGTGCAACTCTACAGGAAGATCTCCGAGGTTCTGGTACAGCGGGGGATCGCGGCCGAGGTCGTCAGTGTGGAAGACCCGGCAGCCCCCTTCTACCGGAAGAAATGAGCGGCGGACGGTGATGATGGGTCCGGAAGAAGTCATTTTCGTTGGATTGGACGTCGGCACCACGAAGGTCTGCGCGCTGGTCGGCCAGATCGATGAGGAGGGCCGGCTACGGGTGATCGGCGTGGGCACGGCGCCGTCGCTGGGGATGCGCAAGGGCGGTGTGGTCAGCCTGGAAGGCGTCGCCCGCGCCATCGAGACCGCCAAGGACAAGGCCGAGCGGACCTCGGGGTACGAGATGACCTCGGCCCTGGTCAGCCTGTCGGGCGCCCAGATCGCCTCCCTGAATAGCAAGGGGATGGCCGGGGTGTCGGGGCGGGTGATCGGTCCCGACGACGTCCAGCGGGCGCTGGACGCCGCCCGCTCGATCGCCCTGCCGTACAACCGCCAGGTGATCCACGTGATCCCGCGCGGCTACGTGGTCGACGGGCAGGATGGGATCAAATCGGCGATTGGGATGCACGGGTTCCGGCTCGAGGTGGAAGCCCACATCGTCACCGCCGCCGGCACCGCGCTGCGCAACATGGAGAAAGTCTTCGAGTTGATCGGGATGACGATCGACGGCTACGTCCTCAGCCCGCTGGCCTCGGCCGAAGTCGTGCTGACCGAAACCGAGCGGGAAATGGGCGTGGTGGTATGCGATGTGGGCGGAGGGACGTGCGACCTGGCGGTGTACATCGAGGGCGCCGTCTGGCACACCGCCGTGCTGCCCGTCGGCGGCGATCACGTGTCGAGCGATATCGCCCAGGGGCTCCACCTTCCGCCCGAGACGGCCGAGCAGGTGAAGGTTCGCCACGGACACGCCCGGCCGGCGCTGCTCGACCCGGCCGAGATGCTGGCCGTGCGCCCCTTCGGCGAGGAGAAGCCCGTTCAGATTCGCCGGGCCGACCTGGCGGCGATCATCGAGCCCCGGATCGAGGAGATCTTCGGTTTGGTGCGCCAGGAGATCAAGCGCTCCGGCTACGACGGGCTGCTGCCGGCCGGGATGGTGGTCACGGGCGGCGCCAGCCTGGTGCCGGGGCTGCGTGAGGTCGCCTCCGAAGTGTTGAGCCTGCCGGTGCGCCTGGGCCAGCCCGAAGACCTGCGGGGCCTGGTGGATCAACTGCGATCGCCGGCCTACGCCACCAGTCTGGGCCTGCTCGAATGGGCCCGGCTCCAGGAAGAGCAGAGTCGTCTCGACGGGCGCGGTCTGGGCGGCCTGGTGATTCCGAAGCTCGATCTGGCGCGCGCCGGGGATTTCCTCAAGCGGCTGCTGCCGGGGTGAGGCCCATGGACAAAGATTCGAATCAAGCCCAGTTGCCGTTGTTGCACTTTCCTGCCGGGAAGACCCCGGCGTTGCGGCCGAATCAAGCCACCCAGAGGAGGGAGAAGATGTTCAGTTCACCGAAGTCGGAGTCGTTCGCTCGCATCATGGTCGTCGGGATCGGCGGCGGAGGCAGCAACGCCGTCAACCGGATGATCGAGGAGGGCCTGGCGGGCATCGAGTTCGTCGCGATCAACACCGACGCCCAGGCCCTGATGCTCTCCAACGCGCAGAAGCGCGTCCGCATCGGCGACAAGCTGACGCGCGGGCTCGGGGCGGGGGGCAACCCGGAGGTGGGGCAGAAGGCGGCCGAAGAATCGGCCGAGGAGCTGTACGAGGTGCTCAAGGGCGCCGACATGGTGTTCCTGACGGCCGGCATCGGCGGCGGCACCGGCACCGGCGCGGCGCCGGTGATCGCCCAGATCGCCAAGGAAGTCGGCGCGCTGACCATCGGCGTGGTCACCCGGCCGTTCACCTTCGAGGGCGCCAAGCGGGCCCAGTCGGCCGAGGCCGGGATTGGCAGTCTGAAGGAACACGTCGACACCCTGATCGTGATCCCCAACGACCGGCTGCTGCAGATCGTCGACAAACGCGCCAGCCTGCAGGACGCCTTCCGCATGGCCGACGACGTGCTGCGGCAGGGCATCCAGGGCATCAGTGAGCTGATCACCGTGCCGGGGCTGATCAACCTCGACTTCGCCGACGTGCGCACGATCATGTCGGAGGGCGGGGCGGCCCTGATGGCGGTGGGCCGGGCCACCGGCGAAGACCGGGCCCGGGCGGCCGCCGAGCAAGCCATCTCGAGCCAGCTGCTCGACATCACCATCGACGGCGCCCACGGGATCCTGTTCAACGTCACCGGCGGGCCGAACCTGAGCCTGTTCGAGGTCAACCAGGCGGCGGCGATCATCAAGGAGACGGCGCACCCGGATGTGAACCTGATCTTCGGGGCGGTGATCGATCCTTCGATCGGCGAAGAGCTGCGGGTGACCGTGATCGCCACCGGCTTCGAGCGCACGGGTGCGCCGCGTCGCACCGCTCGCCGTGCGGCCACGCCGCGCGAAGCGCGCCGGTCGGAGTCCCAGGCGCTGGAAGTGCCGGTCGAGGCGTTCCGCCCGAGCGACTTCGACGTCAACGATCTCGACATCCCGGCCTTCCTGCGCCGGCGTTGACCGAGCGCGCCCGCGGCGGATCGCCTTCCCGGGTTCCGCTGCGGTGTGGGGCTGCGGAGGCCGAGATCGAACAACCTCGCTAACTCGTTGCGGGCGCCCGGTTGCCGCCCGGGCGACGACATTGGCCCGCATCCGGTTCTGCCGGCCGGCGACGGTCACCTCCTCCCGTCGCCGGCCCGGCGTTCTCCCATCGCCGCAGACATCGACGTACCCGCAGCGAAGCCGGAGGGACCCCGAGGGGTAAGGCCGCGCGCTTCGACGATGCTCAGACCGCCCGGACGGAAGAGAACCAGGCACCCTGAGCGAAGTCGACGGGAGTTGGATGAGAGTCGGCCGCTCCCCGGACCTCCCAGCCGCCGCAAGAGCGCCGAATGGAGGTACCAGGGTACCCCCCTGCCGCCGGGTTCTTTTAAGGTTTGCGGAGGCCTCGCGACTTGTCCCCGCTCGACCGCCTGTGCTATCATGGGCCGCCCGACCCGAACATGTCGGGTTGTCACCTCCACCGACGCGTAGATCTGGCGCCGAACGGCCGTTCGCTACCGAGAGGGCAACCATGCGCTGCCCATACTGTCGCAGCCCGCGTACCCGCGTGATCGACACCTCCCACGACGCCCGGGGCGGGGTCCGTAGGCGGCGGGCCTGCCAGGATTGCCCGAACCGGTTCAGCACCTACGAGCGCGCTATCCTGGCGACGCCGCTGGTGGTCAAGCAAGACGGGACGCGCGAAGAATTCGATCGCGACAAACTGGCGGGCGGGATCCGAATCTCGTGCGCCAAGCGGCCGGTTCCGGCGGCCAACATCGATCGCCTGGTGGGTGAGATCGAGGCGACGCTCCAGACGTTGGGGAAGGCGGAGGTCTCGTCGCGCGTGGTCGGCGATATGGTCATGGCCGGACTCAAGGAACTCGACCACATCGCCTACGTCCGCTACGCCATCGTCTATCTCGGCCTGGACGACCTGCGACAGATTCAAGGCGAAATCGACCAACTGCTCGAGATCTAGGGCGGCGGCGGGCGCGTGGCGGGTGCCCGGGCGTTCTGCCGTCCCAGCTAGGAATCACGGAGGCGAGGCGATGCTGTCATCCAGGACCGATGTCGCGCGTGTCGGAAGGGGCTCGCACCACCCGCCCGTCTCGTCCTGAGCACCTGGGCCGGGTCAGCCTGAGCGACAATGCCCGGACCGTCCTGGAGAAGCGCTACCTGCGCCACGGGGTCGACGGGGCGCCCGTCGAAACCGTCGAAGACATGTTCTGGCGCGTGGCCTATCACATCGCCGAGGCCGAGCGCGAGTGGGGCGGCCCGGTGCTGCCGATGGCCGAGGCCTTCTACGGATTGCTGACCCGGCGACTGTTCTTCCCCAATTCCCCTACCTTCACCGGCTCCGGCACACCGCTGGGGCAGCTGGCGGCCTGCTTCGTCCTGCCGATCAACGACGACATGGGGCGGGATTCCTCCGGGATCTTCCAGACTTTGCGAGACGCAGCCCTGATCCAGCAGACCGGCGGGGGGAACGGGTTTTCCTTCAGCCGGCTGCGCCCCCAGGGTGCGCCGGTGGCTTCATCGGCCGGGGTCGCCACGGGGCCGGTGGGCTTCCTGCGCGTTTACGACAAGGCCTTCGGCGAAGTCGCCCAGGGCGGAACCCGCCGGGGCGCCAACATGGCCGTGCTGCGGGTCGATCATCCCGACATC
Source organism: uncultured Chloroflexia bacterium (assembly GCA_963709925.1). Classification (GTDB taxonomy): domain Bacteria; phylum Chloroflexota; class Anaerolineae; order Anaerolineales; family E44-bin32; genus DATEVL01. The sequence continues at coordinate 1,277,444 of CAVPYC010000003.1, forward strand.
CGGCAGTTCATCACCTGCAAGACCGACGAGAACCAGATCACCAACTTCAACATTTCGGTCGGGGTGACCGATGCCTTCATGCAGGCCGTCCGCGACGACGGCGACTTCGCCCTGGTGGCTCCCCACACCGGGGAAGCCGTGGAACAGGTGCGGGCCCGCGAGATCTTCGACCTGATGGTCGAGCAGGCGCACCACAACGGCGAACCCGGGATCCTGTTCCTCGACCAGGCCAATCGGAGCAATCCGGTGCCGCATCTGTACGAGTTGGAAGCCACCAATCCCTGCGGAGAGCAGTGGCTGGGCCCGTATGAGAACTGCTGCCTGGGTTCGGTCAACCTGGCGGAGCACGCCGCTCCCGGGGGCCGGGTCGAGTGGGAGAAACTGCGGGAAAGCGTGGTCTTGAGCACGCGATTCCTGGACAACGTGGTCACGGCCAACGCCTATGTACCGGCCGTTCCCCAGTTGCGCGAATCCGCCTACCGGGCGCGACGGATCGGCCTGGGGATCATGGGACTGGCCGACTTGATGTACCACGTCGGAGTTCGCTACGGCTCGGAGGAAGGCGAGGAATTCGGAGCCCAGCTGATGGAGTTTGTTCGCTTCCATTGCATGCAGACCAGCGTGCAGCTGGCAGAGGAGCGCGGGCCGTTCATCGCTATCCAAGGCAGCCTGTACGATCCCCAGGACCTGCGTTGGTCGCCTCCCACTCCGCTGGCTCCGCACGGCCGCGATTATGGCCGGCCGACGATCGAGTGGAACGAGATCGTGGACGGGATACGCCAGCACGGGATCCGCAACGCGGCTCAGACCACGGTCGCGCCGACCGGGACGATCGCCACCGTCGCCGGATGTGAGGGCTACGGATGTGAACCGGTGTTCGCCCTGGCCTACGTCCGCCACGTCGATGACAAGGGGCAGGACCTGCGCCTGACATACGCCAGCCCGCTCTTCGAGCAGGCGCTGATCGAAGCCGGAGTCGAGGAAGAGGCGCGCCGCCAGGTGGTCGAGCAGGTGCTCGAGCGCGGTTCCTGTCAGGATGTAGAAACGGTCCCGGAGGAGATCCGGCGGGTGTTCGTGGTTTCGCAGGACATCAGCGCCGAGGAGCACGTCCGCATGCAGGCGGCCCTGCAGGCCTACGTGGACAACAGCCTGAGCAAGACCTGTAATTTCGCAGAAGATGCCGCCCCCGACGACGTCGCCCGGGCGTACCTGTTGGCCTGGGAACTGGGGTGCAAGGGGCTGACCGTCTACGTGACCGGTTCTCGCCAGAAGGTCGTCCTGGAAACCAAGGCCACCGCCGATCGCAAGACGGCTGACACCTCTTCCACCCAGCTCCAGATGTGGTACGAGGGCAAGAAACCGCGCCCGGCGCGGCTCGACGGCTGCACCTACCAGATCAGCACGCCGCTGGGCAAGGCCTTCGTCACGATCAACCAGAACGGCGAGACCCAGCCGTTTGAGGTGTTCATCACCACAGCCAAGGCCGGCTCCGAGACCGCCGCGGTGTCGGAAGCCATCGGCCGATTGATCTCCTACCTGCTGCGGGTGACTTCGCCGGTTTCGCCACGACAGCGATTGGCCGAAGTCGTGCGTCAATTGGCCGGGATCGGTGGCGGGAGGCCGATGGGCTTCGGTCCCAACCGGGTTCTTTCGCTTCCCGACGGGTTGGCCCGGGCGCTGGCAGAGTACCTGGGGGAAACGCCGGAGGCCGGACCGCTGGCGGTCGAGCCCGAGGCTCCCCCGGAAGGTCAGATGGTGCTCCGCATCGGGGACCTATGCCCGGAGTGCGGGTCGGCGGCCCTGGTGGCGGAGGAAGGCTGCCGGAAGTGCCACGCCTGCGGTTACAGCGAGTGTTGAGCCGACTCCCGGTCGCCCGACGACACGGTCTCCCTGGCGGCTGATCGCCGATCGACGGATTCGGCGCGGCGGCGTGAGGTAAGATGGAGGCGGCGGACCCGCGCTTCCTCAACCGCTCATCAGGGGACACACCCATGATCACCTTCCGCGAGGCCCTGGATGGTCTGCGCAACGCAGCCGAGTTGATGAAGACCGGCATGGAGGCGGAGTCGTCGGTCGCCCGGGCCGCCTCCGGCATGTCGGACCTGAGGTCGATGCTCATCTCCCCGCGAATTCGGGACGCCGCAAGCGTTGCCGAGGTCACGAACTACATCGACCGCGTGGTGTTGCCCCAGCTGGTGGGCCTGCATGACGCTTTGAAGGTGGGATCCGACGACCCTTTCAAGCGCTTGCGCTCGGCCTCCGAGCAGGTGGAGCGTTTGATCCTGCGTCTGCAGATGCTGGTCGACGGTACGGTGGACGGGCTGTTGTAGCCCGATCCCGCAGACAAGGCCGCTGAGCCCGGGGCGGCCTTCGACCTCGCGCGCCCGAGCCGATCTTCGGAAATGTGACCGCCGAGCCTTGACCAAGCGCTTCGTTCTCGTCGCCGGCAACATCGGATCCGGGAAGACGTCCCTCACCGAGCGGCTGGGGGCGCGCCTCGGCTGGATCACCGGCTTCGAATCGGTCGAAGACAATCCCTATCTGGCCGATTTCTATCAGGACATGCGGGCCTGGGCCTTCCACCTGCAGGTGTTCTTTCTGGGCCACCGCGCCCGCCAGCACCAGGCGCTGGCGCAGGCCTCCAACTCAGCCATCGTCGACCGATCGATCTATGAAGATGCCGAGATCTTCGCCAGGGCCAGCCTCGAACTCGGGAATATCTCCGCGCGGGATCACCGGTCCTACCGCAACGTGTATGAACTGGTGACCGCCAGCCTGCCCAAGCCCGACTTGTTGTTGTACTTAAGGGCGCCGACAGCGGTTCTGCTCGGCCGAATTCGCCGCCGAGGGCGGCCGATCGAGAGCGGAGTGACCGAGGCCTACTTGAGTCTGCTCGACCGGATGTATGAAGAATGGCTGGCCCGTTTCGACCTGTGCCCGGTGCTGACCCTTCGAACGGACGACCTGGACTTTGTCCACCGGCCTCCGCATCTGGAGATTGTGATCGAGCGCATGCAGGCGAAATTCTCCGGCCTGGAAGAAGTGCGCTTCCCGAACGGCTGACGGCGCCGCCGCCAGCCGGCATGCCCGGGCCGTCTTCCCGAGAAGCCGATCCGAACGCCCGGTGTCCTGGTATCTGTGGAAGGGCCCGAAGCCTTGGCAGGCCGCTCAGAAATCCGGCTCGGTCGCCCAGATCCCTCCCTGATCCCCTCTCCGCCACGATTCATCTTCCGCCGAGAGGGGTACGGGGATCAGGCGAACGAATCGTTGTCGAGGAAGTTCCCAAAGACCCTACACCCCCAGCAGGCGTCGTTGCCGGGCGATCTGGCGGATCGCTCGATCGATCCGTCGGCGGTTCTCGGGGGCCTGGTGCCAGCGGCTGGCGCCGGAAGGGTGAGGGAGCGGGACGACCACGCGCCCCTGGACTTGGCGCAGGCTCCCGATCACCGTTTCCAGAGCAGGCCGGTCCTCAAAGAAGAAGTCGATCGCCATCCGGCCGACGGCCAGCACCAGGGCCGGATCGACCAGTTCCAGCTGTCGAACCAGGTAGGGCCGACAAGCCTCGACTTCGTCGGCCGTAGGCTTCCGATCGCCGGAGCCCGAGGCGGCCTTCCCCGGAAAGCACTTGGTGATCGAGGTCATGTACTGGGTTTCCCGGAACGAGTCTTCCTGGAAACCAGCTCGGCTGAGCCATTCGAACAGCCGGCGCCCGCTCTGCGCATGAAACGGCCGACCGGCTTCCACCTCTCGCACACCTGGAGCCTGTCCGACCACCATCACCCGGGCGCCGATGCGGCCGGTGAACACCGCCGGCGGAACGATGTGGCAACCCAGCTCGAGGCATCGGCGGCAGCGCCGCATTCGCCGGTGGAGTTGCTCCAGCGCCTTCTGCCGCGCCGCCCAACTCATCCGGAGCAGAGGTGTTCCCAGGTCGCCTTCATGAGCAGGGCGTCGTCTTCCAGGATGGGGCTTTCGCACAGGATCCGTCCGCCGCAATCGGCGTCGGCCAGGGCCCGCAGGAGCGGCATCAGATCGAAATCCAACTCCTGCAGGGGCAGGTGTTTCCGCTCGCCCTTCGGGCCGTATTCGATCCCGGAAAGATGTACGTGCAGGCGACGGAGTGCCGCCGGTCCGAGCAGCCTCCCGGTACCGGCGGAGGGCGTCGGCCCATTCAGCGTAGCTGTTCACCGAACCGTCGCCGGGGCGGGCGTGGAGGTGGGCGAAATCGAGGCAAGGCTCGACCCCATCGATGCGGCGTGCCATCTCCAGGGAATCTTCCAGCGAGCCCAGCATGGCCGATTTGCCCATCGTCTCCGGTCGCAGCCGAACCGGGTTGTTCTCCCGGCGAAGTTCCTGGAGGCAGGCTTCCAGCCGGGGGATGGCGACCTCCAGCACCGGCCCGGGAGGCGCACCGAAGTAGGAGCCTGGATGGAACACGATATCGGTGGCCCCCGCCAGGTGTCCGTAGCGGGCGGCGTCCATCAGCCGCCGGCGCGCCTTCGGCCATTCGGCGCGATCGGCGTTGAGGTTGATGTAGTACGGAGCGTGAATGCTCAGGCCGAGGCCGTGCGCCGCGGCTTCCTGGCGGATCGCTTCGCAGGTGGCGGGAGTCACGCGCACCGATTGGACCCAGGCGAGTTCGTAGGCTCCCAGTCCGAGTTCGGTCAGCCGCCGGACCGCGCCTACCGAACCTCCGGGCCTGAGCGGTGTGGATCGAGGAGCGCCCACGGTTCCAAAGACGAAGTCGGATGCGCGGGTCATCGACGGCTCCTCGGCCCGGAGCGGTGTCTCACCGGCGGCGGGAGGGCCGAGCGGAGATCGTGGTGCCGGTGTCCGCCAGTTCCTGCTGGGATCGCTCGATCAGAATCCTGCGCAGCACCTTCCCCACGAACGATTTGGGAAGCTCGGGAACGAATTCGATCTTCCAGGGGACGGCGTAGCTTTCCAGCCGCTGGCGGCACAGGCCGATCAGTTCGTCTTCGGTGGCACGCTCCCCCTGGCGCAACACCACATACGCCTTGATCTTCCGCAGCGGGCCGCGCGCCGCCTGAACTCCGACGACCGCCGCCTCCCGCACTTTGGGGTGCTCATACAGGACTTCCTCGATGTCGCGTGGGTACACCTGGTACTTTCCCGCCAGGATCATCTCCTTCTTGCGGGCGACAATCTGAAAGTACCCGTCGGGATCCATCCGGGCCAGGTCGCCCGTCAGGAGCCAACCGGCACGGGTCAGCACTTCGCGCGTGGCTTTCGGGTCGTTCCAGTACCCCTGCATGACCTGGGGACCGCGCACCGCCAGCTCGCCGATCTTGCCCGGCGGCAGGTCGCGGCCGGCCCCCAGGTCGACGATCTTGGCCTCGGTGCTTGGGAAGGGGATGCCGATCGAGCCCGGCTTGCGGATCCCCATGAAGGGATTGGCGTGTGTCACCGGCCCGGCCTCGGTCAGGCCGTAGCCCTCCACCAGCCGACCCCGGGTGAGTCGTTCGAAGGCTTCCTGGACCTCGATCGGCAGCGGGGCGGCGCCCGAGATGCAGGCGCGAATCGACCCGACGTTGAATCGGCGCACCCCCGGGAAGTCGTTGATCGCGGTGTACATCGTCGGCACTCCGGGGAACAGAGTCGGCCGGCGACGGCGGATGGTCCGCAGCACTTCCAGGGTGACAAATCGCGGCAGGATCACCATGGCCGCCGCCATGGCGACCGGCACGATCATGGCGGTCATCAGACCGTAGATGTGCGAATACGGCAGGACTGCCAGCATCACTTCTTTTCCGTCGGTGACGTCGGGAAGCCAGTGGCGTGTCTGGAGCGCGTTGGCCACCAGATTCCGGTGCGACAGCATCACCCCTTTAGGCCGGTCGGTCGTGCCGCCGGTGTACTGCAGCACGGCCAGGTCGTCGGGTCGGCCGGTCTCGAGGGGCCGTTCGTCGGACCGGCCGTGGAGCAGGTCGCGAAATCGGACCATGCCGGCGGCCGCGGCCCCCGGCCGGCGCGCCCTGCGGCCGAGTCGGAAGGCGAGCGCCTGCCAGGCCGGCAGGTATTCCGCCACGCGGGTCACCACCACTTGCTCCAGCCCGGTCTCCTTCAGTGCGCGTGCGGCGACCTCGGTCAGGTCGGGCAGGGTCACCAGGAACCGGGCGCCCGAGTCCTGGATCTGACGGATCAGTTCGTCGGGTTCGGAGAGCGGAGTCGAGAAGGTAGCTACGGCCCCCGCCCGCAGGGCGCCAAAGAACGCGATCACCATCTGCGGCAAGTTGGGGAGCAGCAGCAGCACCCGGTCTCCGCGCTGCAGGCCGCGGGCCAGAAGCCCGTGGGCGAATCGATTTGCCTCGCGGTCGAGAGCCCGATACGACAAGCGTCCGGCGAAGAACTCGACCGCCGGACGGCCGGGAAAGCGTCGGGCGGCCGAGGCCAGCAGCTCGTCTACCGGGATTTCGGGAAGGGTCACCGCCGGGGGAACCCCGCGGTCGTAGGCGGAAAGCCACGGTCGTTTTCGCTCAAGGGCGCCAGGGCCGGATCCCGAGCGCCAGGTCTGCCGGGCATCGCCCAGGAACCGCTCGATGGCCCGGTTGACCGCCTCTCGTCGCTCCAGCATGACCATGTGCCCCGAGGCCCCGACGTTGACGTCTTCGGCCCGCGGGATCTCGTTGGCGACCCGTTCGAACAGGGGGCGGTCAAACACTCGATCGCGGTCCCCGCGCACCACCAGCACCGGAGGGCGGAGGCGGCCGAAGGCCGACCAGCCGTCCCAGGGCTGCAGGGTCTGGTAGTAGAACGGATGCAGGACATGCGGCGGCGCCGGGATGGCTCGATGGAGGAAGGGATAGACCGCGTTGAGCAGCGGTAGCGGAAGGCGCATCGGCAGGCGGAAGTACCAGGCCAGAGGGTAGCGCCCGGAGGCGGCGATCAGCACCAGATGGGAGACTCGCGCCGGATGTCGCAGGGCGTACTCCACCCCCAGCGCGCCCCCGAAGGAGTGGCCAATCAGGACGAAGGGGCGACGGACCTGGAGAGCCTCCAGGGCCTGCTCCAGATCGCCGAGCAGGGTGGGCAAGTCGTAACGGCCGGTGGGAGCATCGGACAGCCCGTGGCCCCGCAGGTCGAGGGCCACCACCCGGTGGCGGTCGGCGAAATGGGTTAGCTGATAGCGCCACTGACGGGCCTGACCGCCGAAGCCGTGGACGAACACCAGGCTGCGTTCGGCGCCCTCCGGGGCAAGATCGACCGCGCTCGAGAGTGACGCGCCGATCCTCGCCGAGCCGGAGCTCGCGCCGGTAAAGTTCGATATCGACGTGCATGGGCCTCCTCTGGCGAGGGAGGTGGGACCGACCGGCGCGCTAAGCTTTCCGCAGGGATCCGGTCTTGGGGGTGGGCTCCCGGGGCAAGGAGAAGTAGAACGTGCTGCCTTCGCCCTCGACGCTGTTCACCCAGATCCGGCCGCCGTGTTGCTCGATGACGGTCTTGGCCAGCGCCAGCCCCAGGCCGGTGCCTTCGATCGGGTTGTTGGGGTCGAGGATCGCCGCCCGGCCGCGGAACAGGTGCTCAAAGACCCGGGAGATTTCATCGGGGGAAATCCCCGGCCCGTTGTCGTTGACGCTGACCACCACTTCGTCGTCATCCCAGCGGGCATCCACCCGGATTCGGCCGCCACCGGGGGTGAACTTGATGGCGTTGCTGAGCAGGTTGCTCATCACCGAATTCAGCCGGTTGGGATCTCCCATGATCAGCAGCGACTCGTCTGGCGGCTGGTAGGCGATGGTCTGCTGGCGCTTCTCGGCCAGCATGCGCAGATCTTCGATCGATCGGCGGATCAGGTCATTGATTTGGACCGGCTCCAGGGAGATGTTGGAGGTCGATTCGACCCGGATCGTCTCCAGCAGGCCGGTAATCAGATTGGTCATGCTTTCGGTGGCGCGCTGCATCATGCTCAGCGCCTTGCGTTGCTGCTCGCTGAGTTGCGCATCGTGCAGCAGGTCGGCGCCCAGCCGGATGGCGTTGAGCGGGTTCTTCAGGTCGTGGGCGGCCGTGCCCAGCAGTTGCGAGCGCATCCGGTCAATCTGCTTCAGGGCGGTGATGTCTTGCATCACCGCGACCCGGCCGATATCGGTCACCTGGCTGATGGTGGTGTACAGGGTCCGGTCGCTGGGAGTCGTGATTTCCAGCGTGGTGGGCAGGATCAGGTCGTCGCGCGTCAACAAGTCGCCCAGGGGGTGGTCGGTGAAGATCTCCTGGGCCGGCCGACCGACCGCCAGCTCGGGATTGATCCGGAACGCCTGGCCGGCCGCCTTGTTGACCAGGATCGCCCGCCCCGACTTGTCGGTCAGCACCACCGAGTCGGCCGTCTCGACCAGGGTGGTCTCCAGCCGGCTTCGCTCGTCGGCAACGCCGCGGAACAGGTTGGCGTTGTCGACGGCGATCCCGGCCCACGAGGCCACCGACGCCAGCACCTGCTGGTCGGCCTCGGTGAAGGCCCCGTGCGGGTGGTTGATGGCTTCGATCACCCCGAGCACTTCGCCGCGCGTTTCCAGCGGGACGCACAAGACCGAAGTGGTCAGCAGTCCGGTCTGGCCGTCGATCGAGCTGTGGTAAAGCGGGTTGGAGCGAACGTCATTGACGATCAGCGGCTGGCGGCTGCGGGCCACCCAGCCGGCGATGCCTTCCTGGAGGCCGATGGCCACCCCGCGGATTCGCACCTGGGTGCCACCGCTGGCCTTGAGCACCAGCTCCTCGCCGGCCTCATCCAGCAGGAACAGGACGCAGGCCTCGACTTCGAGCAGGCGCTGCGCGTGGACCATGGCGTTCTCCAGCGCCTGTTCCAGGTCGAGGGTCGAGGTCATTTCTCGGCCGATCTCGGCCAGCGTCTGCAACTGGCTGGCCCGGGCGTCGGCGGTTTCCAGGTGGATGGCGTCCTGCAGCCCGACCGCACCGACGTTGATGATCGCGTGGGCCAGCTCGAGCTCTTGTTCGTTGATCCGCCGGCCGGGCTGGGTGTAGAGCAAGCGCACGATACCCAGTCCCTGGTTGCGGGCGGATAGAGGGAACACCGTGGCTGAGGCGAAACCCTCCCCCTGGAGCAGCTCCTGATCGCGGCTCGACCCCAGGGGCGGCGACAGGTTGATGGTGGACGGCCGCAAGTCGTGCAGGACCTGCCGGTAGGCCGGGTAGTCGGGTCCGCGCTCGGTGACCAGTGCCACCAGGGAAGGCTGCCGGGACTTGCCAATCTGATGGCGGAAGCGGGTGGTCAAGCCCTCGCCCTCGTCGATGACCTGGATCTCGCACAGGTCGGCCGTGGTCGCCTGGAGCAGGTGGACGGCCGTCTGGCGCATGGCCTCTTGCCGATCGCGTGTCCCGGTGATGGCGTGGGTCGCCTGATAGAGCAGCGAGAGCTTTGTCAGCAGATAGCTTTGTGTCGCCGACTGACGGGCGTAGTTGAGCAGCGTGCCGGCGCGGGCCGCCAGGACTTCTAGAGTCTGCAGGTGTTCCGGCCCGAAGGCGTCTCCGCCATCGTCGCTGGCGACAAACAGCAGGCCCACCGTCTGAGTCCCCGAGATACACGGGGCGCAGGCGACCGTGCCCGGAGCCAAGGGAAGCCCGAGCGAGCCCCCCTTGCCGCCGGTGGAAGTCGCCCTTCGCTTGCCGATGACCTCTTTCAAGACCGGATGCTCGGTGGCGGTCGTCAGCCGACCAAGATCCGCCAGGGTCGTCCCCTGGGCCAGCCTCGGGCTGAATCCTGCCTGGGCTTCATCGAGCTCGAACAAGGCGGAGCGCGGCGACGAGGTCAACTCGCAGGCAAGCCGCAGCAAGTCCGTCAGCGCCTGCGCCGGATCCTCCTGATTGAAGGCGGCGGTGGCTGCCCGGAAAAGGGGGCCCGGTTTCTGGGTCATCGTCATTTCGATGGTGAACTCTGACCGACCTGTGGATTATCGCACAGGTGAAAGGGCGGGCATAGGGGAGGTGGGACCCATACCACGGGTCGGCCGGCGGGGCCCAGCCGGGCGGCCATGCAGGATTCGGGCCATCGTTTCGGCCGGATCACACAGCGGGTGCCAACCGCGCCAGAAGGGGAGGACCCAGGACGATCAGGCCGATCAGGGCCGCCGCCAGGGCTGCCACCAGCACGGCGGCCGCACCGACGTCCTTACCGACCCGCGCCAGAGGATCTCGGTTGGGGCTGGCCAGATCGACGATCGCCTCCAGGGCAGTGTTGACGAATTCCGCCATCCATACCAGCGCGATCGCCATCAGCAGGGCCGGCCACTGCGAACCGGGCACCTCCAGCCAGGCTGCGGCGGCGATGACCACCACCGTGCCGGCGGCGTGGATCCAGGCGTTGCGCTGGGTACGGAGAACATGAGCCATGCCGGCCAAAGCATGTCCGAACGAGCGCAGCCGGCTTTCAGAGCGAGTCGGCCTCATGCATCGACCCCGAGCTGGGCGGGGTCGAATCCCAGTCGCGCCAGAACGTTCTTCTGCAGGCGCCACATCTTCCGCCGATCGGCTGGGTCGGCGTGGTCGTGACCCAGCAGGTGGAGGGTTCCGTGGATCGCCAGCAGCGACAATTCCTGGATCAAAGGAACCCTGCGGCTTCGCGCTTGCCGGCGAGCGCGCGGCAGGGAGATCACCACGTCTCCCAGATAGCGTTGTGCGTCGCGAAACTTCTCGGGTTCGGACGGGAATGCCAGGACGTCGGTCACCCTGTCTTCTCCGGCGAAACGAGCGTTCAGACGGCGGATTCGGCGGCTGTCGGTGAATACCAGGGTCAGTTCGGAGGGAGGCGACCCGGCGGTCTCAAGCGCCAGGCGGGCTGCGGCGGCTATCCGCGGCCCGGCTCCGGCGACGGAAGTCTCCTGACGGAGGTGAACGCGATGCCTCACGCTCGGGGCGGACCGGCGGCCTCTCTGAGCTCGGCCAGCGTGGCGCCCGATTCGATCCCCTCCGCCACCGGAGGACCGCCCGGGTACCGCAGCCGCGGATGGTACATTCCCTTGAGAGTAGCGGCCATCGATCGCCGGACCGTGTCGAGGTCCTTCAGGGTGAGATCGGTTCGATCGAACTGTCCCTGGTTCAGACGGTCCTGGATCACCCAGCGCACCAGGGCGTCGATCTCATCGTCGGTGTGCGGTGCGTCGGCGCGGGCTTTGGCTTCGGCGCCGTCGGCCATCATCAGGATGGCGGTCTCCTTGGAGCGCGGGCGAGGTCCGGGGTAAGTGAAATCCTTCCGGTTGACCTTTCGCTCGTCGCCGCCGGCCGCCTCGACCGCCGCCCGCAACTGGTAGCTGAGCTCGAGGGTACCGTGATGCTCGGGGATGAACGCCGCCACCTGCCCCGGAATCCGATGGCGACGGGCCAGATCGACCCCGTCGCGAATGTGATCCAGGATGATGTGGGCGCTGGTAGGGGGGTCGAGCTGCTCGTGGATGTTCTGATCGGGCGTCTGGTTTTCGATGTAATAGTGCGGATGCAGGGATTTCCCGCAGTCGTGGTACAGGGCGCCGACCCGGGTGAGCAAGGCGTTGGCGCCGATCGAGCGCGCCGCCTGCTCCGCCAGGTTCGCCACCTGGAGACTGTGCTGGTAGGTGCCGGGCGACTTCTGCAGGATCGACAGCAGCAGCGGATGATCCGGCCGCGACAGTTCGATCAATTGCAGGTTGGTCACCACGCCCAGCACATTGCCCGAAAGCAAGATCAGGCCGAAGGCCAGGCTGGCCGATAGAACACCGTTGATCCCGCCGGCGGCCAGCAGCGACAGTTTCCCGACCGGATCGGTGGCGGAATCGGGGAAGGCGGAGCAGGACGATCACCGCGACCGCGGCCAGGCTTCCGGCGAATCCGGCCCAGAAGAAGGTCAGAAGCCGCTCGGCCTTTCCGATCACCAGCGCCGAGATCGCCCCACTGAAGGCCACAAACAGGCCGAGCTCGAGGCCGCGGGCCCCCAGAAAGCCGGCCAGCGCGCCCGACAGGAAGGCGCTGAGGACCCCGATCCCCGGACCGAAGACCACCGCCACCATCATCGGGACCGCGCCGGCCGGGAACAGATACGGCAGGATCGTGCGCCCGGGGACCATCACCTGCATGGCCGCCGCTATTCCCGTGAACGCGACCACCAGCACGATCGCCAGCCGCAGCGTCGACTGCTCGTCCAGGCCGATCCGATGCACGTACAGCGCCAACGACGCCGCCAGCAGCGTGGCCATCAGCACGTTCAGCGCCACCTGGCGCCACACGTCGGGCAGACGGAGCAAGCCGAAGGCGCTCAGGGCTTCGAGGTCGACGACGTCGATCACGTCCCCGCGCCCGACAACGGTCTCTCCGGCGGCGTACGACTTGACCACGGACGTCACACGCTCGGAAGCCTGGGCCCGGGCGGTTTCGGTCGCTTCGGAGTTGTAGAAGCTGTTGGGGGCGACGTAGGCCGAGGCCAGCAAGGCCGCCAGGTCCGCCTGGTCTTCCGGCAAAGTGACGCTGACCAGCGCCGGCAGCGAGCGTCGCACGTTGTCCATGCCGGCCTCGCGAATCTCGCTGCGCAGCACCTGCTCGAGAACGGTGGTCGCCTCCACTTTGACGGCTTCCCAGCGCGCCGCCGGCAGGCTGAGGACCAGAGTGGCGGAGTTCGGAGTTCAGCCGGACATCGGCCATCGCCGCCAGGTCGGCCAGCCGCTGTTCCTGCGTCGCATGCACATCGCTACGAACTGCGTCCACGTAGCCGAGCAGTGTTCGCAGGCGGGAGAGCTGCTGGCGGGCAACCGCGCTGTCGGGAGGGTCGTAAATCGGCTCGACCGCTTCGGCCGCGTCGCGGCGGCTGACGGCGGTGAGCACTTCGCTGGTGTAGGAGAGGGCGTAGGGAGCCAGGACATCCTGGCCGGAGACATCACCAACCCGGGCCGACAGGGCCTGGGTGCGGCCCGAAACGGGGAGGGAGAGGGCCAGAACCACCCCGACGATTCCCAGAGCGACCACCGTGGCCAGGCGGGCCGTCAGCCAGGCACCCCGGATGCGCGCTCGCAACGTCGGGCGGGCGTTGGAGACTTCGTCCACCGCCTCAGGCGGCTCCCAGTTGAGACCGCACCGCGGCACTGACCGTCTTGCCGTCGGCCCGCCCAGCCACGCGGGCCATGACCTCCTTCATCGCCTTGCCCATGTCCTGCGGCCCGGCAGCCCCGCTGGAGGTGATCGCCTGGCGGACGATATCTTCCAGTTCTTCCGCCGACAGCGCCGCTGGGAGGTAGGTCTCGAGGAAGGCAAGTTCGGCCGAAGCCGCGTCCACCAGGTCGCCCCGGCCGGCCTTCTCGGCGTCGGCGATGGCTTCCCGGCGCGCCTTGACTTCTTTTTGCAGAACGGCCGTCATCCCGGCGTCGTCCAGCGGCCCACGCTTCTCAACTTCTGCCAGCTGGACGCCTGCCAGCACCATGCGCAGGGTGCGCTTCTGCAGGGCGTCGCCCGATCGCAGTGCGGCGTGGAGTTCGCTCTCGAGCTCGGGTTTGGTGAGCATAGGTCCATTATACAGGTGGGCGGTGCGGCAGGTCGCCCACCGCTTCCATGGACCACCCCCAGGCGATCGACGCGTCGTGACGATTGCCGTGAGGGAATCCCGTAGGAGGCTGGCCTCCGGCCAGCTGCGAGAGGCCGTCGCATGCTGCCGGTTCCGTGCGATAGTCCGGGGGCCCGGCCTACGGAGTCAACACCACGAAGTTGTCGAAGCGGATCTCGACACCCCCTTCGGCGTAGCTCCCCGCAATCACGCCCACATCTCCCGATCTCGATCCGGGAACCAACACTTCTCCCACGCCGATCCCGTTGACCGTGAGCGTCAGACGATTTCCGGAGCAGTCGGCGCGCATGTGGTTCGGGGAGGCGCCCTCGAGGATCGCCTCGCTCGGCAACAACGTGGCGGCGGTGAGCATCTGGCGCTCGCCGTCGAGAACCGCACCGATGCCGGCGAACCCGTCGCTCGAGATCAGGAAGAAGTAGAAGTTGTCGGGGTCCCGGTAGCGGCAGACCAGCCCGAAGGCGTTATCGCTGGGACCGGCGACGGGCAGGGTGTCGACCTCCAGGCGGACTTGCTGCAGGTCGAAGCGCGGGGTCCCCCAGACCAGGCCGTCCGGCCGGTCGAGGCGCAGGTGGTAGCCGCCTTGGCTGTAGCCGACCCGGTATCCCGAACCCTCGATCTGGTCCCAGCCGGAGGCCGTCCGCGAGAAATCGTCCTGGAACAACACCGATCCCGAAGGAGATTGATCCAATCGGGCGCATCCCCACAGACCGGCCAGCGCGAAGCCTGCCAGCAGACTCACGGATCGCACCCAGGGAAGACGTTGGGCACGGCAGGCGCCACGTTTCCGAACCGCAGGCGATTTCATCATCAAGGGATTTGCTCCATGGTTCGCTCAGCGAGTTGTGTCAGGTTCCCCTGGCGGTCGAACCGGATCGCATTCTCAAGGGCCGACCTGGCCTCAAGAAGTCGACCGCTATCCAGGAGGGTGATCCCGAGCCGATACCAGGCTTGAGAATCCCAGGGATCGATTGCCAGCGACCTCGCCAGGAGGCGCTCGCCCAGGAGAAGCCGTCCGGCAACCGCGTGGGAGAATCCGAGAGAGGAAAGCGCCTCCGACGAGGGAGCCGACAGGGCGACGGCGTTCCTTGCCGAAGGCAGTCCGAGTTGCTCCACCTGATAGCCTTGCTCCAGGCAGAAACCGGCCAGAGCGTTCCAGAAGTAGGCGTTCGAAGGCGCCAGGACTGTAGCCGAGAGGTGGGCTTCGGCTGCTTCCGAATAGTCACCCGAGCGGGACAAGGCGGAGCCTAGCAGCGAGGCGATGGCCGGGTCCTGGGGTTCGAGCGCCCGCGCCCATGCGAGTTCCCGGCTGGCCAACACCGGTTCCCCGCGACGGATCCAGGCGTCGCCGATCAGCGTGCGAACCAGGGGATCGTCGGGGGCCTCGGCTCCGGCGCGGAACAGCTCCGGAAGGCCGTCGGCCCCGATCCGCTCCAGGGCCGTCCCCAGGTAGGCACGGGCTCGGGGAAAGGATGGCTCGAGGGCAACCGTGTGGCGGAATGACGCGGCTGCCATGGTCCAGTCTCCGGCCGTGGCGAACGCCTCCCCGAGTTGGGCCGAGGCCTCCGCCGACGGCACGTCGTCCGTCGCGCGTGCCAATGCCCAGATCTGGTCGAGGAGGGCCGTCCCGGCAGGGTCAAAGGCGTAGGCGCGCTGGATCACTCGTTCCGTGGCCGAAGGGGCCAGCAACTCGGTCAGACCGGCAAACCGCTCCCAGGCCGGGATGCCCTCCGGGTTGGCCTCGACCATCAGGCTCAAGGTCAAGCGGGCCTGCTCCAGATGTCCGTCGCCGATCCATGACTTGGTCCAGGCAACGGCGTTGGGGGATCCGGCGGCGCAACGTGCCAGGTCGTCGTCGGGCACCGGGGAGGCCGGCGCGCCAGCCGGGGCAGTGTCGATCGTCAGGCAACCGATCTCTGATTCCGAAACGCCGGCCTCCCGGGCGAGACCGAGGTGGTCCCGTGCCGTGGTGGGATCGCCGGCCTGCAGGGCGAACCGAGCCGCGTCCAGGTGGAGAAACGCCAGGGCCGGCTCGAATCTGGTTGCCTGATCGATCGCGGCCAGCGCCGCTTCCGGGTGGCCGCTGGCCGCGGCCTGCTGTGCTCGAAGGAGGGTACCTCGGACCCAAACTGGATACGGGGTCGGCCCAAGGGCGGCAAGCACCAGGCAAGCGCCGGCGGTTACGACGGCCCGGCGGAGAAGGTCGGATCGATCCGCGGCCCGATTTATTCCGACGGATTATAGCGGCGCGGCTTCGGGAGGTCCGGAGCGGTCGATTGTCATGGGGGAGGTCCGGCGTTTGTCACAGCTGGCCCGAGTCAGGGACTTTCACCCGACCGACCGAGCGGTCGGGACGCTATAATTGGGTGACCCCGATCAGGACTCCCTAGATGGATTTCGAACTCAACCAGGAACACGAGATGGTCGTGCGGATGGTGCGGGATTTTGCCCAGAAGGAAGTCGCGCCCAGCATTCGAGAATTCGACCGCAAACAGGAGATGGCCCCCCACGTCCTGCCGCGCATGGCCGAACTCGGGATCCTGGGAATCTGCCTGCCGGAGAAGTACGGCGGGCAGGGTTTCGATTACCTGTCGCTGGGACTGGTGTGCGAGGAACTCGAGGCGGTCGATTCGACTCTGCGTGTGGTGATGTCGGTGCACATGGGCCTGAACAGCCTCGGTCTGCTGCAATGGGCATCCGAAGAGCAGCGTCAGGAGTTCCTGGGGCCGCAGGCGCGCGGCGAGAAGGTGGCTGCCTTCGGCCTGACCGAGCCCGGGGCCGGCTCGGATGTTGCCGGGATGGGCTCGACGGCCCGCAAGGCGGGCGGGGACTACCTCCTCAACGGTGAGAAGACGTGGATCTCGCTGGCCTCGAAGGCCGATCATGTGCTGTGGTTCGGACGCACCAACCCGGAGGCAGCCGACCCGCACGACGGCTTTAGCGCTTTTCTGCTGGAGACCAACCGACCCGGCGTGACCACGGGCGACCTCCACGGAAAGCTCGGTGTGCGGGCCGGGTCGACCGGCTGGGTGAACTGCCAGGACGTGCGTGTCCCCGCCAGCCATCGTATTGGCCAGGAGGGCGATGGGTTTCGGATCGCGATGTCGTGTCTCGATAACGGCCGCTACACCGTCGCCGCCGGTGCGACCGGCCTGATCCGGGCCTGCCTGGACGCCAGCCTGCGCTATGCCGGGGAACGGCGGGCCTTCGGCCGAACGATCGCCGGTTTCCAGCTGATCCAGCAGAAGCTGGCGGTGATGGTCCAGTCCTATGAGGCGGCGCGCCTGCTCTACCTGCGGGCCGGCTGGATGAAGAATCGCGGGCTGCGCAACACGCGCGAGACCTCGCTAGCCAAGTGGTACGCCACCGACGCCTCGTTCGCCGCGGCGTCGGAGGCGATCCAGATCCACGGAGCCTACGGCTACAGCGATGAATACGACGTGGAACGTTATCTGCGCAACGCGCGCGGGGCGATGATCTACGAAGGCACCAGC
This sequence comes from uncultured Chloroflexia bacterium, assembly GCA_963709925.1. Classification (GTDB taxonomy): domain Bacteria; phylum Chloroflexota; class Anaerolineae; order Anaerolineales; family E44-bin32; genus DATEVL01. The sequence goes on from CAVPYC010000003.1 coordinate 1,294,484, forward strand.
GAAATCCACCAGTTGATGCAGGCCGGCTACGCACTGGGGACGCGGACCGATGCGCCGTTGCGCTGCGAACTGCCGGCCTACGATCCGAAGGTCTGGCGCACCTGACGCCGGACGACGCGAGGGCAAGGAGGAGATCGCACTTTGAACATCGTGGTTTGCGTCAAACAAACCCCCGACACTGCCGCCACCGTCACGGTCCAGAGCGGAAAGGCGTCGTGGGGGGATGCCGCGCTCGTCCTGAACCCGTGGGACGAGTTTGCAGTGGAACAGGCTCTGCGAACCAAGGAAGCGCACGGAGGGAAAGTCACGGCGATCTGCCTGGGACCGGAAGGCGCCAAGGAGGCTCTCAAGCAGGCCCTGGCGATGGGTTGCGATCAGGCGGTCCTGATCAGCGACCCCGCCTTCGACGGCGCCGACACCCTGGTGGTGTCGGCCGCTCTGGCGGCCTCGATCCGGAAGCTCGACCCGGTCGACCTGGCCTTCTTTGGCCGCCAATCGGTCGACAGCGATACCGGGGTCACCCCGAGCCAGGTGGCTCGCCGGTTGGGGTGGCCTGCCCTGACCCTGGTGGCGGCGGTGGCGGCGCTCGATCCCGCGGGCCGCACGATCGAGGTCGAGCGCATGCTGGAGGAAGGCGCGCCAGCAGGTCCGCGCCCCGCTGCCGGCGGTGGTCGGGGTGGTCAAGGAGATCGGTGAACCTCGATACCCGTCGTTCATGGGCATCCGCAAGGCGTCCAAGGCGGAGATTCCCACCTGGGCCGCAGCCGACCTGGAGACTTCGCTCCCAGGACCGGCGCTCACCTGGCCCAAGGTGACCGCCCCCGAGCGGGTTGCGACCACCTGCGAGATGATCGCCGCCGACACACCGGCGGCTGCCGCCGCAAAGCTGATCGACCGGCTGATGGAAGAGAAGGTGCTGTGATGGCGCAGAAAGTCATTGTCTACATCGATCACCATCAGGGAGAACCGGTCGCCGCTTCCTGGGAAGCCGTCGGAGCCGCCCGGAAGATTGCCGAAGCCCTGGGCGGCGGAGTCGCGCGCGCTGGTGGTGGGAGAAGGCATCGAAGCCCTGGGCGAGCAGGCGATCCGCCACGGCGCCGACGAAGCGATGGTCCGGACTGGCCCCGAGGTCAAGGACTTCCGGCCCGAGCCCTATGCCGACACGATCTCCGAGGCCTTGCGGGCGGGAGGGGCGGAAGTCTTCCTGCTGCCTCTCACCGGGCGCACCCGAGAGCTGGCGGCGATGGTCGCAGTCGATCTGGATACCGGGGTGACGGTGGATGCGATCTCCCTGGCGGTCGACGGCGGTGCGGTGGTCGCCACCCGGCCGATCTACGCCGGCAAGCTACTGACCAGCGAAGTCGCCCGGGAGCGTCGGCCGCAGATCATTACCCTGCGCGGCCGCGCCTTCCCGCGTCCCGAGCCGGATGCTTCACGCCAGGGCCCGGTGGATGTCGCCGCGGCCAAGGCTTCGCCGGTCGCGACCGAGGTGCTGGGCTACAAGGCGGCCGAGGGCGGGGTCAGCCTGACCGACGCCGCCGTCATCGTATCCGGCGGACGCGGTGTTTCGAACAACGGACTGACCCCGCCGGCCGAGATCACCGATGACAAGCAGAAGGAGATCTGGAAGGCCCACCAAGGTTTCGAGCTGATCCGCAAGCTGGCGGCTTCTCTCGGCGCCGCCGTCGGCGCCAGCCGGGCGGCCGTGGATGCCGGCTACATTCCGTATGCGAACCAGGTGGGGCAGACCGGCAAGGTGGTCTCGCCGGACCTGTACATCGCCTGCGGGATCTCCGGTGCGATCCAGCATCTGGCCGGAATGCGCACCGCCAAGACGATCGTGGCGATCAACAAGGACGCCGAGGCACCGATCTTCAAGATCGCCCGCTTCGGAATCGTAGGAGACCTGTTCGAGGTCGTCCCGGCGCTGACGGAGGCGGCCAGCAAGAAACTCGGACGGTAGATTGGCGAAGCCTGGTTCTGTAACCGGCCCGCCCTTGGGTCTTCCAGGGGCGGGCCGGTCTTGTTCCGGCTTGAGTCGCGGAGGGGGGATTGCCACACCCCATCGCTTCGCTCAGGGGGCTCGCAATGGTCGTTCCCTCTTGTCACTGCGAGGGGGCGAGGAAGGCGGGGCTTCTTCCTCCGGGGTCGCAATGACGGAGGAGGGGGGATCGCAACGCCGTGGGAAGAGAGGATCGGCCGGGTTCGAGCCCTCACGCCTCGGTCGCCGCCAGGTCCTCGAACAAGGTGATCCTCTCCCGGATGAAATCCAGGCTCGACCGCCAGAAGTCTCCCGAGCGCAAATCGATCCCGAAGTCTCCAGCCAGCTCGTCGGCCGTCGCCATTCCCGTGCGCGACAGCAGAGCTTCGTAGCGGGAGGGGAACCCTTCAGGATGCTCCTGGTAGCTGCGGTAGAGACCCAGGCCGAACAGCAGGCCGAATGTGTAGGGATAGTTGTAGAAGGAAGCCGACCCCGAATAGTAGTGCGGTTTGACCGCCCACATGTACGGGTGATAGGTGCCGGGATCGAGCCCATCCCCGTAGGAGAGGGCCTGTGCCTTCCGCATCTCTTCGCAGAGCTCGTCGGCGGAGAGGTCGCGATGTCGGCGGCGATCGAAGACCGCCTGCTCGAAATGGAACCGGCCGATCACATCGACCAGCACCGCGCCGGCACTCTGCAGGAAACCCTCCAGAATGGCCAGTCGCTCGCGCTCGTCGCCTTCCTCGAAGGCCGCCTGGTTCACCAGCGTCTCGCAGAAGATGCTGGCGGTTTCTGCCAGGGTCGACGGTGTGCGGCGCTGGAGGATCGAGCATCCCGCGCGCGCATGGTTGTGGTAAGCGTGGCCCAGCTCGTGAGCCAAGGTGGACATGCCCTGGTGAGTGGGCAGGAAGTTGGTCAAGATCCGGGACTCGTCGCCGCGCAGCCACATGCAGAACGCCCCTCCGACCTTGCCCGGGCGCGGTCCGGCGTCGATCCAGGCCTCGCCGAACGCCCGGCGCCCGATCTCCGAGAGACGCGGAGAGAAACGGTCGAAATGGAGTCGAATGAACTCGGAGGCCCGCCGGTAGTCCCACACGACGCCGGTCTCGACGATCGGAGCGTACAGGTCGAACCACGCCAGGCGCTCCCGTCCGAGTCGGCGCGCCTTGGCGTCGAAGTAGCGCCGGAAGTCGGAGAACGATTCCTCGACCGCCGCCAGCATGGCCTCCAGGATTTCCCGATCGATGGCGTGGTCGAACAGGGTGGCCTCCAGGGGAGTGGACCAGCCACGACGGCGGGTCAGGCCAAGCACCTCGCCCTTGATGCTGTTCATGGCAGCCGCCAACGGCAGGCGGACGCGTGCCCAAGCCTCGAGTTCGGCGCGAAAGGCACGTTGGCGCACCGTCGCGTCGGGGTCGTGGGCCAGGTTCCGCACGGCGCTGAGCGGAAGCTGTCGGGCTTCCCCGTCTTGTTCCATCGAGACCAGGATCTGGGACGTGAGATTGCCGTGCAGCCGTTCCCAGGCGATGCTCCCGGTGATCGTCAACTCGGACGCCAGCGCCTCCTCGGGCGGTGTCATCAGGTGCCGGGCGCGCACCCGGCTTCGCTCGAGAAAGAAGCGGTGGGAACGGGCCAGATCCGAACCAGCCATCAGTTGATCGAGGTCTTGCCCGCCACACCAGGCGGTCAGTCGCGTTTGCAGCAATCCGATGGAGGCCAGCGACGGCTGGAGCTCCGACAGCCGCGCCTGGGCGGGGTCGTCCAGGCTGTCGGCGGCGGTCAGGCACTCCAGGTAGGCCTCGACCAGGTAGATCCGGGTCCGGGCGTCAAGGAACGCCCCGAGGATTTCGTCGAAGGACACGCCGGCCTGGTCGGTGGCCGGGGTCCGGCGGAGGCGATCGGGCAAACCAGTCCCATCGCCTGCACCACTTCCGATCGCGTGCCGGTCGAACAACTCGGCCACTGCGACGACGGCGGTGCGAGCCCGCTCGAAGGCTTCCGAGAAGCCCGGTTCTCCCAGAGCGGGCAGGATGGGGCTCAAATCCCAGCGTGGCAGGTCGTCCTTCTTGCTCATGGGTTCTCCGTCGGTGCTCCCTCTCGAATGGCAGCCAGCGCCTGCCTGGCCCGCTCACGCTGGGCCCCATGCCAGCCGGCCTCCGTAGCCATTCGGTCCAGATGGTCCACGACCTGCCTCTGCTCCTCCGGGCTCAGGCGACGGTATGCCCGTCGCGCCTGATTCGGTTCGCCGGAGAGCAGGTCGGCCCAGATGGCTTCCGGCTCCCGGGCAGGGTCATTCATGGGGGATCGGGTTGCGCTGCATGTTGCCCTTCTCGGCTCGACAGAGTATCGCACGGCCGAAAAGGACGAGGTCCATCTCTGGATGTCCCGGCGAAGATCTGGGCCTAGCTCAGCGGGACCAGCTCGGTGGTCGAGTCCCTCGACCGGACCCGCGCCATATCGCGGACGAACCTGGCCGAGCCTGGTGTCTTGTACTTCTCGCGGTAAGCCAGATCGACGGCCGTCTTGAGTTGATCGCTGCGAGTCCGGATCAAGCGCACCCGCAGGCGCCGGCTACCGATGGTCAGGTACTCCGGCAGGTTCGTCCAGGGATTTCTGAAACCATCCGTGCGGGTCGCGCCCCAGGACCGAACAAAGACCCGGCCCTGTACCACGACAACCCACAGACCGATGGAGCGGTGTGGGGAAAGGCCGACGCGCAGGCCGATGATCTTTGCCCGGCCCAGCGCATCGATCAGGCCGGCCGAGAAACGGGAGCGCGGCGCTCGCGCCTGCGCGCGCCGCCGGCCCAGCCGCAGGGTCACTCGTTTCTGCTCGGGCGGGCGAGTGGAGGGATCGCCATCCCTTGGGCCGAGGCTTCGATCAGGATGGCCAGTCGTCGGAGGCGAGTTTCTTCTTTCTTGGCGCTGATCACCCACCCGGCCGCCAGACGCCGATACCCCGGAGCGTGGGAACGGTAGTAGGTCCAGGCCTTCTTGTCTGACTTGAGGAGCTTCATGAATCTGGGCGGCAGTCTTGTAGGACTCCTCCTGGTGGAGTCCTTTCCCCCGCGCCCCGCCAGGCCGGCCTTGAGTGCGCGCAGCCCGGCAGGCTGCATCCGGCCCTGCTTGATCAACTGGCGGGCCCGGGCCAGGTTGACCCTGCTCCAGTTGCTCCCCGGCCTGCGGGGTGTGAAGCGGTTGGTGTAACGGGTGGCGTCCACGGTCTTGCGGATTCCGTCGATCCAGCCGTAGCACAGCGCCTCGTCCACCGACTCGGGCCAGGTCAGGCTGGGCCGCCCCGTCGACTTCCGGTGGTAGCCAACCCACAGTTCCTTGGCCTTGGCGTGGTTCTTCTCGAGCCAGCGGGCGAATTCTGCCGGGGACCTGAAGAACCTCGGCTTGGGAACAAGTGGCGCCATGATTTAATCGTCCTGCACTTCATCGGGATGGTTCCACCAGTGCAGCAGGGTGCTCCCGTCGTTGAAACCGAGCGGGAAGAGGGATCCGAACCCGAAGACGAGCACGCTGTCGAAAGACGTGAACCCGGCCAGGGCGGCCAAGAGGGGCGTTCCGCGTCGAGGTCCCGGGCTGCCAACCCGGCCGCCAGGCCGAACAGCAAACTGGCGATCGGGCCCCCCAGGGCCCGCCGGATGTGGACGGAAGGGTGCAAGGCAGGCTCGTCTCCTGGATAGAGCGAGCTCGCCAGCCCCCACCACAGCCGGATTCCGACCATGGGGAAACCCGTGCTCCGGGCGGCAAGTGCGTGTCCAAGATGGTGGATCAACAGGGCCACCCAGTGCAGGGAGGCGATGGCCAGACCGGCGAAGACGGCAGACCCGGGGCCGAGGCTCAGGCGGAGGGCCAATACGATCGCCGCAGCTCCCCACAGAACCGCAAACGCCAGCAGGGCATGGACCCGGACTCTGACCATGGCGCGCCCCCTCATCCGATCTGGGCGGGCTCGATGGACCTGGCCATGGTCCCATGGGTCACTCGATACCCGAGAGACTGACGCAAAGAGATCATGCTTGATCGCTCCTCCATCCATCGCAGGCCGGGAGGCGCCCGCAGTGCCACGCAGCGGCGGTTGACCAACCAGATTCTACACACTTGTCCGATCGAGCCGGGGCCCGTCTGCTACAATTCCATCGACCGACCTCAAGATTCCGTGGCGCATCCTGCCGGATCCTTCACCTTCGTCCTGCACTCCCACATCCCCTACACGCGCGCCGCCGGGCGCTGGCCGCACGGCGAAGAGTGGCTGCATGAGGCCGCCGCCGAGACGTATGTGCCGCTGCTCGACATGCTCCACCGGCTGCGAGCCGACGGCGTGCGCGGCGGGATCACCCTGGGTCTGACGCCGGTCCTGGTCGAGCAACTGGCAGACGAGGACGTCCAGCACAATTTCTCAACCTACCTGGACGAGAAGATCGCCGCCGCCCGGGCCGACGTGCCGCGCTTCGAGGAGTTCTGGCGAACCGCATCTGGCCGGGTTGGCACAGTCCAGCCTGGAACGATACCGGATGGTCCGCCGCAGTTTCCACGATCGGTATCACGGAAACCTGGTACCCGCGTTCCGGGAGATGGCCGAATCCGGGCTGGTGGAGCTGATCACCTGCGGGGCGACCCACGGTTACCTGCCCCTCCTCGACCGCGACGAGTTCGATCTCGCTCCAGCTCAGGACGGCGGTTGCCTCGCACCGACGCCACTTCGGGGCCCCGCCGAGGGCGATCTGGCTTCCGGAGTGCGCCTATCGTCCGGGCTACCTAGCCGACGATGGGCGTACGCGCCCCGGGTTGGAGACCTTCCTGGCGGCCAATGGGCTGCGCCTTTTCTTCGCCGAGACCCACATGGTGGAAGGAGGGCGCCCGGTTGGGGTGGCCGCCGGTGAGGCCCTGGGGCCCTACGGTTCCGTCACACGCCGCTACCTGGTGCCGATGGCAGACGGCCAGCCGTCGAAGCCCGCCACCACGTTCCGGGCGTACCACGTCGCCTCCCCGGAGGTCGCGGTGCTGGCGCGCGACAACCGCGCCGGTCTTCAAGTGTGGAGCGCCGATTTCGGTTACCCGGGCGATTTCGACTACCGTGAATTCCACAAGAAGGACGGTGTCTCGGGAATGCAGTACTGGCGGATCACGGGAGCCGGTGTCGGTCTGGGAGAGAAGGATCTTTACCATCCCGATTGGGCGGCGGCGAAGGTGGTCGGGCAGGCCGACCACTTCGCCGGGCTGGTGGCCGATCTCCTGAGCGAATTTCGGGAGAGCAGCGAGCAACCCGGCATCGTTTCGGCCAACTATGACACCGAGCTGTTCGGTCACTGGTGGTTCGAGGGGATCGACTGGATGGAAGCGGCCCTGCGCCGGATGCACGCCAACCCCCGGATTCATCTGACCACCGCTTCCGCCTACCTGGCGAAGACGCCCCCGGACCTGGTCCTGGATCTCCCCGAGGGCTCGTGGGGGGCCGGCGGAGCTCATTTCGTGTGGGACAACCCCGACACCCACTGGATGTGGCCGATCATCCACGACGCCGAAGGCCGGATGGTGCGCGCCCTGTCCCGCACCCCGCAGGGCGCCGCCCGGGTGGTGGCGACCCAGGCGGCGCGCGAGTTGCTGCTTCTGCAATCCTCGGATTGGCCGTTCCTGGTGACCACAGGTCAGGCCAAGGAATACGCGATCCAGCGGTTCCGCGATCACGTCGATCGATTCCACTCGCTGCTCGATGGGCTGGAGGCCGGCGCGCCGGACGTGGACCTGGCCGCCCAACTCTGGGAGAAGGACAAGGTCTTCCCCGATCTGGAGCTGGCATGGTTCGCCCCCTGAAGGTCCTGTTCCTCAGTGCCGAGGCCTCCCCCCTGGCCAAGGTGGGGGGGCTGGGCGACGTCGGGGGAGAGCTGCCACGTGCTCTACGGCGCGCCGGTCACAACGTCCGCCAGACCCTCCCGCACTACCCGTCAATTGACCTGGGCGCCCGGCGATCCCGCCGGCAGACGGTCGTCCAGGTGGGCCGTCAGGGTGCTTTGATCCGGGCGACCGCGCGGCAGTACGCTTTCCGCAATGTCGACCTGCTCCTGGTGGACGGCGAACCGGTGGCCCGTCGGGCCGGCGTGTACGAAGGCGAGCAGGGCGAGAAGTTCGTCTTCTGGTGCCTGGCCGCGCTGGCGGCGTGCCGACAGCGCGCTGGCAGCCCGACGTGGTCCACGCCCACGATTGGCATGCCGCGGCGGCGGTGGCCTGGATCCAGGCCCACCGCGACGACGCCTTCTGGTCGTGGGTCGCTACGGTCTTCACCATCCACAATCTGGGTTATGCGGGCGCGGGAGCCGAGGAATCCTGGCGTGCCTTCGGCCTGGGTCCCGCCGACGGTGCCGAGGTCCCGGATTGGGCCAGGGACCTTCCCTTGGTCGCCGCACTCCGCCAAGCCGACTGGTTGACCACCGTCAGCCCGACCTACGCCGAGCAGATCACCACGGCGGAGTTCGGATTCGGGCTCGATCCCATCCTCAAGCGGCGCCGCACCAACCTTGCGGGGATCCTCAACGGGATCGATCCGAGCGTGTGGAATCCCGCCAACGACCGCGCCCTGACAATGCGCTTCGACTCTGCGAGTCTCGAGCGCAGACCAGCCAACAAGCCGTCGCTCCAGGCCGAGCTGGGGTTCTCCGTTGGCGCGGATGTCCCGCTGCTGGCCTTCATCGGCCGGATGGACCACCAGAAAGGCATCGACCTCTTCCTGAACGCGTTGGCCACGATGCTCGATCTGCCCTGGCAGGCGGTGCTGCTCGGGACAGGGGATCGGGAGCTCGAGGCCCAGGCGGCGGCATTCCAGCAAGGTCATTCCGGGCGTTTCCGGGTCGAGACTTGCTTCGACGACGCCCTGGCCCGTCGGATCTATGCCTCCGCCGATGCTGTGGTGATCCCGTCGCGCTACGAGCCGTGTGGATTGGTCCAGATGATCGCCATGCGCTACGGTTCGATTCCGATCGTTCGCTCCACCGGCGGATTGCGCGACAGCGTGCGTGACGCCGCCGAAAGGGGCGGCACCGGGTTTGTCTTCCCGGCGGCCTCGGTGGACGACCTGATCCAGGCGTTGCGCCGTGCGCTGACGGTGTATGCGGATCGGAGGGGCTGGCTCCGCCTCCAGACCCGGGCGGCGCGGCAGGACTTCTCCTGGGACAGGCCGGCCCGGCTGTACGGTGCCGTGTACCGCAAGGCGCTGTCCGCGCGCCGGAGGCGCTCGCGTTGAATCCGGCGCGGGCCGGGGGCGTCTTGCTGCACCTGAGCAGCCTTCCGGGCCCGGATGGGATCGGCGACCTGGGACAGGCCGCCCACGCCTGGCTTGGCTGGATGGGGGCCGCCGGGCTAAAGCTGTGGCAGTTTCTGCCCCTGGGGCCGGTTGGCCCATCCTGGTCGCCGTATCAATCCCCGTCGACGTTCGCCGGAAACCCGCTGCTGATCAGCCTCGATCGCCTCGTCGAGGAGGGCTGGCTGGAGGCGGGTTCTCTGCACCACGCTTCCTCGCCCTCCGACTCCGTCCACTACGACGAGGTGGCGGAATCGAAAGCGTCGGTCTTGCGAACGGCCGCCGAAACATGGAAGGCGCGCGGCCGGCCCGGGCGTGATGCGTTCGAAGCCTGGGCCGAGGATCATCGGGAGTGGCTCGAAGACTTCGCCCTGTTCATGGCGATCAAGGAGTCCCACAACGGCCGGGCGTGGAGAGAATGGGCGCCCGATCTGGCCGGACGCCGTCCGGCCGCGCTGAACCAGGCGCGCGCTGCCCTGGCCGACCGAATCGAAGAGCACCGGCTTCAGCAGTTCTGGTTCTTCAGGCAGTGGGCCGTCCTGCGGCAGGCTGCACGCCAGGCCGGCGTGCGCCTGATCGGCGACCTGCCGATCTACGTCGCCTACGACAGCGCCGATGTCTGGGCGCACCCGGAGCTGTACCGGCTGGCCCCCGACCTCACTCCGACCGTCGTCGCCGGCGTGCCTCCCGATTACTTTTCCGAGACCGGACAACTGTGGTCAAACCCGATCTACCGCTGGGAGCGCCACCAGGAGCAGGGGTTCGCGTGGTGGACCGCTCGGGTCGCCCATCTGGCCGGGTTGGTCGACACGGTGCGGCTGGATCACTTCCGCGGTCTGGAGTTGTATTGGGAGGTGCCGGGCTCGGCGGCGACGGCGGTGGACGGGCGCTGGGTCGAAGCGCCGGGAGCCGAGTTGTTAGGTGCGTTGCAAGCGTCGATCGGAAGCCTGCCGTTGATCGCCGAAGACCTCGGGGTGATCACGGAAAGGGTCGAGCGGCTGCGGGATTCGTTCGGGCTTCCAGGGATGCGAGTCATGCAGTTCGGCCTGGAGGCAGGGCAGGGGGATTCTCACCTGCCGGACCAGTATCCGGAAGTGTGTGTCGCCTATACCGGGACCCACGATAACGATACGTCGCTGGGCTGGTATCAGGGCTCTTCCCCGGCGATTCAGGATTTCTCCCGACGCTATCTGGCCAGTGACGGGAGCGACGTTGCCTGGCGGATGATCGAGGCTGTCTGGTCATCCCCGGCCGGCTGGGCGCTGGCCCCGTTGCAGGACTTCCTCGGGCTCGGGCGGCCGGCCCGGATGAACACACCCGGGCGTCCCGAGGGGAATTGGGCATGGCGGGCAGGGTCATCGGCTGTCTCGGATCGTCTGGCCGAGGCTGTGCGCGGGCTGGGGAGTTGCCATGGCCGCACGTGAGGCGCCAGATTCGGGGAAGGCCGAGGCAGCCACCCCGGAAAGCAAGCGGGGAGAAGCATCAGCCCCGTACCGCAAGGGAGAAGCTTGCTGGTTGTGCGGAGCGGCGACGATCGAGATTCATTGCAAGATCGTCTGTCGGAACTGCGGGTTTCGGCGTGACTGTTCGGATCCGTGAGGCCGATGGACGAGGCAGACCCTTGCCGGTGAGGGAGTGTTGGCGTCGGGACTCGGGGGCGAATGCGCCGTCAGACCACGATCAGCGTGCCCACCATCCCGAATTCGACGTGGCCGAGAATACTGCAAACGATGTTGTATTCTCCCGGTTCGCTGGGAGCCGTGAACACCAGCGTATCCCGCCCGATCACATCCACGGTGACGCGGGTCAGCCCGTGGTTGCTGTCTTCGGCGTCGAAAGGATGCTCCCAGACGAAATCCTTCTCCATCAAGACCCAGGCGTGCTCATGGTTGCCGCGGTTGACGACGGTCAGGACCACCCTGGCTCCCCGGGGGACCTCGATCGTCGCAGGCTGGAAGTAGTAGTCATGCAGGAAGACCGTGCGCGAGACCTCGGTGGCTTCGGTGGTTTCCGGCGCCCGGACGGCGCTCCCAGTCGCTCCGATCAGGGGAGAGGTCACCGGGGAGGGGGAGACGGGAGGACGCGTGGGGGTTGGATCCGCGGGGCGTGGCTGCAGGCGGAAAGCAGCCAGGCGAGAAACACCACGGCGGCAAGGTCGCTCCGCTGGCAATTGCGGATCAACCGGGGAACCCCGATCGGTATGTGAGTCCTTTGCATGGAGGTCCATGGTGAAGATCCTGGTGATGAGCGACTCGCACGACAACCTGGGAAAGCTGGAAGCGGCCGCGCCGGCGATCGCTTCGGCGCAGGTCGTGATCCACTGCGGCGACCTGTGTTCTCCGTTCCTGGTGCGCCGGCTCGGGGAGCTCACGGGGGATCGCCCGGTCCACATCGTCTGGGGGAACAACGATGGGGATACCTACCTGATTGGCAAAGTGGCGGCCGGGTTTCCGGGCATCACCCTGCATGCCGAGCTGGCGGAGGTCGATGTTGGAAGTCTGCGGGTGGCGGTCAATCATTATCCCCGCATCGCCCGCGGCCTGGCGCTGTCGGGGAGGTACGACCTGGTCTGTTACGGACACGACCACCTTCGGTTCGAGGAGAGGATCGGCGGGTGTTTCCTGCTCAACCCGGGCGAGTTGCTGGGCATGAAAGGGCCAAGCACAATGGCGCTGTTCGACACGACAGAGCGGAGCGTGGCGTGGGTGGAACTCGGTTAAGGCCGAAAGGCGCCCCTGCGGCGACTCGAACGCCGGCATTTGCCTCCGGAGGGCAACGCTCTATCCACTGAGCTACAGGGGCCTGCCGTCATTCTATCCCAGCCGGGGCAAGCCCTCAAGCTGAGCGGGAGTCGCTGCAGCCTGCCGGCGGCCGTGTGCCCTTGCCCGGCTCGCCGTCCCGGGTGGAGTCCACACCGATCGGGCAAACCCACCCTGTGTTGGAAGGGTCGAATCCGGCGCCGGTCCTCAGCCCCGGCAGCCGACTGCGAAGGGGCTTGGCCCGGGGTCACCTGCCCACGAGCGGCAAACCGGCCTGCTCCCAGGCGATCATCCCGCCATCGAGGTTGTAGATCCGGGTGTAGCCCAACCCGATCAGGGTTTCGGCGGCGATCGAGCTCATTCGCCCGCTCTGGCAGTACAGGACGATCTCGGCATTGCGATCGGACGGTAGCCGGTCGAGCTCGTCTGCGATCTCATCGAACGGGATGAAGGCGTCGGTCTCGGCGATCTCGCCCTCGTACGGGATGTGGGTGTTGACGAAGTAGAAGTCCTTGGAACCCAGCCGAGCGGCCAGCTCGTCCGGAGACAGGTCCATGTACGATTTGGCTTGCGCCGCGCGGCGCAGCCGGCCAGGAGCAAGGCGACCAGCGCCCAGGTCAACGGGGTCTTCGTCGGCTTCAGCCTCTCACCCATTCGCCTCCCTCCCTTGAGCGTCCATCACCGCCACCGCGGCGATGTGGACGATGGTCTCGACGTCGTCGCCGGTCTGCAAGACGTGCACCGGGGCGCCCAAACCGAGCAGAATCGGTCCGATGGCCTGTGCGCCGCCGAGCCGGGCCATCAACTTGTAGGCGACATTGGCCGACTCCAGGGACGGGAACACCAGCACGTTGGCGTCGCGGACCCGGCTGAACGGATAGCGTTCGTCCACGATTTCCGGCACCACGGCCGTGTCGGCCTGCATCTCGCCGTCCACCGGGAGATCAGGTCGCCGCTGGCGCAGGATCTCGACCGCCTGACGAACCTTCCGCGACAGCGGATGGTCGGTGCTGCCGAAGTTCGAGAAGGAAAGCAGCGCCACCCGTGGTTCGATCTCCAGCTGGCGGGCGAAGTCCGCCGCCAGGGAGGCGATCTCTGCCAGGTCTTCTGCGCTGGGGTCGATATTGACCGTGGCGTCGGTGAAGATGTAGGGGCGATCACCAACGATCATCAGGTAGGCGCCGGCCGCCCGGCGGGCGCCCCGACGTGTGTGGAAGATCTCCAGGGCGGGCCGGATCACTTCCGGATACTCGAAGGTTAATCCGGATACGAACGCATCGGCTTCACCCATGGCCACCATCATCGGGCCGAAGATGTTGCGCTGGCGGACGCGCGAGCGGGCCAGGGCCCGGGTCATGCCTCGTCGCGAGCGTCGCTCAAAGTAGGCCTGGGCATACTCCTCCCGGCGGGGATGGGTGGCCGGATCGATCACCACCAGTTCGGTCTGCAACCCGAGATCGGATTGCAGCTGCGCCACCACCTGCGGCCGGCCAAGCAGGATCGGAATCGCGATTCCTTCTTCGACCACCCGGGCGGCTGCCCGAACGATCTTCTTTTCTTCTCCCTCTCCAAACACGACTCGTTTCGGCCGCTGGCGAGCCCGGTTCACCACCAACTGGCGCACCCGCATGCCCCGCCCCTGGCGGAGCGAAAGCTGATGCGGGTACTCCTCCAGGTCGATCTGCCGGCGCGCCACGCCCGTCTGCATCGCCGCGCCGGCGACCGCCGGCGACTCCCACAGCAGGACGCGCGGGTCGAAGGGCTTGGGGATGATGTACTCGGCGCCGAAGCGCAGGCTTTCGAGATTGTAGGCGTGCAGGACGCTGTCGGGCACATCCTGCTTCGCCAGAGCCGCCAGCGCCTTGGCGGCGGCCACTTTCATCTCTTCGTTGATGGCTCGGGCCCGCACATCGAGGGCGCCCCGGAAGATGAAGGGGAACCCCAGCACGTTGTTGATCTGGTTGGGATAATCGCTGCGTCCGGTGGCGACGATGGCGTCGGGGCGCGCCAGCTTGGCCGCCTGGTAACCGATCTCGGGGTCGGGGTTGGCCATGGCGAAAATCAGAGGCCGCTCCGCCATGGTGCGCACCATCTCGGGGGTGAGCAGATCGGCGGCGGAAAGGCCGTAGAACACATCGGCATCGCGCACCGCATCCGACAGGCTGCGGGCCTCGGTCCGGGCGGCGAAGCGCTGCTTGTACTCGTTCATCCCCTGCTCCCGGCCGGCATACACGACTCCGCGCGTATCTACCAGCAGGATGTTCTCCCGCCGGACCCCCAGCCGGACGGCCAGCTCGCTGCACGAGATCGCCGAAGCTCCGGCGCCGGAAACCACCACCCGGATCGAGTCGATCGACTTATCCACGAGTTCGAGGCCGTTGAGCAGGGCGGCGCCGGAGATGATCGCCGTGCCGTGCTGGTCGTCGTGGAAGACCGGGATATCGAGCATGCCTTTGAGGCGTTCTTCGACAACGAAGCACTCGGGGGCCTTGATGTCTTCGAGGTTGATACCCCCGAAGGTCGGGGCGATGGCCGCCACGACTTCGATCAGTCGTTCGGGATCGTCGGCCTCGACTTCGATATCGAACACGTCGACGTCGGCGAAGGCTTTGAACAGGACTGCCTTGCCCTCCATCACCGGTTTGGAGGCCAGCGCTCCTCGATCACCCAGCCCGAGGATGGCCGTGCCGTTGCTGACCACCGCCACCAGGTTTCCCCTGGCGGTGTAATCGTAGGCGCTCTCCGGGTCACGTTCGATCTCGAGCACGGGTTCGGCCACACCGGGCGTATACGCCAGCGACAGATCGTGCTGGGTTGCCAGGGGCTTGGTGGGGGCGATCGAGATCTTGCCGGGACGTCCTCGGCGGTGATATTCGAGAGCTTCGTCTCGTGTCACGGGCACGGCGATTCCCTTCGGAGTAGGTTGGGACGGCAGGTCTCCGCAATCCTACACCACGAGACAGCGCACCCAGACGGTGGCTGGAGGGCCTGCGATGACCGCCGTCCTGAAACACCCGGTTCGGCTCGGGCTTCGCCAAGGCGATTCTGGAGGCGTTGGACAGACAGATCGCCTGGCTGGCGAACCGGGTAGGGCCGGTTGACACACGCCTGGCAGCGTTGTATTCTAAAACTACCGACCGGTCGGTAGAATGCGGTGAATAAGGCAGAGATAATCCGAATCGCGGCCCAGGTCTTCCGAAGCAAGGGATATCACGGGGCATCGATGCAAGACATTGCCACCGCGGTGGGCCTGCAAAAAGCCAGCCTGTACCACCACATCAGGAGCAAGCAGGAGATCCTGGCGGCAATCCTGGATGAAGGCCTCGACCTGCTGATCCTGGACCTGGAACGGGTGATCGGTTCGAAGGATCCGCCCGAGGTCAAACTACGGCGGGCGATCCACGCCTACCTGGGCCGCCTGGCTTCCGAGGCCGACCTGGCGGGTGTGCTGCTGCTGGAATACCGCCGCCTCGAGTCGCCGCTTCGGGAGGCCCACATCGCCCGGCGCGACCGATTTGAGTCCCTGTGGAGAAGTCTGCTGAAGGACGGAGTCGAGCAGGGGGCCTTTGCGACCGAAGACGATGCGATCGTTTCGTTTGCCCTGCTCGGGGTCCAGAACTGGCTGATCACCTGGTACCGCCCCGACGGCCGGCTTACCACGGCCGAGTTCGCCGACCGTTTCACCGATCTGTTCCTGAACGGCTTGCGGCCGCGCCCCCGGAGACCCCCAGGTGAGTGGAGCGCCCGAGCGTTTCGACGCGGGATCGGCCAGGATCTATCGCCTTCCGCTGGACCTGTTTCCGGGGCTGACCGGGTTCGCCCACCTGGTGGCCGCGCAGGGATTCCTGGCGCTGATCGATGTCGGCTCGGGCTTGGGCGAATTCGAACGACCAGCTCGATCGGGGCCTGCGCGCCGTCGAGCAGGAATTCCGTGAGGCCTGCTCGTGGGAGCGGCTGACCCACGTGGTGATTTCTCACGGCCACATCGACCATTACGGAGGCCTGGCCTTTGTGCAGCCGCAGACCGCGGCGCCGGTCGGGATCCACCGTTTCGACCGCCCGCTTCTGACCCGCTTCGAGCATTCCCTGGAATCGATGGCCGGCCGCCTGCGCAGGTTCCTGATGAGAGCAGGGGTGGGAGACTCGGAACGGCAGGACCTGATGGACCTGTACCTGCTGGCCAAGAGCCTGTTCTCGTCGCAGGAAGTCGACTTCGTCCTGGGAGCCGCTCTCGGGCCGATGCGCATCCTGCATACGCCGGGCCATTGTCCCGGCCAGGTCGTCCTTCGCATCGGTTCGATCCTGCTGACCTCCGATCACGTCCTGCCGGGGATGACGCCTCACATGGCGCCCTCGTCGCTGGCCAAGCACACCGGCCTGACGACCTATCTCGCTTCCCTCGACCGGCTCGACGTCTGGAGCCAAGGCGCCTCGCCCGGGCTGGGCGGACACGGCCCCCCGATCCCGGATGTGCCCGGAGGATCTCGGAGATTCGCGCCCATCACGCCCGCCGCCTGAGCCTGGTGTCGGGATTCCCTGCAACGCCCGCGCTCCCTCGCCGACCTGGCGGATCGACTCTTCCCCGGCGCCGGCGGATACCACCGCCTGCTTGCTCTGGAGGAGACGGCCGCCCACCTGGAAGCCCTGGAGGAGCGGGAGAGCACACTCGAGACGCCGGGACCGATCGGGCGTCGTCGAGTGGATCCGTCTCTCGGCGGCCCCCCGGGCTGCCACCTCCCACGTCGCCCGGGCCGGGCTACGACCGACCTGAAGGAGCGGACCATGTACGGTTTCGATCCAACCGAAGAGCAGAAAATGCTGATCGGCGCGGCCCAGAAGTTCGCTGCCAACGATCTGCAGGGAGAACGCCCACGACGCCGACGAAGGCGGGGAGTTTCCCGCGGAGGTCATCCAGCGCGGTTGGGAGCTGGGCCTGCTCCAGGCCAGCATCCCGGAGGCCTACGGGGGCTTCGGGGATCGTTCCGCCCTGACCGGGGTCCTGGCCGCCGAAGAGCTTGCCTGGGGCGACCTGGCGGGCGCCATGGCGATCCTGACACCCGGCATGTTCGCCCTCCCGGTGCTGGTCGGAGGATCGGAAGAACAGAAGCGCAGTCTGTTGCCGCAAGTGGTCGAAGGGGACTGGGCTCCCTTCACGGCGGCCTTCGTCGAGCCCGACATCGATTTTCACTCCGGAGGGATGCGGACGGCGGCCGTCAGAGAAAACGGCAGCTACCGGCTGGACGGGGTCAAGACCATGGTTCCCTATGCCGACCGCGCCCAGGGATTTCTGGTCTTCGCCGCGCTGGATGGCCACACCCAGGGTTTTGTCGTGCCCCCGGGCGCTGCGGGTCTTCTGATCGGCGAACGGGAGAAGCACCTGGGCCTGGGTGCCGTCCCGTTGTATTCGCTGCAACTCGACGGTGTGAAGATCGGCGCGGAGGCTCGCCTCGGAGGGGACGACGGCTGCGACCCCGAACCGCTGCTGGCTTCCACGCGGGTGGCGGTCGCGGCGCTGGGCGTCGGGCTGGCCCGCGCCGCGCACGACTACGCCCTGGCCTACGCCAAGGATCGGGAAGTCTTCGGTGCGCCCATCGCCCAGAAGCAGACCATCGCCTTCATGCTGGCCGAAATGGCGATCGAGATCGAGGCCATCCGGCTGCTGGTATGGGAAGCCGCCTGGCTGATCGACCAGGGCAAAGACCCGGCCAAGGCCTCCTACCTGGCGCTGACGGGGTCGGGAGACCTGGCGATGATGGTGACCGACCGCTCGGTGCAGATCCTGGGCGGACACGGTTACATCCGCGAACACCCGGTGGAACGTTGGTATCGCACCGGGCGCGGCATTCCCGTGTTCCCCGGTTTGGCGATGGTCTAGGGGAAACGCTTGGGCATTCCTCAACCCTCCTGCTCTTTCCCCGCCCTCGACGGCGGGAAGCCCCGCCTCGGATTCCTGCCGCCGGGCGGGGGGCGGGCCGGATCCCGAGCTCAGCTGGCCGAACGTCACGCCTTAGAAGGAGCCGCATCCATGATCAGCTTTGAGATGCCGGAGAAGATCCAGCAGACCATCACCCTGATGACGATGGTCGCCGACAACATGATGCGCCCGGTGGCGCGGCACTTCGACGAGAACGAACACCAGGTGCCCTGGGATTACATGACGTTCATGCACGAAGCCAACAAGCAGATGGGGGGCGGGGGCTTCGTCCCGGGAAAGAAGGAGAAGAAGGACAACGGAGGTCCTCCTAAGAAGGCGGGACCCCGTCTCGGTTACCAGCGGCTGGCCTTCTCGGCCGAAGTCCTTTCGTGGGGCGATACGGGTTTGTACCTGTGTTCGCCGGTCGGGATGCTGGGTGCGGCGGCGGTGGCCGCTACCGGAACTCCTGAGCAGAAGGAGCGCTTCCTCACCCGGTTCCAGGGGGAGAAGCCCGTTCTGGATGCCATGGCCCTGACCGAGCCGCACGCCGGGTCGGCCATGCCGGCGATGGTTCGCACCACCGCCGTACGCGATGGCGACGAGTGGGTGCTCAACGGGGAGAAGATCTTCGTCACGGCCGGGCACAAGGCGCTGGTCGATACCCAGGGTTTCGTCGTGGTCTGGGCGACGATCGACCCGACGGCCGGGCGGGCCGGGGTGCGGCCCTTCGTGGTGGAAGCGGGGACGCCCGGGCTGTACGGTCACCAAGCTCGAGCACAAACTCGGGATCCGGGCCACCGACACGGCCTCGATCGTCCTGCAGGATTGCCGCATTCCGTTCGACAACATCCTGGGAAGCCCGGAGGTCGAAAAGAAGACCAGCGAAGGATTCAAGGGCGCCATGGCCACCTTCGACGCCAGCCGTCCGATGGTGGCGGCCTCGGCGCTGGGAGTCGCCCGGGCCACCCTGGAAACCCTGGCGACGTTTCTGGAAGGCAAGGGCCTCTCGATCCGCTACGGCCTGCCGCGCAGCCGGCTGTCCAACCTCGAGCGGGAGTTCATCGATATGGAAGTGCTGCTGCGCTCGGCCTGGCTGTTGACCCTGAAATCGGTGTGGATGATGGACGAGAAGAAGCCGAACAACCTGGAGGCGTCGATGGCCAAGGTGCGCGCCGGCGACGTGGTGGTGCGCATCACCCAGAAGGCGGTGGAGATGCTCGGGCCGGTCGGGTTCTCGCGCGAGCACCTGCTGGAGAAGTGGTTCCGGGATGCCAAGATCAACGACCTGTACGAAGGCACCGGCCAGATCAACCGTCTGATCGTCGCCCGCCGCATCCTCAGTTACGGCCGGGCCGAGCTGGCCTAGAAGCCGCCGGCCGAAGCAGCATTTCGATTTCCTGCGGGGCCGCCGTGCCCCGGTTCAGGTGAAGGAGGTCTCGTGATGGCAATGCGAATCCAGAAGGCCGCCGTCCTCGGCGCAGGGACCATGGGAGCGGCGATCGCGGCGCACCTGGCCAATGCCGGCGTGTCCTCCTTCCTGCTGGACATCGTCCCCGGTGAACCGACCCCCGACGAAGCCAGGCGCGGGCTGACGCTCGATTCGCCGGAGGTGCGCGACCGGATCGCGCGTCAGGGGCTCGAACGCTGCCTCAAGGCGCGTCCGGCCAACCTGTACCACCCCGACCTGGCCCGGATGATCCGCATCGGCAACCTGGAAGACGATTTCCCGGAGATCGGCGAAGCCGAGTGGGTGATCGAGGCCGTGGTCGAACGCCTCGACATCAAACGCGCTCTGATGGAGAGGATCGAGAAGGTCCGCCGGCCCGGGGCAATCATCAGCACCAACACCAGCGGGATCCCGGTGGCGACCATCGCCGAGGGCCGCTCGGCGGAATTCCGGGAACACTTTCTGGGGACCCACTTCTTCAATCCGCCGCGCTATCTGCAGCTTCTGGAGATGATTCCCACTCCCCACACCTCCCCGGCGGTGGTCGATGGTTTGCGCCGTTTCTGCGAAGACCGGTTGGGGAAGGGCGTGGTGTTGTGCAAGGACACGCCCAACTTCATCGCCAACCGCATCCTCTCGATCGCCGGGTCGATCGGCATCAACCGCGCCATCGCCGAGGGGTACACGGTCGAGGAGATCGACGCCCTGACCGGACCGCCGATCGGCCGGCCGAAGACGGCAACCTTCCGGCTCAACGACCTGGTGGGGCTGGACGTGCTGGCGCACGTTTCGCAGAACCTGTACCCGGCGATCCCTGATGATCCTTACCGGGACGTACTGGTCGACGAGCGGGCCGGCGCCCTGATCCGCACGATGATCGAGCGCGGCTGGCTGGGCAACAAGACCGACGTCGGCTTCTACAAGAAGGTCGAGACCGAAGCCGGGCGTGAGTTCTGGTCGCTCGATCTGCAGACCCTCGAGCACCGGGCGCCACAGAAGGCCGCCTTCGCCAGCCTGAAGGCTTCGCGAGGGACGGAAGACGTCGGCGAGCGCATGGCGCAGCTGGCGTTCGCCGAAGACCGCGGCGGTGCCTACCTGTGGCACATCCTGTCGCGGCTGGTCGTGTACGCCGCCGAGTGCATTCCGGAGGTCAGCGACGACCTCCTGTCGATCGATCGGGCCTGTCGCTGGGGCTTCCTGTGGGAGCTGGGCCCGTTCGAGACCTGGGACGCGCTGGGCGTGGCGCGGACCGTGGACCGCCTGCGATCGGAGGGGGTGGAGATCCCGGCCTGGGTCGAGACGATGCTGGCCGGCGGCCACCCGACGTTCTATCGTCGCGAGAACGGAGTGGTCACGGCTTACTACGACCCGGCCAGCCAGGCCTACCATCCGATGCCGGACGATCCGCGCCAGGTATCGCTGGAGGCGCTGCGCGCCGGTGGAGCCGAGCTCCGCCGCAACGACAGCGCCAGCCTGCTCGACCTGGGCGACGGGGTGTTGCTGCTCGAATTCCACAGCAAGGCCAACGCCCTCGACGACGAGATCTTCGATCTGGCGGCCGAGGGGCTGCGGATCCTCGAGCAGGACTTCGTGGCGAGCGATGGTGATCGGCAACCAGGGGAAGCACTTCTGCGCCGGAGCGAACATTTTCGCCATCGCCGTGGCCGCCCAGCAGGAAGAGTACGGGCTGATCGACGCCGCCATCGAGAAGATGCAGGGGCTGCTGCAGGCGATCCGCTATGCCCCCAAGCCGGTGGTGGTGGCGCCGTTCGGAATGACCCTGGGCGGCGGATGCGAGGTCGTCCTGGCGGCTTCCCGGGTCGTCGCCGCGGCCGAGAGCTACATCGGGCTGGTCGAGGTGGGTGTCGGCCTGATCCCGGCCGGCACGGGCAGCAAGGAAGTCGTCCGCCGGATTGTCTCGGGCCCGATGGCGACACCCAACGCGCAAGTTCTGGGGTTCCTCCAGCAGGCCTTCGAGCAGGTGGGGCTGGGCAAGGTCGCCACCAGCGCCGTAGAAGCACGCGAAATGCACTACCTGCGCCAAGCCGACCGGATCGTGATGAATCCCGAACACCTGCTGGCCGAAGCCAAGCGCGAGGCGCTGGCATTGGCGGAAAGCGGATACCGGCCCCCCGACCGGCCTCGACTGTACGCCGCCGGCCGCGACGCCTACGCCGCCTTGCTGGTGGCCCTCGACCAGCTCAAAGAGGGTGGTTACGCCTCCGAGCACGACGCCCTCGTCGGGACCCGGCTTGGCTACGTCTTGTGCGGCGGAGACCTGAGCGCCGCCCAGTGGGTCTCGGAGGATCATTTCCTGGCGCTCGAGCGCCAGGCGTTCCTGGCCCTGTGCAAAGAGCCGAAGACCATCGAGCGGATCTGGTACATGCTCCAGAACAACAAGCCGCTGCGGAATTGACCATGATCGGTCGTCGGCCGAGAGCCTGGCGACAACCGGCAGTCTGACCTGGGTCAGGCACCGTTCGAACCTGCTCCGGCGAGGAGGAACAGATGAGTCGTGAAGCGGTGATCGTTGCGGCCTGCCGGACCCCGGTCGGCCGGGCCGTCAAGGGGACCACCCGCGACGTCCGTGCGGACGAGATGGCGGCCTCCGTCGTCGTCGAGCTGTTGCGCCGGGCGGAAGGGAAAATCGACCCTGCTGAGATCGACGATGTGATCTTCGGCTGCGCCTTCCCCGAGGGCGATCAGGGCCTCAATCTGGCGCGGCCGATCTCGTTGCGGGCCGGGTTGCCGGCCGAAGTTCCGGCCATGACGATCAACCGCTTCTGTTCCAGCGGTCTCCAGGCGATCGCCATCGCCGCCGAGCGAGTCCTGGCCGACGGCGCCGACATCATCATCGCCGGCGGAGTCGAATCGATGAGCGCGGTGCCGATGACCGGTTTCGCCTTCAGTCCCAATCCCTGGTTGGCCGAGAACCGCCCCGGGGTGTATCTGGGCATGGGCCTGACCGCCGAGCGGGTGGCCGAAGAGTACGAGGTGACGCGCCCGGCGCAGGATGAGTTCGCCTATCACAGCCACCGCAAGGGGGCCGAGGCGGTCGCCGCCGGTCGATTTGGCGAACAGATCCTGCCGATCGAGTTCGAGGAAGTCCGGCTCGACGACCGGGGCTCGATCGTGCGCAAGCACAGGCGGCTGGAGGCCGACGAGCATCTGCGGCCCGATACCACCGTCGAGGGGCTCGCCCGCTTGCGCCCGGTCTTCAAGGATCGCGGCACCGTCACCGCAGGGAACTCGTCGCCGCTCAGCGACGGCGCCGCCGGCGTGATCGTGATGGACGGCCGCCGGGCGGCGGCGCTGGGCCTGGTCCCGATGGCGCGTTTCGCCGGCTTCACCGCGGCCGGGGTGCGTCCGGAGGTGATGGGGATCGGACCGGTGGTGGCCATTCCCCGGCTGCTCAAACGCAAGGGAATCAGCCAGGCGGAGATCGAGCTGATCGAGCTGAATGAGGCCTTCGCCTCCCAGGCCGTCGCGGTGGTCCGCCAGCTCGATCTGAACCCCGAGATCGTCAACGTCAACGGTGGGGCCATCGCGCTGGGCCATCCGCTGGGCTGCACCGGGGCCAAGCTCACCACCCAGCTGCTGTATGAGATGAAGCGCCG
Source organism: uncultured Chloroflexia bacterium (assembly GCA_963709925.1). Classification (GTDB taxonomy): domain Bacteria; phylum Chloroflexota; class Anaerolineae; order Anaerolineales; family E44-bin32; genus DATEVL01. The sequence goes on from CAVPYC010000003.1 coordinate 1,317,504, forward strand.
CAAGTCGCGCCTGGGGATGGTTTCGATGTGTATCGGCGGGGGCATGGGCGCCGCCGGTCTGTTCGAGAACTTGAACTAGCAGGGGGACCGGCCGGCGCGGCGACCACGGTGTGAGAGAATGGTTCGAGCAAACCCGAGGAGGAGATCGAGTATGGCCGAAGCACTGACCATCGCCAAGCTAATGGAGTTGATGCCGAAGGCTTTTCTGCCGGAGAAGGCGGCCAATGTTGAAGCCGTGATCCAGTACCACCTGCAGGGTGACCAGGGGGGTGACTGGGTGATCCGAATTGGCGGGGGCGCCTGCAAGGTCGAGCCGGGAACCACCGAGAATCCGAACCTGACCCTGACGTCTCAGGCCGGAGACTACCTCGACATTATCGCCGGCAAGATGAACGCCATGAGCGCTTTCGCCGAAGGCAAGGTCAAGCTCAAGGGGGATCTGACTCTGGCGATGAAGCTGATGAACTTCTTCAAACTCCCCGCCTGAGGCAGGCGGGCAGGCTCAGGCGCCGGGTTCGGCGGCGATTCCGAGCACCAGCCGGGTGCGAACGGGTCGAACCGACGCCGGATCGATCCCCAACGCATCCACCACCTCTTCCGGCCGGCCGGCCGCCCCTTCCCGGGCGGCCAGCCTCATTTGCAGGGTCGCCCCGGATTCCGCCAGGGACAGGGTTTCCACCAGCGGTCGAAGGTCGTACGGCTTGCCCCGGCGGGTGCGCGGCAGGGCGGCGGAGGCCAGCAGTTCGCCAATCCGTTCGCCGACCTGCGCCGGATCGGACGACCCGGGCAGGGCGACCTCGTACTCGGCTGAGACGATCCGCTGTTGGAGCGCCGGTTCGGCCGGGTCGGCTTCGACGATCGAGATCAACTCCAGGCCGGGCGGTTCCGCCTGCTTCAGGCTGGCTGCGATCTCGTCCGGCGGCAGGGGCCGTTCCAGCCAGGCGTCCAACAGGTCGGCAAGACTCAGGCATCCCAGGGGCAGCGCTGCGCCGATGTTCAGACGGGGACGGGGATTGAAGCCCTGGCTGTAGGCCAGCGGCAGGCCGGCGCGCCGAAAGGTGCGTTCCCAGGACCGGTGCACGTCGAGGTGCCCGGTGAAGCGCATGGCTTCGGTCTTGGCGAAGGTCAACCGATAGCGGGTTCGGTCGGCCGTCGGCATCGGATCAGGCGACCAGCGCCTGCTCCGGGACCCGGACCGGCGTGCGCACCTCAGGGCATTCCCACATGTCGCCGGGATTCAGCCGACGCAGGTTGGCGAAGCGGGGCAGAATTCCGCAGGCGAAGCACCGCTCGCGACAGTCGACGCGGGTCTCGCCCCGCAGGCTCCACAGATAATCCTCGGTCAGGAACGACTTGCGCAAGGCGACGTCGATGTGGTCCCAGGGCAGGGGTTCGTCGATCGGGCGTTCCCGGTGGGTGTAGAACGCCGGATCGAGGCCGACCTGCTCGAAGGCCCGGTTCCAGGCGTCCCGCTGAAAGTGCTCTTGCCAGGCATCGAAGCGGGCCCCGTTGCGCCACGCCTGCAGGACGACTTCCCCCATCCGCCGGTCGCCGCGCGACAGCCAGGCTTCCAGCATCGTCTCATCCGGGTGATTCCAGTTCAACTTCAGGCCCGGGCCGCGCAGCTCCCGCTTGAGCAGGGACTGCTTCTCCCGGATCTGCTCTACCGTGTCGCACGGCACCCATTGGAACGGGGTGTGGGGCTTGGGGACGAAGGTGCTGACCCCGGCCGTCACCCGGGCGCGCCGGCCGACTTCTTCGCGTCCGACGGCCAACACCTGGCGGCACAGGTCGGCGATGGCCTGCACATCGTCGAGGGTCTCCTGGGGATGCCCGATCATGAAGTACAGCTTGATGGTATGCCAGCCGTGGCGGTAGATCTCCCGCGCCGTGGTCAGCACCTGCTCGGTCGAAACCGGCTTGTTGATGATCTGGCGCATGCGCTCGGTGGCGGCCTCCGGAGCCAGGGTGAAACCGCTGCGGTGGGATTCGCCCTGGAGCAGGTCCATCAGTTCCACCGAGAAGGTCTCGATCCGCAGGCTGGGAAGCGACAGATTGAGATGGCGTCCGGCGAAGCGCTCCCGCACCGCCCGCACCAGGGGAAGCACGTTGTCGTAATCCGACGACGACAGGGAGAGCAAGGCAACTTCCTCGTAGCCCGTCTGGCGCAGGGCTTCGTCGATCGCTTCCACCACCTGGTCTACCGGGCGTTCGCGGACCGGACGGGTGATCATCCCGGCCTGGCAGAACCGACAACCCCGGGTGCAGCCGCGCATGATTTCGATCGCCACCCGGTTGTGGGTGACCTCGATGTACGGGACCACCAGGCGGGTGGGGGGCGGCGGCAGATGGGCCACAATGCGCTTGATGACCCGCGGCGGAGCTTCGTCGGCCAGGATGTCGATGCCGTCCAGGGTGCCGTCGGGCGCATAGCGAGGACGGTAGAGGGATGGGACGTAGACCCCCCACAGTCGCGCCAGGGATCGGTGGAGCGCCGGGCGGGGCTCGCCCGAGTCGCGCCAGGCGCGCACCGCTTCGACGATCTCCAGGATGACGTCCTCGCCCTCCCCAATGACGAAGGCGTCGAAGACGTCGGCCATCGGCTCCGGGTTGTAGGTGGCGTGCCCTCCGGCGATGATCACCGGATCGTCCCGGCCTCGATCGGCGGTCCGGAGCGGGATCCCACCGAGATCCAGCAGGTTCAGGGCGTTGGTGAAGAGGGTCTCGTACGGCAGAGAGATACCGATCAGATCGAATTGATCGAGCGGGTGGCGGGTCTCGAGGGAGAAGAGCGGAATCCCGTCTCGTCGGAGAGCGCCGTTCCATGTCGGGCCAGGGGGAGAAGACGCGCTCGGCCAGCGTGTCGGCGCGTCGATTGAGGATGTCGTACAAAACCGCCAGCCCCAGGTTCGACATCCCCAGGTCGTAGACATCGGGAAAGGCCAGGGCGATCCGGGTCGGGACGATCGACCAGTCCTTGCTGACCTGGTTCAACTCGCCGCCGGCGTAGCGGCCGGGCTTCTGCACGGAAGGCAGGATCCGGTCGAGCGCAGCGCCGATCTGGCTGGGGGTCATCCGGAGTGTCATGCGGGAATTTCTCCGATCAAGGCTATTTTATCATGTGGTGTCCATGACACCGGCGCCGGCGAAGTCAGGCCCAGGTCCCAGGCGGTTCTGCGTAGTCGGAACCCACGCTTCGCCGCCCAACGTCACCTCAGTTGCCGGGCCTGGCTTCAAGTCCCCGGAGGGTCGTACGGAATTCTGGTGTTCGCGAATGACTGCGGCCGGGCCTGTGGTAGGATGCAGCGGCTTGCCCCCATCGTCTAGTGGCCCAGGACGTGGCCCTCTCAAGGCCAAAACGGGGGTTCGAAACCCCCTGGGGGCACAGGCAGACGGCCTTCCGACAGGAAGGCCGTTCAATTCTGGAGGTGGCTAGGTTCAGGTTGTGGTGCCGGGGGCAGGCGTCTTCTGCCGATTCGGATCCAGCAGCCACCGGGCTGCCGAAACCAGGGCGGCTCGAGAAATCGGTTTGGCCAGGAACACGTCGGCTCCGGCTTCCAGTCCGGCGAGGCGGTCTTCCTCTCGGGTACGTGCCGAAATAAACGCCACCGGCATGTCGGCGATCCGGGCGTCGGCGCGGATCTGGCGGCAGATCTCGAATCCGTCGACGCCGGGGAGCATCACGTCGAGCAGGGCGGCATTGATCTTCTGCGCGGGGTCGGTCAGTAGCCCCACGGCGTCGGTCCCGGTGCGAGCCTGGATCACCCGCAGGCCTTCCACTTCCAGGATGTGCGCCATGAGCTCGGAGCTGTCTGGCTCATCCTCGGCGAGAAGAATCGTCGGAGGGTCGCCGGGGCTGCGCCCGTCGGAAGAGGGGTTAGGGTCCACGGCTAGGCCTGCCTGGGCGCTTCATCCGTCTGACCCCCTGGCCATGTTTCAGGCGGCCTGACGCCGCTTGGGGCGGCGAGAGGCCTCCAGGTATTCGTCCAGCATGCCCAGCGCATAGCGTCGGTGGCCGCCGGGCGTTCGAAATGGCCTCACCAGACCGCGCTTCTCAATTCGGTTGAGAGTATTGAGGCTGACGCCCAGGTAGGCGGCGGCTTCTCGGGCGGTCAACAACCGCGGGCTCGGCGGCATTCCGGGTCTCTCCTTGCCGGGGCAGGGCGGCGGGCGGCCGGCGTGTCCCCGCTTCGACCGACTTGCCATCGTTCGGCGCCAGTTGGCACCGTTCGTTTCGACTATAACCGTCGCCCCGGAGAGGCAGGGCAGGGAAAAAGGTCCCGATAGCCGACTGTAAGGCCAGGCGGGGGATCATGCTTCCGGGACAGGCTAGACTTGGGCCATGGCCGCCCCGGTAGTGACGACTGACGTGGATCGGGACCCGGGATCGACCGCCGGTCAGGGATGGTCTGCGGTCCGTTGGATGCCCCCGCGCATGGCGGCCGGGGCTCTGGCGGGGGCGGCGATCTACCTGGTGGAGGCCGGTGCGTTCGAGCTGGTATTGCGGGCCGATCGGATCTGTCAGGAGATGCGCGCGGTGAACTGGGCGTTCAACCCGCGCGGCTGCCAGCCGGAGGCGCTCACCTGGGTGCTGAAAGGACTGAGCCGGGGGGTCGTGGGAGCGTTGCGGCCGGAGTTGTCGCCCCTGATCGGTGCGGTCAGCATGGCGCTGGCCCTGGGGCTGGTCGCCTCGCTGCTGGGGATGCTTCCCTGGCGAAAGGCTGTCCCGATCTACCTGGGTGTTCAGCTGGCGCTGGCGGCGGTCTTCGGACTTGTCGGCTACCTGGTGTCCTACCTGGCCTGAGCCCGGGGCCAACATCCACCGGAACGCGAAGGGCCGCCCCGAAGGGCGGCCCTTGCTGCGCCGCGGCTATCTCACCCAAAGGTGAGGAGGGACGCCGCGGCGCAAAGACGATCTAAGCAACTACTCATCGGCATCACCTCCTCTGCGCTGGGATAGCGAAGTTGAGGGCGCCCGTCTCGAGCGCAGGCGGAGTATTGCACACGAGGCAGACGATGTCAATCTCCCCAACTCAGGTCACGCAGACGGGCGCTCGGTCGCTGCTCGAAGCGGATCGGCGGGAGAATCTCGGGTGTGCACACGCAATCGCGCATCCCAGCCCTGCCACACCCTGCGGGACTATTCGGTCAGACCGCAGGCTTGGCGGATCGCGGCCAAGACGCCATTGGTGTTGGAGAGGAGCTCCCGGTTGGTGAACCGGATCAGCCGATAGCCAGCTGCTTCGAGTTGTTCCGTACGGGCGGCGTCACGAGCCATCCGGCCAACCTGCGTATGGGAGTCCCCGTCGACCTCAATGCAGACCCGGGCAGTCGGGCCGAAGAAATCTGCGATGTATCGATTGAGCAAGGCGTGTTGGCGACGAAATCGGACTCCAAGAGAACTGCCTCTCAGCTTGGACCACAACAGCCGCCCGGGAGGTGTACGCGGCTGACGCAGGTTGCGTGAGCGTTCGCGGGAGTTAGAGGATCAGCATGGCGTCGCCGAACGAGTAGAAGCGGTAGCCCTGCGCCATGGCCGTCTGGTACGCCTGGAGCACTTGTTCCCGTCCGGCGAAGGCGGAGACCAGCATCAGCAGGCTGGTGCGGGGGAGATGGAAGTTGGTCAGGAGAACGTCGACGGCGCTGAATCGATGTCCCGGCAGGATCAACAGGTCGGTTTCGCCGTCGAAGGGGCCCACCGTCGTTTCTGGTGCGGCGCCCGTGGCTGCGGTTTCCAGAGTGCGGACCACCGTCGTGCCGACAGCCACGACCCGGCCACCTTCCCGGCGGGTCTGGTTGACGACCGCGGCCGTCTCCGGATCGACCGAGCACACTTCGCTGTGGATCGGATGGCGGCGGGGATCGTCGACGGCCACGGGCCCGAACGTGTCGAGGCCGACATGCAGCACCACACGCGCGATCCCCACCCCGGCGGCTGAGATCTCATCGAGCAGGGCCTGGGTGAAGTGCAGGCCGGCGGTCGGCGCCGCGGCAGACCCTGGTTGGCGGGCGAACACGGTCTGGTACTCGTCGGGTGAGCGCAGCGGTTCGTGGATGTAGGGAGGCAAAGGCATCGATCCGAGCCGAGGCAGATCGGCGTCGATCTCGGTGTCGAACCGGATTCGCCGGACCGGGCCAGCCCCGACGGCCTCCACCACGGCCCCGGGGCCTCCTTCCAGTTCCAGCCGGACCCCCGGACGCAGGCCGCGGCCTCCGACCAGGGTTTCCCACACGGCGCCATCGAGGCGGCGCAGCAGCAGAATCTCGAACTCGTCCACCACCGGGCAACTTGCGTGCCGACAGGCGGGCAGGCAGAACGCGGGTCTGGTTGATCACCAGCAGGTCCCCGGCCCGCAGCAACTGAGGCAGGTCGCGGAAGGTGTGGTGGGCAAGGTCGCCGGAAGAGCGATCGAGGACCAGCAGGCGGGAGGAATCGCGCGGGACGGCCGGCCGCTGCGCGATCAACCCCTCGGGCAGCTGGTAGTCGAAGTCTTCGGTGCGCACCGGCTACCGGTTGAGCAGGCGGATGACAAGATTCAGGATCACGGTCAGGAGCAGGCTTACCAGGAGAGACGTTGCCAGAGGGATCACGCAGGTGGCGCCGCCGGTCGCAATGCGGACGTCCCCGGGGAGCCGCCCGAGGGGCACGCCGGCGCGTCCTGCAAGAACGACCAGTGTGCCCAGGGCGGCGACGGCTGCTCCAGCTACGATCAGGATCCGGCCGAGAGATGTGAGGTCGTTCACCGGGTGCTCGGGCGAGGGACCCTGGCGGGTAGAGGCCCTACTTGGGGCGGCCCGTTCCAGCCTGGCCGGAAGAGAGTGGTCTGGCAGTCGAGCCGACCCGGGGCGGCATGGAGATGCCTACACGTCGAGGAGCCGTGCCTGAGGGGACTCAGGCGGCTGAAGGCCAAGATGCGCATAGGCGTTAGGGGTCGCCAGTCGTCCCGAGCTGGAACGCTCGAGGAAGCCCAGCTGCAGAAGATATGGTTCAACCACGTCCATGATCGTGTCGGGCTCCTCGCTCACCGAGGCGGCGATCGTCTGCAGCCCCACCGGGCCGCCGGCGTACTTCTCGATGATTGTACGCAGCACCCTCCGATCGGATTCATCCAGGCCGAGCTGGTCGATCTCCAGCAGGCCCAGGGCCTCGGCCGCCACCGGCCGATTGATTCGACCGTCGGCCCGCACCTGAGCGAAATCGCGGACCCGTCGCAGCAGTCGCAACGCCACCCGGGGGGTGCCACGCGCTCGGCAGGCGATCTCGGACACGCCGTCGGGGTCGGAAGGAACGTCGAGCAGCGATGCCCCGCGCCGGACGATGGCCTCCATCGAATTCCGGGTCGTAGAAATCCAGGCGATGGACGGCGCCGAAGCGGGCGCGCAACGGGGCGCTGAGCAGGGCCAGGCGGGTGGTGGCGCCGATGATGGTGAAACGCGGCAGGGGCAGGCGGAGCGATCGCGCCGCCGGGCCCTTCCCCATCACGATGTCGAGCGCAAAGTCCTCCATCGCCGGGTACAGGATCTCCTCGACGGCGCGTCCCAGGCGATGCACCTCGTCGATGAACAGCACGTCGCCGGCTTCGAGGTTGGTCAGAATCGCCGCCAGGTCACCGGCGCGTTCGATGGCCGGACCGGAGGTGATTCGCAGGTGGGCGCCCATCTCGTTGGCCAGGACGTGCGCCAGCGTGGTCTTGCCCAGCCCGGGCGGGCCATGGAGAAGAACGTGGTCGAGCGGCTCGCCGCGGCCGCGTGCCGCTTCCACCAGGATCGCCAGATTCTCGCGAACGCGGGTCTGGCCGATCACCTCGTCCAGCGAACGGGGGCGCAGCCGAGAGTCGTTCCAGTCGTCCGGCCGACGTTCGGGAGAGACAACCCGTGGGGCGACCTCGGTCATGCGAGGATTATACCGGCGCTCAACCGTCGGCCTGGCGCACGGCGTGTCCGCCGAACTGCTGGCGCATTGCCGCCAGCAGTCTGGCGGCGTACGACTGGTCCTGCCGGCTGCGGAACCGCATCCACAGGGCCAGGCTGATGACCGGGGCCGGCACATCGAGGGCGATGGCTTCCTCCACCGTCCACCGTCCTTCGCCGCTGTCGGCTACCCAACCGCTGATCTCGCTCAGCGAAGGATCGTCTTGCAGAGCGGCGGAGGTCAGATCGAGCAGCCACGATCGCACCACCGAGCCGTAGCGCCAGATCTCGGCCACGTTGTGTAGATCGAGGTTGAACGCCTGCTTGGCGCGCAGGATCTCGAAGCCCTCGGCGTAGGCTTGCATCATCCCGTATTCGATCCCGTTGTGGACCATCTTGACGAAGTGCCCGGCCCCGCTCGGGCCGACCCGCCCCCAGCCACGGTCGCCGGCGGGGGCGAGAGTTTCGAGCGCCGGTTGGAGGAACTCGATGGCTTCGGCCGGGCCGCCGAGCATCATGCTGTAGCCCTCGGCCCGTCCCCAGATCCCGCCGCTGACCCCGGCGTCCACCAGCGACAGGCTGCGCTGCTGGTAGACCTGGGCGCGGCGAATCGAGTCGTTGTAGTTTGAGTTCCCCCCGTCGATCAGGATGTCACCCGCTTCCAGATCCGACGCCAGACGATCGAGGGCCTGCTCGGTCGGGTCGCCGGCGGGTAGCATGCTCCACACCGCCCGGCGAGGCTTCATTTGTCGCCCGGCGGACTCCATCGACTCGAGACCCACGGCGCCCCTCTCCGTCAGGGCGGCGATCTTGGGAGGGTTCCGGTCGAAGACGAAGACCTGGTGCCCGCCTTCGAGCAGGCGGGAGGCCATGTTGGCGCCCATCTTTCCCAAACCGACGATTGCGATCTGCACGTTGACACCTCCGCCTGCGCGTAGCCATATGGCTCTAGTCCCCATTCTAGTGCCCGGCGGGTTGAGGGTCAATTTGCGGAGGCTCCAAGGCGGGTCTGGAAACATCCAGACAGCGGCAAGCGAGAGGGTTCGCGTCGGGGGGATCCTTCGACACCTTCATCGCCAGGCTCACGACGGAGCTCGGGATGAACCAGGGCGCGCCGCCGCCTCTCGTGCCATGCGAGGAACCGCGAAGCAGACGCCTTCCGACCCTGTAGGGTGCCCCGCAGGCACCGGTTGACAGCGGGATGCATAGAACGAGGGCCGCCCTGTTGCCGCTCTACTCAGGCGTTGACGTGGCCTCGGCGCGACACTATACTTTCCCAGGCAGACCAGCAGCCCCTGGTCGGCAGCCTGGGATCGTTTTTTCGTTCTTATCGCATGGGCGCGGCGATACCGCGCCAGACGGCGGGGAGGAAGGTTGCCGTGCTAGGGCTTGGGCTGCGTCAGGTTCAGGACGCCCTCAACAAGAAGGCCGACGAGATCCAGCACGAGTTCGTCGCCATCAGCGAGCAGCTCGACGTCTTAAGCCGCAAGATCCTCGAGGTGCGCGGCGAAGACCGGGCTCAGCTGCGCGCCGAGCAGGACGGCCTGCGCAGCAAGCAGGCCCAGCTGGCCCAGGATGTCAACGAGTGGCGCCAGCGAGCGCGTGCGGTCACCCAGCAGCGGGGCGAGACCGGGATCCGGGCGTACATGGAAGAGCTCAAGACCATCGACGACCCGGTGATCGCCTTCACCGCGCAGCAAGCCCTGGAAATGCTGGACGCGCCCGAGGAGGCTCGGGCGCGAGATCCAGGCCGGACAGGAGCTGTCGCCGCAGACCCCGGCGGCCCGCTTGCTCAAGCGAGCCCGCTCCGAGTACGACCTGCGCGGCTCGGATCCGGCGCCCCGACATCGGGCGGCGGCTGAGTTCGCCAACCGGACCGGGATGGCGCAAGACGAGGAAGCCCTGGCGGAGATGGAAACCGCCGTCGCAGACCCCGATCCCCTGGTGGCCGAAGTGGCGACCCTGGTCAGCCTGCAGATCTACCGCTTCCGGGCTATGCGCCTGGCCGAACTCGACCGGGCTCACGAGGCGGTACAGCGGGTGGCGGCCTTGCCGCACCGAGGGGCCGTGCCGGTGTTGATCGATGTGCTCACCCAGCCTCGCACCGGCTATGTGGAAGGTGACGCCGGCCCGGTCGAAACCGACAACGCAAGATCGCGCATGGTCGCTTTGCTGCGACTGGTCGAATGGCACACCGCCGACGCCCAGGCGGCTATCCGTAACCTGCGCTTCGACCGCGACCCTCACCTGGTCAAGGCCGCTGAGAAGGCGCTGGACCTGTTCCCGGGCGACTGGAAAGGCCCTCTCAAGGCTCCCTGATCTGCTGTCGAGGGTCTATCAGTCGATCCTCCGGGACATGTCGAACTCGCGATCTCCCGCTTCGTGGCAGGATTGGCTTGCAGCGAACCAGACATCTTGATTCCGTGGCTGATGGTCGTGGCCGTCGGCATGACTGCCTTCGGCACGGCGCTGGCGTTGTTCAACCGCCACGAGTTGTTCGCCGCCTTCGACGCAGGCGTGGACCCGGTCTTCTGGCGTGACGGTCACCCGGACCCGATGGCAACCGCTTTTCAGGGGTGGGCCTACGGGGTTTGGGGTGCGACCGTGGCCGGCCTCGGTTGGGCGGGGTTTCTGCTGGTCCGCGGTCCGTACCGGCGAAGAGAGAGCTGGGCGCGCAACGCGCTGGCGACGACGCTCGGGATATGGTTTCTGCTCGACACGGGGGTGTCGGTGGCCTACGCTGTGTGGCTCAACGTCGGGTTCAACCTCATCGTGATGCTGGCGTTCTCCATCCCGATAGCGCTCTGTTGGGGCGAGTTCCGTTCCGGCGGAACACGGCAGCGCCGGTATCGACCGCCATCGGACGAGGAGCATGGAGCTTAAGGGCGCTGGAACCCCAATGACGACCTCACGCTTGCGAGAACCGGTCAGTGGATTGACCCACCTGGGCGCCGCGGTTGTGTCCCTGGTCGGGTTGCTGACGCTCCTCCTGACTGCGCGGGGAACCCCCGTGCGCATCGCCGGCCTGGCGGTCTACGGGGCGACTTTGGTGCTGATGTTCTCGAGCAGCGCGGTCTACCATCTGGTGACCGCCGGGCCTCGGGTTGTGCTCTTCCTGCGAAAGTTGGACCACGCGGCGATCTATCTGCTGATCGCCGGAACTTACACCCCGATCTGCCTGACCTTCTTCACCGGTTTCTGGGGTTCGGGTTTTCTGATCCTGATTTGGAGCCTGGCCGCGGTCGGGGTCGGGGTCAAGCTCTTCGTCATCCGGGCTCCACGGTGGGTGACAGCCGGGGTTTACCTGCTGATGGGCTGGCTGGCGTTGGCGGCGGTGGGCGAGATCCTGGCCAGGATGCCTTCGGCGGCGTTCGCCTGGCTGTTGGCGGGCGGAGCGTTCTTCACCGTCGGTGCAGCGGCGTATATCCTCAAATGGCCCAACCCGGCGCCGCCGCACTTCGGGTTCCACGAGATCTGGCACGTTCTGGTGATCCTGGGGGCGGCCAGCCATTTTGTGGTGATGATGGCCTACGTCGCCCCGGGCGGCGGGTGAGACGCGGGGGCTCCTGACCGAACCTCCCCCGGAGGGAAGCTGCAGTGCCCGGACGGATTCGTGGCCTCCACCATGTGGTCCTGACGGTCTCCGACCCGGTTCGTTCGGCAGCCTTCTATGAGGCCGTTCTCGGCCTGGAGGCTTTCCCGGGCGACGATCTGGTTCGCTGCATTTCCTGCGGCGCGTTCCTGCTCTGTCTTCAGCGCGCACCTGGCGGCGGGATCCCCGGCGACCGGTTCGACGAAAACCGGATCGGGCTCGATCACATCGGGTTCAGCGTCGAATCGGGGGGCCGCCTCGAGGAGCTCCTGTCCGTCCTGGCGGGTCTGGGAGTGCCGACCGCAGGCATCGAGTTCGACCCGGGCGGTGAACGGGAGTACGTTTGCTTCCCGCGACCCCGACAACATCCAGGTGGAGCTGTATGTCGGGGACTACGAAGGCTGAACCGCCAACCCGGCGAAATGGCTCTCACTCCGGCGGTCACGATCGTCGATGTCGGCTACCGCTCCACCCATTACTGGGTGGTCAGCGCAGGGGAATCGCGTCTGCTGGTAGACCTGGGCTGGCCCGGAACGATGGGTCGGATGCGGGCCGAGCTGCGCCGCAAAGGGATCCCGATCGAGCAGATCCGCTACGGGTTGGCTACCCACTACCACATCGACCACGCCGGCCTGGCCCAGGAATTGAAAACAGCGGGCGTGCCGCTCCTGGTCCTGGAGCCGCAGGTCGAGGCGATCCAGGCCATGCGGCGTTGGACGAAACCTCAGGACAACTACATCGAGATCTCCCTGGACGGGAACGTGACGATTGCCTGCTCGGAGTCCCGGGCCCGGCTGTCCGGGATCGGGATCAGCGGGGAGGTGCTGCACACTCCTGGGCACTCCGACAATTCGGTCTCCCTGGTCCTGGACGACGGGTCGGCATTCATCGGGGATCTCACCCGGCCCCAGGCGATCGGCCCGGAAGACGCGAGCACAGTCGTTGCCAGCTGGAGGCTGCTGCAGGAGCACGGGGCAAACCGGATCTACCCGGCGCACGGGCCGATCGCGCCGATCTCGGCGTTTCTTCCGGTGTGAGGCGCACAAGGCCCGTCGGTCCCCTCAGCGGAAGCACAGGAGGAGCGTGGACATGCCCGGCGTTATCGATCCCGAGACCATCGAAGTCAACCAACTGCCGCCCGTCTGGTCGCCGGTGCAGGGGCCGATCTCGGACGACGAGCGGATCCGTGAGCTCGACATGCAGGCGACGGCCAGTCTGTTGTGGGCTGCGACCGTTCCGGAGCAGATTCTTCGGCTTCTGCTTTCGGAGACCGATATCGATCCGATCGCGGAGCCGCCTGCAGACTACGCCCCCGATCTCCAGGGGGAGTGGCAACCAGGGGTCTTGACCTTCGGGTTCCGCCGCCCGGTCAGGGTCGTGCGGGAGCAGCGCGAGCACGATCTGCTTGTGTTGGAGTTCCAGGTCGATGGGGCCGGCACGTGGATGATGGAGATCGGGCCGGAGAGGATGATCCTCGAAAGGCTCTAGGGGCGAGAGACCGGCTTCGACCCGCGAGCTCGGGCACCGGAAGATGATCTGGCGCTTGTCGGACGATCACCCGTAAGGGTGATTCGTCCCGCCGATCGCTGGTCCGACGTTTGCCGGGCGTGAATTCGGATTAGAATTGTCCGCAACCCCTTTCCCCCAATCGGGTTGGGCGGACCTTGTTGCAGGAGGAGCGCAGGATGAGTGGTGTTCGGGTCCTGGTGGGAACGCGGAAGGGTGCCTTTGTCCTGACCTCCGACGGCAAACGCAAGGAATGGAAGGTCGAGGGGCCTCATTTCGGGGGGCTGGAGATCTACCACCTCAAGGGGTCGCCGGCCGATCCGAACCGGATCTACGCCTCACAGGCCACCGCCTGGTTCGGCCAGGTGGTCCATCGTTCCGACGATGGCGGGACGTCCTGGGAGACGGTCGGAAACGATTTCCGCTACCAGGGAGACGTCGGGTACCCATCAGTGGTACGACGGCACCGCCCACCCGTGGGAGTTCAAGCGGGTGTGGCATTTCGAGCCGTCCCACACCGACCCGGACGCGGTCTTCGCCGGCGTCGAAGATGCCGCGCTCTTCCAGACCACCGACGCAGGCCAGATCGTGGCAGGAACTCCCCGGACTGCGCAGGCCACGCTTCGGGTTCGCAGTGGGCCCCGGGTGCGGGCGGGATGTGCCTGCACACGATCCTGCTTGATCCCTCCAATCCGGGCCGAATCTTCATCGCCATCTCGGCCGCCGGGGTCTTCCGTAGCGACGATGCCGGCCACAGTCTGGAAGCCCATGAACCGCGGCCTGCGCTCCGAGTTCATGCCGGAGCCGGAAGCCGAGGTCGGCCACTGCGTCCACCGGATCGCCCTGCACCCGTCCCGGCCGTCAACGCTGTTCATGCAGAAGCACTGGGACGTGATGCGCAGCGACGACAGCGGCGAGTCGTGGCAGCGAGATCAGCGGCAACCTGCCCTCGGATTTCGGTTTCGTGGTCGACGTCCACTCCCACGAACCCGAGACGATCTATGTGGTGCCGATCAAGAGCGACTCGGAACATTACCCGCCCGAGGGCAGACTGCGCGTCTATCGCAGCCGGACCGGCGGGAACGAGTGGGAAGCGCTCAGCCGGGGCCTGCCCCAGCAGGACTGCTACGTCAACATCCTGCGCGACGCGATGTCGGTCGACTCGCTCGAACCGGCGGGGGTGTACTTCGGAACGACCGGCGGCCAGGTGTACGCCTCGGCCGACGCCGGCGACAGCTGGACCTGCGATCGTGCGCGACCTGCCGGCCGTGTTGTCGGTGGAGGTCCAGACTCTGCCGTGAGCCTGGCGGGGATCACGCCAGGGCGGCTTGGGGCGGCGCTATGATCCGGGTCGTGCTGCCCTACCACTTGCGCCATCTGGCCGGAGTCGGCAAGGAAGTGTGCGATCGCGGTCGACGGACCGGCCACGCCGGAGAGGATCCTGGACGCGCTGGAAACCGCCTACCCGATGCTGCGCGGCACCATACGCGACCACGCCACCCGCCTTCGCCGGCCCATGTTGCGCTTCTTCGCCTGCGGCCAGGATTTCTCGCAACACCCCGCCGACATCTTGCTTCCCGAGGCGGTCGGCGCCGGGCGGGAACCGTTCCTGATCGTAGGCGCCATCGCCGGAGGTTGAGATGGGAGGGGTTGGCAAACGCAAGCCGCCTCAGGGGGCAGGTGCGGTGCGGACGTACCTGCGTGCGGTCACCGACGAACGACGGGCGCTGTTCGACCGCCTGGAGTCGATGATCCTGGAGTTGTACCCGGAGGCCGAGGCGGGCATCGCCTACGGGGTTCCCACCTACTGGGCCAAGTCGGGCAGGGTTGGCCTGGGGTTCTGGAGCCAGGGGGTTTCTTTCTACCCCTACGGCGGGAGCTACCTGGACGAGTTTCGAGCCCGCCACCCGTCGATCCAGACCGGGAAGGGCACGATCAACTTCAAACTAACCGACCGACTGCCGATCGCCGGACTACGCCAGGTGATTCGGCGCTCGATAGAGAACCCGACCCACCGACCAGGACCGCGACCGTCCGTGGCCAAAGGAGCCAGGAAATGAGCAATCCGGTAGTTCACTTCGAGATCATGGGGCAAGGACCCGACCGCCCTCCAGAACTTCTACCGCGACGTATTCGGCTGGAAACTCGCCCCGCCGATCGCGGAAATGGGGCACTACAGTCTGCTACGACAATGAGGGGGCCGGGATCGGCGGGGGCCTGGGCGATGGTGACGCCCGGGTGACGGTGTACATCGAGGTCGACGACCCGACGGCCTACCTGGCCAGGGTCGGTCGAGGCCGGGGGCAAGATCCTGATGGAAGACCACCGACGTCACCCCGGATACGACCATCGCCATGTTCGCCGACCCGATGGGGAATGTGACCGGCCTGCTCAAGGCGCACGCCCACTAGCAGGCTGCCGAGAAGACCCCGCGCAGCGGCACACTTCCCGCTCCGCCACGATTCATCTTCGTGGCTGCGTGCCGGCCGCGGAGAGGGGCTAGGCGGTGGGGCGGTCGAAACCACCTTCGGCCCGTGCCATGACCCGCGCCGACGGAGCTTGCCTTGGTGAGAATCTGGTTCTACAATTGAAGGACAACCTACGCCTGATCCCTGACTGGGAGGAGTAGGCGAGGGCCCGCTGACCAGAGACGGTGTGGCCGCCGGCTGAGAGCCCCCGCAGCGCCAACCCGCCGAACGTCGCCCGGTCTGGACGCCGAAGAAACTCCTCGTGCGCATGGAGCCGTGCCACCCCTTGCTTTGGAGGGCGAGGCGGCCGGGGAGGATTAGACCGGCGCGGGAGAGCCCGTTACAGCGGACGTCCCGTGTTTGCGGGACGAGTGAGCGCACCCGGTCTGGGTGAAACGAGGTGGTACCGCGGATGCCCTCCGTCCTCGTGGATGGAGGGCTCTCTTGTTTCCGATCCACGCGCCGTCGCACACGGAGGTCGCCATGGAAGAACAATTCAGCCTGCCCAAGACCTACGACTTCGCCTCGGTCGAGCCCCGGCTGTATGCCTGGTGGGAGAAGGAAGGCAGATTTCGCCCCGAAGCCCTCCCCCGGGCGGCGACCGTTCGTGATCTCCATGCCGCCGCCGAACGTCACGGGAGAGCTCCATCTGGGCCACGCCATGTTCGTGGCGATGGAAGACCTGATGATCCGGCACAGCCGAATGCGCGGGCGGCCTGCGCTGTGGGTGCCGGGATACGGATCACGCCGGGATCGCCACCCAGCTCCAGGTGGAGAAGCGATCTGCTGCGAACCGAGGAAGTGACCCGGGAGGAGTTGGGGCGCGAGGCCTTCGTCGAGCGCACCTGGGCCTGGAAGCGCAAGTACGGCGGGATCATCACCGAGCAGCTGCGCCGGCTGGGAGCCTCCTGCGACTGGTCACGCGAACGCTTCACCCTGGACGAAGGTCTGTCCCGGGCGGTCCGCGAGGCCTTCGTCCGCCTCTACGACAAGGGGTTGATCTACCGCGGGACCTACCTGATCAACTGGTCGCCGGGGCTGCGGACGGCCGTCAGCGACCTGGAGGTCGAGTACGCCGAGGAAGACGCGCCGCTGCTACTACTTCAAGTATCGCCTCGAAGGCGGTCGGACGAGTTTATCCCGGTGGCCACCGTCCGCCCCGAGACGATCCTGGGCGACACCGCCGTGGCGGTCCATCCCGACGATGAGCGCTACCGGTCGTTCGTCGGCCGGACGGCGCGGTGCCGATTCTCGAGCGGCCCGATCCCGGTGATCGCCGACGACTACGTCGACCGCGAATTCGGGACCGGGGCGCTCAAGATCACGCCCGGTCACGATCCGGCCGACTACGAGATCGGGCAGCGCCACGGGCTGGCGGTGATCAACGTGCTGAATCCGGATGCGCACGATGAACGAGAACGCCGGGCCCGTACGCCGGGCTCGACCGCTTCGAGTGCCGGCGACGAATGTGGGCCGACATGCAGGCGGCCGGTCTGACCTGAAGGTCGAGCCGTACGGACTGCAGATCCCGCGCAGCCAGCGCGGCGGCGAAATCGTCGAGCCGATGATCTCGACCCAGTGGTTCGTGCGCATGAAGCCGCTGGCCGAGCCGGCGCTGGCAGCACGTGCGCTCAGGGGCGGCTCGCAGATCGTCCCCGAGCGGTTCACGAAGGTCTACTACCACTGGATGGAGAACATCCGCGATTGGTGCATTTCGCGCCAGTTGTGGTGGGGCCATCGCATCCCCGCCTGGCACTGCGCCGACTGCGGGGAGATCACCGTGGCCCGCGACGACCCCGACCGCTGCGCACACTGCGGGAGCGGCAGGATCGAGCAGGACCCGGACGTGCTCGACACGTGGTTCTCGTCCGGGCTGTGGCCGTTCTCGACCCTCGGCTGGCCGGATGAAACCGACGACCTGCGCACCTACTACCCGACCACGGTGATGGAAACCGGCTACGACATCCTGTTCTTCTGGGTGGCGCGCATGATCATGATGGGCCTGGAGTTCACCGGCCGACTTCCCTTCGAAACGGTCTACCTGCACGGTCTGATCCGGGATGAGCAGGGCCGCAAGATGAGCAAGACCCTGGGCAACGTGATTGATCCCCTGGCCCTGATCGACGAATACGGCGCCGACGCTTTGCGCCTGACTCTGCTGACCGGCTCGACCCCCGGCAACGACATGAATCTGAGCGTGCCAAGGGTCCAGGCCAACCGCAACTTCGCCAACAAGCTGTGGAACGCAGGTCGCCTGGTGATCGGAGCCCTGGAACGCCTGCAAGGCCCCGCCGGCCCCGAGGCCGCACCGACCCTGGCGGACGAGTGGATCCACGCCCGGCGAAGACAGGTGCTGCGGGAAGTGGGTCGGCTGTTCGATGAGTACCAGTACGGCGAAGCCGGCCGGCAGATCTACGAGTTCTTCTGGGGAGACTTCGCCGACTGGTACCTGGAAGCGGCCAAACTCCAACTGCCCGACGGCGGCGGTCGGGGCCTGTCGACGGCACACACCCTGGCCGTCGTGTTCGATACCTGCCTTCGCTTGCTGCATCCGTTCACCCCGTTTGTGACGGAAGAACTGTGGGGCAAGCTGCGAGCGGCCCTGCGTGCGGCGCCCCACGTTGTGAACACCGAGGGTTGGGGACCCGCCCTGATCGCGGCGTCGTGGCCGGAGCCCGAGCCCGAAGCCGAGGTCGACGCGGCGGCCCTGGAACGTTTCGGCGGCCTCCAGGAGTTGGTGCGAGTGATCCGGAATGCCCGAGCTGAGAAGGGAGTGCCCTCGGGCTCGCGGCTTCCCGCCCGCTTCAAGATCGCTGAGCAGGCCTGGCTCCCCGGACAGGCCGAACTGCTGGCGAGCTTCGCCCGGCTCGACCCGCAGCGGATTTCGTTCGACGCAGGCTCCCAGACGCCGCCTCAGGGCTGGATGCCGCTGACCGCAGCCGGGGTCGAGGTCTACCTTTCCCTGGCGGAGGGCGTGAATTCCGATGCCGAGCGGGCGAGGATCCAGGCCCAGCTGGAGGGGGTCGTGCGCCAGGTCGAGCGACTGGAGCATCTTCTAGCTGGTCCCTTCGCGGAGCGGGCTCCGGCCGAAGTGGTGGAACTGGAGAGGCGAAGACTGACTCAGACAACCGAGGAAGCCGCTCGCCTGGAGGCCCAGCTGGAGGCGCTGGAGCAGGTCGGGTGACGCGGTCGTCGGCCGCGGTGCGATCCGGGAGGAAGGTGGTCGGGCGGAAAGGGCGCCCCGCTAACCCCGGCTCCGGGACGTGCCAGGTGGAGCTGCGGCGATACCCCGGGTGGTATACTGCCGCGCCCCGGAGGATGTGTGCATCGACGAGGCCCCAACGTCCTGAGATTGCTTTCGGTCGGATTGCTCCTGGGCTCCCTGGCCCTCGTCCTGTTCGAGCTCGTCTCTTACAGCCGCCAGCGCTCCCGGCTGCCGAAGTCACTCACCGTGGCCGGGGTCAACGTGGGCGGTCTCGACCAGACCGAGGCGATCGAACGGCTGCTTCAGGTCTACAGCACCCCGGTTGAACTGCGCTATCTCGACCAGGTGATCCAACTCTCCCCGGCGGCCGCCGGTTTCCGTCTCGACACCGAAGCCATGATGGGCGCGGCCGAACTCGAACGAACCGGCACCGATTTCTGGTCGGGTTTCTGGGATTACCTGTGGAACCGCCCGAGCCAACCGGTGTCGATCCCGGTCAAGGCCGAGTTCTCCCGATCCCAGCTGGAGACCGTGCTGCGCGATATCGCCGTCCGCTACGACACACCGCCGTCCCTGGCTCAGCCCATCCCCGGCACGCCCAACTTCGCCCCCGGCCAGCCCGGGGTGGTCCTCGACCTCGCCCGCGCCGGCGAACTGGTGGGTGAGGTGATGGCCCGATCCGCAAACCGATCGGTGAACCTGCCGGTCGCCGGCGGAGTTGCCCCCAGACCCGATCTGGGCACCCTGCGCACCCTGCTCCAACAGAACATCGACCTGGCCGGTTTCGACGGGCTGGCGGCGATCTATCTGCGCGATCTGGGGACCGGCGACGACCTCCACCTGGTCTACAACCGCAACCAGCCGACTTCGACCGATCCGGATCCGGCCTTCACCGCCGCCTCGATCATCAAGATCGGGATCATGACCGCCTTCTACCGCACCTTCGATGAGCCCCTGGATGAGGAAGCCGACCGCTGGTTGACCGAAATGATCACCCTGTCCGGCAACGACCCGGCCGACTGGCTGATGGAGCGCATGTCTTCCTCGCGCGGGCCGCTCATGGTGACGGAGACCCTGCAGGGCGGACTCGGCCTGGAGAGCACCTTCCTGGCCGGATTCTTCCGCCCCGGCTCCCCCCTGCTGCGGCAGTACCTCACACCCGGGAACGGCCGGACCGACCTCAATACCAGGCCCGATCCCTACAACCAGACCACCGCCACCGAGATCGGGCTCCTGCTATCCGACATCTACGCCTGTGCCAAGGGGGGTGGCAATCTGCTGGCCGCCTTCCCCGGAGAGATTCGGCCGGAAGAATGCCGCCACATGTTGGACCTGTTGGCGCAGAACAAGATCGGCATCCTGATCGAAGCCGGGGTACCGGAGGGCACTCGCGTCGCCCACAAGCATGGTTGGACAGACTCTCCGCTGGACTCGATTGGCGACGCCGGAGTGGTCTACTCCCCGGGAGGCGACTATGTCGTCTCCCTGTTCCTGTGGAACAGCCCCGATATGGTCTGGGAACCGACTTCGGCCCTGATGGCCGACCTGGCCCGGGCGATCTACAACTACTTCAACCCGCCGATTTCCTGAGGTCCCCTGCGGGGGGCCGGAAGGGGGAGCCATCTCCTTCGAAACGCTCCGCTCGGAAGCCAGGGCCATCTGGCGCGCCGGGGTCGATGCCGCCGACCCCTTCGGCCTGATGCATGCTCATCTTCGTGTCCGACGGGACAGCCTCGAGGCACCCGAGCTCCGGATCCCGCTGGACGATGTCCGGCGCATCGTTGTGATCGGCGGCGGCAAGGCCGGCGCCGGGATGAGCCGGGCGGTCGAAGCGATCCTGGGCGACGCGGTGCTGCGCGAGAAGGCCGTACGCGGCTGGGTCAACGTCCCGAACGCCAGCCTCCAGACGCTGCGGCGGGTCCAGCTCCATGGCGCTCGGCGCGGGCACCACAACCTTCCCAGCCGGGAGGGTCTGATCGGCACGCGGCACATCGCCGCCCTGCTGGAGGAGGTCGGGCGCGACGACGTGGTGGTGGCGTTGATTTCCGGTGGAGGGTCGTCGTTGTTGCCGGCGCCGGCGCGCGGAGTCAGCCTGAGCGAGAAGCGGAAGATCGTCGAGCGATTGCAGGCCTCCGGCGCGACCATCCGTGAGGTGAACGCGGTCCGCAAACACCTCTCCCGGGTCAAAGGCGGCGGCTGGGCTCGCGGATTTCGCGGCCGCCGCCTGATCGCCTTCCTCCTGTCCGACGTGATCGGAGATCGGCCGGATGTGATCGCCTCCGGCCCGACGGCGCCTGACCCGACCACGTTTTCCGATGCGATCGCTGTCCTGCGCAGGTATCGTCTGTGGGCGGGGGCACCGGCCGCCGTACGCACCTGCCTGAAGGAAGGCGCCGCCGGCCAGCGCCCGGAAACCTTGAAGAGAACACCGAGCCGGGTCTCGAATATCCTGATTGGCGGAAACAGCACGGCCCTGGAAGCAGCCCGGCGGGCGGCCAAGGGATTGGGGTATCACGTCCACGTGGAGCGCTCCCCGCTGGCAGGCGAGGCGCGCCAGGCGGGGAGTCGACTGGCGCGACGGGCACAACAGCTCGCCCGGGGCTCGGGGCCGGTGAAGCTTCCAGCCTGCGTGCTGGCGGGAGGGGAAACCACCGTCACCCTCGGGAAGAATCCGGGGGTGGGGGGGCGGAACCAGGAAGTGGCGCTGGCCGCCCTGGAGGAACTGCGGCGGTCGGGCATGGCAGGACTGGCAGTCTTGTGTGGGGGCACCGACGGGGAAGACGGGCCCACCGACGCCGCCGGGGCCATCGCCGACGAAGGATTGCTGGCCCGAGCCGGGCGGGAGGGCCTGGACCCGACGGACTTCCTCACCCGCCACGACTCGTATAACTTCTTCGATCCCCTTGGCGGCTTGATCCGGACCGGGCTCACCGGCACGAACGTGATGGACCTGGCGGTCGTTCTCGTGGGAAAGCCGGAAGCCGCACGCCGCCGCGGCGGCTAAACCTCCAAGCACACCCAGTGTCCGTCCCCTGACGGAGATCCCCCCGATCGAATCCGGCCGCAACCGGCCCCGGTTGCGTGTTTCCGGCCTGCGACCGGAGGTGCTGTTCCGGGAGCAGGCGGCCTTGCCCTACGGGAGGGAGCGTCGGGTTCTGGCCTCCGACACCGCCTCTTCTCGGTAGCGGTACAGGCGCGCCGGGCGGCCGTCGGTCGAGCGAAACCCACCGGCGTTCTGGATCACCCCGGCGGCCAGGATCCGCCGTCGGAAGTTGCGCTTGTCGAGGGGCCTCGCCAGCACGGCCTCGTACGCCCGCTGCAATTCGGGCAAGGTGAACTGCTCCGGAAGGAGATCGAAACCGATGGACGAGAACTCCAGTTTGTTGCGCAGCCGGGAGAGTGCGGCAGCGACGATTGAAGAATGGTCGTGGACCATCGCAGGTAGCAGGATCGGGTCGTGCCAGGCGCCCCGGGAGCCGACAGCGGGGGCCGACGAACCGGCGCGCAGCAGGGCCAGGTATACACACGACACGACCCGGCGGCCTGGCACCCGATCTGGCTCTCCGCACGTGAAGAGCTGCTCGATGGCTCCAGGGTTATGGCCGAAGGCCTCGGACAATGTACGACGCGAGGCTTCCTCCAGCGACAGGTGGACGTCGAGAGGGCTCCCTGGCAAGCGCCAGCCCTCCCCGCCGCCTTCCTGAAGGAGCACTCGTAGCCCGCCTTCCTGCAGGCTGAAGACAACCAGATCGACCCTGAGTTCGACCATCGTCGGTGTCGTCTCGACACTATAGTCATCCGGCTGTGGCAGGTCAAGCCAGGGGGGACGTTCGGAGGGATTGTCGAGTTTTTGGATACAGGAAGTTCGCATCGGCCCAAAATGACGGTCTGCACTGGCCCTGCCTGACCTGGCGGCCTATGCTGGGCGGCAGCGGAGGTGCCCCGTGGCGAAAGGCCGAATCCTGATCGAGGAAGCCCTGTGCAAGGGATGTGAGCTGTGCACCACGGTCTGCCCTAAGGACTTGATCGACATGGCGGCCGATCGCTTTACCCCGAAGGGCTACCACCCGGCCATCCTGGTCGATCCGCAGGGCGCCTGCACCGGATGTTCGATTTGCGCCGTGATCTGCCCGGACGCGGCCATCACTGTGTTTCGCATGATTCCGGCGGCCCAGGCCGCCTGACCGGGAGACCGCATGGCCCCCGAGCTGCTCAAAGGCAACGTCGCCTTCGCTGAGGCGGCGATCCGCGCCGGCTGCGAAGCGTATTTCGGCTACCCGATCACCCCGCAAACGGAAGCCCTGGAACACATGGCGGAGCGGATGCCCGCTCTCGGCCGGGTCTTCGTGCAGGCCGAAAGCGAGGTGGCCGCGATCAACATGGTTTACGGGGCGGCCAGCGCCGGGGCCCGGGTGATGACCTCATCTTCTTCGCCAGGGGTCAGCCTGATGATGGAAGGCCTTTCGTACATCGCCGGCTCCGAAGTGCCGACCGTGCTGGTGGACGTCATGCGCGGGGGCCCGGGGTTGGGCAACATCGCGCCGTCGCAGGGCGACTACAACCAGATGGTCAAGGGCGGAGGGCACGGCGACTATCGCCCGATCGTCCTGGCGCCGGCGACCGTCCAGGAATTGGTGGACCACACCGGGCTGGCCTTCGACCTGGCCGAGAAGTACCGCTGCATCGTGGTGGTGCTGACCGACGGAAACCTGGGACAGATGATGGAGCCGGCCGAGCTCCCGCCGATGCGCCCGGTTCGTCCGGCGGCCGAGAGGCCCGGCTGGGCCCTCACCGGCGCCGCCGGCCGGCGCCCGAATGTGATCTCGTCGATCTATATCGATCCCAACCAGGAAGAAGTCTTCAACCGGAAGTTGATGGCGAAGCAGGCCCAGATCGAGGCCAACGAGGTCCGCTGGCTCGGCTTCCTGCTCGACGACGCCGAGATCGCGGTGGTCGCCTTCGGGACCGCCGGACGGATCGTCCAGTCGGCGGTGCGGGCGGCGCGCGAAGAGGGCCTGCGGGTCGGCCTGTTTCGGCCGATCTCTCTGTACCCGTATCCGTATGCGCCCCTCGCCGAGTTGGCCGATCGGGTGAAGGCGATCCTGGTGGTCGAGATGAACGGCGGCCAGATGATCGAGGATGTCCGCCTGGCGGTGGAGGGGCGGCGCCCGGTGCATTTCTTCGGGAGGATGGGCGGGGTCACGCCGATGCCTGATGAGGTGCTCGAGGCGATCCGTCGGGTCGCGGTGGAACTGGGGGAGAGGGTTGAGATGACCGAACTCAAGGAGGCCCTGGTTTACCAGCGGCCCGAGAGCCTGCTGCCGGTCCATACCCACTACTGTCCGGGTTGCACCCACGGGACGGCCCACCGCCTGATCGCCGAGGTGATCGACGAGCTGGGGATGCGGGAGCGAACCATCGGTGTGGCACCGGTCGGCTGCTCGGTCTTCATGTACAACTACTTCAACCTGGATTTCGCCGAGGCGGCGCACGGCCGGGCGCCGGCCATGGCCACCGGGATCAAGCGGGTCTCGCCGGACCATATCGTCTTCACGTACCAGGGGGACGGTGACCTGGCTTCGATCGGCGCGGCCGAGATCCTGCACGTCGCCGCCCGCGGCGAGAACATCACCGTGATCTTCATCAACAACGCCATTTACGGGATGACCGGCGGGCAGATGGCGCCGACCACGCTGCCGGGCCAGCGTACCTCCTCCACCCCGTCCGGCCGCGACGTCGAACTTCACGGTCTGCCGATCAAGGTCTGCGAGGTCCTGTCGCAGCTCGATGGATCGGCCTACGTGGTCCGTCGCAGCCTGCACGACGTCCCCAACATCCGCAAGGCCAAGAAGGCCATTCGGACGGCGTTCGAGGTGCAACAGCGCGGGATCGGCTTCGCCATGGTTGAATTGCTGTCGAGCTGCCCGACGAACTGGGGGATTCCGCCGGAAGAGTCGCTCGACTGGATCCGGGACCACATGCTGCCGGCCTTCCCGCTTGGCGACTACCGGGTGCATCCGGCGCTGTCTGGAGAGGCCTAGCCGTGCAGAAGGAACTGATCATCTCCGGCTTCGGGGGGCAAGGCGCCCTGTTCGCCGGCACTCTGCTGGCCTACACCGCGATGGAGAACGGATCCAACGTGACCTGGATCCCCTCGTACGGTCCCGAGATGCGCGGCGGTACCGCGCACTGCACCGTGATCGTCAGCGATGAGGAGATCGGATCGCCGGTGGTGCGGAACCCGGCGGGCGCGATCGTGATGAACATCCCGTCGCTGGAGCGTTACGAACACCTGGTGCGGCCCGGCGGGGCGCTGATCGTCAACGCCTCGCTGGTGGACCGGGCGCCGGAGCGCGCCGATCTCCAGGTGCGGATGGTGCCGGCCAACGAAATCGCCGAGGAACTCGGCGACAAGCGCATGGCCAACATGGTGCTGCTGGGCGCCTACCTCGCCATCGAACCTATGTTCACGCCGGAACAGGTGGCGGCCTCGCTCGAGCGGCACATTCCGGCGCACCGCAAGAATCTGCTCGAAGCCAACCTGGTGGCGCTGCGGCGCGGTGCCGAATGCGCGCGGCAGGCTATCGCCCAGCCGGCCTGACCGCCGGCGGCTCAATCCTCGCCGAATTCCTCCTGGTAATCCTCCATCGCGGCCAGCACCACCGCCTCCGCGTGGGCTCGCGGGTAGGCCTCGCCGATCGAAACCGGGATCGGTCGCTCGGGGATCAGTTTGTAGGTCAGGAAGTAGTGGCGCAGGCGGTCGACCAGGGCCGGGGGTAGGTCGGCCAGGTCTTCGGCCTTCGACCAGACCGGATCGCCTTCCAGGACGGCGATGATCTTGTCGTCGGCTTCCTCGCCGTCGACCATCGGGAGCCCGCCAACCACCCGGGCGGTCACCAACACCTCGGCCCTCATGATCTGCCGCTCACTCACCACGCAGATGTCGAGCGGGTCGTGGTCGCCTCGGGCGGCCTCCGGCATCAGCTGGCGCACCCGGCGTCCGGCGTACGTACGCGGGATGAACCCGTAGAGTGCCGGGTTCTGGGAAGAAGAGAAATGCGGGCGGTCGACGATCAGGTAGCCCGTCTCCTTGTCAATCTCGTACTTGACCAGGTCGAACGGCCCGGTCTCCAGATAGGCGCTCACCCGGCGCGGCGGCTCGGGACCGACGGTCAGGCCGTGCCAGGGGTGGGGGCGCCAGCGGGAGAAACGCTCGTTGGGTGTCATGGGGTTCCTTTCAAGTGCTGCTGGAAGAACTCGAGGGTGCGTTGCATGGCCACGCTGAAGGGAGCCGACAGGTTGTGATCGGCCTGGGGATAGAGATACAGTTCCACGGTCGCACCCGCCTCCAGCGCCTCCCGGTAGAGCCCCTCGGAGAATCCGAACGGGACGCTGCTGTCCGAGGTTCCGTGGTGGAGTTGGAGGGGCCCGGCCAGGTCTTCGAGGAACGAGTTGGCCGAGATCGAGGCCCAGAAGGCCGGGTCTGCTTCCGGAGATCCGAAGGTTTCGAGCAGGCTGCCACGCCAGCCGCGCGGCGGACCGGGGGTAGTCATGGCGCCGGCCGGGCGGCGCCAGCGGGAAACCAGTTCGGGGTAGGGGGCGACCACTCCGGCCCAGATCACGCCGGCCCGCAACCCGGGGTCGATCACCATCGACCGGAGGGTGATGTAGCCACCCATCGAGTGACCCCACATCCCGATGCGCTCGGGGTCGGCGCCGGGGTAGCGACGCAGTGTCGCAACCGCGTTCAGGACGTCGATCACGTAGTCGGGTGAACCATAAGCGCCCGAGGCGAAGCCCTCCGAGTCGGCGTGACCGCGGTAGTCCGGTCGGTAGACGAGGTAGCCGCTGCGGGCCAGGTTGTGGACGTAGGCGATGTAGCGCTCGGTCGTCCGGTATTCGTCGGGCGGGATGTAGCCGTGGTTGAAGATGATCACCGGATATCCGGAGGCCGGAGGGTCGGCCAAGGGAACCGTCAGCAGCCCGTCGATCCGCAAGCCCTCCGAGTGGTACGAGGCCAGGTAGCGCGCGTAGTTGCTGCCCGGTTCGAGGGTCTCGGAAATCGTCAGATCGCTCCCGGGGTAGGAGCGCTGCCGCATCGACTCGATCGTCAGCGGGTGGAGGGTGGGAGTAGGCGTGGACTCTGGGGTCGGAGTGCTGCTCGGTGAGGCAGTGGAGCTAGGGACCCCGGTCGGCTGGGAGATTCCGGCGGCCGGGATGGGCTGGGGCGGTGTGCATCCGGCTGCGATGACGATCAGAAGGGTCAACAGGGATAATCGGGCCCCAATGGACTGGCCAGACCGGGTCGACGGGCGCGTGCGCATAGCCAACATGATATCTCGCACGGCGGGGCCATGCTGGCCAGGTTTCGTCGGGGTCCTGTGTGGAAGGATCAGGGTGAGGATCAGCCGAGCCGAAAGCGGCACTGTGGACAAACGGTGGAACCGGCGGTGACCACGAAGCCGCAGTTCGGGCATCCGGTCGGCTGCGATAGGCCCAGGGGCGCGCCGCAGGCCTCGCAGCTGGGAGCTCCCACCACGTTGGCGGTGGAGCAGTAATCACAAACGATGCGCCGCAGCCGTTCCGAGATCTGGTGGGAGGCGCCGGCCGCCCCGGCGGCGCGGTCGAGCGCCTTCCACACTCGCTCGACCAATCCCAGGGAGGCCAGGTCTTCGGCGACATCGTCGAGGCGCGGTGAGCAGGGTCCACGGATTGCGTAGCGCCCACAGCGCGGTCTCCGCCAGACTGGCCGCTACCCCATGCCAGGCCTGCTTCCCGATCTCGACCAACACTCCGTCTTCGACGGAACGCAGCTGCACGGTCAGGGCCGTCGGCCCTCCGGAGGGCGCCCCCGGGCGCGAGGCGATCTGGACCACCACGTGATCCCCGCCGCCCAGCGACTGCGCTTGCAGGCTGCCGCGGCCGAGCTCGCCCAGCAGGGAGCGCGCCAGGCTTTCTGGTGTGATGGGACCATGGAAGGTCCGCTGAGTGAGTTCGGGTCCGATCATCGCGACGAGGTCAGGAATGCGGGTAGTATAATTCAGGCCGCGCCGGAGAACGGCGGCCGATGATGCGTTCAACCACGATGGGGTTTCTGCTCGCGGCGACTCTGGTCGCCCTTTTCATTGCCGTGGCGCCTCCGATCGACGCCGTGGCCCAGGGGACTCCGCCTGTCACCGGTACCCCCACCGGCCCTACGATCCTGGTGCCGGAGCTGGTGAACGTTCGGGCCTGCCCCGACGTCACCTGCGATCTGCTCGGAGCGTTGATCGCCGGGCAGACCGCCCCGGCCATCGGCCGGACTCCCGCAGGTTTGTGGATCGAGATCGTCTATCCGGGCGTGCCGGGAAATACGGCCTGGGTGTACGCGCCGTTCGTGGTGATTCAACTGGGCCCCGGGGGAACTCTGCCGGTGGTCGAGCCGCCCCCGACGCCAACCCCGCGCGTGACGGCCACCATCGATCCGACCCTGGCAGCCCAGTTCAACCTGAACCCGGTCACGCCAACACGCCTGCCGACTTTCACCCCGGCCCCGCCGGTGTTGGTGCCAACGTTCGAGCCCGCTCCGTCCGGCAGCGCTTCCGGGTTCCCGCCGATCCTGCTGATACTGGGCCTGACCGTGGTCGGGGTTTTCGGTCTGGTGATATCGGTCTTGCGGGGGCAGTAGGGAAGCGGGGAGCCGTCGGCGGTCCGCGGTCAGTGTTCAGCCTTCAGCGCCTTGCCTATCGGGATAGAGGATGTGGTAGCCGCCAGCCCCGAGATGGTTGACAAGGGCTGACCGTGATGACAGCTCGGAGCTTAGGCTTATCGTTGATAGCCGCTAGCTGATAGCTGCAAGCTGATAGCTGTTCGCAGATAGCTGACTACTCAAGCGGCTGTCTCCCCGCAAACCCCGCGTCCACCCCGTGCCAGTAGGCGACGGCGGGTTCCCCGTGGCGCCAGCACAGGAACACCACTTCTCCGTCGCGTTCCGCCGGGAAGTCGAGCAGTCCGGTCTCCATGTCTTTGAGCAGGACCCCGGCTGCCTCGATCTGCCGAACCGCCGCCCGCAGGCGTTCGAACGTCTCCAGCATTTCCGCCGTCAGGCGGCTCCCGCCGTTCCCCAGCATCTTCTCCAGCACCGAGGCCAGGGAAGGCTGGAGCCGGACCAGATCCGTGCGAGTTTCGATCAACCGCGCCACGATCGGGCGCAGCTCAACCAGAGCGTGGTTGGCTTCTTCGAGGGTGAACAGGCGGGAAAAGGTCTCTGCCATGAGAAGCGACAGGCCGCCGAAGCGGCCCGCCGGGTTTGAACTGGAGGAGCGGAGGCGGCTAGTGGCAGCCGCAGCTGCTGCCGCCCTCGGCCGCTCCGTCGCGGCTGGTGCGGAACGAGTGCCCGCAGCCGCAGGAGGCAACGGCATTCGGATTTTCGATCTTGAACCCGCCTCCCATCAAGTCGTCCACGTAGTCGACCGTGGCGCCAGACAGGTAGTCCATCGATGCCGGATCGACCACAACCGAGACGCCTTCGAACGAGAAGCGGTGATCGGTTTCGCGGGGCTGGCCTTCCAGGGCCATCCCATATTGCATCCCGGAACAACCGCCGCCGGAGATGAACACGCGCAGGGCATGCTCGGGGAGCTGTCGCTCGTCCAGCAGCCGGCGCACGCGGGCGGCAGCGGCCGTTGTCAGGTTGACCATCGGCACGGCCGTCGGAGTGGTCTCCGCCGGCTGGCCCTCTTGGATCTCTTCTTCGGTCCTGATACCGTCAGCCAGGGTCATCAGCACGCTCTCCTGAACCTTTGAATTCCTACCATCCGGAGCAAGTTTACCCTTACCCTTCCCGGGTGTCAAACCGCTGCCTCCAGGCGCAGCCGGCAGGTGGGGGCGTGGTTGGCGATGCTCAATTCGGCGACGACGCTCCGGCCGAGCCAGCCTTCCACCAGGGCCAGGTCGAACTGACACATCTCGGGCATGGCCCGGGCTACCTCCAGGTAGGGGCAGTTGGCCAGCACAATCGTAGTGGCGCCGGCGTCCTGCTCGACGGTCGGGAAGTAGCCCCGCTGGTCCAGCAGGTTGAGGGCGGAAGTCAGCCTCGCCGGCCGGGAGCCGCCCGTACTCTCGTTGGCCAGGCGCGACCCCGCCGCCCGCAGCAAGCCGTCCGGTCGGGTTGTGCCTTCCCCGACGGCTTGCAGCAGGCAGGCGCACAGCTCGCCGTAGTTGCGCGGGGTCAGCCGGTCGGCCCGGTCGGTCAGGACGTACACC
Source organism: uncultured Chloroflexia bacterium (assembly GCA_963709925.1). Classification (GTDB taxonomy): domain Bacteria; phylum Chloroflexota; class Anaerolineae; order Anaerolineales; family E44-bin32; genus DATEVL01. Next base: position 1,347,430 of record CAVPYC010000003.1, read on the forward strand.
ATCTCCGGGCGGCCCGGACCCGCCTTGCGACGGGGGACGGGCGGGGCGACGATCCCTTCCAGGATCAACGACTCGAGATGATGCCGCACCGTGACCGGCGTCAGCCCGACAGCCTGGCTGAGTTCGGTCACCGACGCCATCGAGCGCCGCTTGAGGATCTCGATCAGGCGCAGTCGCGAATCGCTTTGGCCTGCGGTCATCTTCGTCTCGATTGTAGGTCGGAATCCCAATTTGTCAAACCGCATCTGAGAAATTCACTGTCCTTGACAGGGGTGGGGGGCCTCGTATAATTCACCCGAAGTCGCTCAGGAACGACCTCCCCACGAGCGACGGCCGGAGCAGCGGCCCTCGCAAAGCGTTTCAGGAGCTGCGCCAGAGATGCCCGACGAGCTGTCCAATCCCGACCTGCCCATCCCCGAGGAACTGCGGGGCACCATCGCCATCACCTCGCTGGACAAGCTGTACGCATGGTCCCGGCGCAATTCCCTGTGGCCGATGATGTTCGGCCTGGCCTGTTGCGCAATCGAGATGATCGCCACCGCCACCAGTCGCTACGACTTCTCCCGCTTCGGGATGGAAGTGATGCGGCCCAGCCCGCGGCAGACCGACCTGATGATCGTCTCGGGCACGGTCACCAAGAAGATGATCCCCCAGATCGTCCGTCTTTACAACCAGATGCCCGAGCCGAAGTACGTGATGGCCATGGGCGCCTGCGCCTCCGGCGGCGGGCCGTTCAAGGAAGGCTACAACGTGGTTTCGGGGGTCGACAAGTACGTGCCGGTGGATGTCTACGTCCCCGGTTGCCCTCCGACTCCCCAGGCCCTGCTCCACGGCCTGATCAAAGTACAGGAGAAGATCGACGGCGAATTGGTGCTGACCGCCCGCTGGTACGACTCCCGCAAGTCGGAGGAGCTGCCGGTGCCGGTGCTCGGCCCCGATATCTTCGACCCGGGCGACGTGGAAGCCATCCGCCAGCGGCCGCGGACAGCCGGCGCCCGCCGCCGGAGGCGGCCGGATGATCGAAGCTCCCTCCGCCCCCGCCGCACTCAACCTGGAAGAACTGTTCCCGGATGCGGTCACGGCCGACACCCGCCCCGGCTACGGCGGGGTGATCGTGCCCCCTGAGAAGTTGTTCGAATTCGCCCATGCCCTGCGCGACCGGCACGGGTTCGACTACCTGTCCTCGGTCACCGGCGTGGATTACCTGCCCGACGGGAAGATGGAAGTGGTCTACCACGCCTACCGCACCTCCGGTGGCCCGGGTGTCGTCTTCAAGACTCAGACTCCCCGGGAGAATCCGGTGGTCCCATCGCTGGTTCCGCTCTACCCGGGAGCCGACCTCCAGGAACGGGAAGCCTGGGATCTGCTCGGGATTCGTTTCTCGGGGCATCCCGACCTGCGCCGGGTGCTGATGTGGGAGGGCTTTGCCGGACATCCCCTGCGCAAGGATTACCGGGAGGCGTATTTCGAAGAAGAAGTCAAGCCGTTCAAGAACCGCTGGCCCGAAGGCAAGGTCTATCGGATCGAAGACAACCTGCCGGTGGGGAAGAACGTCGGTCTTTCCGGAGGATTTCGACCCGCAGGGTTGGACTCCCGAGACCGACACCGCCCTGTACGCCAGTTTGAAGCGCGGCGGCAACGCTCATCGCGGAGCCTCCCCGGAGGCGAGCGGAGGCGACGGCCACAGCATCGATACCGACCAGATCGTGGTCAACCTCGGGCCGCAGCACCCGTCGACCCACGGGGTGTTCCGGATCGTGGCGGCGCTCGACGGCGAGACGATCGTCGACCTCAAGCCGGTGATGGGCTACCTGCACCGCAACCACGAGAAGATCGGGGAACGCAACACGTTCCTGATGAACATGCCCTTCACCGACCGCCTGGACTACTTCTGCTCGATGGGCAACAACTGGGGTTATGCCCTGGCGGTCGAAAAGCTGATGGACATCAAGCCGCCCGAGCGAGCCGAGTACATCCGGGTGATCATGGCCGAGCTGACCCGGATTCAGAATCACATGGCCACCATCGGCTTCCTGCTCAACGACCTGGGGGCGTTCTTCACCCCGGTGATGTACGCCTTCGGCGAGCGCGAGCTGATCCTCGACGTGTTCGAGGCCGTCTCCGGGTCGCGCATGATGTGCAACTACTTGCGCTTCGGCGGGCTGGCGCGCGACCTGCCGGAGGGCGTGCTGGATACGATCCGCGACCTGGTGTTCGACCGCCTGCCGGGCCGGATCGACGAAATCGACGCCTTCCTGACCCACAACGAGATCGTTCGGGCCCGCTCGATCGGCGTCGGGGTGTTGCCGCGCGACCTGGCGATCGCCCTGTCGGCGGCCGGTCCGGTGCTGCGGGCGTCCGGGCGTGGACTACGACGTGCGCCGGGCCGAGCCCTACGGCATCTACGACCGCTTCGAGTTCGACGTGGCGGTGCGCCCCAACGGCGACATCTACGACCGCTACCTGGTGCGCATCGACGAGATGCGCCAGAGCGTGCGCATCCTGCAGCAGGCGCTGCGCGACCTCCCCGAGGGCGAGATCCAGACCGGAAAGGCGCAATACCAGGTGCGGGTGCCGGCCGGAGAGTCGTACGGCCGGGTCGAGAACCCCAAGGGCGAGCTCGGCTTCTACGTGATTTCCACCGGCAAGCCCACCCCGTGGCGCTACCACGTGCGGGCGCCGTCGTTCATCAACCTGTCGGCGTTCACCGAGATGTGCCGCGGCTACAAGGTGGCCGATGTGGTCGGCACCCTGGGATCGGTGGACATCGTCATGGGCGAAGTCGACCGCTGAGCGCGGAGAGGCGAATGTACGGATCCGGAATCGTTCGCGGCCTGGGAGTCACCCTCAAGCACTTCCTGGCCACCTACGTGGAAGACCTGCGCTGGTTCCTCGACCGTATCACCGGACGCAGCGGTGGTCGCTACTTCAATCCGGAGGGCCTCCGACAGCGCCAGGGGCCGAAGGCCCGCGGCATCTTCACCGTCCAGTATCCGGAAGAGAAACTCCCCGTGCCGGAGGAGTTCCGCTTCCTTCCATTCCTGATCTACGACGTGGATGAGAGCGGCGCCCAGAACGATCGCTGCACCTCGTGCGGGATCTGCGCCAAGGTCTGCCCGCCGCAGTGCATCTGGATCGAGCGCTCCAATGACCCCGACACCGGGCGACCGATTCCCGAGCCGACCGAGTTCTTCATCGACATCGACATCTGCATGAACTGCGGTCTGTGCGCTGAGTATTGCCCGTTCGACGCGATCAAGATGGACCACGTCTACGAACTGGCCTCGTTCGAGCGCCTGGACACCCATATCTTCAACAAGGCCCGGCTTTCGCAACCGGCTTCGTATTACGCCTCCATCCGCCCGGTCAACAACGCCCGGGAAGAAGCCGCCCGGGCCGCCAAGGAAGCCGCCAAGGCCGCCAAGACAGGGGCCGGTTAGCGCGGTGTACTCCGCCGACACCGAAATCCTGTTCCCGATGCGGGTGGCGCCGGCCCTGCGCCAGTTGCGGGGCGCCAAGTGGCAGCGCCTGATCGACCGCGTCGCCGGTGCGCCCGACGGCGACCCGCTGCAGTTGGCCTTCGGACTGATGATGATCCGCCTGGCCGGGTGCCTCACCTGTCATCCCGATTCGTACCGGGCCCTGCGCGGTTGCACCTCCTGCGCCAGCCACACCGTACGACGGCTGCGGGGGGAGGATGACGACCTGCTGGAGCACTTCCAGCGGGCGCAGGCGGACGTAGCGGGCTATCTGGCGCAGGCGCCCCTTCCGGGCGATGCTCTACCCCAGGACGCCCTGGCTCCAGCGGGAGATGCCGGATGAGCAAGCCTCTAACTCCACAGACGGTGCTGGACGCCCTGGGTCAGGTGCAGGAGCCCGAGCTCCATCGCGATCTGGTCAGTCTGGACATGATCAAGGACCTGACCGTGGACGGCGGCCGGGTCGGCTTCACCGTCGAACTGACCACGCCGGCCTGCCCGCTGCGCGACCAGATCGAGCGCGAAGCCCGGCAGGCCGTCGAAGGCCTGGAGGGGGTCCAGCAGGTGGAAGTCCGGCTGACCGCCAACGTCCGGGCCGACGGCCGGAGCCGCGGCCTGATCCACGCACCCATCCGCAACGCCGTGGCGGTGGCTTCGGGCAAGGGCGGGGTAGGCAAGACCACCGTCGCCGTCAACCTGGCGGCCTCGCTGGCCCGCGCCGGGGCCCGAGGTCGGGTTGCTCGACGCCGACGTCTACGGGCCGAATGTCCCGACGATGCTGGGGCTCAAGACCATGCCCCCGCCCGAGGGCGGGAAGATGGTGCCGGCCGAGGCCTTTGGGGTGAAGGTCGTCTCGATGGCCTTCTTGATGCCGCCCGGCCAGCCATTGATCTGGCGCGGCCCGATGCTGCATTCGGCCATTCGCCAGTTCATCGCCGACGTCGCCTGGGGGGAACTCGATTACCTGATCGTGGACCTGCCGCCCGGCACCGGCGACGCTCCGCTCAGCCTGGCCCAGAGCCTGCCGCTCACCGGCGGGGTGATCGTCACCCTGCCGCAGCAGGTCTCCCTGGACGATGCCCGCCGTGGTCTGGAGATGTTCCGGACCATGGATGTGCCGATTCTGGGGGTGGTCGAAAACATGAGCTACCTGGAGCTGCCCGACGGCACTCGCCACGACATCTTCGGCCAGGGAGGGGGGGAACGACTGGCGAAAGAGGCCGGCGTTCCCTTCCTGGGGAGCATCCCGATGGACGCCCGGGTGCGGATCGCCGGCGACGGCGGGACGCCGGTGGTCGTGGGCGAGCCCGAGAGCCCGGTGGCCGCGGCCCTTGAGAACCTGTCCCAGTCCCTGGCGGCCACCCTGTCGGTGCGATCGTTCCAGCAGTCGAACCTGATCCCGGTTTCGCTGATCGACTGAGGCGACGCCGAGCAACGCCGGAGCCACCAACCATGGAGACAACCACCGACCACCGCGCCGTCTCGATCCGCTTTCAAGACCTGGGGAAGCTCTACAGTTTCGACGCCTCCGGGGTGCCCGACCTGCAGGTGGGGGATCATGTGATCGTTCACACCAGCCGCGGACGGGAGATGGGCGAGGTTGCCGGATTCCCCCGCGAGCGTACGGCCGGCGACGAGGGCCAGCTCAAGCCGGTGGAACGACGGGCGACGCCCAACGAACTGGTCGAGCGGCGCCTGTGGCAGCGGCGGGAGCTCGAAGCGACGATTGAGTGCCGCGCCACGGCTTCCGAACTCCGCCTCAAGCACATCAAGGTGGCCAAGGCCGAGTACACCTACGACGGATCCCGTCTGACGTTCCTGATCGCCGGGGAAGGCGACGAGAAGCCGGATGTGCGCGGGTTGCGCAAGGCCATGGTGGAGCGGTTCCGGCCGGCCGAAATCGATTTCCGCTCGATCGGGCCGCGCGACGTGGCCCAGATCCTGGGGGGGATGGGGGCCTGCGGCCTGGAAGAGCGTTGCTGCTCGAAGTTCCTGACCGAGTTCAGCCCGATCTCCATCAAGATGGCCAAGGCCCAGGGCATCTCGCTCAACCCGCAGGAGATTACGGGGATGTGCGGGCGGCTGCGTTGCTGTCTGGTGTATGAGTACGAGCAGTACGTCGAGGCCCGCAAGGGACTGCCGAAACGCAACAAGCGCGTGATCACGCCGTTAGGCGAGGGACGCGTCCTCGAGGTGTTGGCCCTCAAGCAGTCGGTGATCGTCGGGCTGGAGGACGGAAAGCGGGCAGAGTTCCTGCGGCATGAGATCCAGCCCTACGAGGAGCTCAAGGCGCTCCAGGCCAAGGCGATGGCGCCGTGTGGCCGCCACGAGGCCGGCCACTGCAGCTGCGGCCGGGAGACGTGAGCCGCACGGAGCGCCCGCTCCGGGCGAACCGACGCCCGTCCGGAGCGGCGGTGTGAATCCCCCGAAGTCCCCCGGACGCCGCGTGCTGGTGGTGCTGGCTCATCCGGACGACCCCGAGTTCTTCTGTGGTGGCACCGTCGCCCGCTGGGCGTCGGAAGGCGACCTGGTGTCCTATTTGCTGCTGACCTCCGGCGACAAGGGCGCCGACGAGCCCGGCGTCGATCCGGCGGCCCTGGCTTCCCGCCGGGAGGTCGAGCAGCGCGCCGCCGCCGACGTGCTGGGCGTGGGCCAGGTCCACTTTCTGCGACGGCCCGACGGAACCCTCGAACCCGACCTCGAGCTGCGCCGCGACATTTGCCGGGAGATCCGCCGGGTTCGCCCCGAAGTCGTGATCGGCTGCGATCCGACCACGATCTTCCCACGCCGCACCCGGATCAACCACGCCGACCACCGCGCCGCCGGATGGGCGACGATCGATGCGATCTACCCGGCTGCCGGCTCCGCTCTATACTTCCCGGAGCTCCTTGAAGAAGGCCTGCTTCCGGTGAAGGTCAAGACGGTTTACCTGGCCGGCTCCCAGTCCCCCGACACCTCCGTCGATGTGACCTCCCACTTCGACCGGAAGATCGAAGCCCTGCGCTGCCATGTCTCGCAAATCTCCGACCCCGACGAGCTGGCCGACCGCTTGCGCCTGCGCATGCTCGATCCGGCCGTTCCCCCCGGAACGCGGCGCTACATCGAAGAGTTCCGGCGGCTCGAGCCGTTCGACTAGGTATGGCCGGCGTCGAAGAAGTCTTCCGCAAAGTCCCGGGCGATGGCTGGCTGGTCTTGGCGGCAGCGATCCCCGAGCTCGGAGGCCCGACCGCCGACCTGATGGAACGACTGCTGGGGCGGCTGGACCTCTCCCGCCCCATCGCTGCCATCGCCGCGCCCGACAGCGACGCCGATCAGGTGAACGAATTCCTAGAATCGATCGAGGATTGGCTGTCGACCGAAACCGGATTGCTCGAGCTCGACACCGATCTGGAGACCGAGGGATGGGAGGGTTCGGGCCTGCTGCTCCTGGTGGGGGACGATCCGGAATTGTGGATCGAAGCGCTGCGGGCGGAGGCGGGCGAACGCCTGCGCACGGGCCTGGAGCGTGGCGCCGTAGTCCTGGCGGTGGGGGGCGCGGCCGGGGCACTGGGAGAGAAGGCGCTGGCCGGGATGCGGCCCGGGGAGCTTGTCGACGGCCTTGCCTGGCTTCCAGGCTCGCTCTTGCTCCACGCCCCCGGCGACGAAGATCTGGGCGAGGTCCGCAACTGGCTCCAGGCCGATCTGCCTCGAACCGCACTTCGACTCCAGACCGGGTCGATCATGGCGCTCGGGCCTCAGGGCGAGGTTGAACGCTGGGGGGAACCCGCACCGGAGTTGATCCTCGGCCGGGGCTGGAGCCGGGGATGACCGCCGGCAACGGCCACACCCAGATTCTCTCCTTCACCGCGGCTCCGTCGCGGGTCGTATGCCTGGTTCCTTCCCTGACGGAAAGCCTGTTCGACCTGGGCGCTGGCGGCGCTCTGGTCGGGGTCACCGATTACTGCCGACCCCCGCAAGACTGGCCAGGCCGGCTGGTGAGGCTCGGCGGCACGAAATCCGTTCGAGTCGAAGATGTCATCGCCCTCCAGCCCGACCTGGTGATGGCCAACCAGGAGGAGAACACGCGAGCGGTGGTCGAGGCGCTGGAGGCCGCGGGCGTGAAAGTCTGGGTCACCTTTCCCCGTTCGGTCGACGAAGCGATCCAGGTGTTGTGGGCCTTGGTCCGCCTGTTTCGTCTACCGGAGGCGGCGCCCCGGGTCGAGACCCTGGAGAAGACGGCGGCCTGGAGCGCCAGCGCCGGCGCGGTCGATCCGGTGAGAACCTTCGTCCCGATCTGGCAGGCCGAAGAGGCCTCCGGCGGCTCGTGGTGGATGACGATCTCGCGCGACACGTACGTGCACGACGTCCTGGCCGTCTGCGGCGCAGCCAACGTCTTCGGAGACCGCCGGCGTCGCTATCCGCTGGCCGCCGATCTGGGCCGCGACCCGGCCGAAGATCCCGGTGAGCGTGACATCCGATACCCGCGGGTCGGCCTGGATGAAGTTCGAGACGCCGAGCCCGAGTTGATCCTGCTTCCCAGCGAGCCGTTCTCCTTCCAGGATCAGGACGTCTTGCGATTCATGGAGTTGTTCGAGCAAACCCCGGCGGCGCGCAACGGCCGGATCCTGACGGTGGACGGGAGCCTGCTCACCTGGCACGGAACCCGGTTGGGTCGAGCCCTGGCCGAGCTCCCCCAGGTCATCCAGGCGGTCCCGGAGTGAAAGCGGGCAGGGCGCGCGTGCGACGAGGAAGCCAGGACTGACACGATCTTGACGGTCCGGAAGGACCGGCCTAGAATCTCCCCCTGGTCAGGAGGATGCGGTTCATGTTCAAGGGGTTCAAGACGGTCGCCATCGCCATCGCCATCTCGACCATCGCTGGCGGGATCATGGGGGTGTTCGTGGGTGCGCTGGCGCAGAACTTCCTGCTCTGGATCGGCGTCTCGGCTGCGACCGGAGCCGCCTTCGGAGTGGCGATGGGGTACGCTTTCCTGCCCGAAGAGTAGTCGCTCGATGCGGCCCCAACCGGCGCCTTCAGGCGCCGGTTTTCTTTTTCTCAGGTCCGGTCTGGTCTTCTCCGGGCCGTTCCGGCGGGAAGACGTGGACCGCTTCCTGTCGGATCGCCAGGAAGCGCCGCACTCCGACCCCCAGCCCGAGCCGCACCAGCACCGGGTGGGGGATGCGGATCATCAGCCGGTTCCCGGGGACGGGGCCGCCCTCCACTTCGAACCCGAGCAGGTGGTCGTACCCTTGAGGCTGGTCGGAGGTCACCCGGCCTTCCAGGACGTTTTCACCGCGTCCGGCCGCCGGCGCCTCGCGCAAGACCATCAGGTCTTCCGGCCGGATCCCGAATTCCACGGTCGTGCCAACGGGCACGCGCCTGGCATCGGCCGCGATCAGCTTCGACTTTCCCCAGCGAAGGTCGAGCCGATCCGAATGGGCCGCCTCGACGGTTCCGGCCAGGAGGTTGGTCATGCCCACCAGCCGGGCGACGTCCGGACCGGCGGGGCGGCGGAAGACCTGCTCGCGTTCCCCGATTGCCGGACCACGCCTTCCACGATCACCACCAGCCGCTCCGCCAGGCTGTAGGCCTCGGCCAGGTTGTGGGTCACCAGCACTACGGGAATCTGGTCTTGCGTCTGAATTCGCCGAACTTCCTCGCGCAGTTCCATCCGCAGGCTTTCCTCGACCGCGCCCAGCGGCTCGTCCATCAGCAGGATCTCGGGAGACGGCGCCAGGGCCCGGGCCAGGGCCGCTCTCTGCTGCTGGCCTCCGGAGAGCTCGCCCGGGCGCCAGTCGGCTCGATTCTCCAACCGCATCCGCTCCAGAAGGGAGATCACCCGGGGCCGGCGCTCGGCGGCGGGAGCGCGGCGCAGGCCGTAAGCGACGTTGTCGAACACCGTCAGGTGAGGGAAGAGGGCGTAGTTCTGCGGGACGTATCCCAGCCGTCGATCCTGTGGGCGAAGGTGGATCCCGCGCTCGACATCGTCCAACACCCGATTGTTCAGCCGGATCCGGCCCGCCGCAGGCCGCACCAACCCGGCCAGCGTCCGCAGGGTGAGCGACTTCCCCGCGCCGGACGGACCGAACAGCACCACGATTTCCGCACCGGCGGTGAACTTCGGCCGAACCCGGAATCCCGACACCTGGATGTCGAGGTCGACTTCGAGGCGGGGATCAGCCATGGTTCCGCCCGTCCGCCAATCGGGTACCGAGGCGCCGGATCACCAGCAGCGCCCCGACGGCGGTGATCGTCAGGAACAAGGCGAGCAGGTTGGCCTGCGCCTGATCCCCGCGCTGGACCGCGTCGAAGATCGCCAGCGGGAGCGTCTGGGTGCGGCCGGGGATGCTGCCGGCCACCATCAACGTCGCGCCGAATTCGCCGAGGGCCCGGGCGAAGGCCAGCATCGCCCCGGCCAGGATCCCCCTCCAGGCCAGCGGAAGGGTGAGGCTGAAGAAGATGCCTGCTTCGCTGCGGCCGAGGGTGCGGGCCACATCGCCGAGCTCGTCAGGAACCGCCTCGATCGCCGACCGGGTCGGCAGGACCACCAGCGGCAGGGCCACCAGGGCCGAGGCTGCCACCGCCCCGCGCCAGGTGAAGACCAGCGGCAGCCCCACCGTAGCCAACCAGGCACCGATGGGAGAGCGTGCCCCCAGGACAACAAGCAGGTAGTAGCCGAGCACCGTCGGAGGCAGCACGAGCGGCAGAAGCACGATCAACTCGAGCAGCGTCGCCGGCAGACCGCGCCAGCGGGTCAGGGCAGCCGAAGCCGCCACGCCGCAGACCAGCGCCAGCAGCGTGGCGATCCCCGCCACCTGCAGCGACAGAGCCAGGGGTTCGCTCATGGGAAGGGCGCCAGTCCGTGGGAGGTCAGAATCCCGTGGAGGAACCCCCGCTCCCCAGGCTTTCGAGGAATTGCAGGGCCAGTTCCGGCTTGGTGGACGTGGCGAGAACTCCGATAGCATAGGCCGGCGGTTCATACAGGTCGACCGGGACCCGAACCCAGGCCAGCGCTCCGCCCGACAACAAGGACACCGGGATCAGGCCGGCCTGTGCGTTCCCGGTCTGGATAAGTTCGAGGGCGTGCCGCGCCGATCCGCCGAAGACAATCTTCCATTCGAGCATGTCCCACAGCCCGGCTGTTTGGAGCGCCTGTCGGGCGGCGGACCCGAAGGGCGCGTGCTCCGGGTCGGCGATGGCGATCGCGGCCAGAGTCGGATCGGTCAGCAGCTGCAGGCCTCGAGGCAGTTCGGCCCGCAGGTCCTCCCCGACCACCAGGCCCAGCTCGCCGAGGGCGAAGACGCGGTCGTTCGTTCCGTCCAGCAAGCCCTCGGCCACCAGCCTGTCGATCAAGGTCGGATCGGCCGAGGCAAACACGTCATAGGGAGCTCCATTCCGTATTTGCTGGGTCAGGTCGACGCTGGCGCCGTAGGACAGCACGATTTCCTCGTCGGCCTCGGAGGCCCAGACCTCGGCTAGCTCGTCGAACGCCGGTGCCAGGCTCGAGGCGGCGGCGACGTGCAGCGAGGGGTCGGGCCCCATCACGCATCCGGCGGCGAGCAGGCATCCAAGCAGCGCAAGGCCAGTCGCTTGTGGCCGGGAGCAGGTAGGCATCGCGGGCGGAAACTGTAACACACGGTCCGGGAAGGTCAGAGCGTGTCCACGCGGACCGCCTTCGGATTGACGCTTGCGCTGGCACCGCCTACAATCCGACGCATCCAGAAGGGAGTTGCGGGTGGAAGCCGATAGCCAGGACCGCCGAGAGCCGCGGGCTCGAAGCGGGCGCGAAATCCGGCTGACGAGCATGGCCACCTGCGCCGGTTGAGCCTCGAAACTGAGCGCGGAAACGCTGGCGCAGGTCCTGCAGCCGCTGGGGAAACTCTTCGCCGACGACGCACCGTCCGACCTGCTGGTCGGGTTGGGTCAGCCGGATGACGCCGCCGTTTGGCGCCTGGACGCGCGCCGGGCACTGGTGGTGACGGCGGACTTCTTCACCCCGATCGTCGACGATCCGAAGGACTTCGGGGAGATCGCCGCCGCCAACGCTCTATCGGACCTGTACGCCATGGGAGCCGAGCCATTCCTGGCCCTCAACCTGCTGGCCATCCCGGCCGATCTGCCCCCCGATCTGGCGGCCGAGATCCTGGCCGGGGGCGCCGCCAAGGTGCGTGAGGCCGGGGCTGTGCTGGCAGGCGGGCACAGCCTGCAGGACCGCGAGCCAAAGTACGGCCTGGTCGCCCTGGGCATGGCCGACCCGGAGCGCCTGCTGACCAAGGGCGGGGCGCGGGTGGGCGATGTCCTGGTGTTGACCAAGCCGATCGGAACCGGACTCGTGGCCACAGCGATGAAGCACGATCGCTGCCGCCCGGAGCACGCCGCCGAGGCCATCGCCTGGATGAAGCGGCTGAACGCCCGGCCGGCACGAGCCGCCCTGGAATGCGGGGTTCGGAGCGCAACCGATATCACCGGCTTCGGCCTGGCCGGCCACCTGGCGGAGATGGTGCGCGCCTCCGGGACCGGCGCGGAACTGTTCTTCGAAAGCCTGCCGGTCTTGCCGGGGGCGCTCGATTACGCCCGGGCCGGCGAAATCCCGGGGGGAACCGAAGACAACCGGCGTTACTTTGGCGTGCGGTTGGACATCGATGAATCCATCGGTGACCCCGAGCGGACAGTGCTATTCGACGCGCAGACATCCGGCGGGATTCTGCTCTCGGTTCCGGCGAGCGCCCTGCCGGCGTTCCTCACGCAGTCTGTTCTGGAAGACCTGCCCCACTGGGCCATCGGCCGGATCACCTCGGGCGACCGGATCCGGGTTCGGCCCGGTCGGTTGGAGACGACAGGACCCTAGCCGCGGGCCGCGGCCAGCTGTCGTACGCAAACCCACCACGGAGGAAACATGGCGAAGGTCACCATCATTGGCGCCGGCCAGACCGGCTCCACCACCGCACATTGGCTGGCCGAACGCGGCCTGGCCGATATCGTCCTGATCGACGTGGTCGAGGGGATGCCCCAGGGCAAGGGCCTCGACCTGACCCAGGCAATGCCGATCGTCGCCTCCGACAGCCGGATCGTGGGCACCAACGATTACGCCGACACGGCCGGGTCGGACATCGTCATCCTGACGGCCGGACTCCCCCGCAAGCCGGGGATGAGCCGCGATGACCTGCTGGAAGCCAACAGCAAGATCGTGCGGGAAGCCGTCGAAAGGTCGCTGCGCGAGTTCGCCCCAGGCGATCCTGATCGTTCTGACCAACCCTCTCGACCCGATGGCCTACCTGGCCATGAAAGTGGCCGGCTTGCCACGGCAGCGCGTGATCGGGCAGGCCGGGATCCTCGACTCGGCGCGAATGCGGGCCTTCGTGGCCATGGAGTTGAACGTCAGCGTTCAGAACATCCACTGTTACGTCCTGGGCGGCCACGGTGATGAGATGGTTCCGCTGACGCGCCATTCCAACGTGGCCGGGGTGCCGCTGGAGAAGGCCTTGCCGGCGGACCGGCTGGCGGCGATCGTCGAGCGCACGCGCAAGGGAGGGGGCGAGATCGTCGGCCTGCTGAAGACCGGCAGCGCCTACTACGCTCCGTCCGCCGCCCTGGCCCAGATGACCGAGGCCGTTCTGATGGATCGACACTTGATCGTTCCCGCTTCGGCCCATCTGGAGGGCGAGTATGGCCAGAAGGGGATCTTCTTCGGTGTTCCGGCACAACTTGGCCGCGCCGGATTGGAGAAGATCGTCGAGTACGAGTTGTCGGAACAGGAAAGAAGCGCCTTGGAAGTGTCGGCCGGGAAGGTGCGCGAGGCCATCGGGGTGCTGAAGATCTAGCCTTCCGGCCCCGTCGCTCAGCCCTCAGCTGCCACGCCTTGATTCCCGTCAAGGGGGGCGGCGGCAGACCACTGTGGCATCCTGCGCTTGTCTGGCGCCAGTCACAAGGCGGGGAGATGGCCACGCCTTCCGTCGCTTCGCTTCGGACGGCTCGCGATGACCAACGAGATGGGGCTGACGACTGGGCTTACGGTGTAGGGCTGGGTGCGCCTGCGCTGCCCGACCAGGTGAAGTGACGGAACGGGCTGGGTGCGCCGGCTGCAACCCAACGGGTGGTACCGTCGCCGGCCGTGCCGGCCCGGCGTACGGTGCTGATCTGCCAGCGCAGGATGTGGGGAAGCACATCGCCGGGTCGGAACGATGTCGGGACGATGTACTTGGTGTCGGTCACCTGGGCCACCAGCCGGACCGTCCCCGAGCCCTCGGTCAGGTCTTCGACGATCACCTGGTAGGCTTCCTGGTCGCGTAAGGGAGCCACGGCGGCCCACTGCAGGGTGACCGAGCTGTCGGCCAGGGTGAAGGCCGCACCGTCGCGCGGCAAGAGGAGATTTGGCGCCGGGTAGGGCGGCGGTGGTGTGGGCGTGGGTGAAGGCCCGGGTGTCGGCAACCGCTCGCACAGGGGGATGATCAAGACCTGGCCGGCGAAGACGGTCTGACTCGTCATCCCGTTGTAGTCCATGATCCCCTGCATCGCCACGTTGTAGTTCTGAGCGATCCCGCTCAGGGTGTCGTTGTCCTGCACGGTGTAAGTGATCTTCTCGCAGGCGGTATCGGTGGCCTCCGCCGCCGACAGGGTTGAGGTGGGCGGAGGCAGTGGCGTCGGCGTCGGTTGCGGGATCTGGAGCTTCTGCCCGATCGACAACGGGCAAGTGGCCGGCAGACGGTTGAGTTCGACGATCGACTGAATGGACACGCCGAAGAACGCGGCCAGCCCCAGGCAGGTGTCGTTCGAGACCACCGTGTACTCGATCGGAGGCAGCGGGGTGGCGGTGGGAACCTGGGTTTCGGTCGCGGTCGGGGGGAGCGTGGCGGAGGCGGTCGGCGACACCGTGGGTGTCCCGGTCGGCTCCTGAGGCGATCCGACCCCGGTCAGGCGAACAGCGGCGAAGGTCAGGCCGGCAGCCAGCAGAGTCAAACCGGCCAGCAAGCCAACGGCGGCAGGCAGCGAGAGGGAAACTTGCGAGCCGCCCCGGCGGGCGGACGACTCGCCCGGACGCAGGGACGTGCCGCATACCACGCAGCGTGTAGCGCTCGGCGAAACGCGCGACCCGCAGTTCGGGCAAACCGTCCGTTCGGCGGGCGAGGCGGAAGGGGCGTCGGTCATCGGCAGGGGGTCAGCGCGGGCGGATTATACCGCCAGGTCGTCGACCGACTCGGCCCCCGCCGAAGGCGGGGGCGTTCGGTCAACCCTGGTTCCGTCGAGGCCGAGATCGGAGGCGATCGAGGCCATGGCCTGCAACACCCGACCGACGTGTTCCCACAGCTCGACCCCTAGCTCGGCTGCGCCCCGCTCGATATCCTCCCGGCGAACATTGGCGGCGAAGCGGGCGTCTTTCCACTTCTTGCGAACCGAGGAGATCTTCATGTCGAGCAGCGAGCGGGAGGGCCGCACCAGAGCGACGGCGGAGATCAGGCCGGTCAGTTCATCGCAGGCGTACAGAGACCGCTCCATCGGGGAGATCCGCTCCACCCCGGTGTGATCGGCATGGCTCAGGATGCACCGCAGCACCGGCTCCGATGCGCCGCGCCGGCGCAACTCCTCGATCCCGGCTTGCGGATGTTGCTCCAGGGTGGGGTGGATCTCCCAGTCGTAATCGTGAAGCAGGCCTGCAACCATCCACGGCTCCGGGTCTTCTCCGAAATGGCGGGCGTAGTGTTCCATAGCCGCCGAGACGGCCAGCATGTGGCGCACCAGGGCCTCGTTCCCGACGAATTCCCGGACGATCCCCAGGGCCTGTCCGCGGTTCACGAGACCTCCGGCGCAGGCCGCCGGGTCAGCAGCGTTTCCACCAGCGCCACCAGGGAGGCCGGGTACTCGCGCAGTTCCCACAGGCGCCGGGAGCGGTCGCTGTAATTCGACCGGTCGGCCGCCACACCGTCGGCTTCGACCCCGACCGCTTCGCACAAGGCCAGCGCCCGGGGCAAGTGAAACGCCTGCGACACCAGCAGGGCCGACCTTACCCCGAACAACTGCCTCGCCCGCCGGCAGGACTCGAGCGTCCGCACCCCGCCCGGGTCGGTCTGGATCGCGGCCGGTGGGACCCCCAGCTCGATCGCTTGTGCGGCCATCGCCGAAGGTTCGTCGTATCCGGGTCGGACCGAGCCCGACATCAAGATCAGCCCGACCTTTCCCATCCGATACAGCTCGACCGCTGTCTCGATCCGGTCGGACAGGACCGCGGTGGGGCGGCCGTCGCGGCGCAGACCGGCGCCGAATACGATCGCCACGGGTCTCTCGGGGGCTGCGGCCACCGTCACCACCTGCGGGCCGAATCGAAGACCCAGGGCCCATTTCGGGCCGAGCAACGCGAGCATAGTGACCGCCGCAGCGGCGAAGAGCAGCATCTTCCGTGTCATCTTAGGCGGAACCGGGCATTCTACCAGACGGATCTTCCGTGATTGGCTTGACCTCAACCGTTTCTGTGGGTAGAATTGCCTGGTGGGAATGATCGGATTTATAGGATTGCTCAGGTCATAATTATGGGGATGGATTCAGAGCTCTTTTCCTACCTGGCGACCCGGGCCGACGGCCCCGGGGAGCGCTTGCCATCCATCAACGAGTTGGCACGCCAGCTGGGAATCAGCGCCTCCAAGCTGCGGGAGCAGCTCGAGGTGGCGCGTGCCCTCGGCCTTCTGGAAGTCCGACCGAAGACGGGGATTCGCACCCGGGAGCTCTCCTACCTTCCTGCCTTGCGCATGGTCGTCCTTCTGGCGCTGTCTCAGGACCCGGCGCGTTTCGAGGAGATCCGCGACCTGCGCACTCAGCTCGAGGCGGCCTACTGGGGCGACGCCATCGCTCGCCTGGAGCCCGCCGACCTCGATCGGCTGGATCAACTGGTGAGCCAGGCCTGGCAGAAGCTAGGAGGCAATCCGATCCAGATCCCCCATGCCGAGCACAAGGCCCTCCATCTGACGGTCTTCTCGCGTCTGCCGAATTCCCTTGTGCGATCGCTCCTGGAAGCGTACTGGGAGGCCTATGAGGCCGTTGGCTTGAGCCTGTACGCGGACTACTCCTACCTGCGCCAGGTCTGGACCTATCATGCCGCCATGGTCGAGGCCATTCGGCGTGGTGATGTCGAGGCCGGACGCAGCGCCCTGATCGACCATGCCGGATTGCTGCGGGCGCGCCCGCCGGCGGTCGATCGTTCGCCCGAGGCCGGCCGCGCGGCCGCAGCCTCGGCCAACTGGAGAGGTGATCTGGGATGACCATGAACCGCCAGGCGCCGTCACCGACGGCCCAACTCGTCTCGCCTCACCCCCCAGGGGTGAACGACTTCTCGATGACCGTCGCCACCGCCAACGGGTCGGGCAGCCAGACGTCCAACACCGCCATCATCCGGGCCCTGTTTCGCATGGGGATCCCCGTCAGCGGGAAGAACATCTTCCCGTCCAACATCCAGGGGCTCCCCACCTGGTTCACCATCCGGGTCAACGAGCGCGGCCAGGTCGGCCGCGCGCCGAATTCGCAAGTCCTGGTGGCCATGAATCCGGAGACGTTTCTGTCGGATGTGGCTGGCCTTCCGTCCGGCGGGGTGTGTTTCTACGCCGATCACTTCTCCGAAGGCCTCGACCGCGCCGACCTGGTCTACTACCCGATGCCGGTCCAGCAACTGCTCAAGGACATCAATCCTCCCAAGGACCTGCGCGACTACATCGCCAACATGGTCTACGTGGGGATCGTCGCCCAGCAGCTGGGAATCGAGATCGAGGAGATCCGGCGCGCCCTGGAAACACATTTCCAGGGGAAGGCCAAGCCGGTGCAGCTGAACATGACCATGGTCGAAGCGGCGGTTGCCTGGGCCCGCGACAACCTCGAGAAACGAGATCCTTTCGGAGTGCGGCGAGCCGACCTGACAGAGCATCTGATCCTGGTGGACGGCAACACCGCCGGAGCGCTGGGGGCGATCTACGGGGGGTTCGGATTCGTCGCCTGGTATCCGATCACCCCGGCCTCCAGTCTGGCCGAGGCACTTCAGCAGTACGCCCCCGACCTGCGCCGGGATCCCGTGTCGGGAAAGACGACCTTTGCCATTGTCCAGGCCGAGGACGAGATGGCGGCGCTGGGGATGGCCGTCGGCGCCGGATGGATGGGCGCTCGGGCGATGACCTCCACCTCCGGCCCGGGCATCTCCTTGATGGCCGAGTTTGCGGGTCTGGCGTTCTTCGCCGAAGTCCCGGTGGTGATCTGGGACATTCAGCGGATGGGCCCGAGCACCGGCCTTCCCACCCGCACCTCCCAGGGCGACTTGATGTTCGTCCGCTATCTGGGGCACGGCGACACCCGCCACGTGGTGCTGCTGCCCGGCTCGGTGGCCGAGTGTTTCGAGTTCGGCTGGCGCGCCTTCGATATCGCCGAACGCCTCCAGGGCCCCGTATTCGTCCTGAGCGACCTCGACCTGGGAATGAACCTGTGGATGAGTGAGCCGTTCGAGTATCCCGAAATCGCCGATGGACCGCGGCAAGGTGCTGACCGCCGACGATCTGGAACGGCTGGGGACGTTTGCCCGTTACCGGGACGTAGACGGAGATGGGATCCCGTACCGGACCCTGCCGGGAAACGAACACCCTCTGGCGGCCTACTTCGCCCGGGGAACCGGCCACAACGAACAGGCTGTGTACACCGAAGATCCGCAGGAGTGGGAAGACAACATGCTGCGGCTATGGCGCAAAGCCGACACCGCCCGCCGGTACGTCCCGGCTCCGGTGGTCGTGCGCGTGCCGCAGGCCCAGGTCGGCATGCTGTTCTTTGGCTCGGTCGACCAGCCGATGAAGGAAGCTCGCGACCTGCTGGCCCAGTCCGGGGTCCCGACGTCATCGCTGCGCCTGCGGGCGCTGCCTCTGCAGGACGAGGTGGCCCGGTTCCTGCAGGAGCATCCGCGCAGCTACGTGGTGGAAATGAACACCGATGCCCAGCTCCTGGGCCTGCTGCGAATCGAGTACCCGGAGCTGGCGATGCGAATGCGGTCGCTGCGAAAGAACGACGGGCTCCCCCTGACGGCCGAGTGGATCGCCGATGGGGTATTGAGCCAGGAGGCTGCGTGACATGGCGCAAACCGCCAGCCAGACCCGTGTGGATCTGAACGCCATCGGCCTGGGGAAGGGCGACTACCGCGGCCGCCCGACCACCCTGTGCCAGGGGTGCGGCCACAACTCGATCAGCGCCCAGATCATCACGGCCGCCTTCGAGATGGACCTGTCACCCGAGCAGGTGGTCAAGTTCTCGGGCATCGGATGTTCCAGCAAGAGCCCGGCCTACTTCCTCAGCCGCTCCTCGGGCTTCAACAGCCTCCACGGCCGGATGCCGGCCCTGGCCACCGGCGCGCTGGTGGCCAACCGCAGCCTGCTGGGGATCGGCGTCAGCGGCGACGGCGACACCGCCAGCATCGGGCTGGGTCAGTTCATGCACTTCCTGCGGCGCAACGTCCCGATGGTCTACGTGGTCGAGAACAACGGTGTCTACGGCCTGACCAAGGGACAGTTCTCCGCCACCGCCGACCGGGGGCAGGAGATCAAGTCGCAGGGCACGAACCCCTTCCTGCCGGTCGATATCTGCCAGATCGGTCTGGACATGAACTGCGGGTTCATCGCGCGTTCGTTCGCCGGAGACCCGAAACAGGTGAAAGAACTGCTCAAGGCGGCCTTCGCCTTCCGCGGTACCGCCCTGCTCGACATCATCAGCCCGTGCGTCACCTTCAACAATCGCGATGAGTCGACCAAGAGCTACAGCTGGGGCCGGGAACACCAGGCCCCGCTCCACGACGTGACCCTGGTGCCGCGGCGGGAAGAGATTCGGGTGGACTACGAGCCCGGGCAGACGACCACCGTGGCGCTGCACGACGGCACCTTCCTGGTGCTGCGCAAGCTCGAGCGCGACCACGACCCGACCGACCGCGAAGCGGCGGCCCGGCTCTTGCGCGAGACCCAAGAAACCCAGCAGTTGATGACGGGCTTGCTGTACGTCAAACCCGACCAGCCGACCCTGTTCGACATGATCGGACAGGTCGACCAGCCCTTGGCGGCCCTGTCGGACGAGCAACTGCGGCCGGATCGCGCCAGCCTGGACCGGATCGTGGCTTCGTTCCAGTAGTCGACCACCGGCGACCTTCCGATGCGCGGCTTCGGCATCATCGCAGGCCTGCTGGCGGCGGCCATCTGGGGTGGGATGTACGTGGTCAGCAAGGTCGTCCTGGAGGTCATTCCGCCCTTCACCTTGCTGACCCTGCGCCTGCTCCTGGGGATTGCCTCGCTGGGGGTCCTGGTGGCGTGGCGCAGGCCGTCTTCGCTCAACCCGGTTCGGGTCGCAGCGGCCGTGGGGATCGGCGCCATCGGTTTCGGGATCTCCGTCGGACTGCAGTTTGTCGGGACCCACCTCTCGACCGCGGCCAATGCTGCCTTGATCACCTCGGCTTCGCCGGCCTTCATCTTCCTGTTCGGGATCTGGTTGCTGGGCGAGCCCGCCACCCCGCGCCGCTTCGCAGCGCTGGCCTTCGCCAGCCTGGGGGTACTTCTGGTGCTCGACCCGACCACGGCCGATTTCGGACGACCGACGTTCCTGGGGAACGCCGCGCTGCTGGGGGCGTCGATCACGTGGGGCCTGTATTCGGTGCTGGTCAAGCGCGCCAGTCGAGGTCTGGGGACGACCGAACTGAGCCTGCTGGCGTTCAGCGGCGGACTGTTGGTGAGCGTTCCACTCGGGCTGGCCGAGCAGCCGGACCTGACCTTCGCCCTCGATCTTCCGATCGCCGCCGGCATTCTGTATCTGGGCATCGTTTCAACGGCCCTGGCCATGTACCTGTGGAACCGGTCGTTGGCGATCCTGGAAGCCGGTCTGGTGTCGCTGCTGTTCTTCGCGCAGCCGGTGGTCGGGGTGGGCCTGGGCACCTGGCTGCTGGGCAAGTCGCCGGGTCTCAACTTCTGGGGCGGGGCGGCCCTGATCGGCCTGGGCCTGATCCTGGTGTCGTTCCCGGCCCGCCGCCGAGCCGGGGCGACTCCCGAAGAAGGAGGCATCGGATGAAGGGATGTCTGCAGCTTGCCGCCCGCTGGATGGCCGGCCTGGTGGCGCTGATCTTCGTCCTGACCCTCCCGTTGAGCGTCGTCGCCTTCAACTTCGGTCGGGTCGCCTTCTCGCCCGACCGCCTGACCGATCTGCTGACCCAGACGATCGTGGAAACCGGAGGGGTCCGACGACTTCTGTTCGAGAGTCTGACCGCCCCGCCCGAGCCTGGAGCGGCCGAGGAAGGGCTGGATCTGGCCGAAGCCCTGCGGTTCCTCTCACCCCAGGAGCGCGACTATCTGGGTGAACAGTTGGCGCCTCCGGGGTGGGGGGAGGAACAACTTCATTCCCTGGTGGTCGGGGTCTTCGACTGGATCGAGAACGACCGGGAGAGTCCGGCGTTCACGGTCGATGTGACCGCCCTCAAGGTGTCTCTGCTCGGCGGCGGCGCAGCCGAACTGGTCGAAACCATGGTCGACTCCTGGCCGCCGTGCTCCGTCGAGGAAGTGGCCAGAATGGGGATCGATGAACTGCTGGGCGAGGGGGATCTGATCCTGTGTGAGCCTCCCGAACCCCTCCGAACCGGTCTGGCGGGGGTCCTGAACGTCAGCTTGGCGGTTTCTCTACGGGCGCTCCCCGACCGGATCTCCCTGGGCGGGCCCGAGACGGAGCGCCCGGCCGGGGCGGAAACGCTGGGGGTGAAGGAGCAAATCCGGACCCTGCGGTTCCTGGCCGGATCGAGTTGGTTGCTCTCGGTCCTGATGTTGGGCCTGGTCCTGGCTCTGGTCGTACGCTCCTGGCGTTCGCTCGGGTTGTGGTGGGGAATCCCAATTCTGGTCGGGGCGGGGTTGAGTCTGGCCCTGATGACCGGAGTGCGGATCGCCCTGGGTCAGGCACTGAGCCAGTCGTTCGTCGATGGCGGGGGGACACCCGAATGGATCGGCGGTCTTCTGCGGGGCCTCGGGGAGGCCCTGCTGGCGGTCACCTTTCGGCGAGTGGCGCTGCACAGCCTCGGGTTGATGGTCGCCGGGGCGGGGATCCTGACCGGAGGGTTGTGGCTGGAGCGGCGGCGGCGCACCCCGGAGGGCGTGGCTGCCTCCGAGGCCACCACCCGGATCCTGGATGCGTCGGATCCCCCGGAACTGCCCGGGCCGCCTCCCACGGGGATGTTCGGGTAGCACCGGCTCCTACGAGCGGGCCGGCCGGGGATCTCCGGCGCGGCTAGAGGTAGTTGAGCTCCCCCGCCGCCCGTTCGAGAGCTTCCCGGTAATCCGGGTGGGCCACATCGATCAGAGCCCGGGCCCGCTGGCGGATGGTCTTCCCATACAGGTAGGCCACACCGAACTCGGTGACAACATAGTGCACATGGTTGCGCGTCGTGCTCACCCCGGCGCCGGGCTTCAGGGTCGCCACGATCCGGCTGACCCGGGTTCCATCTCGCGGGGAGGCCGTCGACGGAAGCGCGATGATCGGCCGGCCGCCGCGGCTGCGCGCCGCCCCGTAGACGAAGTCCATCTGGCCTCCGACGCCCGAGTAGAAGCGCGGGCCGATGCTGTCGGCGCACACCTGGCCGGTCAGATCGATCTCGATCGCCGAGTTGATCGAGACCATGCGTTCGTTGCGCGAGATCACGAATGGATCGTTGACGTACTCGGTCGGGTGGAGCTCGACAATCGGGTTGTCGTCGACGAAGTCGTACAGCGCCTGCGAGCCCAGGATGAAACCGGCCACGATCTTGCCCGGATGCAGGGTCTTCTTCTCGTTGGTGATCACCCCGGATTGCACCAGGCGCATCACCCCGTCGGAGAACAGCTCGGTGTGGACTCCCAGGTCGCGTTTGTCTCCCAGCCGCCCGAGAACGGCGTCGGGGATCGAGCCGATCCCCATCTGCATGGTCGACCCGTCTTCCACCAGGTCGGCCACCAGCCCGCCGATCCGTGCGCTCAGCTCGTTGACCTCGCCCATCGGCAGTTCGGCCAGCGGATAGTCGACCGGAACCGCCCGGTCGATCTTGCTGATGTGAATGAACGAGTCGCCCAGGGTGCGCGGCATCCGCTGGTTGACCTCGGCGATCACCAGCTTCGCCGTCTGGGCGGGGGTCTTGGTCAGGCCGGCCTCGATCCCCAGGCTGCAGAAGCCATGCTCGTCGGGCGGGCTGACGTGGATCAGCGCCACATCGAGCGGAAGCAGTCGGTTGCGGAACAGCAGCGGCACCTCGGAGAGCAGCACCGGGGTGAAGTCGGCCCGGCCATCGTGGACGGCCGAGCGAACGTTGTCGCTGATGAACAGGGTGTTGATCATCAGGTGTCCGGCCATGGCCGGTTCGGCGTGCGGCGCGGGCCCGATGGTGAGCACGTTGACGATCTCGACCCGCTCCAGCGAAGGCGCCCGCGCCACCAACGCGTCCAGCAGGCGTCGCGGGACGGAGCAGTTGCCGGTCAGGAACACCCGCTGGCCGGACTCGATCGCCGCCACCGCCGCTTCCGGTGTTGCGACGCGCGAGGCGTACTGATCGAGCCAGTTCACTCCGGTTCCCCCGGAGCGAAGCCCGGACGCCGCAGCCGGCGAACGTCGCCCTGGTAGGTGCTCAGGCCGCGGGCCAGGGGAAGAGATTCCTGCAAGGCGTCGTCGAGTCCCAGGCGGGCGATGGCTTCCAGGTAGAAGTAGGCGCCGGTGTACAGGGCGTGGCTGGCGGTCCTCCCGAGCACCCCCGACATGTTGGGCACACAGTAGTGGACCACGCCTTCTTCTTCGTAGGTCGGGCTGCTATGGTTGGTGGGCCGGGCCGTCTCGAAGCACCCGCCTTCGTCGATGCTCATGTCGACCACCAGCGCCCGCGGACGCATGGCCCGCACCATCTC
Source organism: uncultured Chloroflexia bacterium (assembly GCA_963709925.1). Taxonomy (GTDB): domain Bacteria; phylum Chloroflexota; class Anaerolineae; order Anaerolineales; family E44-bin32; genus DATEVL01. The sequence continues at coordinate 1,370,783 of CAVPYC010000003.1, forward strand.
CCGGCTGACCAGAATTGGGGCGCGTTCGCCCGGTACGTACACCGCGCCCACCACGATGTCGGCGTAGGCCGTTGCCCGGGCGAGGTTGTAGGGTGTCGAGAGCAGGGTCACGATCGGGCCGGGGATCCGCTGCTGCAAGGCCTGCAGTCTCGCCAGGTGGATGTCCACCACGGTGACGTGTGCGCCGGCAGCGGTAAATCCGACGGCGGCCGTGCTGCCGACCACGCCGGCGCCCAGGATCACCACCTCCGCCGGTGGAACTCCCGCCACGCCGCCCAGCAGGATGCCGCGCCCGCCGTGGTTGTTCTGCATCAGCACGGCCGCGGTCTGGACCACCATCCGGCCGCCGATCTGGCTCAGCGGAGAGAGCACCGGGCGCGAGCCGTCGGCCTCCTCGATCTGTTCGTAGGCCAGGGCGGTGATCCGCCGGGCGAGCAGAGTGTCGATTTTGTCTTGCCGGGCCGCCGCCAGGTGGAGGAAGCCGGCCATGGCTTGCCCGTCGAGCAGCAGATCGAGTTCCTCCCGCAAGGGCCGGGTGAACTTCAAGACCAGGTTGGCCCGCCCGTAGGCTTCCTCCGGGCTGTAGACCACGGTGGCGCCGGCCCGGGCATAGTCTTCATCCGAGAACCCGGCGCCCGATCCGGCTCCGCTCTCAACGAACACGGCATGTCCGTGTCGGCGAAACATGCCGGCGCCTGCCGGGGGCAAGCCGACCCGAAACTCGAAGGGACGTCGTTCCCGGGGAACGCCGATGTTCATCTGTTCGACTCCATCGTGGCTGTGTGTCGCGGAAACCGTGACCGGCAGGCCGGCGCCGGAAGGGTGGGACGGATCTTCCGACGGGGCAGTATAGCACGCGGTCCGGCGCGCCCTACGAATCGAAGTCTTCGCCAGGCGCGACCTAGCGGACGTCGGCGCGATCGGCGGAGGCCGCGGGAGGCGACGGTGTCGGCTCGGGTCCGAGCGACTTCGCCCGGAACGGGAGTCCTTCGGGGAAGAGCGCTTCCGCGCTCACGGGAGGGCGCAGCCAGTACAGCCAGCCCCGGCCGGTGGTGCGACGGAAGGGTGACCGGTCGAGGCCGGAAAGCACCAGGGCGCTGGCCAGCAACACGCCTCCGACTTGCTGCGCTGGGGTGAGCGTCTCGCCGAGAACAACGATCCCCAGCACCACCGCCACCAGGATCTCGGCCAGGCCAAGCACGGCGGCCTGCATGCCGCCAATCACCTTGACGCCCGAGAACAGCGCCAGCCGGGAGATGAAGGTGACCGCGGTCAGGCCGAGCAGCGGGAGGGCGGCGGACGGGTGGAGAGAATCCGGCCGCGGCGACCAGATCAGGAAGGCCGGCCCAACCACGCCCGTCATTGCCGCCAGGGTGTACAGGGCGACGGTCGGGGCCGGTACTTCGTACAGGACTCGTTCATTGATCGGAATATGCAGCGCGAACAGCCCTCCGGCCAGCAGCATGAAGGCTGCGCCAAGCGGGTCGACCGCCTGCCAGCGGGCGCTGGTAATCAGGTAGACGGCCGGAAGGCTCAGCGCCAGAACGCCGGCCGAAAGTCGGGACGGCCTCTGGCCATCCAACAGGAGCAGCACGGCGACCCACACCGGGTACAGACCGAACAGCATCTGCCCGACGCCGACTCCCACCCGGTCGAGGCCGACGTAGAAGAACAGCGACCCGATTCCGTTGAGCGCGCCCGCCAGCAGACACGCCAGCAAGCCCAGGGGGAAGATGGTCAGGGATTGGCGCCGGGGAAGAAGCACCAGCAGCAGGAGCAGGGTTGCCAGGGAAGTCCGGAAAGCAACCACGGCCAGCGGGGGAACATCGGCTGCCAGAGCGAGTTTCCCCAGCACGGGGGTCGTTCCGAGCATCAGCGCCGAAAGACCGGCCAAGGCCAGGCCGGAGCGTCGTCGTGAGGAGGCCGCCGTTCCAGCCGCCACGGCTACTCCAGGGCCCTCTCGATCTCCCCCAGCAGGTCTTCGCTGAGGAACTCACCTTTGCTCATCAGTCGTTGAATCCGCCCGCGCAGGCGGTGGTTCTCGCTCGGCGTCAATTCCTTGGCGGTGACGACGATCACCGGGATCGAGGCGGTGGCGTCGCTCTGACCCAGGACGTCGAGCACGGAGAAACCGTCCTGCTCCGGCATCATCAGATCGAGGAGCATCAGGTCCGGCGGATGCTGGCTGATCTTCTGCAGTGCTTCCGGGCCGGAAGCCGCTTCCAGAATCTCGTATTCGCCGTGTGCGTGCAGGATCCGGCGCAGCAGCCGGCGGGCATCGGGGTGATCGTCCAGGATCAGGATACGCCGGGTAACGCGCTGGTCCAGTCCGCTCAAGGCGGCCAGCAAGCCGTCTTCCGGCAAGTCCGTCGACGCATCGGCGGGCGCCAGGTCGCGGAACCAGCTCTCGCCCAGGATCTCTTCTTCGGCCGGCATGGAATGCCCCGACAGGTTCACCACAACGCTGTGGGCCGGGTCGATCACGCCCTGGCGGGCCAGCTTGATTAGACCGGCGAAGGCGACCCCGGCCGCCGGCTCGGCCGACATCCCTTCCATCCGGGCCAGCAGGTGCATGGCTTCGGTGGCTTCGTCATCGGTGACGCTCTCGAAGGTCCCTCCCGACCCGCCCAGCATTCGCTCGCGAAGCAGCGTGTAGCCTCGGCCGGGGTCGCCGGTGCTCAAAGTGAAGATCCGGGTGGACGGGAGGGCGACGGGCTCGGCGACCTGCCTGCCCTCCTTCCAGGCGCGGGCCATCGGCGCACAGCCTTCGGTCTGGATGGCAGCCAGACGCGGCACGGAATTGGTCAACCCCATCCGCCGAAGCTCATCGAACCCTTTCAAGACTCCGTGCGGCCCGAGGCCTCCGCTGACGGCCTGGACATACCAGTCGGGTGCCCGCCAGGATCCGGGGGTTCCTCCCAGGGCCTCGGCAATCTCGAAGGCGATTGTCTTCATGGCTTCGACCGAAGCCACGCTGCCGGCCGATCGATCGTAGTAGTAGCCGTTTCGCTCCGCAAATCTGGTGGCCAGTCGCTTCGCCTGGTCGTAGGTCGAGGTGACCTTGACCACCTGCGCCCCGTACAGGCCGACCTCGGTCATCTTGGCCGCCGGCACCCGGCTTGTCAGAAATGCCCACAACTGGATGCCGACTCGAGCGCAGTAAGCGGCGTAGGCCATGGCCACGTTGCCGGTGGAGGCGACCACCGCTTCGCGAATTCCGGCCTGTCGCAGGACGGCCGTGGAAACGGCAGCCTGGCGGTCTTTGAACGACGAGGTCGGGCCCCGGCGCTCGTCCTTAATGTACAGGTGGGGCAGGCCGAGCAGCAGGCCGAGGTTGTCGGCTCGCAGGAGAGGCGTGCCGCCTTCGCCCATCGGCAGACCGGGTGGAACCTCGGCGAGGGGCAGCAGGGGGAGGTAGCGCCACAGGCCGGGCCCCGGCGGGCCTTCCTCCAGGGCGCGGCGGGCGGCCGGCAAGTCGTATTCGGCCTCCAGCCATTCCCCACGACAGGCGGTGCACGCCGCCAGCCGCGGGTCGTAGGGCTGGTGCTGGCCGCAATCGATACAGACGAGGTTCACCGGAACGTGCTCGCGTACGCCGCCGGGGTCACCGCCGGGCGGTTTCGCCCTGCGTGATCTCCCGCAGCTCTTCCAGGTAGGCCTCGGGGGTAAGGGCCTTCTGCCGGCTGAGGTACTCGGCATACAGTGCCATCTGGCGACGTTCTTCCGGGTGGGGTTCAGGCGACAAGAGCGCCAAGACCGGCGTGGCGCGCAACCGGGCGTCCTTCCGCAGGATCTCGAGGGTCCGGAAACCCTCGGCCCGGGCCATCATCAGGCTCAACAAGATCACATCGGGAACTTCGCTGCGGGTGGCGTGGTAGGCCTCGGTGCTGTTGGCGGTCAGCCGCAGGGAGACCAGCGGATCGGACTGGACCGCCTGCTGCAGCTCGGCCGCCTGACCTTCCTCGTCTTCGATCGCCAGCAGACGGATGGGCTTCCCTTCCTGCGGAGCCAGTCGGCGAACCGCGCCCAGCAGTTCGTGGCGTTCGGTCGGGCGCAGGCGAAGGTCGCGGGCGTGCAGACGATAGCCGATGCCCTTCTCGGGATCGAGTCCGCCCAGCAGGATCGGTGCCCGCCGCACCGGGTCGAGGAGCCGCAGCGCGGCGACGATACTCCAGGCCCGCTGCTGCGACAGAAGCGGGTCGACCACCACCAGCACCGGGGCTCGCCGGGCCACCAGAGTTCGGATTTCGTCGAGGCGGGAGGTGGCGTGCAAGTCGTACCCGAGGGCATCGAAGGCCTGGCGATACTGCTCGATGGCGGCCGGACGCTCCTCGACCGCCAAGACCAGGGGCCGGAGCTCGGTCTGCATCTCGTCGGGCGGAAGATCGGCCGGGTAGGTGGGCAGGGTGAAGAAGAAGACGCTTCCCTGACCGGGCCGGCTCTCGATCCAGATCGTCCCTCCATGCAGCTCCACCAGGTGACGGCAGATCGAAAGCCCGAGCCCCGTGCCGCCGGTCTTGCGCGTGGGAGAGGCATCCACCTGGGAGAACGGTTCGAACAACTTGACCTGGTCTTCCGGGGCGATGCCCGGTCCGGTGTCGGCGACCGAGATCAGGACTTCCGGCGGGGCGCCGTCTTCGATCAAGGATACCGAGAGTTCGATCTGGCCCTGATCGGTGAATTTGGCGGCGTTCGACACCAGATTGAGCAGGATCTGGCGCACACGGATGCTGTCGGCCTGGATCAGAGGCAGGTCGTCCGGGACCTGGGCCACCAGCTCGATGGTCTTGTCCTTGACCAGCCCGGCGGCCGTCGACATGACACCGCGGACGGTCTCGGCCAGGTCCATCTCGCCGAAGGTCAGTTCCATCTTGCCGGCCTCGATCTTCGACAGGTCGAGGATGTCGTTGATCAGGCCGAGCAGGTGCAGGCCGGCGCCGTGGATCGCCTTGAGATCCTGCTCCTGGGTTTCATTGATGGGACCGTCGATGCCCTTGAGGATCACCCGGGAGAAACCGATGATCGAATTCAGCGGTGTCCGCAGTTCATGGCTCATGTTGGCCAGGAACTGGGTCTTCAGCCGGTCGGCCTCGCGCATCTCTTCCAGCGCCTGCTCGGTAAGCTGGACCGATCGGGCGTCCTGTAGAGCCACCGCCAGCTGCTCGCTGATCGCCAGCGCCATGGCAATGTCGTCTTCCGTCCACTCCCCGCCGCGATCGTTCTCGTCGAACGACAGCACACCCAGGACCTCGTCCTTGACCTGGATCGGCACCAGGAGTCGGTTGCCTTCAATCCGCGGCTGGCTGACCCTGATTCCGGGCTCGGGTGTGACCGGCTGCAGCCCTTCGGCGCTGTCGAGATAGGCCGAGGTCGGACCCCAGGCCGCCAGCAAGGGCGGAGGCTCGGTGGGAGTGACCTCGTCGGCGGCTACCGCCGCCGCCACCGCTAACTGGGAGGCCAGAGGTCCCGTCTGCCGAAGGCCGCCGGTCTGTCGGAGGCGGCCGGTGCCGCGCAGGGGAGTGGTCGGCGCTCGTCGGGGCGGGGGGGCGGCCGGCGTCTGCGCAGGGGGGGCTTCGGGATGCTCTTCAGCCGGGGCTTCCGGCTCTTGAGGAGACGGCGCGGCTGCTTCGAGCTCGGTTGGGAGCGGCTCAGCCACGGCCGGCGCCAGGTCCAGGTCGGGCGACGTCCAGGCGGCTTCGTCGACTTCGTCGTCGAGCGCGGGCGCCGGCTCGAACACTGCCGGTAGCCGTTCAACCTCGGCCGCCGGAGGAGACGCTTGTTCCACCGGCGCAGCCGGCGGCGCAGCCGCCGTGGCGGCTGGAGCGGGGAGCACCGCCAGCACCTGAACCGCTCCTCGAAACCCGTTGGGCTTGCCGTTCAAGCCGGGGCGCAGGCTGGCGCTGAACAGGAGCTGCAGCTCCCTGCCGTCGACGGCGGTGGCCTCGAGACGCAGCCCTTCCACGGGTCGGCCGCTGTCGATCATCGGCCGCACCATCGCCGACGACTCGTCGCTCAGGGCAGTGGATGCCACCTCGAGACCGACCAGGTCGACGGCCCGGCGGCCCAGGAATCGTTCGATCTCGGGGCTGCACCAGGTGTAGCGCCCTTGCAGATCCGATTCCCACAGCCAGCCGCCCGGGACGGCCGAGGCCGTAGCGCCCCGACCGTCGCCGTCGGGCGCGGGATCAGCCTCGGGAAGGGATTCGAACAACCCCGAGAGCCGCTCAGGCAACTTGCGCGAGGTTCGCTTCGACATGTTCCTTCAATTCCTGGGCCAGCTCGCGGTACTGTTGGGCCCCGCGGCTGGTCGGGGCATAGTGGGTGATCGGTTGGCCGAAGGCCGGGCTTTCCCGGAGCCGGGCATCGACTTCGATCGCGCTGCGGAACACCGCCGGCCCGAAGGCCATTCGGATTTCTTCCGCCAGGGAACGGTGCATGGTGTTGCGCAGATCGACCATCGTCAGGAGGAGCCGGTAGCGGAGGCCGGGATTGGCCCGGGCCCGCACGGTCCGGACCAACCGGACGACCTGCCGCAGGGCGAACGCCGAGAAGAACTCGCATTGGGTCGGGATGACCAGCAAGTCGGCGGCGCCGAGGGCGCTGCGGGTGATCGGGCCGAGGGCCGGAGGACAATCCAGGATCACGTTTCCGCCGGCCGAGTACTCCAGTAGAGCGTCACGCAGGGCCAGCTCGTAATCCTGCCGGACCGGCAGGAAGCGCTCGGCCTGGAGCAGATCTTCCGAGGCCGGCACAATGGAAATCCCGGGGAAATCGGTGGGAACCAATACGTCCTCCAGACGGGCGTCCCCCAGCAGCACGTCGGCCACCGAGCCGGGGGAGGCCCCCGGTCGCAACCCGATCCCCAGGGTCAGGTTGGCCTGGGAGTCCAGGTCGATCAGGAGCACTCGTTCGTTGCGTTCCGCCAGCGCCGCTCCCAGCGACAGGGCGGTGGTGGTCTTGCCGACGCCGCCCTTCTCGTTGGCGATGGCGACGGCGGTCACGGTTCACCTCCGCCGCCGTTCGAGCCGTCCGCCGGGGGATTCAGCCAGATCTGGGCCCGGCGAGCGCCCATCGCCGACCGCATCTCGCGCACCGCCGTTCGCAGGATTCCGTCGATTCCCTGGCTGGTGCGGATCCTCCCGGTCACCTCGACCACCGCCTGCTCCCGCTGGGCGCGCCGCAGGGTCGACTCGAACAAGCGGGCGTTCTGGACCCCGACGGCGATCTGGTCGGTCAAGACTTCCAGCACGGTGATGTCGTCGCGGGTGAAGGCGTTGGGTTGGGCGTGGCGGACCACGATCACACCAAACACCTGGTCGGCGATCATCAGCGGAAGGCCCAGTTCCGATCGGGCTTCCGGGTGGTAGGGCGTGACCTGGAAATACGGATCTTCCCCTTCGGCCACCGCGGCGTAGGCGTTCCCCGACTGGGTGACGTAGCCGATCACCGTCGGCGAGCCGACGGCAACCGAGTGGTGGTCGTCGAGCAGCTCCTTGGCCCCGCGGCCGGCGGCGGCGTCCACCGTCGCCTGCGAGGTGGTCCAGTCGAGTCGGTAGATGGCGACCTGATCGTAGCCGAAGCGGTCGTGCAGCAGGCTGGCCGCGCGCGACAGCAGCGTGCCGCTGTCGAGCTGGCTGGTGGTGTCACGGGCGATCTCCGCCGCCGCCTGCAGCTGGACGGCGCGCTTGCGGATCTCGTCCATCAGACGCGCCTGCTCGAGGGCTCCGGCCAACTCCTTGGTGACGGCTTCCAGGATGATCTCGTCTTCGTGATCGAGGTCGGAGCCGGCCCTCCCGAGGATGTCGAGAGCGCCGATCACCTGGCCGCGCACTTCGATAGGAGCCAGCAATCCCGTTTCCTCGTCGCCCGGCCCGGCACCCGGCTGGTAGGTGCTGTGCTGTTCGCTCTCGCTGCGGGTCCGCAGAATCTGTTGCCAGGCCGCCCCGGTCTGCTGTCGGTAGAGGGTGTCGACCTCCTGGAGACTGCGCTGGGCCTCTTCCGCCAGCCGGGCGTTCTCCAGGGCGGCGGCCAGAGGCGTAGCCAGCAGTTGCAGCAAGTCCAAGTCATCTTGCGGCAGTTCGGTTTCGCCGCGGCGGGTGAGGGCCAGCGCGCCGACCACAACACCACGGCTGTGCAGGGGAACGGCCACCGTGACTTCCGGACGCAGCGGATCAGGGTCTGGCTCCACCACCGTCTGCTTGCTGGCGATGGCCCGACCGAGAGGGCCCTGCCCGGGCGGCACGACCACGCCCAGCGACTCGGAATCGCTGCGGCCCTCCAGGGAGGCGCTGCGCACGACGATCTCTCCCGACTCGAGCGAAGCGAGCACGGCGCGCGCGTAGCCCAGGGTTTGCGCGACGTCGACCGCCACCGTGCTGAGCATGGCGTCGTACGAGGCCTCCTGCGCCAGGCGGGAGGTGAGTTCGATCACCTGTTGGCGGTCCGTCGACTGCCGGGAGAGGCTGGCCAGCAGGCGGGCGTTTTCCAGCGCCGTCGCCAGCTGGTCGGCCATGGTTTGCAGCACCACCACGTCGTGGTCGTCGAAAGCGTTGGGGTCGGTGCTCTGGACGTCGAGGGCTCCCAGCACCCGATCTCCGATCCTGAGGGGAAGCGCCATTTCCGACCGCGTGTGCGGCAAGTCGGAGGAGGCGATGTGCACGGCGTCGGCGCCGACGTCGAGGGCGATGCGCGGCTTGCCGGTGCCGGTGACGTAGCCGACGATGCCGACCTTACCGATCGCCAGCCGGTGGCTGCGGGCGAGCATCCGCCGGCCGCCTTCCGACGAGGCGGCGCGCAGCACGGCGTCATTTCCATCCACCAGGAACACCCCGGCGTGGTAGAACCCGAAGCGCTCCGAGATCAGACGGACCACGGCGTCCAGCAGGCTGTCGACGTCGCGAATCAGGGCGGCGTCGCGGGCCACTTCCGAAGCGGTCTGGATCTGGTGCGTGCGCTCGGTTACTCGATCTTCCAGGGAGCTGTACATGGCCGAGAGCTCGCCGGCCATCGAGTTGAAGGACTTGGCCAGGCGGCCGATTTCGTCGGACCGTACCACCGGAGCGCGTTCCTCGAATTGGCCGCGGGCCAGGTTCTCGACCACCCGGGCCAGCGCTCCCAGAGGACGAAGGGAACGCCGGGTGGCCAGCGGAACGAAGACAACGACCAGCAGGGTCGTGATCGCCACCAGGCCGATGAAAAACGGCGCCAGGTCGGTCAGACCGGCGTAGACGACGGCCCGGGGGACTTCCAGGACCAGGCCCATCGACTCGTCCGGGAACCACTCGTAGGCTCCCACCACCGGCTCCCCCAGCAGCCCGATGTACTCGGCCGACCCGGTGGTGGCGGCCTCTCCCATCGGGAACACCGTGTGGGAAACGCCCGGGCGGACATCGGGATCGGTGGAGAACAGGTATTCGGGTGAGGCCAGAATCAGATCCGGGGAGACGGCCAGGTAGGCCTGGCCCGGCGGGGTCTGGAAGGCCCGCTCCTCCGCCCAGAAGCCCTGCATCTGGCGCAGCAGGCTCACCACGCGTTGGCCGCGGGTGACGCCGACCAGGAAGGCGTCGACCTCCCCGCCGCGGGCTCGCAACGGGACCGAGGTCACCACGCTGAATCCGTCCGGGCTGAACAGCGGTTCGTCGTACAAGGGTGTGGTCGCCAGCCCTGCCGTGGTGACCATGCCATCTCGAAGGGCAGCCGCCAGGCGACCCTCCAGGGTCATGTCGGTGGCCATCATGACCAGAAAGTCGGAGGCGCGCACGATCAGCGCGTCATTGAACAGCGCTCCGGTTCCGCCGGTCAGCGCGGCTTCCAATTCGTCGTGCACGGTCACCCGGGCCGCAATCGCCCCTGGTTCGGCCAGGAGTTCGCCCACCGGTTCCCGCAAGGCCGCCGACTGGCCCGTCAGACTGAGCTTGTCTTCCCGGGTGTGGATCCACCCGGTGAGCAAACGGGTGTTGCTGTTGACCGCGCTGGTCAGCCGGGCGACGGCCTGCTCCTGGAGGAGCCGCTGGGTTCGCAGGTACGCAGCGCCACCCATCGCCAGCAGGGGGAAGATCACCAGGGGGACCAGAATCAGGGTCAGCCGGCCGCTCAGGCTGGCCTGGCGGGTTGTCGGGGAGGCGGCGCCGGCGGTCATCGGCCGTCTCCTTCGTCGTCGGATGGCGCCGGGGGGTGCCCACCGCCGGCTCGTCGGCCGCGGTTCCCATGCCCAGACGAACGGTGGCCCGCGAGGCGCTCAAGGCCCGCCCGACCTCACGCGCCGTGGTGTCGAGGATGCTGCGAATGTCGGGCGCCCGACGGATCTTGCTGGTGATCTCGTGGATCAGGCGCTCCCGCCGGGCCGCCCGCTGGGTTTCGTCGAACAGGCGATGGTTCTGGATCGCGGTGGCTACCTGGCTGGCGATGGTAGCCAGCAGCGCCGCATCGTCGTCACTGAAGCGCTCGGCTTCGCGACGGTCTTGCATGAAGATCAGCCCCATCAGCGTGTCGCCTGCCAGCAGAGGGGCGCCCATCCATGAGCGTGGAGCGTCGTCCGGCAATTCGATCCCCAGGCCTTCCGCCTGAGCCGGCAGGTCGCCCGCCAACGTGAGGGGTTGGCGGGTGCGCAGGATGTAGCCGGCGAGGTCGTTGGAGACCGGGGTCAGGGGTCGTTCGGAGATCTCGTTCTCCTCGGCCCAGAACGGGTAAACCATCTGGTCGGTGGCGGCTTCGTACAGTCCGATGCCCAGGTCGGTGTGCGGCAAGACCTGGACCATCTGCGCGTGGACCACCCGGTAGAGCGAATCCAGCCGCAGAAGCTGGGAGACGGCCTGCGACACCCGGTTGACCACTTCGAGCTCGGCCACGCGGCGCTGCTCTTCCGCGTACTGTCGAGCACTTTCCAGTGCCAGCCCGACCTGGGAGGCAGCCGCCTCGATCAGGCCGATGTCGTCGTCGTTCCAGGGTTCGACCTCGGGCGGGCGGCGAGCGGCGATCGTTGCAATGGCTTCGCCGCGGACCAGAACCGGAACCGCGACCTCCATCCCATCCGGGCTGCGGGCCGTTCGACCGCCGGCCACCGCCAGCTGGGACAGTTCGTGGCTGGCTCCATGAAACACCCCGTCGCCGGCCCCGACCCGAAAGACCGTGGGGATGCCCGACTGGGCGAAACGCGCCCACGACTGGCGGGCGCGTCCCTGGAATACACCCTCGGCCTCCTCGATCTCCTCGGCGGTCTGGCTCAGCAGGCGGGCGTTCTCCAGTGCGATGGCCAGCTCGCCGGCGATCGCCTCCAGCGCCCGGACGTCTTCCTCGGCGAACGCCTCGGCCTCCGTGCTCTGGACGTCGATGACGCCGATCAGGCTGGGGCCGACGATCATGGGCAGGGCCATCTCGGCCCGGGTGTCGGGCAGCAGCGGATTCGGGAGATGGAACGGGTCGGCGCCGACGTCGTTGCTCACGCGCGGCAGGCGGTTCTCGCTGACCCAGCCCACCAGGCTGGCCGAGCCGACCGCCAGCCGGTGGCCCCGGGCCAGCAGCCCCCGACCGGCATCACCGGTCGAGGCGCGCAGAACGGCCCAGCCGCCGGTGTCGTCGACCAGAAACACCGAGGCGTGATAGAAGCCGAATCTCTCCTTGATCAGATCGGTCGCCTGCACCAGGAGCGGTCCCGGATCTCGGCTCTGCACCGCCAACCGGGCGATCTCGGCGGTGGTCTGGAGCTGCAGGGCGCGTCGCTCGGAGACTCGGGAACGCTCGTTCACCCTTTGCTCCAGGGTTGCGTTCAGGGAGCGCAGTTCCGCTTCGACCGACCGAAACCGTCGGACGACTCGGCTGGCCAGGTCGATCATGGCGAAGACGAACACCGCTCCGCCGAGGAACACGAGCCCGACCAGGATCACTTCGGCGATGGCGACCTGCAGCAGGACGATCCCGACGAACAGCAGGTACCCGGTCAGGAAGAAGGCCATCAGCCCGGTCATCAGGCGCCAGCGACGCGACAGCTCCGGTGGGATTTCGGGCGCAGCCCGCCGCCCCCGTACGACGGCGGCTGCCAGGAAGACGGTACCGATCAGGGCCAGCAGGCCGCCGGCCAGTTCGATCAGACGCGACGTTTCCATCACGATCGCCTGCTCCGAAGCGGCCCGAGACCAGGTCTACTCCCGACCATTGCCGTCCTCCTGGCCGGGTTCGCGCCCGGGAGAGATGGTGACGGTGATCTCCGGCTGCCCCAGGACGTTGTACAGAGTTTGAGCGGCCGTCTCAAGGACGCGCTCGACGTCCATCAGGCCGCTGAATTTCCCGGTGACCGTGCTCAGCAGGCGGGCGCGATCGGCGGCGATCGACGATTCCTGCGCCAGGCGTGCGTTCTGGATGGCCGCGCTCAGCTGGTCGGCCAGGGTCTGCAGGATTTCCAGGTCTTCTGGGCCGAAGGCGTTGGGCTCGGTGCTCTGCACGTCGAGGGCTCCCAGCACGCGCCCGGCCACCTGGAGGGAACGGCCGCCTCGGATCGCGTCTCCGGCAGCAACTCGTTCTTGAGGTGGACGGGGTCTTTGCCGACATCCGTGGCGATTCGCCCCTGGACATTGGCAGTCACCCAGCCGATGATGGAACGGGAGCCGACCTCGAGGGCGTGGCCGTGGGCCTTGAGCAACTGCCCGACCTCCCCGCTCGATTCGCGGACCAGCGCCTGGCGGCCGGTCTGGTCCAGCAAGAAGATCGTGACGTGGTAGTAGCCGAACCGATCGCGGATCAGTTCCACCGCCCGGCGCAGCAGGTCGTCCAGGTTCGGAGTGGAGGTGACTGCATGCGCAACTTCGGCCGCGGTGCGCACCTGCCGGGTTCGCTCCTCGACACGCGCCTCGAGCGAACCGTACAGCCCGCGAAGTTCCCGGGCCATCCGATTGAAAGCCGCCGCCAGAGTTCCGATCTCATCGTCGCGGGCCTCGCCCAGTTGCTGGTCCCACTCGCCGCGTGAGATTCGTTCGGCGAACTCGGTCAACTGGCCGAGGGGCCGGAGCAACCGGCCGGTGGCGATCAGGACCGTGACGACACTGAGCAGCGCCGCCACCAGAATCAGCGCGATGGTGAACGGCGCCAGGCTGATCAGGTCGGCGAAGATGTCGGCCGAGGGGATCTCCAGCACGGCGCCCAGGTTCCATTCCGGCGCCCACTGGTAGGCGCCGACATCGTTGATCCCCAGGGTGTTGATCTGGTTCTCGTAACTGCCCGATGGGGCCGCCCCGGCCAGCCGAAAGACGGGGTGATTGCTGCCGGCTTCCACCAGCGGTTCGGTGGAGTACCTTTCCAGGTAGATCCGGATGTCGGGCTCGAGCGCCAGGAAAGCGTTGCCACGTTCGACCCGGTAGATTCCCTGGCTCTCCCACAGGACCTGCATCGACTGCATCAATTGACCCAGCCGCAGGCCGCGGTTGACGCCCAGCAGGAGGCCGGCCGGATCGCCACCGGCGGGCGACAGTACCGGCGTGGCGGTCAGGATCGCCAGGCTTCCGGGCGCAAGCAGGGCGTCGTTGAACAGCGGCACGGTTTGCAGGCGGTCCGAGGCGACCCGGGCCTGCTCTACCGGTGCCAGAACCTTCCCTTCCAGTTCGGGGCTGGTGGAGGCGATCACCTCGCCCTCGGGGAGGTGGACGAACATCACTTCGCTGAAGACGACGTCTTCCCCCCGGCGCAACAGATCATCCAGGGCCACCCGCAGCGACGTCTGCGCCTCGCGGGAGGCGATCGTTCCGGCCGGACTCTCCATCATCAGATCCATCGCCGACTGCAGCTGGGCGCGCTGCGCGCCGAGCTGGAGGTGTTGTTCCCGCAGACGGGCCCACGAGCGCATGACCTCGAGTTGGGCCTGGGTGAGCGATTGCAGCTGCGACTTGGCCTGTGAACTCGAGGATGTCGCGCGCACGCAGGTAGGCCGCTCCGCCCATCAGGGCCAGGGGCGCCAGCACCAGGGGCAGCAGGATCAATGCCAGCCGCGTACCCAACCGGCTGCGTGGGCGTGCGGATTGCGGGACCGGCCGGGTGTCGAGGCGCTGCATCAGGCGATCTCCCACACCGCTTCGCCCTGGAGCATGCGTTGCACCTGTTCGGGGAAGCGATCGGGATCGAGCGGCTTGCCGATGAAGCCGTCGAAACCGGCGGCACGGGCGCGGTTCATCTGATCCTCGCTGGCGTAGGCCGTGACCGCGGCCACCGGGATCGACTTCAGGCTGTCCGAAGCCCGCAGCTTGTGGAGCGCCTGGAACCCGTCCTCGTAGGGCAGGCGGATGTCCATCAGGATCAGGTCGATGCGCGGCAAGGTGTCGGCGTACTCGACCACCTCGAATCCGGACGTCTTCCACTCGCAGGTGATGCCCAGGAACCCCAGCATGCGGGCCATCAACACGAAGTTCGAGACGTTGTCTTCGACGATCAGCACGGTGGCGTCGCCCACGGCCACGGTCATCGGCGGCTCTCCGGAAGGACCACGGGAATGGGTTGCAAGAAGCGTGCAACCTGCAAGGGCAACAGGTCGACGTCGATCGGCTTCTGGATGTAGCCGTCGCATCCGGCGGCCAGGCTGCGCTCCCGGTCGCCGCGCATCACGTTGGCAGTGATAGCGATGACCGGAACCGGACGCAGGGCGGGGTAGGATTTCAGCCGGGAGGCGAGAGTCAGACCGTCGACCTGCGGCATGTTGATGTCCAGCAAGATCAGATCCGGCGGGAATGCCAGTGCCTTCTGCAAACCCTCAAATGCGTTGACAGCTTCGACCACGTCGTGGCCCTCCGCCAGGAGGATCCGGCGCATGAGCATTCGGTTCTCTGGGTTGTCTTCCACACAGAGAATCGTCGGCACCAGCCGCTCCTCCAGGCGCCAGCGCATCCAAGCGCAACCAAATTATACCAACCGGTCTCTTTCGGCTGACTTTACAGGGACATTACAGCAGGAGTGGAGAGTGTGGTCGGATCGCCGACCCCCGGTCGGGAGAGCGCCCTACCATCGGTCGGGCGGGCAGGACCGGGGGTCTGGACCTCCCAAAGATCAGGGAGTGCAGGCGGTACTGGTCTCGGGGGCCAGCTCCGTCCCGGCCCCGCTGAAGCTCAGGTCTGGAAGGAGCTCGAGGTCGGCTCCGAAGTGGCCCGAAAAAACGGCCCGGAAGACGTTGACCGGTGTAACCCTCTCCGAGAGAAGAGGACGCGCCGAAGGCGGCACCAGGTAGGCCCCGAATGCCTGGAGCCGATTCTCGCCTCGCAACCCGTGGTCGCCCATCAGGATCACGACCGGCGGTGCCTCGGCGGCGGAAAGGGCGGCTTCGACGAACTCCAGCAGTCGGGTGTTCAGGTAGGCGACTTCGCCGGTGTAGCCGCTCCGGCGATAGGCCTCGTTCACCGGCTCGGCTTTCGGTCCGGCGTAGAAGCCGGGATCCTGTTGGATCGACCCGTCGGCTGCGAACACATAGGGGATGTGAGGCATCAACAAGTGGGCGAAGACGAACTTCGGGCCCTGCAGTCGCGCCACCTGGGGAAGCTGATCGAGGATGAACTCCTCCTGGGCGATGTGGCGGCCGAAGGGGTAGACCACTCCATCCACCCGGTTGGCCGAGGCCTGGCGCGCCGCGTCCATCCAGATGGACATCGCCGTGCTGCGGAGCAAGAGGGCTTCGAAGGGCGTGATCACGCCGACCAAGGGAGAGACCCGGGTTGCGGTGAGGTACAGGTCGCCGTCGACGATGCGGCTCCAGTCGTAGCCGCTGTCGAAGGCGATCGTGCGGTAGCCAAGGTCTTCCAGCGACTGGCGCACAACGCTGTGACGGATCAGGTACCAGGCGTCGCGGTCGGCCAGGCCGCGTTCGGAAAGGATGGCGTACAAGCCGGGCAAGTAGTCCATATTGAGTACGGCTGCCAGCGAGGCCTGGGTGTACTCGTAGTTGCTGCGGCCGCAGCGGGCCACAAAGAAGCCCATTGCTTCGAGCCGGCGCTGGAACGGCTCGTTGTCGTATCCGAACTCCTCGAACATTGCGTCGGACCGCATGTACGTGTCCAGAACGATCAGGTACACGTCGGGCAGCGGGGATCCGTCCGGCGGGTGCAGGGCGGCCGCCGGAGCCGCCGGTGCCGCGGCGGCAGAGCGCAGCAGCGTGCCGCCGATCGTGGCCGAAGGCACCGCCACCAGCGCGACGGCCACGAGATTCAGCAGCAGCGTGGCTTCGCCGGGCCGCCGCACCCGTCCGACCGCCCACATCAGGACGACCACCAGCGCGGCGAACATCGGAGCCAGATAGCGGTGTCGTCCGATCGGTTCGCCCAGGAGTTCGACCAACTTGAGGGCGTTGTAGACGTGACCGTAGCTGAAGAACCCGAGGACGGCGATCGTGACGACCAGCCCGGCACGTGCCCAGTCGATCCCCGAAAGCCGCCTGGCCAGGATCAGGGCCGCGGCGGTGAGGGCCAGGCAGGCCAGAAGCGGCCTGGCGAGGGCGGCAGGTTCCACCTCCTGAAGGTTGACCGCCAGCAGGGCGATCGGCGAGTAGGAGGCGAACAGCAGGGTGTGGAACGGGATCCGGCGGAGGACGGAGTGGGGCAGCACCGGCTCTATCTTTCCGATCGACCCATCGGATCGCCGGGAGCGGTGAATGCGTCCGGGGTGCGCCCGAAGCCTGGGATCAACGCCGGCATGATGCAGCTCGCTTCTTCGGAAAGGTCGGCGCACGGGGCGTCGAGCAGGAGCGGGTGATGGGATTCGAACCCACGAATGGTAGCTTGGGAAGCTACTGCCTTACCACTTGGCTACACCCGCGCAAGGCGCATTATAACGGAGCCGAATCGAGGTCAAGTCAGGTGTCGCCGCAGTCGATCGAGAGCGATGGTGGCGGCCCAGGCGGGAGCGCTTTCCGGGGGGCCGCCGTAAGAATGCGACCAGTTCCGACGCCCAGCGGGATCGATCAGGGCGATTTCTGCCAGGATGGGATCCGCCAAGAGGTGCAGGTCGAGGCTGAGCCCGACCGTCCCCCCAAGGCGGGACAACCACTCCACCAGCGCTGCCGGAGGGGTTTCGGCCGGAAGGACGACCGACCCTTGCCAGGCGGCCGTCTGCTCGGAGAGCAAGGCCGCCAACGCGCCTTGCGTGCCGGCTTCGGCCGTCGCCAGCCGCCATCCGCGGGCCCCCAAGGCCGACAGCGCGACACCCGGCAGCGTATCTTCGTCGGCGCCGTAAACCGCCTGACCCAGCCGCCGGCGGATCTCGGCTTCTAGCAGGGCCCATCTCTCGCGGGCCTGCTCGATCGACGAGGCCTTGGTGGCGATCCGGATGTCTACCCGGCCCGGGTGGGCCAACACCCCCACCGTCGGGTCGGCCTGGACTTCCAGATCCTGGATTTGCTCGTCGACCCACGACTCGCCGACACCCGCCGCGTGCAGCAGGCGCGCGTGCAGCGGAACCAGGCCGCCGAGTTGCTTCTGCAGCAAGGGCAGCACCGCGTCGTCGAGCATCCTGACCATCTCCAGGGGAACCCCGGGGAGGGCGATCAGGAGGGCCCCGTCCCGCTCGATCAGGAACCCCGGCGCGGTACCGATGGGGTTGACGAGCGCTCGGGCTCCCTCCGGTATCGCGGCCTGCCGGCGGTTGTTCTCGGTAGGGGTCCGGCCGAAGCGAGCGAAGCGTTCCTGGATTTGCTGCCACAGGTCTTCCTGGAAGACCAGCCTCACCCCCAGAGCCAGGGCCACCGCCTCGCGCGTCGGATCATCTACGGTCGGGCCGAGTCCGCCGGTGGTGATCACCACCTGCGGCCCGGCCGATGGCCTCGCGGATGACCGCAGCGATGCGTTGGGCGTTGTCGCCGACCGTCTGGGTCCGGAAGAGGTCGAGCCCGATTCGCGCCAGCCGTTGGGCGATGGTGCGACTGTTGGTGTCCTGCGATTCGCCAAGCAGCAGCTCGGTTCCGATGGTCAGGATTTCGGCCGACATCAGATCACGTTGTACTCGCGAATCAGTCGGCCCTCGGAGAATCGGGCCAAGTCGAGCGCGCCGACGTCGACGGTTTCGGCGGCCCCGTTGCGGACGAACTCCGACATGATCTTCCCCGCCACCGGCCCGTGCATGAAACCATGACCGGAGAATCCGCCCACCACCCAGAACCCGTCCACCGGTGTACTGCCGAAGATCGGATGCGCGTCCGGGGTGACCTCATACAACCCGGCCCAGCCGGCCAGTCGGCCGGCGGCTTCGAGGGCCGGCATGCGGCGCGCAGCGGCTTCCAGGGCCGAGGCTTCCCATGCCGCATCGACGCTCTGATCGAAGCCCGGCGCCTGGGCCGGGTTCGACATCCCGGTCAGGATCCCTTCTCCTCCCGGTGGAAGTACAACGATTGGGCGAAGTCGATCACAAAAGGGAAGTCCGCAGGCAGGTCGGGCAGGGCGGTGGTCGTCACCATCTGCCGGCGGACCGGCTCGACCGGTAGCATGAGTCCGGCCATCGCGCCGATCGGCCGCAGCCAGGGACCGGCGGCGTTGACCACGTGGCGGCAAGCGATCCGGCCGCCTTCGATCGAGACCGATCGCACCGCGCCGCCAACGATTTCGATCCCGGTTGCGCGGCACCCGGTGGCCAGGCGGACCCCCAGCACGCGGGCCCGGCTGGCGTACCCCTGGACGATGCTGCTGGGATCGGCCAGGCCGTCTTTGCCATGGAAGGTGCCCCCCAGCACGTCTTCGAAGCGCATGCTCGGCAGCCGTCGCCGGAGCTCTTCGGCCGACAGCCACTCGGTCTTGACCCCGAGGGATTGCTGGAGTTCCAGGTTGCGACGGAAGGCAGCCTGGTCGTTCTGGTTCGTCAACGCGAACAGATACCCGCAGGGGCGGAATTGCGCATCGGTGCCGATCTCTTCGGCGAATCGCTCGATCATCGGCAGGCTGGCCAGGGACAGCCGGATATTCACCTCGGTGGCAAACTGGTAGCGAACCCCACCGGCGCAGCGGCCGGTGGCGCCCTGACCCAGCAGGTCGTCCCGCTCGAGTACGACCACGTCGGTCAGCCCGGAGGCGGCCAGGTGGTAGGCCGTGCTCAATCCCATCACTCCGCCGCCGATGATCACGACCTCGGCCGTGGGTGGAAGATCGAGACCGGTCACGCGCCGAACCCTTCCTGTTGACACGTTTGCCTCGCCCCCGTGTCGTAACCGCCCCCCAGCCATGGGAGGATCCTTCGAACGAGAGAGACCTGGCCGGGGGAAGGGGGAAGCGGGAGTGGGGTGGCGGTCGGAGCGGGCATCGACTAGATCTCGATGATTCGACCCATGCCTTCGGCTTCCGCCCGGCGCAGGGCGGCGCCGGCGGCAACGGCGTCCTGTACGGCCAACCCGACCGACTTGAAGAGCGTGATTTCGTGCGCGTTCGTTCGCCCCGGGATCGAGCCTGCGATCACTTCGCCCAATTCCCCGGCGATCGACCTCTCGGTCAGCCGACCCTGTTGAATCGGAACCAGCAGATCGCCCGCTTCGGCCAGCGCCGCCGTCCGGGAATCAACAAAGATCCGGGCACGAGCCACGGTGTCGGGTTCGATCTCCTGCATCTGCGGGGTGTAGGCGCCGATGGCGTTGATGTGGGCACCCCCGGCGACGGCGGAATCCGGAACCACCGGGCTGGAGGAGGTGGTGGCGGTGCAGATCACGTCGGCACCGTCGGCGGCTTCCCCGGGGGAAGACGAGATCCGGATGTCCGCCTGGATCCCGTCCCGAATCGCAAGTTCACGGGCCATCTCACCGGCGCCGGAGCGGTCGAGGCTGAAGACACGGACCTGGGCGATCGGCCTGACCGCGCAGACGGCAGCAACCTGGGTGCGGGCCTGCACTCCGCTACCGAAGACGGCCAGGAGATGCGAGTCGGCCCGGGCGAGCAGGTCGGTGGCTGCGCCCGAGGCCGCGCCGGTCCGCAAGGCCGTCAGGCTTCCGCCGTCGAGCAGGGCCCGGGGCTGGCCCGTCTCCGGATCGAAGACCAACACCAGGGCGTGGACGGTCGGAAGCCCGAGCGAGGGGTTCTTCGGAAAGACGTTGACCGCCTTGATCGCCAGGTCACCGGAGGCCGGCACGAAGGACGGCATGAAGAGCGCCACGGCCTCCCGGCCCGGCACTTCCAGGCGGGTTCGCAGCGGCACCTGGGCCTGCCCGGCTGAGAAGGCGGCGAAGGCCGTCTTCATAGCGGCCACCGCCTCGGGCATGGGTAGGGCCGCCCGCACCTCGGCGGAGGTCAGGACTCGCAGCTGCAAGGTCGTCGCCCTCCGCTCGATGAAGCGCCCGGCGGGACCATTTCAGGTCCGCCGGGCGCCGAGTGAGCAGGCACGCGCATGCGGGGCCCCTAGCTGATTCCGAGGTACGCCTTCTGGACCATCGGGTCTTTGCGCAGGTTCTCGGCGGTTTCGCTCAGGACGATCTTTCCGGTCTGCAGTACATACCCGCGGTGGGCGACCTGCAACGCCATCTGGGCGTTCTGCTCCACCAGAAGGATCGTTGTGCCTTCCTTGTTGATACGCTGGATGGTCTCAAAGATACTTTCGACCAGGATCGGCGCCAGCCCCATCGACGGTTCGTCCATCAGCAGCAGTCTTGGGCGCGCCATCAGCGCGCGTCCCGTGGCCAGCATCTGCTGCTCGCCACCGCTGAGGGTCCCGGCCACCTGGCGCCGGCGCTCCTTGAGGCGGGGGAAGAGCGTGAACACCCGCTCGAGGTCTTCGGAAATGGCCGCCTTCTGCGTCCGGTCGGCACTGCGATGGTAGGCTCCCATGTCCAGGTTTTCGTCGACCGTCAGACGGGCAAAGATCCCCCGGCCTTCCGGGACCATGGCCACGCCCTTGAACACGATCTGGTGCGCCCGGAAACTCTGCAGGTTCTCGTTCTGAAACAGAACCGTGCCCTGCCGAGGCTGGAGCAGCCCGGTGATGGTGCGCAAGGTCGTGGTCTTGCCGGCGCCGTTGCCCCCGATCAGCGTCACGATCTCGGCCGGTTCGACCTTCAGGGAGACCCCCTTCAGGGCGTGGATGTTGCCGTAATAGGTGTGCAGGTCGGTTACTTCAAGGATCGGCATCGGCGGCTCCGCGAAGACCTCGTGCTCAGTTGGCCCGGGACGAGCTGGCGGCGGACCCTCGGCCCAGGTAGGCCTCGATCACCGCGGGTCTTGCTGGATGTCGGACGGGGTGCCCTCGGCGATCTTCTCGCCGTAGTCGAGGACGGTCACGGTTTCGGAGATGCCCATGACCACCTTCATGTCGTGCTCGATCAGCAGAATGGTGATCCCCAGTTCGTCGCGCAGGCGCCGGATGAAGGCCGTCATGTCGCCCGTCTCCTGCGGGTTCATGCCCGCCGTCGGCTCGTCGAGCAGCAGGAGTTTCGGCTTGCCGCCCAGGGCGCGGGCGACTTCGAGACGGCGCTGATCGCCGTAGGGGAGATTGCGCGCCAGGAGGTCGCCCTTTCCGCGCAAGCCGACGAAACGCAGCAGGCGCCGCGCCTCCTCGAGGGCGGCGTCTTCTTCCTGACGGACCGACGGGGGGCGAAAGATAGCGCCGAGCAACCCGGCCTTGAGGTGCGGTTCCTGACCGACCAGGACGTTGTCGAGGGCCGTCATGTTCGGGAAGAGCCGGATGTTCTGATAGGTTCGGGCGATCCCCAGGCGGGTGACACGATCGGGGGAGAAACCCACCAGGTCGCGCCCGTCGAGGAGGATCTGACCTGCCTCAGGCCGGTAGAAACCGGTGATGCAGTTGAAGAAGGTCGTCTTGCCGGCCCCGTTGGGGCCGATGATGCTGTGAATCGCCTTTTCTTGTACGGCCAGGTCGAAGTCGCTGACGGCTACCAGGCCGCCGAAGCGTTTCACGACCTTGTGAGATGTCAGGATCGCCATGTGCGGTCTCCCCGTCAGCCCGTAGATCCGGCGTGGGTGCCCTCGACGATCCCGTCGGGGCCCTCGGTTTCATCGCTATGGAGCTCACGCCGCCGTGCCGGCTCCGGCCACAGGCCTTCCGGCCGGTAGAGCATCATCCCGATCAGCAGGGCGCCGAAGACGAACACGCGGAACTCGGAGAACTCGCGCAGCAGTTCGGGCAGGCCGTAGATCGCCAGGGCGCCGGCCACCACGCCCGGAATGCTGCCCATCCCCCCGATGATGACGATGGCCAGGACATTGATGGAGACCAGCAGCGCAAACGAGTGTGGGTAGACCGATCCGACCTTGGTGGCGAAGATGGCGCCGCTCAACCCGGCCAGGCCGGCTCCGGTGGCGAAGGCCAGCAGTTTCGTCGGTACCAGGCGGATCCCCATCGCCTGGGCTACATCTTCGTCCTCACGCATCGCCATCCAGGCTCGGCCCTGGCGCGAGTCGCGCAGGCGCAGCGAGATGAAGATGGCGATCAGGGCGAAGATGTAGATGACGGGATACAAGGACTGAGGCGAGTTGAGGATGGTGCTCCCGACGACCGGATCCCCGGTGTTGACGATCCCCTGGGAGCCGCCGACGAATGGCTTGAGGGCGTCCGAGAGAGCCAGGATACGAACGATCTCGCCGAAGCCAAGGGTGACAATCGCCAGGTAGTCGCCGCGCATCCGCAGCACCGGGACCCCAAGGACGATCCCAGACAAGACGCTCAGGCCGACGGCCACCGGAAGCGCCTGCCAGAACGGCCATTGCGGACCCCACACGATCTGCCCGGCTGCCGGACCGACGGCGCCCGAGGTCAGCACACCGACGGTGTAGGCGCCGATGGCATAGAACGCCACGTAGCCCAGGTCGAGCAGTCCGGCAAACCCGACGACGATGTTCAGGCCCAGGGCCATGATCAGGAACAGCCCGACGCTGTTGGTGACCTCGCTCAGGTACGAACCGAGCAGGTTCGGCAGGAACAGCATGCCGGCCAGCAGCACGGCGGCGGCCACGAGCAGCAGTGCGCTGCGAGGCCGGGCCCGCGTCCCCGGGGCGGTCTGCGGCCGGGGCTTGAGTTCTGATACAAGGGTTCCGGCGGCGCTCAGGGCAAACACCACTGCGGCGCCAAGCGTGGTCAGCCCGCTTTCGATACCCGAGGCAAACAGCCAGCGGGTGGCCTCCGTTGCTCCGCGCAACGGCCTCAGGGTGATCCCGAGCAGGTCTTCGAGCAGGCCGAGCAGCGCAACGAAGATCACGCCGTAGATCACCGGCCGGCGGAAGCGCGGTGGGACCAGGTAGAGCACAGCGCCGGCCACCCCGCCGGCTGCGCCGGCGGCGATCATCGCCAGAAAGCCGGCCGTGCCGTCGAGCCCGAAGCGCAGGATGCCGAAGAGCTGGGGCGAGGCGTTGGGGAAGACGCTGCGCAAGTTGACCTGCTCGCCGAGCAGCACCATCGCGATCAGGATCAGCTCGGTCGTCAATCCGACAACGGCGCCGGCGGCGATGCGGAGATCCAGCCGACGTGTTTCGCCCGGCCGACCACGGCGAAGGAGAAAGACCAGGATGACCCCCAGCAACAACAGTTCACCGAGGGAGATGATCCTGGCGATGATGTCGCGTTCGCCGAAGGCCTGGACCATCCCGTTCAGGGAAAGCAGCAGGGCGACTCCGCCGGCGAACAGCCCCAGGCGCAGGGCGTCACGGAGGGGAAAGGTCTTGGATGCGTTCACCGTGCTATCTCCCTTAGGCCTTGGTTCGCGCCAGGCGCTCGCCCAGGATCCCCGACGGTCGCAGGATCAGGATGAGCACGAGAACGGTGAAGGCGATGGCGTCCTTGAGCTGGTAGGGCGCAGGCACCCCCAGACCGTCGAGGAACAGGATCGGTCCGACCTGCTCGACGACACCGAGCGTCAGACCGCCGAGCATCGCCCCCGGGATGTTGCCGATCCCGCCCAGCGACGGCGGCGGTGAAGGCCTTGATCCCCGGGACGAACCCCATGAAGAAGTTGATCTGGCGGAAGATCAGCGCATAGAGAACGCCGGCGATCCCGGCGAAGGCCGCTCCCAGGACGAAGGTGCGCACGATCGTGGCGTCGACGTCGATCCCCATCAGGGCGGCGACGTCCTTGTCTTCGGAGACGGCCCGCAGGGCGCGCCCGGCCCGGGTGCGCTGGACATACAGGTAGAGGACCAGCATCATCAGGGCGGCGCCGACGATCACCAGAGCGTCGATCTTGTCGACCTCGAACGGGCCGAGCGGCCAGCGGCCCTGCAGGGCTAGGGAACGTCGGATAGGAGCGGACCTGTGACCCGAACAGTCCGCGGAAGGTGTATTGCAGGAAGTAGGAGGCTCCGAAGGCGGTGATCAGAGGCACCAGACGAGGGGCTCGCCGCAGCGGCCGGTAGGCGATGCGTTCCAGCAGGACCGCCACGCCGATCGAGGTCAGCCCGGCGACGGAGAAGATGATAATGAATCCGATGAGGGGATTGGACTTCATGAACCCCGAAGCGGTCATCCAGGTGGCGGGAAAGTAGCCGATGAAGGCTCCCGCCATGAAGACTTCGCCGTGGGCGAAGTTGATCATGCGCAGGACCCCGTAGACCATCGTGTAGCCGAGGGCGATCAGGGCGTAAACGCTTCCCTGCGTGAATCCGGCCAACACGATGTCGAACCACTGGCGAGATCGTGTACTTGTCGGCCTGCAGCGTGGCGATCGAACCGTAGACCGCCACAACCAGGATCGAGGCGGCGATCGTCCACACGATCACGTCTACCGGGTCGAGACGTTCGAGGAAGCGGCGCATCGATTCGAGTTCCTTTCCTCAGACCTGGGTGGCGGAAGGCTCGGAAGGGAGGTGAGGAGGGCGTGGCGTCGGGCGTCGCTGCCGGTCGGATCGGGTCGGGCCAACTTCGGCCCGACCCAACCCGACCGGAGGACTTGTCGGTAAGGAGCGACGGTGGCTCAGTCGCACCTCAGCGTAGCTTTACGGGGTCCAGAAGACCGCTGGCGGCCAATTCCCGCCGGTGATCTCGGCCTCGGAGAGAACGAACACTCCGAGGGCCTCGCCCGTAGCGCAGTCGCCGTTGGCGTCGCACGACAACACGCCCGTCAGCCCTGGGAAGCCGGAGATGGCGTACATGGCGTCGCGCAGAGCCTGGCGGCCGATGTACACGGTGCCGTCGGCGTCAACATGGGCCACCGCCTCGATCGACTGGAAGAGCATGTTGGTGGCGTCGTAGGCGAAGGCGTGGAAGCCGCTCGGCGGCACGCCGCCGAACTTGGCGGTCCACTTGGCCAGGAAGGCGTCGTACTCGGCGCCCGAGACGTACGGACCCGAGAGGTACATGCCGACCGCATCCACCCCGGCGTTCTCCGGGAAGGTATCGGCCAGCAGGCCATCGGCGCCCATCAGGATCGTGTCTTCCAGACCGGAGATGTCGCCGGCCTGGTCGGCGATGAAGCCGCCTTCCGGCTCGAAGATCGGGAAGTACAGGATCTCGGGCGAACCGGTGGCGATGCTCGAGAGCACGCCGGTCATGTCGGTGTCACCGACGTTGACGGCTTCCTGCGCCGTGATCGTCCCGCCCAGCTCGACGAAGACGTCGGCGAAGACTTTCTGCAGGCTCTCGGCGTACGGGCTGCCGTCGTGGATCGTCGCCGCGGTCGTTACGCCCAGTTCGTTATAGGCGAACTCGGCGGCGATGCGGCCCTGGAACAGGTCGTTGTGCGCCGTGCGGAAGTAACCTGCCCAGTGATCCGGGTGATCCGGGTTGGTCAGGTCGGGGTTGGTGTTGGAAGGCGAGATCATGACCATCCCGGCCTGCGAGATCAACGGCGAGCGCGGCGCGGGCCGCGCCCGAGCAGTTGGTGCCGATCACGCCGATGATGGTGTCGTCGGCCGCCAGCTTGGTGCCGGCCGCTTGGCCGCCTTCGGGGCTGCACAGCGAGTCTTCGCCGGTGAACGAGATCGGGTGGCCGAGCAATTCGCCGCCGACGTCGTCGATGGCGATCTCGACCGCGCCGCGGCTATCTTCACCGAGCGGGGCCGTCGGCGCCCGAGACGGTCAGGGCGTAGGCGATGTGGATCGGATCGCCCGGGGCAACCGTGACGCAACCGATGGCGTCGGTGCACTCGAACATCGCCGGGGCATCCGGCGGCGGCGGTGCGTCCGGCGGCGGCGGAGCATCCGGCGGCTGGGTGGCCGCCGGGGCACACGCCGCCAGGATCATGCCGGCGACGACGAGCAAAGAAAACAGAGACAGACTGCGCTTCATCTTCTTCTCCCTCCTCAAGGGGTCAGGGTACATGTGGTACGTTGCGGTTCTATACAGCGTTGGGGAAGCTCGGGGAAGCTAGGGCCGAATCCACCTCCTCTCGCGCGCTGCCGGGATGGCAGGCGGCTATTGGATCTTCCCCCTAAACGGCGGATTTTATCCTGCCTTGCGCTATGGTGTCAACCGGGGGAATGGGGGGCTCTGGCGCCCCGCAGCGGCCTTTCCTCCCCGAGTCCGGGAGAGCAGCGAACCTGCCGGGCCGGACCGTGGGCCGAGGTCCCGTTCCCTTCCGCCTTGACGGGCGTGCTCGGCGAAGGCTACGATAGGCTCGGTCAGGGGGAGAGCGGGGACGCCGATGCGCATCGGCATGATGCTCGACATGTACAAGCCCCATATCAGCGGGGTGACAAATTACGTCAGCCTCAACCGGCGAGCCCTGGAGGCCGCCGGCCACGAAGTGTCGGTGTTCACCTTTGGCGGGGAGACCGCTCCGCTGGAGCCGAACGTCTACCGCAGTCCCGGCGTCCCGGTGGCCGAATCGGGGTTCTACCTCGGGTTTCGCTACACCCGGGCGGCGCGGTTGCGGCTGCAAGAAATGGACATCGTCCACGTCCACCATCCATTCCTGAGCGGCGGCCTGGCTCTGCGCTACTGCCGCCATCGTCGTATCCCGATCGTCTTTACCAACCACACCCGCTACGATCTGTACGCTCAAGTCTATCTGCCGATGATCCCCGACCCCCTGAGCCGGACCTTCCTGCAGGCGTTCATGCCCGGATTCTGCCGCGAGGTCGATCTGGTCGTCGCTCCGTCGGACGGAATCCGGCGGGTGCTGTCGGAACTGGGGGTCGACTCGCCCATTGAGGTCCTCCCCAACGGCGTCGACCTGACGCCCTTCCGGGTGTCGCCCGATCCCGCCGTCCGCCGGCGACTGGGGCTGCGACCGGAGGATGTCGGGTTGATCTACGTGGGCCGCATGGCGGCCGAGAAAAACCTGCCCTTCCTTCTGCGGACTCTGGCGGGCGTGCGAGCAGCTGCGTCCGACGCCCGCCTGGTTCTGGTGGGAGCCGGGCCCGAGCTGGAGAACCTGCGCGGTCTGGCCCGCGGCCTCGGGCTGGGAGAGGCCGTCCTGTTCACCGGCGCGGTAGCCTACGAAGAGGTGCCGGAGATTCTGGCGGCCGCCGACGCCTTCGTGACGGCCTCGGTTTCCGAGGTCCACCCGCTCTCGGTGATCGAGGCCATGGCCACCGGGCTTCCGGTGGTGGGGATCGACTCGCCCGGAGTCGCCGATATCGTCTGCGACGGCGTCAACGGTTTCCTGTCGCGCTACGACTCGGCCGCCTTCTCGGCCAAGCTGACCCGGCTGGTGGTGGACCAACCGCTCCGCCGACGGCTGGGGGAAGCAGCCCGTCGGACGGCCGACGACTACTCCATCGATCGCACTTCGGCGCTGATGCAGACCCAGTACCACGCGCTGTTGGAGCGCGGCGTGCGGCCGCGCCGCGGCCGCTGGGACGTTGCCTGGCGGCAGCTCCTCGAGCGGTTGACGTGATTCGGCGTTCGGTAGCGGAATGGGGGGAGGCCGAAGCCGCCCGCTACCTGCGCGGCCTGGGCTGGGAAGTGATTGACCGCAACTGGTCCTGCCGCTACGGCGAGCTCGACCTGGTCGCCCGGGCGGGGAACGACCTGGTGTTTGTCGAGGTCAAGACCCGTCGGGGCAACTCGTTCGGTCTCCCGGAAGAATCCGTCACCCCCACGAAGCGGCGACGCCTGCTGCGGGCTGCCTGGAGTTACCTCGAAGCAAAAGGCCTCGGTGCGGCGCCGTGGCGATTCGACGTGGTGGCCATCGAAGGCCGTCCCGGCGCCGCACCTCGACGCCTCGATCATTACACCGATGCGATCGAAGGCGACTCCGAGTTCTTCCCGGGATGAGCGTTCCTCCGATCATCGTCGCGATCTTCGGCGCGACCGCCACCGGTAAATCCGAGCTGGCGCTGGCCGTGGCCGGAGCGCTCGCCGGGGAGATCATCTCGGTCGATTCGCGCCAGATCTACTGCGGCATGGACATCGGCACCGACAAGCCTTCCGAATCCGACCGCCGACGGGTGCCGCACCACCTGATCGATGTGGCTCAGCCGGACGAAACGTGGAGTCTGGCGCAGTATCAACGCCGGGTCGCCCGATCCATCGATGAGATCACCTGCCGCGGGCGATTGCCGATGCTGGTGGGCGGAACGGGCCTGCATATGCGGGCGGTGCTCGAGGGCTGGAATCCACCGCCGCGCCCGGCCGATCCGGATCTCCGCCGCGCCCTCGAAGCCGAGGCGGCGGCCGAGCCGGCGGCCCTGGTCGAACGGCTGCGGGCGGTCGATCCGGAATCCGCGGCGTCGATCGACCCCCGCAACCTCCGGCGCGTGATCCGCGCCCTGGAGATCCATCAGATCACCGGACGGCCGGCCAGCCTGCAACGGGGCCGAACCGATGTCGGCTTTCAGGCGATCCGGATCGGCCTCCAGCTCCCTCGCCCGGAGCTGTACGCTCGCATTGATTCCCGGATTGAGGGGATGATCCAGCAGGGTCTGGTCGACGAAGTGCGAGGGCTGCTGGCCGCCGGTTTCGGGCGGGACCTGCCCTCCATGTCGGCCATCGGATACCGGGAGATCGCCGCCCATCTGGCGGGGGAGATCTCGCTCGAAGAGGCGGTCGCCCTGCTGCGCAGGGCGACCCGGTCGCTGGTGCGCCGACAGGCGAACTGGTTTCGGACCGGGGATCCAACAACTGCCTGGTTCACTCCGGAGCCCGGGTATGTTGCAGAAGTAGCTGTCTGGTTGAAGAAGGAGCTCAGCCGGACCACCGAAGAGCGACCGTGAGCATCGCCCGGC
Organism: uncultured Chloroflexia bacterium; assembly: GCA_963709925.1. Lineage (GTDB taxonomy): Bacteria > Chloroflexota > Anaerolineae > Anaerolineales > E44-bin32 > DATEVL01. Next base: position 1,399,823 of record CAVPYC010000003.1, read on the forward strand.
GAGACCCCAGCCCGGTTCGGTGGCAGGTCCCTTCCCCGTCGCTCGCTAGCGAACCGCATTACTGATGAAGTAGATCAACGCCGCCAGCGCCGCTGTAACAGGGATGGTCAGGATCCAGGCGGTGGCCATCTCCTGGAGCACCCCCCAGCGCACCATCTTGATCCGGTCGGCAGCGCCCACGCCCATGATCGAGGAACTCATTACCTGCGTTGTGCTGACCGGCCCTCCCAGCACAGCAGCTCCGAGGATCACCGCCGCGCCGGAGACCTGGGAGGCGAAAGCATGGGCCGGGCGGATTCGGGTAGATCTTGCCCCCCAGTGTCCGAATCAGGCGCCAGCCGCCGAAGAACGTGCCCAGAGCGATCGCTGCGGCGCTAGCCGCGATCACCCACAGGGGCACGGTGAAACTGTCCAGCATCCCCGAGGCGACCATCCCCATTGCGATCACTCCCATGGTCTTCTGGGCGTCGTTGGTGCCGTGGCTCAAGGCCAGTGCCGTCAGGGTGATCACCTGAGCACGTCGAAGAAGGGTGTTGGCGGCGGGGGTCGCATTCCGCAGGGCCAGGAGCAAAATGCGCATAGACAGGTACCCGGCCGCCATTCCCAGGAGGGGAGAAAGGAACAGAGCGGTCAGCACCAGCAGCAATCCGGGGAGGATCACCACACCCGGGCCATCCACATAGATGGCGGCGCCCAGCAGGCCGCCGACCAGCGCATGGGAAGAAGAGGAAGGGATCCCGAAGTACCAGGTGATCAGGTTCCAAAGGATGGCGGCGCCCAGGGCCGCGTTGATCACGCCGACCTGAAGGATGCGAACGTCGAGCAGGTCGTCTCCGATGGCGGTGGCCACGGCCACCCCAAAGAGGAAGGGAGCGACGAAATGGCCCGCCGCCGCCAACAACAGCGCCAGGCGGGGGCGCAGCGCGTTGGAAGAAATCACCGTGGCCACGACGTTCGAACTATCGTGAAAGCCGTTCAGGAAATCGAACGTCAACGCCAGGCCGAGCAGAAGGTAGAACATCGACGGCTCCGACGGCCGGGCGAGAATAGCAGAGCCGGAGGCGGCCTGTCAACCTCGACCGGGGGTTCGGGTGCGCCGCGCCACCGCCTCGCCCAGGCCGTGCACCGACAGGATCGTGGCGGCAATCGCCGCGCCCGGCAGCAGGGCCAAGGAGGGCGCGATCCGCAGATACGCTCGACCTGCGCTGAGCATCGTTCCCCAGTCGGGCCGGGACGGGTCGCCCGACAGTCCCAGGAAGGTCAGCGTGGTCACGCCCGCGATGGACCAGGCAAAGTGGGTGGTTGCCAGGGAGAGCAGCCGCGGCAGCGCGTTCGGTAGCAGGTGGAGGCGGGTGATCTGCAGCCGGCTGGCCCCCAGGCCGCTCGAGGCGGTCACAAAGGTGCCCGACTGAACGTCGCGCAGAGCCTGACGCGCCAGCCTGGCGTACCCGGGCGCCAGTCCAAGCCCGACCGCCAGGCTGACCGCATCCAGACCCGGCCCGATTCCGGCTACCAGCAGGAGCGCCAGCAAGAGCCCCGGGATCGCCATCGCGGTGCTGGTCCCTCCGAGAAGCGTGGCATCGGCTGCGCCTCCCAGTCCCTGCGCGACGAGAGCGGCCAGAGCGCCCAGCCCGATCGCCAGGCCGGCGGCGGCGAGGGCGGAGACCAGGCTGGTGCGGCCACCATAGAGCAGACGCGACCACAGGTCGCGGCCGAGATCGTCGGTGCCCAGGGGTGGGTGCTCGCCAGCCGAGAGGAGCGGTGCACCAACCGGCTGACCGGGAGAGCTGTCGGACACCCACGGCGCCCCCAGAGTCAGGGCGACGGCCAGAGTCCCCCAGGCCAGTGCCAGGGCGGTACCGGCCGTGATTCTCAAGTCGCCCCTCGGAGTCGCGGATCGATGAGGGACGAAAGCGAGTCGGCCAGGATGGTCGAGAGGGTGTAGGCCGCCGCAGTGAGCAAGACCAGGCCTTGCACCACAGGGAAGTCCCCGGCCAGGATCGAGGTCACCAACAGCCGGCCCAGGCCGGGTCGGGCGAAGACAGTCTCCGTGACCACCGCTCCCCCCAGGAGGAGTGCGGTCTCGAGGGAAAGGAACGAGATAGCCAGTGGCAGGGTCGGACGCAGGGCGTGCCAGATCAGCCTCGGCCCACGGCCGACTCCGCGTGCGCGCACCGCAAGGATGTAGGGCGCCTCCAGGTTCTCGAGCAGACCCGACTGCACGACGCGCGCCAGTGCGCCGCAGGAGGCAAACCCCAGCGCCAGCGATGGCAACAGCAGGCTCCCGCCGCGGGTGAGCGGACGCAGGACGGGCAGGCTGGCGGCGATCGATGCCGCTGCCCACAGGACACCGATCCCGGTGACCGCGGCCGGAACGGCGGTGGCCAGGTCGGCCAGCGTCCCCGCCGCACGCCCGGGGAGGGAGCGGGGGAAGGCGCCCGCGGCGACTCCCAGCGCGACCCCGAGAAAGATCGCGACCGACAGCCCGCCCAGGGCGAGGCCAGCGGTGGCAGCGGCCTGCTCGCCGATGATCGTCGCCACCGGGCGATGGGAATACAGCGATGCGCCCAGATCTCCCCGGCCCAATCCGACCAGGAAGCGGGCGTACTGAGCCAGCAGCGGCTGATCGAGTCCCAGCGATTCGCGTAAACGGGCGGCCTGCTCCGGTGTGGCCAGCCCCTGCGACAACAACCCGGCCACCGGATCGCCGGCGGCGAGCCGCAGACCGAAGAAGGCCAGGGTGACGGCCGCCCACAGCGTGGCCGCCCCGAGGACGAACCGGCGCACCAGCGAACTCAGGGCGCCGGTCGGAAGTCGTGGAGGAGGGGAAACCATCCCTGATAACTGAACGAGATTCCGTCGAGGCGATCCGAAGCCACCACCAGGTTCACATAGTCCCGCACCGGAAGGAGCAGCACCTGCTCTCGGATTCGGGAAAGGGCCTGATCGTAAAGCAGATCTCGCTCGGCGGCGGGCAGGTCCCGGGTCGCGGCGCCGATCAACAACCGGTCCAGCACCGGGTCGTGCAGGCCCATCCAGTTGTACAGCCCATCGCTGACGAACATCGGACGCAGCAGGTCGGGGTCGGTTCCGAAGAAATTGATCCCGATCAGATGATACGCACCCCGATCGCGGGCTTCGCGCAACAGACCGAATCCGGGAGCGACCTCAATCGTCACCGCGGCTCCGATCCGCTCCCAGGCGGCCTCGATCAACTGGGCGACATCGACATGGCCGCCCCAGTTGGGGGTGACGATGCTCAACTGCAAGGGGAGCCCGGCGCGCCGTCGCACTCCGTCGGGGTCTGCCGTCCACCCCGCCTCTTCGAGCAGGGCGGCGGCCCTGGCCGGGTCGTAGGGCGGATAGGGGTTGTTGAAACCGCTCGGCAGCAGTCCCTGCGAGAGCGCCGCCTCGGCGATCGGCGAGGCGGGCCCGAACACCGTCTGGACGATCGTTTCCCGGTCGACGGCCGCCACCAGCGCTTCGCGCACACGGGCCTCGTCGGTTGGCGGAAGCGCCTGGTTGAACAGGAACTGGGTTGGCTGGCCGGGGATCGGCACCGGGTGCAGCGAGAACCCGGGGAGCGAATCCAGCCGTGCGGCGTCGAGGGGTGGAACTTCGCCGAGCACATCGACTTCGCCGCTTTCGAGCGCCAACGGGCGGGTGGCCGGGTCTTCGTAGAAGCGGAAGGTGATCTTCTCAAAGGCGGGGCGAGGCTCCCGGTAGATGGCCGGCGCCCAGCCGTAGTCGGGGTTCCGCTCGAGCGTCAGGTGGTCGTTGGGGACGTACTCGACGAATCGGTACGGGCCGGTGCCCACCTGGTGGAACGGATACTCGGCCGGGCCCCACCGATCGAGGGCCGCCGGTGAAGCCATGCCCAGGTACACCTGGGCCAGGGAATCCAGCAGCGGCGGAAACGGCTCTCGCAGGACGAGGTCGACCGTCAGCCGATCGACGGCCTCCGCCCGATCGAGGGGGCCGAGCAGGAAGATCGCTTTCTGCGAGTGATGATCCGGGTTGGTCACGTAGTCGAGGTTGGCCACCACCGCACTTGCGTCGAAGCCGGTTCCGTCATGGAAGCGCACGCCGTCCCGCAGGTGAAACGTATAGCGACGACCGTCGTCGGAGATTTCCCATCGAACGGCCAGGCCGGGGAGGAGTTCGCCGCTGGAGGGATCCTGGACCACCAGCGTGTCGTAGACCGAAGTCAGCGGAATCCCGAGCTCGGCCGAAGCATTCAGGTGGGGGTCGATGCCTGTCGGCGCCAGCGTCAGGCCGTAGGCGAGGCTGTCTGGCGTGGAAGTTGCGGAAGTGCAAGCCGCCAGCGCCAACCCGAGAAGAGAGCCGGGGAGAAACCGGTGTGACAGTTGGGTCATTGCCGCGCGTGAACGAGTTCGAGGGCGCCGAGGAGGGCGGCTTCGTCGCCGAGGGAGGAGGCCACCACCCGCAATCCGTCGCCGAAGGCCGGCAACATCAGCGAGGCGAAGAGGGCTTGCTCGACCTCGGACAGGAAGGTTCCTCCGGCTCGCGAGACGCCTCCCCCCAGGACGATTCGCGACGGGTTGAACACATGCGTCAGCCCCGCCAGAGCCGTTCCAATGGCGGCGGCAGCAACCTGCAAGACCTGCCGAGCGATCGCGTCGCCGGCGGCGGCGGCGGCGGCGACTTCGGCCGAGGTGGCCGGCGGGTCCCCGGGCCGCGCCGAGCGCAGACCGCCACGTCGTTCGATTTCGGCGGCAATGGCCGTGCCCGAGGCAACGGCTTCCAGATGGCCCCGCTGGCCGCAGGAGCAGCGCGGCCCGTCGGGTAGCACCGGCAAGTGGCCCAGTTCTCCCGCCAACCCGGCCTGGCCTTCCAGCAACCGGTCGCCGACGATCACGCCTCCACCGATCCCGGTCCCCAGGGTGAGCATCAACATATGGCTGACGCCTTTGCCGCTGCCGTACCTCCATTCGCCCAGCGCCGCCAGGTTCGCATCGTTCTGCAGATGGACCGGGCAATCCCAGCGCCGAGACAACATCTCGGTCAGCGGCACAGCGTCCCACCCCGGCAGGTTCGGGGCATGCAGAACGATCCCCCGCTCGGAATCCAGCGGGCCCGGCGCGCCGATCCCGATCGCCATGGATTGGAATGCCGCCGGCGGGATCGCCAGCTCTTCAATGCTGGCGTGGATCTGCGCGACGACGGCCTGCGGTCCTGCCGAGGCCGGAGTGGAACGGGTGTGGCTCGATCTGGCGGGGGGTTGTCCTTCGGGGTAGAACGCGGCCCGGATGTTGGTCCCACCCAGGTCGACCGCGACCACGGGGCGCATGTCGCGCAGTATATCATGCGGGTCCGGCGCCGGGCGCGCCGCTCGAAGACGGGGTCGGCTCCGTTCGAAGTAGAATCCCCGGCGATGCCCGAGTCGATCACTCCCGTGCGCAAGCAGTATCTCGAGATCAAGCGGGATTACCCGAACGCCATCGTCTTCTTCCGTCTGGGGGACTTCTATGAGACGTTCGACGGCGATGCCGAAACGGTGGCGCGCGAACTCGAGATCGTCCTGACCTCGCGCAATATGGCCAAGGGCGTGCGCGTTCCGATGGCCGGGATCCCGCACCATGCCGCCGAGGCCTACCTGGCCCGCCTGATCGGCCGCGGCTACCACGTGGCCATCTGTGAGCAGATCGGTGACACGCCGGTGGGCGGCCTGTTCCCTCGCCAGGTGGTGCGCGTGGTCACTCCGGGGACCGTGCTCGAGCCGGGATTGCTCCCCGGAGACGCCCACAATTACCTGGCGGCCGCGTTTCAGCAAGGCGACAGCGCCGCCGTGGCGTTCGTCGACGTGAGCACGGGCGAGTTTCACGCGGCGCAGGTGGAGGGCGAGGCCGCTTCCGGTTTTCTTCGGCACGAACTCGCCCGCCTGGCGCCCGGGGAGTTGCTGATTCCCGAAGAGGCCGCCGGGTCGGGAGGATTCGACGGCCACGTGACCCCGATTCCCTCGTGGAAATTCGACCCGGCGCGCGGCATGGAGCTCCTGCTGTCACAGTTTCGGGCGGCGACGCTCGAAGGCTTCGGCCTGGGGGAGAAGCCGCTGGCGACCGGCTGCGCCGGAGCGATCCTGGACTATCTCAAGACGACCCAACCGGTGGCCCTGGAGTTGCTGACCGGTCTGGCGACTTACAGCGCCGCCGATTTCATGACCCTGGATGCGGCCACCCGGCGCAACCTCGAACTGACCCGGTCCCTCCGTCAGGGCTCCGAGCAGGGCTCACTGTTGGCCGTCGTCGACTCCACCCGTACCCCGCTCGGACGGCGACTGCTGCGCCAGTGGATCGGTCAGCCGCTGACCGACCGCCTGCGGATCGAGGGCCGCCTGGAACAGGTGGCCGCTTTCTACGACGACGGGATGTGGCGGGGCGAGGTCCGAGAGGCGTTGCAGGGTTTCCCGGACCTGGAGCGGCTGGTCAACCGCATCGTGGGTGGGCTGGCTCAGCCGCGCGAGTTGCTGGTGCTGGGCGAATCGCTCCAGGCGGTGTCACGCCTGACAAGACACCTGGCGGGTCGAACCCCGGCGCTGGCAGACCTGGAGCGCGCGCTTGACCCTTGCCCCGACACGATCGACCTGGTGGCGCACAGCCTGGCCGACGACCCTCCCGCCACCCTGGCCCAGCCGGGCGTGATCCGCGCCGGATTTGATGCCGCACTCGACCGGATCGTGGAGGCTGCCCGGGAAGCGAGAGATTGGATCGCCGGCCTCGAGGCAAAGGAACGACAGCGGACCGGGATCAAGAGCCTGAAGGTCGGCTTCAATAAAATCTTCGGCTACTACCTCGAAGTCACCCGGGCCAATACCGATCAGGTGCCAGACGAGTACCTCCGCAAGCAGACCCTGGTCAACGCCGAGCGCTACATCACCCCGGAAATGAAGGAGGTCGAAGTCCAGGGTGTTGTCGGCCGAGGAACGGATCCGGGAAGTGGAAGCTGAGCTGTTCCGCGACGTTTGCCGGCGCATCGCGGAGCAAGCCTCTCGCCTGCTTGGCACCGCCCGGGCCGTGGCTCGTCTCGACGTGGTCGCCGGGTTGGCCGAGGTCGCCGCCCGAAACGGTTACGCCCGGCCGGTGTTCGCCGACGACGAAGGGCTCGAGATCCGGGAGGGCCGGCACCCGGTGGTGGAGCAGGCGCTGGGCGCCGGACGCTTCGTGGCCAACGACGTGGTGCTGGAACCCGGGGAGTACATCCGGATCCTGACCGGTCCCAACATGGCCGGCAAGAGCACCTACCTGCGCCAGACCGCCCTGATCGTGCTGCTCGCCCAAATCGGGAGTTTTGTGCCCGCCCGTTCCGCCCGGATCGGCCTGGTCGACCGGATCTTCACCCGGATCGGCGCCCAGGACGAAATCGCCGCGGGTCAGTCGACTTTCATGGTGGAGATGGTCGAGGCGGCGGGGATCCTCCACCATGCCACGCGCCGCAGCCTCTTGATCCTCGATGAGATCGGCCGCGGCACCAGCACCTACGACGGTCTGTCGATCGCCTGGGCCACCGTCGAGTTCATCCACAACCATCCACGGCTCCGCTCGCGCACGCTGTTCGCCACCCACTACCACGAACTGACCCGCCTGGCCGAGTGGCTGCCCGGCGTTCGAAACCACAACGTTGCGGTCAGCGAGGAGGCCGGGCGCGTGGTGTTTCTCCATCGGATCATCCCCGGGGGGGCGGACAAATCGTACGGGGTTCATGTGGCCGAACTGGCCGGCATGCCCCGGCCGGTGGTTCAGCGGGCGGCCGAAATCCTGCTCCAGTTGGAGACCGAGTTGTCCGATGGGCCGTCTCCGTCGGCACCTCCGCCCCGACAACTTCGACTGTTCGCCGAGGACAGCCCGATCCTGCGCGAACTGACAGAGATCGACGTGGCGGCATTGTCGCCGCTGGAGGCGTTGAACAAACTCTTCGAGTGGCAGAATCGACTGCAGGGAAACTGACCCGGTACAACCCGCCGGTTGGCGGAACGCAGGTCCCTAGAGGTGGAGACGATGTCGGAAGAACGACGGCTCAAGATCGCAAGGTACGGGGAAGCCCCTCAGATGCTGGCCTCAGCCCTGCCGGAGTTCCCGCGGGAGATGTGGCAGTACCGACCCTCGCCGGACGAGTGGACCGTCCACGAGATCCTGGTCCATCTGGCAGATAGCGAGGCCAGCAGCTACTTCCGCTGCCGGCGCCTGATCGCCGAGCCGGGGAGCTCGGTGCCCGGGTACGACGAGGTCCGCTGGGCCCGGACCCTCGACTACCACCGGCAGGATCCGGAGCAGGCCATCGAGTTGTTCGGCTGGCTGCGCCGTCTCTCGCATCGGCTGATTCAGGGCCTGCCGGAGTCGGTCTGGTCGAACGCGGTTGAGCACTCTGAGAGCGGCCGAATGACGATGGACGATTGGCTCGAGACCTATGCTCGCCACGTGTCCGACCACATCCAGCAGATGCGCGGGAACCGTCGAGCCTGGTTGCAGCAGGGTTCGCCCGCAGGGAGCTAGAAAGCAAACAGCCGCGTCAGGGCATCGAACAGCTGGGGATTGAGCCGCTCGAACCGCGCCTCAAATCCCGTGATGGCCAGCTGGGAGGAGCAGACAATCGTCGCGGCGATCGACCAGCAGAATCGCCGCCGCCGACCCGAGCTTCCGCCGTTGGTCTCGGCTCGACAGGACGGCGATCCAGGCGCCGAGGACGGCAAGCAGGGTCAGCGTCGTCGAAAAATCGAACTCGAAGCGGGTCGATCCGATGAAGAAGAAGAACAGGGGGGCAACGATGGTCCCCGATCCCGTCGCCAGTGCGCCAATGGCGTTGCGACCAGCCTGTTCCAGAGCGGATCTGGCCGTCGCTCCCGCCCCCCGCAAACAAGCCACCCAAGAGAAACCCCTGCGAACAGCAAGAAAGGCGCCGCCCGGGCCGATGATCCCGCCCGCAAGCAACCCCCACCGTTGCGGGCCCCATTCGCGACTGTGGTCGATGCCCAGCTCGGTGGCTAGAACAGCCGTACCGATCAGGAGAGCCGGAAGACCGAACGCCAGCAGGAGGCCGATGTCTTACAGCCGGCTCCGGCGCTTGGCCGGGAGTGCATCGGGCCCAGTCCGAACCATCAAACCAGATCGGGGTATTCCTGGCTGACAGGTTCGGCTTCGCCGGCGCCCAGGGTCTTGAGGATCTCGACGATCCAGCCCGCCTTCTCCTCGGCGTCGCGGCGCGACCAGGTGCGGCTCTTGACCTCCAGGAAGGTCCCCGGCAGGGCGGGCTGGATCAGTCGGTCGAGGTTGACGAAGAACTCGACCCCCTTGTAGCGCACCTGCCAGCGCCGGCGGTCCTTCTCGATTTCCAGCTGGGAATCCGGGTCGAAGTACTCGCGGTAGAAGCGCAGGCTGTGGGTGGCCGGGGCGATGAATCGGGAACGCGATAGCAGCACCGAGTTCTGGTACTCGCGCTCGGCGGACGGTCCGGTCAGCGTCAGCCGATAGCGAACCCCGCTGACGGTCCCGTCCGGCTCGACAAACTCGTCTTCCCGGTAGCGCAGTCGTCCCTGGCCCGGATCGTCGAACAGGAAGTAGGTATCGAATTCGTGGTAGTGCGCCGTCCTCAGCACTTCAAAGGGCGGCCCGGCGAGCCCCGCCACGGCCGCCTCCGGATCCTCCACCCGGACCTTGACCTGGACTTCGTACGACTCCTCCTGCTGGACCCCCTCGATGGCGACCAGCTTGGAAAGCAGGGAACCTTCGCGCTTGGTCAGGAAGGAGTTCGATCCGGCGCGCGATCTCGTCGGCCTGTTGCAGCAGCGGGGGCAGGTCGATCGTCTGCAGCCGGCGGTCGCGCAGCAGCCAGCGGCCATTGACCATCACGTCGACGACGTCGGTCGGCTTGGCGGCATACACCAGACGGGAGTAGACGGCGTCGGGGTCCCGGTCGAAGCGAGGCAAGTTGTGCAGAGTGTCGAGGTCCACCCGTACCAGATCGGCGCGTTTCCCGACCTCGATCGAGCCGATCAGATCGCCCATGTGGAGGGCCCGGGCCCCGATACGGGTGGCCATGGCCAGCGCCTGGCGGGCCGGAAGCATGGTCGGATCGCCGCTGACCGCCTTGGCGATGAAGCTGGCCAGGCGAAGCTCTTCAAACATGTCCAGGTCGTTGTTGGAAGACGGACCGTCCGTGCCCAGGCCGACATGCAGACCGGCCGCATGCATGGCGGGGACAGGCGCGAAGCCGGAGGCCAACTTCAGGTTGCTCGACGGGTTGTGGGCCACACCGGCTCCGGCATGTGCCAGGGAGCGGATTTCCCCTTCGTCCACGTGAACGCAGTGCGCCGCCAGCACCTTGGCTTCGAGCAGACCGATCTTCTTCACCCAGGGGATCACCGGCATCCCGTGGGTTTCCCGCCACTGCTCGACTTCCAATCCGGTTTCCGCCAGATGGATGTGGAGCGGAACGTCGAATTCGACAGCCAGATCGGTGCAGGCCCGCAGGATCTCGGGAGTGCAGGTGTAGGGCGCGTGCGGCGCGACGGCCGGCACGATGAGCGGATGGCCGCGCCAGCGGCCGATGAAATCACGCGCCGCCGCCAGTGAGTCTTCGAAGGAGGCCGCGTCCGGCGATGGGAACTTGAGCACGGTCTGCGCACACAGGCCGCGCATGCCGACGTCGGAGGTCGCCTGGGCTACGGCTTCCTCGAAGTAGTACATGTCGGCGAAACACGTCACGCCGCCCTGGATCATCTCGGCGCACGCCAGCAGGGTCCCCAGGCGTACGAACTCCGGGGTGACGAACTCGCGCTCCACCGGCATCATGTAGCCGAGCAGCCAGACGTCCAGCCGCAGATCGTCGGCCAGCCCGCGTAGCAGCGTCATCGGCACGTGGGTGTGGGCGTTGATCAGGCCCGGGATCAGGGCCTGGCCGCCGCAGTCGAGTTCCTGGTCGGCGCTGAACGCACGGCGAACTTCGGCCTCCGGACCGACGGCGACGATCGCCTCCCCCCGAACGGCCACCGCTCCGGGCCGGAAACAGGCGGTAGGTATCGTCCATGGTGACGACCTGGGCGTTGTGCAGGATCCAGTCGGCCGGCGGCATTCGATCCTTGGGTCGGGTTTGGCGATTATAGTGCAGCGTCGCGCAGGTATAATCCGCTGTGTCGTGATGCGCGCCGTCGATATCATCGCTCGCAAACGCGACGGGGCCGAGCTCACCACCGACGAAATCGACCACTTCGTCGGCGGCTTTGCCCGTGGCGAAATCCCCGACTACCAGGTCTCCGCCTGGGCGATGGCCGTCGTCTTGCAGGGGATGACCCCGAGGGAAACTTACGACCTGACCATGGCCATGGTCGCCTCCGGCGAAACCCTCGATCTGGAGAGCATTGCCCCCCGATCGGTCGACAAGCACTCGACCGGCGGCGTCGGCGACAAGACCACGCTGGTGGTCGAGCCAGCGGTGGCCGCCTGTGGTGTGCCGGTGGCGAAGATGTCGGGCCGGGGACTGGGGTTCAGCGGCGGCACCCTCGACAAGCTCGAGTCGATCCCCGGCTTCCGCGTCGACCTTTCCACGTCGGATTTCCTGCGCCAACTGCAACGGGTGGGACTGGTGTTGTGCGGCCAGACCGTCGATCTTGCGCCGGCCGACGGGAAGCTGTACGCCTTGCGAGATGTAACCGCCACCGTACCTTCGCCGGCGTTGATCGCCGCCTCGGTGATGTCGAAGAAGATCGCCTCCGGCGCGCCCGCCATCGTCTTGGACGTGAAGGTCGGGTCGGGGGCCTTCATGGCCACCGTGGCGGACGCTGCTTCCCTCGCTCGGCGGATGGTCGACATCGGCCGCAGGGCGGGAAGGAGGATGGTGGCGCTGATCTCCGATATGAATCAGCCCCTGGGACAGGCTGTCGGCAACTCCCTCGAGGTGCGGGAAGCGCTGGAGGCCCTGCGCGGAGCCGGGCCCCCCGACCTGAGGGAGCACTGCCTGCGAGTGGCGGGCCATATGCTGGTTCTGGCCGGCGCCGCGCCCGGCCTTCGCGCCGCACGGGCCCGGTTGGAGACCGTTCTCGACGATGGCAGCGCCCTGTCGAAGTTCCGGGAACTCGTGACGGCCCAGGGTGGAGACGCCGGCGTGGTCGATGAACCCGACCGTCTCCCACGAGCGCCGGTGAAGCTGGTCGTTTCGTCTCCATCCGAGGGCTTCCTGGCCAGCGTGGACGCTCGGATCGTGGGGGAGACATCGGTCCGCCTGGGGGCGGGTCGGGCGAAGAAGGGGGACCCAATCGATCATCGGGTTGGGGTGGTGACTCTCGTCCGGGTCGGAGATCGGGTGGAGGTCGGGGACCCCTTGTTCAACATCCATGCTCGAGACCAGGCCACCGCCGGCGAAGCGAAGGAATCGCTCCTTGCGGGAGTCCGGTTCTCGCGCAGGACGGTGAAACCGCTCCCCCTGTTCTACCGCACCCTGCGAGGCTGACCCCGACGCCTACCCGGGCGATCGGAGGTCTCTTCCGGATGCCCGCGCCGGCGGTTCATGTTCCCCGGTCCCTATGAAGCTAGCAGTCGTTTCGACCGATCCGGAGATGCGCCGCAGGCTGACGGCCTGGGTGGCGGAACTGCCCGAAGTCACGGTGATGGCCGAGGCGACGCCGGGTGAGGCGATTGACTTCGTTCGGGGTCGTTCCGCCCCACAGGCCATCTTGTGGTCACAATCCTGGACCGATCCCTCACCGACAGACCTTCGCCGGGTTGCCCGGGCTGGGATCCCGGTGGTCTGTCTGGTCTCGTCCTCCGAGGAAGCCCGGCGGGCGGAAAGCGCCGGTGCAGCGGGTGTCCTGTCACATTCCAGTGACCTGGCCGCTGTCGCAGCAGCGCTGGCCGCCGTGGTCGCGGGGTTGACGGTCCACGACCCGCAGATGGATCCGGGTGGGATCGCCGGGTCGACCGAGCCCGAAAACGGAATCGAGGCTCTCACATCGCGCGAGATGGACGTGCTCCGCCTGATGGCTGAGGGGCTGTCGAACCGGGCCGTCGCGCTTCGCCTGGGGATCCGCGAGTCGACGGTCAAGGACCACGTCAATGCGATCCTGGGAAAACTCGATGCCGAAAGCCGCACCGAAGCTGTGATCCTGGGCCTGCGCAAAGGCCTCCTGACCGTCTAGGTCTTCCGCGCTCCCTTTCCAGGCCGCCCCCCCATCAAAAGGTGGATGACAGACCGATCTCCGCCTGCTAGGCTGGTGTCAACTGATTCGCCGGGAGGTGGAGGATGAACGCGGTTGAGCAACTGTCGGAAGCCACAGCAGGAGCGGTAGCGCTGGCCGGAGAAAGCGTTGTTCGCATTGAAGCACGTCGCCGGCTCGCTTCCAGTGGGATCGTCTGGGGAAACGACGGCCTGATCCTCACGGCTCATCACACCGTCGAGAGGGGAGGCGAGGTCAGGATCGGGCTGCCACAGGGAGGAACTGCGACGGCCTCGCTTGTCGGCCGCGATGCCTCGACCGACGTGGCAGTTCTGCGTGCCGAGGAAAGGGGATGGAAGCCGCTGGGGCATGCCGACGTGGGAGGGGTGCGCGTCGGACACATCGCCCTGGCTGTCGGAAGGCCGGGAGACACTCTCCAGGCAACGATGGGGATCGTCAGCGCCCTCGAAGGAGGCTGGCGAACGCCATTGGGCGGCCACCTGGAGCATTTCCTTCAGAGCGATGTGGTCATGTATCCCGGATTCTCCGGGGGCCCGTTGATCGACGCCCGCGGGCGGTTGCTGGGAATGAACACCTCGGCGCTGGTCCGCGGGGTGGCCCTGGCGATCCCGGCTCCGACTCTGGTGCGGGTGGCACAGGTGCTGGTGCAACATGGTCGAATCCGCCGCGGCTACCTGGGCGTGGTCGCGCAGCCGGTGCGGCTCCCGTCACCGCTGGAGAGCCGGGCGGATCAGACCAGCGGCCTGCTGGTCGCGTCCGTGGAGAGCGGCGGACCCGCGGACCGGGCAGGGCTGCTCCTCGGAGACGTGCTGGTCACGTTGGGAGAAACACCTCTGCCATCGATGGACGACCTGCTCGGTGCATTGAGCGGAGACCTGGTCGGCAAGGAGGCGCCGATGGAAGTCGTTCGCGCCGGGAAGTTGACCAGGTTGAAGGTGACGATCGGCGAGCGACCTGAGCCCTCGGACGACGACGAATGAACGAGTGGATCGACTCTCTCCAGGCGGCTTCGGCCGACGTCGCCCGGCGGGCCCACCTTTCGCTGGTATCCATCCTTCAAGCCGGCCGAGGGATCGGGTCCGGAGTGCTCTGGGCCTCGGGGTGGGTTGTCACCAATGCTCATGTCGCGGCCCGGGGACGTCTATCGGTTCGTCTGGCGGATGGTACGCAGGTGAGGGCGCACCGGCGCGAGCGCGAGTCGCGGTTGGACCTGGCCGTGCTCGAGGTCGAGTTCGAACAGCAATAGCGTTGCCGTCGTCGGCGACTCCACCGCGCTTCGGCCGGGTGACTGGGTGATGGCGGTGGGGAACCCCTGGGGGGTTCCCGGCGCAGCCACCGCCGGCACCTTGATCGGCCGATCCGGGCCGATGCTGGCCCTCGGGCTGCATCTTCGGCCGGGCCACTCCGGCGGAGCGGTGGTCAACAGCCGGGGCGAGGTGGTGGGGATCAACACCATGATGAATGGTCCGGATGTGGGGCTGGCGATCCCGTCTGCCTCGGTCAAGATCTTCATGGCCAACTCCGGTCTCGGCCGACTGGCCGGCGGGTTGGCCAGGGCGGCCTGAGGCGCAGGCCGGTGCGTGGTCGCAGGTCCGACGAAATCCATCGGAGGATCGCGGGCTGGCCCGGGATCGTTTCGGCGCCGCATCGTTTTGGTGGTACGGAGTACAGGCTGGGAACTCGGGAGATCGGCCACGTTCACGGGGATTCCCTTGTGGATGTGCCGCTTCCCAGGCGGCTCCGGGATGAACTTGTCGCCTCCGGCGAGGCGCGCCCCCACCATGTGCTCCCCGGAAGCGGCTGGGTGAGCATTCCGCTGCGGTCGGCGGCCGATGTTGAGAAGGCCTGTGACGTCTTGCGCCGGTCCTACGAACTGGCTGCCGAGCAGCGGAGCCGTCGCGGGCGCGGCTCAGGGAATCCTCGGCGGTCGACCGGCAGATTGCAGGGGCGCCCGGACAAGCACCTCGGCACCTCGTCGGGGCGAGCGATCAAGGGCGCCGGGCGCGGACCGGCTCTCTCGCGGTCAGTCGAGTTCCGGCCCGATCAGCCGGTAGTGCTCCTTCATCATGCAGCGATTCATCACCACCTGCAGACCGGCCTGCTCCGCCTTGCGCCCGGCCTCGGCATGGTAGATCCCTTCCTGCATCCAGACCGTCCTGGCCTTGATCGCGATTGCCTGATCCACGAAAGGGGGGATTTCGGCCGAAGGTCGGAACAACTGCACCACGTCGACCGGGCGGTCGATCGAGGCCAGGTCGGGAAACGCCTTGCGGCCGAGAACCTGGGGAGAGTTCGGATTCACGGGCAGCAGATCGTATCCCTGGGACAGCAGGTAGCGGCCCACGCCGTGACTGGCCTTGGCAGGGTTGTCGGACAGTCCAACCACGGCGATGGTTTTCGCCTCCTTCAGGATCCGGGTGATCAGGTCGTCGGTCATGCGGGGCCTCGCTGTAGGCGGGTCGGCAAGAGCACCCGGAAGCAAGTTCGGCCGGGCCGCGACTCGACCCCGATCTGACCTCCGTGGTGCAGAGAGATGATGTTGTAGGTGATGTGCAGGCCGAGTCCGGTACCTTCGCCGGGGGGCTTGGTGGTGAAGAAGGGATCGAACAGGCGGGGGAGCACCTCGGGTGGAATCCCCGGGCCGTTGTCGCAGATCTCGACGAACACCCGCTGGCCTTCGATCCCGGTGGTAACTCGGATCTCGCCGCGGCCGCCGACCGCTTCGGCGGCGTTGGCGATCAGGTTGGTCCAGGCCTGGTTGAGCTCGCTCCCGTAGCCTTCGATCTGGGGAAGGTCGGGGGCATACTCGCGTACGACTCGAATCCCGGGCTGGAGCTTGCTGCGCAGAATCACCAGGGTGTCGTCCAGGCCCCGGTGCAGGTCGACTGCCAGCGCCGGCGCCTGGCCCAGGTACGAGTAGGAACGGACGGCGCCGACGATCTCCGCGATCCGGCCGGCGCTCAACTCGACTTCGCGGGTCAGCAGGTCGAGGCTGCGCGCGTTCGAGATCCAGGCGATCGCGGCGTGGAAGGCCTCCACCGACAGTTCGTCCGACAACTCCGACAGCATCTCGACCGTCAGGCCGGAGGCGACCAGCACCGGCGCCGCCTCCCAGGCTCGTTCCACCCGGTGCGCCTCCAACCACGCCTGGAGGTCGGTCTCCAGATCGCTGCGGACCATCGGCTCGAGGTCGGGTTCCGCCGGGGTGTCCGCGGTGGTGAGTGCCGCCAGACGCTGGAGCCAGGGGTGTTCCTTCTCGTCCAGACCGGCCCGGAGCAGGGCGGCGTGCGACTCCTGCCAGAGCGGGATCAAATCGCGGACCTGCGCCGTGGCGCGCTGCAAGGCGGCCGCCGGGTTGTTCAATTCGTGCGCCAGCCCGGCGGCCAGGGTTCCGAGTGAAGCCAGCGTCTCGCTCTGGCGAAGCATCGATTCGGTGTGACGCAGCCGCGAGGTGATCGTTTGCAGGATGCTGAGAGTCGCCGTCGGGCTGGATTCGATGAGCCGGCGAAAGGCGTCGTGGTCGATCTCGAGCAGGCGGCTGGCCACCAGCGCCCGGACCGTGGCGGTCCGCGGCGATCCGTCGAGCAATGACATCTCACCGATCACTTCGCCGGCTCCTCGAAGGGCGATGATCACTTCGTGCGACGTGGAGCGCTTGCTGATCTCGAACTCGCCTTCCAGGATCACGTACAACGATCCTCCCGGGCTGCCTTCGGCCATCAGCACCTGGCCCTCGGCCAGGCTCACCGTGCGCGACCCTGCTTCCAGAAACGAGAGGTCGGCCTCGCTCAGGCCTGAAAACAGTGGCAGGCGCGTCAGCACTTCGTGGGTCATCGGGTCCGCAGGTACTCGCGAATGATCGCGACGGCCGCCGCACCTTCGCCGGTGGCCGAGGCGAACTCGATGGCTGGTGCCGTGGCGGATGTCACCGGCGGCAAATACGCCCGGCAGGCTGCTTTCGAGCATCAACGGGGGACGCGCCAGCGGCCATCCCGCTGGGAAGTGGCCCTCGACCATCAGGTCGGAACCCGTCAGGACGTAGCCACGCTCATCCCGGAGCACCACGTTCGCCACCACATCGCTCTCCGGACGAACGCCGATGAAGACGAACAAGGCCGCGCCTTCCAGAACCGATTTCTCCTGGGTGACCGAGTTCTGGACAACGACCGCTTCCAGACTCTCGGTGCCCCGCACTTCCAGCAGGTCGGTTTCTCTCAGCAACGCGATGGACGGGTGCTTCTCCATTGCCTCGACCAGGTAGCCCGCGGCGCGGGGGCTTCCGCGGATCAGCACGGTCACCCGCGAAGCGAAGCGCGCCAGGTACAGCGCGCCCTGGGCGGCCGAGTTCGCACCGCCGATCACGAACACCTGGCGCCCGGCGTAGTAGCCGGCTTCGGTGTGGGCCGATCCGTAGTAGACCCCGCGCCCGGTGAGGGATTCGGCGCCCGGCATCTTGAGGATCCGGAAAGTCGCCCCGCCGGCCAACAGGACGGCGCCGGCGGTGACCTGGCCTCCGTCCTTCAATCGTACGATCCGGTAGGGGTCGCTGGCTTCAACCGCTACGGCTTCCTGCGCGCTGAGCAACTCGGTTCCGAAACGGCGCGCCTGGACCACGGCGCGCTGGGCCAGATCGCCGCCGGAAATGCCGGAAGGGAACCCGAGGTAGTTCTCAATCTTCGGGCTGCGCCCCGCCTGGCCTCCGGGCGCCTGCCGTTCGATGATCACGCAGCGCATGCCTTCCGAAGATCCGTATACGGCGGCCGCCAGCCCTGCCGGACCGGCCCCGATGATCGCCAGGTCGTAGTAGGCGCGGGCGGCCTGGCGCTGTAGTCCGATCTTCTCGGCCAGTTCCGCCGAGGTGGGGGAGATCAGAGACGTCCCATCGGGGAACAGGAGCGTCGGCAGGCACGGGGCGCCGGTTGAGCTTCGGGCGGCGAGAGCCCGAGCCTGTTCCTCCCGATCGACGTCCATCCACAGGTAGGGCACCTGGTGGCGGGCCAGGAAGTCTTTGGCGCTGTGCGAATCCGGAGACCACAGCGCGCCGACGACGCGGATCCCTTCGAACGGTAGGCCCGGCTTCGCGCCGCCAGACGTCCAGGCGATCGTCCAGCACCGGATACAGGCGTTCTTCCGGAGGATCCCAAGGTTTCATCAGGTAGTGGTCGAGGCCGACGTCGTTGATGGCGCGGATCGCTGCCTCGGTGTCGGCGTAGGCGGTCAGGAGCACCAATCGGGCATCCGGCGCCAGGGGGCGGGAGGCGGCCAGGAAATCGATCCCGGACAGGCCGGGCATCCGCTGATCGGCCAGCAGAAGTGCGACCGATTCCCCTCGGGCGGCGAGTTGACGCAGGGTCTCCAGCGCCGCCTCTCCGCTGGGCGCGGCAACGATCCGGTACGCCTGCCCGTAGCGGGCCCGCAGATCGCGCTGAATAGCGTTCAGGACGACCGGTTCGTCGTCTACGGTGAGGATGACGGGCTTAGGCATTCGACGAGACCAGGCGGATCAGCGAGATTCTACCCTCGCCGGGAGGGGGCGCGTCGCAGCTCCACCGGAGTCAGGTCAGCGCTTTGACGGCGGAAAGAGCCAGGAAGCCTTCCTGCAGGCCGAGGTCTTCAAGCCCTTCGGCGACCTGGGCGGCGTGCACGCGGGCCGACGATCGCAGCCGGTCAGCCTCCTGCGGGTCGCCCAGGCGGTCTGCCACGCCGGCCAACTCGGCCTCCGCCTCCCACAAGCCGGCCTCGACCCCGATGGCCTGTGATCCGTGCAGGGATCGAAGGAGGGCCAGACGGGCCTGATCCAGTTGCGCCAGAGCCGCCAGGGCCCGCCCGCGGAACAGGTCGAAGGTCGGAGTCAGGACCGTAACCCCCATCTGCTTAAGGACCTCCTCGATCGTTTCCAGCCGGCCCAAAGCGGCGCTGAATTCCCGACGAGCCAGGATGGTCTCGATCTCGGCCGCCGGCAGGAGGAACGGGTCTTCTCCCAACTGGTTCCTGTACTTTTCACCCAGCATCGACCCCAGGAGCGGTTCGGCTACCTCGGGATTCCCGGCGCGGCTGGCGGCCCACGCCTCGGCGACCCGAATGTGTTGGAGCAGGGGTTCATCCATGTTGCCGAGCAGGTCGTTCGCCTCCCGAAGGACAGACTCGGCCAGGCCCGAGGCCCCTGCCAGGGTCAGGGCAAACGCCAGGTAGGCCCGGCCGGCGAAACGAGCGACGACGAAACCGGCCTGATCTCCATAGCTGACACACTCACGGTAGGCGCGGATGGCAGGCCCGAGCTCGCCCAACACCAACGAAGCCGTCCCGATCGGCCAGCGAGAATACGCTTGCCCCCACCGATTGCCGATCCGGGTCGAGATTTCCAGAGCGGCCTGGCCGTCCCGACGGGCTTCGTCCAGGCGGCCAACGCGCAACAAGTGCATGGACGTGCTGGCCAGGTTGTCGGCCAGCATCGGGAGATTGTCGAGCTCTTCCCAGAGGGGGCGAGCCTGGTGCAGAGCAGACAGCGCAAGATCGCTGCGGGAGGTCATGGCATACGATTGCTGGATATCGTTGAGAAGGAAGGCCAGCTGCTCCCGCAACCCGTGGCGGCGCGCCAGGTGGATGCCCGCTTCCCCGTGACGAACGGCCTCCTGGGGTGAGGTTCCGAGCTGGGCGCCCATCAGCAGCCACAGGGCCCGGGCCTCCGACGTGGGATCGTGATTCTCCCGGGCCAGGTCGAGCCCTTCCTGGGCAATCTGGAGGGCTTTCCGGGAATCCACCACGGCCGTCGGGAAGGCGTACAAGGCGGCCCGCCCCAGCTTGCCCGCCAGCTCCAGGGCCGGGACGCCGGTTGCATGGCCGAGCGCCTCCAGTTCAAGGTAGACGGCCAAGGCCTCCGGGTATCTTCCGGCGAGCTCGAGGGATCGTCCCCGTCGGCGCGCCAGGGAAACAAGTTGCTCCGGGTCCAGACCCAGCTGCTCGGCCAGGTCCCAGGCCGCGGCGAAGTGGGAGGCGGCCTCGGCGGTGGCAAATTGAGCGAGTGCCTGATCGCCAGCGATCTCCGCATAGTGCAGCGCCGTTCGCTTGTCTTCGGCTCTCAGGAAGTGATCCGCCAGCCCGCCGGCCAGCTCGGCGCGCCGATCGGGAAACAACGCCTCCAGGGTTTGTCCCACGACCCGGTGGAGTCGCCGGCGGTCCTCCAGCAGAACGCTCTCGTAGGTCGTCTGCTGCACCAGGGAGTGCTTGAAGGTCAGCGCCGGCTCGGCATCCAGGGTTGGACGGAGCAGTTGTTGCCGTTCGAGCATATCCAGCGCCGCCTGCAGGTTCACGCGGAGGTCCTGTCTTGCGTCGCCAGCGCCAGCGCCACGTCCGGTCGAGCGAGGAATGACTTGCGGTGTTCCGGCTCGATGAGATCGGCGGCGATCGACTGGATGATGGACGAGGCGAGAGAGTATTGCTCCGCCGCTTCTCCTCTGCGGCCGATCGCCTGCAGGACCTCGGCCAGGGCCGCATGGGCCGGCCAGAGAAGGGCACGGGCCCCGGAAGGAGCGAGAGCTTCCAGCGACCGTCGCAGGTCGGATTCGGCGGACGCCAGATCTCCGCTGGCCTGGTGGAGGCGACCCTGCCAGTAGCGTATCTCGCCCGCGTAGCGGTCGACCTTCTCCGCCTCGAGTTCGATCCAGGACCTGGCGGGTGAATCAAATCCCCTCGCCGCTCTGCCCGCGTACCAGGGCCAACCAGGCGTAGATCGGCGCGATGTGATACACCTCCTGAAAGTTCGGGATCACTCCCGAGGCCAGTTCGACCGGCCAGTCCACCCGGGCCGCGGCCGCGTCGACGTCGCCCATCGCCAATAGAACGCGAGCGCCGACGGCTCGTGTCCACTTTCTCCAGCCGGGCTGGGGCAGCCCGACCCAGCTCTCTTCCATCTGCCTCGAGAACGCCATCGCTCGCTCAAGATTCCCCAACCCCAGCCACACACTGCTCATGATGCCGCGGATCGTGGCCCGGAACGGGAGAAAGGGAACCTGCTCGGCGAGACGGATCAATTCGTCCCCTCGGCGCACGGCCGCATCCCAGTGCGCCCGATCGTCCAGGACCGACATCTCGATCCAGCCGCTGTAGACCTGGCCCCAGGGGTTGTCGATCGAACGCGAGATCGCGCCCGCCTCGCCGGCTTCGGCCAGGGATTGCTCGAAGTCGGCTCCGAAATGGTGCAGCAAGGCCAGGCCCGACAGGGCGTCGGCGACCATGGGCTGATCGTCCAGCGAACGAAACGCGGCCAGTGCTTCCTGACCCCGCTGCAGCGCCTGGGTGCGCCGGCCGCTGGTCATGTAGGAGACCATCAGGTCGATGAGCACGTGCGCCTCGATGTCGACCACACCGGCGGCCGGTGGCAGCCCCTCACAGGCCGGGCTGCGGGTGATCTCGAGCGATTGCATGAAGTAGGAATTCGGCGCGCACGGGATTGATGAATCGTTCCCGCAACCCCTGGTTCCACAAGGTTCGGGCGGTCAGGAGCGGCGCGCCGGCCTGGCGCGCAAGATCGAAGGCGCGCGCCAGACTGGCCTCAACGTCCAACTCGGGATCGGCGGTCACCACGGCGAGCGTGGCCAGTCGATTCAGGGCCTCGGCTTCCATCACCGGATCGTTCCTGCGGGCGCCCAGTTCGAGCATCTCGCGGAACACGCTTCGTGCGCCGAGGTGGTCGCCGCTGACCTCGAGGGTCTTGCCCTTCCCCAGGTACGCCGCTCGCAGATCGCGGCGCACCTCCGGGTAGGCCAGGCGTCCGGCGGCGTCGATCGCCAGATCGTAGTTGGACACCGCTTCGGGGTAGGCATAGCTGGCCCGGGCGGCCTCGGCGGCCCGCACGCCGAACCGGAACGCAGGTTCGGCTTCCCCGCCGTGGAAGTAGTGGTAGGCCAACACGGCCGGCTGCGATGCGGCGGAGGAGGGCATCAGTCGTTCGATGGCCCGGGCCACCTCCCGGTGCAGGCCGATCTTCCGCTCGCGCAGCAACATCGCATAGGCCGTCTCCTGGACCAGGGAGTGCTTGAAGCGATACTCGTCCCCCAGGCCCCCGTCGCCGGGGCGAACCAGGTTGGCGATCTCGAGCATCTGCAGAGCCCGGGCGGCGGCCTCGGGTGAAGTGTCGGGCAGCCCGGTCGGGCTCACGTCTGCCCTCGACTCTGCCGTTCCAGAACTTCCTCAAGAAGCCGCAGCGAGAAGGTCCGCCCGATCACCGAGGCCACTTGCAGGGTTCGCTTGGCTTCCTCAGGAAGACGGTCGATACGAGCTGCCAGGACCCCTTGCAGGGTGTCGGGGATCTGCAGGCTCTCCAATCCGCCCGCCAGCCGCCACCGGTCTCCCTCTCGCAGGAGGGATCCCTGATCGATCAACATGCGCAGGACTTCCTCAACAAAGAACGGGTTGCCTTCGGCCTTCGATCGAATCAACTCACGCAAAGGGTCCGGGAGGGCTTGCGCGTCGAGCAGACGGCGAACCAGATCCTGGGTGTCGGCCTCGGTGAGCGGAGCCAGATGGATTTCCAGGGCGCCGGCGCCGGCGGTCTCGCGGGCCGTCTCGAGCAGCTTCCAGCCGGCCGAATCCTTCTCCGGTCGGGATACCAACGCGACCACCAGCGGGACCTCGCCGACCACCGGAAGTATGTGACGCCCCAACTCGGCCGAGGACGGATCGGCCCAGTGCAGGTCTTCGCAAACAACGACCACCGGACTCATCAGGCAAAGCGAGCGCAGCAGGCGGGTGTACGAGTCGACGTAACGGGCCTGCAGGGCCGGACCGTCGAGGTACTTCACCCGGGCCATCTCTTCCTGGGTTAGTTCGAGACCCAGCAGGTGCGCCAGGTAGGGGAGGAGCTCGTCGGCCTGCTCCGGGCTGGCCTGCTCGAGGGTGGTCTGGAGGAACGATCGCACCTGGGCCCCGACGGCTTCCGGATCGGCGCCGATCAATCCGCGCAGAATCTCCGTGCTGAGGTGGTGGGCCATGGTCGAGCCGTACGAGACGCACCGGCCTTCCACCCATCGAATCGCCGGACCGTCTCCTGCCAGGGCCTCACGGCGCCACTCGGCGATCAGCCGCGACTTGCCCAGGCCGGCCTCCCCCACGATGGCCAGGGCGGCGCCCTGTCCGCTGCGCAGGTCAGCCAGCACCCGGCTCATGGTGGCGAACTCCCGGCGGCGGCCGACCAGAGGGGAGTCCAGACCCGTGATCCCGCGCGCGCGCACCGCACCCTTGCGCTCTCCCACCACCCGGTAGACCTGGATCTCGCCGCTCTTGCCTTTCACCGTGATCCGGCCGCGGTCTTCGAATTCGAACAGGGATTCGGTCAGCCGATGGGTGTCGGAGGTGACCAGAACCGTGTCGGGGCCAGCGGCGCTCTGGACCCGGGCGGCCAGGTTGACCGTATCGCCGACCGCCAGGTACTCCATGTGCAGGTCGCTGCCGATGTTGCCAACGACCACCAGGCCGGTATTGACGCCGATTCGCAGCTGGAAATGCGGCACGCGCTCCGACCGGACCAACTCGTCTCCGTACGAGCGGAGCTCGCGCAACATCCCCAGGGCCGATCGCAGGGCGCGCTCGGGATCGTCTTCGTGGGTCAACGGTGCCCCGAAGAACGCCAGCACGCCGTCTCCCAGGAGCTGGGCGATCGTTCCTTCGTAGGCGTACACGTGAGCCCCGATCCGCTGGTGGGCTCCGCCGACAATTTCGCGCCAATCCTCCGGGTCCATCAACTCGGCCAGGGAGGTGGAGCCCACGATGTCGGCGAACAGGGCGGTCACTCGCTTCCGCTCGCCCTCGGTCCGGTCGCGATCGGCCAGGATCTTGCGCGCCATCGCGGAAGGCGCCGAGCGCCGCATGGAATCCAGGCTGTCGCTGCGGGGCACGGTCGACGGTGGCGCCGCCGCGGCACCCGCCAGATTGTGCCCGCAGTGCCGGCAGAATCGGGCCGAGGCCGACACCGGGCGGCCGCAGTTGGGGCAAGCCTGCTCCAGCGGTTGACCGCAGTTCTCACAGAAGCGGGCTTCGTCGCTGTTGGTGAACTTACAGTTGGGACAGACCATGTCGGACCTCGTTCGGCGTACTCGTGCACTCCGGGGCGACGCTGGCTGCAGCCGGCGTCACCCCAGGGTGCTCAGTCGTTCTGCCAGGCTTTCCAGCATCGACAAGCTCACCTCGGGCCGCTCCTCGAGGATCGACCGGAGGGCGGCGCCGCTCAGCACCAAAGTGCGCACCTGCGACAGAGCCCTCACCCCGGCCGACCGAGGTTGCTCGCGCAGGATGGCGAGTTCGCCGAACTGCTCCCCGGCCGACAGCGTTCGCAGGAACCGCCGGTTGTTCGGCTCCCCCCGCACAACTTCGACTTTACCTTCAACCACGACGAAGAGCTCGTCGCCGACGTCCCCCTCCTCGCAAAGCCATTCCCCGGCAGCGTGGAGGCGCTCCTGAGCCAGGGAAGCGATCCGTTCCAGGTCTTCCGGCTCGAGCAGGCGGAAGACGGGGACATCGCGCAGGCACAACACCCGCTCAACGACTCCCAGGGTTTGTGAGGTCTCGATCATGTTGTCTCCGGAAGAGGGACCAGGGCGGATCGGCCAGGCCTGGCGGACGATACCGGCGGCGTCGGCGCGCACCTGTTCCGCCAGGCGATCCCATTGGGTGGTCAGGCGTTCCGCCAGGGCTCGTAGGGCCAACACTCGAAACCACGGCCTTGGATGCGAGGCCAGTTCTTCGAGAGCCTGGTCGGGGTCGGGAACGGGCAGATCGGCCGGATTCGTTTCGAGGAGGTCGATCAGGCCCCGGGTGATCTGGCGGTCTCCCGTCGAGTCGAGGGCTTCAATGGCTTGCGCCTTCAGGTCGCCGTCGGGCGATCGTAGAGCGCGCGAGATCAGGCGGATCGAATCGCCGGCGCCGGACGCCGCCAGTCCTCGTAGGATCATCTGGGTGGTCTTCCATGCGGACCGATCGAGCCAATCGCCCAGCGTGTGTTCGGTCTTCGAGCCGGGTGGGTTCGCCAGTGCCCTGCGCCATGTCCGCAGCCTCTGGACTTCCGGGATCCGTTGCGCCGACCACCGGAGCAAAGCCGCTCGCGTCGCGCCATTGCGCCCGGCGAGAGAGGCGAGCGCTCCCTCCTGGGCCAGCGGCGATCCACTTTCGAGAACGACCAGCAACGGCTCGCTGGACTCCCGGATCCCTCGCAGGCCGATCACTCCCGCCTGTCGCACCCGCGAGTCGGGGTCGTCGAGCAGTTCGATCAGCGCGCGGATCCCGGGGCTGGTGGGGCGCCGGGCCAGGGCCTCGGCGGCCGCGACCCGCAGCGCCGCGGGGCCAGACCGGAGTGTGTCGAGGAGCTCCTGGGTGGCGTCGAGGCCTTCGGCCTCGGCGCATGCCCGCAGCCCGGCCAGGCGCATTTCAACCCGCGGGTCCTGCAGAAGGCCCCGGATCACATCTCTGGCCGCATCCTTTCTGTCGCCCCGGGAGGCGAGGATGGCTGCTTCCGCCCGGGTCGTCGGATCGGGATCGGAAAGCAGCGAATCAAGGCGGTTCCCTCGAAAGACGTCTGACGAGGCGGCGGCGCGGATCGCCGCTGTGCGAACGGCCGGCGCCGGGTCTTCCAGAAACGGGATGAACTCTTCCCCGGAAGCCGGTCGCAGGCGGCCCAGGGTACTGGCGGCTGCCGATCGGACCGCAACGGAAGGGTCGTCACGCAGCGCTGCTACGGCGCCGCTCGCCTCTACCGCGTCCATCTCTGCCAGGAGGCCAAGAGAAATCCGCCGAACCTCGGGACGAGCGTCCGATAGACCCTGGGCCGCGACCCGGCGCGCCTGTGGATCCCTGGCGAGGGAGGCGAAACGGGACTCTGCGCCGGAGAACACCTCGACCACGCCGGCCCTCAACGCGTCCACCAGGGAGGCTCCGTAGCTCGACCGCATCCTCCACACCAGTGCTGCGGCCACCGCCGAGAAGAACACGCCGATGCCGAGCGCCTGGGCGGCGCTCATCCCGCGCTGGCCCAGCAGAATCAGGATCCCCGAAAGCATCACCCCGGCCTGCGCCGGCGGGCCGGACTGGTAGGCCCGCACCTGAGCGCGGCGGTCGGCCGGGACGACGTTGAACAGAGCGCCGTAGGCGGAGCTGGCCAGGCCGCCGAGGAGCACCAACTGGACGAAACGGACTGCGGCGGCGGTGATCAGATCGAGCCGTACGATCCACAGGCTGAAGCCGAGCAGGTAGGCGAGAGGCAGGAGCAGCAGAGCATTGATCACGCCGATCCGAGCGAAGGCCCGGCCCGCCAGGAGCAAAGACACGACGAAGGTCGTTGCCGTGACGACCGAGCCGAAGACGCCCAGGAAGCCCGCCAGCTCTGCCGCATCGGGAAAGGCCGCTGCAACCTCCACATTGAACGGGAAGGTGAGCGAGAAGAACAGGATCGAGAAGACCACCGCCGACGCCGCGGTAAGGCGCATCGTCGGATTCGACCAGACCCAGCGGTGTGCCTGGCGCAATTCGTCCGCCGGGCTGAGTCGGCGCTGCGACGACGCCCCGGTGCGGGCGAACTCGACCGCCAACCTTCGGGCCAGGAGACCCCCTCCGAATCCGAGCGCGGCGTACAGCAACAGGAGCGATTCGGTTCCGACGGCGCGCGCCGCCAGGCCCGTGACGGCGCCCGCCAGCACAGTCCCCAGAATCCCCGCGCTGGCAAACAGGTTGAAGAGACGCTTGGACGACCGGGGGTCGCACGCCTCGCCTACCAGGACCCAGACCAGGGTTCCCATCAGAGCATTGGCCAGAGCCAGGACCAGCCAGAGAAAAGGGTACAGCAGGGCTCCAACCACGAAGGAGGCGCCCCAGGCGGGCACGCCGACCAGGGCCAGGGCCCACAGTGTGCGCACTGACAACCTGGCTCGATCCGGCCGACCCAGGACGGCGGTGTAGGCGACGGTGGCGACAAGGGTCGTGGCGCCGAGCAGGATGAACAAGACCGGAAGGACATCCACGCCGAAGCGGGCAAACAGCAGCGCGTCGCCGGCGTTGGCGCCGAACGTCTGGGCCGCCTGAACCAGGAAGAAGAAGCCGCTCCCCAGCAGCGCCAGCCGACCCTCCCCGGGGCGGACTTGCAGGAGGGCGGCCAGCGATGCGATCACGATCGCCGATTCCTTCCTGTCCAATGCTGGAGGAGATGACGGCCCGCCGGAATCAGGAATTGCCCGCGGCAGGCAGCCGACGGGGATCCTGCGCAGGAGGGGACAACGGTCTGGGCTCTCGTCTCGGTCGGCCTGTTCACCGCAGACAGGCTTCGGATGGGATTCTTTCCAGTTCGATTATACGGTGGTCGGTAGGCCTGGCTCACGGACAAGCGTTCAGGAGATGCTCCTCGAACGTGGAGGCGAAGGCGTGGCGTCCGCTTTGGTCGCAGGCTGCCCGGAAGAACAGATATCCGGTCTGCGCCGGCCCGGCCACTGCACTCAGGCTGTCGAGGCCGGGGCTTGCGATCGGGCCAGCCGGGAGCCCGGGAACCCGGTAGGTGTTATAGGGAGACTCCAGCAGCAGGTCTTCGGCTCGCAGGGCCGATTTCCACCAGGACCCGTCGGGCTGAAGTCCGAGAGCGTATTGCACGGTCGGGTCGGCCTGCAACGGGATACCGGCAGCGAGACGATTCAGGAAGACCGAGGCGATCACCGGTCGCTCGTCGGGGATCGCCGATTCCCGCTCCACCACGGACGCCAAAACAAACGCCTGGAAGGTGGTCAGGCCCTGATCGGCGAACCCGGCTCGCAGGTCGGGGGTCACCCGCTGTTCCAACGTCTCCAACATGAGGTCGACCACGTCGACCGCGTCCATCGAGGGATCGAGCCGGTAGGTTTCCGGATACAGAAACCCCTCGAGGTCGGAGGCGGTTCCGGGGGGATTTGTCCAAAGCGGGGGGGCGTGGCGGGTGGCCGCCAGGAAGTCGCCGGCGCTGATCCCGATCCCGAGTGAGGCCACGAGCTGCGCCACCTCTTCCCTTCGACGGCCTTCGACGATCGTCAGTGTGTAGCGGCTGTCTCTTGCCTCCTGCAACAGGTCGGCCAGGGAAACCAGGCTCAGCGAACCGGTTACCGGATAGCGCCCGGCCTGGATCCCGGTGTCGAGGCCCCGGTACCGCAGGTAGCGGAGGAACAGTCCCGGTTCGTCCAGGACCCCAAGATCCGACAGCATCTCGGCCACTTCGGCGGCGGATTGGCCCGGCTCGATGTCGAGAGAAACGACGCGGCCGTCGACGGAGGCCGGGGATTGAAGCCGGTCGGCCGAGATCGCCAGAACCCCGCTCAGGAAGATTCGCTCGACCGGGTTCAGCTGCGGGCTGGGGGCACCGAGGGAATCGATCCGACCGCCTGCCAGGGCGAGTCCGAGGCACAGCATCGCCACCAGCGCGATCAGGCCGGCGGCAATCGGACTCAGTCTAGTCCGACGGCGGGGCATCCAGGTAGTCCTGGAGGAAGACGGCGGCGGCGCGGGCATCCAGGTCCGGGTCCGGGCCGGGGCCACGTCGGGCGGTCACGGTCGAGCCCGACTCATCCCAGGCCTCGACCCGGGGAAATCCGGCGGCGCGGATCGCATCGACAAGCCGCAGGGCGCGCCGCGCCTGCGGTCCGGCGCGGCCCTCCTGGTCGAGGGCAAGCCCGACCAGCACGGTATCGGCCTGTTCCCGGCGGGCGATCTCGACGATCCGCCGGGCGTCCTGATCGCGGGATTGGTGGAGGATCACTTCCAGGGGCCTGGCGATCGTGCGCGTCGGATCAGACAGCGCCAATCCGAGCCGCGCCTCGCCCGGGTCGACTGCCAGGACGCGCATCTTCTACCCGGAGGCCCAGGAGGTTTGGATTCGGAAGGGGAGGATCGGAAGCCACGGCCACCATGTCGGCCAGATCCGAATCACCGGCTGGCGATCGAGGTCGACCTGCCCTCGCAACAGCGGTGCGGCCGCTTCGATCCGGCGGCCGGCGATCAGGGAGCCGACCGAGGCGCCGGACCCCGGGTCGTAGGTCAGGGCGTACACCCGAAGCAAGTACCCCCAGCCGGAGGGGTCGCGGCGCGGAGTGAGCTCGTAACGGATCGACTCGCGGAACACTTGCCGGCCCGCCGGGACCGCCCCGCCGACGGCCTCGGCGACTACCTGCTCGAGGTCGGCCATCTGGTAGGCCGGCGTTTCCACCACAAGGGTCAACCTGACCTCAACGCTTTCCGATGGTTGCCCGACGTCCGGTTCGGTTTCAGCGCGGGTGACGGTCGCAATGCGAATCGACCCCGGGAGCAGGGCTTCGCCCTGCTCGAGCAGGTCGGTCCAGCGGGCGTTGGCTTCCTGGAGCAGCTGTCGCTCCAGCGCGGCCCGCACCTGTTCGGCATCTGATACGGATACGCCCGGAACCTGGGCCTGCGCGCCGCCCTCGGTGGGCGACGGGTTGCTGACGGTCACTTGCAGGCCGAGGGTTCCTTCCACCGCGACGATCGATCCGGCGGGGACGTTCCCCTGAGGGCCGGGGGAAGCCGAACGAATCGGGACGCGCACTGGGGTCCCGCCCCCGGCCGGGATCAGGGCGCGCTCAACCGTCACGAACCTCGGGCCGCCAACGAGGCCGGCTCGCACTCCCGAGCCCTCCGGGATCACGACCTCCGACTCCCCGATGGCCGAGAACAAGACCGTTCCTTCGGCGAAGGAGGTCGGTGCAGACACCGACCCGCTGGTCGGGGAACGCAGCGACCCCTCGACCTCCGTCCGGAGGCTGCGAGAGCTGATCGCGACCGCGGCGACGGAGGCGGGGCCCGCCGGAGCCAGGACGATCGCCACGGACGCCTCCACAGGAATCTCGACCGGATCCAGTTCGACGACAGCCACCGGTCCGACCACCGCGGCCAGGGAAAGCAGGGACAAGGCGACGGCCGACACCAGGGCCGCCCGGCGGAAGGGTTCGCCCTTCCGGCTCGGAGGGGAAGACGGCGCAGGCCGAGGAGGGAGGGGCCTCCGGGCCTCGGATGGTGGAGCGGGCAGCGTGCCGGATTTGGAGGCCGGGGCCGGCCAGGGTTGCCTGTCGATCCGATCCGGATCATCAAACACGGGGAGTCCGAGTTCCTCGGCGTTGTCTCTCACCTTCGGGTCGTGGCAGACCAGCCCCAGCTGCGCTCCGTGGCGACGTGCCTCGCGCTGGAGCAAGACCAGGTCGAGCCGCCGCCGAAGGACCTCGCCGTAGGCGGGCCACACCAGGACCACCCGGTCGGCTTGAATCCAACGAAGCTTCTCACGCGTCGAAGGGGAATCGTCAAACGGATCGAGCTGTAGGAGCTGCGTCTTCAACGTGTTCGACCCCGGGCCGAGATCACCCCGATGTGTCGGAAAGCCGGCGCTCGACCCACACTCGGGCGAGGTCGATGGCGCGGGCCAGACCGGAGGCGTCCTTTCCGCCGGCCTGCGCCATCGTCGGCCGGCCGCCGCCGCCCCCGCCGATCGCCTCGGCCGCGTGTCGGACCAGGTCGACCGCGCTGACTCCGCGCTCGACCAGGTCGGGACTGACGGCGGCCACCAGCATCGGCTTTCCGGCCGTCTCGGTTCCCAGCACCACGACATGCGTCGGATTCCTGTCGCGGAATCCGTCGGACAGCCTGCGAAGCCCGTCGGCGTCGCTGTCGGGGATCACACCCAGCAGGGCGGCCGCCGAGCCGAGGCGGCTCTCCGGGATCTGCGCCAGCGCGGCTTCCGCTCGCGAGTGCTGCCATCCCGCCAGGCGTGCCTCCAGCGCCTGGCGCTGTTCCAGCACGGCGCGCAGCTGATCCTCCACCCGATCGGGCGTGCTCCCCAGCAGGTCGGCCACACGCTGCAGGCTGCCGAGGGTCCGTTCCAGATAGGCCTGCGCCTGCCGGCCGGTGAGGGCTTCTACCCGCCGCAGACCGGAACCCACGCTCTCCTCACGGACGATCACAAACGGTCCGATGACTCCGGTGTGTGGGACGTGCGTGCCGCCGCAAAGTTCGTAGGAGAAACGGGGGCCCTGACCGATCGAGATCGTGCGCACGTTGTCGCCGTATGTTTCTCCGAAGAGGGCCATCGCCCCCTCGGCTTCGGCCTGGGCTCGTTCCCTTTCGTCGATCAGGGTTGGGAGATTGTCGAAGATCGCCGAAGCGACCATCGCCTGAATCCGAACGACCTCGTCGGCGCTCAGGGGTGCGCCGTGGGTGAAGTCGAAGCGCAGCCGGTCGGGAGCTACCAGGGACCCCGCCTGGCGGGCGTGGGATCCGAGAACCGCCCGCAGGCTGGCATGCAGCAAATGGGTTGCGGTG
Organism: uncultured Chloroflexia bacterium; assembly: GCA_963709925.1. GTDB lineage: Bacteria > Chloroflexota > Anaerolineae > Anaerolineales > E44-bin32 > DATEVL01. The sequence continues at coordinate 1,431,324 of CAVPYC010000003.1, forward strand.
TGGTTGCGCATGATGTCCCAGCGCCGCTGCGCGTCGACCGCTGCCGTCGCCGGATCGCCGACGCGCAGCGTGCCCCGGCTCACCCGACCGACGTGCAGAACGAAGCCGGCGGCTGGCTCCCGCATTTCCTCGACCAGGAATTCCCAGGCCCCCTCCGGGTCCGAGCGTATCGTCCCGGTGTCGGACACCTGTCCCCCGGCTTCCACATAGAACGAAGTCCGGGGCAGCACCAACGCGGCGGGGTTGCCCGCTTCGAGTTCGGACACCAGACGATTCCCCTGGAGCACGGCAACCACCTCGCCCTGGGTTTCGAATGGGCCATAGGGATCGTAGGCGACTCCGGTCGCCGGCAGGCGTCCGTCTCGCTGCAGGGCGGCGAAGGCCTCCAGCCATCCGGCCGGGTCCTCTTCGGCGGAGGTGCCGGTCAGGCTGCCGCTGCCGGAAGCCAGGCGATGGGTCTCCATCGCTTCGTGGAAGCCGGCCTCGTCTACGCTGAGGCCGCGTTCGCGCGGCGATGTCGCGGCTGATTTCCAGCGGCAGGCCGTAGGTCGCGTACAACTCGAAGGCGCGGCGGCCGTCGAGGCTTCCGCCGCCGGTTCCGCCCACGTCCGACAGCAGCGCTTCCAGTCGATCCAGGCCCAGGTCGACCGTGCGCTGGAAGCGCTCCTCTTCTTCGGTGAGGGTGCGTTCGATGGCGGCGCGATTGCGCTGCAGTTCGGGATAGACCTCACCGTACTCTTCGATCACGGAGCGGGCGATGTCCGCCAGGAAGGGTTTCTCGAACCCGACCTTGGCACCGAAGCGACTGGCGCGCCGGATGATCATCCGGCAGACGTAGTTGCGCCCGGCGTTGCCCGGCACCACTCCGTCGGCGATCAGAAAGGCGGCCGCCCGGCTGTGATCGGCGATCACCCGGTAGGGGATCGCCAGCTGGTGGGCCTGGTCTTCGTTGTGGCCGGCGCGGATGGCGGATCGCCTCCAGCACGGGCCGGAACAAGTCGGTGGCGTAATTCGATCGCACACCCTGCAGCACCGACACCAGTCGCTCGAAGCCCATCCCGGTATCGACGTGCTTCCTGGGAAGCGGTTCCAGGCGGATCGAGTCGATCCGGTTGTACTGGATGAACACCAGGTTCCACAGCTCCAGGAATCGCTGGCAGTCCCCGTTGACCCGGCACACGTGGCCCGGAACTCCGGGTTTGTCGCAGAACTCGGGGCCGCGGTCGAGGTGGACTTCGGAGTCGGGGCCGCACGGACCGACTTCGGCCATCTCCCAGAAGTTGTCCTTGCGTCCGAAGAAGGAGACGTGGTCTGGGACGAACCCGGGCTGACGGCGCCAGATCTCTGCCGCCTCGTCGTCGGTGGGGATGTCGCCCTGGTCGTCGCGGAAGCAAGTGGCGTAGAGATTCTCCCGGGGCAGCCGCCAAACCCCGGTGAGCAGTTCCCAGGCCCAGGTGATGGCGTCTTCCTTGTAGTAATCGCCGAACGACCAGTTGCCGAGCATCTCGAAGAACGTCTGGTGCGTGTCGTCGCGGCCGACGTCGTCGAGATCGTTGTGCTTTCCGGCCACCCGCATGCACTTCTGCGAATCGACCGCCCGGCGGTAGGGGCGTGTCCCGGTCCCCAGGAAGACGTCTTTGAACTGGACCATCCCGGAGTTGGTGAACAGCAGGGTGGGGTCGTTCCCCGGGACCAGCGACGCCGAGCGCACGATGGTGTGCCCTCGTTCGGAGAAAAAGTCCAGGAACGTCTGTCGAATCGACTTGCTGCTGGGGACGGACACGAGCCTGTCGCCTCGGCGATCGTCGAGATTATACGCGAAGGGGAGGTGGAACGCCCTGCGTCGCCTGCCGGTGTCCAGAAGTGCGAGCGGGCGGCGACCACAGCCTCCGACCCGGCTCGTCCGGGCTGCCTCCGCTGGGCTGGTCTTGCCGCAGCGAGGACGGTTCGGCCGCCCGTCGAGTCCGACGCGGCTTCACCGCTTCCGGGCTGTTCGGCCCGTGGACCTCCGCCGGCGGCGATTGTGCTATCCTTCCCGCGAGGTGCCCGCATGCCGGTGACGGAGTTCCGCGAACGCATCGATCGAACCCCGCTGGATGCCACGGTGTTGGCTCTGCTGCCGCGCCGGATCAGCGACTTGCAGTTGCGGATTCAGGGGACGCGGCTGGAAGCTCTGGTCGATCAGCTCTACCGCGAACTCGACCGCAACGGCATCCAGTTTCGCCCCAAGTGCTATCTGGCGGACGAATGGGGCTGTCCCACCGGGGTGCCGGTGATCGGAATCCCGTTCTATCTGGCCGATCCTCAGCTGGCCCGCATCGAGGGCGAGCTGACCGGGATCGCCGCCGAGACGGACGATGAAGTCCTGATGTACCTGCGGCACGAAGCCGGCCACGCGTTCAACTATGCCTACCGGTTGTACCTCGACCCGGAATGGACTCGTCACTTCGGTTCGTTCCGCCGGCCGTATCCGGAAGACTACCGGCCCGAGCCCTTCAGCGATCGGTTCGTTCGCCACATTCCCGGCTGGTATGCGCAACGGCATCCGGACGAGGATTTCGCCGAGACCTTCGCCGTCTGGCTGACCCCCGGCTCGGACTGGCAGTCGTTGTACGCCGGCAGCCCGGCGATGGAGAAGCTGCTGTATATCGATCGAGTGGCGCGGCTGTACGGCGGCCAGCCGCCCCAGGTCACCGATGATTACCTGGACGAACCGGTGGAGCGTCTGCGCGCCACCCTGGCGGAGTGGTACAGCCATCTGGATCAGCGCGGCCAGCGTTCGCTGGGATTGCCGCGGCTGTTGAACGCCGATCTGCGTCGGTTGTTTCCGGCCGGCAAGGGGCTGTCGGCGGAATCGCTGATGATCGCCTACCGGAGTCGCATCATCTATGAGGTAAACTACTGGACGGGCTTGGACGTCGATCGGTTGGGCGATCTGATCGATGAACTGATCGGTCGAATCGACAGCCTCGGATTGCGGGTGGCGCCCGGCCAGGAGTCGAAGGCGCTTATCGGTGTGGTGGCCCTGATCACGACTCTGGTGATGAACTTCCACTACACCAACCAGTTCGCGCGACGTTAAGCCGGTTCGCTCGGCGGGAAGGGTGGTCGAGTTGAAGATCTCCGTCTTGTTCTGGGAATGGCTGGTCGAGGGCGAGAAGAAGCACGATGAGGTCGTCGACCAGGTTCACCGGGCGCTGCAGGAGAGCGGCCATGAGGCCAGCCTGCTGGGTCTCACCAACGACCTGAAGTACCTGGTGGACGAGATCGAGGAGCAGGAGCCCGACCTGGTGTTCAACCTGGTCGAGACCTTCGCCGACAACGACGCCTTCGAATTCAACATCGCCGCGGTTCTCCAGATGCTCGACGTTCGCTTCACCGGCAGCGGCCCGCGGGTGATGGCCTTGCGCCAGGACAAGGGTCTGACCAAGAAGATCCTGGCCTTTCACGATGTGCGTTGCCCGCAGTTCGCCACCTTCGACGTCGATAACATCGAGTTCGCCGGAAAGATGCGCTTTCCGCTGCTGGTCAAGCCGCTGCACGGGGACGCTTCTTCGGGAGTCGGGGATTCGTCGCTGGTCACCGATTTTCGCAGCCTGGTCGAACGGATCGGTTACATCCACTCCGAGCTGCACGACTCGGCGTTGGCCGAGGAGTATATCGACGGGCGCGAGTTCTACGTCAGCGTGCTGGGCAACGACCCGATGGAGGCCCTGCCGCTGATCGAGATGGACTTCTCCGATTTGCCGGAAGGCTACCCTCATATCTATGGCCGCGAGGCCAAGTTCGACGAGAAGAGCGTGCACTATGCCGGCACCAACGCCATCATCGCCACCGACCTGACGCCGGAGTTGCGCCACCGGATCGAACGGACCGGGTTGGCGGCGGCGCAAGCCCTGGAGATTACCGATTACGGCCGGGTGGACATCCGGGTGGCGCCCGATGGCCAGGCGTACGTTGTGGAAGTCAACGCCAATCCTTACCTCGAACAGACCGGCGCCACCGCGCTGGCGGCGCTGCAGTACGGCTACTCCCACCGGGCCTTCATCGACACGGTTGTCGATATTGCCTGGGAGCGCTGGGATCAGGCCGACCCGGATCGGCGCAAGGCGAAGGTGATCGTGCCCGCTCCGATGGAGCCGGGCGAGAACGGGCGCGGGTCCGATCCCGAGTCCGAATCGACCGACGAGGCGGCCTCCGAAGAGGTCTGAATCCCCAGGCCGGAAGCCCTCCTTCGACACCCCGCCGGCGCGGATAGTCCGAGAATGACTTCGACCACGATTGAGGATCAGGTCGCCCTGCTGATGCAGGGCACCGAATACGGGGACGACACCCTGCGGGACAACATGGCGCGGGAGCTGGGTCGCCGTCTGCTGGAGGCCCGCGACCAGCAACGCCCGCTGCGGGTGTACTGCGGTTACGACCCGACCAAGCCCGATCTGCATCTGGGTCACACCCTCAGCATGCGCAAGCTGAGCCAGTTCCAGGAGTACGGGCACGACGTGACGTTCTTGATCGGCGATTACACCTCGCTGGTCGGCGACCCGTCCGACAAGGACAAGCTCCGGCCCCGGCTTTCCCCGGAGGAGATCCGGGCCAACGCCGAGACTTATGCCGAGCAGGCCTTTCGCATCCTGGATCGCCGCCGCACCCGGATTCGCTACAACTCGGAATGGCTGGGGAAACTGACCTTCGCCGATCTGATCCAGCTGGCCTCCAACTTCACCATCCAGCAGTTCCTGGCGCGCGAGCGCTTCGCCCTTCGGCTCGACCGGGGAGACCCGGTCTACCTGCATGAAACCCTGTACGGACTGATGCAGGGCTACGACGCCGTGGCCCAGCAGGCCGACGTCCAGGTGGGAGGGCAGCGAGCAGCTGTTCAACATCATCGTTGCCGGAAGAAAGCTGCAGGAGGTGATGGGCCAACCGCCCCAGGTCGGGATTCTGATGGGGATCCTGCCCGGCACAGACGGGACGCTGCGCATGGCGAAGAGCACCGGCAACACCATCGACCTGATGGCCTCGGCGGATGACATGTACGGCAAGGTCATGAGCCTGCCGGACGCGGCGATGCCGGTCTACTACCGGCTGGTCACCCGCCTGACCCCGGCACAGATCGCCGAGGTCGAGCAGGGGATCGAGAGCGGGGCGCTCCACCCGCGGGACGCGAAGATGGCGACTGGCCCGGGAGATCGTCGAGATCTACCACGGACCGCAGGCCGTGGCGCCGGCGGAGGCGTCCTTCCGCCGTGTGTTTCAGGAGGGGGAGGCCCCGGCGGAGTTGCCGGAGGCCAGCCTGGCAGCGGGCTCGTCGGCGACGGATGCCCTGGTGCAACTGGGTTGGGTGGCAAGCCGGAGCGAGGCGCGGCGCAAAGTGGACGAGGGCGCCGTCTGGCTCGGCGAGATCCAGGTCACCTCGAGCGACGCCCCGCTGGACCTTGATCCGACTGGTTTTATGACACTTCGGCTAGGCAAGCGGAACCAGGCTCGGGTTCGTGGGCAAGCCTCTGGTTGATCCTTCGTCCGACCGGCAGCTGCGGCCCTTGGGTGGAGTGACGCTGCCTGGAGTTACCCCTTGACCACAGCCAGCGGTCGCAGCCGGGCCACCTTCCTGGCGATGCCGGCCCCGGTCACGACCTTCACCACTTCGTCGACGTCCTTGTAGGCAGACGGGGCTTCCTCGGCCAGGCCCGGCAGGCTGCCGGCGCGAATTCGGATACCCCTGGCCTCGAGTTCCTCCCGCAGACGGTCGCCCCGGACCGACCGCTTGGCCTGCTTGCGGCTCATCCGCCGGCCCGCGCCGTGGCAGGTTGAACCGAACGCCAGCTGCATCGAACCTTCGGTACCCAGTAGAACCCACGACCCGGTTCCCATGCTGCCCGGGACCAGCACCGGCTGGCCGAAAGGACGGTAGGCCTCGCGGCAGACCCTCGAACCCGGGACCGAAGGCGCGGGTGGCGCCCTTGCGATGCACGCAGACCGCGGACTTGTGGCCGGCCACCTGATGGTCTTCGATCTTCCCCATGTTGTGGGCAATGTCGTAGACCTGGGTCAAGCGCGAGTTCGCGCCTTCGCCGAACACCTGCTCGAAGGCGCGCCGGACGTGGTGTGCCAGGATCTGCCGGTTGGCGAAGGCATAATTGGCGGCGCAGGCCATGGCCGAAAGATAGCCTCGACCTTCGGGCGAATCCAGCGGCGCGCACACCAATTCCCGGTCCGGCAGGCGGATCCCGTAGCGCCTGACAGCCGTTTGCAGTTCCCGCACGTAGTCGGAGCAGACCTGATGTCCGAACCCACGCGAGCCGCAGTGGATCTGGACCGCCAGAGCGCCGACTGCCAACCCCATCGCACGCGGCGGCCTCCGGATGGAAGATTTCCTCCACCAGATCGACTTCAATGAAGTGATTCCCGGCGCCCAGGGTTCCGAGCTGCGGCCGCCCGCGTTCGATCGCCCGCTCGCTGACGTCGCCCGGATCGGCTCCCGCCAGGCGCCCGCCTTCTTCGGTCGCCTCCAGGTCGCCTGCCTGCGCGAAGCCGTTGCGTTCCGCCCACTCGGCAGCCTTCGCGACAGACGCGCTCCAGGTCTTTGGCCGTCAGGCGGACGGTCCCCTTCACCCCGACCCCGCTCGGGCAATGGGCGTACAAGCGCGGTCGCCAACTCTCCCAGGCGGGTTTCGGTTTCGTCGAGCCGCAGGCGGCTGGCCAATAACCTCACACCGCAGTTGATGTCGTAGCCGATCGCTCCCGGCGAAACGACCCCGTCGGAGAGCCGGCTGGCGGCGACGCCCCCAATCGGAAACCCGTATCCCTGATGAACGTCGGGCATCACGGTCACATGTCCGACCAGCCCCGGCAGGGTCGCGGCGTTGACGGCCTGGAGCAGCGAAGCATCGTCGAGGGCGTCGTCCAGGAGCGACTCGTTGGCGAACAGCCGGACCGGGACGCGCATGTCCGAGCGGAAGGCGGCCGGGATCTCCCATTGGAATGGCCCGGTGCGGGTCAGGTCTTGCTTGCGGGGGCGCTGGAGTTCGGGTGGCATGAGGACCTCACACGTCGAACACGACCGTCGCTTCGAGGCCCCCGTCGACCGCCACCACGGCCAGGTCGTGGAAGGTGACAGCCTTGATCGGCTTATCCACGCCGGCGAGGGGCAGGTCGGTCCAGTCGGCTTCGAGGCTGATCTCGTCGGGGGCCGCAACCCGGATCTTCGACGGAACTCGTTGCTCGACCTCGAGAGAGTACAGGATCTCCTCCAGCCAGGCGACCAGCAGCCCCTCCGCATCCGAGCTGCGAAGTTGAAGCGACTTCTGCCTTGGCTCACCCGGCGCGGCGGTCGCCCCGCACGCCGCCAGCATGGCGGCTGCCGCAGACCTCAACAGGTCCGCCAGGTCGTCCCCGCGGACCCGCAGGGCCCAATCGGCGGTGTGATCGACCTCTTCGTAGGGCACGGCGCCTCTCTGGAAGTATAGCGGAGGCGATTGCGCCGTGGCGATTTCCGGCCTTCCCCTGACGGTATAATCGCGGTTTGATGCCCCCACAAGACGCCACACTGATCGGCCACTTGCGGACCGGGCTCTCCGGACCGCTGAGTGCGCTGGCCGGCGAGCCGCCGCTCTGGGATCTGGTGGCACAGCAGCTGACCCGGGAAGTGATGGCTACCGCCAAGCAGGATCCCGACGGCCGGTTCTACTCCCCCGATCAGTTCACGATCAGCCTGCACACACTGGACGCAAGAACCCTGGCTGGGAACATCCCCAACATCCAGGACGTGCTGGCCCGGGCCATTCACACGGCCATCACCGGCAGCGGGTTCTCCCTCGGCCGCTTTCCGCACGTCACTCTGTCGTCCGATCCGACGTTGCGTATGGGTGAAACGCGGGCCATCGCCTGGCACAGTCGGGATCCGATCTCGTTCGCCGCCTCCGCCAGCGCCATGGTCGACGAACCGCTCACCCCGCCGCCGGCCGGCGCCTTCGTGATTGTCGACGGCAAGCGTCATTTTCGCCTGGATCGACCGCTGATGAATCTCGGGCGGAAACTCGACAACCACCTGGTGCTGCCGGACCCGCATGTCTCCCGCCGCCACGCCGAGATTCGGATGCAGGGCGGCCGCTTCATGCTGCGTGACCTGAATTCCACGGCCGGCACCCGGGTGAACGGTCAACTGGTCTCCGAGCACTTGCTCCAGCCGGGCGATGTGATCACCATCTCCGGGATCACTCTGATTTACGGAGAAGACCCGGGAGGTCCACCGGATCGTCTGCGGCGCTACACGCCCCCGGAGATAGGTCGCAAGGACCCGAATCAAGTGACGCCGCTCGACCTGCGGCGTATGGATGCGTCACCTACCCCCGAACGAATGGACGACGAGCAATCGGGCTCGGCCACGACCACAGGGCGCGGAGCCTCCGATCCTGCGCCGACCCGTCCCGAGCGGCCCGACGATCCTCCGGGGCCGGCGTAGCCCGGCTGGCCCGCGCCGGCGCGCCTCCCGGTTACCTGTTGTGGTCGACATGAGAGATCAGCTGGCGCAGGTCGAGAAGAAGCTCCAGGAATTGGTCGAGGGTACGCTGTCGCGCCTGGCCGGCGGGAAGATCCCGCCGGCGATGGTCGCCAACCGGTTGGGACTGGCGATGATCGACGGTCTGACCTGGGACGACGACGGCGAGGCCTACGCGCCGGATCAGTTTGCGTTAACACTGCATCCCAAGGATGTGGAGGCGCTGGTCGACCAGGCGCCGAATCTGAACACCACGTTCTCCGATGCCCTGCTCGAAACGGCCCGGACCAGCGGTTACCGCGTGGCCACGGCGCCGCATGTGACCCTGGCTGCCGACCCGACCCTGAATCGCTGGGATGTGCGGGTGGTCGCCTGGCACAGCGAGAACCAGCTCGAGTTCACCCAGGCCGGACAGCCAGGTTCGGCGCCGTCGGCCGACAGCCGTCCTCCGGGTGCCTATTTGATCGTCAGCGGCCAGCGGCATTTCCCTTTGGACCAGCCACTGATCAACATCGGCCGCCGCCTTGACAACCAGTTGATCCTCGACGACCCGCACGTCTCGCGCACCCACGCCCAGATCCGCGCGGCGAGGGTCGCTTCCTTGTCTTTGATCTCGGTTCGACCGGCGGGACCCTGGTGAACGGGCGCCGTATCCATCAGCACATCCTCCGTCCCGGCGACGTGATCACCATCGCCGAGGTCACGATGGTCTACGGAGAAGATCCGGGCGGTCCACCCGACGCCACACCGGCGTACCGGCCCCCGTTTCCCCCTCGCCCCGCCGGCGATCAACTGACTCGGACCTGGAAAGACCGGGACGGCAAGAGCGAGTGAGTTCCCCGATCCCGCAGGCCGTACTCCTGGTCGCCCTGTACGCCTTCCTGGGGGCCTTGTTGTTCTTTCTGTGGCTTGATGAACGCAGGGTGGCGCACGGACCGGCGGCTCCTCCTCCAGCGCACCTGGTGGTGGTCGGCGGGAAGGACGAGCAGGCCTTTCCGCTCGAGTCTTCCACCCTGCTGGGCAGGGCGGCCGACGTCCGAATCCGCCTCGAGGATCCCCTGGTCTCGGCCTACCACGCACGTATCTCGTATGCCGGAGGTCAGTGGCTGGTGGAGGACCTCGGCTCGCGCAATGGAACCCGGGTCAACGAGTTGAGCTTGGAGACACCGGTGGCACTCACCCCGGGGGACCTGCTGACCGTCGGCGGGGTATCGCTGCGCTTCGGTCTCGGCCTCCCGGCCGCACCCCCGGGGTCGGCAGCGGCCGTTTGACCCGCAACCCGGAAAGCACACCCGGGGACCGAAGAAGGGGAGGCGCTGCAATGTCGGAGAAGCCCGTCCTGGGCGTGATCGGGGGAACCGGTCTGTACGCCATGAGCAGCCTGGAGATCGTGGATCAGGTGGAGGTCCCGACTCCCTTCGGCTCGCCCTCGGGCCCGGTTCGGATCGGCCGACTGGAGGGAGTCCCTACGGCCTTCCTGGCCCGGCACGGCGAGGGGCATGGGTTGACTTCCGGCGAAATCAACTACCGGGCCAACCTCTTCGCCCTCAAATCTCTCGGTGTCGAGCGCGTGGTCTCGGTCAGCGCCTGCGGTTCTCTGCGTGGCGAGATCCATCCGGGGGACGTGGTTGTCCCCGATCAGTTGTTCGACTCCACCGACGGCCGGGCCCGCTCGTTCTTTGGCGACGGAGTGGTGGTCCACCTGAGCGCGCCGGAGCCGTTTTGCCCCGAGATGTCGGAGGCCGTGGCGGCTGCGCTGGGGGAAACCGGCGCCCGGGTGCATCGGGGCGGCACGTATCTGACGATCGAAGGACCTCGCTTTTCCACTCGCGCCGAATCCCAGGCCTACCGGGCCCTGGGGTTCTCGATCATCGGCATGACCACCAGCCCGGAGGCGTTCCTCGCCAGGGAAGCGGAGTTGTGCTACGCGGTGATGGCGCATGTCACCGATTACGACGTCTGGCATGAGAGCGAGGCCCCGGTCAGCGTCGACCTGGTGGTGGAACGGCTCCATGCCAACGCCCGTCGCGCTGAGGAGGCTCTCCGGATCTTGGTGCGCGGTCTACCGGAAGACCGCGGCTGCGATTGCGGAAGCGCCCTGCGCAAGGCCTTCGTGACTCCCCCGGCTTCGATCTCGGCCGAGGCACGAAGGCGTTTGGGGATCCTTGTCCAGCACTACCTTGACTGACGCCCCCGACCTGGTCAGGCGGCGGGAAGCGCTCCTGTTGGTGCTGGGGTTGGCGTTCCTGGCTCTGACATCGGTTTCGCTGTCGTTGGGGAGCGGGCGCCTCGTCGCCGGTGCGTCGCACACGCTGCTCTTGCCGGCGTGGTCGGTCGGAGCGTGGTTGCTCCACCGGGCCTTGAATCGTCTTCGGCCGCTGCGAGATCCGTTCCTGCTTCCCGCCTCCCTGGTCTTGATGGGCTGGGGGGTGTTGCTCGTCGGACGCCTGCTGCCAGATTTCGGCCTGCGCCAGCTGGCCTGGTTCCTGGCGGCAGTTGTGGTGATCTACGAGACGCTGGCGTTCCCGCGGCTCAACTCGTGGCTGCGAAGATTTCGGCTGGCCTGGCTCAGCCTGGGACTGGTGTTGCTCGGGCTGACGCTGCTGTTCGGTACGAATCCTTCGGGAGGCGAAGCACGGCTCTGGTTGGGGTGTTGCGGGCAATACGTCCAGCCCTCCGAACCCTTGCGCCTGTTGTTGATCGTGTATCTGGCCTCGTACCTGGCCGACAGGTTAATGCCGGGGTCCGATCGCCCGGCCCGCAGGGGGTTGACGCCCGTTCTGATACCGCTGCTGGCATTGTGGGGGGTGGCGGTTGCCCTGCTGGTGGTGCAGCGTGACCTTGGGGCGGGAAGCCTGTTCCTGATCCTGCTGACCGTGCTCCTGTACCTGGTCTTCCAGCGTTGGGAAACCCTTGTCGTCGGTGGGGTCTTGCTGGTGACGGCGGGTGCAGCGGCGGCCCGGCTATCGCCGGTGGTTCTGGCGCGTGTTGAAACCTGGTTGAACCCGTGGGCCGACCCCCTCGGGGCTTCGTACCAGACCCTCCAGGGATTGATGGCGATGGCAGCCGGGGGGCTCGTCGGGGTCGGCCCGGGGACCGGGCTGCCGATCCTGATTCCCGCCGCCCATACCGACTTCATCTTCCCGGCGCTGGTGGAAGAATGGGGGTTGGCCGGCGGAACTCGGGATGCTGATGCTTCTGGCCGTCGTGACCGCCCGCGGTCTGCGTGCGGCGACCCGCTCCGGAGATTCGTTCACCGCGATCCTGGCGGCCGGTCTGTCGATTTCGTTCGGATTGCAGGCATTCCTGATCCTGGGCGGGGTGATGCGTTTGTTTCCTCTCACCGGAATCCCGGTGCCGCTCGTCTCCTACGGCGGGTCGTCGCTCCTGACCACCGCCTTCGCCCTGGGTATGATCCTGCGGATCTCCGCGGCGCCCGGGGCGCGGCCGCGTTTGGCCGCGTCGATTCGACGCCTTCACGCCGTGTGGCTCCTGGCTCTGGCGACTCTGGCGATCGCCGCCGGGTGGTGGGCCGTGGTGCGTGCGCCGAGCCTGGACTCGCTTCCCGAGAACCCGCGCCGCGCCGGCGAGTTCCGGGAGGTTCCCGGCCGGTCCCGGACCGCAGCTTCCGGGCCCGGCCCAGGGGAAGGCGTGAGGTATAATCTGACGTTCTTGCCCTGAGGACCGCCGCCGCCGGTCCGACCGCACCGACACCGCGGTCCGATCGGCTTTCGCTTTGCGAAGAAGCGGTTCGTTCGCCAGGATCCGGCGATGGGGCGGGAGGGCGCGACGGTCCGGCGGTTTCGGATCGACGTGCACAATCAGCGCAGCGCCAGGGAAAGTCCGGCGGGCCCCTTCCGGCCCCCTCACGGGCGACACCGAGGCGTTCCGCCACGCGACAGTGAGGAGACGATGGTCCGAATCAGGTTGCGCCGGGTCGGATCCCGGCACCAACCGAGTTATCGCATGGTGGCGGCGGATGAGGAGAGCCCGCGCGACGGGCGCTTCCTCGAGAACCTAGGCCACTACAACCCGCGCACCCACCCGGCGACGATTCAACTGGATGAAGCGCGTGTGTTTCACTGGCTCCAGCACGGGGCCCAGCCGTCCGAACTCGGCCCGCCGGGTCCTGGGGAGCTCCGGTTGCTGGGGCCGCTGGGAACGCTTGAAGGCCGGCGAGACGCTCGAGGTTCTTCTTCAGGAAGCTCAACAGGCGCAGGGCGAGATCGACCCGCGTACCTCGCGGGTTGCCCCCCACACCGGGAAGACCTCGAAGAAGGCCAAGGCGCGAACCGAGCAGGCTTCGGAGGCGGAAGTTGCGCCGGCCGAGGCTGCCGGCGCGGTTGAGGCCGCCGCACCCGAGGAAGCATGAGCCGATCGGATCCCGCGCCGGAGGCAAAGTCCCTCAGCGCTCTGATCGAATACATCGCCCGCTCCCTGGTCGACGACCCCACGGAAGTCCGTGTGCGCGAAGACCAGAGGCGGGGCGAGATCCTGCTCGAGCTGGAAGTTGCGCAAGGCGACATGGGGCGGGTGATCGGCCGGTCCGGCAGAGTCGCCTCGGCCATGCGAGCGTTGCTCCGCGTGGCGGCGGTCCGTCGGGGGGTACGCGCCAACCTCGACATCCGGTGACGACGCCCGGCGCTCCCCTCAACCCTGGCAGCGAAGATGCCCGGCACACCAAGCAGGATCTGGTGGCCGGGCGAATCGTTCGCCCCCACGGAGTCCGGGGCGAGCTTGTGGTCGAGCCCGAGTCGGAAGTGCTCGACCAGGTGCGCCCCGGCATGCTGCTCTACCTGGGCCAGGCTCGGTCGCCCCGCCGGGTGACCGCGATCCGGCCTCATCAGGCACGCTTCCTGTTCTCCTTCGAGGGCTGCTCGTCCCGGCCGGAGGCCGAGGCGATGCGCGGGTTGGAGCTCTACCTGCCGCTCGACCAGGTCTCCCTGCCGGAGGGCGTCTACTTCCGCTGGCAGCTGATCGGTCTGCGCGTGCGGACCGAAGACGGCCGCCTGCTGGGGGAACTGGTGGAGGTCATCGGTACCGGCGCCAACGATGTCTACGAGGTGCGGCTCGACGACGGTCGCTCGGTGCTGCTGCCGGCCATCGAACTCGGTGGTGCGATCGATCGACCTGGCGGCGGGGGAGATCCGGGTGCAGCTGCTGCCCGGCCTGATCGAGCCCGGTTGAGGCCGCCACGCTTGCCGCGCTGTCGGGGCTGTGATAGACTGCCGCCTTGTTTGCCCTGTGGGCGGGTGTGAGTGCCGATGGACCGAGCGCGTCGAGATCAACTGGTCAGGCGTCTGCGAGAACTCCAGACCAACACCACCGATGTCGAAGCTTCGGCGGTGGTCTCGGTGGACGGTTTGATCATCGCTTCGTCGCTCCCGGGCGGCGTCGAAGAAGATCGGGTCTCGGCGATGTCGGCGGCGATGCTCAGCCTGGGGGAGCGAATTGCCGGAGAGCTCGGGCGCGGCGGTCTGGATGAGGTCTACATTCACGGCAGCGACGGCTATGTGCTGCTGACGGCCGCCGGGATGGACGCGGTGCTGACGGTGCTGGCCCGCGATCAGGCCCGGCTGGGACTGATCCTGCTGGAAATGCGCCGGGCGGCCGAGGATATCCAGAAGGTGATCGGATGAGCCGACGGCCCCGCGGCCGAAGGGTCGAAACGCAACAACCGGTGGGGAGGTCGCCGCAGGGCGGCCTCCCCACCGCCCTTTTTCCGGGGTGGAGGTGAGGCGATGGGCGGAAGCACCAAATACATCTTCCTGACGGGTGGGGTGGTGTCCTCGGTCGGCAAGGGGGTGACGGCGGCGGCCCTGGGGAGGTTGCTGAAAGAGCGCGGCTTCCAGGTCACGATCCAGAAGCTCGACCCGTACATCAATGTCGATCCAGGGACCATGAGCCCCTACCAGCACGGGGAGGTGTACGTGCTCGACGACGGGGCCGAGACCGATCTCGACCTCGGCCACTACGAGCGTTTTATCGACATCAGCCTGAGCCGGGTGTGCAATGTCACCTCGGGGCAGATCTACTCCGACGTGATCGCCCAGGAGAGGCGCGGCGACTTTCTCGGGGGGACGATCCAGGTGATCCCGCACATCACCAACGAGATCAAGCATCGTATCGGGCTTGTGCCGCGCGCCACCGGGGCACAGGTGGTGCTGGTCGAGGTGGGGGGCACGGTGGGCGACATCGAGTCGTTGCCCTACCTGGAAGCGCTGCGCCAGATGCGCAACGACATCGGCCGGGAAAACACGCTGTTCATCCACGTCACCTGGCTGCCCCACATTCGAGCGACGGGGGAGCTCAAGACCAAGCCGACCCAGCATTCGGTGCGGGAGCTGCGCTCGATCGGCATTTCGCCGGACGTGATTGTGGCCCGCTCCGACTTCCCCGTGGGTGAGGAGCTGCGCGACAAGATCGCCCTGTTCTGCGACGTGCCGTCGCGGGCGGTGATCCCCCTGGTCACGACCGACGTGCTCTACGAAGTACCGTTGCTGCTCGAGCGCGAAGGCATGGCCGACCTGGTGTTGGGACGCCTCGGTCTGACTGCCCAGCGACGCCCCGACTGGACCGAGTGGGAGGCGCTGGTGGCGGCTGAACGCAAGCCGAGGCCTCCGGTGCGCATCGCTTTGGTCGGGAAGTATGTCGAGCTGCGGGACGCCTACATGTCGGTGCGGGAGGCCATTCGGGCAGCGGCCCTGGCCGTCGGGGTCGAAGCCGAAATCAGCTGGCTGCACTCGGCCGAGCTCGAGAAGGGCAAGGGCTGGCACGAGCTGGAGCAGGCCGACGGTATCGTGGTGCCGGGTGGCTTCGGGTCGCGCGGCATCGAGGGCAAAATCGCCGCGGCTCGCTTCGCCCGGGAGAAACGGATTCCCTATCTCGGCCTGTGCCTGGGGATGCAGGTGATGGTGATTGAATTCGCCCGCCACGTGCTGGGCTCGGAGGATGCCAATTCGACCGAGTTCGACCGGTCTACGCCGCATCCGGTCATCGATCTGCTGCCGGAGCAGCGGGGAATCGCCGACATGGGGGGCACCATGCGGTTGGGGCTGTATCCCTGCCGCTTGATTCCCGGGTCGATGGCGGCCCGGGCCTACGGGACCGAGGAAGCCAGCGAGCGCCACCGCCACCGCTTCGAATTCAACAATACGTATCGCGAGATCATGGCCGAACACGGAATGGTCTACTCCGGCCTGTCCCCCGACGGACGCCTGGTGGAGATCGCCGAACTGCGCGACCACCCGTACATGGTCGGAAGCCAGTTCCACCCGGAGTTCCTGTCGCGTCCGAACCGGGCGCACCCGTTGTTCCGCGGGCTGGTGGAAGCGGCGGCGGCCTACGTCGATCGCCCGGAAGCGGCGCGCCCGGAGAGGCGCGAGTTCCTCGGTCAACTGACCGGCGAGATCGCCGGAACGCGAAGCGGCCAGGGCATCCGCCCTGGCCGCGTTGTTTCTTGGGCCGTTCCCGGTCAGCGCTCTTCGTCGGCGGCGGGCTTGGCGTCCGCCGGTTCGGCTGCCCGCTGCTGGTCCATAGTCAACTTCGATATGCCGTTCCTGGCCTGCCCCAGCAGTCGGGTCAGCTCGGTTTCCAGAGCGCCCAGAGAGTCCAGGATGTAGTCGTCGGCTTCCCGCCGCTGGCTCTCGGCGTCGGCCCGGGCCTGGGCCAGGATCTGCTCGGCCCTCGCCTGCGCCGCCTGCACGATGGCGTCGCGGGTGACGATCTCCTCCGACTTCTGCCGGGCCAGCCCGACGGTGCGGTTGGCCTCTTCCTGAGCCTGGGCCATCAGGCGTTCTCGCTGGGAGATGACCTGCTGGGCCTTCTTGACTTCATCGGGGATCGAGATGCGCATCTGGTCGATGATCTCGAGGAAGCGGTCTTCATCCACCACCACGCTGTGGGTCAGCGGGATCGGGCGAGCCTGGTTGAAGAGCTCCTCGAGGCGATCGACTAGGTGCAGGATATCCATGGCTGCCTCCGGCAGGAGAGCTCTCTCCGCCCGGGGTGCAAGCTTCGGGCCGAAGGGTACACCGAAGCAAGGTCTCGGTCAACCGCCTCAATCACGCCAACTGGTCATGGCGACGGCGCCTGGCCCATCATCGCCCAGCTCCTGGAAACGGGCCTCCAGAGCGCTCTCGACATGGGGCGGCACCAGGCTGCTGACATCGCCGCCCAGCGAGGCGATCTCGCGCACCGTGCTCCCGGTGAGAAAGCTGTGCTCCTCGCTGGTGATCAGGGCCACGACGTCGATTTCCGCAGCCAGCCGGTGGTTGGCCAACGCCATGCGGAACTCATGCTCGAAATCCGAGAACACCCGCAGGCCACGTACGATCACCTGCGCCTCTACCTGCCGGCAGTAGTTGACGATCAAGCCGCTGAACACCGTCACTCGTACTTGCGGGTACTCGACAAAGGCCTGCCGGACCAGCGACAGACGGTCTTCCGGGCTGAACAGCAGCGACTTCAAGGGCCGGTCGTAGACGGCCACGATCAGTTCGTCGAACAACCGCATCGCTCGCAGGGCGATGTCGATGTGGCCGAAGTGGATCGGGTCGAAGGTGCCGGGGAAGACGGCTCGGGCCATCAGCTGATCTCTCCCTTCTGCATGAAGGCGACGGCTTCCAGGGACCGCCGTAAATCCTGGTGTTGCGCTTGTGCCAGGTCGGGGTCCTGTTCGAGCAGGCGGGCGGCCTCGCGTCGGGCGCGCTCGATCAGGCGAACGTCGGTCAGACGCGCCATCCGCAGATCGCCAAGCCCGGCCTGGCGCGTTCCCAGGAAGTCGCCCGGTCCGCGCTGCTCGAGGTCGAGCTCGGCCAGGCGGAAGCCGTCATTGGTGGATTCCATCGCCTTGAGCCGTTCGTTCTCGGCGGTGTCGTCGGAGTCGGGCAGGAGCAGGCAGTACGACTGGTGCTCGCCGCGTCCGACCCGGCCGCGGAACTGATGCAGTTGAGCCAATCCAAAACGGTTGGCTCCTTCGATGAACATGACGGTGGCGTTGGCGACGTCCACCCCCACTTCGACCACCGAAGTCGAGGCCAGCAGGTTCACCTCGCCCTGTCGGAAGGCGTCCATCACCCGGTCTTTTTCTTCGGTGCTCATCCTTCCGTGCAGCAGCCCGACCCGGAACGCCGGGAAGACTTCCGCCTGCAGCCGCTCCTGCTCCTCGACCGCGGCCCGGGCGGCCACCTTATCGGACTCCTCCACCAGAGGGTAGATGAAGTAGGCCTGGCGGCCGGCCTCGAGCTGGGCCTCGACGAATCGGTGACCGCGCGAACGTTCGACGGGCAGCAAGACCCGTGTCTCGACCGGCCGGCGGCCGGGAGGCATCTCGTCCAGCACCGTCAGGTCCAGGTCGCCAAAGACGGTCAGGGCCAGCGAGCGCGGAATCGGGGTGGCCGTCATGACCAGCAGGTGGGGGTTGTCGCCCTTGGCTCGCAGCGCGGCTCGCTGCTCGACTCCGAAGCGGTGCTGCTCGTCGATGACCGCCAGGCCCAGCTGCCGGAATCGTACCGGCTCCTCGAGCAGTGCATGGGTGCCGACCACAATTCGCACGTCGCCCTGCTCGAGCCCGGTCCGGATCTCGGCCTTCTCCGCCTCCGGGGTCGACCCGAGCAGGAGCCGGACCTCCGTCGGACGAATCCCGCCTCCGGCTTCCAGCAGGCCCGTCAGGGTTCGGAAGTGCTGATCCGCCAGGATTCCGGTGGGTGCCAGGACCGCGCTCTGGGCGCCGGCGGCGGCCGCAATCCCCGCCGCGGCGGCCGCAATCACGGTCTTGCCGGAGCCGACATCGCCCTGGAGCAGCCGGTTCATCGGTCGGCCGCCGGCCAGGTCGGCGCGGACGTCGGCCAGAGCCTTGTCCTGGGAGGCAGTCAGGGTGTAAGGCAACCCTTGGCGGAAACGATCGATCCAGGCCTCGTCGACGGCCAGAGGCTTGGTCTGCAGCTGAGACCACTCTCGCTTCTGGCGCATCACCCCCAGCTGCACCAGCAGCATCTCGTCGAAACCCAGTCGCTCCTGGGCGGCCTTGAGCTGGTCCCACCCGTCGGGGAAATGTATTTGCAGGACGGCCTGACCCAGGCCGAGAAGTCCCTGCTCGAGGCGCATCGGCTCCGGGAGCGGATCGGGCAGGCGGGGGGCCAGGCGCCGGACTACCGAGTCCATTACCCGCCGAAGCCAGCGAGCCGTAACGCCTGCGGTCAGCGCATACACCGGTACGATCCGGCTGGTGTGGAGCTGCTGGCGATCGAGAGGCTCCCACTCCGGCGCATTCAGAGTCAGTTTCCCCAGATACTGGTCGACCCGGCCCGAAAACGCCACGGCCTGGCCCGGCTTGAGTTGGTTGGCGATCCAAGGCTGATTGAACCAGGTGACCCGCAGGCTTCCTGTGCCGTCGCCCACCACGGCCTCGACCAGTTTCATTTGGCCGCCTCGGGTCGGTCGTACCTGGATTTCCTCGACCGTCGCCAGGACGGTAATTTCTTCCCCGTACCACAGGCGGTTGATCGTTTTCAGCTGGCTGTAATCGATGTAGCGGCGCGGGATGTACCACAGCAGATCGCCCAGGGTCGAGAGTCCGAGCTTCTCCAGGGTCTTGGCCGATTTCGGGCCGATCCCCGGAATGGTGGTGAGAGGTGCTCCGGCGGCCGGTGTTGCATCCGAGGTCGGCCGGGCGGAAGCGGGGGATCGTCCCCGGGGCTTAGCCGGGCCGGAGGCCCCGTTTCGGGGCGGAGGCCCGTCCGGGGTGTGCCCGACGTGCGAAGGCAAAGGAACCAACGATGCCTCGGCCGGTTCGTCGTCTGCCCTCCGCCAGCAGGCGGCGCACTTCTTCGAGGCGCGAGCGCCGGTCGTCCGGATCAAGGTCGCTATAGTCCCGCAGTTGCTGCTCGACCCCGTCGAGGAGGTCCGGCTCCAGTGCGCCCTCGGCATCGGCTCTCCAACGGGCGACGGCCTGGGCCAGGCCGCCGATCACAGCCCGATCGTCGCAGCCGCGCGCTGCTTCCAGGTCGATCATCTTGATCAGCCGTTCGGCGGCCGGAGGTGGACCGGTCGAGGATGTCACCGGGCGCCGTTCTCCCGCTCAAGGGCGAAGATCCCGGCGCTGCTCGGGCCAAGGTACGAGGCGACCGATGGGCCGATTCCGCCGATGGTGATCGGGACGGCCGGGTGTTGCGCCCGCAGCCGTTCGACGATCAAGCGCACTTCTTCGGAGGGGGGTACCGAGCCTTCGAAGACCACCAGATGCTCCAAGTCGGAGAACTCGCCCACGAATTCGACCACCTTCTCGACGGCTCGCGGCCGCGAGCGCACTTTCTCCATCACCACCAGCGAGCCTTCTTCCATGGTCAGGAAGGGCAGAACCCCGAGCATGTTTCCCAGCACCGCCTGCGAACGCGAGACCAGGCCCCCGCGTTCCAGGTAGGTCAGGTCGCCGACGAAGACCACCAGATACAGGCGCGGCACCATCCCGCGCACGATCCGGACCACGTCTTCCAGGTCGGCCCCGTCGGCGGCCGCCCGGCCGGCGGCCTCCACCAGCAGGCCGAGCCCGCCGGCGATGGATTGCGAATCGATCACATGGATCGACGACCGCCCCAGGAACTGCTGACTGGCCGTTTGGGCGTTGACCACCGTCGGGTTCAGGTGCGCCGAAGCGTGGATCGAAACGATCTGGTCGGTCTCCAGAAGAAGACGTCCATAGGTTTCGGCCAATCGTTCCGGGGAGGGGGGCACAGCCAGCGGAAATCCCTGGCATCGCTCGAACAGGCTCCAGGCATCCCCCAGGTTCGCTTCGGGCGTCTCTTCCCAGGCGTCGAGCTGGCAGCGCAGGGTGAGCGGCGCCACCACCACCGGGTGGCGCTCAAGAAACCCAGGCGTGATGAAGCGAACCGTGCTGTCGGTGACGATCCGAACGCGCGTCATGGCTACTCGATCGAAAGCAGCAGCGGGTAGTGGGGCTGCCCCCCCGAATGGAGTTCGACCTCGGCCGAAGGATACTCGGCCCGCACCAGGTCGATCAGGCGACGGGCTTCGGCGAGCGGGAGCGATTGTCCGGCGAAGGCGCTGATGACTTCCGCCTTGCTCGCCCCCGAGGCTTCCAGCAGGCGGAGCAGGGCGGGCTCCAACGCGTCGGCGGCCACCACCAGTTGATCATCCAGCAGGCCGATCACCTGCCCCTGCTGCACCGCGACTCCGTCGATCTCCACCGAGCGGGTGGCGTGGGTCAGTTCGCCGGTCTGGATCCCGATACGGGCCCGCTCCATATCGTCGGCCAGGACATCCAGATCGCCGGTAGGCTCGAAGGGGAGCATCGCCGCCAGCCCCTGCGGGATGGAGGCCGTGGCGACCACCCGCACTTCCTTCTCGGAGAGGTCGGCCGCTTGGCGTGCGGTCAGGATGATGTTGCGGTTGTTGGGCAGGACGATCACCCGGTCCGTCGGGAGCGAGTTCGATGGCCCCGCAGATATCCTGCGCGCTGGGGTTCATGGTTTGTCCGCCGTCGACCGTCGCCGCCACTCCCAGCCCGGCGAACAATCGCGTCAGGCCAGTGGCGGCGCTGACGGCCACCACCGCCACCTGTCCGGGTTCGACCGGTGGGTAGCGGATCGGTTCGGCGGCGCGGCCGCCGGCCTGGATCATCAGGTTTTCGACGCGGTACTCGATCACGGTGCCCAGGCCGCGGATGTACTCGACCGGCTTTTCCTGGGTCGTGTCGGGCACATGGATGTGCATCCGGTAGCGGCCGTCGCCTTCGGCGATCTGGATCGAGGTCCCCAGGGACTCAAGGTGGCGGTGGAACGCCGGCAGATCCAGGGAGCCCGCCGGCTGGAAATCGACCACCACTTCCCAGTCCTGGCCGGGTTCAATCGACTCGCTAAGGTCGGCCAGCGCCAGCGTCTGGAAGGATTGCAGGTCGAACGGCGATTGATCAAGCGGCAGGCGGTAGGCGGCGCGCAACATTCCTTCGAGGATGATGTGCAGGCCCTTGCCTCCTAAGTCGACGACACCGGCTTCCTTGAGCACCGGCAGCAGGTCGGGGGTTCGTTCGACCGATGCCTCGGCCGCCAGAACCGCCTGCTCGAGGATCTCCAGCCCCGACCCGGCGCCATTGGAGGCGGCGGCCAGCGCCGCGGCAGCCACATCCTTCGAAACCGTGAGGATCGTCCCTTCCACCGGCCGGACGACGCCGCGGTAGGCCGTCTCCCGCGCCTGGTCCAGGGCCTCGGCCACAGAAACCGCATCGGCGTACTCTTTATCGCTCAGGCTGCGCGAGAAACCGCGCCACAGTTGAGAGAGGATCACGCCGGAGTTTCCCCGGGCTCCGAGCAGGGCGCCGCTGGCCAGAGCCTGGGCCACTTCCCCGACGGACCGTCCGGAGCTACTCGACACCTCTTCCCACGCCGACTGCATGGTCAGCAGCATGTTGGTGCCGGTGTCGCCATCGGGGATCGGGAACACATTCAGGGCGTTGACCAGCTGCTCGTTGGTCCGCAGCCAGTGCAGGGAGGCCCAGGTCAGCAGACGCATCACCCCGCCGTCCAGGACGCGGTAGCGCACCAGCAGGCGCTGGCGGACGGTCGGATCGACGGTCGGCAGAGAGGGGGCCACCTGTCAGTCTGCTTGGCTGACCCGCAGGTCTTGCACATGCACATGCACCGCGGCTACTTCCATCCCGAGCATGTGCTCCACCTGGTAGCGGACGGAGTTGGCCACGCTCGAGGCGACGGCCGATACCCGCGTGCCGTACTCAACCATGACATACGCGTCGATCCGGATTCGCCCGTCGTCGATGTGGACTTCGATCCCCCGGTGTGGATCGCGCACCAGGAGCTGGGCGATCCCGTCGGCGAAGCTGCGCGAGCTCATTCCGACCACGCCGTAGGTGCCCAGGGCGGCCCGGCTGGCGATGGTGGCGATGGCCCGGGGAGAAACGGTGATTCGGCCCGAGGGGTGTTTTTCGCTGGTCATGCGGCGGGCTCCTGGGTCACTGGAAGGCGGCTTTGCGGTGTGGTATGATCCAGCGCCGTCGAGCCCAGCGCCGACGGGAAAGGAACCTGGTTCGATGGCCAAGTGTGCTCATTGCGGCAAGTCCACGACCTTCGGTCACAACCGAAGCTTCTCCATGAAGGCCACCCGGCGCAAGTTCTCGCCGAACCTGCAACGTGTTCAGGTTCTGGAGAACGGTCGCCAGGTGCAGCGGACGTTGTGCGCCAAGTGTATCAAGCGCCTCGGGCGCGCCTGAAAGCCCGCGCTCGCCCCGGCTCGAAGTGGGCCGCCCCTGGGGGCGGCCCTTGTGTTGCCTCATCCGGCGAATACCGCCTCCAGGGCGGCGCGCAATTCGCTGGCGCCGGCCTGTGGCCCGCCCGGGTGGCCGAAGATTGCTTTGGCGGCGGCGAAGCAGTCCGCCCCCTGGCGCGCCGCCCGGACGCCGGACTGTGGGTCGATACCGCCGTCCACCTGGAGGAAGGCGTTCGACGCCAACCCATCCAGCGACTGGCGAATCCGGCGCACTTTGTCGAGCACCGGTTCCAGAAACGTCTGGCCGGAGAATCCGGGATCGACGGTCATCGCCAGCACCAGGTCGACCTCGCCCAACACTTCCTCGATGGCGGTCACCGGGGTGGCTGGATTCAAGGCGACTCCGGCGGCCGCGCCCAGCTCGTGGATTGCATCCAGCTGGCGATGGAGATGGGTGACGGCTTCCACGTGGACTGTCAGACGGCTGGCCCCGGCCTCAACCAGGGCCGGAAACAGAGGTCCGGGCTCCCGAACCATCAGGTGGACGTCGAGGGGAAGGCTGGTCGTCCGACGGCAGGCTTCAATCACCACGGGACCCATCGTCAGGTTCGGGACGAAATGGCCGTCCATGACGTCGATATGGATCCAGTCGGCCCCGCCGGCCTCCGCCTGCCGGATCGCCCGACCCAGCTCGGCGAAATCGGCGGCCAGGATCGAAGCCGACACGATCGGAGAACGCACCATAACCAGCAAATGATACCGTCGCCGCCGCCAATTGACAAGATGAACGCCCACCGAGGCCACCTCCGAAACTCCGAAGGCCGCCCGAAGGAACGCGACCAGGGCGCCGGCCGGGGATGTAACCCGCCTGTAAGGTTGGCTCCGGCGGGCAAGGCGAGATACTGGGAAGTGCCCCTTCGTCTCGATCTTGCGGTCCGGGAGGCGAAGGCTGGCCGTGATGCCGGCGCCGCCCTACGCACCATGGCGGGCGGAGGCCGGGCGGGAGTCTGCGTGGCCGATCCGATCCATGTACAGCCCGACCCGGATTCCCCGGGATCGCGGCGGGGAGGCTGAGGGTGTTCCGGCAGCGGTCTTCCTCGCGCGGAACGGCTGAGCTGACCCCTCCGACCAATCTGCAGGCGCGCCTCGACCACCTGTTGTCGCTGTTTCAACGGATGGCCGAGCTGACCGCGACCCTGAACTACGAGAAGGTGCTCGACCTGTCGCTCGACGCCGGGGCCGCCGCCTTGGGCGCCCAGGACGGACGCCTGATCTCGGTGCTGCTGCTCTTCGAAGGTGAGGATCTGACGATCGCCTCGTCGCGCGGCCTGCCGGTCTCGGATCAGCGGGCCGTCTTCCCCGCGGCCGAGGGGATGTTTGAGGCGGCGCTGCGGACCGGTGTGGTGCAGGTTTCCCACGACCCGCCTCACGACCCCGAGCTGCGCCGGTTGGCGGCCGTGGGACCATGCCGGGCAGCTGTCGTCCTGCCGCTGGTGGTCGGACTGGACGCCTTTGGCGTGATGCTCTTCGCCGATCCACGGCCGGAGTCGTTCGGACGCGACCGCCTCGACCTGCTGGAGGCCGTCGCCCGGCAGGCGGTGGGAGCGCTGCAGAACGCCAAGCTCTATCAGAACCTGCTCCACGAGAAGGAGCGGATTACGGCCATCCACGAAGAGGCCCGCCGCAAGCTGGCGCGCGATCTGCACGACGGCCCCACCCAATCGATCTCGGCCATCGCCATGCGGGTCAACTTCGCCCGGCGGTTGATGGAGCGCGACGCCAAGTCGGCGGCCGACGAGCTGTTTAAGATCGAAGAGCTGGCCCGGCGAACCACCAAGGAGATCCGGCAGATGCTGTTCACCCTGCGGCCGCTGGCGCTCGAGTCGCAGGGCCTGGTCAGCGCGCTCGAGCAGCTGGCCGGGCAGGTGAGCGAGACCTACCAGCAGGATGTGAAAGTGGAAGCCGAGGCCTCGGTGGCCGACGACATGGAGCTCGGCAAACAGGGGGTGGTGTTCTTCATCATCGAGGAGGCGGTCAACAACGCCCGTAAACATGCCCAGGCGGGCCACATCTTGATCCGGTTGCGACGTGAGGGGGAACTCCTTCTGGTCGAGGTGAAAGACGACGGGATCGGGTTCGACCTGGGGGCGGTCGAGTTCGAACTACGAGGCCCGAGGTTCGCTGGGGATGGTCAACTTGCGGGAACGCACTGAACTGGTCAGCGGGGTCATCCGGATCCATTCCTCAGCCGGCAAGGGGACCCGCATTGCGTTGACGGTTCCTCTAACGATCACCGCCGCCGAACGGCTGCACCAAAACGGGTTCGTCGGCTGAGGGCGCCCCTCACGGGGGATGCCGGCGGGGCGCCCTAGTCTCCCCGGGAGGGGGTGATCTGGAGCGCACCGATCCGGGCCGTGGTCGGCCCCTGGTAGTCTCCGAAGAACCCCAGCTCGGAACTCCAGTGCGCATCCGACAGCGCCTGGAGCAGGTTCCCCACCAGTAGCCCGCCGGTGAACGGTCGGCGTTGGTCGCCCTCCACCACGTACCCCAGGCGGATCTCGGAAGCGAAGTCGCCCGTCGTTGGCTCCGGGCTGAACCACGACCAGGAGACGACCTCGACGTGGCTGGCCTTGAGCAGGCTGGCCGCCGGCGTCCGCCCGGCCGGGATCTCAATATCGCCGAAGGCGCCCGTCGCGGGGACTTCCAGGTAGGTCGCGTATCGCTGGGAGGCGCTGTAGGCCTGCAGGACGTTGTCGCGGATCAGTTCAAGTCGACGCCCGGGCAGGCCCTCGTGGTCGAAGCGGCCCGCGTGAACTCCGTACGGCAGCAGCCTGGTGGCGAACAGCGTCAGGGGTTCGCCCGATCCCTCGGGGAGGGCTCGCTTTCCGGCCTCCCAGTGGGAGATCTTGGCGAAGCGGGCCTGGGCGGAGGCCAGTGTCTGAATTGTCCCGCCGTGAAGAAAGGCGGCCAGGGCTTTCCCACGCAGCACCACCGGCCCCCGGTACGACGGCGCCGAGTCTGCCCGATGCCGGTCGCCGGTCTGGCGAGCCAACCCGTCCCACTCGGCTTCCACATTCACGTCGGCCAGGCGTCGCCGCTCGAAATCGAAAACCGTTTCCACCCGTCGATCGCCCTCGCCGGCCAGCACGATCCACTCCAGCGAAAGATGGGTGCGCTGCTGGTGTCCGTCGATCCCCATGCTGTTGACCAGGTGGATGGTTTCATCCTCTGCGAACCACTCGGCCAGGGTCAGGCGAGCTTGCGGATTCTGAGCGGCGGCGTGAAACAGCCGGTCTTGCAGTCCGCCGAGCGTGTCGGCCAGGTCGTGGCGCAGGTTGTCGTCGGTCGACGGAACTTCCGGGTAGGGGCCCGGCTCGGGGAGGGCGTAGCGCGGGCTGCGGGTGCGGCGGGCGGCCAGCACGGCAAAGTCGATCGCCGCCGCCGGATTCTCGCCGGCGGCAATGGTGACCTCGGCCGCGCCGCAGGCGCCGTCGGCCGACGGGCCTTCGCTGGATGCCAGCACCTCGACTTCGACTTCATCGACTTCGATCCTGCGTCTGGCCTCGATCCGGGAGCGGTCGGCGAACAGCTGCTCGCCGCGCACATGCCGACCACGGGCCGACCAGCCCAGCAGGTCCCGGCGCGCCGACAGTGCGCGCACCACCGTCGTCAGTAACTCAGCCAAGGCGCGTCTCCAGCAACAGGTGTGGTCCGCCGGCGCTGTTGGTGACGTACTCCTTGTGGCCCTTCCCGCAGGTCCCCTGGTCCATCTGGATCACGGGACTGGCGGCGCGGATCGTGTGCAGTACGGTCGGGACATAGCCGCTGATGCTGACCGGGGCGAAAACCCGGTCGGTGAGCTTGCCCGCGCGGATTTCCCTGCCGTAATGGCACGTCACTTGAATGCCCCAACCCTGCGGGTCTTCCATCCCGTTGACCCACTGGTGCAGATAGACGCCGCGGTCGATCTCCGCCAGCATCTCTTCCACGGGTGTCACGCCCGGCCCGAAGAACGTGTTGCTCATCCGGGCATACGGTTTTCGCGTGTAATCCTGGCGGCGGCCGTTGGCCGTTCGCTCGATCCCCAAGACCCCGGCCGAGATCCGATCGGTGATCCCGCCACGGAAGGTCCCCCGCTCGACGATCTTCGCCGGGCGGGCCAGCATGCCCTCATCGTCGAAGAAATAGCCGGCATAACCACCGGGGAGACCCGGATCGTCGATGATATCGACCAGGGGCGAGGCCACCTGCTTGCCGATAAAGTCGAAGGCGCGGGCGCGCTCCTTGGGGAACAGGTCGGTTTCGACGCCATGGCCGAACGAACTCGTGGGCCAACACCCCGGACACACCCGGGCCGCTGAGGACGGTGTATTCGCCGGGTTCGATGCGTTCCGACGAGAACAGCCGGGCCGCTCCGGCCACCACCTCCTCCAGATCCCCGTCGCTGTACTCGAGCAGTTCCCAGCCTCCGGTGCCGCCTCTGCTGTCCCAGTCGTAGCGGGTCTGCTCTCCCTCCGAAAGGACGACGAACACCTGCAGGCGCACCCGCACCACCCGCTGGGCCAGGTCGGACTCCAGGTCGTGAAACACCGACAACTCGACATGTTCAGCGTAGCGAACCCGTGAGTTTACGACCCGGGGATCGGCAGCGGCCAGTCGTCGTTGCAGGTCGCGACACCGCTCGAGCTTGTCTTCCAGGGTGAGGGCCTCGGTCGGAACCTCGCCCCGGGTGGCAAAATCCCGCCGCGTGACCGCGCCGGACGGTATGCCGGAGCGGGCGGACCCGCCGTTCAGACGCGCGACCAGCGAGGTCGTTGACTTCTCCAGGGCCTCGCCTCGGAACCCGGGAAAAGACTCTTCGGTCAGGGTCGCACCATCGTAGGCTGACACCACGCCGCCCGCCGAGCGGGGAAGCTCGCTGATCTTCTCCTCCCGCTGCTCGACCAGGATCGTCAGGCCTTCGCGCGCGGAAAGCAGGACCGAGGGGTGGGGCGTGCGGCGGGCCAGGGCTTCCACCGCGCCGCCGAGGCGCGGGCGGAGTTCGGCCATGGCCGTCGGAAGTCCGGCGTTCGTTTCAATCGTTGACAAGGTTGAACCTCAAGGCCACTCAGGCTCCGGATTTCGTTTCCAACCAGACGGAGATTTCGTCGGTGGCGTCCATGTAAGACCGGGAGAGCTCCTCCAGGCAGCGGCGGGCGGTGGCGGGTCCGCCGTCGGGATGCCGGACCCCGTGGTCGGCATTCCACGCATCCGGCGTCAGGGACCGGAACTCGTCGAGGGTTGCCTGCTGTGCTTTGGCCAGGTCCTGTAACAGCTCGGCTCGATCGATTGTGGCGCTCCGGGCAATCAGTTCAGAGTTCACCCGTCGATAGCCGTCGGCGAAATCAGCATAGTAAGGAGGGGGCTGGCCCTGCAGGATCGACCGGCATCCAAGGACCGTCAGGCGGTTCCAGCCCACCAGGCGGGTCATCAGGTCGCGGGGGCTCGCCTGATCCATTCGCGCCTGAAACTGCCCGGGGCTGAGCGTCTCGACGCAGGTGATGAAGGCCCGGTGTGCCGCCTGGAATGAGCCCAGGCGCCGATCCTCTGCCATCGCCCCTCCGGGGGCCAATGATACCCCAGGAACGATTGGCGCAGCTCCGGCTGTGCCCGACCAAGTCGTCCTAGCGGACTTCGGAATCCCCCACGGTGCCGCCGGCCGTTTCGGTGGCTAGCTGACCGCAGCCCGCGGCGATCTCAATCCCCCTTCGCTGTCGAACGGTACAGGCGATCCGGTTCGAACGGAGAACCGCGGCGAACTTCTCGGCTCGGCCGCTGTCGGATCCGCTTCCCGGGAAGCCTCGAGTCGGGTTCAGCGGGATCAGGTTGACGTGGCACAACATTCCTTTCACCAGGTCGGCCAGGGCCCGGGCCTGTTCCAGGCCGTCGTTCACCTGCTCGATCAGGGCCCATTCCACGGTCAGACGGCGTCGGGTGATTCGAACGTAGTCGCGGCATGCCTCCAGCAACGGACCGATCGGATAGCGCCGATTGATCGGCACCAGGCGGTCGCGCAGGTCGTCGGTGGCGGCGTGCAGCGAAACCGCCAGGTTGACCTGCCGCCGCTCGTCGGTGAAACGCCGGATCATAGGGATCAATCCCACCGTGGAAATCGTGATGCGACGGGCGCCGAAGCGCAGGCCGTCCGAGTCGGTTAACCGGTCGACGGCCGCCAGGCTGGCATCGTAGTTGTGGAACGGCTCTCCCATCCCCATGAACACCAGGTTGGTGAGGGTTTCGTCGCGCGAGATCTGCAGCACCTGCTCGACAATCTCGCCGCTGGAGAGATTTCGAAGGAACCCCATTTGCCCGGTAGCGCAGAACGGACAACCCATGGCGCAGCCGGACTGCGTGGAGATACAGCCAGTTCTTCTGCGGTCATAGCGCATCAGGACGCACTCGATGCCGGCCGCCTCGCCGGATCGGCCCAACAGGAACTTGGTCGTTCGGCCGTCGGACGAAACCTGCTTGTGACGGAGCTCGAATGAGCGAAACGTCAAAGTCTCGCTCAGGCGGCGGCGCAGTTCCAGAGGCAGGTCGGTCAGGGAATCGGGCGACTCGGCCTGTCGCTGGTAGATGCCTTGCCACACCTGCCGCGCCCGGTAAGCAGGTTGCCCCAGATCCTCCAGCAGGGAGGTCAGCTGAGGCAGGTCCAGGTCGAGGATGCTGGACGACGTCACCCGACCCAGCCTCGCAACGCCTCGAGGAAGGCCGGCAAGTCCGCGAAAACCGAATCGGGGCGGACTGTGCCGTCTTCCAGGTCGGCGACTCCGGAGGCTCCGGTGAGGATCAGCGCGGTCTGCATGCCGGCCCGGCGGCCGCCAGCGATATCGGTCTCCAGCCTGTCGCCGACCACCAGGGCCTGCGACGGAGGGACGGCCAGGCGGGTCATCGCCTCGAGGAACAGGTGTGGCTCCGGCTTGCCGACGATCACCGGCGGCCGGCCGCTGGCCGCCTCCAGGGCGGACAGAATGGCGCCGTTGCCCGGCCCGAGCCCGCGCTCGGTGGGAAAGGTGAGATCAGGGTTGGTCCCGATGAAGGCCGCGCCGGCCGCAATCGCCAGGCCGGCCTCGACCAGCTTGCCCCAGGTGAGCTGGCGGTCCATCCCGACGACCACCACCGCGGCCCCGTCGCCGTTCTCCAGGATCCGACACCCCGCCGCGACCAGCGCCTCTCGCAGGCCGGCCTCACCAACCAGGTAGACCGCCGGGGGTTGCCGATAAGCCCGGCGGACGTATCCCGCCGCGGCGTGGGATGACGTGACCAGGTGTTTGGCTTCCAGACGGACCCCGAGAGGGGAGAGCCGCTGCTGGACATCGCCGAGGCTCAGCGTGGCGTTGTTCGAGGCCAGGCAGAATCCCAAACCTCGCTGTTGTAGGAACGCAAACAGCTCGCCGACTCCCGGAAGAAGGGTCTGGCCGCGCCAAAGGACACCGTCCAGGTCGAGGATCAGGGCGCGCACAGGAGGCGTGATCGGCATGCGGTTTCTCCTCGGGGATTTGAACTTGCCGGAGCTACGTCAACCCGGGTTTTGAGCGCGTCGATGCCGGGTTCGCCCGGACAAGGGAAACTCAGTCTTCGGCGGGAGCGGCTTCCGGCCCGGAAAGGCGTCGCAGAAGGAACTCGTACGCGGGCCGATCGATCCAGCCTGCCTCCACGTCCGAACGCTCCTCGAAGTTCTCGTTGCCGAGGAAGCTGCGCAGGGTGGAGCGCGTTTCCGGGGTGAGTTCATCCGGCACCTTGGCCAGAAGCCCCTCGGAGACCAGGAGTCGACCCAGGCCTGTGAGGACCTGGCCTGCGATCTCCAGGCGTTCTTCCGGCGGACTCTCGCCGAAGTACAGCCGATGGAGTTCGAGAAGTTCCCCCAGCCTCGGCACCGGGTCCGGGTGGTCGTCTACCCGGTAGTCGAACCAGCGGTCGTTGAAACCGGAATAACCGCCGCCGGCGCAAACCGCCAGCAGGGCGGCGGATTGCCGGCCGCGACGATCGCCCCCGGCCCGATCGCCCGCGAGCAGGGCCGCCAGCAATCGATCTGCCAGGTCGCCCTCGGCATCCCGATAGGTCGAGGCCATGGCATCGATCACGTCCGGCCCGGCCAGGATGTTCCCCTGGATGGCAAAGCCTTGCTCGGCCAGCCCCCCGGCCCAGGCATGGCAGCCCGAGCCGGTGAAGGTTGCGGCGCCGCCCTGAGCGTCGACCAGCCCGACCTGGCGCTGTTCGCGATCGGGGTCGTCCGACAGCAAGCGCTCGAGGGTCACGGCGGCGGACAACCCGGCCTGCATATGGCGCAGTCCGATGGGCCCGTAGCTGGTGTTGGCGTACGACTGGGTGGCCACGGCTCCGGCACCGGCTTGCGCCCACGGGACGACGGCGCCCACGGCGGGGAACTTGGAGGCCACGGCGATGCCCCAGGCGGGGAGCGTGGGATCGTGAGCCACGATCGAGAACGTGGCGATTCGAGGGTTCGGTCGTGGAGCGGCTGGAGACCGGATCAGGCGGCGTCGACCAGGGGCCGACCGGGAGCCGCGGAAACATCGTTGCCGTTGGCGTCGAGCAGGCGGGGCGTCGATCGGCCGCGGATAGCGCCGTCGTCCACCACCACCTGGCGGATCTCCGGCCGTGAGGGGATTTCGTACATCACATCGAGCAAGACGCTCTCGATGATCGAGCGCAGGCCCCGGGCGCCAGTCTCGCGGGCCATCGCCAGGTCGGCGGCGGCCTCGAGCGACTCGGGAGTGAACTCGAGCCCGACCTGGTCCATTTCGAACAGGCGCTGGTACTGGCGAACCAGGGCGTTCCGCGGCTCGGTCAGGATCGCTCGCAGCGCCTCCCGGTCGAGCGGTTCGACGCTGACCGACACGGGCAGGCGCCCCACCAGTTCGGGGATCAACCCGTAGTGCATCAGGTCGTCCGGTGTCAGACGGCGCAGCAGGCCGGCCTCGGCCAGGGCCTGGGGATCGTCGAGTCCGCGCGCGCCGGCGAATCCCAGTCGGCCGCGGCGCCCGAGGCGCTCGGCGACGATCTCAGCCAGGCCGTCGAAGGTTCCGCCGCACAGGAACAGGATGTCTCGGGTATCGACCTGAATGAACTCCTGCTGGGGATGCTTGCGTCCGCCCTGTGGCGGAACGTTGACGCTGGCGCCTTCGATGATCTTGAGCAGCGCTTGCTGAACGCCTTCGCCCGAGACATCCCGGGTGATGCTGGGGTTGTCGCCCGATTTTCGGGCGATCTTGTCGATCTCGTCGATGTAGACGATGCCGCGCTCGGCGCGGGCCACATTGAAATCGGCGGCCTGGAGCAGGCGCAGCAGGATGTTCTCGACGTCTTCGCCCACGTAGCCGGCTTCCGTGAGCGCGGTGGCGTCGCCGATGCAGAACGGAACCTCCAGGATGCGCGCCAGGGTTTGCGCCAACAGGGTCTTGCCGCAACCGGTCGGTCCGACCAGCAGGATGTTGCTCTTCTCGAGCTCCACCTCGGAGTCGGACCGGCTGGCGATGCGCTTGTAGTGATTGTAGACGGCCACCGAGAGGACACGCTTGGCGTGATCTTGCCCCACCACGTATTCATCCAGCTTGTCGTAGATTTGCTGCGGAGGCGAGGGCCGGCCGACCCGAGCCGGCTGTGCTGCCGCGCCGAACATCTCCTTCCAGGATGTCGCGGCACAGGTCGACGCACTCGTTGCAGATGAAGACGCCTTCCGGCCCGGCGATCAGCCGTTGGACTTCGGCCTCGCCGCGGCTGCAGAAGGAACAGCGGCGGGCCGCCGGGGGCGGCGCCTCGCGGGAACTCATCGGTGTCGGGTCAGGCCTTCTCGGGTTCGGCGGCCGGTAGCAACACGTGGTCGACGATCCCGTAGGATTTGGCCGCCTCCCCGTCCATGTAGAAGTCGCGCTCGGTGTCGCGCTCGATCACCTCGTGCGACTGGCCGGTGTGCGTCACCAATATCGTATTCAGTTCTTCCTTGAGGCGCAAGATCTCCTTGGCCTGGATTTCGATGTCGGTGGCCTGTCCCTGGGCCCCTCCCAGGGGCTGATGCAAATGGATGGTGGCATGGGGCAGGGCGTAGCGCAGCCCGGCCTCGCCCGCCGCCAGCAGAACCGTCCCGAACGAAGCCGTCACCCCGACCGCCACCGTGGAGATCGGCGCCGAAACCTGCTGCATGGTGTCGTAGATCGCCAGGCCGGCGTAGATGGCGCCGCCCGGGCAGTTGATGTACATGTTGATCTGCTTCTCGGGGTCTTCCCGGTCGAGAAACAGCAACTGCGCCACCATCAGATTGGCCACCTGGTCGTTGATCGGAGTGCCCAGGAAGATGATTCGTTCCCGCAGCAACAACGAGTAGATATCGTAGGCGCGTTCGCCCCGACCCGAGCTCTCGATCACCATCGGTATCAACGCGCGAGGATCCGAAATCGTCATGCCTCACCATCTCCTTGTTCGGGGGCCGTCGCCTCCGCTGCATCCGTCGTCGTCGCGGAGACGGTCTCCCCGCGAGCGATTTGCACAAGACGTGCCACAGACTTGTCGGTCAACAGGTCGAGGGCGATCCTGCGCCGGGCCGCCGGTTGGCCCAGGGCACGCCGCAGGCGTTCGCCCGAATCGCTGAGCGGCTCCACCAGGCGGCCGACCTCGGACTCGACCTCTTCCTCGCCGATTTCCAAACCTTCGACTTCCACGACTTCGCCCAGCAGCAGGCCCCGCTCCAGCCGGCGTCGGGCCTGTGGTTCGAGTTCGGTTCGGAGTTGTTCGTCGGTCTTGCCTTCGATCCTCAGGTAGTCGGCCAGGCTCAGGCGCTGCTGTTTGAGCCGCTCTTCCAGGTCGTGGACCGCGTCGTCGAGTTCGCGCTGGAGCAGAACGGGCGGGTAGCTGAAGGTGGCGCCCTCGACCGCCGCCCCGATCACCTGCTCGGCGAAATCGGCGTCTGCTCGGCGGCGGCTCTGGGCCTCGAGCGAACTCCCGAACCTTCTGGCGCAGGTCGGCCAGGTCGCTGAACTCGCCCAGGGTGCGAGCCAGATCGTCGCTCCATTCGGGGACCAGGCGCGACTTGACCGTCTGGCAGACGAAGGTGAAGCGGGCCGCCCGGCCTCGCAGGGATTCGTTGCGGTAGTCCTCGGCGAACGTGTGCTCGATCTGGCGGGTTTCCCCGGCGGAAACCCCCTCGAGCTGCGAGGCGACTCCCGGGAACGGGAAGTCGGTGGCCTCGGTCAGCAGCAGCGAGACGCCCTTCTCGTCGAGCAGGGTCGCATGGCCGCCTCCGACGTCGGGGTCGGCCAGGCGCCCCTGAATGTCGAGCACGACCACGTCGCCCGCCTGCGGACGGCCTGTCTGCCGGACTCGATCACCGCCTGCTGCTGGCGCAGGCCTTCCAGCACTTCTTCGACGGCCGGGTCTTCCACCGGGGGAGCCTCGAAGGCCAGGCGCAAGTCGCGATACGTTCCCAGATCGACCCTGGGGGTCAATGGCACGGTGTAGCGCAGAACCAGGGGTTCCCGGCTGACCACATCGTCCAGCGAGCCGGGTGCGACCGGGTCCAGCTCGGCCTGCTCCAGCGCCTTGCGGTAGACCTCCTGGCCCGAGCGAGTCGAGCGCCTCTTCGAAGACGGCCTCTTCGCCGTAGCGCTGGACGACCATCTCGAAGGGGGCCTTGCCGGGCCGGAAACCGGCGATCTTGGAGCGTTTGCTCATCTGACGCGCGGCGCGCTGCATCGCCTCCCGAATCAGGTCGGGCGGCACTTCGACCGTTAGCTGGGTCTGGCGCTCGGCCAGTTCTTCCTGCTGTATCTTCAAGGTTTCCATGCGGCGGTCCCGGGCCTGCCGTCCGTCGGCAGGAGTGGGGAAGGAGGGACTTGAACCCTCACGCCTTGCGGCACGTGATCCTAAGTCACGCCTGTCTGCCAATTCCAGCACTTCCCCGACGCCGGATTATAGCCTCCGCCTCCGGGGCCTGTAAAGCGAGCCGGCATAAGAACCGCATTGGAACCGGACGGGGTATCCTTCGGGAGGAGAGTTGACGCCCCTGCGTCGGAAGCCAACCCGGCTCAGGACGCCCACGGGTCGATGTCCTGGCATGGCGATCCTGTTCGTAAGTAAGGTAAGGGCGGGACCCGCCCGCCTGCGAAGGAGGAGTGACCATGAGTGAGTACCTGCTCTCGACGTTTTCCGGGGAAGGCGAGGCCCGGGGGGCTTCGCAGTCTCCCCAGGACATGCAGGAGTTCATGGGGCGG
This sequence comes from uncultured Chloroflexia bacterium, assembly GCA_963709925.1. Lineage (GTDB taxonomy): Bacteria > Chloroflexota > Anaerolineae > Anaerolineales > E44-bin32 > DATEVL01. The sequence goes on from CAVPYC010000003.1 coordinate 1,466,325, forward strand.
GTGATTGCCCTGGAAGCGGAGATGGACGAGGAAGGTGTTTTCGTCTTCGGCGGGGCGCTGCACGGTCCGGAGGCGGCGACCGTGGTCCGCCGCGGCGAACGCGACGTGGTCATGACGGATGGTCCGTTTGTCGAGTCGAAGGAACACATCGCCGGCTTCTACATCATCCGGGCCGACGATCTGGACGCCGCCCTGGCCTGGGCCGGCAAGGTGGTGCAGGCGATCCGCCACCCGATCGAAGTCCGTCCGTTCCGTGCGACCGGGCGGGTCAAGGACTCGATGCCCCCGGGCGCATGATTGCCGTGGACCCGAGCGTCGGAGCCGGTTCGGGGCCGACCGAGATTGAACGGGTCTTCCGCATGGTGTACGGCCAGGCGGTGGCCACACTGATCCGCATTTTCGGCGACATCAGCCTGGCCGAGGATGCCGTTCAGGATGCCTTCGTCATCGCCCTGGATCGGTGGACCAGCGGCGGGGTTCCTCCGAACCCTGCCGGATGGATCGTCACCACCGCCCGAAATCGCGCCATTGACGGCCTCCGCCGATCCATTCGAGGACGCCAACTCCAGGATCAGCTCGCCACGGCCGCCGGCGCGGCCGAGGTCCGCGGCGAGGAGGAGGGGACGAGCGGGCTCATGGTCGACGACCAGCTTCGACTGATCTTCACGTGTTGCCACCCCGCTCTGAGAACCGAAGACCAGGTGGCCCTGACCTTGCGTCTCCTGGGCGGACTGCGAGTGAACGAGGTGGCCCGCCTGTTCCTGATCGGCGAGGCGGCCATGGCGAAGCGCCTTGTCCGGGCGAAATACAAGATCAAGGCGGCCCGAATCCCCTACCGGGTGCCATCCGAAGGTGACCTTCCCGGGCGACTCGGCTCGGTGCTGTCGGTGGTCTACCTGATCTACACCTCGGGTGGCGATGCACCCGATCGGACATCGCTGCGCAGCGATGCGATCCGGCTCGCCCGATCCCTGGTCGGGCTCTTGCCCGATGAGCCCGAAGTGGCCGGGCTCCTGGCGCTGGTGCTGCTGAGCGAGTCGCGGGTTCCGGCCCGCTTCTCCGGAGAGGACCTCGTGCTCTTGCGCGATCAGGACCGCCGCCGGTGGGACGGCGCCCTGATCGACGAAGGCCTGGGGATCGTCCATGCCTGCCTGCGTCGCGGGCGGCCCGGCCCGTTCCAACTCCAGGCCGCGATCCAGGCGCTGCATTGCCACGCCAAGTTCTTCGAAGCGACCGACTGGGATCAGATCGTCACCCTGTACGATCAGCTGTTTTCGCTCATGCCGACGCCGGTGGTGGCCCTCAATCGCGCCATTGCCATCGGCGAGACCGATGGTCCCGCCGCGGCACTGTCGGCGCTCGAAGTGATCGCCCCTGCTCTGGATGGCTATCACCTGATGCACGCATCCCGCGGCACCATGCTTCGGCGCCTCGGGCACCGGGATGCTGCCCGGGCTGCTTTCGAACGGGCGGCCGACCTGGCGGCGACGGAATCGGAGCGGAGGTTCTTGGAGCACAGAATCGAGGAACTGGAACCCGGCTGACGGCTCAGGGCGGATTCGCCCACAGACCAAGCGATCCGAACAAGCGAGGGTACGAGTTCCTGAGCCCCCTCGCAGCGCCAGGCGACCCGAGGGCGGTGCGTCGCCTGGGCGGCGCACCGCTGCGCCTCAGCGGGTTGCGGGGGCAACCCGCAGTCAGACGAACGGGCCGAGGTGCGTCTCCGAAGGAGCGTGGGGTGCCGGCGTTCGAAGCTGCGCCAAGGGGTCGACCGCCTTAGGCGTTGTCCAGGGCGGCTACGATCTCGCGGCAGAAATCGGGGATGTCGGGCACGACTCGTCCCCAGATCAGGTTCCCGTCGCGAAAGGCGGGCTCGTCCACCCAGGTGGCGCCTGCGTTTACCAGGTCGTCCCGGATTCCGAGTGAACCGGTCGCTCTGCGGCCGCGGACGATCCCGGCCGAGATGCCGACCAACCCGGCGTGGCAGATCATCGCTACGAGCCCTCCCCGATCGTGAAGCCCACGCACCAGATCGGTCACGGCCCGGTAGCGCCGCAACTTGTCGGGAGCCCAGCCCCCGGGGATGATCACGGCATCGAATTCGTCCGGCTGCACGGCGTCGGCCGCCTGGTCCACGGTCGCGGTGAGGCCGCCGCTCTTGCTGCGAATGGTTCGACCGGCTTCAACTCCGACGATGGACACCCGGCCGCCGGCCTCCTGCATCCGCATCACCGGCACCCAGAACTCCAGATCCTCGAATCCTTCTTCGACGAGCACAGCCACGCGTTTTCCGTCCAGGGAACTCATACAGCCTCTCCTTCTACCGGCTCGTGAGCGTCGGCGCGGATCTCGGCCTGGTGCCGCAGGTCGTGCTCGGTCAGGACTGCCACCCACTCCGCCAGGTTGATCGGCCCGAGCAATGCGGAGCGGGCGGGCCGGATCCAATCGCTTGGCTGGAGGCCGCGCAGAAAATCGATGACATCCCGTCGGGCTCCCACCATTTCGGCCCGCGCCTGCTCCAACGACTCCCGGTTGTAGCCGCGCTCGGAGATCCAGGCGTCGGTGTCCACCGCGGAGAAGAAGGGGTTCTCACGATCAACGATCTGCTGCAGGCGCGGGCGGTGCACCTCCCGGTCGACGTCGCGCAGATGGCAGATCGCCTGGAGCGGGGTGAGTGCGTCGCCCGATAGGCCGGAGCGCAGCGCCTGCGGGGGGATCTCGGCCAACCGGCCCAGGAGCGACGCCAGCTGACCTTCGAGACGGGCCATCAGCGCTTGGGGGTCGTGCGACCTCTCGTTCGACCCCCGCGCCGTGGCGAGCCAGAGGCAGGCCTGCTCCAGGGAGCCTCCCGGGGTTCGGGGATCCGGAGAGCCGGAGACGTGGAAGACGGCACAACCGAGCGAAGCGGCGGGCTCGAGGTCTTCGGTCAGGTCGTTCCCGACCATCACCGCCTCCTCCGGAAGGAGCCCGAGGCGGCCGAGGACTTCGGCGAAGTAAGCCGGATGCGGCTTGGCGAAATGGAACCTCTCGACGTCGGTGACCAGCGCCAGATCGGGTAGCTGATCCCCGACGCCGGCCCAGGCGAGCCGCTGCTCGATGGCGTGTCGAGTCATCAGAGGGTTGGTGGCCACCACGACCGCCCAGCCGAGTCGCTTCGCTTCCCGCAAAAGGTCTGGAGCGCCTGCTTTCGGCGAGGTCAGTTCACGCAAGCCGGCATACGCCCCGGCGTAGAAGCCGGCAATGGCACGGCGGATCGGCTCGGACTTTGCGCCGGTTGCGGCCGAAAACGACTGGTAGAACGACTCAGCCAGAGTCCGCGAAGGGTCTTGGTTGCCGAGCATGGCCCGTGTCCCCTCCAGCACGGCCGGGAGGATCTTTTCCCGCGGGCCGAAGGCAGACAGCGCTTCCGATAGCAGGCCAAAGTAGGCGGGAAGGAAACGGCCCAAGTCATTCTCAAGCAGGGTGTCGTCGAGGTCGACCAGCAGAGCGCGGATCATGTCAGATGTCAGGGCTTTTGCGCCGGGTGCCCTCAAGGCGTGCCTCGACTTGACCCCGGAAGCCCTCCGCCCGCGAAGAAACCCTACGCGGGTCGGACAACTCAGCTGACATACCACCCGGATTGTGGGAAGGAGCCAACTTCGTGCCTGCATCCGACAGGGGGCTCCCAACGAGAGGGTCAGCGCCCGGGGAAGGCTTCATGGCACCGACCGCAGCCGATTTCCGGCTCGGCAACCGCCGCCCGGCTCAGCAGGCATTCGGCCTCGAGTTCCACCTTGCGGCCAAACCCGAGCAGGCCGGGCCGTACCCGAGCGTGAAGTAGGAGGTTGGGGCAGGCATTGGCCAACTCGATACCGGGGACAGGACAACGTCGGCACAGGTCCGGGGTCCACGGACGGCTGCGAGGGTTGGACCCAATCAGCCGGCATTCCTGTCGCCGGCGGCCGCGATGGAAATCCTCGAAGTAGTGGCTGCACTCGCGGCCCGCGGGAGTCCGCACGATCCGGGCTCAGACTCGGGTGAGGTAGGCGCCGTTGCGGGTATCGACCCGGATGGTGTCGCCGCTGGCGACAAACAGCGGGACGGTCACGCGCAGGCCGGTTTCGGTGGTGACGGCCTTGGTGGCGCCGGTCGCCGTGTCGCCCTTCAGCCCGACCTCGGCCTGGACCACCTTGAGATCGACGGCGGTGGGGAGCTCGATGTCGATCGGTTCCTCCTGATAGAAGGTGAGTTTGGCTTCCAGGCCCTCTGTCAGGTAGTCGGCCGCCTCGCCCAGGGTGGCGCGGCCGAGCGCCGGCTGCTCGAAGGTCTCGGTGTCCATGAAATGATAGAAGTCCCCGTCGTGATACAGGAAGGTGACGATGTGATGATCGAGACGGACATCCTGGACTCGATCCCCGGAGGTGAAGGTCTTGTCCAGTACACCGCCGCTCCTCAGATCGCGAACCCTGGTGCGAATGGTAGCGTTGCCGCGGCCGGGCTTGTTGTGGGAGTACTCCAGCACCTTGTACAGGTTGCCGTCGAAAAGAAAAGTCACGCCCTTGCGGAGGTCGTTTACGTCGATCACGGAATCTCGCTCGCTTCAATCGGAAGTCGGGCGATTATATCGCGACCCGACTCTCCGGCTGGGTGAAGCGCGATGCGGACCTTTCGTTGGCGGGGGCGAGGCGGGGGCGCCCGTGGAGTGCCCCCAGGAACGTCGCGCCAGGAAGAGCCCACGCCGGACCGCGGCGGGAGCGGAGGAATGGTTGATCCTGGCGGCGCAGGTGGGAGGCCGCTGGAGCTACGTCCCCAGCCAGCGTGCGATCTGTGACGGTGCGTCGCGCAGGGGGCCCTGGCGAACGGTGCAGGTGGGCAGGGACTTCAGGAAATACGGGCCGTAGCGCTTGGTCAGGATGCGGCGATCGAGCACCACCACCGCGCCGCGGTCGGAGCGGGTGCGGATCAGGCGGCCGAAGCCCTGGCGAAAACGCAGGATCGCCTCGGGTAGCGAGTACTCATCGAAGGGCGACTCATACGTCTCCGATCGCGCCGAGACGATCGGATCGGTCGGCACGTCAAAGGGCAGGCGCGCCATCACCAGTACCGACAGGGCTTCGCCGGGAACATCGACCCCTTCCCAGAATGATCGCGTCCCGAGCAAGACGGCCTGTTCGTCGGTCCGGAAGGCCTCCAGCAAGGCGTGGCGCGAAGCTCCGTCGCTCTGCTCGTAGACTGTGATCCCGTCTCGGGCCAGCGGCTCCTGGATGGCGCGGCCGGTGCGGCGCAGATGATCGATCGAGGTGAACAGGGCCAGAGTCCGGCCGCGGGTGGCCCGGGCCAGACTCCGGCCAGAGCCCGTTCGACGGCGCGTTCATAGCCGTGGCGATCAGCGGGTTCCGGGATGTCGTTGATCAAGTAGAGCAGGGTCGAGGTCTCATAATCGAAAGGCGAGCCGAGGGCCAGCTCGTCGGCGGTCTCGGCGTGCAGGCGGCGCTTGAGGTAGTGGAACTCGCCGGCGGTGGTGAGGGTGGCCGAGGTCACGACAACGAAGTCCTTCTCGTTCCACAGGTGCTTCTCGACCAGCGGGCCGACTGCCAGGGGGGCCGCGTTCAGGGCCAGGCGGCGCCGGTCGGAGGAGAGCTCCGCCCAGTAGATCATGGCCGGATCCGGTTCGAAGATGAAGTGGTCGACCAGCCCCACGATCTCCCGCAGGGAACGGGCCGAAGCTCGCAGCGCCCCGGCCAGGTCTACGGCGCCGGTGGCGCCGCCGCCGTCGCCGATTCCGGTGAAGGCGTCTGCCAGATCCGAGGTGGAAACGGCGATCTCTCGCAGAGGTCCGGCCGCCTGCTCCCAGGCAATCTCGACCGTGGACCAGGAAGGAAGCGACCGCAGCGCCGGGAGGATTCGCACCTGGAGGTCGTAGGACGATTCGGCCTGTTCGGGGTGCGAAGACACCAGGAATTCGGCGATCGCCTGGAAGACGGAGGTCCATGCCTCGAGGGCGCGGACGAATCTTCTCTTCCTGGACAGGGATACCGGCGGCCAGGACGCGGCCCGGGGCGCCTGGGAAGGCCCGTCGAGCCAGCGCTCCGGCCTGGGACAACAACGACGACGGGGCTCCACCCAGCTCCCGGAACTGCCGGACCAGGTCGCCTTCGGTGACGCGCCCGGTCATCCCGCTGGTGATGGCTGATTCCAGGTGGTGCCCTTCATCGACGATCAGATGACGATACTCAGGCAGGACTCGATTTCCGGCCTGGATGTCGGCCATCAACAGAGCGTGGTTCACGATCAAGATGTGCGCCGCCTCGGCCCGAGTGCGGGCCTGGTAGTAGGCGCACGAGCCGCCGGCGCGCTCCAGGCAGGCGTCGAGCCCGCAATCCTCGTGCTCGGCCGACAGCCGGCCCCACGCCCCGGCCTCGGCCGGCCCGGCCAGACTGAGGTCGACCCGCTCGCCGGTCCCGCCTTCGGCCAGCCAGACCAGCACTTTGGCCAGCACCCGCATCTCCTCCGGGGTGCGAGGTTTCATCCGGCGCAGGGCACCCAGTCGTACCGGGCACAGGTAGTTCGAGCGGCCCTTGAGCACCGCCGCCCGAAGCTCGCCGCCCAGCACCTGCTGCAGAGCCGGGATGTCTTTCCGTATCAGTTGGTCTTGCAGGTTGATGGTGTTGGTCGAGACGACGACCCGCCGCCCGTTGGCGGCGGCCCAAAGGAACGCGGGGATCAGGTAGGCCATCGACTTCCCGGTGCCGGTCCCGGCTTCCACCAGCAGGTGCCGTCCTTGCGACAGTGCTTCCGCCACGGCGCGGGTCATCTGAATCTGCTGTCGGCGGTGCTCGTAGCCGGCTTGTTGGGCGGCCAGACCGCCGCCCGGCTCAAGGATGGCGGCCGCCTCATCCGGGTCGATCGCTGCCGGGTTCTCCGCAGCCGTCAGCGGCGGCGGAGCGCGGAAGGGTGGGGAGGCAGGCGGGCGCGGGCCGTCGGGCCTTGCCGGGCGGTCGGCGGCGATCGCGAAGGCCAGGTCGAAAGCCAGGCCAGCGCCCCATTCCAGGTTAGCGCCCAGCTCGACGATCTCGCGCAGGACTTCGGGTGGAAGAGCGGCGGCGCGCTCGAGCAGGCGGACGAAGATCTGCTGGGTGGTGCGGGCGTCGGGCAGGCCGCGATGCGCCTGGCCCGGGATCACGCCCAGGGTCTGGGCCAGGGAGGTCAGCCGATAACGCCCGGCGTTCGGGAGTAGAACCGAAGCCAGGTCGAAGGTGTCGATGGCAGGGTTCTGGTCGATCTGGCTGTGGCGCGAAAGAAAGCGCAGGTCGAATCCGACGTTGTGGCCCAGAACGGGGTCCGTCCCGATGAACTGGTTGAGATCGGGGAGCACCCGGCTGAGACGGGGTGCATTGGCCAGCATGGCGTCGGTGATCCCGGTGAGCTGGACGACCGGGGCCGGCACGGGGCGACCCGGGTTGACCAGGGTGGAGAACTCGCCCTCGATCCTGTCGCCGCGGAAGCGGACGGCGCCGATCTCGATGATGGCGTCGGAGGTCGGGTCCAATCCGGTGGTTTCGAGGTCGAGCGCGACGATCGATTTCATCTAGCGGGGCAGGGGATTATAGCATCCCCTCGACCAAACGTGCTAAACCGGGGGCCGGGTCCACCCCGGCTGGCCGGAGGTTCCGGGTGGTAGCATGGGTGGACCATTGGGTGCCGGTCCGGATGGAACGGAAACCCCACCGGGGTGTTGTTTATGACGAAAGGCGCGTCGTGACAAGGCGGTCGATTCCGCCCGCGACGAAGAACTGGCTTTGGTCGAGCAGGCGGGCAACGACGCGGAGGCCTTCGGGCTTCTTTACGAGCGTCATGTCCGCCGTATCTACAACTACATCTACTACCGTACGGGGAACCACCACGACGCCGAGGATCTGACGGCACGGGTGTTCCAGCGGGCGCTGCGACACGTCGGGAAGTTCGAGAACAAGGGCGTCCCGTTCTCGGCGTGGCTTTATCGGATCGCCCACAACCTGGTGGCCAACTGGCATCGCGACCGGAGCCGCCGCCCGACCGTACCGCTGGAGGACCATCTGCTCCCCGGCCGGGGGCGGGCCGCACCCGGAAGCGCTGGCGATGGCTTCTGAGGAGCGTCACATCCTGATGTCGGCGGTCGGGCGTCTGCCGGACGACAGGCAGCAACTGCTGATCCTGAAGTTCGTGGAGCGGCTTTCCAACGCCGAGATCGGGATGATCATGGGCAAGACGGAAGGTGCGATCAAGAGCCTGTACCACCGCACCTTGAACACGCTGCGCGACGAGTTGTCGGGCGCGGATCCGGCGGAAGCCGGCTCCGGCCCGGAGGAGGGGTAGGCAGGCATGGGCGTCGGTTTCGGGGTTCCGCCGATGAAGCGCACCGAGTTGGAGGCCTGGCTGGGGCGTGTGCTGGTGCCGGTGGACCCGCCCGAGCCGTTCACGGCAAGACTGCGGGCTCGACTGGTGGAGCTGCGCGGCGCCCGGCCGACGCGAGGCTGGATGACCCTGGCGGCGGCCGTCCTGTTGGTGTTGGGTGTGGCCGTCTGGCTGGGGGCGGCGCTGCGCCTGGTGGTGGCGGTGCTGACGGTGTTGGGCGTGGCGGCACACCGCCGCCGAAGGCCAAAAGCGGCCTCCTGAGAGGGTCCGCCAACGGAAGATAAAGAAAGGGCCGGGCAAGCTGCCCGGCCCTTGGGTTTTGCAGAAGGCGGAAGTTCCTAGAACAGGCCCCAGGCGGCGCCGGCGCCTTCTTCCATCAGGCTGGGATCCCATGGTTCCATCCCCAGTTCGATCCGCGCCGGGAGGCTGGCTGCCTGCTCGGCCTTGGTGCGCGTCATCTCCAGCAGGGCCGGGCCGTAAGGGCAGAAGGGGGTGGTGAGGATCATGCGGACCTGGACTTCACTCTCGTCCTTGCGGACTTCGCGAATCAAGCCCAGCTCGACCACGTTGAGCCCGATCTCCGGATCGACCACCTCGCGCAGCGCGTTGCGGACCCCCTCGGCCAGTTGCGGATCGGTCGAGTCGATCTCCCAGACGGTCTTGGAGGCGGTTTCGTTGTCAGGCATGAAGGGACTCCTCCGCTGGATTGGCGGCCATCGCCACCGAGAAGGTGCAGTGGACGTCGCCGTCGAGCAGGCAGGTGACCCGCTCGACCGGAAGTGAGAGCGCGGTCGCGATGAACGATTGGTCGATCATGCACACTTCGGGATGTTGCAGACCGATGCGATAGTAAGGGCAGCTGAGTTCGCGGATCAGCACCTGCTGTCCCCGGTGCTCGATGTCGGCGTCGAAGCCCTCTTCGGTCAGCAATTCCACCAGGCGATTCAGGCGTTGGTCTAGGGGCAGCGCTTCCAGCTCGGAGCCGTAGGTTTCGGCCATCGAGTGGGCGACCCCGGCCAGCACGTCGCTCAGTTGGCCCTCGGGAAGCCGGCCCTTCATCTCGGCCAGCAGCCGCTTGGTCAGATGGAAGTAGCGGGAAGGGAATTGATCGAGCCCGATGTCGGACAGGCTGAAAACGTGACGTGGACGACCGACACCATGGCGGACTTCTTCCGACTGGATCAGGCCGTCGGCCTGGAGATTGGCCAGATGGTGGCGGACGGAAACCGGGGAAACTCCGGCGGCGCGGGCCAGATCGTTGACCGTACAGCGGCCCTGGCTGCGCAAAGTGCGCAGAATGGTCTCCTTCGTCCCTGAAGCCATCGTCCGCTGAGTATACCTCCCGCGATATCGGAAGTCAATATTTTTCATAATTATCTTGGAAAAGGAATGTGAAGCAGAGCCTCCCCCGCAGTATTTCAGATTTATATCATACAAATATTGACACTAGTGAACCGGCGTGCTATAATGCCCGGCGACAATTATCCGCAGATTTCCAACGTATCTCGGAGGCCCAAGAGAATGGTGGCAATGCTCGAAATCCGCGGCCTGCATGCTGGTATCGAGGGCCGCGAAATCCTGCGCGGGGTCGACCTGACGGTCCGTCAGGGAGAGATTCACGCTCTGATGGGGCCGAATGGGACCGGGAAATCGACCCTGGCCAACGTCTTGATGGGACACCCCTCCTACCAGGTAACCCAGGGCGAGGTCCTGTTCCAAGGCGCCAACCTGGTGGACCTGGCGCCCGACGAGCGGGCCCGTCTGGGGTTGTTCCTGGCCTTCCAGTATCCGGTGGCGATCCCCGGCCTTTCGGTAGCCAACTTCCTGCGCTCGGCGATCAACGCCAAGCGGCGGGTGGCCGATCCCGACGACAAGGGCATCTCCGTGCCGGAGTTCCGCAAACTGCTGAAGGAGAAGATGGACCTGCTCCAGATGCCGCACGAGTTCGCCGGGCGTTACCTGAACGACGGCTTCTCGGGCGGCGAGAAGAAGCGCGCCGAGATCCTGCAGCTGGCGACCCTCGAGCCCAAAGATCGCCGTCCTGGACGAGACCGATTCGGGTCTCGACATCGACGCGCTGCGCATCGTCGCCGCCGGGGTCAACGCGCTGGCCGGCGAGTCGCTGGGCGTGCTGCTGATCACCCACTACCAGCGCATTCTGAACTACATCAAGCCGCATCACGTGCACATCATGCTCGGCGGCCGAATCGTCCAGTCGGGCGGCGCCGACCTGGCCGAGCACCTTGAAGAGCATGGTTACGACTGGGTACGCGAGAAGAGTGGAGGCCTGAGGCTAGCGATGGCGACCGAATCCGACGTTCAGGCCCTGGAAGGGCTCGATCGATACAAGTACGGGTTTTCCGACCCCGATGAGGCGGTGTTCAAGGCCGAGCGTGGCCTGAACCGCGGCGTGGTCGAGCAGATTTCGGCGATGAAGGAGGAGCCGGCCTGGATGCTCGAGTACCGCCTCAAGGCGCTCGAGCACTACCTTCCCGACCGATGCCCGACCTGGGGTCCGGACCTGTCGCAGATCGACTTCGACAACATCATCTACTACGTGAGGCCGGCCGAGGCCGAGGGCAAGACCTGGGATGAGGTGCCGGAGACGATCAAGCAGCACCTTCGACAAGCTGGGCATCCCGGAAGCCGAGCAGAAGTTCCTGGCTGGCGTCGGCGCCCAGTACGAGTCGGAGATGGTCTACCACAACATCCAGAAGCACCTGGCGGACAAGGGCGTGATCTTCGTCAGCATCGAAGACGGCCTGCGCAAGCACCCCGATCTGTTCCGCCAGTACTTCGGCACCGTGATCCCCCACACCGACAACAAGTTCGCCGCGCTGAACACGCGCGGTCTGGTCGGGGGGTTCGTTCATCTACGTCCCGCCGGGCGTGAAGATCGACCTGCCGCTGCAGGCGTACTTCCGCCTGAACACCGCCAACATCGGGCAATTCGAGCGCACGCTGATCATCGCCGACGAGGGCGCCCAGGTGCACTACGTCGAAGGCTGCACCGCGCCGACCTACACCACCGACTCCTTCCACAGCGGGGTGATCGAGATCGTCGTCAAGAAGGATGCCCGGGTGCGCTACACCACCATCCAGAACTGGTCGGTCAATGTCTACAACCTGGTGACCCAGCGGGCGATGGTCGAGGCCGGCGCCACGATGGAATGGGTCGACGCCAACCTGGGCAGCAAGTTGACGATGAAGTACCCGTCGTGCTACCTGATGGGCCCCGGCGCCCACGGCGAGATCCTGTCGATGGCCTTCGCCGGGCCCGGGCAGCACCAGGACGCCGGCGGCAAGGTGATCCACGCCGCGCCGCAGCACCACCAGCAAGATCACCTCCAAGTCGATCAGCAAGGGCGGCGGTCGGACCTCGTATCGCGGCCTGCTCAAGGTGCTACAAGGGCGCCGAGGGCGCCAAGTCGAACGTGGTGTGCGACGCGCTGCTGCTCGATCCGCAGTCGCGTTCCGACACCTACCCGTACATCGAGATCGACGAAGACAACGTCACCATCGGCCACGAAGCCTCCGTCAGCAAGATCGGCGAGGAGCAGCTGTTCTACCTGATGAGCCGCGGCCTGACCGGAGAGGAGGCGACCACCATGGTCGTCTCCGGTTTCGTCGAGCCGCTGGTGAAAGAGCTGCCGATGGAATACGCCGTCGAAATGAACCGGCTGATCCAGCTGCAGATGGAAGGCTCGATCGGCTGAGCGGAGCCCCCCAACCATGAGTGAACGAGTCTGTCGTTCGCCGCGCCGCCGGAGCGCGCCCCCGCGACCGTGGGCCGGACGAGTTCCCCTACCAGGAAACCGAGGTCGAACGGATCAGCCGGGCGCTGGGCGAAAACCCGGCGCTGGCCGATCGCCGCCGGGCGGCCTGGTCTGTGTACCGATCCCTGCCGATGCCCTCGCTGCGCGACGAGGCCTGGCGGCGCACCGACATTGCCCAGCTTCCGTCGGCCGCCGTGCGGCTTCGCCCGATCGAAGACGTCGCCGTCGATCCGGCTTTGCTCCAGCCGCTGGCCGGAGCCGGCGAGCCGGCGCTGATGGTCGTTCGTCCCGGACATGCGGCGCGGCTCGAGGGCGCCGGTCGGATCAGCGAGCAGGGCGTTGTCTTCCTGGACTGGCCGTCGGCGATCGCGCGCCGTCCCGACCTGCTCGAGGCCCACCTGGGCAGCCTGGTCCCGAACGAAGCCGGCAAATTCGCCGCGCTGTCGGCCGCGCTGGCCGAGGATGGCGTCCTGGTGTATGTCCCGCCGGGCGTGGCGGCAGCCGATCCGCTGCACTCGGTTCTCTGGGCGCCGGGAAGCGGCGGCGCCCACTTCTCGCGGGTGCTGGTGGTGGTCGATCGGGATGCGGAGTTGACCTTTGTGCACGAGGCGGCGTCCCCGACGGGCGCAGCTCCGTCGGTCCACGCCGGCACGGTGGAGGTTCTGGTGGGCGACGGCGCCCGGGTGACGTTCGTCGAACTCCACAACTGGGGCGAAAACGTCTGGAACTTCACCCACGAAACGGCCCGGGTAGGGCGCGGCGCGCGTCTGGATTGGATCTTCGGATCCGTCGGCAGTCGGCTGACCAAGAACTTCACCTCGCTCGACCTGGCCGGGGAAGGCGCCGAAGGGCGCATGTCGGGCTTCTACTTCGCCGACGGGGTGCAACACCTGGATCACGACACCCAGCAGAACCACCGGGCGCCGCACACCACCAGCGACCTGTTGTTCAAGGGTGCGCTGGTGGGGCAGAGCCGCTCGGTGTGGCAGGGGATGATCTACGTGGCGCCCGGCGCCCAGAAGACCGACGGCTATCAGGCGAACCGCAATCTGCTGCTCAGCCCGAAGGCGCGGGCCGACTCGATCCCCGGGCTGGAGATCCTGGCCGACGACGTGCGCTGCACCCATGGGGCCACCGTCGGACAGCTCGAGCAGGAGCCGGTGTTCTACCTGATGACCCGCGGCCTGCCGCGGGCCGAAGCCGAGCGCATGGTGGTGGACGGGTTCTTTGCTCCGGTGCTCGAGCGAATTCCCTTTGAACCGGTGCGCGACCGATTCCGCGATGTGATCGACGCCAAGATGAGATAGGAGAGCGAGCGATCGTCCGCTTGCCCGGTTCGGGCCCCCACGCGACAATCGGGCTCGGGTTCGGCCGGCGGACCCGCAACGGAGACATGGATTCGATGACGAAAACCCGACCGGCGGCGGCCCCGCTCGAGACCGCCATGCGCCGCTACCTGGTGGGCGAGGTGGTCGACGTGTTGTGCGACCACAGCCTGGCCGGGGAGCGCGTGCGCGATTGGCTCCAGGGGATCGTGGTGCAGGCCGACCACAAGATGGTGGCGGTGCAGTTCGTCGAAGATGTGTACCTGACCGACGGCTGGATGGTGCCCGACCACATTCTGTTCTGCCAGCAGGGGGCCGCTAACATCCGGCCGTCGACTCGCCGGCGGGTGCGCAAGGCCCGGCGCAAGGCGCGACGCAAGTAGCCGCATGCAACAGGTCCGACAGGCTCCCCGGCTCGACACCGATCGGCTGCGCCAGGATTTCCCGGTGCTGGCGCGCCAGGTGTATGCGGGTGTCGGCCTGATCTACCTTGACTCGGCGGCGACCTCCCAGAAGCCCCGGTCGGTGCTGGCGGCGATGCAGGAGTTTTACGAGCGGTCGAACGCCAACATCCATCGCGGGGTCCACCGGCTGGCCGAAGAAGCCACGGCGGCTTTTGAAGACGCCCGGGCCGCGGTGGCGAAGTTTGTCGGCGCCAGAGATCCACGTTCGGTCGTCTTCACCCGCAATACCACCGAGGCCATCAACCTGGTCGCCTGGTCGTGGGGCCGGAAGAACCTGCACGCGGGCGACACGATCCTTCTGACAGAAATGGAGCATCACTCCAACCTGGTGCCGTGGCAGATGCTGGCCGCAGAGCTCGGGCTGCAGCTGGAATTCATTCCGGTGACCGACGACGGCCTGTTGGATCTGGCGGCGCTGCCCGGGTTGTGGGAGCGGCGTCCACGACTGGTCGGCCTGAGCCACATGTCGAACGTGTTGGGTACGATCAACCCGGTGCGCGAGATCATCCGACAGGCCCACGACGCCGGCGCCAGGGTGCTGGTGGACGGGGCCCAGGCCGTGCCGCATCTGTCGGTCGACCTGGCCTCGCTGGAGGCGGACTTCTATGCGTTTTCCGCGCACAAGATGTGCGGGCCTACTGGGATCGGAGCGCTGGTGGCGCCCGTGGACGTGCTGGAAGCGATGCCGCCGTTTCTCGGCGGAGGCGACATGATCCGCCGGGTCGAGCTGCGTTCGTTCGAGCCGAACAGCGTGCCCTACAAGTTCGAAGCCGGAACCCCGGCGATCGCCGAGGCCATCGGTTTCGGCGCCGCCGCCGATTACCTGACGGCCGTCGGCCGGGAAGCGATTCACGGTCACGAGCAGGCGCTGGCTTCGCACGCGATCGACCGGCTGGAGGAAGTGCCCGGGGTACGGGTGTACGGGCCGCCGGCCGAGGCGCGCGGCGGGGTGGTGTCCTTCACCCTCGAGGGCGTCCACCCGCACGACATCGCCCAGGTGTTGGACGGGGAGGGGATCGCCATTCGAGCCGGCCACCACTGCGCGATGCCGCTGCATCAGCGGTTGAAGATACCGGCCAGCGCTCGCGCCTCGTTCTACCTGTACAACACGATCGAAGAAGTCGACCGTCTTGCCGCCGGCCTCTACCGGGTGAAGGAACTGCTGGGGTGACAGGCGCCGGACGAGGGGGAGGGGGCATCTGACGGTCTTTCACGGGAGACGGGGACCCAGCTGCTATGGACGATCTCTATCGAGAACAGATCATCGACCGGCACAAGAACCCGCGCCATCGAGGCGAGCTCGATCCGCACGACTTCTCCTTTGAAGACGACAATCCGCTGTGCGGCGACCGGATCCGGATCGACGTCCGGGTCGATGGAGCCGATCGGGTAGCGGAGGCCGTCTTCTCCGGGGTCGGTTGCGCCATTTCGACCGGCCTCGGCCGACCTGCTGACAGAGACCATCGTCGGGAAGACTCTGGAGGAGGTCAAGCGCATCGGCAAGGACGACCTGTTGGACCTGCTGGGCATCGAACTCGGCCCGGTGCGGATGAAGTGCGCCCTGCTTTCGCTCAAGGTGTTGAAGGCCGGGGTCTATGGGATCGAAGCCGTCGAGCAGGAACTGCGCTGAACGGAGCCCTCATGTACAACTACGTCGTCGCCGACCCGGCCGAGCTGGAGTTCGTCACCGTCGCCACCATCGGTGAGATCGCAAACGGTGAACGGCTGTTGCTGGACATCGGAGAGCTCTCGCTGGTGGTGTTCCAGATCGCCGGCGGCTACTTCGCTGTTGCCGATATCTGCTCCCACGACGACGGACCCTTGGGCGAGGGGAAGTTGTCGCGGGTTCGATCGAGTGTCCTCGCCACGGCGCCCGCTTTGATCTGAAGAGCGGCAAGGCGCTCAGTCTGCCGGCCGTGGTCGACATCCCCGCCTATCCGGTTCGCCTCGAGGGCGATCAGATCCAGGTCGGACTGCCGCGAGCCTGACGGGGGAGCCGGCCAGGTCCGGCCGGGGCCGGACTTGTTTCACCCCCCTCCTCTTCGCCGGTACCCTGCTCGGCGCCACTCGTCCGTCGCCGTTCCTCCTTGTGGCTGCGAGCTGCGCCGAGCGTGAGCTTGATGAAGCGCGGCAATCTCGTCCCGTCGGAAGTTGAATCCAAGGGCAGGGAGATCGCCACGGCCTCGAAGTCTCTGCATCCGGATTCGCACCTTCGAGACTTGTGACACCTCGTAGTCCACCCCGGGCCGGCCTCCAGCCTCGGCCGAGGCCCGGGAGTGCGTGCGGTATCATTTGGCTTGGGCCGTGCGGAGGGATCCTCCGCCGCGCCTGTCCGAGGGGGTTCCGACTTGTCCACCGATGGGAGTCGTCATGGCGAGCAAATGGGTCTACCGATTTGAAGAAGTGAGAGCGGCCGAAAAGACCGCCGGGTCATGGGATGCGGTGCGGGCCCTGCTGGGAGGCAAGGGCGCCAACCTGGCCGAAATGACGCGTATCGGCATGCCGGTCCCGCCCGGTTTCACCATCACCACCAAGGCCTGCAACAGCTACCTCAAGCGCGGCCAGAAACTGCCGGCCGGACTGTGGAAGCAGGTCGAGGCGGCGATGGCGGCCGTCGAGCGCAAGACCGGCAAGCGTTTCGGCGACGCCGACCGCCCGCTGCTGGTCTCGTGCCGATCGGGGGCCAAGTTCTCGATGCCGGGGATGATGGACACGGTGCTCAACATCGGCCTGAACCCCGACACGGTCGAGGGCATGATCCGGCTCACCGACGATTCCCGTTTCGTCTACGACATCTACCGCCGGCTGGTCCAGATGTACGGCTCGGTGGTACTGGGCGTCGACGACGAGCCCTTCGAGGAAGTCCTGACCGCAGCTCGCAAGCGCCGCGGGGTCGAGTCGGATTCCGATCTGGACGCCGAAGACTTCCGCCGGATCGTCGAAGAATTCAAGGCGATCGTGAAACGCCAGACCGGCCGCTCGTTCCCCGACGATCCGCGGGAGCAGCTGCGACTGGCGATCGAGGCGGTGTTCAAGTCCTGGAACGGCAAGCGGGCCATCGACTACCGCAACGCCGCTCAAATTGCCCACGATCTGGGGACCGGGGTCAACATCCAGACGATGGTGTTCGGCAACATGGGTCAAGGTTCGGGCACCGGGGTGGCGACCACCCGCAACGTGACCAGCGGGGAGAACGAGATCGAGGGCGACTACCTGACCAACGCCCAGGGGGAAGACGTGGTGGCCGGCACCCGCACCACCAAGCCGATCGCTCGCCTCAAAGCGGAGATGCCCAAGGTCTACGAACAGTTCGCCCGGGTGGGGCGCAAACTCGAGAAGCACTACCGCAACGTGCAGGACGTCGAGTTCACCATCGAGCGCGGCAAGTTGTGGATGCTCCAGACCCGTGACGCCAAGCGCACGGCCCAGGCGGCGGTGCGCATCGCGGTCGACCTGGCCGAGGAGAAGCTGATCACGCGGCGTCAGGCCGTGCAGCGCGTGAAGCCCGACCAGGTGGATTTCTACCTGCATCCGCAGTTCGAATCCGACGCTCGCCGGCAGGCGGAGCGCATCGCCGACGGGCTGAACGTCTCGCCCGGGGCGGCCGTCGGCATGATCGCCTTCGACGCCGACACCGCCGAGCGCTGGGCCAAGGACGAGAAGCGCCAGGTGATCATGGTGCGACCCGAGACCAAGCCCGACGACGTGCACGGCATGCTGGCCGCCAACGGGATCCTGACCAGCCGCGGCGGCCGCACCTCCCACGCCGCGCTGGTGGCGCGCCAGTTCGGCAAGCCGGCCGTGGTCGGGGTGTCGTCCCTGGAGATCGATCTGGAGACCCGTCGCATGTCGGTGAACGGGAAGACTTCGACGAAGGCGACTGGATCTCGATCGACGGCGGCTCGGGCGAAGTGTACGCCGGACAGGTGAAGACCATCCTGCCCGATGTCACCGACCCGTACCTGATCAAGTTGCTCGGCTGGGCCGACGAATTCCGTCGGCTGGAGGTGTGGGCCAACGCCGATTACCCGCGCGACGCCGAGCGGGCGCGCCGTTTCGGGGCGCAGGGCATCGGCCTGTGCCGCACCGAGCACATGTTCTTCGAGACCTCGCGGCTGCCGTCACGTGCAGACGATGATCCTGGCCAAGAGCGAGGCCGAACGCAACCAGGCCCTGGCGACGCTGCTGCCGTTCCAGCGGTCCGACTTCGAAGGTCTGTTCCGGGCCATGGACGGGTTGCCGGTGATCATTCGGCTGATCGACCCGCCGATGCACGAGTTCCTGCCGGCGCACGACACCTTGCTCCAGGAAGTGACGGAGTTGCGCATCACCCGCAAGGACGCCGCGGCCCTGCGCGAGAAGGAGACCATGCTGGCGGCGGTCGAGTCGATGCGGGAGGCCAACCCGATGCTCGGGCTGCGCGGGGTGCGTCTGGGGATCCACCTTCCGGAGTTGACCCGGATGCAGGTGCGGGCGATCTTCGAGGCGGCCTGCATCTGCGCCCGCGACGGAGTGGAGGTGCATCCCGAAGTCATGATCCCGCTGACCGCGCACGTCAATGAACTCAAGGTCCAGCGCGAAGTCCTCGAGGCGGAGGCCCGCAAGGTGATGGAGGAGCAGAAGCTCGAGGTGGACTACAAGTTCGGAACGATGATCGAGATCCCCAGGGCGGCCCTCACGGCCGGGGAGATCGCCCGTTATGCCGAGTTCTTCTCCTTCGGCACCAACGACCTGACCCAGACCACATTCGGGATCTCGCGCGACGACGCCGAGGCGGGCTTCCTGATGGAATACCTGGAAAAGAAGATCCTGCCCGAGAATCCGTTCGCCAGCATCGACGAAGACGGTGTCGGGCAGTTGATGCAGGTGGCGGTGAAGGCCGGCCGCCGCGCCCGCAAGGGACTCGAAGTCGGGATCTGCGGCGAGCACGGGGGCGACCCGAAATCGGTGTGGTTCTGCCACAAGATCGGGCTGGACTACGTCTCGTGCTCACCGTTCCGGGTGCCGATCGCCCGGCTGGCGGCGGCCCAGGCGGCCCTGGCGGAGGCGTAGCCGGGCAGGGAAAGAGCGAGGGGTACCCGGCACCAGGACCGCGGGGCTTTGTTTTCGTCGCTGCGGGCCGCCTGGCTCTGTGCCCCAGCCTGTTCCGCAAGTTGTCAAGCGAGCCGCCCTGGCCGACAGGCCGAGGCGGCTCGCAATCATCATACAGGCGGCCTCGTCGGCCGGCGAGTGCCACAGCCATCGAACTCTACGCGCCGCCTCGGGATGACCGGTGCGGTGTAGCCGCCAGCCAGCTATCGGCCGCCAACCGTCGCAAGAGAATGTCACCTCGGCCTGGTCGATCCAAACCAGATGACGACTGGGCGCAAGGTACCCGTGGCTTAGCAGGCTGGGGGATTGTGCGCCTGAGCCCGGCGACGACCGATTACTCGCGAATGAAGCGGGAAAGATCGGGGAAGATCAGGGTTTGGCGCTCGCCGCGCTCCAGGGTGGCCCGGTTGGCGGTCTCGAAGTTGGTGTGGATTTCGCGCATCGCCCGCAGCTGCCAGGCCGGCGGATCCTGGGTGAAGACCACCAGCACAGCGGTGTACTTGCCCGGGATCAGAAGATAGGCCGAGCCGTCGTCGGCCTGCATCCCCAGCATGCGGCCGGGAGCTTTCTGGGGGCCACCGGGTCCGAAGGTGCCGAGGAGCCGTATCGATTCCTCGGCCGCCGGGGGCAGATTGCCCTGGTTGTAGATCCGGGCCCGGGTGCGAAGGTCGTAGATCGTGAAGCTGCGTAAGACGGCCTCGTTCAGCTGGAGCAGGAACGAGGTCTTGCCTTCTTCCAGAACCACCTTCCAGCGATCGCTTTCGGGGTGGGTCCGCTGGAGTTGGCTCGCCACCTGGCGCTGATCCAGGTAGTGCTTGCGGATGGCGCGGTACTGGGAGGCGTTGATCACCCCCTGTTCGAAGTCCTTCTCCAGACGCCGGATCTTCGCCTCCAGAGTGGTCAGCAGCTTGCGGAGCTCGGGCGAAGCATCCAGGCGCTCGTCGGGGATATCTTCCCATTCGACCGTCGGCCCCGGGTCGGCGGCGAGCTCGGTCGCCAACTCGGGAGGCGTCGGCTCGTCTTCGACGAAGGGGGGCACCGGGTTCTGATGCAGCTGTTGTAGACGGGATTCCTGCTCGCGCATCAGTTCCCGGACGGCTCGAAGTTGGCCGGTACTGATGGCCCCGTCGCAGAAGGCGACGGCGGCCGACAGCATTCGGTCCTGGGCGCGGCCGAGGAGCTCCTCGGCCTGGGCCACCTGGTCTTCCCAGTCGAGCCGGGCCTGGCGCGGATCGCCCAGGGCCCGGGCGCGTCGCGCCCGTACCTGCGTGTCGGACTCCTGATATCCCCCCGGCTGGGGCGTCATAAACCTGATGATACGTTGCGGGATGGCTCTGGCTGAGAGGACGGCAGTACCATTCCGGGCGGCGAGGCAGGGGTCTGGTATACTCCCGCTCCGCCGCAGATGTGGGCTTCTGCGGCCTGTCTAGCAGCATGACCAACTCCCGCCATCCTGCCCTGGTTGCACTCCTTGTTCTGAGCCTGGCGTCGTGCCGCAGCGGCGCCGGCGAAACTCCCACGCTGACCAGTGAAGACGTTCTGGAGACTGCCCGGGCGATTGCCGAACAGACCCGCAGTGCGGTCACGCCGACCCCCAGTCAGGTTCCCGAAACCTCCACGCCCACCATCCCGCTCCCGACCGGAACCCCGACGGCCTCGGCGACCCCCAATGTGCCGACCGCCGTGGCCAGCTACAACGTCTCGGTGAGAAGCGGACCCGGGGAGGCTTACCCGATCGTGGACTTGTTCCTGGAAGGGCAGGCGGGGCAGATCCTTGGCCGCTACGACCAGAGCCCCATTGGCACCTGGTGGTTGATTCTGCGGGTCGGGCAGGGGATCAACGGCTGGGTCTGGTCGGGAGCCACCACGGTCTCCGGAGAAACGGCCGCCGTCCCTGTGCTCGATGCCCCCGAAATCCCCGAGCCGACGGACCCGCCCTAGCCGGGTCCAGATCTCGGCCAGTCTCCGAAACGGATCCCCTGCGCCAGCGGAAGTTCGCTCGACCAGTTGACCGTGTTGGTCTGACGGCGCATGTACTGTTTCCATGCATCCGAGCCCGACTCCCGGCCGCCGCCGGTCTCCTTTTCGCCCCCGAACGCTCCCCCGATCTCCGCGCCGGAGGTCCCGATGTTGACGTTGGCGATGCCGCAGTCCGAACCCGATGTCGATAGGAACCGCTCGACCGTTCGCAGGTTGGTGCTGAAGATGGAGCTCGACAGTCCCTGCGGGACCCCGTTGTGCAGCTGGATGGCCTGCGTTAGATCGTCGTATTCCAGAAGGTAGAGAATCGGGGCGAAGGTCTCCTTGCGAACGATCTCGGTCTGGCCGGGCATGTGGACGATGGCGGGCTCGACGAAGTTCGGCCCGATCTCCGGCCGCGGCCGGCCACCCGTCAGAACCCGACCGCCGTCGGCCTGCGCCTGCTGGAGGGCATCGAGCATCTCCTCGATCGAGGTTCCTGCGACCAGCGGACCCATCAACGTGTCCGGGTCGAGCGGATCGCCCAGTCGGACCTGCGCATAGGCGGCCACCAGCCGACGTGACAACTCGGGCAGGATCTCGCGTTGGGCGATGATCCGACGGGTGGTGGTGCAACGCTGGCCGGCGGTGCCTACCGCAGCGAACAGGATGGCCCGTACCGCCAACTCGAGATCGGCGTCTTCGGCGACAATGATTGCGTTGTTTCCTCCCAGCTCGAGGATCGTTCGGCCGAAGCGGCCGGCCACGGTCTCCGCCACGCGCTTGCCGATGCCCGTCGAACCGGTAAACGAGATCAGAGGAATCCGGGCATCGCTCAACATCCGGTCGCCCACTTCGCGGCCCGTGCCGACGACCAGGTTGAACAGCCCGCTCCGCCCGTGATCAGCCATGACCCGGTTGGCCAGGTGCGTCACGGCAATGGCCGCCAGCGGTGTGTACGAGGATGGTTTCCACACCACCGGATCCCCGCAGACTGCAGCGATCGCAGCGTTCCACGACCAGACCGCCACGGGGAAGTTGAAGGCGGTGATCACGCCCACGGTTCCCAGGGGGTGCCACTGCTCGAACATCCGGTGCTGCGGGCGTTCCGAGGCCATGGTCAGGCCGTAGAGCTGTCGCGACAGACCCACGGCAAAGTCGCAGATGTCGATCATCTCCTGGACTTCCCCCAGGCCCTCCGCCCGGATCTTGCCCATTTCCAGGCTGACCAGTTCGCCCAGGGGTTCGCGGTATTCCCGGAGCAGGTCGGCCAGGTCGCGCACCATCTGGCCGCGGACTGGCGCCGGTGTCTCACGCCACGCCTGGAACGCCGTACCCGAAGCGATCAGCACTTTCTCGTATCCCCCGGCAGTGGCCTGGCGGACGCTGGCCAGGGGTTCGCCGCTGGTCGGGTTGTAGGAGATCAGTTCCTTGCCGGCTGGGTCTTCGATCCAGGCATCCGGTCCGGCGCAGGCACCAGGGTTGACCTGCTTAAGGTCAAGTTTCTCGAGGAGGGGATTCATCGGGTCTCCGAGGGCGAAACTAGACAATCTTACCCTGCGGCGGTATCGATCCTTCCGGGGAAGCTGTCAATTCCCCCCGCTCCTCGGATAGTGCCTGGGAGATTCTTGCTCATGGGGGGCCGGGGGAGGGGGCTACGCTCCCCTCCCCTTGGGCCCCCCAAACCCCCCTCGCGAGGCATCCCGAGGCGAAGCCGAGGGACTCCCCACCCCTGGTAAGCGGCGGCTGTGATCACTCTGGGTTAGCAACGTCTGGACCGCCGCGCGAGCGCCGAGGCGAGATCGCGAGGCCGCAACGAGGCGGGCGTCTCTCGGATGACTACCGTCTAGAGGGAATCAGACGAAGAGTCCGTCGACCGCTATGCGGCGGTATCGATCCTTCCGGGGAAGCTGTCAATCCCCGCCGCTCCCCGGATAGTGCCTGGGAGATTCTTGCTCATGGGCGGGCCGGGGGAGGATGCTACGCTCCCCTCCCCCCGCTCCCCGGATCGTGCCTGGGAGATTCTCGCTCATGGGGGGCAGGGGTGGGGGCTCCGGGAGGGGCCCTACCCGTCAACCCCCGTCGGCCTGGCCTTGCAGGAGCCGGATCAGCGAGCGAGTCGCCAGCAGGTCGGCCGACACCACTCCGACCGCCTTGCCCTGATCTACCACAGGCAGGGCGCTGAACTCGTGGATTTCGAGTCGCCGCAGGATGTCGAGCAACCGGTCGGTGGGTGCGGCGGTCACCACCTGCCGGGTCATGATCGAGTTCGATCGCATTCTTCCCGTCCAGGCCGCCGGCGGTGGCCCGAACGAAGTCCCATTCGGTCAGGATCCCCGCCAGGGCGTGATCGTCGTCGACCACGGCCATCATCGGGCAGCCGCAGCTGACGAGATCGGCGGCCGCCTTCTGGATCGAGGTGGCCGGGTGCGCGTGGGGGATCGCCTCCATGATGTCGGCGGCAGTCCGGTCGCCCTCGCCGGCGGCGATTCGACGGATGCTGATCCTCTCGGCGGCCTCGCAGGGCAGCCGGTCCACGTCCTCCAAGAGGGAGTCCACCAGTTCGTGCATGTTGCGACGGATCACCCGCTCGCGATAGGCTTCTCCGGCGAGGCGCCTCTGCTCGGCCAGCTCTCGGAAACCGTTGGCGCGGTCGTGCACCCAGGCCTCGGCCCGGCTGCGGTCCCCCAGCATCTCCTTTGGCACCCGCAGCTCGTCCGGGGTCCGCAGTAGGTGCTCCTGGGCGGCGAAGATCACCCCGCCCGAGTTAACCAGGTAGTCGGTGGCGATCAGGATTCCCCGACGGCGAAAGACCTCTCGCTCCATGCGCGCCCGGGCCTGGCGGCGGGCCGGGTCGGGAGAGTAGGTGTTGGCGCCTTCGATGATCACGGACCATCGGCCGGCCCGATCGACCGTCATCGAAGGGCCGGAAGCCGGGTCGAGGTCGAGGTAGTTGGCGATAGGCGCGGCGGGGATCAGGCAGAAGGCCGACTCTCGGAGCAGGTCATTCGGGTCGTTCGAGACCTTGACCTCCGGGCTTTGACCGCGAGCCGCCTCCAGACGCGGCCGGCCGTAGGCCAGTGTGACCAGGCCGTGGCTCTTCCACATCTCGAACAGGTCTTCGATCGGCAGGCCGGTTGCGGTCGCCAGGCAGCCCTGGGCGTCGCTGACCCCCACCAGGCGCGCCTGCGGCAACCTCTCTTGCAGGATCCGGGCGGCGTGGGCGCCCACCGCGCCGAAACCCTGGATCAGCACGGTGACCTCGTCCGGCGCCGGCGTCACCAGGCCGCCAAATGAGGGGTGCGCGGCCAGGCGGGGCATTTCCTCCAGCAGGGCTTCCAGGGCGATGATGCAACCCCCGCCGGCGGCGCCGAGTTCGTCGATCCGGTTGCCCCCAAGGTCGGCCGGCTTGGACACGGCGCAATCCAGACCGTTCTCGACCGCCACCAGACGCATGTCTTCGTCGTTGGTCCCGACATCGGGCCCCGGCACGTAGATTTCCCGATAGCGGTGCAGGAGTCGGGCAAAGCCTGTCACCACCGTCCGACGAGCCTCGGGGTCGAGATCGGGCGGCGCGATGATCCCCGACTTGCCGCCGCCGAACGGCAACTGAGCGGCGGCGTTCTTCAGGGTCATGCCGCGGGCCAGGTTGTGGACCGCGGCCGGGGTCAGATCCGGCAGCATGCGGATCCCACCCATCGACGGGCGGCCCATGGCCAGGTTGTCGACCACCAGATAGCCGCCGATTTCAAGAGGGAACTCGTCGTCCCACAGACAGGCCACCCGGGTTGGGCCGAGGGAGTCGACGGTGATCCCCAGAAGGGCCAGGCGTTCGACGTCGAGAGGGCCGAACTCCATCGAGGCCAGCCCGCCGGCGCGCCGCGCCCGCCGGGCCCAGGTCCGCTCGGGCAGACGCTCACGCAAGAACGCTTCCATCGCCTTGGGGATCATGCAGGCCTCCGCAAAGGGACCGTGGTGGGAGGGGCAGGTGAGGGGGTGGCCGGCCGCTTCATCGGGCGCTGGTCTGCCAGGGGCGCCTCAGCGATGGAGCTTCGTCGCCGCGACGAACGACAACCCGGCCTCGGTCAGGGCCTGCGCCGTCAGGTTGCAGGCGTGCACCTTGTCCGCAAAGTTCTGGCGCAGATGATCCCAGTCGCCGGAAGCGATCACCTCTTCCTTGTCGCGGAAGTAGTCGAGGATGTCGGAGGGGTGCGGCCGGGTGGGCTCGACCTCGGGCTCGCCGCCCTCGTGTTTCGCCGAGATGTTGGGCACCCGCCCGGCGATCTCCACCAGCTCGCCGCGCCGGTTGTACGGCTGACGCACGATGCTTTTCCAGGTCTCGGTGATGTGGTGCTCGAAGCGAACCACATCTTCGAAGCCCAGCGACCGGCGGAACTGGCTGGAGCGTTCCAGGGTGCCGTTGTCGATGGAGTTGCTCCAGTTGAACCCGGCCAGCGGCGACGATCCGTCGTCGCGAGCGAACAGCTTGGCCCCGAGCAGAGTCCACAGTCCGGCATACGGATTGTCGTTGCCCATGAACACCGAAATCTTGAACTCGATGTCGACCCCCAGCCGGTGCAGCAGGTACCCCAGCAGAACCGTCCCCGGGTTGAGGTTGAACACCTGACGAATGCCATAGCGGGTGTAGTAGTACAGGTACTCGTCGAGCCAGCGCAGCGCGTACTGGTTCGGCTGCCCCACGCCGCCGAAGTAGCCTGTGATCGTCTCCGGACCACCCAGATGGATGTTCGAGCCGTCGGTGCCGCGGGTGTCGAGCGTTTCGACCAGGCTGGCCCCGATGATCTGGACCGCCGCGGCAAACGCCGCCAGGTCTCCATCGTCTTCCTGCTCCTTCATCTTGCGCACGCGGATGAACCGGCCCGGCACCAGGGTCCGGTCGGCGGCGGCGCGGCGGGTGCAATCGATCAGCCACGGGAAGTACTGGGCCGCGCTCACCTCGAGGGTGACGGCCGTGGCGTCGGCGAAGGGCATCTGATCGGCCCGATCCCCGAGAATCCGCCGCCGGTAGTCGGCCACGCGGACAAAGGCGCCCCGGTCTCGGGCTGCGGTGAGCTGCTCGAGTTCGGAGGCGAACTCGGGCGTGTGCTCGCGCACCCGTGCGGTCAGCGACTCCAACGAGCCGGATTCTCCTGCCTTGCGATTGATCTCCTCGGGCGTCCCGTACTTCGAAACGACCTCCAGGAATTCGGTCACCACCCGGCTCTCCGGATCGAGCAGCAAGGTGTTGAGGGCTTCGAGTCGTTCGGCCGGTATGGCCAGCCGGGACCGCAGGTCTTCGGTCATCGTCCGTTCCTCCCACATTCCGACCCTGCCGGGGACTTGCCGCCTGGCGCGCAGCCGCGGTGGCCATCGGGCGAGAGGGATGCTTCGCTTCGCCCGAGCCGGCGCCCAATGGCCTGCGGCAGGTGCGGGGCCTGGCTCCAAGTCCCCGGCAGGGTGGCGGTCTTAGCCAAGCAGGTCCAGCAGTTGTTGATAATCGTCGTCTCCCATCCCGAACCAGTGTTCGGGCTGCGGGAAGGACTTCTGGGTGACTTCGAGGACGTACTGCTCGAGACCTTCCAGGATCACCTTGCCGGCTTCGCCGAACACCTTCGCCATCCGCGGTTTGAAGCGCGGGTAGAGACCGAACATATCGTGGTAGATCAGGAGCTGCCCGTGAGCGTGCGGCCCCGAGCCGAGGCTGATGATGATGCAATGCTCCGACCGCCGGGTGATCAGCTCGCAGACACGGTCGGGGACCATCTCGAGCAGCACGGCGAACGCCCCGGCCTGCTCGAGAGCCTTGGCGTCGTCGATGATCTTCTTCGCCTGGAGCGCGCTCTTCCCCTGCACTCGAAACCCTCCCAGCGCGCTGACGCTCTGGGGGGTCAATCCCAGGTGGCCCATGGTCGGGATACCGGCGGCCACGATCCCGGCCACCCGATCGGCCATCTCCACCCCGCCTTCGAGCTTGACCGAATCGCAGAAGGCTTCGGCCATGAAGCGCCCGGCGTTGCGGATCGCCGATTCGACGCTGGCCTGGTAGCTCATGTACGGCATGTCGCCGATCAGCCAGCCGCTGGCCGTGCCCCTGCGGACGGCCTGGGAATGGCGGATCATGTCGTCCATCGTCACCGGCAGGGTGGATTCGTAGCCGAGCATGGTCATGCCCAGGCTGTCGCCCACCAGTACGATGTCAATCCCGGCTTGCTCCTGGAGATGCGCCGTCGGGTAGTCGTAGCAGGTGAGCATGGTAATGGGCTGGCCCTGTTCCATCTTATGGAACAAGGCTGGCAGCGAGACCTTCTTCCGTTCCGCCATGCAGCGACCTCCGGTTTCCGGGTTGGTTCCCGAGTCGAGGGTAGGGGTGACTGCCTCCCGGGGCAAGTGCCTTCCGTCCGCGGGAGGGGGAGGGATTACTCAGGCCTGATCGGAGGATCCGCCGGTTTCGTCGCGCCAGACCACCCGGGTTCCAGGCTGCCCACCGAGCAGCGCCTGCTCGACCTGTCCGGCGGCTTCCCCCGAGAAGATGCGCACGTCGAGCTGCGGATCGAGGCGGACCCAATCCAGGGCGGATCGGACCTTGTCGGCCATGCCCCCGGTGACATCCAGGGCCGACGAGCCGCCCAGCGCGCCGGTCGTCAGCGGACCCTGGGAAACGGTGGGCATCAGGTCTTGGTTCGCCGGGAAGTCGGAGAACACGCCGGGGTCCGCGCCCGCCAGCAGGATCCGTCGCGGACGCAGGCGCGGCGCCAGCCAGCTGAAAACTCGCTCGGTCGATACGATGCAGGCGCCCCGCGCCGCGTCGAAGGCCACATCCCCCTGCACCAGAGGAACCAGGTTGCGTTGCAGGGCAAGCTTGATCGGTTCGACGGCCAGAGAGGTCAGATCACCGGAGCGGGCGGCCGCCGAGGCCGAAGGCGGGAAGGAGATCACCGGCAGACCGGCCTCGGCCAGCGCGTCGACCACGATTCGGTTCAGGCGGTTGGCCGAGCGCCACACTTCGGCGAAGCCAAGCCAGTCCTCCGGTGAGGATGCGCCCAGGTGGGTGCGGGTGCGGGAGGCCACCGCATGTCCGAACGAGCCTGAGCCGTGGCCGACCAGCAGGCGCAGCTCGGGATCGGCGCGGCGGGCCGCCGCGATCTCGTTCGACAGCCGGCGCAAGACGTCGACCCGGGCGGTCTCCGCCCGGTTCTTCTCGGTGATCAGCGAGCCCCCGAGTTTCAGAAAGATCACGGCGCCAGCCTCGGATTGGATCACTCCGGCTGCGCCTGCGTTTTGAAGCGCGAGCGCGACCGCCGGGCTCGCCTCGGCCTCGCAGACCGCAAGCATATTGCCTCCCATGCCCCCGCCCGACAGTTTTGCGCCGAGCGCCCCGGCGGTCATGGCGGCAGCCACCAGACGGTCGAGCTCGGGGGAAGAAACTCCCAGCCGACGCAGCAGGCCGTGGTTCTGCTGCATGCACCCGCCCAGCCGCGCTGGGTCGCCCAGGACGATCGCCTGGCGGGCCTGCTCCACCAACTCCCCGATCGAGTCGAACACCGCTTCCAGGCCGGGGTCGGCTTCACGGCGGCGTCGAACCTCGGCCACCGCCAGGCCGGTGGATGCGGCCACCCCGGTGTCGCCGACCACCAGGTGGAGGGTCGCCCCGATCTCCAGGGGCTCGGGAGTCCGACCGCGAACAAACAAGACCGGCCGATCCAGTGCCACCACGGTGTTGTCGATCCCGGAAGGAGTGCCATGCTGGATGACTTCGACTCCAAATGCCAGGTCGGAGATCTGCGCATCGGTCAGGCCCCCGCCGAAATGGTGGTTGAGAGCCCGCAGGATCGCTACCGAGACGGCCGCGCTCGATCCCAGGCCGGAGGCCATCGGGATGGTGGACTCGATCTCGAGGCGGAGGGGTTCGAACGGACCGGGGGCCAGGGCCTCGAGGCCCGCCCGAACCGCGGCCCCCAGCGGGTTGTCTGGCGGCGCCCGGTGGTGCCAGGTATGCAGACCGAGAGCCGGGGCTTCGATGCGCAGATCGCCGGCCGGTCCGTCGTCGGCGGGCGTAATCCGGGCGCAGGCCTGCACCTGGCGCAACGGCACCGCCAGCGCCGGCCGGCCATAGACGACGGCATGTTCGCCGAGCAGGATGATCTTGCCCGGGGCGCAGGCGCGGGTCATGCGCCCAGGTAGAGGATGGCGACCGAGGCGGCGCCCCACAGCAGGAACGTCAACAGCAGAGGGCGGTCACGCAGCAACAGTTCGTCCGGCGCGCCGCCTGCCAACTCGACCTGAATCAGCCACAGGTAGCGGAAGATCCCGTACATCACGAACGGGATGGTGAGCATCATCAGGTGATTGCCGGGGAGGTTCTCGGCCGAAAACGTGTACAGGGAATAAGCCATGATCGTCGCCCCGCTGACGATCAGGATCAAGTGATCGAGCAGGGTCAGGCTGTACCCGTCGAGCACCCGGCGGTGCTGCCCGGCCGAGCCGGCCAGCAGCTGCAATTCGGCTCGTCGCTTCCCGAAGCCAAGATAGAGCGCCAGCAACGTGGTGCAGACATACAGCCAGGGGGAGAAGCGCTCGACCGTGATCAGGGAGACCCCGGCGCCGACCCGCAGGACGAATCCGGCGGCGATGGAAAAGACGTCCAGGATCGGGACGTGCTTCAGGCGCCACGAGTACATGAGAAACAGGCCGATGTAGCCCAGTACGATCCAGCCGAACCCGGGGTTGAGCCGGAAGCTCCCGATCAGGGCCGCCCCGCCGAGGGCAGCGGCCGCCATCCAGGCGAGCTCGCGGCGACAGACGGCCGGAAGGGAGCGCCCGGTTCCGTTTGGTCGGATGCAGGCGGTCTTCCTCCAGATCGCGGCAGGTCGTTAACCAGGTAGATGCAGCTGGTGGCAGCGCAGAAGAAAAGGAAGCCCAGGATCGTGTCGAGCAGAGCCGGCAGGTTCGTCAGCTGGCCGTCGAAGACCAGCGCCGCGAACAGGAAGCCGTTCTTAATCCACTGCCGAGGTCGGAGCGAGGCGAGCAGAGCGCCGGGCACGGCGGGATGATAGCAGGGAGGCATCGGCGCGGCAAGCCGGGGCCGCCAGACCTATAATCCTGGTTCCGTAGGATGGATTGCCCCGATGGCTTCCGAGCGTGAGCGGCTCGACCTGGCGCTGGTGGAGCGGGGCCTGGCGGAAAGCCGCAGCCAGGCGCAGCGTCTGGTGATGGCCGGGCAGGTCCGGATCGACGGCCAACTGGCGCTCAAGCCGTCGCAGTCGGTGGAGCCGGGTGAGCGGCTGGAGGTCGATGCCGGGCCGCGTTATGTCTCGCGAGGCGGCGATAAGCTCGAAGCCGCGCTGGTCGGATTTCGCGTCGGCGTCGAAGGACGCGTTTGCGCCGACGTTGGAGCTTCTACCGGAGGTTTCACCGACTGCCTGCTCCAGCACGGCGCGGAGCGCGTGTACGCGATCGATGTGGGCCGGGGACTCCTGCACTGGAGGCTGCGCCATGATCCTCGGCTGGTGCTGATGGAAGGCGCCAACGCCCGCCTGGTCGAGAGTCTCCCCGAGCCCTTGGACCTGGTATCGGTGGACGCTTCGTTCATCTCGCTTCGCCTGCTCCTGCCGGTGGCCGCCGGATGGTTGAAGGCCGGAGGCGATCTGCTGGCCCTGATCAAACCCCAGTTCGAGGCGGGCAGAGGCGCCGTGGGGAAGGGCGGGGTGGTCCGCGACCCGGCCATCCATCGACGGGTGATCGTCGAGGTCGCCGAGGCGGCCGCCGCCACGGGCCTGGCGGCGCAAGGCGTGCTTCGCTCGGCCTCTGCGCGGCCCGAAAGGCAACATCGAGTTCCTTCTCTGGGCACGGAAGGACGCGCCTCGACGGATCTCCACCAGGCAGTCGAGCGGGCGGTGGACGCCTAGGCAGCAGCCACCAGCGCTCAGCCATCCGCTGCGAGCTCACCCCACACCTCATCAGCACAGCTACGGCTATCCATTGGCAAGCCCCTGAAGGTATAAGGGTGACGGCTTATGGCTGACGGCTGGCCGCTGACGGCGGATCGGCCCGGTTATACTTCGCGCCGCACATGAACTCCCAGCGAATTCGCAACTTCTGCATCATCGCCCACATCGACCACGGGAAGTCGACGCTGGCCGACCGGCTGCTGCAGCTCACCGGTACCGTCTCGGAGCGCGAGATGACCGAGCAGGTGCTGGACAGCATGGACCTCGAGCGCGAAAAGGGCGTGACGATCAAGGCCTCCGCGGTGCGGATGGCCTACCGGCGCATCCGACGGGCAGGAGTACGAGCTGAACCTGATCGATACCCCGGGGCACGTCGACTTCGGCTACGAGGTCAGCCGCGCCCTGGAGGCCTGCGAAGGCGCGTTGCTGGTGGTCGACGCCACCCAGGGCATCGAGGCCCAGACACTGGCCAACCTGTACCTGGCGCTTGAATGCCGACCTCGAGGTCATCCCGGTCATCAACAAGATCGACCTGGACCTCGGCCCGTCCCGACGAGGTGGCCCAGGAGATCCACCAGCTGCTCGGCACCGCACCGGAAGAAATCGTGCGCATCTCGGCCAAGCAGGGCACCAACGTCGAGCGTGCTCCTGGAAGCGGTAGTTCGGGGCGTGCCGGCCCCGCGGGGAAGCCCGCTGGCCCCACTCCGGGCTCTGATCTTCGATTCGCACTACAACTCCTACAAGGGAGTGATCGCCTACGTGCGACTGGTCGACGGCCAGGTGGAGGCCGACGATGAACTGCGGATGCTGGCCACCGGGGCGCTCGCCAAGCCGCTCGAGATCGGCTACTTCTCGCCTCAAATGGCTCCCTACCGGGGAGCTGAGCGCAGGGGAGGTCGGTTACGTCGCCACCGGGCTGAAGACCGTCCGCGAGTGCCGCGTGGGCGACACGATCACGCTGGCCTCCGACGTCCGCGCCCGGGCCCTGCCCGGTTACCAGCATCCCAAACCGATGGTCTTCGCCGGGTTCTACCCGGTGGAGGGCGAGGACTACGCCGACTTGAAGGACGCCCTCGAGAAACTGCAGCTCAACGACGCCTCCCTGGTCTACCAGCCGGAAACCTCGCAGGCGCTCAACTTCGGCTTCCGCTGCGGCTTTCTGGGCATGTTCCACATGGACATCGTCCAGGAGCGGTTGGAGCGGGAGCACGGTCTGGACATCATCGCCACCGCGCCGTCGGTGGAGTATGAACTCGCCCTGATCGACGGATCGATCCAGACGATCGACTCGCCGGCCGAGCTGCCCGACCCCGGCCGTATCCTGGAAGTGCGCGAACCGTGGATGCGGATCCAGATCTTCACTCCCGACGAGTTCTACGGGACGGTGATGGATCTGGCCATCAAGCGCCGGGCGGCGTTCATCGAGCAGGAGTACCCGGCGCCGAGGCGGGTGGTGCTGCATTTCGACATCCCGCTGGCCGAGACTGATCGTCGACTTCTACGACCAGCTGAAGTCGCGCACCCGCGGCTACGCCTCGCTCGACTACCAGTTCAGCGGCTACCGGGCCGACGATCTGGTGAAACTCGAAATCCTGATCAACGAGGAGCCGGTGGACGCCCTGGCCATGATCGTCCACCGCGACGACGCCTACCACAAGGGCCAGGCGCATCGTCACCAAGCTCAAGGAGCTGATCCCGCGCCAGCTGTTCACCGTCCCGATCCAGGCGTCGTCCGGCGGCCGGGTGATCTCGCGCGCCAATGTGCGGGCGGTGCGCAAGGATGTGTTGGCCAAGTGTTACGGGGGTGATGTCACCCGGAAGAAGAAACTGCTCGAGAAGCAGAAGAAGGGCAAGAAGCGGCTCAAGCGGGTCGGCGCGGTGGAGATCCCCCAGGAGGCCTTTCTGGCGATTCTGCGGCTGGAGGAGTAGGCTTTGGGGCCGGCCTGGCGGAGGGAATGCGGATGAAACTGATCATCACCGGAGGCGCCGGTTTCATTGGTTCGAATACCGTGCGGCGGCTGCTCGAGGCGGGGCACACGGTGGTGGTGATCGACAATCTGTCGCGGCCGGGCAGTCAACGCAACCTGGCGTGGCTCCGGGAAGCGGGGGGAGATCTGGAGTTCGCCCGGCAGGACGTCCGGGATTTCGAAGGCTTGCGACGCGTGATCGCCGCCCACGGCGACGCCCAAGCCATTCTCCACTTCGCCGCCCAGGTGGCGGTGACCACCTCGGTCGCCGACCCGCGGTTGGACTTCGAGATCAACGCCCTGGGAACGTTCAACCTGCTCGAAGCCGTTCGGGCCGAAGCGCTCGAACTCGACAATCCTGTTCACGTCCACCAACAAGGTCTACGGGGAGATGGCGCACCTGGCGGTGGTCGAAGACGGTGGACGTTACCGCTACGCCGACGTCCCCCAGGGGGTTGATGAAACCACCCCGCTGGATTTCCATTCTCCCTACGGTTGCTCCAAGGGCGCCGCCGATCAGTACCTGCGCGACTACGCCCGGATCTACGGCATGCGCACGATCGTCTTCCGCAACTCATGCATCTATGGCCCGCGCCAGTTCGGGGTCGAAGACCAGGGTTGGCTGGCCTGGTTTGTGATCGCCGCCCGCACCGGGCGGCCGATTGCCATCTTCGGCGACGGGAAGCAGGTGCGCGATGTGTTGTATGTCGACGACCTGATCGACGTGATGCTGCGAGCGCTGGCGGAACCGTCGGCGGCCGGTCGCGTCTACAACATTGGCGGCGGACCCCGCAACACCCTGGCCGTCTGGACCGAGTTCGGGCCGCTGCTCGAGTCGCTGCTGGGGAGGCCGATCCCCGTTTCACGCGGAGAATGGCGGCCGGGGGACCAGAAGGTCTACGTCAGCGACATCCGCAAGGCGATGCACGACTTCTCCTGGGAACCGCAGGTCGGGGTGGCTGAAGGCGTTCGCCGCCTGGACGAGTGGGTCCAGCACAACCTTCACCTGTTCGAGAGCTAGAGGTCTTCCGCGGCTTTCCCCTGGACCGGTTTCCCACCGGCGGGGCCCAGCCGGCCGGATCCGGTGCGCCGACCCCCACACACGCATGTTCGCGCGGGAAGGCGCGTTTCCGTCTCCATTTCGGCAACTCCGGGCCGGGGGTGGAGTACGTCCCTCATCCTTGAGCCAAGCCCACTCCGCTGCCCGAGATGCCATGCGGCAGGGCCGAGGAGAGAAAGGAATTCCAGATCCCGCAGGACCATCCGTCGGCAGCCGGGGATTGTTGCCTGCTCGATCCCCTAGGGTCTGCACCATCGGGTCGCCCGGTGCCGGCCGCCATCACGGACCGCCTCCTTCTGAAGGCTGCCACCTGCCCGCGATGCTATAATCTCTCGCGGTTCCGGACGAACTGTTCCGGACCTTTCTTTGCCACCCAATGAGCGGCGACGGGGTCGATTCCGCGGCACCTACGAGACGCGACCGGGATCCGAGCTGGGCGGCGGGTCTGGTCGTCAGCGCGGTCGCCCTGGCCGTTGCGCTGTGGGGTCTGGATGTTCAGGCTTTCTCTGAGAGACTGACCCAGGCCGCGTATCCCCTCTTGCTCCCCGCCTTCCTCCTCCAGTTGGCCGGAATCGCAGCCCGGGCGCAAGGCTGGCGCGTCTTGCTCGGGTCGGCCGTCCCGTACCGCAGGGCGTTCGCCGCGTTGAATGAGGGCTACCTGCTCAACAACATCCTCCCGCTACGGCTGGGAGAGCTGGGACGGGCCTATCTTGTCGGTCACGACACGCCGATCGGAGCTTCGCGCGCCCTGGGCGCCATCGTGGTCGAGCGCATGGTCGACGTCTCGATCGCCGTAGTGACTGTTGTGGTCACGATGCCGTTTCTTGCGCCCCCAGCCTGGGCCTCCCGTTCTGCGTGGCTGGCCGGAGGGAGCCTGCTCGTCCTGGCCGGAGTTCTGTTGCTGATCTTCCGAGAAAGGGCGGCCGTTTCGCGTTTGCTGCGACGATCGAAGGGGGCCTGGTTCCAGCGGCTGGCCGGGATCTTCGACCGGTTCCTGGCAGGGCTCGACGAAGCCCGCTCGGGGGCCAGGCTGGTCCCCGCCCTGGCGTGGCTCGGCCTGGGTTGGGTGATTGCCTGGGTCCAGTTCGGAATCTACCTGCGGATGTTCGCAGAACTGCCGTCTCTCCCGGTAGCCTGGTTTGGACTGGGGATGATCGCCCTGGGCGGAGCGATCCCTTCATCGCCGGGAGCCGTGGGCGTATACGAGCTGGCGGGGGTGGCCGCCCTACGCTTCCTGGGAATCTCGCAGGCGGCGGCCCTGGGGGTGGTGTTGGCCGGCCATGGGGTGCAATTCTCCCTGACGGTCGTCCTGGGGTCGATCGCGCTGACCACCGAGGGACGCTCTCTCGGGGATCTGGCGCGCGCCGCGCGCGGCCTGCTGGCGCGGCCGGCCTCCTGAACCAATGCGCATCCTGACCGCGCTGACCTACTATCGCCCCTACGTCTCCGGGCTG
Organism: uncultured Chloroflexia bacterium; assembly: GCA_963709925.1. Taxonomy (GTDB): domain Bacteria; phylum Chloroflexota; class Anaerolineae; order Anaerolineales; family E44-bin32; genus DATEVL01. Next base: position 1,501,741 of record CAVPYC010000003.1, read on the forward strand.
ACGGTGTACGTCGAGCGCCTGGCGCGCGCGTGGGCTCGGGCGGGTCATCAGGTTACCGTGCTGACGGCGCAGTACTCGGACCGGCTTCCCCGCCAGGAAGTGTTGGAAGGGGTGCGGGTGGTGCGAGTGCCCGTGGCATTTCGGCTGAGCAAGGGTGTCATCATGCCCGGGTTTGGACGCGAGGCCACCCGACAGGTGAAGGCCAACGACGTGGTGAGCCTGCACCTGCCGCAGTTCGATGCGGCCGGGCTTGCCCTGCGGGGCCGCCGGCAGCGGAAGCCGGTGGTCCTGACCTATCACTGCGACCTACGATTGCCCGAGGCGCTGCTCAGTCGGCCGGCCATGCTGGCGATTCGGATGGCCAACCGGATCGCAGCCGGCAACGCCGACGCGGTCGTAACCTACACCGAAGATTACGGCCGCAACACGCCGTTCCTGGCCCGCCAGGGAGCCAAGCTGCGCGTGATCCGCCCGCCGGTCGAAGTGGCCTCGGCCGATCGAGGTCAGACGGCCGCATTCGGGGAGACGATTTCCGGCGGCGGGCCGACCATTGGTATGGCGGCCCGACTGGCGGCGGAAAAAGGTGTCGAGGTTCTGCTTGGCGCGATGCCCCGGATTCTGGCGGAGCATCCCCAGGCACGCGTTCTGTTCGCCGGGCAGCACCTGAACGTCATTGGGGAGTCGGACTACGCCAGGCGTCTGTCTCCCCAGATCGACGCCCTGGGGGACCACTGGCGGTTTCTGGGGGTTCTAGAGCCCGCCGCGATGGCTCAGTTCTTCGCCGCTTGCGACGTCACAGTCCTGCCCAGCCTGAATAGCACCGAGAGCTTCGGATTGGTCCAGATCGAGTCGATGATCTGCGGCACACCGGTGGTTGCCTCGGATCTCCCGGGGGTGCGGCAGCCGGTCCGAGAAACGGGGATGGGCCAAATCGTGCCCATTCGCGATGCCGGGGCGCTGGCGCAGGCCCTGCTGGAAGTGTTGCGCAGGCCTCCGGAATCCACCGTCGGCGCCGACGAGCTTCGCCGCAGGTACTCGCCCGACACGGTGGCGGCCGCATACTTGGAGCTGTTCGAGTCCATCGCGGATCGATCGAAATGACCCGCGACTTCCTCTGGCCTCATTTGCAGGCACTGCCCTACTTTCGTGCCCTGCTGCGGGCGGTCGAGGCCTCGCTGGTCAGCCGGGTCCGGCTGGCGGAGCCCGTGCTCGACCTGGGATGTGGCGACGGGCATTTCGGGAGCGTCGCCTTCGACCGGCCGCCCACCGTCGGTGTCGATCCCGATCCGGTTTCCCTCCGCGAGGCCGGAGCCCGCAAGGTGTATCCCCTGCTGTTGGCGGCGACCGGGGAGCGACTCCCGTTCGCCAAGGGCGCCTTCGCCAGTGCGGTCAGCAACTCCGTGCTCGAGCACATTCCGCCTCTTCAGCCGGTTCTCAACGAGTTGGGACGGGTGGTCCGGCCGGGCGGCCGACTGGTGATCACCGTGCCCAATCCCGGCTATCTTGAACACCTGGCTCTGCGCCGGGGACCGGAGTCCATCGGTCTGGCGCGGCTGGGGCGCGCTTACGCCGAGTGGTTTCGACGGGTCACGCGAACGGTGAACCTCGAGTGGGAAGAGTCGTGGTCCGCGCGTCTGGGCCAGGCCGGTTTCCTGGTCGAGCGGTCCGTTCGCTATTTCCCTCCCGCCGCGCTGCGGGTGCTGGAGTGGGGGCACTATTTCGGTTTGCCGTCGCTGCTTGCGCGCAAGCTCACCGGGCGATGGATTCTGGCGCCGTGGCGGCTCAGCCTCGGGTTGACGGAGGTCTTCCTCCGTCGGTATTATCGGCAACCCCTGGCGGGCGACGGCACCTACAGTCTGTACGTCGCCCGGCGGTCGGAGTAGAGCGGCATGGAAGAGCGGCGGAGCGACCACGGATAAATCCCGACCCGTCGAACGGTCGTGAGCCTACGGTCCTGGACTGGGTCCGCTCGGTTCTCCGCGGGCGGCCGATCCCGATCCCGTCTTCCGACGAGGAGGCCGCCTGGCCTGCTGCGGCCAAGGTGTCGGCACCGCGGCTTGTGATGCCGCGCATGCAACCCGTTCGGATCCCTTGGGCGATGTTGCCCCTGTTGTTCGCCCTGTTCGGAGCCGTGTTCGTCCAGGCCGGCTTCGAGCAATGGGAGCGAAAGTCCACCACCCCGGGTCCGTGGTTGATCGGGCTGGCAGGCGTGGCCGGTCTGTTGGTCTGGTCGCTTCGTCGGGGCGAACTCGACCTCGGTGCGGAGCCGCGCAATGCCCCCGGCGGCGGGCGCCGACAGTCCGGCGCGGATGTCCTTCCTGGTGGCCGGGGCGATCCTGGGGTTCTCGACCCTGCTGCTTTCGGGAGGGAATGCTTTTCGCACTTCGACCCTGCTGGCCTGGGGCGGGAGCGTGCTGTGCCTTCTGGTGGCGTTTTGGGAGGGGGAGAGCTTCCTGGGCCGATGGCGGCGGAGCCTGGGCCAGTGGATCGCCGCACCTCGCCTGTCGCTGCGCCTTGATGGATGGAGCCTGCTGGCGATCGTCGCCCTGGAATTCGGCGCGTTCTTTCGCTTCTATCTGCTCGATCACGTCCCGCCGGAAATGTGGAGTGACCACGCCGAGAAGCTGCTCGACGTCATGGACGTCTTGAACGGGTCGTCCCCGATCTTCTTCCTGCGAAACACCGGTCGGGAGCCGATCCAGTTCTATCTTTCGGCGGGCATCGCCCGGTGGGCGGGGACCGGTCTGACGTTCCTGACTCTGAAGCTCGGCACGGCGGCGGCGGGATTCCTGACCTTGCCCTTCCTTTACCTGATCGGCAGGCAGATCGGCGGAAAGCCGGTTGCGGTGGCGGCGCTGGCCCTGGCCGGGATTGGTTTCTGGCCGAACCTGATTGCCCGCACGGGATTGCGCTTCGCCTTGCTCCCGGTCTTGGCGGCTCCGGCGCTGTACTTCCTGATCCGGGGGCTGGAGCGCCAGCGACGTAACGATGTCCTTCTGGCGGGTTTGTTCGCCGGAGCGGGCCTGTACGGATACAGCCCGGCGCGCATCGTCCCGGTGCTGCTGATCCTGGGTGTCGCCGTCTTTGCATCCCACCCCGTCGCCCGGGGACGACGAAAACAGGTCTTCACCTGGCTGGCCGCCGCGGCCCTGATCGCCCTGGCCGTGTTCCTGCCGCTACTCCACGCCGGTCTGAGCTACCCCGAGCAGTTCCTGGAGCGCTCGCTGTCTCGGATGACCGCCGCCGAACGCCCGCTGCCCGGGTCGACGGCCGCACTTGTGGCGGGGAACCTGTGGAGTGCGCTGAAGATGTTCAACTGGGATAGCGGGCGGATCTGGGTGGTGACCCTGCCGGGCAAGCCGGCGCTCGACTGGGTGACCGGCGGGTTGTTTCTGATCGGGGTCGGGCTGTTCCTCGCCCGCTACCTGAGGCGTCGTTCTTGGCTCGACCTGTTTCTCCTTCTCTCGATTCCGCTGTTGCTGGCGCCGTCATTCCTTTCGCTGGCCTTCCCGGAAGAGAACCCGGCCCCGAATCGAGCCTCGGCGGCGATGATCCCAGTCTTCGTCATGGCGGGCTTCGGACTTGTTTCTATGGCTCGCAGCCTGCGACGGATCGTGGCGGGGCGCTGGGGCGCCCTTCTCGCCGGGTCGATCGCGCTGGCACTCACCTTCCAGGCGGCGAGGAACAACTACCGGATGCTCTTTGTGGAGTACTCGGCCGTATTCCGCCAATCTTCCTGGAACACCCTCGATGCCGGGCGGGTGGTGCGCGGGTTCGCCGAGTCGGTGGGAAGCCATGCCACCGCCCATGTTGTGCCGTACCCCCACTGGTTCGACACGCGCCTGGTGGCGTTCCAGGCCGGTCGCCCGGGGGTCGACATGGCCCTGCACCCGGAGGAGATCGACTCCCTGGCCGGGGAGATCCGCCCCCAGTTGTTCCTGGTGAACCTGGCGGATCTGGAAACGCTCGGTAAGTTGAACCGGCTCTTCCCCCAGGGCTGGGCCGAGCGCTTCGTCTCGGGCGTCGACCTGCATGACTTCTGGATCTTCTTCGTTCCTGCGAGGGGGCTCGGTCAGTGAATTCTCCGCTTGCGCCGGTCCGATCGGAGGCTCCGCCCGCTCGCAGGCCGTCGCTCCCGTGGGCTGGCCTCGCCCTGACCGCGATCCTCCTGACGGCCGCCGCCCTGCGGCTCTCCGGGATCAACTGGGACGAGAACACCCACCTCCATCCAGACGAGCGGTTCCTGACGATGGTGGAGACCGCCCTGCGGATCCCGGCGGGGCTGGGGGAGTACTTCGACACCGCTCGATCGCCGTTCAATCCCCACAATGCGAACTTCGGTTTCTTCGTCTACGGGACGTTCCCGGTGTTCCTGGTTCGCCTCCTGGCGGAGGGGCTTTCGCAGGTCGGCTACGACGAAGTCCATCTGGTGGGACGGGCCGCCGCAGCCGGCTTTGACCTGATCACCCTGGCCCTGTTGTATGCGCTGGGAAAGAGGCTGTACGGACACGGCATCGGTCTGCTGGCGGCGCTGCTCGGCGCCTTCACCGTTCTGCTGATCCAGCACTCGCACTTCTTCGTGGTCGATCCGTTCGCCAATGCCCTGGTGGTGGCCGGGCTGTGGTTCGCCGTGCGAGCACAGCAGGACGGAAGACTGCTCGACCATGTTCTCTTCGGAGTGTGCGTCGGAGCTGCTACGGCGTCGAAGATCAGCGCGCTTCCTCTGGCGGGCATCGCCCTGGTGGTGGCGGCGGCGCGAATCGCGGCGGCGCCTCGCGAGAGCCGTGAGTCCGAAATCCAAAGGGCTGTGGTTGGGGTGCTGCTGGCCGGTTTGGCAACGGTGGCCACCTTCCGGGTGCTCCAGCCCTACGCCTTCGAGGGGCCCTCGGTTTTCAATGTCCTTCCCAATCGGGCCTGGCTGGCCGACCTGGAGGAAGTACGAGTTCAATCTTCGGGAGATGCCGATCTGCCTTTCGCCTTGCAGTGGGCCGATCGGCCGCGTTTCGTATTCTCCCTGCGCAATATGATTCTGTGGGGGATGGGGCTTCCCCTCGGACTGGCGGCCTGGGCGGGCTGGGGCTGGGCTCTGGCCGAGTCGCTCCGCGGGCGTTGGCACAGGCACCTGGTTCCACTGGTGTGGACCGGCGGGTTTGCGCTGTGGCAGGCTTCGGCCTTCACCGCCAGCATGCGCTACCAGCTTCCGGTGTATCCGACGTTGATTCTCTTTGCGGCCTGGGGGGCGATCCGCCTGTGGCAGGTCGCGACCCAGGCTCCAGACCCGGTCCGACGTTGGAGCCGACCTCTGCTCGGCGTCGTCTCGGCCGGGATGCTCGGACTGCATCTCGCCTACGGACTCGGTTTCGCCTCGATCTACACCCGGCCCGTCACGCGGGTGGCGGCCTCACGTTGGATCTATGCCAACATCCCCGCTGCGGTGAACCTGCTGGTGGGGGGTCAGGCGGAGGGGGAGCTCTATCCTCTGCCCACCTCCTCCGATTTCCTTCTGGCGGAAGGGAGAGTGCACCAGGCTGATTTCGTTGCCGAAGCCGGAGGAACCCTGACTTCGATCGGTCTGCCCCGCATCACTCACCTGGGTGTGGTCGATGGGCCGGCCGGTCTGCGGATCGAAGTCGTCGACTCCTTCGGGCTGGTGCGGGGGCGGGCCTTGAAGTCGCTCGCCACGCTCGACACGGCCGCCGACTCCCTGGCCTTCAACGCGCCTGCCGATCTGGAAGTCGGTCAGCCTTTCCAGCTTCGTCTGACCCTGGAAGGCGCTCCGGCGGTCGCCCTCGACGGCAGCTTCGAACTCCGCATCGACATCGGCGACGGCGAGATCACGCAGTCCTTGTCTCTGCCGGAGCAGGAAGTCGGGATCGGGACCGACCGCCCGCTCCTTGTTTCGTTCGGCCCGATCGGTCCGACCCTGAGCGGCGTGGCGCTCGGCTGGGCTGAGCGCCTCGACACGTCCGCTTCGACCTCGGTGACGATCGATGTCCTCGACGATCCTGGCTCGGTTTCGCCCGTCGCAAGGCTCCGGGCGGAGGTCTCGGATACGGGTGGGGACCTGCTGCGATTCGAATTCCCGCAGCCGGTTTCCCTCGACCCGGACCGTTCGTACTGGCTCCGGATTCAGGCCGCCGGTGGCCCGCTGGGCCTGCGAGGGGCCCGGCTGATCAGCGAGTCCAGTTGGGACGATGGACTGCCGCTGCGGCTGGATGGTCGCGACGCCTTTGGGGGGATGTACGCCGGCTTGAACCAGGAGCTGTACTGGGCCGACGACGAAGACTCCGACGCCGACGGGACGGTGGACAAGTTGGAGCGCCTGGTGGAAACCCTGGATCGGGGGGACTACCTGGTGATCACCTCCAACCGACAGTACGGTTCGATCCCGCGCGTGCCGGTTCGCTATCCTCTGACCACCGAATACTACCGGAGGTTGTTTTCGTGCCCCGCGCCTCGATCGGTGCCGGAGTGCGGTGCGGTGGCCGAGCCCGACGGAAGCGAAAACTCTCTGGGTTATGAGTTGGTGGCAGTCTTCCAGAGCAACCCCGGCCTGGGGTCTTTCCAGGTCAACGATCAGACCGCGGAAGAAGCCTTCACGGTGTACGACCATCCCAAAGTGATGATCTTCCGCAGGACGTCGGCGTTCTCGCGGTCGGCGGTGGAGTCTGCCCTGAGTGCGGTGGATGTCGGCCAGGTGCAGCATGTCATCCCTTCCCAGGCCTCCGCAGCCAACCGGAATCTGCTCCTGCCGCCGGAGCGACTATCTGAGCAGCGCGCCGGCGGCACATGGTCGGAGTTGTTCCCACCCGAGAGCCTGATCAACCGGTCGCAGATCCTGGCCACCGTCGCCTGGTGGGCCCTGATCCTCGTGCTGGGCTGGCTGGCCCTGCCGATCGCCCGTAGCGCCTTCCCCGGCTTCACCCTCGGCGCCTATGCCCTCGGCCGCATCCTGGGTTTGCTTCTGGTCGCCTGGGGCGCCTGGGTCTTGGGAAGTCTGCGAGTCCCGATGCGCACGCCCGTCCTGGTTGGCGTGGTCCTTGTCCTCGGTGCGGTTTCGGCGCTGATCGCCCTGCGCGATCGGGTCGACCTCCTGGATTTCCTGCGCAAGCAGCGTCGGGAGATCGCCTGGGTGGAAGTGCTGGCGCTGACTCTGTTCGTTCTCGACCTGGCAATACGCCTGGGGAATCCGGACCTGTGGCACCCTTCGAAGGGCGGGGAGAAGCCGATGGACTTCTCCTACTTCAACGCCGTGATGCGCAGCACCTCGTTTCCACCCTACGACCCGTGGTTCGCCGGCGGCTACATCAACTACTACTACTTCGGATTTGTCCTGGTCGGCATTCCGGTCCGGTTGTTGGGATTGAACCCGTCGGTCGCCTACAACTTGATCCTACCCACCCTGTTCTCGACGTTGGGGATCGCCGCCTTCGGGTTGGCGCTGGAGATCGCCCGCAGGGTGCCCGGCAGGTCCCGAATGCGGCCGGCGGCGGCGGGAGTCGCGGCGGCGCTGGGACTGGTTCTGCTGGGAAACCTGGGCACAGTCCGGATGGCCTACGACGGCTTGAAGCGGATCGGTACCAACGGAGAGCCAGTTCACGAGATGCTGGCAGGAATCCCCCAGGCGGCGCGCGGGCTGGGACGATTCCTCAGTCTGCAGTCACCGCTTCCGTACCGGCCCGACGAGTGGTACTGGAACCCGAGTTCGGGCGATTCCCTCCGACCCGGGCGACGTCGACCCGATCACGGAGTTCCCGTTCTTCACGTTCCTGTATGCCGACCTGCACGCGCACATGATCAGCCTGCCCCTGACCGTGCTGGGGTTGTCGTGGGCGGTGGCCTGGGTTCTGGGGTCGAAGGAAGGTCGGAGGCCGCGCGGGTTTTCTGCTGTCGGGGCATTGGCCCTGGGGGGATTGATCCTGGGGTCTCTTCGGCCGACAAACACCTGGGACTTCCCCGTGTACCTTGGTTTGGGTGTGGCAGCGGCTGCCCTGGCGCCCTTGCTGGAGGCGGGGAAGTTCACCAAGAAGGGCGTCCTGACAGGAGGGCTTTCGGCCGGGGCCCTGCTCCTGGCGGCGCTGCTGCTGTATCTCCCGTATACCGCCTGGTACGTTCAAGGCTACACCGAGGCCGAAGCCTGGACCGGCTCTCGGACAACGATTCGGGCGTATCTGACGGTCCACGGAGTCTTCCTGTTCTTCCTGGCCGCCTGGATGGTGCACGAGGCGATTGACTGGATGGCGAGCACGCCGCTCGCCGCATTGGGAAAGGTCAGGGCCAATCTGGGGTGGGTGGTCGCGGCGGGGGTCCTTCTTTCGGCGGCGGGAATGTACGCGGCCCTCGTTGGGGTCAGGATCGTCCTCGTCGCCGGTCCGTTGGCACTGCTGGCCGGGCTGTTGCTTGTGCGCCGCGGTCAACCCGCAGCCAAGCAAGTCGTGCTGGCCCTTCTCCTCAGCGCCCTGGCGCTGACCGTGGTTGTGGAGGTCGTTCGTCTCCAGGGCGATATCGGCCGGATGAACACCGTTTTCAAGTTCTATCTGCAGGTGTGGACTTTGCTGGCGATCGCCGCGGGAGTCGCGCTGACCTGGACCTGGGACGCGCTGGAGCGATGGGATCCGGCGCCCGCCGTCGTCTGGCGGCTGGCGGGGATCCTGCTGGTGGCGGGAGCAGCTCTGTATCCTCTGACGGCCACGCCAGCCAAGATCCGCGATCGCATGGCCCCCGAGGCGCCCCGCTCGCTCGACGGGATGGCGTTCCTCGAACAAGCCATCTACTACGATCAAGGGGGCGAGGTTCACCTCGATGAAGACCTCGAGGCCATCCGCTGGCTCCAGCGCAATGTCGTCGGTTCACCGGTGATCGTCGAAGCCAACGTCCCGGAGTATCGCTGGGGAACCCGGGCGACGATCTATACCGGCCTGCCCGGCGTGCTCGGGTGGAATTGGCATCAGCGACAGCAGCGCCCGCTCGTGGCCGGCGACCCGGTGACCTCGCGTGCCCTCGACCTGGCAGACTTCTACACCACCCCCTCGGAGGATCGGGCGCTGGCTTTCCTGGCGGAGAACCAGGTGCGCTACCTTCTGGTCGGTGGCCTCGAGCGTCTGTATTTCGAGGTGATCCAGCCGTGCTGGCCGGCCGCCGGCGGAGCCGCCGTCGATTGCGACATGGCCGGACGTCCGATCGGAATGCGGCCTCCCCAGGTGCCCGCCGTAGAATGTGACGTCCTCGATGGAGACCCGCAGCGTCTCGCCTGCCCGACCTACGGGCTGGAGAAGTTCGAGAGGCTGGCAGCGCGGGGAGAACTTCGCGTGGTTTTCCGCCAGGGCCAGACGGTGATCTATGAGGTGGCGCCTTGATTGGCCAGATCGCCGTATGGTGGCTGGCCAGCAGCTGCATTGGCGCCGCCGCCGCTCCGATCGTGTGGCGCGTCTTCCCCCGCCTGCCGGATCGAGGATTCGGCTTGAGCCGGGCCCTGGGCCTTCTGTTGAGCGGATACCTCGTGTGGATTGGAGCCAGCCTGGGGTGGCTGCGGAACGGGTCCGCCGGGGCGCTGATGTCGGTCCTGGCGGTCGCGGCCGTCGGCCTGTTCCTGGTTCGGTCGGATTGGCGCGGTTGGCTCGCCTGGCTGCGTGGAAACCTGCGCACCGTCGCGACGATCGAGGCCGTGTTTCTGGTGGCGTTCGTGGCGTGGGCGATTGTCCGGGCTTTCAATCCCGAGATCGTAGCCACCGAGAAGCCGATGGAGCTGGCGTTTCTCAACGCGATTCTCCGCTCGCCGACGTTCCCTCCGCACGACCCCTGGCTGTCGGGGTTTGCCATCTCGTACTACTACCTGGGTTACGTGCTGCTGTCGGTCCCGACGTGGCTGACCGGGGTAGCTGCCGGCGAGGCCTTCAATCTGGGAAGCGCCCTGTGGTTCGCTCTGGTGGTCGTCGGCTCCTATTCCCTGGTCTACAACCTGCTCGGATTGCGCCAGCGGGTTCAACGCAGGCTGGCGGCGCTGCTCGGTCCGCTGTTCGTCGTGATCACCGGGAATCTCGGCGGGATCCTGGAGGTGATGCACTCCCTGCAGTGGTTCTGGCGACGGCTGGCCGATGGAACAATGGTCTCGCCGTTCTGGGCGTGGCTGAATCTGGAAGACCTGGTGCAGCCGCCCGGGAACCTGCCGGTCTTCCCGCCGAGCCGTTTCTGGTTCTGGTGGCAGGCTTCGCGGGTGGTCAACGACATCGATCTGGCCGGTCGCCACGTCGAGGTGATCGACGAGTTTCCGTTCTTCTCGTTCCTGCTGGCGGACAATCATCCCCACGTGCTGGCGCTTCCCTTTGCGATCCTGGCGGTTGCGGTCGCCCTGCACGTGTTTACCGGTCAGCGCCAGGAAGGATTCCGCCTCAAGATCCTGCAGCTCTCGCCGAAGGTTGAGCGACGCGCTCTGTTGTGGGTGACCGCCATCGGGGCCGCCGCCGTGGTGGTTCGGTCGGCGGGCGGGATCGCCCAGGCCGCCCCGGTCGAGTGGTCTCTCGGATTGCTGCGCGGCTTGGCCATCGTGGCCGGAGGCGCCGGGGCCTTGTGGATTGTCGCCGGATTCCTGTCGGGCCGGGAGGCCTCCGCCCTGGCGCCGGGTGAACTTCTGATCGCGGGCTGGCTGGCCGGATCCCTGGCGTTCTTGAACACCTGGGACCTGCCGATCTACCTCGCCCTGATCCTGGGGGCAGCGGCCTGGGGGACGCGGGAGGCCGGGGCCAGAGCCGCCGGCCGGCGGCTCGGGATCGCGCTGGTGATGGTGGCACTGATCGCCGGCCTTACGGTGATGGCCTGGATTCCCACGTTCTCTTCGCAGGCGGGAGGCGTTCTACCGAATCTGGTGTTTCCGACTCGCCTGCCGCACTTCCTGATCATGTTCGCTGTACCCCTGGCGCCGGTACTGTTCTGGATGGCGCAGTTTGTCGCAGACCTGGTGCCCCGGCACTGGCGGCGAATCCTGGCGATCGGCCTGGCGGTGCCGTTGATCCTGCTGGCGGGGTCGTTGCTCTTGGCCGGGGTGATCGCGACAGCGAGTCCGGAAGCCGTGGCACCGGCCCTGGCCGGGATGGGGGCGACGGGGTCTGCGGAACTGATGGCGGAGGCGCTTGCTCGGCGTCTCGGCAGCTCCTGGGTGGCGATCCTGGCATCGATCGTGATCGCGACCGGCTGGATTGCCCTGAGCCGAACAAGTCGGATTCCCGCGGAACAGGCGGACCGAAGCGGGGCTGAGCCCTTTGTGATTCTGATGCTTGGGCTGGGGGCCGCGCTCGTGATCGTTCCGGAGTTCTTCTATCTGAAGGACGCCTTCGGGACGCGGATGAACACGGTCTTCAAGTTCTACTACGCTGCCTGGTTGCTGTGGGGGCTGACGGCGGCCTATGCCGTGGCTTCGCCGGTCAGCCTCCGAAGTCGTGGGAGCCGGGTGGTCTATGTCGTTTCCGTGATCCCGCTCCTGCTGGGATTGGTCTACACGACCACCGCGCTCTGGGAGAAGACGAACCGGTTCCAGCCGCCCTTTGCCCCTACGCTCGACGGAACTGCCCATCTGGATCGCAGCGATCCCTCCGACGCCGTCGCAATCCGCTGGATTCGTGAGCGACTGCCGATGGGGGTGATGGCGGAGGCCGCCGGTGGCAGCTACACGACTTTCGGGCGCATTTCAGCCCACACCGGATTCCCTGCGATCCTCGGCTGGGACTTCCACGAGTTCCAATGGCGCGGCGATTATGCGCCACAGGGGAGCCGGGCCGCGGACCTGGAACGTCTCTACCAGACCCGGGATTGGGAAGAAGCCCGGGCGGTCCTGGATCGGTACGCGATCCGCTATGTTTACCTGGGAGCCCTGGAGCGCAACAGGTACTCGCCGGTGGTGACCCGAAAGTTCGATGTCTATATGGACCTGTTGTATCAGTCGGAAGAAGTGACAATCTACGGCCGACGAGTTGAGGAGACGCCCTGACTGTGGCAGACGACCAAATCCGAGTTCGACACCTGGCCATGGCGGGGATTCTCTTGCTCGGGCTCGGCTTGCGTCTGACGGAGCTGGGCGCCGCCCCGCTGAGCGACCCCGAGGCGGCCCAAGCCATGTGGGCAGTCGCAGGGGCAGGACACCCGGGCCAAGGGCTGTCCGTTTCCGCACCGGAGAGCTCAGTCTATGACTTGGCGACCTGGATGCTCTTCCAGCTCCTGCCGGCCTCCGACGCCGCCGCCCGGATCATCCCGGCACTGGTTGGGGGGCTTCTGGTCTTGGCTCCCTGGCTAATGCGCAGGCGACTTGGCACAGCGGGCGCTCTGGCTGCTTCCTTACTGCTGGCAGTTTCTCCGACACTGATTGCGGTTTCCCGCACCGCCGGCGGTGCCAGCTTGGCGATCACAAGTGCGTCTCTGGGCCTGGTCTCGCTCTTCCTTGTAGAAGACGGCAGCCTGTCGCCTTCCCGGGGAAAGTGGGCGCTCACCGCCAGTCTCGTCCTAGGAGTGGGGTCCGGGCCGGATTTCATTCATGGTCTCTTGATCCTCCTGCTGGGCTGGCTCGTTATTCGCTGGAGGATGGGACACTCGGAAGTGCCAGGGATGAAGCGGGTCGGCGAAGCGGCCAGGTCGGCGTTGCTCCCGGCGGCCTTCCTTGCGCTCGGTCTCGCCCTGGCAGGCGGCCTGGCGACGGGCGGGTCCGCCGCCGTTGCAGAAGGACCGCGCTCCTGGTTCGTGGGCTGGTTCCTCCCGGGTGAGATGCACGCCCTCACACCGCTGGCTGCGTTTGCGGCTTACGAACCGGCAGTCCTGGTCCTCGGGATGATTGGTCTGGCCGTTGGCGGTCGCGGTGGTTCCCGGAGCCTCGCAGCCGCCGGCGTGTTGGCGGGGCTGGCCGCGCTGCTCTCGGTTGTGTATCCCGCCAGAAGCGGGGAGACGATTGCCTGGGCCGTCGTCTTCCTGACGATCCCGGCGGGGAAGGAAGCGGCCGAGACCGTCCAACGTTGGCTCCGGGGGTCGGACAGGTGGTCCGGCCTGGGGTTTGCCGGGCTGGTGTTCGTGCTCTGGGCTTACGCCGGCCTCCAGCTGGCGGCGTACGTGAGCGGTATCGGACCTGGAGTCAATCCTCTGGTCCCGGAAGCACGGCTGGCCGTAGCCGTGGGAGCCCTCCTGGTGGGGATCCTGGCCACGGTCCTGATCGGATTTGGTTGGAGCTGGCATGTGGTGCGGCAAGGTGGCGGCCTGGCCGGGTTCCTGATCCTGGGGATGATGACGATCTCGGCCGGATCCCGGCTCAACTACTCCGATTCCCCCGGTCGGGCACGTGAGCTGTGGCAGGCTTCGGCTCCGACACTGGGAGTCCGGCGGTTGGCGAGAACCATCGAGGCCGTGTCGCTCAGCGCGAGCGGCACCCCGGACGGGCTTGGACTCGACGTGGCCCCGGCCGACCTTCCGGCATCGGTCGCCTGGGCTCTTCGATCGGTGCCGCGATTCTCAATGCGCGACACGGGTCCGGCCGAAGCGCCGCCGCTGGTACTACGCCGGGAGGCCTTCGAACAAATCGCCCTGCCCGGCGATTACCTGGGCCAGACCATGACCTTGTCGGAACGTTGGGATTTCCCCGGGGCGATCCCTCCGGATCTTGGAGGCTGGCTCTACCGAAGACGCATTCCCTTGAGCCCTTCGATCTGGGTTCTGTACGTTCGGTCCGACATCGCTACCCTGGGCGAGGCCGAAGCGGGCCCTCCGTGAGAGTCCACCTCCGATGAAGGCCAGAACCATAGCCATCGACGGCCCGGCGGCGTCGGGGAAGTCGACGGCGGCCAAGGCGCTGGCCGAGCGCCTGGGGTATCTGTTCTTCGACACCGGGGTGATGTACCGGGCTGCGACGCTCGAGGTCCTGCGCCGGAGGGTATCCCCGGCGGATGAGGGCCAGGTGGTGCGGGTGGCGGAATCACTCTCCATCGACGTCCGCCCCGCCAGCACGGACGACGGCCGTGGCTACGACGTGGACGTAGACGGGCAAGACGTGACCTGGAAGATCCGCACTCCCGAGGTGGACCGACACGTCTCCCAGGTCTCGGCCTATCCGGGGGTTCGCCAGGCCATGACCCGGCGCCAACGGGAAATCGGGTTGCGTGGCGATGTGGTCATGGTGGGGCGCGACATCGGCACGGTCGTCCTGCCGGAGGCCGACCTGAAGGTGTACATGGTGGCCGGGGTTGAAGAACGTGCCCGTCGGAGGCAGCAGGAGATCCAGCGGCGAGGCCAGCCAGCCGATCTGGCCGAAATCCTGCGCGATATGGCCGCCCGGGACGCCTACGACTCGTCCCGACCGGTGGCCCCGCTCCGGCCTGCGGAGGATGCTGTTGTGCTCGACACGTCGGACCAGGATGTGGATCAGGTTGTCGAGAGGATGCTGGCCCTGGTCGAGGGGCGGGGATGAAGGCGGGGTTGGCGCCGAATCGCCGGGCGACAACGTCCGCTTACGAGCACGGTCGCATGGAACGTCGGCGTGGGCTTCTCCGCTGGATGATCCACAACATCGCATTCCGCTTTCTGATCCGAATCGAAAGCGTTGAAGGAGCGGAACACGTACCCCTCACGGGGCCGCTGATCGCGATCTACAACCATATCGCTTTCGTCGACCCGATCGTGTCCCTGGCGAACCTGCCCCGAAACACGGTGCCGCTGGCAAAGGTCGAAGCCTACGATTACCCGCTGGTGGGTCTGTTCCCACGCTGGTGGGAAGTGATCCCCGTGCGACGCGGGGAGGTCGATCGGCGGGCGCTGCGCAGTTCGCTGGCGGTTCTAGAGGCGGGGGAGGGGATTCTGATGGCTCCGGAGGGGACTCGCAGCCCGGCCCTGCTGGAAGCTCGGGAGGGGGTTGCCTACCTGGCCGAGAAGACCCGGGCGGTGGTGGTGCCGGTGGCGCTGGATGGGACGGATCGGTTCCCGTCGCTCTCACCGCGGGTCTGGCGCGGGCCGGCGGCGACAGTTCGGATTGGGCGCGGGTTCCGTTTTCGAAAGCAGAACCGGAGATCGGACCAGGCTCGGCTTCGGCTGATGACCGACGAAGCCATGTTCCAGCTGGCGAAACTACTGCCGGAGGCACGCCGGGGGCATTACGCCGACCTGCAACGCGGCCTCAGAAACTACCCTGGAGTTCGTGTAGCCATATGGAGGGCGAAGGGTCTCAGAAGCGGAACCGTCGGGTGGGCGGCAGGATCGTCCGGCCGAGTGAGAGTACAATAGCGTCCTGTCGGTCTGGAGGTGTGCGCGGACAAGATCCAGGGATAAGCGCAAGGCCCCGAAGCCCGCACGAACGCGGGCCGGGGTGACGAGGATGAGGGTTCCCTGCCGCAAGGCGGGGCTAACCGGAACCACGCGGCGGTTCGCACCCGTCGTGCCGGGAAAATCGAAGGATCAGCGGATGCCCTCTGGGCGGCTCACCGCCCAGCCCGATCCGGAACCTGTTCTTCCGGAGCCCCAGGCCCAACCCCGCGGCCCAATGCCGGGCGGTGACGCACCGGACAGCCGCCGCAGGGAGTGAGTTCCCAGACGGAACCAACCTACCTACGAGGAGGATCCCATGTGCGGCATCGTGGGCTATATCGGCTCGCGTGATGCGACACCGATCATCACCGCCGGGCTGAAACGCCTGGAGTATCGGGGCTACGATTCGGCCGGGCTGGCCGTAGTTGACAAGGAGCACATCCAGGTTCGCCGCGTGGCCGGGAAACTGAGCGGGCTCGAGCGGCTGCTGGAAGATCAACCGATCCACGGGTCGGTCGGGATCGGACATACCCGCTGGGCCACCCACGGCGAACCGAGCGCACGCAACGCTCACCCGCACCTGGGTGCGACCGGCGAGGTCGTGGTCGTTCACAATGGGATTGTGGAAAATTTCGCCGAGCTGAAGGACGAACTGGAGGCCGAAGGGGCCGCCTTCCGTTCCGACACCGACACCGAAGTGATCGTCCATCTGGTGGAGCGCTACCTGGAGACCGGGCTCGACCTTCCGGCCGCGGCCCGGCGGGCGATCGGACATTTGCGGGGAGCGCACGGCATCGTCCTGCTGTCGTCGCGCGAGCCCGACAAGATCGTGGCGGCCCGCATCGGCAACGCCGGAGGCGTTGTGGTCGGTGTGGGGGAAGGCGAGATGTTTGTCGCCTCCGACATCCCGGCGATCCTCGAGCACACCCGCCGGGTGACATTCCTCGAATTCGGGCCAGGTGGCCGTGGTCGGCCGCGACGGATTCCAGGTCACCGACCTGGATGGTCATCCGGTCGAGGTCGAAGTCGCCAGCGTCTCGTGGGACCCGGTGGCGGCGGAGAAGGGCGAGTACAAGCACTTCATGCTCAAGGAGATCCATGAGCAGGTGCGCTCGATCACCGACACCATCGGCGGCCGGGTTGATTTCGGGGAGGGGCGGGTCCTCCTGCCGCAGCTCAACCTGACGGAGGTCGATGCCAGGCGGCTGCGCCGGATGGTGATCACCGCTTGCGGCACGGCGGCCCATGCCGGGATGGTCGGCAAGGTGCTGATCGAGCGGCTGGCCCGGTTGCCGGTCGAGGTCGACATCGCCTCCGAGTTTCGTTACCGCGACCCGCTGGTCGATGGCGATACCGTGGTGCTGGCCATCTCACAATCCGGGGAAACCGCCGACACGCTGGCGGCGATGGAGGCCGCCCGGCAGCGCGGGGCGGTGGTGTGGAGCATTGTCAATGTGATCGGATCGCAGGCCATGCGGCTGGCCGACGGCTGCATCACCATGCAGGTGGGGCCCGAGATCGGCGTCGCCTCGACCAAGGCGTTCACGGCTCCCCTGGTGGATCTCTACCTGCTGGGGATCCTGCTGGGCACCCTGCGCGGAAGCCTGCCCGAGAACGAGCGGCGGGCTCTGGTGCAGGACCTGCGGCGGCTGCCCGACCTGGTCGGACAGACCCTGGATCGTTCCGCCGAAGTGGAAGCTGTAGCCGGGGCGTTGAAGGAGACCAGCAACTGCCTGTACCTCGGGCGCGGGATCCAGATGCCGATCGCCTACGAGGGAGCGCTAAAACTCAAAGAGATCTCCTATATCCATGCCGAGGCCTATCCGGCCGGAGAGATGAAGCACGGCCCGATCGCCCTGGTGGACCGGTCGATGCCGATCGTGGCGCTGGCGCCGCGCGACCCCTGGTACGAGAAGACCATCAGCCAGGTGGAACAGGCACGGGCCCGGGGTGGCCTGGTTGTGGCCGTTGCCACCGACGGCGACGAGTTGTTGCCCCGGCTGGCCGACCACGTGCTGTTCGTTCCGGAGACGCCCTGGATGCTGGGCCCGGTCACCACGGCGATCCCGCTGCAACTCCTGGCCTATCACATCGCCGTGCTCCGCGGCGCCGATGTGGACCAGCCTCGCAACCTGGCCAAGAGCGTGACCGTGGAATGAGCCGGCGGGTTTCGGCGAACTCAGCTTCGAGGAGGTAACCCCGTGCTGCGGGCGATCAGCACCGAACACGGGGCGTGTGTCAGGAGCTGGTCGGCGACGTCATCGAGCAGTGGTGCCATGGCGCTGGCCGTCGGAGGTCGGTGGGCGCCGATCACCAGCAGTTGCGACCGGCTGGCTCGCAGCTGGTCGAGCACCTCATCCACCACCAGTCCATGCCGGAGAACGGGCCGCGGGTCGGCGGGAAGCCCCGCCGACCTGAGCCGGTCGATCGCCTTGCGAAGATGGGCGCCTTCGCGTGAGTTGCGAGCGATGGCCGTGGCGGCCGTGTCGGCGAGATCCTCCGACGGGCTTTCCCACGACAGGGCTACCTGCGACATCACGTGGAGCAGGGTGACTTCGGCAGCGGAGGCCGAGGCCAGGCGAGCGCCGACCTCCAGAGTCCCCAGGGCGGCCTCCTCCCCGCTGGTGCAGATCAGCACCCGCTCGACGACGACCGGAGGCCGACGACTGACCAACAGGGATGTGGAGAGATGGCGCGCCAGGCGCCCCGAAGTCGACCCAAGCAGGAATCGGGTCAGGCCGCGATGACCGTGAGCACCGGTAGCGACCAGATCGTAGGCGGTGCCTTCGGCCTGCTGCAAGATCTCTTCGGCGGCGTGCCCCTGTCGGACGACCGATCGGGCTTCGACGCCTTCCGCCGCCAGTCGTCCGACCAGGCTCGTCAGCTGGTCTCCCAGCGGGTCCGATGCGTCACCCGGATCGATCACGCCGAGGACATCGACGACCCCGCCCGGGATCAGGCGCAGCGCGCGTAGAAGGCGCTCCCCTCCGGCAGATTCCGGCGACCCGTCGTAGCAGAGAAGGATCTTCCAGGTCACAGTCATCCTCCGAGGAGCAACCCTACGGGAAGGGCGAAGACCGCCAGCAGGTACAGACTCAGCGAGAGCGGGGTCCGGCCGATGGCGGCGCTGAGGCGGACCAGCACGCGTTCGTATCCTCGCACGCCGAGTACCAGGATCAACAGCGCCACTAGGGCGACACTGGTCATCTGCACCAGGACCACGGTCACCGCAGCGGGGTTGGCCAGCAGGGCGGCCGCCAGCAGGGTGTCCACGAACGTGGTGATGTTGGCGCCCATGGCGTAGGGCACGACGTTCTCCTGGCGAACGTAGCCGCGCACCGACAATGGCACCAGCAGGCTCAAGGAAACACTCACCGACAGAGTCAGGCTTGTCAGCAGGGCTCCCAACAAGAAGCTGACCCAGGGCCGGTAGAGCAGCCGGTTCAGCCCGGCGGCGCGGCTCTGCATCAGGGGCAACTGCGGCAGGGCCAGGTCAAACAGGCGGAAGGTCGGGAGGAGCAGCAGGAACCCGAGGGGAAACAGCGCCCAAACCGGTATCACGCTCCCCAGCGCGTCCAGAGGAGGGCGCAGCAGAAGCTCGAAAGGCGAAGTCACCTCCGAGCCGGTCATCTGCGCGACTCGCAACCACCCGGCGCGCATCATCCACAGACCCATTGGGATCACCAGCAGGTACATCGACTGGGTGACCAGCATCGAAAGCAAGCCGGCTCCCAGGCTCAGAGTGCGCTGCCGGCCGCGGAGCAGGTGGGCAAAACCGACCACCAGCACGATGAACGAGGCGCCCAGCCGCGAGCCGGCGACCATGGCGAAGGTCGAAACCGGATCGAGCACGCCTGCATCCAGAAAACTCAGGGCGGCGGCCGCCACCGGCGATCCCGACAAGACCACCATCGCCGCCAGCCAGCCAAACCCGAGGGCGGGCGCAGGGGAACGCAAGTGGACGAATCGGTTCAATTCATCGGCCAGGGGAGCGATCCCCTCCCGGATCAGCAGCAGGGAGAAGGTAAACAGGATCAGGCTGCCCGCAAACAGCCCGATCCGGCCCAGCGTGGCCAACAGCACCCGAGGCCAAGCGCGATCCCGGGCGCGGCCCGCTGGCCATCTACTTCGCCTCCAGGAGTTGAGCCTGGAGTTCATCGGCTGAAGTGGTCGGGACCTTGCAGATGAAGTCCCGGCAAAGATAGGCAGTGGCACGACCCTCGATCATGGTCTTGCCCTTGAGGAGCGGAGGGAATCTCCAGGCTTCCCGCCGGCGAGGATCAGCCTCGGAAGGAAGGTCTTGTGTGACCGGTCCAGAAGGCGCTGGAAATCCTCGCTTTCCGGTTTGCCGACCAGGGCCAGTTGAGGCGGAGGAGACGCGGCCAGGCCGAGTCCTCCAGCCAGGCCGCAAAGGCCGAGGGGTGACGGGAAAGAGTGTCCTGCAGGGACAGCAGCCCGGGTGTGGCCGCCTCGCGGAATCGGCTTTCGCCCGTAAGAGCTTCGCAGCGCAAGAGGACGGCCGTCGCCAACGCACCTCCGCTCGGAACGGGGGTGTCCTGCAGAGTCTTTGGCCGGGCCGGGAGGTCGGGTGCTCCGAGGTGGTGTCGAAGAAACCGCCGGCAGGGTCGGCGAAGTCCCGCAGGATCACTTCCGAGAGCTCCAGGGCGGCCTTGAACCAGGTCGGGTCGAAGTCCACCTGATACAAGTCGAGCAGGCCGGCCGCCAGGGCGGCGTGGTCGTCGAGGTAGCCGGGGTGGCGTGCCTGACCCAGCCGGTAGGTCCGATACAGCTGTCCGTCCCTCCACAGGTCTGTCAGGGCGAACCGGGCGAGGTCTTGCGCGATCTTCAGATCTTCAGGCCGCCCCAGGATTCTTGCGGCGGCGGCCCAGGCGCTGAGGGCCAGGCCGTTCCACGCCGTGACGATCTTGTCGTCGAGGCCGGGCCGGAGGCGCCCCGACCGCACTTCCAGCAAGGCCCGGCGCGACGAATCGAGGGACGAGCTATCGGCTGGGTGTGACGGCGCCGGGAACGGCCGGCGCAGGACCAGGTTCCCCTCAAAGTTGCCTTCCGCAGAGACTTCGAAGGTCGCAGCGAAGGCCTCCCACATCGGAGACGGACCGAGGATCGAACTCGATCTCGTCCTTCTTCCAGACGTAGAAGCGCCCTTCTTCCCCCTCGGTGTCGGCGTCGAGGGAGGCGGCGAAGCCTCCCTCCGGAGTTCGCAGTTCGCGCTGCAGGAACGCCAGAGTCTCGGCGGCCACCTGCAGAAAGCGGGGGGCGCCCGTTACCTGCCAGGCTTCCAGGTAGACCCGGGTCAGCAAGGCGTTGTCGTACAGCATCTTCTCGAAGTGCGGCACGGTCCAGGATCGATCGACGGCGTAGCGATGGAAGCCGCCTCCCAGCTGGTCGTAGATCCCGCCGGCGGCCATGGCTTCCAGCCCATGACGGACCATTTCGAGGGCCATCCTGTCGCCCGTACGATGGTGGCGGCGAAGCAGCAGCCCGGAGGCGGCAGCCGCCGGGAACTTGGGCGGCGCCTCCCCATCCGCCGTGATCCCAGTCGTACGTCCGCAGCAGCGATTCCATCGCCCGCAGCTCGACGTCCGGGTCAAGGCTGGCCTGACGGCCGGACCCCGGCGTGGACGAGGCCAGATGCTCGGTCAGACGGCCGGCCGTTTCTTCGAGTTCGCGAGCGGTCGCCGCGCCAGGAGGAAGCCACCGCCGCCAGTACCTCCCGGAAGGACGGCATGCCCATTCGCCGTTCCGGAGGAAAGTAGGTCCCGCCGTAGAAAGGCCGCCGATCGGGAGTCAGGAAGACGCTCAGGGGCCAGCCGCCCTGGCCCGTCAGGGCCGACACCGCGTCAAGGTAGACCGCATCGACATCGGGGAGTTCCTCCCGGTCGACCTTCACCGGAAGGAAGTCGCGGTTGAGGATCTCGGCCACCGCCGGGTCTTCGAACGATTCATGGGCCATCACATGGCACCAGTGGCATGCGGCGTAACCGATACTGAGAAAGACCGGTCGGTCGGATCGCCGGGCTTCCTCGAAAACCGACTCGCTCCACGGCCGCCAGTCGACCGGGTTGTCGGCGTGTTGCAGCAGGTAAGGAGACGTTTCCGAAGCCAGGCGATTGCTCATCGATGGGGGTCGGCCGAGGCGGATGTTAGAATGCCTCGCATGGGTCGCTTCTCACCACTTCGCTGGATACCCGCTCTGGTGTTGATGGGGACGATCTTCGTCCTGTCGTCCCTGTCGCCCGAAGCGCTTCCCTTCTTCGGCCGCTACGATGTGCTGGTCAAGAAGGCGGCGCACGCCACCGGGTACGCCATGCTGGCCATCGCCTACTTCGCGGCGCTGCCGGGGCGCCTGAACCCGGTGTATCGGGCCGCACTGTCGCTGCTGATGGCGATCCTGTTTGCGCTCAGCGATGAGTTTCACCAGTCCTTCGTTCGCGGGCGGCACGCCACCCTGCGCGATGTCGGGATCGACACCCTGGGCGCCGTCCTGGCGCTGCTGGGGGCCGTGATCTACTCCTCAAACTCGAGCTCCAGCTCGACTTCCTGATCCGGCCGCCAGGCCGCGCCGGGCACGATCTCGATTTCGCCGAAGACCTGATCCTGGGTGGCCGTCACCTGACGTTGCTTGATCAGTTCGAGCACGGCCAGGAAAGCCACCACCACCTCCAATCGCGAGCGGGATCGACGGAGAAGGTCGCCAAATACCATCCGTCCCTGTCGTCGCAGGGCTTCGAAGATCTGGCCGATCTTGTGCCGGATGTTGACCCGCGGGGCCGTGACCAATTCCGCCAGGCTGGGGTCGATCCGGGTGGCCGCCAGGACCTCCCGCATCGTTCGTTGCAGGTGCCGCGACGGTCAGGTTTCCCAGGTCGAGATGCGGCTCTGCCCGGGGGGGAGGCGCCAGCCGGGCATAGGTCTGCAGTCCGGCTGCCAGGCGTTCCCCCAGCTCGCCGGCTGCCCGCTTGAAGTCGCGGTAGACGAGCAGCTGACGGGCGAGCGCGTCGCCCGGGTCTTCTTCCCCGGGTTCACGCTCGGGCGGTCGCGGCAACAGGGCTTCCGACTTGATCTGCAGCAGGCGTGCCGCGACCACCAGGAAGGAGGCCAGCTCTTCCAGATCCCGTTCCACGATCTGGCGCAGGTGGGCCAGGTATTGATCCGTCACTTGGGCCAGAGCGATCCGGGTGATGTCCAACTCGGCCCGCTCGATCAACTCCAACAGGAGATCGAGCGGGCCCTCATAGACCGGCAGTCGAACGGTGTAGGTCGTCACCCGGGGATTCAGAAGGCCAACGCCAGGAGGATCAGACCGGCGATCGCCGCCATGACCAGCAGGACGGCGCCGGCCATCAGAACAGCCCGCCGTTCTCGGGCCTGGGTACGAGCGGCGAGGGCCTGCTCGGCGGCGATCCGGCGGCGGTCGGTCTCGCGCAGGGCTCCCATCCGCTGATCCGATGCATCGGCGGCCGAGCGGCGCAAGTCGGTGGCCCGTTGGCGGTTCTGCGCCAGCCAGCGCGGCTGATCGGGGGCCCTGGCGCCGGTCAACACCCGAGCCACGCTGGTGAGCGGTTCACCACAATGCGAGCAGGTCTGCCGCGCCGACGGCGTGGGGTTTCCCGCACGCCGGACAGGTGCCGATTGTCATCGCCAAACCCCACGGTTCGCAGGCGATTATAGCAAATCGGGATGGTATAACTTCGAAATGGATGACCGGGGACAAGGCGGGATGAAGACGGCTCACACACGCCTGGTGTGGTGCCGGGAAGGCCTGTTCGTCGGCATCGACACCAACAAGCACTCGGTGGTGATCTCCACCCAGGACGAGGACAACCGGGTGGGGGTCAAGCCGTCGGACCTGCTCCTGGTGGCGCTGGCCTCCTGTACCGCGGTCGATGTGGTGGCGATCCTGCGCAAGAAGCGCCAGCCGCTCGAACTCCCTGGAGATCTTCGCCGACGCCGAGCAGGACCCCGACCCGCCCTGGAAGTTCCGTAAGATTCATCTGACCTACGTCGTCCAGGGAAAGGACCTGACCCCGGAAGCGGTAGCCCGGGCGATCGAGCTTTCCGAAGGACGCTACTGCTCGGTTTCGGCAAGCCTGCGCCCCCAGGTCGAGATCACCACGTCGTTTGAGATCCGGGAGGCGAATGCCGCCCGGGAGCTGGATGGTAAAAGGGAAATCCCTACAGGAGTGGGTAGATGACCAACGAGCCGAATTCACGTGAACGACGACGCCTTCGAGAAGGCCGTGCTCCTATCAGAGGTGCCGGTGATCGTCGACTTCTGGGCCCCCTGGTGCGGACCGTGCCGGATGGTGGCCCCGGTTCTCGACAAGCTGGCCCAGGAGTACTCGGGCCGCCTGGTGGTAGCCAAGGTCAACACCGACGAGAATCCGATCTGGGCGCAGAAGTACGGCGTTCAGGGGATCCCGACGATGTTGTTTGTGCATAGCGGCGTTGTCGCCCATCAGCAGGTGGGCGCCTTGCCGGAGAAGTATCTGCGCGAGATGGTCGAGGAGTTTCTGCAGGTCGTCGGGGGCGCCAAGGCCTCGGCCAACTGACCCGCTTCGCCGACGTTTCGAGGCCCGCCCGTACTTGGGCGGGCCTTTGCGTTGGTCAGGTGACGGCGCCGGACGGGGGGAGCCCGACGGGCGGAAGCCGGCGCGGGTTCAGCTGGACCAGCAGGGTGCCGGCGCCGGCCATCACCAGACCGAGCACTTCGACGAGTCCCAGGTGCTCCCCCAGGAACAACACCGCCAGCACAGGGATCCAGATCAGCATGGTGCCGTTGATGACGCTCGATTCGACGGCGGTCAGGGTTTGTAGAGTGGCGTTCCACAGGGTGAAGGCGACGGCGGTGTTGACCAGCGCCAGCCAGATCACGATGAAGAGTCCGGTCGGGGTCAGCGTAGGCGGGCCCTCGATCCACACACCGATGGCCAGGAGAGGCAGCGCCCCGGCCGCCATACTGAGAGTGGTCACCGCCAGGGGAGCCACACGTGCGCTGCGGTTGATCCGTCGTCCCAGCACCGCTGCCGAGGCGTTGGCCAGCACCCCGACCGCGGCGGCTGCCAGGCCGACGGGTCGTGAGGCGGGCCATCCTGATGGGAGAAAGTAAACCACCGCTCCCGCTGTCGCCAGGGCCACGCCCAGCCATTGGACCGGTCGCGGAGATTCGTTCAGCCAGCGACGGCCGAGCACCCCGACCACGATCGTGCTGAAACCCCACAAGAGGTTGACCGTGATGGCGGGAAGCCAGGCCAGCGCCACAAAGATGGCTCCCTGGGTGAGGGTGTAGAGCAGCAAGCCGACGACCGCCAGGCGCAGTCGTTCCTGGCGGGGAAGCCGGGCGATCTCCGCCGAACCGCCGCGAGAGAAGAACACCGCCGCCAGCACTCCCGCCGCCAGGGCGTAGCGAATTCCGGCGAACGTCAGCGGCGGCAGATCCTCGAGGCCGAACTTGATCAGGACCCAGGAGGTGGACCAGACGAATACCACCGCCAGGGCCAGCACGACCGACCTCCAGCGAGGCGATGGCCGGTTCGTCATGGGGTTCCGGGCTGAGACTTCAGTCGGCGCGCGGCGAGCGACCGCCCCACAGCAGACCCTCGATCCGGCGCACGATCCGGCGCAGGATCGACCGCAGCTGGGCGATCCAGAAGATGGTTGTGCGCTTGCGCCGAGCCCGGGGCGGGCGGCGATCCGGCGCGACCCATTGGACGGCAATGGCCCCCCAG
Source organism: uncultured Chloroflexia bacterium (assembly GCA_963709925.1). Taxonomy (GTDB): domain Bacteria; phylum Chloroflexota; class Anaerolineae; order Anaerolineales; family E44-bin32; genus DATEVL01. The sequence goes on from CAVPYC010000003.1 coordinate 1,526,754, forward strand.
GTTAACCCGGCTCCGAAGCCGACCATCACCAGGTTGTCTCCGGGGCGGATTCGACCCGCAGCGACGGCCTCGCAGACCGCGATCGGGATCGAGGCGGTCGAGGTGTTGCCGTACTCGCCGATGTTGACCGCGAAGCGGTCCATCGGAAGGCGCAGCCCGCGGGCCGCCGCCTCGATGATGCGCAGGTTCGCCTGGTGCGGAACCACCAGCGAGATGTCTTCCAGCCGGAGCCCGGAGTGATGGGCAACCTCGCGGGTGGCCGAGGCCATGACGCGCGTGGCGAAGCGGAACACTTCCCGGCCGTTCATCTGGATGGTGTGCATCTTGCGCTGCACGGTCTCGACCGTGGTCGGATGACGGCTGCCTCCGGCCGGGACGCTCAACAGGTCTCCACCCGAACCATCGGAGCGCATCACGCAGGAGAGAACGCCGCCGGGGCGCTCGCTGGCCTGCAGGACGAACGCTCCGGCGCCGTCGCCAAACAGGACGCAGGTTGACCGGTCTTCCCAGTTGATCAACCGCGACAGGGTTTCCGAGCCGATCACCAGGGCGTTGCGGATCGAACCGCTGCGGATGGCCTGGCCGGCCATGTTCAGGGCGAAGATGAACCCGGTGCAGGCGGCCGACAGGTCAAAGGCGCCGGCCCGACTGGCCCCGAGGGAGTCCTGCACCAGGCAGGCTGTGGCTGGGAACAGGTGCTCCGGCGACGAAGTCGAGACGATGACCAGGTCGAGCTCGGTCGGCTTGAGGTCGGTCATCGCCAGGGCTCGGATGGCGGCCTGGGTCGCCAGGCTGGCGGTGGTCTCGCCCTTGCCTGCCATATGCCGCCGGTGGATTCCGGTTCGGCTGACGATCCATTCGTCGTTGGTATCGACCAGGCGCGCCATGTCGTCGTTGGTCAGGACCGTATCCGGAACGGCCATGCCCCACCCGGTGACGTGAGCGAAGGGAGACATCAGGCGGCCGAACCGGAGCCGGCGCCGCGCAGGATCAAGCTGGCGTTATGCCCGCCGAACCCGAACGAGTTCGAGAGGGCGTACTCGACCTCGGCCGGCCGGGCCTGGTTGGGGACGTAGTCCAGGTCACAGTCGGGGTCGGGTGTCTGGTAGTTGATGGTGGGGGGCAGCAATCTGTTCCGTAGCGCTTCGACGCAGAAGATGGCTTCCAGCGCACCGGCCGCACCCAGCAGGTGACCGGTCATCGACTTGGTCGACGAAACCGCGACGGTGGTGGAGGCTTTGCCGAAGACAGTCTTGATGGCGGTGGTCTCGCTGCTGTCATTGAGCCGGGTGCTGGTGCCGTGGGCGTTGATGTAGCCGATCTGCTCCGGAGCCAGGCCGGCGTCGGCCAGCGCGATGCGCATACAGGCCGCCGCGCCGGCGCCGTTCTCCGCCGGCGCCGAGACGTGGAAGGCGTCGTTGGTCGAGCCGTAGCCCACCACTTCCGCCAGGATCGGCGCGCCGCGGGCACGGGCCGCCGGCTCGGTCTCGAGGACCACGAAGGCCGCGCCCTCGCCGATCACGAACCCGTCCCGGTCGAGATCGAACGGGCGCGAAGCGCGCTGGGGGTCTTCGTTGCGGGAAGAAAGGGCGTCCATCACGCTGAACCCGGCCACCGAGACGTCCAGGATGCCTGCCTCGGCGCCGCCGGCCAGCATCACGTCGGCCGCGCCGCGGCGGATCATCTCGGCTGCCTCGCCGATTGCGTTGGTGCCGGAAGCACAGGCTGTGACCACGCTCATGTTCGGACCGCGCGCTCCGGTCAGGATGGCGATCTGGCCGGGGGCGGCGTCGGGTAGCATCATGGGCACCAGGTGGGGGCTGACCCAGCGCGGGCCCCGCTCGACCAGTTTCTTGGTCTCCTGGATCAGAGTGCCGGCGCCGCCGATCCCGGTGCCCAACACGACCCCGACCCGGTCGCGGTTGGAATCGCCGATCTTCAAACCCGCGCTCTGAATGGACTCGAGCACCGCCACCGTGGCCAGCTGGGAATAGCGGTCCATCCGACGTGCATCGCGCTTCCCCAGGTGAGCGACGGGATCGAAATCCTTGACCTCGGCGGCGAAGCGCGTCTTGAGCTCCGAAGCATCGAACAGGGTGATCGGGGCTACCCCGGAGCGGCCGGCGACGGCCGCCGCCCAACTCGTGGCGAGGTCGTTCCCCAACGGGCTGATACACCCCATGCCCGTAATCACCACCCGGGTTCTGTTCAACTCCCCTCCGATTGTCCGATACTTACGGCGAAGTTGTCAGTATAACACCCGCGGCAGGGGTGGGAGGCGTCGCCGTGCTAGAATCACACCGCCCCGGAGGCTCCTCCGGGTGAGGTTCCGCACCCCGGAGGCGTAGACCAAGTGCGTGTCCTGGTAACCGGCGCCACCGGCTTCATCGGCGGCGCCGTGCTCGAAAAGCTCGGCCAGGCGGGCCATCAGGTGCGTATCCTGCTCCGGCCGTCGGCCAAAACCCCGAATTTGCCGCGCGGAAGTCACCATCGAAGTCGGACTGGCTTCGCTCACCGACGGACGCGGGGTTCTGGCGGCGGCGCTGGGGATGGAGGCCCTGGTCCACCTGGCCGGCGGCGAGCGAGGGGGATCCCGCAGCGATCTATCGCAAACGGACGTTGCCGCCGCCGAGACGCTGGCGGGGGCCGCCCGGCAAGCCGGGATTCATCGCCTGGTCTTCCTCAGCCACCTGGGTGCCGACCGGTCGTCGGCCTATCCCTTGCTACGGGCCAAAGGACAAGCCGAGGAGGCGGTTCGCCAGAGCGGGATCCCGGGCACGATCGTCCGCTCAGCGGTCGTCTACGGCGCCGGCGATCGCCTGACGGTTCCCCTGGCAATGACCCTGGCCGTCGCACCGGGCGTCTACTTCGTCCCGGGAAGAGGGCACAGCCCCCGTCCAGCCCCTGCATGTGGACGACCTGGCGACAGCGTTGGTGTGGTCGCTCCAGGAAGACGGTCTGCAGGGGCGAACGTATGAAGTCGGCGGGCCGGAGGTCCTTTCCTGGAGAGAGGTGGTGGAACTGGTGATGCAAACCACGGGATCGCACCGGATGCTGGTGGAGCTCCAACCCCCGGCGCTGCGGGCGGTTCTCCGGCTGGGCGAGACCATGTTGCCCCGTCCACCCTTCACTCCGCTGTTGCTCGATTACCTTGCCACCAGTCGGACCGCGGGGCTCGACACACTGCCTCGCTCCTTTGGTCTGGTGCCGCGTCGGATGGAACACGGGCTCGACCATCTGCGCGGCCGAGGCTGGGCGCTGGCCTGGCTGCGGCGGCAGCTCGGGCGTGGAGCAGGGGATTGAGTTCCGGCCCGGACTTGCGGATCCGTCCCCTGACCACCCCCGACGACATGGCTCTGGTCGAGGCGCTTCAACGCCAGGTCTGGACAGGCGATGAGACCGAAATCGTCCCGGCGCACATGTTGCTGGCGGTGGCCCACTCCGGGGGCGTCGTGCTGGGCGCTTTCGAGGCCGAGAGGATGGTAGGCATGGTCTTCGGTTTCCTCGGAACCGATGAAGCCCAGCCTGATCGAGTGGCGAACGCCCGACTGAAACACGTCTCCCACATGCTCGCCGTCCACCCCGAAGCGCGCGCAAGGGGGATCGGACACCGGCTGAAGCTCGAGCAGCGGCAGGAGCTCCTGCGGCAGGGGATTCGCCTGGCGACCTGGACCTACGATCCGCTGCTAAGCCTGAATGCCCATCTCAACGTTCGCCGGTTGGGCGTGATCTGCCGGACCTATCTGCGCGAAGCCTACGGCCGGATGCGCGACGGGTTGAACGCAGGCCTGGCCTCCGACCGGTTCCAGGTGGACTGGTGGGTGACGTCGAATCGGGTTGCGGTCCGGCTCGAGGGGCGGCGGCCTCCGCTCGACCTGGCCCACTTCCTCGACGCCGGGGCGGCCAAGGTCAACCCGTCGGCCCTTCGCCACGACGGGTGGCCCGAGCCGCCCGACTCGATCGAGGCCGCCGAAAGCAGCCTGATTCTGGTGGAAATCCCGCCGGACTTCCAGGGGCTCAAGTCCGCCGACCTGGGGCTCGCCCGGCGCTGGCGGGAGCACAGTCGGGAAGTCTTCGAAACCGCCTTCCACGATGGGTATCTGGTGACCGATTTCGTTTACCTGAAGGGCGAATCGGCGCCGCGCGCCTACTACGTCCTTTCCCATGGAGATTCGACTCTGGGATGAACCTCAGACCGGAGCATGTCGAGCTGCGGCACATCCGCATGCGGCTCAAGTCGCCCTTCGAGACGTCGTTCGGGATCGAGCACGATCGGGAGGCGATCGTGCTTCGAGTGGAGGCCGGTGGCCTGGTGGGTTGGGGCGAGTGCGTTGCCGGCGCCTTCCCCGGCTACTCCTACGAGACGGTCGGCACGGCCTGGCACGTGTTGACCGATTTCTTCCTGCCGGCCCTGTTCCAGATGACCAGCCTCACCCGGCCGGAAGACCTGGCGCATCAACTCGAGGCGTACCGGGGCCACCTTCAGGCCAGGGCCGGGCTCGAGCTGGCGCTATGGGATCTGTTCGGCAAAGCGCGGGGCCTGCCCCTGGCGGAGTTGTTGGGCGGGGAGCTGGCGGCTGTTCCGGTGGGCGTTTCGATCGGGCTTCAGGATACGCCGGAGGCATTGGTCCGAACCGCGCAGGCGTATCTGGATCAAGGGTACCGCCGCTTGAAACTGAAGATCAAGCCGGGACGGGACGTAGCCGAAGTGCGAGCTGTGCGTTCCGCCTTTCCGGATGTACCGCTTCAGGTCGATGCAAACTCCGCCTACCGAATCGATCAGGCTCCCGCCATCACAGCTCTGGATGAGTTCGGGCTTCTCTTGATCGAACAGCCGCTGGCCGACGACGACCTGGTCGATCACGCACAACTGCAATCCTTACTGACGACTCCGCTGTGCCTGGATGAGTCGATCCTGTCGACGCGGCACGCCCGGCAGGCGCTCGAGATCGATGCCTGCCGGGTGATCAACATCAAACCTGCCCGTGTGGGGGGCCTCGGCCAGGCGGTGGCTATCCACGATCTGTGCCGCTCGCAGGGAGTTCCGGTGTGGTGCGGGGGAATGCTGGAGACCGGGATCGGGCGGGCCGCCAATCTGGCGCTGGCATCGCTGCCCGGGTTCAGCCTGCCGGGCGACATCTCGGCGAGCGACAGGTATTACGAGCGAGATATCGCCGGCCCGGCGTTTACCCTGAACCCCGACAGCACGATCGACGTGCCACGGGGCCGGGGCCTGGGTGTCGAGGTGGACCAGGCCGAGCTCGAGCGGGTGACCGTCCGCCGGGCCACGTTTGAAGCAGGGCGCAGCTAGGCCGCGTTCCCGGGGTCCGCCGCAACGCCAGCGCTACGGCTGGTTCCACTCCAGGTAGCCTTCCAGCCAATGCCACGAGGCGGCGCCGGCGTAAGCGATCAGAAGCATCTTCAAGGTCTTCCCCAGGAACGTCCAGAAAAGGAACTGCCGCACCGGCATTCGCAGGACACCGGCGCTGGCTCCGGCGATGTCGAAGAACGGGTTGGGTACGAAGGCCAGCGCCGCGATGGCCCAGCCGCCGTACTTCCGGGTGAGCGCTTCCAGCCGCGAATAGATCGGTGTCTGTGCAGCGATTCCGCGCCCGGAGTATCCCGCCAGATAACCGGTGATCTCACCGAGGGCGGCGCCCGCGGCGGCCGCCAGCGCCACGGCCACCGGGTTGAGAACCCCGCCGAAAGCGAAGACCAGCGCCAGCCCCGGGGCCGGCAGGATCACGGTCGCATTCGAGAGCAGCGAAAGCAGGAAGATGCCCGGCAGACCATAGGCCGCCAGCGTGGCGGCCTCCCCGCGCACCGAATAGACGTACAGGCTGATCCCGACGGAGCCGGCCAGCGCAGCGATCCGCCCGAGGGTCAGGCCGGGACGGGGGGCCGGGCGGCCGGAGGTCACGCCTCCAGGATCTCGATCGAGCGGATCCGTACCGCCGGGGCTCCCTTGTCGGAAGGGTCGCGCGGCGCAATCGCCTGCAGCGTATCCTGACCCTCGGCCAGGCGGCCGAACACCGAGTGCTTGTCGTCGAGCCAGGGCGTTGCCACGTGAGTAATGAAGAACTGCGAACCATTGGTGTTCGGTCCGGCGTTGGCCATCGACAACACGCCCGGTCCGTCGTGCCGCAGGCTCGGGTGGAATTCGTCGGCGAAGCTGTAACCCGGACCTCCGCTCCCGGTGCCGGTCGGGTCGCCGCCCTGGGCCATGAAGTTGGCGATCACCCGGTGGAACACGACGTCGTCGTAGAACCCCTGGCGCGCCAGAAAGACGAAATTGTTGACGGTGCGTGGTGCCCGGTCGGCGAACAGATCCACCAGCATGTCGCCCGCGTCGGTGTGAAGGCGGGCCTGGTAGCGCCGGGTCAGGTCGAGCTCCATTGCGGGGGGTGCGGCATAGCTCTTGGGCATCGGGTCTCCTCAGCGGTCGGCGAGCAGGGTTTGCAGGCGGGCTACCACCATGTCCATGGCGACGGTGTTCCAGCCGCCTTCGGGGATGATCACATCGGCGTAGCGCTTGGATGGTTCAACGAACTCGAGGTGCATCGGGCGAACGCTGGTCTGGTACTGCTGGATCACCGAGTTGACGGTGCGGCCGCGCTCGGCGATGTCACGTTCGAGGCGGCGGATGAAACGCACGTCGGCGTCGGTATCCACGAAGATCTTGACGTCGAACAGCCGCCGCAGGGACTCCTCGGCGAAGACCAGGATCCCCTCGACCAGAATCACGGCCTGGGGCTCGAGCCGCAGCGTGCGTGCGGTGCGGGCGTGGACGGTGAAATCATAGACCGGCACCTCGACCGCCTGCCAGGCTCGCAGGGCCGTCAGATGCCGCACCATCAGGTCGGTCTCGAGAGAATCCGGATGGTCGAAGTTGACGATGTCGCGCTCGAGAGCGCGGCAGGTCGACCAGGTCTCGATAGTAGGAATCGTGGGCCAGCAGGGTGATCCGGTCGGCGCCGACCCGGTCGAGGATCACATTGGCGACGGTGGTCTTCCCCGACCCGGTGCCGCCGGCGATCCCGATCACCAGCGGAGCAGCAGCCTCGACCATGCGGCGATTATACGCTCCGGGGCGGCGCGGCCAGCTGCCGCCGGTAGCGCGGTCGGCGCGGCATGCTCCTGGACGAGCGAGAAACCGAGTCCGACGAAGAGACGTTCCGGGCCGGTCCATACCTCTTCGGCCGGCAGGTCGTCTCCCCGTCTGGGGAATGCCTCGACCGCGGCTGCCCCGCGACCGCCCAGGTCGGCGACGATCGCCGACACCATCCGGCGGGCCAGCCCGCGGCCGCGAACCCCGGGGTGAAGCAGCAGGCAGGTGATGGCCCAGGTGTCCGGTTCCGGTGATAGACGGTACTCGCGGACGAGTTTGTCGAGCCGATCGCGCGCTCCCACCTGGGCCCAACCGACCGGTTGCTCACGCTGGTAGGCAAGATAGCCGTCGTATTCCCCGGCGTCGAACAACCGATCGCGCAGGTCGCGGTTCATCTCGACGGTTCGATCGCTCCAGCCCTCCCAGGAGGGCACCCACCAGGCGACGCACAGGCATAAGCCGCACCCGTTCTCGGGGGAATGCACGCGGTAGAAATCCTGCCGGCGGGAGGGATCGAGGCGGAACACCTGGTGGTCAGACATTTACCACACCCGGATGGGGACGGCCGAGGAGATGCGGAGCAAGTCCGCCGGGTCGATTTCGAAGAGCGCGTGGGGAGTTCCGGCAGCGGCCCAGATCGTGGTGTGTTGCAGCAGGTCCTGATCGAAGAACGCCGCCACCTCGGCGACCAGACCGACCGGGGGGACGCCCCCGATGGCGAAACCGGTGGCCTGCCGGACGAACTCGGGTTCCGCGCGCTCGATCGGTTCTCCCAGCTTCTCGGCGACCAGGGCTTCGCTGACGCGGTTGGAACCGCTGGTGATGACCAGCACGGCTCGGCCGCTGCGCCCGGCCCGAAAGACCAGCGACTTGGCAATCTGTCCGAGCGTACAGCCGACAGCCTCGGCCGCTTCCGCAGCCGTCCGGGTGGGGCGTTCGAGGTGGAGGACGTTGGCGGAGACCCCGAGTCGCTCGAGCTCGTCCTGCACTCGCTGGGCGCTGGAGGGAAGCGGCATGCTCATGCTCCGATGGGGTCGGGCAAGGGCGCACCCAGGTCGGATGCGCCCTTGAAAGGCGGGTGGAGCCACCAGTGGGACTCGAACCCACGACCTGACGTTTACGAAACGCCTGCTCTGCCAGCTGAGCTATGGTGGCGGCGCAGCAGATTATACCAACCCAGGCGGTCGACCTTCCGCCGGGGCGCATCACGGGGCTCAAAGGTGCCGCCGCAAGCATCGGTCAGGCCAGCCTCGCGAGGTTTCCGCCGGTCCTCACCGGGCTTGGCAAGCCTCCGCACCGCGGGGGATAATCGGCGCATGCGCATCGCCATGCTCTCGTATCACACCTGCCCGCTGGCGACGCTGGGCGGAAAAGACACCGGCGGGATGAATGTGTATGTGCGCGACCTGACGGTGGAGCTCGGACGGCGCGGGGTCGGGGTAGACGTTTTCACCCGTTCTCAGGACGAGCACGTTCCCCACGTGCTTCACGATCTGGGCTATGGAAACCGTATCGTCCACGTGCCGGCCGGACCTGAGTCCCCGCTGCCCAAGAGCGACCTGACCGATCATCTACCCGCCTTCACCTCCTACATCCGGGAATTCGCTCGGGCCAAGCGGATTCGCTACGATGTGATTCACAGTCACTACTGGCTGTCGGGCCTGGCGGGGCTGGAGTTGCGTCCAGGTTGGGGCGCGCCGCTGATCCATATGTTCCACACGCTGGCGGCCATGAAGAGCCGCGTGGCGCAAGACCAATCGGATCCGGAGGCCAGCGAGAGGTTCGAGGCCGAAACCCGGCTCCTGCAGCATGCCGACCGGGTGGTGGCAGCCACCCAGGCCGAACTGGCCCAGTTCCAATGGCTGTACCACGCCGACACCAAGAAGGTGGTGGTGATCCCTCCCGGTGTCGACACGCGTCACTTCTACCCGATCCAGGCCGACGAGGCCCGTGAATTCGCCGGGGTCCCGGGGGACAAGCGGATGATCCTGTTCGTGGGCAGGGTCGAGCCGCTGAAGGGGATCGACAATCTGTTGAAGGGCATCGCCATCCTGCGGGCCCAGGACCCGGAATTGGGGGGGGCCGTCTGCCTGGCCGTGATCGGCGGGGACGCGGAGAACGGTGCCATCTCGGAGATCGAGGAAATGGCGCGGCTGTACGAACTACGCAAGGACCTCCACCTGGAAGATATGGTCACGTTCCTGGGTCGGAAGGCCCAGGACACCCTACCCTACTACTACTCGGCGGCCGAGGTGGTGGTGGTTCCCTCCCACTACGAGTCGTTCGGGTTGGTCGCCCTCGAGTTCGATGGCCTGTGGTACGCCCGTGGTCGCTTCGGAGACCGGGGGCCTGGCCTACCTGGTGCAGGATGGGGAGACGGGTTTCCACGTTCCGGCGGGCGACCCCGAGGCACTGGCAGACCGCCTGCAGCAACTCCTGCGCGACGAAGTCTTGCGGCGAAGGCTGGGGCGGCAGGCGGCCGAGGCGGCCCGGGGCTATGCCTGGCCCGTGATGGCCGAGAGAATCATCGACCTGTACAGCGGAACGCTCGGGGTCAGCGCGTGAGCGACCCGATGGCCGTCGCCCCGGCGCCGGCCGGAGCTCGACGCCGGCTGGCGACGGCGCACAATCTCTGGATCGCGACGGTGCGACCGGATGGCCGGCCGCACCTGGCGGCGGTCTGGTTCGTCTGGTCCGAAGGGGCGATCTACGTCTGCACGGCGCCGAACAGCGTCAAGGCCAGGAACCTCGAAGCCGATCCCCGGTCCACGATTGCCCTGGAAAATGCCCTCCGGCCTCTGTTGTGCGAAGGGAACACCGTAGCCGTCCGGCGGCCCTGGCCGGGACCGGTGGTCAAGGCCTTCCGCCGGAAATACGACTGGTCGATCCGCGGCGAGCGCGAGTATTCACGACTGCTGCGCTTCGAACCACGGCGCTGGATCTCCTGGTAGGCGCAAGGAGCCCAAAGTTGCAGGACGCAGCCTTCGAAATCCTGTCCGAGACGGTCAAGCGAATGCTCCCGGGATCGGTTCTGTTCCTGCTCGCCGGCGTCACCGTGGGCGTGGCGCTTCTGCTGGCCGGAGACCGCCGCCGCGGTCCTGGTCGCGCCTGGCTGACAGGGTTGGTGATCGCCTACTGGCTTCTCAGCCTCCCGGTGGTGGCCGGCGGGCTCGAGCGGATGCTGGGCTCCGGATTCGATCGGTTGGAGTCGGCCGAGCTGGCGCGCGGCGCACGGACGGTGGTGGTCCTGACCGGAGGCGGGGTAACCCTGTGGGCCGACGACCGGTCGATCGACATCCCCAGTCATGCCACCGCCTACCGGATGCTGGAAGCCGAACGGCTGTATCGCATGTTGGGCGAGCCCCTGCTGCTCGTATCCGGCGGACCGGCCGGCGGAGTCCCGACCGGCACCTCGGAGGGCGAGGCGATGCAGTCGGAGCTCGTCGGCCGAGGGATCCCGTCGCAGCAGATTGAGGTGGAGGGCGAATCGGCCGATACACGCCAGCAGGCGCTGCGAATCAGTCAGAGGCTGAAAGCGGCCGGCATCGAGGACTTCGTCCTGGTGACCTCTCGGCCGCATATGCGACGCGCCCTGGGAGCTTTCCGGGCACAGGGGCTGGATCCGATCCCTTCGGCCGCGACCGAGGGCGGGGACTCCGATGCGGAGGCAGGGCTGGCGGCCTGGCTGCCCTCACCAGAGGCCCTGGGGCGCAGCGAGCAGGCGATGCGGGAGATCTTTGCGCTGGTCTACTATCGGCTGCGAGGCTGGTTGGAGTAGGCAGGAGACTAGGAGGAGTTGCGATGGCGGATCGGTTCGAGATCGAGGTGGTTCTGGGGGCTTCCCCCGAGAAGGTCTACCAGATGTGGCTCAACTCCGCAGGCCACGCCGAGTTGATCGGCGGTCAGGCCGAGGTGGAGCCGGGCGTCGGAGGCGCGTTCTCCATCTGGGACGGTTACATCACCGGCAAGACCCTGGAAGTTGTGCCGGGCCGACGAATCGCGCAGGCCTGGAGGACTACGGAGTTTCCAGAGGGTGCGGCCGATCTCGCCTGGAGCTGCGACTGGATCCGGAGGGGAAGGGGGTCCGTCTGACCCTGACCCACAGTGAGATCCCGGAGGGACAGGGGCAGCAGTACCAGGACGGTTGGATGGAGCATTACTTCGCGCCGATGGAAGCGCGTTTCCCCAAGGGTTAGCCGGGCGGCTTTCGGCCTCCTCCCGCCGGGCTAGCCGCGCACGGCCGTCGCCACCTGGCGAAGCGCCTGGGCCAACAATCCCTCCGTCTGTATCTGGAGAACCGGCCGGCCCATGTTGGCCGCCCGCAGGAATTCGTCGGGAGCAGGCGGGATCGCTCCCAGCACGGGCCATCCAACTCGCTCGGAAATCTCCGTCGGCGGCGCGGGTGTGGCGATCGGCGCCCGGGAATTCACCAGCAACTTCAACACGGCCCCGGAGGCGGCGAGCAACTCGATCATGCGGGCCATCGGGCCGGCTCGCTCGACGCTCGGCCGAACCGGCTCGACCACCAGGATCACGGTCTGGCTGAGCGGGACAGCGGCCAGGACCGCCGGAGTTGGTATCGACGGCAGATCGACCAAGACCAGATCGGCCGTGCGGCTGACTCCGGCCAGGATGGCGGAGGCCGCCTCTGCTTCGAGCAGATCGGTGGACACCTGTTCCGGGGCACACCAGGCCTGGAGACCCGAGGCATGCCGTAGCAGATGCGCGCCGACTCGTTCCGGCGTGATCTGGCGAGGGTCCATTCGGATCAACTCGGAGGCTCCGCGCGGGGCTTTCAGACCCAGCAGGAGAGGCAAACCACCCGCGTAGCCTCGCAGTTCGACGACCCGTGTCTCCACTCCGTCCAGCGCCAGGGCCACGCCGAGATTGGCCACCATGCTGGTCGTACCGACTCCACCCTGGGCTCCGATGAACGAGACCAACCGGGCCGCGCGTGCGCCGGCATCCGATAGGCGTGCCCGGGTCCGCTCCAGCAGGGCGCCGACGCGGGCCAGAAACTCACCGGTGTCGATCGGCTTGACCAGATACTCATCGGCGCCAGCCTCGAGCCCGGCGATGCGGTCGGCCACTTCCCCCTTGGCGCTGAGCAAGATGATCGGCAGATTGGCCGTGTCCCGGCGAGAGCGGAGCAGTCGGCACATGTCGAGCCCGCTCACTCCGGGCAGCATGACGTCCAGGACCGCCAGGTCAGGGCGGTCGGCATCGATATGCGCGACGGCCTGCTCGACGTTCTGGGCCGCGCTGATCCTGTAACCGACCCGCTCCATAGCCATCCCCAGGAGCTTCAGGGTCGGCACTTCGTCGTCGACGATCAGGATGTGACCGGACACCGCCATGAACGAACTGCCTCCGTGCCGGCGCCGGGAGTGGGGCGCTTCTTCGGCGAGCCCCATTGTCGTCTGGAAGGCCATCCGGGGAAAGCCTGCCGGAAGTCCGCCTATTGGGCCCAGCTGGCGATCACTACCACCGATCCACGGCAGACCAGGTAGCCCGAAGATACCGGAGGAGTCGTGCTTGACAGGCGCCGAACCTGTCGGTACAATATGCCAAGCCTGTAATGACAAGATAGCGACATGGAACTTATGTCTCTAATGCCCGGGGAGGCGTCGGGTTGACAGCCAAGGCCATCCGCAGGAAGGGCGGGATTGACCGCCGGAGTCCGATGCCCCTGTACGTTCAGGTGCGCCAGGCGCTCGAGAGCCGTCTTCGGGGTGGTGAGTGGCGGCCGGGGGATCGGATCCCGGGGGAGCCTGAACTGTGCCGCGAGTACGGGGTCAGTCGCCCCGTCGTCCGCCAGGCGCTCCAGGCCATGGAGGCCGAAGGCGCAGTGCACCGGCGCAAGGGTCTGGGGACATTTGTGGCGGAGCCGAAGGTGGTCAGTCGCAGCCTGGTGCATTCGCTGGTCGGCTTCCATGAAGACATGGAGCGGATCGGCCTGGCGACGGAGACCCGTGTCCTCCAGCAGGTGCTCGAGCCGGCCGGGGAGTCCGTTGGAGACCGCCTGGGGGTCGACAGCCTGACCCCGGTCGTCAAGCTGACCCGGCTGCGGTTTGTCGGCGGCCACCCGGTTGTGTTGGTGACTTCCTATCTCCCGTACGACCTCTGTCCGGGCTGATTCGGTCCGAGCTGAACGACCGTTCCTTGTATGCCTTCCTGGGGCAGGAATGCGGGCTGCGGGTAGCGGCCGGTCGCCGCGTCATCGAAGCGGTCCTGGCGGGCGAGGACGAGTCCCGACACCTTTCCGTCGAGCGCGGGTCGCCCTTGCTTCGTCTTGAGAGCGTGAGCTACCTGGAGGATGGCAGGCCAATGGAGTATTTCGTCGGCGTCTTCCTCTCCCGATTCGAGGTGGAGTTGGGGCGCCTGACCGCCGCCGATGACGCGCTGCCTCTTCGCTGGCCCGGGAGGAGCGCATAGCCATGCCCCTGCGCGCCCTGGCAGAAGAGCGGATTCGAGATCGGGTCAGGGAAGTCGTTTACCGGACCCTGGGCCGAGAGGCACCAAGGGTTTCTGAACGCCGTCCCCTTGTGAGCGAAGACATGATCCTGGCGATCCCGCAAGGTGGGGAGTTGGTGTTGACGCCTGGTTCCCTGGTGACGCCGCTGGCCCGGCAGGCCCTCCAGGATCGCAGGATCAAGGTGATCGACCGCGCCGAGGCAAGACATCCCGCCCGGATCCAGGCCGGATCCAAGGGGCCGATCGCCGTCGGCTCCGACCATGGCGGCTTCGCCCTGAAGGAAGACCTACGGGGATTCCTGGCCGAGCGTGGATACGCCGTGATCGATTGCGGCGCAACCAGCGCCGAACCGGTGGACTACCCGGACTTCGCCCTGGCCGTAGCCGAGCTGGTGGCGGATGGTCGGGCAGAAAAGGGGATTCTGGTCGACGGGGCGGGAATCGGCTCGAGCATGGCAGCCAACAAGGTTCCCGGGGTGCGCGCCGCCCTGTGTTACGACCTGGCCACGGCGGTCAACAGCCGGGAGCACAATGACGCCAATGTGCTCACCCTGGGCGCCGGACTGATCGGGGTGTCCCTGGCCCGGCAAATCGTAGGTGCCTGGATCGAGACGCGTTTCGCCGGCGGGCGGCACCTCCGCCGGGTCGACAAGATCACGGATATCGAACGCCGGTTCAGCCGGCGCTAGGAAATAGGCATGGCGATCGCTCGTCTCAACGAAGCCGACCTGGACCGGATCATCGAGCAGATCACGCGCAATGTGCTGGTGCTGCTCGAGGATGACGCCGGGGGGCGGTCGTCGCCCGAGGCACCGGCCTTGTCGGCCCACAACTACGCCGACCGGGTGCAACCCGTGGTCCACGCCGGCGCCGACCGTATCGCCACCACCCTGGGCGTGGCTCCGACCGACGGCGATCTGGGGCACATGATCGACCACACCCTGCTCAAGGCAGATGCCACCCAGGATGAGATCGCCAGACTGTGTTTCGAGGCTCGCAAGCACAGCTTCGCCTCGGTCTGCGTCAACCCGAGCTATGTGCGCCTGTGCGCCCAGCTGCTGAAGGGCAGTCCGGTGGTGGTCTGTACCGTGGTCGGGTTTCCGCTCGGAGCCACTCCGACCGAGGTCAAGGTCTATGAGACCCAGCAGGCGATCCGGGAAGGCGCCCGCGAGGTCGACATGGTCATCAACGTCGGCGCGGTCAAGAGCCGCGACTACGAGGTCGTTCGCCACGACATCGCCGCCGTCGCCCACGCCTGTCACGCCGACTCCGCCTTGCTCAAGGTGATCATTGAGGCGGCGCTGCTCAACGACGAGGAGAAGGTGATCGCCTGCCAGCTGGCCAAGGTGGCCGGAGCCGATTACGTCAAGACCTCGACCGGCTTCGGTCCGGGTGGGGCCACCGCCGCCGACGTGGCTCTGATGCGCCGCGTGGTGGGTCCTTCGATCGGTGTCAAGGCGGCCGGAGGGATTCGGACCCTGGCCGAGGCACAGCAGATGATCGCCGCCGGCGCCTCGCGCATCGGCGCCAGCGCCAGCGTCAAGATCATGCAGGAAGCCGGGTCGTAGCGATGGCCGCCGACGGGAAGGTCACGTCCGTCTGGCCGTTGGAGATCGGCGCAACGTGGGAAGCGCATCCAAGATCGCAGGAGGAGGAACGATGACGGTCGACCTTCGCACGTACGTATTCCTGGACAACCTTCAGCTGCAGCACGCCGGGTTCCTGGGCACGGTGGCGCAGGGGTTCCTGCCGCTCCCCAACGACACCTCGCTGTGGGTGGAGATCTCGCCCGGGATCGAGATCAACCGCATCACCGATATCGCCCTGAAGTCCACCCGGGTCAGGCCGGGGATGCAGGTCGTCGAGCGGTTGTTCGGCCTGCTGGAGGTTCACCACGAGGACCAGGCCGAGGTCCGCGCCGCCGGCGCGGCCATCCTCGATGCCCTCGGACTGGAGGAGTCGGACCGGATCAAACCCAAGGTGATCTCGAGCCAGATCATTCGCCACATCGACGCCCACCAGGTGCAGCTGATCAACCGCCTGCGCCACGGTCACATGCTGCTGGCCGGGCAGACCCTGTACGTGCTGGAGGTCGAGCCGGCTGGCTACGCCGCCCTGGCCGCCAACGAAGCCGAGAAGGCGGCCAACATCAATATCCTGGAGGTCCGCGCCTTCGGCAGTTTCGGGCGGGTGTACCTGGGCGGTGAAGAGCGCGACATCATGGCCGGCTACGGCGCGGCGGTGGGAGCCATCGAAGGAATCTCCGGCCGCGAGCTGAAGTCGGGCCGGCGCGATTAGGAAGGCGAGCATGAAGCGCAGCCGCTCAGCCCGCAAGACAACGCCTCCGGGCGCGGAAGCCCGGAAGACAGGCCAACGGGAGGAAGCCATGTCGGATCAAGCAGGAATGATGGGCACGACTGAAGCGTTGGGCATGGTCGAGACCAAGAGCTACCCGGCGATGGTCGAAGCCGCCGACGCTATGGTCAAGGCCGCCAGAGTCGAACTGGTCGCCTACGAGAAGACCGGCGGCGGTTTCGTCACGGCGATCGTGCGCGGCGATGTGGCCGCGGTCAAGGCCGCGGTCGAAGCCGGCGCCCGCGGGGCCGAGAAGGTCGGCGAGGTAGCGGCGATCCACGTCATCCCGCGCCCCCACGCCAACGTCGATCGGACCCTGCCGCTCGGGCGTCAGTCCGAGTAGCCGCCTGACATCAAGCCGCCGGACCGTCCTTCGACCGAATCGAGCGGAGGACGGTCCGGAGACGGCGGAAAGGGGAGTTCCATGCTCCTGGGAAGAGTCGTTGGCACCCTGGTGGCGACGCGTAAGGAGCCGAGTCTCGACGGGATCAAGTTCCTCGTCCTGCGTCAGCTCGACATCGATGCCTCGGAGACGCGCGGCTACCGGGTGGCTGCCGATGCGGTGGGTGCGGGCCTGGGGGAGGTGGTGTTGTACGCCACCGGCTCTTCGGCTCGCATGACTCGCATCACCGACCAGCGTCCGTGCGACGGGGTGATCATGGCTATCGTCGACCAGTTGGAGGTCGACGGCCAGGTCCGCTACGACAAGGCGGTGAGCGGATGATGCCCCCGCAGCTCGATGAGGCTCGGATCGAAGCCATCATCGGACAGGTGATGAGCGAATTGCGTCAGGGCGAGCGGGTCCGCCATGGGGCGGCCCCGTCGCCGGAGGTCGCCCAACCTCCGGCGGCAGCTCCGACTCTGCGGAACGCCGACAATCTGTTCCCATCGGTGGACGCGGCGGTGGCCGCCGCCCGTCAGGCTTTCCTGCAGCTGCAGGAGATGCCTCTCGGGCTGCGCGAGCAGATGATTTCTCACGTCCGGCGGGCGGCCCGGGAAAACGCCCAGATCCTGGCCCTGCGGGCGGTCCAGGAAACCGGGATGGGGCGCTACGAAGACAAGGTCCAGAAGAACCTGCTGAACGCCAACAAGGCCGGCGGCTCCGAGATGCTGTCTCCGACCGCCTGGACCGGTGACGGCGGCATGACCCTGGTCGAGTACGCACCCTACGGGTTGATCGGCGCCATCGTCCCCAGCACCAACCCGACCTCGACCGTGATCTGCAACGCCATCGCCATGGTCTCGGCCGGGAACGCGGTCGTATTCAACGCCCACCCGGGCGCCAAGGGCTGCTCCAACCTGACGGTCCAGGTCATTCACGACGCCATCGTCGAAGCCGGCGGGCCGGCCAACCTGGTGGTGGGGATCGCCGAGCCGACCATCGAGACGGCTCAGGAGATCATGCGCCACAAGGACGTGCGCCTGCTGACGGTCACCGGCGGGATCGGTGTGGTGCGCGAAGCGATGAAGAGCGGCAAGCGCGCCATCTGCGCCGGGCCGGGCAATCCGCCGGTGGTGGTGGACGAGACCGCCGACCTGGAGCAGGCCGGGCGCGATATCGTGTTCGGGGCGTCGTTCGACAACAACATCATCTGCACCGACGAAAAGGAAGTCTTCGTGGTGGACTCGGTGGCCGATGAACTCAAGCGGGCGATGTGCCGCCACGGGGCCTACCAGATCGACGGCGCTCAACTGGAGCGATTGATGAAGGTGATCTTCGCCGAGCCTCCCCAGCGGGGCCGCTACGGCGTGATGAACAAAGCCTTCATCGGCAAGAACGCCGGGGTGATCCTGCGCGAAATCGGGATCGAGGCCGGAGACGAAGTCCGGCTGGTGCTGGCCGAGGTCGAGAAGGATCATCCGCTGGTGCTGTCGGAGCAGATGATGCCGGTCTTTCCCCTGGTGCGAGTGCGCGACGCCCAGCAGGGGATCGACCTGGCCAAGTTCTCCGAGCACGGTTTCCGCCATACCGCCACCATGCATTCGAAGAACCTGGATCACCTGAGCCGCATGGCGCGGGTGATGGATTGCAGCATCTTCGTCAAGAACGGGCCGTCGCTGGCCGGGCTCGGCTACGGTGGGGAGGGCTTCTGTTCTTACACGATCGCCAGCCCCACCGGCGAAGGACTGACCAACCCGATCAGTTTCAGCCGGATCCGCCGCTGTACGCTCAAGGATGCGTTCCGGATTGTCTGATGCCGGCCAGGGCTCCCTTTCAACAGCCTTTCCTTGCCGATCCCCCCGGGGATGGGCAGGCTGCGCTATGGCTACGGACACGGGGAGGGGACAGGAAGTGGGAGAGGCGACCTGCCGGGTTGAAGGCTGCCCGCCCGTTTGAGATGCAAGCATGACCCCCGCCACCTTCGAGCCCGCCCTGGCCCTGATCGAGTACGGCAGCATCGCCGCCGGGTTGCAGGCCGCCGACGCTGTGGCCAAGAAGGCTGTGATTCGGGTGATCCGCGCCGGGACGATCCAGCCAGGGAAATACCTGGTGGTCTTCGGCGGCGAAGTCGGCGCGGTCGAGGAGGCGCTGGGCGCCGGCCGCAGCCTTGGAGGCGATGCGGTGGTCGATTTCGTCTACCTGCCGGTGGTCCATCCGCAGGTGGTCGAAGCGCTGGGCGGGCTGCGGCGGGCTGAGCCGATCGACGCCCTGGGCGTGATCGAGACCAGCAGTGTTGCCTCCACGATCCTGGCTGCCGACGCCGGGGTGAAAGGGGCCGAAGTGCGCCTGGTAGAGATCCGACTGGGCGACGGCCTGGGAGGCAAAGGTATCGTCTTGTACGCCGGCCTGGTGGCCGACGTGGAGGCGGCGGTCGCGATCGGGGTGGGGGTCCTGCGGCGGCGTGAACACCTGGTGCGTCAGGTGGTCATCCCGCAGCTGCATCCCGACATGTGGCAGAACGTCTCGGCCTCGACCCGTTTCCGTGATCGCATGGAGGGTGTCGGATGAAGTTCGCCCGGGTGATCGGAACCGTGGTAGCGACCCAGAAGGCCGAAGGCCTGGAGGGGGTCAAGTTTCTGGTGGTCCAGCCGCTGGATCAGGACCGCCGTCCGAAAGGAGAGCCACAGATCGCCGCCGACGCCACGGCCCAGGCCGGGCCGGGCGAGTTGGTGTTCGTCGTCGGCAGTCGCGAAGCGGCTCAGTCTCTGCCGGTGGTCTTCGTGCCGGCCGATCTGGCGATTACCGGGATCGTCGACGAAGTGGACGAGGAGACGGGTGCCCGGCGTTCGCAGCCGACGGCCTCCTGGCATGGCTCGGCGGCCGGGGGTTGAAATGTACATCGGCAAAGTGATCGGGAACGTGGTGGCGACGATCAAGATCGACCATCTGAATCAGCGCAAGCTGCTTCTGGTCAATCAGCTCGACCTGCGGGGCAACGAGACCGACGACTACGATATCGCCGTTGATGTGGTTCAGGCCGGTCCGGGCGACACCGTCCTGGTGATCGATGAAGGGAACGGCGCCCGCCAGATTCTCGGTCTCGACCCCGGAGCGATTCGGGCGGTGATCGTAGGCGTGGTCGACGAGGTGGCGCTGGGCGAATAGGCGAGAGCAGGGATCCCGTCGGCCGGGGGTCGGTGGCTGGCCGGGCTGCGCTCTACGTCTGCGCCGCCGCCGCCCGGCGCACCAGCTCCGGAAAATCGTCTTTCAGGCTGGCGCCGCCTACCAGCGCGCCGTCAATGTCGGGCATGGCCATGAACGCAGCGATGTTGTCGGGAGTGACGCTCCCCCCGTACAACACCCGGACCTTGCCGGCGACAACCTCCCCGAAGAGCTCGGACAGGGAGCGACGAATCGTCAGCGAGGCGGTCCGGTTGGCGTCGGCCGGGGACGCGGCCTTGCCTGTGCCGATGGCCCAGATGGGCTCATAAGCGATCAGGCATCGGCCCGCCTGCTCGGAAGGCAACCCTCGCAGACCAGTTCGGACCTGATCTCCGACAACGGCGTCGGTCTGCCCGGTCTCGTTCTGCTCCAGGTTCTCCCCAACGCACAGGATGGGAGTCAGGTCGTGGTCGATCGCTGCTGAGACCTTCCGCCGCAGGGCCGTGTCCGTCTCGTCGCGCGACTGTGTGGCGCGTCGTTCGGAGTGCCCGAGGATCGCAAACGAACAGATGCCCGCCAGCATCGGGGCAGAGATGTTTCCGGTGAACGCCCCGGAGGTCTCCGGGTGCAGATCCTGGGCGCCGACGCGAATTCTTCCTCCGCCCAGGGCCTCGGACACCGCCTGAAGAGATGTGAAGGGGGGACACAGGACGATCTCGATACCCTCGATCTCGCTCAATCCCCGACGGATGCGACGGACGAAGGCGACCGCTTCCCCGGGGCGGCCCAGGTTCATCTTCCAGTTTCCGGCGATCAGGGCAGTGCGCATAGCCACCTGCGGCAGATAAACGAGTGGTTCAGTTGGCTCCGTCGGTCTCCGCCACCAGGGCCAGGACAGCTTCCCGACTCAACTTCGGCTCCCCTCGGGCCATCGCGTCCAGGGTAGCCAGAGCCAGCTTCAGAGGAATCTGGTACATCCCCTGGAAGGCCCGCGACGGGATCGACAGGGCGTAGGAACTCGGCGCGGACGAGGCACTCCCGGGCATAGGCGCCGATCTTCTCCACCGTGAAGCCAGGGGGCAGGAAATCCACGCCCCGGGCCAGATCGTCGGCCCGATTGCGCAGGATGTTGACCAACTGCAGACCGCGCCCGAACAGGACGGCCTTCGAACGGTCCACCTGGGCGCCGTCGAAGTAAGCCAGCAAGTCGCACAACAGAATGCCGACTGCTCCGGCTACGCTGAACGTGTATCGGTCGAGGTCCTGCAGGCTGTCGATCCTCCACCCGGTCGTCGCCCAGTGGGCCATCCGATCGGCCATGGCCGCGCTGGCTTCCCAGATCCGCGGCGCAACCGGCGCCGGCGCCAGCCTGGCCCAGTCCGCCAGCTGCATCGAGACCGGGGCCAGGGTTCGCCCGTAGGGGGCCAGCAGGCGGTCGATCGGGCCGCGTTCGAAGTCGTCGAGGGAGGTTTGCCCCTGAAGCGCCAGGCTCAGCCCTGAGAGCAGGGCGGCCTTCTCGGTGTTGGAGATCCCCGGGTGGTCTTCGATCTCGTCCAGGGACCGCATCGAGAGATAGCCAGCGGCGACGGCCTCCTGCAGGCCGGCCGGAAGCCGTATGACAGGCAAGTAGAACGTCCGGCTGGTCTCCCTGAGCGCAGCCAGCATGTCGATCATCGGCGAACCAAACTCCTGAAGACGGACTCCCCGTGCGGCCCGGAGAGGGCGGAGCCCCTATTCTTTGCGTCGGGGGCCGAGTTGTCAAGTGGTTGCAAACCCCGGCAAGTCAGCTGGAAGGCGCAACCGCCGACCCGGGCTCTATACTCTGGTCATAGGCCCGTCTCGAAACATCGAGACGGGAGTAGGTCGCGGGCGTAGGATGCCGGATCTGAGCGGACGTACCCTGGGCGGTTATCGGTTGATCGCGGTCGTCCGGCAGGGCGGGATGGCCACAGTCTACCGCGCTCTGCGTGTCGCCGACGGCCACCCGGTGGCGGTCAAAGTCCTCGGCTCGACCGGCGCCGAGAGCGAGCAATTCCTCCAGCGCTTTCGCCGAGAGGCGCGTGTCCTGCGTCAGATGTCGCATCCGTACATTGTTCCGGTTGAAGCTTTCGACGAGATCGAAGGACAGGCCTTCCTGGCGATGCCGCTCTACGAGGCAGGGAGTCTGGCGGACCTGCTCCGGCGCGGCCCGATCCATCCGGCCGACGGGGGGCGGGTGATCGACCAGATCAGCGCCGCGCTGCAGTACGCCCACGAGCAGGAAGTTGTTCATCGCGACGTCAAGCCCTCCAACATCCTGGTCGCCTCGGATGGGAGCGTCTTGCTAACCGACTTCGGCCTGGCCCAAATCGCCGACGCCAGCCTCAGCCTGACCGGTTCGGCGTTGCTGGGGACGCCCTCCTATGCCTCCCCGGAGCAGGTGCGCGGCGACGAAGTCACCGGCCAAAGCGACCAGTACTCGCTGGGGATCGTCCTGTTCGAGATGACCACCGGTGTGCTTCCGTTCGAGGCCGACACACCCCTGGCCGTCTTGATGAAGCACGTTAACGAGCCGACGCCAGCGCCAAGTTCGTTCAACCGTAACATCCCGGAAGTGATAGAACGCGTCATCCTCCGGGCGACGGCCAAGCGTCCGGAGGATCGTTTTCCGTCGGTTCGATCGATGAACGCCGCCTTCCAGGCGGCGTTGGCCCATGTCCTCGATCCGCTGGAACACCCGCCCCCGACGATCCCGCTGCCGGCGATGGAACGTCGGAGCAAGATCTTGCGAAGAGAGGCACGGAACCGGCGACGGCGCGGTTTGCTGGCGGGCGGCGCACTTCTGCTCGGCCTGCTGATCTGCGGTTCAGCGGCATTCCTGACCGGCCTGCTCGGGGCACCGAAGCCGTTGGGCGAGTCGGCCCAGCTGACTGCTCTGGCCGGGACGATCCAGGCGCTCTCAACCCTGGTTGTCGCAGAGCAAGGCCCAGGGCTGGCGCCGGAGGCGCTGGAAATGGCATTGTTGGAGACCCTGGCTGCGGGAGCCGAGACACCTGAGCCGACCACGCTGGCCCTGGCGCTGGCCCTAGGCGAGGCGACGGCGACGAACCCGATTCCTTCCCTGTTGGGGTCTCCCCCGGCGACCGGCCCATTCCCGACAATGACGTTGTCTTCCACGATTCCCCCGGCCACAGGCACTGCTCCAGCCGGTGCGACAACTTCGGCCTCGTCTACGATCCCGGTCGGCGCAAGCGTGACCCCGGGGCTCCCGATCGCCAGCTCGACGCTGTTCCCAACGTCTACTCCGGTCGCGAGCGCAACCGCGAGTCAGCCGCCGACGTTCACGCCCACCTCGGCGCCACCGACTCCGACCCTGGCGCCTGCCACCCCTACGCCGCCTCCTTCCCCTTGCACGCTGACCAATTACGTCGGATCGTCTCGCTCCGGTCAGGAGTTCACTGTGCTGCTCAGGAACAATGGCCCAGGCCCTTACACGATTACTCGCATGACCCTGGCCTGGCCTGGAGGGAACGAGGATCTCAAGAAGATCGAACTGGCGGGCGACGAGATCTGGAGCGGTGAGGCCTCGTCGCCCATCACGATTACAGCCTGGAAGTCCGGTTCCGACCGCCGAATCCAACCCGGCGCCAACCGTCCCCTGGTGTTGTTCTTCGAGGACACGGCCGCCTCCAGCGGATACAGCCTCTCGGTAACCCTCGACGCGGTCTGCACGTTCTCCTTCTTGCCCTGACGGGCGTCGTAAGCCGCTTGTAAGCCTCGCTGCCCAGGGTTCGCCTTATCCTTGCTATCAGGACGATCGTTCTGCGGTTTACGGGCTCGCCGCCGTGGGGAGGCGACATGGAACGGCAGATCACGGACGAAGATATCCGGGTCTTCCTGCACAAGCAGGCCTTGCGCTACCCTTCGCAGGTCTCCCTGATCCAGGCAGCCGTCCACCAACTCTGGCCTGGGGGAGCCTCCCCCGAAAGCGCCGAGCGAGTGGTCCGAATCGTGCTGGCTCACGCCGGCGGCCGGACACCGCTTCTGGCCCGTACCACCCCGGCAAGCGCCTGACCCACCCGGAACTTCCGGTTCATTGTCGGAACGGCGCGCCTTCGCCTAGAATGTTCCCGATTGGGAGGAACCGAAATCCGTGCCAACCTCGGCAGCCACCTCACCGCGTTCACGCCTGGTCGCACCAACCCTGGCCGTCTCGCTGGGCTTGCTTGCCTGCCAGTCGGCGGTCGGGCTGATCGCGCCTGCCACGCCGACACCGACGGCCACGGCCACGCCGACGCAAACACCGACGCCCACGCCAACCGAGACCCCCTCGCCGACAGCGACTCCGTCGATCACGCCGACCCCCACCATCACCGATACTCCCACGATCACATTGACCCCGACCTTTGACTTTCCCGATATCAGCGTGCGGGAGCCGGCCGCCCACTGTCGCTACGGCCCGCACAAGGCCTACCTGCATGCGGCCGACCTGTACGCGGGTGACCACGGGGTGCTTTGGAATCGCAATTCCAACGGGACCTGGCTGTGGGTCAGATTCGACAAGCTCTGGTACGCCTGCTGGGTCGCCGCTTCGGTGGTCGATGTGGAGGGCGACATCTTCAGCGTTGTGCGCACGACGACCAGGCTGCCCCAATCGACGTTGTATGGGCCACCCGATGTGGTCTGGACGACCCGCCAGGGCAATCAGGTGAAGATCGAGTGGGAACCTATCTGGATGACGACCGACGACTATCGCGGCTACCACCTGGAGCTGACGGTCTGCCAGGGCGGCCAGCTCGTGTCGTTCCCGGCGGCCATCGACGGGACCTCTTTCACCGTCGTGGATGAGACCTCGTGCAACGGGGAGTCCAAGGCCAGACTGTACGCCGTCGAGAAGCACGGCTACACCAATTCCGTCGGGGTTCCCTGGCCGGATTGAGCGTGCTCGGCCGCAACTTCCCCCTGAATCCCGGCGCCGGGCGCCCTGGTCTCTCCTCACCGGAAATCCGTTTTCAGCCCCGTTGCCGGAACCTTGGATCGCAGGTGTGCCTTGCCTGACCTCTCGGGTCGATCCCTGGGATCGTACGCCCTGCTGCGGTTGGTCGGCCAGGGCGGGATGGCCAGCGTGTATCTTGCCCGGGACCAGGCTCTGGGCCGAGAGGTGGCGCTCAAGGTCCTCTCGCCGATCGTGGCGGAGAACCAGCAGTTCCTCCTTCGTTTCCGGCGAGAGGCGCGCGTGGTGGCGGGCCTCAAGCATCCGCACATTGTTCCCCTGGAGGATTTCGGCGAAATCGAAGGCTACGCCTATCTGGCCATGCCTCTCTACCCGAGCAGCCTGGCCGATCGGATGGCCCTGGGCGCCGTGTCCCTGGCCGAGGCTCCCGGGCTGGTGAGCCAGGTGGCTTCGGCCCTCGCCTACGCTCACAAGCAAGGAGTTGTCCACCGCGACGTCAAGCCGTCGAATATCCTGTTGGATCACGATCGCAACGCGATGCTTTCGGATTTTGGCCTGGCTCAGATTCAGGACGCCTCGGTCAGCCTGACCGGGTCGGCGATGGTCGGGACTCCGGCTTACGTCTCCCCGGAGCAGGTGCGCGGCGATCCGGTGGACGGGCGGGCGGATCAGTATGCTCTGGGGATCGTCTTGTTCCAGATCACAACCGGCCGGCTGCCTTTTGTGGCGGAAACCCCGATCGCGGTCCTGCTCAAGCACGCCAACGAACCGATCCCGGGCCCGAGCGATCTGAATCCGAGCATCCCTGCGGCGATCGATCAGGTGATCCTTACCGCTACTTCCAAGGACCCGGACGACCGGTTCGCCACGGTCTCGGATCTGGCCGAGGCGTTCCGGGAAGCGGTCGAATCGACGGCCGGGGAATTGGACCGCTCGACCCGAAATTTCGCCTTCGCCCGACCCAAGGCCCGCCGGGGAACGCCGCCCAGACCTCGAAACCGGTTCCGCGGCCGGCGCTGGGTGTTGCCCGTTGGGATCGGAGCCGGGGTGGCCGCCTTGCTGCTGGTCGGGGTGATTGTAGGAGGGGGTTTCGGGCAGTCGGTGGGTGACGAGCCGTCGGAGGCGCGGTTGACCGCGCTGCAAGAGACGATCTCTTCCCTCTCGACCGGGATTGCCGCCTCCGGAGGGACTCTCTCGCCGGAAGAAGTGGCAACGATCGTGGCCGCCACCCTGACGGCGCCACCGCCTGCGACTCCAGTTGAAGGAACCCGGACGCCGTCTGCAACTCCGACGCCTGTGGCGCCGCGTCCGACGGAGAAACCGTCGGCAACCCCGAACCCGACACGACCTGCTCCAACCGCAGCGCCCTCGCCGACTCCGCTCGTACCTCTTCCGACGCTTCCGCTTGGAATCGGGTTCCTCAGACGCTCCCGAGGCACGCTTTCCCGGCGCTGATCCGCACCCATCGGCACCGTTCGAAGCAGTAAGTTCGGGAGGCCGGCGGCTTCGTGCGCTCCAGAACAAGCCGGCGGTGTGTCGCGGCGGCCCGCCAGGTGCTATCATGTTCGTATGACATCCTGGCGGGCTCCGAGGTCTCCTTGTTGATCCCCATCCTGGCCGTAGGGGCGGCAATCCTGTACCTGGTCGCCTCCCGGGCCGGTTGGATCGAGACCCTGGCGAAGCGACCACGCCGCCCACGCCGGGCCGGCGATGCTCGACACCGGCTTCCCCGCGACAACCAGGCCGCCCCCGAACAGCGCCTGGAGGTGTTTGAGGAGTTCCTTCGACACCTAGGGAAGGACGAGCCGGACTCCAAGGAATAGGCCCCTTCATGCGCGGTCCGGGTCATCCGTCTTCGAGTTGGCGGAGACTCGTCGGAACCGGGTTCGCCGCTTGTTCGATACGCTAGGGTCGGAAACCGCCACTTGTGGAAGGAGAGGCATATGGCCGGCAGGCCGACGGTTCGCGTCGACACGGGCGCAGGTATGTTCTGGTTCATCGGCTGGCTCTTTACGATCGCTTTCGCAAAGCTGGTGTGGTGGCAGGCCCTGCTGGCGTTGGTCGCCTGGCCGTATTATCTGGGGCTTGTCGTCTGAAAGCGATCGCCAGGCACGGAAACACGCTCGGGGAGTGCGCTGTGCCCAAAGCGTAGTTATCCGTGAGGACGTCCCGTCCGGATTGGGAAGCGGCGCTTTGCTCCGGTGATGGTTTCACGGCGCGGCCGCCCCGGTCGCCCCGCAGCTACGTTCGTATCTCCCCAGGCCGGCTTTCACCCGGTCGTCCCTGCGGCGGACCTTTCGGCTCCGATTCTCCCTTGCTGAAGCTCGCTCCATTTCCGGAACGTTGCGCGATCCTGCAGCGCCTGGGTCGGAAGAGTGGAGCCGGCCAGCATCGATTGTCACCTGGGGCCCCACGTCAGTCGAGCCGGGGTCGTTATAATGCCTTGTTGCGCGTTTCACGAAGACGGAGCCCTCGTGCAGCAAATCGTCCTCAGGAACCTGACGCGCCGGAAGGGGCGCACGATCCTGACCGTGGTGGGTATCTCGGTCGGGATCGCCGCCGTGATCAGCCTGGGCGCGATGGCCCGGGCGTTGAACACGGGCTACTCGGCGATGATCGGCGGCAGCAAGTCCGACCTGGTGCTCAGCCAGCCCAATGCGATCGATGTTTCCTATTCTTCGGTGGACGACGACCTGGCGGTCGAGCTGCGCGCGATGCCCGAGGTCGACGATGTCAGCGGCATGCTCCAGGGGTTCGTGCAGGCCGAGGGCATCCCGTTCTTCTTTGTCTTCGGCTACCCGGCCGAGAGTTTCGTCCTGGATCGCTTCCACATCCGTGCGGGAGTCGGATTCGACGATCGCTCGGTCCGCTCCACCCGGGGGACTCCGATCCTGCTCGGCGCCGTCGCCGCCGAAACCCTCGACCGGGAGGTGGGCGACTCCCTGCGCCTGGGAGACACGGTCTTCCGGGTGATCGGGATCTTTGAGAGCGGAGACGCCTTCGAAGACAGCGGATCGGTTCTACGGCTGGAGGACGCCCAGGACCTGCTGGGAAAACCGCGGCAGGTCAGTCTGTACTACATCCGGCTCGAAGACCTGAACGACCGAGACCGGTTCTCCCAGCGCATTGAAAGGATCTTCCCCGAGCTCGACATCAGCTCCACCGACGACTACGCCGACAAGCAACTGCTCGACGATGCGCTCCAGGCCTACGCCTGGGGACTGGCCGGCCTGGCGCTGATCATCGGCGGGGTGGGGATGACCAACGCCCAGTTGATGGCAGTCAGTGAGAGAACGCGGGAGATCGGGGTCTTGCGGGCCGTCGGGTGGGGGCGACGGAGGATCTTGTGGATGATTCTCTCCGAAGCCCTGGCTCTTGGCCTGGCGGGCGGGGCTTTGGGCCTGCTGCTGGGGTGGCTGGCGCTGCAGGCCGTGCGGGGAGCCGGTGCGATCTTCGGCTCGGCGGCAGCCGAGATCTCGCCGGGGCTGGTGCTCCAGGGGCTGGTGCTGGTGCTCACCCTCGGTCTTGTGGCCGGTGCGGTTCCGGCCCAGCGCGCTTCGCGACTGCTTCCGGTGGAGGCGCTGCGCTACGAGGGCGGCGGCGGCAAGCGGGTCCGGCGCCTGCCGTTTGGAGGCATGGAATTGCAGGGGCTGTGGCAGCGTTCCTCGAGGACGATCCTGACCTTCTCGGCGATCGGTCTGACCGTCGGGACGATCATGGCGATGGAGGCCATCGTGCGCGGGGTCGTCAACGACATGGCCGAGATCGGGCTGGGCTCGGGCGCCCAGGTGGTGGTGCGCCAGGCCGATATCGCCGACACCTCGCTGAGCGCGATCGATGAGCGGATCGGCGACCGGTTGGCGGCTCTGCCCGAGGTCGAGACCGTCAGTGGGATGTTGATGTACGCCGCCCTGCTGCCCGACACCGGCGGCTTCTTCGTGCTGCAGGGGTATGCGCCCCAGGAGTACGCCATCCGTCGATTTCGGGTGGTGGAAGGGGAGTCGCTGAGCGGGAATCACCAGGTGTTGCTCGGTCGTATGATGGCCGAGGCGCTGGGGAAGCGTGTCGGGGAGACGATCGACGTCTCCGGCCACCGCTACCGGGTCGTCGGGATCTTCGAAACCGGGATCGGGTGGGAGGAGCTGGGCGGGATCGTCAGCCTGCGGGAAGCGCAGTTGTTCGCCGGCCGGCCGCGCAAGGTCACCCTGTACTTGATCAAGGTTCGCCAGCCGTCGAACGCGCCCGACCTGGTGGATCGGGTGAATCGGGAGATCGAGGGCGTGCATGCGGCGCTGAGCGGCGAATTCGTCGAATCGATGCCGGATATGCAGAACATGGACCGGTTCATGACCGCGCTCTCTTTTCTGGCGATCGTGGTCGGCGGTGTGGGCGTGATGAACACGATGCTGATGGCGGTCCATGAGCGGACTCGGGAGATCGGGGTCTTGCGGGCGGTGGGGTGGGGGCGGCGCTCGGTGCTCGGCCTGATCCTCAAGGAAGCGGTGTTGCTGGCCATCCTGGG
Organism: uncultured Chloroflexia bacterium; assembly: GCA_963709925.1. GTDB lineage: Bacteria > Chloroflexota > Anaerolineae > Anaerolineales > E44-bin32 > DATEVL01. Next base: position 1,555,690 of record CAVPYC010000003.1, read on the forward strand.
TGGAATCGCCGGGATCGTGTTTGCACTCGTTCTGGCCTGGTTGCTGAACCAGATTCCGGGGATTGAAGGCCTGATGCAGCCCCGCTGGGAGTGGGACGTATTCGCCCGGGCGATCCTGGTGGCGTTGTTGTTGGGATTGGTGGGCGGGATCTATCCGGCTTACCGGGCTACGCGGATGCAGCCGGTCGAGGCTTTGCGCTACGAGTAGGCGGGGCTGGCAGGAGGGTTGGATGACGACGCATCGAACAAGAGTGGCGCAAGCCCTGCTGGCGGCGTTTCTGCTGGGAGCTTGTTCCTCAGGGGAAAGCGCGCGCCAGCCGGACGGCATTCCGCCGGTTGTGGAAGAGTTGTTCGTTCCCGTGGTCAGCGCCACCGGGCAGGTGGTGCCGCACCTGTACGCCTCGTTGAGTCTTCCCTCGAGCGGGGTGGTCGCCTCGGTCGAGGTGTCGGAGGGCGACGCGGTGGCCAGCGGGGCGGTGCTGCTGCGCCTGGCCGGGCGTGAGCGGCTCGAAGCGGCCCTGGCAGCGGCGCGCCTGGACGAGGTCCTGGCGACCCAGGCCCTGGATCGGGTGTACGACGAGGCCGATCTGGCGCGGGCCCTGGCCGAGCAGGCCATGGCACTGGCTCGCGATGAATTCCGGAAAGAAGACTACGACCGGACGGTGCAGCAGGAAGGCAATCGAGCCAGCGACGACACCATCAAGCGCGCCCGAGCCAATGTCACGCTGGCCCAGGCTCGAGCGGACGACGCCAAAGACGCCTACGATTCCACGCCCGGGTCGACCAGCGATCCGGCCAAGGCGGCGGCTCAGGCCGCCTACCTGTCGGCCAAGGCGGCACTCGACTCCGCTCGCCGATCCCTCAACTGGTACACCGGGCACCCGACCGAGATCCAGCAGGCCATGCTGGACGCCGACGTGGCCGTGGCGGAGGCGCGTCTGGCCGAAGCCGAGCGCGCCTGGGATCGTCTCGAGAACGGCCCGGACCCGGATCTGCTGGAGCAGGCTCAGGCCCGGCTGCGGCAGTCGCAGGCAGCGGTGAGCGCCGCCGAGGCGGCGTTGCGTGACACCGAACTACGCGCCCCATTTGCCGGCTCGATCGGCGCGGTCATGGTGCGTCCGATGGAATTCGCCGCGCCGGGGGCTCCCCTGATCGATCTGGCGGACCTGGCGCGACTTCAGGTGGAGACCACCGATCTAAGCGAAGTCGACGTCCGCCGGGTTCGCGTGGGCGCCCCGGCCACCATCACTTTCGACGCCCTGCCCGACGTGCAGGTGGGAGGGCGGGTGACCCGCATCGCACCCAAGGCTTCGCCGGGCTCCGGGGTGAACTACACGGTGTGGGTGTCGCTTGACGAGATTCCCCAAGGGCTGCTGTGGGGGATGACCGCGTTCGTCGACATCGAGGCGGCCCCGTGAACCCGTCCGGAACCCCGGCTGCGGTGGACTGGTTGATCGAGGCCGAAGGCCTGACTCGGATCTACGGCGACGGCGCCGAGGTGCGAGCCCTCGACGGCGTCGACCTGCGGGTGGCCCGGGGAGAACTGGTGGCGGTGATGGGCCCCAGCGGGAGCGGGAAGAGCACCCTGCTCAACGTCCTGGGAGCTCTCGATCAGCCGACCGGGGGGTGGGTGCGGATCAACGGAAAGGACCTGGCCAACCTCGAGGACGAAGATGAGTTCCGCTCCAGCAGTGTCGGATTTGTCTTCCAGCTGCACAACTTGCTTCCGACGTTGACCGCGCGCGAGAACGTCCAGGTGCCGATGCTCGGCCGGATTTCCGCCGAGGAGCAGAAGGACCGGGCCGAGGAACTGCTCGGGCTGGTGGGCCTGGCCGATCGCGCCGAGCATCTGCCGAACGAGCTTTCGGGCGGGCAGAGGCAGAGGGTGGCCGTGGCCCGCGCCCTGGCCAACGATCCGCCCCTGGTGCTGGCCGACGAACCCACCGGCAATCTCGACACGCTGGCTGGGCGCGAACTGATGCTGCTGCTGCGCGAGTTGAACCGGGCTCGGAAGACGACCTTTGTCGTGGTCACGCACGACCACGCCGTGGCCCGTCAGACCAACCGAGTCGTCGTCATGCAGGACGGGAAAGTGGTGCGCGAAGACGTGATCGGGTCGCCCCTGGAAGAAGACCTGAAGCTCTGGCGGCATTCCGGTCTGGGACGCCGGTTGCTGAGCGGCGACGAGGAGGCCGTCCGTCGGATCGGGTTGGCGGCGCGGGAACTCGACCTGTTGAAGAAGGTGCTGGGCCGAGCCGACCTGGGCTAACCGGGTCAGGGGGCCGAGGCGCGGGGTGGAGGCGGCAGCAGGAACACCGCCAGGGCTTGGCCCGGCGTGACCAGGGTCTGCTCGGCGATCCATCCGGCCTCGCCCGCAACTTCGACCTTCCACCAGTAAGACCCCTGCACGAACACCCCCTGCAGTCCGGCGGCGGACGGAAGCACCGTGGCCGCCAGGTCGGGGCCGGCGGCCTGGCGTATCGCCTGCGTGTCGCCAGGCCCGGCCCGCACCGGCCCTGCGATCTGCAGGTCGACCAGGAAACCCGGGCCGAAATCGGCCCGAATGGGCCTCCGGCTCATAGCCCATCATGACCAGGCCGTTGGCGACCGAACGTTCCGATCCGTCGGAAGGGCTGTTGACCACGCGCCCGCGGACCCACATCGCCGACGAACCACCCCCATCCTGGTTCAGGCCCCAGTCCGCTTTTAGTTCTTCGCGGCAGAACCCGGCAACCTGGTCGAGCGACATTCCGATGCTCAGCCCGGGCTGGCGGCCGTCCACGACCACGAAGTAGACATAGTCCTGATTCAGACAGACTGCCGTACGCGGATCGCGGATTGCCGCACCGCGCTCGTCGCTGTGATAGATCTCCCCATCCCGCAGGAAGACGAACCCGCCGCCGATTCCGGAGAAGACATCGTCCCAGGGGAAGCTCGCCTGCTGCCGGCAGCCGAAACCGAGATCGCTCACCGCCTGCGACACGATCAGCCGGTCGCCGGGCTCGAAGTCGAGGGCGAAGCCGGCGGCGGCCGGGCCCTTGGCGGCCAAGACCACCTGGTCGTACAGGATCGGTGTACTGCCGCTGCCTTCGCGGATCTCCAGCACGATGCCCTCGGTGCCGCGTGGAGGCGCGAGCGCTCCGACCGGGCGGTCGACCTGGACCACGATCTCAACCTCGCCCCGTCCCTCCGGGGTAAACGCTCCGAACTGGGGCGTGAAAAGGAGCAGGCCGTCGTCGGGACGCCGTTGATTCAGGGCGTCGATCTCGAAGGTGCCGCGGTCCTTGATGCGGATCACGTGCTGCTGGTCCCCGGCGTGGTCGACACACCCGCGGATGGCGGCCCGGCGGCTTCGGGTCCAGACGAATCCACTCCCGCCGGCAAGATCCCCATAGCGCAGGCTGTACCAGCCTGAGTGGAACTGCCCGCCGTAGGGCTCGCTGGTGACGGGGTTGTAGGACGAACCATTGATGGCCACCAGCACCTTGCCACGTCCGCCCCATCCTTCCCCCCACGAAGTCAGGGAGCCGTCGTAGCGCCGGGCCATGGCGCTGACGGGTTCCAGGCCTCCCGAAAGCCCTCCGCCGGCTATGGCGCTTTCGATGAACGCTTTCGGTTCCTTGATCTCGAGGCGGGCAACGTGGAGCCGAACCGGCCCGGGCAGGGTGTAGGCCCGGTAGTCCACCCCATCCCCCACGGGATCCCAATCCACTGAGGAAGCCGCTCCCGCCGACTGTGGGCCGAATCCTGCCAGAACCGCCAACCACAGGGCGAATGCCGGAAGCCGGCGTCGGACGGGCATGACGGCGTGCCGGACGTCTTTCGAACTCAGGGCGCAGGCTCCACCGCGACGATGCCCCGTAGTCCGTTCAAGGTCAGGGTCCACCGGCTCCCGAAAGCGAACAGGCCGAACTCGGAGGCAGACCCGGGCGCGTAGCTGAAACGATCGTCGCCGGCGGCGAACGTCACCCGATATGACTCGGCCCGCTCACCCTCCCGTTCCCCTTCGGCCAGACCGGGTTGAGGCCACGCCGGACTCAAGTCGTCGCCTTCGGACATGGCTGTCCTGGCGACGGTCCATTCCTCCAGCGTGTAGCGACAGCGCATCTGGTAGACCCGGTAACTGCAATCCTGGACCACCTGGCCGAAGCCGGACCCCTCGTCGATCGTATAGGGAGTGCCGCAGACCTCTGTGGCGATCGGTGCGGGCTCGCCCTGTTCGACGAAGTACGCCAGTTCACAGGTCTGGTCGCGTGCCTCCGGCGGGAGGTCATCTTCCCAGTCGGTGTGTTCCACGGGCAGAAACGCTTCGACTGCGATCGAACGTTCCCAATGCGTCTGTTCCACCGTTGCGATCTGCTGCTCCCGCCGCGTCAGCAGGAAGCCGAGGGCAAGGACCACGACGCACCCGAGGGCGACCGCGCCTCCCAGCAGCGGCGCCGGAAGGCGGCGCGCCGGCGAAGGTGCGCCGGGTGCCTGCTTGTCCGAGGCCGGTTCCCCGGGGAGAGCCGTGCCACAGTTCGTGCAGCGCAGGACTGTCAGGCGGTTCGGCGTGCCACAGGCCGGGCAGGGTCGGGTGGCCTCGGATGCGGCGCGAAACGCGCCTACCACCTGGCCGGTCTCGCGCACCTTGCCTTCTGCCAGATCGCCCCCGCACGCCCCACAGAATCGGGCGTCCCCGCGGTTCCGGGCGCCGCAGAACGGGCAGTGCTTGTCGGGGCCAGCCGCGGCGCGCGCCAGTTCGTCGGCATCCGTGATCAGCTCCCCTTCGGCGGGCTGCTCGAATCGCACATTCTCCGGCTGGGGACCGCCGCACCCGTTGCAGAACTCATGGGGGCCGGGATTGCGAGTGGCGCATCGCGGGCAGGTCCAGACCAATTTGGTGTACCCCAGGACCTTCTTGGCCATTGCCAGATCTCCGCATCCGGATGGCGCAAGGATAGCCGCGGGTCTGCGGTTTGACCAGAAGGCCTTCCGGCCCAGGCGAAGCCCCTGCTAAACTCTCCGGCGATGAACCGGGAACCGCCAGTCGAATCCGCCGCGCCCATGCCGCCCCCGTCCGGTTTGCGGATGCCGCGCGTCGTACGCACCAAGGACGAGTTCCTGGTCGAAGCCGAGGCCATCACCGACGACCAGGATCGGACTTCGCCGCTGTTCGGGTGGGGACAGGTCGATGATTTGCGTCGCCGGATCGGATTGTCGGCGGATCGTATCCAGGCAGCCTGCCGGCGACGCGGTGGCTCTCCGGGCGATTTGCCGGCACGCTCGCGCCGGGCCTACGCGCTGCTTCGCTTTCTCGCATCGGACGATCAACTCGAGGCGCACCTCGACACCCTCGCCCGCCTACGCCGGTTGGACGGACGGGTGGCGGCTCGTCTGGATCATTGCGGCGGGTTGTATCGGATCGAGCGCTCGAAGGTCTCGGCCCGCATCATCGTGAGCGAGGGCTTCGTCGGCGCGCCGCCGCCCGTGGTGGAGGCACTCGTGCGACTGGCCGCACCGTACGCGCGGCGTGGCCGGCACCGGGCCGTCGTCCACGTGTACGCCGACGGAGACGGCTATGCCGCGGTTCTGCGGGCGGTGGAGGCCAGCGGTGGGAGTGCGACCTCCGCCACCCGGGGTGAGGTATACGACCTGGCGGAAGTGTATTGCGAAGTCAACCGGACCTGGTTTGGCGGCCAACCGACGCCGCCTCGACTGGCGTGGACCGAGCGTCCGACCCGGGTCGAATTCGGCCACTACGAGCCCTCCAGCGATACGGTTCGGCTGTCGCGCAGTCTGGACTCACGGGAAGTGCCGCGTTTTGTCGTGGAGCATGTGATGCACCACGAACTGCTCCACCGGGAGCTGGGTGCCGAGCGCGCTTCCGGCCGACGGCGCTATCACACACCACGTTTCCGGAAAGCGGAAGCGGAGTTTCCTCGATTGGCCGAGGCCGAGGCGTTCCTGCGTCGGCTGGGCGCACGCCTCTGGCGCCGCCCCTGAGCCCGGGCGCTCAGGCCGGAACGGTCGCCGGTCGGGGAGGGCCTGCGGCGGCGTCGGGGTCCTGGCGACGGAATTGGCTCATATACAGGTCGTAGTAGAGACCGCGACTGGCCATCAGGCTGACATGCGTTCCACGTTCGAGGATGCGTCCCTGATCGAGCACCAACACCTGATCCGCATTGCGAATGGTGCTCAGACGATGAGCGATGACGAAACTGGTTCGCCCGCGCAGCAAGGTCTCCAGGGCGGCCTGGATCATGCGTTCGGTTCGGCTGTCGACGCTGGAGGTGGCCTCGTCGAGGATCAGGATGCGCGGATTGGCCAGAGCCGCCCGGGCGATGGCCAGCAACTGTCGCTGCCCCTGGCTGAGGCCGGTGCCGCGCTCGCCCAGGACGGTGTCGTACCCATCGGGGAGCCGCTCGATGAAGGCGTCGGCTCTTGCCAGGCGGGCCGCCTGGTGGACCTCTTCGTCGCTGGCCGAGGGACGCCCGAAGCGGATGTTCTCCAGCACCGAGTCGCTGAACAGGAAACTCTCCTGCAGCACGACCCCGATCTGGCGGCGCAGGCCGGCCGACCTCACCTGGCGAACGTCGTGCCCGTCGATCCTCACCGCGCCCCGGGTGACATCGTAGAAGCGCGGGATCAGGTTGATCATCGTGGTCTTGCCGGCGCCGGTCGGTCCGACGATGGCCACCACCTGGCCGGGCTCGGCGCGCAGGCTGACCCCTCGCAGAACCGCCTCCCCGTGCTTGTACTCCGCCCAGACATCGTCGAACTCCACCTGGCCGCGTAGGGAGGTCAGGTCGACGGCCTGTGGATCATCCTGAAGCGTCGCTTCGACGTCGAGCAGGCCGAAAATGCGCTCACCCCCGGCGATGGCGCTCTGGATGTTGGTCCACAACACCGCGATCTGTTGGACCGGCTGGTTGAAGCGCTGGACGTAGGCGATGAAGGTGATCACCAGACCGAAGGAAATCGCCTGGCCAAACAGGATCCCGCCCTCCAGCAGGGCAAGGCCGCCTGCCACGGCCACCAGCGCCAGCGCGACGTAGCCCAGGGCCTCCAGGGCGGGGGCCAGGGCGGAAGTGTAGGAGACGGCGATGACGTTGGCGTCGCGATTGGCGGCGTTGGTCTGGCGGAAGGCGGCGATGTTCTCGTCTTCGCGACCGAAGGCCTGGGCCTCGCGCACCCCGGCGATGCTCTCCTGGAGTTCGGCGTTCACCGATCCCATTTCGAGTCGGGTGCGGCGGAAGGCGCGGCGGGCCCGGGCCGAGAACCAGGCCGTGGCCCCGATCATCATCGGGAGCATGGCCAGCGCCAGCAGTCCGTACGCCAGGCTGTCGCGCAGCATGTTGTAGCCGATCCAGACGATCAGGAGGCCCCCGCTGGCCACCTGGATCAGGGCGAAGGAGACCGCCTGCTGCACCGTGTCGGCGTCGTTGGTGATCCGGCTCATGGTGTCGCCGGATTCATGTTCGGCATGGTAGCCGATCGGAAGTCGCAGGATGTGTTCGAACACCCGGATGCGCAGGGTACGCAGCACCCGCTGGCCGGTGGAGGACATCCAGTAGAACATCAGCCCGGTGGCGACGGCGCCCAGGGCGAACAGACCTACCAGGCGCAGCACCAGGCCGCCGAGGCCCTCCAGGCGCTCCGCCGGCGTGGCGGTCGCCGGGACGTCCGCGTACCAGCAACTGCTGGCAGTGGCGGGCGCCTCCGGAGCGACGAGGGCAGCGGGCGCGGCCTGGCGGGGCAGCAGGTAGCAATCCACCGCCTGCCCCAGCAGCCGGGGAGCGGTGACCGAGGCCCAGGTGCTGACGATCATCATCCCCAGCACCCCCAGGTAGCGCAGGGCATACGGCCTGAAGTAACCGACGAAGCGGCCCAGGGTGCGGCTGACCGCCTGCGGCTTCGAGGTTTCGACATTGAACATCCGTCGGGGATCGTGGAACATCTCAGGCCTCCGCCGCCAGCGCTGCCGGGTGGGTCAGATCGACCGGCGCGGTGTCGTCCACCAACTGGGACGAGTAGATTTCCGCGTAGATCTCGTTGGTCTCCAGCAGTTCTTCGTGGCGACCCCGGCCGACGATAGTTCCCTCGTCGAGCACCAGGATCTGGTCGGCGTTGAGGACGGTGCTGATGCGCTGGGCGATGATGAAACTGGTGCGGTTCTTCATCAGGCGCAGCAAGGTCTGTTGAATGCGCCATTCGGTCTGCAGGTCGACGCTGGAGGTCGAGTCGTCGAGGATCAGGATGCGGGGTTCCATCAGCAGCGCCCGGGCGATGGCGATCCGCTGGCGTTGGCCGCCGGAGAGGGTCAGGCCGCGCTCGCCCACCGGCGTGTCGTAGCCGGCGGGGAATTCGAGAATGAACTCGTCGGCGGCGGCCGCCCGGGCGGCCTCGACCACTTCCGACTGCGACGCCTCCGGCCGCCCGAAAGCGATGTTGTCGCGGATCGTGCCGCTGAACAGGGTCGATTCCTGGAGTACGATCCCGATCTGCCGGCGGAGCGAATCGAGTTTCACCCGGCGCAGGTCGTGGCCGTCGAGCAGCACCGCGCCTTCGCTCGGGTCGTAGAAGCGCGGGATCAGGTTGATGACCGTCGACTTGCCCGATCCGGTGCGGCCGAGCAGGGCCACCTGCTGCCCGGGTTCGGCGGCAAAGCTCACCCGGTCGAGCACCGGCCGCCCCGATCCGAAGTAGCGGAAGGTCACCTGGTCGAACTCGACCCGGCCGGTCAGGCGGGGCAGGGGCAGGGCGTCGCGGGCATCCCGTACGTCGCTGGCGGCGTCGAGGATCTCGAAGACCCGGGCCGCCGAAGCCGAGGCCTGCGACATCTGGGTGATGATGAATCCGAGTTGCGCCACTGGGATGAAGACGAAGGCCAGGTACAGACTGAAGGTCTGCCATTCGCCCAGACTCAGCTGCTGCAGGACGATCTGTCGTCCGCCGGCATAAACCACCGCCGCCTGTCCGACGTTGGCGATGAAGAACACCAGCGGCATCAGGAAGGTCATCAGCGACATCACCCGCAGGATCTGGGTCAGGTAGTCGTCGGCGGCGCGGCGGAAGCGTGCTTGCTGCTCGGGTTCTCGGTTGAAGGCCTTGACCACTTTGATCCCCGCCAGGTTTTCCTGCAGGATGGCGTTCATCGCCGAAAGCCGCTGCTGAACCTTCTCGAACAACGGCCGGGCGATCCCCCCGATCAGCATGAACAGCAGCAGGGCCGCCGGCAGGATCGGCAGGATGACGTAGGTCAGAGACAAGTTGGTGAACGCCAGCACGGAGATGGCCCCGACCATCAGGATCAGGGCCTGCATCGCCATCAGCAGACCCTGGCCGATGAACAAACGCACCTTCTCGACGTCGTCGGTGGCGCGGATCATGAGTTGACCGGTTTGAGTCTGGTCGTGGTAGGAGAACGACAGCCGCTGGATCCGGGCGAACAACTCGTTGCGCATGTCGTAGGCGACGCTCTGGGAAACCCGCTCGCCCAGGTAGGCCTGCGCAAAGGAGAAGAGCCCGCGGCTGGCGGCGAACACCACGATCAGGGCGCCGCTGACCAGCAACGCCTGCCCGGCGGCTTCACCGCGTCGGGTCAGCTGCTCCAGGGTCAGCCCCAGACTCTGGGCCATGGCGCTCCGCAGCGCCTCGGGCAAGGCGGAGGCGGAGCGGGCGGCCACTCCGTCGGCGACGGTGTCGAGCGCCCGCTGGATCAGTAGCGGGACGGCCAGCTGGGAAATCGTGGCCAGCAGCAGCGCGCCATAGGCCAGCGCTGCCGTTCCCCGGTATGCAAACAGGTAGCGGACGGCGCGGGGCAGGGCTCCGCGAACGGCAGGATTGCGATGGGGCGTGCGCTTCATGCCTTTGACCTCGAGGGCTCGGCCAGTCCGTGGGATTCGGTGTCGAGGCGCCCTGCCGCCTCGGTCAATCTGTGCAGCGCATCGACGATTTGGTCCAGGTCGCGCTCCGGCAGTTCGGCCGCCAATTCCCGGGCCCAGGCGATGCGCGCTTCCAGCCCCCGGCGCACCAGCTTCCGACCGGGGTCGGTCAGCCGAATACGCCGGACCCGACGATCGGCCGGGTCTTCCGCGCGTTCGATCAGGCCCATGCCGGCCAGCCGGTCGGCGATCTGGGTGGCGGCGGCGGCCGTGACCCCGAGTTCGTCGCCGATGGCCGAGACCGGACACGAGCCGTGGTAGTGGAGCCGCATCAGCGTGTTGAGCTGGCTTGAAGAGAGCCCGGAGTCCTTCATCGCCATGATAAACGAGCGCACCGATCGGCGCATGAAGACCCCCGCCCAGGCGCGCAGCGCCGATTCGAATTGCGTTGAACGGGCCATAGTTCCTCGTGGGTAGTTAAGCAAGCTTGATTATATCGCGGACTTGTGGATCATAGCGGCCGGGGTCGCCAGCCGAAGCCCGACCGCACGGCAGTCTGCCAGGGGTCCAGCTTGGTGATCCCTGGTGGCGTGGTCCCGAGGATCGGTGAATCCCGGCCGCCTGACGGCCGGAACGTCCCTCCTCCCGTGGCGGAGCCGGCTCGCGGATGGAAGGCGTATAATGCGCGGCCGAGGAGCCTGGATGCAGCGCCGTACTGACGATACCCAGCCGGGACGTCCTTCCCGCCAAACCTCTCTGACAGCTCGACTCGGCCGCCTGCGTCTGTCGCGCGGGACGCTGGTGTTGCTGGCCGTGGCGTGCGGCGCCGCCCTGGTGATGAGCGGAATCCTGGTCCACCTGGCTGCCCGGCAGCTGACCCTCTCCTGGAATGTGACGGGGTTGAGGCTGTTTCAGCCCTCGTCACGCGCCGAGCCGGGCGCCACCCCGGAACCCGGAGTCACCCAGGCCCCGGCGACGTTCTCGACCCCGGTTCCCTGGGGTGGGGTGGACCGCGTCTCGATTCTGCTGATGGGCCTTGACTTTCGCGACTGGGTCGAGCGGCGCGGCTACCCGCGGACCAACTCGATGATGCTGATTTCGATCGACCCGCTCACCCGGCAGATCGGGATCCTGTCGATCCCTCGCGATCTGTGGGTCGAGATCCCCGGCTTCGGGCACGAGCGGATCAACACCGCCTATCCCTCGGGGGAAGGGAACCGTCTGCCCGGAGGCGGCCCCGGGTTGGCGATGCGCACCGTCGAGTCGGTGGTGGGAATCCCGGTGCAGTACTACGCCGTGATCGAATTCTCGGCCTTCGAGCAGATGATTGACGAGATCGGCGGGATCGACGTGCTGGTGCGCGAGAGGATCAAGATCTCGCCGATCGGGCGCCAGAGCCTGTGGCTGGAAGCCGAACCGAACCACCTGGACGGGGCGCAGGCCCTGGCGTATGCCCGGGTTCGCAAGGCGGCCGGTGACGATTTCGGACGGGCCGAGAGACAGCAGCAGGTTGCGATGGCCGTCCTCGATCGGGTGATCGGGTTCGAGATGGTGCCGACTCTGGTGACCCGGGCTCCGGCGCTGTGGGCGGAGTTGCAGAGCGGCGTGAACACCAACCTGACGCTCGACCAGATGGTCTCGCTCGGCTGGCTGGTGGTCAACACCCCCAAGCAAGACATCCGCCGCGGCGTGATCGGGCCTCCCAAGATGGTCGGTTTCCATACCTTGCCGAACGGTCAGCAGGTGATCCGTCCGGTACCGGACCAGATTCGCATTCTGCGCGACCAGTTGTTCACCGAGACCAGCGCCATCGGTCCATGACAATTCCCACCCGCCGCTCCCCGGCTTCTCCTCCGACCGACCACGGCGATACCCGCCCGCGCCGCGCCGCTCGTCCGCCGGACCGCCGCCTGTGGATTTCCCTGGCTGCCGCCGGCATGGTTTCGCTGGCCCTGCTCATGCTCGCCGGCCTGGGCGGCTACGCGTCCGGCCTGGGGGCCGCGCAGGCCACGCTGGCCGGCCAGAGCGTCGCAGCCATCGAAGATCAGTTCCAGCTGGGCGTAGACGACTTGCTGGCCGGTCGGTTCGACTTGGCCGTGCAGCGCTTCGAATACGTCCTGTCGCTCGACCCGGGCCGGACCGACGCCGCCGAGCTGTTGGATCGAGCGATGGAGGCCCTGGAGCACCCCACCCGGACGCCGGGCCCGACCGCCACCCCCGTCACACCGACCCCGACGCTCGACGTCGCCTCCCTGGATGGTCTGTTCTCCCAGGCCCAATCGGCGCTGGTGGGGGAAGACTGGGGCAGGGTGATCGAGGCGGGGTTGCTGATCCGGGCGCGGGATCCCCAGTTCCGGCGCGATGAACTCAACGGGCTGCTGGGGCAGGCTCTGCGATCGCGCGGGGTCCGAACGAATCCTGGCGCGCGACTTCGAACTGGGGATGTACGACCTGGCCCTGGCTTCGCGCTTCGGTCCTCTCGATGGCGGCGCCGCCTCCTGGCAACGCACCGGCGCCTTCTACGTTTTCGCCAACTCGTACTTCGGGCTGGATTGGTTCCTGGCGAGCGACAACTTCGCCCAGCTTTGCGCCGGAGGCCTTTGGGATTCCTGTCTCAAGTACGCTCGCGCCGCGATGGAAGTGGGGCACATCCTGCTGGCGTCGCAGACACCGTGCGCAGCGGCCACACAGTATGATGCCTCCCTGCGCACCCGTGCAAATCCCGCGCTCGAGCCGACGGCCGTCTTCGCCTTCGAGGCGTGTCAGACCCAGATCGCACCGACCTTCACCGGCACGCCGACCGCCACCCCGACCCCGACCGGCACGGTCCTGGCAACGACGGCGGCACCCAGCGCCACCGCCGGCCCCAGCGCAACGGCCAGCCTCACCTTCACGGCTACGCCCTCCGGCCCGTCGCCCACGGCGACTGAGACCCCGTCGCCCAGCCCGACTCCAACTCTTTCGCCCATCCCCGGCTGATCCTCGTCCAGGCAATCGTTCACGGCCAGGGGTATACTTTCTCCGACCGTTCCTATCCGATTTTGGCTCCGGCCAGAGGAGACATGGGCATGTCTGTCCCCACGATCGATCGTCCGCTCGGAGTCCGACCAGACCTGAACCTATCGACCGAACAAGTCGAGATGATGAGCATATTGGAGACCGCCGACCTGTGGTTTGTCGAGGAACGGCTGGTGGCCAAGGGCCTGGTGGCTGCCGAGCGCATCGGTGCGGCAATCATGGAATTCAAGCGCTACTTCGCGCTGGTGGGGCTTGGATATCGGGGCCTGGGGATGCAGAGCAGGCAGGTTGACGAGGTCTGGCACGCCCTGATCCTGTTCACCCGCGAGTATGCGGATCTGTGCCAGAAGGCGTTTGGGAGTTTCATCCACCATGTCCCGAAGACAAGCCGTTCGAAGGCGAGTGACGACGCTGGGCAGCGGTTCTTCCAGGCTTATGCCGAAGTGTTCGGTCCGGCGCCGGCGGAGTGGATGCGGGTCGGCCAGCCCGTGAGCGCCGGGCCGCGGTCCGACGAGCCGTCCGGCTGCGGAACGGAAGACTGCACCGACGGGTGAGGGGCCCTACGAGAACCAAAGAGCGGGGCCTTCCCTTGGCCCCGCTCTTTTTTTCGCTTGCTCTGGAGAAGGTCAACGGCAGGCGCCCCTGCCAGGACTCGAACCCGGACCAACGGCTTCGAAGGCCGCTACTCTATCCATTGAGCTACAGGGGCGCGCATCGTCGCTCGGCCGCCGCCACGGCCCTCGCCGTCGGTCGAGCGTGCTGCGAATTATACTCGGGCTTCCTCGGTCTCCGACCGGCGTCTGGCCGTTGTCGTACGCCGACATCCTGACAGGGTAGAATCCGGGAGCGTTCCGCCACCGGGAATCCGTGGCTTCGTCCCTCCACCCGGCCGGCGCGGAACGGAGAGGAAAGTCCGCATGTCACTCAGCCAACTGGCCCGCTCGATCCAGGAGTTGCCGACCCTGGCGTTGAACGAGGAGGCAATTCGTCTCAAAGAGCGCGGCGAGGCAGTCATCCACCTGGGGATCGGCGAACCGAAGAATCGAGCGCCGATTGCCGCCGTCTTGGGGGCGGCCGCCCGATTGACCGACGGCAACATCAAGTACACCCCGGCCGACGGCCAGCCGTCGTTGAAGAAGGCCATCATCCGCTACACCGAGGAATACTACGATCGCCTGGTGGCGCCGGAGAACGTGATCGTGTGCGCCGGCGCCAAGCAGGCGATCTTCAATGTGTTGTACAGCATCCTGAACCCACAGGACGAAGTGATCCTGCTGGCTCCGTACTGGGTGAGCTACCCGGAGATGGTGCGCATGCTGTACGGGGTTCCGGTGGCGGTCACCCCCGAGGACGGAACCTTCCATCCGCGCCTGGACGAGATCGAGCAGGCGATGGGCGCCTACACCAAGGCCGTCATCGTCAACAGTCCCAACAATCCTTCGGGTGCGGTCTACCACGATGGCTTTCTGGCGGAGGTCGTCGATCTGTGCCGCCGCAAGGATGTGTTCCTGATCCTCGACGATATCTACCAGCGGCTGGTCTTCGACGGCCGCTCTCCGCCGAACGCCCTGCGCTTCTCCGAACAGAACCTCGACGAAAGCCGAATCATCGTGGTCAACGGGATTTCCAAGTTGTACGGCATGACCGGATTTCGGATCGGATGGGCGGTGGCGGCGCGCCCGGTCATCGAGGTGATGACCAATGTCCAGGCCCAGACGGCTTCCTGCCCGGCGGCGATTCTCCAGGCGGCGGCCGAGGGCGCCCTGACCGGGATCCAGACGGTGACCGAGAGCCTGCGGCTGACCATGCAGAACAACCGCGACATCGCCGTGCGCGAGCTCCGTTCGCTGCCCGGGCTGCACGTGGAGCCTCCGGCCGGTACGTTCTACTGCTTGCCGGATTTCCGGGCCTACCGGGAAGATTTGGAAGCGTTGGCCCGGTTCCTGCTCGATCGGGCGCGCGTGGTCACCGTACCGGGCCGGGAATTCGGGATGGAAGGCCACCTGCGGCTGAGCTTCGCCGGCTCGCCCAAGGAGTTGACCGAAGGCATCGGGCGGATCCGCTGGGCGCTCGATCCGCACTCGCCACAGGAGATCTACATCGGAGACCGCAAGATGGTGAGGGATTGGGCATGAAAGATGTTCTCGAGATTCGAACTCCGGCTCAGGGAGAAGCTGCCGCCCTGAAGAGTGATTTCGGGTTGGAGAACCTGGGCTTTGCGAACCTGGGAACCGAGTATTGGAATCTCCCGACCGAGGCCCTGGTCGAGGAGGCGTTGTTTCGCCGTGAGGGTACGCTGGCACAACAGGGCCCTCTGGTGGTTTCCACCGGCCGGCACACGGCCCGCGCCGCCAACGACAAATTCATCGTGCGTGAGCCGACCTCGGAGGAGCACGTCTGGTGGGGCGACTACAACCGTCCCTTCGACTCGGACAGCTTCCAGACCGTCTGGTCGAGGATCCAGGGCTACCTGCAGGGAAAGGACGTTTTCATCCAGGATTGCCTGGCCGGAGCGGATCCCGAGTACCGCATGCCGGTGCGGATCGTGACCGAACTGGCCTGGCACAGCCTGTTCGCCCGCAACATGTTCCTGCTGCCCGAAACCCAGGACGCCTACCGCCGTCACGTTCCGGAGTTCACCGTGGTCGCCAGTCCCGGCTTCCGCGCCTCGAGTCCAATCGATGACACCCGTTCGGAGACGTTCATCCTGGTCGACTTCGCCCGGCGGCTGTGCCTGATCGGCAACACCGCCTACGCCGGCGAAATCAAGAAGTCGATCTTCTCTCTGCTGAATTACCTGCTGCCCCTGCAGGGAGTCTTGCCGATGCATTGTTCGGCCAACGTCGGCGCCGGCGGCGAGGTGGCCCTGTTCTTTGGCTTGTCGGGAACCGGCAAGACGACCCTCTCGGCCGACCCGAAGCGGCGGCTGATCGGGGACGATGAGCATGGCTGGAGCGACTCCGGGGTCTTCAATTTCGAGGGCGGCTGCTATGCCAAGGTTATCCGCCTGTCGCCGACCGCCGAGCCGGAGATCTATGCCTGCACCCGGCGTTTCGGCACGATCCTGGAGAATGTCGTGCTCGATCCAGTCCATCGGTCGATCGATCTCGACGACGACCGGATCACGGAGAACACTCGAGGCTCGTATCCTCTGGACTTCATCGGCAACGCGGTTCCCGAGAAGCGGGCCGGTCATCCGGCCAACCTGGTGCTGCTCACGGCCGACGCCGGCGGGGTGATGCCGCCCCTGGCGCGCTTAACACCCGACCAGGCGCTCTATCAGTTCATTTCCGGCTACACCTCCAAGATCGCCGGCACCGAGGTGGGCGTCGGGTCTGAGCCGCAAATCACCTTCAGCGCCTGCTATGGGGCGCCCTTCATGGTCCACCACCCGGCGGTGTATGCCGATCTGCTGCGGCGAAAGATCGAGCGCTACGGCGTCAACTGCTGGCTGGTCAACACCGGCTGGATCGGCGGCCCGTTCGGGGTCGGGAAGCGGATCAGCATCGGGTACACACGCGCCTTGCTGAGCGCCGCCCTCGACGGCAGGCTGCACGACGTCCCCTACATCCGAGATCCGGTGTTCGGTTTCGAAGTGCCGCAATCCTGTGACGGTGTGCCGCCGGAGATTCTGAACCCGGCCAGCACCTGGCCGAGCCAGGCCGGCTACATGGACCGCTACCGGCAACTGGCGGCCCGTTTTGTTGAAAACTTCCGCAAGTTCGAAGACTCGACCCCGGCCGAGGTGGTGTCGGCCGGGCCGAAAATCACCTGATCTTTCCCGGGCGAACACCGCTGCCTATTCCCGCACGGTCGGTGAGGGCCGGAGACCGGCCAGACGACGCCGCTGGTTCCCCGCGCCGGAGCAGGAGTCCTCGGGGACGGCGGGCCGGTTGAGAGCCGATGGGTGGATCGCGGAAAGCCTCCTTGAAGAAGGGTTTGTCCGGTGGGGGACGGGCCTTGCCGGCGGCGATCCAGCGTCTCCGCGATCAGGCCTGGCGTCGGAGGCGTGAGCTTCGTCTGCGAACTCCGGCGCAGGCACGGGCCTTTGTGCGCAAGGTCGGTTTCTGTCTGTTCTGGCCGACCCATGGGGTGGACCTGCCGAACCTGCTCCAGGCGATCGCCGGCAACGGCCGGCCTCTAACGACCGGATACGACGATCCGGCCATCGGGCGATCGTGGAACTGGAAGGACCAGGCCCTCGACAAGCGCTGGTGGTACTACGGGAAGCTGATCCGGCGCCGGGCCACGCTGGTTTCGCTCGATCTGTTGCCCTCGTTCTATGCGCTGAGCGAGAACTACGGCGATCCGAACGACTACCTGATCGAATACCGGGAGGGGCGTCTCTCGGCGGAAGCCAAGTCGGTGTTCGAGGCGCTGCTCACCCAAGGGCCCCTGGATGCGGTTCGCCTGCGGTCGGAGGCCCGCCTGGCTTCGTCGTCGGCCAAGTCGCGGTTCGATCGGGCCCTGGCGGAGCTGCAGGCCGGGCTGAAGGTCTTGCCGGTCGGAGTGGCGGAGGCCGGCGCCTGGAAATACGCCTTCGTCTACGAATTGGTCGAGCGGTGGTTCCCCGACCTTCCGAATCAGGCCCGGGATCTGGCAACTTCGGAGGCCCGCTGGCGGATTGTGCGTCAGCTGCTGGCGAACCTGATGGCAGCCGACCGTGGGTCGCTTCTCCGATCCCTCGGGTGGAAGCCGGCGGAGCTGGAGCGGGCCCTGGGGCCGAGATTGTCCTCCGGTGAGGTCGTGGAACTGGAAGGGGCGGCCGGGAGGCCCTGGCTTGCATTGAAGCCGCTGGCTGGTCGGATTGCCAAGTCTCTGGGATCGCCAGGATCCGCCCGGAGCCCGCTCCCACCGGGCCGCGGAAAGACAGCCTCCCGACCCTCGAAGAACGGCAGGGCGGTTCGTTGAAGGATGGAGGCAAGCGAAGGACCGGTGTCGCGCCGGATCGTCGGTGGACGGATGACGGCCGGCGCAGTCAGTTGTTGAGTCCCAGAGATCGACCCGCAGGATCGGGTTCCCGACGGCCCTGCGTGGATCGAATCCGTCATGAGGATTGATCCTCAGCGCGGGCCGCGCCCGATCCCCCGGCTGACGCCTTGCCCGCCCGGCAGCATGGATCCAGGAAGGATTCCGTCATGAGTTTGATGCGACGTGTCGATCAGGCGCGCAAGGCCTATCGAAAGGGCGACCCGGAGGGGGCGGCCCGCGCCCACGACCTGGAGCGGATCCGCCGATCGGCGGAGGAGGAACATGGGGGGAAGGGCGGCACCTACCTGGGTGATGTAGTCTACGGGGGCCTGGACGGCGTGGTGACCACGTTCGCCGTGGTCAGTGGGGTCGCCGGGGCGTCTCTCGGGCCCGAGGTGATCCTGATCCTGGGACTGGCGAATCTCCTGGCCGATGGGTTCTCGATGGCCAGCGGCGCCTATCTGTCCACCAAGAGCGGCCGGGAATACTACCGGAAAGAGTACGAACGGGAAATGTGGGAAGTCGAAAACTTCCCGGACGGCGAGCGGGCCGAGCTGCAGGAGCTCTACCAGGCCCGCGGCTACACCGAAAGCGAAGCCCGCCAGCTGGTGGACCTGCACTCGCGCGACAAGGAGCGCTGGGTGAAGGCCATGATGGTGGAGGAACTGCGGCTCCTGCCGGATGAACGCAGTCCGATGGGCAGCGCGCTGGCCACCCTGGCGGCGTTCATCGCCGCCGGCGCGCTCCCGCTCCTGGTGTTCGTGGCCGGTTTGGTCACTCCGATTCCGATCACCACCGGCCTTCCGGTCTCGGTGGCCCTGGCGGGTGTGGCGCTGTTCGGACTTGGCGCCTCCAAAGTGCTTGTCACCGAGGGCCGTCCGATTCGGAGCGGGCTGGAAATGCTGGGGATTGGCGGTCTGGCCGCCGGGGTCGCCTACCTGGTCGGCGCCCTGCTGAAGGGGATCGTCGCCTGAGCCGGGTCTAGCGCACCAGGTCGCGCAGCGAATCGCGAGTATCGAAGGCCCGTCCGATCACCAGGCCCAGGATCGTGAAGAACAGCAGGGCGAATCCGGCGCAGGGCAGGGTCCACGGGGAGACCCAGACCAGCGGCAGCAGCGCCACAATCAGAGCCCCCATCCCGAACCCGATGGCGCCACCTTTCCAGAACCACGGGACCTCGCGCCAGATCCTGCCCAGAGAGAAGCTCTCCACCGAGCGGCGCTGTTTCACCGAGATCTCCCGGTGCATCCGCCGCTGACCCGACTGCGGGTCGCGTGCGGCCAGTTGACGATCGCGAAGCTGACGAAGGCGTTCCTGCTCCGACGGCACCGGGGCCTCCGGGTGCACGGTCGCCCCCACTGTATCCCTGTCCGCCGCAAAGGCAAGAGAGGCGGATTGCGGCAAGACACCCATCTCCTCCCGCAGGGGAGGCGCCCTCCGATTCTGGTAGATGACCTACCGCGACGGGCGTGCGGAGGGTTGTCCCTTGCGCCGAGGGCCTCACCCACGTCAAACTGGTAAGATGAGCTAGCCGACCGTCGGTCGGGTCATTCCGGCCGTCCATCACTGGAGGCACACCGCAATGCCCAGCGCTCGTGGCAAGGCCCCCCGCAAGCCGAAGAAGTCACCCGCCCGCAAGGCGGCCCCAAAGAAACGCAAACCGACCTCCGGCCGGAAAGCCGCCGTCCGTCTTCCGTACAAGCCGATTCGTCTTCAGCTGAAACGACCCGTACCCTCCGACATCGAAATAGCGCAGGCCGCAAAGATCAAACCGATCAGCCTGATCGCCGATGAAGTGGGATTGCGACCGGGCGAGCTCGAGATGCACGGCCCGTTCAAGGCCAAGGTCAAGCTGGAAGTCCTCGAGCGGCTGGCCAAGCGGCGGAACGGAAAGTACATCGACGTCACGGCCATCACCCCCACGCCGCTCGGCGAAGGCAAGAGCACCACCATGATGGGGCTGAGCCAGGCCCTGGGCGCCCATCTGGGCAAGCGCGTCTTCACCTGTATCCGCCAGCCCAGCCAGGGTCCGACGTTCGGGATCAAGGGCGGAGCGGCCGGCGGCGGTTATTCGCAAGTGATCCCGATGGAGGATTTCAACCTCCATCTGACCGGCGACATCCATGCCATCACCGCCGCCAACAACTTGCTGGCGGCCGCCATCGACGCCCGGATCTTCCATGAATCCTCCCAGTCGGACGAGCGCCTGTTCGACGCGCTCTGCCCGCCCGACAAGAAGGGCAAGCGGCGCTTCTCGCCCTCCATGAAGCGCCGGATCAAGCGCCTGGGGATCGCCAAGACCGATCCCGAAACGCTCACCCCGGAGGAGCGACGCCGCTTCGCCCGGCTCGACATCGACCCGGCCACGGTCAGCTGGCGGCGCGTGGTCGATACCAACGACCGCTTCCTGCGGTCGATCACCATCGGTCAGGGGCCGGAAGAGAAGGGCATGACCCGCGAGACCGGCTTCGATATCACCGTGGCCAGCGAGGTGATGGCCGTCCTGGCGCTGACCACCGACCTGGCCGACATGCGGCAGCGCTTCGGGCGGATCGTCGTCGGCACGAACCAGGCTGGCGAGGCCGTCACCGCTGAGGATCTGGGTGTGGCCGGCGCCATGACCGTCCTGATGAAGGACGCCATCAAGCCGACCCTGATGCAGTCGCTGGAAGGAACACCGGTGTTCGTGCACGCCGGCCCGTTCGCCAACATCGCCCACGGGCAGTCGTCGATCATCGCCGACCGCATCGCCCTCAAACTGGGCGACTACGTCGTGACCGAATCCGGCTTTGGCGCCGACATCGGCATGGAGAAGTTCTTCGATATCAAGTGCCGCTACTCGGGTTTGATCCCGAACGTGGTGGTGCTGGTGGCCACGGTGCGGGCGCTGAAGATGCATGGCGGCGGCCCGAAGGTGGTGGCGGGCAAGCCGCTCGATTCGGCCTACATCGAGGAGAACCTCGACCTGCTGCGGGCAGGGTTGCCGAACCTGCAGCACCACATCCACAACGCGCTCGAAGTTCGGCATCCCGGTGGTGGTGGCGGTCAACTCCTTCGCCAACGACACGCCGGCCGAGGTCGAGCTGGTGCGCAAGGCGGCGGTGGAAGCCGGCGCCGAGGACGCCGTGGTGTGCACCCACTGGATGGACGGCGGCAAGGGCGCCAAGGATCTGGCCGAAGCTGGTGGTGCGCACCGCCGAGAAGCCCAGCAAGTTCAAGTTCCTGTATCCGCTGGAGTGGTCGATCAAGCACAAGATCGAGACGATCTGCACGCAGATCTACGGGGCCGACGGTGTCGACTACTCACCCGAGGCCGAAAAGAAGATCGAGCTGTACACCCGCCTCGGGTTCGGCGATCTGCCTCTGTGTATGGCGAAGACCCACCTGAGCCTGAGCCACGACCAGAACCTGAAGGGCGTGCCGAAGGGTTTCCGGGTGCCCATTCGGGACATCCGGGCCTCGGTGGGCGCCGGGTTCCTGTACCCGCTGCTGGGGTCGATGCGGACCATGCCGGGCCTGCCGACCCGGCCGGTGTTCTATGACGTCGACCTGGACTTGAAGGACGAGAAGGTGTTGGGTCTGTTCTAGCGCAAGGCCATCACGTCTATCCCTTGGAAGCGCGTAGGGGCGAAGCCTGCTTCGCCCCTACGTTTCTCTTTTCGCCTCGACTTGCCCTACGCCCCGTACTTTTCGAGCCTGCCCGCATGCGCCAGGAGCAGCGGCATCAGGTCCGATGCCCGAAAGACCCCCAGGTTTCCCGCCCGGCATGCGGTCTCGCCGAAACCTTGGGCCCCGTCGGCACGGGCCGTCTTGGGCGCCCACAGGAGCGTCGGCACCGGGTGCCACGAGTGGCTGCGCAGTTGGGACGGCGTGGAGTGGTCACCTGTTACGGCCAGGACGTCCGGCTTGAGGTCCAGCAACCCCGGTAAAGCCTGATCGACCTCGGCGATGGCCGCCGCCTTGGCGGCGAAATCCCCGTCCTCGCCCTTCGAGTCGGGCTTCTTGACATGGACAAAGAAGAAGTCGAAGTCGGCCCAGCTCCGCCGGACAGCGGCGAACTCGTCGGTCGGGGTTTCCCCGTCGAACTCGATCACTTCCATCCCGACCAGGGAGGCGACACCCCGGTACATGGGGTAGACGGCCACGCACCCGGAACGCACCCCGAACATTTCGGGGAAAGGCGGCAGGCCCGGGTCGCTCGAGAAACCGCGCAGGGTGACGGCGTTCGCCCGAGCTTCGTCCCGCAGGATCTCGCGGGCGGCGGCAACCCATGCGTCGAACAGGAGGGCGGTGGTCATTGCGGAGGGGCGCAGGGCCTCCACCGGGAGAGGTGACTTGCCTTCAGCCTGAGGATCGGTGTCCGCCAGCGCAGGGTCGAGGCCATCCCCTCGCAGCACCAGAGCGAAGCGGTGTTCGCGAACGTGGCGGATCTCCGCCCTGGCCCCCTCCAGACGTATCTGGCGAAGTCGTTCGACCAGGGCGCGGCTGCCTCACTGGGAATCCGGCCGGCGCGACGATCGGTGATCCTGCCGGCGGCGTCGACGGTGCAGAAGTTGCCGCGCGCCGCTACCTCGCCCAACCCCACCCGCAGTCCGACCCCAATCGCCTCCAGCACACCTCGGCCCACCGGGCGCGCCATCGGATCGTAGCCGAACAGGGCCAAATGCGCCGGCCCCGAACCGGGGGTGAGGCCAGGCAGGAGAGGTTGGGAAAGCCCGAGGCTACCCTCGACAGCCAGTCTGTCCAGGTTCGGGGTCGGGGCGGCTTCGAGCTCGGTCTTGCCGTCCTCCGGCCGGGGTAACCCTCCGAGGCCGTCCAGCACAAGGAGAACGATTTTGGACCGGGACGGCTTGAGGAGATCGGCCAGGACGCCGGTTTCGGCCATGGGATGTCTCCGAGAAGGGCGAGGCGGCGTGATTATACCGGGCGCAGGCAGACCGTCGGACGAAGGGTGGAGCCGCTCGCTTGCCGCCGAGTCGAGCCGCTCCAGAACCATCGTCGTACACCGAGGAAATTCCGGGTGGGGGGTCCGCCGGGCGCGAGTTGCCGGGAAGAAGATCACCGAGGTTCCGGAGGCCAGGCGCGTTGACCCCCGTTCTTCGCCTCTGGTATAGTCGGCCAATGGCTGCCATGCCGGAGGGCGGGAAAGCCGCAGGCAGGCCCCCCGGGGGTTGGAGGACGCTGCTTCTCTGGCTTCAGCCCGGACTGGGCGTCAAACGCTGGGTGGCCGTGATGGTGGTGGGGACGGTCTTGTTCGGATCGGCCGTCGCCTTGCTGCTGATCGACCTGTTGCGCGCCAGCCCCGGATCCCCGTTGGTGCTCCTGCTCGACCTCAACGCAACTGGCCACGGAATGCGCGTCCTGATCCTGCTGGTGGCGGGATTGGTGCTGCTGTATCTGGCCGTCTTCCGCTTGAACCGCACTCTGCTGGCGCCGTACCTGATGCGATCGGGCAAGCCCATCGTCGACGCGGTGGCGCAGCACCGTCGCCTGGGGCGGGGACCCAAAGTGGTGGCCGTCGGCGGAGGCACAGGACTTTCCACTCTCCTGCGGGGGATGAAACACCGCACCGGCAACCTGACCGCCATTGTGACCGTAGCGGACGATGGAGGCTCATCCGGTCGACTGCGGCGGTCGCTTGGGTTGCCTCCGCCGGGGGATATCCGCGCCTGCCTGGCCGCGCTCTCGGATGACGAGGATTTGCTGACCCAGCTGTTTCGCTACCGCTTCAGCAGCGACGGTGAATTGGAGGGACACTCCTTCGGCAACCTGTTCATCGCTGCGCTTACCGGGGTCGGTGGCAGCTTCGAGCGCGGGGTCCAGGAGGCCGGACGTGTCTTGGCCATCCGCGGCCGGGTGTTGCCCTCGACCCTGAGCGATGTCTCGCTGGTGGCCGACAAGGCGCACGCGGTGGACGCGCAGGCTTTTCGCATCGAGGGGGAGAGCCGGATTCCCACCGTTCCGGGGATGGTGCGCCGGGTTCACCTGGAGCCCAATGATGCACCGGCGTATCCCGAGGCGATCCGGGCGCTGCTGGCCGCCGATCTGATTGTCATCGGGCCGGGAAGCCTGTACACCAGCCTGCTCCCGAACCTGCTGGTGCCGGAGATTGCCGACGCCGTCAGGGCCAGCCGGGCCTTCAAAGTGCTGGTCTGCAATCTGGCGACTCAGGCCGGTGAAACGGACGGGTACGACTGTGCCGGCCATTTGACGGCGATCGAGCAGCACGCCGGCCCGGGTCTGGTGGACTTGATGTTGGTGAATGCCATGCCGATCGACGGCCTGCCGGGCGGAGTCGAGCCCCTGCCTGTCCCCGGAAAGCAACCTGGGCTGCCGTTGGCCGTGGAGAATGTCGCCGATCCGACTCGACCCGGCCATCACGATCCAGAACGCCTGACCGACGTGCTTCTGCGCCTGCTCGAAGAGCGAACCGGACCCCTCGATCTGCCGACGGCAGAGGCTCCCGGCCTGGACATCCGTCTGAACTGAACCAGTCAATCACAGGAGCGACTATGACCACGCGCATTGGAATCAACGGCTTCGGCCGGATCGGGCGTCAGGTACTGAAGGCGCTTACCGAAAAGTACTCCCAAGACCTGGAGGTGGTGGCCGTCAACGACCTGTATGACGCCAAGACCAACGCCCACCTGTTCAAGTACGACTCAACCTACGGCACGTTCCCGGGTACGGTCGAGGTGAAGGACGGGAACCTGGTGATCGACGGCCGCACGGTTCGGGTCTTCGCCGAAAAGGATCCGGGCAGCCTGCCGTGGAAGGACCTGGGCGTGCAGGTGGTGATCGAGTTCGACCGGGGTGTTCACCGACGCCAACCCGAAGGGCGACAAGCCGGGCGCCCGGGTGCACATCGAGAAGGGCGGGGCGCGTAAGGTGATCATCTCGGCGCCGGCCAAGAACGAAGATCTGACCATCGTGCTGGGCGTCAACGACGATGCCTACGATCCCGCCCGGCATCACGTGGTCTCGAACGCCTCCTGCACCACCAACTGCCTGGCGCCGGCCGCCAAAGTGGTGCACGATGCCCTGCGCATCCGGCGCGGGATCATGACGACCATCCACGCCTACACCAACGACCAGCGCATCCTCGACCTGGCTCACAAAGACCTTCGTCGCGCCCGGGCGGCCGGCCTCAACATCATCCCGACCACCACCGGCGCGGCCCGGGCCCTGGCCCGGGTGATCCCCGATCTGGAAGGGAAGTTCGACGGTTTCGCCCTGCGGGTCCCTACCGCCACGGTTTCGGTGGTCGACTTCGTCGCCGAGGTGGAAACCTCCACCACCGTCGAGACGTTGAACGAGGCCTTCGACAAGGCGGCCAGCGGACCGATGCGTGGGATCCTGGGGATCACCCGGGAGCCGTTGGTCTCGTCGGACTTCAAGGGCGACGATCGGTCTTCGATCATCGACGGCCTGTCGACGATGGTCATGGGCGGCAACCTGGTCAAGGTGATCGCCTGGTACGACAATGAGTGGGGCTACTCGGTCCGAACCGCCGATATGGCCGCCCGAATGGCCCGATCGCTCTAGCCGCCCGCACGAGAACGGAGTCAGCATGCTCTCCAAGAAGACGGTTCGTGACGTCGCCTGGCGCGGCCGGCGGGCGCTGGTGCGCGTCGACTTCAACGTTCCCCTCGACGCCGGCCGGGTTGCCGACGACACCCGCATCCGCGCCGCGCTTCCCACGCTGCAACATCTGATCATGGGCGGAGCTTCGCTCGTGGTGTGTTCCCATCTGGGGCGGCCCAAGGGCGGGCCCGACCCGGCCTTCTCGTTGCGCCCGGTGGCCGCTCATCTCGGGCAGTGTCTGGGCCGCCCGGTCGGATTCGTCGACGCCCTGGTCGGGCCGACCGCCGAAGCCGCCGCGTCGGATCTGGGCCCCGGGGAGGTTCTGGTTCTCGAGAACACGCGCTTCGAGCCCGGGGAAACGAAGAACGATCCGGCCCTGGCCGAAGCCCTGGCCCGGCTGGGCGACTTCTACGTCAACGACGCGTTCGGCTCGGCGCACCGCGCTCACGCCTCGACCGAGGGCGTGGCCCACCACCTCACCGGCGTGGCCGGCTTTCTGATGGAGAAGGAGCTCGAGTACCTGGGGAAGGTGATGCTGGCCAGCGACCGCCCCTTCCTGGCCATCCTGGGCGGCGCCAAGATCTCCGACAAGATCGGCGTGGTGGAACGACTGCTGGAGCGATCGGATCACCTGCTGGTCGGAGGCGGGATGGGAAACACGTTTCTCGCCGCGCGGGGTGTGGCCATGGGCGACTCGCTGGTTGAGGCGGAGTCCGTGGAAGTCGCTCGACGCATCCTGGCCTCGGCGGGAGATCGCCTCGTGCTGCCGTCCGACGTCGTCATCGCCGATGCCTTCGACGCCGCCGCCGATCGCCGAGTGGTGGAGTTAGGCGAGGTGCCGTCGGGCTGGCGCGCCATGGACATCGGCCCGCAGACGGCCGAATCGTACCGAGGACGCATCCTCGAAGCAAAGCTGGTCGTGTGGAACGGGCCGATGGGGGTTTTCGAGATGACGCCGTTTGCCGAAGGCACGTTTGCGGTGGCGCGAGCCCTGGCCGAAAGCGGCGCCACCAGTGTGGTGGGTGGCGGGGATTCGGCCGCTGCCGTTTCGCGAGCCGGTCTGGCGGCGAAGATGTCGCACGTTTCGACCGGAGGAGGCGCGACCCTGGAGTTCCTGGAAGGCAAGCCTCTTCCCGGGGTGGTGGCGCTGCAAGATCGTTAGCCCTTTCCTCGCAGCCGAGCCGGGAGCCGCTGCCTCCGGTCTGGGGGAGAGGCCGGCCCTCGGCTGGAAGACCTGCCTCAGGCAGGGTCCCGACCGACCGGTGGCTCTGGCCTGCCGCCGGACTGTGGTACCGGCCGGCTTTACTTACGTTTGACCTTCAGACTACCTTTCCATAACCCCCACTGGCTATAATCGTGGCCAGAACCTGCGGGGGCGTGCCGTGCCGCTTGCGATCGGTGAGAATGTTGGTCCGTACCGAATCATCGAACAGCTCGGCCAGGGCGGCATGGCCACGGTCCACAAGGCCTACCACGCCTCCCTGGATCGCTACGTAGCCATCAAGGTTCTCCACCCGGCTTTCCTCCAGGACCCCACCTTCCTGAAGCGCTTCGAGCGCGAGGCCAAGGCCGTCGCCCGGCTGGAACATCCCAACATCGTGCCCGTGTACGACTTCGCCGAACATGCCGGGCAGCCCTACCTGGTGATGAAGTACATCGAAGGTGACACCCTGAAGGCGCGCCTACGAGAGGGAGCGCTCTCGCGGACCGAAGGGCTGCATATCGTCGAGGCCGCCGGTGCGGCCCTGGCCTACGCGCACAAGCGAGGGGTGCTCCACCGCGACATCAAACCCTCGAACATCTTGCTGGCGCCGGAAGGCGAGATCTACCTGGCGGACTTCGGCCTGGCGCGCATGGGCAGCGAGTTCGACCCTGTCGGCCGATGTGATGATGGGCACGCCCCAGTACATCTCCCCGGAGCAGGCGCGGGGTCGAGAAGGACCTCGACCCCGGCACTGACATCTACTCTTTCGGGGTGGTCTTGTACGAGGTCGTGGTCGGTCGCGTCCCGTTCAATGCCGACACACCGTTCTCGATCATCCACGATCACATCTACAAGCCGCTTCCCCTGCCGAGCCAGATCAATGCCCGCGTTCCCCCGTCGGTGGAGAGGGTCTTGTTGAAGGCCTTGGCCAAAGACCGCGCCGACCGGTTTGGTTCGGTCGATGAAATGGTGGCGGCGTTCCGGGCGGCGGTGAACGGCGGGGAGGGCGTTCCCGCGGGCCCTCGGCGGGCCCCGCCGCCCTCGCTACCCGCTCCGGGCGCAACCCAGGATCCATCACCACTGCCCGCCGCAGGTCGCGGGAAACGACCGTCTCGTCGCTGGCTTTGGATTGCGGGCGGCCTGGCCCTGGTCTGCCTGTGCACCTTCGCTTTTCTGGCGGCCTCGAACGGCGGGGAAGGTGACGTTCTTCCGCCCGACCCGATTTCCGCCGTCGAGTCCGTTTCCCCGGCCGTCCCCACGAGCCCGGTTCCGGAACGGCCGACCGAAGAGCCGACCCTGGTGCTCGAGGCCCGCCGCCGGGTGGCACAGAACCCCGAAGACCCGCAGGCGTACATCGGCCTGGCCGAGGCGCTGCGTGCTCATGGCCTTGATCGTCTGGCTGCGGAAGCCTACATGGACGCGGCGGAGTTGTTTCTGGCGCTAGGTGAACCGCTCGATGCGGCCCTGGCGTCTCAGCAGGCGGTTCACTTCGTTGGGGGTCCGGGGGCGGGAGGACGCGCCTGGATCGTCTGGCGGTCCAGGCGGGGTTCCTGGCGGCCGACAACCCCGGGTTTGTCAGCTTGCTTGGCGAGATCACCCGGGACTACCCGGACTGGTCGAGCCTGCCGGCCATCACCGCCCGGGCCGCCCTGTATTTCGGCGAGCCGCGGGAGGCCGAGCGGCTGCTCGAAGTCGCGCTGAACGATCAGCCGGGTGATCCGGTGGCTCGATCGGTCCGAGCCGAGGCGCTCTACCTGGGCGGAGAACCCGTACAGGCACAGGCGTTCGCACGCCAGATCCTCGATCAGCCGCGTCTGCCCGAGTGGCTGGCGGAACACCTCCGCCGGATGATCGCCTCGCCCCCGAAGCGCTGACCGGCCGCGCCTTTGCCCTGCGACGCCTTCAGCCGGTCCCGAACTGGCGATCTCCTGCGTCTCCCAATCCCGGAAGGATGTAGCCGATCTCGTTCAGCCGTTCATCGATCGCCGCCAGATGGATCGGGACGTCGGGATGGTGCGACGTCAGATGGTGGATCCCCTCCGGCGCTCCGATCAGGCCGACATACTTGATGCGTCGAACTCCCCAGCGTTTCAGCACGTCCACCGTGGCCACGGCCGAGCCTCCGGTCGCCAGCATCGGATCGAGGATCAGGCACACCGAAACGGTCGGCTCGACGGGCAACCGGTTGTAGTACTCGACGGGTTTCAAGGTTCGTTCGTCACGATACAGGCCGATGTGCCACACCTCGGCCGATGGCATCAACTCCCAGAACTCCCTCGACCATCCCCAGACCGGCGCGCAGGATCGGGACCAGCCCGATCTTGTCGACCAGTTCCTGGCCGGAGGTCGTCGCCATCGGCGTGGTGATTTCGATCGGCCGGGTCTTCAGATCCAAGGTTGCCTCGTACACCAGCAGGGCCGAGATCTCGCGCAGCAACTCGCGAAACTTCTTGGGCTCGGTCTCGGTCCGGCGCAGCTTCGTCAGCTTGTGAGCGACCAGGGGATGGCGAGAGGCGCTCACCTGTGGTTCGGTCATGTCAACCTCCTGGGGGATTGTCCGGCGGAGCGGCCGGCAGGCGTTGCAGGCAGACCATGGTCAGATCGTCGATGGGATCGTGCGGGCCGCCGAACTCGGCCAGGCGCCATTCCAGCGCCTCTACAACGGCCCCGGGCGACCACGTCTCGAGGGATTCCACGGTGGCCTCGATCCCTTCAACCTCGAACAAGTCGCCCTGAGGATCCTGGGCCTCGCTGACCCCGTCGGTGTACAGCAGCAGCATGCCGTCCTCGGGGATCACCAGCGTCTGGTCGCGGTAGTCTACCTCGGGAAGCACGCCCAGCACGATGTGCCGCACCCGCAACCGTTCCGGCCGGGCGCCCGGGGTGAACAGCAGCGGAGGCGAGTGGCCGGCGTTGCTGAAGGTCAGGCGGCCGGTGTCAGGTTCCCACACCGCGTACCACAGGCTAACGAACATATCGGCTCGAGTGTCGTGCAGCAGCAGATGGTTCAGTCGCTGCAAGGTGGCCCCCGGCGAGGTTTCGGTCGGGGCAATGGTCCGCAGGAGCGTTCGCGAGAGGGCCATGTACAGGGCGGCCGGGACGCCCTTGTCGGAGACATCGGCGATGGCCAGGCCCCACCGATCGCCCTCCGGGCCCGGCGGCAGAGGGATGAAGTCGTAGAAATCACCGCCGACACTGCGGGCGGCGCGGTAGAAGGCCCGAACTTCCCATCCCGTCACTTGTGGGGGAGCGGACGGGAGGAATCCCTCCTGGATCGATCGAGCCGTTTCGAGTTCCCGCTCCAGCGAGCGCCGTTCCGCCGACTGCTCGATCAACATGGCGTTCTCGAGCCGCAAGGAGATCTGTCTTGCGATCCCGGAAAGAAGCTCAAGCCGGCGCGGCTCGAAGCCCTCCGCCCCGACCAGCATGATTCCCAGCAGACGGGAGCCATCGCTCAGGATGCTGGCCAGGGCGGTGGGAGCGCCCGCCGCCTCGGCGATCGAGGCAGGCAGGTCGACCTGGAGGTGTCCCTCCTCCCGCAGGGGCGGACGAAGGCCGAAGTCCCCGGCAAAGAACCGCTCGTCCTGGATGCGCTCCAGATCGGCGCGGCGCAGGCCGGCCACCGGACCGACGGCAAGCGAATCGGTGTCGGAGTCGGCGATCAGCAGAATCGCCCAGCCCGCGCCCGCCAGCAGAGTGGTCAGTTCGAGAACAGACTGGAGCGCGGACGCGAGATCCCCCGGGCGGGACGCATGGCGGGCGACCTCGAGCAAGACGGTGGTGAACCAGGCTTCTTCCTGTTGCTGGGAGTAGTTGGAGGCTTCCAGGAACGCCAGGGCCAGCTGGCTTGCGACGAGTTCGATC
Source organism: uncultured Chloroflexia bacterium (assembly GCA_963709925.1). Taxonomy (GTDB): domain Bacteria; phylum Chloroflexota; class Anaerolineae; order Anaerolineales; family E44-bin32; genus DATEVL01. The sequence continues at coordinate 1,586,197 of CAVPYC010000003.1, forward strand.
AGGCGGCGGTCGGGGCGAAGGAACGGGAGGTCTTGCCGATTGACGTACATCACTCCGACCACCCGGTCCTGCACGCGGAGCGGGGCGGCGACCTGCCACAAGGTGCGGGACGCCTGGGTCGATGGACGCGATTGTGTGGCCAGGGTCAGGGTCTGTGCCGCCTCCGCCAGCAGGGGTTCGACTCCTTCCGGGCCGAAGAGAACCGGATGGCGGTTTCCGGCGTCGGCCTCAACGATCCAGGGAGGTCCCGCTCCCTGGAGCACCGCCACCCGGTCGGCATCGAGACGCCGGGCGATGGTCTCCGCCGCTTCCGGCATCACCTCCGACACCGGCCGTAAAGGTGTGAGCAGTCGAGCGACGTCTTCTACCAGGCCGAGCTGGCGTTCGCGCTGGCGCACTTCGTCGCGCCAGGCCAGGGCGGCCAGGGCGGAGCCGAGTCCGCCGGCCAGACCCTTCATCAGGAGTAGTTCCCGCCGATGAAATGCGGCTCGCTTCCGGCTCTGGGCGGCCACCACACCCACCGCCGTGCCGTCGACCAGGATCGGTACGAACAGGCCGGACCGCGGAGGGTCTTCCGATGCATAGCTGGGTTGCGCCGGAAGGCCTTCGGGGCGTAGGAAATCGGGCACCAGCAGCGGCTCTCCGCTGCTCCGGATCCATCCGATCAAGCCCTGGTGCTCGGGGTCCAGGGCGAACTCCCGGTTCCGCAGGCGATCGCCATCGCGCACCCAGATCAGGGTTCGGTACACGTCCTCCTGAAACAGGCCGAGTTGGAAGAAGTCCGACGGGATCAGGCGGGAGCTGTGGACGTAGGCGGCCTCGGCCACTTCGCCGGCGTCATCGGGTGCGGCGGAGAGGGCGGCGGCCAGCGCCGCCAGATCCTGAAGTTCGGCCTCGCGGCGGCGATCGAGGCGACGCCACAGCCAGACGGCCAGGAGCGCCGCCAGCACCGTGACGGCGATGGCCGCCCCGGTCAGGATCGGGCTGTCGTTGAGGATGTGACGGGCAGCCTCGAGCATGGGCCCGGCCATGTTGTCAGGTGCCGTGAAAGGCTCCGCTCTTGGTCAGGCGCAGGATGTTGCGGTCGTCGCGGCGTTCATAGCGGAGATCGTCCATCACCCGCCGAATCATCAGGATGCCTCGCCCCCCGACGGGCGGGTCGGAGGGTTCGAAGCGCTCACTCACCCGATGGTGCGTGGGATCAAACGGCGGGGCGTCGTCGGCGATTTCGACCACCAGCCGGCCGGGCGAAGCGCGCAGGGAAATGTCAATCCGCCCCCCGGGCCCGTCCTGGTAACCGTGCAGGATCACGTTCTCGACGGCCTCGCACACCGCCAGCTGGCAGGCGTAGTTCGTCCGTTCGTCGAAGCCGCTCCGATCGGCGGCTTCCCGAACGCGATCGCAGACGTCGCTCAGTTGATCGCGCTGTGCCGGCAGGCTCAGACGAGACTGATGCGGGGAAGAGGCGGCGCGGGTTACGGTCGTCTCCGGCAGTGCAGGCTCAGAAGGACGCGATCGCCGCCTCGCGATCTGGAAACGCCTGGAACAACACATCCAGCCCGGCCAGATCGATGGCATCCGTCGCCCGCTGCGACGGCTGGGCCAGGCGCAGGTCGCCGCCGGATTTGCGAACGGACTTGAGGATGGTGACCAGAACCCGCAGACCGGACGAAGACAGGAAGTCGAACTCCCGACAGGTCGAGAACCAGACTGACCTTGCCCTCGTCCATCTGCTTCTTCAGTTCGGCTTCCAGGTCGCTGGCCGAAGCCGAGTCGACCCGTCCGCTCACCGACACCACGGTCACGCGCTGATAGACCTGAGTCTTGAGTTCCACGGGTTGATTCCTCCTTGGCTACAGGGAGCGATGGACGACATAGTGGGCCAGCTGACGCAGGGCCGCCAGTTCGGGTCCGTCGGGCATGCCCTCGAGCTGGGTCAGCCCGGCGTCGATCGCGTTGCGGGCTTCGGCCAACGCCGCCTCGATGGCGGGGGAGGCACGAATCGCGCCGATGATCGTCTCCAATCGGTCGGCGGGAACCCGGCGCTGGCGAAGGGAGTCGGCCAGGGACGATCCGCCTTCGAGCATTTCAAGGTAGTGCAGGGTGGGCAAGGTCAGCAGCCCCTGGCGCAGGTCGCTGCCCAGGGGTTTCCCCAGGGAGACCTCGTCGCCGGTCAGGTCGAGGACGTCGTCGACGATCTGGAAGGCGATCCCCACCTGATAGCCGAATCGACGCATCGACTCGACGATCTCGCGGTTCGCCTGGCGGAGCAGGGCGGCTCCCAGGGTTGCCAGTTCGAACAGAGAGGCGGTCTTGGCATAGATCCGATCGAAGTAATCCTGGCGATCATCGCCGGAGGCCTCCTGGAAGAGCTGGGTGACCTCCCCGTTGACGATGGTCATCAAAGTACGGGCGAAATGCTCCATCAGAGGCAGCGACCCGATCCCGGCCGCCAGGTGCGCCGCGCGGGCGAAGATGTAGTCCCCGGTGAGCACCGTCGCTCCGGGAGTCTGGTTGGCGTTCAGAGTCGGCAGGCCGCGACGGAGCATCGAGCCGTCAATCAGGTCGTCGTGCACCAGGGTGGCGGTATGCAGCATCTCGATAGCGGCCGCCAGACCGATCGCTTTGTCTTCGTCGGTTCCCAGCAGGCGGCCGGTCAGCAGAGTCAGGGTAGGGCGGATGCGCTTCCCGCCGGAAGCCAGCAGGCGTCCGATGGCCTCGTTGAGAAGCGGATGCGCCCGGTCGGGCGAAATTCGCATCCGGGCTTCCACCAGAGGCAGTTGGGGGCGGACCAGGTCAAAGAAGGTGGCGGTCGTTGGCTCCATGGCTCCACCGAAAGAGGGCCTCGGCGTTCTCCCAAAGCGTCCGCCGGGCGAGTTCGGGCTCGAGCGTCCGGGCCTCAGCCAGGGCGTCGGCCACCAGGGCGACGTGAGCCGGCTCGTTCCGCTCCCCGCGCCGCGGGTGCGGGGCGAGGTAGGGCGAGTCGGTTTCGACTACGATCCGGTCTGCGGGCAGGCTGGCGGCTGCCGAGCGCAGCCCGCCCGACTTCGGAAAGGTCAGGGGGCCGGCCAGCCCCAGGAAGAACCCGGCGCCAACGGCCGGTTCGGCCACCTCCGCCTCGCCGGAAAAGGCGTGCAGGACGCCGGGACGTTCGCGCCCGTCGGCCCACGGCAACAGTCGCTCCAACAACGCCTGTGCAGCCTGGCGTTGGTGGATCACCACCGGGAGGCCCACGGCCGCTGCCAGGCGCAGCTGGTCTTCGAACGCTTCCAGCTGATCTTTCCGGGGACTGCGGTCACGGTAGAAGTCCAGCCCGATCTCTCCGACGGCGACCACCCGTGGCGACTCACACAGGCTTTCCAGTTCATCACGGACCAGGGAAGTGTACTCGGAAGCACTGTGAGGATGCACGCCCACCGCCGCCAGAATCTCAGGGTAGGTTTCGGCCAGCCGCAACGCACCGCGGCTGGTTTCCAGGTCGATGCCGGGGACCAGAATACGTCTTACCCCGGCCCGGCGTGCCCTCTCCACCACCGCCGCCACGTCGGCCTGAAAGGCCCCCAGGCTCAGATGGCAATGGGTATCGGCCAGGGGGGCGGGGTCGATCATGGCTTGAGCCCGACCAGCGCCAGTCCGTCTTGCAGAATCGGTTCGACCCGGGCCTCCTCGGTTGTCTCGCAGTAGACGCGCACCAGCGGTTCGGTGCCGGAGAACCGGATCAGGAGCCAGCCCCCGTCTTCCAGGCTGTACTTGAACCCGTCGCTGTCCCCAAACCCGGTGACCTGCAGGCCGCCAATGCGAACCGGCTTCCGCCGACGCAGGCCGTCCTCGGCCTTCGGCCGCCCGCCCTCGGGAAGTGGGCGGTCGATGCGGTCGTAGTAGTGCGGGCCGACGACTTCGAACAAGGCCTCAACCAGCTGGGAGGGTTTGCGGTCCATGCGCACCATCATGTCGAGCAGGTACAAGCCGGCCAGCAGCCCATCCCGTTCCGGCACATGGCCCCGGAAAGCGTAGCCTCCTGACTCCTCGCCTCCGAGCATGGCATCGACCTCGAGCATCTTGGGGGCGACATACTTGAACCCGACCCCGGTCTCGATCACCGGGACCCCGTAATGCTCCCCCAGCTTGATCAGCATCGAGGTGGTGGACAGGGTCTTGACGATCGGGCCACGGTCTCCCCGAACCTCGAGGAAGTAGAAGGCCAGCAGCGCGTATACGCGGAGCTGATCCACGAACTCTCCGTGCTCGTCTCCCAGGCCGAGCCGATCGGCGTCGCCGTCGGTGATCAACAGGGCATCCGCCCGGTGGTCGCGAGCGAAGCGCAGGCCGGCATCCACATTCGGGGGAATCGGCTCGGGGCGGGTCATTTCCGGGAAGATCGGATTCCGGGCCGCGTGGACCTCGTGAATCCGGGTCGCACCGCCGCCCAGCAGATCGGCGAACCAGCCGGCCCCGTTCCCCCACATCGAATCCACCGCCAGGGTCAGGCCGGCGGCGCGGATCGGTTCCGGGTCGACCAGGTGGGCAAGGCGGGCGCGATAGGCCGGATCCGGGTTGAACATCTCGGTCGTCCCCCCCGGCCGGGCGGGCAGAGCCGGATCTTCCGCCGGGATTGCCGCCTCAATTTCCTTGAGGTCGTCCGGAGGGATCGCGCCGCCCGTCTGGTCGCGGACCTTGAAGCCGTTGTCGGTGGAAGGGTTGTGGGAGGCGGTGATATTGACCGCTCCCAGAGCGCCGTGGTGAACCACGGCGAACGAGATGGCCGGGGTGGGCGTGGCCCGGTCGGTTAGCAGCACCCGAAAACCGTGAGCGGCCAGGACTTCTGCCGTAGCCGCGGCAAAGTGCTCCGATCCGAAGCGCCGGTCGTATCCGACGACCACCGAACCCGGGGCGTTCGAGCGTGCGCGCAGGAAGGCGGCGAACCCATGAGCGCAGCGCCGGACGTTGGGAAACGTGTAGTCGTCGCCAATCCGGCCCCGCCAACCGTCGGTGCCAAACCGGATCGGTCGATCCGACATCGAGCCTCCTGGGGTGCGGGTACGGGGTCGACTCAACAAGCAGGCCAGGGCGACCGCCTCCTGGCCTTCGGCGCCGTCCCGGCGGTGGGCACTCGTCTTCCGGCTCGGCCAACCCTGGCTCGGCCCGACGATGCCCGACTCGGCCGCGGGAAGTACCCAGCTTGCCGGATTATACCGTGAACCCGTCCCCAAGGTCGGTCCGAGGGGTGAGCAGCGGTGCCGGCAGCCGACCGGTCTGACCCTTGCCGGGTTGGACGATCCGGGGTAGACTGACTTCCGTTGCCACGCCGCCTTGGGGCGGCGTGCTTTCCGCTCTTCGCCGATGCCGCCCGGCGTCGGACGAGGGGCAATCCCGGGGAAAGGAGCGCTTCTGCATGCGCAATTACGAAGTCGCCTATATTACCGATCCCGATCTGGATGAGCAAGCTCAGGCCGCGCTCGACGAGCGCGTGGCCGGCTGGATCGGCGCCGCCGGCGGGTCGACCGTTCAGGTTGACCGCTGGGGCAAGCGCCGTCTGGCCTACCCCATCCGCAAGCGGCACGACGGGAACTTCATCTTCGTGCAAGCCAGCCTGCCGCCGACGGCGGCCGCACAGATCGAGCGCGAGATGCGGCTCCAGGAGTCGATCCTGCGCTTCCTGATCACCGCCATGCCGCCTGCTTAGCGGGACGGATCGATGAGCCGCGGTCTGAACCGAGTCCTGCTGATCGGCCACCTCGGGCGCGACCCGGAGATGCGCCAGACGCCCTCCGGACGGGCTGTGACCACGTTCACTCTGGCCACGTCGCGCAGCTGGCGCTCCCCCGACGGGGAACGTCATGAAGAGACCGAGTGGTTCCAGATCGTGGCCTGGGGAAGCCTGGCCGAGATTTGCCACCAGCATCTCCGTCGAGGCCAGCGGGTCTTCCTGGAGGGGCGGTTGCAGACTCGTCGCTGGGACGACCCCGACGGGCAGAAGCACCAGTCCGTGGAAGTGGTGGCTCGAGAGATGATCCTGCTGGGTGAGCAGCGTGAGCCGGCCGGGCAGCTCCCTCCGGCCGACGAAGAATCCGATTGATTTCATCCCCCGGGCAGAATCCCCGGGCAGGAGAAGGAGCAACATCGTGTCTGAATCCTACGAGCGCGAATCGTCGTCCTCATCCGGCGAAGAACGGGGCGAATCCGGGGGGCGTCGGCGATTCGTCCGGCGAGCCCGGGTCTGCCAGTTCTGCGCCGAGAAGACGACGTCGATCGATCACAAGCAGGTCGAGGTCTTGAAGAGGCACACCGCCGAGAACGGGCGGATCCGATCTCGGCGTGAGACCGGCACCTGCGCCCGCCACCAGCGGATGCTGGCCATCGCCGTGAAGCGGGCCCGCCACCTGGCACTGCTGCCGTTCCGCGCCGAGCGGGTCCGCTAAGCCCGACCTCGGACCAACGCCGGATGCCGCCTCCGCCGCCAGCTCTTCGACTGGGACCGAAGCACATGGCTCGCGCCGAGCGCGAGCGATGGCTGACACGGCTCCTGGGAGGGGGCATGGCGGTGGCCATCGCCACCGCCGTGCTGCTGGTGGGCTACGGGATCGTCGAGCAGACCGTTCTCCTGCCGCGCCGGGCCGCGGCCACGGTGAACGGAGACGTCATCACGCGTCAGGAGCTGGCCGCGCGCTCGGCCCTGGCCAGGGCCGACCTGGTGCAGCAGAGTCAGTCGCTCCAGCAGATGATGGGCTTCTTCGCCGACAGCCCTGAAGCCCTGCAGTCGATGCAAAGCCAGATCGCCCTGCTGAATGCGCAGATCAACAACCCCGACCTGTTGGCCCGGCAAGTGCTTCAGGATCTGATGCAGGCGCGCCTGGTCAGGCAGGAGGCCCAGCGGCGCGGAATCGTCGTCAGCCAGACCGAGATCGACCGGGCGGTGGAAGAAGCCTTCGGGTTCTTCGCCGGCGGCACCCCGACGGTCGCTCCCACGGCCACTGCCGACCCGACCCTGGCGGCGCAGTCCACGGCCGCTCCCACGTTCGAGCCGTCGGCCACACCCGAAGCCTTACCCAGCCCGCCGCCGGCAACGGCCACGGCAACGGCCACGGCAACGCCCGGTGCCTCTCCCACGCCGCTCCCATCCCCGACCGCATTCACCCGCCAGGCCTTTGAAGCGGAGTACGCCCAGTATCTGGCCGACCTGAGCAGCGTACTTCGGGTCCAGGAAGACTACCTGCGCGATCGGTTTGAGGAGCGGCTGTACGAAGACAGACTGCGCGCCTCCCTGGCCGCCGAAGTGCTCCACACCGAGCAGCAGGTCTGGGCCCGCCATATCCTGGTGCCGGAACAGGCCGTCGCCTTCGCCCTTCTCAGCCGGCTGCGCCAGGGAGATAGTTGGGACGAACTGGCGGCGGCCTTCTCCCAGGACACGTCGAACAAGGATCGTGGTGGCGACCTGGGATGGTTCGGCCGCGGCGCTATGGTCGATGCGTTTGAACAGGCCGCCTACGAAATCCCGCCCGGAGAAATCGGCAGCCCGGTGCAGACCGGATTCGGCTGGCACCTGATCCAGGTGATCGATCGGGCCGAACGCAAGCTGGATCCGGCAGCCTACGACGCCGCCGTCGAACGGGCCTACCAGGCGTGGCTGCTGTCGGCGGTGGAGGCGGCGGAACTCATCTTTGATCCGGAGATCGTCCCTCCGACCCCCACGCCCGGCCCAACCCCAACCCCAACACCCACGACCGGCTAGCCCGGCGGATACCCCGATCCCCTGGGGACGGGTGCCGGCGGCCGGCGGGTGAAATCTGGCGCCCCTCGGTCCCGGGGCCTCCCGGGTGAGGGTTGCCACGAAGCTGACCATTCCCCTTCGCCGCCGGCGTCTGTATCGTGAATCCTCCCCGGCACAGGTCGTCCGGAACCGCACCTGTCCCGGCGCGGCTGGCGTAAGCGTTCCCCTCCACCGGTGTGACCGGCTCCCCTTGCTGGCCTTCTTGCGCATGGCTATACTCGATTCGAGCCTCTGGCATGCAGATTGACGATCTCCTCAAGAAACTTCCGCCGGCCGCAACGCCCGGTGATCGGGACCTGGTCTTGCGGGCGCATTCGCTCGCGGAGAAGGCCCACGCCGATCAGCGCCGCCTCTCCGGTGAGGGGTACATCCACCACTGTCTGGCGGTGGCCGATATCCTGGCCGACCTGGGCGCTCCGCCGGCGGTGCTGGCGGCCGGCCTGCTGCACGACACCGTGGAAGACACGAGCGTTGGCTTGCCCGAGATCCGGCGGGACTTCGGGGATGAAGTCGCCATTCTGGTGGACGGGGTCACCAAGCTGACCGAGCTGCCCCGCGTGAGCCGGGGCGACGGAAAGACCCGGGCCGAACAGCAGCGGATCGAACTCTCCAAGGAGACCCTGCGCAAGACGTTCCTGGCCATGGGTGAGGACGTGCGGGTGGTCGTGATCAAACTGGCCGATCGTCTGCACAACATGCGCACCCTGGCGCATCTTCCTGCTGAGAAGCGCCAGCGCATTGCCAAGGAGACGCTGGAGATCTTCGCCCCGCTGGCCAACCGCCTGGGGATCTGGCAGATGAAGTGGGAGCTGGAGGACCTGGCCTTCCGCTACGTCCATCCGGATCGCTACAAGGAGATCGCCGGCCTGGTCGCCTCCCGCCGAGTTCGACCGGCAAGCCGACATGGAGGGCATCACCGACCGGCTCCGCCAGGAGCTGACGGCGGCGGGGATCGAGGCCGAGGTGCGGGGCCGTCCGAAGCACCTGTACTCGATCCATCGCAAGATGGAGCGCAAGGGGGTTGCCTTCGAGCAGGTGTACGACGTTCGCGGGGTGAGGGTGTTGGTCGATAGCGAAGCCGACTGCTATCTCGCCCTGGGCGTGATTCACGCCCGTTGGAAACCGATCCCGGGCGGCTTCGACGACTATGTAGCCACCCCCAAGGACAACTTTTACCAGTCGCTGCACACCGCCGTGGTTTTCGACGACGGGGGAACGGTCGAAGTGCAGATCCGCACCCGCGGCATGGATGAGAGCGCCGAGCTGGGGATCGCCGCCCACTGGCGCTACAAGGAAGGGCGGCGACGCGACCAGGCCTTCGAGCAGCGAATCGTCTGGCTGCGCCGGCTGATGGAGTGGAGGCAAGACGTCGACAGCGCCAGCGACTTCGTGGATGCGATGAAGTCGGATGTGTTCGACGATCGGGTGTACGTCTTCACCCCCCGCGGCGACATCATCGACCTGCCGGCCGGCTCGACGCCGATCGATTTCGCCTACCACATCCACACCGACATCGGCCACCGTTGCCGGGGGGCCAAAGTCAACGGGCGGCTGGTGAACCTGGACGCCAAGCTTCAGACCGGAGATGCGGTGGAGATCCTGACCGCCAAGCGTGGCGGTCCCAGCCGCGACTGGCTCAACCCGAGTCTGGAGATGGTCAAGACCCAGCGGGCGATCAGCAAGATCCGTCAGTGGTTCCGTCGGGAGGATCGCGAGCAGAACATCGGCCACGGGCGCCAGCTGCTCGAACGAGAGCTTCGCCGTCTGGGGCTGGAGGACGTTTCCTTCGAGCAGATCGCCCGCGACATGGGCTATTCGCAGGTGGACGACCTGATGGCGGCCATCGGCTGCGGGGACGTTCATTTGGGGAAGGTGGTTTCCGGGCTGGCGAAGGATGAGCTGCCGGCCCTCGACCTGCCGCAACCGCTCGAACTGGAGAAGCGCGGCGGGGTGCTGCCGGACAAAGAGGTCAGCATCCTCGGCCTGTCGGGGCTTCTGACGAACATTGCCCGTTGTTGCCGCCCGGTGCCGGGCGATCCGATCGTCGGCTATATCACCCGCGGCCGCGGGGCGACCATTCATCGTCGCGACTGCCCGAATGTCCTGCGCATCCGCGACAAGGAGCGGCTGGTGCAGGTCAGTTGGGGACAGGCGCGGGAGACGTACCCGGTGTCGGTTCGGATCCGGGCCTACGACCGTGACGGCCTGATGCGGGATGTATCCACCCTGGTGACCAACGAAGGCATCAGCATGTCGTCGATCCACGTTTCGACGAAGAGCAGCCTGGCGATCTTCGATCTGGTGATGGGGATTACCGATCTGAACCAACTGAGCCGGGTGTTGAACCGTCTGGAAGCGCTGCCCAACGTCCTGGAAGCCAGGCGTCTTCAGCCGGGCTAGTTTCGCTCCTGCGCATAGCCGGACCACATCGAAGGCAATGAAAGCCAGGGAATCCCGGAGCGGGGATTGGCAGGGTACGACTTGATTCGGTTACGGCCCAAGGTACAATCCGTCGGCTTGTCACCCTGGAGGGAGGAACCAGTGCCGGGAGTAAGGGCTGCTGCTGACACACGAAAGGTCCCCTCGGGGGAGAGCCGGCAGTGGTGGGCCGGCATCGTTCTCTCCGGGATCGGCCTGATCGACTCGATCTACCTGACCTGGATCAAGTTGGCCGACCAAACCGCCAGCTGCGCCGGAATCGGGGATTGCGAGGCGGTGAACACAAGTCGGTATTCGGAAGTGATGGGGATTCCGATCGCGCTGCTCGGAGCAGCGGGGTTTCTTGCCATTCTTGTTCTCCTGTGGATCGACCGGCCGGGGTCGGTCGGGTCGGAGATGTCACGCTTTGCCCTGTTTGGGGTTACTCTGGCCGGGACAGTGTATTCGGCGTACCTGACCTATATCGAGATCGCCGTGATCCGGGCGGTGTGCCCCTTCTGCGTCGTGTCGGCGGTGGTCATGACTCTCTTGTTCGCCCTGTCGCTCGTTCGCCTGAGGCTGTGGGCCTGAGCCCGCGGAGGAACTGCTGATGCCGCGTATTCGTTGCCGCTATGTAGACTGCGTCTTCCTGGAAGACGGCTACTGCGGCGCCGCCGCGGTCGAGATCGACCCGGATGAAGGCTGTTTGACCTACTCCCACATCGAAGACGTTCCGGCCGAAGAGGGTTGGGACGAAGAAGACATGGACGAGATCTGGGAGGAAGAAGAGGAGGATCTCTACGAGGAAGACGAGGAAGAGGAAGAGGAACCCGAGGAAGACGACGGCTAGCCGCCCTGGGCCGGAAACCACGCGGGCCCGCCGAGGTCTACGGCGGGCCCGCGTGGTTTCCGGATGCGGAAATCGGGCTACTGGCCCGAAGTGGTCTTCTGCTTCTGCTCCAGGGTGCGAGACAGCAAATCGTCCTGCACGCTTCGGGTCTTGCGGGTCGACCGGTCTTGTCGCTCGCGGCGCGAACCACCTTCCGGGTTTTCCATCGCCCGTCGCAGGGCGATCTCCATCTCGGTGGCCCGAGGGGCTTCGTCTTCCGGCTCGTCCGGAATCTCGACTGCCTGGGCGGCCTTCATGCTCAGTTTGATCTGCTTCTTCTTCGAGTCGGCTTCGAGCACCACCACCTCGACGGTTTCGCCCACCTTGGCGACGTCTTCCGGCCGGGCGACATAGTCCTCCCCCATCTCGCTGATGTGGACCAGGCCCGACCGCTCGGCGCCGATATCGACGAACGCCCCATAGCGCTCCAGGCTCATCACCGTACCGGTGGTGCGCAAACCGGGCTTCAGGCTGTGCCACGGGTGGCGAACCGGCTGGATCAGGGTCAGCTCGAGGCGCAGCAGTGTGGCATCGACCCGCTCGACCCAGGCCTGAACCTGCTGGCCGACCGACAGGACTTCTTCGACGCGGTTGACCCGGCCCCGCTTGAGCCGGGAGAGATGGATCAGGCCTTCGGCGTCGAGTCCGATATCGACGACCGCGCCGGAGAGTTCGATCCGGGTGACCTGACCGGTCACCGACATCCCCGGCTTGAGGTCTGCGAGCGAGGCGGGCGGTTTGGCTACGTTTTCCAAGGCGTGACTTCCTGCGTTGATGGGGGATCTAGGACGGGGGAGATTTTATCACGCCCCGAGCGGAGTCTTACTCCGGGGACGTCCGGCGGGCCACCAGGAACCAGCGGGAGAGCTCGGCCAGGCGGTCGCTGGGGTCGAGGAGCGGGCCGACGCTGATCCCCTGAACTGCGGCGTCGACGGCATAGTTGTACACGGGGTGATACAAGAACAAGGCGGGCAGCTGATCTTGGAAGCGGTGCTGGAAACTGCGGTAGTAGTCGATGCGGAGACCGAGGTCGGGAGTGGTGCGGGCCCGCTCGAGCCAGATGCTCGAGTTCCGATCGGAGAAGCCCGAGTAATTCTGGCCCCCCTCGATCTGGGTGTCGTGCCAGAACGGGTAGGGGTCCGGGTCGGGGTAGGGAGCGAAGTCAATCTCGGTGAGCAGGGCTTCGAAATCTCTGGCCTCAAGGACCCCGGGATTGAGCTCGGCCGAATCGACAGGGTCGAGGTCGGTCTGCACCCCGATGGCGGCCCAGGCACTGCGCAGGGTGGCGGCCACCCGCGAGGCCGTAGGTTCGTCGGCGAACGTCAGGGTCAGGCGGAGCGTCACTTCATCCTTCGCCCGGACGTACTCCGCGCTTCCCGGGGTGGCCCCGGTGGGCAACACCCAGGAGGCGGCTTCCAGCAGGGCGGCGGCGGCCAGCGGGTCGAATCCGATCGGCTCCAGGGTCTCGGAAGCCGCCCAGGTCCCCGGCAGGATCGGCCCGATCGCCGGGACGCCCTGGCCGTCGAGGACTTCATCGATCAGCCACTGCCGGTTGACGGCCAGCAGCAGGGCCTGGCGCACCTCTTTCTCGGCCAGGAAGCTCTTCTCGGGATGCTGCAGATTCAAGAAGACGACCGCCGCTTGCGGAAGCCGGGCGGCGAAGTGTTGCAGGTCGGGATCCGGAAGGATGCCCGGGAACTCCTCGGCCGAAAACCCTCCCAGGCCGCGTACTTCACCCGCCCGCAGGGCCTGCAGAGCCCCTTCCAGGGTGGGGTAGGTCAGGAACTCCACCCGGTCCAGGAACGGGCGGTCGCCGTAGAAATCGTTGAAGGCCGCCAGCCCGACCCCGGTCACTTCCCCCGCTCGCAGCAGGAAACGTTCGAAGCGGAAGGGGCCTGTTCCAATCGGTTCCAGGTGGAACGGGTGGTCGATCAGATCCTCGATTTGCGCCCCGCGTAGCAGGTGATCCGGCAGCAGGCCGATCGACAGGTAGTCAAGGAACGGCGCAAACGATTCGGGGAGCTGGAATTGGACTGCCAGGTCGTCGAGGCGGATGATGTTGATCGCCTGCCACAGATCGACCAGGTCGGGAGCCCCGGGGTAGTCGGGATCCTGGAACTGAGAAAACGTATAGATCACGTCGTCTGACGTCACCGCCACCCCGTCGTGCCAGACCGCGTCCGGGCGCAAGGTGACCGTGTACAGGGTTCCATCGGCCGACACCGACCAGCCTTCGGCCAGGTCGGGGCGCGGCAGACCGCGCGGGTCGAAATCGATCAGACCCCGGTACAGCAGCCGATCGACATCCCGATCGGGCTGGTTGGCGAAATCGAGCAGGGGGTTCAGGCGCACCAGGCGCCCGACCAGCGCCTCGGTGTAGACCCCGCCTTCGGCCGGCAGCGCGGCGCCGATCGGGCCCTGCGGCCCCTGGCCGACCAGCAAAAGAACGACCAGGGCGAAGCCGCCCAGCGCGATGAGGATCTGCCAGCGGAATGGACGCACGCAGGGCCTCGGGCGAGGCCGGGCCTCAGCCGATGATGATGGCGAAGGCCATCGCCAGAAGGAAGAACAGGACGCTCAGGCCGATGGTCAGGTTGAAGAGAAGTCGTTCCAGGCCCCGGCGGACATGGTAGCCGCCGCTGCCGCCAAATTCCGCCCCGGTGAAGTCCGCCCAGGCCCGCTTCCCGGCTCTGCAGAACGATCACCAGGACCAGGGCAATCGACACGATGATCAGGGCGATGCTGAAGTAAGGTGACAAGTTCGAACCCTCCCGTCAGGGGCGGCAGTATACCATCCTTCGGTTCTCCTCCAACACGGGCCGGCGCGCAGGCACGACCGGGCCGTCTGAGCCAGGGGGTCGGTCAGCCGCTGATCGCCTCGCGCAGGAAGCTCTCCATGAAGCCGTCGAGGGCTCCGTCCAGAACGGAGGTGGTGTTTGCGGCCTCATGCCCGGTGCGGTGGTCCTTGACCATCTGGTAGGGATGCAGGACGTACGACCGGATCTGGGAGCCCCACTCGGCTTTGACGTGAGCTCCCTTGAGCCGAGCGATCTCTGCTTCCTGCTGTTCCCGTTGCAGGTCGAGCAGGCGGGCCCGCAGCACGCGCAGGGCGTTATCCCGATTCTGAGCCTGGGATCGCTCGTTCTGACAGGTTACGACGATCCCCGTGGGCAGGTGGGTGATCCGGATGGCGGTCTCGTTCTTCTGGACGTTCTGTCCGCCGGCCCCCGCCGACCGGAAGGTGTCGATGCGCAGATCCGCCGGGCTGAGCGAGATCTCCGTGTCCCGCTCGACCTGGGGATAGACCTCCACCAGGGCGAACGAAGTGTGCCGCCGGTGGGCGGAGTCGAAGGGCGAGAGGCGGACCAGGCGGTGGACCCCCTTCTCCGACCTCAAGTAACCGTAGGCGAAGTCGCCCTCGATCCCCAGGGTCACGCTCTTGACCCCGGCTTCCTCGCCCTCGCTCACGTCGAGAACCTCCGAGCGAAAACCGCGGGTATCGGCCCAGCGCAGGTACATCCGTTGCAGCATCTGCGCCCAGTCCTGCGAGTCGGTCCCGCCGGCGCCGGCGTGGATATTCACGATGGCGTTGTCGGTATCGTAGGGTCCGGAAAGCAGCGCCTGCAGTTCCCGTTTTCCGAGGTCCGTTTCCACGGACTCCAGTTCGGCCAGCAGTTCCGGCAGGAGCGACTCGTCGTCGAGAGCGGCCAGCTCCAAGGCGTCGTGAGCGCGCTGCCGCAGACCCCGCCAGCCCTCCACTTCCTGGCGAAGCCGAGAGGCCTGCTGCATCACCTGTTGCGCTCGCTCGGGGTCGTCCCAGAACCCGGGTGCGGCGGATTGCTCTTCGAGCCGCGCCAGGGGAATCTCACGCGCGGGAACGTCAAAGACGCTCCAGTAACTCGTTCGGCCTCCGATCCGCCTCGGTGAGGGCCGCGCGCAGGTCTTCCATCCTTGCTCTGCCTCCGTGCTCCGGCGGGGTCCGCATCACGGGGTCGGGCCGGAGCCGGCGGATTATAGCATCCGGGAGGAGCGTTCGCCGCATCCGAGGACGGCCATCCTCACTCCCCGCTGCCATCCGGCAGGGTCTTACGTCGGCGCCGGCGTGTATCATGGGGTCGTCCCTTCGCCGAAGGGACAGTTGGGAACTCTGCGCATCGCCAGGAGGGTGAAAATGGACCGCCAGAAGCGGAGCGGCCTGGCCGCTGGAATCCTGTTGATCTTGCTCGGAGCCTGGTTCCTTGCCCAGCAGCTGATCCCCGGGTGGAGAGCATGGCTGTCGCCAGACCTGACCTGGCCCCTGATTGTCGTCGGCGTAGGGGCGGGGCTTCTCTTGCTGGGTCTGCTGACCGCCAGCCCCGGCCTGGCCGTCCCGGCTTCGATCGTGTCCGGGATCGGAGGCATCCTGTATTGGCAAAACCTGACGGGGAACTGGTCTTCGTGGGCTTACACCTGGGCCCTGATCCCGGGGTTCGTCGGTGTGGGGATGATCCTGTCGGCCGCGCTCGGCGAAGGCGGCTCGCGGGCAGTCTCCCGGGGAGTCGAAGTCGATCCTGGTCAGCCTGGTGATGTTTGCGATCTTCGGGTCGTTCTTCGGCGGGTGGACGATCTTCGGGCTGTACTGGCCGATCTTGTTGATCGCGTTGGGCTTGGTCATGCTGTTGCGGGCGTTCCTGCGCCCTCGTCGGACGGGCGGGGTTCCCGGGGATTGATCTGATCAACCTTCGTGGATCGTTCTTGTGGGGCGCCGTTCTGGCCGTGGGTGGTTCGTTGTTGCTGGCGGTGAACCTGGGATGGCTCACCCCGCAGGTCTGGACCGTGGCGCTGCCCGGGCTCCTGATCGTGCTGGGCGTCTTGACCTTGGTCGCCGCCAACCGGCCGGCGGCCCCCGCTGCGACCGAAGAGCTTGAAGTTCCCCGAGCAGGGATGGATCACGCCCGGGTGAAGGTCGCGTTCGGCGCCGGCCGCCTGGGCCTGGCCGGTGGGGCCCAATCGACCAACCTGATCGAAGGCCGGTTCGGTGGAGGTGTGGACCTGGAAAGGCGGAGCGGTCCATCCCCACAACTGGAACTGCGCATTCCCCGCGAATTCTTCGGTCGGTTCTTCACTCCGTGGACCTGGTGGTCGGGCGGCCGGCTCGAATGGGACATACGGTTGAACGAAGGCGTCCGCTTCGACCTGGAGATCGAGACCGGGGCCAGTGAGGGCCGCCTCGACCTGCGTCGCCTCCAGCTGGATCGGTTCCGACTCTGGTGCGGAGCGACCTCGGTCGAGGTCGTCATGCCGGAGCGATCCGGGTTGACCCGGGCGAAGGTCGAGACGGGCGCGGCCTCGGTCTCGATCGAGATCCCACGGGGGGTTGAGGCACGCATTCGCTCGAGCGCCGGTCTGGCCGATATCAAGGTCGACCAGGGCAGATTCCTCCGAAGCGGGGACGGCTATCAGTCGGCGGGCTTCGACACGGCGGAGAACAGACTCGAACTCGAACTCGAGGCCGGAATGGCCTCGATCGACGTCCGCTGAGGTCTGTCGGGTCGCGCTTGGAACGACGGATCGGCCGAGGCGATCGTCTCCCCCCGTAGCTGTGGCCGTGGCCTCGCACCGGCCGCTACTACCTGAAACGTACGCCGTGCGGAGGCCCATGGCGGGCCCGCTCCGGCGCAAGGAGGCAGGGCATGGACCGTCGCCTGTTTCGCAGTCGCACCGACGTGGTGCTGGGAGGGGTCTGCAGCGGACTGGGCCGATACCTTGGACTGGACCCGACGCTGGTCCGTATCTTCTTTGTGCTGCTGGCCCTCGGAACCGGCAGCGGGGTTTTCCTGTACTTGCTGCTGTGGATCCTCCTGCCGGTCGAGGACGCCTCCGCCGACGAGGAGCTGGGCGATCGGGCCCGACGGTTCGGCGCCGAATTCGCCGGCGTGGTCAGCCGGCCTGAACTTCGCCGCGGCGCATACATCGGCGTCGCCCTGGTGTTGCTCGGCGGGGTCTGGCTGATTCAGAACCTGAACCTGCCCTGGCTGAGCTGGCTCGATTTCGGAGTCCTGTGGCCGATCCTGTTGATCGTGGGCGGCATCGTCTTGATCGCGCGCCGGGCGCGCGGAGGCTGAAATGGGCGAAGACCATCGTCGAGGATGCCTGGTAGGCCCGCTGCTTCTGGTCGGGTTTGGCGTCGCTCTTCTGGGCGGCAACTTCGGTTGGTTCCGCGAGTCCCTATGGACGGTCCTCTTGCGGGCGTGGCCGGTGGTGCTGGTAGCGATTGGGATTGATCTGCTGGTCCCTCGCCGGACGGTGTGGGGGACTCTGCTGTCGGCGGTGTTGATCGCCGGAGTCCTGGCCGGCGGATTGTGGCTTTCGTCTACATCCGTCCCCTCGCTCCGCGGTTCATCGGCCGAAGCCGTCGACGTGCCCCTGTCGGCCGGCGCGGGCGCAGACGTCGAGATCCGCCCATCGGTCGGACAGCTCCTGCTCGGGCCCGGGAAGGCCTCGGGCGGGCTGGTCGAGGCGACCATTCCCCTCCTGGCCGGGGAAAGGCTCGAGAGACGAGTGGAACAGGCTGGATCCCGGCAGCGGGTCGTCCTGGAGAGTCAGGGTCTGCTTGGAGTGGTTCCGGGCGGGAGGAGCGCAGGCCTTCCCTGGAAGGTCCTGCTGAACCCGCAGGTTCCCACCACGCTCGAGATCGGAATGGGCGTCGGGGAAATCCTGGTGGATGGGGTGGGTCTGAACCTGTCGCGGCTCAAGGCGCAGCTCGGGGTGGGCCACATCGAGGTCCGTCTGGGTTCGGGAGTTGAATCGCTGGAGGTGGACCTGGGGATCGGACAGGTGGTGGTGGTCGTGCCATCCGGATCCACGGTTCGGATCGAAGCGAATGTGGCGTTGGGGGAGAGGAATCTGCCCGCTGGGTTCGTGCGCGAAGGCGACTGGTATCTCTCCCCGGGGTTCGCTACGGCGGAGCCGTCCATCACTATCCGCGCCAATCTAGCCATCGGGGAGATCACGCTGCGCACCGGGAACTGACCTGGGCGGGCTTCGTTAGATCGAAAAACGCCCGGCCTCAGGCCGGGCGTTTGGCGATTGCAGGCTGGGGGTCGAGGATTCGAACCTCGGCATACGGATTCAGAGTCCGCTGTCCTACCACTAGACGAACCCCCAGCGGCCCCCGGATTCTACCATGCCCGTCGCGCCGGTTACATCGCCTGGAGGATTCGAATTGCCCGGTCGACCCGTTGGAGGCCGACCGAGCGTCCGATGATTTCGATCGAGTCGAAGAGGGGCGGGCTGACCGCTTGTCCGGTGATGGCCATGCGCAGCGGGGCGAACAACTGCTTGGCCGAGAGCCCGAGCTCGTCGGCCAGGGGGCGTAGCGCTGCTTCCAGCTCGATGGCGTTCCAGGCCGGGGCGCCTTCGAGGGCCGACAGGCAACGCCGCAGCGCGCCAACCGACTCGGCCGGTGAGCGATCCCGGATGACCAGTGCCTCGGGATCCGGATCGACGCCTTCTCGGAAGAAGAACCCGGCCATCTCGACGGCTTCATCCAGGGTGCGGATCCGCTCCTGAATCAAGGGTGTGAACGCGGCCCAGGCCGGAAGGATCGACCTCCAGGCCGGCCTCCTGGAACAGGGGCGCCAGCCGCCGGGTCAGGTCGTCGGCGCCCAGGGCGCGCAGATGGATCCCGTTGAAGTGGTCAAGCTTGGTGAAGTTGACCGCCGCCGGGCTCGGATGCAGTCTTTCCAGCGAGAAACCGGCCACCAGTTGGTCAAGGGAGAAGACCTCGGTCCGGTCGTCGTACGACCAGCCCATCAGCGCCAACCAATTCAGTACCGCCTCCGGAAGATAGCCGAGGCGGCGCAGGTCGACCGGGTAGATCGACGCTGCGCCGCCTTTCGGATCGACCGCGTGGCGCTTGCTCATCTTGCCCTTCCCGGTCGGGTTGAGGAAGACGGAAAGGTGAACCCAGATCGGCTCGGCCCACTCGAACGCCCGCACCACCAGGACGTGCAGGGGGAAGGTCGGCAGCCACTCCGAGCTGCGCAGGACGTGGGTGATCTCCATCAGGTGGTCGTCGACCATGGCGGCCAGGTGGTACACCGGCAGGCCGTCGGACTTGAGCAACACGTAGTCGTCGATGGTGGCGTTCTCGACCGTGATCGGTCCCCGCAGCAAGTCGATGCCGGTTGTGGTGCCCTGGCGTGGTGTGCGGAAGCGGATCACCGAAGCCTCGCCCTGGTCCGTTCGGGTGCGCGCCTCGGTCCGAGCCAGCTCGCGGCACCGACCGTCGTAGCGGGGCGGCTCCTTGCGTTTCTGCTGGGCCTGCCGCATCTGACTCAGGCGTTCCGGGGAGCAGAAGCAGGTATAGGCGCTTCCGGTGTCGACCAGACGGCGAGCATGCTCCTGGTACAGGTCGCGCCGTTCGGACTGTCGGTACGGTCCGTGAGGACCGCCGCGGTCGGGCCCTTCGTCCCAATCCAGGCCGAGCCAGCGCAGGCTGTCGTAGATCTCCTGCTCGGCTCCAGGGACGGTGCGCTTGGTGTCGGTGTCTTCGATGCGCAGAAGGAACTGGCCCCCGGTCTGGCGCGCCAGCAGAAAGTCGTAGAGCGCCGTCCGGGCTCCCCCGATATGGGTTCGGCCGGTGGGCGAGGGGGCGTAGCGTGTGCGGGCTGGAGCGGTCACGGGGCGGAGGGGATCAAAGGTCGATGACCTTGTGGCGCAGGGTGATGCTCTCGACCAGCCCGATCGCAAACAGGTTGGCGACCAGGGAAGAACCGCCATAGCTGAAAAAGGGCAGGGGCACGCCTGACACCGGAACCAGGTTCAGGTTCATGCCGATATTGGCCGCCACCTGGAACAACATCAGAGTGCCGACCCCGTAGGCGACGAACGCCCCGAACGGATCGCGCGCCAGGCGCGCCGCCCGCAGGCAGCGAACCAGGACGAAAATCAACAGCCCGAGCAGCGCCACGGCGCCGATGAAACCGAATTCCTCCGCCATGGCCGAGAAGATGAAATCGGTGTGGCGCACTTTGAGGAATCGCAATTGCACCTGGGTCCCTTGCCCGTAACCCTGGCCGAACCAGCCTCCCGAGCCGATCGAGATCAGGGCCTGGTTGACGTTGTAGGTGTCGCCCAGGGTGGCGGCGGGGTCGGGGAACAGGAAGGACGCCACGCGCGTCTGCTGGTACGGCGCCAGCAGGGGCCAGGCCGCCAGGCTCAAGATCCCCGCCGTGCCGGCCAGCAACGCCAGCCGTCGGAGGGGAACCCCGGACGCCCAGACCATCGTGATCCAGATCACCGCCAGATCGATCACCGAGCTCAAGTCCGGCTGGAGGAACAGCAGTGCCGCCGGGATGGCCAGCAGACCCAGACTGCGCAGGATCACCCGCCAGCGCGACAGGTCTTGGTGGTTGCGGGCGAAGTACTCGGCCAGGACCAGGATCAGGACGACCTTGGCGACCTCGGAGGGCTGTACGAATGCGATGCCGATGTCGAACCAGCGGGCCGCTCCGAACCCGACGAAGCCCGACAGGGGGATCAACGCCAACACCACGACCACCGCCAGGTACATCGGTCGGGCCACGGCCGACCATAGCCGGTAATCGACGGCCGAGGTGATCAGCAGGACCGCCAGGCCGATCACGGCGTAGATCGCCTGCCTGGGAACCGTCTCGGCCAGGGTTTCGTTGCCGGCGATGGCCGATCGAATCATCGCCACGCCGAGGATGCTGATCACGGCCACCACCGCCAGCAGCCATACGTCGAAATGACGCCACAGGCGCGTCGAGGCCTGCATTCGTCAGTTCAGCGGGCGGCGCCGGGCGCGTGCCGAAGCCAGGGGGATGTCGGCGACCAGCCGCTGTTGCTCGCGGTCCTTGGTCAGAGAAATCTGCACCGAGCGCCGATCGATCTCGATGTGCCTCGACAGAACCTCGACCAGCTCGTCCTTGAGGGCTTCCAGCTTGCCCGGCGGCAGGTCGGCGCGATCGTGAACCAGAACGAAATGCAGGCGGTTCTTGGCTGCCTTGGCGCTGGAGGGCTGCCCGCGCAGCCGCCGAAGAAGGTTCACGCCTGGCCTCCCGCCCGCACCAGGCGGGCCAGCCGGTTGAACAGCCCGTCGCCCCCGTCTACGTCCTCGAAGGGAACGGCCTCCCCGTTGAGGCGCCGGGCGATGTCGCGGAAGGCCCGGCCGGCGCGGCTCTTGCCGTCCAGGGCCGCCGGGGCGCCCTGGTTCGAGGCCACCAGGACCTGGTCGTCTTCGGGCACAATCCCGATCAGCTCGATGGCCAGCACTTCCAGGACGTCGGCCGTGGCCAGCATGTCGCCGCGCCGGACCATTTCGGGCTTGACCCGGTTCAACACCAGCCGGGGCGGTCCCTTCTCCTCGGCTTCGACCAGGCCGATGATCCGGTCGGCGTCGCGCACGGCCGAGACCTCCGGGTTGGTCACGATCAATACGATGTCGGCCGGGGCGATCGCATTGCGGAAGCCGCGCTCGATCCCGGCCGGCGAGTCGATCAGGACCCAGTCGAAGTCGGGGCGCAGGTCTTCGGCCAGACGAATCATGTCCTTGGGGGAAACGGCCGTCTTGTCGCGGGTCTGGGCGGCGGGGATCAGATGCAGCTCGGGCAGGCGCTTGTCCTTGATCATGGCCTGCCGCAGCTTGCAGCGGCCTTCGACCACATCCACCAGGTCGTAGACGATGCGGTTCTCCAGGCCCATCACCACGTCGAGGTTGCGCAGGCCGATGTCGGCGTCGAGGCACGACCACGCGCTGCCCGGCCGCGGCCAATGCGACACCGATGTTGGCGGTGGCGGTCGTCTTGCCGACGCCGCCCTTTCCGGAGGTAATCGTAGCTACCTTGGCCGGCATGTTCTCTCCGTGTCAGCGGCGGGCTTCGCCCTCCCAGGGCTCGGCCACGAGGTGCCCATCGCGGATCAGGGCGACTTCCGGTTTCACTGCGCCGCGTCGCTTGGGCGACACGGCGATGTGCCCGGCGATGCGCAGCTGGGTCGGGGTCAGGTCGAGAGCGGCCACGGTGGCCGTGTCGTCGCCGGCGGCCCCTGCGTGGACCACACCGCGCAGCCGTCCCCAGACCACCACGTGTCCCCCGGCCACGATTTCTGCGCCCGGATTCACGTCGCCGAGCACCACCACGTGCCCCGGGTTGCGTACGCTCTGGCCCGATCGCAGGGTGCGGCCTACGAACACCGCCTGGGGCCATTCGGCCTCGCCGGGCGTGGTTTCGTCTTCCGTCTTCGCCGGTCGGCTCAAGCGGGTCTCGAGCCCGAGGTTTGCAGCGGCGGCCTGGGTGGCGCTGGAGGTGGAGACGACCGCCCACAGGGCGGCCTTCCTCTCGGCCAGCAGGTCGCGCAACCCGCCGAGATCGGCGGCGCCCAGCTCGCGGTCGTCGAGTTGAAGCGCCAAGCGTGCGCCCTGGAAGAAGTCGCCACGGGCATCGATCGAGGCCAGCAGGTCGGCGCGAACCTGCGCCCAGTCACCGGTCGGCAGGGTCACGAGCAGGCCGTCACGAACGCCCTTGATCGAAAGCGCCTCAGCCATGGCAAGGCGGCGGGATTATAGCACACCGGTTCGGGTTCGCCACATACCCCTGCATGTGGAGAGCGTGGGGTATCGAGGCCCACTGCTGGGGGAGCCTCCAGTCACGGTCCGGAGATTGCTGGGGCTTGATTCGCTGTGCTCAGGATTGCTTCGCTAGGAAGACGGCCGGGGGAGGCTGAGCGCTTCCTGCTCCGGACGCCTCGCACCACGGCCCCGGGTCGGGTGGGTGTCCCACGTTCCTTGGCTTTGCGAGGAGGGCCGAGCATGGCTCGGGCCGGAGCGGAGACCTGCCTCACCTGGAGAGGGTGCCACGTCGGCCCAGGAGATTACGTGGACCGGGCGGCGTCGATGGCCTTCAGACGGAAGTAGGCCTCCAGTACCTGGCGGACGACCGGCCCGGAGGTCACCGCGCCTTCGCCGCCGTTGTACAGAAAGGCGACCACAACGATCTCCGGATTCTCGAACGGTGCGTAGGCCGCATACCAGGAATGGGTCGGCCAGTTGCCCGGTTCGCATAGATTCCGCTCGAAGGCCTGCCGGTCGCAGAACTCGCCGGTGCCGGTCTTCCCCGCGGAGGAGATCGTCTCGAGGTCGGCGTAGCCGCTGGCCGTCCCCTCGGTGGTCACCAGCCGCATCCCTTCCTGGACCAGGTCGATCACGGAGGGGGACACGTCTACGTCGCGCGGGTCCGTGATCTCTCCATCGCCGTAGTCCCACAGCAGCCGCGGCTGCACGTCGTCGATCACGTTCCCTTCTCCGTCGAGGATCTGCTGCACCAGATGCGGCCACATCACCCGACCGTCCCCGGCCAGCGAGGCGACCGAAGTGAGCACCTGGAGAGGAGTGGCCAGCACGAAGCCCTGTCCGGTCACCGAGTTGTACGTGTCCCCTGTCGACCAGCTCTCGCCCAGGTTGATCCGCTTCCAGTCCTCGTTGGGGATCAGCCCCGCCTGCTCCCCCGGAAGGTCGATTCCCAGCGGGGCGCCGTAGCCGAGCGCCGGGGCATAGCGGTTGACCCCGCCGATTCCGAGGCCGGGCTCGACTTCGCCGGGGAATCCTCCGCCGATCTTGTAGAAGAACACGTTGCACGATTGGGCAATGGCGTGCACGAAGTCGATCCGACCGTGGCCCTCCCTGAGCCAGCAGACGAAGTCCTTGGCCCGCCCCGGGTCGTTCGGGAAGTACTGGTTGGCGATCGTGATCAAGCCGGGATCGAACAGGGTGCGAAGCCCATCG
The DNA here is from genome assembly GCA_963709925.1 of uncultured Chloroflexia bacterium. Classification (GTDB taxonomy): domain Bacteria; phylum Chloroflexota; class Anaerolineae; order Anaerolineales; family E44-bin32; genus DATEVL01. The sequence continues at coordinate 1,610,056 of CAVPYC010000003.1, forward strand.
ATGATCCCTTCGTTGGCGGCGCCCACCGCAGTTACCAGTTTGAAGGTTGAGCCCGGTGGGAAAGGCGACGAAACGGCGTGGTTGATCAGGGGCTTGCCTCGCTCATCGGCCACCAGCTGCTGGTAGTAGTCCACCGGAATGAACCGGGCCAAACGGTTGTTCTCGTAGGTGGGCAGGCTGACCATCGCCAGGATCTCTCCGGTGCGCGGATCCATGGCGATCACCGCACCCAGGGGAACCCGCCGTTCACCGGCAAATCGGTTCATGAAGTCGATCCGACTCTGGAGCGCAGTTGCCGCGGCCGCCTGCAGGCGGGTGTCGAGAGTCAGCCGCAGGTTGTTTCCCGGCACCGGCTGAATCACTTCGCCGACCTCACGCAGCACCTGACCGGCCACGTCGACTTCCACCAGCTTGCGGCCGTTGACCCCGGCCAGCACGTCCTGGTACTCGAACTCGATCCCGGCGTAGCCGACCTTGTCGCGACCGGCTACGAATCCGGCCGCGGCGTATTCCTCGGCCAGTTCCTGAGGGATCGGGCCGAGATATCCGATCACCGCCGCGCTCAGTTCGCCGGTGGTGTAGTCGCGCGCCGCGACCGCCACCACATCCACCCCGGCCATATCCACCGTCTGCTGCAGAATCACCCGGGCCGTGATCTCGTTGATGTCGCAGGCGATCGGCCACTCGGCGAACGGCTGGTTGGTCTCGCCTTCCTCGACCAGCTGGAGAATGCCCCGGCCGGCGACACATGGCGCCGCCGGCGGACCGGCCAGGTCGAGGGGAACGCCGGTCAGCCTCGCCAGGCGCTCGAAGATGGACTGTTGCTCGGCCTGGCTGTCGGGCAGCAGGGCCGGGGTGACCACCACGTTGAAGACGGGGACGTTGCGCACCAGCTGCGACCCATTGCGATCGTAGACCACCCCCCGGGCGGCCGGCAGACTGACGCTGCTGAAACGATTCTCGTCGGCGGCCAGCAGGTACTCCGGGCCGTCGATGATCTGTATCTGATACAGGCGAGCCACGAAGGCGACCAGCAGGACGCCGAGCACCAGATAGGTGGCGGCGAAGCGGGCAACCGGAATCGGAGCGCGGCGGGACTGTTCGCTCATCCCATGCGGACCGGGGGCGGGAAGGCAGCTTCGCCGGCGCGTTCCGCCAGCAGGGAGGCCGGCAGCGCCAACACGACGTTGAGGAAGGTAGCCGGCAGAGCGACCTGGGTCAGAGCGAGCGACGGATCGATCGGATGGCCCACCACCCACACCCCGGCCGTGGTGATCCCATGAAACACCAGCGAAGACACCGCCATGACCCCCAAGGGCGCCAGGGGGTGGGCTTCCCAGAATCGACCCTCGGTCAGGGACGCCAGGTAGACCACCGCCAGCAGCGCGGTCGCCGAGACGCCGAGCGGTGCGCCCGACAGCAGGTCCAGACAGACCCCGCCGGCGAAACCCCACACCAAAGCCTCGGTCACATGACCGGCGAGCGCCCAGCTGACGCAAGCCAGCAGGATCAAGTTCACCGACCCGTCCAGGAACGTCAGGCGCGAGAGCAAGGTCGACTGGAGCACCGCCAACACCGCCATCAACCCGGTTCCGAGAGCGAGACTCATCGCAGATCCTACGGGGAGCCTGCCGGCACGGCCGGTTGGAAGTTGGTGATCACCAAGACGATTTCGAGGTTGTCCAGATCGGCGCTGCCCTGAATCACGGCCTGCTGGAACAGCTCGAAGTCGCGCCGGCGAATCGTAACGACCTGGCCGAGCGGGACGTCGGCGGGAAAGGCCCCGCCCAGTCCGGAGGTCAGCACCAGCTCACCCGGGGTCACCGAGGCCGATTGATCGATCAGGTCGATCCACAGCTCCCCGTTCACCCGGGCGCGCAGGACGCCGTCGGCGCGGCTGGTCTGCAGGCGCACATTGACCATGCTTTCCGGATCGGTGATCAGCTGCACCCGGGCGACGGTGGCGTAGACCTCGCCGATCCGCCCGATCAAGCCCCGCTCTGTGACGACCGGCATGCCCTGCTGGAGGCCGCGCGTCGGAGCCCTGGTCGATCCATACCGAGCGGATGAACGGGCTGACGTCGAGTCCGGTGACACGGGCGGCCACATAACGGCTCTCGGGCCGGGTCCGGGCATAGCCCAGCAGCCCGGCCAGGATTTCCGCTTCATTGGCCTGCTCGCGCAGCGCGATCACTTCTCGTTCAAGGCGGGCGACTTCGGCCTCCAGGCGGCGGTTCTCCGCGGAGAGTTCCGCCAGATCGGTCGGTGAACTCAGCAGGGTCTGGGCCGCCGCCACCCGTTGTCCGATCCAGGCCTGCAGGCCCGCCCAGGGGCCGCAGCGCCAGACTCTGCGTGCTCTGGAGGAATCCGCCCAGATCCAGGGCCATCAAGGCCACCGGCAGCCAGGAGCAACGTCAGAAGCAGCAGGGAGCGCGACGAGAGCCGCGTCATGAGAAGGGGGGCCGCGTCTCAGGCGCGGACGGAGGTTGGCGGGCGGGACGGGGCCGGCGGGGATGTTCGGAGGCCGAGCGTCGGCATCGTTCATCCGCCGCCTCGGGTCAGGCCGACCAGGAAGCGGGCGTTCTGCTCGAGGTTGTCGAGCATCACGCCCGTTCCGCGAACGACACAGGTCATCGGGTCTTCGGCGATCCAGACACGCATCTTCATCTCGTTCGACAGGCGCTCGGCCAGGTTTTGCAGCTGCGCTCCGCCGCCGCACAGGCAGATTCCCATCTCCATCAGGTCGGCCACCAGCTCCGGAGGCACTTCGTCGATGGCTTCCTTGAGCGTGTCCACAATCACCCGCACCGACGGGGCGAGCGCCTCGCGGATCTCGACCGACGAGATCTCGACCGCCTCGGGCAGCCCGCTCACCAGGTTGCGCCCACGCACGACCGTGGTCTTTTCCTCGCGCAGAGGGTAGGCGGAGCCGATGGCGATCTTGACCCGTTCGGCCATGCGCTCGCCGATCAGCAAGTTGTACTTGTTGCGGATGAAGCTGATGACGTCCTGGTCCATCTCGTCGCCGGCCACTCGCAGCGAGCGGGAAATCACGATCCCACCCATCGAGTACACCGCCATTTCCGTGGTGCCGCCCCCGATGTCGACCACCATCGAGCCCCGAACCTCACCGATCGGCAGCTGCGCCCCGAGAGCGGCGGCGGTCGGCTCCTCGATCAGGAAGGCCTGGCGGGCGCCCGCCGCCATGGCGGCGTCGTAGACCGCCCGCTTTTCAACTTCGGTGGCGCCGCTGGGGATTCCCACCACCACTCGCGGCCGCGGCACCGGAACCACAGTCTGCTCGTGGGCCTTTCCGATGAAGTACTCGAGCATGGCTTCGGTGATATCGAATTCCGAAATCACACCGTCGCGCAAGGGGCGGATCGCCGAGACGTTGGCCGGGGTTCGACCGACCATCTCCTTGGCCTCGGCTCCAATGGCCAGGGCTCGCTTGGTCTTCTTGTCGATGGCGACCCACGACGGCTCGTTCAGGACGATCCCCTTCCCGCGCACCAGAACCAGCGTGTTGGCGGTGCCCAGATCGATTCCGATATCGAGGGAGAAGAGGCCGAGTAGCCAATCGAGTGGGTTGATCGCCAAGGAGCGTTCCTCCGCCGGGAACCCGCCAACGCGGCATTATAGCATTCGGGAGGGGTCCGCCCTCCGCCAAGGCTTCCCCTGCAGGTCCGGGTGCTAGAATCCTCACACAATGCTCATCACCGACCATGTCGATTCCTTCCTGCGCAGCGAGGGCCTTGCCGGCCGTGCGGGCCGGGTCGTGGTGGGAGTCTCCGGAGGACCGGACAGTCTGTGCCTGCTCGACGTTCTCCACCGACTGGAAGTTGCGGTTCTGGTGGCCCACCTCGACCACCGCCTGCGGTCGGCGAGCTGGTCCCAGGCGGAGTTCGTGCTGGGACAGGCTCGCGACCGAGGCCTGCCGTGCGTTGTCGAGCGGATTCGACCGCCGGGCCTCGAGCGGCGCGGCATGTCGCTGGAAGAAGCCGCCCGGGAGGCGCGCTACCGATTTCTCGCCGAGTGCGCGCTCGGCGTGGGGGGCGGGCTGCATCGCCACCGGGCACACGGCCGACGACCAGGCCGAGACTGTCCTGATGCACTTCTTGCGCGGCGCCGGGGTCGAAGGCCTGCGGGGCATGCAGCCGGTAAGCCCTCTCGGTTCCCGGGCCGGCTTCGCCCCTGGAAGCGATCTGACTCTGATCCGGCCGCTGCTGACGACCACCCGAGCCCAGACCGTAGCCCACTGCGCCGCGGCCGGTCTCCGGCCCCGGCAGGACCGATCCAATTCCGACCCCCGCTTCTTGCGCAACCGGCTGAGGCACGAGTTGCTCCCCCTTCTCGAGAGCTACAACCCGGGGCTACGGGAAGCCCTGCGGCGGACGGCGCAGGTCATGGGTCGGCAGGAAGAACTCGTCGATCGGATCGCCTCGCAGGCGGAGGCCGAGACGGTCCGCCAGGGAGAGCGGGAAATCGAGTTCGACCGGGAAGGGTTCCTCCGACAGCTCCCGGCGGTCCAGGCCTCGCTATTGCGCCGCGCCGCAGGTCGGCTATCCCCGGACCTGCGCGACTTCGGTTTCGAGGCGGTCGAACTCGCCCGAACCAGGATGGCGCAACCAGGGAGGGGGCGTCGAACGCAGTTGCCGGGAAGCCTCGAACTGGTGGATCGCGGCGAGACCCTGGTAATGATCCGTTTGGGGGACGACCCGGCGGCACCGTCCTTCCCGCGGATGGAAACGGGCGATCCCCGACTGCTGACCGTACCGGGAGCGGTCCGTCTGGCGGACGGGGGAAGCCTGACGGCCGAGCTGACCTCTCCGCCTCCATCCCCGGAAGATCCCTCCCCTGGTGAAGCCTGGCTGGACGCGGATCAGATTGAAGGTCGGCTTCAGGTCCGGACGCCGATCCCTGGAGATCGTATGCAGCCGCTGGGCATGCAAGGGCGCAAGAAACTGGGCGACATCTTCAACAGCCTGCGCATCCCGACCGAGGCCCGCCGCCGCTGGCCGCTGGTGGTGGACGACGCAAGTCCGGTCTGGCTGGCCGGGCTTCGTATCGCACAGCGGGTGCGGCTGACGCCGGGAACCCGCCGAGCTCTTCGCCTGCGCGTGGAGTCGGGAAAGGAAGCGCTGCAGTGAAACCGCGCTACAACGTCTGGATTGAGCAGGAAGGTTCGGTTGTGCTCAGTCGCTGGAGGACGCGGTTGCTGGAGGCGATCGACGAACTCGGCTCGATCCGGGCCGCGGCCGAGCGCGTGGGAGTGCCCTACCGCCGAGCCTGGGAGAAAGTCCAGGAGATGGAGGCCCGCAGCCGGCAGTCCCTGGTCGAGACCGAGGTGGGAGGCGAGGGCGGTGGTGGAGCGCGCCTGACCCCGGCAGCCCGCGACCTGGTGAGGCGTTTCGGGGAATTCGAGTCCGGCCTGGATCAAGAAATCGCCCGCCGGTACCTCGCCGCCTTCGGCGATCCCGCCGGCCAGGCCAAGCCAGGCTAGCCGGCGGCGGCGATCGGGGTCGGGTTGTCGCGTGATTGGAATCGAAGTGCGGCGCCGACCCCGACGAAGTACAGGACATACGCGATCATCTCGAGCAAAGTCGGTTCGGAGTTGTACCCGAAGAGCGTCTTCAACACGAGCCCAACTAGCGATCCCTCCCCGACCAGACTTTCGACCGAGTAGATAGGATCGACCAGGCCGGGCAGCCAGCCGGCGCCGACCAGTTCGTGGACTCCGTGCGCCGCCAGACCGGCGGCGAACAGGATCAGCAACAGCCCGGTGAAACGAAAGAATTGGCGAAGGTCGAGTTGGATGGTGGTCCGGTAGAGTCCCCAGCCCAGGAACCCGGCGGTCAGGATGCCGAGCCCGCCGCCGACTACCACCGCTGTCTGGTTGTCCTGAAACGCGGCCGCACTCAGGAACAGGGCCGTCTCGATGCCTTCCCGCAACACCGATAGGAAGGCAATGCCGAGGACGGCGCCGGCTTGCCGGCGCAACGCGGCCTGTTCGACTTCCCGCTCGAGGCCGGTCTGGAGACTGCGTCCCTGACGGGACATCCACAGGATCATCCACGTCAGAACCCCGGCGGCGAGGAGCATCGTGACCCCTTCGAAGGCCGCCTCCGCCACTCCTTCCAGGCGTCGCCCGGCCGAGAGCAAGATCACCGCCCCGACCACACTCAGGATGGAGGCCAACGCGATCCCCAGCCACGCAGCAGGGGCGAGTTCCATCCGCCGGGTTCGGCGCAAGACCCCGAACGTCACACCCAGGATCAAAGCCGCTTCCAGCCCCTCCCGCAAACCGAGAACAAATCCTGCGATCACGAGCCCTCCACCCTCAGGACGCTGCCGAACGTGCCAGGCGGCGTGATAAGATCCGGTGAATTTCGATGGCCTTTCTCAGACATTTTATCCTGCTCGGCGCTCGAGAATCAAGACACCCATGGCAAGTCAGAACTTAACCGCGGTAAATCCTGGCACGTTGACCAGCACTCTGCGAGAGGGCGGATGATCGGGATCACATCCTCTCAGGCGGCCTATCTCGGCGAACTGCTTCGCCTGGGCGGCGAGACACAGGTCGTCTCGTCGGGCGCATGGGCCGAGGCGTTGTCGGTGTCGCCCGCTGCGGCCTCGCGCATGGCCCGCCGCCTGGAGCGGTCGGGCTTGATCGAGCGAATCGCCTACAAGGGGGTGCGGCTGACCGCACGCGGGCGGTCGGAAGGCGCCCGCGCCGTTCGAGCCCATCGGATGGCAGAGGCTTTCCTTGTCCGGGTTCTGGGATACGGGTGGCATGAGGCCCACGACACCGCCGATCGTCTCGGGGAGATCGCCGACGAGACGCTCGTCTCGCGGATGGAGGAGCGGGCCGGACACCCGCGGCGCTGTCCGCATGGCGAGCCGATCCCCGGTGCGGATGGGACGATCGAGACGCTGACGGACCGACCTTTGTCCCAGGCGTCGGTGGGCGCCAGCGGCCGGATCAGTCGAGTGCGGGTGCGCGAGGCGGACCGCCTGATCTACCTGGCCGAGACCGGCGCCGTCCCGGAAGCGCGCTTCTCGGTGGAAGGGCGAGCCCCTTTCAGTGGTCCCGTCCGAACTCCGGCTGGCGGCGGGAGAGGTGGTCTTCAGCGAAGAGCTGGCTCGTCAGATCTGGGTCGACCTGGACGACGCCTGACGCGCCCGACTTCGCTGGGCGATCGTCGGCCGGACGTTCTTGACTTGGCTACCCCGCCGCGCTAGAATCCCAGCGTTCGTCTCGACAACAGAATTCGACAAGGGAGAACAGCGACTGGGTCTCGGCTCGAACGCGGCCGAGACAACGAGGCGGAGGTTCCCCGCACCACGCGGGGCCAACCCCGGAGACCAGCCCGGGGGAAAATCGAAGCATCAGCGGATGCCTCCGGAGCCTGCCACAGGCTCCCTCTCCCCTTCCAGAGAAAGCTCCCGCCCAAAACCGCGCGGCGACGCACGGGCCAAAGGCGGGCGCGGTGGCCCGCCCGGCGGCGGTGTTGGCAGGAAGGGCGACCCGGAATTATCACTCCAGGCACGCCCGGCGTGCCTGGTTTTCTTTCGGGAGCAGGATGGATCGCGAACTCGGGTTACCACCGCTACCATGTGCCCATCGCTCCCGCGCCGGACCGCGCCGGTCATCCGCCGCGCTTCCGGGTTCACGTCAGTCGTCTCGGCCTGGCGCGACTCCTGGTCAGCGAGGTGATCCACTACCGGGGCTGCGATGCGGGTGGTGCTCAGCCGCCCCTGTGTCTATGGTGTCTTCTCGGGGCCGGTGGGCGGTTTTGCGCCTCGACCCGAGCGCTGCGTCGGCTGCCTGCGCTGCACAGTGGAGCACCCGGATTTCGTGCGGATCGAACCGAACCCCGATCGCCTGCGACTGGGGGACGAGTTCTACTCCCCCGACATGGTCGACGCCGTGCTGTACGAAGCCGCCAGCGGCCGGGTTCCGGTGCGCGGTGCGGGCTACCGTGGACGTTTCTCGGGCGAAGGCTGGGACCGGATGTGGACGGACATGTCGGAGATCGTCCGGCCTACCCGGGACGGGATCCACGGGCGCGAGTTCATTTCTACGGCGGTCGATCTAGGGGCCAAGCCTCGGTTCCTCTCGGAGTCGTCTGGAGACGATCCGACGTGGCGGACGGTCCCGCTGCCATTCGTTCTCGACCGGGTGCCCGCCTCGGCGGAGAGCCCTGCCCTCTATCGAGCGCTGGTGCGGGCGGCCAGGGAACTGGAAACGATTGCGTTCGTTCCCCTGGAGTTCCTGGGTGAGGCGGTTCCGGTGGATCACGTTGTTCCGGTGGTTCAGCCTGCGCAGATCGCTGCTTTGCTGGAGTCAGGTGTTCCCCGCATGGTAGAACTCGACGGCTGGGACCCCGACGCATTTGCCCGGTTGCAGCGCCAGGTCTCGATTCCGGTGGTCCGGGTCGACTTCGATCGCGACCCTTTGCCCTTGGTGGAGCAGGGCGTTCGCGTCTTGCACTATGTCGCCGATTACCATGGGGGCACCCCTCGAGGATTCGTCCAGGCGGCGATGCTGGCTGTGCACCAGGCGCTGGTGGCTGCCGGACGCCGGGAAGAGGTCACCCTGATCCTCAGTGGCGGGATCGGGGCCGCCGAGCACGTGCCGAAGGCGATCATCAGCGGGGCCGATGCCGTGGCTCTGGATGTCCCCGTCTCGCTGGCCCTGCAGGCGAAACTGCAGGGATCCGGTCGAACCGTGGAGCAGGCGGTCTTGTCGGTGCCCTCGACTCCTCGCAGGCGTGGCGGGTCCAGCGGATCGTCAACCTGGCGGGGTCGTGGCGCGATCAGCTGCTGGAGGTGCTGGGGGCCATGGGCATCCGCGAGGTCCGTCGGCTCCGCGGCGAGGTGGGGCGGGCGATGTTCTCCGACGAGATCGAGAAGGAGGCCTTCGCCGGCATCGCCGGCTTCCCGGGATGAGCGACATCGAGAACCGCGACCTGCAGGCGATCGTCGAGAAGCACCGCCATGCGCTGCGTCGACGGATTCGCCGGTTGGCCCGACCGACCGGAGGCCCCGCCGGCCCTCGGAGATCGACGTTGGACGGCCGACCTGATCCTCTCGACCTGGGCCCAGGGCGCCCGGGGCGAGGCCCCGGATCACCTGGAACACCGGGTCGGCGATTCCGGCGGAGGCTTCGATCGGCCTCCGCTTCCGCGCCCGCGTAGCTCGGCGCCAGGAGCGCCGCCGGATCGAGTCGACACGTCCCTGCGGCTCAACCGTCGAGGGCGGGGGGCCGATCGTTCGATCCCCGTCCCCTGGTACGGCGGCGGCATGTCGTACGGTTCGGTGAGCGAACAGGTCATGCTGGCCCGGGCCATGGCGGCTCAAACGTGGAAGACGTTCACCTCGACCGGCGAAGGCGGCTACCCGGAGGCGCTCACTGCCCTACGCCGACCATGTGATCACCCAGATCGCCACCGGGATGTTCGGCGTCCGCGAGGAGACGATCCTGCGGGCGCCGATCGTCGAGTTCAAGTACGCCCAGGGGGCCAAGCCCGGGCTGGGCGGTCACCTGCTGGGCGACAAGGCCACCACCGCCGTGGCCAAGATGCGCGAGTCGGTGCCCTGGGTCAGCCTGTTCTCGCCCTTTCCCTTCCACAGCGTCTACTCGGTGGAGGATCACCGCAAGCACCTCGACTGGATTCACACCATCCACCCGGAGGCGCTGCTTTCGGTCAAGGTCTCGACCCCCACCGACGTCGACATGGTGGCGGTGGGCAGTTACTACGCCGGCGCGCATATCCTGCACATCGACGGCTCGTACGGCGGCACCGGAGCCGCGCCGGAGATCGCCAAGAAGAACATCGCCATGCCGATCGAGTTCGCCATTCCGACGCGTGCATCAATTCCTGGAAGCCGAGGGCATCCGCGACCAGGTGACGGTGATGGCCAGCGGCGGGATCCGCACGGCACACGACATCGCCAAGGCGATCGCCCTGGGCGCCGACGGGGTGATCCTGGGCACGGCCGAGCTGGTGGCGCTCGGCTGCACCCGCTGCTCGAACTGCGAGCGCGGTCGTGGCTGTCCGTTCGGCTTCACCACCACCGACCCGGAGCTTTCGTTGCTGGTCGATCCGCAGGACGGGGCGCAGCGCATCGGGCGCCTGTATGGTTCGTACCAGCGGGAACTGCGGCAGGTGGTGGCGAGCCTGGGCCTGCAGTCGACGGTCGGATCTGCGCGGCCGTACGGACTTGCTGGAGTATGTCGGCTCATGAAGCAATCGGCGGCAGCCCTGTCCGAACTTGATCGGCGCCGGCTCCTCGCCTCACGGCCGCCCCGGGCTGCACCGGAGTTCGGCCGACGCAAGCGGGAGGCCGAGGGCGGGTGCGGGGTGATCGGGATCGCCAGCTCCGAGCCGATCGCCGGCCGACACCTGCTGCGGGCGCTCGAGCAGATGCGCAACCGAGGCAACGGCAAGGGTGGGGGCGTGGCGATGGCCGGACTGGACCCGGCCTTCTTCGGGGTTCCGCAGGAGACCCTCGACCGGTCGTATCTGTACGCTGTGGCGTACCTCGATCCGTCGGCCCGCTCCGAGGTCGAGGCGCAGTTCATCGAGCCGCGCTTCGCAATCTCTGCCGCGAGGGAACTGCCGGCCGCGCAGATCGACGGCCTGGAGGTTCCGGCGCCGGGGGTTGTGGCCTATTTCGTGGAGCCGAAGGGGAAGGCGCAGCAGTCCTTCGCCGAGGAGCGGCGACTGGAGGACCTGCGGCCGCTGGCGCTGGCGGATGAGTTCGTGTATCAGACCACCTTTGCTCTCAACCAGGCCTTCTACGCCTCCTTGGGGGACAAGCGGGCCTTCGTGGTGAGCCACGGGAAAGATCTGCTGGTGCTGAAGCTCGTGGGTTATGGCGACGACACGATCCACGTCTACGGCCTGGCCGACCAGACGGCTCACGTATGGATCGGGCACCATCGCTACCCGACCAAAGGGCGCGTCTGGCACCCCGGTGGAGCGCATCCGTTCATCGGGATGCACGAGGCGTTGGTGCACAACGGAGATTTCGCCAATTACGCTTCGGTGTGTTCCTATCTGGCTCAATATGGGATCGAACCGCTATTCCTGACCGATACCGAAGTCTCGGTATTGATGTTCGACCTGCTCCAGCGCGGGTTCGGCTACTCCCTGGAACACGTGATCGAGTCGCTGGCGCCGACCACCGAGCGCGACTTCACCCGGCTTCCTGCGGAGAAGCAGCCGGCCTATCGGACGCTGCAGGCGGCACACATCCATGGTTCGCCCGACGGCCCCTGGTTCTTCTTGATCGCGCAGACCGGCGAGACGCCGCAACGACGGACGGCACGCTTGATCGGGATCACCGATACCAGCATGCTCCGGCCGCAGGTGTTCGCCCTGCAAGACGGAGGACCGAACGGACCGTCGATCGGGATGGCCGCCTCGGAGAAGCAGGCGATCGACGCCGCGCTCCGCAGCCTGGCGGAGGAAGATCCGCGCTTCGGACGGAGGCCCGACCGGACCTGGGTGGCCCGCGGGGGAAGCCACACCGACGGCGGCGCATTCATTTTCGAAGTCAGGCGTGCGACCTCCGGGCCCGCAACCCTGATCTGCACCGACAAGTTCGGGACGCCGGTCGACCCCGAGGCCGCCGGGACCCCGTGGCGCAGCCAGGATTCATCTTCGACGCCGCCGGAGTTTCCCGGCGAAGATCCCGGCGATTGGACTCGCTGGTTCACCCAGAGCATGGCCGGTTGGACGTACCCTCAGGTCCGAGGTGCCGCCAACCTGCTGGTGGAGTCCCCCGAGCGTTTCGGCGGGGTCCGGGGAGCGCTCGAGGTTCTGACAGGTCTGCTCGATCGGCCGTACGATCCGGGAGGGATGCGCCGGCGTTCGGTCCTCGAGATCGCCGACGAAGCGATCGACAGGCTGCTGGTCTCTGCCCCGGCGCGAGAGCCGGAAGGGTTCCGTCTCCTTCGATCGGGAGATGAGTTGCCCGCGCCTCGGGGCCCGGAGCAGGTCTTGATCCTCGACGGAAGCGGCTTCGCTCCCGAGTGGGAGGCGTCGTTGTCGGCCGCGGTGCGGCGAGCAAGCCGCCTAGGGTGGCGTGAACTGATCGTCTTTCGGTCCCACGGGCACCGCTTCCTGGGAGCCGGGCTGGGGCCGGGCACGTCGGGGGTTCGCCTCGAGGTGTACGGGTCGCCGGGGGACTACCTGGGATCGGGAATCGATGGACTGACCCTGATCGTTCACGGTTCGGGCCAAGACCAGCTGGCGCAGATTATGAAGAGCGGCGAGCTGGTGATTCACGGCGATGTGGGCCAGACGTTCATGTACGCAGCCAAGGGGGGGTCGGTCTTCGTACGCGGCAACGCCGCCGGCCGGCCGCTGATCAACGCCGTTGGCCGGCCGAAGGTGGTGATCAACGGGACCTGTCTGGACTACCTGGCGGAATCCTTCATGGCGGGCGATCCGATGAACGGCGGCGGGTTGGTTGTGCTCAACGGAGTCCGATTCGACAAGCGAGGGCGTCTGGTCGAACTGGCCGAACCGTATCCTGGAGGGAATCTGTTCTCCCTGGCTTCCGGAGGCGCCCTCTTCGTCCGGGACCCGAGGGGGAAGACCGGGGAAGATCAGTTGAACGGCGGCGAGTTCCGAGCCTTCACCCAGGCGCACTGGGATCTGATTCTTCCGCTGCTTGAGTCGAACGAAAGACATTTTGGAATACGGGTGGAGGATCTGCTCACCGTCGATGGCCGAAAGAGGCCGCCGGCTGAGGTCTACCGGGCGATCTTCCCGGCGGGCCACAAGGCTTTGCAGCCGGAAGAAGCATGGGTGGTGCACGGCAGGGAATAGAACTTCGGGATCGAAGGGTGAGACGCCGCATTGGGCGGACCGCCTCATTCATCAGGAGCCGCGATGGCCGAAGGTCGGAGGGGCGTGGCGATCTCGTGGACAACGAGTCAGATGTGCGTGCCGACAACCCCTGGTTCCCCGGGGCCGGCGTCGGACTGACGCCGCCCGGGCTCCCCGCCAAGACGAATGCCGGAGCTGGGATCGCCTCGTCGGGGCGACGGGGAACGGAGGCTCGACGACTAGGCGAAGTGCAAGGGGTTGAAGTCGATGGATCGATCGAAGGCGTCGATCCCTTCGCTGCGCTTCAACCGGCTGACGACCAGGTAGGTGAGCGGGGTTGCCGCCGCCTCGTAGGCCGATTTCACCAACCACTGCGAAACGATGGCTGAGAGCAGGGCCCCGGCCGGGAGAATCCCGACGAACGCCAGGGCGATGAAGATCGCCGAGTTGGCCGCCTGCCCGACCAGGGTCGAGCTGATCGTGCGCAGCCAGAGGCGGCGCCCCGCCGTGGCCACCTTCAGGCGAGCCAGGATGTAGGCATTGAGGAACTCTCCGGCCAGGTAGGCTGCAAACGAGGCGGCCAGAAGCCGAGGCGCGAACCCCAGGATGGCCGCATAGGCGCGCTGGGCCTCGGCGGCCGTTTGGTATGCGCCGGCGTTCCAGAACGGGCTGGCAGGCAGCCAGCCCCCGACGGCGATCGCGACGACCGCCACCAGGTTACAGCCGAACCCGATCCAGATCGCCCGGCGCGCCGCGGCGTAGCCGTAGACTTCGGTCAGGATGTCCCCGCAGATGTAGGCGACCGGGAAGAGCACGATCGCGGCCGGCAGCGCCAGGCCGGCCAGCGAGAACAGCTTGACTGCGATGATGTTGGATACCACCAGGGTGGTGGTGAAGACGGCCACCACCGCCGGGTACCAGCGATAAGGAGACGTCACGCTGGAGCTTCTGCCGGGCGGGCGCCGTGTTCGGCCTCGATCGTGATCCGAATCCCACCTCGCACCTGGAAGGCGCCCCGTACCCGACACCAGCGCGGCTCGAGGGCCGCCAGCAGATCGTCGAGGATCTGGTTGGTGACGTGCTCGTGGAATACGCCCTCGTTGCGGTAGGACCACAGGTAGAGCTTGAAGGACTTCGACTCGAGAATGCGCGCCTCGGGGACGTAGTCGACCGTGATGGTGGCGAAGTCCGGTTGACCGGTGGCGGGGCAGACGCAGGTGAACTCGTCGCTCTCCAGCCGCACCAGGTAGGAGCGACCGGGGTGCCGATTGGGGAAAGTCTCCAGCTTCTTCGAAGGGCCGGCGTCTCGCCCCAGCAGGGTCAGGCCTTCCAGATCGGAAGACTCGGTCATCTGACGGCAATCCTCTCCGGCTCAATCAGGCTCGAGCGCACCCGATCCCAGGTCCGGCAAAAGGCGCACTGGTCCGGCGCCGTGGTCGGTTGCCCGCAAGTGGTGCAAGGGTGCATGCCTGTCACAGAGGCCTCCCCGGTGGGCGGGAAGGCGCCCTGAGACCGGGCCTGCAGGAAGCCGAGATAGAAGGCCAGCTTGGCTCCCGGGCGGTCCGATTCCAGCCGGTTCAGCAGTTCCTTGTGGTAGATGCTGGTGGCGCCCTCGGCGTAGGGGCATTCGTCGTAGATGTAATCGATCCCCCGCAGCAGCGCGTAGGCGGCGGTTTCGCGCTCATAGAACCGGCAGAAGGGCTTGACCTTGCGCGCCAGGCCCTCGGACGAGGCGGGCAGCACCGGGCCCTGGCGGGCCAGGTAGCCGACCGACCAGCTGAGTGTGTTGCCGAGCAGGGTAGCGGCTTCGTCGTCGAGGTTGTGACCGGTTGCCAGGACATCGTACCCGCCGTCGCGGGCCGCCCGATTCATGATGTGCCGCTTGCTCAGCCCGCAGACCGAGCAGGGCTTGCTTCGGCCGCGGTGGCTAAGCGAGGCAGCCTGGGGGATGCTGGCCCCCTCCACCGCCACCACATCGACCACTTCCAGGTGTTGGTTGTTTGCCCGGGCAAAGGCCTGGGTGCGCTGCAGGGACTCGTCCGAATAGCCGACGCCGCCATCGATCCCCAGCCCGATGTACAGGCCGTCGGCCTGGTAACCCAGGCGAATCAGCACGTCCCACAACGCCAGTGAGTCCTTCCCGCCCGACACCGCCACCAGGATCCGATCGGCCCGCGTAAACATCTGGTACTTTCCGATGAAGCGCTCGGTCTGCTCGGGGATCCATGCAAGGTAGTGGTCGCCGCACAGGGCCAGCTTGTGGTGGCGCATGTTGATCGAGGCTTTGTTGGCGCAGTGCCGGCACTTCATCCGGGGAGACCCATCCCGCCGGAGATCACGGCCACCAGACGAACGACCTCGCCGTCGCGAAGAAGCTCGTCGTCGGTGATCAACTGACCGTCCCGAACGGGCAACACGCTCTCGGGCTCGATGTCAAGACGGAGCAGGGCGTCCCGCACGGTCATCCCGGCCGGAACCTCGAAAAGCTTGTCGCGGAGCTTGAGTTGTGCTTTCACCGTGGCGCGGGCACCCCGATCCATTCTAGCGGGCAGGGTTCGGCCCGTCAACGCGGGCAGATGTGTTGCCTCCACCCGTCACTTCTCCGGACCCGAGCCCTGGAGGTCCCGTCCGCGAGGACTGCTCCTCCGTGGGCAGGCCGCCTCGTGACAGGGTGGAGTTCCATCTGTCCGGCCCTTCGCTGTCCCTCAGGACGGCCTCGGAAGAGATGGCCAGGGAGCGCCCTCGGATCATTCCTTTCCGAGCAAGGACGTCGAACCGGACGCAGAAAGCGCGCGCGGAGCCGAGAGAGGATTCACCCGGGTGTCGCTGGGGTTCGCCTGTCGCGGTGCCGGCCACAGGCAGCCCAACGGTTGACCCCGGCCTTGGTCACCGGCGGGAAGGCTCAGGGGCGCGAGTCCTGGGATATGGCAGGAGCCCCCGCCCGGCCGACTTCTGCAGCCCGGACGGCCTGGAACGCGGAAATCGCCACCTCGATCATGGCGGGTTCCGGATCGCGTGTGGTCAGACGCTGGAGGGCCAGGTTCGGCGCAACCAGAATCCTTCGAAGCGGACCGGGTCGCAGCCGGGCGGTCCAGCGGAGGTACTCGTAGGCGATCCCCGCCAGCAACGGGACCAGGGCCAGCCGGCTGACCAGCCTTGCGGTCAGCGACATTTCCCCCAGCAGGCTGAACAGGATCACCGAGAGCACAACAATCGTCAGCAAGAATGCCGTGCCGCAGCGGGGATGCTCGTTCGGGAAGGTGGCTACTTCGTCGACCTCGAGCGGCCGCCCGGCTTCATGCGCGTGAATCGTGCGATGCTCGGCACCGTGGTAGGCATAGACACGGTCGATCTCCGGAATTCGCCCGATGGCCCACAGGTAGCTCAGGAGCAAGGCCAGGCGGACCAAGCCCTCGGCCACGCTGCCCCAGGCCGCAGACATCCCAAGCCCCCGCTCGAGGAGGTAGGCCGCCGCCGCGGGAACCAGGAAGAACAGGCCGAGCCCGAAGACGACCGACACCGTCATCGTCGCCGCCATCGAAGCTCCGGACAGACTTTCGCCTTCCGGCGCCTGGAGATTGGCGGAGAACGACAGCGCTCGAAATCCCAGGCGCAGGGTGTCGACCAGCACCAGCAGGCCACGCACCAGCGGGATGCGGCCGAGGCGTGTGCGCGAGGGAGAGTCGAGGCGCTGGAAGTCGAGGTGGATCGATCCGTCGGGGGCGCGCACGGCCGTGGCGCAAGCCGCCGGGCCGCGCATCATCACGCCCTCGATCACCGCCTGACCCCCGTACGCCGGGGGAAGCTTGGCCGTCATCCGCCGTAATCGCCCAGCAGGTGGATGAAGGTCTCCACCCCGCGAAAGAAGGTCGGCAGGTGGACCTTCTCGTTGGGGGCGTGGAGGTTGTCGTCCGGAAGTCCGATCCCCACCAGCACGCTGTCGGAGTTCAGCAGCTGCTGGATCATCGCAACGATCGGGATGGTTCCGCCGGTCCGGCCGAGGACGGGGCGCTTCCCCCAGACCTTCTCCAGGGCGCGCAGGGCCGACCGAACGACGGCGGAATCGCGATCGGCCAGGGCCGGAAGGCTGTGGGCCAGCGGGACCAGTTTCCAGGTGACCGTCGACGGCATGCAGGTTTCCAGATAGGTGGCCAGGCTTCGTTCAACCTGTTGCGGGGTTTGATCGGGCACCAATCGCATCGATATCTTCGCCATCGCCCGCGCCGGAAGGACGGTCTTCGAGCCCACACCGGTGAAACCGCTCAGGAAGCCGTTGACGTCCAGCGTCGGGCGCGCCACGACCCGTTCGTTGACCGTGTAACCCTCCTCCCCGAACAGGGTCGGCGCTCCGGTTTGTTCCAGCCACCAGGCATCAGGGAGCGGAAGGCGGGCGAACTCGGCCCGTTCCTCCGGAGAGAGCTTTCGCACGGGGTCGTAGAATCCGGGCAGAAGTACTCGACCCGAGGCATCGCGCATTCCGGCGATGGCCTGCGCCAGAACGACCGCAGGGTTGTCGACGGCGCCTCCGAACAAGCCGGAGTGCAGGTCGTGCTCGGCGGCCTGCACATGGACCTCGAAGTACGCCAGGCCTCGGACACCGTAGACCGCCATCGGCTCGTCCGGCCCGAGGATCGATCCGTCGATGTTCAGGCACGCATCGCAGGCGAACCGCGCAAGTTGGTCGCGCAGGAAGGCCTCCAGGCTGGGTGAGCCTGTTTCTTCCTCGCCTTCGATCAGGAACTTGAGGTTGACCGACATCGTTCCGGAGCGCAGCACCGCTTCCAGTGCAAGCAGGAAGGCCGCCAATTGGCCCTTCATATCGGAGGCCCCACGGCCGTAGAAGTTGTCCCCTCGGCGGGTGCCCTGAAAAGGCGGGGTTTTCCAGAGATCCAGCGGGTCGACCGGCTGAACGTCGTAGTGTCCATAGACCAGCAGGGTGGGGGCCGACTCGCCGGCACCGTTCCAGGCCCCGTAGACCACCGGGTGCCCGGCCGTTGGCAGAATCTGAACGTCGTCCACTCCCAGCGCCTGCAAACGCCCGGCCATCCATTCCGCGCCGAGCTGGATGTCGGAAGCGTGCTCCGGGAGCATCGAAATCGAGGGGATGGCGACGAATGCCCGCAGGTTGTCGATGGCCTGTTCCTGGTGAGAGCGGGCGTAGGCGAGCGCTTTTTCCACCGAAGGCATGCGTGCTCCTTTTCAGCCGAAAGCCCGGCTGATGGCTTCCAGGGAGTACGCATAGCGATAGCGCAGATCGAAATGCCCGCCGTCGTGCTCCTGGAATGAGTGGGGGATCTGATACTGCTCGAGCCGACGGTGCAGCAGGCGCATGCCGACGTCGAGGAAGAACTCGTCGTTCCGTCCGCAGTCCAGGTAGAGCAGACGCAAAGACCGCAGCGCCGGTTGAGCCATCGGCAGGCGCTGCAGGGGATCCTGCTCGCGCCAGCGTGCCCAGACGGCGGGCCGGGTTTCCCCGCTGGTCAGGTCGACGGGGAACTCGAACCCGCCTGGCGCGGCCGGGTCGGGCGAGTAGCACGCCGACAGGGCCGCCAGCTCCATCACATCCCGGAAGGCCTGATCCTTGGGAAACGCCGCCCGAGGGTTCTCCAGCACTCCCGCCAGGTTGGTCATCCGGGAGGCGGCTCGCTGTGCCCTGGGCAGCATCGGGTAGTAGCAGTAATCAAAGTACTTGTCCCCGCTGTGGTCGGCGACCAGTCCGAACACCTCCGGATGATCCATCCCCAGCCGGAGCGCGCCAAAGCCGCCCGAGCTCTTTCCGGCCACCGCCCGGGCTTCCCGCTCGGGGATCGTCGGGAACCTGCGGTCGATCCACTCGACCAGTTCCAACAGGTAATCCTGGTAGCGGCCGGTGGCGGTCGAGTTGAGGTACTGCGAACCCCCGTAGCGCGTCATCGCGTCCGGCATCACCAGGATCATCGGGCGGGCCCGCTCCTGCGCCACCAGGCGGTCGAGTATCTCGGGGATCGTCTCATCCCAGCACGCGTAGTTGAAGAAGCTGGCGCCGGAGCCGGCGAAACCGGCCAGCAGGAATGTGACCGGATAGCGGGTGCGCCCGTTCTCATGTCCGGCCGGCAACACCAGGTGGATCGGCCTTCGGCTCGGATCGCCCAGCGGGTTGTCCGCCAGCACCCGGCTGTCGAACTGCTCGACTCGGATTTCGGAAGCGCTCATGAGCGTCGGGATTATAGCGGAGGCCGCCGCGCCGGCGCCTTGGCCCGCCGCCTGAATCATGGTAGCCTCCGCGGCGAAGGCGGTGAGCATGGCCGGCGGCGGCCTCGAAGCCGATCCTCGACGCAGTGTCCACGACAGCGTACTGACCACGATTGGGCGCACCCCGCTGGTGCGTCTGACTCGCGTCAGCCGGGGGCTGTCCTGTTCGCTGTACGCCAAGCTTGAGCAGTTCAACCCGGGCGGCTCGGTCAAAGACCGAATCGGTCTGCCGATCCTGGAAGCCTACGAACGCCAGGGCAAACTGAAGCCCGGCGGCACGGTGATCGAAGCGACTTCCGGAAACACCGGTGTCGGGCTGGCCATCGCCTGCGCCCTCAAGGGGTACCAGGCCGTCTTCGTGATGCCCGACAAGATGAGCGACGAAAAACGCAGCCTGTTGCGCGCCTACGGCGCCCGCGTCGTGATTACACCGACGGCCGTTGCACCGGAAGACCCGCGCTCCTACTATTCGGTCGCCCGCCGGCTGGTGGAGCAGACGCCCAACGCGGTTCTGGCCAACCAGTACCACAACCCGATCAACCCGCAGGCCCACTACGAGTTCGACCGCCCCGGAGATCTGGGAACAGACCTCCGGGAGGGTGACGGATATCGTCGTGGCGATGGGCACCGGCGGGACGATCAGCGGGATCGCCCGCTGGATGCGCGACCAGGGTCACCCGGTGCGGGTGGTCGGGGTCGATCCGGTTGGGTCGATCCTGTACCAGGCCTGGAAGCGAGGCGGTCGGGCCGACGGTCTGCAGGCGTTCCCCTACAAGGTGGAAGGCTTCGGGGAGGATTTCATCCCGTCCACCCTCGACCTGGGTCTGGTGGATGACGTGGTGGTGGTCGACGACGCCGAGTCGTTCCAGTGGACCCGGCGTCTGGTCCGGGAAGAAGGCATCTTCGTCGGCGGCTCATCCGGAGCGGCGCTGGCCGGCGCCTTGAAGTACGCCCGCGACCTGAGCGAAGACCGGGTGGTTGTGGTGATCCTCCCGGATTCCGGGACGCGCTATCTGTCGAAGATCTTCAGCGACGACTGGATGCGAGAACACGGCTTCCTCGAGCTGGATCGCCGGCAGGCGACGGCGCTCCAGGTGGCTCGCTCCCGTGGACTGCCCACTCTGGTGACGGCCTCCGAGACCGACAGCCTGGCCGAAGTCGTGGCCCGCATGCGCGAGCACGCCGTCTCCCAGTTGCCGGTCATCGACAGCCTGGGGAACCTGGCGGGGCTGGTTTCCGAAATCGATCTGCTGAGGACGGTCCTGCAGGGCGGTGTCGAGGCCGCCGCGCAACCGGTGTCGTCCGTGGTCGATCGTCAGGTGCGAACGGCCTCTGCCGAGACGGCCTTCCGCGATCTGCTGCCCGACTTGCTGGCCTCGAAGGTGCTGATCCTGGTGGACGAGTTGGGGCAGCCGCGGGGCATCCTGACGATCATCGACGCGCTCGAGTTTCTCGCCGGCGCGCCTCCCGAATGAGGGTCCTGCCCGATCTGCCCGACCTGCGGATTCTGCCGACGGCGGCCCTGCATCCTCACGAACACCACGACGAACGGCGCACGGCTCCCCTGGCCAAGGCGCTTGCTCGCGACGGGTTGCTGCGCAATCCGCCGATCGTGCTGCGTCTGGGCGGACGCGAGGAGAAGTACGTCGTCCTCGACGGGGCCAACCGGACGATGGCGTTCCGGCAGCTCGGGCTGAAACATGTCCTGGCCCAGGTCGTCCATCCGGGAGATAACCGGGTGGAGGTCGAGACCTGGAACCATGTGGTGTTGGGCCTGGAGTCCGCCGGCCTCCTGGAGTCGCTCCAGCAGGTGGAGGGCATCGACCTGGTGCCTGTCGGGCCCGAAGAAGGGCGCGCCAACCTGGCTGCCGGGGAGCCGCTGGCTCTGCTGGAGTTGCCGGACGGCCGATGGCTGAGCCTGGCCACCGGTGCGCCGCGGCCTGCGCCCGCGGGTGGAGGGTTTGAATCGCATCGTCGGCGCGGTGCTGCCGCAGGCCAGGATCGAGAGGACCAACGCCCGCAGTCTGGCCGAACTGGCCGGCGCGTTCCCCGAGGCAGCCGGGCTGATCGTGTTCCTGACGTTCGAAGTGACCGACGTGGTGGAGGCGGTGGCGGACGACTTGCTCCTGCCGGCGGGGCTGACCCGCTTCATCGTCTCGCCCAGGGCCCTGCGGGTCAATTACCCGCTGGAAGCGCTCACCCGACCCGAGAGCCTCGAGGGAAAGGCAGAGGCGCTGTACGCCTGGATTCAGGACCGCCTTGCCGCTCGTAAGATCCGCTACTACGCCGAAGCAACCTACCTGTTCGACGAATAACTCAAGCCCCCGCAGCCAGCGCCTGGTCGAGGTCTTCCAGCAGGTCGTCGATCGACTCCAGCCCGACCGAAAGCCGCACCAGGGCGGGATCGATTTCCAGCGGCGATCCGGCGGTTGAAAGGTGGGTCATCGCTGCCGGGACCTCGATCAGCGACTCCACGCCGCCAAGCGACTCGGCCAGCAGGAACACTTTCGTCGCCTCGGCGCAGGCCTGTGCGGCTGGGGCGCCTCCGCGAACGATGAAGGAAACCATGCCGCCGGGGTTGCGCATCTGCCGAACGGCCAGCCCATGTTGCGGGTGGTCCGAGAGGCCCGGGTAGTAGACGCGCTCCACCCGGGGGTGGGATCGAAGGTGATCGGCCACCCGGCCGGCGTTTTCCGCGTGCCGATCCATCCGAACGGCCAGCGTCTTGATCCCGCGCAGCACCAGGAAGGCATCCAGCGGACCGGGCACGGCGCCGACCGCGTTCTGGAGGTACCGCAGTCGTTGGCCCAGGTCCTCGTCGCGCACAACCACGGCGCCGCCCACCACGTCGGAGTGGCCTCCGAGGTACTTGGTGGTCGAGTGGATCACCAGGTCCGCGCCCAGTTCGAGTGGTCGCTGCAGGTAGGGGGTGGCGAAGGTGTTGTCGACGCATACCCAGGGTCGGGAGGGGAGGAGGTGCGCGGCCGATGCGACCTGGGTGATATCGGCCAGGCGCAAGTAGGGGTTGGTAGGCGTCTCGAGGACGATCAGTCGGGTGGACGACCGGGCCTGCGAAAGGAAGGCGGAAACGTCATCGCACGGTGCGTAGCTGAACAGCAGGCCGTACGGGGCGTAGACGCGTTCGAAGATCCGGTAGGTGCCCCCGTACAAGTCGCTGATTGCCAGGACGTGGTCGCCCGGACTTAGTAGATGGAGGACGGCGTCAATGGCCGCCATCCCCGACGCAAAGGCCAGGGCGGACGTGCCGGCCTCCAGGGACGCCAGGCAGGCCTCCAGTGCCGTTCTGGTGGGGTTCGAGGTTCGAGAGTATTCGAATCCCCTGGTGTTTCCGATCCCTTCCTGAACATAGGTGGAGGTCAGGTAGACCGGAGTCATGACGGCACCTGTAGCCGGATCCGGCGCCTGACCAGCATGGATGGCACGAGTCTCGAAATCCTGATTGGGTCGCATGGCCCCTCCAGGGGCGATTCTAGCGCCAGATGGGCGGCCGCGGGAGTGGAAAGCCACATCCGAGGCATATAATCGAGAACGCCGGTTCGGAGGGAATGGAGGCGGATGGACCTCCAGTTCTTTGATTCCGACGAGGTCCCGGTCCCGCGGGAAGAAGTGCGACTGCGCGGGCTCGTGGCCCGTCCGCTCCCCGGCCGGACAAGAGTCAGGGTCGAGGTCGAGATCACGCCGTTTCAGGAGCGTCCGAACCTCGACCTGGCGCTGCTCGATCCGCGCGGGGACACGGTCTCCCGCTCGACCATCGTCGAGGCCGACAGCCCGCGCCTGTCGGTGACCCTGCACCTCAGGTCGGCGCCGCAGCCAGGCAAATACTCCCTGCGCGGCGATCTCTCCTATCAGGACGCCCCTGCGCAGGACTCGCGCCAGGTGACCTTCTCCCTGGAGGAGGCGGAGGGGTTGCCCCCCGCCGCTCGCTGATGCCGCGCCTCGACCCGACCCTGCGGCACGCCATCACCGCGCCGGCCTTCGATCCCGGGAAGATCCACCGGGAGCGTCTGGTCGACCAGCTTCACGCCCACCTGCCCAAACGTCTGATCGTGGTGGCGGCGCCGGCCGGCTACGGCAAGACGATGTTGCTGGCCGACTTCACCGCGCACAGCGATTTCCCGGTGTTCTGGGTACGGCTCACCCCGGCCGATCACGACGAGCGCAGGCTGGCCGACCTGGTGGTCGCCAGCATCCGGCGTCGCTTCCGCAAGGTGATGAGCGAGGCCAACTTGAACGCCCTGGCGGGTGCGACGGCCGAAGCCCTGGGACGGGCTCTGGGAGAAGCCATGGGGGCGGTGGGCGAGCCCTTCGTGCTGGTGCTGGATGACGTCCATCACCTGAACCCGTCGCCCAGCGCGGTCGAGATGCTGGATGCGATGCTCGGGGCGATGCCCGAGGATGCTTCGGTGATCGCCGCCGGCAGGGAGGTGATCGAGGTCTCCCTGGCGAAGTTGATGGCCGAGGAAAGCCTGGCCGGCCTCGGACCGCAGGACCTGTCGTTGGACGAAGACGAACTGCGCACCCTGGCACGCCAGCGCGGGTCGGCGGATCTTGCGGAAAGCGACTTTCGGCGAATTCTGGAGGAGACACGCGGCTGGCTGGCCGGGGTTCTGCTCTCGGGCATCCTCCAGGGTCGCCGCAGCGCCGGGCCGATCGATCCGACCCGGCCCCTGGTGCACGACTATCTGGCCTCGGTGGTTCTCAACCGGCAGCCCGAGGCGATGCGCTCCTTCCTGCTCGAGTTGTCGGTGTTCCCCTTCATGACCGCCGACGGTTGCGACCGGGCGCTGCAGCGGTCCGACAGCGGCCGGATGCTGGCGCGGCTGGCCAAGGACGGGATCTTCGTCAACGCCTCGACCGAAACCCCGCGGACTTACGAGTACCATCCGCAATTTCGCGACTTTCTGCTGGCCACCCTGGGTGAGATCGATCCGCCGCGGCTGCGGCGGGTACGGTTGCGGGCTGCTCGCTACGCCGAGCAGACGAGACAGGTCGAGCAGTCGGTGGCCCTGTACCTGGACGCAGGCCAGGCCATCCGGGCCCAGCGCCTGGCCGAGCGTTACGCCAAGGAGATGTTCGATCAGGCCCGGGTGAGGACACTGGAAATGTGGGCAGCCCGGCTGCGGCAGGCCGGGGCGGAATCCGTGGTGGTGCTTCGTTACCTGGCGGTGGCGTACGCCGATCTGGGCCAGATCGCCGAGGCGGAGAACGCGCTCGATCGGGCTTCCCGGGCCCTGCGCGAAGACACGCCGGCTGAGGCCCGTGCGCTGCTCGACAATGCCGGTGCCCTGGTGGCCTACTACAAGGGCGACTATCAGGAAGCCCTACGCCTGGCCGATCGCGCGGTCGAGCCATCGGCACGAGGCGGGGATCGAAGCGTCCTGGTTCACAGTCTGATCCTGCGGGCCTCGGCGCAAGCGCAGCTTCCGGGTGGCCTGGCCGAGGCTGAGGCGACCGCCAGCGAGGTGATGCGGCAGCTGGAGGGCGAGACCGACCGGCTGCTGCTGGCGGACGGGTTGCGTCTGATGGGATTCATCCACCAGGCCCGAGGCGATGTCAGGCGCGCCAATGCCGTTATCGACGAAGGGTTCCGGTTGGTTCGGGAGGAGGCCCCGGCCCTATCCCTGGCATCGCATCTGAACAACCTGGCCGACTCCTCTCACCAACTGGGTAGGTACGACACAGCTCTGCAGCAGTACTCGCAGGCACTGCGGGAGGCGCGGCTGGTCGGGAGTTCGTTGCGGGAAGCGGTCATCCTGTTCGGCATGGCCGACGTGTACAACGATGTGGGCATGGCGATCCAGGCGGCCGAGCTTTACGGGGAGGGTTTGTCGGTGGCGACGCGCATCGACAGCGCACCGATGATCATTAAGGGCTGCGTTCGAACGGCGACCCTGTATCGCCGCCGCGGCCTGCCGGAGGTGTCGCGCGAGTGGCTGAAGCGGGCCCGGCATCTATCCCGCCTCAACGAAGGGGCCGACTTGCTCTCGGTCGAGGAAGCCCGGGCCAGGCCCCACGGTCAGGAGAGGATCGCCCGGGCGATCCTGGATCGGATCTTGGAGCAGCCGGAAGACCAGGTGGAGTCGTCGGTGCGGGCGGCCGCCTGGGTCGCCCGCAGCCGGCTGTTCCTGACCGAAGGGGATCTGGAGAGTCTCTCGGACTCCCTACGGGAAGCTCTGAACTGGGCAGCCTCGAAAGGACAGGAGCAGGTGGTGGCCTCGGAGCTGTTGCACGATGAAGATCTGCAGGCCGTGGCCACGCGGCTGATGGGCGATCACCCTTCGATGGGCGTTGCGGTCAACCGGATGGAAACGATGCGGAGCTTCGAGCGGATGCACGCCGAAGGCCCGGTCGAGGAACCGGAGCGGCCGGCCAGGCTGGAAATCCACGCGCTTGGTGGAGTTGTGCTCTCGTTGGGAGGTCAGGCCCGGCACACCACCAAGCCCCAATTGCGCGAAGCGCTCGTGTTTCTGGTGGATCGTGGATCGGTGGCGCGCGACGACTTCGGCGATGTGTTCTGGCCCAACTCGCCGCCGGGAAGACGCACCGCCAGCATCCACATGGCGATTCACTCGCTCCGCCGTTGGCTCGGACGGGATCTGGTCGAGCTCGACGGCGGCTCCTATCGGCTGAGCCCGAGCCTCGAGCTCAGCTACGACGTGGCAGCCTTCCTGCGTGCCCGCGGGGTGGCCCTGGCCCTCACCCGCGGCGATCCGAGACGGTACTTCGCCCTGACCGAGGCCGTCAACTCGTACACCGGCGAGTTCCTGGAGGGAGCGACTTCGGGCTGGGTGCTGGAGCGGCGCCGCGAGCTCGAGATCCAGTTCCTGGAGGTGCTCGCGGCCTACGGGGAGGAAGCGCTCACACGGGATCTGCCGCAGCGCGCCGTCGATCACATCCGCCGGGGGTTGTCGATCGACCCGTATCGTGACGACCTGAACGCCCAGTTTATGGAAGCCCTGGGCCGACTTGGCCGGCGAAGCGAAGTCGTGGCCCATTACCAGCGCTATACCTCCTTGCTCGAGACGGATCTCGGCCTGGACCCGCCGAAGGAAGTTCGAGAGCTCTACACCCGGATCATTCGCTAGCTCCCGGAGTCGGGCGGACCCCGCAAACGTGACTGCGCCTCAAGGCACAAGTTTACATAAGTCGCCCAACCGACCGATTGTCACCCCATAAGGCAGTAATCCGATTTTAGAACCCGTTGAGAGGTCCCGTGTACGCTGAAACTGTAGGAGTCCAGAAGAAGGAGGCGGGAGATGGTTTACGATCCGGTCGGCGGTCGGTAGTCGCAAGAACCGTTTCTCAATCTAGACAAGCCGGTTGCCAGGCAGCGAGTGAAGTTCGCTATGCTGCCTTTTTCTTTCCTACCGGCGGAACGTTCCGGAGGACAACGGGACAGGGAGGATGACCATGTCCATGCAAGCGCTGAATCGTCTGGTGGCTCGTTCGATCGTAGATCCGTCCGTGCTGGAAGCCTTCGGCGCCGGCCGCATTTCCGAAGTGATCGGCGAGCTGGACTTCTCGCCCGAGATGCGCCACGCCCTGGTGGGCGTCGAGAGCGGGTCGTGGGCCGAGTTTGCGGTGCAGGCCTACCGGCTGGTCAAGGCCGCCGACGTACCGACGGTGCGTGTCGAGCTGCCCTCGCCGATGGAAGGTCTGCTTGAAGAACAGAGCCGGAGCGGTAAGCGGACCGGCTTCGGGCAGGTGGCATGACCCCGACCACGCGCGAAGAGCGTCGTTGGTTCCTGCGCTGTGCCGCGCAGGGGCTGAGCGAGTACATGGGCTGCGTCGCGCCTCCGGTTCCGGTGGAAGGACTGCTGCAACATCCACCGGAGGCTTTCCAGGAGGACTTCGGCGTGGTCGACATGTACTCGACCCTGTGGGACGCCACCTTCGCCCGGCCGCCCAACGGCCGCGGCAGCGTCTTCGTCCGCATCGACCTGCCAGCCACGGAACGGCGATTCGCCCTGGCTCGGGAACTGCTGAGCGCCATGATCACCAGCCGCCATGGTCGCCGGCTGGGTCTGGTCGGGCTCCTGATGGAAGACCTGAGGGACTCGGCCGAGTACTTTGCTCGCTGGTTCCTGATGCCGGAGGCGATGCTGACGGCTTTCCGCAATCGCGGGGGCGGCTCCGAAGAGGCGCCCCGTGCGTTCGGGATCCCTTCGGCGATCGCCGCCTTGCGCTGGGACGAAACCTCGGCCTGAGGCTCGTCCTCGAACCTGGCCGGGTCGGGAGGTCGCGGGCGTTCCCGCGCATCACGGCCGTCCCGCACCGGCGGAAGTGCCCGCCGCGTATCTGGCATTCAACTTGCAGGGAAACCCGCGGAACCCGGGGTAGGTATAATCCGGCGCCGTGCCCATGCGCATGACTTGCCAGGTGCCAGGTGGGGAATCAACGATAGGCCGCCCTCACCGCTGCGTATTTCTCTCCGTGTCTGGGCCTTTCGGGGCTTCGTGGTGCTGGCGGTGGCGGGCGTGGCCGGTCTGGCCCGGGCCGGATTGCAGGCCGGCGTGCCCGCATCGAACCAGATCGACCCCGCCCTGGCAGCCCTGGCCACCGAGCTGGCGGCGCCGATCACGCCCAGCGCCACCGTCCCGGCTCACCCGGGATCGCCGGGTTCCCCGCCCCCTCGCCTGACGCTCTCCGGAACGATCTTGTTCGCCGCTCGATCGGATGGCAGGTCACACCTGTGGGCGGTCTCGCAGGGAGATCCCGCGCCGGTTCGCCTGACGGCCGGAGACTACGACGATCGCGATCCCGCCGTGAGTCCGGATGGGAGTCGGGTGGCGTTCTCGTCCAACCGCGGGGGCGGGTGGGAGCTGTATCTGCTCGATCTGGCCACCGGATCGACCCGGCAACTGACCCAGACTGCCGGATTCGAAGCCAGCCCGACCTGGTCGCCGGACGGCGTCTGGATCGCCTTTGAACGATACGCCGGGGATGATCTGGACATCTGGGTGCTGCGGGTGGACGGCGCCGGCGACCCGATCCAGCTGACCGACGCCCCGTCGATGGATTCGGCGCCTACTTGGGATCCGGCCGGACGGCGGATCGCCTTCATCTCCGACCGCGACGGCCTGCCGGATGTCTTCCTGGCCAATCTCGACGATCCGAACGAGCGCTACCTGAATCTGACCAACACCCCGCTGATTTCCGAGGCCGACCCGGCGTTTGCCCCCGACGGTGCGAGCCTCGCCTTCTCTGGACGCGGTGACGGCTTCGACTACGCCTTCGTCTTGTCGCTCGATCGAGCGGACGGCCCCCGCGAGGTCGGGCTGGGAAAGAGGCCGGCCTGGTCGCCGTCGGGCGGGGCGCTGGCGGCCGTCCTCAGCTCTCCCCAGACAAGTCACCTGGTGGTCTATCCCCTCCAATCGGCCGATCTTTCCGGGGTCGGCTTTCCGGCGGTGCGCGGGGTTGAAGGCGTGAGCTGGACTGCCAACCCGGTGCCGGCCGGCGGTGAGACCTGGCTTCCGGTCGACGGTCTGCCAGGGTCGGGCCTGTCTTCGCCGATCGCCATCGGCTCCGGTCGGGCCGCGCTGGTTCGGCTGGCGGGGATCGAGGCCCCGACGCCGATGCTGTCCGACCTGGTCGACGAAGCGTTCCTGTCGCTGCGCGACCGGGCCCGCAGCGAGGTTGGCTGGGATGTCTTCGGACAGCTGGAGAACGCGTTCGTCGGGATCAATGCGCCCCTGCCTCCCGGATTCGCCTACAACGACTGGCTGTACACCGGCAGGGCCGTCGCCCTCGACCCGGCCAACCTGTCGTCCGGCCGTTTGGAGGTGGTTCGAGAAGACCTGGGCGCGGAGACCTACTGGCGGTTGTTCGTGCTGGCCGAGCCGCAGGACGGCACACTTGGGGAGCCGATCCGGGTTCGGCCATGGGATTTCCAGACCCGCTACACCGGAGATCCGACCAGCTACGATCGCGGAGGGACCCTCAAGGCCTCGGTCCCACACGGCTACTTTGTAGACCTGACGCGCCTGGCGCAGGACTACGGGTTTGAACGGGTACCGGCGATGTCGAACTGGCGGACGTATTTCCCGGCCGCCAGGTTCAACGAGTTTGCGCGCACGGACGGGTTGACCTGGTTGCAGGCGATGCTGCAGATCTACCCTCCCGAGGCCATCGTCACACCGACCCCGTACCAGACTCCCACCCCGACCCCGACGATTACGCCGCGCCCGACCCCCACACCGTGGTGGTGGCGCTGGATTCTGACCGCCACCGCCAGCGCGGCCGGCACCCAGACCGCGACCGCGCAGCCCGGACCGTGAGGCTTCAAGCTGCGGGTTTGGGGCTGGCACTGTGGCTGGCGGCCTGTGTCCCCGCGCCAGCCGCCCAGACCGCAGCTACTCCAACCGAGGGATTGCGGGCCGCCGAGCCCAGCGCACTGCCCGTCTTCACTCCCACCGCCAGGGCGGTCCCTTCGGTGGATCCGGCGGCCTCCACCCGGTCACCCACTGCCTTCCCCGCTGCCGTGGCAGACTGGAGACCGCCCCCGTACCCTGTTCCCTGGGCCCTCCGGCCCGAGGACCATTTCTACTTCTCCCGGCCGATCCCTTCGGGCGAAGTCAACTGGCCCCATTCTCGCTATCGCTATGGAAGCACCTTCTTCGGCGAGCACAGCACTCATACCGGGGTCGATCTTGGCGCCGATCGCGACACCCCGGTGCTGGCAACGGCCGCCGGTGAAGTCGTCTGGACCGGATACGGGCTTTACCGGGGCGTGCCTGACCCGGCCGATCCCTACGGCCTGGCAATCGCCATCCGGCATGACTTCGGGTTCGACGGAAAGGCGCTGTACTCCGTGTACGCCCACCTGCAGTCGAGCCTGGTCTGGAGGGGCCAGCGGGTGGCGGAAGGCGAGCTGATCGGAAAGGTCGGCGAAACCGGGCATGCCTCCGGCCCGCACCTGCACTACGAGATCCGCCTGGGTGAAAACTACTACTTCTCAACCGTCAATCCGGAACTGTGGATGGTTCCCCCGGAAGGGTGGGGGGTTCTGGTCGGCCGGGTGGTTGACAACAACCGGCGGCCCCTGCCCGAGCACCGCCTGGAAGTTATTTCGGTGGAGACCGGCCAGCGGTGGGACGTGTGGACCTATGCGCTGGACACCGTTCACGCCGACCCTTCGTACGGGGAGAACTTCGTTTTGGGCGACCTGCCGGCCGGCCCGTACGAAATCCGCACCGAGTTCTTCGGCCGCATTCACAGCGCGTGGATGTTCCTGCTTCCGGGTCAGACCAACCTGATCGTGTTTCGGGGCCGGTCGGGTTTCGAGATCGAGCCTACTCCGACCCCGGAACCCCTCGCCTTGCGCTGATCCAGGCCCCGCGGCTGGTCTCCGGCTGCCCCGTACCTTGTTATGTCAACTAAGCTTGACCGCTCTCACCGGTTGTGCTACGGTTCGCCCCCTGGCCGGAGCCCTTGATGCGCGAGCGAGTCGCCGAAAACGTCTACGTATTCACCAGCGAGTTGTACGCGCAGGTCAACGCCGGCGTGGTGGTCGGCCCGGATTGGTCGGTGGTGATCGATACCCTGGCCTATCCCGAGGAGACCGAGGAGCTCCGGTCGTTTGTGGAAGACGAGTTGGGGTCGCGCATCCGATACGTGATCAACACCCACCACCACGCCGATCACACGCTGGGCACCTGGATGTTTCGAGGTGCGGTGGTGATCGCCCACCGTCTGTGCCGCGAGTTGCTGGACA
This sequence comes from uncultured Chloroflexia bacterium, assembly GCA_963709925.1. Classification (GTDB taxonomy): domain Bacteria; phylum Chloroflexota; class Anaerolineae; order Anaerolineales; family E44-bin32; genus DATEVL01. The sequence goes on from CAVPYC010000003.1 coordinate 1,640,866, forward strand.
CCCGCGGGCGGCAGGGTCTGCTGGCGGCGCAGGAAGCCAATCGCGACCTGCGCGCAGTGGAGGTGGTCCTCCCGGATATCGTGGTGGACGAGGATTCGCTCAGCCTGCGGGTGGGGCGCAAGACTCTGGAGTTGATCCATCTGCCCGGGCACAGCCAGGACGGACTGGGTGTGCTGCTCGTCGAAGACCGGGTGCTCTTTTCCGGTGATGTGATGATGCCTTTGCCCTACGTGGTCGACGGCTCGATCGAGTCGATGAGCGCCAGCCTGCGCCGGATCCCTCGCCTGAAGCTGGAGAACCTGGTGCAGGGCCACGGTGAAGTGATTCTGCGGGGCGAGATCCCGGGTGCCGTGCGGGGGAACCTGACCTACCTGACCAACCTGGATCGCTATGTACGGCGCATGCTCCGACGCAAGCGGCCGGCGACCGACGTCGAGGCGCCCGACGTCGAAGTCTTCGGCAAGAGCCGAATCCTGCTCAACGGTCTCGCCGGCGAACTTCACTATCGGAATCTGCACGCCCTGATGCATCCCGATGGGGGGGCGCCAGTCACGTGAAGCGCCCCGGGGGAGCCGGCGCCAACATTCGGCTGAGTTTTGACGGGGGCAGTCTGGGGAATCCGGGGCGCGCCTATGGCTCGTTTGCGGTTCGCGGCACCGGACCGGCCCGCGAACTGGCGACGGTGAAGCGGGTGCAGTTTGGCCGGGGCACCAACAACGAGGCCGAGTACTGGGCTCTGCGCGAGGGGATTCAATGGACCCTGGCGGAAGCCCGCCGACGCGGACTGGAGCCATCCCGACTGGGACTGACCGTGCTCGGTGACAGCCTGCTGGTCATCCGCCAACTGCAGGGCAACTGGAAGGCCAAGGAACCCCGCATGCGCGACCTGCGGGATGAGGTGCTCGGGTTGCTGGAGAGGTTTCGGGTTGTCCGACTGGAGCATCGGCCCCGCCGGAAGTCGGTGGCCGAGTTCGGGCATTGACCCGCCGCAGCCGGCGTGCCATAATCCGGTCACAACCGAATACGGCGAAGACGGAGACGAGTACTCGTCCCGCGCCTGTCAGCGAGCCCGGCCGGGTGTGAGCGGGCCAGGCGAAGACGGGGAAGATCCCTCCCGAGCCGCAAACCGAACGCGCCCTTCACGGCGTCAGTAGGGGAGCCGAAACCGCCCACCGTTACCCGGGCGCCGGTATCGCCGAAGAGCCGTGCCGGAGAAGGGTCCGCCCAGCGCGGAAACCAGGGTGGTACCGCGGGAGCCAGGCTCTCGTCCCTGACCGGACGAGAGTTTTTGTGTTTGTGGAGGTAGCGAGGATGGAGCGACTTCTGTACTACGAAGATGCCTACCGTAAGGAGTTCGAAGCGTCGGTGCAGGCCGTGGATGGAGACCTGGTTCGCCTCGATCAGACCGCGTTCTACCCCGGCGGCGGAGGCCAGCCGGCGGATGTTGGCCGGCTGGCCGGATCCGGGGGTACGTGGGCGGTGACGGAAGTTCGCAAGATCGAGGGGGAAATCTGGCACCGCCTGGAGGCAGGGGGGCCGCGGGTGGGAGAATCGGTGAGCGGCAGCCTGGACTGGGATCGTCGCTACGCTCTGATGCGGACTCACACGGCCATGCACGTGCTGTGCGGCGTGATCTGGCGCGACTACCGGGCCCGCGTAACGGGTGGACAGATGGCGCCGCTTCAGGGCAGGATGGACTTCGAATTCCCTTCGATGCGGCAGGAACTGGTGCGGGCGATCGAGGAGGCGATCAACCGGGAGGTCGAGGCGGCCCGTCCGGTCTCGACCCGGGTCCTTCCCCGCGACAGGAGGCCTTCCGCATACCGGATCTGATCCGAACGAAGATCAACCTGCTGCCGGAGGGTATCCAGCAGGTCCGGGTGGTCGAGATCGCGGGGCTCGACCTCCAGGCCGACGGCGGGACGCACGTCGGCGATACCGGGCAGGTGGGCCGGTTGCGGATCGTCGACTACAAGAGCAAGGGGGCCGCCAACAAACGTCTGGTGGTGGCCCTGGAGGCCTAGGAGGCACATGTTCCGTCCGGTATCGTCGTCCGTCGATTTCGTTGAACAGGAACATGCCATCCTGCGTCTCTGGGATGACCTCGACGCCTTCGACAGGCTGCGCCGGCTGCGTGCGGGCGGCCCGCTCTGGTCGTTCGTCGACGGGCCGATCACCGCCAACAACCCGATGGGAGTCCACCACGGCTGGGGACGGACCTACAAGGATCTGTTCCACCGGTTCTGGTCCATGCGGGGATTCCAGACCCGCTACCAGAACGGCTTCGACTGCCAGGGACTGTGGGTGGAGGTCAACGTCGAGCGCGATCTGGGGTTCACCAGCAAGCGCGACATCGAGGCGCTCGGCATCGACCGCTTCGTGGTCTTGTGCAAACAGCGCGTGCTCACCTACGCCGCCGTCCAGACCCAGCAGAGCATCCGCCTCGGGTACTGGATGGACTGGAATTCCCCCGAGACGTTGGAATACCTGCGGGATCGGTTGGGAGAAGACCCGCTGCAGCCGGCCCGGATCGACGGTGCCCGGGGCCCGGTGGATGGCAGCGTCGAAGAGCTTGTCGGCCGGCTGGGCTCCGCCGACGTCGGAGGCTCGTACTTCACCTTCGCCGACGAGAACAACTACACCATCTGGCGCATGCTGAAGTCGTGTCACGAGCGGGGATGGATCTACAAGGGACACGATGTGATGCCGTGGTGCGGCCGCTGCGGCACCGGGTTGAGCCAGCACGAAATCGTCACGGAGGGCTACCAGGAGGTCACTCATCCGAGCATCACCCTGCGTTTTCCCCTGCGCGGCCGGGAGAACGAGAGTCTTCTGGTCTGGACCACGACCCCCTGGACACTCACCAGCAACGTGGCGGCCGCCGTCGGGCCCGACCTGGAATACGTCCAGGCGCGGCAGGGCGACCGTTCGGTCTACCTGAGCCGGGGCACGCTGGGGTTGCTGCGTGGAGAGTACGAGATCGTTCGGAGCCTGCCCGGGAAGGAAATGGAAGGGTGGACCTACCAGGGCCCCTTTGATGACCTTCCGGCCGCCCGCGACAGCGGTGCACCGCAGGCTCATCGGGTGATCGTGTGGGACGAGGTCGGCGAGGCCGAAGGCACCGGGATCGTCCACATCGCGCCAGGGTGCGGCGCCGAGGACTTCGCCCTGAGCAAGCAGTACCGGCTTCCCGTGATCGCTCCCCTGGACGAGACCGGGCGCTTCCTGGGCGGGTTCGGCGCATTGAGCGGCAAGGATGTGGAGGAAGTGCGTCCGCTGATCTTCGACGACCTGCGGGCGCGGGGCCTGGCCTACGCCGTGGCCGACTACACCCACCGCTATCCGGTGTGTTGGCGCTGCCAAAGCGAGTTGGTGTTTCGTCTGGTCGACGAATGGTTCATCTCGATGGGGGCGCCGCTCGACAAGCCGTTGGAACAGGTGACCCCGGACGAGATGCGCCGCAACCTGCGCTATCAGATGATCGACGTGGTCGAACGCCAAACCCGCTGGCACCCGTCGTTCGGCAAGGAGCGGGAGCTCGATTGGCTTCGCAACATGCACGACTGGATGATTTCGAAGAAGCGCTACTGGGGCCTGGCCCTGCCGATCTACGAGTGCGCCGCGTGTGGAACGGTGGAGGTGATCGGCGGGCGCGATGAATTGCAGCAACGGGCCGTGCGCGGCTGGGACGAATTCGAGGGTCGTTCTCCCCATCGACCGTTCATCGACGCAGTGGAGATCGGCTGTTCGAAGTGTGGCGCGGCGGTGAAACGGATCCCGGACGTAGGGAACCCGTGGCTGGACGCGGGGATCGTGGGGATGAGCACGCTGCGCTATGCCGACGATCGCGCCTACTGGGAGCGCTGGTTTCCGGCCGATCTGATCAGCGAGAGCTTTCCGGGCCAGTTCCGCAACTGGTTCTACTCCCTGATCGCCATGAGCACGATCCTGGAGGCCCGGGCGCCCTTCCGCGACGTGTTCACCTATGCCACCCTGATCGCCGACGACGGGCGTCCCATGCACAAGTCGGCCGGCAACATGGTCGAATTCAACGAGGCCGCCGATCGAATGGGCGTCGACGTCATGCGCTGGCTCTATCTTTCCCAGCGGCCCGAGAAAGACCTGCAGTTCGGGTACCGCACCGCCGACGAAGCCCGTCGCCTGTTCCTGATTCCTCTGTGGAACGTCTACAGCTTCTTCGTGACCTACGCCTTGCTTGACGGCTGGCGGCCGGCAGGTCCGGCGGCGGGCGAGTCGCCGCAGGTGCTCGATCGTTGGATCCTGTCGCGTCTGGAGCAGCTGGTGGCCGAAGTTACCCTTCGCCTGGAAGGGTTTGAGCCGCATCTGGCAACCGCCGAGGTGGAGCAATTCCTGGACCACCTCAGCAACTGGTACCTGCGCCGCAGCCGCCGGCGGTTCTGGTCGCGGCGGGGATCGAGCCCCGAGTCCGATGCCGATAAGGAGCACGCCTACAGCACCCTGCACCAGGTCCTGGTGCGCCTGAGTCGTCTGCTGGCGCCGTTCATGCCGTTCGTGACCGAAGCCATGTACCAGAACCTGGTCCGCTCGTTCGATCGGCAGTCGGCCGAGAGCGTGCACCACCTCGACTGGCCGCAACCGGAGGCCGGGCGGATCGACGGCGGATTGGTGGCGGAGATGGAGCTGGTGCTGCGGTTGGTGTCGCTGGGTCATGCCGCACGCAATCAGGCCGGGCGCAAGCTGCGGCAGCCGTTGAGCGAAGGCGCGTTCGCACTGCACACCGCAGCCGAGGCCGACGCCCTGCGGCGGCACGGCCAGTTGGTCGCCGATGAACTCAACCTGAAGCATGTTCGGGAACTCGACAAGGCGGGCGAGGCGGTCGAGTTCCGCCTGAACCCCCTGCCTCGTCAACTCGGCCAGAAGTACGGGTCTCGCTACCCGGGGATCCGGAAGGCCCTGCTGGCGCTCGATCCGGAGCAAGCGGCGGCGCACTTGGCTGGCGGGGAAAGCCTCAAGGTGAACGTGGAAGGCGAGGTCCTGCACGTCCTGCCAGACGAGGTCGAGCTGCGAATCGAGCCGCGCTCGGGGTTCGCCGCGGCCGCCGAGGGCCCGTACCTGGCCGCGCTGCGCACCGAGCTTACGCCGCAGCTGCTCCAGGAAGGTCTGGCGCGCGAGGTGACGCGCCGGATTCAGGAACTGCGCCGGCAGCGGGGATTTGAGGTCGCCCAGAGGATCGAGGTCGAGTTTCACGCGACGCCCCTGCTGACACAGGCCATCCAGGCCTTCGAAGGCCCGATCGCCGAGGAAGTGCTGGCCGACAGGTTGATCCGGCGCGAGACCCTTTTGGGGGCAGACGTCGATCCCTATCGGTTCGACGGAGAGGAACTGAGGCTTGTCCTGCACCCGTCGACGCCCGGACCGATCAGGTAGAATGCGGCCATGAACCCGGAGAAGACCGAGCCGCAGAACGCCCGGAGCGCCTACCTGTTCCTGGCGGCGCTGGCCGGGGTGGTGTTGGCCCTCGACCAGTGGTCGAAGTACTTTGTACGAACCCGGCTGGCGGTCGGCGAGTCGTGGTCGCCGCTGGCCGGGGCGCCGGATTTGTTGCGCGTGATCCACTGGAACAACACCGGAGCCGCCTTCGGCCTGTTTCCCGGTGCGGGTTGGATCTTCACCGTGGTGGCGGTGGTCGTCATCGTCGCCATCCTGGTCTACTTTCCGCGCATCCCCGCAGGGCAGGTTGCCGTGCGCCTGGCCCTGGGCCTCCAGCTGGGGGGCGCCCTCGGGAACCTGACCGACAGGCTGCTGCTGGGCACGGTGACCGATTTCGTGGCGGTGGGCTCGTTCCCAGTCTTCAACGTGGCCGACGCCAGCATCTCGATCGGGACGGCGCTTCTCCTGGCGGCCATGTGGGTCGACGAACGCCGCTCCCGGGCCATGGGTCCGGAATCACCGGGCACGACCGAACCCGAGACCGGATGAACGGCCGGACGGAGGCGCGACAGGCGCCTCCAGACGGCGGTCGACTCGACCTGGTCCTGACCGCTCTTTTCCCGGAACATTCCCGATCCCGTCTGCAGCAGTGGATCCGGGACGGGCGAGTGGCCGTAGGCGGGGTCGCGGCCTCACGCCCGGGCCAACGCCTCCAGGGGGGTGAAGCGCTCGTCCTCGACCTGCCCGCCCCGACCCCGACTACCGCCGGACCCGAAGCAATCCCCCTGGACGTCGTCTATGAGGACCACGACCTGCTGGTGGTCGACAAGCCACCCGGGATGGTGGTCCATCCGTCGGCCGGGCACGACTCCGGGACCCTGGTGAACGCCGTGCTGGCCCATGCGCCGGATCTGGCCGGCGTCGGCGGGGAAATCCGGCCCGGGATCGTTCACCGTCTGGACCGCGACACCTCGGGCCTGATCGTGGTGGCCAAGCACGACCGGGCGCTGCGCATCCTGCAGCGGCAGTTTCGCGACCAGATGGTGCGCAAGGTGTACCTGGCCATCGTCGACGGCGGTCCGCCGGATCGCCAGGGCCGGGTCGATGCCCCGCTGGGGCGGGATCCACGTCATCGTCAACGGATCGCTGTGGTGCCCCCGACTCGCGGCCGAGAAGCGGTCACCGAGTACCTGGTGCGCGAGCGCCACTCGTCCCACGCCTTCCTTGAATGTAGGCCTCAGACCGGACGTACCCACCAGATTCGAGTCCATCTGGCTTTCCTGGGATGCCCGATTGCTGGCGATCGGGTCTACGGGCTTCGCAAGCCTTCACCGGAGTTTCCCCGCCAAATGCTCCACGCCTGGCGGCTGACCCTCCACCTGCCGGGAGCTCCTGACGTAGTCCACGACTTTGAGGCCCCGATGCCGGCTGACATGCAGCTGGCGCTCGAACTGGTTCGGCGGCGCTCGACCGGAGGGTCGGCGGAAACTCCCGGCTGCGCCCGGCATCTCGTCGGCCCAAGTCGCAGATATGATCCAGCTCAGGAGGCAGCGGTGAACCCCGAACTCGCTGTGGATCTGCGTTCCGACACTGTGACACGTCCGACCGCCGCCATGCGGCGGGCGATGGCCGAGGCGGAGGTCGGCGACGACGTCTTCGGGGAAGACCCGACGGTCAACCGTCTGGAAGAGCAGGCCGCGGTTCGGCTGGGGAAAGAGGCGGCGGTCTTCGTACCTTCGGGGACGATGGGCAACCTGGCGGCCGTTCTCAGCCATTGCCGGCGCGGCGACGAGATGATCCTGGGTGAGTTGAGCCACACGTATCTGCTTGAAGCAGGAGGCGCCGCCGCGTTGGGCGGGGTCCATCCTCGTCCGCTGGCCAATCTGCCCGACGGAAGCCTGGATCTGGAGCAAGTGGCGAGCGCGGTGCGGCTGGACGATGACCACTTCCCAGTCTCGCGCTTGATCTGCATCGAGAACACCCACAATCGCTGCGGCGGCGTGGCTCTGGGTGTGGATTACCTCGACCTGCTTGGCGCCCTGGCGGGTCGCCACGGTCTGTTGCTGCACATGGACGGCGCCCGAATCTTCAACGCGGCCGCGGCTACGGGCTCGTCGGCTGCGGACCTGGCGCGGGCCGCCGACTCAGTCACGTTCTGTCTCTCCAAGGGGCTGTGCGCTCCGGTTGGCTCGGTTCTGTGCGGGAGGGAAGCGTTCATCCGCCAGGCTCGCCGCGCACGAAAGCAGCTGGGGGGCGGGATGCGCCAGGCGGGCGTGCTGGCGGCCGCCGGGCTGGTGGCGCTGGAGACGATGACCGACAGGCTGACGGAGGACCATGCCCGAGCCCGGGTCTTGGCAGAGGGTTTGCGCGAGATCGAAGGTCTCCACCTCGAGACTGACCCCCCGGCGACGAACATGGTTTTCTTCGAACTCCATCCGCCTTCCCCCTGGAAGCAGAAGGTCTGGAGCATGCCTTGCTGCGCCAGGGGATCCTGATCCACGCCGTCGGCCCACGTCGGGTGCGATTGGTTTTGCACCATGGGATCGATGATCGGGGAGTCGAAAAGGCGATCCGGGAGATTCGTCGCGTGCTCTGCGTCTGATCGTGGAGGCGCCGGGCCTGTGCCGGAGGGTGGTGCTGTGGTAAACTCGCTGCGCTTCGGGGGGTGTGGTGTAGCGGCCCAACACGCTGCCCTGTCAAGGCAGAGATCGCGGGTTCGAATCCCGTCATCCCCGCTGAACCGCCTGGGACAATCCAGGCGGTTGTCTTTGTGCGGCCGGCCTGCGGCCAGGGCCGCCGCTTGACATAGGCGAAATCGGCATGGTACTCTCTCGCCGCTTCGCCCCCGGGAGCAGAAGGCGGCTTCGACGACGCACGAACCACAGGACTCGACCCTGAAGTTCTGGTTGGGGTTCAGCCGCGCCGCAGGAAATCGGCGCGGTTCGTCTGCGTCGGCTGCTCGATCGGTTTGGCAGCGTTGCCGAGGCCTGGGGGGCCGACGAACAGGCCCTGCGAATCCGTAGGGATCGGAGATCACGCAGTCCGCGGGCTGCTCGAGGCGCGGCGGCTGGACCTGAATCGCGAGGTCGAGCGTGTGCGGGAAGCCGGGTTGACGGTTCTGACCTGGGACGATCCGGCGTATCCGGCGCAGCTGCTCGAGATTGCGTCGCCGCCGGTGGTGCTGTATTGTCGCGGGGCGATCGAACGCGCCGATCGCCAGGCCGTGGCGCTGGTTGGCACTCGGCGGCCGACTCCCTACGGCCAGACGGTCGCCCGCGATCTGGGGACCGCCCTGGCGGTGCACGGGATCAGCGTCGTCTCGGGATTGGCGCGAGGCATCGATTCGATTGCGCACCGGGCGGCGTTGGACGCCGGGGGCCGAACCCTGGCCGTCCTCGGCTCGGGGCTCGACCAGATTTATCCTCCCGAACATGAAGCCCTGGCCGAAGAGATCGCCCGGCAGGGGGCCGTGCTGAGCGAGTTTCCGCTGGGGACTCGCCCCGAAGGTCAGAACTTCCCGGCTCGCAATCGGATCGTCTCGGGACTCTCCCGGGCGATCGTGGTGATCGAGGCGGGGGAAGCGAGCGGAGCGCTTGATCACGGCCGACCTGGCGGCCGACCAGGGGCGCGATGTGTTCGCCGTCCCCGGCAGCATCTACAGTCGTGCCAGTCGCGGATCGAACCGCTTGCTGTTGAGTGGCGCTTCGCCGCTGACCTCGGCCGAGGACGTTCTGCAGGCCCTCCAGGTGGCGCTGCCGGCGCCGCTGGCGGATGAGCCACCGTCGGTTGCGACCGATCTGGAAGGCCGGCTGGTGGCCATGCTTTCCGAAGAACCACAACATGCCGACGAACTCGTGGCGGCGACAAGCCGCCCGGCGTCGGAGGTGATAGCCTCCCTGGCCATGCTCGAGCTTCAGGGGCGGGCCGTCCAGGTGGGCGGAATGCACTACGTTCGAGGGCGGCGCAGCCGCCAGAAGGCCGAGGCCTCCGGGTGACTCGAATCTACGCCGTGATCCTGGCCGGGGGCGGTGGGACCCGACTGTGGCCGGTTTCTCGACGGGGGCGGCCGAAGCAGGTGCTGCCGCTGGTGCAGGACCACTCCCTGTTCGCCGCCGCCATCGATCGATTGCGCGGCTGGCTTTCGCCGGACCAGATCCTGGTGGCGGCGCCGGCGGGGTTGGGAGAACTCCTGGCGAACGAGGTCGAAGACCTCGGGCCCGAGCGATTTCTGGCCGAGCCGGCGCCCCGAGGCACCGCGCCGGTGCTTGGGCTGGCGGCGGCCTTGCTCGAGAAGAGAGACCCGCAGGCGGTGATGGCCGTACTGACTTCCGACCACGCCATCGGGCGGGCCGATCGATTGCGAGCCCTGCTCGAGGCGGGAGCCGATCTGGCCTCGTCGGGTCGGATCGTGACGTTGGGTATTCCGCCCGAATCGGCCGATACCGGCTACGGATACATCCGCCGGGGAGATCGACTGGACCCGGTGGGAGGCGAGCAGGTCTACCAGGTTGCAGAGTTCAAAGAGAAGCCCGACGCCGACACGGCCCGCCGTTACCTGGAGAGCGGTCAGTACTACTGGAACTCCGGGATGTTCTTGTGGCAACCGAGACGCCTGCTGCAGGAGATCGAGCGGTCGATGCCGGCTCTGCACCACCTGCTGGCCGGGGTGGTGGAAGACTCGTCTGTCGTCGGAGAGCGAGCTTTCCAGGACGCCTGGCGCGGTCTGTCGCCCCAGACGATCGACTACGGGGTCATGGAGAACGCCGGGGACGCCGTGGTTCTCGACGCCCAGGGGCTGGAATGGTCCGATATCGGGGACTGGGACCGAGTTTACCGGTTGGTGGCTGGCAAGCCCGGGGACAATGCGGCTTTGGGCGCCATCGCTCGCACGGACGAATCCTCGGGCAACCTGATCGTGACCGACGGCCGTGCCAAGCTGGTGGTGCTGCAAGGCGTCAACGACCTGGCCGTGATCGATACCGGAGACGTCTTGCTGATCTGCCGGCGCGATCAGGCGGCCCGGGTGCGGGCGATCGTCGAGGCCCTGGAGCATGACGGGCTGGATCAATATCTGAGGTAGGAGAGTCGGTTGGAAGCATATTGTGTGAAATGCAAGCAGAAGCGGGAGATCCTGGCGGCGGAGCCGACCTTCACTCGCGCCGGGTCGCCTTCCACTTCCGGACAGTGTGGGGTGTGTGGGACACGCATGGTGCGGATGGGCCGCACTCCGGCACACGAAGGCCTGACACCGCCTCCGGTGGAGCGAAAGCCGCGGCGGAGCAAGTCCAAGCCGGCGGTCAAGCGCACGGGCAAACTCGTGATCGTCGAGTCGCCCGCCAAGGCGAAGACCATTGGGCGCTTCCTGGGGAAAGGGCATCGGGTGGTGGCCTCGGTGGGGCACGTCCGCGACCTGTTGAAATCGCGACTGTCGGTGGATGTAGACAACGGCTTTCGACCCGAGTACCGGGTGCCCAAGGAGAAGCGCGAGGTCGTCAAAGAGCTGAAGTCGGAAGTCGGGCGGGCCAGCGAAGTGTATCTGGCGACCGACCCCGACCGCGAAGGCGAAGCCATCGCCTGGCATCTGATGGAAGCCGCCGGGATCGAGCCCGAGCGAGCTCGGCGTGTGGTGTTTCACGAGATCACCGCGCCGGCGGTCCATCAGGCCTTTGAACACCCTCGCCAGATGGACATGGACCTGGTCGACGCCCAGCAGGCGCGCCGGATCCTCGACCGGTTGGTGGGCTACAACCTGAGCCCGCTGCTGTGGGCCAAGGTGCGTGGTCGGCTCTCGGCCGGACGCGTACAGTCGGCGGCGCTGCGGCTGGTGGTCGATCGGGAGCGGGAAATCGAAGTCGTTCGAGGGCGCGCGAGTACTGGACCATCGACGCCGAGTTCCTGCATCCCGACAAGCCGCCGGCCTTCCGCGCCCGTCTGTTGCGGGTGGACGATCAGTCGCCCGATCTGCCAGACCAGGCGCGCGTCGACGGGGTGGTGCAAGATATGCGAGCGGGCAGCTACCGGGTGGCGGGAGTCCGTCGGGGGACGCGCCAGCGCCGGCCCCTGGCACCGTTCACCACCAGTACGCTCCAGCAAGAGGCGGCCCGTCGAGTTGGGTTCGTCGCCCGACGGACAATGGCGATCGCCCAGCAGCTGTACGAGGGGGTTGAGGTGGGTGGGGACGAGCCCGGCGGGCTCATCACCTACATGCGCACCGATTCGACCCAGGTTTCGGAACAGGCCCAACAGGAAGCCCGCAGTTACGCTCGCCAGCGCTATGGGGATCCGTTCGTTCCGGAGGAACCCCCCCAGTACCGCACCCGGAGTCGGAGCGCCCAGGAGGCCCATGAAGCCATTCGGCCGACCTCGGTCCAGCGAACACCGGAGTTGATTCGGGACCACCTGAGCACCGAGCAATTCAAGCTCTACCGTCTGATCTGGACCCGATTCCTGGCTTCGCAGATGTCGCCGGCGGAGTACGACACCCTGACCATCGAAGTCGATGGGGAGACCGCGGCCCACCGCTACTCGCTGCGGGTTTCGGCCTCCAGCCTGCGCTTCGCCGGCTTCCTGGAAGTGTATGAAGACGTTGCGGCCGAGAACGGAGAGGCAGACGAGGAGGAACTGCAGGTCGGCCTTCGCTCAGCTGCCCGAAGTGCGAGGCCGGTGATCCGGTGAACCTGGAAGACACGTTTCCGGAGCAGCATTTCACCCAGCCGCCGCCGCGTTACTCGGAAGCGACCCTGGTGAAGGCCCTGGAGGAGTTCGGCATCGGCCGTCCGTCGACCTATGCGCCGATCCTGAGCACTCTCCAGGGGCGCGGCTACGTCCACCGGGAGAAGAAGCGCCTGGTTCCGACGGAGATCGGTGTGACGGTCAACGACATGATCGTCGAGTTCTTTCCGGAGATCGTCGACCTCGGGTTCACCGCGCGGCTGGAGGAAGAACTGGACGAGATTGCCGAGGGCGAGCGGCCCTGGGCCGAGGTGATTCAGGAGTTCTACGGACCCTTCGCCCGTCAGGTGGAGCGAGCCCAGGAGCACATGCCGGAGGTGCGAGCCGAGCCGGAGCAGCTCGACCGGGCGTGCCCGGAGTCGGGCCATCCGCTGGTGGTGCGACATGGTCGCTACGGGAAGTTCATCGGCTGCTCGAGCTTCCCCGAGTGCCGGTACACGGAGCCCTGGCTGGAGAAGATCGGCGTCCCGTGTCCGACCGATGGCGGGGATCTGGTCGAACGGCGCACCCGCAGGGGCCGGGTGTTCTACGGTTGCGCCAACTACCCGGCCTGCGAGTTCACCTCCTGGAAGCGGCCGCTGCCGCAACCTTGCCCGGCGTGCTCCGGCACCCTGACGGCGGAGAACCGAACCCATGCCGTGTGCCTGAAATGCGAGAAGCGCTTCGAACAGGCCGCTCTTCCGACACCGGACGGGGAAGCGGCATAGGCCTTGCAACTCCGGTTGCAGGCCGCGGCGGAATTATCTAGAATGAAGCGCCGCGGGCCGGCGGGAGGCGCGAGAATCACTGATGGAAACCATCCGAACCATGATGCAGCGCAGCGGACCGAGGCTGGTCGCGGCGGGCGTTCTGGGGCTCGCCCTGGGCATCCTGTATGCCTGGGTGCTGAATCCGGTCCAATGGACGGACGCGACGCCGTCTCATCTGCGGCAGGACTTCCGCATGGACTTCCTGCGGGCCGCCGTCGACTCGTACGCTGTGAATCGCGACGTGGATCTGGCGCTGGCCCGTTACCAGGCCCTGGGCGAAGCGGGGCCGGGGGTGCTGGCTGCGCTTCAGACGGATCCCGGCGAAGTCAGTCCGGCGGCGCTGGAGGGCTTCCTGGCGACGATCTCGCTCTACGAGCCGACGGCCTCAGCCACGCCGCGTCAGCGGAACCGCAACCCCGGCGGCGCCCTCGGCCGCTTCGTATCTGCTGCCGGTGTGCGGCGTGACCCTGATTCTGGGCCTGCTCCTGGGCGGGGCGGTGGTCGTGCGCGGGCGAAGCCGCCGGCGCACTCCGCGGCGTGATGAGGAGACGGCGGATTTCGAAGACCCCGGGTTCGGTCGACGAGCCTCTGGCTCCGGCGGCCGTCCCCGCCGGTCTGACCCGTCCTCCGCTGGCTACTTTCCGCACCACCTACACGCTGGGTGACGACCTGTACGACGATTCCTTCAGCATCGAGAGCGCCAACGGGGATTTTCTCGGGGAGTGCGGAGTCGGGATCGGTGACTTGATCGGCGTCGGCGAACCGAAGAAGGTCTCGGCCTTCGAGGTGTGGCTGTTCGACAAGAACGACATTCAGACCGTCACCAAAGTCCTGATGAGCCGCTATGCGCATGAAGATGAAGCCACCCGGAACCGCATGTCGGCCAAGGGCGATCCGATCCTGGCCGAGCCGGGCGCCATGGTGCGGCTGGAAACGGCCTCGTTGATGGTCGAAGCGCGGATCGTAGATCTGACCTACGGCGGAGGCGCACTGCCGGCGGAGAGTTTCTTCGAGAGGATGACGGTCGAGCTGCGGGCGTCTTCGAAACTCGGCGGAGACTGAAACCTCACGCTCCCGACCATGCAGCGTCGCGGTCCCCGATGGGCCGCGACGCTTTTCGCGTCAGGACGACTCGCGGTTCTTGCGCCCTGCGTGCCTCAATCTCCAGGATGACCAGCCGGAGTTCGCCTCCCGGGGTCTTGGCGACGATGGTCTCGCCGACTCTGCGGCCGAGCAGGGCCTGACCGATCGGGGACTCGTTCGAGACCTTGCCGGCGCGTGGGTCGGCTTCGCGAGCGCCGACCACGTGGAACGTCTCCGGCGGCGCCCCGGCCTCCTGGACCACGACCCGGCTCCCGATCTCGACGACATCCGACCGGCCGTCGCCCTCCACCACCTCGGCCGCCCGCACGATCGCTTCCAGCTCCTGAATCCGACCCTCCAGGAACGCCTGCGCCTCCTTGGCGGCGATGTAGTCGGCGTTCTCCGACAGATCGCCCTGGAGGACCGCATGGCGCAGCCGCCCGGCCATTTCCGTCCGGCGCGGGCCGCGCAGCTCGTCCAGCTCGGCCTGGATCTTCTCGGCGCCTTCGGGGGTCAGGTACAGCTTGCGATCGTCCATGCTTTACGGCAAGTCAGGGCTGTATTCCGGGATCGAAGAGCGTGGCGTGTTCTTGCATGGCGAAGCGGTCGGTCATCCCGGCGACATAGTCGCAAATGGCGCGGATCTGGGCCGTTTCGCCCGGCGTCAGGGGGGAGGGGCTCCGGGAGGATTTCCGGGTTGCGGGTGTACGCCTGAAACAGGTCTTCCAGGATCGAATCGGCCTTCACCTGCATGCGCACCACCCGGTAGTGCTGATACATGTTGCGGTAGAGGAAGTCCTTGAGCTGGCGGTTGCGAGCCGTCATCTCCTCGGAGAACCCGGCCACGTTGTAGGTGAGGCGCTGCAGGGAGTCGACCGAAGTTGAGCCCGCTCTTGTGGATCCGTTCGGCGGTCGCCTGGAGCAGGTCGTTGACCTCCAGGCCGATCAACCGCCGGATCAACCGGTGGCGCGACAGCTCGTCGAGGTCGAGCCCGGTCCAGCCCAGGCTGCGTGAGACCATCGCCCAGATGTCGAGGTCGACCAGCTGCTCGGCGGCGATCAGGCCCGAACGAAGCCCGTCGTCGAGATCGTGGGCGGTGTAGGCCAGCTCGTCGGCGACGTTCGCCAGCTGGGCTTCGAGCGTGCCGCGCTTCTCCGGCTCGTAGCCGGCGGCATCCGACACGTCGTACTCGGTCTCGTGTTTGACGATCCCCTCCCGCACCTCCCAGGTCAGGTTCAGGCCGGGAAACTCCGGAAAGCGCCGTTCGAGCTCGGTCACGATGCGCAGCGACTGGCGATTGTGGTCGAACCCTCCGTGTTCCGCCATCAGCCGCGCCAGGGCCGACTCCCCGGCGTGCCCAAAAGGCGGATGGCCGAGATCGTGAGCCAGGCAGACCGCTTCGACCAGGTCTTCGTTGGCGCCGAGGGCGCGGGCCAGGGTGCGACCGATCTGCGCCACTTCCAGGGTGTGGGTCAGGCGGGTCCGGTAGTAGTCGCCCTCGTAATTGACGAAGACCTGGGTCTTGTACTCGAGCCGACGGAAGGCCGTGGTGTGGAGTACGCGGTCGCGATCGCGCTGAAATCGGGTGCGCTCGATCGGCTCATCTTCGGGGAAGGCACGGCCGCGTGAGTCCCGGCTGCGGACCGCATAGGAGGCCAAAGCCTGATCCTCCAGCGTCTCCAGGCGTTGCCGGGTCTGAATCACGTCGTCGAGAGTGGGCGTGTGCGTCATGGCCGTTTCGGCGGAGCGACCTGCAGTGTACCGGAGTTGACCGCGGTCTGTCAAACCTCGGACCCTCGGGCGGGCAAGGGAAGGGCGGGCGGGTCGATTTCCTCGGTCGGAAAATTGACAGTCGCAGGAACGTGGCGGATAATCGTCCCGAGCCGGGAGGCTGGCCTGTGCACGAGTTTCCGAGCGAATCCTGGGTGAATGCGCTGGAGATGGCGTTGAACGGCGACGCACGCTATGCGCATGTGGCGCGCAATTGGGAAGGCGACATCGTCTTCCAGGTTGAGCCCGACCGGCCGGGCGGAGGCCTTGCCGGCGAACGCAGCTGGGTCTACTTCGATCTGTGGCATGGGAAGTGTCGGCGGAGCGGCTTCCACGACGAACCCGAGGGCCTGCCGTCGGATCCCACGTTCACCCTCACGGCGCGGCGGGCCGACTTCGCCAAGGTGATCACCGGCGCGCTGGATCCGATGCAGGCGATGCTCACCCGCAAGATACAGGTGCGCGGCAACTTCGGCTATTTCCTCAGGAACGTGCCGGTGGTGCTCGATTTCGTGCGCTGCTGCCAGACCGTGGAGACTCGTCTCTAGTCCAATCTCCGGGATGACCCCGGCGACCTCGGCCCTCTGGGGAGAATCGTCATGAGCGATCGACCGTCGCCTCCGGGTTCGTCGGCGTACGATTTCGTGGTGGTCGGCTCCGGCTTTGGCGGTAGCGTGGCCGCTCTGCGCCTGGCGGAGAAGGGCTACAGCGTGGCGGTGCTGGAGCGGGGCCGTCGCTTTGCCGACGATGAGTTCCCCAGCACCAACTGGAATCTGCCGGACTACCTGTGGCTGCCGCGTCTTGGGCTGACCGGCTTCATGGAAATGACGTTCCTCAAGGATGTCCTGGCTCTGCGCGGGTGCGGGGTCGGCGGCGGAAGCCTGGTCTACGCCAATGTCCTGGTCCAGCCCGGTCCGGAGGTGTTTCGTTCCAGGGAGTGGGCGGCGCTGGGGGATTGGCAAGCCTGGCTGTCCCCGCATTACGACGTGGCCCGGCGCATGCTGGGGGTGGCCACCAACCCTCGCCTCGGCCCTGCCGACGAGGCGCTCCGTGCGATCGCCCGTCGTCTGCATCCGGAGGGTGAGCCCTCGCCGACCGAGGTCGCCGTCTTCTTCGGCGAGCCAGGGATCACGGTGGCGGATCCGTACTTTGGAGGGATCGGTCCGCCACGCGCCGGATGCACCTTCTGCGGCGGCTGCATGGTGGGCTGTCGCGAAAACGCCAAGAACACGCTGGAGAAGAACTACCTGTACCTGGCCGAGCGTTTGGGCACACGCATTATCCCGATGGCAGAGGTGCGATCGATCGAGCCGCTCGGTTCCGAGTCCTGGCCGATGCGCTACCGGGTGGGATATCGCAGGCCGGGGTGGGGCGGTGGCGAGACCGGCTCGCTGGTCGGAGGCAGCGTGATCGTCGCGGCCGGTGCCTACGGCTCGGTCGAGCTTCTGCTTCGCTGTCGCGACCAGCTCGGCAGCCTGCCCAGGATTCCGGAGAGCCTGGGCGAACGGGTCCGGACCAACAGTGAAGCGTTGCTTGGATCGGCGGCGATGCGGAGCGAGGTCGACTTCTCGGAGGGAGTGGCGATCACTTCGCAGATTCAGGCCGACGCGGTCACGCATGTCCAGCCCGTCCGCTACCCGGCGGGTTCGAGCTTCATCCGGGTGATGTCGGTGCCGCTGGTGGACGGACCAGGGCCGGGGCTCCTGCAACGGGGATGGGGGCTCCTGCTGGCGGTCCTGCGCCGGCCGATGGACTTCTTGCGGGAGAAGTTCGGCCGCGGGTGGTCGCAGCGCACGACGATCTTGCTGGTGATGCAGTCGGAAGACAATCTGCTCCGCTTCCGCTGGCGTCGTCGTGCCCGGGGCCTGCTGGGCTCCGGCTTGACCTCTTCGACTGATGTCGATCGTCCGGCACCTTCCGAACTGAGAATCGGCCACCAGGTGGCGCGCGAGTTCGCTGCGCTCACCGGTGGGGCTCCGCAAGGAAGCCTGCCCGAAGTGCTGCTGAACATGTCGGTGACAGCCCACTTGCTGGGCGGTGCGGTCATGGGGAGGAGTTCCGCGGGAGGGGGTGGTCGACAGGCTGTGCCGGGTGTTCGATCTCCCCGGGCTGTACGTGGTCGACGGCTCGGTGCTCCCGGGGAACCCCGGAATCAACCCGAGCCTGACCATCACCGCCGTGGCCGAGCATGCCATGGCGGCGGTTCCCGGGAAGGGCATGGCGGCGGAAACGGAGATGGACTGGCCAAGGAGCGGGGGTTCGGTCCCTTGAACCTGACCGTCTGGCTCGCGCTGGGCCTGCGCGGATGAATTCCCACAGCCTGCCGCTCCTGCACGTGGACCTGTCTTCAGGCGCCAGTCGACGCCTTGAGGTTCCCTCGGAGACTCGCAGGCTGTACCTCGGCGGCGCCAGCCTGGCGGCTCGACTCCTGTGGCCCTTGCTGACCAGATCGCCTGACCCCCTGGATCCGGAATCTCCCCTTCTCTTCCTTACCGGCCCCCTCACCGGAACGGCGGGCCCAGCGGTCGGCCGTTGCGTTGTGGCAGCGTGGTCTCCGGCCACCCGCCTTTGGGGCGAATCCAACGTCGGCGGGTTCTTGGGGCCGGAAATCCGCGCCGCGGGATGGGACGGGATCCTGCTCACAGGGCGCGCCCCGGCTCCCGTCTACCTGCTGATCTCGGACGAACAGATCGAGCTGCGGTCGGCGGTGCACCTGTGGGGGAAGGCCGATGCGGTCGAAGTGCAGGCGGCGATTCGGAGCGAGGTCGGACTTCCCGGCTTGCGCATTGCAGGGATCGGACTGGCCGGCGAGAACCGGTTGCCGATGGCCAACATCCTCGTGGATCACGGCCGGATGGCGGGTCGGACCGGGATGGGCGCAATCATGGGGTCGAAGAATCTAAAAGCCCTGGCGATCCACGGATCGTTTCCCATACCGGTCTGGGACCGTTCGTCCTTCGCCGCTGCTCGCCGCCGCGCCAACCTGGCACTCCGCGAAGACAGCTTCAGCCTGGCGTTGCGCTCCAGCGGTTCGGCCGCCGGAAGTGAGTACTTCGACTATGTGGGTATGATGCCCAAGCGCTATTTCACCCGGGGGACGACCGACGAGCCTCTTCAGGTGACTGGAACGGTTATGAGCGAGCGCATCCTGAGCGGGGTTTCCACCTGCCACGGATGCGTAATCGCCTGCGGACGGAAGGTCCGACTGAGCGATGGTCTCGAGCGCAAGGGACCCGAATACGAGACCATGGTTGGTTTCGGGCCGAACCTGGGGATCAACGACCTGGAGTCCGTCACCCGCCTGGGCGAAATGTGTGACCGATATGGCCTGGATGCGATCTCGGTCTCCAACGTGATCGGGCTGGCGATGTATTTCCAGCAGGAGGGGCGACTGCCCCGAGACGACGCCGGTGGTCTGGCGCCGACGTGGGGGGAGGTCCCTGCCGTGGAACGCCTGATCGACCAGATCGCCCGCCAGGAAGGCCTGGGGGCGCTGCTCGGCCGTGGTGCTCGGTGGGTGGCATCGCGCTGGGATGCTCCGGGCGAGGCAGCTCAGGTGAACGGTCTGGAGATGGCTTTCCATGATCCCCGCGGCGCTTCCGGAATGGCCCTGGTCTACGCCACCTCCCCGCGTGGCGCTTGCCACAATCAGGGGGATTACTACATGGTCGAGATCGGCCAGAGTATCGAGGAGATCGGTGTGGCCCACCTGGCGCGTCATGCGGGAGCGGAGAAGGCCGCCTCGGTTGCTCGCCACCAGGATTGGCAGACGGTGCTGAACTCCCTGGTGTTGTGCATCTTCGCCAATGTTCCGACGGAAACCACGGTTGAGCTCCTCAACCGGGCCACCGGCTGGGACTACGGTCTGCCGGAACTGGTGCTGGCAGGTGAGCGAGGCTGGAACCTCAAACGCCTCATCAACGGTCGCCTCGGACTGACAGCCGCCGACGACTCGCTGCCCGACCTGGTGATGCGGCCGCTGACGGATGGGCCGGCCGCCGGCTACATTCCGCCGCTCGAGTCGATGCTCGAGTCGTACTATCGAGTCCGGGGTTGGGATCGAATCGAGGGAATGCCCGAGGCGGCAACCCGGGAACGACTCGGCCTGGGTTGGACGGCGGCTGGTCAGGAACTGCAGGCCGACGACCCGACAGGGCTTCCGGGGGTATGGGGGTGAGCAAGATTGTCACCGTGGAACAGATGCGGGAGATCGAACGAGCCGCCGACGCTTCCGGCCTGTCGTATGACCGGATGATGCTGCGTGCTGGTGCGGCCGTCGCCAGGGAGACCCTTCGGGTGCTGGGGGCAGCGGCGGGGAAGTCGGCGTTGATCCTGGTCGGACCTGGCAACAACGGAGGCGACGGGCTGGTGGCGGGAGCTCGCCTGCGCCAGCAAGGGCTGCAGGTGTGCGCCTGGGTCAGCCGGCCGCGACCCTCTCCGGACCCGCACGCCGAGTCGCTGCGCAGCCTGGGCGCTGAGGTGATTCAGGCGGCCGACGACCCCGGGCTGGAGCGGCTTTCGGACAGGGCGCTTTCGGCCGATGTGGTGATCGACGCCATCCTGGGCACGGGTTTCTCTCTTCCCTTGCGGGAGGGCCTGGCCAGGGTCTTCCGCCGAGTCGAGGCGGCGATTGCGGATCGAAGCCCACGGCCGTGGGTCGTGGCTGTGGATTGTCCATCGGGTCTGGATTCCGATACCGGAGAGATCGCTCCCGAGACCATCACGGCCGACCTGACGGTTGCTCTGGGCGCCGTCAAGCAGGGTCTCCTGCGCGCCCCGGGGTCCGTGGTCTGTGGTCAAATCCTGGTGGGTGACATCGGCCTTTCCGAGGAGATGAGTGAATTGAGCGGAGTGAAGATCGAGTTCGTTGAAGGGCATGAGGTGCGTGGGTGGCTTCCGTCGCGTCCGGAGACGGCTCACAAAGGGACCTTCGGCACGGTCTTGGTGGTCGGCGGGTCGGCCAACTACCCCGGTTCTGTTGGGCTTGCGGGCGCGGGCGCCTACCGCATCGGTGCGGGGTTGGTGACCCTGGCGGTGCCGGGGCCGATCCACGGGCTCCTGGTTTCCCATCTGCCCGAAGCGACCTGGGTGGTGCTGCCGCATGAGACCGGTGTGATCGCCGAGACCGCGGCCGATATCGTTGTGCAGGCGGCCCGATCGGCCCAGGCGCTCGTCGTCGGCCCAGGGTTGGGTCGGGAGGCCACCACCCGGCGATTCCTGAGCCGGTTGTTCAGTGGCTCCGAGCCGGCGCACAAAGGGCGGATGGGTTTTGTACCGAGCGGGGAAAAGTCTGCCGCCGCTTCGGATCCAGGCATGCCCCAGGCCGTGATCGATGCCGATGCGTTGCGCTTGCTGGCGGAGATCGCCGGCTGGCCCCGGCGGCTGCCGCCGAAGTCTATCCTGACGCCTCACCCGGGAGAACTGGCCGGCCTGACCGGGCTGTCGGTCGAGACGATCCAGGCCAACCGCGAAGGCGTGGCGCGCGAACGCGCCGTCGAATGGGGCCACATCGTGGTCTTGAAGGGGGCGCACACGGTGATCGCCGCGCCCGATGAGCGGCTGTGGGTGTTGCCGTTTGCGACCGCGGCGCTGGCCAAGGCCGGGTCGGGCGACGTGCTGGCGGGGGCGATCGGCGGTCTGTGCGCGCAGGGGGTGGGCCCGGTGGAGGCAGCCGTGCTCGGCAGTTACCTGCACGGTCTCGCCGGCACCCTGGCGGCGGAGGCCGCGGGGTCGACCGTCGGTGTGCTGGCGAGCGACGTCGCCCGCCGTATCCCGGAGGCCGTGGGAAAGGTTTCCGACCTGCGCTAGCTCGGCCTGCGGGTGCGTCAGACACCAAAGAGCGCGCCATCCGGCGCGCTCTTTGGTATCTGGCCAGCTGTTGCCGGGTCAGCTCTGATCGAGTTCGACCCGCTTCGATTGGGCGGCGCGCTTGCCGGCTACCACGGCTGCGTCCAGGCGGGCCTTCTGCTCTTCGAGCACGACCTGGCCCTTGCGCTGAAGCTCTTCTGCCCGGGCTTTGGCGTCGCGGGCCATGGCCTCGGCCCGGGCACGGGCGGCTTCGGCGGTCTCGTTCATCCGATCGCGCAGCTCGATGCCCTTGTCGCGCAGCAGGCCGCGCGTCTCTTCGCCGGACTGGGGTGCGAACAGCAGCCCGACGGCCGCGCCTACCAGCCCGCCGACGATCGCGCCCAGCACGAATGCTCCGAAGTCGAGGTCGTTTTCTTCGCGTGCCATGTCCTGCCTCCCGTGGGGTTCGCGGTGTTACCGCAGCCGGCCGAGCCCGATCAAGTCGAAGGCTCGCCGGATCGCCGCGGCGGCGCCGCTCAGGCGCACCACCGGTCGAACCATGTTGTCGCTCAGGAATTCGGTCGTTCCCCGCACCGTGCGCAGGGCGTCGTTGGTCGCCTCGAGCATCGGTCGTATCTCGTTCTGGAGCATCGCCGTCAGCCGTGCCACCTGGACCACCAACACAAGCACCGCAACCCCGGTGATGACGGACTCGATGCCGATGGCAACGATCACCGCATCCCGGACGGCTTCGGCCGTCTCCGGGCTCCGGATCAGCCAGGCAATCAAGACCAGCAGCCCGCCGAGAAGGAGCAGCGCGATTCCAACGGCCAGCAGGATGGTCAGGGTTCTGCGGATGTCGGACGCGGGCGTGGACGATTCCGCCACGGCGGGCCCGCCGTCTTCGGATGCGGGCGAGCGCGGTTCCACGCGGTGGATTATACCACCCGGACCGGGTCTAGTCGCTCGGCGGCTTGGGCGGCGTCGGGCGCGGCCCGGCCAAGATCGAAGCCGCCAGCAGGCCGACCAGGGTCGCCAGCACCGCCGGCAGCAGGCGCAGGCTTCCCAGCTGCCCGGCCTCCCATCCCATCCACGCCGCCAGTCCGTGCCCAAGGGGAAACGCGACCCAGGCCGTGACCAGGTACAGCCCCAACTGTGCCAGCGTGCCTCCCCGCAGGGCATGAAATCCAGCCGCCAGGAGGGAGGCCGTGAGAAAACCCAGATAGATGGCCGGTAGGTTCACAACGCGATCGTCCCGCCGCCAAGACAGGCGTCGCCTCGGTAGAAAACGGCCGCCTGGCCCGGCGTTACATCCGCCACCGGGCGGATCAGTTCGACGTGGGCCCGCCCGGATTCGGCTGGCGTGATCCTTCCGCGCACGCGCGGAGCGCGGTAGCGGACCTGAACCTCGGCCTCGAACGAGCGATCGGGTGGGGCGCCATCGACCCAGTTGGTTCTCTGCGTCTGGAAATCTCCACGCCCAAGGCGCTCGCGCGGCCCGACCACCAGGGTGCGCGTACCGGGCGTCCTTGGCCAGGACGTAGAGCGGAGTGTTGGAGGGGATCCCCAGACCCTTGCGCTGCCCGATGGTGTAGTCGGCCAGACCCGCATGCTGGCCGAGGACTTCGCCAGCCGGTCCCACAATCGGACCGGGGATGAAGCCCCCGTTGGCATGGGTGCGCAAGAAGTCGCGGTAGTCCTGTCCGGCCAGGAAGCACAGGTCCTGGCTCTCGGGCCGTTCGGCAACCGGCAGACTTCGGCGTCGGGCGTAGTCTCGTACCTCGGCTTTGGTCAGGCGACCGAGCGGGAACCTGGCGTGGCCGAGTTGCTCCTGTCCGAGGATGCTGAGGACGTAGGATTGGTCCTTGTCGTGATCCAGCGCCCGCAGCAAGGTGTACTTCCCGTTCTCGGGTTCGACTCGCGCGTAATGACCCGTCGCCAGATGGGTTGCGCCCAGCGCACGTGCTTCGCCCAGGAGATGGGTCCAGCGGATTCGCCGGTTGCATTCGATGCAGGGATTGGGCGTGCCCCCGTTGGCGTAGCCGTCCAGGAAGAAGGTGACGATTTCATCGCGGAACCGGTCTTGCATGTCGAGGACAAAGAAGGGAATCTCCAGCAGCCCTGCTGTGCGGCGGGCCGCAGCCACGTCGTCGGGGGAGCAGCATCGGTTGATGCGGCCGTCTTCGACCCACAGGCGAAGCATCACGCCGAAGACGTCGACGCCTTGCTCCACCAGCAGGGCGGCGGCGACGGCGCTGTCAACGCCACCGCTCATGGCGACTGCGACGCGTTCGGGGGTCATCCGGCGAGGGGGGCGGTCTGGCGAAGGGAGCCGACGGCTCGCGGAAGGAATTCCAGGAACCGTTCGACCTCGCCGGTCGTTGTCGGCCGCCCCAGGGTGACACGCAGGGAGGAGAGTGCCAGGTCGGGCTCGAGCCCCAGGGCCAGCAGCACGGTCGACGGGTCCGGATCACCGGTCTTGCAGGCGGAGCCCGAGGAGCAGGCGAAACCGCCCAGGTCGAGCGCCGCCAGCAGGCGATTCCCGTCGATGCCCGGGAAGACGAACGAGGTGTGATTGGGAAGTCTCTCCCGGGGATGCCCTGTCAGCCGGGCGTCCGGGATCGTCTCGAGCACTCGTTCGATGATCCGGTCGCGCAAGGCGGCGGCCCGGTCCGTGTTGACCACGAGCGATTCGTTCGTGATCTCGAACGCCCGTGTCATCCCGACGATCAAGGGGACGTTCTCGGTTCCGGCACGCCGCCCCGACTCCTGCTCGCCTCCTGGCTGAAGGGGGAGCAGCCCGATCCCGGTTCGGCAGAGAAGCGCGCCGACACCCTTCGGGCCGTAGAACTTATGCGCACCCAGGGACACCAGGTCTGCGCCGGCAGCCGCCGTCGTCAGCGGCAGGTGCGCAGCCGCCTGGACCGCATCGGTGTGGAACGGAACCCCGGCCTGGCGGCAAACCCGGCCGATGGACTCAACCGGGTTGACCGTCCCGACCTCATTGCTGGCCAGCATCACCGAGACCAGGGCGGTTTCGGGCCGGATGCGGGCGGCCACCTCGCCGGGATCGAACTCGGCCGAACCGGTCGACGGGCACCAGGTCGACTTTGAACGCGTGCTGCCGTGCCAGGAACGCGGCGGCGTTGGCCACCGCCGGATGCTCGATGGACGAGATCAGAACGCGATCTGCGCCCCGCCGCTCGGCCTCCGCCAGGGCGACGCCTCGGACGGCCAGGTTGTCGCTTTCGGATCCACCGCTGGTGAAGATCACTTCTTCCGGGCGGGCGCCGAGAAGGTCGGCCAGGCGCTGTCGGGCGGCTTCGAGCGCCGACTCCGCCGTCTGGCCGAAGGCATGCAGGCTCGACGGGTTTCCGAAGCGATCCCCGAAGTAGGGGAGCATGGCTTCGACGACGCGTGGATCCACCGGAGTCGTGGCGGCGAAGTCGAAATACACCCGATCGGGAGGCACGCCGCGGATTCTAACATGGGGGGCACCGCCGAGATGCAGCCGGGCGAGCGCGGTCGGTATAATCGCACCGGAAGGCGCCCCCCATGACAGCATCCATCGCAAGCATCCATGGCCGGCAGGTACTCGACTTCGCGAGGCAATCCCACGGTCGAGGCCGAGGTCCGGCTTTCCGACGGATCCCGCGGCAGGGCGATCGTCCCATCCGGGGCGTCGACCGGCGTCCACGAAGCGCTCGAACTGCGCGATGGGAATGCCGCCCGTTACGGCGGCAAGGAGGTGTCGCGTGCGGTCGAGCACGTGAACCGGACGATCGGGGATGCCCTGTCGGGGTTCGAAGGCGACCAGGCCGCCCTCGATGAGCGGTTGAAGTCGCTCGACGGAACCCCCAACAAGGGTCACCTTGGGGCGAACGCGATCCTGGCTGTCAGCCTGGCCTACGCCTACGCCCAGGCGCGAGCGAGGGGGATGCCGCTCTACCGCTGGCTCGGGGGCGAGCAGGCGACGCTCCTTCCGGTGCCGATGCTCAACATCCTGAATGGCGGCGCCCACACCGCCTGGCAGTCCACCGACGCGCAGGAGTTCATGGTGATGCCTCTCGGCGCGCCGAGTTTCTCAGAGGGGTTGCGCTGGGGCGTCGAGATCTACCATGCCCTCAAGACGGTGCTCAAGAAGCGCGGCTACTCGACCCTGGTAGGTGACGAGGGGGGTTTCGCCCCGGCTCTCAAGGCCAATGCGGAGGCGGTGGAGGTGATTCTGGAGGCCATCGCTGCCGCCGGGCTGAGCACCTCCGACCAGGTCGCCCTGGCGCTCGATCCGGCCGCCTCGGAGCTGTTCGATCCGGTTTCTCGACGCTACCAGCTTCGCAGAGAAGGCAAGACTTCTCGACGGGGCCGGCATGGTGGGTTTCTGGGCCGACTGGGTGCGCCAGTACCCGATCGTCTCGATCGAAGACGGGCTGGCCCAGGACGATTGGGAGAGCTGGCAGGCGCTGACAGCCGAGGTGGGAGACCGGGTCCAGATCGTCGGAGACGACCTGTTGGTGACCAACCCCGATCGCGTCCGGAAGGGGATCGACCGGCGCGCCTGCAACGCCCTGCTGGTCAAGGTCAACCAGATCGGGACTCTCACCGAAACTCGCCTGGCCGTAGACCTGTGCCGTCAGGCCGGTTGGAAGGCAGTCGCCTCCCACCGCTCCGGAGAAACGGAAGACACCACCATCGCCGACCTGGCCGTCGCGCTGCGTCTGGGGCAGATCAAGACCGGTGCGCCGGCGCGCACGGACCGTGTGGCCAAGTACAACCAGCTGCTGCGGATTGAAGATGACTTGGGGGAAGGTGCGGAGTACGCCGGCTGGTCGGCCCTGGCTGCAGGAAAGCCCGCCGGCTGACCCCTTACGTCTCGGGGGATTCGCGAGCAGGGGCCTCCTGAGGCGCGATCGGGGAGGGCGACCCGCAGTAGGGGCACAGGTTCCACGGGAGTTCCATCAACCTCCCGCAGCGGGTGCAAGACTTGCGCAGCCGGGTGTGGCAGTGCGGGCAGACCTGCCAGTCGGCTTTGATCTGCCGGCCGCACCCCGGGCAGTTGGCGTGTTCCTCGACCTCGGCCAGAAGGGCTTCTTCTTCCAGCGCTCGCTGGTACTCGTCTTCCAGGGTCCGCGCCGGTCGCAGCACCAGGTAAACCAGAACCCCGGGAAGGCTGAGCAGCAGCACCACCAGCGGAGCCAGGATCCGGAGAAGCCTGTCGTGCGATCGGGCCCGGATGTCACGCCAGGCCCAGAAAACCAGGCTGATCCAGAGCGCAACCACGAAGGCCCCGAACGCGGCGGAGACATACAGGAACAGACCGCCCAGTGATTCGAGACCGTTGGGGCCCATGGGGAGCCGGGATTATAGCATGCGGGCCCGGGACGACCGTTGACGGGGGGACGGGCCTCCGCTAGAGTCCGCGCACTCGGCTCCCTGGCAGGGAGCTTGCATCCGGGGAGGGGGACATGCCAGACGACCCGGCTCGTCACCGGATCGCCGACCTGCGGCGGTCCGAACGACCCCGCGAACGACTGGCGAACCACGGCCCACGAGCCCTTTCTGAGGCCGAACTGGTGGCCATTCTGCTGCGCACCGGCGTGCGTGGCGCCGGCGCTGTCCGACTGGCGGAGGCTCTGCTGAACGACCTGGGAGGCATTCTCGGCCTGCAATCCGCTCGCTACGACGACCTGCGTCGCCGCAGCGGGATCGGGCCGGCCAAGGCCGCCCAGCTCCTGGCGGCGATTGAGCTCGGTCGCCGATTCGCCCACGCCCATCTGACCGAGAGAGACGCGATCCACTCTCCCGAGGATGTGGTCGCCTTCCTGAGCCACGACATCGCCGGCCAGGAGCAGGAACACCTGGTGGTGCTGATGCTCGACACGCGCAACCGCATCCTTCGCCAGGAGACGGTGTATGTCGGGTCGTTGAACACCTCGGTGGTCCGGGTGGGAGAGATCTTCCGGGAGGCGGTGCGGGCCAACGCCGCGGCCGTGATCGTGGCGCACAATCATCCCAGCGGCGATCCCAGCCCCAGCCCGGAAGATGTCGCGGTCACCCGGGCGATGGTGGAAGCCGGGCGGCTGTTGGATGTCGAAGTGCTCGACCACCTGATCCTGGGGAAGAACCGGCACGTATCGCTGCGCCAGGCCGGGCTGGGGTTCGGCTAGCCGTGGCCCTCGACTTCCAGATCCTGCTGCTGCCCCGGGGGGATTACTGGGCCTGGTTGCGGAGCTGCCGGGACTACGTGCGGGCCTTCGGCGCCAATCTGACCTCCGACCCGGGAGTGGCGGCACGCTACATGCGTCCCAGCCAAGTGGTCACCTTGCCTGTGTTCGAGGGTGCCTATCCGGATCTCGGAGACCCAGTGGCCTGGTTCCACAAGAACCATGACGGGATTCGGCTGGACCCGATCCGGGCGTCGAGCCCGGAGGAACTGTCCGCCGAACTGAACCGGCGGGCCGTCGACAACGACCGTTACGGGGCGCTGCGTCGCACGTTCCACCTGGTCTGGCCGACTGACTATCCGGTGATGACCCAGCCTTTTGGGGTGAACCCGCAGGTGTATCGCCGATACGGGATGCCCGGGCATGAAGGCGTAGACCTGCGGGCGTTGACCAACAGCAACATCTACGCCAGCGCCGACGGCGAAGTGTATGAGGTCTACCCGTACCCGAAGCCGCACGCGTACGGGATTCACGTGCGGATCCGCCACAGCGACGGCTACAAGACGGTCTACGCCCATCTGGCGCGGCCCCTGGTGCGAAAGGGAGATTGGGTGCGGGCGGGCCAGTTGATCGGCAGGGCAAATTCGACCGGCAACTCCTCGGCGGCGCACCTGCACCTTTCGCTCAAGCGCGACGGGGCCACGGCTCGCCACGAGACCAGCTGGCCCAAGGACATCCTCGACCCCACGCCGTATCTGGTCTGGCCCGCCGGTTCCCGGCCCAAGTCTGCACCCCGGGGTCGCTCGACTGGCGCCGCCGGTCTGTCGGTCTTGCGGGACGAGGGCCCGACGCAGGCGGACCTCCGCCTGGTAGGCGCGGTCAGGCCCGGCGCCCTGATGATCGGTCTCAGCACGAGCCGCGAAGCGATCGAGGCGTTGCGCCGGTCAGCTGGCCCCGATCTACGCCTCCTCGTGCGTGTAGCCACCAACGCTCCCCGGGAACCCGAACAACCGGCACGTTTCGTTGCGCGCCTGGCACCCGCGGTCGGGCGATTGGCACGCTTGCGGGTTCTCGATTTCGAGCCCGTGTTGTTCCCCAACGAGCAGCGCGGCGGATTCGGGACTGCCTGGCGGGATGGGGAGGCCTTCGGGGATTGGTTCCAGGAAATTCGCCGCAGATTGTTGGGAATCTTCCCGGGCTTGCGGGTGGGTTTCCCGGCTCTGGCTCCCGGGGTCGACGTCCGAGGTCGTCAGCAATCGGCTTCGACATTCCTCGAGCAGGCTTCGGCGGCCGCTGCCGAGGCCGATTGGATCGGGATTGCGGCACCTCTGGTGGAAGCCAAGATGGCCGCCGAGGCGGTTCAACGCTGGTTCCCGGAGAAGCCACTTATCCTGACCGACCTGGGGACGGGGGCGGACCCGGTCTCCGCTACGGTCCGCTTCGCTGAGCTGGTGAGGGAACTGGGTGGGATGGCGACGTCGACGATCGCGTTGCTGGATGCCTCGTCGATTCAGGATGGGTACTCCCGGCAGGAGATTCGCGAGGTTGCGGGGATCCTGGGCCGGCTGCAACAGCCTCCGCCGGCGCCAGTCTGAAATCCGAGTCCGTCAGGCGGTCCGTTCGAGCCGGAAGCCATCGAATTCGCCCCCGGCCTCTTTCCAGATCGTTTCTACCGAGTTGACGCGCCCCCCTGGCGGGCCTCGTCTTACTTCGCTGAGCAGGGCGCTCAGGGAGGCCTGATTGCCCTCGGCCAACAGCTCCACGCGGCCGTCGCGCAAGTTCCGGACCCAGCCGCGAGCGCCCAGCCTCCGGGCGGCGTCGAGTACGAAGTAACGGAAGCCGACCCCCTGAACCACGCCGTCGACGAAAGCGTGAAGGCGATGGGACGGCTGCCCCGTTGCGCCGGCGGCCTCAGAAGATGCCGGGCTCATCACAAACCCACAAGCAGAGCGCTCAAGGTGACAGGGCTGAGCGCCGTTGTGAGCAGGATTGCACCGGCGACGAACTCGGGCTCGACGTCGTATTGCACCGCCAGGATCGAGGTCAGCACCGCGCTCGGCATCGCGGCCTCCAGCACGGCCGCATCGAAGGCGGCGGCCGGCAGGCGGAACAAGACGGCCAGCCCCCAGCCGAGTAGCGGGGAGAGGACCAACCGCATCCCGGCAGCCAGCCCCAGCAGGCCGCGTTGCCTTGGCCTGCTGTTTCCCGCCAGTTGCATTCCCAGGAGGAGCAGCATCGAGGGAATGGTGGCGTCGGCCAGGAGCTCCACCGGGATGGAGAACACTGCTGGGAGCGTCAGGTCCAGCCCCCGCAGGAGCAAGGCCAGGGGGATCGCATATACCGCGGGCACCTTGGCCAGCCCGAGAAGTGAGCGCCACGCCGACGCCCGACCCAGACTTGCCACCCACGCCCCGGCCGAGTTGGCCGCCAGCGCGGTGGTCGCGAAGAAGACCGTCGCCCAGGCAAGGGGAATCTCCCCCAGCGCGAGCTGGGTGATCGGGAGCCCCAGGTTCCCGGCGTTCATGAACGTGACCACGAGGATCAGCGCGGAGGTCATGGTCCGGGATAACCCGAGAGCGCGTGCGCCACCAGCCAGGCCAATCCGCCCAGGATCCCCAGGAGCAGCACCACCATGGAGGCCATGCGCAGCATGTCGGCCAGCGCAAAGGGCACTTTGGTCAGAAGGCTGAAGACCAGGGCGGGAGAAAAGACGTAGAACACGACCTGAGACAGGGGTCGGGGGTCGAGGCGGAGCAGGCGCTGCACCAGGAATCCGACCCCGGCCAGGATCATCACGGGGAGCAGATTCTGCACGAAGGCTGAGATCAGGCTCATTCGACCTCGTCTCGCAATCCGAGGCCGGTTTCGAATTGGCGCGTCTCCTCCACAAAGGCCAACAGTTCAAGCGCCTCTTCGGCCGCCTCGGCCAGCGCCTCGTCGTCGCCGCGACGCGCCACGCGCTCCAGCGCCTTCGCCGCTCGACGGCCCCCGATCTGGGCCAGGGCACCGACGGCGGCGCGCTGGACGTCGGGATGAACATCGCGAAGCAGCTCGAGGAGTTCCGGGACAGCCTGGCGCAGCTCGAGCTCGCCGGCCGCCCGCGCGGCTTCGGCGCGCAGCCGGGGAGCCGGGTTGCGCAGCTCGGTCGAGACCGCTCGCGACCAGCGAGCATCGCCGGATCGCCCCATCGCCAGCAGGGCCGATCGAACGGATGGCTCGTCGGCGGCAGCATAGGCCTGGGCAATCAGGTCGGGGACGTCCGGGTGGGAAGAGTGGCCAAGGGCCTCGATCGCCTTAAGGGTGAGGGCGCGCTCCGCGGACAGACTGGCGCCGATCAACCCGGCGGAGAGCGCATCCCACCACTCGGGATCGGCGTCCGTCAGCTCGGCCCGATCGACAAAGCGTTCCAGCGCCTCCGCCGCCTCAATTCGCACCCGGACATCCGGGTCGGACTCGAGCATCCGGAGCAACACCGGAGACAGGTCGGGGTCCTCGCATTCCCAGAGGTTGGCGATTGCGATCTGTCGGACGCTCCCCTCGGCGTCGGCCAGGGACAGGCGCGCCAGCCAGTGGAAGTTCAATTCGATGTGAGCTCGGGAGAGTTCTGCGCACATACGGAGGATCTCCTGACGGCGTTCCGCCGGGAGCTCGTTCCACGCCGCTTCGACGGCCGGCCGGGCCCGGGGTTCCAGATCGGAAAGAGCCCGTAATCGCTCCGGCCAGGGTTCGCGGTCGAACCTCAGGGCGGAGATCGCCCGCTCCAGCGAGTCGCTCACCTCGCCCTCCGGCTAACGAGGGAGAACCAGCGGGTCGGTGAAGTCCTGCAGATTGACGTAGGCCATGAGGATGAGCAGGAGGACGAAGCCGACGGCGTGGGCCAGGCCTTCGTGGCGCGGCGCAACCCGACGCCGAAACACGACCTCGAAGGCGACGAAGGCCAGCCGGCCCCCGTCAAGGGCCGGGAACGGCAGCAGGTTGGCGAACGCCAGGCCGATACTGATGATCCCCATCAAGTTCAAGGTAAGGAATGGGCGCTGGGCGTCCCGGTCGATCTGGCCCGCCCAGGCGAACATGTCGTACATCCCTTTCAAGCCGCTCACCCGGGCTTCCTCCGGCGCCAGGTCGCCGCGGAT
This sequence comes from uncultured Chloroflexia bacterium, assembly GCA_963709925.1. Taxonomy (GTDB): domain Bacteria; phylum Chloroflexota; class Anaerolineae; order Anaerolineales; family E44-bin32; genus DATEVL01. The sequence goes on from CAVPYC010000003.1 coordinate 1,672,694, forward strand.
CAGGCGGGAGGGGAGCAGCACCAGGTTTTCCAGCTGGAATGCCACCGAATCGAGACCGTAATCGAGCGACTCGATCCAGCCGGCTTGACGCGTTGGGATGACTGATGGTGATTCCCAACGGGCCTTCTTCGCCGGGCGGCGCGCTGCGGGGCGTCAGGGTGAAGGCCAGGGTCTCCCCTTGGCGTAAGACCTCCAGGATGGCGGGCTGGTCGAGGCTGGCCGTGGTGGCCAGGCGCATGTCTTCGAACCCGGCGATCTCCCTGTCGTTCAACGAGAGCACAATGTCGCCCGGCAACACACCGACGGCCTGCGCCGGGGAGCCCGCCGCAACTTCCGTGACCAGCACACGGTTTGGGTCGGGAGCGGCGAACTTCCAGGCCGCGGAGAAGGCCAGCACCCCGAGGGCGAGGTTGGCCACCGGACCGGCCAGGAGCACCACGGCCCGGGTGAAAACCGGCGATCCGGCCAGACCCCCGGACACGCTTGGGTCGTCTTCGCCCGCTGGGCGGACGAAGCCTCCCAGGGGCAAGGCGTTGACCGTGAACCGGGTGCCGGCGGCGGTGAAGAGGGTGAAGAGCCGCGGCGGGAATCCGATCCCGAATTCGGTCACCCGGACGCCGCGCCAGCGGGCCGCGACGAAGTGACCGAACTCATGTCCCAGGATCAGAAACGCCAGGATGGCGATAAAGGTGAGAAGGTCGTTCAATCCGAGTTCCGCGGGGGATTATAGCAGGGCGGTCAGCGGGTCGGTTTCGGGGATCAGGCGGGCCGCCCCTCCGGCGGTGGCGTTCAGCACGGCCTGCACCCCCGGCAGTTCCCGCAGGCGAGCGGCCGCCGCTGCGGCTTCGGGGGCAGGGCATAGGCAGTGCACGTTGGGGCCGGCGTCGATCGTGTAGCACAACGGAAAACCCCGGCGAAGCTCTTCTCGTACATGATGGATGACCGTCAGAGTACCCGCCGACCAGTAAAGCAGCCCCGGCCTTGAGGTCTGCATCACCCCGTGCATCAGATGACAGTCCTGCTCGACGATTTCTGCCAGGAGCTCGAAGTCGCGCTCGAGAATTGCCTTGCGGCAAAGCTCGAGGCGTCGGGGTGCGTCGCTCACGCGGGCCCCCTGCAGCGGGCTGGTAGACGCCAGGCGGTGGCCCTCCGACGAGCCGACGGGCTTCGGGCCTGAATCGACCACCGCCACCAGGTCCACCAGGGGCCAGTGCTCGGGCGGCGCCAGGGGACGGGCGAACGAGGTGGCGTCGTCGCCGACAACCCATTCGACGAATCCTGCGTGGATCGAGCGGGAGGCCGATCCAGATCCGCGCCGCGCCATGGCGGAGAGTTCGTCGGGCGATAGCTGGAGACCCGCGGCCGAAGCCGCTGCCAGGGTGAGTGCGGCAAAGGCGGAAGCCGAGGAGGCGATCCCGGCAGCCGGCGGGAAGTCGCTGCCGCTGGCCACCGAGCACGGCGCGGCCATCCCGGCCGCGCGGCGGACCCGATCGACGTGCTCGATCACCCGTTGTCGTTCCGTGGGCGGCGCCGGGCGGCCGTGCAGGGTGACCTCGTCTCGGGAAAGCCCGGGATCGAAACGAACCCGAGTCACAGTGTGCAGCCCGCCCAGGGTAAGGGAGATCGAGCCGTTGGAGGGCAGGCGCAGCCGGTCGTCTTGATTGCCCCAGTACTTGATCAAGGCGATGTTGGGATGGGCTACCGCCCGTCCCGAGCCGTCGGGCATGGCGGGTTTCAAGGGCGACTGTCGGCGAGCCACTTCTCGACGCGCTCCGCCAGTTGAATCTGCGACTGCGGGTCGGTCGGGAAGTAGGAGGCGGCGTCGTCCTCGTGCCCGGCCCGGGTGGCGCCTACCGGCAACAGGGGAAGTCGTGCGGCGCGCATCGCCTGCAGGGCTGTGCGGTGGTGGTTCAGACGCGGGTCAAACGGGGTCAGCAGCAGCCCCAGAAGTTCCAGATCGGCATTCATCTCCTGCCGGATTTGCGCCAGGGTTGCCAGGAACAGCCACAGGCCGCGCACGTGGGTGACGTCGGATTGCGAGGGGACGATGACCGCTTCGGCCGCGGTCAGAGCGTTGACGGTCAACAGGCTGAGGGTCGAAGGACAGTCGAGAAGTGCCAGGTCGAAGTTCCCTTGAATCGTGCTCAGGATCTTGCGCAGAACGATCTCGCGACCGATGCGGGAGGCCAGGCCCAGTTCGGTGGAGGCCATGGCCAGGTCGGCCGGCGCCAGGAACAGGTAAGTCCCCGGGACAACCTCCCGCAGGATGTCCCACATGGCCACCGGGCCGGGCAGGGCTCCGCCAAGCACCTCGGCCAGGCTGGAGCCGGCGGTGTTTTCCACTCCGCAGAAGGAGGTCAGGCTGGCCTGAGGATCCAGGTCCACCAGCAGGGTGCGCCAGCCGCGCTCGGCCAGCACCATTCCCAGGGCGTGGGTGGTGGCGGTCTTTCCGGATCCGGCGCGCGGATTGGCGATGGCGATCGTGCGCATGGCAAGGGTCGGCCAGCCCGGTGGGCGAGCGGGCCAAGTTTACACCAGCCAGCCGACCCGACGGCAGGCGTCCCATGGGTTCGGGGTTAGACTCTCGGGAGGAGGCGTCGGTCGCATGACGGGTGAGAAGGTGCTGGTTGTCGACGATGAGCCGCAGGTCCGGGAGGTCCTTCGGCGCTACCTGGTGCGCGACGGTTATGAGGTCGTCACGGCGGCCGACGGCGAGGAGGCCCTGCGCCTGGCCGAAAGCGAGTCGCCGGATGTGGTGGTGTTGGATCTGATGCTGCCCTCGTCGCGACGGATTGTCGGTGTTCCAGCGCCTGCGTTCGCAGACCGACCTGCCGGTGTTGATGTTGACGGCCCGCGGCGACGAAACCGATCGGCTTCTGGGCCTCGGCCTGGGCGCCGACGATTACGTGGTGAAACCATTCAGCCCGCGCGAAGTGGTGGTCCGTGTGCGCAACGTGCTGCGTCGGCGGGAGCCGGCCGGAGTTGAGCCCGCCGCCCGGACGCTCGAGCTGGGGAGTCTGCGGGTCGATCCCGGCCGGCGTGAAGTGTCGGTCGATGGTCGACTGGTGACCCTGACCCATAAGGAGTTCGACCTGTTGTACTTTCTGGCCCAGCATCCGGGGCGTGTGTTCACCCGGGCCGAAATGATGGAGCATGTCTGGGGCACCAGCTACGGTGACTCGAGCACGGTCACGGTTCATGTGCGGCGAATCCGGGAGAAGATCGAAGCCGAGCCGTCGCGCCCCCGGCTCCTGCTGACGATCTGGGGCGTAGGCTACCGGCTGGAGTCGGAATGATCGCCCGGGTCATCCTGCTCTGGCTGGCGGCGCCGCTGATCGCCCTGGGACTGGCAGTGGTCTTGCTCGACCCTCCGGCGGAGGACCTGCGACTTCTCGCCCAGTTCCTGGTCAGCAGTGAAGTCCTGTCGCTGGCGCTGGCCGGGCTTGCCTGGCGCTTGATGCGAGCCCTACGGCTGGGCGGAATCCAGGCCAAGATCGGCCTGACCTATGCGCTCGGTGTTGCGATCGTTCTGATCAATATCGCCCTGAGTTCGATGCCGATGTTCTTCTCGGGGCACGATAGCGCTTTGCTGGTCGTTCTGCTGCTCTTTGGTGCGCTGGTGGCGTTGGGCTTCGGCTGGGTGATGGCCCGTTCGGTCACACGCGGCCTGGCAGGCCTGGCTTCCGCCACCACGGCGGTGGCCGCCGGAGATCTCGGTCGGCGGGTCGAACTGGCAACCGGGGACGAGGTCGAGGAAGTGGGGCGGGCGTTCAACGCCATGGGGGAACGCCTGGCCGATGCCCAGCGCCGTGAGGCGGCGGCGCTCCGATCGCAGCGATCCCTGATCGCCTCGGCTTCGCACGATCTGAGGACCCCGCTCACTTCGCTGCGGGCCACGGTCGAAGCCCTGCGCGAAGGCGTCGTAGAGGACGGCGCAGAGACGGGCCGCTACCTGGACGTCGCGCTGTCGGAGATCCAACACCTCGGCCGCCTGGTGGACGACCTGTTCGAGCTGACCCAGCTTCACGCCGGTGTGCTGCAGGCGCGACGCGAGGTTGCCTCGTTGCACGACCTGGTTTCCGATACGATCCAGGCGCTCCGCCTGCCGTCGCAGGAAGTGGGGGTGGTTCTGGAGGGAGAGGTGGCGGCGAACGTCGACCCGGTCTGGATCGATCCCTACCTGATGCAGCGGGCGCTCACCAACCTGGTCGAGAACGCCATCCGCCATACTCCCCGCGGTGGGACGGTGCGGGTGGTCGCCGCACGCCAGGGCCAGGTCGAACTGCGGGTGCACGATGGAGGGGAGGGCATTCCCGAGGACGAACTGCCCCACATCTTCGAGGCGTTCTTCCGGGGCGAGTCGTCGCGCACCCGCGATCGGGGGGAAGGCGCCGGGCTGGGGCTATCGATCGCTCGGGCCGTGGTGGAAGCGCACGGGGGTTCGATCTCGGCCGACCCGGGTCCCGGCGCCGTCTTCCGCATCCGGTTTCCCGCCACAAGTCCGGACGGGGCCCTGGCCACCGGGTAGTCCCCGCCAAAAGAACAAGACGCCCTCAGCGGGCGTCTTCAGGGGTGCCAGATGGGTCTCGAACCCACAACCCCCGCATCCACAGTGCGGTGCTCTGCCGTTGAGCTACTGGCACCATGCTTCGACCGCCGATGGCCTTCCGCGAATGGGACCTGGCTGGCCCGGCGATGCGGTCGGCATTGTAGCACGGAAGGATCGGCCGTCCCCGGCATGGGGCGGGTTCCTCTGAGCCAACCTCCCAGCATCGAAACCAAGCCCAGAAGGCGGCAACCCGTAGGCCCTGGCGGATCGAACGCTCAGCCCGGATTCCTATCGAGCGAGGCCTTCTCCCGGTTCAGCCCAGGGCGGAAACGACGTGCTCGAGGAACTCATCGACAGGGTAGGTCGACTGGATTCCGGAACGCAGGTCCTTGAGCGTGACCTGGCCCGTATCGACTTCCCGTGGGCCGAGGATCGCCGCCAGGGGGATCCCACGGCGATCGGCGTACTTGAGCTGGCGCGGCAGTCGTTCGGATTCGGGGTACCACTCAACTCGCACGGCGGAATGGCGCAGGCGGGCAGCCAGGCGCAGGGATTCGCCGCGTGCCGATTCTTCGACCCAGCAGACCAGGATCTGTGCCGGGGCGGGATCGAGGGCCGGCGTGCCGCCGCTCTGTTGAATCAATAGACTGAGCGTGATGTCGCCCATGGCAAACCCGACCCCGGGCACCCGGGCGCCGCCCACGTCGGCCACAAGATCGTCGTAGCGGCCGCCGCCCAGAATCGCCCGAAGGGTCCCGGCGGCGTCGCGGGCCTCGAACACGATGCCGGTGTAATAGTCGAGGCCCCGGACCACCGTGGGTTCGTAGCGCAGGTACTCCGATACTCCCAGGTCGCGGCAGGCGTCGAAGAACCGTCGCATCTCCTCGGAGGCCCGCCAACCCTCGAGGTCGAGCAACAATTCGGCCAGCCGTTCGAGCGTGGGGCGGGAAAAGCCGAGCTCCTCGCCGTAGGCGTTCCACGCCTCGAGTGCGAGCCGATCGCGGCGGTCCACCAGGCGGAAGGCGAGCGGCAGGCGCTCGGCCTCGATCCCCAGGGCGCGGTACTGCTGCTCGGCCAGCCGGCGGTTGTTCACCAGAAGCCGGATCGTCTCGGGGCCCAGGCCCACCTGGCGGAACAACTCGACGGCGATGGCGGCGATCTCCGCATCGGCCTCGGCCGATTCAACTCCCAGCAGGTCGATGTTCCATTGGAAGAACTCGCGCGAGCGTCCCTTCTGAGGCCGTTCGTAGCGCCAGATCGGCCCGAAGGACCACCAGCGGATCGGTCGCAGCAAGCCGGGACGGCCGGCCACCATGCGCGCCAGCGAAGGTGTCAGTTCCGGTCGCAGCGCGATCATGTCTCCGCCGCGGTCTTCGAACACATACGCCTGTTCGCGCACCAGTTCGTCACCCGACTTGGCCGCATACAGGTCCAAGCGTTCGAGGTAGGGGGCCTCGTACTCGCTGTAGCCGAACGACTCGGACACCCGCCGGGCCGCCGCATGCAGCCAGTTGCGGTAGGCCATTTCGTCCGGGTAGAAATCGCGGGTTCCCTTAACCGGTGGTATCGCAGGCACGAACGTTGCTCCCGAGTGGGCGGGTGAGGCCGAGGCGTGGAGGCTGGTGTTTCAGGCGAACGTCGCGGAGTATAGCACGGCGACGGCTACGGTTCGTCGGGCAGCCAGCCGTCGCGGCGCAGGAGCAGCGCCAAGGCTTCCAGGTGCGGCCGCATCAACTCATCCTTCTCGATCCGGGGGGCGTGCCGACGGATGTGGTTGAGGATCATCCCGGTGCCGCGGCCCGGGCGGGCCTGGGCATCGCGCGCCAGACGGAGGTCGAGAGCCTGGGCCGCCACCAGGAGTTCGATGGCCAGGATCGTTTCGAGGTTGTGCAGCAGGCGAGTCAGGTCGCCGGCCGCGGCCGCGGCGTTGGCGTTGTGATCTTCCTGGTCGGCCGAGGTCGGGAGAGAGCGCACGCTGGCGGGGTTCGCCAGGCCCTGATTCTCGAGGGCCAGCGCGGCGGCGGTGTACTGGAGCATCATCAGGCCCGACTCAAGCCCGGCCCGCCCGGGTCGGGCCACCAGCATCGGGGGGAGTTCGCGGTTGGTATGGGGCGAGAGCAGTCGGAAGGTCCGCCGTTCGGAGATGGCGCCTACTTCGGCGGCGGCGATCTTGAGGTAGTCGCTGGCCATCCCGACCGGCTGCCCGTGAAAGTTGCCTCCCGATATCGCCGAGCCGGAGAAGAACAGCGGATTGTCGGTGGCCGAATTGATTTCGCGGCCCACGACCGCCTCAACGAATTCGAGGATCTCCCAGGCCGGGCCGATCACCTGGGGTGTGCAGCGCAAGCTGTAAGCGTCCTGCACCTGCCCGCCCGAGTTGGCCAGCGTGCTCCCGGCTAGAAGGTGACGCATCCGGGCCGCAACCCGCACCTGCCCGGGGTGCGGCCGGGCGGCATGAAGGCGCTCGTCGAGCGCGGCTGTTTCGCCGAGCAAGGCCTCGAAGGACAGCGAGGCGGCGGCCTCGGCTCCCGCCAGAAGGCGGCGCAGGTCGGTGCATGCCAGAGCCAGCAAAGCGGCCGAGAAGGTGGCGCCGTTGATCAATGCCAGCCCGTCCTTCGGGCCAAGGTCCACCGGTCGGTAAGAAGTGCGCGCCGCGCCGGCGGCAAACGGGAGACGCTCTTCCCCAAGCCATCCCGGGGGCGACTCGGAGACGAGCTCGGGAGCGCTGAGAGCCAGGGCCAGATGGGCCAGGGGCGCCAGGTCGCCGGAAGAGCCAAGCGAGCCGTGGGAGGGGATCGGCGGGATCAGGTCGGCCTCAAGCAGCTCCAGGAGGGCTTCGACTACTCGCGGGGCGACACCGGACCGGCCGATCGCCAGGGTATTGGCGCGGACCAGGATCGCAGCCCGGGTCACCTCGGGCGGGAATGGTTCGCCCACCCCAACCGCGTGGCTCAGGACCAGGTTGCGGCTCAAGTCGCCGACTTCCTCGGCTGCGACTCGCAAGTGGGCGAAGGCGCCGTAGCCGGTGTTGACCCCGTACACCGCCTCCGCACCGCGGGAGAGTCGCACGACCTCGTCCGACGATCGGGAGATGGCGGCCATGGCTTCGGGCGCCAGGCGAACCGATGTGCGCTGGCGGGCGACTGCCTCCAGGGATCGGAGAGTCAGGTTGTGGCCGTCGAGGGAGATAGGTACGGAGGCGGCGGGCATGTCCGATCCGGGGGCCAATGGGGTCAGCCGCCGGATTATACCGTCGCCATCGCAGAGCGACTCAGGGACCGGCCAGGACGGGGATCCAGAGCCGAATGCCGGAAGATTCCAGTTGCAGGGCGATACGGCCGAAGGAATCCGAAAGGCGCATCGGATCCCACTGCGCCAGCAGGGGATCGGCCTCGGCCGGGGAGTCGACCGAGGAAATCTGCCTGGCGAGGCGAAGGGAATCCTCTGCGAGCGCGACGGCGGCTTCGATTTCAGCCGCCAGGGCCCCGGCCGCTGCCCGCTCCACTTCCGCGGCGTTCGGGTTCTCCGCTTCTGTCTGCGCCAGGGCCAGCGCCAGCTGCAGGTAGGGAATGGCACCGAAATCATCCCCCGGGTTCTCCGCGCGTTCGTTGCCGTCGTAGTCTCCGAAGTCTGCGGAGGCGGTTCCGGCCAGCACGTTGATGGTGTGCTCGCTATGCTGTTTCACTCCGGCCAGATTTGCGTTCGTCCCCGCCGTGAGTGCGAACCCCAGGTGGCTGTCATGGGTCTGGGCCTGGGAGCGCAGACCCTGGACCAGGCTGGCCGTCAGCGGAGCGCCGCGGGTGAGTTCGTCGAGTCGCCGGATCTCGAGAACGACCGAGGCCTCGGCCGTGCCGGAGAACACGATTTCGCCCGGGATCGACGGGCTCGGATCAGGGCTCGGTTCGAGACTGACCGACAACCGGTCGAAGACGCCCAGCAGGTTCCGACCCGCCGGTTCGACATAGGAGATCGTCAGGTTTCCGGCGGTGAAGCTTGAGCCGATCAGCAGGCTTTGTTCGGGCCCGCTTAGCCAGACACCGTAGGCCTCGCCTGCGCTCGGCGCAGAGATTCCCGGCAGCAGGCCCTGCAGGGAGGCGTCCTGGAAGACGACCCCGCCGGCCACTCTGGCCGCGGGAGCCGCCGTCGCTGGGGCGGAGGTCGCAACCGAATCCGTTGGCAGCGGGGTCGAGACGTTGGTCTCGGAAACGTCGACGATGGGGGTCGCCGGAGGGTTCTGGCCGGCCGACAGCAGGGCCGAGACGACCAGGCCGCCACCGATCAGCGCGGACAGCCCGATCGCTCCGCCGACGACCCATCTGCGCCGAGCGGGCGGCGGGCGCGAAGGGGGTTTTCCCGCCGAACGGGCCGGGCGTACGACGGTGGAGGCTCCGGCCCCAGGGTTTCCCGGAAGCCAACCGCCAGGTCGCCGGCTTGCTGGTAGCGTGCCTCCTTGTCCTTCGAGAGAGCGCGCTCGACCACCTGCTGGATTCGGCTGCTGGTATTGGCCAGCGGCGGCGGGGGAACATTGGCCTGCTTGTACAGCAGGGAGGCGGTCGTATCGACCTCGGGGTCGAAGGGCAATTCCCCGGCGAGCATTTCATACAGGATGATCCCCAGGGAGTACGTGTCGGAGCGGGCGTCGACGGTTTCGCCGCGCACCTGCTCGGGGCTCATGTAGGCGGGAGTTCCCAGGATGGTCCCGGTGAGGGTCTGGGTGGTGGCCCCGCTGATCCGTGCGATCCCGAAGTCGGTCAGGATCGGGTGGGCGTCGGAGGGAAGCGGGAGGGAGGGGGAAAGGGGTGTGGCGCCCTGCCGCAGCAACACGTTGGCGGGCTTGATGTCGCGGTGGATGATCCCCTGGGCGTGGGCATAGTCGAGGGCCGAGGCCAGACCGTCGATCACCCGACCGACCGTTTCGAGAGGGAGGCTGGTACCCAGTTGGTGCAGGCCCTTCAGGTAGGCCGATAGCGGCATACCCCGCAGCAGTTCCATGATGATGTAGGGCCGCCCGTCAAGCAGGTCGAAGTCGTACACCTGAACGATGTTCGAGTGTCGCAGGCCAGCCACCGACTTGGCTTCGTCGCGGAAGCGCCGCATCAGGTCGGGATCGGCGGAGAGATGACCGTGGAGGATCTTGACCGCCCGGGGAACGTTCAGAGTCGCGTGAATTCCCAGGTAGACGTCGGCCATGCCGCCCCGGCCGATGAGCTGCTGGATCTGGACCTTGGAAAGGGTCTTGCCGATCCAGGTTTCGGTCATGAGGCCCCGGCGGCGTCCCCTGGAAGCGAGGGAAGCTCCTGGTGGATCGGCGCTCCGACTCGGAGAGTTCCGCCACGTTCGAACTCGAGCCAGCAGTCCGCGCTTGCCGGCCAGCGCAGAACGGAGGCCGGGGCGCAGCTGATCGAGGTAGTCACACGGGGTGCAGTCGCCCGTCACCTCGAGCACGACCTCACCGAGGTGGAGTCGGGCGCCGCGGGGGATCCCCTGGAGAGGCAGGCCCTGGGTAGTGATGTTCTCCGCGAGGCGCCCGGTATCAGGCCGTGGTCCGAAAGGGTCTCCGAATCGATCAGCAGCACCTGGCGCCTGGTCGTACCGAAGGCGGCGTCTCCGGAGAGTCCACGACCGGAAACGGCGTGGAGCTCCGGCCGTGGCTCCATGGGGGCGCCGTGGGCCTTCTTGAGGAACAAATGAGAGACCCGAGGGCTTGATCTCACCGCGATTTCGCAGCCACTCGATTCGGGGGTGCAGTATAGCACGCACAAGGGTCGAGGCTGGCCATGTTATCCTTGCCGGACTTTGGGCGGGACCTGCCTCCCTTGACGCTCTTCCCCGCGGTCCTTCTACTCTTAGGTGCCTTCGTGCTGACCGTCTGGCGCCCGCCTGGCCGGGCTCGTCGCCTGGTGGATCCGGCGGTGGTTCTGATTGGTCTGCTCGCTTGCTTGTTCCTGGCGGGGTCGGTTCCGGCGGCCAGTCTGGTCGAGATCTGGCCCTCCGAGTTTCTGCCGGGCGGCCAGCTGCGTTTCGCGCTCACTTCAACCACCTGGCCCATGCTGGTTGTTGTTCTGTCGGTCGTGGCGGTGTCGGTTCTGATCGACCAGCGGCTCGATCGGACCCGGTCGGCGGCCCATGCCGCCTCCTGCCTCACGTTCGTGGCTGCTTCGTCTGTGGTCCTGGCTGCGGCCGACCTGCTGACGGCCGTTCTGGCATGGTCGGCCGCGATCCTGGCGGAAGGATGGTTCGTCTCGGAATCTTCGCGGGCGGCCGGCGAAGCGCCCCGCGGTGTCTCCATTCGAGGCATTGACCTTGCTGCGGTCCTGCTGTTGGTGGGGGCATCCACTCTGCCGGAGGCCCACTCGATCCGGCTGGGTCTGTTGATCGCCGCTGCTTCGGCTCGCGCCATCTCGAGCATGATCTATCGATCCCGTCTCGAGCAGGTGTCTGAGGCGACCGAGTTGGTGCGGCCCGTAATCACAGCTATCAGCCTTCTCGCCTTTCTGAGTTGGGCTGTTGGCCCCGGTGATACGTCCTCGGGGCTGAGGCTCTTAGGTTGGATCGGAGCGGCTGCGCTCATGCTGGCTGCGGTTGCGCTGGTGATCCGGCCGGCGGATCGGGGAAGCCCGATCGCCTGGATAGCGGTCTGCGGGGGGGCCGCTCTGGTTGGGGCAGTGGCAACTCCCGAGTTGGCCCCGCGATCGTTCGCCGGAGCAGGGCTCCTGCTTGGCTATTGCGCGGTAGCGGGCCTGTACTGGATGGAGCCGCCGGGCTTGCGCAGGCCGGCGGCTGTTCTGGCCGTGGTTTCGGTCGCCGGGCTCCCTCTGACTTCCGGTGCGAATTCTTCTTGGCAGCCTCTCCCCGGTCCGGGGAACGGTGGACCTGCTTCCCTGGATCGGTCTCATCGGTCTGGGGGTGGCAGGCTCGCAGTTTATCGAGTCCTTACGAGGGCCGTCTTCCTCGAAGAATCGCACCGACCTGGTCGGGGTCGTGGGTCTGGTTTGGATGACCGTCCTCATGTCCTGGCTGTACCTGTACGGCGGTGCATCCGAAACCGCTCCGGTCGGGTTTTCCGCGGTTGTCCTGGCCGGAACCGCCGCGGGCGCGGCCGGGACGAGAGCCCTGGGCCTGGAGCGCCGGGTTCGCCTCTCCCGGTCTCTTCAGCTTCCGCAGAGCGCTGCCCTGGCCCCGCTCGCCGCGGCTGCTCGCCGTCCCCTGCAGTCGTGGATCCGTTCGGCGCGGAACATCTTGGAGGGCGACGCAGCCGTGTTGTGGTCCTTCGTCATTCTGCTGGTCGTCCTCCTGGCGATCCGGGGCACGACTTGAACTCCCGGAGAGACACTCTTGGTCGCCGTGGGGTACATCCTGGCGCCGACCTGCGCCGCCGGTGCGACGCTTTCGATCTCAAGACGCGGCTCTCTGGTTTCCTTGCTCGGGGTGTTTGCCGGCGCGGCCTTGATTCTTGGAGTTTCCGAAGGAGCGCGAGTCGGGCTTTCCATGGCCGTTGCAGGAGGGGCCTGCTTGGCGATCCTCGGAACAGGCTTCGCACGCGCCGGTTGGAATGATCCCGGCGCACTCTCCGGCTCTCTGCCCGGCGGGCGTGGCTTTCGTCTGGCCGCGCTTCTTCTTTTCGGGACGGCCGCGTGGGGCCTGAGTGCGGCTCTTCTCGATGCCCTTCCGCAAGAGTCACCCACCCGCGTGACCTGCGCTCTGGTTGTGTTGAGCATCGGGCTACTTCACCTGGGGCTCAGCCAGGAGCAAGGCGCGGCCGGGATCGGACTGCTCACGACCCTCATTGGCTTCGAGATCCTCTACGCCGGATTGGAGCCGGCGTTGGCCGTTCGTGCTGTCTTGGCTGCCATCATGGTCGGGATCGCCCTCGTGTCCTCCGTCCTGCTGGTCGAGGGAGTCGAGCCGCCGCAGTTGGATCGGCGCTCCCGATGAATGCTCCGCTGCTGATTCTTGTCTTCGGAATCTCGCTGGCGGCGGCCTCTTTCGCCTGGCGTCGTCGGACCGTGGCGGCGCCGCTGGTGGCCGCGCTGGGCGCGGCCTTGCTGGGGGGACTGGCCCTAGGGGTGGTCCTGGGAGAGCCGTTCGAGGTGTTGGGCCTCGGGGTCAAGTTGGAACCAGGGTGGTCGGTGCTCGGGCGATCCCTGGTGCTTGACGCGGAGAACCGCCCATGGGTCGGGTTCATCTTCCTCTCGGGGTCGGCGCTGCTGGCCGCCGCGGCCGTGGCCGGCGCCCCCCGCAGGACCGCCTCCATCGGGCTGTTGATGCTGCTGGCGCTGACCGCCGCACTGATGGTCAGGCCCTTCGTCTTCTCGCCGGTGTTCCTTGCGGCAGGAGCGATCCTCGGCTGTCTGCTTGTGGTCCGCCCGGCAGGCGGGCCAGGCCGAGCACCGGCCCGCCTGTTGATCGCATACGTGCTGGCAATGATGGCGATTCTGGTGGCCGGCTGGCTCATCGAAACCCGTGGTGTGACCTCCTCCCCCGAGAGCCCGGCCAGGTCGGCGGTGGTCCTGCTGGCGCTGGGCTCGGCGATTCTGGTGATGACCCCTCCAGCCCACACCTGGCTCACGGCCGCCTCCGACGAGGCCCATCCGATGGCGATGGTGCTTGTGGCGACGACGCTCCAGGCCTCCGGTCTGATGTTCCTGGTGACTCTCCTTCGCAGCTACGCCTGGATCCGGGCCGAGCCGCTGATGTTCGACTTCCTGCGGGGCGCGGGTCTGGTGATGATCCTGGTCGGGGGGCTCTCCGCGTCGGGCGAGCGGCGGATGCCGCGGGTGGCAGCCTATGCGATGCTGATCGACTTTGGTGTATCTCTGCTGGCGCTGGGGGCGGGAAACCTGGCAGGAGTGGCGGTGGCCATCGGAATGGCGGCGACCCGTACGCTGTCGGCCGTCGTCTGGGGACTGGGTTTTGCCGGCAGTCGCCCCGCCTCACAAGCCGTCTCCGGCGTACGGGAGCCCGGATCCGCCCGGTGGGCGCGGACGGCGTCGCTGACAGGCATTCTCTCGCTCGCCGGTGTGCCGCTCACGGCGGGCTTCCCCGGTCGCTGGATGGTGCTGACCGAGATGACCAGCCCGGGGGAAGGGTTCGTCGTGATCCTGGCCGCCTGGGCGACGGCGGGGGCTGCCCTGCGCTGGTGGGTTTCCGCCGGCGGCGAGACGCCGGCGGAGGAGCCCGGGTGGCGCAGGCTGCCGACGGCGGTGTTGGCAGCCGGTGTCGTGTTGGTCGTGATGCTGGGTCTCTACCCGGGCCCGCTCCTTCGGTTGAGTCAGAGCGCGCTCGAATCGTTGAGCGGCCTCCTGCCATGACGCCTGGCGAGGGGCGGGTGCTATAATTTCGGCGTGTCCCCCTCAGAACAGGCCAAGACGGACTCGCTCGAAAAGCGTCTGACCTGGCTCGACGAGCAGCGCAGGAAAGAGGCTGAGCATCTCCGCAAGCTGACCTCGCAATCGAAGGCCGCCGAAGACCTGATCGGCAAGCAGGCGCGCCAGCTGCAGGATCTTTCGACCGAGCTGGCCCGTCTCGGCGCCATGGCTTCCCGGCTCCACAGCCTGGACGAAACTCTGAGCAAGCACCGCCAGGAGGTTTCGCGTCAGCTCGAGGGCGCCGACGCGCGGCGGACCGAGCGGGAGAAGTCGGGCGAGCAGCAGCGCCGCAAGGATCGCGACGACCTGGCCCGGAGCGTTTCCGAAATCCAGCAGGAACTGACCGGCCTGGAGGAGCTCCGGCGAGGCTTCGAGGCCTCCCGGGAAGAGGCCATTCGGGTGGCGCGCAGCATGGCGGGTCAGAGCGAGAGACTCGACGACCTGGCGCTGGCTGTGCAGGCCCAGATTCAGCAGGCCTCAGAGCACCACGATCAGCATCAGCAGGAAGCCCGGCGCTCCACCGACCAGCAGGGTCAAGTGAACGACCTGCGGCATCGCCTGGAGGCGGCCCGGGTCGCGTTGGAGGCCGTGGAGGATCGGGCCCGCCAGTTGGAGATCCGTGCGGCCGAGCTCGAGGCCGGCGAACGGGAACGCCTGGAGACGACCGCCTCCTGGATGGAATCCCAGCAACTACGCATGGCCGACCTCGAGCGCGTGTGGGGGGAGTACGCCCGCCGCTTCGAGGCTTTCGAAAAGCGCGCGGTCGAAATCCAGGAGCGTATCTACGTCTACGAGGACTCGCACCGGGCTCAACGCCAGCTCCAGGTCGAACTGGAGAAGACTCTCGAGCGGCTCGAAGGAAGAATTGGCGAGATCGGTGAGATGCACCGGCTGAGCGAGGATCGCCACAAGCAGGAGTGGACCGCTTTCCAGGCGGAAGGGCACCAGCGCTGGTCCAGCTTCAAGTTGAACGCGGAAGAGCAGCAGCAGGAGAACGCCCGGGCGCACCAGAGATTGTCCGACGAACTATCGCGGCTGGAAGAGGCGGCCCTGCAGGCCCTGCAGGGTTCGATCGCGCTCGAGGAACTCGGTCCAGCGTCGGTGGCTGGAGATGCTGGCGATGCTGCGCGAGTGGGTGGGAGAAGCCGATCGCCCGCCTGCGCGTGCGTCCGCTGAACGAACTCCCCCGCACGACGAGCCCCCACGGGAACAGTTGATGATCCGGGTCGTCGGAACTGCAGGACATGTCGATCACGGCAAGTCGGCCCTGGTCGAGGCGCTGACCGGCACCCACCCCGATCGCCTGGAGGAGGAACAGCGCCGGGAGATGACCATCGACCTCGGCTTCGCCTGGACCTCGCTGGCGGCGGAGATCGAGGTCGGCTTCATCGATGTTCCGGGGCACCGGGATTTCATCGACAACATGCTGGCCGGGGTGGGCGGGTTCGACGCAGCCCTGCTGGTGGTAGCGGCCGACGAAGGCGTCATGCCGCAGACCCGCGAACACCTGGCCATCCTCGACCTTCTGGAAATCCCGCGGGCGCTGGTGGCGCTGACCAAGATCGACCTGGTGGGCGATCCGGAGTGGGCCGCCCTGGTGGAGGAAGACGTTCGCCGGGAATTGCGCCCCACCCACCTGGCGGAGGCGAAGCTGGTGGAAACCGGCGCGCACCGGGGAGGGGCTTGACGATCTGCGCCGGGCCCTGGTGAGAATCCTGCGGGAATCGCCTGCCCCGCGCGACCTCGGCCGGCCCCGCCTGCCGGTGGATCGATCGTTCGTGATGACCGGTTTCGGCGCCGTCCTGACGGGCACACTGCTGGACGGGCCGCTCGCGGAGGGCGATGAAGTCGAGATCCAACCCTCCGGGCTGCGGGGAAGGGTGAGGGGCCTGCAAACCCACCGTCGCTCCGTAGCTCGGGCGGTGCCGGGAAGCCGGGTCGCCGTCAACGTCTCGGGCGTCGATGCCGGACGGGTGTCGCGCGGTGACGTTCTATCCCTGACGGGATCCCTCGTCCCGACGCGGAGACTCGATGTCGAGGTGCGCGTTCTCCCGGAGGCGCCGATTGCGCTCGAGGACTCGCGTAAGGCGAAGCTGCACGTAGGATCGGCCGATGTCGAGGCGCGGCTGCGGTATCCTCGGGGCGGACCGGATCGAGCCGGGGGAGTCGGGCTGGGTTCAGCTGGTGACCGATGGGCCGGTGGTGGTGGTGGAGGGGGACAGGTTCATCTTGCGCCGGCCTACGCCGGGCGCCACCCTCGGTGGGGGCCAGGTGGTGGATCCGCATCCGAAACGGCTCCACCGGCGGAAGGACGCCCGGGTGGTTCAGGCGCTGCGTGCCCGCCGGCACGGGACATCGGCCGATCAACTCCTGGCGGCGCTGGCCGAGGCCGGCCCGGTTTCGGAGTTGGAGGCGCGGGCCCGGCTCGATTTGGGCATGCCGGGGTCGGGGGATCCGCTGGAAGAAGCGCTGGCCAGCGGGCGAGCTCGGTCGATCTCGTCGGCCTCCGCCGCGTCGGCCGCCCGGGACAGGCTGGTTGTTGAACGGGATTCCTGGGAACGCTTGCGCACCCGGGCTGCAGCTCTGCTCGACGAATACCACGACGCCAATCCGCTTCGTCTGGGGATGCCTCGGGAAGAGTTGAGGAGCCGCCTTGGCATCGAGGGTCGCAGGATGGACCAAGTCCTGGCCGCCCTGGAGGCCGACGGCGTCGTTGTGGTCGAAGGATCACGGGCGGCCCGCCCGGGAGCAGCGCCGCGCCTCACCTCGGACGACGAGCGAAACCTGACGGATCTGTCGGCCAGGTTTCGGTCAGCGCCATACGCCCCGCCGTCGGTCCGAGAGTGCCGGGAGGCCATCGGCGACGAGTTGTGGGCCCTGCAACTGGCGCGGGGCGTTTATGTGGAGGTCTCCCAGGATGTAACGTTCGACCGGGAGACCTATCTCAGGGCTGCTGCGTGATATCCACGAAACCCTGGCGCGGGGAGGGGTCATCACGGTGGCGGTGGTTCGTGATCGCTACTCGACCAGTCGCAAATATGCGCTGGCTTTGCTCGAACACCTGGATCAGATTGGAGCCACGATGCGGGTCGGTGACGAGCGCAAGCTGAAGCCCGGCTGGGAGCTACCTCACCAGGCGGGCCCGCCCTCCGGGTAAACCCAGCGCCCGGCCACCATGGTCGCCGACGGGCGCAGTCCGACAAGATCGTCGGCGCCGACTTTCCACGGGTCGACGTCGAGCACAAGCAAGTCTCCCCAGAACCCGGGTTCGAGCCGGCCCAGGCGGTCGGACAGACCGGCCAGCTCGGCCGGGCTGGTGGTGAAGGCGCGCAGGGCCTCGGGCAGAGCCATGCGTTCCTCGGGAATCCAGCCCTCCGGACCCGGACTGCCGTCGGGGCGCCGCCGGGTGACGGCGGCGTGGAGGCCGAGGAACGGGTTGGGCAATTCGACCGGCGCATCGGATCCAAACACCAGCTGGGCCCCGTGCTTTCGCTGGCTTTCCCAGGCGTAAGCGTAGCGAGAGCAACTCGCCCAGAAGCGCTCGGCCATTCGCATGTCGGAGGTGGCGTGGATCGGCTGCATCGAGGCCGCCACCTCAAGCAGCTTCGGCCGGGGAACGTCATCCGGGTGGAGCAGCTGCAGGTGTTCGATCCGGTGTGGCAGGTGAGGAAGATTGCTGCGGGTCTCGTGATCGCGCAGAGCGGCTAGCCCCTCCAGCACCTCGTGGTTGGCTCGATCTCCGATGGCGTGGATCGCCAGCGGCAGTCCGGCCCGGGATGCGGCGATGCCGGCCTCCAGGATTCCCTCGCGATCGACCATGCTGATACCCAGGTTCTCCGGCTCTTCTTCGTACGGCAAGAGCATGGCCGCGGTCCGTGGTCCGAGGGCTCCGTCGGCAAAGATCTTGACGTGGCCGAGGCGCAGCCAGTCGTCCCCGAAACCGG
Organism: uncultured Chloroflexia bacterium; assembly: GCA_963709925.1. Taxonomy (GTDB): domain Bacteria; phylum Chloroflexota; class Anaerolineae; order Anaerolineales; family E44-bin32; genus DATEVL01. Next base: position 1,690,555 of record CAVPYC010000003.1, read on the forward strand.
ACTGTAGGCCGAGGGCTTCGGCGTGCGGCAGCAGTTCTACGGGGATGCTCTTCAGCACGTGGAGCCCCAGTCGACCGTCGCGGTGGAGTCGCTGCAGCGCCCGCAGACAGCGGGGTCCGTCGAAGTCGTGCACGGCGGTGATCCCGAACGCCCACAGCGCCCGTTGGGCATGGGCCAGCTGCGTCTGAACCGCGTCGTCGCCGGCGGGGGGTACCCGATCGGACACCAGGCGCATGGCCTCCTCGAGCAGGATCCCGGTCGGTGCGCCGTCGGTTCCCCGAACCAGGGCGCCGCCTGTTGGATCGGGTGTCCCTGGCTCGATCCCGGCGAGGTGCAGCGCGACCGAGTTGACCCAGGCCGCGTGCAGCGACTTGGCTGTCAGGTAGACCGGATGGGCGGGCGCCACCTGGTCCAGTTCCGCGGCGCTCCCATGCCCCCCCCAATCATTCTGGTTCCATCCATGGCCGAGAATCCAGCCGCCGGCCGGGGTCCTCTCGACTCGCTCCCGCACGCGCCTCAGGAGCTCGGCCCGATCCAGCGTAGCGCAGTCGATCAGGTCGAGGGAGCGGCCATACTGCTCGAGGTGGAGGTGGGCGTCGCACAGCCCGGGCAGCACCGTTCGGCCCGCAAGCTGGATCACTTCGGTCTCCCCCGGCCACAAGGCGGCCAGGTCGGCCGTCTTCCCAACGGCCAGGACTCGCCCGTGGAAAAGGAGCAGAGCCTGCTCCGTCCGAGGGAGGCCGGCGTCGGGATAGACGATGCCTCCGGTGAGCAGGATCGGCTTTTCGATCGACCTCATGCGACGCTCCGGGGTGGGGGAAGTGGCCTCCCGAGGGGAACGCCCAGGGAAGCGGCCAGAACTTCCACGGGATGGCGCGCCGGCAGGTCGGCTTGCTTCTCGATCCACCAGCGGCAGGTTTCTGAATCGGTCACCACAAGATCGACCCCGGCTTCCTGCGCCTGCCGGAAAAGACCCTCGCCGACCTGCCGCGCCACCTGATAGCGCTCGCTCTTGAGGCCGTAGGTGCCGGCCACCCCGCAGCATTCGGCCAGCGAAGAGACGACGTCCAGTTCGGGGATGGTCCGTAGCAGGCGCAGGGCCGGAGAGCCGATTCGATGCGAGCGGAGCTGGCAGGGAGCGTGGTAGAGAACGCGGAGACGGACCGGCTTCAACAGCCGCCGGTCGTCCGGAAAACCAGCCTGTTCCAGATATTCGAAGATGTCGAACGTGCCTTCCGCCACGACCTCGGCCTGCGATCCGCTGAAACCGAGGATGGCCCGGTACTCGTGTTTGAGCGCCAGGGTGCAGGAGGTCGAAGTCCCGACGATCGGGATTCCCTGCTCGGCCCAGGGGTGAAGGCTCTCCAGGTTGGCCGCGGCGCGCTTGCGGGCGGCGACGAAGTTGCGATTCGATTGGAGGGGAAGCCCGCAGCAGCGCTGCGGCGGAAGCACGACCTCGAGCCCGAGGCCCTGCAGGATACGCACGGCCGCGTCGCCGATCCACGGTTCGTAGTCGTTGGTGCTGCAGCCGTGGAAATAGGCGACCCGGCCGGGCGCGGGAGCGGGGGGCAGGGAGGTGGTGACAAGCTCCGGATGGAGGGATCGAAAACTGCGAGGCGCCACCGGAGGCAAGGGAGCCGACCGCGCCAGCCCGACGATGGTGTCGGCCAGGGCCCGGAACCATTCGGCCCGCAGCAGCCAGTTGGCCGGGATTCGCACCGGCCTTAGCCAGCGGGCAAGTTCCTCGGGGCGCGACAGCCCCCAGTCCCGCACCAACTCCCGCAACGGTACTGGCACCTCGGACTTGGCGATGATGTTCATCTCGGCGACCGGCACCTGGTGAGGACACACCGTGCTGCAAACCCCGCAGCCGGAGCACCAACCGAGGCCCGCATCGACCACCGGGGAGGCAGGATGTCGGAAGCGGGCCGTTTGCGGCCCGACGGTCTTCGGACCCGGAAAGGCCTCCGTGACGGCCGCTACCGGGCAGGCAACCGTGCAGATGTTGCACTTCACACACAAGTCGCTCTCGAAGAACCCGAGGGCGATCGGCGGGGCAGAGATGGAACGTGCGGACCTGGAGTTCATCCGCCCAACTCCCTGGCCGCGACCAAGGCGCTGGCCAGGTCGATCCCCTGGCGCGATCCCTCGTAGGTCCTGTCGGCACCGGCCAGGATCCCACCCACCGCGAACACGTTCTCGAAATACGGTCGGCCGCGGGCGTCGACCGGGCGCTGCCGCACGTCGGTTCGGAGCCCGATCCGGCTGTAGTTCTGCTGGTGGAAGGGATCCGGTTCGGCCCACCGCTCTCGACGGTCTGGTGCGGCCAGGGGAAGACCGAAGACCGAGTCCTGGACTTCGCCGCTGGCGTAGCCGAGCCATCCGCCATGGAGCGCGCCGCCCGTGGCCAGTACGACGGCATCCGACCGGAACCGGCGCGGGCCTCCGGCCGTCGTTGCCACCACCCCGGAAGCCCTGCGCCCTTCGCTCCGCGCATCGACCTCGCCTCGCACCGCGGGGCCTTCGATGATCTCGACGCCGCGTCTCTGCAACGTCGTGCGCAGGGCTCGCTCGAGCCGCAGGCCCGGAACGCTGGGAGGCAAGGTCGGCACTTCGAACAGCGAAATCCCGAGGCGGGATTCAAGATCGGCCACGGCTTCGACCGGGCGCTGGAGCCCAAGGAAGGCGGGCACGCCGAGCCGGCTCACCCCGCGGAGTCGCGGGGCCCAGGCTCGGGCGACCTGCTGTCGATAGTCCGGATCATCGAATCTGACGGCGAGGTCGTGGGCGTACAGGTCTCGCGCCGGCGGGTCTCCAGGGAGGTTCAGATCGACGACCCCGACCTGAATCAGTCCCCGGGCGCGCAAGCCGGCGGTCATCAGTCCGGCGGAGAAGTCACGTACCTGCGCGAGGCGGGCGGCGTGGATGGGGGCGGGATCGTCGAGCGAACCGTTGGCCAGAGAGAACGGAGCGGCCGTCGTGGCGTGGATCGACCCGGTGGCGGTCGGCAGCCGGAGGGGCCGGCTGAAGTGAGAGGCGTAAGGAAGCCCCGCTTGCTGGGTAGCAGCCAGGAACAACGTAAGGGCCTCCTGGATCGCGGCCAGTCCGACTTGCCGGAGTGGATGCCCGTCGTCGGCTGCAGCCAGAGCCTCGGTGAGGCTCCCGTTTCCAAAGATGTCTATGCAACCATGCGAGAGCGAAAGCGACCCGCGTCCCTCCGCGATCACCAGCACCCGCCGACCAGAGCCCGAGGCCAGCAGTGCGGTGAACAGACCGGCCAGCCCGGCGCCGACGATGATGATGAGCGGGTCGTTCACAGCGGGCTGTCCGAAGGTTCCAGACCGAGGAGCTCGATCTGAACCCGGCGGAGCATTTCGAGCTGCCGCAGGCCGCGTCCCCAGGCGAGCGGCACAAGGCCGCGCCAGCGCTCGCTGGCGAAATCCGCCAGGCCACCGTCCACCGGCGCACCCGGGACCACGGCCGCGGCAATGGCGGCGGCGCGATACGCGCAGAACGCTCCCTGGCACGGGCCCATCCCCAAGCGCAAATCGCGACGAGCGTCATCGAGATCCGCCGAACCGGAGTCTCGGAACGCCGCCGTCAGTTGCTCACGGCCGATCTGCTCGCACTCGCAGATGATCGATTCGTCCGTGGCCGAGTTGGGAGGAGAGCGGGGCGCAGCGAGGCGCTCGCCGAGATGGTAGTGGCGACCCGCCGCGGCCGGCAGGGCGGTCTCGGCCGTTCGACACCTTTCGGTGGAGCCCAACCGGGCGCCCACCAGGTCGACGACGTCCTCGGCCATCTTGCGGTAGGTGGTCAGCTTGCCCCCGATGATCGAGAGCAGACCCGGGAGCCCGTCGTCAACACCGTGGTCGATCAGGGCGTGGCCTCGAGGCAGGTGGCGGGTGTCGGCGCCGCGGCCACCGGGTCGGTGGAGGGCTCGGATCCCGGCCCAGGCGCGCAAGGCCCGGTGGCGACGCAGCGAGGGGATCACCGACTGGGCTTCGGCCAGCAGCAGGTCGATTTCCCAGGGCTCGATCTCCAGGTCGGCCGGGGAAGCCACCGGTGTATCTGTGGTCCCCAGGACGCACACCGTGCCGATCGGGACGATGATGTCTCCGTCGTGCGGCGGCTTGCAGCGGTTGAGGACAGTGTGGGTCAGCCGGCCGGCCATCGCCAGCATCGTTCCCTTGCCGAGCGCCAGCGGAAGGCGGGCGCCAGCCATGGAGGCAACCATGCCGGCGTAGGGCCCGGCGGCGTTAACGGACGATTCGAGCCTCAATCTGGATCGCCGAGCCATCGATCAGGGAAACCACGCGGGCCAGCATCCCATCCGGCCTCGACACCAGACCGGCCAGTCGCTGCCGGGTCAGGACTTCCCCCCCGGCTCCCTTGACGCCCTGCGCCAGCGCGTGCAGCAACTCGAACGAGTCCAGCGCCGCGTCATTCACTTCAAAGGCCCGTGCCAGGCGAGGCGTTAGCAGCGGCTCCCGGCCAAGGGCCTGCGTCGGGGAGATTTCAACCACTGCGATTTCCAGGGTGCGGCACGCGGCGAGCCAACGGTCAGGGTAGTCGGGGGGATCGTGGGCAACGCTCAGAAAGAGACCATCGGTCGGCTCGATAGTGCGCGGAGCGACTCGCCGCAAGACGGAGTTCTCTCGCCGACAATCGGCGGCCGAGGCCGGGTCGCTGACCGCATACCGGGCGCCGCTGTGCAGCAGGCCGTGGTAGCGACCGGAAGTCCCCTGGCCGAGGTCCCCTTGCTCAACCACGATCACCCGGAAGCCCCGCAAACAGCTGTCCCAGGCCACCCCGAGACCGGTGGCCCCGGCGCCCACCACCAGGATCTCTGTCGAGAAGGTCGTCATGCGGACCCTGCGGGAACGGCGACGCCGAGCGACCTTAGAAGTGAGGACATGGGCCGGGTGGCGGGGCTCAACCGGATCGGGGGCCGCTGTGCGGCGGCTGGGTGGGGCGATCGGCTTGTCGGACACGCTCCAGATCGCGCACGAATTCGATGGTGGTGGCGGCCTTTTCGTATCCCATGGCGGTGAAAAAGGCATGGGCGTCGGTGCGCACCACGTCAGTACGCAGAAGGAGACGAGCCCGCCCGGATTCGAGAGCCCAGGTCTCGGCGGCAGCCACCAGTCGGCGACCAACGCCGTTGCGTCGATAGGGTTTGGAGACGAGCAGGGTCACGACCTCCGCGGTTTCCTCGCTGACAAGGTCGCGGGCCACGCGCAGGTGCGCATAGCCAGCTACCTGGTCGCCATCCAGCGCCAGCAACAACCGATCAGTCTTGCCAAGCCCCTCCAGACGAGTGTGTATCTCCTCCAGGCTGAGTTTGACCCCGGCGTCCCTGAGCATGCTGTGCAGCATGACGATGTGTGGTTCGGGCGGATGCCGGGTGCGGATGATCTGGAGGTTCATGGGAATCCTGTCAGCTCGGCCCCGCCGGCTCCCACGATCTGGAGCGACGGACGGCCTCGCACCACCGTGTGTACCTCTCGTCACGCTCGTTGGAAGACATGGTCGGATGAAACTCACGATCCAGGGACCAGACCCGTCGGAGGTCGCCGAGCGAGGCCCAAACTCCCCCGGCCAGGCCTGCCAGCATGGCAGCTCCCAGGGCCGTGGTCTCCCGCTGGGCCGGGCGCCGGACCACGACGCCGAGGATATCGGCCTGGAACTGCATCAACAGGTCATTGCGGGCGGCGCCTCCGTCCACCTGAAGCGTTCGAAGGCTGATGGCCGAGTCGGCCTGCATGGCTTCAATGACGTCGCGGGTCTGGAACGCGATCGCCTCCAGGGTGGCCCGGGCCAGGTGGCCTCTGCCGGCGCCGCGTGTCAGCCCGAGGATGGTCCCCCGGGCATACGGGTCCCAGTGTGGCGCCCCGAGGCCGACCAAAGCCGGGACGAAGAGCACACCCCCGCTGTCGGGCACAGAGCGAGCCAAGGCTTCGACGTCTTCGGATCTCTCCAGGATGCCCAGGCCGTCGCGCAACCACTGGACGGCCGCCCCGGCGATGAAAACGCTGCCTTCCAGGGCGAAGGTGAGTTTCCCTGAGGTGCCAACTCTCCAGGCGGCCGTGGTGACCAGACCTGAGTTCGACGGCACGGGGTGTTCGCCGGTATTGAGCAATAGAAAACAACCGGTTCCGTAGGTGTTCTTGGCCATGCCAGGGTCAAAGCAGGTCTGACCGAAGAGCGCCGCCTGTTGATCCCCGGCCACCCCGGCGATCGGAATCGCAGCGCCAAGCACGGAGGCCGCGGTCTCTCCCACGACTCCGCTCGAGGGGACGATGCGTGGCAGCAGGGAGGCCGGGATTCTGAGCTCGGCCAGCAGGGTTGGGTCCCAGTCTCCCTGCTCCAAGTTGAACAGCATCGTTCGCGAAGCGTTCGAGACATCGGTGATGTGGAGAGCGCCGGAGGTCAGACGCCAGATCAGGAAGGTGTCCACGGTGCCAAAGGCCAGGCGGCCCTGATCAGCCAGATGGCGGGCGCCATCGACGTTGTCGAGCAGCCAGGCGAGCTTGGTTCCCGAGAAGTAGGCGTCGAGGACCAGTCCGGTGCGGCGGCGGATCTCGGGTTCGAGGCCGCGCGCCTTCATGTCCTGGCAAGCGGAGGCGGTCCGCCGGCATTGCCACACGATGGCATTGTGGATCGGCCGGCCGGTCTGGCGGTCCCAGACCAGCGTTGTTTCCCTCTGGTTCGTGATACCAATGGCCGCCACATCGGCTGCGACAATCCCGGCCTGCTGCAACACCGATCGGGCCGTTGCGATCTGGGAAGACCAGATGGCTTCCGGGTCGTGCTCGACCCACCCAGGGCGCGGATAGATCTGGGGGAGTTCGTCCTGCGCGACCGCCACCGACCGCCCGTTCTCATCGAACAGGATGCTGCGGGAGGAGGTCGTCCCCTGATCGAGGGCCAGCAGGTAACCTGTCACGGAGGCTCAGCCCATCGAGGTCGGTCGCAGGAACACCCGATCGTAAACCAACGCAGCGATCGCCGCACCGAGCGCCGGGCCGACAAGGTAGATCGGAAAGGCGGAGAGGTCCCCCATGGCCAGCGCCGGGCCGAAGGTCCGGGCCGGGTTCATCGAGGCGCCGGTCAGGCTGCCACCCATGAGGATGTCCATTCCCAGCACCAGCCCGATGGCGAGTCCGGCCAGGTTCCCGTTGCGGTTGGCAACGGCCGATCCGAAGACCGCCGTCACCAGAAAGAACGTCAGGATCGCCTCCAGCCCGACGGCCTGAAATGTCGAAACGCCGGCGGCCGGGACGGTCATTCCCAGGTTGCCCTGGCGTCCGATGATGGCCAGCAAGGCGAAACCCGCCAAGGCACCTCCGGCGAGCTGCGCGAGCCAGTAACGGATGGCGCGGCGACCAGCCGAACTTCCCCGCCACGGCCAGTCCGAAGGTAACGGCCGGATTGACATGTGCGCCCGAAATGGCGCCCCAGGCGTAGATGATCACGGTCAACGCCAGGGCATGAGCCAGGGCCACTCCCACCAGTCCTGCGCCCGAGCTCGCTGCCAGGGCCCCGGCGCCGGCGCCGATGAAGACCAGAGTGAATGTGCCGATCAGTTCCGCGATTTCCTCACGCATCGACATCGTGTCCTCCATCGCCAGCGCTCGGCTGGCATCGAAGAAATGCTGCGAGCAGGCCGGGAGAAGAGCTGGTGCCCATGATCCGGGAACGTCCGCCCGGGCGAGAACGGTTCAGGAAGGGGTGTCGAGGGAGGCTCCTGGACCGGACGGGCCGGTGGATGGTGGTCTCCTCGTGCCCCTGGTTGATTGTGAGACAAGGCGGTGCTCAGCGCAAGTCATCTGCGCCAGGTCGTGCGGGCGGCAGGGTGAGTGAGCCTGGGAAATCCGGCCGATGGCGCAGGAATTCTAGCCCGCTCACAGGGCGCTTTCCCGGCGCCTGGACCCGATGGAGTGCGAGCAGCCCATCGGCGGTTGCCAGGGCCGGTAGTTTCCCGAGAGCGAGCAACGTGCCAGGGGGCGCCCCCCCGGGTTGGTCGAGCGCGGTGGCCTCCAGGATCGCCAGCCGGCCTCCGGCCCATTCGAGGAACGTGCCGGGCCACGACGTGAAGGCGCGGACTCGACGAGCGAGGCCGACGGCCGTTCCTTCAGGATCCAGCCGGCCATCCTCCCTGCTCAACCGCGGCGCCAGCGTTACTCGGGAATCGTCCTGTGGCTGAGGAGCGATTGCACCGTCGATCCAGCGGGGCAGGGTGGAGGCCATCAGGTCCGCGCCGAGGCCGGCCAATTCGGCCGCCAGGCTGTCGCCGGTGTGATCCGCGCGGGTGGGGATGGACGACTGGGTGAGAATTGGACCGCTATCGAGACCGGGATCCATCTTCATCACGGTCACCCCGGCCTCGGAGTCGCCGTGGAGCAGGCAGTGCTGCACCGGACTAGCGCCCCTCCAGCGTGGAAGCAGCGAAGCATGAAGATTGAGGCATCCGTTGGGAGGTAGTTCGAGCAGGGGGTTGCGCAGGATCTGCCCGAAGGCGGCGACGACGACGACCTCCGGGGCCCAGGCCCGGACCACCTCCAAGGTATCCCGGGAGGAAACCGCCGCCGACACATGCACCGGCAACCCGAGCTGATCGGCCGCCTCCCGGACCTCGGATGGTCGCAGGCGGCGGCCCCGTCCGGCCGGTCGATCGGGTTGGGTGACGACTCCCGCCACCTGGAACTGACCTGCCAGCAGGCGCAGCGTGGGGACCGCAAAGGAGGGGGTTCCCAGGAAGACGACCCGCACAGACCCATCCTAGCATAGGCAGGGATTCCAGGTGCAACCCGGGGCGGCTCGCGGGGTTATCTCTATTGACTTGCACACCGCCGCGAGGCGGGTACAATGGCGGGACCGGCCTGACGTTGCCGGCGATAAATCCAAACCATCCAACAGGAGAAGAGAGTATGACCAGCCAATCGATGGGTGCACCGGAATCCACCAGCGACGATCGACTGTGGGCGGCGTTGGCCTATGTGTTTTCGCCCCTTGTCCCGATCATCCTGATGCTTTGGGAGGAGAAGAAGGCGCGCCCCTTCATCCGGGCCCACAACGCCCAGGCCCTCGTCCTCGGGATCGTGGAGATCGCACTGTTCTTCGTCTTGTCGATCACGATCGTGGGGATGTGCGTTCCGTTCCTGCTGTGGCTAGCGATGCTGTACTGGGCCTACCAGGCGTACCAGGGCAAGATGGTCAACGTGCCTGTCATCACGAATCTGGTCAAGAACCAGGGCTGGGGCTGATACCGGCTTGGAGCAGTGGGCGGGCCCGCCTTGAGGCGGGCCCGCTTCGTTTTCAGAGGGTGAGGGATGGACTCGGACCTGGGGTTGCCCGGACCGAGCTTTCCCCGCTCCACGGCGGGCACGTTTCCAGCATGGGAGTTAAGGGTTGACACGGCCTTGGAAGTTTCCGGGAGCCCGATCGTCCCCGCCTGCAGAAGGCTTCAGCAGCGTGGAGTGGGCCATCCTGGCTGCTCGCGGCGCGCAGGATCCGGCCGGGGCGGAGCAGCTGCTGAATCCCGGGGAAGGCGTCACCCATGATCCTCGGCAGCTGCGAGACCTCGATCGCGCCGCTCTGCGGCTGCGTCAGGCGATAAAAGCCAGTGAGCCGATCGCGGTCTACGGCGATTACGACGCAGATGGGCTGACCGCGACGGCGCTTCTGAGCCGGGCACTGGAGAATCAGGGTGCTCGGGTGAGAAGCTTCATCCCGAGCCGGTTCGAGGAAGGCTACGGGCTCGAAGTCGAGGCGCTACGACGCCTGGCCGCGGACGGAGCAAAAGTGGTTGTTTCGGTGGACTGCGGCGCCCGGGCCCTGTCGGAAGCGGAGGCCGCCCGATCGTTCGGACTAGACCTGATCATCACGGATCATCACGAGCCGGGGGTCGTCCTGCCCGGAGCCCACGCCCTGGTCAACCCAAAACAGCCCGGCGACGAGTATCCGTTCAAGGAGCTCTCCGGGGTGGGGCTGGCCTACAAACTGGCGCAGGCGCTCTCGTCCGAGGGCGACGCGTGGATTGCGGGTGAGGCGCTGACGTTCGTAGCGGTCGGGACGATCGCCGACATCGCCCCTCTGCAAGACGAGAACCGGACGATGACCGCGCAAGGACTGGCGCGCCTGCGAGTTTCGCCGCCACCGGGTTTCGCCGCGCTGATTGAGGTGGGCGGGCTGCGCCGGGATCGGATCTCGGCGCGCGACGTTGGTTTCTCGATCGGCCCACGGCTGAACGCCGCCGGGCGTCTGGGGAGCGCGGAGGCCGCCTTCGGCCTCCTGCGAGCCGCGGACTTGGCGCGGGCCCGACCCCTGGCGGAGGCCCTCGACCGGGCCAACCGCGAACGCCAGGATCGGACCAACGAACTCTTGCTTCGGACGCGGGAGCGGCTGCAGGCGCGCGCACAGGTCCCATCGCTGATCTTCGACGCCGACCCGGACTACGGCGAGGGGTTGCTGGGCCCGGCGGCGTCGAAGCTGGTAGAAGAGTGGAGCCGGCCGGCGGTTCTTGTCTCCGTGCGAGGGGAGGTGGCCAAGGGGTCGGCGCGGAGCGTGCCCGGATTCCATATCACCGACGCGCTCGAGGCGTGCGCTCCGCTGCTGGATCGGTTTGGGGGCCATGCTGCGGCTGCCGGATTCTCGCTGCCAACCTCCCGTCTCGAGGAACTCCGCCAGGAATTGGAGCGGCTGGCCGCGGCGGGGCTCGAAGCCCCCGGGGTTGGGGCGGCGCTGGAAATCGATGTCGTGGTCGACCCGGAGGAGGTCAGCTGGTATCTCCTGGGCTTTCTCGACCGCCTCGAACCGCTGGGAGCCGGGTTTCCGGCACCCGTCCTGGCCTGCCAGGGGATGACCGTGACAGCGGCGCGGCCGGTGGGCCGTGAGCAGGCGCACCTGAAGTTGACCCTGCGTCGAGGGAATCGCACCATCGACGCCATCGCCTTCCGCTTCGCCGGCCCGCCTCCTGCCCGCGGGGAGGTGGTGGACGTCGCTTTCCACGCCGAGCGGGAGAGCTACCAGGGGCTGGAGTCGGTGCGCTGGAACGTGCAGGCCATCCGACCGGCCGAGCGAGCCTGACCCGGTCGGACCGGCCCTAATCGAAGACCCGGTACCGCAGCAATGCCCACACGGCGCTGAAGGCGTCTTTCAATCCGATCTTTTTTCCTTCGGCGTACTCGCGTGGATTGAAGGAGATCGGCACCTCGAAGATCCGCGCCCCCCGCTTGAGCAGCTTGGCGGTGACCTCGGGCTCGAAGTCGAACCGGCGCGAGCGCAGCGGGATCGACTGGATCACCTCCCGCCGGAACAACTTGTAGCCCGTCTCCATGTCGGACAGGATGCTGTTGTAGAGGATGTTGGTCATCAGGGTCAGCAGCTTGTTGGCGACCATGTGCCAGAACATCGTCGTCCGACGCGGTCCGCCCAGGAAGCGCGAGCCGTAGACCACGTCGGCCCGTCCCTCCTGAATTGGAAGGAGCAGCTGCGGATATTCCCGGGGGTCGTATTCGAGGTCGGCGTCCTGGATCAGGATCAGGTCTCCGGAAGCCGCCTCGATCCCGGCGCGCACCGCCGCGCCCTTCCCGGCGTTCTTCGGTTGGAGCATCAAGCGGAGGCGCGGAAAGCGCGGGGTCAGGTCCTGCAGCAGGTGGCGCGTCCCATCGGTGGACCCGTCGTCGACCACCACGATCTCATCCGCCAGGCCCGTGGCCTGCACCCGTTCCAGGATTTCCTGAATGGTCGCCTTTTCGTTGAAGACCGGGATCACCACGCTCAGGCTCATGGCGGGGATTGTACACAACCCGCGGGCGGGCAACGGCCCCGCCGGTTGCGCGGCGGAGTGGCTCGGCTATAATCCGGTGGCGGCGCCGGCGCCAGCCGAAGCCGTCATGAGGGGTTGCTCCTATGTCACTGGCAAGAACCGGAATCCGCCCCGGCGCGCTCGACGGCGCCGAGCCGACCACCTCCAGCCTGCGTTTTCTGCCGGCGCCGATCAGCCGGGTGGAAGACACAGGTTTGTCCGCACTCTGGCTGCAAGACCTTGCCCTCAAGACCCTCTATTTCCGCGGCTACCTGACCGGCTTCAATGTGGCCGAGGCCATGTCCTTGCCGTTCGCCGGCCTGGTGGACAGCCTGCTGGAGTCCCTGAAGCGGGAGAAGTACGTCGAAGTCAAGACCCAGGTCGGCTTCGGGGAAGGCTCGTACCAGTACGCCATCACCGGAGCCGGCATTGCCCGTGCTCGGGAGGCTCTCGAGCGCAGCCAGTACGCCGGGCCGGCGCCGGTGCCGGTCGAGGTCTACAACGAATCGATCCGCCGCCAGAGCCGCGGCCGCCCCACGGTTCACCCGCGGGTCATGCGCCAGGCGCTGGCCGATCTGGTGCTCTCGGAACGGACGTTCAACCGGATCGGCCCGGCGGTAAACTCGGGGACCTCGATCTTCTTCTACGGCCCGCCCGGTAACGGCAAGACGTCGATCGCCCGCGCCATCGGCGGGATGATCCTCCAGGAAGACATGTACATCCCGTACTCGGTGGACATCGACGGCCAGGTGGTGAAGCTGTACGACTCGGTGAACCATGTCCTGACCCCGGAGGAGAACGGCACCGCTTCTGGAACCGGCACTCTCAAGGGTGGGGCCAAGACGGATGCGCGCTGGGTCAAGATCCGGCGCCCGTTCATCGTGGTCGGCGGGGAGCTGACCATGGCCGGGCTCGACCTGGTGTTCGACGACGTCAACAAGTTCTACGAGGCGCCGTTCCAGATGAAGGCCAACGGCGGCGTGTTCCTGATCGACGACTTTGGCCGTCAGCAGGTGCGCCCGCGCGACCTGCTCAATCGCTGGATCGTTCCACTGGAGAACCGAATCGACTTCCTGACCCTGCATACCGGGCGAAAGATCGAGCTCCCGTTCGACGTCATGGTGGTCTTCTCCACCAACCTGCCGCCACGCGATCTGGTCGACGAAGCGTTCCTGCGCCGGCTGCGGCACAAGGTGGAAGTGGGCGACCCGTCGTACGAGGAATACCGCATGATCTTCAAGCGGGTGGCCGAAGGCAAGGGAGTCACCTACTCCGACAAGGGGTTGGCCTACCTGCTGCAGGAGTGGTACATCAAGCGCAATCGCAAGCTGCGGGCATCCCATCCGCGTGACATGTGCGACCAGCTGCTGGACATCTCACGGTACCTGAACGTCGAGCCGGAAATGAACAAGGACCTGCTCGACCGGGCGGCGGAGGCGTACTTCGTCGAGCTCTGAGACATGCCCCCGCTCTCCGATTGGCTGGATTCCGCCCCGCTGGTGATCGCCCACCGCGGGGCGTCCCATCGGGCGCCGGAGAACACGCTACCGGCGTTCGAACTGGCTGCCCAACTCGGCGCCGACGCAGTGGAGCTCGACGCCAAGCTCAGCCGGGACGCTCGGGTGGTGGCCTTCCACGACCAAACTCTCGAACGGACAACGGGCGAGGGAGGGCGGCCCGGCGACCGCACCGCGGGGGAACTGCGCAGGCTGGAGGCTGGTCTGTGGAGAGGCGAGGACTTCCGCGGAACCGGGGTCCCGGAGGTCCGGGAGGTTCTGGATGCGGTGGGGCGGAGCCTCCTGGTCAATATCGAGTTGACCGACTATGCCGCCGACCAGGATCGCCTGGCGGCGGCCGTTGTGGATCTGGTGCGCGCCGCGCAGGTGCAGTCCCGAGTTCCTGGTTTCGTCCTTCGACTCGTCCGCTCTGCGGGCGGTGCAGCGGCTGGCACCGGAGATTCCGATCGCCCACTTGCTCGGGCCCACCTGGTTGTCGGTGCGCGACCTGGTGCGCCACAGGCCCCGGGTGCAACTGGCCAGCCATCTCCACAGTTCGTTCGCATCGCGTCGGAGCGCGGAACGGGCTCATCGAGCCGGCCGGCGGTTGCACGTGTACACCGTCGATCAGCCTGAGACGATCGCCCGTCTCCGGTCGTGGGGGATCGATGGGGTGATCACCAATGCGCCCGATGTGGCCCGGCAGGCCTGGGAGTCGGCGGATGGCTGAGACGGATCGAATCGACGTGGCCGGGGCGTGGGAGCGCCTGCAAGGACGAGTGCTGACGACCTTGTTGGTCGAGTGGCCCGGGCGGGGGATCTGGCTGAAGTGCGAGAATCTGCAGGCGACCGGGTCGTTCAAGCTGCGCGGCGCCCTCAACAAGGTCTTCGCCCTCAACCCGGCCGAGAGGTCGCGGGGACTGGTGGCGGCTTCGGCCGGGAACCACGGGATCGGTGTGGCGCTGGCGGCCCGCGTGGCCGGGGCGCGGGCCACGGTGGTGGTGCCCCGGAGCGTGGTCGAACCCAAACGCCTGGCGCTGGAGCGACTGGGAGCAGAAGTGCTTCTGGCCGAGGGCGACTACGCCGTGGCGGAGGTGGAGGGAAAGCGGCTGGCGGAAGAGCGCGGAGCGTCGTGGGTTTCCCCCTACAACGATCCGCTGGTGATCGCTGGCCAGGCGACGGTCGGGATCGAGATCGCACATCAGGCCGACGATCTATCCACGGAAGCGACGTTGCCTGTGTACGTTCCGGTCAGCGGCGGCGGGCTGTTGGCCGGGGTCGGCCTCGGCCTTCGGCACGAAGCACGTACGGCGCGGCTGGTGGGCGTCCAAACGGAGGCTGCACCCTACATCCACCGGTTCTTCTACGGAGGCGACATGGCGGAGGTGGTGGAGACCCCGACCATGGCCGACGGTCTGGCGGGGGCGGTCGATCCGAGCTCGATCACCTTCGATCTGATCCGGTCGCTGACGGATGAAGTCGTGCTGGTCAGCGAAAGGGAGATCGGGGCGGCCTTGCTCGATCTGGCCGAAGCGACCGGGATGCTGGTGGAGCCATCGGCGGCGGCCGCAGCCGCGGCGGCGCTGCGATCGGGAGTGACCCCGGCGGTCGTCGTCTTGAGCGGCGGGAACGTGGATCCGGCGGTCTTCGCTAGGCTACGTCAGCGGCAGGATGGTTGAAGTCGGGCCCGCCAGATTGATTTGGAGACCGACATCACATTCTTCGTCGCCAGGCACGCCCCGGCGGTGGTCATGGAGAATCTTGACGTCCTGACCGGCACGGGCCAGGTTCCGGTGCGAAGGCGGGGGCTGAGCCAGAGGACGCCGGCCGAATTGTTGGTCCACGAGACGGCGATGGCCGCATCGAGCCGACACACCGTCAGAGCGTTATACTGGCCCGCGAAATGCACAGACTCGTCCTGACAGCCGTTCTGCTCCTGGGGGTCTTGGCCCCGGTCGGCGTGAACGCCGCGCCACCGGCGGATACGGCGGAAGACCTGTTGCGTGCCATGACGATCGAAGAACGGGTCGGGCAGATCTTCCTGGTTGGTTTTCGCGGCTCGTCGCCCGATCCACAACTTCTCGAACTGATCCGGCAAGGACGCGTCTCGGGCGTGGTGCTGCGGGCCGGACGCGACAACTTCGTCGCCGGTCCGGGTACATTGCCGGCGGCCCAGGCCCTGATCGATCTCCTTCAAACCGCGCGCCTCCCGTTGTCGGCCGAGGCGCCAACCCCGCAACCTGCCAGCGAACCCTCAGAAGGTGTCTACGTTCCGCTGCTCATCGGCCTGTCCTATAACCAGGAAGGCACCGCCGACCCCCAGTTCCTGACGGGGTTGAGCGAGCCCGTCTCGAACATGGCTCTGGGGGCGGCCTGGGACCCGGCCCTGGCAGAGGCGGCGGGTTCACAGGTGGGTCTGGAGCTTTCGGCGCTGGGCATTAATCTGCTCCTCGGCCCGTCCCTGGACGTGATCGAGGAGGCGGCCTTTGGGAGCCCGGGCGATCTGGGAACGGACAGTTTCGGGGGGGATCCCGTACTGGGTGAGCCGGCTGGGAGAAGCCTTCGTCCGGGGAGTTCACCAGGGGTCCGGTGGCGCCATGGCCGTGATTGCGAAGCACTTTCCGGGAACCGGCGGCAGCGATCGTCCGCCATCGGAAGAAGTGGCGACCGTCCGGAAATCCCTGGAAGGCCTGCGGTTGATCGACCTGGCACCGTTCTTTGCCGTCACACGGTCGTCGCCGGGTGAGGTGGATTCGACGATCGACGGGGTGCTGCTGTCGCACATTCGGTACCAGGGGCTGCAGGGCAACATTCGCCAGACCACCCGCCCGGTCAGCCTCGATCGCTTCGCCCTGGCGCAGATTCTCGGTCTGGAGACGCTGCCCGAGTGGCGGTCCGGGGGAGGGTTGATCGTCTCCGACTCGCTCGGATCGCGCGCCGTCCGACGCTTCTACGACCCGGCGGAGCAGACGTTCAACGGCCCCCTGGTGGCCAATGATGCGTTCCAAGCGGGGTCGGATCTGCTGCTCCTGGAAGATTTCGTCTCGTCCACCGACCCTGACGAATCGACGACGTTGCGAAATACGCTGGATGCCTTCGCCAACCGCTACCGGGACGACGAGATCTTCGCCGAGCAGGTGGACGGCGCCGCCCTGCGGGTGCTGCGGATGAAGCTCCGGTTGTACGGCGGCCGATTCTCGGAGAGTTCCGCCACTCGCCGGGCCGGGGCCGATTCGATCGAACCATCGTCGGGGTTGGCCTCCCAGGTGGCGCGCAGCGCCGCCAGCCGCCTGAGCCCGATGGGAGCGCTGAATCCGGATCTGCTGGGCGTGGTACCGACCACGGGACAGCGGGTGGTCGTGTTCACCGACGTCAAGATGCTGCGCCAGTGCTCGACCTGTCCGGTGGAACCACTGATCTCGACGACCGCTCTGGAGAGCACGATGACCGATCTGTATGGCCCGCGGCGGGCGGGCAGGCGCGAGTCTGGAACCTGACCTCCTTCAGCATGGCCGACCTGGCCTTCAGTCTGGATGAGCGCCCGCCGAGCGGAATCTCTCTAGGACTGGCCGACCCCGCCGAGGTGGATGCGGCCCTGGAGTCGGCGCACTGGGTGGTCTTCAACCTGCTCTCCGGGAACCAGACCCGATTCGGGGCCGATGCCCTGGAGATCCTCCTGGACCGACGCCCCGACCGCCTTCAGGGAAAGCAAGTGGTCGTGTTCGCCTTTGACGTACCCTATCGGCTTGGCGCCACCGATCTGAGCAAGATCGACCTGTACTTCTCGCTGTACGCTCCGTCGCGGTCGTTCGTCACGACGGCGGCCCGACTTCTCTACCAGGAGCTCGTTCCGGAGGGGGATCCGCCGGTGAGCGTTTCGGGTGTCGGCTACGACCTTCTTGAGATCCTCAGCCCGGACCCCGGGCAGACCATCGGGCTGCAGCTGCGGCGGGAAGGCGAATCGGGGACCGCCTCGACCACGCCGGGGGCGGGTTTCAGCGTCGGCGACTCGATCGTCCTGCAAACCTCAGTCATCCGTGATCACAACGGGCGGATCGTCGGAGACGGAACCCCGGTGGAGTTTCAGATCACCTACCCAGGCGAGTCACTGGCGGCGATATCCCCGGCAACCACGGTCGAGGGTGTGGCGGATACGACGATCCGACTCGACCGGATCGGGCTGATCTCGATTCGAGCGGTCAGCGAGCCGGCCAGGACATCCGACACGGTTCAGCTCGATGTGCGAGAGGGAGTCCCGGCCTTCGCCACCGTCATTGCTCCGACCGCGGTGCCCAGCGTGACGCCGCCTTCCATGGAGGAAGCCCCCACCTCCACGCCGGAACCGGGTGGTGGTTCCTCGGGCGGGGCGCAAGGAACGGGTGGCGGGGGCCTTCCGGGAGGGGGGTGGGCCCTGGGGGTCGGGTCGGCGGCACTGTTCGGAGTGAGCGGCTGGCTTCGCTCCCGACGCCAGGGCCGATCGGAACGAGATTCCGTCCGGGCCGGGCTGCTGGTGGCTACCGGATCGCTGATCGGTTTCGATTACCTGGCCCTTGGGCTGCCGGGCAGTTCCGAGATGCTCCTGGGAAGCCCGTACCTGGCGGTGCTCTTGCTGTCGGCGTTGGGCGGAGCGGCCGGGCTTGCTGCGGCGGTGATTTGGCGCACGCGTGACTGGGCGGTTTAGCCCAATCCGGCGATGATCGAGAGCAGCAACGCCCCGCCCAGGG
Source organism: uncultured Chloroflexia bacterium (assembly GCA_963709925.1). Taxonomy (GTDB): domain Bacteria; phylum Chloroflexota; class Anaerolineae; order Anaerolineales; family E44-bin32; genus DATEVL01. Next base: position 1,708,587 of record CAVPYC010000003.1, read on the forward strand.
CCAGGCCGATAGCCCGGTCGACGGGGGAAAGCCGGTATAGCAGGGTGCGCCAAACCTGGGCCGCCAGCACAGCCGACTCGGGCTGCGCCGCCGGCGATGTGCTCAGGGCGCCGCGCAGAACGGCGGCAGTCGGGGGACGCTGGTCGGGGTGGAGCGCCATCGCCCACAGGATGGAGCGCTCGATCTCGGGGTCGATGGTCGAATTGATCTCCCGCGGCGGGCGGAGCGACTCCGGACGCAGGAAGCGTTCTTTGGCTTCGGACGGCGGCTGGTTGGTCAGCAGGTGGTACAGCGTGGCCCCCAGCGAGTACAGATCGCTACGTGGCTCGGTGTGTCCGCTGTCGCCGCCATACTGCTCCAGCGGCGTGTACAGCGCCGTGCCCCGGCCCTGGATCACGGTCACGGTCATCTCCTCCGGGAGCATCTGCTTGACCAGGCCGAAGTCGACCAGCTTGACCAGGCCCGAGGGGGTGCGCTTGATGTTGCCGGGCTTGATGTCGCGATGGATCACCGGGGGGTCCTGATGGTGCATGTAGTCCAGCGCGTCCAGCAACTGGACTCCCCAGCTGACACACAACCCCTGGTCGAGGAACCGCTGGTTGCGGCGGGCCTCGTCCATCAGCGACTTCAGGTCGTCGCCCGGGACGAAGTCCATCACCAGGTAGTCGCGCCCGGATTCGCTGAAGTAGTCGGAGACCTTGGGAAGGTTGGGGTGATCGAGGCGGGCCAGCACCGAGGCTTCCCGATAGAACTGCTGGCGGCTTTCCTCCCGCAAGCGGGGAGGCAGTTCGGGATCGTAGTCGACTTCCTTGACCGCGCAGCGCCGTCCGGGCAGGCGCCCGTCCTCCGCCAGATAGATCGAACCCATACCCCCGCGACCAATGGTCTCGAGGATCACGTAGCGGTCGCGCAGGCTAAGGCCGTGGGAGAGGGCGCTGGGCATCTTTGGTCGGTTCGCTGGCGGCGCGGTTCAGAGCCGCGTGCGGGGTGATTATACTTGCCGGGGTCGCCGGGGTCGTCGCCGCGAATGTCGCTGTCTGAATCGCAGCCCGCTGAGAGCCCGTTTCTGATCGCCCAGACCGGCCCCTTGCGCGGTCAGCGCTGGGTGCTGCAGGAGGCCGGGCTGGTGGTTGGGCGCGGCGCCGAATGCGACATCGTCGTCCCGGATCGCCAGATCTCGCGTCAGCATGCCCGTTTTCGGCGCGGCGCCGAGGGCGTCTTGGTGGAGGACCTGGGCAGCAAGAACGGGACCCATGTGAACGGGTCGCGCATCGCCGAGCCGACCCTGCTGCAGGACGGGGACGTGGTGCAGGTGGCCTTCACCCTGGAGCTGGCGTTTGTCGGCCGGGATGCGACCTTGCCTCTGGAAGGCGCCAGGTTTGGCCGGGCGGGGCGCCTGCGGATGGACTCGGCCAGCCATCAGGTCTGGTTGGCGGACCGCGAGTTGCTGCCCCCGCTGTCTGCGCCGCAATACCGGCTGCTGGAGGCGCTGTATCAGCAGCCGTCGAGCGTGGTGTCGCGCGAGGAGGTGGTGGCGCTGGTCTGGCCGGAGACCTCCGGGGCCGGAGTTTCGGAGCAGGCGATCGACGCACTGATACGCCGCTTGCGCGATCGTCTGTCGGAGCTCGATCCGGAGCATCAGTACATTGTCACGGTTCGGGGCCACGGCTTTCGTCTGGACAACCTCTCCGACTCCTGAAGCGTGCCGGAAACGAAGGCCGCCGGCAAGCCGGCGGCCAGGTGGAGATGGCGGGAATCGAACCCGCGTCCGAAAGCCTCAGTCAGCGGACATCTACAGGCTTAGTCGGCCGTTTGATCTCTCGCCCGCCCGGGACGCGGCCGACGCGTCGTCGTTTGGGCCAGCCACTTGGGCCCGAGAGCCCTGCTTTCCCGTGCGGCGCGGCGGCGCACGGGGCACCCCGGCGATCGTGTGCGCCCGGGTCAGCCCGCCGGGGAGGCGGACTCGGGCGCGCCCCCGATGGGGGGGCTAGCTCCTACGCTTCTGGCCTAGGCCGCGAGCGGAAGAGCCGTGTAGCTTGTGCGGTTGGCACTTAGCTTGGTGCGCTGATTTCACGAGCTCGGCGCCTCTCGGCCTGCAGTCCGACGCCATCCGCCTCCGTCGAGACCGTTCATCCCCATCTACCCTGATTATACACGCCAGCGTTAATGCGCATAGCCAATCTATGCCATCTCCCGTTCCTCCGTCCCACCCATAACGATCAAGAGGCTATGCGCAGTCATTTCGCACGCTTACCACTTGCCGTCAGGGTAGGTGGAGATGCCTGCAGACGACCCGATCCGTTTGAACATGGACACCTGGCTGAAGGGATATCCCAGCAGACCGTCGTGGATCGCCCAGGAGCGCCCGCGAATCGTTTTGGAGGCTTCCGGCTGGCGGAAAGGAGTTGAACCGTCCAGCTGTCCTGCCAGTCCGCCGCCGCTCTGGAAACCAGAGTGAATGCCTTCCATCAGCCTGCGCCCGCGCTGATACGAGAAGCCATAGCGCTCGAACAAGGCCGCGTTGTGGTAGAAGAGCGGCTCGACGAAATACAGAGGATGCCCCAGCTTGGCCACGAACCCCTCGAACGCGGCGATGGCCGAATCCAGGAGACGCAATCCGCGTCGCACCTGCCCGGGCGCCAGCCCGAAGCGCATGGCCGCGGTCTCCGCCTCCAGATTGCGGGCCAGGACTCCGAACCGCGTCGGCCGGCCGTCCGGCATCCGATCGACGTCGAAGCGGGGAGAGTCCGGGTCGTTCACCACAAACAGCAAGACGTGGATCTGGCCGTTGACGGTGTCGGTCACATGGGCATACAGCAGCGGATCTTCCGCCTGTGGGGTGGGGCGCAGGTCGAGCACCACGTCGGTCGACCCCTCCTCGCAACGCAAGCGGGCCACAGGCTCGCCCGCCGGTGTCCGCAGGTCGGAGGTGATCGAGAAACGTTTGCGGAGGTCGGCGGGGACGATCTCGGCGTACAGGGCCTCCTTTTCCGGCCTGGGCAACCGGTTCACCCCGGCGATCGACAGCGGGGAGCGGGATGGAGGCGTCGACGATCCGTCCGGGGAGGTCAACGGTCGCGGCGCCCGAGCGCCTGCTGCATCGACCGCTGGGCTTCCCGCTCCGCCAGGGCCTGCCGCTTGTCGTATTTTCGCTTGCCGCGCCCCACCGCGAACTCCAGCTTGGCTCGGCCCCGGCGCAGGACCATGCGGACGGGGACCAGGCTGAAACCCCTCTGCCGCGCCGCCTGCTCCAACCGCAGCAACTCACGCCGGTGCAGCAACAGCCTGCGGGGTCTGCGCGGCTCATGGTTCTGGCCGGAGGCCGGCTGGTACGGCGCGATATGAGCATCAATCAGCCACGCCTGCTGCCGTTCGACGCGCACGTACGACTCCTTGAGGCTCACCTGGCCGGCCCGCACCGACTTGATTTCGCTTCCGCGCAACGCCAGCCCTGCCTCGAAGTGGTCGCCGAGGAAGTAGTCGCGACCGGCCTGGCGGTTGGTGGCAACGACCTTGATTCCTTCTTCTTTCATCGGGTGAGCCCACGCTGAGCGTGGTCTTGCGGCGAGATTGTAGCACGCCGATCCCTCCCGGCCGCGGCCCCGAGGCTATAATCCGCCGGTCATGTCTCGCATCGTCCGGACCGAGACCGGCACAACCCGGCGCCGCAAGTTGATGCAGGGCATCGCGCAGACCTTGCGCGCCTTCAGTCAACCTCCGGCTCCCGGCAGGGAGCAGTCCCGCCAGATGCTGGCCTTCCTGGCCCTGGCGCTGGCCCAGCTCCAGGAGTCCGTCGAGGAAACCGCTACTGCCTGGGAGAAGCGTTCGTACTGGGTCAAGGCCGATCGATTCCGCCGAGACTGGGAATGGGCGCCGCGCCTGCTCTCGGCGATGGACGGAGCGCTGGAGGCCGCCGACTTCGAGCGGGCCGCGGCCTGCGGCATGGAACTTGCCACCGCCATTGCCGCCCAGCGGCTCAAACCCGGGCGACCGATCCCCGGGCTGTGGAATGGCGCCTGGAACGCCTGGCAGGCCGCTCGGGATAGCCGGCACTGACCTCCGCCGAGCGGAAGACAGGGTGAATGGCTGATCGGATCGCAGCCCGGAAACGGCCTAGGCGCCGCAAGATCGTGCCCACGGAAGACCCGTCGGGCAGGTCGGTCTTTTTCGACAATTCTCTGACCAACCTGGCCGGAGTCGGGCGACTGGCCCTGCGCTCAAAGAGCCTGGTGATCCTGCTGCACCTGGCGGATCGCTCCGTAGCCGGCGTGGCTGCACCAGACCAACAGCAGGGGAAGGCCACCCTCGACCGTCTGCGCCTCCACCTCGGACAGATCGCCTCCCAACCGGAATCCGACACGCCGCCCCTAACGGATCTCTTCATCGAAATCAACAGCGAGGGCCGCCTGGTCGGAGGCCTTCTCGCCGCTCGCGGACCGGAAGACCCGGTCGTCCCCGACGACTGGCTGGCCGGAGGTTTGATCGCCCGGCAGGCGGCCGACCTGCTTGCCCGTTTCCAGGAAACCGAGCGGGCCCTGATCCTGATGCGCTCGCTGGCGGAGATCGAGACCAGCGCCGCCACTCTGGCGCCTGGCGGCGAAGAGATCGAGAAGCAGATCCTGCATCAGGCCCGGGTCGCACTCGGATTCGACGGCGCCGCGCTGTACCTCGACGATCGCGGCTCGGTCGAGTCTCGCCTGGTTCAGACCGACGGAACGACCCCGGACGACCTGGAAGATGGCCGGTCGCTCAGCCACCCCGTCTCAGCCGCTGGCAACTCGGAAGTTGCAGCGGCCGACCCGGTCAGAATCCCGCTGGGGTGGGGGGATGCGTTCACCGGCGCGTTGCTGCTGTTCCATCCCGCCAACCCGCATCACCGCCCTTCGTTCCAGGCCTCGACGCTCGAGATGATCGGGGCCCGGTTGTCGGGCGCACTGGGCACCGCCCGCCTGATTCGGTCCGAGAGCCGGCAACGCCGACTGGCGGAAGCCCTGCAGGAAGCCTCCCAGGCGATCGACCGGGAGCTGGAGCTCGACGAGGTGCTGGATCGGATTCTGGACCAGGTGATTCACGCCTTTTCCTGCGATGCCGCCAACTTCATGAGCTATGAGGGTGACGTGAGCCGGGTGCTGCGTTCGCGAGGCTACCAGGCCTTCGGGCTGTCCCAGGAGGCCATGCAGCGCGTCAGCCTGCAGGCCGACGAGTTCCCGAACCTGCGGCGCCTGGCTTCCGGAGAGGCGGTCACGATCCCCGACACCACCCGCGATCCGGCCTGGGTCTTCAACCCGAACTTCGAATGGCTTCGCTCCTGGGCCGGAGTGCCAGTCCGCTACGGCGACAGGATCTTCGGATTCGTCATGCTCGACAGCGCCATCCCGGGAACCTTCGACGATAGCTCCGCCCAGCGGCTGATGGCTTTCGCGGCCCACGCCGGGGCTGCCATGCACAACGCCCGCTTGTACACGCGCCTGGTGCAGGAGCACAACCGGTTGCGGTTGGTGCACACGATCGGGCGACGCTTCTCCGGGTTGCTGCGACGGGAGGGGATTGTGGAAAGGCTGGGGATCGCCGTCCTGGAGGCGCTTGGCGGTGATCGCTGGGAAGTCTTCGTTCCCAGCCGTAAGCTGCCAGGGCATCTCGAGGCCAGCGTCCCGGCCGGCGGTCGAGGACCGGAACCGTCGCTGCGCGAACTCCTTCCCGAGTTGTGGCTCTTGCGCGGTCGCCGAGTCCTTCTCGCCCGACGTACAGGTGGTCGCTGCTCCCGGCGGGGAGCTGACGGTGTTCGCTTTCCCCTTGACCGCAGGAGACCGGATCCACGCCATCGCCGTGGTCGGCGTCACCGGTGTGATCACCGAGCCCGACTCCTGGCTGGATGTGCTGCGCCCGGTGGGTCATCAGGCCGGCCTGGCGCTGGCCAACGCCGAGGAGCACGCCCTGGTGCAGCGGCGGTTGGCCGAGTTGACCGCCCTGCAGACGATCGTCGCCCATATCGCCGGACGGCTCGACGTGGAGGCCGTTCTGCGTGAGGTGACCACCCAGCTCAACACCAACCTCGGCTTTCCCGTGGTGCAGGTGTTCATGCGCGAGGGTGAAGAGCTGGTGCTCCACCAATCTTCCGGTCCGGGCAGCATGCTGACCCGGACCACGGCAGGGCGGGGGATCGTGGGTCGGGCAGCCCGGGAGCGACAGCCCCAGTTTGTGCCCGACGTCCGCAAGGACGCCGACTACCTGCACGGCCTGGTGGGCACGCGGGCGGAGGCCGCCGTCCCGATCCTGGCCGAGGGCGCGGTGATCGGTGTGCTTAATGTAGAGACCTCCGAGCCCGAGCAACTCGACCGTGATTCGCTCGAGTTGCTCATCCTGCTCGCCGATCAACTCTCGATCGCCATCCAGAACGCCTCCCTGTACCAGGCGGCGCAGACCAACCTGGAGGTCCTGGAAGCGAGGGTCCGGGAGCGCACGGCGCAGCTCGAGCAGGTGCTGGAACAGGCGGTGGCGGCGGAACGAGTCAAGGCCCAGTTCGTGGCCGACGTCTCCCACGAGCTGCGCACGCCCCTGACCAACATCGGGTTGTATCTCGACCTGCTCGACCTCTCCGGCGGCGATCGGCGAGAGGAGTACATGGCTACCCTGCGCCGGGAGACCGACCGCCTGGGCCGTCTGATCGAGCAGTTGCTGGCCATGTCGCATCTCGACACCGGGCAGGCCGCCTTCAACCTGGTGGAGACCGATCTGAACGGATTGATCAAGGTCCTGGTGGGCGACCGCGCCCGACTGATCTCTCGCAAGGGTCTTAAGCTCGAGGTCCTTCCCGATCCCCACCTTCCGCTGGTTTCGGTCGATCCGCAGTACATCATGCAGGTGATGACCAATCTCCTGTCGAACGCGGTCAACTACACTCCGGAGACCGGCCGGCTCACCCTCGAAACCGGCCTGGCAACCTGGGAAGCCCGGGATTACGCCACCCTGACGGTGCGCGACACCGGCCCGGGGATTCCGCCGGAGGAAATCGAACACGTCTTCGACCGCTTCTATCGCGGGCTCAGTGCCCGGGCCAGCGGCGTTTCGGGCACCGGGTTGGGATTGGCCATCTGTCGGGATATCGTCGCCCGCCATCAAGGCCGCCTGACGGTCGTCTCGCATGTGGGCCAAGGCTCGGCCTTCACCGTCTGGCTGCCGCTGGTGCCTCCCACGGCGACCTCCGGCCTGCGCGTCAACTGACCGAATACGACCCTTGCATCCGGGCCGCGCTCGCGGAATAATGGGCCCCTGGCATGGACTCCGGGGTAGGGTGATGACGGAACTATCGGTCCGAGACGAGCGCGTGTCGCTGCTGGTGGTGGAAGACGATGCCGCCATGCTGGTGGCGTTGCGCGACATTCTGGAGGGCGCCGGCTACAACGTGGTTACGGCCTCCGACGGACGTTCGGCCTTGCGGGCGCTGGAGGCCGAAGTGCCTTCGCTGATTCTGTCCGACATTTCGATGCCGGTGATGGATGGGATCGAGCTGTTCGAAGCCGTCCGCAAGGACCCACGCAATGCCGCCATCCCGTTCATCTTCCTGACGGCGCGCGGAACCCGGGAAGACATCTTCGCCGGCAAATCGCTTGGCGCCGACGACTACATCACCAAGCCCATCACCAGCCACGAACTGCTGGCGGCGGTGCAGGCACGTCTGACCCGGTCGCACGAGCTGATGCTGATCCAGCTCCAGACGGCCTACAAGGCCAGTCTGCGGGCCCTGGCCAACGCCATCGAGGCCCGCGACAGTTCCACCGCCGACCACGTCGAACGGGTTAACGCCTACGCCCAGGCCATCGCGGGGGAGCTCGGCTGGGATGATGGACGGCGCAATGCCCTCGAGTTCGGTGCGATCCTGCACGACATCGGCAAGATCGCCGTCCCGGAGTCGATCCTCTCCAAGCGCGGCCCTCTCAGTGAGGAGGAGTGGATCGAGATGCGGCGCCATCCGGAAGTGGGCAAGCACATGATCGAAGGCATTCCCTACCTGGCGCCGGCGATCCCGATCGTGCTCCACCACCACGAGCGGTGGGATGGGGCCGGCTATCCTTCTCGGCTGGCGGCCGAAGACATCCCGGAAGAAGCTCGTCTTCTGGCGGTCGTCGACACCTTCGACGCCATGACCACCAACCGGCCGTATCGCCCGGCCCTGTCGCCGTCGACCGCGTACGAGACCATCCTGGATGGCGCCGAGTCGCAGTTCGACCCGGGGATGGTGAATGCCTTCAAGCGCTGCTGGGAGACCGGCCGGATCGAGCGTATTCTCACCGGAGAACACTGACCCCGGAGCGCCTGCCCGCGGGGAGAGGGCCCGAAGGGCAGGGGCGTCGGACTGGTCCAAGCGCGCCGTTCCTCTCGCACCGATCCAGACGAAACCCGAATGCAAACCAGGGCCCGATGCCGGGATGACGTGGTCCTTGTGGGGAAGGTTCTGTCCATGGTATGCTTGCGATAAGTATGATTAAGGCAAGCATGAGTACGGCGGACAACAGACCATGGTCGCGACCAAGAGCAGGCCTTCCATGAAACGCAGAGACAGCCTCAATCGCTCGATACTTGAGTATCTGACGGCCGTCGAGCTCTCCCGCAGCGCCAACACCGCCCGGACCTACCGCCAGGCACTCCGCTCATTTACGGCGGCCCTGGCCGAGCTGCACGTCGACCCGGATGCCCTGCCGGTCTCCCAGGTCTCAGAAGACTGGATCGCAGCCTTCGCCTCTCGACTGAAACCGAAGGCTCCTTCGACGGAACGCCTGTACCTGACCGCCGTTGCCGGATGGTACGCGTATCTTGCCGCCGAAGACCTGGCGGAGATCAACCTGGCACGGATCCAGCTCCTGATCCGCCAGCGGGCGCGACGCCCCGGCCTGCGACTTCCGCAATTCCCCCGGACCGCCATCGAGCAATTGATCGACCACCTCCAGGCCGAGGCCGGAGCCTCGTCGCCGGCTGACCCGGCGGAGCGATTGCGAAAACTGCGGGATCGGGCGCTCGTGCTGACCCTGGCCGACACCGGACTGCGGGTTCACGAGGCGTGTAAACTTCGCCGCGGCGACGTCGACTGGGAGGAAGCGCGGGCCGTCCTGATCGGCAAGGGAAACCGCCAGGCCGTCGTCCGGTTCTCCCGGCGGTCGCTGCAGGCGGTGCGCGATTATCTCCATGCTCGCGCTCGCCTCGACGGCGATAGCGGCCGGGCTCTGAGCGCGCTGCCCCTGTTCGCCCGCCACGACCGGGGTGCCGGGAACAAGGTGCGGCCCATCACCACCACCACCGGGCGGTCCATCGTTCATCAGTCCGTCCGCGCCGCTCTGGGCGAGGAAGCCGTCGGAACGATCACTCCGCATTCGTTTCGACACTACTTCGTGACAACCGTGCTGCGTGGGTCCGGAGGAAACCTGAAACTGGCACAGGAGCTGGCGCGCCACCGCAGCATTGCCGTCACCCAGCGCTACGCCCACCTGGCGGACGACGAACTCGATCGCGGTTACTACGAGATTTTCGACGCCGATCGCTGAAGAGCCGCGGCGGCCAGCCCGCCGGACTGTTCACCGGGTACCGACCCCGCCAGCACAGTCAACGGCGGGACTGGGAGAGTCCCGCTTCGGAACTCATCCCGGGGCCTCGATCAGACGCCCCGCCAGGTACTCCGCCGGATGCAGCGCCACAACTCCCGTGCCGTCGGCGATCTGGGTCCGGCAGGAGAATCCCGGCGCTACCACCACACCCGGATGACGGCGGACCTCGGGCAGCAGCCGCATCTCGCCGATCCGGGTCGAGAGCTCGTAGTGCTCCGTCTCGTAGCCGAACGATCCGGCCATTCCGCAACACCCGGCGCCGGTCTCGGTAGCGGCAGCACCGGCAGCACGCAGGGACTCAAGCGCCTTGCCCGAACCGACCAACGCCCGGGCGTGGCAGTGGTTGTGCAGCAGAACCGGGCTCGACTCGGGGGACAGGGCCAGGCGGTCGATCCGTCGGCCTTCCGGCCCCGCTTCGAGAAGAGCCTCTTCCAGCAGCCGTGCCTGGCGCGCTACGGCGCGGGCCCGCTCGTCGTCCGGGAAGAACTCGAGCACCTCGTCGCGCAAGGTCAGCAGGCAGGAAGGCTCGAGTCCGACGATCGGGATCTCCGCTTCGGCATACGGGGCCAGCGCCGCCAGGTTCCGGCGGGCCAGCTCCCTCGCTTCTTCCAGCAGACCCTTGGAGATCATCGGTCGACCGCAGCACACCTGGCCTGCCGCCCGCCCCACTCGCAGCCCGGCCGCCTCCAGCACACGCCGGGCTGCACGCCCCACCTCGGGCTGGTTCCGATCGGTGAACGAATCGACGAACAGGATCGCCCGATCGGGCAAAGCCCGGTCGGCCAACGACAGGATCGGCACCGATTCGCGGAACGAGACCCGGTGGATCGCCGGAAGCGTCCGCCGTCGGTCGATTCGCAGCAGGGTCTGCAGCGCCCCGCGGAACGGGCCCCAGGAACGCAGGCGGTTGTGCGCCCAGGCCAAGGGCGCCAGCGCCTCCTGGAGCGCCGCGATCCGTGCGAACGCTTTCGATCGGATCGACACTCCGTTCGCCCGCTGGTACAGCGCCAGATACTCGGCCTTCATGCGGGCCATGTCGACCCCGGTCGGACATTCCGCCCGGCAACCCTTACACTCGAGGCACAGGTCCAGCACCCGATACATCTCCGGGCCGGTCAGCGCCTCGGGCGGCAAGGCACCTGTCAGCGCGGCCCGCAAGACGTTGGCCCGGCCACGGGTGCTGTCGGCCTCCTCGCGAGTCGCCTGGAACGACGGGCACATCACTCCATCGTCTTTGCGACAGACCCCGACCCCGCTGCAGGCTTCGACCGCACGCAGCAAGCCCTGCTCTCTGCTGTAGGCGAAGATCGGTTCGAAGCCGACCGTCTGACCGTATCCCGGCGGATAGCGCAAGTCCCGATCGATGCCGCCCGGCGGCGCGCCTTCCTGGGAAACGACCTTTCCCGGATTGAGGATGCCCTGCGGATCGAAGGCAGCCTTCCATCGTCGGAATCCCTCGGTCAACTTCGGCCCAAACAGGATCTGATTGAACTCGGTGTGCGAAAGCCCGTCGCCGTGCTCCCCGGAAATGGAACCCCCCAGATCGACCGTTTCTCGAACCACCGCCTCGGCGATCCGGCGCAGTTGGGCGCGTCCCCGGTCCGACTTCAGGTTGACCATCGGTCGCATATGCAGGCAGCCGGCCGAAGCATGCGCATACCATTCGGCCGTCGTCCCTTCCTGCCCCAGAATCGCCTCCACCCGCTCGACGTACTCGGCCAGCGCTCCGACCGGAACCGCGACATCTTCGATGAACGTGATCGGTTTCACGTCACCCGCAACCGACATCAACAGCCCGAGACCGCCGCGACGCACCTCCCAGAAGTCCGCCTGCGGCGCGGGCTCCAACAGTTGGCGCCCCCGGAACGGAACACGAGCGAACCCCGATGCCGCTGCGGCGAGGGTCTCTCCCTCGAACTCTACCGCCAGCAACGCCGGGGGGATTGTCTCCAGAAAGCCGAGTTTCCGAGCGTAGGCCGGCGCCTGGCGAGCCCGCTCCAGCAGCGCCGCCGGAACAAGTTCGATCGCCGACGGACCGGCCTCGAGAATCGCCGGTGTCGCCCGGCAGGCCTCGATCACGGACGGGAACGCCAGGAGCAGCAGGGCCGTCGCCTCCGGACGAGCCACCGAACTCACCTGCGCCTCGAGCAGGATACCGAGGGTCCCTTCGGATCCGCAGAAGGCGGCAGGCAGGTCGAGCAGGTTTGCGCGTCCGTAGGGTTCCGGTGCGAGATACCACGCCGCCGGCGCGTGCGGATGATGTCCGGCCAGGTAGTCGAGACCGTAGCCAGACGATCGGCGCCAGGTCTTCGGCCAGCGATCGGAGAGCACGCTCGGAAGCTCGCCCCGCAACTCGAGCGCGGTCCGATAGATCCCGGCTTCCAGGCCGGAACCCCGACTCCGGCGTTCGGCCTCCCCTGCCTCGACCGCGCTCAGCGTGACAAGGGATCCGTCGCCGACCACCACCTGAGCTCGCGTCAGATGATCGGCGGTCATCCCGTAGCGAATCGAGTGGGCTCCGGTGGCGTTGTTGCCGATCATCCCGCCGAAGGTCGCCCGGTCGGCAGAGGCCGGATCGGGCCCGTAGTGGAGGCGGTAGGCCCCGGCAGCCCGGTTGAGCGTCCGGCAGACCACGCCCGGCTCGACCCGGGCGGTGCGGGTTTCGGGATTGATCTCCAGGATCCGATCGAGGTGGCGGGCCGTATCCAGGATCAGGAAGGGTCCCACGGCCTGGCCGCCCAGGCTGGTACCCGCCCCGCGCGGTAGAACCGGGATGTCCAACCCGGCCGCCAGGCTCACGATCTCCGCCACCTCATCGCCGTGCCGCGGGAAGGCGACAGCTAACGGGAGGACCCGGTGATTGGAGGCGTCCGTGCTGTACAGGGTACGGGAGATCGGATCGAAGCGGGCCTCAAGCCCCAGCCGTGCCAGGCCGTCCTGCAATTCCAGGTTCGGGAGGTCGCTGGCGCGGCTCATAGCGGATGGTGCCAGAGGCCTGCCGGATCCTGAGGTGACCGCGGGGCCTTCAGACTCCGGAGGAGACGCTCGATCGAGGGACTCGCTTTCGTCCTCGCACCGCCACTCGTTCGACCTCTCCCGCCAGGTCGCGTGGCAGGCGAGCTCGCAGGCGGATGGTGGCATGCTCGTGCTCGACCAGTTCCACAACGCCGGCCTCATACATCCGCGCCAGCAGGCCGCCGTGCTCGTAGCCGATCCGGACATCGAGCGAAACCAGCGAGCCCTCCAGTTCCTCCTCGATGGCGCGCAGCAGCGCCGGTAGACCGTCGCCGGTGAGTCCGGAGATCGCCACCGCCCGGTCGTATTCGTCGATCAAGTCGAGCGCCACGCCCGTCCCTGCCAGCCGGTCCGTCTTGTTGAGGGCGGTAACCGCCGGCAGGTCCGCCGCCCCGATGCCCTCCAGGGTGACCTCGACCACGCGCGCCTGAGCCGCCATTGCCGGATGGCTGGCGTCCAGCACATGCACCAGCAGATCGGCTTCCGCGATCTCCTCCAGGGTGGCTCGAAACGCCGCCACCAGGAGTGTTGGCAGCTTCTGGATGAACCCGACCGTGTCGGTCAGCAGCACTTTGCGGCCGCTCGGCAGGCGGAGACGTCGGGTCATCGGGTCGAGGGTGGCGAACAACTGGTCGGCCACCACGGCCTCGGAATCCGAAAGCCGGTTGAGCAGAGTCGACTTTCCGGCGTTGGTGTAACCGACGAGGGCTACCGTGGGCACGGCGGCCCGCTGTCTCCGCCGGCGGTAGCAGCGCCGGTGGGTCCGGATTCGCTCGATCTCCTTCTTCAGGGTGGCGATCCGTCGGCCGATTTCACGGCGGTCGACCTCGAGCTGGGTTTCACCGGGTCCGCGCAGACCAACTCCACCAACGCCCCCGGTCCGGCCGGCACCCCCGCCGGCCTGCCGGGCCAGGTGGGTCCAGGCGCGGGTCAACCTGGGCAGCCGGTACTCGTACTGGGCCAACTCGACCTGCAGCGCGCCCTCCCGGCTGTGGGCATGCTGGGCGAAGATGTCGAGGATCAGGGCCGTTCGGTCGAGCACCCGCAGGTCTTCGCCCAGGGCCCGTTCCAGTTCGCGTTGGTGCCGCGGCGAAAGCTCCTCGTCGAACAGCACGACGTCGGCCAGCGCCTCCTCGGCGAGGGCGCGGGTGGAGGCTACCTTGCCCGAGGTCAACAGGGTCTTCGGGTCCGGACGCCGCACGCGCTGAACTCCCGACCCGACGACTTCCAGACCGGCCGTCTCGGCCAGACGGGTCAACTCGAGGAGGGATTCGTCCGGGGAAAGCAGGGGTTCTTGGCCGTCGATCCCCACGCCCACCAGGTATGCCCGCTCACGCGGGCGTTCGGTGGGTAGAGAGAGTTTCGGCATGCGAGGATTATACAGCCGGCCGCCGGCCGGCTGCCTCTGGCTGCCAGCTGTTAGCAGCTCTCTAGCCGCACCTGCTCGCCAACCACGCCAGCAGGGCGCGCCCGACCTGCTCCAGACTATCGGCCGAGACCTTGTCTGGTGTGTCGGCGGTGGTGTGCCAGTACGGGTAGGAGAAATCGATCAGATCGACTGCCGGCCAGCCACGCTCCAGGAAGGGAGTGTGATCGTCTAGGACAGACGGACCCGCCTCCCGGGTGAAGGCCGGCAGACCGAGGGCCTCGGCCACGAGCCAGATCTCGTCCACCAACTTCGGGGTCGAGTTCCGCTCGACCGGAAGGGCAAGGTCGGCGTCACCAACCATGTCGACAACGACCACCGCCTCGGGGACCCGGCTCAGACCGGCGGCATAGTGTCGCGATCCGACAGCCCACTCCCATCCCCCAAGGCCCCCGCTGTCTTCTCCGTCGAAGAAGACCAGCCGAACGTCGCACTCCGAGTCGGTTTCCGGAAGCAGGCGCGCCATCTCGAGGAGGACCGCCACCCCCGAGGCTCCGTCGTTGGCACCGGGGACCGGGTCCATGGGTCGGAGCGGGTCGCGATCGGCGATCGGTCTTGTATCGTAGTGAGCCCCCAGGAGAATGAGCGGGCCGACCGCCTCAGGCTGAAAGGCTTCGATGTTGGTCAGAGACGTCTCGCGGTAGACGAAGGACTGTGATTCCGATACCCACCCTACCCGGCTGATCTCCTGTGTTAGGAACTCCTGGACCGCCGTGTGTCCCGGCGACCCCGGGAACCTGGCGCCCATGGCAACCTGTCGCTCGACCAATTCGAAGGCCCGGCTGCCATCGAACCCGTCGGTCGTGACAAGGTTTTCCGGTACTGGTCCACACGCCTCGAGAGTGACCAGGACGATGACGGACGCGATTCGCATAGCCTCTGACATGTTTGTGAACCAAAGGGATGTCACAGGCAAACCTAGATGGCTATGCGCATTGTGGAGAGGCTTGAGGTAAGGCTCTCCTTCGAGCGCAGCGCGTGCAGCCGGTTGCGGTCGCGGCGGCCGGTGCGACCCTCGGTCTCGAGCGGTGGCAGAATCCCGAAGTTTGCCTTCATCGGCTGGAACGTCGCCGCCTCAGCGTGGCTGACGTAATGACACAACGCCCCCAGCATCGTCTCGCGCGGAAGCACGATCGGAGTTTCACCCGCGGCAGCTCGCGAGGCGTTCTTCCCGGCCAGCAGACCGGTGGCGATGTTGCCCAGGTAGCCCTCTACCCCGGTAATCTGCCCGGCCAGGAACAGTCCGCTGCGTCCGCGCATTTCCAGACTTGCGTCCAAGACTCGCGGCGCGTTGAGGAACGTGTTGCGGTGCATCTGACCGTAGCGCGCAAACCGGGCCTGGGCCAGACCCGGGATCATGCGAAAGACCCGCCGCTGCTCGGCCTGCCGCAGGTTGGTCTGGAACCCGACCAGGTTGTAGAGAGTCCCGGCCAGGTTGTCCTGCCGCAGCTGGACCACGGCGTGGGGGCGGCGGCCGGTTCGCGGGTCGTGCAGCCCCACCGGTCGCAACGGGCCGAAGGCAAGCCCGGCGGGACTGCGAGCGGCGATCACCTCCACCGGAAGACAGCCTTCGAAGAACGGGCCCGATCCGGCCCGAACACCGTCCTCAATCGAACCCTCGAACGA
The DNA here is from genome assembly GCA_963709925.1 of uncultured Chloroflexia bacterium. GTDB lineage: Bacteria > Chloroflexota > Anaerolineae > Anaerolineales > E44-bin32 > DATEVL01. The sequence continues at coordinate 1,724,250 of CAVPYC010000003.1, forward strand.
ACGCAGGGGGATGCGCTCGGCCGAAACCAGCGCCTGCACAAACGCCTGGTATTCGTCCCGGTCGAGGGGACAATTCACATAGTCCCCACCATCGGTCTGGCCCCGATCGTAGCGCGACGCCCGGAAAGCAATGCCGTCGTCGATGCTGTCGGCCTCGACGATGGGCGAAAGCGCGTCGAAGAAATACAGGTGGTCCTCTCCGGTCAGATCGGCCAGGGACTGGGCCAGAGCCGGCGAGGTCAGCGGCCCGCTGGCCAGAACCCCAAGACCCGCTGGCACCCGGCGAACCTCCTCGCGGCGGATCTCGATCCGGGGATGGTCGTCGAGTTCGCGCGTGACGCCGGACGAAAATGCCTCCCGATCCACCGCCAAGGCGCCACCGGCCGGAACCGCACAACGCTCCGCGTGACGCACCAGCAGCGAGCCCAAGAGGCGCAATTCGTTCAGAAGGACCCCGGACGCCCGGTCGGGAAGCATCGACCCAAGTGAGTTCGAACACACCAATTCCGCCAGACCATCGGTGGTGTGGGCACCGGTCGTCATCGCCGGGCGCATCTCGAACAGAGTGACGTCGAGACCGGCCTGCGCGATCTGCCAGGCTGCCTCGCTCCCCGCCAGCCCTCCCCCAACAACCCAGATACTCTCCGACATGGTGCGGATTCTAGCAGGCGCGAGGGATATCTTGCGGAAACCCGTTCCAGAAAGATACCGGTGGCCACCGGTCGCCAGGGGAGGGGATCAGTTCCCTTCAGCCTGCGGGTGCGGTTGCCCCGCATCTCCAAACCCCGGGAGCCGAAACTGCGGCAGTGGCGTCTGAGAGGTTCTTCCTGGGGGCCAGGGGAGGGCGCGTGACACCCCCCTCCCCTCAGGCCCCCAGACCCCCTCACCCTTCCCCCCGTAAGCGGCGGTTGAACGCACTCTGCGGTCGAATGCAGTGGACCGCCGCGCGAGTGTTGTAGCGCGACATGCACCCGGGTGGCTCCTGGCGCCAGAGTTTGAGGCAGATGTTGGCGAGATTCACCCTGACGCCGACGAGGCACAGCGGGCGCGAAGGCTCGCCTCGGCGCCCGCGCGGCGGTCCACGCGTCACGAACGCCTGACCCGACCAACCGACGCTTACGAGGGAGGGGGGTCGGGGGTGCCGGGGGCAAGGGGGGAGGGAAAAGTAGTTTCCCTCCCCCCCGCCCCCGGCCAATGCAGATCCCTCGCACCTCCAAACCCCGGGAGCAGAGCTGCGGCAATGGCAACAGAGAGATCATCCTGGGTGGGATCAATAGGGACTCTCCCCGCCGCTACGAATGCGAGGAGGCCCACCGGTATCCTGGTGGGCCTCCTCCGGGCTGGCACAACCCTTGCCCTCTTGGCACGCCTCTTGCAACTTGATTGCACGGACGGGCCCGTTCCGCTATACTACGGCCCGCCGGAGCGAGCCATGCTGCAAGTCCAAGACCAGTCTCTGCGCCCTCTGACCACGGCACACTTGGCCCAGACCATGACGTTGCTGGCTCTGTCGAATCTGGAGCTGCGTGAGCGAGTCCTGACCGAGATCGCCGCCAACCCGGCGCTCGAAATGCTGGATGAAAGGGTTTGCCCGGCCTGTCAAAGGAAGCTGGCCGGCAGCGCCGCCTGCCCGGTGTGCAGCGCCCCGTTGGCCCAGGAAGAACTGGTGGTGTTCCTCTCACCCCGCGAATCAACCCGCTCCGCCGGCGCCGTCTCGATCGACGAGACTCCCGCCGACCTGGAGCCGGCCGCGCCGGAAGACCTGGCAATGCACGTCCTCTCCCAGATCGCCGGAGACCTCCGGCCAGAGCATCGTCGGCTGGCGGCCTATATCCTGTCCAGCCTGGACGAAGACGGTTTCCTGCAGGACCCGCCGGCGGTGATCGCCCGGGCGAATCGTTCCGGGCTCGACGATGTTCACCAGGTGCTCGGGCTGATCTCTCGGGCCGACCCTCCCGGACTGGCCACGGCCGGACCGCGCCAGGCGCTCCTGGCCCAGCTCGATCTGCTCCACCCGGGTGATCCGCGCGTCGACCTGGCGCGCCGCATGATCGAGACCTGCTTCGCCGAACTCGGTCGGCGTGAGTTTGAGCGTATCGCCGAGACGTTGGGCGTCACCCAGGGCCGCGCCCGCCAGGCGGCCGAGTTGATCCACACCAAGCTCAACCCGTATCCGGCCCGCGCCTTCTGGGGCTCGGGCCGGCAGGCGCCCGCCGCCGATCCGAACGTGTACCACAATCCCGACATCCAGATCTCCCACAGCCCGAACGGCCACGACACCCTGGTGGTCGAGATCTTCTCGGCTCTGCCCGGCTGGTTGCGGGTCAATCCCCTTTTCCGTCAGGCCACCCCGCAGGAAGAGTACGGACACAGCGACGAATGGTCCCGTCATCTCGAACGGGCCTCGCTGTTCGTCAAGTGCCTGCAGCAGCGCAACAACACCATGCGCCGGCTGATGGAGTCGTTGGTGACCAAGCAGCGCGAGTTCATTCTGCGCGGCGACCGGCATCTGCACCCGATCACCCGCGCTTCCGTGGCTGCCGAGATCGGTGTTCACGAGTTCGACCGTCTCGCGCGCCGTGGCCCACAAGTCGGTGGCCCTGCCCAACGGGCGGATGATCCCCCTCCACCGCTTCTTCGACCGAAGCCTCTCGGTGCGCGATCGGATCAAGGAGATCGTCGACCAGGAGGCCCGCCCGCTCACCGACGACGAGATCGCCGCCCGGCTCCGCAAGGAAGGCGTGCGCGTCGCCCGCAGGACGGTGGCCAAGTACCGGGCCGTGGAAGGCATTCTGCCCGCCCGGCTGCGCGGCGCCCGGCGAGAGGCCGCGGTGTCGGCCCAGGTCTGAGCTTGCCGAGCCGATCGTCCGCGCCGAGCGCGCTCGCCCGGCTCTTCCGCCCCGATCCGTATCGCGAACTCTTTCGGCTTCTCTCCGAACTCGGTCCCCGACGCCATCCTGGTGTTGACCAGCGACGGCCAACAGGTCCTTTCGGCCAACCACGCCTTTCTGCTGCTCACCGGCTACTCCCGCAGCGAGATCTCCGAGATCAGCCCGCAGGCCTTGTTCCCGGCCGGGACCGCCGACGACCCGCTGGCCCGGATTCTGAACGCCTGGGGCTCGGTGGACGTGGAATTGAATGACGTCCCGCTGATCAACCGCCAGGGCGAAGTCGTCCGCGTCAATCTGCAGGCGCGGGCGAGCAGCGGACCGGCCGAAGCCATTCTGATCCAGCTCGGTCCGGCCGCTGTGCGCCAACAGGAGGAACAGCAGCGGGTGGCCTCGGCCGGAAGGCTGGATCGCCTGGCCCATCTCGCTTCCCTGCTGCTCGAGCCTGCTCCAGACGCACTGACCGCCCTGGTCTCCCCGGCCCGCGACCTCCTGAACGCCGACGCTCTCGGTATCTACGCAGTGTCCGCTGCCGGGCCGGAGTACTTGCTCCAGGGATCGATGCCGGCGGACTTCCCGGCCTCCCTGGCGTCCGGTGCCCTGGATGCCCTGCCCCAGCCGACCACCTGGACCCTGGGGCAGCGCCCCGATCATCCTCTGTACCGCGCCGGCCGCAGCGCCGGGCTGAACATGGTGCGAACCGCCCCGCTCGGCACCGCCACCGCGTGGGTGGGCATGCTGGTCGCAGGTTGGCGATCGGCCGAGGCAGTGCCGACCGAGGTGGACCGATGGATGGCCGTGCTGGCCGACATGGCCCACGCCGCTCTGCTGCTTGCCCTGCAGCGATCATCCCTCGGCGGGCTGGAGATCCAGATCCAATCGCTGAAGGCCGAGAGCCGGGATCTGTCGGACGCCGTCAGCGACGGGATGATCTCGGTGGACGAGGCCCTGCGGGTGGTCCATGCCAATCGCCGCGCCGCCGAGATGCTCGGATACCGGGAATCCGAATTGCGGAATGCGCCGATCCAGGATGTTCTCGTGGGACCGGAAGACTTCCTGGCCACGCTGCTCGACGCCTCGGGACATGAGCGAGAGGCCGAGCGTCCCCGACTGACTCTGCACCGCCGCGATGGGACCCCTTTCCCGGTTCACCTGCGGGTCCGTCCCCTGCCCCAGGGCTCGGCGGCGCGTCTGCTCCTGGTGTTGAGCGATATGTCGGAGCGCCAGGCCATTGAAAACCAGACCGAGATCCTGGCGCAACGGGCTTTGCTCGGAGAGGTATCGGCGATCTTCGCCCATGAAGTCCGCAATCCGATCAACAACATCAGTACCGGGGTACAGTACGTCGCCTCACGGCTTGGGCGCGACCACCCGCAGTTCGAATCGCTGGAGCGGGTGCGCCGCGAGTGTCTGCGCCTGGATCAGCTGATGACCGATGTCCTGTTCTTCGCCCGCCCGCTGGAATTGCGCATGGAGCCGATCGATCTGGCCGACCTGCTGCACCGGCTGCTGGCGCGCTGGCAGCCGAGGCTCCAGCAGGCCCAGGTTCAGAGCCATACCGACTTCGATCCGGCCACCCCGCGCTGCGAGGCCGACCCCCGTACTCTGGAGCAGGTGATCGTCAACCTGATCACCAACGCGCTGCAGGCGATGTCGGGCGGAGGCACTCTTTCGCTCAGCCTGGCGCCGGCCACCGGCCCCCCGGGGCGGCTGGTGGAGCTGCGCATCGCCGACACCGGCCCGGGGATCCCGCCCGAGACCCTGGACCGGATCTTCGACCCTTTCTTCACGACCAAGAAGGACGGCACCGGTCTCGGCCTGGCCATCTCCCGCCGCATTCTGGCAGCCCACAAGGGCGGGATCCAGGTGGAGAGCTTTGCCGATGCCGGGACCGTCTTCACCATTCGCCTGCCGGCCCTGCCCACCCCACCGGAGACCCCCGCCCGATGACCGCAACCATCCTCGTGGTCGACGACGAAGAGACCGCCCGCTCTTTTGTCAGCCAGACCCTCCGCGACTCGGGTTACGAAGCGGTCGAGGCCGGCAACCTGGCCCAGGCCAATGCCGCCCTGGACGCCGGCGCCGCCGACATCGTGCTGCTGGATGTCTTCCTGCCCGATGGCTCCGGCCTGACCCTGCTCGAACGTATCGCCCGCGAGAACCCCAGCCCACCGGTGGTGGTGATTACGGCCTTCGGCGAGGTCGAAACGGCCGTCGACGCCATGAAGCGCGGCGCGATGGACTTCCTGATGAAGCCTCTCGACTTCGACCGATTGCGCCAGGCGGTCGAGCGTGCCCGCGAGATCGTTGCCCTGCGGCGCGAGCTCGACATGCTGCGCCGCTCGACCAGCGTCGACCTGGAGTGGATCGTAGGCGAGACCCCGGCCATGACCCGCATCCTGCGCGAGGCCGAACGGGCGGCGGCGGCCGCCTCGTCGGTGCTGATCACAGGCGAGACCGGCACCGGCAAGGAAGTGCTGGCGAAGGCCATCCGAGGGATGGGACCTCGGGCCGACAAGCCCTTCGTTCCGGTCAACTGCGCCGCCCTGCCCGATACCATGATCGAGTCGGAGCTGTTTGGCCACGAGGCGGGCGCCTTCACCGGTGCGCAGAAGCGCAAGCCCGGTCTTCTGGAAGTCGCCGACGGGGGAATCCTGTTCCTGGATGAGATCTCTTCGACCAAGGGCGAAATGCAGGCCAAACTACTGCGGGTGCTCGACGAGCAGCGTTTCCGGCGGGTCGGCGGGGTGACCGAGATCGCCGTCGACGTGCAGATCCTGGCGGCCTCCAATCGCAACCTGGCCACCCTGATCGAGCAGGGGACCTTCCGCGAAGATCTTTACTATCGGCTCAAGGTGGTGGACCTGCACCTGCCTCCGCTGCGGGACCGGATCGTCGACCTCCCGGCGTTGGTCGGCACGTTCATCCGCCAGATCAACATGCGTACCGGCGCCTCGATCCACGGGATCACCCCCCGGGCGATCGAGGCCCTCAAGGCCCACCGCTGGCCCGGGAACATCCGGGAGCTGCGGCACGTGATCGAACGGGCGATGCTGTTCTGCGACGATGAGCAGATCGACCTCGGGCACTTGCCGCCCGAGTTTCAGGGAGCGGCGGGCTAGGAGCAGACCACGATCGTGCCCACCGGGAGGTGGCCCTATGACATCAGCGGCCGATCTCATCCTTGCTTCAGCCGGCGATGCTCCATCGATCGTGGCCTCGGAGTACCCGCTAGGCACCTTCAAAGGGGTGAACATCGACGGCCTGGATCCCCTCAAACTCGCGGCGCTGCATTCCCTGTTCACGACTGGAACGGCGCAAGACGTCCTGCAGGACTATCAGCCGGTGGCGCAGGCTTCCCCACAGGGCCCCTGGCTGGTCCGACTCCCGCCCGAGCTCCTCACGTTTCTCGGCAAGATCGCCCCGCCCGACCAGATCACCGTGGCCACCAACTGGGCGGCTACCCCGGAGGCGCAAGACGAGAGCTGGTCACCGGAGGACGCCGACCAGTTCCTTTCACGGCTTGTCCCGTTCGCGCAGTCCGCCGCCTTCGAGGGGAAGGAACTGTTTCTCTGGATCTATCACTAGGCAGCACGATGCTGCTCGACAACTTGCCCAGGCCCGGCAGGCAGGTCCACCCACCCGTAATCCACATGCACCTTGAGGTCATTTGGCGTGTCGCGGACCATCATCGGTGAGGGAGGTCGTCATGACGGAAGGGAAAGAGGCGGCGGCTTCCCGTTCTTCAAGGACGTCACCCCCGCGCCAGAGCGGATCGGGCTCGCCCGGGCGGCGGTGATGGTTCCTTCCACCGCAGGTGGGGGTTCGTAGTTACTCCCTGGCCAAAGGGCGAGTGCGCGAGACGGATGGATAAGCAGGAAGCGCTGGGCCTGCTGCAGGTCGATGTGGACCGCCTTCGCGAGAAACCGCATGGTGAGCTGACCCGGTGGATCAGTTCTCCGAGCGTTCTTGCGCGGCTGGGGGCGTCCGGGGTCGAGTATCAGGTGGAGATCGTAGCGCTCTGGGACGACCCCAGCAAGCCCGGGGGAAACCTCCGAGTCATCGTGTCGATCGACGATGGTGGCCTGACCTCCTCCTTCAAGCCGCTGACGGCAGATTTTGTCAAGCGACCTTCGGACGGATTCGTGGGCGAATAGGCTAGCGAGCGACCGCCGGCCCCTGCTCCTACCGGTTCCCGTCGACGACAACCGGGCGCCCGATGGCTGCCCGCTTGCGCCAGGCCTGCCTTCAAGTCCCCGGCAGGGCAAGTTGTCGAGACCCCACAGGATGAATCTATCGCCCGGCCCCGGCTGGCAAGCGAATCACCGCTAGCCCAGCCTGGCACGCGCCTTGCATCCTGGTCTCCCGACGCTCGAAAGGGAGGCGGCGATGATTCCCCTCAGTTTGTCGGATTTCCAGATCGTGATCGCGGTGGCTGTGTTCATCCTGGGGTGCATGTGCATCCTGCTCGGGGCCTTCATCCTGATCGCCCGGGGCACGTCTGCCGAGATTAAGGCCCTGGCCGGCCACACCGCCCGCCTGGGCCAGAAGGGCCTGGCCGAGGAAGTAAGCGGGCTGGTCAACAGCGCCTCGGCGCTGGTCGGCGCGCTGAACGACCTGGTGCGAACCTCCAACGGCACCGGTGTCTTCCTGCTGACCCTGGGCCTGATGATGATCGGCTCGTCGTACTGGATCCTGACCCAGGTCCAGTGGCCGGCGGGCTGACCCAGAGGGTCCGAATGCACTCCCAGGTCGAAGCCTTCGCCCGTCTGGAATTGGCGCTTGGCGGGGATCAGACGGCCGCCGTGCTTCGCCGTCTGACCCAACTTCCCGGCGCCCTGGATTGGATTCGCGAGCCGGCCGTCTTGCAGGCCGTGATCCGGGCCGACGCTCGAGCTTCCCTCCCCGCCCTGGTCACACTTGCCGCAGCCGGCTCGACTGCGGTCGAGCGCCCGGGTGAGTGGAGCGCCTCGACCCGGGCTCGCCGTGAGGCGTTGTTCGCTTCCCCCGAAGCCGACCAGCTCGACCCCCAGGACGTCCGGATTCTGGCCGGGGAGTTGCTCGCAGCCGAAGACACCGGCGGGGCAGCCTTTGCGATGGGGTTGATCGCCTCTCACGATTTCGATTGGCGGGCTCCTCTGGGGTGTGTATGGACCAGCCTGCGCGACACCGGAGCCATGATTCGAGAGGCGATTTCTGCCTCCGAGCCCGGCCGGCTGGCGGTCGTCCTGGCAGCCCTGCGCGCCAACCTGGATGATGACCAGGCCGCAGCCGTCCTGGCGAGCCAGGCCGGAAACGAACTCTCGTTGCTGGCCTCCCGCCTGATCCAGATCGGAGAGCCCGACCTGGCCCAAGCGGTCGCACGGGCCGCGACGGATGGCGACGATGACGCACTGCTGACGGCCCTTGAGGCCGGCTGGCAAGTCGGCTGCCGTGAATTGGCCGAGCTCACCGATGCCATCGCCCAGCTGGCAGAAGGGTCCGGCGATGCTCTCACCGCCGAGGAAGCGCGCAAGAAGGCATTGTCCCTGGCGCCCTCGGACAGCCGGCTGGCCGCGGCCGCCCGCGGGCACGCGGTCCGGGGCGATGCGGCCAAGGCCTTGGACCTGCTGCCGGACGATTCGCCTTCGCCGGCGTTGCGCTTTGCGCTCGGCGTAGCCCTCCTCTCCGGAGGAGCGACCGAACGGGCCAGATCTCTCCTGTCCGACGCCGCGCTCGCCGGGCTCGAAGAAGGACCGGCCGGGTTCGAACTTGACCCGTCGCTGGCATCCGCATCTCGCTGCCCTGGGCGAAGTCGGCCTGGCTGTGCGGGTGATGGCCGAGGTCGTCCGCCGTCATCCTGGTGACCCGGCATCCCACGTTGCCTATGCGCAATTGTTGGTCGAACTCGGGGGATCCTGTCAGGGCGCGCGACCAGGCAGTCCTTGCTCGTCACCTCGACCCCACCCTGCCCGGAACGCGACGCGTCGAGGCCGAAGCTTTGAAAGAGCTGGGGCAGCCCGGCGAGGCGTTCTCCATCTGGAATTCGGTCGCCGACCTTGGCAACTCCGCAGATTGGCGCAGGTCGCTAGAACTGGCCCTTCTGACTGGCTCTGCCGAGGAAGCTCGAAAGCTGCTCGGCCAGCCGCCCGCCGATCTCGATCCGCTCGAGGCGAGGGTCTTCGAGTCGAAGGTCCTGGTCGTCGAAGGGCGGGGCCGCGAAGCCGTCGCCATGTTGGAGTCGGCTGCAAGGGATCATTCGTCAGACGGACGTTTGTGGATCGAACTCTCCGGCCTGCTGGAAACCCAGGGTGAGACCAGTGCAGCGGGTGAGGTCCTCCTCCGTGGAGCGCAGCTCGCACCGACCAGCGCCACCGTCCAGGCGCAGCTGGCCCGTTGGCTGCGGTTGCAGGGCCGGCTGAGCGAGGCGGCTGCCGCGGCCGGCGTAGCGATCGAAACCGACCCCGTCGAACCTCTGGGCCATTTCGAAGCGGGCTCGGCGCTGCACGCGCTGGGACAGCACGAGGCCGCCGTCGATCATCTATGGAGGGCACATCGAGCTCAGCCGGCCTCCATCGGATTCCGCGTTTCGCTGGCGGAAGCTCTGGAATTGGCAGGAGACCTCGACTCGGCCCGCGCCCTGGTGGCGCACCTCCCGGAGAACGCCCCGGCCGAGGCGTGGCTCTTGGCCGGACGATTGTCGCTTCGGCTGGCCTCGTCGACCGATTCGGGTGCTGCGGCGAGCGCGGTCGGCCACCTGATGCGGGCCCGCCGGCTTGGGGTCGGTCACCCCGACCTGAACTACTTGCTGGGAAAGGCGCTGGAGGCGTCCGGCGCCTCCGATCGAGCGGTTGAGTGCCTATCGCGAGTTCATCGCAACTGCGCCCGCTGGCAACTCCAAGGTCCGGGACGCCTGGCTCGGCTGTGCCGCCTGCCTGGCTTCCACCGGCAAGACCGGAGAAGCGATCCGCGAGCTGGAAGCGCTCCGGGCCCAGGAAGGTGATCAGCCGGAAGTCCTCGCTCCTCTGTCCGATGCCTATCTCCTGGCCTCCCTGCCCTCGGAGGCCGCCGAGGCCTCGCAGGCTCTGCTGCGAACGGAGCCGACCCACCGGAAGGCCCTGCAGGTCCTCAGCCCGCGCCGCACGTCAGACCGGCGACTGGGGGCCCGCGGCCGCCGCCCTGGAGTTCGGCCTGCCGTGCCGAGCCGGACGACCCGGAATTGCTGACCGACGCCGCCGAGGCGTCCCTGCGCACCGGGGCCCGGGATTCCGCTCGCCTATTCGTGAACCGCTGTCTGGCGGTCGACCCCGCCCCTGCGATCCGGCGCCGACTGGCGCAGTCGTTGATCGAGCTCGGCGATCCGGGCGCAGCCCTGCACGTGATCGAGACGGCTGTCGCTTCCACTACCCACGATGCCTCGGCCTGGATCGAAGTCGCCGACATCGCCGAGCGGGCCGGGCGGCCCGAATCTCTGATGCACGCTCTGGGTCGGGCTGTGGAACTCCAGCCCGACGCCGCCCTGCACCACGCTCGGCTGGCGCGTGCCCTCTGGCAGTCGGGTCGTCGCGCCGAGGCGATCGGCGCATGGCAAAAGGCCCTTGACCTGGAAGGCCACGATCCTCTCCGCCACCTCGAGTTGGCACGAGCTCTGGTCACCAACGGCGAGGTGCAGGCCGGGATGGATCGTCTCGCCCTCGCGCTCGAGGCGCATCCCGACCACGCACCCCTGCTGGAGGAAGCCGGCCGCGCCGCGCTGGCGCACGGATCCGTGCAGGAAGCGGCCGAGCACTTGCAGGCGGCGTTGTCACTCGATCCTCACAGCCCGGAGACGGGGATCTGGCTGGCGGAGGCCCAGTTGCGACTGGGAAAGCCGGACGCCGCCGAACGCTCGCTTCGCTCCCTCCCCGCGACCGCTCAAGCAGGCACACTCGCCGCCGCCCTGTTGGCCGAAGCCCACCTGGCGATGGGAGACTTCGAATCGGCCAAGGCGGCGATCGTCGAGGCGCGGCGCTCGGAACCCGCCAACGTCGAGGAGAGGATTGCGCTGGCACGCGCCGAGCTTCGATTTGGCTATTGGAAAGAAGCGCTGACCGCGCTCACACCTGCGCTCGGTTCGGACTCGAGCGAAGGACGCCTGGCCCTGGCGAATGCCATCCTGCGGGTGCTGGAAGCGGGTTGGCTGTACGCCCAGATCGGGTTCGCCACGCGCCATGCCCCTGACGCGAATCTTCCCGGGGACTCCCTGATCGAATGGATCCGAATGTTCCTTGGGAGCGGCACCCCTCACGTGCAGACCGCCGCGGCTCGCTGGCGGCTGACGGAGGATCCGCAGAATAAGGCCGCGCTGGAGGCCCTGGTGTCCGCCGGCACGGATGCGGCCGCAGTCGGCGACGAAATCGAGGCGCTGGCGCGCGTGCATCCGATTCGGGGCAACCCGGATCTCGCCCTGGAGGCTCTGCGCCGGATCGATCCCGGAGGTCTCGGCGGGAGCTGGCAGGCCGTCTTGGCCGGGATCGCCCATTTCGACCGGGCTCAGGCTCACCTGGCACTGCAAGCCTTCGATGACGCGGCCGGCGACGGTGGGCTTCGCCCTCTGGCGCTGGCGCTGGCTGCCAGGGTTCACTCGGCGGAGGGCGACGCCGAAGCGGCGATTTCCGCCTTCCACGAAGCGTTGGACCAGTGGCCCGACGAACCCGCCTGGCAAGTAGACCTGGCCCGGTTGTACCTGGAGCAAGGGAACCCGGACGCGGCGCTGCCCCACTTGCAGGCGGCTGCCGAGCTGGATCCCAACGATCCGGAAGTGCTGACAGACCTGGCCCGGACACTCCGGGCGACCGGCCATGTCGCAGACGCCATGGCCGCTTTCGAACGTCTCCTCCCGCTGCGTCCCTCGCAGGCCGAAGTGTGGGCCGAGGCCGCCGAGGTGGCTCTGGGCCTGGGCGACAAGCGGCGTTCGCAGTCGTACTTCGAGAAGGCGCTCGACCTGGCACCCTCTCTCGCGGCCCATCGAATCGGTGCGGCCCGGGCGGCCCTGCTGGCCGGTCACACCAAGGCCGCCAAGCAACATGCCGATTCGGCCATCGCACTTGCCCCGGCGGATCCGGATGGCTTGTTGGTCCTGGCCGAAGTGACGGCGCGCCTGGGCGACGTGGAGGCAGGGCTGGGCCTGATCGAGCAGGCCGAAGCCTTCGGGAGCGATCCCGGCGCGGCTCGGGCCCTGCGCAGCCAGGTCCTGATCGAATCCGGCCGTCCTGCCCAGGCTGTCGACGACTTGCGGCGCCACCTGATCGAGCGTCCGGATGATCTGGAGGCGAGGCAACTGCTGGCCCGCGCTCTGGAGGCCTCGGGGGATGCGCCCAGCGCGGCCCAGGCCGTCGAAGACGCCCTGCTGTTGGCTCCCCGATCGGCCGGCCTGCGGGTGCATCTGGCCCGACTGTGCCGCAAGACCGGTCAGCTCGATCGGGCCCTGGACGAGCTCAAGGCCGCTGAGAAGTCTTGATCCGCTCGAGGCGAACCTGGCGCTCGAGCTCGGCCAGGTGTACGAAGCCCGGCGCGAGTTCGACCGCGCACTCGATGCCTACCGACGCGCCGTCGAGAGTGCGCCGGAACTGGTCGAGCCGTATCGACGCGCCGGCGCGGTTCTCAAATCGATCAAGGCCTATGCTGAGGCCGGACGCATGTTGGCCCGTGCAGCCGAGCTCGAACCCGACCCGAAGACCCTGCAGCAGTTGGCCGCCGTCCGGGCTCTCGAGCTCGTTCACGGCGCCACCCACACACTGGCGGTGACCCCATGACCACGCGTGCTCATCTCCTTCGAAGTCTGCAGGCCTCCCGGGCTGCGGGACGCCCCGATTTCGCCCGTTCGCTGGCCGCCGATTGGCTGGCTCGCTGGCCGAACGACCTCGAGGTGCAATTCCTGATGGCCCAGGTCGAGGTCGAACAGGGAGAGGCCGGCTCGGCCGCCCGACGCCTGCGCCAGGTGGTCGCCGCCGACCCCGAGTACGTCGAGGCCTACGACCTGATGTCCGTCGCCTCACGCGCCGCCGGCGACCCGCTCCGGGCCACGCTGGCCCGAGCCGGAGCCCGCGCCGTCCGGAAGGAACGGCCCGACGACACCGGTCCTTCGTGGCTGGGGCACTTGAATCGCGCTCAGGCCGAACTCGAAGCCGGGAACACGCAGGCGGCGGTGCGTTCGGCGCAGGAAGCTCTGCTGGCGGATCCCGACATTCCCCTCCCGGCCCTGGTGATGATGCGCGCCCTGGAGGCCTCCGGCGAGACTTCGGCGGCCGTTGCCACCGCGCGCGCCGCTCACGACCGCTGGCCCGAGTGCGTCGCCTTTACCCTGGCGCTCGGAGAAGACCTGCTCCGGCGGGGTGAGAACGCCCGGGCCGTCGAATACTTGCACCGCGCGGCGTCGAACGATCCGGTGGGCCGCGTCGCCAAGCGACTGCTCGGCCGCGACAACCCGTACCGCACCCTGTGGAGCGAAACGCTGGAAGCCGATATAGCACGTCCGATTCCGGCGGAAGTCGCCGCGATCCTGGGCGACAATCGCCTGGCCACCGCCGGGCCCGCTTCGGCCGCCCCCGCTCCTCGCAAGAACCCGGACGAGACGCAGGTTGACGCCGGGACACCGGTCTCTGCGCCAGCCCCGGTTTCGGTGGGCGAGGACCTCGAGACGTTTCCGGGAACCGACGGCCCTGCCCCCCAGCCGATGCCGTGGGAGTCGTTCCGTGGACCCGACCCGGGTGACGACCAGACCGGCGAATCTCCAGACCTGGCGCGCATCCGGGAAGACCTCGACCGGATGGCGGCCCGTCTGCGAAGCCCGCAGGCCTCGACCGAAATCGATCGGCGGCGGCCTGCGTACATCATCCTGAGCAGCCGCACCCGCCTGATCCAGCAGCTGGGCCAGGACCGGTTCGATCGGATCGATGAAGCAGCCCTGGCCCTGGCCGCGGCCGTCGCAACCCGGCCCGACTGGACCGCCCACGTGGTGTATCCGGATGATCCCGCCAGTCTCAAGCCGTTCCGGCTGACACCGGTCGATCCGGGGAACGCCTGGCAGATGAAACTCCGCCTGGCCGACCTGGATCGGTCGCTGGCCCGCAAGGGGGAGATGATCGGCGCCGTCCTGATCGTCGGTGGAGATGCCATCGTCCCGTTCCACCAACTGCCGAATCCGACCGACGACGACGACCAGACGGTCGCCTCGGACAATCCGTACGGAACCACCGACGAGAACTATCTCGCGCCCGAGTGGCCGGTCGGTCGACTCCCGCTCGAGAACGACGCCGACTTGCTGGCCCGGCTCCTCGCGCGAGGCGGCCGTCGGTCACGCCTGGGCCGGCCGCCCCGCCGGTCTGCTGGAACGAATCCGTGCCTGGTTCTCGAACCGCTTCCGGCGTCTACTGAAGGCGCGCCCCAAGTCGCTCGGCTACTCCGCCAGTATCTGGCGCAAGGCCTCGATGGCCGTGTTCCGTGCCATCGGCGACCCGCACGCGATGGTCACCTCCCCGCCGGCCCAGGCCGGCGCCCTGCCGCACCAGGCGGCCCGCCCGAGCGTGCTTTCCTATTACAACCTGCACGGGGTCGACGGGGCTCCCGAATGGTTCGGCCATCGTGATCCCCTGCGCGACGCCGAGAGCGAGACCGACTTCCCGGTGGCCCTGCGGCCCCAGGACATCGTCAACGGAGGCCGGGCTCCCAAAGTGGTCTTCAGCGAGGCCTGTTACGGCGCTCAGGTTCAGCGCCGGACGGCGGACGACGCGATCGCGCTCAAGTTCCTCGACTCCGGCGCGCACGCCGTGGTCGGATCCACCGAGATCTCCTACGGATCGGTCACCCCGCCTCTGATCGCCGCCGACCTGTTGGGCCGGTACTTCTGGGACCAATTGAACCAGGGGCTCCCGGTCGGCGAGTCGCTGCGCCGGGCGAAGCTCAGCCTGGTGGCGGAGATGCACCGGCGGCAAGGCTACCTCGATGGAGAAGACCAGAAGACCCTGATCTCGTTCGTGCTGTACGGCGATCCGCTCTATGTGGGCCAGCCACTGCCGAACGGGATTCAGGCGAAGGCCCCAGCCCGTGCGGCCAGGCGGCCGAAGGAGATGAAGGTCGCCTGCGCCCTTGGATCGCCCAATATTCCTGTGGCCGACCTGCAGCCGGAGACCTTTCAGCGGGTGAAGACTATGGTTGCGCAGTACCTGCCCGGTCTGGAAGACGCCTCCGCCCAGGTCCGAAATCAGAGTTGCGGGTGTGACGGTCTTGACCATGCTTGCCCGTGCTCGCAGCTCGGGATGAAGAACGCCGCCGGCGAGACCCCGGAGACCGTGGTGGTTACCCTGTCCAAGCACGTCCCGGAAGGCTCCCGGCGCCACGTCCACTTCGCCCGGCTGACCCTGGACACCTCCGGGAAGATCCTCAAGCTGGCCGTTTCCCGCTAAGGGCGGGTGCGGCACGCCTCTTGCAACATGGGGCGCACGAGAGTGCGCCCCATGTTGACACACACCTCCCGCCTCGGTTTCCACTACCACCCCGACGACCGGCACAACACCCCGGCCGACTTCGCTCCCTGGGTGCCGATCCTGCGCTCGTTCGGGGTTCGCTGGCTCGTGATCCGGGTCTCCGCCTCACGCGCCGCCCCCGAGGAGTTCGTGGCCGCCATCCGCGACGAAGGGATCGAGCCGATCCTGCATCTGCCGGAGGTTGTCGGCCGCAGCAGCCTGGCCGAGTTGTCCCCGCTTCTGTCGGCCTACGCCCGCTGGGGCGTGCGCCAGGTCGTGATCCACGATCGGGTCAACCTGCGCTCCAGCTGGGAACCTTCGGAGTGGAGTCGGATCGGAATCGTCGAGCGGTTCCTCGATCGGGTCATCCCGCTGTGGACACTGCAGGTCGACCTCGGGATGGTGCCGGTGATGCCGGCGCTCGAGCCCGGCGGCGACTACTGGGATACGGCCTTTCTAGAGGGGACGCTGCGTGGAATCGCCCGGCGGGGTCAGGAGACTCTGCTGGAAAACCTGGCCCTCGGCGCGTACGCCTGGACCTCGGGCCGACCCCTCGATTGGGGGAGCGGCGGCCCTGCCGCGTGGCCGGAAGCCCGACCCTATCACACGCCCGAAGGCAGCCAGGATCAACGCGGCCTGCGCCTGCCGGAATGGTACGAAGCGATCGCTCAGTCGGTGATCGGAAAGTCGCTCCCGATCCACGTGCTTGGGGGCGGCGCGGTGGTGCCCCGGGGTCTTGAGCCTGGCGCCGATCCGTTTCACCAGAACGGCGGGGTCGCCCGCTGGGTGCAAGGCGAGGAAGCCCCGACCAGCCTGCACTCTTTCGCTTTCTACCTGCTGACCGCCGAGGCGTCGTCTCCCGAAGCGCACGCCGCCTGGTACGCCGCTCCGGATCGCCCCTTGCAGGACGTCGATCCGGTCCGCCAGGCCCTGGTGGCGGCCAGCAAGCGCATGCGCCCGAAGTCGCTGGCCCACTACATTCTGCTGCCTGAGGGCGCGACCGATCCTGCCCTATGGACCCTGGCCGGCGAAGTGGCCCGCCGGGCTCCCGCCGCCGTAGGTTTCTCAATTGAGGAAGCCAAGCAGGCCGCACGAGTGACCCTGCTCCCCGGGCCAGAAGTGTTCGGGGAACGGATCAGGACTGAACTCGAACGGGTGGGAAGCCGCGTAGAGCGGTGGATCCCCGGGGACGCGCCGTCTGACCGCGCTCGATTCCCCGGTGGAATGAGGAGATTGCGATGACCGAACCGATCCTGGAACAGCCGTTGACGGAATTGCAGCCGGCCCCCGCCGGCTCGGCGGTAGTGAAAGTGCTCGGCCTGGGCGGCGGCGGATCGAATGCAATCAACCGGATGATCGAGTTGGGCCTGGAAGGCGTCGACTTCATCGCCGCCAATACCGACGGCCAGGCCCTGTCTTCGTCGCTGGCCCCGGTGCGCCTACAGCTCGGACCGCGCGTCACGCGCGGGCTGGGCGCCGGCGGCGACCCCAAGATCGGGGCGGCGGCGGCGATGGAGAGCAGCCGGGATTTGGCCCGGGCCCTGGCCGGCGCCGACATGGTGTTCCTGACAGCCGGGATGGGCGGCGGCACCGGCACCGGCGCGGCCGCCGTGGCGGCCGAGATCGCCCGCGAGGTCGGCGCGGTGGTGATCGCCATCGTCACCATGCCGTTCGGATTCGAGATGACGCGGCGGATGCGTAACGCCAGTGAGGGCATCCGGTTGCTCCAGCCGCACACCCACACCCTGATCACCGTTCCCAACGACCGGCTGCTCAAGATCGTGCCCCGCGACCTCAGCCTGGAAGTTGCCTTCCGCCTGGCCGACGACGTCTTGCGGCAGGGCGTCCAGGGGATTTCCGAACTGATCACCCGGGCCGGCCTGGTCAACGTGGACTTCGCCCACGTGCGGGAGCTGATGCTACGCGGCGGCGGCGCGCTGATGTCGATTGGCATCGGCGAAGGTCATCGGATGGCCCACAGCGCCATCCGCCAGGCCCTGCGCCATCCCTTGTTGGAAATGGACAGCCTGGAGCAGGCCGGCGGCGTCCTGGTGCACTTCACCGGCGGCGACGACCTGACCCTGTACGAAATCGGCGAAGCGGTAGACGAGCTGCGCCAGTCGTTCTCCCCGGAGGTCGACCTGATCTTCGGCGCCACCACCGAGCCCGGGATGAAGGGGCGGGTGCAGGCGATCTTGATCGTGACCGGGATCGGCGCCAGCGCGGTTGACGCCGCCCCGCCGGAGGAGGCGACCGAACAGGTGGCGGCGCGGCACAACGTGCCGCGGGTCGACCAGAACCTCGACCTGCCCGCCTTCCTGCGGCGACGCACCACCCCGGCACGCGGAGGCTGAGATGGATGCCGCCACGGTTCAAAAGATCTCCCGCCAGGTCCTGAAGACTTTCCCCGAGATGGCCGGGGTCTCCCCGACCGTCCGGGCGCAGTCCGGTGGCCGGGATGACGGGCTCCAGCTGCTGACTTACAAGGGCAAGGCGACCCTGCCCGGCGGACGCACACTCACCCGGATCGTGCGCGTCGTCGCCGACGAGCGGGGCCGGATCGTCCGCATCAGCACCTCCAAATGAACCCCCGGTCTGCTCTTCGCACGACTTCGGATGCGATGCAGAGGTTGTTTTGGCGCGGCGCGGCCTCGGTCGTCGGGCTGGCGGCCTCGCATCGCACCCGGTTGCGTTGGGTCTCGGCACTGATCCTGGCGGCGGCCGCCTTCCTGTCGGGCCAGACCGTCGGCCGGATGCTGCTCGGACAGGGCTGAACGCGCCTCCGGCGAGGCCCCCAACGAAGGGCCTTTCGGCCGGGGTGGCCCACGCAACATCCCCCATCTCCCCACACCCGTCGACTCAACCCCGATCGAATTGCCCGACGCCCGCGCCCGGAGTACAATCCCGCCGCCGTCGCTACGGCGCACCATGCGAAACCTGTCCTTTCGGAGCATCCTGATCGTGGCGGCCGTCGGCTTCTTTGCGCTCGGCCTGTTCAGCGTCGTGCTGCCGAAACGGCCGAAGACCGACCCGACGGATCGGGTAGCGCCGTCCGCCACTGCGGCTTCGCCCCTGGCTGCGGCCGACCCCCGCCAGCGATCGGTGCTGGTGCTCGGAGTCGATTCCTTCGCCGGCCAGCCCCCCGAGTTGCTGGCCGTCTGGCTGGCCTCGTTCCGGCCCCCGGAGCCGGACGTGTTCGTCTTCGGGTTTCCCGTCGATCGTCGGTCGGACGACGGGACGACTCTGCGCCAGGCGTTTGCGCAGTCTCCCCAGGGCGGAGAAGCCTTCCTTGCTTCTATAGCCTCCCTCACCCCGTTTCCCCTGGACGCGGTGGTAGCCCTGGACGCGACCGGATTCGCCGTCGTGATCGACTTTCTCGGCGGTGTGCCGACCGAAGCCGCGCCGGTGGGCGGTGCCTCCGCCCTGCAGATCCTGCTCCTGCTGCGCGACGACCCGGACGCCGCGCTGCTGGCCCAGAGCCGACTGCTCGAGGCCCTGGCCGTCTCGGCCGGGAGCGTGCGCCCCGGCAGCGATCTGCAACCCCTGCTCGACCTGATCCCTTCAAACGCCTACGTCCCGTCCGGCGCTGAGGCCTTGCTGACCCTGATCGCACCCCTGCTGCCCCTCGATCCGTCCCGGATCCATGTCTCGCCGGTCACGTCGGAGACCCCCGCCTCGGGCTGACCCTTCCGGGCGGTTGCACTTTGACGCAAGTCGGGCTATACATAGGGTCCAGCCCGAAGCCTTGCGCCGCGCTTCGCAGGCTCGCCGGTCGACGGCGGTGCCCGTTCCACCCGTCGAAACACCACTTCCCTTGAGGAGGAGAAGATGAGAAAGACTACATGGTTCGTCGCCGCCGTTGCGCTGGCCGTTTTGCTGGCGGCGTGTGCGCCCGCTCAGGCCACGCCGGTGGCCGGCGGCGGAGGCACCGCCGGCATGCCCAATCTGGAGGGCCGCCAGGTCACGGTCGCCGTCGAGAACGCCTACCTGCCATTCAACTACATCGATCCCGATAGCGGGCAGCCTGCCGGCTGGGACTACGAAGTCTGGGATGAGATCTGCCGTCGGCTGAACTGCGTACCGGTCTACACCGAGGCCGCCTGGGAAGGCATGATCCAGGCCGTGTCGGACGGGCAGTTCGATGCCGCCGCCGATGGGATCACCATCACCGAAGAGCGCGCCCAGATCGTCGATTTCTCGATGGGCTACATCGCCATCGAGCAGCGGCTGTTGGTGCGGTTCGAAGAGAACGCGCATCAACAGCATCCAAGACATCGTCGACAATCCCGACCTGAAGCTCGGAACCCAGACGGGAACGACCAACTATGAGACCGCCACCGGGTACCTGCCCGAGGAGCGCATCTCGGCCTTCGAGCAGTTCCCGTTCGCGGTACAGGCGCTGATCGCCGGTGAAATCGACGCGGTCATCATCGACGAAGTCGCCGGCCTGGGCTACCAGGGCGAGAACGCCGACGCCCTCAAGCTGGTCGGGCCCTCGATGCTCGAGCGACAACCTCGGCTTCGTCTTCCCCAAGGGGAGCGACCTGGTCGAGCCGGTGAACGCCGCCCTGCAGGCGATGATCGCCGATGGCTGGATGCAGCCCGTGAACCTGAAGTACTTCGGGCCGTCGTTCACCATCACCTACGACGATCTCGGGTAACCGCCCGACCCGATCGCTGGGCGTCGTCTCGATAGACCGTTGAGACGGGCCGGTGCGCAGGCGCTCCCGCCCCGCACCGGCCCGTCTCCCTGTCGGGAACGGAGCGCCATGGCGGAGCACAGCTCGATCCCGTTGGCCGGAGCCCCGCAGCCCGCCTCCAAGGTCCGATCGAAGGACCGCCGACTGGCGGATTTCCCATGGTGGTTCGTCGGCATCGTCCTCGATCGCCGTCTGGGCGGCCTACTTCATCTTCACCCGCGACAACTACACCCAGGCTTTCAGCTGGATCCAGGCCGGCACTCGGTCACGATCGGCACCTCGCTCGTCGTCCTACGCCATCGCCATCGTCCTGGGCCTGCTGACAGGGCTGGGACGGATCTCCAGCAACCTCGTCCTGCGCAACCTGGCACGGATGTATGTCGAGCTGATCCGCGGCATCCCGATGCTGGTGCTGATCTTCTTCATCGCCCTGGTCGGGGTGCCGGCTGCCATCGATGCTGATACACGAGCCTCGGCGACTGGCTGGAGCCAACGGCCTGCCCGGACCGGCGGCGGCGCTGAGCGCCCTGACCAACCAGGCCGTGCCGATGAACGTCCGCGCCATCATCGCCCTGTCGGTGACCTACGGCGCCTTCCTGGCAGAGATCTTCCGGGCCGGCATCCAGTCGATCGGCCGCGGCCAGATGGAAGCCGCCCGCTCGCTGGGGATGAGCTACGGTCAGGCCATGCGCCACGTCATCCTGCCGCAGGCCGTCCGCAACGTGCTGCCGGCGCTGGGGAACGACTTCGTCGCCATGGTCAAGGACTCTTCGCTGGTCTCGGTGCTGGCGGTGCGCGATATCACCCAGGTCGCCACGCTGTATGCCGGAAGCACCTTCCGCTTCCGCGAAGCCTACATCACCCTGTCGGTGCTGTACCTGACGATGACGGTGGCATCTGTCGCTGCTGGTCCAGGCGCTGGAAAGGCGGCTGCGCCGACATGAGTGAGCAGACGATCATCGAAGTCCGCGATCTTCACAAGCACTTCGGCGGCGGCGTGCACGCCCTGAACGGCGTCAATCTGAAGGTCGAACGCGGCAAGGTGGTGGTCATCATCGGCCCCAGCGGCAGCGGCAAGTCCACGCTGCTGCGCTGCATCAACCACCTGGAGACTCCCAGCCAGCGGCGAAGTCTGGATCGAGGGCGAGCGCCTGGCGCACGGATCAGCAAGCAGCTCAACCGGGTCCGCGCCGAGATCGGGATGGTCTTCCAGCTCTTCAACCTGTTCCCCCACCTCACGGCTCTGGAGAACGTCAGCCTGGCCCAGCGGGTCGTGCGGGGCCGCAGCCGGGAAGAAGCCGACCGGATCTCCATGGCACAGCTCGGACGCGTCGGCATCCCCGAGAAGGCCGACGTCTATCCCGGCCAAGCTCTCCGGCGGGCAGCAGCAGCGGGTGGCCATTGCCCGGGCCCTGGCGATGAACCCCAAGATCATGCTCTTCGACGAGCCGACCAGCGCCCTCGATCCGGAGATGATCAAGGAAGTGCTCGACGTCATGCTCGACCTGGCCAAGGAGGGCATGACGATGCTGGTGCGTCTCGCACGAGATGGGGTTCGCCAAGGCGGCCGCCGACGAGATCATCTTCATGGACGAGGGGCTGATCGTCGAGCACACAACCCCGGAGGGCTCGTTCAAGCAACCGAAGGAAGAACGCACCAAGCTGTTTCTGTCGCAGATCCTCCATCACTAGTCCGCACGCCGACCCGCTCGCGCTCTCGCATCCGTCACACGTGCCGTCGCCGGAAACCGGCTGGCCGCCCGGTCAGGCTTGACCGGGCGGCCAGCTTGAGGTGCGCTGGGGGGGACTTGAACCCCCACGCCTTGCGGCACATGGCCCTCAACCATGCCTGTCTGCCAATTCCAGCACCAGCGCAGACCTGCTGCTCGTGGAGCCGCGGTATTATAGCGGCGCGCCCCGCGCTGTCAACGGAAAGTCGGCGCGCTCCCCGGAGGACCTCGTGATCCGTATCGTGCTCGACGGGATGGGTAGCGACGAACATCCCCGGCCGGAGGCCGATGCCGCTCTCCAGATCGCCCGCCGCTGGCCGGATCCGATCCATCTCACCGGTCCGCGCCCACGCCTGCTGCAGGCCTTGGGCGACCGCAGCCCGGTCTCCGAACGGGTGGTGATCCACGATGCCGGCGAAGTGTTGGAGATGGGCGATCAGGCGGCACGAGCCGCCCGCGGCAAGGCGGAAAGCTCGATGGCCGTCGGGATCGATTTGCTCCAGCGAGGCGACGCCGATGCCTTCGTCACCGCCGGGAACACGGGCGGCGCCATGGCCACCGCCCTGCTCCGCCTTGGGCGCATTCGCGGGGTCAAGCGCCCGGCGCTCGCACCCACCTTCCCCGTCGCCGGCGGACGCGCCGTGGTGCTCGACATCGGCGCCAACGTCGAGTGCAAACCTGACTATCTGGCGCAGTTCGGCATCATGGGCTCTGTCTATGCGCAGGTGACCCTTGGCCTGGACAACCCTCGCATCGGCTTGCTTTCCATCGGAGAGGAAGCCGGCAAGGGGAATACGTTGATCCACGAAGCCTTCCCGCTGTTGGAACGCCTGGGACTGAACTTTGTCGGTAACGTCGAGCCGAAGGAGATCTACGCCGGGAAGGTGGACGTGGCCGTAACCGACGGGTTCACCGGCAACGTGTTCCTCAAGACCAGCGAGGCGGTCGCCCGCTTTCTGATCGACCGAATCCGCCAGGAGATCACCTCCGCCCCCCTGACGATGGTCGGTGGTCTGCTGGCACGACCCGCCTTCGGGCGCGTTCGTCGGATGCTCGACCCGGCCGAGTACGGCGCGGTCCCGCTTCTCGGGGTCGACGGATTGGTCTTCATCGGCCACGGCCGTTCCGACGCCCGTGCCCTGGTCAACGCCGTCGCCGCAGCCCGCCAGGCGGTCGCCGGCGGGCTGCTCGAGGCCATGCGCAGCGCGCTCCGGACACGCCTGGGGATCGCCGCCGACCTGGCCTCCGCCTAGTCCGTCCACGGAGAAACCATGCAGCGCTACATCAACCAGCCTCGCATCGAACGGGTCCGTCGCCTGGCCAAAATCCTGACCTTCGGCGGCCTGGGGTTGATGGTGGTCGCTTTGCTGTTCTCCCTGGGCGAGACACAGAACCTGGGGATGGCCCTGGGACTCTCGATGGCCGGCTTGCTCTCATCGCAGCTCGGAACCGTGATGATGCGTCGCTGGCCGGACCGGGGGCGCAGCGACCAGATCCTGGACTCGGCTCTCAAAGGGCTGGGGCGGGAGAATCACCTGATCCACTACCTGGCCCGGGCGCGGCACGGCCTGGTGACGCCCCGAGGGGTGCTGGCCCTGATCCCGGTCGGCGATGGCGGCCGTTTCAGCCTGCGCGACGGAATCATCTGGCGCACCCCGGTCAAGCGCGACGGCTCCGAGGGACGCCCGGTGCAAATGCGAGGCCTGGTGGAAGAGGCAGAACGCGAAGCACAGGCGTTGACCGAGGTGTTGCGACGGCGGGTGCCGGGTTTGGGCGCCGAAGCCGCGCCGCTTTTGGTGTTCGTACACCCCGAGGCCAGGCTGGATCTCGAAGGAAGCGCGCCTCCGGCGGTCCATCTCAAGAAGCTCAAGGAAGCCATTCGCCGGGCGCCGCGGCGGATACCGCTTTCGGAAGAAGAACTCGGGCAGCTGGCCGAGGCCTTCTCGATCCATCGGCAGGACTAGGCCCAGAAACAAAGGCGGGCCGGCCCACGCACGGCAGGCCGGCCCGCTCAAACGTTCTCTTCGAGGTCGGTGACCTACCCCTTCAAGTACTCCTGGAGGGATTCCCGGCTGATCCGGTAGCCCTTGCCGATCTTCTTGGCCTTCAGTTCCTTGGCCTTGATCGCCGCCAGCACGTCTTCTTCGGCGACCTGGAGGAACTTGGCCGCTTCCGAAGGGGTCATCACATCGGGCATGGACGCGGCCGCGGCCGCCCCCGCGCCGGAGCTTTGCGCACTCCGCAGGGCATCCCCGATGGCTCCCCCGAGACCCATCCCGGCGCCGATGCCGGCGGTCAGGCCGGCCCCGCCGCTGGGATTCTGGGCCGCGTCGCGCATCGCATCGGCCGCCTGGAGTTGGGTGTACGTCGCCACGTCGAGCATCCCCATCGCCCGCAGTTCTTCCGCCGACTTGTCCGAAGGCTTCAGGCTCTCAATGTAGAACGACTTCAGGATCAGCCCGAGAGCCTTGAAATCGTCCTGGGCCTTGGCCCGAACTCCGGCGCCCAGTTCCTCCACCAGGCCGATCAGCTCAGGCACATTCTTGGCCGCGGTGGTCTCGCCCAGCAGGTCCTGCAGCTTGGAGAGCAGCATCGAGCGCAAGCGGGCCTGGATGTCGGCCGTCTTGAAGGCTCCGGTGGTCCCGACCACCTGGGTCACGAACTGCTGCGGATCGGACATCCCGAAGCTGTACACCCCGTAGCCCTGCAGCAACGCCACTCCCAGGGCCATCCCGGGGTTGCGCACGATGATCGGCTGAGGCGTCCCCCACTTCTGGTCGACGAACTCGCGCATCGATACGAAATAGACCTCGGCCTTGAAGGGGGTCTGATCGGAGAAGGCCTTGCCGATCAGGTTGACCAGGCCCGGGATGTTGGCGGTGGTGATGGTGTGCCGGCCGGCCGAAAACGTGTCGAGCGCCTTCCCGTCGCGAAAGAAGACGGCGTTCTGGGCCTCCCGCACGATCACCTGCGAACCGATGCGGAAATCCCCGCTGCCGCTTTCCGGAAACCGATGCACGATCTCGTCGCGCATCTCGTTCGGGTATTCGATGACGTCAAAAATCCGTGCCATTCCGTGTCTCCTTGTGGGCCGGCGACTAGACCGCCAGCAGAACCTCGTCGCGGCGATCGTAGGCGTCCACCACTTCCTGTGACAGGGTGGTCAGATGGCGGATGGCCGCCGGCAACCCGTCGCTGCCCAGCGAGGCTTCGACGTTGTCGATGGCGCTGGCGATGGTGGCGACCTCCTCCAGCATCTGAAGATCATAGGCGTAGATCTTCTGCAATTCGGTGCTGTTGATGCGCACCGCGTCAAAGAACCCGGCATAACCGTAGGAGGCTGTCTTGACCCGGTCGATGAAGCCCCGCAGCTTGATGGCCGCCCCCTCCAACAGGTCGACCTGATCGATCTGTCCGCCTTCGATCATCTGGCGCTGCAGCGCCGAGATCCGGCTCCATTGCTGCTCGTAGCGCTGGGCGGTGGTGGCCCGGATCAACTTGTCGGCTTCGCGGCGATTCTCCCGATCGAGGTAGCCGAGAAACCCGGCGACGGTGTTGCGGATCTTCCCCAACAGGTCGTCTCCGGCGGTGATCTTCCCCAACGGGTCTACATTCCCCGCCATGCGTGTCCTCCCCCGAGCCCGCTGCGATTTCGGACTCGACGTTTCCATTATAGTCGGCGCCCCTGCTTGCGGCAAACACCCGGCTGACCGAAAGCTGACGACCCGCCCCGGCGTATAATCGTTCTCCCAGCGGAGACCTTCGCCCATGGCCGTCGCAGGTCAGCGGCCCGATCCCGATCGCTATCGGTTGATCCCCCGCACCCTGATCTTTGCGCGGCGCGGCAACCGAATCCTGTTGCAGCAAGTGGCGCCGGGCCGCGGCCCGTGGGCCGGGCTGTGGAACGGGGTCGGCGGCCACGTCGAGCCCGGTGAGTCGCCGGCCGAGGCCGCCGGCCGAGAGTTCCGGGAAGAAACCCGGCTCGATCTCCTCGCGCCGCAGCTGGCGGGGACCGTCGTGGTCGACCTGGCCCGAGATCCCGGGCTGATCCTGCTGGTCATGGTGGGCGAGGCCGGTGAGGGCCAGCCGGTCCCCAACCAGGAAGGCCGTCTGCGATGGTGCTCGCCCGGAGAGATCGCCGACCTTCCGACGGTCTCCGATCTCCCCACCCTCCTCCCCAGCGCCCTGGCCGTCCTGGACGGAGCCCCGGCCTTCACGGCACGGTCGGTCTACAACGCGGCAGGGCGTTTGATCACTCGAGTTCGATCCACCACCGCTCCACGGGAAATCGCTGGCGGCGGAGTAGAACCTCAAGCTTCCTGACGGAAGAACAGCAACCGGGTCTGACCGTAGGTCCGCTCGTCGAACTGGGACAAGCGGTTGAGCGGGACCTCCGTCTGTTCGCGTGGGTCAATCTGCGCTACGACCCAGGCGTCGTCCGATGTCCAGGCCGGCCGGCGGTCCAGTTGACGAAGGGCTTCGACCCACAGTCCCCGGTACTGCGGAGGCGCCAGGTAGACGTAATCGAAAGCCGAAGCCGGTCCCTGCTCCAGCAGCCCGAAGGCATCCCGGCGAAGTACGGTGGCCCGTCCGGCCAGTCCGGTCGCCTCGAGGTTCCGCTCGACGGTACGGACGGCCACTGCCGACGAGTTCGACAAACACGGCCTCCGACGCCCCGCGGCTGAGGGCCTCGATCCCGACGCTGCCCGTCCCGGCAAACAGATCTAGAAAGCGAGCGCCCTCCACGTCGGGCCCCAGGATGTTGAACAACGACTCCTTGGCCCGATCGCCGATCGGACGTGTGCCCTCCCCAGGCACCATCTGGAGCTTTCGTCCCCGCGCCGCGCCGGCAATCACTCGCAGTCCGGGCATGACCGGATCAGCCTCCGCGGTGGCCTGAGCCTGCCTGCGGCTCAGCCATCTCGTCAACGGCGGACCGGACCGCTCTGAGGTTGGCGCGAGGGGCGTGGATCGGGGTCACACAGCCTGTGCCGAGGATCAAGCCGCTGCCCCTTGCGGTCGCCTGCCACGCGCGCTGCGCCTCGGATCGCACCCGGCCGGGGTCGCCCAGGACCAGCGAGGCTTCGCGGGCGATCCCACCGCAAACAGCCCGGCCGGATCGACGGCGGCCTTCGCCGAGATCGGGCCAGGTCTCCTGGTCGTGCCAGTTGACGACAGTGATCGGGAGCTCTCGGCTCAGATCGAAAAAGACATCCCGCCCATGCAGGTGGAGAATGTTGAGCCACATCCCCTGGGCGGCATCGAGGATTCGGCGATCGAAAGGCAGGCCGAACCTTTCGTAGCCTGCCCGGTCGAAATGGGCCTCGCCGGCATGCTGGACGGCATAGAAGACCCCATCCACCCCCAGTGCGTGCAGGGTTTCCACGAACGACACCGACGTATCGGTGATCCGCTCCAGACCCGCCAGGACGGCCGCCGGCTCCGTGGTCAGATGGGAGGTGAAGGTCTCTTCCCCGGCCAGCTTCCGGGCCTGCGCCAGCGGGGAGAAAACGGTGGCCACCACGGGCGCACCTCCCCGGGGCAACTCGAGGATCTGCCTCAAACAGGCCAGGTGTTCCCCGAGCGCGCCGGAGCCGACTTCGAGCCGTTCCAGCGCAGCCCAGTCCGTGGACTCCCTCACGGGATGCCGCAGCGTCTCCCGGGTGCCTTCGGTCGACCCGGCCCAGCGGTCGGTCACCCCCCAGTCGCGCACTGCGTACGACGAGGCCGGGGTGACCTTGATCAGGTCGAAGTCGAAGTCCAGCTGGAAGGCGAGCACGGCCTCGGCCAGACTCTCCCGGCTCTTGATCGTCAACCGGAAAATGCCGCCACAAGGCGACCGGCGGGCGATCGACGACCTCTCCCGCCAGGGCCGCCCGAAGCCGATCAATCTTGGCGGTCAATCCCCTCCCCAGACCTCGCGCTTCAAACCCCAGTGGCCGCTCCGGGCGTGATTGTGGTGGCCCGTCGCCAATCGATGGAGGATCTCCGATCGGCCGGGATCTGCGATCGCCTTTGCCAGCTTGTCTACTTGCAGGAAGACGGAAGCCGCTCGCTCCATGGTGCCGCTCTTCTTGAGGGCCAGAGCCAGGCCATACAGCAGGTCGGGCTCATCGGGAAATGCCGCCAGGGCCTCTTCGAAGGCAAGCGCCGCCCCGGCGAAGTCGTCTCCGCCGAGCAGCCCCCACCCCAGACGAAGGCGTGCATCGAGATCATCGGGGTTGCGGCCGACAGCCGCGCGCAGCTGCGCTGGATCGGGCGCGATTTCATCTTGCGCCTGTCGTTCGTCCGACTCGCCCGCCATCTAACGGCGCCCCTTTCTCTTGCGCCCCGACCCGGGAGCAGGGCTGGCCTGCAGCAGGTCGGGGATCTGATCGGGATGGTCGGCCACGCGCACCCGGGCGGCTTCCAGCGCCTTGATCTTGTCGGAGGCCAACCCCGAGCCTGCCTCCACGATCGCACCGGCATGGCCCATGCGCTTACCGGGCGGAGCGCTGCGGCCGGCGATGAAGCCCACCACCGGTTTGGTCATCCGATCGGCGATGAACTGCGCCGCCTGCTCCTCTTCGCTCCCCCCGATCTCACCAATCAAGACCACCTGTTCGGTGTAAGCATCGTCTTCGAACATCTCCAGCACGTCGACGAACGAAGTGCCCGCCACCGGGTCTCCCCCGATCCCGACACAGGTCGAGACGCCTCGCTGGCGCTGCTGCAGGGCATACAACACCTCGTAGGTGAGGGTGCCCGAGCGGGACACCACGCCCACGTCCCCGGGAGAGGCGATATGGCCCGGGATGATCCCGACTTTGGCCTTGCCGGGCGACAGCAGGCCGGGGCAATTCGGGCCCACCAGCCGCACCCGCCGCTGATCGAGATAGCCCCGTACCTGCATCATGTCCTGCACCGGCGTGCCTTCGGTGATGCACACGATCAGCGGGATACCGGCGTCGGCGGACTCCATCATGGCGTCGGCGGCGAAGCGCGCCGGGACGAAGATCACGCAGCAGTTGGCGCCGGTCGCCTCCACCGCCTGGGGGACAGTATCGAAGACCGGGACCTTCCCATCCAAAACCCACTCGCCGCCCTTTCCGGGGGTCACCCCGGCCACCACCCGCGTCCCGTATTCGAACATCTGGCGGGCGTGGAACTCGCCCTCGCGACCGGTGATCCCCTGCACCAGCAGGCGTGTGTCGCTGTCGACCAGGATGGTCATACCACCGCCTCCCCCTGGGCCAGCGCCACGGCCTTGCGGGCAGCGTCCATCAGCGAGTCGGCGGTGATCATGCTGGCCTCGGCCAGCAGTCGCCGGCCTTCCTCTTCGTTGGTCCCCACCAGACGGGCGACGAAGGGGACGCTCGGATTTAGTTCGTTCATGGCCGCCAGCACTCCGCGCGCCACCTCGTCGCAGCGGGTGATCCCGCCGAAGATGTTCAGCAACACTGCCCGCACCCCCGGTTCCCGCAGGATCAGTTCGAGCGCCGCCGCCACCTTCTCGGCCCCTGCGCCTCCACCCACGTCGAGGAAATTGGCCGGCTTGCCTCCACACAGTTCGATCACGTCCATGGTGGCCATCGCCAGACCGGCGCCGTTGACCATGCATCCGATCGAGCCATCCAGCTTCACATAGGACAAGCCGTACTTGCGAGCCTCCCGCTCCGCCGGGACCTCCTCGTCGAGGTCGCGCATCTCGGCGATGTCGGTGTGGCGGAACAGGGCGTTGTCGTCGATCACCATCTTCCCGTCCAACGCCAGCAGGCGCTGGTCCTTGGTGATCACCAGCGGGTTGATCTCCGCCAGGGTGGCGTCGGTCTTGCGGAAGGCCTGGTACAGGCCCGAGGCGATGCGCAGGAAGGCCCGCCACTGTTCGCGCGGCAACTCGATGGCCGCCGCCAGATAGCGCGCCTGGTATTCCCGCAATCCGATCAGCGGGTCGATCGGCACGCGGACGATCTTCTCCGGCTCGCGCCGCGCCACCTCCTCGATCTCCACCCCGCCCTCGGCCGAGGCGATCACCACCGGACGGCGGGCCCGACGGTCGTTGGTGATCCCCAGGTAGATCTCGGCCTGAATCCCGACGGCCTCGTCGATCAGCAGCTTGCGGACCGGAAGGCCCATAATGGCGATTCCCAGAATCTGCGTGGCGGCCTCTTCGGCGGCCTCGGCCGTGTCCACCAGACGGATCCCGCCGGCTTTCCCGCGCCCTCCCACCAGGACTTGCGATTTCACCACCACGCGGCCGCCCAGCTCTTCGGCGATCGAGCGCGCTTCGGAGGCGGTCATCGCCACCCGACCGCGCGGGATGGGAATGCCTTCCTGGGCGAAGAGTTGTTTCGACTGGTACTCGTGCAGTTTCATCCGCGCTCCTTATGACCCGCTGCTCGCCCCATCGAACGGCCCGGCCCTGGTCGTTCCAGGCGAGCCGTCTCGTCCGGGGCGGCCAGCCGCCATTCGCCAGGCTGTAATTCGCCCAGGGCGAACGGTCCCAAACGAATCCGGACAAGGCGCTCCACCCGCAGGCCAAGAGCCCGCGCCGACTCCCGGATCTGGCGCTTGTGGCCTTCCCGAAGCACGACCCGCACCCACCGATCCTCACGGCTGCGGGCCTCGCGCCGGGACCCATGCCGCGCGGGTGCGATACCCGTCGGCCAACACCAGCCCGCGCGACCAGGTCTCCAGTTGCTGACCGTCCGGGGCTCGATTCGAACAAGACCGCGATACTCTTTGTCGTGCTCGAACCGGGGATGCGACAGCCGCTCAGCCTGCTCGCCATCGTTGGTGAAAAGGACCAGCCCTTCACTGTCCACGTCCAGACGGCCGACCGCAAACAGCCTACCCGGATGCGACACCAGCTCGCGGGCGGTCGGCCGTTTCCCCTGGGGGCGATCCGAGACGACCGCCCCCGCGGCTTGTTGAGCACGATCCAGACCGCCGGCAGAGGCGCAGCGATTCGCCGGCCGTCCAACCGGATGTCATCCGTGGCGGGATCGGCCTGTTCGCCGATCTGGGCCGGTTTCCCGTTGACGGTCACCCTGCCCTGGCGGATCAGCTCTTCGCTCGCCCTGCGCGAGGCGACCCCGGCCCGCGCCAGGATCTTCTGCAGGCGGTCCACCTCAGGCGGCCTCGCCCTCGAGGCGGAAGCGGGTCGGACTCGACTTCCAGGGTCGGCAGGTTACCGACCGAGCCAAGTCCGAACTGGCGCAGGAAGTCCTGGGTGGTGACATACAGGATCGGGCGTCCCGGCCCTTCGCCGCGATCCGACTTCTTCGACCAGGCCGTAGCGCACCAGGGTATGCAGCGACGCTTCCGAGTTCACGCCGCGGATGCTGTCGATCATCGGGCGGGTCGCCGGCTGCCGGTAGGCCACAATCGACAACGTTTCCAGCGCCGCCCGGGTGAGGTGGACGGTCGAGTCGAGATCGAGCAGGCGGGCCACGTCGTCTGCCGTTCCGGGGGCGGTGGTCAGACTGTAACCGCCCCGGAACTTCTGGACACGCAGGCCGCGCGTGGCCGAGCGAGACCACCAGGTCGGCCAGCGCCGATTTCGACCTCGGCCACACCGATCCCGAGCGCCTCGCCCAGCCTTTGAGGCGGCACCGGAGCCGCCGAGACGAACAGCAGCGATTCCAGACGCGCCTCGAGCGACGGCTCCGGCTCGGCCAATTGACTCCCGGGTGCTATAATCCGCGGCCGAGTCGCTCATGGTTGCTCACTGAAATGCGGGAACGAAGTCCGAATCCAGGCTTGTCCATCGCGCTGCCGGTCCTCCTGCTCGCTAGCCTCGCCTGCCGGATGGACATCGGCGGGCCCCAGGCGCCGGGACAACCGCCCGCCGCCTCCGCCCTGACCGCGACCCAGGCCGCTCAGTCCTGGTCTTCGGCGCTGGAAGGCGCCATGGTCAGCGGCCAGTTGACGATCCTGGTCACCGAGGAACAGTTGACCTCCGCCCTGGCGGCGCGCGTGGCCCAGGATGAGACCCCGACCCTGACTTCGCCGGCGGTCTATCTGCGCGACGGCCAGATCCAGATCTTCGGCGAGGCGGCGCAAGGACCGGTCCAGATGACGCTTCGTTTGGAGATAACCCCGATCATCGACTCGCAGGGCCGCTTGGGATTCGAGGTGTCTTCCGCCGATCTCGGCCCGTTTCCTGCACCCCGGGGATTGCGGGACGGCCTGTCGGCGATGCTGAGTGAGGCCCTGGCCGGGTCGATGGGCTCCCTGGCCACGGGATTTCGCATCACCTCGGTCGCCGTCGCGGACGGGCAACTGGCGATCGTGGCCGAACTTCGCTGACCTCACATGGAAGAATTATACCAGCCGGCGTTCTGAGACCGCGCTCGGTGGTCCGCCGATGGTGGCCCGGGTTGTTGGCCGCGGCGCTCTCGGCTGGCCTGGGCGGCTGCGGCGCGCCCCAGGCCACGGCGGGCGCCGTGGCCGTCGTGGTCGCGGTGGACAACCAGGAGATCCGGGCGGCGGCGCCGGCTGGTTCCACCGTCGTCCAGGCGATTGCGGCGGCCGGCATCGAACTTGGCGCCCTCGATCGCCTTCAGCCGCCCGGCTACACCGTCGTGGCCGACGGACTTCGGATCGAGATCACCCGGCTCACGGAGTCCTTCGAAGTCGAGCAGGTCGTGCTCCCCTTCCCCCAGCAGACCCTGCGCAATGAGGCCCTGCCGGAAGGCGAAACCCGCCTGCTGCAACCGGGCGAGAACGGTGTGGAAGAAGTCACCTACCGCCTGCTCCTGGAAGAGGGCCTGGTGGTCTCAAGGACCGCCGTCAAAGTCCAGCGTCTTCGAGAGCCTCGGCCGGAGATCGTCATGGTCGGGTCTCTGGCGGCCTACAGCCCGGTGGCGATCGAAGGGACACTGGCTTACCTGTCGTCCGGCAACCTGTGGGCCATTCGCGGCGACAGCGGCAGTCGAACTCCGCTGACGGTGTCGGGCGACGCCGATGGCCGCATCCTCTCTTTGTCGCCGGGAGCGGACTGGGTTGCCTTCACCCGCCAGGAAACCGAATCCTCAGACCAGATCAACTCCCTGTGGGGCCTGTCGACTCTCGGAGCCTCGGCCGAGCCGTTCGCTCTCGGGGTCGCCAACATCGTCCACTTCGCCGACTGGTCTCCCGAGGCGACGGTCCTGCAACTGGCCTACAGCACGGTCGAGCCTCGGCCGGCGGCGCCGGGTTGGCAAGCCAACAATGATCTGGTGTTGCTGACCGTTCGGCCGGACGGGGATCGCGGTCGGGCCGGTCCCCGCCGAACTCTGATCCCGGCCAACTCCGGGGGCCCCTACGGATGGTGGGGATCGTCGTTTGCCTGGGCTCCCGACGGGCTGCGCCTGGCCTATGCCCGCCCCGACGGGATCGGCCTGATCGAGGTAGAAGACCCGGGGCTGCAGCCCACACTCGAGTCCGCTCCCTACCAAACCCTCGGCGACTGGGCCTGGGTGCCGGGGGTCGGTTGGGGTTGGGACAGCCGGACGGTCTTCACCGTACGACACGGCGAGCCGATCGGCCTTGAAACGGAAGCAGCTTCCCCGGTGTTCGATCTGGTCGCCCTCCAGCCCACCAGCGGGCAGACATCTCGACCTGCAGCGACGAACCGGGATGTTCGCCCAACCGGTGGTCTCGCCTCCGCGCCTGCTGGCGAACGGCGAAGTGGATTACTCGGTGGCCTATCTACAGGCCCTGGCCCCGCTCGAAAGCGAAACCAGCCGCTACCGGCTGGTGGTGATCGACCGCGACGGGAGCAACGCCCGGTTCGTCTTTCCGGGCGAGGGCGAAGCGGGGCTCGAACCCCATCGGGTGGCCTGGTCGCCGTCCGGCACCCGGTTGGCTGCCATCTATCAGGGCGACCTGTGGATCATCGACGTCGAAACCGCTCAATCGCATCGGCTGACCAGCGACGGACAGGTGACGGCCGTCGATTGGGCCGGCTGAGAGACTCTCGGAGGCGGCTTTGCGAATCCTGGTGACGGGTGGCGCAGGTTTCATCGGCTCCCACTTGTGCGATCGACTTCTGGCGGAAGGGCATGAAGTCCTGGTGTTGGACAACCTGATCACCGGGAACCCCGACAATGTCGCCCACCTGGTCGGCCGGAGCGAATTCGAGTTTCTTCGCTACGATGTTTCGAATTTCATCTTCGCCCCCGGCGAATTCGGCGCGGTGGTCCACCTGGCCTCCCCGGCCAGCCCGAACCCCGCTTCTCCCTACGGCTACCCGCAGCTGGCGATCCAGACCCTCAAAGCGGGCGCGCTGGGGACGCACAACGCGCTGGGCGTGGCCCGTGCCAAGCAGGCGCGCTTTCTGCTTGCTTCGACTTCCGAAATCTATGGGAACCCCACCGTCCACCCGCAGCCGGAAAGCTACTGGGGGAATTGCGATCCGATCGGGCCGCGTTCGGTTTACGACGAAGCCAAACGTTTCGCCGAGGCCATCACCATGGCCTACCACCGGCAGCACGGTATCGACACCCGGATTGCGCGCATCTTCAACACCTACGGTCCCCGCATGCGGCGGGATGACGGCCGGGCGGTTCCCAACTTCATCGGCCAGGCACTGGCCGGAAAACCCCTGACGGTCTATGGGGACGGTACGCCAGACCCGATCTTTCTGCTACATCGACGACCTGATCGACGGCCTGTACCGCCTGCTCACGTCGGAAATCCACGAACCGGTCAACCTCGGCAATCCCGACGAGATCACCATCCGTGAGCTGGCCGAGGCCGCCAACCGGCTGGCCGGCAACACCGCCGGGATCGTGGCTCAACCCGAGCTGCGCGACCGGCACGATCCCGACCGCCGCCGGCCCGACATCGCCCGCGCCCGGGAACGACTCGGATGGTCGCCGACGATCCCTCTCGAAACCGGGCTGCGCCTGACCATCGACGATTTCCGGAGCCGTGGATGAGACCGGCCCGGCCCGAGCTGAAACGCTTTGTGAAGTTCAGTGTTGTGGGCGGCATCGGGGCGGTCGTCGACTTCGGGACGTTCAACCTGTTGATCTCCGCCGTCGGTCTGAGCGAGTTACCGGCCTCGGTCGTATCCTTTCTGGCGGCGGTCAGCAGCAACTTCGTCTGGAACCGCTACTGGACCTACCCCGATTCCCGGTCCAAGTCGATCCGCCGCCAGGCCGCCCAGTTCGGAGTGGTGAGCGCCATCGGGCTGGCGCTGCGCACTCCGCTGCTGGCCCTGTTGTTGCGCCCAGGGGCCGAAGTCGCCTCCCGGGTGCTGGAGGTCTTCCCACGGATTCCGCTGGAACCACCAACCCTGGGCGCCAACCTGGCTCTCGCCGCGGCGGTCGTGGTGGTTCTGTTCTGGAACTTCTTTATCAACCGGGTGTGGACCTACGGCGACGTCGGACCGACGCCGCGGCGGCTCGACTCCGCCACCGACGGCAACCGCCCGCTATAATCTACGGCGGAGCCCACACCCGCGATGACCAGCCAGGCTCGTGACAAGGCGATTCCCATCTACTCGACCGCCGGGGACTGGATGGCGCTGCTGGTGTTCCCCTACCTGTACAGCCCGCAAGGCGAGTGGATCGGCTGGGTCACTCCGGACCGCCAGGTGTTCGACGTGCACGGGCTGTACGTCGGCTGGTTGACCTCCGACCCGCGCATCTTGCGCAAGCGGACCCTCGACGCCGAGCTTGAACGGCGCCAGCCGCCGGCGACGCCCCCTCGTATCCGGCCCCCGGCCAGCGTTCCTCTCCCGCCCATGATGTCGTCGCTGGCGTTCGAGACGGTCGACGTCCTGGAGGAGGAACCCGAACGCCTGCACACGATGGACGCCGGCGAACTGCGGGAGGACATGGAGTGAGCCCGGCGTTGACACCGGCCAAACCGGTGGCCGCCTCCCGCGTCACCCTGAGCCAACTGATGCAGCCCGAGCACGCCAACCTGCGGGGCGACGTGCACGGCGGATGGATCATGAAGCTGGTCGATGAGGCCGGCGCCCTGGCCGCCATGCGCCACGCCCAGGCCCGGGTGGTGACCGTGGCCATGGACCAGATGCGTTTCCACGAACCCATCCGCATCGGCGACCTGGTGATGCTCCACGCCGAGGTCACCTACGTCGGTCGCACTTCAATCGAAGCCCGGGTCCAGGTGATCGCCGAGAACCCGGTCACCGGTCAGCATTCCCACACCAACACCGCCTATGTGGTCTACGTCGCCCTGGACGAAGACGGGAAGCCACAACCGGTGCTTCCCCTGCTGCGAGAAACCGACCTCGAACACCGACGCTGGGAAGCCGGACAGGAACGTCAGGCCTACCGTCTGGCCCAGCGCCAGCGGGAGAGGGCAGGCGACGGAGGATGACCGAGCCGGTTCGCTCCCTGACCGAGTTGCTCCAGCGGGCCGGATCCCAGCGGTTCCTGGAAGCCCCCGCCCCGGAGGATCTCGGGCTCTCCGAGCAACTGGCGTTCCCCTTCCTGGCACTGGTCGGCCAGCAGGAAACCAAGCTGGCGCTGGCGCTCTCCCTGATCAACCCCAACATCGGAGGAGTCCTCCTGCTCGGCCCGCGCGGCACGGGCAAGACCACAGCCGTACGCAGCCTGGCCGACCTCCTTCCCGAGGTTCCCCGCAGTCTGTGCCCGTACGGCTGCCTGCCCGAAGACATCGAGACCGGCGGGATCGACGCCGTCTGCCAGGACTGCGCCCGCAAGTACGGTCAGGGCGAAGCGCTCACCGCACCCGACCGGGTCCGCCTGGTGGAGCTCCCACTCAACGCCCGTCTGGAAGACGTGGTCGGCGGAATCGACGAGCGCCCCGGGTCCGGGTTGCGTACCCGGCTGCGCCGAGGGCTGCTGGCCCGAGCCGACCGCAATCTGCTGTATGTCGACGAAGTCAATCTCCTCCCCGACGAAATCGTCGACGCAATCCTGGACGCCGCTGCGCAGGGCGTTTACACCGTACAGCGCGGGTCGCTTTCAGCCACCTACCGGGCCCGGATCAGCCTGATCGGTTCGATGAACCCGGAAGAGGGCAGCCTGCGCCCGCAGATTCTTCGATCGCTTCGGTCTGCGGGTGATCGTCCGCGGACTGACGGCGAGGGAAGACCGGCTGGAAGCCTATCGCCGCTCGCTGGCCTTCCGCAACAGTCCACGACAGCTGGTCGGCCGATTCGAAGGCGATACCGCGCAGGCGGCCGGAGAACTCGAGGCGGCCCGGGGCGCGCTGCGGTCGGTCGTCCTGACGGCCCAGGCCGAGGCCTTTGGACTCGGATTGGTGAAACGCATGGGGATCGACTCGCTGCGGGCCGAAATCACGTTGTTCGAAGCGGCGCGCGCCTACGCCGGCGCCGATGGACGCGCTTCGGCCACGGTGGACGACATCCGCACGGTGGCGCCGATGTCGCTCCGGCTGCGGGGTTCGACGTTCCTGCGCGACTACCTGCGCCGCCAGGCCAGCGAAGAAGCCCGCCTGGATCGTCTCTTGCGTCCGGGTCGCGCGGCTTCGGGGAAGAGAAAGGAGCCGGCGCGGGCCGGCTCCCGGGTTCCAGGGAAGAGGAAGTAGCCCGAAGCTACTTCCGCATGTGCTCGTCGATGTAGCGGACGGCCTCGCCGACGGTGGTGATCTTCTGGGCGTCTTCGTCCGAGATTTCCCCCCCGAACTTCTCCTCAAACGCCATGATCAACTCGACCAGATCCAGGGAATCGGCCTCCAGATCTTCCCGGAAGCGCGCCTCCGGGGTCACCTTGGCGGTCTCTACCCCGAGAAGTTCGACGATGATCCCCTGCACAGACGCCAACGTTTCCGTCATGGAGCCCTCCTGGGGGGCCATTGTATCAGAGGAATTGGCCGGGCAAGTTGACACTGCCTGGGCCGGCTGATAAGATGATCACCCGCCCACTAGGAACACCCCAGGATGGCGAAAGTTGCGCCGGTTGAACGGCGGAAAGCGGACCACATCCGCATCAACCTGGAGGAGGACGTCGCCTCCCGTCTGACGACCGGGCTCGAGCGCCTGCGATTCGAACACAACGCCTTGCCCGAGCTGGACTTGCGGGAGGTGCGCTCCGACCAGACCTTCCTTGGCAAGAGCCTGGCGGCCCCGGTCTTGATCTCATCGATGACCGGCGGCACCGAGGCGGCCCTGCGCATCAACCTGGCGCTGGCCGAGGCGGCCCAGCACGCGGGCGTGGCCATGGGGCTGGGCTCGCTGCGGGCCGCGATCGAGGACGGCTCGCTCGCCCCCACGTTTCAGATCCGTTCCGTCGCACCGGGAATCCTGCTGCTGGCCAACCTGGGCGCCGTCCAGCTCAACTACGGATACGGCCTTGAGCAGTGCCGGCGAGCCGTCGATCTGGTGGAGGCCGACGCTCTGGTGCTGCATTTGAACTCCCTGCAGGAGGCCTTGCAGCCCGAGGGCGACACCAACTTCGCGGGACTTCTTTCGCACATCGAGGCCGTTTGCCGCGGGTTGCCCGTCCCGGTGATCGTCAAGGAAGTTGGCTGGGGGATTTCGGGCGACGTGGCCCGACGCCTTGCCGCGGCGGGCGTTGCCGCCATCGACGTCGCCGGAGCGGGCGGAACCTCTTGGTCGCAGGTGGAAATGCACCGGGCCTCCGACCCGGCCGCCGCCCGACTGGCCGGAGCCTTTGTGGATTGGGGCCTGCCGACCGCCGAGTGTCTGCGCCAGGTCCGTCGGGTTCTCCCGCAGGTGCCTTTGATCGCCTCCGGCGGCCTGCGCAACGGGATCGATATCGCCAAGTGCATTGCGCTCGGAGCCGACCTGGCCGGGATGGCCGGCCCGTTCCTGAAGGCGGCCGCCGATTCGGTCGAGGCGGTTGCGGTCGTGCTGCACCAGGTGATCGCCGAGATCCGTTTGGTGATGTTCGCTACGGGCTGCCGCGACCTGGCTGCGCTGCAGGCCGCCCACCTGGAACCGGCGCCATGACCCACGACCAGGGAGCCGGCGGGACCGAGGCGACGGCCTTGCTCGAGGCGGAACTTCAGCGCTTCCTGGGAGACGTCCCGCCGCCCTACCCCGAGATCGAGCATATGCTCCGCCACCACTTCGGCTGGGTCGAGGGTGCCGCAACGCCGAGTGGGAAACGTCTTCGCCCGCGCCTATGCCTTCTGGCGGCGGAAGATGCGGGCGGCGACTGGCGGCGGGCCCTGCCGGCCGCGGCGGCGGTCGAACTGATCCACAACTTCTCGCTGATCCACGACGATATCCAGGACGCCAGCGAGACCCGTCGCGGCCGCCCGACGATCTGGCATTTGTGGGGCGTCCCGCAGGCCATCAACACCGGCGACTTCGTCTTTGTGGCGGCGCACCTGGCCTGCCGCCGCCTGCTGGAAGGCGGCTTGTCGGCCGAGGAGGCCTATGCCGCCCAGCTGGCGCTCGATCGATCGGCGGTTCACCTGACGCGCGGGCAGCATCTCGACATCGCCTTCGAATCGCGCGACGACGTGACTTCCGACGAGTACCTGGAGATGATCTCGGGCAAGACGGCCGAGTTGCTGGGAGCTGCCGCCCGGATCGGCTCCCTGGTGGCCGGCGCCGCGGAGCCGGCCCAGCTGGCCTACCACCGCTACGGCTGGAACCTGGGGATGGCTTTCCAGCTGCTCGACGACCTGCTGGGCATCTGGGGTCTGCCCGAACAGACCGGAAAGTCCACCGCCGACGATCTGCGCCAGCGGAAGAAGACGTTCCCGGTCTTGGTGGGCCTGGCCGAATCCGCCGAATTCGCCCGGCTGTGGCGCAGCGGCCCCGCCGGTTCTCCCTCTGTCTCGTCCCTGCAGCGCGCCCTCGATGCCACCCCGGCCCAGGCCGAAACTCGCGATCGGGCGGCAGCCTATACCCGCTCGGCCAGGGACGCCCTTGAAACCGCCCCCCTGCAGCGCTCCGGCCACGGCGAGCTTGAACGACTGGCAGAGCGCCTGCTCCAACGGGATCGATAGCCGATCGTAAGCCCGCGACGGCGGCCCGGGGACGCTCGTACCATGCGGGGCTCCGGGTCTGTGCCGTACACTCATGCTATAATCCGCAGGATTAAGTCCTAAATAACCCGATGCGGCGCGTTACGCGGACCCTTGAGGGTCAATCCGGAGACACCAGTCAGTTAGGCCAGCTGCAACCCGGGGCGACGCTGCAGGATCGGTACCTGGTCCTCGGCAACCTGGGAGCAGGCGGCATGAGTTCGGTCTACAAGGGCCGCGACCTCCACTTCCCCAACGTCATCAAGCTCGTCGCCATCAAGGAAATGATCAACCTGGCCTCCGATCCGACCATGTACGAAATGGTGGTGCGGAACTTTGAGCGCGAGGCCGATCTCCTGGCGACCCTGTCGCATCCTTCGATCCCCCGCATCTACGATTACTTCACCCAGGACAGCAGCTCGTACCTGATCATGGAGTTCATCGAGGGCCGCGACCTGGAAGCCCTGCTGCGGGAGAGCAGCGAACCCCTGCCCGAATTGCAGGTGATCGCCTGGGCGATCGAGCTGTGCGAAGTGCTGACCTATCTGCACAGCCACCAGCCCCAGCCGGTGGTCTTCCGGGATGTCAAGCCGTCGAACATCATGGTCGATCATCACGAGCATATCCGCCTGATCGACTTCGGCATCGCCCGGTTGTTCGCCCCCGGCCAGAAGGGCACCATGATCGGGACCGAGGGCTACTCCCCTCCGGAGCAGTACCGGGGAGAGGCGTCGCCGGTGGGCGACGTGTACGCCCTGGGGGCGACGATGCACCACCTGCTCACCCGCCGCGACCCGAGAGCCGAGGCGCCTTTCTCGTTCGCCGACCGACCGATCCGCCAGCTGAATCCGGCGGTCTCGCCGGAGCTGGTGGAGGTGATCGAGAAGACCCTGAACTACGACCCGCGCGACCGTTTCCCTTCGACCGAGGCGATGAAGAACGCCCTGCTGGCGGCGGCCCGGCATACCGGTCTGCTGGTTTCGGCCAAGGGCGGAGCGGTCATCCAGAATCGCAGCGATGTCCAGGAACTGTGGGCCTTCGAGTGCGAAGACGAGATCCGCGGCACGCCCTCCTTCCACAACGGCAACGTGTATGTCGGCTGCTACGACAACAACCTGTACGCCTTCAACGCCAAGAGCGGCGAGTTCCTGTGGAAGTACCCGACCGAGGGCGGGATCACCGGGCGCCCGGCGGCCTTCGACGACCTGGTGTACGTCGGCTCGGAAGACCACCGGGTGCATGCCGTCACGGCCAACCGCGGGAAGCTGAGTTGGACGTACTACACCGAAGGTCCGATCCGCTCGTCGCTGGCGATCTGGGAAGGACATCTGTTCCTCGGCTCCGACGACGGTCATGTGCACGTGGTCAACGTAGCCAACGGGCGGCGCGCCTGGCGCGCCGAGGCCGCCGGACCGGTGCGGTCGACGCCATTGATCTCCGAGGAGAGGGTCTACTTCGGCTGTGAGACCGGCGACTTCTACTGCGTCGATCTGCGGGGCGAGCTCAAGTGGCGCTTCCGCGCCAAGCGCGCCATCACCTCGTCCCCCGTCCTGGCCGACGGTCTGGTGTACTTCGGATCGATGGACTGGACCCTGTATGCGATCGAGGCCGAGGGCGGCTGGCAAGTCTGGCGCTTCCGGATGGGCAAGCCGACGATCTCCTCGCCGGCCTATTCCGAAGGCCGGGTGTATATCGGCTCGGCCGACAACAACGTGTATGCCGTCGACGCCCGGAACGCCCGCGAGATCTGGCGCTTCGCCACCGAACACCAGGTGACCGGATCCCCGGCGCTGCATGAAGACTCGGTGTACATTGGGTCGGTCGACGGCTCGCTCTACTGCCTCGACATGCGGTCGGGGCGCAAGCGCTGGCAGTTCAGCACCGGGGGCCCGATCACCGGAACCCCGTTCATTGCCAACGGGGTCGTCTATGTCGGCTCCAACGATCACAAGCTGTACGCCCTGCTGGCCTAGGGCCGCCGAACCGGAAACCCGAGGACCGACGTCAACGATGAGCTTCTGGAAACGACTTTTCCGCAGGTCCAGCCGACCCTCCCCCGACACGGTCAAGACCGCGCCGCTGGATGCTGCCGCGCTGGGACCGCAGCCGGCATTGCGCTCGGCGCGCCGGATGCTGTTCGGCGCGGCCCAGTCGACCGGGATCGAACGCACTCACAACGAAGACGCCATGTTCTATCTGGTCGGCCGGGGTGACGCCCAGGAACCGATGCCCGAGTTCGGCCTGTTCGTGGTGGCCGACGGGATGGGCGGACACCGGGCCGGTGAGGTGGCCAGTTCGATCTCAGTGCGGGCGGTCGGTCGCAAACTGCTGTCGGAGACGGTGGTCGGCCTGTTCGAAAACAACTCGGAAGACGGCGGCGAGGAGCCGTCCCTTCAGGATCGGGTCCGCGAGGCGCTGGAGGAAGCCAACCTGGCGGTGGTCGATCGGGTGCCGGGCGGCGGCACCACCCTGACCGTGGTGGTGGTGCTCGGCGGTCAGTTGACCATCGGGCACGTCGGCGACAGCCGGGCCTATCTGATTGCCCCCGACGAGACCCGCGCCCTGACCCGTGATCATTCCCTGGTCCAGCGGCTGGTGGAACTCGAGC
This sequence comes from uncultured Chloroflexia bacterium, assembly GCA_963709925.1. Lineage (GTDB taxonomy): Bacteria > Chloroflexota > Anaerolineae > Anaerolineales > E44-bin32 > DATEVL01. Next base: position 1,766,583 of record CAVPYC010000003.1, read on the forward strand.
AACTGACAGAGGAAGAAGCCGCACTCCATCCCCAGCGCAACGTCCTGTGGAACGCCATCGGCCAGGGGGCCAACCTCAAAGTCGACGTCTTCTCCCAACCGATCCCCAGCGGCGCCTACCTGCTGCTGTGCTCCGACGGCCTGTGGGGTCCGGTGAAGGAAGAAGACCTGCGCTCGATCGTGCTCGAGTCGGGCGACCCCCAGACCGCCTGTGACCGGCTGGTGTCGGCCGCCAACGGTGCCGGCGGTCCCGACAATATCACCGCCATCCTCGTGTACTTCCCGGAGGAGTAGTCGGAGCAGGGTGAGGGTTCCGTGAGCGGCTCCCAGGACTATTACGCCCTGCTTGGCGTCGCGCGCAACGCGACCGCCGAACAACTGCGCCGCGCCTATCGGGACGCCGCCCTGCGCCTGCATCCGGACAAGAACGTCAGGCCCGGCGACACCGAGCTGTTTCTCGAAATCGGGCGCGCCTACGAGGTGTTGGCCGACGCCTCCAGCCGCAAGGTCTACGACTCGCAGCTGGCGGAACTCGATCGGCAGGCGGCGGAAGAATCGGTGCTGGCCTGCACCACCCTCCACAGCCGGCGCAGCCTGCTGGCCCTGGACGAACCGCAGGTCCACTACCTGGTGCTGGATATCGCCCCGGGCGAGAACGCCCCCTTCATCCGCCCCCCGGTGAACGTGTGCATCGTGATCGATCGCTCGACCTCGATGCGCGGCCAGCGGCTCGACCAGGTGCGGTCGGCGACCCTGTCGATCCTGAAGGATCTGCAACCCGAAGACTCGGCCAGCGTGGTCGCCTTCAGCGACCGGGCGGAAGTGATCGTCAGCAGCAGCCAGGCGCGCGACGTCAGCACCTCCCGGGCTCGCCTGAGCCTGCTCCAGGCCGGGGGCGGCACCGAGATCGGCCAGGGGCTCGAAATGGGACTGGATGAACTCCAGAAGACGTTCTCCAAGGAAGGCGTCAACCACCTGATCCTGCTCACCGACGGTAGGACCTATGGCGACGAGGCCCTGTGCCTGCAGCTCGCCGAGCGGGCCGCCACACGGGGGATCACCCTCAACGGAGTCGGGATCGGCGCCGACTGGAGCGACCGCCTGCTCGACGATCTGGCGAGCCGCAGCGGCGGCAACGTGCTGTTCCTTGATACCCCCCGCGCCATCACCGACCTCCTGCAACGCATCTTCGACACGCTGAGCAAGGTGTTCGCCAACCGGGTCCGCCTGGAGGGCGCTTTCGGCGACCAGGTCGACCTGCGCTCGACCTTCCGCCTGCTGCCCGACCCGATGCCCATGGGCGATTCGCTGCCCATGTCGCTCGGCCACCTGCAACGCGACGGTCGCATCCGACTCCTGCTGGAGATCGTGGTTCACCCCGTCAGCGCCCTGCCCGAGGTGATCCTGGCCGACTTCCAGGTTTCGGCCGACGTGGTCGGCCAGGGAAACGGCGCCACCAGCCTGCCGGTCCGGGTCACCCTGCCGGTCGAGAAACACCCGGATACCGATCCCCCGCCGAAGGAGATCGTCGCCGCCCTGAGCCAGATCGCCCTGTACCGCATGCAGGAGAAGGCGCGCCACGAGGCCGAGCTCGGCCAGTCGGCGCAAGCCGCCCGGCGGCTGGAGAACCTGGCCACCCAGCTGCTGGCCGTCAACGAGCGCGAACTGGCCCAGGCCGCCCTGGGGGAGGCCGAACGTCTGACCCATTCGCAGCGGCTGAGTACCGAAGGTGAGAAGGTGTTGAAGTACGGCACCCGGGCACTGCTGCTCTTGCCCGCCAAGGCAGGTGGGTCTTGATCGAGTGTCCGTCGTGCCATCATCAGGAATTCGTTGGTACGATGTTTTGCACCGAATGCGGCGCCCGCCTGGTGATGACCAGCGGAGCTCCGACCGTGTCGATCTCCCGCGATGAGATCCACGCCGAAGTCGCTCGTCACCAAGCCGAACCTGCCGGAGGGACCGCGAGCTCGAGTCGGGCGCCGTCATCGGCCTGCGGGTGGTCAGCACCGGCGACGTGGTCCCCCTGATCGGGCGCGAGAACTACACCCTCGGCCGCACCATCGAGGGCCAGGCGGTCGTGCCCGACATCGACCTGGGCCCGTTCGAGGGTTATGAGGAGGGGGTCTCGCGCATGCACGCCGAGGTCCGCTTCGCCGATACCGGCGTGACCCTGGTCGACCTGGAGAGCGCCAACGGAACCCTGGTCAATGGGAAGCGCGCCGACCCGCTCGACCCGGTGTTGCTGCGTCACGGGGACGTGATCCAGATCGGCCGGCTGCGCCTGCAGCTGATCACGCGGACCCGCACCTGAGGATAGAGCCCGATGCCGATAACCGTCCTGGTCCACCTGCAGGGAGAAGACGCCATCGTCGGGGAAGTCGAGGAGATACCCACCCCGACCGACGCCTCGATCACCGTCAACAACCCGCGCAAGCGTGACGGCAAGGATCTGTCCTACGTCCAGGGAAACGTCGTCACCGTGATCTGGCCGATGCACCGGATCAACTTCATCGAGATCATGCCCACCTCCGAAGAGGAGAAGCTCATCGGCTTCGTGCGCGAGTAGCATGCCGGCCCCGCCCTCCCCGCGCCGCCGCATCCTGGTCGTCGACGACGAACCCAGGATGATCCGCTTCATCCGCCTCAACCTGGAGCACGACGGCTTCGACGTCAGCGAAGCCGCCGACGGCGCCCGGGCCCTGGCCCAGTTGCGCGACCGCCTGCCCGATTTGATCTTGCTGGATGTGATGATGCCGGAGATCGACGGCTTCGAGACCTTGCGGCTGCTGCGCGAGATCTCGACCGTGCCGGTGATCATGCTCACCGCTCGCGGCGACGAAGACGACCGCGTGCGCGGTCTCGAACTCGGGGCCGACGACTACATCACCAAGCCCTTCAGCCCGCGGGAGTTGGTCAGCCGGGTGCGGGCCGTCCTGCGCCGAACCGAGGCCCCTGCGCCGGCCCCCCACGAGCCGATCCAGGTCGACGACCGGCTGACCCTGGATTTCGACCGTCGCCAGGTGTGGGTCGACGGCCAGCAGGTGTCGCTTCGGCCGACGGAATACCGGTTGCTGTACCACCTGGTGCAGAACGCCGGCTGGGTGGTCCCCCACGACCAACTCCTGGCCAAGGTCTGGGGGTACGAGTACCGCGACGAGACCCACTACCTGCGCCTGTATATCAACTACCTGCGCAAGAAGCTCGAAGCCGATCCCGCCCGGCCGCAGTACATCCTGACGGAGCGCGGCGTCGGGTATCGCTTCGTCGACACACGCGGCGGCTCCGATCCGCCTCCGCCCGCGGCTGCCTGACCGCCCCTTCGGAATCTGCGAAACGCATTCACGACGTTAACGATCTTCCGACCTGCCCCGGCGATCCTGGAAGCGGTAGTGATTTCGTAACCGCTCAAGGAGACCTGCCATGACACGTCTGACACGCTGGGAACCCATGAACGAAGTCGTGAGCCTGCGCGATTTGATGGATCGCTTCTGGAACGAGCCGATGGGAAGCGTCCGCCGCTGGAACGACGCCGCCGTGGTGCCGGCCGTCGACATGTACCAGACCGACAACGAAGTTGTGCTCAAGGCGGTCTTGCCCGGGATCAAGCCGGAGGACATCACCCTGTCGGTGACGGGCGACGTGGTCAGCCTGCGTGGCGCCTCGGCCGAGGAATCCGAGACCAAGGACGCCACCTACTTCGTGCGCGAACGACGCCGCGGGGAGTTCTCCCGAAGCCTGCCTTTGCCGGCGCCGGTCGTGGCCGACAAGGCCCGCGCCGAGTTTGAGAACGGAGTGCTGACCCTGACCCTGCCCAAAGCCGAAGAAGTCAGGCCGAAGACGATCACGGTGAAGGCCAAGAGCTAGTACCTGCCGGACCGGACCGTGCCAGGCGCCGCCGACACCCGGCGGCGCTTCGTTTCCCGGCCTGGGGGCGGCGTCCTCCCGGTCTCGGCCGGGTCAGCGCCCCTGCCCCGGGGACGTTCCTTGGCATCCGCCGCTCCCCGCGCTAGAATGGCCTGCGAGTGAGGACAAGATGCCCCATCAGCGGATCCTGCTGGTAGACGATCACGAAGTCGTTCGAGTCGGCCTTCGAACGCTGCTCGATCGACACCCGAACTTCGAAGTGGTGGCCGAGGCCGCGACGGCGCGGGAGGCCATCGATCGAACGGCTTCCTTCCGCCCGGATGTGGTGGTGATGGACATCCGCCTGAAGGGCGGATCCGGAATCGAGGCCTGCGCCGAGATCTCCACCCGCTTCCCCGAGACCAAGGTGATCATGCTCACCTCGTACGCCGAAGACGAGATGCTGTTCTCGGCCATCCGTGCCGGCGCGGCCGGTTACGTCCTCAAGCAGATCGGCGGGGACGACCTGGTGCGGGCGATCGAGTCGATCGGTCGAGGCGAGGCCCTGTTGGACCCGGCCGTGACCCAACGGGTGTTCCAGGAAGTGCGCAAGGCCGCCCGGGAGGAGGAAGCCTCCGCGTTCGCAGACCTGACCCAGCAGGAAATGCACGTGCTGCAACTGGTGGCGGAGGGCCGGACCAACCGGCAGATCGCCGAAGCCCTGTACCTGGGCGAGGGCACCGTCCGCAACTACGTCAGCAGCATTCTGTCCAAACTGAACGTGAGAAACCGCGCCGAAGCCGCCGCCTATGCGGTACAACACAACCTGAAGGCTTACTTGTAGAGCTCGACGCCCTCAAGCCGGAACCTCGGGGGCGAGGCCGGCTCCGCCGTCTAGGGCCCGTGCTCACCGCACGGGCAGAGTGACCGCAGATACCCCCAGGCGTAGATTCCAAACCGGTGCCCGTCTGCCCACACCGGCAACAGCGCATAGTTGCCTACGGCTTCCAGAGAAACGAGCTCCGCTCCCGCTCCCTCGACCGGGATCGCCATCGCCTCGCGCCCGGCGTTCGGCCGAGACATCCCCTGGTGGCCCCCTCTGCACTCAGCGCATGGACAGGCGGCGCGCAGGGCCCCCAACGGATACCGGCTGACATGCCCGTCGTCCCATACCACTTGCAGCTCGCCCTTTGACTTCGAGGCTTCGATCCCGCTCGGACGCACCGGAACCCTTTGGCGGCCTGGGGCTAGTAGCCCGGGAGTGGCCGGAGAAAATTCACCACGGCCCATCCACTCCGATCCGGGTTGTACGGGTTGACCAGGTTCCACCAGACGTACCCGGATGCCTCCACCGGACCCTCGCGCACCTCGAAGACCTCGCTGTCCGTCGCCAGGGCCAGGATCGCCCCGTTCAGTCCTGGGACCTGCCGCAGGCGGACCCCTTCCCCATCTGTCCCGAAGATCTCCACCAGGTCTCCGAGCGATACTCCCCCGCCCCCTCCAGCAGGGATCGCCGTGGGTTCCGGGAGAGTCGGGGTCGGCGCAGGGGATGTCGGCGTGGACGTCGGCAGCGCCACCCGGACCAGCGCCGGTGTGGCCGCTAGCAGGGCCAACCGGCCCGGCCTGGCCGCCGCCCCGATCCCGGCCAACAGGGCCACGCCGGCGACCCCCAGAACGGCTCCGGCAGCAGGCCAGGCACACCCGATTCGCCGGGCACGCCGGTGCCACGACGAACCTTCGGTGTGGCTGGACGGCGCGGTCGGACGGCGCGGCGCTGTGGGCCCGGACCCCATCAGCCTACCTGGGGTTGATGCAGCCGCGGCTCGTCCTGCATGGAGAACAGGCGCTCAGGAACCGGTTGGGGGACCAATACTCGCAGGGCGCCAGGGAGCACCCGAATGTCAAGCGGCCCAGACAGAAACCCAGGCTCACCATCGAAGTGCATCGGCATCGTCCCCGTGCTCCGGAACTGCGCCTCGCGAGCGCGGAAGCTCAGAAACCCTGGGCCGCGGACGTGGTCTCCACGGGCGATCTGCACGATCCGGGTCACAGTCTCGGCGACCGTGTGGCCTTCGATGATCCAGAAGTCGAGCTGTCCGTCGTCCACCCGCGCCTGCGGCGCCAGCCGCAGCAAGCCGCCCCCGTAGGCGCCTACGTTGCACGCCACCGCCAGCATGAAGCGGCCGCGCACCCGCCCTTCCGGCCACACCACTTCGAGCTCGATCCCGTCCCAGCCCTGCGCGCTGAGCAGGGTGTGCACCGCGTACAGGGTGGTGGGGAGCAGCTTGTCGATTCGTTGGCGCGGCTCGACCATGTGGACCACGCGGGCGTCGAGGCCGGTGCCGGCCCACAACAGAAATCCGCGACCATTGGCCTCACCCAGATCGACCGAGCGAATGGCGCCCTCCGCCAGCCGGTGGGCGATCTCGTCCACCTGGGCCGGGCGGGTCCAGTTGAGTGTGGGGATCCCGATCTCCTGGGCCCAGACGTTGGCCGTCCCCGTCGGAAGAACCCCCAGGGCGGTGTCGCTTTCGCGCAGCAGGCTGGCAGCCAGGCCGACGGTACCGTCCCCACCGGCGACGATCACCGCCTCGGCACCGTCGTCGCGCGCCTGCCTGACCAGCGCCGCCAGGTCGCTCCTGGCCCTGGCCGTTCGCGACTCGACCTGCCACCCCGATGCGGCGATCACCGAGGCGGCACGGTGGACCAGAGGTTCCGCCGGGAACCTGCCCGCGGCGGGGTTGTGGATCACCCAGACCTGTCGCATCCCCACTCGTTCGGGGATTATAGCCGAGCGGTCGCCGACTCCCGGGTTCGGGTTGCGGCCTCCACGCCCGCCCCTTACAATGCCCGCTGTGGAACCGCTCCGTTCGACCAGCCTGGCCGGGCGCTATCAACTTCAGGAGCGCCTGGGGACCGGCGGCATGGCGCACGTGTACCATGCCCGCGATCTCCACCTGCAGCGCGAGGTGGCGATCAAGGTTCTCCGGGAGGACCTGATCTCCGACCCCGCCTTTCACGCGCGCTTTCTACAGGAAGCGCGCGCGGCGGCCAACCTGTCCCACCCGAACATCGTGACTATTCACGACTTCGGGATCGACGGCACCAGCTATTTCCTGGTGATGGAGTTGGGTCTGGGCACCGATCTCAAGACCCTGATCCGCCGTCAAGGAGCTCTCCCGATCGTGGAGGCGCTTGGGATCTTGCTTCAGGCATGCGCGGGCGTTGGCTACGCGCATCGGGCGGGTCTGGTGCACTGCGACCTCAAGCCGCAGAATATCCTGGTGGCGCCCGACGGGCGGACCAAGATCGCCGATTTCGGGATTGCCCGCGCCCTGTCGACGATCGATCCGACCGAGTCCTCCGACCTGGTCTGGGGAAGCCCGCAGTACTTCGCTCCTGAACAGGCCGCCGGGGGGCCCCCCTCCCCCGCCAGCGACGTCTATTCCCTGGGGGTGATTCTGTACGAATCGCTGACCGGGCGTCTCCCCTTCACCAGCACCGACAGCGACGCCCTGGCCGATTCCCACCTGCGCGCCGATCCGCCGCCGCCGCGCACTCTGAATCCGGCGATCCCCCTTCTGCTGGAGCAGGTGATCCTCAAAGTCCTGGCCAAAGAACCGTCGGCGCGCTATCGCACCGCCGACCAACTGGGACGCGTCCTGGGCGGGATGATCCCGGCCGAAGTTCCGGCATCCCCGGTACCACCCATTCCTCCGGAACCGGCCACGCTCCCGGAGGCGCCGACTTTCGCACCTGTTGCCTCCGCCGTCGACAGCCTCGACTGGATGGCGGTGGGCCTCGGCCTGCTGGCCTTCCTGGCTGTCGGCGGGCTGCTCCCGCTGTGGCTGTTCGCCTGCCTGCGTTATCCGAGCTGCCCGCTTACCTGATGTTAACGAAGTCAGATTCACCCGTGCGGTATAATCCGCCTCTGGCCTCGCGTTCTGGACGAGGCGATCCAGCCTGAGGAGGCTGCCTGTGAATTCGCCACGCGGGCGCAACACCGCGGTCCTGCTCATCCTGCTGCTGATCGTGGCGGCGCTGATCATTCAGTTCCGCTCGAGCCAGACCCAGGCCGAGCCCTACTACTTCAACCAACTGGCCGAGGCCATCCGGCGCGGCGAGGTCAAGCGCGTCATCGTCGACGAGAACGAGATCGAGATCGTCTTCGCCGACGGCGACCGGCGCATCACCCGCAAGGAGCCCACGGCCACCGCCGTCGAACAGCTGCTCGACCTGGGAGTCACCCCCGAGCAGCTTTCGTCGTCGGCCGTGGTGTGGGAAATCAAGCAGCCCTCCGACTGGAACACCGTGCTCAGCCTGATCACGTACCTGCTGCCGGGACTGGTGGTGGTGGGGTTGATCTTCTTCATGCTGCGTCAGGCCCAGGGCAGCAACAACCAGGCCATGGCCTTCGGCAAGAGCCGGGCACGCATGTTCACCGGCGACCAGCCGTCGGTGACCTTCCTGGACGTTGCCGGGGTCGAAGAGGCCAAAGAGGAACTCCAGGAGGTGGTGGAGTTTCTCAAGGAGCCCGAGAAGTTCATCAGCCTGGGCGCCCGGATTCCCAAGGGTGTCTTGCTGATCGGCCCGCCGGGCACGGGGAAGACCCTGCTGGCCAAGGCCGTCTCGGGCGAGGCCGGCGTTCCGTTCTTCTCGATTTCCGGTTCGGAATTCGTCGAGATGTTCGTCGGGGTCGGCGCCAGCCGGGTGCGCGATCTGTTCGACCAGGCCAAGCGTCACTCCCCGTGCATCGTGTTCGTCGATGAGATCGACGCCGTAGGCCGCCAGCGCGGCGCCGGCCTGGGCGGCAGTCACGACGAGCGGGAACAGACCTTGAACCAGTTGCTGGTGGAGATGGACGGGTTCAATACCGACACCAACGTCATCATCATGGCCGCCACCAACCGACCCGACGTGCTCGACCCGGCCCTGCTCCGGCCGGGTCGTTTCGACCGGCGGGTGATTCTGGATCGGCCCGACATGCGCGGCCGCGAGCAGATCCTGCAGGTGCACGTGAAGGGCAAGCCGGTCGAAGACAGAGGTCAACCTGGAGAAGATCGCCAAGGCAACCCCGGGCTTTGTCGGCGCCGACCTGGAAAACCTGGTCAACGAAGCGGCCATTCTGGCCGCCCGGCGCGACACGCAAAAGCATCGGCCCGGACGAATTCCAGGAGTCCATCGAGCGGGTGATCGCCGGACCCGAGCGCAAGAGCCGCATCATCAGCGAGGAAGAGAAGCGCATCGTCGCTTACCACGAAGCCGGCCATGCCGTGGTGACCCATGTGATCCCCGACGCCGATCCGGTGCACAAGGTCAGCATCATCGCTCGCGGCATGATGGGCGGATTCACCATGGCCCTGCCCCAGGAAGACACCATCCTCCAGTCGCGCAACAAGCTCAAGTCCGACATGGCCATGCTGCTGGGCGGGCGCGCCGCCGAGGAACTGGTGTTCAACGACATCACCTCCGGCGCCGCCAACGACCTGGAACGGGTCACCCGGCTGGCGCGCAACATGGTCACCCGCCTGGGCATGTCGTCCGAGTTGGGACCGCTGGTCTACGGCCAGAAGGAAGAACTGATCTTCCTCGGCCGGGAAATCTCGGAGCAGCGCGACTACTCGGAGACGGTGGCCGAGCGAATTGACACGGCGGTGCGCAGCCTGGTGGACGAGTCGTACGCCCGGGCCAAGGCCCTGCTGCAAGAGTACCGGACCGAGCTCGACGCCGTCGCCCGCCGACTGATCGAGGTCGAGACCATCGACGGCGAGCAATTCAGCTCGCTGTTCGCTCACCCGGTGGAGCCAAAGATCAGCGGGACCCCAATCCCGATACCGCAGGAAACCCCGGCCTGACCGGAAGCCGGGCCTCCGAAAAGAAACGGGGCCGCGCCTGCGGCCCCGTTTGATTCCGGGGGATTCGTTCCTGGAGACGGTTCCCGGCCTAGGCTGTCTGCTTTTCCTTGTCCTGGCGAACCAGCTCCCGCCGCAGGATCTTGCCGACGGTGGTCTTGGGCAGCTCGCTGCGGAACTCGACCGAAGTCGGCACCTTGAAAGGCGCCATGCGGTCCTTGCACCAGGCGCGGATCTCGTCTTCGGTGATTGCCTCTCCCGGCCGGGCCACGACCCAGGCCTTGACGGTCTCGCCCCGGTAGGCGTCCGGGACCCCCGCCACCCCCACTTCCAGCACCTTGGGGTGCTTGGCAATCTCCTCTTCGACCTCCCGGGGCCACACCTGGTAGCCGCCCGGTTTGATCAGTTCCTTCTTCCGGTCGACGATGTAGAAGTAGCCGTCGTCGTCCATGCGGGCGATGTCGCCGGTGTACAGCCATCCGTCCCGCAACGAGTTGGCGGTCTCGGTCGGCATATTGTGGTATCCGCGCATCACGTTCGGCGAGCGGATCGCCAATTCCCCGATCTCGCCGGCCGGCAGCACCGTCACCCCGTCGTCCAGCGAGACGATCCGGCACTCGACGTCGGGCATCGGCAGGCCGATGGCGCCGGCGCGGTTCTCCCCCATCAGGGGGTTGCAGTGGGTGGCGGTCGGCGCCTCGGACAGACCGTAGCCCTCGACCAGCTTGCCCCCGGTCAGGGCTTCGAAGCGGTCTTTGGTCTCCCGCAGCAGGGGGGCCGATCCCGAGATGCAGGCCTTGATCGAGGTCAGTCGGTACTTCCCGGCCGCGACGGCGGGGTGGTTGTTGATGGCGTTGTACAGGGTCGGCACCCCGGGGAAGATGCTGGGCGCGAACTTGTCGATCGACTGGAGAACGTCCTTCAAGTCGCGGGGGTTGGGCACCATGATCATCGAGGCGCCGCTCTTCACCGCAAACGACATCCCGGCCACCATCCCGTAGACGTGGAACAGCGGGATGGCCATCAACACGGTCTCCTGGCCGTCCTTGGCCTCCGGCATCCAACTTCGAATCTGGAGGGAATTGGCGACCAGATTGCGGTGGGTGGCAACGGCGGCCTTGGACACGCCGGTGGTGCCTCCGCTGTACTGGAACAAGGCCACATCTTCGGGGCCGACACTGACCTCCGGCCGCGGGCTCGCCCGGTGCCGCTGCAGCAGGTCCTTCAGCCACACGTCGCCTTCGCCCAGGGTCACCCGATGCCCGTCCTTCTTCTCTTTGGCCACGGTGAACAAGACCCGCAACACCGGGGGCAAGTACTCCTTGATGTTCGATACCACCAACGTCCTCAGCCGGGTCCGGGCCTGCACCGCCTTGACGGTCTTGTAGAAGTTGCTCATCACCAGCATGACTTCCACCCCGGCGTCGTTCAGCTGGTATTCGATCTCCCGGGCGGTGTACAGCGGGTTGGTGGCCACCACGATGCCCCCCGCCTTCAGGATGGCGTAAAAGGCCATCACAAACTGGGGCGTGTTGGGCATGAAGATACCGACCGGATCCCCCTTCTTGACCCCCAGTTCCACCAGGCCGGCGGCCAGGCGGTCGGTCAGGGCGGCCATCTCGGAGTACGTGACGATATGCCCTTTGAAGACGGCACACGGTCGATCGCCGTATGTCCCGGCGGCGTCCTCCAGAAAGCGGTGCAGGGGCACCGGGGGAAGCTCCAGATGGTAGGGCACGCCGTGATCGTACTTGCGGACCCAGGGGCGGTCTTCCATGGGGGGCTCCTTTCGAGGACCGGGAGGCGAATCGTGACTCGTATATACAACGGAAGCGCGGCCAGGCCAAGCCGAAATGCTATAATCTCCCGTTCCGGAGTCCTGCCGCCGCCGACCCCCCTCCGGACTTTCCGGGCCGCTTGGGCCCGGCGGGCATTCCAGCCAGTCTGACCCAGACCCCGGCGGCGGAACCAGACCATGGAGGTCCAGATTCTGTGAAGACGTACAGCCTGCCTGGCCCGAAAGCGCGCCAGGTGCTCGACCGCGACCGAGCCGTCGTCTCTCCCTCCTACCCCCGGGCCACGCCGTTCGTCATGGATCGGGGGAAGGGATCGGAAGTCTGGGACGTGGACGGTCACCGCTTCATCGATCTGGCCGCAGGGATCGCGGTGGCCTCGACCGGCCATAGTCACCCCAAGGTGGTCAAGGCGATCACCGACCAGGCCGGCAAGTTCCTGCATATCTCATCCGACTTCTATCATTCCGCCTGGGTCGAACTCTCCGAGAAGCTGGCGCAGATCGCTCCGTTTTCCGAGCCGGCGATGGTCTTCCTGGGGAATTCGGGGGCGGAAGCCGTCGAAGCCGCCATCAAACTGGCCCGTCATCATACCGGCCGGACCCAGTTCATCGGCTTCTATGGCGGGTTCCACGGCCGCACCATGGGCGCCCTGGCTTTCACCTCCAGCAAGCCGCAGCAGCGACAGGGCTTCATGCCGGTCATGGGAGGCGTGGCCCACGTCCCCTTCCCCGACCCGTACCGGCCCGTCCTGGCCGTAGACGGAGGAGACTACGGCGAAGCGGTTGTCCGCTACCTCGAAGACGTGGTGCTGGCGCGGGCTGTCCCTCCGGACGAATGCGCCGCCGTCCTGGTCGAGCCGATCCAGGGCGAAGGCGGCTATGTCGTACCGCCCGATGGCTTCTTCCCGGCCCTGCGGCGATTGTGCGACAAGTACGGGATCCTTCTGATCGTGGACGAAGTCCAGACCGGCATGGGGCGCACCGGCAAGTGGTGGGCCATCGAGAACTGGGGGGTCGAGCCGGATATCGTCTGCTCGGCCAAGGGGATTGCCAGCGGGGTCCCGCTGGGGGCCACCATCGCCCGGGCCGGTCTGATGGATTGGCCCCAGGGCGCCCACGGGAACACCTACGGGGGCAACCCGCTGGCCTGCGTCGCCGCCCTGGCCACCATCGACCTGATCGAAGACGGGATGATGCAGAACGCGGTCGAAATGGGGGCCTTCGCCCTCGACGCTCTGGTCGAAATGCAGTCGCGCCACCCGAGTATCGGACATGTACGCGGCAAGGGCCTGATGCTCGGGGTGGAGTTCGTCACGGACCGCGAAACCCGGCGGCCGGCCTTGCGCCTGCGCGACCGCATCCTCGAACGGGCCTTCGTCCACGGCGCGCTGCTGCTGGGATGCGGCGAGAGCGCCATCCGCCTGTCGCCGCCTCTCAACATCACCCGCGACATCCTGGATGAAGGCTTGCGCATCCTCGACGCCTCGATCGGCGAGGCCGAGGCCCAGGGCCTCGACTAGGCCGCCGGGAGGCTCGATGCGCCTCTGCCCCTCGCCCCGGCGGAGCGCCCGCCTCCGAGGGAATGCGGGCCAAACCGTTTGATGCTTCCTGATTTCCGCGTCCGCCAGCGCGACGAGCTGCTCGAGATCAACCGGCTGGTCAGCGAAGAGCTCGACCTGAGCACGGTGCTGGCGCGCATCCTGCGGGTGGCCAGCCGACTGCTCTCGAGCCAGGCCGGCCTGGTGGCGCTCCACGAAGAAGCCGGCGGGGATTGGCGCATCGCCGCCTCCCATGGGATCCGAACGGAGTTCCTGCGCGAACTCGATCCGCTGCTGGCCGATATCCCCGATCACGGAGATCCAGCCCGCTTCGCACTGCCCGAAGTCAGCCGGCGCCTTCAGCGAATCACCCGGGCCGCTTCGATGGGACTGCTCAGCGGGGTGGGCCTGCCTCTGATCGCCCGCAATCGGGTCATCGGGGTGATCTTCGTGTTTCGCTCCGACCAGGCCACCTTCTCGGCCGAAGACCGCCGACTGCTCCAGGCCTTCGCCGCACAGGCGGCGATCGCGGTCAGCAACGCCCGCCTGTACACCGAGGTCAACCGGCAGAACCAGTACCTGGATGCCATCCTGGAATCCTCGGCCGACGGGATCCTGCTGCTCGATCCGCAGCATAAGATCCTGCGGTTCAACCGCGCCTGCACCCGGCTGACGGGCTGGGCTCCGGAGGCCGCCGTGGGCGCTTCCCAGGACGAGGTGGTTCGCTGGGTTCGCCGAGAGCCGGGACCGAGCCTGGAGGAGGCCGAGGCCGATGGATGGCCGCTGACCCCGCAGGCCACCCTCTACCTGGAAGGCGATCTCCGCCGCTACGACGGCGGCCGGGTCAGCGTGGGGATCACCTATGCGCCGGTGTTGAGCCCGGAGGGGCGCCTGCTGTCGATCATCGCCAACCTGCGCGACATCACCCGCTTCCGGGAAGCCGAGGAGTTGAAGAGCACCTTCATCTCGATCGTCAGCCACGAGCTCCGCACTCCGGTGGCGTTGATCAAGGGCTACGCCGGGACTCTGCGCCGGGATGACGCCCGCTGGGATCCGGCCGTGGTACGCGACAGCCTGACGGTGATCGAAGAGGAAGCCGACCGCCTGGCCGAACTGATCGACGACCTGCTCGACGCATCCCGTCTCCAGGCGGGCGCCCTGGCGCTCGAATTCTCCGAGACCTCGCTGGCTCCGCTGATCGAGCGCGTGGTCGAACGCTATCGGCCGCAGGCCGCCGGGCATGAACTCCGGGTCGAGCTTTCCGACCTGCCGCTGGTCTTCGCCGACGAAGGACGCCTGACCCAGGTGATCACCAACCTGCTGTCGAACGCGGTGAAGTACTCGCCCGAAGGCAGCCAGGTGACGGTTCGGGCGGAAGCCCGCCGGACGGAGGTGGTGGTGTGCGTGGCAGACGCCGGACCGGGGATCGATCCGGCCGACGCACCGCGCGTCTTCGACCGCTTCTACCGAGCCGATGCGGCGGCGCGCGGAACCAAGGGAGCCGGCCTCGGTCTGTACCTGGCCCGGGCGATCATTGAAGCCCATCGAGGCCGCATTTGGGTCGACTCACATCCCGGACAGGGCGGACGGGTGTGTTTCAGCCTTCCCCTTCCCGACGAGACTGCCGCCAGCCAGGAGACCCATTGAGCCTACCTTCCTTGCGATGCCCGAATTGCCGTTCCCCGATCGCGGCCAGGATCGAGCAGTTGATCGACGCCGAGCAGAACCCGGGCGCCAAGGCCCGGTTGCTCAGCGGCGCCCTCAACCGGGTCCGGTGTCCGACCTGCGGCTGGGAAGGCCAGCTCTCGACTCCGCTGGTGTACCACGACCCGGCGCACGAGCTGCTGTTGACCTTCGTTCCGATCGAGGTCAACATGCCCAAGCCCGACCAGGAACGCCTGATCGGCGGGCTGATCAACCAGGCCATCAGCCACCTTCCGGCCGAGCGGCGCAAGGGCTACCTGCTGCAACCTCAGGCCGTTCTCACTCAGCAGGGCCTGGTCGAACGGGTGTTGCATGCCGACGGGGTTACCCCGGAACAACTCGACGAGCAGCGCCAGCGCATCCGCCTGCTGGAAGAGCTACTGCGCTCCCCCGAGTCGGAACTCGAGGCATTCGTCAAGAAGAACGACCCGGGGCTGGACGATACCTTCTTTCAGCTGGCCAGCCTGAGCCTCCAGGCCGCCGAAGATCCGCGCGCGGCGCGGGCCGCCGCCTCACGGGTCGAGGCCGCCGCTCGATTGAGCAGCTACGGCAAGAAGGTGCTGGCGCGCCAGGCCGAAGTCCAGGCCGCATCCGATAGCCTGTCCGCCCTGCCGGAACCGGTCACGCGCGAGGCCGTGCTCGATCTGGTGGCCGCCGCGCCCAACCCCGACCGGGTGCAAGCACTGGTGTCGATGGTGCGCCCGGCGTTCGACTATGCCTTCTTTCAAATGCTGAGCGAGCGCATCGAGAAATCGGAGCCCGCCGACGCACAGCGGCTCTCCGAGTTGCGCGATCGTCTGCTCCGGCTGACCCAGGCCTTCGACGCCGCCCAGGATGCCCGCCTCGACCAGGCGCGCGCCCTTCTCCAGAGCCTGCTTCAGGCGGAAGACCTCGATCAGACGTTGGGCGAAGCGCTGCCGGCGATCGACGACCTGTTCCTGTCCTTGCTGACGGCCAATCTCAAGGCCGCCGAAGAGCGAGGCGATCCCGCCACCCTGGAACGCCTGCGCCAGATCGATTCTCGTCTGCGACAGGCGATGCGCGACAGCCTGCCGGAGGGGCTGCAACTTGCCCAGGCAGTCATCGAGGAAGACGACGAGGCCGCCGCCCGGGCGCGCATCGATGCCGCCGGCGACCAGCTGGATGAGGACTTCCTGAACACCCTGCTGTCGATGGCGCAGCGGCTGGAACAACAGGGCGAGGCCGAAGCGGCCTCCCGCCTGCAACGCCTCCACCGGCACGCGGTCGGCGTCTCAATGCGGAGCAAAGTGTCCCGCGGCCAACCCGGCCGGAAGTAGCTGCGCCGCTCGGACCCACGGACGTCCGGCCCTCGCCAGAGAACTCGGCCGGGCAAGGGCGCGTCGGTCCGCGTGGATCCCCGCCGCCTAGGAGCCCCGCTCGGACCCCGCTCCCTTCTCCCGTGGCGGGTACCATCCGGACTCGCCCTTGCGGCAGATCAACCCCTTCAGATAGCGGCCCTCCGGGAAGTGAACGCCCACCGGGTGATCCTCCGGCTGGCCGAGCCAGCCTTCCATCATCACGTGGGTGCCGGCGTCCTGGGCGGCGCCGGCCACGATCTGTTCGAACAACCGCGCCTCCACTCCTCCGGAACACGAGAAAGTGAACAGCCTTCCACCCGGGCGCAGGAGCTTGATCCCTAGCAGGTTGATGTCCTTGTAGCCGCGCGCGGCGCGGTTCACCTGTGCCGCCGTCGGCGCAAAGCGCGGCGGATCAAGGACCACGGTATCGAACGTCCGACCCTCGTCCCGCAGCCGCCGCATCTCCCGGAAGACATCGCCTTCGATCCACTCACATCGGCCGGGGTCGAGGCTGTTGAGGCGAACGTTGTCGGCGGCTCCCGCCAGCGCCGAGGCAGAGCTGTCGATCCCTACCACCCGATCGGCTGCCGCCCGCAGGGCCGCGATCGAGAAGCCTCCCGTGTAGCAGAAGGCGTCCAGCACATCCCCGGTTGGTCCGGACCGGCTCAGGCGTCGGCGGTTTTCGCGTTGATCCAGGTAAGCTCCGGTCTTGTGACCCGATGTCAGGTCGACCAGGAACGACGACTCGTATTCCTCCACCCGGACCGGGCCGTCTGGCGGAGATCCCCAGATCGAACCGGACCTCGGCGCCAGCCCCTCGCGTTCGCGGGCCTCGGTCTCGGACCGCTCGTAGATCCCGTCGACGAGGTCCGCTACCGCCAGCTGCTCGATCACCGCGTCTCGCTGGGCCTCGGCGCCGGGAGTGAGGAACTGCACCACGCGGTAGCGGGAGTAGCGATCGACGATCAGACCCGGGATGAGGTCGGATTCGGCGTTGACTTCGCGGTACGCCGTCACCGCGGGATTCGTCTCGAGGTTGTGCCGGCGGCGCAGCGCCGCGTCGAGCCGGCGGCGGATCAACCCGGCGTCGACCGCCTCGTCCGGATCGAAGGTCCAGATCCGAACCGCGATGCGCGACTTGGAGGCATAGGCGCCCCGCGCCAGCCAGCGTCCGGAGGCGTCGAGCACCTCGACCGTCTCGCCCGACCCGGGGTCGCCTTCGGTCCGCTCGATCGCCCCCGAGAACAGCCACGGATGACCCTGGCCGACGGAACGCTCCCGTCCCGGGTGGAGCCTGACAGTCGGAGGATGTCCCATCGGGTCGGCGCGGACGGCCGCGCGGATCAGAGCAAGCCGACTTTGCGGCCGGCTTCGGCGAACACCCGGGTGGCCGTGTCGATTTCCTCGGAGGTGTGGGCAGCGGTCACCGTCGCCCGAAGTCGGGCCAGGCCGGGCGGCACCGCGGGCGACACCACCGGCAGGACGAAGACGTCCTGCTTCTGGGCTTCGGCCGTCATCCGGAACGCCTGCTCATCCGAACCGCATAACACCGGGACGACGGCGGTCTCGGTGTTCAGGGTGTCGAACCCGTACGACCGAACCGCCCGAATGAAGTGGGCAGCGTTGCGCTGGACGGCTTCCACCCGCCAGGGCTCGTCTTCGATCACGCGGAAGGCCTCCAGGGCGGCCGCCGCCTGCCCCGGAGGCAGAGCGGCCGAGAAGATGTAGGCTCTTGAACTCGTGGCGCAGGTAGGTGATCAGATCGGAGGCGCCGGCCACATAGCCCCCGACGCTGGGGATGGTCTTGGACAGAGTCCCCATCTTGATGTCGACCGTTCCCGGCAGCCCGAAATGTTCCTCGATCCCGCGTCCCCCGGCGCCGAGCACTCCCAGGGAGTGCGCCTCATCGATCATCAACCACGCTCGATGGCGGCGGCAGATGTCGACCAGGCGGGGCAGATCGATGATATCTCCGTCCATGCTGAAGACCGCGTCGGCCACGACCAGCCGTGAGCCACCGGACGACGAGGCCTGCAGCCGCTGCTCCAGGTCGTCCATATCATTATGGCGGAACCGGACGAACCTGGCCCCGGACAGCAGGCAGCCGTCGACGATGCTGGCATGGTTCAGCTTGTCGCAGAAGACCGAGTCGTGCCGGCCGACCAGGGTCGAGACCGTGGTCAGGTTGGTCGCATAGCCGGAGGAGAAGGTAACCGCTTCCTGCGCCCCCTTGAACTCGGCGATCTTCTCTTCCAGCTCCTGGTGAAGCGACAGGCTGCCGGCCAGAGTCCGCACGCCGTGGGTCCCGGTTCCAAAGCGCTCGATCGCCTCCCGGGCCGCCTTCCCGATGCGCGGGTGTCCGATCAGGCCGAGATAGCTGTAGGAGGCGAACATGGTCATTTCGCGCCCGTTGACCACCACCCGCGAGCCTCCGCGCAGGTCGGTGACCGGCATGTTGTAGAAGTACGCCCCATCCTGCCGAATGGCCTCGACGCGCCGGCACATCGCCTGGATGCGCTTGCGAACGTTGTCGTCGGCCGGAATCCAGTCCATCCGGTTTCCTCCGGTCGCTCGGGTTTGCGCCTGCGGCTTCGCCCCAGGCTACGAGTTGCGGACCAGTCTGCGAAGATCGACTGGTCCGATCGTTTCGACTCCCAGGGATTGGGCCCGTTCCAGCTTCGAACCGGGCGCCTCGCCCACTACCACGAAGTCGGTCTTGCGACTCACGGTGCCGCTGACCTTGCCTCCGTTGGCCTCGATCAGGTCCTTGGCTTCCTGCCGGCTCATCTCGGGAAGCGAGCCGGTGATCACGAAGGTCAGCCCCTCGAGATGCCCCGCCTCGGCCGAGGTGCGCGTTGCCTCGGGCCAGACCCCGGCCTTGCGCAGCTTCTTGACGACGGCCTGATTGCGCTCCCGACCGAACCAGCCGGTGATCGCCCGGGCGGTTTCCGGTCCAAGCCCGGGGATCGCCTCGATCGCTTCCTGGTCGGCCGCGCCCAGGCGCCCCAGGTCGCGAAAGTGGGACGCCAGGTCGGAAGCAACGGTCTCCCCCACTCCGGGAATCCCCAGGGCGTTGAGCAGGCGCGCCAGGGGCTGGTCCCGTGAGGCTTTGATCGCCCGAATCAGGTTCTCGGCCCGCCTTGTGGCGAATCCCTCCAGCTCCAGCAATTGATCGTCCGTCAGCCGGTACAGGTCGGCCACGTCTTCGATCAGTCCCTCGGCCACGAGCATTTCGGCCACCTTGATCCCCAGGCCCTCGATATCCATGGCTCCCCTGGCGGCGAAGTGCTCAAGATGACGCACCAACTGGGCCGGGCAGGCGGCGTTCAGACAGTACAACGCCACCTCCCCTTCGGCCCGTGCCAGGGGCTCCCTGCACGAAGGGCACTTCCGCGGCGGTCGAGGCCGCGGCGGTTGGCCGCGTCGAGCTTCGATCATGGGGCCGATCACATACGGGATCACGTCGCCGGCCCGTTTCAGCAGCACCCGATCTCCGACCCGGATGTCCTTCTCGGTGATGTAGTCGAAGTTGTGCAGGGTCGCCTGGCGCACCACCACCCCGCCCACCTGCACCGGTTCCAGAATGGCGTACGGGGTGATCACTCCGGTACGGCCGACGTTGACCCCGATGTCGTTGAGAGTGGTGGTGACCGTCTGCGCCGGGAACTTGAAGGCGACCGCCCCGCGCGGGTCCTTCCCGACCACCCCCAGTGCGGCGGATAGCTCCAGGTCGTCGATCTTGATGACCATGCCGTCGGCTTCGAAGGGAAAAGACTCGCGGCGCTCGGCCGCGGCTTCGGCGTAGTCGATGGCCTGCTCCAGGGCGACCACCCGCCGGGCCAGGTCGGTCACCGAAAACCCATACTCCCGCAGAACCCCCAGCGTTTCCCACTGGGTCCTGGGCAGGGCGCTGTCACCCGCAACGACGGCGTACGCCAGAAAACGCAGCGGGCGGGTGGCCGTCAGGCTCGGATCGAGCTGGCGCAGGGCTCCGGCCGCGGCGTTCCGGGGATTTACGAAGGTCCTCTCGCCGGCCTGCTCCAGGCGCCGATTCATCCGGGCGAAGTCCCGCACCGGAATGTAGGCCTCGCCCCGAACCACCAGACGCCCGGGAGCGGGCCGACCAGAATCGGGGTCGGCCGGGATGCGCAGCGGCAGGTCGCGGATGGTCCGCAGGTTGGGGGTCACTTCTTCGCCGGTCTCGCCGTCGCCCCGGGTGGCGCCCTGCATCAGCAAGCCCCGTTCATACGTCAACACCACCGTCAGGCCGTCCATCTTCGGCTCGACCACCAGGGCGGCGGAGGCGGCCTTCGGATTGACACGCACGGCCCGGTCCAGCCAGGCTCGCACCTCGTCGGCGGTATAGGCGTTGCTCAGGCTGAGGATCGGCGCCGGATGGTTGACCCGGGGAAACCCCTCGGCCGGCCGGCCGCCCACTCGCTGGGTCGGGGAATCGGTTGTTCGGAGATCCGGTTGCGCTTCTTCCAGCGCCACCAGCTCACCAAACAACCGGTCGTACTCGGCATCGCTGATCTCCGGGGAGTCCAGCACATGGTAGCGATAGTTGTGGAAGTTGAGCAGCCGCCGAAGCTCGGCGGCACGCTGGTCTGGTGCGGACATCGGGTCGATTATACGCTCGTTCGCGATCTCGCCGGCCGAAGCGAGTTCGCGCGCACGGCGCGGGTGGGCGCGGGCGGAGAATTCAGACCGTTAGAGGTGCTATTCGTCCATTGCCCTTGTCCACCTCGTTTTGCTAGACTGCGTTGAGCCTCGGAGGTTCCCGTATGAGCGCCGGACGAGTGATCGCCTATCTCAGCGCCGCCATTCTGGTGTTCTTCGGCGTCATCTTCATCTACGGCGCTTTCAGCCCGCAGGGGTCGCCGGGGTGGATCGCGGTCGGACTGGCGAGCGTCGGGGTCGGTTTCGGGCTGATCTGGCTGGCGGGTCGGCGGCGAGCCGAGGCCTCGCGCCGGGAGATCATCCAGCGCATCGAGCTTTCGGGCGATGTCAGCCTGGAGAAGATGACCTGCCGAACCTGCGGGGGCGCACTGAGTTCGGACCACATCAAAGTGCTGGCCGGCGCAGCGGTGGTGAACTGCCCGTACTGCGGTGCGTCTTACCACCTGGAGGAGGCTCCCAAATGGTAGGCGAACGGCCGCGCCAGATCGGGCGCCCGGCCCGCAGCCTGGTCCTGGCCCTGGCGGCTTGCCTGGCGGCCCTGGGCCTGGTCGCTGTCCCCGCCGCCGCTCAGACGTACTTGTTCCAGGTGCCCGAGGAAGTCGTGGACGTGTTCCTCGAGGCCGACGGAAGCCTCAGGCTGGTGTATGCCATCACCTTTCTGAACGACCGGGGCGCCGATCCGATCGACTTTGTCGACGTCGGCCTCCCGACCGAGAGCTACGACCTGTCTTCCGCTCGAGCGTGGGTGGAAGGCCAGCCCCTCGCCGGGATTCAAACCTCTCCCTACGTCACTCCCGGTATCGCCGTCCCCCTGGGCACCCGTTCGATTCCTCCGGGAAGCCGGGGCATCGTGGTGGTCGAAGTCTCGGGCATCGAAGACGCATGGTACGCCGCCGACGACCAGGGCTTCGCCAGCGTGAACTTCTCTCCGTCCTGGTTTGACTCCCAGTTCGTCAGCGGAACCACCGACCTGACCGTGACCTTCCACCTGCCGCCGGGCACGGCCGCCGATGGAGCTCGATGGCACGTGCCCGGCGGCGGATGGCCCGGCAGCGACCCGGCAACCGGCCTCGACTCCGAGGGCCGGATCGTATATTCGTGGCGGGCCACCACCGTCAACGCCTATTCGCAGTACATCTTCGGGGCCTCGGTTCCCCTCGACGTTCTGCCCGGAGTCAGCCTGCGCACGCCGGTATCCGAGTTGGGCACCGCGATCCTGGGTTTTCTGGCGGCGCTGGCCAGCTGCATGGTCCCAATCATCCCGGTCTTCGTCATCGTCGGCCTGGTCATCTTTGCCCAGCGCCGGAGCCGGCTGGCCTATCTTCCTCCCCGGATTTCGGTGGAAGGCCACGGGATCAAGCGGGGCCTGACGGCCGTCGAAGCCGCGGTCCTGCTGCAAACCGGCCTCGACAAGGTGCTGACGATGATCCTGTTTGGCCTGGTGCGCAAGGGGGCCGCCCGGGTCGTGAGGGAAGACCCGCTTGAAGTCGAACCCCTGGCCGTCGATGTCGAACTGCGCGGCTACGAGAAGGCCTTCCTCACGAAGGTGACCAACTGGAACGTCCGCTCGCGGCGGAAGGACTTCACCGAGCTGGCCATCGACCTGGTTCGTTCGGTCGAAGCCAAGATGAAGGGTTTCGGGGTCCGCGAGACCCGCGAGTACTACCGGTCGATCATGCGCAAGGCCTGGGGTGAGGTGGAAGCCTCCGGCACGCCGCAGGTTCGGTCGGAGCGCTACAACGAGGAAATGGAATGGCTGATGCTCGACCGGGATTTCGGCGGGCGGACCCGGCGCACGTTCTCCTCCGGCCCGGTCTTCCTGCCTGTCTGGTGGGGCAACTACAGCCCGGCCGGCCCTTCGCTCGGGAGCACCGCACCTTCCGCCAAGGGCGGATCGACCTCCCTGCCGCAGCTCCCCGGGGCGGATTTCGCGGCGTCGATCGCCCGAGGCGTCGAGACCGGCGCCGCCGCCCTGGTGGGGAACGTCGCCAGCTTCACCCAGGGCGTAGCCAAGACCACCAATCCGCCTCCGGTTACCCGCTCGTACGGCGGCGGCTCCGGAGGGAGCGGGTGTGCCTGCGCCTGTGCCTGTGCCGGATGCGCGTGCGCCTGCGCCGGCGGCGGACGATGAAACTCCCCTGGTCGAGTCCGCAATCCGACGTCCGCTCCGCTCCTGACGGTCTTCCGGCGAACAAGTGCCACGTCCCGATCGACCGTCCACTTGCGACAGGCTCCCGACGGGAGCGCGGAGCTCTTCATCAACGCCAACCAGGTTTACCGGTTGAATGCCTCGGCGGGCCGGATGGCCGCGCTGTACCTGGCCGGGGCGGATCCGTCCCAGGCGCGCCGGGAGCTCTCCCGCACGTTCCGAGCCGACGGACGCCGCCTGGACGAAGACTATTCCGCCTTCGGGATCGAGTTGGAGACGCTGCTTTCCCCGGACTCGGCCTGCCCGATTCACGACCTGGATCTGGAGCAGACGGCTCCGTTCTCCGAGGTTCCCCCCGCCCCCTACCGGATGGACCTGGCGCTCACCTACCGCTGCAACGACGATTGCCCCCACTGCTACAACGCCCGGCCTCGCAACTATCCCGAACTGGCGACGAAGTCGTGGCAGGCGATCCTCGATCGTGTCTGGGAGATCGGAATCCCCCACGTCTGCTTCACCGGGGGTGAGGCGACCCTGCGGCAGGACCTGCCCGACTTGATTCATCACGCCGAGCAACGAGGACTCGTGGTAGGACTGCTCTCCAATGGACGCCGGCTCGGAACGCCAGGGTACGCCGCGCGGTTGGCCGAGGCCGGGCTCGATCACGTGCAGATCACCGTCGAGTCCAACCGGGCCGAGGTCCACGATCGCATGGTTGGCGCTCCGGGGGCGTGGACCCAGACGACCCGCGGTGTCTCCGAGTGCCTGGAGGCCGGGCTGTACGTGATGACCAACACCACGCTGCTCCAGGGGAACGCCGATCACGTTCTGGCGACGATCGACTTCCTGGCGGATCTTGGCGTCCCGACCATCGGGTGCAATGCCTTGATCCACGCCGGCCGGGGAGCGGATGTCGGCACCGGCCTGGACGAGTTGTCGCTCGGCCCACTGCTGGAGCAAGTGAAAGGCAAGACCGAGGCCCGGGGCCAGAGGTTGATCTGGTACACGCCCACCCAGTACTGCCACTTCGATCCGGTAGAAGCAGAACTGGGGGTCAAGGGTTGCAGCGCGGCCCGCTACAATCTATGCGTCGAGCCCGACGGCGGCGTGATCCCCTGCCAATCGTTCTATCGCCCCCTGGGGAATCTGCTGACAGACAACTGGGACTCGATCTGGAACCACGAGCTCGCGATCTGGTTGCGGGAACGGCGCTACCTGGCGGAGGCCTGCCACGACTGTGCCCTGGTGGCGGAATGCGGCGGAGGCTGTCCGCTGTCGCCGCCGACGGAATTGCGAACGGCCGTCAACGGCTTTGTCCCGGCATCCGCGGTCGGGGTATTCGGCGGAGTCTGAATCCATGACCCACCTGCTCGCTCGATTGTTCCCCCCCACCCCGCGCCGGCCCCTGGTACCCTCCGGGATCCATCATCGGATGAGGCCCGGGCCGGGCCGGCCAACTCGGCTCCACCTGCGCGTCGAGCCTTCCGGCACAGGGGTCTTGATCGTGAACGCTTCGACCGTACTGCATTTGAACGAGAGCGCAACGGTGTATGCCTGGCACCTGGTCAAAGGTTCGACCCTGGAGCAGGCTGCGGCGTGGATGGCCGCCCGATTTCGAATTGGCCGCGGGCGAGCCCGCCGAGACGCCGGCCGGATCTGGGATCAGATCGATGGTCTGGCCGAAGGCGGTGAACATGATCCGGTCCTGGTGCTGGGCATGGAACGCTCCGATCCCCTCCAGACAAGACCCTCGGCGCCGTACCGGATCGACCTGGCTCTGACGTATCGAACCGGGAGCAGGTCCAAGGTCGATCCGCTGGCCCGCCGTCGGGTCGATCGAGAACTCTCCACCGACGAATGGGGCGAGATCCTGCGGCGCTCGTGGGAGGCCGGGATTCCCCATGTGGTCTTCACCGGCGGCGAGCCTACCCTTCGGCCCGATCTACCTCACCTGGTACGATTCGCGGAGGACCTGGGCATGGTGACGGGCCTGGTCACTCGCGGAGGCCGGCTGAAGGATCCAAAGGCAATCGACGATCTGGCCCAGGCCGGTCTCGACCACTTCGTGGTCTCGGTCGGGCCGGGAAGCAAAGCCGATTTCGAGGGCCTTGGCACGGCGTTGGATTCCGACGTGTTCACCTCGGGGCATCTGACGTTGTCCGATCACCGCCCCCAAGAGCTCGAGCACATCCTCGACCGAATTCGCGAGCTGGGAGGAACTCATCTCTCGATCACCGCGCCTCCCGGTCCGGAGGCGGAAGCCTTGCTCGACCGGGCGCGGCAGGCTATGGCCGAGCGCGGGATCTCCCTGGTGTGGGACTTGCCCGTGCCGTACGCCTCGGTGAACCCGGTGCGGCTTGAAGTCGAGGGTGGGGTTCCGTCGGGAGCCTGGATGTACGTCGAACCCGATGGGGATGTAATTTCGGAGCAGGCTTCCGACCAGGTCCTGGGAAACGCCTTGCAGGACGACTTGCTCGACATCTGGCGGCAGGGATCCGGCTCGCCGCCCGCTCCCCGATCCTGAGCGCGTGATCCGTCACGGGATGGGGGGAGTTGACCTTCCACAGCTCCACCGACGCTATCTCCAGCAGGCCGGTTGGACCGCCGCCATCCGGCGGCGGCTCCTTGGGCGACCGGGCCCCGAACCAGCAGGGCCCTGGATCGAAATCGGCGCCGGGACCGGAGCGCTAACCCGGGAGTTGGCCGAGCTCCGCCCCAATCCGCCCGGCCTGGCCCTCGACATCGACCTTTCCGCCTGTCTCTTCGGAGCCGATCAGGTGAGGACGGCGCGCTGGATGTGCGGAGACGCGCATCGGCTTCCGATACGGTCCGAGGCCTGCGCGGCGGCCTTCTTCCACTTCGTCCTGCTCTGGCTCGATGATCCCCCCGCCGCGATCCTCGAGGCATCCCGAACGGTTCGCCGCGGCGGGCAAGTGACGGCCCTGGCCGAGCCCGACCATGCCTCCCGCATCGATCACCCCGCCGAGTTCGAGAGGATCGGGGAAATGCAGACGGCAGCCCTGGCCCGGCAAGGAGCCGACGTGAGTATCGGTCGCCGGCTGGGCGAGTTGTTCGTCGGGGCGGGCCTGAAAGAGGTCGAGGTCGGAGTCCTGGGCGGGGAATGGCGCCGCCAACAGGCCTCGGCCGAGTTTGACCTGGAATGGGAGACCCTTCGTTCCGATCTGGAAGACGAGCTCACGCCGAGGCAGTGGGACGATGTGCGCGAACGCGAGCGCCTGGCCCGGAGCAGTGGAATCCGGCTGCTGTTCGTTCCGACCTTCTTTGCAACCGGCCGGGTGCCCTAGGGCGTTGCCACGCGCTCCGGCCGCAGGACCGCCGCCAACAGCCCGGCCTCGGCCAGCGTGAGCAGCAGCAGGGCTGCGAACGCGTCCCGCCAAAACCTCTCCGGGAACAGCCGGATCAAGGTATCGGAGCGGAAAAACACCCACGTCCCGGGCTCGAAGAACACCTGGTGGAATCCGACGAAGAGAAACGAGAACGATACCAGCAGCACGACCACCAGCGCCCCCACCGCCGCAACGGTGGTGATGCCGCCCCGGCGGAGCCGCTCGCGGAGCCAGGACGGCCCCTCCAGCCTCCAGCCGGCGGCGATCGCCAGGGCCAGAATCACCGAAGCGGCGATCCATGCAGCCACGGCCTGCTCGACCAGGCTTTGTACATCGACCATGTGACCAAGCTCGCGGTCGTTGAACACCGGCGCGCCGTCGTCGAACCGCAAGTCGCCCAGGAACTCCGGGCCGGCCTCGTTCGACAGGAATTCGAGCGCCGGCGCCGACCAACGCAGACGATCCTCGTGGCCGAAACCGTAAGGATCCGCCGGGAAACCCGGTGTTGCATATTCGATCTGAAGGAACGCCGGGGTCAACAGCAGGCGGACGTTGGTCAGTAGCAGGACAACCGGTACCAGCGCCCGGAGAAGAATCCCGAGAAGGGACCGGGTGAAGGAGCGGGTCTCCGCTGGACGGATCGTCATCGCAGGATGTCCAGATCGCCGGAAAACAGAAACCGCAAGGCGACGGCATTCGTCAGGTGTTCGATCGGCGCCAGGTCGTCGGTGAAGACAGTCGTCATCTCCGGGGTCGGCTGAAGGTTGGCGACGGTCCGCACCAGGACGTCGATCAGAAGGGGATCCGCTCCCCGACGAGCCAGTTGGTCGAGGTTGGCCACAAGGTGGCCGGGATCGGTCGGCTGCACGCTGGCATACAGGATCGTGTTGAACGTCGCCGGCACATCCACCACGTGAACGCTGGCAAAGACGGCCCCCAGGGTGCCCGCCATCCCCGAGACCAGTCGGCGATCATCGGGTGTCCGACCGACATTGATCACCACGACCCCATTCGGCAACAAGCGCCCTCGGACCTCGGCGAAGAACTCCTTGGTGGTGAGTTGCCAGGGGATGTACGGCAGGCGGTAGGCATCTACCCCGATGACGGAGTACCTGTGGCGGCTTTGTGAAAGCCCCCAGCGTCCGTCGGCGGCGATCGGGTTCAGGTTGGGCTCCGACATGTCGAACAGGTCTCGCCCGACGGCCAGGATGGCCGGATCGATATCCCATCCGTCGATCGGTACGGGCCCAAAGACCTGCGAGTACTGCTTGGGAATCGTCCCGGCCGCCAGGCCGACAACCCCGAGCCGCTCCACCGGTCGATCGAGATCCACCCCCGGGTTCCAGAAGGGAGCCGACAGGAAGTAGTCCCAGGAACCATACGTCGGGCGCCCCTGCGGATCGTAGACCGAGTGGATGGCCTGACCCTCGTTGAGCAGGAGATAGCGGACCCCGTCGCGTTCGATCACCTGGATGTAGTTGTAGCCCGACTCGATCTCGAAGATCTGTCCGGCGGTGTCCTTGATCGGCTGCCCCAGGACCACCCAGCTGCCCACGGCCAGGACGAGCGGCATCCACAGGTATCGCAGAGTCCTGCGGCCGATCGTCCGCGCCAGCCCTAGGAAAGCCACCGCCATCAGGGCGGCCGAGAAGATCAAGAAGGTCCGGGCGGTGCCGACGGTCGGGATCAGCCACAGGACCGGTAGGAAGGTTCCGAAGATCGACCCGAGGGTCGAGAGCGCATACAGCCTTCCAGCCACCCGGCCGGAGTGCTCCCGATCGGAGATCGAAAGGCGGATCGCGAACGGCGATACGCATCCGAGCAGAATCACCGGCGCGCTGAACAGGATCAGCACGGCCAGGAGCGACCCGACCATGATGGCTGCGTCCAGCCGTTCTACGGCCTGAGCCGCCAATCGCAAGACCGGACGCGCCACGAGTGGAATCGCCCCTGCCAGGAACGAGGCCCAGGCCAGCAAGCCGTAGAACGCCTCCGGTACCGGCCGGCGGTCCGCCCAGCGACCGCCCAGGAAGTACCCGGCCGTCAGATACAACAGGATCAACCCGATGATGTTGGCCCACACCAGATTGCTGGTGCCGAAGACGTTGCCCAGCAGGCGCGAAGCCGAGAGCTCCAGAGCCAGGGTCACCATTCCGGCCACGAAAACTGAGACCGAGAGCCAGCGAGAGGGTCGGGTCGGCTGCATCTCAGGCCGCCACAGGCCGCCGTCGTTCCGTGTCGGGGCCCAGGGTGTCTTCCAGGGCGCGGCCTCGCTGCGCTACCCGCACCGGGATCCCGGACTCGGTCAGCCTCTCGGCCAGCCGGCCCGAGGCCAAGGGGGAACCGAACCCCGACGGATCGATCAACGCCACCACGGGTCTCAGTCCACTCCGGCGGAGCTCCAGCAGCTCGGGAACCAGGTCGTCCCTGACGCTGGGTGTGACCAAGACCAGGGAAGCCCCGCGCTGAAACCAGGGCGTCTCGATCCGGAACACGTCGGTGATATCGGCCTCACCCTCGGCCCGGAAACCGGCGAGCGCCTCAAGAATCCGGAACAACTGCGCCTCACCGCGTTCGGGCTGGACCACCCAGCGCACTTCTCCATACCCAAGCAAACCCACGGCGCGGTTCTTGCGCAGCACGTACAGTGCCACGGCGGCGGCCGCGGCGATCATGTACTCCTCGGTATCCGGCGGAAGACGAACCGGCGGTCCGGGTGCGCCGACCAGGGGTTCTTCGCCGCCGTGCGCCCGGAGATGCGCTCGTTGGTGGCCGTCGAGAACAACCCACACGTCGGCCAGGGGGTCGAGTTCGAACTCCTTTGAGATCAACCGGTCGCGCCGGGCCGTGGAACGCCAATGGATCCTGTTCAGGCTGTCGCCGGGCGCATATTCGCGCACTCCGGCGGCGTTCGGAGTCACCTGGTACGTCCGGCGCCGCAGCGCCTCTCCACCCGGGAGGCGGCCACTGGGGATCGGGAAGGAGGCCAACCCGATGGTGGGAGGCAGGACCACCACCTCCCGCACCTCGCCCGTCGGCCGGCTGACCGGAAACAACCCGAAGGGGTCGGCGCCGATCAAGGTCGTCGGGCCCAGCCGGAAACGGCCGCGCAGGGTGCAGATGGTCCGTGCAGACCACAACCACTGCCTCCCGGGAGACAGGCCCACGGCGATCGCCGAGGCCCGATGGCCAGTGAAGTCGGCTCCGGGGAGCGAGCCGCTCAGCCCGATGGCTCGGGCCGAGGCCCAGGCGCCCGGCAGATTGGAAGCATCTCGCACTTCGACCCACAGTTTCGAAATCCGGCTACGATTGCTCAGGGTCAGCGCCTCCTCGAACACCTTGCCCACCTGACTGGTGAGGCTGCGCGACGTCCGTTCCAGGTGCAATCCGCGCAAGGCCGACCGCGACCAAAGGAAGGCCACGGCCAGGATCCCTGCGAACAGGGCCGACAGGCTGGCGAAGATCGATCGGCCGGTCAGGGTCAGGCCGGTCAGGCACGCCGCCAGCAACGCCACCAGGGTCCAGGCGCGGGGGGTCATCGACGGCCGTCGCCGCCCGGAACCGGTGTCGACGACACGACGTCCTGAATGATGGCCCGCGCGTCTACGTCGCGAATGCGCGCCGCCGACCCAATAATGATCCGATGCGCCAGGGCCGGGATGGCGATCGCCCGAACATCGTCGGGGATGACATAGTCGCGCCCTCCCAGCGCAGCCTGTGCCTGGGATGCCCGAAACAGCGCCAGACTGCCGCGCGGGCTGGCCCCCAGATAGATCTCGTGGTGGTTGCGGGTCGCGGTCACCAGGTCGAGCAGGTAGCGCTTGACCTCGTCGGACACTCGCACTTCGCGGACCGCCGTGTGCGCCTCCAGCAACTGCTCGACGCTGGCCACGGCCTGGAGCGACTCCAGGGGATGAGCCCGCTGCTGCCCTTCGAGCATCCGGATCTCATCCGCCGCCAGGGGATAGCCGATCTGGATGCGGAAGAAGAACCGGTCCAGTTGAGCCTCCGGCAAAGGGAACGTCCCCTCGTATTCGATCGGGTTTTGTGTGGCCAGCACCAGAAACGGAACGGGCATCGGGTACGTGACACCGTCAACCGTCACCTGGCGCTCCTCCATGGCCTCCAGCAGCGCCGCCTGGGTCTTGGGCGTGGCCCGGTTGATCTCATCGATCAAGACGATTTGGGCCAGCACCGGTCCCGGTCGGTATTCGAACTGGCGAGTTTGCTGATTGAAGATCGATACCCCGGTGACGTCGCTGGGAAGCATGTCGGGGGTGAACTGAATTCGCTGGAAGGAGCTGCCAATCGACCGGGCCAGGCTCTTGGCCAGCATGGTCTTGCCCGTGCCGGGAACGTCTTCGATCAGGATGTGACCCTGCGACAACAGTCCCAGCAGGGTGAGATGAATCGCCTCCCGCTTTCCGATGATGACCCGTTCAATGTTCCGGGTGAGCGATTCGACGAGGGAGACGACGGTCGTCATGCGAACCCCTTCGAGGCGGACTTGGTCAACGACGAACAAGCAGGGCCAGCAGCGAGGCCCAGAACAAGGAGAAGTTGAGAACCCTTCGGAGACCGACCGCCGCGGCGAACAGCAGAGTCCCGAGCACCAACCCGCTCGCCAGGCGCACCAGGCCGAGCGGCTCGCGCGCCGTCGAGAAGGGGACAAACAGAATCACGGCCGCCTGGAAGAGGAGCGCCCAGGCCTCGGGGTCGAGCCGGGCGGCGATCAACCGGCGCAAGGAGGCCGCCGTTGCCCACAGCGCCGGGATGATCACCGTGGGACCGAAGATCAACGCAAACAGACCCAGCGCAGGCAGGCTTGCCTCTCCGATCCGAAAGAACCCCATCAAGGGAATCCACTCGAAGGGAGTGCTCAGCGCGCCTCCACTTCCAATCCCGACTTCCCCGAAGATGGTCCACAGCGCCGCCTGCCACGCACAGAATGCCAGACCTCCAACGACGAGCCACCACCGAGCGCGCCCTGCCGGAACGAGCAGCGCCGCTGCCCAGAACGGGAGCGTGGTCTCCTTGGCGAACAGGGCCAGGGAAAGCGCAAGGGCCCCCCACGGGCTGGAGGAGCGCCTCCACCAGAACCAGCCCAGGGCTACCAATCCATACGCCAACGCCTCGTGCAGGAACAGTCCGGCGCTGGCGACGATGCCGACCCAGAGGCCGTATCCTAACGCATAGCCCTCCCCATGACCATGCCGAAGCATCCAGGCCGCCAGCGCGGCCGTGCCCGCCCCCGAGGCGCCTGCACCAATCAAGATCAAGGCCCAGGGGATCCCCTCGGCGCTCCCGCCCGTGAGCAGTCGCGCCAGAAGAGGCGCCAGGATCCGCTGGTAGCGATAGGCCGGGCGGTCCAGATGCGGCTCGGCCCGCCGTGGATCCGTCTCGATGGCCATGGTGTACGTGAACTGGCCGTCGTACCCCTGACTGCCCTGCGGGTCGAGCTCGGAGTAGAACGTGCCCGGCTCGGCCAGAAGCGCGGCGTCACCGTCGGCCTGCACCAACCGCCATCCGGCGAAACCCAGGCTGGCCACGACCGCCACCAGGGCGGGCCAGGCTATCCGGGCCGACGTCGCGCGATCCACAACGCCCAGCCTCCCGCAAGCAGGCAGACCAGTCCGATCATGACGCCCAGGTAGAACGATCCGGGCCGATAGGTCCAAGTCACCAGTTTGGCCCCCGCCGGCAGCCAGACGGCGCGAAACGCCCCGTCGGCGGGGTAGGCCTTCGCCGGCACCCCATCCACCTCCACCGTCCATCCCGGATACCAGCTGTCCGAGAGGACCAACCATCCACCCGAAGGCGCCTCGACCTGCACGGTCACTCTTCCAGGATCCGGTTGATCCAGCACTACCGCGGACCCCTGGCCGCCGCGCTGCTCGATCTCCTTCCCGTCCGCTTCGATCAGCACCTGGCGGGTCGAGTCAAAGTCGGGAGCACCCACCGCCTTCAGCGCCGCTTCCGGGCTTGCCACGCCAATCGCGCCGGCGACAATGCGAGCCCGAGCGGCCCCGGCCACGGGTCGATAGACTGTCCACGGCGGCGAGACCCCCACAGAATCGAACTCCCAGCCCACGTCCATCAACCGCAGCAACCGGGGGCGGTCTTCCCGGGGAACGCGTATCGAGCATCTCGATCCAGGAGGCGTACCGTCCGGAAACCAGGGGGTCGAAGTTGTTGGCGCTCGGGACCTCGTCCAACAACAGGACATTGGGCAGCCCGCTTTCCCGAATCCAACGCGGCGACCAGGTTGTCGGGAACGTGTCGAAGCGATGGGTGTGGTCGAACTTCAGCTCGCGTTCCGCGGCCGAGAACAGATAGACCCGGTGAGCAGTTCCCAGGTCCTGGGACAACCTCGAGGGGCCGAGATAGAGACTGGCCGGCGCCGAAGGCACCAAACCCTGGTGGGCCACGAACAGGTCCAGAACAACGATCGCCGCGATCAACCCGATCCAGCGCCTGCCGACCACCGTCGGCCAGGCCAGGCTCGTGGCGCCGGCGACGGACAGCCAGACGCCCACCAGCGCAAATGACCTCCCGAAACTGGGGCGAAGCAACGTCGGCACGAGGGCGGCCACGAGGCCGATGGCCGCGATCGCCAACGCGCCGGCGGTTCCCAGCCGCGACCAGTACAGACCACGCCCGGTCGGCCGTCGCCAGAGCTGCGCCCCGGTTCCGGCCAGCACCGACAGAGAGAGCGTTGTTACCAGGTTCAGCCGTGTCGGCGCGTTGAAGATGTCGAAGAACGGTACCTTCCGGAACAAGAACACGAACAGCGGATTGTTCGCCCCGAGGCCGAAGAAGAAGGCCAACGCGGCGGCCGCTAGAAAGAACCAACGGCTGCGGCCGGCCGAACGGCCGAGGCGCCCCGCTGCTACGGCTCCGGCTACCGTCATCAGGAGAGGGAAGACGCCGAGGTAGAGGGCGTCCTCCCAGTAGTTGCCATAGCCCCAGTAGTCACCGACCGCGGGACTGCCGAACAGGCCGGGGAGAAGCAGCCCGACGACCCGCCAGGGCCAGAACGAGTAGGTCAGGGCCGAGACTTCTTCCAGCCCCCCACCCCGGCTCGAGTGCAGGAAGTACTCCGCCGTTGGCAGCAACTGAGCAGCGGCCAGACCGAAACCAAGAACTACAGCCGCTCCCCAGCGGGCTGCCAGACCGACCAGAACTCCGTAGCCCGTCTTCGGAGCGAAAGACGCTCCAGGCGATGGCGAGCACCGAACCGTAGACAAGAGTCTGCGCGTGGCCGGCCAGCGACATCATTGCCAAGACCCCGCCCGCCACGAGCACATCGACGACCTTGCGTGTCTTGCGCCGGGGGAGCTGGGCCAGACGCTCCCCGACCAGAAGCAACCAGGGAAGCCAGGCGGCGGCTGCGACCAGACTGGGGAACCCGGCCCGGGTGACCAGATACGACCCGGCGGAAAAGGATAACCCTCCGACAACTTGCGCCAGCAGGCCAAGACCCTGTTGGCGAAGGAAGGCCACCAGGCCGCACCCTGCCAGCACAAGATGGGCCACCAGCAGGACCGTCTCTCCCACACCCGACGGCAGCAGGGCCCCGAGCCAGTTCGGGGGATACAGGATCGCCGATTGATGGTTCGCAAGAAGGGGAGCCCCCATCCCCACCAGAGGGTTCCACAGTGGCAGGAACCCGCTCCGGATCTGCTCGAAGGCCAGCCGGCGCCAGGGAACGAACTGGAGCAGAGGGGTTCCCCAGTACAACACTTCCCCTCGCAGCAGCAGCGGGCCGAAGATCGCCAGCGGGCCGGCGGTCACCATCGCGGCAGGGAGGATCCACCAGCGATTCGCGCCCTTGCCCTCGCCGGAGATGGCCGAAGGTGGAGCCGGATGCTCCGCGGTCACCGGCCTCTCACCCGGAAGATCGAATAATCCCCGACAACCATCCCGGGCTCGAGCATCGCCGGTGCGCCGCCCGGCCACCCTCCCAGCGACCGCTCCTGCGGCCCGAAGAAGACGAAATCGACCGACTGCTCGGCGAGGAAGGAAACTCGCTCTTCGTCGTCCATGCGCGGGCTGAAGAACGAATCGACCCTGGGCAGGATGATCCCAAGGTTCGCCGTCTCGGGTCCGTGTCCGACGACGGTCCGCACAGGGAGGAAGGCGGGAAGGACGTTTCCGGTTTCGAAGGAGCTGAGCACAACGGCTTGCGACGGCGCCATCTCCCCCAGGGAATTCATGGCCCTGACTTCTTCCGCAGGTCGATGGAATGGAATGTGCGGTTCGGCCACAGACCACGCTCCTCCGAGGATCAGCAGCCCGGACGTACCTAGGCTTCCCGCAAGCACCAGGCGCCTCCAAGTCAACCGGCGCGAACTCGCGGGGGATCGATCCGAGTCCGACGGCAGCCAGTGTTGTCAGGGCGGGCCAGGCGCCGTCCACCAGGCGACGCTGCACCGAGACGGGGATGTACGCCAGGCAAAGCAGCAGCGCCACCCACACGCCCAGGCTCACCATCCGGCGGTCTCCTGCGGTCAGGGCCGCCCGCAATCCAGCCCCTGCGGGAACCAGCACCATCCCATAGGCCAGCAGGTAGTGCGCCGGATGCGGCGACGGAAGGAGATTCTGCGACGTCCACTGGCGGAGGCCGGGATCTGTCAGGGCGCCCAATCCGTAATATGCGAGTACGGGCAAGGAAATCGCGACGGCCAGACCCGCCGATCGCCAATCCGTCGGCCAGGAGGATCCCGGGGCCTTCCGGCGTCCTGCGGCTACCGTGAGCAGCCAGGCCGCCAAGGCTGCGTACGCCGAGATCAGTGCGAGGGGCTGGGCCACAGCCATCAGCACCATGAGACCACCGGCGATCCACCCGGCTCTCCGAAGACGCGGCGCCTCGAACAAGACGGCAAGGGCAAGAAGGAGAAGCGCACGGGAGAGCAGCAGATGGGGCAAGCCGTAGGCCGAAAGGAAACCAAACGTCTCCGGCGAGATGAAATCCAGCGGCAAGCTTCCGAGCAGATGGTCGCCGCCGAGGGCGGCCAGGGCCCATCCCAGGCCCCCTCCTGCGGTCCCCAGGACAGTCGCCCACCTGCGCCACGCCACTTCTTGCACAAACGCCGAGGCGAAACGGTACATCGCCAAGACCGCCACCGGGATCACTGCCAGCCGAAAGGCGTGGAACAGGAGGGTCAACTGGAGGTGGACTTCAGCACCTGAAGCCAGCTTGCCCAGTACCAGGTAGGGAAGGAACGCCAGTACCGGCGCGGTCGATTGCGAGGAGTACGGCGTCTGGAAGAGCCAGGCGCCCGTGGCGCCCTGGAGCATCTTGGCAATGTAGGAGTTACCATCTTCCACCCCGAAGACGAAACCGGTGAAGACCCAGGCGTCGCCGGCGGATTGATACCCGACTGCGTACGGGATCGAAGTCAAGATCGCCAGCAATGCTGCAAAGGCGAGACACCAGCGCACTTCTGCCCGCCTCACCCTGCCCTCCACAACGCGGCCACCGCACCCAGGCAGACCAGGCTAACCGCCAGCCCGGCAAGCAGCGGGACCGGGAGGAAGTCAAACCGGACTTGGTGTTCTCCGGGGCCGATGCGGACCGATCGGAAGACGCCCTGATGCGCCACGATCGGAGTGCGGTGTTCGTCTACGCTGGCCCGCCATCCGGGGTAGACGATTTCGCTCAACACCAGACGCCCGGGGCCGGAGGCGGTCAACACAATCCGGTTGGGAGTCCGTTCGATCACCAGCACTTCGTTCCAGTCTTGGCCGGCAGCGTCGGGCTCAACCCAGGCTCTCGGCCTTGCCGAAGGATTGCTGTAAATCCAGACCCCGTCGCTCATCTCCTCGAGTTGAAGCGTGGTCGCTTCCAGAGGGTAGTCTGAAACGACCCGACTGATCGCCAATCGGCCAAGGGCCTCCAGGTCGAGCTCCGCTCCCCAGGCGACCTTCGGGTCGCCTGAGGGGAACGGGGGAAGCGTGACGCTGTAGCCGGCGTGATCGAATCCCGCGGCTCGGCCCATGTAGGCAACATAGACCTCGAGCTGAAGCGGATGGACCCCGTCGGCCAGGTCGATGCCCATCTCGACGGCGGCCTCTTGGGGCACCGCGTACGACGGCGAGAAGACCCGGCTCTCGGCCGGCCGATCCCCCAGCGCCCGGGCCACGCGGCGTCCGGGCTCCAGCGCCGCCGCTTGATCCCGCGGGACCACCAGGGACGAATCAATCCAGGCCGTCTCCAGCGCCAACAAGGCGAGCAGGATGACCGACAACTTCGACCCGCCGCCCCGGGATCGCCCGGGCCAGATCGCGCCGGCGACCGCCAGGAGGAACGCGATCGTGACGATCGAATCCACCGCCCGTCCGCCGACCACGCCGGCGGCGGCGTTCAGAGCGACAATCGCCGTCACGGCGGCCGCCAGCGCAAGGCGTGCGGCCCTCCTGGATCCAGACACCTCCGGGCTCGTCGCGGCCGAAAGGCCCCAGCCGGCAAGGACGCACGTCCCCACCCCGGCCAGGAATCCCCAGCGGGCCGGCACCCGGATCAGATCCAGGCCCGGGGTCCGGGCTGCGAGCGCCCCGAGCGGCGTCGCGTCTCCGAGGGCCAGAAGCAGCGATGCCGCCACCAGCCCAACCCACACGCCCGTGCGCTTCGGCCATCGGGCCGCGGCCAGGACCGAGAGGACGAGCGCTCCCGCCCCTGCCCCGATCGTCCACTCGCCCCACCCGCCTCGCGTGGGAACGACGATCTCCAGCAACCTGATCGGCGGAAGCGCCAGTGAGCCTGCCTCGGCGGCGGTCAGGGAAGCACGGGTCGAGAGACGGGTGAACTCCGCCAACGGGAGGGCCAGGCCGGCCGCCAGGGCGGCGAAGCCAAGGAGAGTTGCAGCGGCAGCCCGCAGCGCCGGCCTAGCACCGGGGCGCGCCCCCCGCATACCCCAGGCGGTCAACCCTGCCGCGGTCAGCCCCAGCGGGGGAATCCAGCGAGGGTCGGCCAGGAACGTGATCCCGAGGATCAAGCCAAGCAGAAGAAACGGCCGCGCTCCGCGGTTCGCAGGCGACGCATCCCACGCGGTCCTCGCCTGGCGAAGCACCCAGGGAGTCCAACACACCGCTGCGACCAGGCTCAGATGTCCCAAACCGATGTGACCGATCAGCTTCGGCATTCCGGCGAAGAGCAAGCCTGCGGCGAGCGCGCCGGAATCGCCCACCCCCTCCCGGCGCATCCACAGGTACATGCCGAGCCCGCCGAAGGCAAGGTGGGAGAGCAGGATCAAGTTGAGGCTCAACGCCGACGGGAACACCGCTAGAAACCAGAAGGGCGGGTACCACAGACCGGAGAGCGGATCGGCGGCGAACGGTATCCCCGAAAGCAGGTGCGGGTTCCAGAGGGGGATCTGCCCCGCGGTCCCCACCGCCTCGCCCAGAAAACGGGCGCTGGTCAGATGCGCGATCAGGGCATCGGAGTATGACCCGCCCGGAGGATACGGGAACGATTGAGGCGCGGCGGTGAGCGGAAGCAAGAACAGCGCGCCGCCGGCCGCCAACAACACGAACGCTCGCAGGACCTCCTTACGCTCGCTCACGGAAGCGCCAGAGAGAGAATCGCGATGCCGTTCGAATCGTAGACCGCGGGAAGGCCCCGGGACCATTCCACCGCCCCGTTGGATCTCTCCCGAGGTCCCAGGTAGATATAGTCAATGCCCCGCGCCCGAAGGCGCAGGAGAGCTTCCTCCTGGGATTCCTGTCCCGGGAAGAACCCTTCCACCCACTGCAAGGCGTTCGACGCATCCGGGGTTTCGAAGGGATGCCCGTACACGACGCGGGCGGCTGTGTAAGCCGGCAACCGATTGCCGGTGACCTGTCCCGCCAGGAACAGAGCGCCCCGCTCCAGGTTCTGATCCACCCACGCATACGATTCAGCCTCGGCGCCTGACAGGACGATTTCAGGATCCTGCCGCGCCGCAGCGCCGGCCGCAGCCGCCACCAGCAGCAGATTGGTCGGGAGGGTCAGGGAAAACAGCAAGTACGGCAAGAAGCGGAACGGTCGCCAATTCGACGAAAGCCGGTCCAACGCCACGCCCGCCAGCGCAGCCATTGGGAAATACACGCCCAGGAGGAGCCTCCGCTGAAGGCTTAGGGGTGTGAACACCAAGAGCAAGCCCACCACCGCCCAGGCCACTAGCATCCGCCCTCTCGAGTTCGACGGGGCCTTCAAGAGGACGGCTCCCCAGGCCGCCAGCGGAAGCGCGAGCCCCAGGCCCAGGGCGACATCAACACCGGGTGGCGTGGGTGTCAGGTTTTGCGCTGACCACGCTGCCAGAGCCGAGTGGGTTCGGGTGATCCAGAAGTCGTACAGGATCCAGGGCAGGCTCGCCGCCAACAGTCCCCCAAGAACGAGGATGATCGACCGTTGTCGACCCGGAGAGTCGGGATCGATCCGGCTTCCGAGCCGATCCCAGACGATCCATGCAACCCCGGCCGCGCCGACAGAGAGAACCGCAAACGGCTGCACCATTCCCAGCAGGAAGCCGGCCGAGCGCAGCCGCCACAAGGCGAGATCGAACCCCCCAGCGGGTTGAGATCAAGGCCAGCATCCCGAGAAGCATCGCGGCCGCAGCCAGCGGGAAATGCGGGTTGGCCAGGCCGGCCAGGAAGGGAATCGCTTCCGGAACCCACAGATCGACCGCCAGGCGACCGAGCGGGATCCCGATCCATCCCAGGCCGGACCCGACGAGCACAAGGCTGTAGGCCCAGCGGCGTGCGCCGAGCGTAGGTACAACCTCCCGGAGGAAGACCCATGCGATCCAGAACATGACGACGGTCGCCGCCAG
The DNA here is from genome assembly GCA_963709925.1 of uncultured Chloroflexia bacterium. Lineage (GTDB taxonomy): Bacteria > Chloroflexota > Anaerolineae > Anaerolineales > E44-bin32 > DATEVL01. The sequence continues at coordinate 1,805,621 of CAVPYC010000003.1, forward strand.
GCGGGCGACATGGTAGATCAGAAGCGGCGGCCATCCCAGGAGCGTCTGAAGATGCCCAAGGCCGAGGTAGAAGACGAACAGGAATGCACCCGGTCCTGGGTCCTCGGCATACGGCAGCCGGAACAGCCAGTTCCCCTCCGCCCCCTGACGCATCTTTGCCAGGTAGCTATGCCCGTCCACCGGGTTCAGCAGGAAACCGGAGAAGGTGGAGGACTCTGGCTGGACCGTTACCGCCAGTTGAAACGGCACAACCAGCAGAGCGACGGTGCAGGCGGTTGTGATTAGCCAGAAGCGGGTATCGCGGGCCATCCCGAGAATTGTACGCGACCGGAGGCATCCCGCACGGCACTACCCGGGCAAACCAGGACCGAAGTCCTGGCCGAAGGCAGCGTCCCGGCGCCGGCCGGGTCGGCTGCGACCCTGCCGTGGCACCGATCCTGCGTAGCCCGGCTGCCAGGGTCCGACAGTCTGCTTGCCCGCCCGCGCGCTTCGCATCTATAATCCACTCGTGAGTTCAACTCTCCTCCCTGTACCGGCTTCAGCAAGTTGACTCGGGCATCGACGAAGCCATGGCCCGGCTGGCCCGCATCGAGGCCGAGCTGGAAAACGAAGACGGGCTGGTGGGTGCCCGGGCCGACGCGAATTCAGCCCGCTTGGAGCTGCGCGCAGCCTCCGACGAAGGGCGGGCCACGGAAGACGCCCTGGCCGGACAACGGCGGAAACTCGAGGAGACGGAGGCCAAGCTCTACGGGGGACAGGTGCAGAATCCCAAGACCCTCGAGGAACTCCAGGCCGAGGCCGAAGCGCTGCGACGCCACATGGCGACGCTGGAGGATCGAGCGCTGGAGGCGATGGTTCGGGTTGAAGAGACCGAACAGGTAGCTTCGGCGGCCACCACCGCGCTTGAACTGGCCGAGGCCGACGCCGCCGGCCGCAGTCAGACCTTGCTGCGGGAGAAAGAACGCGTGTCGGGATTGCTGACGCAGAAATCGCACGAGCGGGAAGCCGCTCTGACTGGTATCGCCCCGGGCGATCTTCGCCTGTACCTGAGTCTCCGTGAGAACACCCGGGGTCTGGCCGTGGCCTTGATGCAGGATGGTTCGTGCAGGGCCTGCGGCCTGACGCTCTCGGCCTCCGATCGGCAGGAGGTCTCCGCCGGATCCGCGCTGGTGCGCTGCGGCCAGTGCGGCCGAATCCTGTACGCGGGATAGACACGTGCTGCAGAATCTGTTCGGATTCCAGTTCGACACTCCCGAGTTCCTGTTCGGGTTGTTCGTCGGCTTCCTGCTCCTGCTCGGGTTCAATCGCGGCCTTCCCCTTGCTCGACAGTTGATGGAATGGGGGCGCGGCCAGGTGAACCAGGCCAGCGTCGGCATGGTCTCGGTTGCCCGCGATCGGTATCGCCGGGAGATCGAGGCCAGGGCACAGTCGATGCATCTCGGACGTGCCCTGTTCCTGCTGGAAGACATCGGCGTCGCACCGCGCCTGTTGGCTCCTCCCTTCCCCGCCGACCCGTCTCACACCGATCCACGGCCGGAGGACACGCTGGCGGTTCTGCCCAACCTGCCTGACTGGACAACTCTTTCCGGCATCTTCCAGACCGCCTCCCTGTCCCTTCCCCGAGCGCTGGCCACCGGCCCGAACCTGCTGATCACGGGCGAGCCCGGGTCGGGAAAGACGACGGCGCTCGCGTATCTGACGATCCAGCTCGCAACCTCCGACCCGCAAGCCGGTGAACTCGCCGGCAGTACCCCGTTCCTGATCCACGCCGGGGACCTCCGCCTTGAGCGCTGGAGTGGAAAAGACCCGCTTGAGCCGCTGATCGCTGCCTGCCAGACCACGGTCTCCAGCGGCATGGCGGGGCGAATTCCGGCGTACCTGAGGCAGGCCGTTCGTCAGAAGAAGGTCGTGGTGCTGGTGGACGGCCTGGACGAAATGAGCCTGGAGGAGATCTCCAAGGTCGCCGCCTGGCTCGAGGCACTCCTCACGGATCACTCCGAGATCCGGGTGATCGCGGCCGGTCCGGCACGAGGCTACGACGGCCTGGTCGCCCAGGCCGGGCTCGCTCCGGCCGCTCTGGCGCCCTGGTCGGACTTCGATCGCCGCACGTTCTTGAACCGCTGGGCAGCCGCCTGGCAGCGAGACGTCGTCCCCAAGCTGCCGAAGCGCAGCCTATCCGACATCGACCCGGCCTTGATCACGGGTTGGCTGGTCGGGTCGATCCGCGGCACCTCCCCCCTGGAGTTGACACTACGCACTTGGGGCGCGCATGCCGGGGATGCCCGGGGACCGACGGTTGTCGACTCGCTCGACGCCTACCTGGCGCGTGTGCTTTCGGCGGAAGAACGGCAGAGCGCGGAGGCGGTCGGTCTCGCCTGGCTCGAAGGTCGGTCGGCGACGGTCTCGGATCGTGCGTTCCGGCGAGGAACGCCCTCGAGCGATCTGGTAGATGCGGGCATCCTGATGCGACGCGACGCCGGCGCCTACTCCTTCGCCCAGCCGGCCGTCGGCGCCTATCTGGCGGCCCGCGCCATGGCCGCCAGCGGGCCGATCGAGGCGGCGATCCAGGGAGGCTGGCCGCCGGCCGAGGCCTCGATGGGTTTCCTCGCAGCGCTGACCGATGTCAGTGGGATCGTGCAGCGCTGGATGGAAGCCGGGCGGGACGCGCTCGAAACCGGCGCCCTCGACGCCGCTCGCCTGCTGCGCTACGCGCAGCGCAAGGCTTCCTGGCGGCAGCTCGTCCTGCGCTCGTTGGCCCAGATCGTCCAGTCCCACCAGCGACCCTACGGGCTTCGTCTGCGCGCTGTGGACGCCCTGGTGCAGGCGGCCGAGCCGACGGCGGCCATCCTGTTTCGCCGCCTGCTGACCTCCGACGCCGCCAGCACGCGCTTGCTGTGTGCCCTCGGCCTGGGCGGTCTCGGCGATGAGGAGTCCCTCGGCGACCTGGTGAGGACAATGGCCCAGGATCGCGAGCTCCTGGTGCGCCAGGCAGCTTCCCTGGCCCTGGCCGGGATCGGAAACGAGGCGGCGCTCGAGGCTCTGGGACGAGCTCTGCTGGAGGCCGAGGAGGGCGTTCGGCTGGCGGTAGCCGAGGCGTTGGCCTGCCACCCGGACGAGGGCTACCAGATGCTGCGGGACGGGGCCGAGGTGAACAATCTGCTCACTCGTCGTGCGTCGGTCTTCGGACTGGCGCGCGTTCGGGAACCCTGGGCGATCGAGATCCTGGAGAAGGTCCAGGTCGACGACGAGCAGTGGGTCGTACGCGGAGCCGCCGCCGAAGCCCTGGAGCGCAGGCGCACCCCGCCCTGGCGCATTCCGGCCCCGGTTCGTGAACCGAGCGAACTCGAATGGCTCAAGGCCTTCGCCGGCCGGGTCGGCTCCGGGATGACGGCCGGCCGACCGGCCTTGGAGATGTTGCGCAGGGCGCTGAGCAGCGGCGGTGTCGAGGAGCAGATCGCGGCGCTGGAGACACTGGCCTGGATGGACGCCAGCGACTTTCAGTTGGAGCTGAACAACGCCCTGCGATCGGAGCAGGTGTTCTTGCGGGACGCGGCCTTTGAGGCTCTATGGCGGCAGACCGCTCCGGGCGTCCTGCTGATTCCGTCGGCCTGAGCCGTCTCCTTACTCTGCTTCCTCCTGATCGATCCATCTCTGCAGCCGTTTCTGAACCTCGCCGGCCGACATCTCGGTGATCGAGATGATCTTGTCGAGTCCCTTGTCTCCGGCCACGATCTCGATACGGTTCTTGCGAATGTGCAACGCCTCCGCCAGGAAGTCGATCAGGGCGGCGTTGGCCTTCCCTTCCACCGGCGGCGCCGTCACCCGGATGCGCAGAGTGCCGTCGTCCATGATCTCGGCAACCTCGGTCTTGCGCGCCCGCGGCGTCACCCGCACCGTCAGGGCCGCCCCGCTCTTCCCATCGTGAAGTTTGAACTTGCGCATCACCGCCCTCAGCCGGGAAGGACTCGGACCAACACGCTTCCCAGGATCTGCACCAGCAACAGCAGGAAGAAAGGACTGAAATCGAACATCCCCACCGGGGGCACAAGCCGGCGTATCGGCGCCAGCAGCGGGTCGACCAGGGAATCCAGGGTCCGCCGAACCGGATGGAACGGCGGGAGCAGGTAGCCGACAAGGATGTCGGCCAACACCACGATCGTCAAGGTCGCCGTCAGGATCTGGATCAAGCCCGCCATCGAAGCCCGATTCTAACTCCGCTCTCCGAGAATCGCCCGCCCAATCCGCACCAGGGTCGCCCCTTCCGCAACAGCCGCCTCGAAGTCGTCCGACATCCCCATGGAAAGCTCGGGCAGCGGCCCCGCTGATCGCCGGGCCAGGTGGTCGCGCAGACGGGCCAGGCGTCGAAAGACCGTGCGCTGGTCGTTGATGCCGGCTGCCTGGGGCGCCATGGTCATCAGGCCCCGGACATCCAGCGCGCCCAGGTGACAGACCTCCAGAATCTCTTCCTCGGCCTCCGCCCAGGCCTGCTCCCGGTCCATCCGCCAACCGGATTTCGAAGCTTCTCCGGAGACATTGCACTCGAGCAACACCGACCGAGCCGCCCCGAGCTCCAGTCCAAGCGTGTCGAGTCTCCGGGCGATCTTGATCCGATCGACTGCGTGCAGCAGCGCCACCGAGGCGGGAACCAGGCCGACTTTGCGGGATTGGAGCGGGCCGATCAGATGCCAGGCGGTCCCGTCGAGGTCGGCCAGCGACGAGATCCGGACGATCAGGGTTTCGACCAGGTTCTCGCCGAAGTCGCGCAGCCCGGCGGCATGCGCCTCGCGGACGACTTGGTCCGGGACGCCCTTGGTCACCGTGACCAGCCGCACACCGCCCGGGTCCCGATCGACCTCGGCGCACGCCTGGTCGATCCTCCGCCGCACTTGTTGAATTCGCCGGAGGATCTCTTGCGCGTCGGGGAAGCTCACCGGCTAAGCCTCCAGCCCGATCAGCGCACCGAATCGACCGGTCGTACCCCCTTCCGCCCGGTGCGAGAACCAGTCGTCCGTCTCGCACGCGGTACACACCCCGCTGATCTCGATCTGCGATACACCTTCGGATTCCAGCAGGGCGGCGTTGGCGGACCATAGATCAAACAACTCGCCTCCGGGCGACGGAGCCAGATGGGCCTCCGCTTCCGGCCCGAATGCCTGACGCACCTGGGCCGACACCTGGGGACCCACCGGATAGTGGTGTGCGGCGATCGCCGGGCCCAGGCCGGCCCACAGGTCGGACGGCCTGGTCTGGAAGTGCTCCCCCATCGCCCGGACGGCGGCCGAGGCCACCTTGCGGACCGTTCCCAGCCATCCGGCGTGGGCCATCCCGACCGCGCGACGAACCGGGTCAAACAGCAGGATCGGGACGCAATCGGCGAAGCGCATCATGAGTGTCACAACCGGATTGTCGGTGAGAATGGCGTCGGCCTGTTGCAGCGGCTCACCCCGACGGGGCTCTCGCCCCAGCGCCACCTCCGCCGAGTGGACTTGCCAGACCTCAAAGACCGACTCGGAGGATCGACTCAGTGACTCGAGCGCCCGGAGACGGTTCACCTGCACCCGCTCCGGGGCGTCACCGACCCCCGAGCCAAGATTGAGTGAGGCCCAGGGGGCGGGGCTCACCCCCCCATGCCGGGTGAAGATCCCATGAACCACGGCGTTGGAAGCCAAGGATTCGAATTGAAAGAGGCGGAGACCCCCCTCGAGAATCAGGGCCATGTCGGAAGTCTACCACCCGCCCTTCGCAGCTCAACCGGGCGGTTCGCCTGCGAGTTTCACCGATATTGCTGTTCGGGTCTCGGCCATCGACTCTTCCAGGTGGGGGTAGGCCAGCCATACGTTGAGCACACCGAACAGAAGCCCGGTAGCTGTTCGTAGGAACGGCGTACTTTCCCTGGCGCCCCACTCCGTCGGAAGCAGCGGCAGCCCGGAGATCAGTTGGGACCCGCCGTCGATGGCCATCGGCAGAATCCCGAAGACCAACCAGGCCCACAGCGGGAGTGGCCGCGCACGGCGGCGCAGCAGACCGAATGCCAGGCCGGCGATGAGGATCCCCCCGTAGATCCCGATGTCTCGCTCGCACAGAGCCACTTTGAAACCCAGGCGCTGGTCCCCGAGAAAAGCCCTGGCCGCCAACAGATCGTCCTCCGGCAGGCCGGTGGCGGCGCCATAGGACACCGTGTCGAGCCCGGCCAGCGAGCGCGGGTAGGCCGCCTGCTCCCCAAACAGGAACCACGAGCGGAACGCCAGTTGATGGCAGACCGGGCCGTAGACCGCGTAGATCCAGCGCGCCGGCACTTCCGCCCCGGATTTCATCAAGACAGGCGCAACGAATGGCAGAGCGACGTACAGGAACACGAGGCTGTTGAGCGCAAGCAGCCAGTGTCGGGCGAGCCCGCCCAGGCCGCGACTCAGCACGACCGCCCGCCGGCGCGCCGGCCCCTGCAGCGGCGGGCGTCGTTCCTTTGCCTGGCGGGCCGACTGGAGCGTCACCCGCATGTCGGTGCGATTGAACGGGGAACGCAGGGTGTAGGGGCCGGCCTCCAGGACCGGGACGACCGCCCCGTGGCGAGCCAGCAGGATCGGGTCGGAGGTGATGTCGATCTCGACCAGCCGGTGCGGAACGCTGTCCTGCAATGCGCTCAGGTCTTCCCGAGCCTGATCGCACAGACTGCAGTCTTGCTTCGAGTAGAGAGTCACTCGGATCATGCGTTGATCCCCAGCTCCTCCAGGTAGCCATCGATCTGATCAGAGGTCATCAGCCCGATGTGCTGGATCCGGATGATCCCGTCCTCATCGACGAAGTACGTGGTGGGATACCCCAATACCCGGTACAGCCGCTGGACCTTCGCTCCCGGGTCCAACAGGAGCGGGAAAGTGACCCCGACCTCATCCCGAAAGGCGGCGACCTCGGCCGGGGTCTCGTCGAAGTTGACGCCCAGCACGACCAGTCGATCGGCGAAGCGGACGGCGCGGGCTTCGAGATCGGGCATCTCCACCCGGCAGGGCCCGCACCATGTCGCCCAGAAGTTGACCACAACCACCCTGCCCCGCTGACCGCGCAGCGAAACCGGACTGCCGTCCAGCGCTTCCAGTTCGAAGTCCGGGGCCGGAGAACCGACCGCCGGGGCGGCCACCGCCGGTCCGGATGGCTCGCGATCGGCCGCCGGTCCCGGGGCGGCAAACCAGGCCAGGCCGATCGCCAGGCCGATCAGGGCTCCGCCGGCGATCGCCAACCAGCCCCCGCGCGCAGCCCTCTTGGAGCGGAGGCTCCCCACCGGCTACAGCCCAAAGTCGACGAAGAACCCGAAGCGAGCCAGCTGCTCCAGGGTGCCGGTGAGCAGCATCACACCCACGATTACCATCACCACCCCGGTCACCCGGGAAATCACCATTACAGCTTTCCCGTGGCGCCGCATGAGCTCGGCCACACGCCCGATCCCCAGCGCCGCCAGCAGGAACGGGATTGCCAATCCCAGGGAGTAGGCAGTCAGGAGGATCACGCCCAGTTGCAGGCTGGCACCGCTGATCGCCAGGGTCAGGACGACTCCGAGCACCGGACCGACGCACGGCGCCCAGCCGGCCGAGAAGAACACGCCCATCAGAGCCGACGAAGCCAGCCCCAGGCGCGGGTTGGGACCGGCCTGGCGCCGGGTGTCGTAATCGAGAAACGGGATATTGATCACACCGACGGTGTGCAGGCCGAACAGGATTACGACCACACCCCCGATGCGGGCAATCCAGGCCCGCAGGTCGTACAACAAGGCCCCGAGCAGGGAGGCGGTGGCGCCCAGCGCAATGAAGACCACGCTGAAACCGACGACGAAGGCCAGGCCGTGAGCGAAAGTTCCCCGGCGGCTGGCCACCACCACGCCCTCCGGCGTGACCGATCGCCCGCTCAGGTATCCCACATACGCCGGCACCAGCGCCAGAACACACGGCGACAGAAACGAGGCCAGGCCGGCCAGGAAGGCCAGGGGTACGGTGACATCTTGGGCAGTCATGGAATCAGGTTTCCCTCACGATCACGGGGGTCCCCGGGGTCGGGAAGAGCGAGGTCACGTCTCCGGGCCGATAGTCCACCGGAGGGTTCGACCAGCGAAAGAGCCACCTGGCGTCCTCCGGTGTGACGTTGATGCAGCCCCGCGAACGAGGCGTGCCGTAGTCGTTGTGCCAATAGGTGGAGTGAACCGCTGCGCCCATACCCGAGAACAGGATGGTCCAACCCACTCCGGGCAGATCGTAGCCCGACACCAGGTCGCCGCCGGACATATGGCGTGACACCATCTTGCGCCAGGTCCAGTTCTGGCCGATCGGTGTGTTCCAGATGCGCCGGCCCTGGCGGGTGAAGGAGTATCCGGAGGCGATGCGGCAGTAGTAGACCTCGACGCCGTCTTCGAATGCCGAAAGGTCCTGTCGCTCCAGATTCACTCGGATCGACTTCTCTGCTCCGGGGGTGATGATCGGCGCCAGTTCCTCCGGCGGGAGGATCCGGAACGCGGCGGCATGCGCAAACAGGACCACCCCGTTCTCGTCTTCCACCCGGTACCAGGGCAACCCGTCGGCGCCGGCCGTCACCGCGTTCACGTTCAGGACCATAGCGTAGTACAGCCGGTAGCGTACCGGCGAGGCCGGGTCGGGCGCTCGAAGTCCATCGACGTAGGGCACGCTGATCTCGGTCCACACGCCTGCCGCCGGGATCTCCGTCGCGGCCGGATTCGGCCGATCGAGAACGGGCTGTGCATCGGCCGACCACAGGTATCCCTCGGCCGTCTCGAACCAGACGTGGTTGTGCGGGTACACGCCCCGCCCGACCACCTCGCGGCCGATCTCGATGACTTCATCAAACGGCGCAGGGCGTACCAGCCCCGAGCCCGGGTCGGGCCGCAGCCGGAGCAGGGCCTCGGCCTCGGTCACACGGGCCAGGCGGCGGCCTTCGGAGGCGCCAACGGCCCGGCCCCCCAGCGATAAGCCGACGGCAGAGGCAGCGCCGAGCTGAACGAATTCGCGGCGGGTGAGGCGAGGCGGCTTCGACATCATTCGGCCTCAGGTCGCAGGCCCGGGCCGGGATCCAGACGGAACTGGCGGAGCCGCAGGCTGTTGCTGACCACGAACACCGAACTGAAGGCCATCGCCCCGGCCGCCAGCATCGGGGTAAGAAAACCGAGAGCGGCCGCCGGGATCAGGACCACGTTGTAGATCAGCGCCCAGAACAGGTTCTGACGGATCGTCCGCAGGGTGCGACGCGACAACTCGATCGCCCGGGGGACACCGCGCAGATCGCCCCCGACCAGCGTAATGGGCGCGGTCGAAATCGCCACATCCGATCCGGTCCCGATGGCCAGGCCGACATCGGCCTGGGCCAGAGCCGGGGCATCGTTGATCCCGTCGCCAGCCATGGCCACCATCTTACCTTCCGCTTGCAGCGCCTGGATCTCGGCCGCCTTGCCGCCGGGGAGCACCCCGGCCCGGATTTCGTTCGGCGCCAGACCGACTTCCCGCCCGATCGCTTCGGCCGTCGCCGGATTGTCTCCGCTGATCATGACCACCCGCAGGCCAAGCTGCTGCAGCCGCTCGATCGCTTCCGGTGAGCCTTCCTTCACCGAGTCGGCGATCCCTACGACCCCGGCCGGTCGACCGTCGATCGCCACCGCCACCGCGGTCTTGGCCTCCGATTGCAGACGGCGCAGCGCGACGCTCATTCCGTCCAGCTCCACGCCACGCTCCTGCAGAAACGCCGGGGAGCCGACCAACAGGTCGTGCCGGCCCACCTTCGCTTCGAGCCCCTGGCCCGGAACGGCTGCCGCCTGCAGCGGCTCCCCGACCTCGATCCCTCGCTGCCTGGCGGCCTCGACGATCGCGCTCGCCAGCGGATGCTCGGATCCGCGTTCCGCCGCGGCTGTCAACCCCAGGAACTCGGCTTCCGCTCGAGTGCCGTCGGCCAGCACGATGTCGGTCACGGTCGGATGCCCGCGGGTGATCGTCCCGGTCTTGTCGAGGACCACGGTGGCGACCCGCCCGGCGCTCTCCAGCGCCTCGCCCGACTTGAACAGGATCCCGGCTTCGGCGCCGCGGCCGGTGCCGACCATGACCGCGGTCGGGGTGGCCAGGCCCATGGCGCAGGGGCAGGCGATGACCAAGACCGCGACCGCGTTGATCAGAGCCCGGGCCAGCCCGTCTTCGGCCGACCCGGCGGGAACGGGCGCCAGGAAGTACCAGCCGAGAAAGGTCAGGCCGGCGACAGCCAGGACGATGGGGACGAATACAGCCGAGACCTGATCTGCCAGTCGCTGGATCGGTGCCTTGCTGGCCTGGGCCTGTTCGACCAGACGAATGATCTGGGCCAACGTGGTGTCGGTGCCGACCCGGCGGGCTTCGGCCTTGAACCGGCCCAGCCGGTTGAGGGTTCCCCCGATCACCTCGTCGTTGGGAGCCTTATCGACCGGCATGGATTCCCCGGTGAGCATCGACTCGTCGATCGAGGTGGACCCGTCGGTCACCCGCCCATCCACCGGGATCTTCTCGCCGGGAAGCACCACAAACACGTCTCCCACCCGCACCTGGTCCACCGGGAGTTCGACCTCCTGATCGGCCCGCAGAACCCGCGCGGTGTCGGGGCGCAGACGCATCAGGTGGCGGATGGCTTCACTGGTCCGGCCCCGCGCCCGGGCTTCCAGGAACTTCCCCAGGACGATCAGGGTGATGATCACCGCGGCGGTCTCGAAATACAGATGCCCGGCGGTCAGACCGACCAGCACTGCCAGCGAGTAGAAGTAGGCGGCCGAAGATCCCATGGCGATCAGCACGTCCATGTTGGCCGTGCGATTGCGCAGTGCTTTGTAGGCGCCCAGGTAGTACTGCCAGCCGACGACGAACTGCACCGGGGTTGCCAGGGCCCATTGGATCCAGGCGAAGCTGGAACTGTGGGCCAGGCTCATGGGAAGCAAACCAAGATCGGCGCTCATCGAGAGCAAGAACAGGGGGCCGGCCAGGGCCAGGCCGAGGATCAGCAACCCGCGCTGGCGCCGGATCTCCTTGTGCCGCACGGCGAGTTCGACGTCTTCGCCCGCCGAGCCGCGCTCGATCGCACCGAACCCCTGGGCCTCCACCAGCCGGCGCAGGTCCGCCGGGGTGACCGCGGTTGGAATGTAGCGAATGGTGGCGCGTTCGGCGGCGAAGCTGACGGCCGCTTCCACCACGCCGGCGCAGGATCGCAACGCCTGCTCCAGCCGTCGGGCGTCGTTGTCGTCGGCGAGCCGCTGGAGCGCCAGCTCGACCTCGCCCAGGGCGACGTCGTAGCCGGCGCGGCGGACCCGCTCGATCAGTTGCGCCGGGCCCAGGCGCGACGGATCGTATTCGACCGTGGCCCGTTCGGAAGCCAGGCTGACGGCAGCCTCGCGCACACCGTCCAGCTTCCGCAGATTCCGTTCGACGGTCGAGACGCAATTGGCACAAGTCATTCCGGTGACCGGAAGGGTCAACCGGAGCGTATCGGCGCCAGGCATGACCGGTGAGTCTCCGGTCAGGCCGCCGGGTAGTTGATTTCGGCCAGCAGCCGGCGGATGGTGTCGTCGCTGGCTGGCGGAGCGAATTCAACGTCTACCCGACGCTCGTCCTGGCTGACCGCCACGCGGGTCACCCCGGCGAGTTCGGCCAACTCGGTTTGGATTGTGTGGACACAATGCCCGCACGAGATGTTGGGAACCTGGTAGGTGAGGTTTTCCATCGTTAACTCCTTGGCCTGATTGTCAGCTGCGGGAGGCCAGCCCATAAACCTCGGCGATCTCGGCCAGCACCCTCTCCCGTTCGGTGATGTCGTCTCCGCGGACGGCGGTGATCAGGCAGGAATGCAAATGGCTGTCGAGGATGCTCCCGCTGAGCTTCCCCAGCGCCGCCTGGACGGCTTGAATCTGCCGGATCAGGTCGATGCAGTAGCTGTCTTTCTCGACCATCCGCACGATGCCGCGGACATGCCCTTCGATGTTCTTCAGACGCTTCAGGGTCTCGTCTTTGTCCATCCGACTAACCCGCCTCTCATCAGGAGATGGCCTGGCTCTCCCTGGGATACCCCCCCCAGGGGGGTGGGGTATCCCCATTGTAGGATGAATAGGACAGGGGGTCAAGGCCCACCGGAAAGGCGGGCTAGACTCGCGCTCCAGGATCACCCGGAGGTCGGCTGGCCTTGGGCCCGGGCGGCGAGTTGGCTCCGCAGGGTGGCAATATCCGCCGGGATGACGCGGGTGGCCAAGGCCAGAAAACCTGACCCCAGCAGCCAGGCGGCGACGCAGATCCCCAGGATGGCCTGGTGGAGGGAGAACCGGTCTGCCACCAGGCCGGCCAGCAGCGGCGCCACGGCCGCACCCGCCTCTTCGATGAAGTACTGGATCGACAGCGCCGTGCTGCGAACCTCCGGCAGGGTCACGTCGTAAATCGAGGCGACCACATTGGGGGAGGCAAAGGGCACGAAGACGGCCGTAAGCAGAGCAGCCCAAGAAACAGGCCGGGTTGGTCGACCGGAATGCTCATGGTTGCGGTCAACAACAAGGCTCCGAGCAGCACCCCGGCGGTCGAGACCAACAGACGACCGCGGCGGGTGGCGCGGAACGCCCGATCCCCCAGCGATCCCCCCACCAGGTACCCGGCCGAGAGCACCAGCACCGCCGGCGCCATCGTCAGCAGGATGGACATTTCGTCGTAGCCGCGTTCCAACTCGAGGTAGGCGAAGAACCAGAACGTGATTACATTCCACGGGAACACCCCGACGAACCCCTGAGCGAACAGAAGCAGCAGGCTGGGCTTGCGCAGCAGATCGCGAGCCTGGCGCCGATCGAAGCGAACCGCCCCGCCGTCCTTGGCCCCAGCCAGTTCGGGCTCGCTCTGCCCCCGGCGCGGCTCACGGATCCCGAAGAAGATGACCGCGGCCAGGACAGCCCCGGCAGCACCCGTGAGCAAGAACAGGTTCCTCCATCCGATCTCCTGCCCTACGGTCAGGGCCAGCACCGTGGCAGCCAGGAAACCCAAGGGCTGCGCCAGCTGGAGCAACCCGTAGACGCGCCCTCGCACCGCCGGCACGAAGTAGTCGGCCACCAGGCTGTACATCCCGGGATACGACGAGTCATCGATCCCGGTGCTGGCGCGGGTCACCAGGAACCAGCGATAGGTGGGAGCGCGGGAGCTGAGCCAGGTGGTCGCTCCCCACAGCAGGGAAGCCAACGCCAGCAGCGGAACCCGCGCGTAACGATCGTACAGGTAGCCCCACACCAGGAACAGCACGCCGCCCACCAGGAGCGCGGCAGTGGACACCAGCCCCATCTGGCCGTGGGTCAGCCCAAACTCCGCGATGATGTCGGTGGTGAGTGGGCTGATCAACAGGCGGTCGGTCTGATGGAGCAGGATGAAGGCGAACAGGATCGCCAGCACCACTCCCCGTCGCGCCGATCCCCGTCGCCCGCCGCCCCGCACCCGGACCCCGACCTGGCTCATGCCGGCCCTCAGTCGGCCAGGGTGGCTACCAGGACGGCCTTGATCGTGTGGAGCCGGTTTTCCGCCTGGTCGAAGACGATCGAGCGGTCGGATTCAAACACCGCCTCGGTCACCTCCAGACCCTCCATCCCGCTCTGCTCATAGATTTCCTGCCCGAGGCGGGTCTCCCGATTGTGGAAGGCCGGCAGACAGTGCATGAACTTGACCTCGGGATTTCTCGAAAGATCCAGCAGGTCCGGGGTCACCTGATACGCGGCCAGAAGGCGGATGCGCTCCTGCCAGACCTCTTTGGGCTCCCCCATCGATACCCAGACGTCGGTATGGACGAAGTCCACCCCGGCCACGGCCGCGCCAACATCTTCGGTGAGCAGGAAGCGGGCGCCCGACCGGCCGGCCAGTTCTCTGGCTCCAGCCACCAGATCGGCGTCGGGCCACAGGCTGCGCGGCGCGCCAATGCGGACGTCCATCCCCAGCAGGCACCCGGTGACCATCAGCGAGTTCCCCATGTTGTAGCGGGCGTCTCCGATGTACGCGTAGGCGATCTGCTCGAGAGGCTTCGCCGCATGCTCGGTCATGGTCAGCACATCGGCCAGCATCTGGGTCGGATGGAAGCTCTCGGTCAACCCGTTCCACACCGGCACCCCGGCGTGGGCGCCGAGGGTCTCGACGGTCTCCTGGGCGAAGCCGCGGTACTGGATCCCGTCGTACATTCGACCCAGCACCCGGGCCGTATCCTTCATGGATTCCTTGTGACCGATCTGCGTGCCCTCGGGGCCCAGGTAGGTGACGTGAGCGCCCTGGTCGAACGCCGCCACCTCGAACGCACAACGCGTGCGGGTGGAGGCCTTTTCGAAGATCAAAGCGATGTTCTTGCCCGGCAGCTGAGGCTTTTCCTCGCCGGCCTTCTTGGCCGCCTTGAGCTCGCCGGCCAGGTGCAGAAGAGAAACGAATTCGGGTTTCGAGAGGTCTGTCTCTTTGAGAAGATTCCGTCCCTGCAGGGGGTGCGCCATCCTGGCCTCCGCAATGGTCGTTGGCGGTTGCGGCTGTGGGCCGCGGGTTTCAGGCCGAGCGGTGCCCCGCCTCGGCCTGCGGATCTTCGTCGAGCAGCCGGATCGCATGTGCAAGCGCCGGTGCGATCACTTCGAGGCCCTCCAGCGCGCCCTGCGGGCTGCCGGGGAGGTTCACAATCAGGCTCCCGCCGGAAATGCCTGCCACCGCCCGCGACAGCATCGCATGCGTGGTGGTTCCTGCCCCGGCCCGGCGCATCGCCTCGGGGAGTCCGGGTGCCAGTCGCTCCACCACCGCCCGGGTGGCTTCCGGGGTCCGGTCGCGCGGGGAAAACCCGGTGCCACCCGTTGTCAGGATCAACTCGACCCGATCTTCGACCCAGGCCCGAAGTTCTCTCTGGATCAATTCGACCTCATCGGCCACGATCGCCGTGCGAACCATTTGCCAGCCGAGCGAAGCGACACGCTCCGCCAAGGCCGGGCCGGCCGTGTCGGGACGCTCGCCCCGGGCGGCCCGGTCCGACACCGTCAGGATCCCCACCTTCACAGCAAGTCCTTCCCCATCAAGACCATGTCCATCAGCTGCCAGCCGGACCGGCGGTAGAAGCCGACCGCGATGGGATTCTCAGGGGTCACCAGCAGGTACGACTTCCGACAGCCCAGCCCGGCCAGACGTGATTCGATTTCCGCCATCAATCGGCGCCCCAACCCGAGGCGACGACGGGCCGGGTCGACCGCCAGGTGGTAGACGATGCCGCGGCGGCCGTCGTAGCCGGCCATGACCGCACCGACGATCCGGCCTTCCGCCTCGGCGACCACGAACAAGGTTGGATCGTGATCCCATTTTCGACGGATTCCGTCGGCGCTGTCGGAAGCCCCCAGATGAATGCCCGGCCCGGCCTGGCGCCAGAGCTCAACGACCGACGGCAGGTCGTCCCAGACGAAGGTTCGCACATCGACCGAATCGGCGGGGCCGTTTCCGGTCACTCAGCCTCGGCGCCGACCAGCCGCCGCCATTCGCCGTGGATCCCGTCTTCGGTCACGCCGAAGAACAGACGCACCTTGCCGGCCTCACGCTGGGCCAGGTCGTAGCGCACCCGGGTGCCCCGGCGCAGCTCTTTGACCACACCCAGCTCCCCTTGCCACGAGATCGTAGCCTTGGCCAGATCGGCCGGCAGGCGGCTGAACTCGTTGATGGCGTAGTGCCACAGGCGGCGGGCGGAGGCCTTGGTCACATTCTTGACCACGTTGCCGTTGCGCAGGTCGCGCATGGTGTAGTACTGCACCCCGTCGCGTTCTTCGACTTCGGCGATCTCGACCCCGGTGCGCGGCGCCCCCAGGCCCTCCGGCGCGCCTACCGGCGGCTCCTCGGGCTCCTCGGCCTCGGCCGCCGTCGCGGCAGGCGCGCGGCGCGCCGGACCAGCTGGACGATCTCGTCGCGCACCGCCAGGCCGCTCTCGGCCTCGTCGCGCACGTAGACCTTGTTGTCGTCCACGGCGTAGGGCGGATCGTCGCCGCGGGGCACCAGGACCCGCAGGATCCGCTTGCTTCGCGTCTCCTGCGCGTCCACCTGGCAAGCCACCGGTGGGCTGATCCGGCTGCGGATCTCCTTCTCCAGGGTTTTCACCGCCGCTTCGGGGTTCGATACCCCGGGCACCGGCTTGGCCGGGTCGGCGTCCAGTCCGATGTACAGGGTGCCCCCGTTGGTGTTGGCCAGGGCACAGACATCGGCGATGATCGCGTACAGCCTGCCACCGCGCTGGGTCATCGATTCGTGGAAGTCCTGGATGATCGACGGCCCTTCCTCCTGCGCCTGCCGGATGAAGTCGTAGGTCTCCTCGGCCGACGGGCGGTGCGGGCGGGTGCGGGCAAAGTCGTTCTCTTGCAGCAGCCGAGCGGATGGCTTCGAAGCTCGGTTCGTCGAGCAGCATCTCGGTCGCCCGGTCTCCCACGCCCAGGTTCTTCTTGTTGGCCGGATCGGCCCGCAGCCGGTGGGCGTCTGACCCCTGGATGCAGTGCATCCGGCGCGGGTACTCCGGCTTGGTACCGCTGAAGAAGGCGGCCGTCCGGCTCTGACCCCGGGCGTCGAGGTCGGTCACCTCGAGGGCGTGCAGGTTCGGATCCTGGGTGTAGGCGATCTTGGTCTGCCCGCCGAAGTTGAAACCGCGCATCGCCACCCCGTTGCTCGAGTTGGCGTGCGCGGCGATCACCAGACCTCCGGCCTCGTTGACCGTTCGGTAGGCCGTCAGCACGTCGGCGGTGGCGCCCACGTTGGACGATCCGTCGTCGAGCGCCTCGGGCGGGACGCGCAGGGTCAGCAACAGGTGTTCGATCTCGCGCACAGTCTTGGTCGAGGGAAAGATCGCCAGCATGTGGAAGCCGAAGGTGGCTGTGAATTCGAAGCCCGGAAGAACCAGCACCTTCTGCCGCAGACGACGGTACTCCTCCAACCGCTGCAACTCGTCCGGCGCCAGCCGGCCCAGCAACTCGAGCAACTCGTACTGCTCGATCTCCTGCACCATCCGCCGATATCCCGAAACCGAATTGTGGTCGGTGAAGGCCACGACATCCAGCCCGCGCGCTTCGCAGCGGCGCAGGACGTCGAGATAGCCGACTTCGGTTTCCTGGTAGTCGGACGAAGCCGGGGTGTGCAGGTGCAGGTCGACGACCGACCAGCCCCGCTTGCTCGATCGGGCGCGGCGTGCGCTCATACGTGGCCTCCGCCGTGATCCAGATTCTCGCTGCAGGATCTCGGTCAACTGGTCTGGGGTGTAGGGCTTGAGCAGGAATCCGCTGGCGCCGGCCGTCTCGCACTCCAGGGTCAGCTCCATTCCCGAGGTCATCACCACGGGCAGCGAGCGCATGGCTTCCGTGGCGCGCATCTGGCGCAGCAGCGCCAGCCCGTCCCCGCCGGTCAGAAACACATCCATCAACACCAGATCGGGAGTCTGGCGCGCCACGACGTCGAGCACCTGGGAGGGAACACTGCACATCAGCACTTCGTGTCCGTCCAGCTCCAGCAGGATCTTGAGCAGAGACACCATCGTCGGATCATTGTCAACCAACATGACCTTTGCCATACCCTCAGTCTCGGCGGGCGGTTGGGCCCGCGCGCTTTCGTGGTTTCTTTCTCCCGGGGCTCTTGCCCCGGGTGCGGGTCTTCTTCCGCTCCAGGGCCGTCTGCAACACCTCGCGCACATCTTCGACGAAGACGAAGTCTAGCTCACGTTGCACGTCTTCGGGGACGTCTTCCAGGTCGGCCTGATTGCCGGCCGGCAGAATCACGGTCTTCACTCCCGCCCGGTGGGCCGCCAGCACTTTCTCTTTCACCCCGCCGATGGGCAACACCTGGCCGCGCAGGGTAACTTCGCCCGTCATCCCGACGTCGCTGCGCACCGGCCTACCGGTGGCCAGCGAAGCCAGCGCCGTGGCGATGGTGACGCCGGCCGACGGGCCATCCTTCGGCTGGGCTCCGGCCGGGATGTGCAGGTGGATGTCGTGCTTCCCCCAGTAGGCGGCCGGAACGCCCAGTTCTCGGCTGGTCGACCGGACGTACGACTGGGCCGCCCGAGCCAACTCCTGCATCACCTGGCCGAGGGAGCCGGTGAGCATGAATTGCTTTCCGCCGGGCATGGCGGTGGCCTCGATGAACAGCACCTCGCCGCCCACCGGCGTGAATGCCAGGCCCGTGGCCACCCCCGGCACGGAGGTTCTCTCGGCGATCTCCAGCTCCCCGCGGAAGCGGGCCCGCCCCAGGAGGTCGGCCACCTGGTGGCGGTCAATCCGCTCGGGCGGCGGTCCGCCCTCGGCGATCTTTGTCGCCAGCTTGCGCAGCAGCCGTCCGATTTCCCGTTCCAGGCTGCGAACTCCGGCCTCGCGCGTGTGCTCGCGGATGATCCGCTGGATGGCGGCTTCGGTCAACTCGATCGAACCGGAGGCCAGCCCGTTCTCGCGCAGCTGGCGGGGCACCAGGTACTGGCGGGCGATGGCGGTCTTCTCGCGATCGGTGTAACCGGAGAGCTGAATCACCTCCATCCGGTCGAGCAACGGGCCGGGGATCGTGTCGAGCCAGTTGGCCGTGGTAATGAACATGACCTGCGACAGGTCGAACGGGACGTCCAGGTAGTGATCGCGGAACTCGCGATTCTGCTCGGGGTCGAGCACCTCCAGCAGCGCCGACGCCGGGTCGCCGCGGAAATCCCGCCCGAGCTTGTCGATCTCGTCGAGCATGTACACCGGATTGCGCGACTCGACGCGCCGCAGGGCTTGCAGGATGCGGCCCGGCATCGCCCCGACGTAGGTGCGTCGGTGGCCGCGGATCTCGGCCTCGTCGTGGACGCCGCCCAGCGAAGAGCGAATGAACTGGCGGTCCATGGCCCGGGCGATCGACTGGCCCAGTGAAGTCTTGCCGACCCCGGCGGGCCGACGAAGCACAGGATCACTCCCTCCCGTTCGCGCCGGATCCGATCGACCGGGTCGGTCTCGGAGGGGTCGCTCCGGTCCTGCTTGAGCTTGCGCACCGCCAGGTACTCCAGAATCCGCTGCTTGACATCCTCGAGCCCGAAGTGGTCTTCGTCCAGCACGGCCCGGGCGTGGGCCAGGTCGAGGTTGTCCGGCGTCGTCTTCGACCAAGGAAGCGAGACCAGCCAGTCGAGGTAACCACGGATCACGCCGAACTCGGCGGCCGCCGTCGGCAATCGCCGCATCCGGTCGAGTTCGCGGCGGGCCTGCTTGTCGGCCTCATCCGGCATCGCCGCCGAGTCGATCCGTCGGCGCAGCTCTTCGACCTCCGCCCCCTGCTCGTCGTTCTCTCCCAGCTCGCGCTGGATGGCCTTGAGCTGTTCTCGCAGGAAGTACTCTCGCTGCACTTTCTCGATCTCGGTGCGAGCTTCCTGCTGGATCTGCTGACCGAGCGAGAGCACCTCGACTTCCCGGATCAGAATCGGGATCAGCCGGGCGAGTTTCTCAGAAGCGCTCTGGTCGTCGAGGATCGCCTGGGCCGTCTCCATTTCCATGCGCTGATAGTTGGCCACGGTGTATGCCAGGTGCAGCGGATCTTCCAGCAGCAGGACTCCCGCCAGGAGCTCGCGCGGCAGCGAGGGAACGAGCTCGGCGACCTTCTGGAACTGATCCTTGATCGCCCTGACCTGCGCCTCGATCTCCACCCCCTCTTCCACGGTCTCGGGCCGCAACTCGATGGCGGCCTTCAGGTACGGGTCTTCTTCGACGAACGCCCCCAACTCGAAGCGGGCCAGCCCCTGCACGATCAGGCGGATTGTGCCATCGGGAGCGCGCAGGAGTCGTTCCACCGAAGCCATCGTGCCGTAACGGTACAGGTCGTCGGGGCCCGGCTGGTCCAGCTCGGGCCGGCGCGAAGCCACCAGCCCCACCAGACGCCCGCCGCCGACGACGTCGTCCACCAGGCGGATCGACCTGGGCTGTCCGATGGTCAGCGGGATCGGGGTGTGAGGGTAGGCGACCAGACCACGCAGAGGCAGGATCGGCAGGATCGAAGGGATCTCTTCGGGCGTTCGGGGGGACGGGGCCGCGTCGTCGGGCTCCGAGTCTCTCTGTCGAACGGGGATCGGCGGGCTTTCGCCGGCCAGGCGCCCCGCCGGCCGGTGCCAGGGCCGGAGAGGATCGGCGCCTGCCCCCGGGAACCGTTCGGTCGCCCCCATGCTCAACTGATCGGAATCTGTCGCGGCTGGACCTTCGGGAGCCGCACCTGGAGAAACCCGTCGTCGTAGCGGGCTTCGATGCGTTGGCGATCGACCGCCAGCGGGAGCCGGACTTCGAGCCCGAATTCGCCGTCGCGCACTTCCATCTGGTGGTAGGCAGCCATCCCGGATCGGTGACGACGAAGGCCCCGGACGCGCAAGGCCTGCCCGTCGAGGGTTACCGAGATCTCGGCCCCTCGCATCCCGGCCACTTCGACCAGAACGACGAACTCGTTGTCGGTCTCGTAGACGTCGGTGGGCGGACGCCAGCTGCGGCCCTGTTGCCGCAGGCCGAAGGTGTAGTGATGGATCGCTTCGATCCAACCGGGCTCGTCGTCGGATGCCAGACGGGCCGGGATCGGTGTGGCCCGGGGGAGAACTTCTATCATAGGATGGGGGCCGAAGCCGAGAGATTCTACCACACGTGTGTCGGCCGGCCCGCCCCGCATTGTAATCTGCCCGGGTTCCGGTACAATCCGAGACCTCGGATGGAAGGGCCAATGGACGACCTGCGGCAGACCCTGCGACGGGCGGAGTTGTTCGAAGGGCTCTCGGCGGACGAGGTGGATGGGATTGCCCGTCTGTGCCAGCCTCGGACGTACGCCTCGGGCGAAGTGGTCGCCACCCAGGGTGAGCAGGGCGACGAGCTGTTCGTCATCGGGCAGGGGTTCGTCGAGGTGGCACTCACCCAGCCCGAAGTCGGGCTCGGCGCCTCGCAGCGTGGTCCACCTGGGCCCGGGCCAGATCGTCGGGGAGATGTCGCTGGTCGATCGCGGGCCCCGCTCGGCGACCGTCCGGGCGCTGACCGACGGCACCCTGCTGTACGCTCTGGGCCGCCAGGCCTTCCTGGATCTGTGTCAGGCCAATCACCACCTGGGCTACGTCGTGATGCGAAACATGGCGGCCGACCTTTCCTTCAAGCTGCGGCACCGCATGCTGTCGGGGCACTGAGAATAGCCGTGGCGGCGATCTACAAGGTCAGCTATGTGGTTGTCGGCGAAGACCATCCCGGGGCCATTCTGAATACGGAGAACGAGCCGAAGGTCGGCGAACTCGGTGCAGATCGGGGACCGCCGGTTCACCATCGTCGAGGTCCAGGAACTGATCCCGCCCCACGGGGAGTTCCACTTCCTGCACGCCAGCCTGAAATCGGCCTGACGTCGGGCAGGCTCCGCTACAGGGGAAACTCCTCGAAGTCCCGGGCCACCCCGATTTCCCCCTGGAAGGTCTCTCGGGCCTGCGCCATCAGGCCCACCTCGTCCAGTCCGTCCGGCGGGTAGTGGATCAACAGCAGGCGCGACACTTCGGCCTCCTGCGCCACCCGGCCGGCCTGGGCGGCGGTCGAGTGCCCGGGTCCGCCTCCGGAAGATTCATGGAAGAGAAGATCGGCGCCGCTGGCCAGTCGGACCACGGACGGGGTGGGTTCGGTATCGCAGGAGTACGCCACCGCCCTCCCGCCGGCGGCCTCGATGCGCAGGCCGATGGTCGGGATCAGATGACGCACCGGGGACGACAGGATGCGGAATTCCTTCTTCTCCAGGACCAGCACCCCTTCCCGCTCGGGAAGGCGGTGGAAGGCCACCGGGAAGAACTCGGGCCAGTTCTCCCAATGGTAGAAACCCATCATGTCTTCGATCCGCTCCAGGCAATGGTGAAGCCCGTAAATCCGCAGAGGACGCTGGCGGCCGGTCAGCCACATGTTCATCAGGAGCAGAGGGACTCCCGAAACGTGATCGGGGTGGAAGTGGGTCAGGATCAGATCGGTAATCTGGTCGAGGGTGATCCCGACCCGCGCCAGCCGGACCCGGGGGGTGCTGACGCAGTCGATCAGGACGGCCCCGTCCTGCGCCACCAGCGCCATGTGCGTGTTCTCGTGGTCTTCGCCGGGCACGGCGTGGGCCGTGCCCAGGACGATCAGCCGGGCCATCGATTCATCCTCCGAACAGGACTCGCAAGGCGATGTGCGGGGTCACGAAGACCTCGACCGCAGCCGCCAGCGCCAACAGCGGGATCACCAGGCCGAGGAACAGACGGGCGCCCTCCGCCAGTCCGTGAAGCCAGTGCTCACCCAGCGGGCGGCCTTGCGTCGGACTGACGACGATCATTCCCCAGCGCAGGATGGCGGCGCCCGCCAGGAGCGCCGCCGGGATCTCGAACACCCCGTGCGGAAGCACCAACGCCGTCAGGAGCAACCCGGTCGGCGCACCGGCGGCAGCGAAATTCCCGGCAAAGTACCCGACCAGGGCGACGGGCAACATCAACAAGACCAGCGCCAGGACCCCCAGGGTGAAGGCGCCTGCCAGCGCAGCCAGCAGGATCGCCCGCAGGTTGTTCCCGAGTACCCACAGGAAGCCTTCCGGCGAGAGGAACCCGATCGCCTCCAGATTGGCGCGCACGACTTCCTGCGGCGCCTGGAACAGCAGGGCTTCCGAGGGGAGCACCCAGACCGAAGCTTGACGAATTCCGATCAGATAGCCCGCGGTCATGACCAGGGCGACCACCACCAGCGAGGGCCATGCCGCCGGCAGACTGCGCAGCAACACCCCGCGATACCAGCCTCCCACCGAGCGCGCCCCCTGGACAAAGGCCCCGGCGAAGACCCTCCCCATCCAGCGCAGATTCAAGACGTCAAGGTCGCGGCCGAGCAGCTCTTCCCGGTTGAACAGGTGCAGCCCCATACGCAACAGCAAACCGGCGGTCACGGTCAACCCGGCAACGATCCACCACAAGACTTCGTAGCGGCCCCAGAACATCACCAGGCTTTCCAGGATCACCAACTGGGCGACGGGGATGATGATGAACGAAGCCAGCAGGTTGGCCGCCCGCACCGATGTGGTCAGGGAAGAGATCACCACCGCGCCGGCCACCATCACCAGGGCCTGGGCGGTGGTCAGTACAACCACCTGCACCATCAGCTCCGCCGGCGGGGACCAGCCGATGCGCCACACCAGGCCGAGGGTGTAGACCGTGATCCCCAGGTACGCCGCCATCACCGGCGGCACCAGCGAGGCCAGCATCTTGCCGACGTAGAGTTGGAGGTCGCTCAGCGGAGTGACCAGCAGCGGCTCGAGCGAGAGCCTTTCCCGTTCTCCGGCGAACAATTCCAGGGCGATCACCAGGGAGATCGAGATCGGAAAGAACCCGACCACCATCAGCAGGAACGGGATCAGGCGGTCGCCGATCAAAGGAGCGCCATAGCGGTTGACGAAGTCGACCGCGGTCTGGGCGGTGAAGTTCATCAACAGCGGGAAGAACAGGGTCAGCCCCAGGATCGGGGCCAGGATCCGCCAGTCACGCGCCTGGTCGAGGATCTCACGCCGCGCCACCAGCCAGGCGCCCTGGGCGCTCCAGCGGGGTCCGGCGAAGGCGGTCACGGGGCGACACCGACGGCACGCAGGTAGACTTCCTCGAGTGTTCGCTCGACCTCCGCCAGAGTCACGACCTCCACCCCGGCCCGGTCCAAGGCGCGCAGAAAGCTCGGGATTCACCTGCCGCGGATCGTCCGTGGTGTAGCGGAGCCAGTCTGGCCCCGTGGACAGGAGGCTGGCTCCTTCCGGCAACCAGCGGGCGGCGCCGTCGAGCGCCCCGGAAACGTGGACCTCCATCTGACGGCTGCCCAGGAACTCACGCTTGAGTTGGTCCACCGTGCCCAGTGCAACGATCCGGCCGGCCCGAATGATAGCGATCCGATCGGCCAGCAATTCCGCTTCCTTGAGGTTGTGGGTGCAGATCATGATCGCCCGCGAGCCCCGGCGCAGGTCGGCGATACTCTGCCGCACCAGGAAAGCGCTCGACGGATCCATGGCCGAGGTCGGCTCGTCCAGCAGGAGCACGGGCGGGTCGTGAAGCAGCGCTCGGACCAGGGCGAGCTTCTGCCGCATGCCCTTGGAGTATTCGCCCAGGCGGCGGCCCCGCTCGGATCCCAGCCCGAACTGGTCCAGCAGGTCGCCGATCCGGCGGCGCCGCACCCTGGCCGGGATCCGGTAGGCCGAGCCGAAGAAGTCGAGATACTCTTCCGAGCGCATGCGGGTGTACAGCCCGTGGTGTTCGGTCAGCAGCCCGATGCTCGCTCGAACCCGTCTCGCTTCACTCACTGCGTCGAAGCCGGCGATTCGCGCCCAGCCGCGGGTCGGCGCCAGGAGCGAAGACAGCATGCGGATGGTGGTCGTTTTGCCCGCCCCGTTCGGACCGAGCAGGGCGACAACTTCACCCGCTGCCACCTGAAGCGACACGCGGTCGACCGCCCGGAAATCGTCGAAGTCCTTGGTCAGTTCTTCGGCTTCGAGAAGCCAGGGGGGCATGGTCGCCGGATTATAGCAGTCGGGGTCGCGCGAGCTCAATCATCCCTCGCTCCTACCCAGGCTGCCCGGGGTCACGAAGGCGGCCCCCGCTCCGCGGGGGCCGCCGGTTTCCGTCAGCCCGGCTCCGAAGGCGCGCCCCGCCGGCGATGGCGCAGGAACAATGCGATCCCGGCCGCCGCCGAGGTGGCCAGCATCAGACTCTGGTTGAGGTTGATTCCGAAAGCCTCGACGTAGTCCAGGCGGATGAACTCGAGCAGGAATCGGCCGAAGGGATAGCCGACCAGGTAGGCCAGAAACAGATCCCCCGGCCGAAGTCGATCGCGCAGGCGGAGCCAGGCCCACAACAGGAACAGGGCCACCCCGAGGTTCCACAGGCTCTCATACAGAAACAGCGGGTGAAACCTCTCGAACGACTCGAACCCCGGCAGGCGGTTTTCGGGACGAATGAAGATGCCCCACGCCACGTCGGTCGGAGGCCCGTACAGCTCCTGGTTGACGAAATTCCCCCAGCGGCCGATCGCCTGCGCCAGGGCCAATCCCGGGGAGGCATAGTCGAGCATCATACTGAACGAGATCCTGCGCCGGCGAGCGAAGATGTACAGACCCAGAGCCCCCCCGGCGATGGCGCCGGGCATGCCCAGCCCGCCGCGCCAGATGAACAGGATGTCCAGAGGGTGAGTCAGGTAATAGCGGGTGTCGATCCCCACCGCCAGCAGGCTCTCCGACGGAGTGAACACATGGTACAGGCGGGCCCCGACGATGCCGAGGATCAGAGCCCACATGAACGCGTCCCATACCAGGTCGGGGTCGCGGCCATCTCGGCGCATCATCCGGCGGGCCAGGATGGCCGCGGCCAGGGCTCCCAGCATCAGGATGATCCCGTAAAAGCGGACGAACAGCGGGCCGAGGTGGATTCCGTAGGCGTCGATCATCCGGGGTTCCTTTCCTGCTGGGGGGCCATCGGGGCGGAGAGGCTTCCGCCCTAGCCGCGCCCCGGCCTCGCCTGCCGGCGGACCGCCACGATCCTTTGCAGCGCGGTGATGTTTGCCAGGACCGCGATCAACGCCAACCCGACAAGCACGGCCTGGGACAGGCCCAGGCCGGTCAACACCAGCACCGGCGCCAAGATCAGGTATCGCTCAAGTCGAGTGAGCAGGCCCCCGCGTGCTTCGAAACCGAGCAATTCGGCCCGAGCCTTGGTGTAAGAAACCAGGACAGACCCGGCCGCGGCGATGAACGCCAACACCAGCAGCGCCGGCTGCCAGGATGTGGCGAAGTGGAAGATCAGGCCCGAGTAGATGAACAACTCGGAGTAGCGATCGGTGACCGAGTCGACAAACGCCCCGAAGTCGGAGGATTCCCCACGCAGCCGGGCCATCGAGCCGTCCAGGGCATCGATCGGACCCATCAGGATCACCAGCGTGCCGCCGACCAGGAAGTTCCCCCAGGCCAGGAATACCGCACCGACCGCGTTTCCGGCCAGGCCGGCAAGGGTGATCGTGTTGGGCATCAGGCCCAGCCGCAGCAGGAACCCGGCCACCGGGTCGAGGATGCCCTTGAACCACAGGCGCATGTAGTCCGACAGAGTCCGTTCAGCCGGCTGCAGGCCTTGCTTGACGCCCATCCGTCTCTCACCGTCGCGGGGATCGGCCAACTCTAATCCCGGCTTCGAACTCCGTCAAGCCTCCGGCGTCGGCGGGCCGGGTGATCAGTCTTCTTCGTCGTCGTCGAACCCGGGTCCGTCGTCGTCGGCGTCGTCGTCCGGCTCGCGCAGCAAGACCTCGCGCGTTCGCCCCCCGCTCTGCGAGCGTCCGACCACCCCCAGTTCCTCCAGTTCGTCCATCAGTCGGGCTGCCCGGGGATATCCGATACGCAACCGGCGTTGCAGCATCGAGGCGCTGGCCTGGCCGCTCTGGCGCACCAGGGCGATGGCCTGCTCCAGCACGTCGTCACGCGTTTCGTCGTCTCTCCCGCGTTCGATCAACTCCTCCCACGGGGCCGCGTCGGACCGAGTGTCGTCCGTCGGAGTCTCGGCCGGTTCCGCCTGGCGCCAGTACTCGACCAGGCGCTCCACCTCGGCGTCCCCGATGAAGACTCCCTGAAGACGCTGGGGGGATCCGGCTTCGGGGGCCAGGTACAGCAAGTCGCCCTTCCCCAGCAGCGTCTCGGCTCCGGTCGAGTCCAGGATCACCCGCGAGTCGATCATCGACGGAACCGCAAACGAGATCCGCGCCGGGAAGTTGGCCTTGATCAGGCCGGTGACGATGTCGGTGCTCGGCCGCTGGGTCGCGACCACCAGGTGGATCCCGGTCGCCCGCCCCATCTGCGCCAGGCGCACCAGGGTGCGCTCGGTCTGGTCGGGGGCCATCATCATGAGGTCGGCCAGCTCATCGATCATTACCACCAGGCGGGGCAGGGTCTGTCCTTCCCGGCGCCGGCTCATCTTGCGATTGTAGGCATCGATGTCGCGGGCGGCGGCCTGTTCGAGCTCCCGGTAGCGGCGGTCCATCTCCTGGGTGCACCAGCGCAGGACGACCACGATGCGGTTCAGATCGGTCTCGACCTGGCCGATCAGGTGCGGCACTCCGTTGAAGCGAATCAGCTCGACCATTTTCGGGTCGATCATTACCAGCTGCAGGTCGGCCGGCGGATTGGTGGTGAGCAGGCAGGCTGCCAGGGAAGTCATCAATACCGACTTCCCCGATCCGGTGGTCCCGGCGATCAGCAGGTGGGGCATCCCGATCAAGTCGGCCGCCACGGCTTCTCCCGCCACATCGCGCCCAAGAGCGATGGTGAGGGGCGTCCCAACTCGTTGGAACGCCTCCGACTCCATCACCGCCCGCAAGCTCACCAGGGCCGGCCGCCGATGCGGCACTTCGATCCCGACGTAGCCCTGGCCCGGCACGGGAGCTTCCACGCGGATGGCCGGCGCCGAGAGCGCCAGGGCCAGGTCATCCGCCAGGCCCGAGATCTGAGAAACGCGCACCTTCTGGCGGCGGGTCGAGCCGTCGGAGGCGGTCTGCTCGACATAGCCGGGCTCGACCGCGAACTGCGTGACCGACGGGCCGCTGCGGTGATCGATGACCTTGGCCGGGATCCCGAAGTCGGCCAGGGTCTTCTCAATCAGAGCCGACATCTGCTGAATCTCGCGCGTGGTCGCCCGCCGGGTCTCGACCCGGTCGAAGAGATCGAGCGGAGGAAGCTGGCCGTCGCGGGTTCTGCGCCGGGACGGTTTCCGGCTCGTGGCCGGGGCGCGTTCCGCCGGTCGGGATGGCTTGACTCTGGAAGGGGAGGCCTTCCCCGCCCCGGATCCCGTTTCGGCGATGGCCGCCAGGGGTTCGGCTTCCGGGAGCCAGGCTTGCTCTTCGTCGTCCTCGATCACCGCGGTCGATGGGAGGCGGCCCGATTCCGCCGGCGCGCGAATTCCGAGCCAGGCAGCGACGGCGCCGAGTGCGACCAGCACGATGATGCCGAGGCCGCGGCCCAGGGTCCCGGCGACCAGGGCACCGATCCCCCAGCCGATCAACCCCGCGCCAACGCCGCCTTCGCTGGCTGCCAGGTCGAAGTCGCCGCCGAGGGAGAGCGCGCCCATCAGAGCAAACAGCGCCAATTCGAACGCGACCACGCGCGACCAGGGAATCCGCCAGGGGATCCCCAGGCGGATTCTGCCGAAGGCGAACGCCCCGAGCCCCATCGTCAGGGGAAGGATCCAGGTGAACCAGCCGAGCCAGCGACGCAGCCCGGCCGTCCAGGCGTCTACCACGGCTCCCCGGGTGAGGCCGAGAAGGCCGAGCAGAGAGATCAACGAGGCGGCGCCGAGAACCAACGCTGCCAGCTCATCCCCATGGTCTCGCAACCACCCGATGGCGGCCAGAAGCCATGTCGGAAGAGGAGGGGCAACCGGGGAGCGCAGTCCGGCTTTCGACGCAGCACGGCGCCGGGTCATGATCGGAGTCTTCCCGGCGCAAAGGCCGGGCGGGCTGGCCACCCGCCCGGCCTGGAGGAACAGGAGCTCAACCCAGGCTTCACCCGGCGGATCGCCTTTCCGGGGTTCTTTCTTCCCCGGCGATCCGCAGGCTCAAGCCGAGTCTGCGGTTGGCCGGGTCCAATCGGATCACTCGGACCCGGACGTCGTCGCCCTCTCGAACGCCGTCAATCGGCGAAGGTCCACGGCCCGGACATTCCGAGACGTGCACCAGTCCCTCGACGCCGGTCTCGATCTCGACAAACACGCCGAATTTCACCACACTGGTGGCCCGCCCGTCGACCAGGTCGCCGACGCGGATCCGCTCGTCCAGGGCGTCCCAGGGATCCGGTCGAAGTGCGCGCAGGCTGAGCGCCACCCTGCCCTGCTCCGGATCGAGGGAAAGGACCCGGGCCTCGACCGTCTCTCCGATCCGCAGGACATCCTGCGGATGCCGCACGCGGCCCCAGGAGATTTCCGAGACGTGGATCAGGCCCTCCACGCCGCCCAGATCGACGAAGGCGCCGAAGGGCGTCAGGTTGGTGACCCGACCGATGACGCTCTCTCCCGGCTGCAGGCAGCGCAACAGTTCGGCCCGCTTGCCGGGGGCTGCCTGCGCGGCCCGCTCCGACAACACCAGGCGGCCCCGGGTCGGATCGAATTCGATGACCCTCAGGTGAAGCGTCTTTCCGATGAAGGGATCGAGTTCAGGAGGTCGCAGCGCCCGCGATTCCTGGCACAACTCGAGGACGTGCGACAGCGGCACGAACCCCCGCAACCCGCGGGCTTGCACCAGCAGACCGCCCCGGTTGAATCCCACGACCGGCAAGTCGACCGGCTCGTCTTGCTCGTACAGCTGGCGCGCCCAGGTCCAATCCGAAGCCGAGCCCCACCCCTCCGGGCTGCGGGGGCCCGGGGGCGCTCCGGCCACATCCCCGTCGGTCCGCCGCGCTTCTTCGCGGAAGATCGCCTGCCACCAACCGTCATCCGGCGGTGATGGACACGCCTCGACTGGATCGGGACCATTCGGATTCACCGACACGCTCGCTCCCGTCTCTCCTCACCCCTGCGGGTAGGATACCCGAAACAGCCCTCGGTGCAAGCTCAACCCGCACTCCGGGAAGATGCTTCTCGTTCCATCGAGCCGATCGCCTGCGCGACGGCCTCGATGGCCACGCGCTGCTTGCGATACAGGTCGGCCTCCGACATCGCCAGCCGCATGGCGACATCGCGGACCTTCCGCCCTTCGAGGAACTTCAGCTCGAGGATGTTGTACAACATCCACTCGGCGGTGAAGCGACGCTCCCCCCCGGTCGCGTCTGCTCGACGGCCCGCGACAGCACCGACCGGAGCGCATTGACCGCGTTGCCCTCGTTCTCGGCCAGGGCCGCCTGCACGACGCGCAGACGGAGCAACGGACTGCGTGTCAGGCGCGGCCCTCCCCAGTAGTGGGTTAGCGCGTCTCGCACCAGATTGGCCAGGTCGGCTTCCGCCTGCAGGGGCGGGTCCGGATCGGTCAGGCCGGTTCCCAGATAGCGTCCGACCGCCCGCAACCGCTGCACCTCCTCGGCCTGGGGCACCAGGCGGTCGACGGCCTGAAATACCTGTCGCTGGAGCCGCCGCTGAGCGATCCCGATCCCCGCGCGATCGGCCAGGACCCGAAGGGCGGTCAGAGAGTTGGCAGGCAGGTCTTCCATCGGGCCGGAGCGGATTCCCAGCAAGCCGATGATCTCCCCGCCCTCCTCGTGGCGGAGGGGCACCAGCCAGAACGAGTCCCAGGCGAAAACCGACCCCAGGGCCGGGAGATCGTGGCGATTGTCGTCGGCCAAGGCCGGGGAGTGGCTGGTAACCTCCTGCAAGGGGTTCTCGGGTCCCACGGCGACCTCCAGCTCGACCCGGCCTTCGGTCATCAAGGCAATGAACGCTGAACTGGCGCCAGCCAGGTCGCTGACCGCGTTCAGGATAGCCTCCAGGAACTGACGCAGGTCGCCCGTGGTCAGCAGGCGTTCCTCGAGCAGATGGAGGCGTCCGATATCCCGGCGATCTTCTCCGTAGAACAACCAGCGCTCGATGGAGGGACGCGCCAGAGTGATCCCGAACTGCATCAGCAGCAGGGTCGAGACCATGACCGGGGGAACCAGCCGGCTCGGCTCGAGTCCGACCACCAACCCGAGCCGGAAGGCGAAGGCCGAAACCGCCAGCACCGAAGACGCCACCACCGGCCCCCGCAGAATCCATTGGAACAGGCGGCTCTTGACCACCCGATCCGGATAGCTGATCCCGAAGTAGGCTACGGCGTAGGCCATCAGCACGATCTGGACGGCCAGGATCAGGTTGGTCAGGGTCTGGACCGTCCAGAACAGCAGCGGCCAGGCCAGCAGGAACGGCCCTCCGGCCGTCAGGAACGGGTAGGCCACCAGGGGAGGACCGGTTGCACCCAGGATCAGATAGCGCATCCGCCTCCGGCTCGTCCGCGTTCGGCTGCGCTGAAAGGCGCGCACCAGGCTCGAGGCGGCGATCCCCAGCGAGGCGAAGTAGAAGAGCAGGAACAACGACAGGCCGGGCCCGGCCGAGAGGTACGGCACCCCGACGACGGTCTCCAGGCCACCCAGCAACAGGCCGGGCACCGCCACCGCGACGAAAATCGCCAGGCCACCGCCGTAGGCGACCCGCACGGCCCAGAACCGCCGACCGCGTGACCGACGGCCCGTGGCTTCAAGCAAGGCATCGCTGAAGTGCAGGTAGGCTGCGGGCAGAAAGGCGATCCCCAACCACTGCAGGCGCAGCCAGGCCTCGATCTCCTCCGGTCGGAGGGCCGTCGCCGAGAGGGCGTCGGCCAGGCTGATTGCGGCCGTGCACCCCATCACCAGCGCGAAGGTGCGGGCCACCCGATCTCGCAGGTTGAAGGTGAGCGCGTACAGCAACAGCGCGAACGCCGTGATCGCGTTGGCGGCGACAAAGATCTCGTTGGCCACCCGCAGCAGGTTCCCGATCAGGTCCATCGCGCCGTTCGCCGCTTCAGCGCAAGTCGAGGCTGAAGAACAAACTGATGTCTTCGTTCGGGTAGAAGAAGTCGCTGTAGCCGGAGAAGACGAAGCCCATTCTGCGGGCCAGGGCGATCCCCGGATGATTCTTGCTCTGCATTTCGAGGAACAGCCGGATCGCCCCACGGGGTTTCGACCAGCCGATGGCTTCCCCCAGCAGCCGGCGGCCGAGGCCCTGGCGGCGGTAGGGCATATCCACCACCAGATCGGTCACCCAGTTCGCTCCGGGGGCCGGAGCCGGCACCAGAGTCAGATACCCGGCGGGTGTTTCTCCGTCTTCCCCGACCAGCACCAGGCTGCGGTCGGTCCATTCGTCGGCCAGCCTTTCGACCGGGCGAGGATATCCGACTCGCATCGGGCGCGGCAGACGAACTTCACGGAAGGCGATCTCGACGCCCGGCGGACCCGGCTGGAGGGACATCTGCCAGACATGGTCGGTGCTGTAGCCATGATCGAACGCGATCAGGCGAGGAATATCGGAGGAACCGGCGGGACGGATGGAGAAATCGCTCATGGGGCGCCTCGTGCCGGCAGACTCATCCGGACGGCAACACACGGATCCGTCGGACACAGGGCATCGGGGCGTTGCCGGCCGTGTCGGTGACCACCAGACGGAAGGCATAGTCTCCGGGGATCACCAGGGTCGTATCCCACAGCCCCAGGTCGTCGTCGTCCTTCGGGATGGTCCCGGCCGAGATGGCGCGCCAGACTGCGCCGGGCGCCGGGCTGCCCGCCGCCAGCTCGATGTACTCGTACTTGTAGAATGCGAAATTCAGAATCGTGGCGGTGCCTTCGATGGTCACCGTCCCGGTGAGCTGGCTGCCGTCTTCCGGGAAGCGCAAGGTGGCCGCCGGGTTGGAGCAACCGCTCGAGTTCGAGGGCCGCCTCCGGAAGGGCCGTGGCTGCCGGACCGGCCGACTCGGCTGGCGGCGTCGCGGGAGTGGCCAGGAGAGAGACCGTGGGAAGCGGGGTCGGTCGGTTGGCGGCGGGAATCGACGGGCTGATGAAAGTTGTCAGAAGGAAGGTCGCCAGGCCGACGGACGCCAACCACCCGGCAAGGACCGCGGCGCGGCGAAGCCCACGTCGGGCTCGCTCGACTTCCAGGCTGAACTCGGCGGCGCGCGCCGTGCCCGACCAGCGAACCAGACTGCGCAGCGACAACAAGAGCCCGCCGGCCAGCGCCAGGTAGATCCAAGTCTGGTGGGCCTGGAGAAACAGGAGCGCCTGGTCCATCTACCGCCCGGCTCACAGGCTGCGCACCACCCCTCGAATCAGGCTCGTCAGTCTCGGGACGATCACCTCCCCGGCCTCGAGCACTTCCTCGTGGGTGGTTGTGGTCTCTCCGTCGAGATTGGCCTTGTTGGAGATCCCGGAGATTCCGAGAACCCTCATCCCGCCGTGACGAGCGACCGTCACTTCCGGCACGGTCGACATCCCGACCGCGTCGACCCCGCAACCCCGCAAGAAGCGGAGATCGGCGGGGGTTTCGAACGACGGACCCGCCAGGCAGGCGTATACCCCCTGGCGCAGAGTCAAACCGAGGTCGTCGGCCACCCGCTGCGCCTGCTGCCGGAGCTCACGATCGTACGCCCGGCTCATGTCAGGGAAACGCGGCCCGAACTCCTCGAGATTTGGTCCGCGCAGGGGCGACTGGCCGGCCATCCCAAGCAGGTTCAGGTGATCGGTGATCAGCATCAACTCGCCCGGCTCGAACTCCGGGTGCACCGCCCCGGCCGCATTGGTCACGATCAGGAATTCCGCGCCCAGGCGCTGCATCACGCGAACGGGAAGGCCGATCCGGGCGATCGAATAGCCTTCGTAGAAGTGAGCCCGGCCCTGGAGCACCAGCGCCGGCTGGCCCTCCAGGCGTCCCAGGTGCACCCGGCCGGCATGCCCGACGATCGAGGCGGCCGGCCAGCCCGGTATGTCTCGGCCCTCCAGGGTAGTGCGATCCTCGAGGCTCTCGGCCAATCCTCCCAGCCCCGAGCCCAGGATCAGACCCAGCCGGGGCCGCAGATCCGAACGGCTGCGGAAGGCAGCGACAGCATCGTCGATGTCGTCCAGGGTGAGGAAGTCGGTGGTCACGGCTCGGCCCTTTCCAGTTCCCCCTGGAGGCGATGCAGGCGCATGGCGTTGGCGCTCGTCAAGCCAAGGACCTGCTGCACTTCCCGCCGACTCTTGCCTTCGCGCAACAGGTGGTGCGCCAGTGTGTGGCGCAGGGAGTGAGGCGAAAGGTCCTCCCCCAGGCCGGCTCGTCCGGTCCAGCGCTTGACCACCAGCCACAGGCCCTGGCGGCTCAGGCGGTCCCCGCGCTGGTTCAGGAACAGCGCCCGTTCGGCCTCCCGGCGCGACAGATGGGGCCGCCCGTCGACGACATACCGGCGCATCGACTGGAGGGAGTTCCCCAGGGCCAGCTTCAACGCTGCCACCCCGGGCCTTGTCACCCACCCGTCCTCCAGATGAAGGTTATCCAGGCTGAGGGATACGACCTCCGCAGCTCGCAGGCCCGTAGCGTAGAGCAGATTCAGGATGGCGGCATCGCGCATCGCCCGGGGTGTCTCCAGCCGGGCGGGCGCGCTCAGCAGCCGTTCGAGCTCCTCCTGGGACAACACCCGCGGCCGGGGCCGAGGCGCGCGCGGCGGTCGAAGTCCCGCGCGAAGATTGGAGTCCGTCAGCAGGCTTGAGGTCTGCAGGAAGTCCAGGAAGGACCGCACGGCCGCCATCTTGCGAGAGATCGTCGCCGGGCGATACCCCTGCTGCCCCAACCAGGCAACGTACTCAGTCAGGGCCGCCGGGTCGAGATGCTCAGGACGCTGGACACGGCTGCGCAAGGCGGCAATGAACTGGCGCAGGTCGGCCCGATACGCAAGCAGCGTGTTGGCCGAGCTTCCACGCACGTCGCGCAGGTGGACCAGGAAACGGCTGAGAGCGGAGTCCATCCCTCGGAGATTCTGAACGGAGGGTGATTATAGCATTCTGCCGAGCGACTTACCATAACTGCGCGGTACTACTTGCGGATAATCCTCAGGGAAGGCCTGGCCAGGTGCCCCGCCCAAACCACAGGCCAGGGAGACCCCGTCTGTGTTCGCCACCCTTACCTGGTACAGGCCCTGGCCTGTCAGTCCTCGGGCCAGGAGCTGACCGCGTTCAATCCAGCGAGGTCTTCGCCCTGGAGCTCCAAGTCGGCCGCCGCCAGGTTGTCCTGGAGCTGCTCCAGGCTGCGGGGCCCGATGATGGAGCTGGTGATGCCCGGCCTGCCCATCGACCACGCCAGGGCCACCTGGGAAGGCGTTGCTCCGAGCCTCCCGGCGACTCGATCGACTTCGGCCAACACGTCCCAGGCTGAGGCCCGCTCGAGGTAAGAGCGGATGCGGCCGCTCGTTTCTCCACGCGATCCTGGTGGAGCCGGTTTCCCCCGGAGGTACTTCCCGGTGAGAAAGCCTCCGGCCAGGGGGCTGTAGGGCAGAACGCCCAGCCCATGGCGCTGGCAGGCCAGCTCGAGCTCTTGCTCATACTCACGCCGGTGCACCAGGTTGTGGTGGGGCTGAACGCTGACGAAGGAGGCCAGGCCCTTGCGATCGGACGCCCACAGAGCCTCGACCAACTCTCCGGCGGAGAAGTTGGAGCAACCCAGGTACAGCACCAGGCCCCTGCGGACCAGGTCCGTCAGCGCCTCGAGGGTCTCTTCGATCGGCGTCCCGGGATCCGGTGCATGGATCTGGTACAGGTCGATTCGATCGGTCTTCAGCCGCCGCAGGGAGGCCTCGACCGCCTGCCGGATATGAAGGCGCGACAGGCCCTCGTCGTTCGGCCCGGATCCCACGCGTCCCCGAACCTTGGTCGCCAATACCACCTGGTCGCGGCGTCCAGGCGCGGCCGCCATCCAATCCCCGATGATCTGCTCCGAGACACCGCCGGGATTGCCCTGGACCCAGCGCGAGTACACGTCGGCAGTGTCGATGAAGTTGATGCCGGCTTCCAGGGATGCATCCAGGATCGTTCGGGCGGCCGCCTCGTCGGCCGTCCAGCCGAACTGCATCGAGCCAAGGCACAACGAGGAAACCTTGAGACCAGAACGTCCAAGGCTGCGGACCTGCATAGCTCCACCTCCTCCCCACCGACGGGACCACCCGCGACCTGCCCCTACGGCGAACGGACCACCCGACGCTGCCGGAACGGCGCCCGGTCCGTGGGGTCAGGCAGAAACGCGGCGCCGATCTTCCGCCGGATCGAGAAGCACGATCAACCCCAGGGACCCGAGGTCGGCGAACAACAGGGGAGCCAGAAACGGAGCGCCACGCAAGAATCGTTCTCCGACGATCGTCCCCTGCGAAGTCAGATTCTCGCCGATATGGAGCCAAACGCCAACCACCCCGACCACGATCAGACCGACCATGGCCGCGGTGTAGACCGCCAGGTCGCCCCGGGCGGGGCGGTCCAGCAAGCCCAGACCGATGGCGACCGACGCTCCAAAGATCCCGGCAGCCGTAGGCACCCACAGCCACGGGTTTACAAACCCGGCGCGCGCATGGTCGAGGACGCTGCTGATCACGGTCGCCAGGATGCCCAGGCCCACCAGGAACAGGTAGGCCCGGGTCTTGCTGTAGGGCATCTGGAGCCGGGCATTTCCCGGCAAAGTCAACCGACCGCTGTCCACGGGACTCTCGATCCAGGCCGCGCTCATCCCCAGCACCCCGACCAGGGCAAACGTCAGGGGCCCGAGGATCGGCGGCGCCCAGACCAGCAAAGGAAGGCTTACTTGCGAGCCAGGCGGAGCGAAAGGAAGAATGGCCCTTACCCAGTGCAGGTACGCGCCGACCAGGCCGACCACGATGCTGGCCAAGAAGACCAGGGTCGCCGTCACCGAGGCCATCGATCGCCTGCGCGGAGCCACCAGGCCGGCCAGAAGCAGCAAGGCGGCGGCGGCCGGGCCGAAGACGATCGGGATCCACTCGAAGGTTGTGATCGTTCCGCTCAGGCTGTGAGCCAGGTAGATATCGACGGCCAGGAAGAACTCGTTGGTCGCCGCCATCAGCAGCATGAGCTGGTCGCGCGAAACGGGCAGCGAACGACGCCCCAGACCTGGAGCCAGCCTTGCCAGCATCCCCATCTCAGGGTGCGGCCGGCGCGGACTTCTCGTCGATCAGTTGCCGCAGTTCGGCCAGGTCGCTCAGCACTTCGTAGGCACCGTGCCACTGGGTGTAGTCCGGGCCCTGCATCCAGGCGCCGAACTTCGCGGTCCGCCCCCAGTGGTGCCACAACTCGAAGTACACGAAATCGATCGGCTCGTCGAACGGCGCGGAGGTGAGCAAGCCGGCTCGCTGCAGCGGAGCCATCATCTGGTCGCTTTCCCGGACCCACCGGTTCACGGCCTCGGTGGCGGCATCGGCGTCCTGGTAGAAGGCCTGGATGAAACGGTCGTTGTGGCATTCCTGACAGACGGCCTGCATGCGCACCAGGTTGCCCTGCCATTCCGGCCGCCGCTCGCTGATCGGCGCAAACAGAAACCAGGTCAGCCGATCGCCGACATCGTGGGTTGTTCCGGAAGCGCCAAATCCACTGAAGTGACACGTGGCGCAGGTCGGCGCCGGGAAGTCCGAGACGGTCAGCGTGCCGGGCTCGGCCTCCCAGTTCCAGCTCTCGCCCCCGGTGAGGTAGGCGATCCCGTGCGGAGACTCCTCGTAGATCTCCCACTGCGGGTGGTCGGGGCCGATGTGACAGGCGTTACAGGTCTCAGGCTTGCGCGCTTGCTCGAGGCTGAATTCGTGGCGCAGATGACACTGCTGGCATTCTCCGACGCTCCCGTCCGGCTGGGGACGGCCGACGTTGTGGCAGCCTTCGCACGCGAAGCGCGTGATTTCCGGGCCTTCGATGGCGAACAGGGCGTTGCGCATCTTGTCCGGAGCGAAACCGCCCTCCGGAATCCCCTGATACTGCGTCTGGTGCTCCGCGCTCAGGCCTTCGACTCCGACCATCGCCACGTACGCCGGCAGGCTGTGCCGGCTCTGCTCGTATTGGGCCACCTCGGCGCGGTGGCATCGTTCACACCGGGCCGGTGTCGGCTCGCCCAGCACGAAGGTGCCCTCGTGCTCCACCGCACCGGGATAGGTTCGGTCGACCTCGTGGCAGTCGCGGCAGTCGACCTCGGCTGCGGCCATCGTGCTGCTGCCGTACTGCTCCACGATCCCTGGTGTACTGCGCCGGTGACAGACGGTGCATTCATCGCGGCTGCCTGCCAGAGCGTCCACCTCGACGGCCGGCCCCGCGCCGGGACGACTGCCCGCAATCACAAGCCCAACAAGGGCCATGCCCATCACCGCGATCACCACCACCGCCCCGGCGACCAGGAGCCTTGGCACGGTCATGGATCGAACACCTGATTCCATGGGATCACCTCGACGTCAGCGCGGGAGCTTCAGAAAGCTTGTGAATTCTAGCACTCATCCTGAGAGTGGTTATCTAGATCGAGGAGGGCAAGAAGGCGACGTTGTCGATAAACTGCGCGCAAGCGATCAATGTGAGACAAGGGCTGGAAGGGCGATACAGGCCAGCTCCCGATCAATCATCTGGTTCGAGGCGCCGGCGCTTCCGCGACCGAGGGGCCTCCCCGCATGAGCCAGAGGATGCGGCCTCGAGGATCCGACGTGCCTCGCCGACCCTCCCGGCGCTGGCGACTGCCAGGTGCAGCCCGACGATCCAGAATCTGTTCCGGGCCCGATCGTCTCGCCGCTCGCCGAGTGTCGGCCGGCTGCGGACCGATGCCTGTCTCCTACGATCCGGTCTAGGCTACACCTAGATGACGATGCTCAATAGAGCAAACACCGTCAGCAGCAGGACGGGGAGCACGAAGACCGCGGTATACAGTCGGTTGTCCATCTGCAGGTGCATGAAGTACGCCGCCACCAGCGCCGCCTTGGCCAGGGCCAGGCTTAGCAGAAAGGCTCCCAGCAATGCCGGCGCGATCGCCAGGGACGCTGCGGCGACCTCGATCGCGGTCAGGGCCACCAACGCCACGAAGATCAACCCGTAGCGCGGGCGGCCGGTCGGGTGGGCTTGTCCTTGCATCGACTGCCTCCTACGGGATCAAGTAGATCAGGGTGAACAGCAAGATCCAGACGATATCGACGAAATGCCAGTACAGGCCGAAGATCTCAACGCCCATCCCCTGGCCGGCGGGGAAGGCCCCACGCATGCCTCGCAGCAGGACGACGACGGCCCACACCACGCCCACCAGGACGTGCAACCCGTGAAAACCGGTGAGCGTGAAGAACGATGAACCGAAGACTCCGCTGGAAAGGGTGATGCCCTCACGCATCAGGCTGGTGAACTCCAGTGCCTGGCCGCCGAGGAAGGCGGCCCCCAGCAGCACGGTCAGCAGCAGGAAGACCGACATCCGACCGGACTTCCCCTCCCGCTGGGCCGCCAGGGCGCTGACCACGGTGTAGCTCGAGGTCAGCAGGACCAGCGTATTGATCCCGATCTGGACGACGTTGAGGCGTTCGATCTCCGCAAACCCCAGCGCGTACTTGTAGTGCAGGTAGGCGGCGATCAATCCCCCGAAGAACATCACCTCGGAGCCGATGAACAGCCACATCGCCAGTTTGCGGTGGTCGAGCCCGAGCGCCCGGCCCGTACGGAAATGCTCGGCGTGATCTGTGAGTGAACTCATCCCCAGGCCTCCAGGCTCAACGGGCGGCCGGCGCGCCGGCCAACTCGGGGGTCGAGGTCCGGCCGTCCCCGTACCCGTAGGGATCCCCTTCCCAGGTGGGAAGAGTTGGGAAATTCTCCGTCGGCGGCGGGGAGTCGGTTTGCCACTCCAGGGTTCGCGCCTTCCACGGGTTGGCCTCGGCTCGCGAGCCGCGCGCCCAACTCGAAGATCGCGTTGTACAGGAACGGCAGAACCGAGATCCCCAGCAGGAAGGCGCCCAGCGAGGCCAGTTGGTTGTAGGTCGTGAAGGACGGATCGTAGTCGGCCACCCGGCGCGGCATCCCCATCAGGCCGGCCACGAACATCGGCAGGTACGCCAGGTTGGTGCCGATGAAGTTCAAGGCGAAGTGGGTGCGACCCAGGCGCTCATCGTAGTTGCGACCCGTGATCTTGGGGAACCAGTAGTACAGGCCGGCGTAGACCGCCGAAACGCTACCCCCGAACAACACGAAATGAAGGTGGGCCACCACGAAGTAGGTGTCGTGGACGTGCAGGTCCACCGGGATGGCCGCCAGAAAGATCCCCGTCAGACCGCCGATCAGGAACATCGAAATGAAACCCAGGGCAAACAGCATGGGCGTGGTAAAGCGCAGCTTGCCGTCCCAGATCGTCGCCAGCCAGGAGAAGATCTTCACCCCGGTCGGCACCGCGATCACCATCGAGCTGATCATGTACGGCACCCGCAGCCGCGGATCCATCCCGCTGGTGAACATGTGATGGGCCCACACCGTCAGACCGAGCACGGCGATGGCCATGCTGGAAAGCGCAATCATCCGGTAGCCGAAAATCGGTTTGCGGGAGAAGACCGGGAAGACCTCGGAGATGATCCCCATCGCCGGCAGGATCATGATGTAGACCGCCGGGTGCGAGTAGAACCAGAACAAGTTCTGCCACAGGATCGGGTCGCCGCCGCTGCCGACTGCGAAGAACTGCGTCCCGAGAAGTCGATCGAAGGCCACCAGGATCAGTCCGGAGGTCAACACCGGAGTGGCGGTGAGGATCAGGATCGAGGTCGCCAGCATGCCCCAGATGAACAAGGGCATTCGCCAGATGGTCATCCCGGGAGCACGCATGGTGATGATCGTGGTCATGAAGTTGATGGCGCCCATGATCGACGACGTTCCCAGGATGATCACACTCACCGCCCACAGGCTCTGGCCCGGGGGACCGCTGATCGACAGCGGCACGTAGGCCGTCCACCCGGCGTCGGCGCCGCCGACGAAGAAGCTGGCCAGCATCAGCAGGCCGGCCGGCGGGATCAGCCAGTACGACATGGCGTTCAGGCGGGGGAACGCCATGTCGCCGGCGCCGAT
The DNA here is from genome assembly GCA_963709925.1 of uncultured Chloroflexia bacterium. Classification (GTDB taxonomy): domain Bacteria; phylum Chloroflexota; class Anaerolineae; order Anaerolineales; family E44-bin32; genus DATEVL01. Next base: position 1,846,156 of record CAVPYC010000003.1, read on the forward strand.
CATCAGCGGGATCAGGTAGTTGCCAAAGCCGTTGAGCACGGGCAGGATCCACAGGAAGATCATCAGGGATCCGTGATTGGTCATGGTCTGGTTGTAAGCGGCCCCTTCCAGCATGTCGGCGCCGGGGGCGATCAGCTCGGTCCGGATCAGCATCGCCAGGGCGCCGGCCAACAGGAAGAACACGAAGCTGGTGACGAGGTATTGAACCCCGATCACTTTGTGGTCGGTGTTCCAGCCGAAGTAGCGGCGCCATCCAGTGGCTTGTTTCGCGGTCGTCATTCGAGAGGTCCTCCTCGTGCCGGGCGCCTAGGGCTGGGCCAGCAGGAACGAAACCAGAGCCTGTAGTTGCTCGGGGCTGAGGCGCTGGTCGAAGTTCTTGGGCATCACACCGGGCTGGAAGCCGGGCACCACGTAGGCGTCCGGGGCCAGAAGGCTGGCCTGTACGTACGCGTCGGCCGTCTCTCCCTGCACACGCTCCCCGGCCCGAGCCGCCAGGCCGTCGAGGGCCGGTCCGATGGCGGCGTTGGTGCCGGCGGCCGCCAGGGTGTGACAGGCGCCGCAACCGAGAGTCAGGAACATCTGGCCCGGATCGCCGGCCATCGCCGCCTGCTCCTCCAGCCAGGCGTCGTAGACGGCCGGCTCCTCAACTACCACTTCGTTCACCATGACCGTATGTCCGGCGCCGCACAACTCGGCGCAGCGGATCGGGAAGCGGCCGATCTGGGACGGGGTCATGGCCAACTCCGACACCTGGCCCGGAGTGGCATCGCGTTTGGCGCGGAAATCCGGAACCCAGAAGGAGTGGATCACGTCTTCCGACGTGATCCGGAAGATGACCGGCCGACCCAGCGGCAGGTGGAGTTCGGAGGTTTCGAGGTCGGCTTCGGGGTAGCGGAACTGCCAGGAGAACTGGCGCCCGGTCACCTCGACCACCAGCGGGTTGCGCCCCGGGGCCTCAATCGTGGTCAGTACCTCGAACGAGTACACTCCGATCACCACGACGATCGCCGCCGGGATCAGGGTCCACAGGATTTCCAGGGAGGTGTTCCCGTGCACCGGGGTGGCATCGAAGTCGTCGCCCGGCCGTTGCCGGAAGCGCCAGACGGCGAAGATCAGCGCGCCTTCGACCAGCAGGAAGATCACGGTGGAAATGCCCAGCAGCACCTGGAACAACTGGTCGACCGAGGCAGCCCGGGTCGAAGCGGCGGCAGGCAGAAGATCGACCTGGGTCGCCACCAGGATTCCCACCGCGACCATGGCGATCCCCAGGATCGCCGAGAGGAACAGGCTTCGTTCTTTCACGTCCGTGCATCCTCCCAGGCCCCCACCCGACGCGGGGGGGCTCCGGCCATCTTCCGCCGCCGGCTCATCGGCCAAGTCATTTCGCGAAATGCCTGCAGGGCTGGCTCAGGGCGCCGATTCTACCACCGCGCCGGCCGGCGGCTGCCTCGCAGCGGCTTCGGACGAGTCACCGACGTCGTTGGAAAGCGCGCCACCCGGTTGCTGGAGTCACCTCTCCGACTCCCGAACGTCCGTGGCGAGCCGAGTCGCACGGCGCCACCTCGTGGAGGGAGGCCAACCCGACCCCGGTGGCGTCGGAGGTCGAGGCCGGAGGCTCGGAGCGGGTCTCTCGCTCTAAAGGTCGACCGAATAGGCCATGGCGACCGTGCCCGGGCCGGTGTGGGCGCCGATCGCCGGGCCGGCCCAGGAAATCACTGTCTCCATCGGTCCGAAGCGGGTCTTGGCCTGGTCCAGGAGCTGCCGGGCGTCGGCTTCGGCCGCGGCGTGCATGGCGGCGATGCGCACATTCGTGTGTCCTGCCACTTTCTCCCCGAGCAGGTCCATCATCCGGGCGTACGCCTTCGAGCCGAGTCCGAACACGTTCCAACGGCTCGATCCGGCCGTCCCTCACAGCCAGCAGGGGCTTCATGTTGAGCGCCGTCCCCAGCAGCCGGGCTGCGCCGCCGATCCGCCCGCCGCGGTGCAGGAACTCGAGAGTGTCGACCACCAGCATGATCCCGACGTGCTCCACCGCACGCCGCGCATAGGCCGCGATCTCAGTGAAGGAAGCCCCGGTTTCGATCTTGCGGGCGGTCTGGAGCACCTGGAATCCCAGCGACATCCCGGCATGGGCGGAGTCGACGATCTCGATCTGGGCTCCCGGGTACTCTTGCTTGGCCTGTTCCGCCGACTGGATCGTTCCCGAGAGCTTGCTGGAAACCAGGATGCAGACGATCGGGGTTCCGGCCTGAACCAGGGGCTTGAAGATCTTGTGGAACGACGGAACCGTCGCCTGCGACGTGGTCGGCATGGTCGGCGATACCTTCAGCCGCGCATAGAACTGTTCCGGGGTGATGTCGATCCCGTCTTCCAGGGTCTCGCCGTCCCAGATCACGACCTGGGGGGCCACGTGGATCTTGTATCGGGAAACCAGGTCGTGGGGGATGACGCAGGTCGAATTGGTGATGAGGGCGGTCTGGGCCACAGGGGCCTCCTCTATTGGCGACGCGGCGGGTTCCGAGGGTGATAACCCTGTCCGCCCCCAGTGGTCGCGGTGAAGACTCAGCCGCGGGTAGCCAGCCAGCCCACAACGGCTTCGGCCGGTCGGGTGTTGAGCACGGCCTCGGCCGGCAGCCAAGCCCGGCGGGCAACGCCGACCCCGAAGCGGCGCAGCCCCAGCTCCTCCGGCCGGTGGGCGTCGGTGTTGACGCTGAGCAAGCAGCCGACCTGCCAGGCTCGCCGGGCCAGGCTGTCGTTCAGGTCGAGCCGGGACGGATGCGAGTTGATCTCGAGCACGACGCCGTGGTCGGCCGCCGCCGCCAGAACCACCTCCACGTCGAACTCCGCCGGGCCCCGGCTGCCGATCAGTCGTCCGGTCGGATGGCCGATCATATCGACGTGAGGGTTCCGGATTGCCGCCAGCAGGCGCTGGGTGATCTGGTCGCTCCCCTGGCGCAGGGAAACGTGCAGGGAGGCGATCACCAGGTCGAGTCCGGCCAGCACATCATCCTCCAGGTCGAGGCGGCCGTCCGCCAGGACCTCGACTTCGACGCCCTGCAGCAGCCGCAACGATCGGCCGAGCCTCCCCTGAACCCGATCGATCTCCTTGCGCTGTTGACGCAATCGTTCGGGAGTCAGTCCGTTCAGCGCCCCCAGACTGGGTGAGTGGTCGCTAATCAGCAAGTAGTCCAAACCGGCCGCGATCGCCCCTCGGGCCATCTCCTCGACCGTCGCCTTTCCGTCGCTCCAGTCGGTGTGCGCGTGCAGCTCTCCGCGCAGGTCGGGTTCTTCCACCAGATCCGGAAGGAGCCCGGCGTCGGCCGCCTCGATCTCTCCCTGGGCCTCCCGCAGCTCCGGTGGGATCCACGGCAGCCCCAGGGCCCGGTAGACCTGGACCTCGTCGCGGCACAGGGTCTCCGCTCCCTCGGGGTCCTTCAGGCCGTGCTCCGACAGGGAATACCCGCGCGCGAGCGCCAGTTCTCGGAGTTGGACGTTGTGGGCGGCGGAGCCCGTCGCGTACTGCAGCGCAGAGCCGAAGCGCTCCGGTGGATGGACCCACACCTGGGCCCGCATCCCGCCCACCACTTCGACGCTGACCTTGGTATCTCCCTTCCCGAGGACCCGCTCGACCTCATCGAACCCGGCGAAGGCCTCGATCACGTCTTCGGGTTTGGCCGCGCCGACCAGCAAGTCGAGATCGCCGACCGTTTCGCGCCATCGTCGCAGGCTTCCGGCGGGTTCGGCCGCGGACACACCCGGCAGCTCCGCCAACTTCTTCGCCAGTCGTTCCGCCATCGGGCGGGCCGTGCCAAGACCGACCCGTCCGGTCTGGCGGCGGGCCAGGGCCTCGATATTCTCCAGGATGGCGGTTTCCGATCGCTTCCCCATCCCCGCCAGGCCGGCCAGCCGACCCTCACGGGCGGCCGCCCGCAACTCCTCCAGGGAGGTGATGCCGAGTTCCCTCCAGAAGCGTGCCGCCTTCTTTGGACCGACACCACCGACCTTGAGGATGTCGATCAGGCCCACCGGCACTTCGGCAGTCAGGGATTCGAAGAACCCGAGCCGGCCCGTGCTCAGCAGTTCTTCGATCTTGGCGGCGATCGCTTCGCCGACCCCGGGGATTTCCTTTAACTGCTTCTCGGCCTGCAGGTCTTCCAGGCGTCGCCCCTGGGCCCGGATGCTCTCGGCCGCCCGACGATACGAGATCACCCGATACACCGACTCACCTTTGATCTCGAGCAGGTCGGCGACGGCTTCGAATACGCCGGCGACTTCATCATTGGTCAAGGTCGTCCTCCCGATCGGCGGGCTCGTCGAAAGGTCCCGATTCGGCCAGAACACACACCAGGTACAGCCATGTCCCGTCCCCTGCGACGCCGACCCCGAGATGGCGATGTTCTCTCGCCAGCAGCGCGTTCCGATTGGCCGGATCGGTCAGCCACGCCTGCAACGCGGCGCCCACCGGATCGTCGAGGTCCTGTCGCACCGAGACAACCAATTCGGCCAGAGCCCCATGGAAACCGAGCGTGCTCATCCCGACCTGGGCCGAATTCTCCCCGGAGGGGTCGACGGCGTGAGCCGGAGTCTGGAGACTCGCAAGTCTCCCGGCGATTTCCTCGGCCAGTCGGCTCAAGCCCGGATCCGTTGTGAGTCCCGCCAGACCCTGCGCCTCGCGCAATCGGATCAGGGCAAGCGCCAGGTCGTTCGCCAGGTCGGCGAGTGGAGCGAGCAGGCTTGCGCTGGGCCCGCCCGGGTTGGTTTCGACCGGCGGCGGTGTCGTACCGACGCCGACGAATCCGCGGGGAAGGAAAGGCGTCGGGGTCGGGCTCTGGCTCCCGATCGACTCCGTTGGTCCAGGAACGACGGACGGTCGCCCGCAGGCGGAACAGGCAAGCAGAACCAGGGCGGCAGTCCGAAGTCTGAACATACCCGGAGGGATTCTACGCCCGTCGGCATCGGGACTTGGTGCGGTACCCCTTCTCGCCGGGAAGTCTCGCGGTCGGCCCCGGAAGGCCGGCGCGGTCCGACAATCCCGATCGGGTCGACGCAAGGTTCAGCTCGCGTCTCAATCCTGTTACAAACGTCGGCCGCGGTAGGGGGTCTGTTGCGTCCGCGGGTGTTGCCTGTGCTATTTTGAACGTAGCCCAAGATGCTCGACGCTGCCCCGATCCTCCAGTCGATCGTCGTTTATGTGGTCGACCCTCCTCCCCTGTCTTTCCCGGAAAACGCTCCGCTGTTCCCCTGGTTGGCGGATCCGGGATCGATGCACGAGAACCTCGACGGGCTGCTCGGACCGCACGATCCCGACTCGGTCGTTCTGCTGATCGACGACACTCCCGGCGGTCCCGCCTGGGAGAGCCTGTTGGAGGAGATCCGTGAGGAGCGAGTCCAGGTGCTGGTCACCCACCTGGCGCCTCTCTCGGCGGCGCAGCGACAACAACTGATCGGCATGTGCGCTCTTTCCGGAGTCCAACTGGTAACTCCCGGGAATGCCATTGGCGCTCCACAGCCTGTGCCTCGTTCTCCTGCCTGACGACCTCCTGGCGTTCGTCCCACCGACCGCTGTGCGATAATCCGTCCATCCGACGCTTTCGGCGTCCGGATGTCCTGCGCGTGCCCTGCCCGGCACGCCGACGGATCGGAGAACGGTCTTGACCGGCCCGGGAACCCCGCTGGACGTTCGCTCCAGTCGAGTGCTGAGTATTCCGGTGGCGGCCGCCATCGGGGCGACCCTTTCGCTGAGCGCGACCGTCCTGGTCCTGCTGGGGCCCCTGGTCGGCGTCGCCGGCCGAGCCGCACCATCGGCCTACCTGCTTTCCCTGGTCTTCTTCCTTCCGGTGATCCTCAGCCTGGTGGAGAGCGCCTATGTCCCCGGAGAACCCGGCGGGCTCTTCCATCTGGCGCGCGTCCGCAGTCGTCTGCAGTCGAGCTTCTTGATCGGCTGGCTTCTCCTTGGCGGGCTGGCCCTGCTGGGCGCGGGCCTGACCCTGGGCGCAGCCGGCTATCTGACCCGCCTCGGCCAGATCTTCTTCGCCGCCGATCTGGGCGGGGTCGGCCCCGGGCTTGCGCTGCTGGCGCTGGTCACCCTGAATCAGTGGCCCAGGTCGGCCGCCTCCTGGCCGCGCCGCGCCGCCGTGTTTTTCGGCGGCCTGGTCGCGCTGGCCGGGCTGCTTGGTTGGGCTCGGTGGGCTGCCCCAGAACCACTGCAGGTCTATGCCTTTCTCCCCAGTCGGGATCCGATCGACGGCCTGCAATTCCTGGTGGTAGGGCTGTGGGGGCTGCACTTCACCCTCGAACATCAACGGTTCATCCGGGGAGGCGTGTTCCACGGGCTCGGTGCGTTGGCGGGAGGCGTCCTGATCTCGGCGGTGGCTGGCTGGGCGGTGGCCAGCTCGCTGCTGAACTTCCCTGTCCTGTTCCAACAGCAGGAGCCCCCTCTGGCCGGGCTCGCCGCTGCGGCCGGCCCGATCTGGGAAGTCGCCACGCTGGCCGTGATCGTCGTCTTGATCGGCTCGGCCCTCGACCTTGTGGTAGCCAGCGGGCTGCGCCTGATCGCCGAGATGTCGGAAGCCCGCTATCTTCCGGCCGGCGGGTCGGCCAGCATCCCCGGCAGGACTGCCGGCCGACCGCTGCTGATCCTGGCCGGTGCGGTGGCGGCGGCCTCCGTGCTTCTCCCCCTGCCTCAGGCCTTCGCCGGATCGGCGGCCGCCATTACCGGCGCGCTGGCCACCCTGCTCCTGCCGCATTCGCTGCGACGATCCGAGGAGCGCCGCCGCGACCGGCCGTTCCTGCTGCCCTTGTATCCGCTGTTCCCTGCGGCTTCGGCGGTGATCTGCGTGGTGATTCTGCTCGGCCTGCCGCCGGCCAGCCTGGTTCTGATGGTTGGCTGGCTGGCCCTGGGCGGGATCTACTTCCTGGCTCGAGCCCGCCGCGCCGCTATCGACTGGCGCCAGCAGCAGGAGGTGGTCAGCGACCGCCTGTCCCCCACGAAGCCCGCTGAGTACCGGGTGCTGGTGGGAGTAGCCAACCCCGCAACCGCGGTCGGATTGCTGCGCGCCGGCGGCGCGGTGGCGCGCGCCCGGGGAGGCGACTTGCTGGCCCTGCGCATCATCGAATCGGCGGAGCAAATGCCCGCCGTCGAGCGCCATCGGCAGGCGCGCCTGGCGTGGGAGGAGATGCGCGGCTGGCTCTCGGAGGCCGGCCTTGATTCCTTCGCTTCGTTCCGACCCCTGGTCCGCTTCGCCCCGACGATCCGCGAAGGCCTGTCTTCGACCCTGTGGGAGGAGTCGATCGACACCCTGATCCTGGGCTGGCCCTCCCGGGAGGGACCCCGGCAGATCCGAATGGAAGACACCATCGATCTGATGGTTCGCATGGCGTCGTGCGAAGTGCTGATCCTGCGGGGAGAAATGCCTGCCGTCGCCTCGAGCATTCTGGTCCCGATGACCAGCGACGCCCATGCACGAGCGGCACTAACGCTGGCGCGCGATCTGGCGCCCGAGAAGATCGTCGCCCTTCGACCTGTGCAGGAGCACCTCACCCCGGCCCGCCGGAACCTGCTCACCACCGACCTGCAGGAGATCTTCCAGCGCCAGGAACTCCCCGATCAGACCGAGGCCCGGATTCTTCAAACCAGCGAGACGCCCCGGGCCATCGCCGAGGTCGCCGCCGATTTCGACCTGACCATCCTGGGCGTGTCCGATGAGGGCTTCCTTTCGCCAACGGCGGTGCTGGGCCTGCCCCAGGCAGTGGCGGAAGGCACCCACCGGCCGCTGCTGTTGATCAAGCGGCGCGAGATCGTCCACCAGTTCTGGCTCCGCCGGGCGTGGGAGCAACTCTATAGCTCCCTGCCGACCCTCAGCGGTGACCAGCAAACCGCGGTCGGACTGGGCATGCGGGCAGGCGCCCGCGCCGGCATCGATTTCTACATGATGATCCTGCTATCGTCGCTGCTGGCTGTTCTCGGCCTGCTGCAGGACAGTGCAGCCGTGATCATCGGGGCGATGCTGGTGGCACCCCTGATGAGCCCGATTCTGGGGATGGCCCATGGGGTGGTTCGCGGCGACAACCGCATTGTCCGTCAGGCGGCCAACTCGACGTTGAACGGCGTCGTCTTGGCGATCGCCTTGCCGGCTGCCCTGACCCTGTTCCTCCCCGACCTCGGTTTTTCCGCCCGTCCGACAGCCGAGATCCTGGCACGGACCCAGCCGACGTTGCTCGACCTGCTGGTAGCGTTCCTGTCCGGTCTGGCGGCGGCCTATGCCATCAGCCGGGATGACGTCGCCGCAGCCCTCCCGGGCGTGGCGATCGCCGCCGCCCTGGTGCCTCCGCTGGCTGTCGTCGGCTACGGGGTGGGCACGGCGCAGTTCGCGTATGCCAGCGGGGCGCTGCTCCTGTTCCTGACCAACCTGGCAGCGATCGTCCTGGCCGGCACGGTCATGTTCCTGCTGCTCGGCATCCGCCCTCCCCCGCGCGTCGAGCGGGGCGAACGAGTCCGGGAGGCCCTGCGCTGGATCGGTGTGGCGATCGTGGTCGTTTCGATCCCCCTGGCCCTCTCCTCCGCCGGGGCCTCCCGCCGGATCGGGATTCAGGAAAGGACGGCCGAGTTCATCGCCGGTCGGTGGCATCCCTCCCACGTCAGCGTGGTCGAGGTCAAAGTCGAGCCCGAGGGAGAGACCACCACGGTCCACCTGACCGTGTACGATCACCGGGCTTCGCTGACGCTGGACGATATGCGCCGGCTGGCGGACGATCTGGCCGTCGCCCTCGACCTGCCCGTCCGCCTGGAGTACGTGATCATCCCGGTCGAGGCCGGCCAGGTTCGAGCCGCCACCACGACCCCGACGCCGCGCCCGTCTCCGACAATCTCCCCGACCCCCCGGCCGACCCGGACCCCGTCTCCCGCGCCCACGCCGTGAACCCGGACGCGTCTGCTCGCATCCGTCGATGATCGAGTTGGTAGCCAACCTGCACACCCACACCGTCTACTCCGACGGCTGGAGCGACCATGAGACGCTGGCGCAGGCCGCCCTGCGTACCAGTCTCGACGTGATCGCGGTCACCGATCACAATGTCTGGGTGGAAGGAGTCGATGGGTATCGCTACGGTCACGGCCGGCGGGTGCTGCTTGTCACCGGCGAGGAGATCCACGATCCGGCCCGACAGCCCCAGAAGAACCATCTGCTGGTGTATGAAGCCCGGCGGGAACTGGCCTCGCTGGCCCACGACCCGCGTCGCCTGCTCGAAGGAGTCGCCCAGAGCGGTGGCCTGGCGGTGCTGGCGCATCCGGTCGACCCCGGGGCCCCCGGCCGACCGGACACCGACCTGTCGTGGGTCGATTGGGAGCTGGAGGGCTTTCACGGACTGGAAATCTGGAATCTGATGACGGAGTACAAAGCCCTGTTGCGCTCGCGGTTGTGGGCCGCGCTGTACGCGTTCTTCCCGGGCTACATCGCCAGAGGCCCGTTCCCCGAGGCCCTCCGGCGCTGGGACGGACTGCTGACCTCCGGCCGCAGCCTGGTGGGACTGGGTGGAGCCGACGCCCACACCTTCCCGGGTCGGCTGGGACCGATTCGGAAGACCATCCTGCCGAACGCATACCTTTTCCGCGCGGTCAACACCCACGTGCTGGTGGACGAGGCCCCGCGGGGCGATGCCGAAGAAGACCGGCGTCGTTTCTTCGATGCGATCCGGCGGGGGCGGTGCTTCGTAGGTTGCGACTTCCCCGCTTCCACCCGTGGCTTCCGGTTTCAAGCCCAGGGGGACGGCGGCACGGTGGAGATGGGTGGCAGACTGCCGCTGGGCGTGGGAGTGACGGTCCAGATCCGCAGCCCCCGCCCGGCCGAGCTCCGGCTCCTGCGTAACGGAGAAATCCTCCGGTCCTGGTCGAAATGCGAGGCGGCAGTCGAGGTCGTCACCCGACCCGGGGCCTACCGGGTGGAGGCTCACCTTCCATTCAATGGGGCCCTGCGAGGTTGGGTCTATACCAACCCGATCACCCTGAGCGCCTAGCCGGATTGCCTCAGGACCGATCCACCAGCAGTTCCAGGCCTCCCCAAGGGCACGGCCCGCTGCCCCCGATGTTAGAATCCTCCTTCCCATGCCCGCGTTCGAACTGCACGCCCCCTACCAACCGATGGGCGACCAGCCGGAAGCGATCGAAGCGCTGGTGGCCGGGCTGACTCGCGGCGACAAACACCAGGTGCTTCTCGGCGCCACCGGCACCGGGAAGACTTTCACCATCGCCAACCTGATCGCCCGGGTCCAGCGCCCCACCCTGGTGATGGCTCACAACAAGACCCTGGCAGCCCAACTCTACGCCGAGTTCAAGGAATTCTTCCCCAGCAACGCGGTCGAGTACTTCGTGTCCTACTACGACTACTACCAACCCGAGGCCTATGTTCCGCGCCACGACCTGTACATCGAAAAGGAAACCGACATCAACGAGGAAATCGAGCGGCTGCGGCTCTCGACGACGACCTCGGTCGTTTCCCGGCGCGACGTGGTGGTGGTGGCCTCGGTCTCGTGCATTTACGGGATCGGCAGCCCCCAGGCCTACGGTCGCGTCGTGCTGACCCTGCGCCGCGGCGAGCGTTACCGCCGCAACGCCGTTCTGCGGCGGCTGGTAGAGAGCCAGTACGAACGCAACGATCTCCAGCTGCGTCAGGGCGCCTTTCGGGTGCGGGGCGACACCCTGGAAGTGATGCCGGCCTATGCCGAGACCGCCTACCGGGTCTCGTTCTTCGATGAAGAAGTCGAACGGATCATCGAGTTCCATCCGCTCACCGGGGAAGTCCTGGCCGAGCCCGCGGAGATTTCGGTGTACCCGGCCAAGCACTACATCACCGACGAGGAGAAGCTGCGCGATTCGATCGGAGCCATCGAAAGCGAACTGGCCGAGCGCCTGGCCTGGCTGCGCTCCCGGCGAGAAGCTGCTCGAAGCCCAGCGGCTCGAACAGCGGACCCGCTACGACCTGGAAATGTTGCGCGAAGTCGGCTACTGCAGCGGCATCGAGAACTATTCGCGCCATCTGGATCAGCGGCCGGAGGGCTCGCCGCCGTGGGCCTTGATCGACTACTTCCCTCCGGACTACCTGCTGGTGATCGACGAAAGCCACATGACCGTCCCTCAGATCGGCGGGATGTACGGCGGCGATCGGTCGCGCAAGGAGACCCTGGTCGAGTACGGATTCCGGCTCCCCTCGGCGCTCGACAACCGCCCGCTGTCCTTCGCCGAGTTCGAGGCGCGCACCGGTCAGGTGGTCTACACCACGGCCACCCCCGGCCCGTACGAACTCGATCGGGCCGCCCAGGTGGTCGAGCAGATCATCCGACCTACCGGTCTGGTCGACCCGCAGGTGGAAGTACGACCGGTGGAGGGCCAGATCGACGATCTGGTGGGCGAAATCCAGAAGCGGGTGGACGTGGGAGAACGGGCCCTGATCACCACGCTGACCAAACGCATGGCGGAAGACCTGGCCGATTATCTGCTGGAGCTGGGGGTCAAAGTCCACTACCTGCACTCGGAGATCGATACCATCGAACGGGTCGAGATCCTGCGTGATCTTCGCCTGGGGGTGTACGACGTGGTGGTCGGGATCAACCTGCTGCGGGAAGGCCTCGACCTGCCGGAGGTCTCCCTGGTGGCGATCCTGGACGCCGACAAGGAAGGGTTCCTGCGCTCCGGAACGGCGCTGATCCAGACCATCGGCCGCGCCGCACGCCACGTCCGCGGGCAGGTGATCATGTACGCCGATCATCTGACCGATTCGATGCGCCAGGCCCTGGACGAGACCGAACGCCGGCGCGCCAAGCAGGTCCTGTTCAACCAGGAACATGGGATCGAGCCGGCGTCGGTGATCAAGGCGGTGCGCGATCTGACGGATCAGATGGCAACCCAGGCCGTGGCCGAGGAACGCGGCGAGTACCGCAGCGGCCGGGCGGCCGATCTGCCCCGCGAAGAACTCACCCGGGTGGTCCGAGGCCTGGAAGAGCAAATGAGGCTGGCTGCGGAAGCTCTCGAATTCGAGAAGGCCGCAGCTTTGCGGGATGAAGTTTACGACCTGCGCCAGGTCTTGGCCGATGAAGAGCAGGCCGCTCCCTGGCGTCGAGCGCGCTTGCTCAGCGGCCGCTGAGGCCGAGCCCGGCGGAGACGCCGGGCCCCCAGGCGCCCCTGGCAGGACTTCGAACCTGCTACCACCCGCTTAGAAGGCGGGTGCTCTATCCGGATGAGCTACAGGGGCCACAACGATTGTACGGCAGGATTGGCTGGCCGGTCGTTGCCCGTGGCTGAAGCTCGGTTGCCGGCGTTGGATGGCCAACCGTCGGAGGCAGGTTCCCTGGCCCCGAAACGGTTGGGGCCCTGCCCTGAGAGCCGACACATGAGAACTGGCCGCCCCGGCAATCCTCGGCTACTCCAGGATCGGCCGGATCCCCTTGTAGACCCGCGGCGCCGAGAGGGTCCGCAGAATCGTCTGCGCCGGCCGACCCAGGCGATCCCCGAGCTCCGAGCAACTCAGCGGAGAGTTCCCATTGGCCAGCAGGATGCGGAACACCGCGTCGACCAGGCTGCTGTGCGGGCCGACGTAGTCCGGCTGGCGACGCGCAGTGCGCCATCAGCACCTGTTCCACCCCGCGGACCCGGCGGACCTCGGCTGTCGCAGTATCGACCTCGTCGTACCCCAGCTCCGAATCCCCCAATTCGAGTGCCGCCTGGTGGTCCGAACACAGATAGGCCTGCAGGTAGACCTCGACTTCCCGATCCGCACGACGCCACCACTCATAGTCGATGTGGAATCGCGTGTCTACCGTCGGTCGTTGCAGGCCGACCGGAGCGCCTGGCGAGGTCACCCGTCGCTCCCCCGAAGTCCGTCGGAACGCCGCCAGTAGAGGTCCCCGACGTACTCGTAGCTCGGTTCCCCTAACAGCTGGGTGAAGACCGATTGCGGGGTTGCCCGGGTCACAACGTTCACGCCCGAGTAGAGCGCCTCGGCGTGGACCGCCGCCTGAGGATTGAGCTTGCCCAGTTCCGAGAAGACCGACCTCACCACCTTGGCAAACGGCTCGCGTCGTTGCCGGACCGCCTTCCAGGCCGCCTCGAACGCCTCCCGGTCCGACAGACCCACGACCATCCGTTCCTCGTAGGAGGTCCCAACCTGCTGCCGAAGCATGGTGAAACCGATACCGCCGTCGCCGTGGATCACCACCGTGCGGATCCACTCGTTGCGTCTCCGCCGTTCGGCGGCCTCCACCACCACTTCTCCGGGGGCGTCTCCCCGCCGGATACGGATCAAGCCCCCGGCCGGGACGTCGTAGCGCCGGTACCACTCCCGCAGCCCGTAGACGTAACGCGGGGACCGCACCACCCAGCCGGGAAACTTCTCGCCACTGTGGCCGTCAACCAGGATGAACCGGATGCGCGGGGCTTCGTAGGCTGTCGGGAACAGCGACCGCAACTGCGACGACAGCGGGATCGAGCCAACCCTCCAGTGCGGAAACAGCAAGGGAAACACGACTTCGTCTACCGGGTCGGCGGCGACTTCGCCTGCGCCCAGTTCATCGTCGAGCTCGGCCGACAGTGCGCTGAGCTCCTCGGTGAAGCCGACCGGGTCTCCTTCGGCACGCGCCGGGAGGAGGGGCGGCGGGGTTTCGAGGACTTCCGCGGGCTCGAGACGGCGCAGGTACCACAGCACCTTGCCCGCCGGGCCCACTTCATCGAACCGCTCATCCTGCTGCAAGGCATAGTCGAGGGAAAACTGAGCCAGCGCTGAGTCGAAGCTCTCGGGCAGCTCGACATGCTGGAGGAGCTGCGGGGTCGGGAGCGGCCCGCCGGCGTTCACATCGAGCACCGCCTCGGCCAGGTTGAGGTGCCCGACGTTGATCTCGGCCAGCAAAGCCTGCGGGAACCACCGACCGGCAATCCGGACGATCCCGTCGGTGGTTTCCAGCCTCTGCTCCAGGGCTCGCTCGATGGCGCGGCCGTGACGCCGCATCACTCCGTCGGGGCCGGCCGCCTCGTCGTCTACTTCGAGCTTCTCGGGGATCACGTTCAGGGCATGGTCGTCCAACCCCGAAGCGAATTCTCGGGTCTCGACGTCTTCTCCGAAGCGAACCTCGATCACACGGAAGTCGCCCAACCGGGGATTGCTCCCCGGACGCTCGGCGACAACCACGCCGACCCGGTTGTCGAGTGCCGGGAACGTCAGCCGGGCTCCAACGGCAGGCCGTTCGACGGGCCGGTAGGGGTCGGCGCCCGCTTCGAGCGCGCCGATTTCGATCTCGGCCTGCGCCGCCTGGCGCCGCTCAACGACGGCCCGCACCATCTCCTGCGTTGTCAGCGGGATCTCCCGCTCGAGCAACAGGTTGGTGACGACTTCCAGGTCGTGATCCTGGATTCGGAATTGTGACCAGTCGATTCCGGGAGTGAGTTCGGGCTTCAAGGCCATGCCGGGCGGAAACAGAACGAGAGCGAGGTCGGCATTATACTACACGCGATGACACCGCCCTCGGGCACGATCCCGGTTGTGATCGCCAAGGACCTTGGTCGCGGCGAGGCCGAGGTGCTGCGGGGCCTGCTCGAGGCCCACGGGATCCCTTCGGCCCTGTCGCAGGAAGCGGTCGGCTCGGTGGTGGCGGTGGATGTCGGCGCCTTCGGTCAGGTCGATGTGCTGGTGCCCGCCGCGCAGGCGGAGGAAGCGCGCCGGGTCTTCCGGTCGATGGAATCGGGGACGTTGGCTAAGTCCCGAGGTTCCTGTTCCCGCGGCCCGGCCCTCCACTCAGGGCCACGCGGCGGCCGTCCACTCCAGTGGCTGGACCGGCACGCCTCCCACCCACACCTCCCAGTGCAGGTGCGGCCCGGTCGCCCGGCCGGTGCCCCCCACCATCCCGATCACATCCCCCGGCGCCACCCGGTCCCCGGGCGCGACGAAGATCTGGGACTGGTGCAGGTACCCGGTGTACACGCCCCAGCCGTGGTCGATGTAGGTCGTGTTGCCGCGGACGGTCAGCTCGCCGGCGAACACAACGACCCCCGGCGCCGGGCGCCCGGATCTCGGTCGAGGTCGAGCCGTACAGGTCGAGGCCGGTGTGGTAGTAGTTCCATCCGGCATCGTTGTAGTTGCGCCGGGTTCCGAAGAACGACGGGAAGCTCTCGTAGTAGTCCGTGGGGAAAGCGAACGGTCCGTCCCACAGGCGAACCGGTGTGGCCGGAGAGACGACCGCCGCGATCTGCGCGTCCTCGGGCACGGTGTTGGCCGGGTCGATCGTCTCGGGGGGAACCCCGATGAACTCGCTGCCGTAGTCCTCGGCCAGGATTCGCACAGGCTGGGAGAACTCGAATTCGGCCTCCAACTCGATCGCCGGGCGGTAGACCAGGAGCAGCTCGACCAGCCCGGGCTCGGACAGGGCGTGGATTCCCTGCAGGGCGACGTGACGGTCCGGATCCTCGGGGTCGACCTCGAAGTGCAGCGTCATGCTCGCCCAGCTTCCCTGAGATCGACGCACCATCCGTCAGCAGGGCCTCGACCAGCAGGGTTCGACCTTGCCCCGGACGATCGGGGCGCAGTTCGAGCGCCGTCCACCCTTCCGGGAGGGCGTCGGGGCTGGCCGGATCTGCGGGGAGGTAGAGGTGCCGGGCCGGATCGATCCACAGCGCCGAAGGGAGTCGATTCCACCGTGCGATTGTCCACGGGTTACTTCCGGTTTCGACTGCCCGACTGATCAAGCCCGACGGAGCGGCGGTGAACCGTAGCCCAACCGGGAGCAGTGGAGACGAACTTTCGTCCGTGGGTACGATCAGAGACTGGCCGACATACAGGCCGGCAGGGTTGGCCAGACGGTTGAGGCGTGCTAACCCGTCGGCCGACATCCCGTAGCGGAGAGCGAGGCTCTCCAGACTCTCCCCCGCTTCCACCGGGACGGTGCCGAGAACACCCGAGACGCCTTCGTAGCCCGGGATCAGCAGACGCATGCCGGGGAAGATCGCCGAGGGGTCGGCCAGCCCGTTGGCGGACGCCAGTGCCTCCGCGGTCGTGCCGAAGCTGGCCGCGATCCCGATCAGGGTGTCCCCCTCCTGGACCACGTAGATCGGCCCGGCGTCCTGTGCCTGCACAGCCTGCGGCGCCAGGACCAGCGTCGCCAGCAGGAGGGCTGCCGTCAGCGTCCTACGATTCACGCTCGATGAACTCCAGTCGGTCCCCGATCGTCGCCCGTTCGAGGACATCCGGCGCAGCTTCCAGGGTGTAGCGGGCAGGCCGGGCCGGCAGGTAGATACGCCAGCGGCGCGCCAGCCTGCGATCGACGACCGTCCCGGATGAATCCAGCCACAGGACTCCCAGGTCGAACCCCATCCCGAACATGTGGATCGAGGCCGACAGCCTGCCTTCGGCTTTCTCGACCAGCAGCAACCCGCCCGGCTCCGGTATCGTCCGACGCAGACTGAGGCCGCGCAGCCGGCACACGAACGAAGAACACCAGACAGCCAGGGCTACCTGGGATCCGCCTCGGCTCCGGTTGCGGACTTCGACCTGACGCATCGATCTTCCTACAAGAAAACGGGGCGACCGCATGCCGCCCCGCGCCCTGCTGTTCGGATCGCCGCCGATCACTCGTTGGCGCCGAGGATCTTGGCCACGCTCTCCAGAAGTTCCTGAGGACCGAACGGCTTGGTGATGTAATCGTCCACTTTGGCGATGTGCAACCCGAGCACCTTGTCGATCGACTGGGCTTTGGCCGTAACCACGACCACCGGAATGTCCTTCAACTCCGGATCGGCTTTGACCTGCTGGTAGACCTCCCAGCCGTCCATGTCCGGCATCATCAGATCCAACAGAACCAGGTCGGGCTTCTCTCGACGGACCGCCTCGAGGCCCTCGACTCCCCCGTTGGCGCCGATGACTTCGAACCCCTTCCGGCCCAGGATCAGACGGACGAGATCGATCATCTCGGGTTCGTCTTCGATGCAGACGACACGCTTCGCCTGCGATGTCATCCGATCCTCCCGGACGGTGGACTGCTGGCGAAAGTCTACCATAGCGACCACGGGGCGCAACAATCGGCGAGGCCATTTCCTGGGCCGAAAGGTCCTTCGGCCTCCGGCTGCCCAGGACCCAGGTCCTGGTTCGACCGGGTCCTCCTGTAGGCAGCCTGTAAGAAAGGAAGATAAGGTGTCCGTGCTATCGTGGGTTCAGGACGGAGACAGCGATGAAGCGGCGTTCGGACGAGTCCCTGAGCAGCACCTACCGCAAGGCAGCCAGGCGCTGGCGTGTGGCCGAACAGGAACGCAGCGCGGCCGTCGCCCGCAGCGCTTTGACGGGCCGGCCCGAAGCCCTGGTGGCCTGGATCTGGCTTGCCCCCTCGTTGGTTCGCCCCGAGGAGCGTGCCCGCCTTCCCCGCAAGGCGTCCGGTTCCGGGTCCCGCTCCTCCTGATCGACATGGTTGCGTAGACTTGCGGCCGCCCTCGGGGCGGCCGTTTTGGTTGCGACCCCCGCCTTGCCATCCTCCAACCCCAGGCATCCGATCGATCCCGTGGGGGCAGGCAGGCGCTTGCCCTCGGTGAGCATCCCCCGCGCGGGTGACTTCCTATTCCCGGATGGGGTCAGGTGATCCCGGGAGGACTCGAACCTCCAACCTAGCGATTAAGAGTCGCGTGCTCTGCCAGTTGAGCTACGGGACCTTCGGGCCACACTATGTTAAGAGTCAGCTGCTCTGCCAGTTGAGCTAGTGGGCCATTGCCCCGATTTTACCAGCCCCTTGAATCCGCAGGCGCCCGCGCCGTCCCGGCAGACCTGCCGTTCCGCGCCCCGGAATCCTGCCGGGGGCGACTGTCGAACCAGCGACGGCCCTGCTAGAATCCGCGCCATGGGCCTGGATCGCCGGGTTGTTCGAGCCCCCCAATTGCCACGGGTCGATTGGCTCAACCTCGATGGAGCCCCCCCTTTGGACGGTCTGCGCGGCCACCCCATCCTGCTGGACATCTGGGATTTCACCTGCATCAACTGCCTTCGGACCCTGCCGGTCTTGCGGGACTGGCACGCCCGCTACCAGGAAGTCGGACTTCGAGTGATCGGGGTCCACACGCCCGAGTTCAGTTTCGCCCGCCATCCGGGCTTCGTCCGGGCTGCCTGCGGCCGCCTGGGAGTCACCTGGCCCGTGGCCCTCGACCCCGATCAGACCATCTGGACTTCCCTGGCCAACGCGGTCTGGCCCACGATGTACCTGATCGACCCCGACGGCTATTTGCGATTCCGCCACGAGGGCGAAGGGGGCTACCGGGAGACCGAAGACGCACTGCGTGAACTTCTGGCGCAGGCCGGAGTCCGTCCGGCCGACCTGCCCTTCGAATCCGACGCCGTCCCGGCTCTCTCCGGCGCTGCATGCCTTCCCGCAACACCAGAGCTTCAGTGCGAGGCGCTCGGGAACCGTCCGGGCCGCACCGACGAGCCGACAGAACTGATCCTGCCGCAGGATGTCCGGGAGGGCGCCTTCTACCTCGGTGGCGCCTGGAGTCTGGCCGACCGCGGCTGGACCCTGCATTCCCGGAAAGGGGAAATCGCGCTTCCCTTCCAGGCGGAAAGCGTTCATGCGGTCCTAAGCCCCTTCCCGGGAGCCGAGCCGCAGCCACCATTCGGGGCCGAGCCGCTCACTCTCGAGGTCCGCCTGGACGGCCATCCGATCCAGGCCGGTCGGTTTGGTGACGACTTGATCGCTAACGGCGGGGGAACGTCGGTCCGCGTCGACTCGCCTCGCGCCTATGCCCTGGCCAGGGATCTTGGACCTGGAAAGCATGAGCTTCGACTGAGCATGGAAACATCCGGGCTGACCCTGTATGCGTTCAGCTTCGGTGCGTGTCCCGTTCCCGAGCCACCAGGAGTCTGACGTGTTGCGAAGCTTGCTTCTGTATCTCTCGCAGGCCGCCTGGGCGCGGCGCCTGGTTACCCGCTGGGGTTTCGCCCGCCGGGCCGCCCTGCGCTTCGTCGCCGGCGAGACCCTGACGGAGGCGATCGCCGCGGTGCGCTCCCTGGAAGCCTACGGCCTGACCGCTTCGATCGACCACCTGGGAGAAAACGTGACGAACGAGGCCGCGGCCCACGCCGCCGCCGACGCTTACCTCGAGATCCTGGATCGGATCTGCCAGGACGAGGCACGCGCCTACGCCTCGCTCAAGCTCACCCAGCTCGGCCTGGGGGTGGGCATGCAGGTGTGCCTGACCAACCTGCGCAAGGTCCTGCGTAAGGCCGCCGAGTGCGGAATCTTCATCCGGATCGACATGGAAGACTCCGCAACCGTGGACAACACGCTGGAAGTGTTCCGCCGGCTCGCAGGCGAGGGCTTCCAGAACCTGGGTGTGGTGATCCAGGCCTACCTGTTCCGGAGCCAGGTCGACGTGCAAACCCTGGTGGCGGCCGGAGCCGCGATCCGGTTATGCAAGGGCGCCTACCGGGAACCGGCCAGCGTCGCCTTCCCCAGAAAGGCCGACGTCGATCAGAATTTTGACCGGCTGGCAGAAACCATGATCCGGGCGGCCGCCGATGCGGGTTCGTCCCTGCCTTCGGCGGACGGTCGGACCCCGCCGCCGGTCGCCGTGGCGACGCACGATCCACGGCGAATCGAGTTCGCCCGGCGGGCCGCCGAGCGGGCCGGTCTTCCGATCGCGGCGCTCGAGTTCCAGATGTTGTATGGAATCCGGGCGGACTTGCAGCGGGCTCTGGCCCATGCCGGGTATCCGGTGCGCGTCTACGTCCCCTATGGCACCGAGTGGTATCCGTACTACGTCCGCCGCCTGGCCGAGCGACCCGCCAACGTGTGGTTCTTCCTTTCCCAGCTGGTTCGTTCCTGACCCTTCAGGAAGCGCAATCCGCGGCTAGAATCCACGGTCGAGGAAGGCGATGATCCTGGACGGAAAGGTCGCATTGGTTACCGGCGGCGCGCACCGGGTGGGACGCAGCATCGTGCTCGCCCTGGCCGCTCGCGGCTGCAGCACGATGGTACACTTTCATCGCTCGGCCGCAGAGGCGGAGCGGACGGTGGAAGAGGCGGCCGCCCTGGGCGGCGTCTCGCATGCCCTGCCCGGCGATTTACGCCGTCGGGAGGACATCGAACGGCTCTTCGCCGAAGTCGACCGCCTTCACGGCGGGCTGGACATCCTGGTCAACTCCGCCGCCATCCTGGAACCAGTCGATCTGCTCTCGGCCTCCGAGGCCGACTGGGAGTCCACCGTCGGCCTGAATCTGAAAGCCGCCTTCTTCTGTCTACAGGCCGCCGCCCGGCGGATGCAGGCCCGCGGCGGAGGGGCCGTGGTCAACATCTCGGATGTGGCCGGGCAGCGCCCGTGGCGACGCTTTCCCATCCATTCGATCAGCAAGGCAGGCGTCGACATGCTGACCCGAACCGCGGCCCTGGCGCTGGCGCCCGCCATCCGGGTGAACGCCATTGCTCCGGGTCCCGTCGAGAAACCCCCTTCGATGACCGAGCAGCGTTGGAGGGACATCGGGCAGGCCCTGCCGCTGGGCCGGCCCGGCCGGGCCGGCGATGTCGCCGAGGCCGTCGTCTTCCTCCTGGAAAACGACTATGTGGTGGGCGAGATCCTGCCCGTGGACGGCGGCGACCTGCTGCGGTAGGAGGATCGGTGACCGAACACGAAATCGAATACCTGCAGCAGCGGCTGGCGTCGGAGGGTCGGAAGACCCACGGCTTCTTTCAAGCGCTGAACCCGCCGGACTGGGATCGGCCGGTCTACACCACCGGATCGGCCTGGCGGGTGCGTCATGTGCTGGCCCACTTCATCTCCGCTGAGACTGGCTACCTGCACTATCTGCGGCAGGCGGTGGCCGGCGGGCCGGGCGTCCCTCGAGATTTCGACATCGATGCCTTCAACGAGGCAGAAGTGCCGCAACTGGACCGGCTGAAGCCGGACGACCTTCTGTCCGCCTTCGAGACGGCGCGCGAGGAGACGATCATGTTCGTCGGCGGACTGACCCCGGCCGACCTCGAACGCCGCGGGTATCACCCGTGGTTCGGCGACGGCGATTTGCGGTTCATCTTGAAGTTGATCTACCGCCATCCGAAACTACATCTTCGGGACGTCCGCCAGGCCCTGGACAGCGGCTCGCCGGTTCCGCACGGCGAAGGTTATGCGAAATTCGCCCGGTCGGATCCACCCTCCGGGGAGGAAAGCGGATGAGCGAACGCCTTCTATCGATCGAAGCCTACATGCGGGACGCCCACGACGATACCTGGCAGGTGTTGCAGGGCCTCGACGAAGTCTCGGCCAAGGAGCCGGTGTACGGCCAGGAAGGGGCCGAGTGGTCTGTCCGTGACGTGGTCGCCCACCTCGCCGACGCCGAGAGCGGACTGCTCGGCCAGGTGCAGCGCTTGCTCGCCGGAGAGGTCACCGTGCCGGAGGACTTCGACCTCGACCGCTGGAATCGCAGCGCGGTTCGCCGCAGCCGGAAACACTCGCTGGCAGATCTGATTCACCAGATCGACGCGTCGTATCAGGAAGCACTGGCAACTCTTCGATCCGTCGACGAAACCTCGCTCGACCTGGCCGGACGACATTCCAGCGGCGCGATCCTGACTGTCGAAGGCTTCTTCCGGCGGATGGCTGATCACCGCCGGGAACACACCCGCGACTTGCAGGCGGCGATCGACGCCGAAGGCCCGGCATGATCCAGGGGTCGACGCCGGGGATTCACGATCTGACCTGGTCCAGGGGGGACCTTCCGTCCGACGATCGCCCCGCAACCCTGCTCGCGATGGAGGATCACTGGCTGCGGCGAGTGGCGCGGGTCGAGCACATCCTGCTCGCCTCGGGTCAGGCCGTCCTCCGCCGTCGGCAGGTCGCCGACGAAGTGTGGGCTCTGCTCGAAGGCCATTTGCGGCTCGAGCTGACGGACACCCGCGCAACGTCTCCGACCTTCGGCGCCCGCCAGACCTTCGAGCTGGTCGACCCGACCCGGGTTCTTGTGCCCTTCGGCGTCACGCTCCGGGCGGAGGCCCGGCGTGATACTTCCGTGATCCGGATGATGACTCACAGCGAAGTCGAAGATCCTCCGGCGACCGATTGATGCCTTCCTGGCGAGAGGTGCGGCTGTTCTTCGTGCTCTCCCGACCCTGGTTTCTCGTCGGATCGGGATTGCTGTATGCCATGGGCCTGAGCCTCGCCCGCTACCTCGGCGAAACCATCCACCTGCCCCTGGCACTGGAGGGGCTGGGGCTGACTTATGCGCTGCAGTTGATGGTCCACTATCTCAACGAGTACTACGATGCGCCGGCTGACCGGGCCAACCCGAACCGGACCCCCTTCAGCGGAGGCAGCGGCGCCCTGGGAGGCGACGGTCTGAGCCGGGCCACCGCTCTCCAGGCGGCCTTCGTGTGCCTCACGTTCTCGGCGCTGCTGATGACGGCCATGCTGGTGCGCGGGGAGACCCCGACCCCCTCGTGGGTGATCCTGGCCCTGCTGCTGCCTGCCGCATACTTCTACAGCGCTCCGCCGGTCCGGCTGGTCGCTACCGGATACGGCGAGTTCGTCGCAGCGTTGCTGGTAGCCGGTCTGGTCCCAACCCTCGCCTTCACGCTTCAGACCGGCAACATGCACCGGATGGTGTTCCTGGCGACGGCGCCGCTGGTCTTCTTCACCTTCGCCATGATTATGGCGTTTGAAGTCCCGGATTACGGGACCGACCTGAATTTCGGCAAGCGCACATTGATGGTGCGAGTGGGATGGGAAACCGGGATGCGTCTCCACGACGCGGCGATCGTCGGCGGGTTGGTGGCCCTGCTGGCCGGAGCCTTGGTGGGCTTGCCCTCCCGGGTGACGGTGGGTCTGCTGCTGGTATTCCCCCTGGCCGCCGCCCAGGCCTGGCAAATGGGCCGGATCCGGCGCGGGGCGCGACCGAACTGGTTTCTCCTCACCGGCGGAGGCGTGGCCCTGGTGGGCGTCACCGCTTACCTGACCCTCGCCGGGTTCGCGATCCTCTAGCTATGCCGGAATTCCTTCGCCTGGTGTCCCCGCAGGATGCGCTGGCCCGCTGGCTGGAGGCAATACCATCCTCCCCACCGCGAGTCGAACGGATCCCGACTTCGGATGCGCTGGGCCGTGTGCTGGCCGAGTCGGTATTCGCCCCCCACCCCTTGCCGGCCTTCTCCCGGTCGACCGTCGACGGATTCGCGGTTCGGGCGGAAGACACCTTTGGCGCCGGCCCCAGCTCACCGGCCTATCTGCGGTTGGTGGGCGAGGTTCACATGGGGACCGCGCCCGAATTGCGGGTGGGTGTGGGCGAGGCGGCCATCGTTCACACCGGCGGTGGGATTCCCGTCGGCGCCGACGCGGTCGTGATGCTCGAAGATACCCAGGAAGTCCCGGGAGGCGAGATCGAGGTCCAGCGCTCCCTGGGGATCGGCAAGAACATCATTCACGAGGGGGAAGACGTCCACCGGGGAGACCTGGTCATCGAAGCGGGACAACGCCTGCGAGCACAGGAGATCGGGGGCCTGATGGCGCTGGGGTTCGTCGAGACGGCCGTCCTGGCCAGGCCGCGCGTGGCAATCCTCTCGACGGGCGATGAGGTGGTGCCGCCGGAGGCCGATCCGGCTCCCGGCCAGGTTCGCGACATCAACACCTAC
This sequence comes from uncultured Chloroflexia bacterium, assembly GCA_963709925.1. Classification (GTDB taxonomy): domain Bacteria; phylum Chloroflexota; class Anaerolineae; order Anaerolineales; family E44-bin32; genus DATEVL01. The sequence goes on from CAVPYC010000003.1 coordinate 1,869,778, forward strand.
ACGTTGGCCGCTCTGGTGGCGCGAGGCGGTGGTGCGGCGACTGCCTACGGGATCATCCCCGACGATGAACAGGCCCTCTACCAGGCGGCTCGCAAAGCTCACGACCTTTCGGACCTGGTGATCATCACCGCCGGTTCCTCCGCCAGCGCCCGCGACAACACCGCCAAGGTGATCCAACGCCTCGGAGAACCCGGCGTATTGGTCCATGGGCTGGCGATCAGACCGGGAAAGCCGGCGATCCTCGGAGTCGCCGACGGGAAGCCGCTCGTCGGCCTACCCGGCAACCCGGTCAGCGCGTTGGTGGTGGCCGGCCTTCTGGTCTCACCGATGCTGCGACGGCTCGGTGGAGAAAACCGCCCGGCGATCCGTCCCGGGATCCGGGCCCGCCTTGCTACCAACCTACCCTCCGAGGCCGGACGGGAAGACTACATCGCGGCGCGCCTGGTAGCGGGACCCGACGGGTGGACCGCCGAGCCGATCTTTGGAAAGTCCAATCTGATCTTCACCCTGGTCCGAGCGGATGGTCTGATCCGGATCTCCCCGGAAGCCACGGGGCTCGCCGCAGGAAGCTCCGTCGACGTCGTTCCCTTCGACTGAAAGCGGCAACCCGTGTACCTCTCCGACATCCCTCTGGATCGAGCGTGGGAACATCTGCGGGCCGCCCTGGAGGCCGCCGACCTCTGGCGGCCGCTCGGATCGGAATTGACGCCGGTTGCCGAAGCCCTCGGACGAGTCGTGGCGGAACCGCTATGGGCACGGCGCTCGGTCCCCCACTACCACGCCTCGGCCATGGACGGCTTCGCCCTGCGAGGCCGCGAGACCTCCCGGGCCAGCGAACGGTCTCCTGTCGATCTCCCGCTGGGCCTGGCCGCGGCCTACCTCGACACCGGTGACGCCCTCCCGGGCTGGGCCGATGCCGTGGTGCCGATCGAAGACGTCGAGAAGGTGGAACCGGAGGGGGTTCCGGCAATTCGACTCCGGGCTCCTGTTCCTCCCTGGAGCCACGTCCGGCCGATGGGAGAAGACCTGGTGCAAAGCGAGTTGGTGGTCCCGGCCGGCCGCCGGCTGCGCCCGGCGGACCTGGGAGCGCTGGCTGCGGCGGGCATCGCCGAGGCGCCGGTCTGGCGTCGGCCCCGGGTCGCCATCATCCCCACCGGGAGCGAGCTGATCCCTTCGGACCGGGAAGCGGAGCCCGGGCGGATCCCGGAATTCAACTCGATCTTGCTGGCCGCCCAGGTGATCGAGTGGGGTGGACTCGCCGATCGGTTCGCGATCGTGCCCGACGATGAAGCGTTGATCCGGGAGGTCGTCCTGGAAGCGGCGCTGCGGAGCGACTTGATTCTCCTGAACGCCGGCTCTTCGGCCGGTTCGGAGGATTACTCAGCAAGCGTGATCCGCAGCGCCGGGGAAGTCCTGGTGCACGGAATTGCCGTCCGGCCCGGTCATCCGGTGGTGCTGGGCACGATCGGGCCCTCCGGCGCCGACAGAAATCCGACCCCGATCATCGGGGTACCCGGGTATCCGGTTTCGGCCGCCCTCACCGGCGAACTCTTCGTCGAGCCCCTGCTCCGTCGATGGACCGGCCTGCCGCCATCTGAGCCGGAGACGATCGAGGCGGTCCTGACCCGGAAGGTCCATTCCTCCGCCGGCGACCTGGAACTGCTGCGGGTCACGGTCGGTCGCGTCGGCCATCGGGTTGTGGCGGCCCCGCTGTCCCGCGGGGCCGGCGTGATCAGCTCCCTGGTGCGCGCCGACGGCCTGGTCGACATTCCCCCGGGGGTTCAGGGAGTCGAAGCCGGGGAAACGGTCCGGGTCCGGCTGTACCGCCCGGCCGCCGAGATCGACCGAACCCTGGTGGCCCTCGGATCTCACGATCTGACTCTCGATCTGCTGTCGCAGTTTCTCGGGGAAAGGGGCCTCCGGCTGGCCTCCGGCAATCTCGGAAGCCAGGGCGGGCTGGTGGCGCTGGGCCGTGGCGAGGCCCACTTCGCCGGAAGTCACCTGCTCGACCCGGAAACCGGCGAGTACAACCTGGCCTATGTCCGGCGCTACCTCCCGGATCTGGCCGTGACCGTGGTGGCGCTGGTCGGACGTGAACAAGGGCTGATCACCGCGGCCGCCAATCCCCTGGGCTTGCACGATCTGGCCGACCTGGTGCGCAGCGGGGTCACCTTCGTCAACCGCCAGCGCGGTTCGGGAACCAGGATCCTGCTCGACTACCACCTGGGCCGGGTGAGCATTGGTGCGGCAGACGTAGAGGGATACAGCAGGGAGGAGTACACCCACCTGGGGGTGGCGGCGGCCGTCGCCTCCGGGCGCGCCGATGTCGGGTTGGGGATCAGGGCCGCAGCCTCGGCCCTCGATCTCGGATTCGTTCCCTTGTTCCAGGAGCGCTACGACCTGGTCCTCCCGACCGAGTTCTTCCGCTCCGAGAAATCGGCTGCCTTGCTGGCCGTGCTTCAGGATGACCGTTTCCGCCGCGCCGTGGCCGCGCTGCCAGGTTACGACGTTGAGCCGATGGGGCGGGTGATCTCGACCCTGCCCTGAACCCGGCCGGCATGCGATAATCAGCCGAATCCGGGGGCCAGACGCGCCGACCGGTGTGGGGAGGACGTCCATGTCCAAGTCGTACCTTGAGAGCCTTCTGGCCAGCAACGAGACTATCGTCCGCGTGGCCCGCCAGCACTGGTTCATGCTGGTGCGATCGATCGCCTTCGAGTTGGTCCTGTTCACCATCGTCCTGTTTGCGGTAACCGCGCTCACCGTCTTCTTCCCCATCGCCTCGGTGGCGTTTCTGCTGGCGGCCGTCCCGCTGGTTCTTCTGACGCGTGACCTCCTCACCTGGTGGAATCGCCAGTATGTGATCACCAGCCGGCGGGTGATCCAAGTCCGAGGCACGCTCAACAAGAGCGTCACCGACTCCTCGCTGGAGAAGGTCAACGACATCAAGATGACACAGTCGTTCTTCGGCCGCCTGTTCGACTTTGGTGATCTCGAAATCCTGACCGCCAGCGAAGCCGGGGTCGACAAGCTGTCCTGGCTCGAGCACCCGATCACATTCAAGACCGACATGCTCGACGCCAAGGAACGCATGGATCGCGACTGACCGATGCCTGTCCCGGCCGTAGGTTCTCCCGCGCCCGACTTCACTCTGCCCGACGACCAGGGGAATCCGGTGCGACTGGGGAGCCTGCTCGGTCGGCCAGTCGTCCTGTACTTCTATCCGCGCGACGACACCCCTGGCTGCACGGTGGAAGCGTGCGCCTTCCGTGACGACTACGCAGACTATGACGCCGCCGGAGTCGTGATCCTGGGGGTCAGTCCGGACGATCCGGCCTCCCACCGCAAGTTCAAGAGCAAGTTCAACCTGCCTTTCCCCTTGCTGGCCGACGAGGATCACAGCGTTGCGGAAGCCTACGGCGCCTGGGGGGAGAAGGTGCGCGCCGGTCGGACCTCGATGGGAATCCTCCGCACGACCGTCCTGATCGGAGCCGACGGCCGGGTGCTGCGTGTCTTCGAGAAGGTCAGGCCCGAGGGCCACAGCCAGGAGATTCTGGCGGCCCTGGGCTGAGTGCGCCCTCTGGGCGTCGATCGCGGTGGAGTGAGGTGTCGCACACGACTCCCGGAACCTGCGCACCGACCCGGCAAGAGAGAACCTGATCCTGAGAGCGGCCTTCCCCGTCTACCCGGGAGCGGTGGCGCGTGCCCGGAGCGGCGTCAGAGGCCGAACTGTCGAAACGGAACGGGGACGAACAGCAGCAGGAACAGGATCACTCCCGACAGGGCGATCCAGCGGCGAAGGCCGCCGACCGGGGTGATGTCGTCAAGAGGTTGTGCGTAGGTCCGGCCTACGAAGAACACCAGCGCCGCCCAGATCCACCACCCGCTCCACACCGTCCCCAGAAGGAGCATGCCGGCGATCAGGAAGGGCACCAGGGCTCGGGCTCGACGCCCCGCCAACACGTACATGGCATGCCCCCCGTCGAGCTGGCCGGCCGGTATCAGATTCAGCGCCGTGATCAGGAGACCGGTCCAACCCGCCCACGCCACGGGGTGGAGCAGCACATCCACGCCCCCGATCGGGGCCGGCAATCCAAGGAAGAAGTAGCGGACCCAGTAGATCGCAGGCGGGACACCGCCGAACGAAGCCGGCGAGGGCAGCCACTGGCCGGTGACGAACCATTTGGCCAGCAGATAGACGATCGAATTGCCTTCCAGGGTCAGGTTGACGAACCCGGAAGATGTGGCCGGAAGCGGTTCGACCCGCGAAAGGGCCAGCCCGATCAGAAGCAATGGCACGGCGAAGACCAGGCCCGCCAGCGGTCCGGCCATTCCAATGTCGATCAGGACCCGCCGGTTCTTGGGAGGCGCTAGCAGGCGGATCGCCGCGCCGAGCGTTCCCAACGGTGATCCGGGCAAAGGGAGAAAGTAGGGGAGACTCACAGGGGTTCCATGCCGGCGAGCCGCCAGATAGTGGCCGAATTCATGGGCCAGCAGGATCCCCAGGAACGACGCGGTGAAGGCGATCCCCAGAAAGATCGCATCCGGGGATGTCAGGCGGAGCTCCGCCAGCGACGTCGCCTCGGGCCGCAGATAGGTCGCGCCGTTGACCAGGCCCGCATAGCCCACCGTCAGCAGCGTAAGCAGGAAGAGGCCGGCGTTGATCAGCGGATTGGGCCGGCCGGGCGGGGCCAGCCTGGGAACCCCGATCGCCAACACCAGGCCCTTCTCACGTCGAAGCAGCAGTGTCATCCCCTGCTGCGCAAACGCCGGGGAGAGCGAGTCGTACATCTGATCGGCCGGGACGGTCGGCCGTCCGGCAAAAGCCAGCGTGGACGCTTCGCCAGGAGCCGCCTCAACCTTCTCGACCATCATCACCCGCCCGACGGCCGATCGAAGCGCCTGGACGCGCAGGTCCTCCCCACCGGACTGTGGTTCCATTCCGTCACCTCTCCAAGAAGGCGGGGATGGATGGGAGTCGAACCCACCGCGGCCCGCTGCGCGGCCCGCCGCCGGTTTTGAAGACCGGGGAGCCCACCGGGACCCAACCACCCCCGTGCGGGACTAGGATACCGGAGGCGAACCCACCTATCAAGCCGGATCGGATGAGTACGGGATGAATTCCGGGCGGAATCGGCCGATTGACCCGGCGGATGGCCGTGCCTGTGGGAAATCGGGGTTTGTTAGAATCCGACGAATGGTCCTCCGCAACGCTGTCGCCCACGGGTCCCCCTTCAGACCGATGCCCGACCAGGGGACCGGTCCGATCCTCCATGTCTTCTACCGCGTCGGCGTGCGCGACCGCGCTCCCCTGACCGCGTACTGCTTCGGCAAGGAGGATCAGAACAAGGCAGACGGCGCCCGCATGCCTGACTCCCGAAGACCACCTGGGCCAGTAACTGCTTCTGACATTGGACGCCTCAAGCCACGTCCACCGTCTGGAGATTTCACCTCGAGTGATTGAAAGGATGCGGTTCCCGCCGTCGAAGACGCAATCGGACCGAGCGAGTCGGTTCGGCCTCGGCCTGGCGGTGGCGTGCTTGCTGGCCAGCGGCTGTTCGCCGCCGACGCTGCCGCCCGCGGAACCGACTCCGTCGCGTACCGCGGTTCTGCTCGGCCCGACTTCGACGCCTTCGGCAACCACCTCGCCCGCGGCTCCGGCCTCGACCTCCACGGCCACCCCGCGACCGGTACCGACGGTTTCATCGGCCGACCATCGACTCGGGCCTCCCGGCGCGCCGGTGCGGATCCTGGTGTACTCCGATTTCCAGAGTAACACCGCGGCCCAGGGGCTGCGGGTCCTGTTCCAGGTCGTTGACCTGCACCCCGAAGAGGTCGAGCTCGCCTTCCGTCACTATCCGGTGGTAGCCGAATTCGATAAGGACTCGATCGCCGGACAGGCCGTCGAGGCGGCCGGCCGCCAGGACCTGTTCTGGGAGATGGCCCGGCTTCTGGTCGATCGCCACGCGGAATGGTCGGTCCTTCCGCCCGAGTCGTTCCGCTCCTGGCTGTATGAGCAATCCTCTGGGCTCGGACTCGAACCGACCGCGTTCCGCCAGGACATCGACGGGGGTCGCTACACTGCGTACCTGGCCGATGCTTTCCATCAGGCAACGTCGGCGGGGATCCCCGGCCTGCCGACCATCTTCCTCAACGGTGTCGTGCTGCGCTTTTCGCCGACCGCCCTGAACCTGGAATCTGCGGTTCGCCTCGAGATCCTGGGAACGCGCCAGTTTCCCGAAGAGCCGCCGCTGACCCTCGAACCCCAGGCCGGCTACACCGTTACCCTGGAGACTGGCGCCGGTGAAGTAGTGCTCCAGCTCCTGCCGGATTCCGCACCCCGGGCTGTCAACAGCTTCATCTTCTTGGCCGATCAGGGCTGGTTTGACCGGACCAACTTCTACCGAGTCGAACCACGGCGGCTGGTGGAGATGGGCGACCCGTCGTCCACCGGATTCGGTGACCCCGGGTACCACCTTCCCGACGAGCTCGACTCAGGCCTCGACTTCAACCAGCCGGGAATGGTGGCCCTTTCCAGCGCCGGTCCGGGAACGGGCGGCAGCCGGCTGATCATTACCCTGAGGCCGTTCCCGGAGTGGAACGGGACCCGCACGATCTTTGGACGTGTGATCGAAGGCCTGGAGATCCTTGAGGGCCTCCCCGCCCGGGATCCTGCGGTGGACCTGCTCGCGCCGGATCCGATCGTGATCCGGCGTGTCCGGATTGCCGTGACCCGATGAAGCCGGGAGACCGATCCTCCGGTTGGGCCGTCGCCATGCTGCTGACGTCACTCCTGGGGATCCTGCTGTCCGGGGCTGCCGCCGTCGTGTTCGCCGCGATCGCGGTCGGCCTCGCCGTGCGCGGGGAACCGTCGCTCGACCTCCCGAGTTGGACGATGGTCGGGCTGCTGTCCATCGCCGGTGTCCTTAGCCTCCCCGCCTACCACGCCGGACGACGGCTTCTCGGTCGCCCGCCAGGCCTCGTCTCCCGGGCGTCTTCCCGTTGGGCGCTCCCCCTGGTCGCTTACCCTCTCTTCCTGGTGGCCGGATACCTTGCGGTCAATCGGGGGGTCGCACCCGCCCTGCTGGGCTCGATTGGCCTGCTCGGAACGTCGGCGCTTCCGGTCATCCTCGTTATCGGAATGCTGCGAAGCCTGGGGCCGCCTCTGTCTGCATTGCGGGCTTCGGGGCAGTTCGCCGTCGGGATCACCTGGATGCCGGCGGCCGCCCTGGCGGCGGAGGTGGCGCTGGTGGTGCCTTTGCTTATCGGGCTGGCCGTGTGGATGACCTCGACCGTCGAAGGGGCGGCCTTGCTGAGTGTGATGAATGAGCTTTCCCCCTCCGATCCCGACGCGGCGCTCGAGCTGCTTGGGCCCGCCATCCAGGCTCCAGGGATTGTGTTGGGAATGTACGGCTACATCGGGTTGATCGTCCCGGCGGTCGAAGAAGCGGTCAAGACGATGGCCGTGTGGCCGTTCGTCCGCCGGCGGATCTCGGCCGCGGAGGCTTTCCTGGGCGGCGCCCTGGGGGGGGCCGGCTATGCGCTCTTCGAGGCCCTCTTCTTGACCCAGCCCGGAGAGGCGTGGCTGGTCTCCACCGTCGCCCGGGCCGGAGCCACCCTTCTCCACGTCTTCACGGCCGGCCTGACGAGTTGGGGTCTGGTCACCGCAGTCCGGGCCCGGCGGCCCCTCATCCTGATCGGCGCCTATGCCGCCCTCGGTAGGGATGCACGCCGCGTGGAACTTGTCGGCCCTGACGCTCGGCTTGGCTTCTGTCCCGGTGGACGCCGCCACGCCTGGCCCCGGTTCAGCCGTGGTGAGCCTGTCGATGCTGGCCGTTCTCACCCTGGCCTCTTTGGCGGGCCTGTTGGCAGTATGGGGGCCGCTGGGTCGGTCTCGCCCCGAAGGACTCTCCTAGTCCTCCCTCTTGAGGCTGGCGCGCCCGCCCCGCCGGATGTCGTGGTTCAGGGAGTAGACGAAACCGCTCCCAAGGCGAGGGCGACCAGGATATCGAACGGCCGGAGGATGGGCCGAATCCGCGGGACTGCTGCGGCTATCACGATCGGTACTGAGCTCGAACCCCCCTGACGGCACGGCGGCACCTCTGCTGGCGGCCCGGACGCGGTCGCGCCGGCCGCCCTGGCCCCGGCCTGCTGGATAGGAGTACCCATGGTGTGGACGAGGCTCCCCTCGCCCCTCGACGGTGCCGCCGTCACAGCGGACGCGTCATCGGGGAGGGCCTAGGCACCTTCGGCGGGGAGATTCGGCTCCGCCGCGCTCTTCGGCGTCGGCCGGAGTCGATGCTGGATCAGCTCATAGGCCACCGGAAGGACCGAGATCAGGATGATCGCGATCACCACCAGTCCGAAGTTATCGCGCACGAAAGGGATGTTCCCGAAGAAGTAGCCGGCGAAGGTGAAGATCGACGTCCAGGCGAAACCACCGACAACGTTGTAGACGATGAACTTGCTGTAGCGCATCGTCCCGACGCCGGCGACAAACGGCGCGAAGGTGCGGATGATCGGGATGAAGCGGGCGAGGAAGATCGTCTTACCGCCGTGCTTCTGATAGAACTTGTGGGTGCGTTCGAGGTATTCGCGCCGCAGAAAGCGGATGTTCCCGGCAAACGCCCTGGGCCCGATTCGGTGACCGATGGCGTAGTTGACCGTATCCCCCACGATGGCCGCCAAGGTAAGCAGCGCAAAGACGACCCGCACATCCAATGCGCCGGTGGCGGCCAGGGCCCCGGCGGCGAAGAGGAGAGAGTCTCCGGGCAGGAACGGCGTGACGACCACCCCCGTTTCCAGGAAGACGATGGCGAACAGGAGGATGTATGTCCAGGCGCCGTAGTCGGCGATCATCTCGGCCAGGTGCCTGTCGATGTGCAGGATGAAATCGACGAGTTGTGCGACCAGCTCCATCGGATCTCGGTTTCTCCGCAAGGGTCGGCCCGGAGTTTCAATTCCGGGGAGGGAGGCTAGGATCCGGCGGCCCGACGTGCCGGGTCGTTGCCGATGGTCTGCGGGGGCGCCGGTGACAATCCCAAAAGGCCGCGCCTCACCCACGCCGGCGCGACCTCTCCCGATCTCAGGCGTCCCTGCCGAAACCGGGAAACGCCAAGGGCCGCATTCTACCAGATCGGGTCGTCGTTTCCACGATGGCGCCCGCGGTGCGCTGGCCCATGGTCGCCGACGCCGCCCGCGCCGCCCCCTTCGCTTGACAGCCCCCTCCCCCTATGCTAGATTTTCGCCTTCGTGTGGAGTGCGTTCGCCGCACGGCCGAGGTTCCCTTGTCTCCAACCCGCACCGATCAGATGATCGCCCGCCTGCGAGATCTGGCTGCCTCGTCGCCGGACGTCGAGGCTTCGGCGGTCGTCAGCGTCGACGGCCTGACCATGGCCTCGGCCCTCCCGGCCCAGGTCGAGGAAGACCGGGTGGCGGCGATGTCGGCGGCCATGTTGTCGCTGGGCGAGCGAATCGCCAACGAGCTGGGCCGAGGCAATCTCGACCAGGTCTACATCAAGGGCGAGAACGGCTACGTGGTCCTGATGTCGGTCGGGGCGGAGGCGGTGCTGACCGTGCTGGCCCGGCAGCAGGCAAAACTTGGCTTGCTCTTCCTGGACATGCGACGGGCTACGGAAGACCTGGCGGCTCTTCTCTGAGCCGACCTTCGGCTCGATGCCCGCTCCCCTGCCTAGCGGCACGCTCCTTCCGGCCTCCCTGGCCTCCCTCCAGCTCGACGTCCTGATCGATTTGCTGGGCCGGCACGGAGTGGATGCCGTGTTACGGAGTGCCGGCCTGGAACGCTGGATCGCCTCCCCCCCCGGCCCGCAGCAGGAAACACGGTAGCCCTGGAAGACTTCGCCTCGCTGCAGGAAGGCCTGGCCGACACGCTCGGTCGGCGCGGTGCGCGTGGCCTGGCGCTCCGCATGGGATCCCGTGCGTTCGACGTGCTCCTGCAACCCCTGGGCGCGGTCGCGGCGATGGCCGACCCGGCCTTCCAGACCTTTCCCCTCGAACGCCGCCTGCGCGCCGGATTGTATGGCGTGGCCCGGACCCTCGACCAGGTCGGGTCGTTTGGAGCCCAGGTGATCGAAGGCGCCTCTCTGCAGTTCTCCATCCCGGTGTGCCCGGACTGTTGGGGACGTTCGGCGGGGTCCCCGGCCTGCGCCTCGATCGAAGGCTTGTTGGGGTCGGCCTTGCGCTGGATCGCCCCCGAAATCCAGACCAAGGTCCGGGAGACAGCCTGTCGGGCGCAGGGCGCTGCGGCCTGTCTGTTCACGATCCGGACCGAATCGGAACCCGCCGACTATGCGTGAATCTCCGGGCGCCGTCGTCGTCGTGCCGACCTACAACGAACGTGAGAACCTGGCCCTGCTGGCGGAGGCACTGTTGGCGCTCCCCATCGACCGGCTCCACTTGCTGGTGGTCGACGACGGTTCGCCGGACGGGACCGGTCAACTGGCGGACGATCTGGCCCGACGGCAGCCGGAACAGGTCTCGGTCATTCACCGGACGGGCAAGCTCGGCCTCGGCACCGCCTACCTGGCCGGGTTCGCCGCCGCCCTGCGACGCCGGCCGGCCGCGGTGGTCCAGATGGACGCCGATTTCTCGCACGACCCGGGCGAGATCCCCGGATTCCTCGAGGCCCTGGGCGAGTTCGATGCGGTCTTCGGGTCGCGCTACATCCCCGGAGGTCGCCTCGACGAACGCTGGAGCCGGGGACGGGTGGCCCTATCGCGTTTCGGCAACTGGTACGCTCGGTTCATCCTGCGCCTCCCGCTGCCGCGATGTCACCGGCGGCTTTCGGGCCTGGCGGGCAGACGCATTGCGTCGCCTCCCCCTCGACCGGATCCGCTCCAACGGCTATGTGTTCCAGGTGGAGATGGCTTACGCCGCCCGCCGTGCCGGGCTGACGATCTCGGAGAAGCCGATCACGTTCATCGACCGGCGCCACGGTCGCTCGAAGATGTCCTTCCGGATCCAGGTAGAGGCCGCCGTGCGGGTGTGGCAGGTGCTCCTGAGTCACCGGGGCCCCTGATTCCCCGGCGTCCGTCACCCGACTCCTCCGTCGCCGGCCGCCGCCTCCCATTCCTCCGCCATCCGTTCCCAGTCTTCCAGGGAGAGCTCCTGCGCCCGCGCCGACGGGGAGATCCCCAAACCCTGGAGGAGGCCCTCCGCCTGGCCAGGCGAAATCCGCATCCCGGCCGAAAGGGAGTTGCGGAGCTTCTTACGGGCCTGCGAGAAACCCGCCCGGGCCAGCCGGAAGACGAGCCGCGTTCGCTGCGCATCCAACCGGGGAGGCTGGTACAGGTCGATGCGCACGATCGCCAACTCCACCCGGGGAGACGGGTAGAAGGCTGCTGCCGCAATCCGTCCGAAGAGCCGGGGAACGCCGTATGCCTGGACCCCGAGGGCAAGCAGGTTCATTTCCCCCGGTCCGGCCACGATGCGCTCCGCAACCTCGCGCTGCACCGTCAGGACGATCGTCTCGGGCGGCGAGGGCAGCTCGAGCAGCCGCCGGATCAGGTGTGATGAAATCTGGTAGGGGATATTGGCGACCACGTGGAACGGCGCAGAGATCAGACTTCCCAGGTCCAGCCGCAACACATCCCCCAGGACCACCTCGACCCCGGGGAACCCGGCCGTAGTCTCCCGCAGCACGGGCTCGAGTCTGCGGTCGAATTCGATCGCCACCACGCGAGCGGCTCGCTGCGCCAGCGCCAGGGTGAGCGTTCCCAACCCGGCACCGATCTCGAGGACAGCATCTCCTTGTTGCAGCTCCGCCGCTTCGACAACGCGCTCGAGGGCGCTGCGATCGATCAGGAAGTTCTGCCCGAGCCGTTTGTCCGGCCGGAGGCCGTGCCGGCGAAGGAGCAGTTCGACCCCGGATCTTCCGGTCAGATCGTTCAGAGGATTCTCCGGCGGGCCGGCCGAGACAAAGCGCGAGGTGCGGTTCACGGGCAGGAGGGCGTATCGGGCTCCGTCGGCCAGGCTCCAGCCAGGAAGTCGGCCACCAGCGATCGAACCCGTTCGGGGTCGACCTGCCAGATGAACGATCCCTCCAGGTTGCGGGCCGGCTGCAGCCAGTCTTCCGGAAGGCTGGCGAAGCGCAGGTTCTCCGGCTTGAGGAACGGCGCCAGGCAAGCGATCTGACCCACCTGCGCCGGGCTGAGGTCGGTCAAGACCGAGCCCTGGAAGGCAGCGATGATCTGGGGGATGTTTCCGATCACCTCGGGGCTGAGGAGCTTCTGCTTCAGCGCGCACAACACCTGGGATTGCCGGTCGTCCCTGGCGAAAACCGTGTCCACCTTGCGGATGCGGGAGTAGCGCAGGGCGGTCTCGCCGTTCATGTGGTGGGGCCCGGCGGCGAAGTACCCCATGTCTTCGGTCTTGTCATCGACCGGGCGGCCGTCGACGGGCGCCGGCAGCACCAGGTCGATGCCGCCGACGGCATCCACCAGCCGGACGAAGGTCTGCATGTTGATCGCGCCGTAGTGGTCGACGCGCAACCCGAAGTTGAGGTCGAGCGTTCGGGCCAGCAGCCCCGGTCCGGCGCCGGGGCCGTCGTAGTAACCCATCCCCGGGTTTCCATAGAAGTAGGCCTGATTGAGCTTCCCATGGGTGATCCCGTAGTGATCGGAGATCTCGGGGATCTCCACCCACACGTCGCGCGGCAGGCTGAGCAGGGAGATGGCCGGTGTCACGAAGTCCACTCGCGCCACCCGAATCGCATCGGCCAGCCCGTACAGGTAGTTGTCTTCCCGGTTGTCGGCGCCGACAGCGAGAAGCACCAGGCTGGGCGGGCCTCCGCACAGCGGGGCGGGCGACGGCGTTGCCGCAACTGGTGGCGTTCGACTTCCCAACGGGGTACCAGCCGCGGAGAGCCCGGGGACGGCCGCCGTGTGGGTGGCCGTCGGCAGGCCCAGGCCCGGTCCCATCGGTCGGTTCCATCCGCTGGCAATCGCGGCGGTGGCGGCCGTCAGCCCGGCCAGGCCCGCCACAGTCGCGGCGATCAGGATCGACTTCCGCGAGAACCTTCGACAAATCTGCATTCTTCTTCGGGGGGTCGGCATTGTATCACGCACGTCGGGTCGGATCGCCGGCCCCGCCGGCCGCTTGCCGGTTTGACCGCGTGTCGCCGGGTTGGTATCATCGCCATTCCCGCGATCTCCGAAGCGGGCTCCCGGTCGAATGTGAATCCCAGCCGGTCCCACATTGAGTCCCCTGCTTCCGGCCGCGCTTTGCGGCGTCGTGACGCCCTGGTTCCGGCCGCGGTTGCGACCCTGACCTCGGCGGTGATCCTTGCAGTCGCCCCCGCCGCGAGCGCGACGCCGTGGATTCGCGGCGGGGCCTGGCTGTTGGTGTTGGGCCTGGTGGGGGTGACGGTGGCGGCATTGCCCCGCGCCCTCCAGGCCGCCGGCATGGTCAACTCCTGGTCGTACCGCCTGGCGTTCTTCTTCGGTTGCGGTCTCGGCGCGGCAGCCGGGATCCGCTCGGGTCGAACACCGGAGGAGATCGCTGTCGCTGCCGGGGCCGGCCTGCTGGCGGCCTTCGCCGGAGGGCTGATTGCCTCCTCCCGGCGACTGGGCCTATGGGAAGACAACCAGCCGCCTGCGGCCGAGACCGTAGCCCGCGTCCGGCAGGCGCACCTGGATCGTCTCGGTCCGCAGCGGCCCGCGCCGACAGGGAAAGCTCTGCTCGACCGGATAGGATCGGCGCTGGGGATCCTGGCTGCGCTGCCGTTTGGGACCCTGCTTTTACTCGGCTTGTGGCTGGAGGACCCGGGGCCGTTGTTCTTCGTCAAGAACTCGGTCGGCGCCGGCGGTCGGAACTTCCGCCAGTGGAAGATCCGGACCATGGTCCGCGGCGCCGAGTCGGAGAGCGGTCCGGTCTGGGCGGAACGCGAGGACGAGCGAGTCCTACACCTCGGAAGACTGCTGCGCCGAAGCGCTCTCGACGAACTCCCGCAGCTGGTCAACATCCTGGTGGGCCAGATGAGCCTTGTCGGGCCGCGCCCGCAGCGTACGGTGCTGGTCGCGGAGTACCTCGAGACCTTGCCGGAATACGCCGAACGGCATCGGCTGGCGCCCGGCCTTGCCGGGCTCGCCCAGGTGGCGGGGCATTACTACCTCACCCCACGGCAGAAACTGCGTCTCGACCGGCTGTATCTTCGACACGCCGGTCTGTGCTTCGATCTGCGCCTGATCCTGATCGCCATCGGGGTGGTGTTCTGGCTCCGTTGGAGACCGTCGTGGAACGGACGTCTTCCCCGACGGTGGCTGCATCCTGGGCACCGGTCCGGTCCTTCCGATTCCGCTTGAACCGACCCATCCCGCCCTCAACCCACCCGCCCTGGCTGCCATCTTCTCCGTTCCTGATCTGCCCGTTCCGGGCGGCCCGGCTCCGAGCACTTCCCCTACAATAGGGACCTTCGTGGAAGGGAGGTTCCGGTGACGTCCGAGATCGCCCTGACCCTGGCGGTCATCCTGATGGCCGTCGTCCTGTTCGCCACGGATCGCTTCCGGGTCGATCTGGTGGCTCTGCTGGTCCTGCTGACGGTGTCCCTGACCGGTCTGGTCGGGCCCGACGAGATCTTCCAGGGCTTCGCCAACCCGGCCGTCATCACGATCTGGGCCGTCTATATCGTCTCCGGCGGTCTTTTCAAGACCGGCGTGGCCGACTTCCTCGGTTCATTGATCCTCCGCTGGTCGGGCGCCAGCGAGGCCAGGCTGATCGCGATCATCATGCTCGTCTGTGGGGGCATGTCGGCCTTCATGAACAACGTCGGTGCGGTGGCGGTCCTGCTGCCGGCCGTGATTGGGATCTCCCACAAGACCCGCATCCCCGTGTCGAAGCTCCTGATCCCCCTGGCTTTCGCGTCGCTGCTCGGCGGAAAGATGACCTTGATCGGGACGCCGGCCAACATCCTGGCCCAAGGAGTCGTGCTCAGCCGTGGGCTGGAGGGCTTTGGCTTCTTTGAAATCACACCGCTCGGAGCCCTCGTGCTGGTAACCGGAACCGTCTACATGGTCTTTGTCGGGCGGCATCTGCTCCCGGTCCGGGATACCCCCGACGAACCGGGCGCGGCGGAAGCGTTCCGAGACTACGTCGGCGAAGTACGGGTCCTGCCGGAGAGCCCGCTGACCGGCGCGTCTCTTTCCGAGTCGGACCTGGGAGCCCGGTACGACGTGACGGTCCTGTCCATCCTCCAGGACGGAAAGCCGGTCGCCCTCCACCGCGACACGGTCTTCCAGCCGGGTGATCGCCTGGTTGTCGAAGGCTCGGCCCACAGTCTTCTCACCGCCCGAGAGGAGTTGAAGTTGGGCGTGGTCGGAGGCGACGAGTTCCAATTGGCCGATCTGGAAACAGAGCGATCGCACGTCCTCGAAGCCACGCTGGCGCCCAACTCGCGAATCGCAGGTCGCTCCCTGAAGGAGGTCCGTTTCCGGGACCGTTTCGGATTCACGGCCCTGGCCATTTGGCGACAGGGCGCCGTGCTGACCGAGCATCTGCGCGATACAAAGCTCCGATTCGGCGATGCCCTGTTGCTCCTGGGACCGCCCGGACGTGTGCGGACGCTCCGGGAAGGCAACGAGTTCCTGGTGCTCGAACCGGTGGAACTCGAGCGGAAACGGCTAAGCCGTGCGCCGGTGGCGGCCGGCATCATGCTGGGGGTGATCGGGCTGGCCATCTTCACCGACCTGGGAATCGCCGTGGCCATGGTCCTCGGGGGAGTCGCCATGGTCCTGACCGGCTGCCTGACGATGGAGGAGGGGCTGGAGAGCATCGACTGGCGAACGGTCTTTCTGGTCGCCGGCATGCTTTCCCTGGGGACCGCCATGGAGAAGACCGGCACGGCGCAGTTCCTGGCCGACGGACTGCTGCGCGCCCTGGGTCGCTGGGGGCCGCACGCTCTGCTGGCCGGGATCTACCTGCTCTCGGCTCTGGTGACTCAGCCGATGTCCAACGCGGCCGCCATCGTCTTGATCGTTCCGATCGCCCTCGACACGGCCTTGAGCCTGCAGGTGAACCACCTGACGTTCACGATGGCCGTCGTGATCGGAGCGGCCACCAGCTTTCTCACTCCGGTGGGCCACAAGGCCAATGTGCTCGTCTTCGGTCCGGGCGGATATCGGTTCTTCGACTTCACCCGGGTGGGACTTCCTCTGACGGTGGCCCTGTTCGTGGTGTCGATGATCGCCCTTCCCTTGCTGTGGCCCTTCTAGGCGTGAGTCCGACATGACCCTTGAGATCCTGGCCGTCCTGACGCTCCTGGCTGTCGCCATCGTCTTGTTCGCCACCGACCGGGTTCGGATGGACCTGGTCGCGCTGATCGTCCTGGCCGGGCTCGGCCTCACCGGGTTGGTCACCCCGGCCGAAGCACTGTCCGGCTTCAGCAGTCCGGCAGTGGTCACGGTCTGGGCGATCCTGATCCTGAGCGGCGCACTGGCTCGCACCGGTGTGGCCGCGCTCTTGGGGCGGCACCTGGTTGCCCTGGCGGGCGAAAGCGAAGTCCGCCTGCTGGTGATCCTGATGCTGACGGCCGGAGTCCTATCCGGGTTCATGAACAGCATCGGCGTCGCCGCCTTGTTCCTTCCGGTGGTCATCGAGATCGCCCATCGCAAGAAACGCCCGGCCTCCAAGTTGCTGATGCCGCTGGCCTTTGCCGCGCTGTTGGGGGGCCTGACGACGTTGATCGGCACTCCTCCCAACATCCTGATCAGCGAAGCTCTCCAGGAGGCCGGACTGCGTCCCTTCCGGATGTTCGATTTCACCCCGATGGGGATTGTTCTGCTGTTGGCCGGCACCGCCTACATGGCGCTGGTCGGGCGCCATCTCCTCCCCGACCGTGACATCACGCGCGAATTCAAAGCCGACCGCACCGCTGCCTTCACGTCGCTGTATGAACTGCAGGAGCGGATGGTCATCCTGCAGGTTCCGGCCGGGTCGATCCTGCACGGGAAGACTCTCGCCGAAAGCCGGCTCGGCTCCGTGCTGGGCCTCAACACCGTGGCCGTGATCCGCAATGGACGAACCCAACTCGCGCCCGATCCGGGGTTCCCGCTTCAATCCGGCGATCGCCTGCTGGTCGAAGGACGCCTGGACCGCCTGCTCGAGCTCCATCATCAGGATCTGTTTGAGGTGACGGCGGGCGAGGTGAGCCCCGAACAACTGGATACGGACACGGTCGAGATCCTCGAGGCCAGGCTGCCTCCCGGATCCTCCCTGATTGGCCACTCGCTCCGCCAGACGGGGTTTCGACACAAGTACGCCGCCATTGTCCTGGCCATCCGTCGCGGCGACGTCATCCTGCGGACGAACCTGGAAGGCCTGACCTTGCTGACGGAGGATGTGCTTCTGCTCCAGCTTGAGCGCCGCCACCGGGAAAGCCTCCTGTCGGATTCGAACCTGGAGATCTCACGGCCCGATTCACTGCATGGCTACAACCTCGAAGAGCGACTCATGATCGTCGCCGTCCCGCCCGATTCGCCGCTGGTCGGGAAGTCGCTGATCGACAGCCGTCTTGGCGATTCCTTCGGGCTGGGCGTCCTGGGCATCGTGCGCGACGGAGAGACGCAGCTGATGCCCGACCCGCAGGAGGTGCTCCGGGGAGGCGACCGGTTGCTGGTCAAGGGGAAGCGCGCAGATCTGGGGGTCGTCGCCGGCCTGCAGAGCCTGGAAATCGACACCCGGGTTCCCTCGGATCTGGGTGAGATCGAGTCAGAGGAGATCGGGCTGGTCGAGGCCGTCCTCTCGCCCCATACCACCTTGGCGGGAAAGACCTTGCGGGATCTCAATTTCCGGGCCAAGTTCGGGCTGAGCGCACTGGCGGTGTGGCGCGAGGGCCGCGCCTATCGGTCCGGCCTGCGCGATATCCAACTACGTTTCGGAGACGCCCTGCTGCTCTATGGTCCTCGGACAAGGCTTCGCATGCTCGGCAGCGAGCCGGATTTCCTCGTCCTCGCGGAAGAAGCTCAGGAAGCGCCCCGGATCGAAAAGGCTCCCTGGGCCCTGGCCATCATGGGGCTGGTGCTCTTGCCGGTGATCTTCGGATGGCTGCCGATCGCGATCACGGCGGTGGCCGGGGTCGTGCTGATGGTGCTCACAGGATGCCTGACGATGGAAGAGGCCTATCGCCACATCGAATGGAAGGCCATTTTCCTGATCGCCGGCATGCTCCCCCTGGGGATTGCCATGCAAGCCTCCGGCGCCGCTACTTTCCTGGCCGACGGGGTTGTCGCCTCGCTCGGCGGGTTGGGCCCCCTGGCGATCGCCGCCGGCCTGTTCATCCTCGCCGCCCTGGCCTCCCAGGTCATGCCCAATCCGGCGGTAGCCGTCCTGCTGGCGCCGATCGCTCTGAGCGCCGCCGTCGACCTCGGGATCTCACCGTATCCTCTGTTGATGGTCGTCGCAGTTTCTGCTTCGGCCGCCTTCCTGAGCCCGGTGGGCCACTCCGCCAACGTCCTGGTTATGGGGCCCGGAGGCTATCGTTTCTCCGACTACCTGCGGGTCGGCGCGCCGCTGACCCTGGTGGTGCTGCTGGTGGTGCTGTTGACTCTGCCGATCCTGTGGCCCTTCTAGGACCGACGCCCGCCCCGGCATCGGCCTGCCCTTCAGCCCGCAGCCGGTTCTCCTGAAGTTGAAGTCGGTCGTTCCGCGCGCCAACGGGCCCAGGCAAGCCCCAGGACGACCGCCAGGATCCCCGCGCTCAGGGCCTGCCCGGCTATCGTCCCGTAGACGTCCCAGCGCAGGACCGCCCACACGCCGACGGTGGCCATCGACAGGCTGGCGATCAAACTTCCGACGAAGATCGGGCGCGTTCGCTCGACTGCCTTCAACGCCGATTGCAGGGGGAAGTACAGGTACCACAGCCCGTAGAACAACGCCATCAGTTGCATCCCCGGCGCATAAGCGACGTAGGTCTCCCCGTAAAACAGGCGCAGGAGCGGCTCGGCAAACACCACCGCCCCGATCAACACGGCGGCCGTCGGCGGTCCGGTCACCAGGTACATACGTCGAAGCATGTGGGCTACTCCCACCGACCCCGCCAGGGATCGGCGGTCGGCCAGGCGCGGCGTGAAGTAGGTGTCCATCGCACGCAACAGGGCGTGGATCGGAGCGACCACATTCTGGAGGGCCCGGTAGGCCCCGGCGGCGGCGAAACTGATCAGACCGGCGGTCAGGATCGGATAGACCTCTCCGGCGACCCAGCTGGCAACGGTGCCGCCGACCAGCCACTTTCCAAAAGTCCAGTTTCTTCCCCAGGCTTCCCGAGCGGATCTCAGCGAGATGCGCCAGGCCCCCGTGGTCTGCAGCAATCCCAATCCCAGTCCCGCCAGGGCTCCCCATCCGATCGCGACCAGGCCGATCGTCCCGCTCTCGCCGCCGTGGAAGAGCAACCCCGCCATCACCGCCAGCCGGACCGAGCCGGCGACCCCGCTGTTGATCACGGCCCGGTTGACCTCACCGGTCGTATAGAAGTAGCGGCGCAGGAACTCCTGCGGCTGGGCTGCCACGACCGGAAACCACAGGGCGAAAAGGGTCGGCCCGGCAACGGTGTTTCCCGTCTCCGTCAGCAGCCACCCCAGGCCGGCGCAGGCCAGCGCCCCGGCGACCGCCAATCCGATCTGCAGTCCGGCCGCGCCGCTCAGGTACCCCTTGCGCTCCGACGCAGAGAGTCCCGGGCCGAGCGCCGCCAAGGGCTGCACCACCAGCCCTTCCTGGATCGCCCGGCCGAGATGGAGCAACAGGAACCCGACCCCGTAGGCCCCGAACTGCGTGGGATTCACGGATCGGGCGAGGAGAAGAGTCGCCAGGAAGTTGGTGAGGCTGATCAGGGCCTGGTCGAACCCCGACAGGTAACCCTGTCGGGCGACCTGGCCGGTGATCAGCCTCAGGCCGCTCTTTAGGAGCAGGTTGCCCGGCTTGCCATTCGGATTCGTCGGGTGCTCCGGCCGGCCTATGGCAAGACCCAGGTGATCAGATTCTCCGGCGGAACCGGCGTCAGGAAGTAGACCGTCACCCACTGATGCCAGGAGACGTAGGTCTTCTCGGTGTAGGCGAGGTCGATCCAGTGGCTGCGCCAGCCTGCGCCCCCGCCGGTGTCCGCGATCTGTGCCGTGCCGTAGTCCCGGGATATCGTACACGGCTGAACGCGCATCGCCAGGAAATTCAGCGACCGTGATCGCGGCGATCCCGTGGGCTACCTGAGACGCCGCTGGCGGTGCCATAGTAGCATTTGCCCGGCTCTCCGGCCGAACCGCACGGAGAGTACGACGTGGCGTACATCGTCACGGCCCGCCAGTACTCGATCGGACCGCCCGGGGTTTCCAACGTCCGAACCACGATCTTCGTCCCGTACCCCATGATCCGGTCACGGGGTTGGATGGCCACCCACTCCGGCTCGACGAAGCGACCGACCGGCTGACCGTCCTCGAATCGTACCCGGGTACGAATGGCCTGGATCCCGGCCTCCCCGGGGTCGACCAGCTGCTGGCGGTCGATCTCGATCTCGTCGGAGGCTTCCCAGCGTGCCCCGAAGGGGAGTGCCTCGGTTTCCATTTCGGCCTCTTCGACGACACGTACCACCCGCACTTGCCCGTCCGTCGGCAGGGGTTGCTCCGAGGCCGGCACGGCGAAATCGTGCCCGGTCAGGGGGACGCCGGCGTCGGCCAGGGCTTCCCCTACCGTCTGCCCCGAGGCCCAGGATCGCACGATCCGACCGTCGGCTGAAATGGTGAGCGGCGAGGCCGGGGTGTAGCGGAGCGCGGTCGCTCCCGCCAGGGCTGTGCCGGGGCCCGGAAAGACTGAGTCGGCGCTGCGCACGCGGATCCCGGCGTCCCACAACGCCTCCCCCAGCGTCGGTGCGGCGGCCGATAGGCCGGTCTTGCGGCCGTCCTGATCCAGTGTGACCGGCAGGCCGCGCTCGACCCGCAATCGGGTCGGTCCGCCTGCCGCTACCGTATCGGGCGAGAAGGGAAGGCCGTCGACCCACAACCGGTCGCCCGGGAACAGTCGGATCCCGGCCTGGGCCAGGATGTTCTCTGGAAGCACTTCGGTCGAATCGATCCTCAGCTCCTGTCGGTCCAGGAAAATATCGACCGGACGGGACTGACGAACCTCGATCAGGCTGCGGTCGGAGAGGCTGGTATCAGGACCGGGGATCACCCGGTCGTCGGAGCGCAGGTCGATCCCGGCATCGCGCAACGCGCCGGCCACGGTGCCGGCATGGGTCACCCACCGGTGAGGGACTCCGTTGACCAGAAGAGTGACCTCACGCCGGGTCGCCAAGGCGATCAGCGCAAGTCCGAGTCCGGCCAGCAGGGCGGACCCTGCGCGGAGGGTGAGCGTCGGTCTTGCAGCTACGAACGCTTTCAGGCCCTGCACGGCGGCGCAGTATACCAGACGGACCGAGGGGATCCTTTCGGGGAAAACATCGACACCGCCCGGGCGGTGTCGAAGGCGGAGAGGGTGGGATTTGAACCCACGGAGCCTTGCGGCTCACGCGCTTTCCAGGCGCGCGCGTTAGACCAGACTACGCTACCTCTCCGTTCGGCCAGGCAAGCCCGGCGGCGGCGGGATTATAGCATCGGGCTCACCCGCCCGGGACAGATTGCACCCACAGTCCTCCGTCGCGTGAGCGATAGACGATGCGATCGCCCAGCGGTGAAGGTTCCCATTCGTTGTTGGCGATTCCTCCCGGAAAGAAACCCCCCTCGAGGGCGACGGAGATCAATCCTGTGGCGGGATCGAGCACCTGCAATGCGGGTTGCTCCACCGACGGATCGAACGGGAAGTGGTGCAGTTGATCCCCGGCCCACCGATAAGAGGCCCATCCGGGGATAGTGCGCACGGGTCCGCCCGTGGTATCGGCCACCCACAGGGCGTTCCGACCAGGGTCTTCCTCGAAGGCGAACGAAACGGCGATCCACCGGCCGCTCGGCGACAGGGCGGCGCCCCGGGGCCGTCGGCCTTCCACCAGCAACGTCGGCTCGCCACCTCTGATCGGTAGAAACCAGACGCCGGACGGGCCGACGGGATCGATCCGCCCGGTGACGACCAGCCCCGCGTCGTGGGCCGCCCAGCCGATCAACCCTCCGCCCTGCAGGGTCCCCACCTGCAGCGGAGGGCCTCCGTCTTGTCCCGAGAGCCAGACCGACCGCTGGCGCAAGTCGAGGTTGGCGACCCCTTCCCCTCCGAGCGTCCATGCCAGGCGATCCCCGCCTCGGGCGAGTCGGATGGACGCCGCGCCGGACGGAGGCGGCGGGACGTCGGGTCCAGGGGAGACGAAATCACCGGGCGGGATCAGGCGACCGAGATCGGCCGATGAAAAGACCGGCTCCTCCAGGACCACCGGGCCGCCATTAGCGGACACCCCGTAGATCCCGAGCGGGGAAACGCCGGGTGGATCGTCGAGAAAAAAGAGCCGGCTCCCATCGTCCGCCCACCAGGGGCGCGCACAGCAGCCCGGCTCGGTAATCGGCCACACGCTCGGGAATTCGGTCGCGGTCGGAAGGAGCGGAGCCAGCCGGGTGGTGGTCGCCGTGCCGGCGGGTTTGGCCGGGCCGGTGGCCACGGGGGCGGAGTCGGTCGGGGAACAGCCGGCCAGCGTGAAGAAGACCGCCGCCAGGGAAAGCAGCGCCCTAGGGCTGGGGCCAGGCATCGGAATAGTCATTCAGCAGCGAACTCCCGAACGTCACCTCCGGCTGGTCGAGCGGCAGCTGCCAGCGCCTCGGGTCGGAGAGGTCCTGCTCAAACCCCGGAGCGGCCGAGCCCCCGAGGAGGAACCGGTCCCAGGGTGCGTCAATCAGGGTTAACGGATTCAGAGCCCGACGGTGGGCCGGGGCATCTCGGATCTCGAGATGCAGATGCGGGCGGGAGGTGCAGCTCAGGTCGGGATCTCCCGTGTGAGCCACGGCCTGGCCGCGACCCACCTCTTGCCCCAGTGCCAGGCGAGGTCGCTCGATCAGGTGGCCATAGAACGATGCCAGTCCGTTCGGGTGATCGATCATCAGGTTGTGGGGCCCGGCGCCGTGATAGGTCTGGTCGATCCCCACCACCACCCCCTCCCCGATCGCCAGCACCGGCGTGCCGCAGGGAGCCGACAAGTCGATCCCAAAGTGCAAGCCTTGCCCGGCCCCATAGACGGTGCGTCGTTCCCGGTAGGCGAAGACCGTATTCCCGTAGAGCTGCCCGATCAGCCAGGTGTCGGGGCCGGGGTCGGCGGCGAAGGGCAATCCGAAGGGAGGTCCGGCCGGTTGCGCCGGTGGTGGAGAAGCCGTCAGCAGCAAGAAGGCCGGCGCGACCGCGATCAGAAGCCGCCGGCCCGGGTGCATCGCCCTTACGCCTCCGATGCCGGAAGCACCGCCAGCTTGCCGGTTCCGGATTCCGGGAACAGGTCGCCGAGGACTTCCGGGGCATAGCGTGCCACCGCCTCCGAAGCCAGGCCGTTCCTGCGGCAGATATCCGCATAGAAATCGGCGCTGGGACGCTTGCGCCGCTCCTGGGTCTGGGTGTCGAGCTCCCACAGACCGAAGCGCTGGGTCCAGCCGCGTTCCCATTCGAAGTTGTCCACCAGGGTCCAGTGGAGATAGCCGCGCACGTCCCAGTTGAAATTCGCGGCCCGCCACAACTGGCGAAGGTGGCCGGCCAGGTAGCGCGGCCGCATTTCGTCCTTGGCGTCTTCGACTCCGTTCTCGGTCACCCAGATCGGGCGACGAAACCCCCGAGCCCAGGTAAGGGCGCGCCACAACCCATCGGGGGCGTTGACCAGGAACCCGCTCGGGCTGAGGTCCCCCCCCGCCGGGTGTTCGCTTCGGCCGAAAAGCTCAGCCGGCCGGCGCAGATCGAAGGCGACCACCTCGCGGGTGTAGTAGTTGAGGCCGAAGAAGTCTTGCGTCCCGGCGGCCTGGGGAATCCGCCATCGGCGTCCCGGGAGCCGAAACCAGCCGTCGTGGACAGCCCGGGGGACGGTTTCGTTGAAG
Source organism: uncultured Chloroflexia bacterium (assembly GCA_963709925.1). Classification (GTDB taxonomy): domain Bacteria; phylum Chloroflexota; class Anaerolineae; order Anaerolineales; family E44-bin32; genus DATEVL01. The sequence continues at coordinate 1,893,762 of CAVPYC010000003.1, forward strand.
ACCGCGTTGCGCAGGCCGGCCGTCAGCTGCTCGAGGGGATGAAATCGAGAACGGGGGGAGATCCCCCGCACGTGGTGCGCCAGACCCACCTGTGCCCCCGGGAACCGCCGATGGATCGCGGCATAGGCCCGGGCATGCGCCAGCACCAGATGATGCAAGACCTGCAGCGCCTTCCCCAGGTTCTTCTCCCCCGGGGGAAACGCACCGGCCGAGTACGCAGCGTAGGCATAAACGTTGGGCTCGTTGATCGTGATCCAGAGATCGGCCTGTCCTCCCAGCGATGCGAGGGTCTTTTCGACATAGCGTTCAAAGAGCTCCGGCGCTCCGGGATCGGCCCAGCCGCCGCGGTCGTGGAACCAGGCGGGGTTGGTGAAGTGGTGCAGGGTGACCATCGGTCGCAGGCCACGTCGGCGGGCGCCGGCGAGCAGGTCATGGTAGGCGGCCAGGGCCGCCGGATCGAAGACCCCCGGTGAGGGCTCGATCCGGCTCCATTCGAGGGAAAGACGGTGGAGGTTCTGGTGGGAGTCGGCGGCGCGGTCGAGGTCCTCCTGCCAGCGACCGCTCCACCAATCGCAGGCCTTTCCCGAGCGGTGATTGGAGGCGATGGTCCCGGAAATCTGTTCCCACGCCCAGAAGTCGTTGTTGTGGTTGTCGCCTTCCACCTGATGGGCGGCGGTCGCCGTGCCCCACCCGAAGCCTTGGGGGAAGGAGTGCACCGCCCAAATCACGGCGCTATCTCCTCGGTCCCTTCGCCCACGATCCCCTGGGCCAGCAAGGTCCGGTCGCCCGTTCGGCGGAACCCGACTTGAAACGCATCGGCCTGCGCCGCGGCGTCGTCCTGGCTGATCCGGTAGAGCGAGATCTTGCGATCTGAGAGCAAGTGTCCCGCCATGGCCGCCAGCACCGATCGAGCGAATCCGCGGGCCCGTGCTTCCTGATCGGCTTCCAGGTAGATCTCGGCGTAGCGCGGTCCTTGCCAGTTGACCCCGGCCGCGGCCCGGGCTCCGGAAGCCCCGCGGATCTCGAAACGCAGACCTCCGCCCGGGGACTCCGATGGGACGACCAGGACATTGGGGATGGGCGAGAAGGAGGCCGGGTGCAACCGGTACAGGTCATTCACCCGCCGATCGCTCAAGTCGAGCATCCCGGCCAGCCAGCCTTCCTGCTCGACCGGCAGCATCAAGAGCTCGGGGCGCTTCGGACGCAGGCAGGCCTGCAACAGCCAGACCAGCCCGATCGGGTGCGCCGAAAAGGGGATCACCAGTCGACGGAACAGGTCGAGGCCGGTCTGAGCCAGCGCCACGAAACCGCGCGGTGTCCCGTTGGGCGCGTATTCGGCGTATAGATCAACCCGATCGGCCGGATGCTCGAGCGCGTAGTAGGCCGCCGTGGCGTCGGCCGGAGAATGCTGGTTCAACAGCGATGCCAGCTGCTGGCGCGACTCGGCGGGAAGACGTTGGATATTCGACATGTCCGGCGACCGGCGTCCATTCTACTGGAAGCGGCTCCGTGCGCCTGCCCGGCCAGGCTTCGATGGTATAGTCCTCGGTCGCCGTGACATCGAACACTTCGAATCGCTTCGGCCTGGCCGCGCCGCTCCTCCTGGTCTGCCTCCTGCTGGGTTCGTGCCGGGCGCCAGAGTCGATGGCCTCCAGCGCGATCGCGGTGAAGTCGGCGTTCGAGTCCGCCTGGCGCCGGGGCGGCGGGCTGGCGACCTTCGGTCCCCCGATCGCAGCGGCCCGTCGTGTCGACGGAGAACTCCGACAGCCGTTCCTGGCCGTCGAGATGATCGAGGGAGACGACGGGGTCCGCCTGGCGCCGCTCGGGCGGGAACTCGGCCTGGCCGAGCCGCCGGTGCCGCCGATCCCGGGCCAGCAGCACGCCTACTTCGAAGAGACCGGTCACACCCTGTACGCCGGATTCGCCGTCTTGTACAACGAGATGGGAGGCGCCGAGCAACTCGGCCCTCCGATCAGCGAAGCGGCCTTCCGCGAGGGGCAGATCGTCCAGTACTTCGAGAACGCCGGCCTGTACCGCCCCGAGAACGCCAGTCCTTCGGAGACCCGGCTGATGGCGCTCGGGCTGACCGCCCGGCCTCCGGCAGATTCGTTCGGGTTGGATCCGGAGTCGCTGGTGCTGCGAGGCCGGGTGCGCCAGCGGCCCTTTGGCGCCTTCGTCGCGATCCTGGGAGGCGAAGCCCTCCTGGGCCAGCCTGTCAGTGAACCCTACCGGGCGGATGACGGCAGCCTCGAGCAGGTGTACGAACGAGTCGTCGTGGCTTCCCCCGACGGATCGGCGGCCCGCGCCGAATTGCGCCCCATCGCCGCGGCTCTGGGCCCGCCCGGTCCTACCGCGACGCCCAGCCAGGAGTCAGGAAGCCTGTACTTCCGCGAAACCGGCCACAACGTGAGGTGGGCCTTCGCCGAGTTCTACCGCACCCACCGGGGCGAAACTCTACTCGGGGACCCACTCGAGGAAGCGGAACTCCGAGGGGAAATCCTGACCCAGCGGTTCGAGAACGCGATTCTGACCTATCGCTTCGACCTGCCGTCGGCACTGGCCGTTCAACTGGCTCCGCTCGGACCAGACTACCTGGCGATGCGCCCTGTACCGGCCACCTCCGAAGCACCCCTGCTCGAGGCCGGTCCCCCGGCGACCCTCCAGCCCGAAGGACCGCTTCCGGCACTGGTCGTGATCGCCTCCGTCGACTCTTCGGTTCTCCAGCCGCAGGAACAACAGACACTGACGGTGAGCGTGGTCGACTCGAACGGTGAGCCGTTGGCGCGGGCGCAGGTGACCCTGGAGTTGATCGGCGCAATCGGAACCCGGCATGTTCGCTTGCCTGCGACGGATACCCGGGGGGAAACCGCCTGGTCGTGGCGCGACGACGACGCCCAACCTGGGGAACTGGTGATCCTCTCCGTCGAGGCTCGCCTCGGGGAATCCATCGGAGCTGCGCGCCTGGTCTACGCGCACGGGTTTCCGACGGAACGCTGACCCCGCCCGGGCCTAGTCGAGGGAGGGGAGCAGCGCGAAGAACTCCGCCTGCAGTTCGATCCGGGCGATGGGCGGCCCCAGGCTGAACACTCTGACCGCAAACAGCGCCGTTTCTCCCGGCGCCAGACCGACCAGCGGCTCCCATAGAACGTACCCGACCACCCGATGGCGGTCATCCAGCGCCACCGCCATCAGCAGTGTCCGGTTCGGGAAGGCTGCGTCCAGCGGGAGACTCAAACTGCCTTCGACCCGCCACGAGAGCCCGTTCTCCTGCCTTTCGTCGCGACTACGCTGGATTTCGGGCTTGCGGTAACGCGCTTCGAGTTCGGAGGCAGGCAGGACGCTGAGCACCCGGACCGAGACTTCTTCTTCGCCGGTGGCATCGGGGAAGGCCGCCGCCACAGGCATGCAACTCCCGGCAGGCATCAGGTTCAAGGGTGCCAACACAGTCTGCGAAGGCCCGGGAGCATTCGATTCCCCGTCCGGATCCAGCCGGAACTCGATGGTCAGGTTTTCCAGGTCGGCCTCGGACAGATTGTGAACGGCGGTGAGGCACCAAACTCCGATGGAGGGACGTCGGTAACAGGCGGGCGGGTCGAGCCCCAGAGGGACCGGTGTAGGCGAGGGAACCAGGCCGGCCAGCGGCTCGCCGCCCGGCCCCGGGACCATCAGTTGCTGGCCGATGCTCAACAGCTGCGGACTGACGCCCGGGTTGATCGCCAGCAAGTCGTCCAGGCTGATCCCGTAGAGCGCGGCGATCTGGAGAAGCGTTTCGCCGGAGCGAACAACATGCTGGAACGGAGTCGGGCTGGGGCCTGGGTCGGCCGTGGCGGGAAGCGTAGGCGCCTGGGTAGCGGTCGCCGGCAAGGAGGTCGAGGTGTTGGTCGGTCGGAAGGTGGGGGTCGGACCGGTGGGCGCCAGATCGGCGAGCGACGAACACCCCCCGCTGATCAGCGCGGCCGCAACCCCGAGCAAGACCGGCCGCAGGAATCGGGCCATCCGCGGGGATTGTACCAAACGGACCATGGCGTTGTCCGGCGCGCAAGGCTATGCTACACTCGCCGACCGGCAAGGAAATGGGCCTCGCCTCGCAATCCTCCCTGACCGAAGCCATCGCGGCCGCTCGTTCCGGCGACCGGTCGCATGCCCGCGAGCTGCTTTCCAAACTGCTGCGCGCCGACTCGGCCAATCCGGAGTACTGGATCTGGATGAGCTCGGTGGTCGACAGCCAGCGGGAGAAACTCTACTGTCTTGATTCGGCCCTCAAACTCGACCCGTCCAACCGCGCCGCCTTGCGCGGTCAGGTCATCCTGGGGGCTCGCAGTCCGGAAGAAGCCGAGCTGGCGTCGGCCATCAAGATCGCCCGACGGCAGACCGCATCGGCGACGGTGGCCCGCCCCACCGCCCGGGGTCCGGGATTCCGCTTTCCCTGGAGAGCGGCGGGGCTGCTGATCCTGGGGGTGTTCGCCGTGGGCGCGGTGATCCAACTGCTGCTGCTGATCTCGGGCCCCGTCCGGGTCATCCTGGCGCCCGTCCTGGCGCCGAACGTGACTTCGACCACGACCGCCGCGGCGCCATCGATCACGCCGACCATCACCCTGACGCCGATCCCAGTAGAAACCCGCATCCTGCGCACGCCGATCCCGGAGGAACTGGCCGGAACACCCCTGGCCTTTCTGGTGGGCACGACCTCGACCCCGACGCCGGTCCTGGGGTTGACACCGCGGCCTCAACTGGAGGCCTACAGCGCCGGGATCGCCGCCTTCCAACGCGGCGACTACGAAGATGCCATCGCCTATATGGGGGACGTGCTGGACGTTGAAGCCGGCGCAGTCGACGCCTGGTACTTCATCGGAGAGTCCAACCGCTTGGTCGGGCGCCCCGGCCAGGCAGTTCAGGCGCTCGATCGCGCCGTCACGCTCGACCCGGACTTCGCTCCGGCCTTTCTCAGCCGGGCCCGGATCCTCCAATCGAATCGGCCCAACGAATTGGCCGCCGACTACCCGCGTGCGTTGAAGGCCGACCCCCTGCTGGTGCCGGCATACCTGGAGATCGCCAACTTCTACGCCGGGCGCCGCCAGTGGGAGAAGGTCGACGAGTTCATGGCTCAGGCGATTGCGGCGGGCGTTACCGATCCCGAAGTCTTCATCCGCCGGGCCGAGGCGCTTCTCAACCGAACCTTCTACTCCGACGCCCTCGACTCGGCGATCGAAGGCAGCGCCAACGACCCCACCAACCTCAGCGGCTACCTGATCCTGGGCCAGGCCTATGTCGAGAACGAGCTGTACAACGCCGCCTTGTGGCCCCTGCAAACCTATGTTCTGTACCGACCGGAGGATCCGGCCGGGCACACCTATCTGGCCCGGGCCCATCTGGGGGTCGGCCAGTTCGATAGCGCCTTCTCGTCCGCCAACCGGGCACTCGAGCTGAATTCCCGGGCGGCGCAGGCCTACACAGTGCGCGGCTATGTCTACCTGTCGCGCTTCCAGTATCCGGAAGCACTGACGGATTTCAATGAGTCCCTGCGCTACGGCCTTTCCACCTGGCGCATTCAGTTCGGGATCGCCCGGGCCTACTACGGCTTGAAGCAGTACGCGGCCGCCTTCACCGCCGCCAACTCTTCGCTGGCCGACGCCATCAATGAACGCGATGCGGTGATCCGGGATCACAAGAAGGGGCAGGCCTACGCCCTGCTGGGGATGATCCTGGAGGACTACAGTCCGCCCCGGGTCAGTGACGCGCTGGCCAACTGGCGGCTGTTGGCATTGCTCGAGAATGCATACCCCGGGGACCTGGCGCTGGCCGAGGCTCATATCGCCGAGCTGACAGGCGTCGGACCGACGCGCACCCCCACCCTGAGCCCAACACCAAGCCTGACTCCGGGCCCGACAGCTACGCCCACGCCCACACCCTGACCCGAAGGCCAGCCGCTGCCCGGTGGTAGAGTCGCCGGATGGTTCATCCTGCTGGCGCGCCCGGAACCACCCGGCGGCCCAGTTCCGGGCGGTTCTTTCCTTCGCTCCTTCTGATCGCCGGGTGCTTGATCGCAGCCTGTCAGTCCGCCCCCCGCCCCACCACCGTCGCCTCCCCAGCCCCCACCGTCACTGCCACACCGCCGCCTGCAACCCCACGCCCCGCCGCCACGGCACGTGAGACCCCCACCTCCCGGCCGACGGATGCCCCTCCGCCGGGGTTCGTCTCGCACGAGCTCCGCCCGGAAGTCGCTCCGGTGGGATATCTCTCGGATACATGCTCCTACCTGGCGAGTCGATGGGATCCGGCCGGCAGCCCCCCGGGGACCGTGGTACAGCCGATCATGTTTCACTCGGTGCGCGAGCCCGGCGGGATGCTGCAAGACGGCGTGACGGTCAGCACCGAGGTCCTGCAATACACCGTGGATACGGCTCGCCGGCTGGGATTTGAGACGATCACCTCCCGGGAGCTGCTCAGCTTCCTTACCCACAACGCCCCGATCCCTCGCCGATCGATGATCTGGATCGTCGACGACAGGTACCCGGGGGCCCTGGAGAAGTACCTCCTGCCCCACGCCGAGGCGAACGACTGGACGATCACGCTGGGCTGGATCATCGGCGATACCGGCCCGGCCTTGTGGAAAACCATGGAACGCCTGGCCGGCGGTGGCCGCCTCGACGTCCAGTCGCACGGATTCCAGCACCGCTACATCTCGGACGGCTTCACGGAAGATGAGATTCGAACCGAAGTGGCGGCTTCGATCCCGATCCTCGAGTCGCATTTCGGCTACCGGCCGATCGCCTTCGTCTGGCCGGGGGGAAGCTTCACCGCGGCGAGCGTGGCCATCGCCCGTGAGGAGGGCTACCAACTGGGGTTCACGGCCTACTCGCGGGGGCCCATCCTGTTCAACTGGGTGCCCCAGGGCCCGGAGGAGCAGACCATCGAAGACCCGGTCATGCTCCTGCCCAGGGCCTGGAGCCCGTCGGCGGTCATCAACCTGGAGCAGGCCGCCCGGATCGGTGAGGCCGCGGCGGCCGAGGCGGCAGACGCCCGGCCCGCGGAGCAGGCGTGGTACCGGGCCAACTGCGGCGGGGACCTTCCCTCCCCCTGAACCAGGGCTTCCCCGACGGTCTGGACACATCCCGGCTTCCCGGGGTAAAATAGGCTTTCGCCTCGCTGGAGCGAGCCTCGGGAGGGCAGTTTGGCCAATACGAAGTCAGCCAAGAAGCGAATCCGCCAGAACGCCCGGCGGCGTGAACGGAACGTCCGGATTCGGACACGCGCCCGCGGCTCGGTGCGTTCGGCCGTGCGGGCAGTGGAAACAGAGCCGGTGGCCGAGGGCGAGCAGGCCGTCAAAGCGGCCGTACGCGAACTCGATCGGGCCGCCTCCAAAGGCGTGATCCATTCCAAGAACGCCGGCCGTCGCAAGAGCCGGCTGCTGAAGCGGCTCAAGAAGGCGCAATCCGAGAAGTCCTGACGTAGCCTTCGCAACCTCCCAAGACCACGATCCGCCGCCTTCGATCGTGGTCTTTCTGTTTAAGACCCGCATGCTATAATCCTGCGCCTCCCCGGGGGAACGGTGTTCGAGGAAGAGATTGGCGTCATCCAAGACCAGATCTCGCGCGCCCTGGAGCAGGCCGGCGCTCCCGCTTCCGGACCGATCGAGTTCGCTCCGATCCCGTTCGCCGGGCGGTGGGGCCTGGGAAGCCCGGTGTGCTTCCAGGCAGCGGCCGACGAGGCCCGTCGCGGCCGCCGCGGAGCGGTCCCGGCGAGGGCCTCCGAGCTGGCCGAGCGGGTGGCGGCCCAGGTCAGGCCGCCGGCCGGGGTCGAGCAGATCGAAGCCGAGCGCGGCTACCTGAATGTCACCTTTCAGACCCCGATCTACGCCAGCCGACTGGTGGCGCAGATCGAACGCGACGGTGCCGCGCTACGGCCAGGGCGAGCCGCGCGGCGAGCGGGTGATGGTCGAGTACGCCCAGCCCAACACCCACCACTCAATCCATGTTGGCCACGCCCGGACCGTTCTGCTGGGTGAGGCCGTCGCCCGAATCGCGGCTTTCGCCGGTTTCGAGACGATCCGGGCCTCCTACCCGGGAGACATTGGACTGGGCGTGATCACCTGCGTCTGGGCCTACCAGAAGTTCTACCTCGGCCAGGAGCCTGCCGGCGTTCACGAACGGGGCCGCTGGCTGGCCTCGATTTACGCCGAAGCCACCGCCTTGCTCGAACCCGGGCCGGAAGAGACCCCGGAGGAGACCGCCCGGCGGGAGGCCTACGACCTCGAGCGGCGCGACATGCTGCGTCGCTGGAGCCAGGGAGATCCCGAGGTCCGGGCGCTGTGGGAAACCACACGCCAGTGGAGCCTCGACGAGTTGAATGACATCCTGGCGGCGCTCGATATCCGCATGGACGTCTTCTTCTATGAGAGCCAGGTGGAAGACCTGGCCCGCGCCATGGTGGACGAGTTGATCGCCCGCGACATCGCCGAAGACGAACGCGCCTCCGGTGGACCGGTGATCGTCCGCATCGACCAGAAACTCGGGTTGACCAAGGAGAAGTACCGCACGGCCGTCATTCTGCGCAGCGACGACACTACGTTGTACCTGACCAAAGACCTGGCCCTGGCTCGGGTCAAGTTCGAGGAGTACCGGGTCGACCGCTCGATCTACGTGGTCGATTTTCGGCAGAGCCTCCACTTCCAGCAGGCATTTCGGATCCTTGAGCTGTGGGGCTTTCCTCAGGCAGCCAAGTGTCATCATCTGGCCTACGGAATCCTGACTCTCCCCGAAGGCGCGATCTCGGCCCGGCGCGGCAATGTGGTCTTCCTCAAAGACGTGCTCGACGAGGCGGCGCGGCGGGCCGAGGCGGTGATCGCCGAGAAGAACCCCGACCTGCCGGCCGATCAGCGCCCGGAGATCGCCGACCAGGTGGGACGCGCCGCCCTGGCCTATGCCCTGCTCTCGGTGGACAACACCAAGGACATCGTCTTCGACTGGGACACGGCTCTGAGCTTCGACGGTCAGACCGGACCCTACCTGCAGAACGCCGTGGTGCGAGCCGGCAGCATCCTGCGCAAGGTCGTGCGAACCGACGACGCCGGCCCGCTTCGACCACGAACTCAGCTGCCCACGAGGTGGACCTGATCGATCTGGTGGCTCGCTTTCCCGGCCGTGGTGGCCCAGGCGGCCGATCTGTACCGTCCGCTCCTGGTGGCCAACTACGCTTACGAACTGGCGCGGCATTTCCACGCCTTCTACCACGCCGATTCCGTCCTCCAGGCCCCGACCGAGTCGGTGCGCGCCAGCCGCTGGCACCTGACGGCCGCGGTTCACCAGACTCTGCGCAATGCGCTGCACCTGCTCGTGATCCCCACCCCGGAACGCATGTGACCCGTCGTCCGACGCACGCGGGAGGAGAGCACTCGATGTCGAAGAAGAACGTCCTGATCATGGGCGCCGCCGGAAGGGACTTTCACAACTTCAACACCTTCTTCCGCGGCAACTCGGACTACCGGGTGGTGGCCTTCACCGCCACCCAGATCCCGAACATCGAAGGCCGACTGTACCCGGCCGAGTTGGCGGGCGAGCTGTATCCGAAAGGCATTCCGATCCACTCCGAGAGCGATCTGACGCGGCTGATCGCCGAGCTCCAGGTCCACCAGGTGGTGTTTGCCTACAGCGACATCTCCCACACCTACGTCATGCACAAGGCGTCGCAGGTGTTGGCCGCCGGAGCCGACTTCTGGATCCTCGGCCCCCAGGCCACCCAGCTCCCTTCGACCAAGCCGGTGATTTCGATCTGCGCCGCCCGTACCGGCAGCGGCAAGAGCCAGACCACGCGTCGGGTGGCCGGGATCCTGCAGGGGCTCGGCCATCGGGTGGCGGCCCTCCGCCACCCGATGCCGTACGGCGACCTGGTGCGCCAGGCGGCGCAGCGCTTCGCCAACTACGACGACCTGGAAGCCGCCGACTGCACGATCGAAGAGCGGGAAGAGTACGAGCCCCATCTGGATATGGGAGTGCTGGTCTTCGCCGGCGTCGACTACGAGCGTATCCTGCGCATGGCGGAAAAGGAAGCCGATGTGATCCTGTGGGACGGCGGCAACAACGATCTGCCGTTCCTGCGCAGCGACCTGCACATGGTGGTGGTCGACCCGCACCGGCCGGGTCATGAGATGGCCTATCATCCGGGCGAAGCCAATGTCCGAATGGCCGACGTAATCGTGATCAACAAGGTCGATACCGCCTCGGCCGAAGGGGTGCTGGAGGTTCGCAGCAACCTGGCGCGCCTGAATCCCGAGGCCACCGTGATCGAAGCCGCCTCGCCGATCGAAGTCGATGATCCGGCGGCGATTCGGGGCAAGCGGGTGCTGGTGGTCGAAGACGGCCCGACCCTGACCCACGGGGAAATGGCATACGGCGCCGGCTGGGTGGCGGCCCGGCGCTTCGGTGCGGCGGAGATCATCGACCCGCGTCCCTATGCGGTCGGCACGATCGCCGCCACCTACGCCAAGTACCCCACCACCGGCGCCGTCCTGCCGGCCATGGGCTACGGTGACGGGATGGTGCGCGAGCTCGAACAGACGATCAACAACGCTCCGGCCGACCTGGTTCTGATCGGGACTCCGATCGACCTGGCCCGGCTGCTCGACCTGAACAAGCCGTCCCAGCGTATCCGCTACGAGCTGCAGGAGATCGGCCGCCCCACCCTGACCGAGATCCTCGAACAGCGGATCGGCCGCGCCTGAGAGACGGGGGCCGATGGCTCGCCGCCGGAGTGACCCGGTTCGACTGACCTGGACAGCCGGACCCGCCCCGCAAGTCCCCCCGGCCGACCTTCAATCACAATCCATCGTCGGTGGCCGTCGCAACCCACGCGACGGCCACTTGATTCGGGGTGACAACCTTCCGATCCTGGTCCAGCTGGAAACCGAACTGCGTGGCCAGATCGACCTGGCCTATCTCGATCCGCCCTTCTTCACAGGCAAGACCTTCCGGGCGCGGGTCGGCTTCGGGGAAGACTCGAGGCGCCCGCAGGATTGGAAGACCCGCTCCGGGTACGATGACCGTTGGCCCGACCTGGGCTCCTACCTGGACATGCTTCGACCTCGCCTGGAGGCCGTTCACCGCCTCCTGGCGCCCACCGGATCTCTCTACCTCCACCTCGACTGGCGCACTTCAGCCTATGCTCGCGTGCTGCTGGATGAAATCTTCGGCCCGGATCGACTCCTGAATGAGATCGTCTGGATCTACCACGGTCCGTCCCCGATCCGCACGGCGTTCTCTCGAAAGCACGACACCATCCTTGCCTACACGAAGTCGGCACGGTACCAGTTCCATGCGGATCAGGTTCGGATCCCCTACGACCAGGCAACCCGCAGGACGTTTCGCGGGTCGCCCAGGGCGGGATTCGGAAAGGTGCCCGACCTGGAACGCGGCAAGGTTCCGGAGGACTGGTGGTATCTGCCGGTCGTCGCCCGCCTCCACCGGGAACGGACAGGCTACCCCACCCAAAAGCCGATGGCGTTGGTAGAACGCATCCTGCGGGCGTCGACCAGCGAGGGCGACCTTGTACTCGATCCCTTCGCCGGTTCCGGGACGACGCTGGTAGCCGCAAACCGCTTGAACCGACGCTGGATCGGTTGTGACTCCGCTCCCCTGGCCGTCGCCACCTCCTACCGCCGCCTGCTGCTCGAAAGCCCCCGGCCCGGATTCCGGTTCTCGACGGCCGGGCCCGCACCCGCCAAGTCGATCCTGCGTGACCTTGGAGTTGAGGTGAGCGGTCAGGTGCTGGAGGCGCGCCCGAGGTCTCGCACCCGCCACGCCTGGCTCGAAGCAGACTGGGATTATGACGGCCGGGTGTTCCGCAGCCGGGATCAGGTCGTCCGACCCTGGCGCTCCGAGACCCCCCTCCCCCGCCTGACCCATCGCTTCGCCCGCCCCGGCTCGCACCGGATCGCCTTCCGGGCGGCCGACAGGGATGGTTCGATCTGCCTGGGCGAACTGACCATCGCGACCGAAGGCCCAGATCCGACCTGAACGCGAAAACGCACCCTTCCGGGTGCGCCACCTTTCGCGCCGGCGAAACCTCGGCTATTCGGGGAGATCGAAGCGATACCCGACTCCACGCATCGTGCGCAGAAACCGGGGGCGTCGCGGATCGGGTTCGATCGCCTTGCGCAGCCAACTCATGTGGACATCGAGAGTCCGGGTATCGCCGGTGTAGTCGGTGTGCCAGATCTGGCGGATCAAGGAGGCTCGCGACAGCAGCTTGCCCGGATTCTGCAGGAAGACCTCCAGCAGACGGGCTTCCTTGGGCGTCAGGCGCGATTCACGCCCCATGCAGCGGACGGTGCGTTGGGCCATGTTCAGCCGCACCGGACCAACCTCCATCGCGTAGCGCGTGTCCCCGGGCACCAGTCGCGCTACCCGATTGATCAGTTTGCGTGGGGTGAACGGCTGGACCAGCACCACACTCGCACCCTGGATCGTCCGGGGATCGGTCCCTTTGGGAGATACCAGCAGGATCGGGACGCCGTTCAAACCCGAGCGGAGCGTCCGACACATCCGGGCGCCGCTGGCTTGCATCGACGCGGCATCCAGGACCACCAGGTCGGGTGCATCCTTCACCGCCTCCTGCAGCGCCCGCTCCACCTTGTGCTGTACGCGGACCCGGTAGCCCTTCTTCTCGAGAACAGACGCCAGCGAGGGGGCGCTGGCGCGCCCGCTTTCGATCAGCAGGATGCGGGAGTTGGTCATTCAGACAGGCCCTAGAGACTAAGGACGGCAGCCAGTGGTCCTGCGGCTGCCTGTCCTCCGATTATACATGGGTTCTTAAGGTGAGCAATGACGCCGAGGTCCGAGGGATGTCTCAGCGCCGCGGCCTCCCCGCTCAGGTGGTCGCCGGGCACGCCTCAGGGTGTCGGGGTAGAGATCGCCGTCGGTGTGGGTGGGTCCCCTTCCACCGAGAACCTGCCTGACGAGCGCCACTCGCTCCCGACGAACACCTGGATCTCGTACTCCCCCGCGGGCCAACCGTCTTCCGGATCGCAATCGGTGAACCCGTATCCCCCCGTGCCCCCGTCCCACGGCTTGGTCTCGAAACAGACGATCTCCTGGCCGCGATACCACAAGGCCGACCAGCGCACACCGTCATCCAGGTTGTCGTAGCTGAAAGCGCCGAACAGCCGGCCGATCGGATTGACGAATGTCTCGGCCGGCCGGATGGCGATGTTTGCTCCGGTCAGAGCAGTGGTCACCAGCACCGGGCTGAGAACCGCATTCGGCCGGGGGGTGACGGTATCCTGGAACGCCAGCAGCAGGCTGTCGGGCAGTCGCGGTGTCGGTGTCACGCTCGGGGTCGGCGTAATGGAAGGTGTCGGGGTGATGCTCGGGGTCGGGGTGATCGTAGGCGTCGGGGTGATCGAAGGCGTCGGCGTGGCAGTGGCGGTCGGGGTCATCGAAGGCGTGGGAGGAAAGACCACGTAGGCGGCGGGCCGGCCGAAGGCAAGGACCACGCCCGCCGCCGCTCCCAAACCCAGCCCCATCAGGAGCAGACGCCACCCGACGGCGGCCTGCTCCTGCCGCAGCAGGTAGTAGCGCAACCGCTGCGCGTTGATCACCTGGCGCATGGCGAGCCAGCCTGTCAGGGCGGCGGCCAGCCCCAGGAGAACCGCCATTGCCTGGACCACCAAGTCGACGGTCATGCCTGATCTCAGGAGGCAGGAAGATCCCTGCTACCGAGTCTACCTCGGAGCGTGGCCGCTTTCCCCAGGCGCGGAACCTGGCGCCACCGATGGATCAGGCGCCAGGATCGAAGATTTCCGGCGAGCAGGCTCAGGCGAGCCCGACCGGAGGCGGAGAAACGAAGCTCAGCGCACGGAGAACGAGGAGAAGTGGTACAGGATCCGGCCCTCCGCCTCGGCCAGGCCGATGGTGTCACTCCCGTCGAGCACGGCGCCCCGGTCGCTGCGCGCGGTCCAGGTGAACTGCCGCGTGTTGCCGCTGCCGGTCTTGCCGGTCACTTCGAACCGGGCGTTGGGCAGCACCTGCCACAGCAGGTGCTGGTACCACGGCTTCGACCGCCGGCCGGCCGACGATGGTTCGGTCCGGGGTCACGTGGGCGGCGTTGTCGAGGTAGAGGCCGGCCACCAGGGATGGGTTCTTCTGGTTGAGACGTCCCAGCAGCCTCTCGGGCATGTCGGCGACGGGGTTGGCCCCCGGCCAGTTGAAGGAAGCCACCGCGTTCCAAAGGTCGAGCATCGTCGACCGGGTGGCAAAGTCGTAGGCCCAGAAGTTGGCGGCGGGAATGCCCATCTCGCCGCGTCTTGCGCAGGAAGCGCAAGACCTCGTCGGCCGTCGGCCGCCAGGCGTTGCGACTGTAGGTCGGGCCGGTGACGACCAGAGGGCGGGCCGGCCGCAGGGCCTGGTACTGCGCGACACACCTCTCCAACTGTTCTTCGGGATCATGGCTGTACTCGAAGTAGACCTGGGGCATGGCGAAATCGCATCGCTCGAGAAACGTCGAGTACGGCAGCTGGGGGTGGAGCTGCGGAAAGCGGTACGAGCTCAGCCCGATCGGCAGGCGGGGCAGACCGGCTCGCAGTTCCTGCATGAAACGCTGGGCTGCGGCCTTCTTCCCCGACTGCTTGTATTCCCCCTCGGCGTCGATGACGTAGCCATCCAGTCCCAGCGCCCGCATCCGCTGGACGGCCAGGCGCGCTTCGCCGACCGGATCGTCGCCGCGCACGTAGTGCCAGCCCCAGACCTGGATCCCGACATCCCGCAGCGCGCGCGCCACCGGGGGGATGAAGTCGATCTTCCGAGCGGGATCGTAGTTGTAGACCCAGTTGGCTCCGTCGGCGATCTTGATCAGGACATGCGTCAGCCGCGCCGCCGCCGAGCGGGCGGCGATACGCGCCGGATCTCCCCCATCGCATTTCGGGATTTGCCACAGGAAGTAGCCCTTACCGTTGAGGGTCATTCGTTTTCCTCGTCCTGCCCGGGTTGCCCACGTCGCCCCCGACCGGTGCCTTTGCGCATCACACCCGCTCCGTACCGGCCCCGGATCGAGTCGATCGCCGCCAGGAGCCGTTCATCGGCCTGCCACTGACGATCGAACAGAGACAACTGACGTAGCTTGGGCCCCAGCCCGGCCACGGCGACTCCGATCAATCGAACCGGGCGCTTTCCCTTCCAGGCCCGGTTCGAACAAAGCGGCCGCTTACTGGAAGATCTCCCCGTCCTGATCGGTGGGTTGCTCCAGGCGGGTCTGTCGGGTGATCGTCTGGAAATCCGGCCAGCGCAGCTTGAGTCGGATGGTGTTCCCCGCCAGCCCGGCCTGGCGCAGGCGCGCCCCGACGCTCTCGGCCAGGTCGGACAGGGTCCGACGCAGGGCGGCGCCGTCGGCGACATCTCGGGAGAAGGTCGTCTCGCTCGACATCGATCGTGCCTCACGGGTCTGGACAACCGGCCGGTCGTCTTCGCCCCTGGCCCTGGCTGCAAGTTCAATGCCAGAAGGCCCGAGCCGTGTCCTCAGCCACTCGTCATCGCTGCCCTGCCAGGTCTCCTACAGTCCGGATCTCCAACCCCTGGAGGCGGTCCCGGGTGCGCGGCCCCACCCCCCACAGCATTTCGACCGGCAAGGGGCCGAGAAAACGGCGCTCCTCACCCGGGGGAACCACGATCATGCCCTGGGGCTTGCCGACTTCGGTGGCGATCTTGGCCACCAGCTTGCTGGTCGCCACCCCCCAGCTCGTCGGCAGCGAGAAATCGGCACGAATTCGGTCGCGCAGATCTGCCGCCAGACTGGCTCCCGGCCGGGGGTCGTCGCTGACATCGAGAAAAGCCTCGTCGATCGAAATCACCTCGACCAGCGGGGCCGAGTTCGCGCAGCACGTCCTGGACCTCCTCGGCCATCCTGACGTACAGCGCGTGCCGCGGCCGCACCACCTTGAGCGTCGGCACCAGTCGCAGCGCCCGGGCGGTGGGCATTGCCGAGCGCACTCCGAACTTCCGGGCGGCATACGAAGCCGAGGCGACCACGCCGCGGCCGCGCGCGTCACCTCCCACCACGAACGCGGTCCCACGCAGCAAGGGGTCGTGGAGCTCCTCTACGGAGCAGAAGAAAGCATCCAGATCGACATGCAGGATGGTGCGAGGCTTCTTCATCCCAGGTTGACTCTCCGGGTCGGCACGTTACAATCGGGCGGCGGTTTGGGAGGAGGTCACATTGCGTCACTGCACGGTTTGCCGGGCACAATCTCCCGACACCGCTGCGGCCTGCGTGCGCTGCGGTGCGGATCTGTCGGTCCATTCCTCGACGGCGGTCGCCCTGCAACGACTGCTCGACAACCCGCGGGTCAGCCGGGTGCGACTGATCGTCGCCGACGACGCCTGCCCGGCCTGCCAGGCGGCGGAAGGCGAGTTCACCAAGGATCGGGTCCCCGTCTTGCCGGTGCGGGGCTGCTCGCACGGTTTGGGCTGCCGCTGCTTCGTCCAGCCGGCGCTGGTCGAAATCTACCCCTGATCGAACGGCTCCAGGTCGAGCACGAAGCGGCGCGCCTGTTCCACGTCGCGCACGTCTCCGGCGGCCTGGGCCTCGCGCAAGGCCTCCAGGATCCTTCCGACCCCGGGTCCTTCGGTCACGTCCCGCAGCGCCATCACGTCTTCGCCGCGCAACAAGGGCGGTGGATCGACCTCCTGATCGCGTAGGTCGAACCAGGCCCCCAGCAGTCGGGCCGCGGTCTCCACCCGCCGCTGCCAGGCCTCGGGTTCGATCGGGGGCGGCCGACGGGCCTGCAGGTCGGCCAGCGACAACAACACCACCGAGACCCCGACCGCTTCGGCGGCGCGGAAGAAACGATAGACGGCGCGGGCCGTGAGCGGCCCCTCGCTTTCGAGCCAGGCCGGCCGCATGTGGTTCAAGACCACGGTTTCCACCTCGGCCAGTTCTACGGTGCTCAGCCGAAATCGGCGTGAGGTCTCGATCGCCAGGCGAGCGCCAACCGTCTCATGCCCGAAGAACCGGATCCTGCCGTCGGAATCCAGACCCTGGGCGTGAGGTTTTCCCATATCGTGCAGCAGGGCAGTCCACAAGAGAAGCGACCTGCGTTGCCGCCCATAGCTGGGCGAGAAGGCCATAACCTCGGCCAAAGGACGCCGGAATCGGGCCAGGCCGGCCAGGGCCACGGCCTCCGCCAGATCGCCGGCCAACTCCCTTTCCGGCGGATCCGCCAGCAGGGAGATCAATCCGGCCAGGCGATCGACCGTTTCGACGGAGTGATCCAGACCGTCGTAGGCATGCGGCGGTGGCTGTTGCATACCCCGGAGGGGAGCCAACTCGGGCGCCAGGCCGGTCAACAATCCCAGGCGGTCCAGCAGGCGCAGGCCGGCTCCGGCAGCCCCCAGATCGAGGAGCCGGAAGATCTCATCCCGGGCGCGCTCGGCCGAAACCCGGGAGAGCCAGCCAGAAACCCGGCGGACCTGCCGGATCGTGTCCGGCTCGATCGCCCACCGGAAGTCGGCCGCCAGGCGCACCGCTCGAATGGCGCGAATCGGATCGTCGGCCAGCGACGACGGTCCGCAGGCGCGCAGCCGCCCGCTGCGCAGGTCTTCGGCCCCCTCGAGCGGGTCGATCAGAAGACCCGGGCCGTCGCTGGACAGGGGCAGCGCCATGGCGTTGACCGTGAAGTCGCGGGCGCGCAGGTCGGCCTCGATCGTTTCGCCGCGCAGCGGTGCGAGATCGAGGGTCACTCGCCGGGTCGGGGCGACGGTCAGCAGCAGGCGGCCCGCCCCGCGCTCCGGGTCCAGATCGTAGTAGTCGGCGCCCAACTCGTTGGCGGCCCGCCGGCCGAGGGCCTGGGCATCGCCTTCGACGGCGAAGTCGTAATCGTCGGTGGCCCGGGAGAGCAAGAGATCGCGCACCGCCCCGCCCACCAACCAGGCCCGCCGCGATGCCAGCGCCGGGAGAATCCGCCGGATGGGCTCGGGGAGGCCGGGATCGCCCGCCATGGATCGACCTTAGCCGTGGGGAAGAACTTTGTCGGGAAGCGCCACGCCCACGAAGGGCAGATTGCGGTAGTACTCATCCAGGTCGAGACCGTAGCCGAAGACGAACCGATCGGGGATGGAGAAACCGCGGTAGTGGATCGGGACCACCGCCTGACGGCGTTCGGCTTTGTCGAGCAGGGCGCACACCCGCAGGGTCTTGGGGCGGCGGGTCGACAGGAACTCCAGGACCGAGGCGATGGTCTGGCCGCTGTCGATGATGTCTTCCACCAACAGGACGTCGCGGCCCTCGATCGCCGTGGTCAGGTCGAGGGTGATCCGCACCTGACCGCTCGAATCCCGGGCCCCGGCGCCGTAGGAAGCCACCGCCATGAAATCCACCGTGTGGGGAACGGTCAGCGCCCGCATCAGATCAGTCAGGAACATCACCCCGCCGCGCAGGATGCAGATCAGGTGGGGGTCGGAACCCTGGTAGTCGCGGCTGATCTCCTGCCCGAGCTCCTGCACCCGGCGGCGCAGGTCTTGTTCGTCGATCAGGATCTCGTCCAGGAACTCTCGATAGTCCTGCATGGGATCAATCCCTGGGAACTTCGTGATGGCTGCGGCAGCGGGCTTCGTACAGCTCGCTGGCGCCCACCACCACGACCGGGTCGTTGTAGTGTGCCGGGCGGCCGTTGATCATGCGCTGGGTGCGGGAGGCCGGCTCGCCGCACACCATGCAGATGGCGTGCAGCTTGTCGACCTGTTCCGCCTGGGCCATCAAGCGCGGCATCGGACCGAACGGCTCGGCCCGGAAATCAAGATCGAGGCCGGCCACCAGCACCCGGACCCCGCGCCCCGCCAGACCTTCGACCACCGCCACGATCCCTTCGTCGAAGAACTGCGCTTCGTCGATGGCCGCCACCGTGACCGCGGGTCGGAGCAACGCCGGGATCATGGCCGAGCGCTCCACCGGTGTCGCTTCGAACTCGCTTCCGGCATGCGACGTGACCTTGCCGGAGGCGTAGCGCGTGTCCAGGCTCGGCTTGAACACCTGGACTTCCTGCCGGGCGATCCGGGCCCGCCGCAGCCGCCGGATCAACTCATCGGTCTTCCCGCTGAACATCGAGCCGGTGATGACCTCAACCCCCGGCGAAGCCTGGCTCATCCATCACCTCGGAGTCGAGATACGAAACGGGGCAGGTGCGCTGCACCTGCCCCAGTGTACACCAGGGGACGGAGGCTTCAGGCCGACGGCTCGGGGGCGGCCTCGGCCGGCAGGGGAAGCTCGTAGCCGCGCTGGCGCAGTCGACGCTTCAAGTCGACCAGGCTCTTCTGGCCGAAGCCTTCCACCGCCAGCAGGGCGGCGTCGCCGCCCTGTAGAAGCTCGAGGGCCTGGCCCGCCGTCTGAATCCCGGCGCGGGCCAACGCGTCTTCGGCCCGCTTGCCAAGCTCGAGCTCGGCCAGGGTGATCTCCGGAGACGTGCGCGAACTCTCGCGGGCGTCGATCTCGGCCAGGAACTCCTGGCGCGCCTGGAGTTTCTTGTAGAAGCGGTCGACCTGGCCCTCGGTGTCGACGATGCGTTGCTCGCCCGTGTAGAACGGATGACAGTTCGAACAGACATCGGTCGAGATTTCCTTCATCGTCGACCCGGTGGTCCAGCTGTTGCCGCAGGCGCAGGTAACCCTGGCCTCGGGGAAGTAGGTGGGATGGATTCCGGTCTTCATCGAAAGTCAGGCCTCCCCGCAGGGGTTTTCGACGTCGGCCGCAAGCCGCTGATCCCGGGGACGGAGTCAGCCGGCCGGGCGGCCGACGCGATCAGTCGATCGGCAAGACGTTGACGCGCCTTCTCCCGCGACGGGCGAAATCGAACATCACCACCCCGTCGACCGTGGCGAACAGCGTGTCGTCGCTGCCGCGGTCGACGTTGCGGCCGGGGTAGATCGGGGTGCCGCGCTGGCGCACCAGGATGTGGCCCGACCGCACCCGCTCGCCCCCGTAACGCTTGACGCCCAGGCGCTGCGCCCGGCTGTCTCTTCCGTTGCGGCTCGAACCGCCGCCTTTTTTATGGGCCATATCGTCCTCGTCAATCCTTCTTCGGGCTGGCGGCCTTCTTGACCGCTTTCTTGACCGTCTTCTTGACCGTCTTCTTGACGGCGGTCTTGCGAGGGCCGGCCTCGCTTGCCGCCGAAGCCCCGGCGCTCTTGGCCGCCGGCTTCTTCCTGCGAGGGGCGGCCGCTTTCTGAGCTTCGCCGCCCGCGCTGCGCCCCAATCCGGGGGCTTCGATCTGCTCGATCAGCACCCGGGTGTAAGACTGACGGTGACCCGCCTTACGCCGGCGCCGCTTCTTCGGCTGGTAGCGGAAGATGATCACCTTCTTACCCCGTATCGTTCCCAGGATGGTGCCTGCCACCCGGGCGCCGTCCACCGTCGGCGCTCCCACCAGCACCTGCTCACCGTCGGCGGCCAGCAGGACCTCGGGGAACTCGAACCCCTGGCCCTCCCCCACGGGCACCAGGTCGATCTCGACGGTCTCGCCCTCACGGGCCACGTACTGTTTGCCGCCCGAGGCGACGATCGCGTAGCGCATCTTCACTCCTCCCGCTTCGCTTCGCCTGCCGTCCCGCGCCACGGCGCCGGCGGCAGAGGAAGGGGGTCTACACCGACCCGCCCCACCGGTCCCGGCGGGGCGAGCGAACATCGATTGTAACGGCCGGGTTCCGGCCTGTCAATCCGGGCAATGCTCCCCGGAGCTTACTCGCTGGCCACCGGCGCCGGCTCGCCGGTCAGCTCCCCGGCGGCCGGGGCAGGCTCGGCCAGGCGCTCGTCGTGGAGCATCACCTGTTCGCCCGGGAAGGCCGTGCCGGCCGGGATCAGCTTGCCGATGATCACGTTCTCCTTCAACCCGCGCAGGTAGTCGACCTTGCCTTCAATGGCGGCGCCGGCCAGCACCTTGATCGTGTGCTGGAACGAAGAGGCGGAAAGGAACGACTCGGTGCTGAGCGAAGCCTTGGTGACGCCCAGCAGCACCGGCACCGCCCGGGCCGGCTGCTTGGCATCCGCCAGCAGCCGCTCGTTGATCTGCTTGAGGTACAGGCGGTCGAGCAGGTCGCCCGGCAGCAAATCGGTGTCGCCGGGGTGCGTGATCTGCACCTTGGAGAGCATCTTGCGGATGATCACCTCGAAGTGCTTGTCGTTGATGTTCTGGCCCTGCGAGCGATACACCTTCTGGACTTCGGTCAGCAGGTAGAGCTCACAGCCCTCGCGACCGTTGATGCGCAGAATGCGGTGCGGGTTGAGCGAGCCTTCGGTGAGCTGCTGACCGGCCACCACCTTCTCGCCCTCGCGCACCAGGATCCGGCTGCTGGGGGCGACCTCGTACACAGCCTCTTCGATCTGATCGTAAGCCACGACCACCTTGCGATCTTCGATCCGAACCCGGCCGGCATGGGTGGCCGAAATCTGGGCTTCCCCGCGCACGGCGATCACGTCGGCGGCCTTCACCTCGCCCCCTTCTTCCACCCGGATCGACCAGTTGCCCGGGATGTTGTACTCGTCTTGGATCAACTCGCTGCTCATGACCTGGACCACCCGCTGGCCTTCGGCGTGGACCCCGTGGATGATCTTGACCGTCCCGGCGATTTCGGCCGTGATGGCCTCACCCTTCGGCTTCTTGCGGGCTTCGAACAGCTCCTCCACCCGCGGCAGACCGGTGGTGATGTCGCCTCCGGCGGCCACGCCGCCGGTGTGGAAGGTGCGCAGGGTCAGCTGGGTGCCCGGCTCGCCGATCGACTGGGCGGCCACAATCCCGACGGTCGCCCCCAGCTCCACCAGCTCGCCGCGGCCCAGGTCCATCCCGTAGCACTCGGCGCACATCCCGAACGGCAAGTCGCAGGTGAGCGGCGAGCGGACAAAGATCGTCTCGACCCCGCTCTCGTTCAGCTCGATGGCGCTTTCCGGGGTGATCAACCCGCCGCGCTCGAACATCACTTCCCCGGTTTGGGGATGGACCACACGCTCGGCCACGATCCGGCCGGGCAGGCGGTCGGCAAAGTTCTGTCCGGCTACGTCGTCCGACCGTCGGATCCAGATCCCCTGGTCGGTGCCGCAATCGTCGGCGTTGATGATCATGTCCTGAGCCACGTCCACCAGCCGCCGGGTCAGGTAGCCGGCGTCGGCGGTGCGCAGCGCGGTGTCGGTCAGACCCTTGCGGGCGCCGTGAGTCGAGATGAAGTACTCGAGCGTGCTCAACCCGTCACGGAAGTTGGAGCGAATCGGGTAGGGCGATGATGCGCCCGGCCGGATCGGCCATCAGGCCGCGCATGCCGGCCAGCTGCGAGATCGGGCCGAAGCCGCCCTTGGTGGCTCCGGAGAGCGCCATCGTGCTCAGGCTCCCGGCCGGGTCCATCCCGCGGCGCACCGCGGCGGCCACCTCGGCGGTGGTCTGCTGCCACAGGTCAATGATGCGCTCGGTCTGCTCCTGCTCGGTCAGCAGGCCGCGCTGGAAGTCGCGCCGCACGGACTCGGCCTGCTCCAGAGTGCGCGCCGAGGATTTTCTCCTTGTCGGCGGGCACGGCGATGTCGGAGACGGCGATGGTTGTTCCCGATCGGGTGGCGTAGGCGAAGCCGATGTCCTTGATCGCGTCCACCACGGCCGGTGTGCCGCCTTCTCGCAACAGGTGGTAGACCTCTCCCACCAGGTTCTGCATGGCGCCCTTGTCGAGCACGCGATTGACGTAGCGCAGTTCGGGCGGCAGCACCCGGTTGAACAACACCCGCCCGACGGTGGTATCCACCACCCGCCGGCGCGGTTCGAGCTGGCGCACGTCGTTCTCGTCGTACCAGGTCTCGCACTGGAGCCGGATCGGGGCGTGGATGTCCACCTGGCCGAGGGCATACGCCATCTCGACCTCGTCCAGATCAGCGAAGGCCCGCCCCTGTCCGAGGTGGTCCGTCCGTCGACCTTCATGGTCAGGTAGTACACCCCCAGGACCATGTCCTTGGAGGGGCCGACCACCGGTTCGCCGTCGGCCGGCTTGAGCAGGTTGCGCGCCGACAGCATCAGATTCGCGCGCCTCGTCGACCGCCTTCTGCGAAAGCGGCAGGTGCACCGACATCTGGTCGCCGTCGAAGTCGGCGTTGAAGGCGAAGCAGACCAGCGGGTGGAGCTGAATGGCCTTGCCCTCGACCAGCACCGGTTCGAAGGCCTGGATCCCGAGGCGGTGCAGCGTGGGCGCCCGGTTGAGCAGCACCGGCCGGTCCTGGATGACCTCCTCCAGCACTTCCCAGACTTCGGGGCGCTCGCGCTCGATGATTCGCTTGGCGCCCTTGACGTTGGCGGCGTAGTTGTAGGCCACCAGCTTGGAGATCACGAACGGCCGGTAGAGTTCGAGCGCCATCGTCTTGGGCAGGCCGCACTGGAACAGCTTGAGGTGGGGGCCGATCACGATCACCGAGCGGCCCGAGTAGTCGACGCGCTTGCCCAGCAGGTTGCGCCGGAACCGGCCCTTCTTGCCCTTGAGCATGTCGCTGAGCGACTTGAGCTCGCCGGCGCCCGCGGCGCGACAGGGCCTTGCCGCGCTGGGCGTTGTCGATCAGCGAATCGACCGCTTCCTGCAGCATGCGCTTCTCGTTGCGCACGATCACGTCCGGCGCACCCAGTTCCACCAGCCGCTTCAGCCGGTTGTTGCGGTTGATCACGCGGCGGTACAGGTCGTTCAGATCGGAGGTGGCGAAGCGCCCGCCGTCGAGCTGCACCATCGGGCGCAGATCGGGCGGGATCACCGGCAGGATCGTCATCATCATCCACTCGGGGCGATTGCCCGAGCGGCGGAAGGCCTCCACAACCTTGAGCCGCTTGGTCGCCTTCTTGCGCCGCTGCTTGCTCCGGGTGAGGCGGATCTCTTCCCACAGCTCCTTGGCCAGCGTCTCCAGGTCGAGGCTGCGCAGGATTTCGTGGAAGGCCTCGGCGCCCATGTCGGCCCGGAACACCTGACCCCAGCGGGCCTTGAGATCGCGGTAGCTGGATTCGGTGAGAAACATCATCGGCTTGATGGCAGCCAGTTCTTCACGTTCGTCCAGCAGCTGCTGGCCCGCTTCCGAAGTCCCTTCGTCCATGCCGCCGCGCAGATCGGCGATGGCCAGGTCGCTGTCGGCCTTGACTCGCTCGATCTCCTGGCGGAAGCCTTCGATTTCGCGATCGCGGCGATCCTTCAACGCCGCTTCGATCTGATCCAGGCGCTGCTTGACCGACTTCTGCACCTTGGCCAGGTGGTCGCGGCTGATCTCCTCGCCCTTCTCCGCGATGATGGTCTCGGTCGCTTTGAAGGCGATCTGCGAGCGGCTCGGCTTGCCCAGCTTCTCGCTCAGCGACGCCTCCAGGCGCTGCCCCTCCTGGATCACCGGCTCGATCTCGGCGGCGACGGTTTCGTCGAACGTCTCGCGGATCTCTCGGCCGCGCGCCTCCAGCTCATCGATCCGCTTCTTGCGGCCGGCCTTGCTCTGGGCGATCCGCTGGTTGACCTCGTCCGACTGCTCTTTCTCCAGGCGGCCGACTTCTTCTTCAATCCGTTTGATCGCCTTGCGCCGGGCTTCTTCGTCGACGTGGGTCACCACATACTGCGCGAAATACAACACCCGATCGAGGTTGCGCCGAGAAATGTCGAGCAACAAGCCCAGGTACGAAGGGACCCGGCGGGTGTACCAGACGTGCGCCACGGGTGCGGCCAGGGCGATATGACCCATCCGCTCGCGGCGGACCGCCGAGCGGGTGACTTCCACCCCGCATTTCTCGCAGGTGATGCCCTTGAAGCGGATGTTCTTGTACTTGCCGCAGTAGCACTGCCAGTCCTTGGTCGGCCCGAAGATCGCTTCGCAGAACAGGCCGTCCTTCTCAGGTCGGAGACGGCGATAGTTGATCGTCTCCGGCTTGGTCACCTCACCGTACGACCACGACATGATCGTGTCGGGTGAGGCCAGACTGATCCGCAGGGCCCGGAATCCTTTGGCTTCCACGATTCGACCGCCTCCGCTGGAACGCGCTTGTCTGGGGGCTTCCCCACGACTGGATTCGAACAAACGTGCTACTACCTGACGAAGCAAAACAAGCGCCTGAGGTCCGACGCCTCAAGCGCTCTTCCGCTGGTCAGGCTCCGAACTAACGACGCATTGAGGGGCTATTTTACGGCAGGAGAGGATTCTGTCAAGGGCGGATTGCCTTCGGCCGGTCCCCGCGCGGTCTGCCGAAGGGGCACTTCCAGAACGAACACGCTGCCCGACCCGAGGCGGCTTTCCAGGGTCACCCTTCCGCCATGTTGTTCGGCGATCGATTTGACGATCGCCAGCCCGAGGCCCGAACCGTGTTCCTTTCCCGCCTCACGACCCCGGGCCCGGAAGAACTTCTCGAACAGACGCGGCTGGTCGGCGGGAGCAATGCCGGCGCCAGAGTCTTCCACGCGGAACTGCTGCATCGGGCCGGACCGTCCCGCCGATACGTTCACCCGCCCCTGGGGCGGCGTGTACTTGATGGCGTTGTCCACCAGGTTGGCCAGAGCCTGTCGCAGCAAGGTCGGATCGGCTTCGATCGGCCCCTGAACATCCGGCAGGTCCACCGTCAGGGCCACCTGCTTGTTGGCCGCCTGCGGCCGGTAGGTCCCGATCACGTCCTCCAGGATTGCGCCGGGATCGACGGTTTCGACGCTCAAACCGATCCCCGCTTCGATCCGCCCCAGATCGAGCAGGCCGTCGACCAACTGGGCCATCTGGTCGACACTGTCGAGGATCTTGCGGGCGAAGTCCTTCTGCTGATCGTTGAGGGAACCGACCATCGACAGCATCGTGCCGTAGCCGCGCATCAGGGTCAAAGGGGTGCGCAGGTCGTGACTGACGGTGGCCACGAACTCCGACTTGAGCATGTCGAGCTTCTTATAGTGGGTGATATCGCGCAGGACGCAAACCCGGCCGCCCCGATGCGGGCCGAAGCTCTCGACCTCCAACACCGATGCGAACAGCACCCGTCCATCGGCCAGCGGGATCTCCTCCGAGGCCATCTCCGTGCCGTCGCCGCGCAGGAGTTGCGCCAGCCGCGGCACCGACACCGTCTCGGATGCCGGCTTGTGGCGAGCCTGCTCGGGGCTGACTCGCAAGACCATTTCGGAGGCGGGATTGGCCAGCACGACCTCCCCCTGGGGGTCGAGCAGCAGAACCGCATCGGGGGAGGCCTCGAGCGTCGCGGCCAGTCGCAGACGCTCTTGCTCGGCGCGCTGGTACAGCCGGGCGTTGGCGACCGAGACACCGAGCTGTCCGGCAAGAATGGTCAGGAGGCTGATCTCCTCGCTGCTGAACAGATGCGGGCTGCGATATCCGAGCCACAGGGTGCCGACAAACTGCTCCTCACTCCGCATCGGCAGCGCCAGCAGGCCTTCCAGCGGTTCGGTCAGCAGGCGCAGGTCGAGAACCGCCTTCGCCCTTCCCGGGTTCTCCAGGACGAACCGACCTCGATCCCGACACAAATCAAGCAACTGTGCGTCCAGGCCCGCCCAGCCACCGGGATCGATCCCCGACTGGTACCCTTCCGGGTCGCCCGGTTCACCTTCGCGTGCCAGCACCATCCGCACCAACGCGGCCTCGGTCAGGTCCTGGACCCCCATCAGGATCGGCGGCAGCACCTGCGCCAGGTTGAAACTCCCGGCCATGCGCTGGGTGGCCTGCAGCAGCAAGTCCATCTCTTCCAGGCGGGTCTTCAACCCGCGCCGCATCCGCTCGAGGGCGGCTGCCAGGCGCCCCACTTCGTCTTCCCCGGCGCCCGGCACCGGCCGGGCCAGGTTTCCGCGGGCGATGGACTCCGCCGCCAGGGTCATCTGCCGCAAGGGAAGGCTCAGGCTCCGGCTGACGGCGTAGGTCAGCAAGACGACGATCAAACCGGCCCCCGCCATCACCCCGAACAGCCGGGCCGCGATGGCGATCGCCAGGCGATCGACAGCGCTTTCCGGCACGGCAAGGGCCACAGTCCAAGGGCTTCCCGGGACCGGCAGGACGTAGACCAGTTGGGTCGTTCCATCCGGGGCGGCGGCGGAGAAGACCTCGCCGGCAATCGCCCTTCCGACTTCCGTCGACTGTCCCACCTGGCCCGGGTCGGTGTGGAGCAGCACCGTTCCGTCCTCGGCCACCAGCATCGCCGTCCCTTCCGGGACGGATGCGATCAGGGCCCCCACCGGCTGCAGGATCGGGTTGGTGGTCAGGTCGGCCCAGCCGACCAGCGCGCCGGAAACGGAATTGTCCTCACCCGAATGCAACGGGGCCAGCAAGACGGCATGCGCTGTCGGAGGCGTAGTGCGAGTGGCGAGGCTGAACTCCTGCGGCACGCCTGCCAGAGCAGCCGCCAGTGCCGCCTCCAACTCCAGACCCGTCGGCGGAAGCGATTCCCCGTCCAGCGAGGCCGATGCACGCAGCGCTCCCGCGCTGTCGAAAACCGCCAGATGCTCGAAGAAAGGAAACGAAGCCAGCAAGGCCGAGAGCCCGCCACCCGATGGATCCTGTAGATCCGGTGCCCGCTCCACCAGCCCGGCCGCCCGCAGCAAGTACGACCTTCCGGACTGGGTGAAGAACGGCACCCCTCCCGCCGCTTGCCTGGCGGTCTGCGCCATTTGGGCCTCGATCAGCTCGCGTGCCGAGGCCCGCGCCAGAGCCCAGTCACCGGCCAGCAGGATCCCTGCGCCGACCACGCCGACCAGCAGGAACGAGGCCACCATCCTGCCGCCGATCGAGCGCAGATACGGAGGCGTGACCAGACGGCCTGGCTTCGGCCATTGCGCCGGACGCGCCAACAGGACCACTTCCCCCACCAGCCCTGCAACTCCCCACTCGGCGAACGACGCCCGCAGAACGGCCCCGATCTGAGGGACAACGAATTCAAGGCCGTCCAACGCGGAACCGCCGCTATAGGCAAACAACTCGATCCCGCGGGCGAGCGTGTACAGCCCTCCCCCAACCAGCGCCGCGGCCAGTGGCCGGCGAGCGATCGTTCCGAACGCATCCCGATACGGTCGCCGCAGCAGCCAGGCGACCGCCCCTGCGGTCAGGGCCAGGTTGAGAGGGGTCAGCAAGCTGTGCGTGATCCATCCGGCGCGTACAAACCCGGCTGCCAAGCCGATCACGATCGCCGGTCCGGCCCCAAACCACCCTGCCACCACCACCAGAGGCGCCGCCCCAAGCAAGTGAGACACCTGGTCAGAAGGTGGCAGCGGTAGGCCAGGCGTGGCCAGTCCGCCCGGCACCTCCACCCGGACCACGACGACGAGTTGGACGATCAGGGAAATCAGAGCGAGGGCGGCAGGGCGAGGCCAGAGGCTGAAGGACCGGCCCTGGACCGCCCGCAGGTCCCGCAGCACCACCGCCAGGCAGATCAACAACTGGGCCAGAACCAGAACCAGACCCGCGGTTCGCAGCGGGAGTCCGAGACCGAAAGCGCCGGAGGGACCCCACAAATCGAGCGTCATTCGATTGAGCGCCGGTGGAGTATAGCACCGGGGTCCGTCCGAACCCGGCGAAACCCGGTCTGCCTGCCGCCCAGAGGCTCCCCGGAGATGCGCTAAGGGGCAGCTCGCCTGCACCAATTCTTCCCGCGGCTTGCCGCACCCCTTCCTTTGTGCTAGACTGCCCGCGCCGCATCGGCGAGGAGTGCTCGGCCATGGCCGAGAAGATCCTCATTATTGACGACGATATCGACACCCTGAAGCTCGTCGGCCTGATGCTCGAACGTCAGGGGTACGAGATCGCCGTCGCGAACAACGGCGCCCTGGGCCTGAACAAGGCCGCCGTCGAGAGCCCCGAGCTGATTCTTCTCGATGTCATGATGCCGGACCTCGACGGTTATGAGGTCACCCGACGCATTCGCAACGATCCTTCGCTGGCGCACATCCCGGTCATCATGTTCACGGCCAAGACGATGGTCGACGACAAAGTCGCCGGCTTCGAAGCCGGCGTGGATGACTACCTGACCAAACCCACCCACCCGGCCGAGTTGACAGCCCACGTGAAAGCGGTGCTGGCGCGCGCCGCCCAGGTGAAAGCCGCACCGGTCGATCGGGCCAAGTTGATCGCCTTCGTCGGGGCGAAGGGCGGGGTCGGCACGACGACCCTGTCCCTGAACGTCAGCGTCTCACTCCAGTCCCGCGGCCAGGACGTGATTCTGGCGGAGATGAACCCGGGTCGCGGGGCCGTCGGTCTGATCCTGGGGGTGCGCGAGCCGGCCGGGCTGACCAACCTGCTCACCCGATCGCTGAAGGACATCCACCTGCGCTCGGTCGAATCGGAGTTGTTGACCGATCGCACCGGGGTTCGGCTGTTGCTGGCCTCGCCCCGACCGAACGAAAACGACCTCGACCAGGCCGTTGCCCAGATGGAGGCGGTGGTCAACAACCTGGCCTCGATGGCGACGGTGGTGGTGATCGACGCCGGTGACGGCATCCGGGCCTACACCAAGGCGCTGATGCGGCTGGTCGACCGGGTGATCCTGGTGACCGAGCCGATCTATCCGTCCAACGTCCTGGCCCGCAACCTGGTGGAGCAGCTGGACCGCGACGGGATCGGCGCCTCCAAGATCCACCTGGCATTGGTCAACCGCGAACGAACCAGCCTGCAGATTCCGTGGCGGCAGGTGGCCACCGACCTCGGCCTCGATCTGGCGGGGATTGTGTCGCCGGCGCCCGAGCAGGCCCACCAGTCGGCCCAGTCAGGCCGGCCGCTGATCGTCAGCCACCCCGACAGCCTGGTGACCGATCAGCTCCACAAGCTTACCGAACACATCGCCGAGCATCTGACCCTCACCTCGCCATGATCGCGCCGCACCCGGATTTGCAGCTGGGTCGAGCCGTCGCGCGGGCGGCCGGTTTGCTGCGGGGGGTTCAGCGTATCGTCGCTCTCACCGGGGCCGGACTCTCGCCGGCCAGCGGGATCTCGGATGTCCGCTCCGCCGGTTCCGGGCTGTGGGACGAAGGTCGATCCCGGAGCCGTGTCTTCCCTGTCGGCCTTCCGCTACGATCCCGAGGCGTTCTTCCGGTTCCTTCGCCCTCGGGCCAGGCACGTTGACCCCGGCGGTGTTGGATGCCTGAGGCCGGCCCCGCCGCCGAACGCGATCGCTCGGCGATTCGCAACTACCCCCACCTGGTCCGCCGCTACGCTCAGTTGCTCGACGTGTCGGTGATCCTGGCTTCGACCCTGGACCTCGATACCCTGCTCCAGAGCGTGGTGGATGCGGCCCACGATCTGACCGAGTGCGAGGCCACCTCCCTGCTGCTGTACGACCCGGCCACCCGGCACCTGCGCTTCGAGGCGGCCACCGGCGGACGGGTTGCGGGGGCCGAGCGCATCGTTGTCCCGACCGAGAACAGCATCGCCGGATGGGTCTACAGCCACGGCGAATCGCTGCATGTCGAAGACGCCCGGGCCGATGCCCGCTTCTACCGCGAGATCGACCTGCTCACCCAATTCCAGACCCGTTCGGTGTTGTGCGTCCCGCTCCGCACGCAGGAGAAGGTGCTGGGCGTGATCGAGGCGGTCAACAAGCGGCAGGGTAGCTTCGGCGAGGAGGACGAACGCCTGTTGACTTCGCTGGCGGCTCAGGCGGCCATCGCCATTGAAAATGCGCGCCTGTTCCAGCAGAGCGACCTGGTGGCCGAGATGGTCCACGAACTGCGAACTCCGATGGCCTCGCTGACCGCAGCGGCGCACTTGCTGAAGCGCCCCGACCTTCCGGCCGAACAGCGAAACCAGCTGGCCGACACGGTGTACGGCGAGGTGATCCGCCTGAACGAGATGGCCAGCGACTTCCTGGAGCTGGCCGCGCCTCGAATCCGGACGCAGCCGCATGGTGCGCGAGCCGGTCCACCTGGGCGGACTGGTGCTGGAGTGCATCGAGATCCTCCGCCCTCAGGCCGAGGCCGATGGGATCGTGCTCGAGACCGAGTCCGATGGATCCCCGGCGCCGGTCCATGGCGACCGAAACCGTCTGAAGCAGGTCTTCTTAAATCTACTGACCAACGCCATCAAGTACAACCAACCGGGGGGTTCGGTTCGGGTGGTCGTCAGGCTGGAAGGCGACGAAGCGGTCACCTGTGTCCACGATACCGGTCGCGGCATCCCTGCCGATAGCCTGCCCCATGTGTTCGAGCGTTTCTACCGGGTGCCGGAGACGAGCCGAACAACCTCCGGCACCGGCCTGGGTCTGGCGATCGCCCGGCGGATCGCCGAAGCCTCGCACGGCTCGATCTCCGTGGAGAGCGAGGTAGGCAAAGGAAGCGTGTTTTGCGTCCGTCTTCCCGCCGGCCCGTCCACCTTCAGCGACACCCGACCACTCCGCTAGGCTTCAACCCCGCCGATCGAGAGACCTTCCATTAGAGCGGGAACCACCCGGAACCACGGCCCGGCTCGGGGCTGGACGGCCGCTTCGGTCCGCTTCGAGCGGAGGCCAGACGCCCAGCTCCCAGCAAGCCAGACGGTCTCTACGGAAGGATCGTTTTCCGGCTTCGCCTCGGGAATGGCCCGGCGCTTCGGGGCCGAATTCAGACTACGGGCTCAATCCTCGCCTTTTCCGCAGGGGGAGTTCCGAGAAATCCAGGGACACGCAGAACCTGCCTTGATCGGCGCCGGGCGCTAGCCACGCCGCCCGAACTGCCTCTCGAGCGAATCGACCGAGATGTGAATCATCGTCGGTCGGCCGTGCGGGCAGGTACGCGGACTCCGGCAGGCCTCCAGGTCGCGCACCAGCCGCTCTTGCTCAGCCAGTGCCAGGATCTGCCCGGCGCGAATGGCCCCTCGCTTGCAGACCCGGGCCGCCAGCCGCTCTTCCACTGCGCGGGCCAGGGCCTGCTCATTCTCTTCGAACTCGCCCAGCGCAGTCCGGATGGCCTCGGCCGGGTCCAGGTCTGACAGCACCGACGGCAGGGTCCGGACCCGCACCGCCGCTCCCCCAAACGGTTCGACTTCGATCCCGAATTCGAGCCAGCGGCTGGATCAACTCCGGGAGCGCCTCCGCCTGGGCTCGGGTCAGCTCGATCGGCGCCAGGTCGAGGACTGCCTGTCGGGAGGGCCCTCCAGCGGCCCAGTCCGCCTGCAGCCTCTCGAACAAGATGCGTTCGTGGGCCGCATGCTGATCGATCAGGTAAAGCCCATCGGGACCCTCGGCCACAAGATAGGCCGAGCCCACCTGCCCAACACATCGCAGCAATGGCACTCTGCCTTCCGCGGGATGGGGTCCGACGGGCAGCGCGGCCTGCTGATCGGCGTGCCGGGTCGGCGATTCGACATCGACCAGGCTTGTGACGGGCCATGCGCGGCGGATCTCCAACTCCGGGGGTTGCGCCTGCCCCAGCAGGGTCGCCCGGACCACCCGCTGCAGAGTCCCTACGACGCTGTCGGGCTTGCGGAAACGCACCTCCGCCTTCGAGGGATGGACATTCACGTCGACCTCGGATGGCTCGACGGTGACCCGCAGGAAGCCCAGCGGGTAGCGGCCGACCATCAGCAGCCCGTGATACGCCTGCAGCACGCCGGCCGACATCGCCGGATCTTGAACCCAGCGCCCGTTGACAAAGAAGATCAGGTCGCGCCGCGAGGCGCGGTGGATCGTCGGCGGGCTGACGAAGCCGTCTACGCCCACGGGAGCCTCATCCGGCGATCTCAGCTCGAGCAGGGAACGGGCGGTGGGAGGATCGAAGACCGACGCCAGGGCCTGGCGCGTCTCACCCGAACCACTCGTTTCCAGCAAGGTCCGTCGGTCGCTGGTCAGGCGGAAGCTCACCTGGGGATAGGCAGCGGCATACCGCCCCACCAGACCGACCACGCGCCGCCGTTCGGTGGTTTCGGACTTGAGGAACTTGCGGCGCGCGGGGGTGTTGAAGAACAGATCCCGGACGGCTACGCGCGTTCCGACCGGCGCTCCTTCTCGCTCCACGGGTCGCAGCTCACCTCCGTCGACCCGCAGAACTCCGGCCGAGAGGGAGCCTTCGCTGCGGCTGACGATCTCACAGCGCGCGACGGCCGCAATCGACGCCAGGGCCTCGCCGCGGAATCCGAGAGTACGCACGGCGAACAACCCCTCGACGCTGTCCAACTTGGAGGTGGCATAGCGCGCCACGGCCAATGTCAGCTCGTCCGAGGGAATTCCCACGCCGTCGTCCGACACTTCGATCAGCGACAGCCCGGCGCCCTCGAGCGAAACCGCGACGCGCCTGGCCCCCGCATCCAGGCTGTTTTCCAGCAGCTCGCGCACGACCGAGGCCGGACGCTCGATCACTTCGCCGGCGGCGATGGCGGAGGCCAGTTCTTGAGGCAGGATTCGAATCGGCACGGTGGCTCGCGGTCGGCGATTATAGCCCGACAATTCGGCGACGACCTGCGGCCCTCGGCCCGGGTCCCACGCACCTGGCGCCCCGTCGCGTTGACAGCCGGAAGGAGGACGGCCTATACTGCCTCCCGTGGATCTCGTGACCGCCGCCCTTCTGGCAACGTTGCTCGCAGGAGTGTCGCTGGCTGTCTTGCGCAGTGTACGAACCGGCCGCCGTCGGCTGCTGCTGCTGATCCCGGCGGCCCTGGGTCTCGTGGCCTGGCGCTGGGCAGCCTACCGGCAGGCCTGGTGGGAGTTGGCAGTCGCCGTCGGGGCGGCGACGCTCTTCCTGCTGGGCTGGTGGAGGGGTTACGGTCGCAAACTCCCGCCTCCTAGCGACGACAACATCCGGGTCTGGACGCCCGACGACCCGTTCTGATCTTGCCCCCGCTCAGAACCCTGCTGCTCGATCTGGACGACACGCTCTACCCCGCCAACTCGGGATTGTGGGAGGCCATCGGCGACCGGATCGAGGAGTTCATGATCGCCTTTGCCGGGATCCCGCAGGCCGAAGCCCCGCGGCTGCGCCAGGCGTACTTCGAACGCTACGGCACCAGTCTGAACGGCCTGCGCCTCCTTCATGGGATCGATCCCCACCGCTACCTGGCCTTCGTCCACGACGTTCCCCTTCCGTCGTTCCTGACCCCCAACCCGCGCCTGCGCAGGATGCTCGAGCGGCTCCATCGCCCGCCGGCGATCTTCACCAACGCCGACAGCGCCCACGCCCGGCGGGTTCTCCAGGCGCTCGGTCTCGAAGGCCTGACGGGACCGATCATCGACATCGTGGCCCTGGGTTGGATCAACAAGCCGCGCCCGGAGGCCTATCGCCGGGCTCTGGCCCTCGTCGGCGAGACCGATCCGAGGCTGACGGCGGTGGTGGACGACCAGGCCCGCAATCTACTTCCGGCCGGCGACCTCGGGATGACCACGGTCCTGGTCGGACCGCCGGGGTCGAAGGATGGCATCGATCACGTGATCCAGGAGGCCGCTGACCTACTGGAGGTCTTGCCCGGCCTGGGTCGGACGGTCGCATGATCGAGTCGAAGCTCCGCGATCTGGCCGAATCCCTCGAGCTGATCCCGGCCCGCGGCGACTTCCGGGCGCCGGGAGGAGGGACGACTTACCCCGATCGGTCGACCAGGTCTTGCCCCGCTCCGCCGCCCTGGCGCTCCGCACTGGCCGACCACGGCATGGTCACCCTTGTGTCACCCGCGATATCCTTGAGACGGAGAAGCCTTCCTGACGCACTGCGAGGCGTACAGACATCCAGTTCGCCGGCCTACTGGCAGACCGGCGACTGCGTTATGAGCTTACCCGGGAAGAAGGAACTCTCACGGCAGGCTTATCCACCTGTGCTAACTTCGGCGGTAGCGGCCACCTGGAGCGATAGGAAATGAAGACCGTTAAGGCGATCGTGCTGGTTGAGGCGGGCTTGCTGCTGGCGTCGCTGCTCCTGGTGGGTGGCGCCCTGTTCGGGTTCCTGCTTCCCCAGATCAATCCGACGGCCGGCGGGTCGCTGCGCGCCTGGATGACCCCCTTTCTCCCGGCAGCCTGGCAGACCGCGGCCCCGGGCCGCAGGCGGCCGCCTCCACCTCCGACCGGGAGACCCTGTTCCGGCCGTTCTGGCAGGCGTGGGAGATCGTCCACCAGGAGTACGTGGACCAGCCCGTCGAAGATCCACTCCTGATGCAGGGTGCCATCCGAGGCATGCTCGACGCCCTGGGCGACGAGCAGACCGGATACATGGATCCCGACCAGTACGACCAGGCCAACATTCCGCTGGAAGGCGAGTACGAGGGCATCGGCGCCTGGGTCGACACGGAAGGGCAGTTCCTGACCATCATTTCTCCGATGCCCGGGTCGCCCGCCGAGGCTGCCGGGTTGCTTCCGGGCGACGTGATCGTGGCGGTTGACGGTGCTGACATGACGGGGGTTGCTCCCCAGCTGGTCATCCGGCGGGTGATGGGGCCGGAGGGCTCGACGGTCGTCCTGACGATTCGCCGGGCCGAGGTTGTCGCCGCGTTCGACGTCGAAGTCACCCACGGGCGAATCACCGTCCCCAGCGTCGAAGGCGAGGTCCTCGACCAGGGGATCGGCTACCTCCGCCTGTCATCTTTCGCCAGCGACTCCGTCGGT
Organism: uncultured Chloroflexia bacterium; assembly: GCA_963709925.1. GTDB lineage: Bacteria > Chloroflexota > Anaerolineae > Anaerolineales > E44-bin32 > DATEVL01. The sequence continues at coordinate 1,929,238 of CAVPYC010000003.1, forward strand.
GAGCTGCGTCAGGCAATACGCCGGATGAACGAAGCCGAGGTTTCGGGGTTGATCCTCGACATGCGCGGCAACGGGGGCGGCTACCTGACGGTGGCCGTCGACGTTGCCTCCGAGTTCATCTCCGACGGGATCATCCTGACCGAACGGTTCGGCGACGGGCGCGAGGAGATCTACCGGGCCGACGGCGACGGGTTGGCGCTGGACCTCCCGCTGGTGGTCTTGATCGACGAGGGCAGCGCCTCGGCGTCGGAGATCGTCGCCGGCGCGGTGCAGGATCACCGCCGTGGATGGATCGTCGGCCAACCTTCCTTCGGCAAGGGCTCCGTCCAGAACTGGCATCCGCTGCGAGACGACGCCGGCGCGATCCGGGTGACGATCGCCCGTTGGTATACCCCCGACGGCCGCTCGATCGACGGCCAGGGTCTGCTGCCAGACGTGACGGTCGAACTCACCCCGGACGACCGGAGCGCCGGTCGCGACCCGCAGCTGGAACAGGCGGTGGAACTCTTGCTGCAGGCGCCGGCGGAGGCCGCGACCATCTCCCGGCAAACCCGGCCCGTGCTCGTCCAGCGGGTGCCGTTCGGAGCAGCGGTCGGGCCCTGACCAGCGCCTTCGGGTATCGATGGACCTGCGCCGCCCCGTCCTTGGGGCGGCGCTTTCTCTTGCCGTTCAGCCGGGTCTCATTCCACGCTAAGCCATGGGTGGAACAATCCTGACCAGCGTCGCCGCAAGGAGAAGTTGGCATGGTTGAGAGACGTTCGTCTTCCCCGGCTCTGGTTGCGATCCTTGTGATCACCTCCCTTTTCTTCGGCTTCGGTGGTGCCGCGCTGGGCGCCGGGGCCGCCTTTCTCGCTCTGCGTCCCGGCGCAACCCCGACCGTGGCGCCGTCTCCCACTTCGCCGCCGTCCGGCGAGGCTTCGGGCGGGTCCAGCGTTCCCGACGCCGTCGACCGGGTGGGGACATCGGTGGTCACGGTCGTCAACTACCGGCTGCCGCAGGTCGGATCGGCCGGCCAACCGGCAAGCCCCAGGGCCTCGGGGTCCGGGGTGGTGATCAACTCGGCGGGCTACATCGTCACCAACCATCACGTGGTCGACGGCTCGCGGAGTCTCGAAGTCGTCCTGTCCAATGGGCAAACTCTCGCGGCGGAGCTGGTCGGTTCCGACGCGTATGCCGACCTGGCGGTGGTCCGGGTGAACGGTCCGCTGGCGACGTCGGCCGCGTGGGGCAACTCCGACCGCCTGAAACCGGGCGAGACGGTGATCGCCATCGGATCCCCCCTGGGAGACTTCCGCAACACCGTCACCGTCGGGGTGGTCAGCGCCACCGGCCGATCGATCGAGGCCGATGCCGGGTATCGGATGCAGGACTTGATTCAAACGGATGCCGCGATCAACCAGGGCAATTCGGGGGGCCCCCTGGTGAACCTGGCAGGTGAAATCGTCGGGATCAACACCTTGATCGTCCGGGGCGGGAGCCTGGGCGGAAGCGTAGCCGAAGGCCTGGGGTTTGCGATTTCCAGCAACACCGCCCAGGCCGTCGCGCGCCAGCTGATCGAGCAGGGGTTCGTGACCCGACCGTACCTGGGCATTCGCTGGGCGGCCGTCACGCCCGACATCGCCCAGGCCAACGACCTGCCGGCGAATCACGGGGTGTACTTGAGCGAGGTCGTCGGCGGCGGCCCGGCGGCCGAAGCCGGCCTGGTCGTCGGCGACATCCTGACCTCCCTGGCCGGCATCCGCCTCGACCAGGATCATCCCTTCATCAACGAGTTGATGCGCCATAGCCCGGGGGATCAGGTGGAGGTGGAGTTCCTGCGCCGCGGCCAGCCGGGACAGACCCGGATCACCCTGAGCGAGCGGCCACAAACCTGAGGCAAAGGGCGCACGCGCGCCTCGCGTTTTTTGACGTCTTCCCGCCCGGGTGCTAGAATTCCCACCCGGGCGGGTTCGTTGTCAGCCGGGGAAGCCAACTCTCGGCGGTTGCAGGAGGCGTAATGGCTACCCGGACACTTCGCTTGAACTACCCGGCGGCCCTGTTGCGCGAGCCGATCCTCCAGCAGCTGATCCGCAATTTCGAGGTTGCGGTCAACATCCGCCGTGCTCAGATCTCTCTCGAGGAAGGATGGCTCGAGATCGAAGCCGGAGGCTCCGAGGCCGAGCTGGCACGATCGATCGTCTGGCTCAGGCAGCAGGGGATCGACGTGCAGGAGGCGGACTGACCCGGGATCCCATGGAACAACCCCTGATCGATTCGACTCTCGTGGAGATACGCCAGGCCCTGGAGGCCGGTCGGGTGGAAGAGGCCATCGCTTCCCTGATCCGGCTGCGCCCGGCGGACCGGGCGGAGGCCTTTGCCGACCTGCCCGACGACGACCAGGCCGCCCTGCTGCCGCGCCTCGACATCTCCTTTACAGCCGACCTGTTCGAGGAGTTGGAGGCCGACGAGGCGGTCGACGCGGCGGAGAGTCTCTCCCACGGCCGCCTGGCGGATGTTTGGACGAGATGGAACCGGACGAAGCCGCCGATATCCTCGGCGACCTCTCCCCTCACCGAGCCGCCGCCGCCCTGGCCGAAATGGAAGACGCCGAGGAAGTGATCCCCCTCCTGGGCCACCCCGACGAGTCGGCCGGTGGGCTGATGACCACCGACTACATCGCCCTGCGTCGCCACACCACGGCCGCCCAGGCGATCGAATTCCTGCGCCAGGTCAACACCGAACAGGAAACCCCCTACTACCTGTATGTGGTCGATCGGAACCGCAAACTCCTGGGGGTCGTCGGTTTGCGCGAACTGGTGGTCGCCGCCCCGGACACCGTCGCCGAGGCCATCATGGGTCGAGACGTGGTCCGTGCCACCACCGACGCAGACCAGGAACAGGTGGCCCGGATGATGTCGCACTACGACCTGACGGTCGTGCCGGTCGTGGACGCCGAAGGGGTCCTGCAGGGGGTCATCACCCACGACGACATCCTCGACGTCCTCGAAGACGAAACCACCGAGGACGTGTTGAACCAGGCCGCCATTCAAGCCGCGTCGATCAGCGACCGGTCCTACTGGTCTCTGCGGGTCGGTGAAATCGTCCGGAGCCGGTTCACCTGGCTGCTGGTCCTGTTTGTCGCGCAGACCCTCACCAGCCTGGTCATGCGCCAGTTCGAGACCAACCTGCGCGCCGCGATTTCCCTGGCCCTGTTCATCCCCTTGTTGATCGGTACCGGGGGCAACGCCGGCTCTCAGGCCGTCGCCACCGTGATCCGGGGCTTGGCCCTGGACGAAATCCGTCCCCGCGACGTGGTGCGGGTGGTGTCGAGGGAGCTCCGCAATGGCGCCTTGCTCGGGCTCCTGCTCGGTCCGGTGGCCTTCGTCTGGGTTCTCCTGACCGGGCTGGCGGTCAACCTGGCCTTCGTCGTGGCCGTCGCCGTCTTCGCCATCGCCATCTGGGCCAACGGGGTGGGCGCCACCGTGCCCCTGCTGGCGTCGGTTCTGGGGATCGACCCGACGGTCATGTCGGCGCCCTTGATTTCCACACTGGTCGATGCGACCGGACTCCTGATCTACTTCTCCGTCGCCGCCTTAATCCTGGGCGGGACCTGACCTGCGACCATGCCCGCCCTGGTCATCCTGAACCCTTACTCGGGGCGCTGGCAGGCGCGCCGCCGCTGGCCCGAGGCCGCCGAGGCGCTGCGTGCGGCCGGCGTCGAATTCGACCTGTGGGAGACGGCGCAAGCGGCGGAGGCGATCGATCTGGCCCGGCGGGCTGCCACGGAGGGCCGCAGCCCGATCCTGCTGGCCGGGGGCGACGGTCTGATCGGGGAAGCCATCAACGGCCTTCACCGGGTGGATCCGAGCGGCATCCTCGGCCCCATCGGCTTGATTCCGCTCGGTACGGCCAATGATCTGGCCCACAACCTTGGCCTGCCGCTCGACCTGCCCCAGGCCGCACGGGCGATTGCCGGCGGGAAGACCCGACGGATCGACCTGGGCCTGGTCAACGAATGGGTCTTTGCCAACAACTCGGCCGTCGGCCTTGAGCCGCTGGTCACCCAGTACAACATCCGCATGGTTCGCTGGCGGGGACTGCTGCGCTATCTGGTGGCGGCGTTGCGGGCGATCAACGACAAACCGGCCTGGCGTATGCGGCTGGAATGGGACGGGGGCGACTACGATGGCCCGATCAGCCTGGTGTCGGTCGGCAACGGTGCCCTGACCGGAGGCGTCTTCCGGATGGCCCCGGACGCCCTGCCGGACGATGGGCGGCTGACGTTTGTCTTCGGCTTTGCGCCTACACGGCGCAAGATGCTGTCTTTGCTACCGCGAACGATCTCAGGTGAGTTCGTCCGCGATCCGGCGATCCAGCAGCACCACACCCGGCGCTTGAAGATCGTGGCCGATCCTCCCACCCCGCTCCAGGCCGACGGCGAGATCCGCGGTCAGGCCCTCACGGCGATCTCCTACCAGGTGCTGCCCGCCCGGCTCGACGTGATCACCCCTTGAAGGTCGATCCTTGACCGGAACGCCCAGCGGGGCGCCCGAGCCCCGCGGCTTCCTGGAGCGGCTCCTCCGCTGGTTCTTCCATCACCTGTACACCTCCTGGGCCTGGTCCTACGATGCCGTCGCCTGGCTTGTTTCCTTGGGGGCCTGGTCCGGTTGGCGCCGCACGGGTCTGGATCGCATCCCGGTGGGTTCCCCGATCCTGGAGATCGGGTGCGGCACCGGGCGGCTGTTGGCCGAGTCATTGCTGCGCGGAGACCGGGCCATCGGAATTGACGCCTCTGGCAAGATGACACGTCTGACCGGCCGCGGCCTCGCCCGCGCCGGGCTCCCGGTGGTGGTCGCCCGCGCTCAGGCGCAGGCGCTCCCCTTTCTCCCCGCCTCGTTTCCGATCGTCCTATCAACCTTCCCCAGCGAATACCTCCTCGACCCGGCGACCCTCCGAGAGGTTCGCCGAGTCCTCCGACCTGAGGGCTCCCTGCTGGTGGTGCTGTCGGCCCGGATCGTCCCCCGCTTTGTCTGGGAACGGCTGGCGCGCTGGTTGTTCGATGCCACCGGGCAGTCTCCTCGGCCGACGGCACGCTGGCTCTCCCCGTTCGAAAACGCCGGGTTCTCGGCCGATTTCGAAACTGTCGAGACTCCCGGCGCCAGCGTTCTCCATCTCGTCGCCGACACCCCGGCCTCCGATCTGACTTCGTCCCCTACCGGCGGAGCCCGCCAGCAGGTGCGTCTGCTACAATCGCACGGCGATGAGCGAAGCCGCCCGCACACGCGCCGGTGATCTGGTCCTCCTGATCGACGCCAAGAACAAACCGTTCCTTCTTCGCCTCGAGCCGGGAGGGGAACTTCAGTCGCACCGCGGCGTGTTGCGCCACGACGACCTGATCGACCTGCCGTGGGGAAGCCGCACCACCACCCACCTTGGCCAGGCCTTCTACTTGTTGAGCCCGTCCCTTCACGACATCCTGCTCTATCTTCGGCGGCGGTCACAGATCATTTTCCCCAAGGATCTCGGCTACATCCTGCTGCGACTCTCGGTGCGGAACGGAGCGCACGTGATCGAGGCCGGCACCGGATCGGGCGCGCTGACTTCTGGCGCTGGCCTGGGCGGTCGGGCCCCAGGGCCGTGTGTTTTCTTACGACCGGAGAGCCGACATGCAGGCGCTGGCCCGTCAGAACCTGGAGAGGATCGGCCTGGCCGACCGGGTGGTGTTCTTCGAACAGCCGGTCGAGGAAGGCCTTCGGCAGACGGACGTTGACGCGCTCTTCCTCGACCTTCCCGACCCTCATCTGGCGTTGCCGGCGGTTCGAGCCGCCCTGCGGCCCGGGGCTCCCCTGGGCGCGATCCTCCCCACCACCAACCAGGTGTCCAGCCTGCTGGTGGCGCTCGAGGAGAACTCCTTCGCGTTCGTCGATGTCTGCGAGATCCTCCTTCGGTTCTACAAGACGGTCCCGCAGCGGGTCAGGCCGGTGGATCGGATGGTGGCCCACACCGGATACCTGGTTTTCGCCCGCCCGCTGGCGGCGGAAACTCCGCCCCCCGGCGAACCGGCCGACGAAATGGACCCGGGAGCAGATTGAAATGCGCCGATTCCGCTTTCGCCCGTTCCGTCCGGCGCTGCGCGCCGCTCGCCTGGCTCCCTGGATCGGCCGCGTGTTGCTGCGCCGACTCCGTCAGGCTCACCGCTGGAAGGAGATGGGACGGCTTGAGGAGGCCGCCGCCGGATTCGCCGAAATCGAGCAGACGGCCTGGAGCCTGGCCCCCGCCAGGGCCGCCCTGCTGGCGGTCGAAGCCGGGTTGGCCTTCCTGCTCGCGGGCGATATCGAGCGTGGCCGGCACCACCTGGACTCCGGGATTGCCTGGCTTCGTCAGAACGAACCGGTGCGGGCGGCCTCCGTGGCGGGGCGCGCCGGCCGAGAACTCCGTGCCGCTGGCCTCGAGGTGGAGGCCGCCCGGCTGGGTGTTGAGCCCGCCCCGCCGATCGCCGCAACACCCTACCCTCGTGTTCGACTCCCATCGAAGTGCCCCTATTGCGGTGGCGGAATCTTGCCGGCGGAGGCCGAATGGGCCGAAAACGACGGTGTCCTGTGCGCCTACTGCGGCTCTCGGGTGACCGCCGACGCATGACCGACCCTTTGCTCGACCGGATCGCCCTGGCGCTGACCGATCGCCCCGCCCGTTGGACCACAGAATGGACGGCCGAACCCGCGGCCGTGTTGATGCCCCTGCTGCCTGACGCCGGCGAATGGAATCTGCTGTTCACCGTGCGCACCGACACGGTCGAAACCCACCGGGGCCAGGTCTCGTTTCCGGGCGGCAGGGTCGATCCGGGCGACCCGGATCCGGTCGCGGCCGCCTTGCGCGAAGCCCGTGAGGAAATCGGGCTGGACCCTGGGAAGGTGCAGGTCCTGGGGAGCCTGGACCCGCTGCTGACGGTCACTCAGTACTTGATCACGCCGGTGGTAGGGGTGATCCCCTGGCCGATCCTCCTTCGTCCCGACCCGGCTGAAGTCGCCGAGATCTTTCACGTTCCTCTGTCGTGGCTGGCCAACCCGGCCAACCGCGAGGTTCGCAACCGCCAACCGCTGGCCGGGGGTCGTCCGATCCCGGTCATCTACTTCCATCCTTATCGGGGACGGACGATTTGGGGCGCCTCCGCCCGGATCACGCTGGATCTGCTTCGGCTGGCGGGGCTCTGACGGGGCCGAAAAAGAAAGGGAGCGGCCCGGGCCGCTCCCTTGGATCGATCGGTCCCCAACGGCTCTCAGTCGTCTTTCTTCCTGGCCGTTGGTTCCTTCTTGGCGGCGCCCTCCTTGCGGGGCGCCTCCTCCTCGCCTTCCTCTTCCTCGTCCTTCTTGCCGCGGCCGATGATCTCCGGCTCCTCGCTCACGCCTTCTACCACCGGAACCACTTCTTCCAGCTTCTCCTCGACCTGGTAGATCACCCGGGCCACCGTCACGTGGGGATCGGTGAGCAGGCGAACGCCCTTCCCCAGGAACAGGTCGCCCACGGTGATCCGCGAGTCGATGGTCGCCAGCGTTTCCAGGTCGACCACGATCCGGGAGGGAAGGTCGGCCGGCAGGGCTTCGACCTCGATCTCCGACAGTCCGGTCACCAGCACGCCGCCGAACGTCTTGACCGCAGGTGCTTCCCCGGTCAGCTCGATCGGAACCTCGGTGCGAATGATCACGTCCATGGCTACTTTCATCAGGTCGACGTGGTCCAGGCTGCGCCGAATCGGGTGGCGCTGCATTTCGCGCACCAGCACCTTGTGCGACTCGCCTCCCAATTCCAGGTCCAGCAAGGTCGAGGCGCTGGCGTCCTGCAGCACTCGCCCTGCCTCGGCGGCGTCGAGCTCGATGGAAACCGGTTCGGTGCCGCGGCCATACAAGATTGCGGGGAGACGTCCCGCTCGCCGCAGGCGCGCCACCTGCTTGCCCCGGACGCTCCGGGGTTGGGCCTTCAACAATCGCTCTTCCATGGGTTCCCTCGGTGGAGCGCCTCTCACCCTGACCTCGGGTTACCTTCGCTCCTTGAAGATCCGGCCGGGCGGCCGGTCGGTTCGCTACTTGCGCCGCAGGAGAAGCCGCCCGAGCAAGAGCAGGCTTCCGATCACCGCTCCGGCCACCATACCGGCCAGGACGGCCCCCCGCTCGTCCAGCAGGGTTTCGACTTCGCCATGCACCTGGCGGGCCAGCAGAATCCCCGTGCGGCTCTGGTCCAGGTAGGCCGTCTCGGCGACGGCCAGGCCGACTGCCGAGGCGTGGATCCGGGAATCCTGGGTCACCGAGACCCCGACCAGCACCTGTTCGCCCCCGATCTCGTCGGCGCGGGCGGCCAGGATGACGGATTGCTGAGCGACCACGCTCTCGGCGTCGATCCGCCCTGCGGCCGAACGGCTGAGCTCGACTTCCGTGGCCAGGACCCGGTTCACCCCGCCCTGCTGAATGCGGGCATGGACGGCTTCCACGGTTTCTACCGTTCCGCCGTCCAGGTGGATGACGTCGCCTTCGATCGACTCGAAGCCGCCGGGCTCCGTCAATTCTGTCATCGCCAGCCTCGCCCCGGTCGCATTCCGGCCGACCATTCTACCTGTCGCCGTCACCGCCGTCAAACAACCGACCTGGCTGCCGGGGAATGATAGAATGACCGATTGCCTGTGTTTCAGAGTTGCGGATGAACCGCGTGAACCGGAGCCTGCTCCTCGCCTGCCTCGCCATCGCCCTGGCCGCGCCTGCCTCGGCGCGGGCGCAGGCGCCCGGCTATGCAGAGATTACGACCCCGGGCGACGCACAAGACCTGACCGGCCTGGTTTCCATCGAGGGGACTGCCGATCACCCTGCCTTTCTGCGCTACGACCTGGCCTTCGCCCACGACCCCAACCCCTCCGATACCTGGTTCCCCCTCGGGCAACCCGTCAGCGTGCGCGCCCGGCAGACCAGCCTCGGACTGTGGGATACCACAGCCCTGACACCCGGCCTGTACCAGGTGCGCTTACGCGTCCATCTGGACGGCGGGGCCCTCTTCGAAGACCGAGCCCGCTCCCTGCGAATCGGGCTGTCGCCTCTCCCGGCGACGCCCACCGCCGCCTCCGGGCAAGCTCAGGCCTCTGCTTCGCCGACCACGACCGAGGTGCCACCCCGATCCGTGCCCGAGTCTCCTCCCGCTCCGGCTTCCGGTGACCCGGTCGGACTGGCCGTCGTCATCGGAGGTCTGACCGCCGCCGCGCTGCTGATCGGGCTCGGACTTTTCGTTCCCTTACGGCGCAGCATGGCGACCTGGGCGGGAAGCATGCGCACCCGGCGGATGCACCGCCGGGAGCAACGGCGCAGACGAGCCCGAGGCGGCAGATGACCGAAGCTGGCGAAGGCCCCGGTCTGATCGTGGGGCTGGGGAATCCCGGCCGTGAGTTCCGGCGCAATCGCCACAACATCGGGTTCCTGGTGGTCGATGCCCTGGCCGCGGCCATGGACGCCCGTTTCACCCGGCATCAATTCCAGGCGCTGGTCACGGACGGCCGTCTCGAAGGGCGACGGACCTACCTGGCCAAGCCGCAGACCTTCATGAACCTCGCCGGCCGGTCGGTGGCTCCCCTGGCCCGCTACTACCAGATTGAGCCGAGATCGATCCTGGTGGTTTTCGACGACCTGGACCTGCCCCTGGGGACCCTGCGCCTACGGTCGTCCGGAGGATCGGGCGGCCATCGCGGCATGGCCTCGATCCTCGAGGCGCTGGGCGAGGAGGCCGTCCCGCGTATGAGGCTCGGCATCGGGCGTCCGCCGGGCCGGATGGACCCGGCCGATTATGTCCTCAAGGACTTCGCACCCCAGGAAGCGGAAGCCGTCGAGGCGACTGTCCAGCGGGCGACCGGCTGCATCGCCGAGTTCCTCCACAACGGGATCGACCTGGCGATGACACGCTGCAATCACCCCGCGGACTGACCGGAGGTGGACCTCTCTCCGATGCTCGATATCGTCCGCGCGCTCCCCGGTTATCGGGCGTTGCGGGAATTGGCGAGCTCCGGATCTCCGCTTCCGGGTTCGGTACGGCTGCCCCGGTCTGCTCGCGGGCTGTTGGCTGCGGCCCTGGCCGACGACCTGAAGCTCCCGGTGGTGCTGGTCGCATCGCCCGATCGACTGCTCGTGCTGGAAGACGAGATCCGCTCCTGGCTGCCTGCCCTCCCCGTCGTGACCTTCGCCAGCCCGACACCGCTGTTCTATGAAGCCGAGCCCTGGGGGCAGCGGTCGATCACGCAGCGCGCCGCCGTTCTGGCCAGGCTCGGCTCGGGCAGCGACGGGAACGGCGAAGTGATCCTGACGGCGCCGCGCGGCCTGATCACCCGCACCCTGACACCGGAGCAGATCGAGAGGCACAGCCTGCGGATTCGGCAGGGCGAGACCAGCCCCCTTGTGCCCCTGGCGGATCGCCTGGTGGCCATCGGCTACCGGCCCTCGACCCTGGTCTTGGAGCCCGGCCAGTTCAGCCGCCGCGGAGGGATTCTGGATGCCTGGCCGCCTCCGGAACCCTTCCCGGTGCGCATCGAGTTTTTCGGTGACGAAGCGGACTCCCTCCGCCGATTCGACCCGACCGAACAGCGATCCAGGGAATCGATCGGGCAGGTCCGATTCCCTCCGGCGCGCGAGGCGCTTCCGGGCCTGATCCCGGAGCCATTGCGCCTCCTCCTCCCTGCGGACCCGGGGGAGGCCGACGCCCGCCTGGAATTCCTGCTTCCGGCGTTGGCCGAAGAACCTGCCACCTTGCTTGATCACCTGCCGCCCGGCTCGATGATCCTGCTCGACGAGGCGGCTTCGATCGAGGCGGCCGTGACCGAGCTGGAGGAACAGGCGGTCGAGCAGGCCCGCCTGCTGCGCCGGCGCGCAGGCCTTCCGGCTTCCTTCCCGGATCCTCACCAACCTCTGGATGAGTTGCGCGAAGTCCTGGAGCAGCGGGGCGCCGTCGATCTTGGCTTCCTGAGCGGCGCCAGCGACGAAGCCGAGTCGCCCCTGGAGGAAGCTTTTTCCCCGGGTCCGAGGTTCGCCGGCCAGTTGGCGCACGTGGTCGACCACCTGCTCGAACGCCGCGCCGATCACGACGCGGTGATGGTCGTCAGCCGTCAATCCGATCGGCTGGCAGACTTGTGGTCGGCCGAGGCCGGTGCGACTCCGGTGGACCAGCTCCCGGCCCAGGTCGGGCCGGGTGCGGTGGTGTTCGTCCGCGGATCCCTGAGCGACGGATGGAGCGTGCAGCGAGGCCCGGGACGCTTGCACATCCTCACCGACTCGGAGATCTTCGGCTGGGGGAGGCCGCAGCCCCGGCGCAGGCCATCGGCCATCGCCCGGGCGCCCGAGGCGTCGTTCGGGGATCTGACGCCCGGCGACTGGGTGGTGCACGTCGACTTCGGCATCGGGCGCTACCTGGGTCTGGTCGAACGCACCCTGGAAGGCGTGCTCCGTGAGTACCTCCAGGTGGAGTACGCCGACGGGGGTGAGGTGTTCGTCCCGGTTCACCAGGCCGACCGTCTGACCCGCTACGTCGGGGCCGAAGGCGGGCCGGTTCATCTCTCACGCCTGGGTTCGGCCGAGTGGGAAAGGTCGAAGGGTGACGCCCGGAAGGCCGTGGAGGAGGTCGCCCGCGACCTGCTGGAACTGTATGCCCAGCGTCTGGCCGCCCGGGGATTCGCCTTCCCACCCGACGGCGCATGGCAGCGCGAACTGGAATCGTCCTTCCCCTACGAAGAAACCGAAGACCAGCGGCGCGCCGTCGAAGCGGTCAGGGCCGATATGGAGCGCGCCCGGCCGATGGATCGCCTGATCTGCGGCGACGCCGGTTACGGCAAGACCGAAGTCGCCCTGCGGGCCGCCTTCAAAGCGGTCGCCGGTGGCAAGCAGGCGGCGCTGTTGGTGCCGACCACCGTGCTCGCCCAGCAGCACCTGCGCACCTTCCGCCAGCGGCTGGCGGCGTTCCCGGTGGAGGTGGAGATGTTGTCGCGCTTTCGATCGCGCGCAGAAACCGCCTCGATCATCGAACGGCTGGCCCAGGGCGGAGTCGATATCGTGATCGGGACCCACCGGTTGCTCCAGCGCGACGTGCATTTCCGCGATCTTGGGCTGCTGATCATCGACGAGGAACAACGCTTCGGGGTGACGCACAAGGAACACCTGAAGCGGATGCGCACCGAAGTCGACGTGCTGACCCTCACCGCCACTCCCATCCCGCGCACTCTGTACCTGGCGCTCACCGGCGCTCGCGATATCTCGACCATCAACACCCCCCCCGAGGAACGCCTGCCGGTGAGCACCCACATCGGCGCCTACGATCCGGGCGTGGTGCGCCAGGCGGTTCTGCGGGAACTCGATCGAGGCGGGCAGGTGTTCTTCGTCCACAACCGGGTCCACTCGATCGAGGCCGTACGCCGGCGGCTGGAGGGACTGCTGCCGGAGGCCCGGCTGGAAATCGCCCACGGCCAGATGCCCGAGGCGGACTTGGCGGCGGTGATGGACCGCTTCGCCGCCGGCGAGGTCGACGTGCTGGTATCCACCTCGATCATCGAGTCCGGCCTCGACATCCCCAACGCCAACACCCTGATCGTGGATCGGGCCGATCATTTCGGACTGGCGCAGCTGTACCAGTTGCGCGGCCGGGTCGGCCGGGGCGCTGTGCGCGGGCACGCCTACCTGTTCCGGCCCGGGCGCACCCGAGCCGGCGATGAAGCGCTGCGCCGGCTGGAGATCCTGGCGGAACAGAATCAACTCGGCGCCGGCTTCAGCATCGCCATGCAAGACCTGGAGCTGCGCGGGGCCGGCGAGATCCTGGGCACACGGCAGCACGGCCATATCGCCGCCATCGGGTTCCACCTGTACACCCAGTTGCTGACCGCCGCCGTGGGCCGCCTGCGCCAGGACGAACGCGGACCGATCCCAACCGGACCGGACCTGGCGGCGGCCGTCGACTTGCTTCCGGCCGAGGTCGATCTACCCCTCCCGGCCGGACTTCCGGCAACCTATATTTCCGACAAGAGCCTGCGGGTCCAGCTCTACCGGCGTCTGGCCACCCTGCGCCACGAAGCTGCCATCGACGGCGTCGGGCGGGAACTGGCGGACCGGTTTGGCCCGCCTCCTCCGGAGGTCGCCAACCTGCTGTACCTGTTGCGCCTCAGGTTGTTGGTGTCGCAGGCCGGCGCCGACGGGGTTTCGATCGAGAACGGCCAGATCCTGGTCGCGCTCCCCAACGCCGACGAGCGGCTGCGCGGTCGCAACCTGGGGGTGGAGGTCAGGCGCAGCCGGCGTGGGCTTTGGCTGGCCCGTTCCACTCGATGGGAATCCCAGTTGGAACTGTTGGTGCGGCGCATGGGCGAACTCGATGGCCCGAGACCGCGCCCGACCACCGTCGGGCGATAGGCCTGCGGAACCCGCCCGCCGCGAAGCGGGTTCAGGTGGGAGGACCGGGCTTCCCGAACCTCTCGGGGCGCACGAAGAAGAGTTCGGTCGCCTTATCGACCAACCCCGGGAAGGCGCGCGCCAGCCAGATGGCCGGCCGAAGGGTCCACGGGATCAGGAGAACACGACGCGGTCGTTCGGCAAGGTCGGCGATAGCCTCACCGACCCGCTGCACCGGCAGGACGAACAGTGCGGGAGTTTTCCATCCGGTTCGGCGACGCCGGACGGATTCGGCGGCGAAACCCGTCGCCACGGCGCCGGGCAGTAGAAGCGAAACCCGCAGCCCCCACGGTTGGACTTCGCGGCGAAGGGCTTCGGCGAAGCCGGCCAGCCCGAACTTGGTCGCGGCGTAGATGCTGTAGCTGGGAGTGGCCACCAGCGCCGCCAGGGAGCCGATCAACACAATCGAGCCCGACCGTCGGGCCATCATTCCCGGCAGCACTGCGCGGGTCAGCAGAATCGCCCCGGTCAGGTTGGTGTCGATCTGGGCCCGGATTCCCTCATCCGGATCCAGGCGGTCGAGGAAGTCCATCTCACCGATGCCGGCGCTCACCACCAGCAAGTCCACGCCGCCGAACTCCGTCTCGGCCGCCGCCACCGCCTGGGAGATCTCCGCCGTACGACGAACATCGAAGGGCCGAGCGATCACCCGCAGACCCGGCACCTCGGCGCGGAGGGAACGGACCACATCTCTGAGCCGGGCGCGGTTCCGGCCGCCCAGACACAGGTCGTAGCCGCGCCGGGCCAAAGCACCGGCGGCGGCCCGGCCGATGCCGGCCGAGGCGCCGCTGATCAAAGCCGACTTGCGGCGGGGGGCGATCATCAACCCGCTAGATCCCGGCTCGCAGTTGCACCAGGTGGGAGATGTACGGCTGGTTGTCGATGTACTCGATCCCGACCAGCCAGGTGGTCCAGGCGAATTCGCTGCCGGTCGGATCGGCCGCCCGATACAGGGAGAGGTAGTTCAGGTTGGCGTAGGCCGAAGGCCATCCCACGTCGCGCAGCACCGATCCGGTGAGCACCTGATCGCATGCCTGCGCAAGATCCCCCACCGAGATCGCCTGGAGCCGCGGGAGAATCACTTCCCGGAAGGACCCGGTGACCGGGCCCCCGCTGGCCTGCGTGCCCCACTCGCGAACCTGGTCGCTGGCGAGCAGATCGGGTACTTCCGCCGGCCGGTACATCACCTCGGGGTTGCGCCAGTCGAAGCGCACGGTCAGGCCCCGCCGCGGATTGACGACCGACGCCAGCCCGGCGGCATCCAGGTCGACCAAGCTTCGTCGAAACAAATCGAGCAGCGGCGAGATGCGCGGGTCGCTGCAGAAGGCGTCGGGCGGGACGTCCTGGGTCAGGTTGGCTGCCGGCACCCATCCGGCGCCGCCGCTGGGCCGCAGGATCTCGATCCAGGTCGATGTCCCCAGACGGGTCGCGTCCCCGGTCAGAACCAGGCCGCGCTGGTTGTGCTCGAGCTCCGCCAGCTCGCCGCCCTCCGTCCCCGCCACCTGGCGCACGGTCAGGGTGTTCCCCCGTTCGATGCCGAACACCGCGTGCGGGAACTGGTATCCCGGCCCCGGCGTGAACAGATAGATCGGGGTGCGTGTGACTCCGGCGGCCGCGGTCAGTGTCGAGGGAAGCAGCGCGCCTCCGGAGACGATCGGGATCGAGCCGCGGGTGCAGGCCGCCAGAACGGCCAGGCCCACCAGGCCGGCCAACTGGCGCATCCACCGCCGGCTCCTCGCCGGTGAGCGGTTGGTTTCCATTCGAAGGGGTCGTGGTCGACGAAGGATCGGTTACCCCTGGCCGCCCGGCTGCACCCGGGCCCCTCCCGGCTTGCGGGGGACCGGGGGCGCCAGCGCCAGGTTGAGAACCGAATCCATGTGACGGACGAGGCGGACCGCAAGCTCCTGCCTGGCTTTGCGCGGTACATCGACCAGGTCCTTTCGGTTCTGGGCCGGGATGATGACGGTCTTCAGATGGAGTTGGTGGGCCGCCAGCACCTTCTCGCGAACCCCGCCGATGGGCAGCACACGGCCGCGCAGAGTGATTTCTCCGCTCATCCCGACCTCGCGGCGCACCGGCCTGCGGGTCAGGGCCGAGGCCAGCGCCGTCGCCATGGTGATGCCGGCGCTCGGGCCATCCTTGGGGATCGCTCCCTCCGGAACGTGGATGTGAATGTCCGTCTTCTCGAAGACTTCCGGGTCGACCCCCAGCTGGCGCGCCCGCGACTTGATGTACGACACCGCCGCCTGGGCCGACTCCTGCATCACCTCGCCGACCTGGCCGGTCACCTGGACATTCCCCTTGCCTTCGATCAGCAACACCTCGATGGCCATGGTCTCGCCCCCGTTCTCGGTCCAGGCCAGACCGGTAGCGGCGCCGACCTGGTCGCGCTTCTCGGCCTCCCGGGGGCTGATCTCCGACGGGCCGAGCATGCGCGACAGAGCCGCCCGGGTCACGTTGGGCTTGAGCGGCTTCCCTTCGGCCTTGCGCCTGGCCGCTTTGCGGCAGATGGCGCCGATCGACCTTTCCAGGTTGCGCACCCCCGCTTCCCAGGTGTAATCCCGGATCAACGTCTGGATCACTTCGTCATCGAAGATCACATCCTCGGGGGTCAAACCGTTCTGCTCGAGCTGCCGAGGCGCCAGGAACCGCCTGGCGATCAGCACCTTCTCTTCTTCGATGTAGCCCGGGAAGTCGATCACCTCCAGCCGGTCGACCAGAGCCGGTGGGATCGAGTTCAGGGTGTTGGCGGTGGTGATGAACAGGGCTTGCGACAGGTCGTAGGGCGCCTCGAGGTAGTGGTCGGAGAAGGCGTTGTTCTGCTCCGGGTCGAGCACCTCCAGCAGCGCCGCCGCCGGGTCGCCACGGAAATCGTTGCCCAGCTTGTCGATCTCGTCGAGCATGATCAGCGGGTTGATCGTGGCGGCCCTGCGCATCGCCTGCAGGATTCGCCCCGGCAGCGCCCCGATGTAGGTCCGCCGATGGCCGCGGATTTCGGCCTCGTCGCGGATCCCTCCCAGCGACATCCGGACGAACTTCCGCCCCAGGGCTTCGGCGATCGACTTGCCCAGCGAGGTCTTGCCGGTTCCGGGCGGTCCCACGAAGCACAGGATCGGCTGCCGCTGCTTGCCGCCGGCCAGACTGCGGACGGCGATGTACTCCAACACCCGTTCCTTGGCCTTCTTCAGCCCGTAGTGGCCCCGTTCGAGCACCCGGCCGGCATGCGGGACATCCAGGTTGTCGACCGTGGTGGCGGTCCACGGAAGCTCCAGCAGCCAGTCGAGGTAGGTGCGGATGATCCCGACCTCGGGCGACATCGGCGGCATCTGGTTGAGCCGAGAGATTTCCTTGAGGGCTCGAGTTCGAATCTCCTCCGGCAACGACAGGTGGGCCACCCGCTCCCGCAGTTCCGTCAGTTCCTGGGCCCAGATGTCGCCTTCGCCCAGCTCGGTCTGGATTGCCTTCATCTGCTCGCGCAGGTACATCTCGCGCTGCGACCGGTCGACCTCGGTCTGTACCTTCGAATGAATCTGGTCCTCCAGCTCGAGCACGTCGAGTTCCCGGCCCAGCAGGATGCTGATTCGCTGCAGCCGGGTGATCGGGTCGAAAGTCTCGAGCACGGCCTGGCGCTCGGCCACGCTCAGGCTGAGCGCGGAGGCGATCAGGTCGGCCAGCCAGCCCGGGTCTTCGATGTTGACGGCGTAGACCGCCGCCTCGTCGGGCAGCGAACGATTGAGCTGAACGCACTTCTCGAACAGGGTGCGCACCGCCCGCATCAGGGCGATGGCTTCCTTGGTACGGGCGATGGCGTCGTCGATCGGCCGGGCCCGGGCGCGCAGGTACGGGCCGCCGTCGAGGAATTCGACGATCTGGACCCGCCGACGGCCCTGGGTCAGTACCGAGGTCGTTCCATCCGGGAGCTGCATCAGGCGGCCGGCGGCGATCTCCGTGCCGACCGCATACAGGTCGTCGGGTCCGGCGGCCTCGATTTCCGACGACATCTGGGCGACGGCGATCATCGTCTCCTGCGCCCGGACCGCGTCTTCGATGGCCGCCCGGGTCGGCTCGTGATCGACGAACAGCGGGGTAACCATGTTGGGAAATAGCACGACATCGCGCAGAGGCAGGATAGCGCACTCAATCAGCCCCTGATCGTCGCCGGGTGCGTCGTCGATCTCGTACAGCTCGTCGGCCCGCCGATTCAGCGAGTCCCCCAGGTCGACCGGAAGATGGGGCCAGCGTCCCATCAGGCCGCTCATCGGACAGCCTCGGTGCGCATCCGATCCCAGGCGGCCAGCGCCTCCCCGGCGACAAACAGGCTGCCGGCGGTCACCACCACCTCGCCCGGACGGGCGCGGTCAAGGGCTCGCCGCAACGCGGCCTCGACCGGAATGACGACTTCGGAGCGCACCCCGTGGCCGTGCGCCAGCGCCGCCACCGCCTCGGGGTCGGAGGCGCGGGGATGCACCGCTTGAGTCAACACCAGCCGCGAGACCCGGGGCAGCAGCTCGACCAGCATTCCAGGGACATCCTTGTCTGCCGAAGCGCCAAAGACCAGAGTCACGGGCCGGCCGGGAAAGTAGTCGTCGAGGGCCAGCCGGAGCTTGAGGGCCGAGTTCGCGGTTGTGAGCCGAGTCGATCACCAGGGTCGGGTCGGACGAAAGCACCTGGAACCGGCCCGGCCACTCCACCCGGCGAAAACCCTCCCGGATGGCCGGTTCCGGGATCGGGAGACCCCCCCGTCGGAGCTGATCCAAAGCGGCGTAGGCCACGGCCGCGTTCAACACCTGGTGATGTCCTAGCAGAGGCACATCGAACCGTGGGGGAACCCATTCTTCGCCCCCGCCCGACTCGACGAAGGCGTCCATCAACGGCTGCTCCGCCGCCGGCCAGATGTGGAGCGACTGGCCGGACAGGGTGCGAGAGCCCGGAGCATACAGCCAGTCGCGCCCGATCTTCACCAGCGGCGCTCCCCGTTCCGCCGCCACGCGTTCGACCTCCAGCTCGGCTTCGCGCTGCTGCGGGGCCAGCACCACCGGGACCCCCGATTTGATGATCCCGGCTTTCTCGCCGGCGATCTCGGAGAGCTTCTCCCCAAGCAGATGGGTGTGATCGTACGATAGCGAAGTGATCACCGCCACCTTCGGGGTGACCACATTGGTCGCATCCAGGCGGCCGCCCAGCCCGACCTCGATCACCGCCGCCTGGACCGACTCCCGGGCGAAATGCAGGAAGGCCACGGCGGTGATCAACTCGAATGTGGTCAGTCCGGGAACCTCCGCCACGTGCGGCCGGATCTCCGCCACCCGGCGGGCCATGGCCGCTTCCTCGATCTCTCGCCCGTCGATCCGAATGCGCTCGGTAAAGCGAACCAGGTGCGGCGATGTGTACAGACCTGTTCGGTAACCGGCTGCCTGCAGGCTCGAAGCGATCAGGGACGAGACCGACCCCTTCCCCTTGGTACCGGCGACATGGACCGAAGGAAAGGAGTTCTGCGGATCCCCCAGCCGCTCCAGCAACCGAACCATGCGGCCGAGATCGAAGACCTCGGCCGAGTAGCGGTAGCTGCGCTCCTGGCTGTAGTCGATGAAACCGTACAGGTAATCCAGAGCTTCCGGATAGGTGAGGTCGGTCATGAGAGATTCTCCGATTCTAACCGCCCCGACGCCGCCGGACAAGGACAACCCCCGGGACTCACGACGGGTTGCTGCAAGAACTGTGCTCTTGGCCTTTGGCTTGCCGCAGTCCCCGAATCGCGCTATCATCCATGTGTTCCCCCTTCCGGAACAGGAGGTGCTCGACCATCGGCCGTGGAAACTCGCCGATGCCGCCTCCTCCCATCCGCATTCCCATCAGGAGGAAAGAAGAATCATGAGTAAGAGACCGCTGTTCCTGGCCATGAACCTGCTCGTCGTCATGGCCCTCGCCCTGGGCGCGTGCGCGACGCCCACGGCGGCCCCAACGGCTGCCCCGCCGGAGCCCACCGCCGCTCCGCCCGAGCCGACGGCCGAGCCGATGCCCGCTATCGGCAGCCCCGAGCACCCGATCAAGGTGCTGTTCGTGCCGTCGGTCGACGCCCAGGTGATCGTGGCGGGCGGCGAGATCATGAAGGCCGCCCTCGAAGAGGCCACCGGGCTGACCTTCGAAGTCAGCGTGCCGACCTCGTACGCCGCGACCATCGAGGAAATGTGCGCCTCGCCCACCGACACGATGGGCTTCATCCCCGGCCTGGGCTACGCCCTGGCCAGCCAGCTGTGCGGTGTCGACGTCTCCTTCAAGGCCATTCGCTTCGGCTTCGACGTTTACTGGGCCCAGATCCTGGTCGCCCGCGACAGTGACATCGACTTGATCGAAGACCTGGAAGGCCTGAAGTGGGGCTTCGGCGATCCGGGCTCGACCTCCGGCTACATGGTCCCGCTGGTGATGTTCCAGGACGCCGGGGTGACACCGGGTGAACAGGTCCAGACCGGCGGCCACAACCAGTCGGCGCAGGCCGTCTACAACGGCGAGGTCGACTTCGCCACCACCTTCTACTCGCCCCCAACCCTGCTCGACACCGGTTCGGTGGCCTGGGAAGAAGGGGAAGATCCCGATATCCCCGCCGACCTGGTGGCCAGCTGCGCCGTGAACGCCGACGACCGGCTGGTGTGCGGCAACTACCGGGTGCGCGACGCCCGCGCCAACATCCGCGAGGCCTCGCCCGACGTGATCCAGAAGGTCCGCATCCTGATGATCTCGCCGGCGATCCCCAACGACACCCTTTCCTTCGGTCCGGAGTTCCCGGCCGACGTGCGTGCCCAGATCGAAGCCGGCGCTGGTGGCCTTCGCCGAGACCGAGGAGTGGGCCGCCTCGATCGGCAGCCAGGACTTCTACAACTGGACCGGCATCGCTCCCACCACGGATGAAGAGTACGACTTCATCCGCTCGATGGTGGCCGCGACCGGCATGACCATGGAAGACCTCGGCCAGTAAGGACCAGCTCAAGCCGAGGGGTGGCCCCCACAGCGGAGTCACCCCTCGGCCTGTGAGACCTGCCAAGTGCTGCGAGTCCAATCCCTGACCAAGATCTACGATGGGGGCGTCCAGGCTCTGCACGAGGTGTCCTTCGATGTTCCCGAGGGCCAGTTCCTGGCCGTCATCGGCCTCAGCGGCTCGGGCAAGTCCACCCTGTTGCGCTGCATCAACCGATTGATCGAACCGACCTCCGGCAGAGTGTTGTGGGACGATCTCGACGTCACCGCCGCCCCGCAGGACGATCTGCGCCAGATTCGCCGACGCATCGGGATGGTGTTCCAGCACTTCAATCTGGTGCACCGCAGCAGCGTGCTGACCAACGTCCTGGCCGGCCGGCTGGGTTACATCAGCCCGGCCTGGAGTCTGATCAACCGCTTCCCGGCCCAGGACATCCAGAAGGCAATGAAGGAACTGGCCCGGGTCGGGATCGCCGACAAGGCGAGCAACCGCGCCGATGAGCTGAGCGGCGGGCAGCAGCAGCGCGTCGGCGTGGCCCGGGCCATGATGCAGGACCCGAAGATGATCCTGGCCGACGAACCGGTGGCCAGCCTCGACCCGGTGCTGGCCCACAGCATCATGCAATACCTGGAACAGATCAACAAGCAGGAAGGCGTGACCGTCCTGTGCAGCCTGCATTTCCTCGACCTGGTGCACCGCTATGCCGACCGGGCCATCGCCCTGAACGAAGGCCAGGTGGTGTTCGACGGCTTGCCGCAGGAGATCGACGACGCTCGCTTCAAGGAGATCTACGGCAAGGAGGCCGAGCGCGTCGGATGAGCGGTCCGGCAACGCGGCTGGAGACGGGTGGCCCGATCGATCGGTCTGGGGGCGGCCATCTTGGCCGCCCTGTCGATCTACGCCTATGGCTTCGAAGTCACCAAGGTCGACCTCGAAGAAACCCGCTCGGAAACACGCCAGACCCAGCTGGTCCGTATCCTGCGCGCCATCGCCCAGCCCGAGATCTTCGAGTTCCCGAAGTCGGAGCTCATCGTCGACGCACCGTTCTTCATGCCCTGCCCTCCCGATCCGCCGCAGCTCCATGAACCCAACCCCCGCCAGCCCTATATCCTTGTGCGACCCATGTGCGTCGAGCCCGGCGGGAATATCGAGGTCAGAGGCTTCAATTTCGAGCCGGGCAGCGGGGGCAACGTCTTCCTGATCCCGCCTAGCCAGGTGACCCTCCGGCTGGGGACGATGAGCGTCGACTCGTCGGGCACCTTCTCGGTCAAGGTCCAGCTTCCGGAGCGTTCGTCGGAACAGGTCCAGACGATCCGAGTCATCGTGCGCGAGAACGTCGGCGCGCCCCGGCTGACCCGGACGGCCTACGACACCTGGGACAAGATCGTCGAGACGGTGTTCATGGCCCTGCTGGCCACCACGCTGAGCACAATCGTCGCCATCCCGCTGAGCTTCCTGGCGGCCCGGAACCTGATGAAAGGGGTCCGCACGCCTCTGCTGGGGATCTCGCTTTCGATCCTGGCGATCCCGGTCGGGGTCGCCCTGGGCGCAGCCGTTTCCCGTTTCGCCGCCGGATGGGCTGAGTTGGTTATCTCACTTGGCCCGGCCGTCACTCTGGTCGGGGCCGGAATCTCTCCACTGGTGGCCTGGCTGGCCGCCCGGTGGGCACTGCCTCCGGTCGAACTGACCCGCCCCTCGGGCGCGCTTCGACTGGCTCGGGCCCTGGTCATGATCCTGGCCGCGATCCTGGTCATCTTCGGAGTGGTCTTCCTGGGACGTCTCCTGCTCGACACCGGCGCCCGTCTGGCCGCCTCGCTGGGCGACCTGGCCTTCCTCGGGCACTTTGTCTTCAACGTGGGGGAGATCCTCCAGATCAGTCTGGGTCTCGGGACCTCGCTGGCTGGCGCCGGTGTCCTCGCCAGCCTGGCCGGTCGTCTGGGAAAGATCCTGACCCGCGCCCTGCCTCCGCCGGCGGTGCGGATCTCCGAGTTCGTGGTGGCGGCCTCCGCAGGCGCCACCCTGCTGGTCTTGCTCGGGGCCGGGCTGAACTGGCTGTACCAGATCGGGAATCCGACGGCCACGCTGTACGTCCCGGCGGCGGTCGGAGGCCTGGCCGGCGGCGTCCTCTCGATTCGTTACGGAGGGCGCGACACCCTGCCCATCGGGTTGGTGATCTACGCCGTCGCCCGCACGATCTTCAACGCACTCCGCTCGATCGAAGCGTTGATCATGGTGATCGTCTTCGCCGTCTGGGTCGGGATCGGGCCCTTCGCTGGAGTGCTGGCGCTTTCGCTCCACAGCGTCGCCGCCCTGGCCAAGCTGTACTCCGAACAGGTGGAGAGCATTTTGCCGGGCCCGCTGGAGGCGGTCACCGCCACCGGCGCCACCCGGATGCAGACGATCGTCTACGCCGTGGTGCCGCAAATTATTCCGCCCTACATCTCCTTCACCATGTACCGCTGGGACATCAACGTTCGAATGTCGACGATCATCGGGTTTGCGGGCGGCGGCGGCATCGGGTTCCTGCTCCAGCAGAACATCAACCTGCTCAACTACCGCGCCGCCAGCGCCCAGATGCTGGCCATCGCCGTCGTGGTAGCGGCCATGGATTACCTCAGCTCCTACATGCGCGAGCGTGTTGTGTAAGCGCGAACGCACAAGCCACGGAGCTAGGCAGACACCCGCCTCGCTCCGTTGACCATTTTCCCCAGCGGTCTCGTCACTTCACCCACCGCCTGATCATCTCAACCCGGCGAAACGTCGTTGTCGCTCGGCCTTGGGCCTGCGCCGCTCTCGTCGAAGACATCCTTCTCGGACTGGGGAACCCCTTGCTACGCTCGGGGCCATGGTCCCTACTTCGCTCGGGCCTTGGGCCTGCGCCGCTCTCGTCGAAGACATCCTTCTCGGACTGGGGAACCCCTCGCTACGCTCGGGGCCATGGTCCCTACTTCGCTCGGCCTTGGGCCTGCGCCGCTCTCGTCGAAGCCATCCTTCTCGGACTGGGGAACCCCTCGCTACGCTCGGGGCCATGGTCCCGACTTCGCTCGGGCCTTGGGCCTGCGCCGCTCTCGTCGAAGCCATCCTTCTCGGACTGGCGAACCCCTCGCTACGCTCGGGGTCATGGTCCCTCACTTCGCTCGGGATGTTATAATCCGGCGCATTGTCAGGCCGACGATGAACGAACCCGTCCTGGTCGTCAATGCGAATTTCGAGCCCCTCAACGTGTGCACCACGCGCCGGGCGATGGGGTTGCTGCTAAGCGGCCGGGCCGAGATGCTGGCCAACGGCCGTGGGATTGTGCGCACCGTTCGGATCTCGCTCCCCCGCCCTTCCGTCATTCGCCTGGGCCGCATGGTGAAACGACCACGACCCAGGGTCCGACTGACCAAACGTGAACTCTTCCGCCGCGACGGATACACCTGCCAGTATTGCGGACAGCGCAGCCAGCGCCTGACGATCGACCACGTGGTTCCACGCTTCCGGGGGGGCGAGCATATCTGGCCCAACCTGGTGACGGCCTGCCCACCGTGTAACCTGCGCAAGGGGGGTCGGACCCTGAGCGAGGCCACGATGGCCCTGCTGCGGCCGCCGCGGGAACCTCAGGCTACGGTTACGTACCTCTTCGGTCCCCTGCTCGAGTCGAACCGGGAGTGGTCTAGCTACCTCGAAGGCTGGTAGGCGGCCGGGCCACCGTTCTTCCCGACCTGCAAGGTCTCCAGACACGCCAGCAGACTTCCTGAGACGACCCCGTGCCCCCCGGTGAGGATCGCCGGAGAGCCAGCCACGCCCACCGCTTCGGTCAGGCGCTGCAGGGCGGGATGGTCGACCTGGTCGGCCCAACCCAGGTCGGCCGCCATTCGGTCGGCCGTCGAAGGCCATCCCCCCGCCCCGGCCATCCAGACCCGCGTGTCCCACAGGCACGCTTCGACCATCGTCCCCAGACGCTCGACGAACTTCGCCGGTCCGTCGGAATCGAGCAGATCTGCGATCAACGACCTGGCTTCGCCGCGCTCCAGCCGACCGCTGGCGCGCAGGCCGCGTTCTTCGGCGTAGACCCGGACCCAGAGTTGGGTTTGCCGGACTGTCTCGCTCCAGGCAGTTTCCGACACTCGTCCGATCAACGCCAGCGAAGACGCCGGGGTGTGGAGCACGTCTGTCACCCGTTCGGCGCGGCGACTCAAGGCCTCCGGCAGGTCGGCCAGGCGGGATCGCAGGGATCGACCCAGGTGCGGATGGCCCCGGAGCAAGGCCGCGTCTCCGGGGGTGTCGAGGTCGGTCCGCGAGACCGCCTGCGGCGGGAGCGATCGAACCGAGACCCCGGCCTCGGTCGCCAGCACCCATCCGAGGGGATTGTCGCTCGGAAATCGTTCGGCCAGGTTCGGGATGGTCGTCGGGTCGGTCAGAATCGCCCAGTCGGTGGAGTGCAGGTTGTTAACCAGCGCACCTCCCGCCGGAAGCTCCCCGGCCTGCCCTCGCCAGAGTGCCAGGACTTCCTTCGTGGCCAGCGGGGCGCTCGCCCCGCCGAAGTACGCCAGCGGGCCGCCGCCTTCGCCCTCGATCACACCCGACAGGGCTCGTCCGAAATGAAACTTCCCTGAGGGAGCGGCGGCGATCCGTGCTCCCAGGGCTTGTAGGCGTTCCTGATCGGAACGTTCGGCGGCCACTACGATCACCGGTCCGAATCCTGCGCGGAGGAGCCGACGAACCAGATCCTCCGCCGCCGCCGACCTGGGCGCGGCCATCCAGCGTTCCGCCGGCGAATTGCCCGCCGGCGGAAGGAACACGGCTGCAGGAAGATGCGTGAGTTGCGCCACCGACACCGGATTCCGGCGGGTCAGTCGATGACCGGCTCGATCAACCCCAGTGCGCCGTCTCTTCGCCGATACAGAACATTCACCTGCCCGGTGGTGGCGTTCAAGAAGAGGAAGAAGTCTTCGTGGCCGAGCAGTTCCATCTGGAGGGTCGCCTCAGCCTCGTCCATCGGGACCAAGGGGAACTGCTTCCGGCGTACGATGGCCGGGCCAAGTTCGCCAGTGTCCGGTTCGGTACTCGGGGCATCCAGGCCGACTTCCGAGGCCGGTCGTCCGTCGCCTCGGCTGCGCCAGCGGCGCCCCTTGAATTTCTCGGCCTGGCGCTCGATCTTCGACAACGCCGCATCGAAGGCGACATAGATGTCGTCGGCGCGGTTCTCGGCGCGGAGAAGCAGTCCCTTCCCACGCACCGTCAGTTGCGCCACCTGCCGGTCCGCGGCCGACCGGGCCGCCTTGCGGTATCCCAGGTCGACCTGGACTTCGTCGATCGTATCCAGGTAGCGATCGAGCTTGGCGGCCTTCTTGGTGACATATTCGTGCAGGCGGTCGTTGAGGTCGATGTTGCGGACATGGATATCCACCCGAACGGTCATGGCTCCTCCGTGGGTTGATCAGACCCGGCCAACCGTCACCGCGGCGATGGAACGCGCGCCGGCCTCGCCGAGGGCGGCGGCGCACGCCGCCAGGGTCGCGCCGGTGGTATGGACGTCGTCGACCAGGAGGACGTCCTGGCTCCGAACCAGCGGCGGTTCGGCCCGGAACGCGCCCGCCACGTTGTCCCAGCGTTCTCGGGGATCGAGGCCGACCTGGGAGCCGGTTTCCCGAATTCGGGTCAGCGCCAGGGGAACCGATGGCACAGCGAGCCTCCCGGCGAGCGCGCGGCCGAGCAGTTCGGCCTGATTATAACCTCGCTGTCGTTGTCGCCGTTCCCCCAGGGGCACCGGAACAACGCACGTCGCCGACAGGCCGGAACCTCTTTGCGCCTCGACCAGCAGGTCGACCATGGCTTCCACCAGACGACTGTCGGGGCGGTACTTCAGGCGGGTGAGCGCACGATCGAGCGGAGCGCGGTAGCGGGCGGCCGAAAACGCCAGGGGCGATCCGTCGGGGCAGTCGTGCCGACTCGCGCGGGTTGCCGGCTGGCGGCAGGCGAGACAGACGGCGCGGCGCACCCGAACCAGCCGGCCGGCGCACGCCTCGCACCAGATCCGACTCCCCATCCCGCACCCGGCGCAATGCGTCGGGAAGAGCAGGTCGAGCAGGTCCCGCTGGAGGGAAACCAGGGCCTGGCGGCCCTGGAGGAACAGCGATGGCGGCACGCGACGGAACTTCGCCCCCTTCGTCCCGGAACGGCGGAACCGCGAATCAGCGGATCAGCGGCCCAGCAGCAAGGCTCCCAGCGCCGACTGCATCAGGAGCATGGCGGCCGGCCCCAACAATACGATCAGAATCGAAGGGAAGATCAGCAGGGCGATGGGAAAGATCATCTTGATTGGAGCCCGGTGGGCCTCTTCTTCGGCCATCTGGCGGCGCCGCACCCGCATCTGGTCGGACTGAATGCGCAGCACCTTGGCCAGGCTGACGCCCAACTGCTCCGACTGGATCACTGCCGCCACGAAACTGGTCAGCTCCGCCACCCCGATCCGTTCGGCCATGTCGCGCAATGCATCGCGGCGCAGCTTCCCCAGGCGAATCTCCTGGATCACCCGCCCCAGCTCCAGCGACAGGTCGGTTTCCCATTTCTCCTGGACCTTGGCCATGGCGGCGTCGAACCCCAGGCCGGCCTCGACGCAGATCGTCAGCAGATCGAGCGCATCCGGCATCGCCCGAAAGACGCCCTTCTGGCGGCGGCCGATGCGGCTGGTGAGCCAGAGTTCGGGGAACATGAAGCCGAGCAGCAGGAACACGAACGTCAGGGCCAGACCCTGCACCCAGTTGCGGCCGCTGATCAGGAACACCAGAAAGATCATGCCGCCGAACAACACCGCCAGGATGATGCGCAGGGTCAGGAAGAACGCCGGATCCATTCGCACCGGGTTGCCGGCCATCTCCAGCCGCTTGCGCGTGCGTTCCAGCGTCGCCTGGGGGGTGAAGCGCTGGCTCATCCGGCCGACGTTGTTGAAGAACGGCAGGACGATCCGGTCGTACAGGCCCTGCGACAGCTCGATCTCTTCCAACGACATCGGCTCGTCGCGCACCCCGAATTCCGCCAGCCGGGCCTGGATCGGGTCGCGCGCCTCGGGCGCCCGCATCCCGACCACCACCAGGATGATGGCGACGATCACCGCAAGGACGAGCAGGATGGCCAGGGGTCCAAGCATCGGGTCTCTCCTTCTTCCCTGCGGCTAGATGTCGATGGTGACGATCTTCTGGGTGAGCCAGAACCCGGACGAGATCATCGAACCGGCCATCACCAGAAGCGGGATCCCGCAGTTGCGGGTCTCGGGGTTGAAGAACTGCATGATGTACGGGCGATTGACAAGATACAGCAGGACGACCAGGGCGATGGGGAGCATCGAGATCACCCAGGCCGTCGCCCGTCCCTGGGCCGTGAGGGCGGCGATCTCGCCCTTGATTCGCACCCGCTCGCGAATGGTGTAGGAGATCACGTCGAGGATTTCGGCCAGATTGCCGCCGACCTCGCGCTGGACGTTGATGGCGGTCACACACAGGTCCAGGTCGGGGCTGCTGATCCGCCGCACCAGGTGCGCCAGGGCGTCGTCCATCGAGAGGCCCAGCTGCATTTCCTGCACGACCCGGCGGAACTCGTCGCAGATCGGCGAGGGCAGCTCGCGGCTGACGGCTTCCATGGCCTGCAGGGTGGAGAACCCCGCCCGCAAACCGTTGACCATCAGGTTCAGCATGTCACCCAGCTGGCCGTCGAACTTCTTCAGCCGGCTCTTTTCGGCCCGGCCGACGTACATACCCGGGAGCAAGGCTCCGAAGGCGCCCGCGATCAGGGCGAAGAACAGGGTTCCCGAAAGCACGTACCCGATCATCCCCATGAGCAGGACAACGATGGCGACGATCGCCAGGTATTCGGCCGGCCGCAGCTTGACGTCGGCGCGCGCCAAGCGACGAGAAATCCCGTCGAACAGGTTGGTGCCTTCGCCGACCCGGTTGAAGTAATCCAGCAGCGGGCTGGCCCGTTCTGCCATGTCGACGCCGGAGTCGGCGGTCGGCGCCACCACGCCGCCCGATTCCACGTACCGGCCAAGCCGCTCCTCGACCACCGAGCGGCTGCCCAGCACGCTGATCACCACCCCGACGACCAGCAGCAGCAATCCCAGCCCGCCGCCGAAGTACAACAGCATGGTGGCTACCGGCATGATCCTACTCCTCGACCGGTCCCCGGCATCCGCGGGCCTGCCCGGCGTCCCGGAACCGACTCAATACCGCATCCGCTCGCCCACCCCGAAGATCGAGGCCGGCAGGTGGATTCCCGAAGCTTCCAGCTTGTCCATGAATCGCGGGCGCAGACCGGTCGGTCGGAGCCGCCCAATCACCCGCCCCTGCTCGAACCCGGTCTGCTCGAAGATGAAGATGTCGGTCATGGTGATCACGTCGCCTTCCATGCCCTGGATCTCGGTGATGTTGGTCACCTTGCGGGTGCCGTCGCGCAGTCGCTCCAGGTGAACCACCAGGTCCAGGGCGGAGGCGATCTGTTCGCGGATGGCCCGGATCGGCAGGTCCATGCCGGCCATCAGGATCATGGTCTCCAGACGCGACAGGGTGTCGCGCGGGCTGTTGGAGTGGGCGGTGGTCATCGAGCCGTCGTGGCCGGTGTTCATCGCCTGCAGCATGTCCAGCGCCTCTTCGTCGCGGATCTCGCCGACGATGATCCGGTCGGGCCGCATTCGCAGCGAGTTGACCACCAGGTTCTGGATGGTGACCTCGCCCCGCCCCTCGATGTTGGGCGGGCGCGTCTCCAGGGTCACCACGTGCTCCTGGCGCAGTTGAAGCTCGGCGGCGTTCTCGATGGTGATGATGCGCTCGTCGTGCGGGATGAACTGCGACAGCACGTTGAGCATGGTGGTCTTGCCCGAGCCGGTGCCGCCGGAAATCACGATGTTGATCCGCGTGACCACGCAGGCCTTGAGGAACTCGATCGCTTCGGCGGTGATCGTGCCGTATTCGATCAGCTGTTCGACGGTGATCGGGTTGCGGGCGAACTTGCGGATGGTCAGCACCGGGCCGACCAGGGAGATCGGCGGGATGACGGCGTTGACGCGCGAGCCGTCGGGCAGGCGGGCGTCGACGTACGGGCTGGCCTCGTCGATGCGGCGGCCGAGCGGCGAGACGATGCGGTCGATGATGCGCATCAGGTGATCGTCGCTCTCGAAGGCGGCCGGCTCACGGGTGATCTTGCCGCGCCGCTCAATGTAGATATTGCGCCGCCGTTGACCATGATCTCGGTGATGGTCTCGTCGGCCAGCAGCGGCTCGATCGGCCCCAGGCCCAGAATCTCGGCCACGATCTGTTCGAACAGGCGCCGTCGCTCCGGCCGCGACAGCACGATCTTCTCCTCGGCCAGCATGGTCTCGAACAACTCCTCGATCGTGCGCCGTACCTCGGCCGTCTGGCTGACGTCCATCGACGGGTCGAGTTCGGCCAGCAGCTTGTTCTGTACTCGCGACTTCAGCCCATGGTACGGGTCGCGCTGATCGGCCCCCGGAGCCGAGACCCGGCGGGTGGACAATCCGCTCGTGCGGGCCGCCTGGGCCGCAGCCGGTGCCGCCGCCGGCGGCGCGCCTTCGCGCGGCGGCGCAGCGGGCGCTGGCTGTGCGTTGGTGCCCTGTTCGATCCGTTTCAAGAGCGACACGCCCTACCTCCTCCTGCGTGCGGCACCCGGCCGCCCATCCGGTCAGCGGCTGAACAGACGCGGCCGCTCGCTCTCTTCTTCCTCTTCGACCACATTCACCGTGAGCAATCGTTGCTTGAGCGTCGCCAGCAGCTCCAAGATGTTCCGGCCCGGCGGCTTGCTCCGGTCCGACAGCAGCAGCGGAACCCCCCGGTTGATGGCCGCCGAGACCACCTTCTCGTCGGTCGGGATCTCCCCGTCCACGGGGCGTTTCAGGTTTTCCGCCACGGCCTCGGCGGTGATCCCGGTCTTGCGATCCATCTTGTTCAGCACAAAGAACACCCGCTCGCGCGGAAACTCCAGCGCGGTCAGCAGATCGAACACCAGCCGGGCGTCCTTGATGGCCGGGATGTCGGGCGTGGCCACCGCCACCAGCATGTCGGCGTTGTCGAGCACCGCCAGAGCGATGTCGTCCATCGCCTTGTGGGTGTCGACCACCACGTAGGCGAAGTTGCGCTTCAAGTACGCCAGGACCTTGCGCACCTGGTCGGGGGTCACTTCGTCGGCGTGCTCCGGCCGCGGCGGCGCCGCCAGCACCCGCAGGCCGCTGTCGTGCCGGATCAAGACTTCTTCGGCCAGCTCGTCGTCGATGTCTTCGGCGCGCGAGGCCAGATCGAGGAAGGAGTTCTTGACCTGCAGGTTCAGAAACACCGAGACATCGCCGAACTGCAGGTTGGCGTCCACCAGCACGGTCGGCGTCTCGTCGGTGTTCAGCCCGATGGCCAGATTGGTGGCCAGGGTGGTGCAACCAACGCCTCCCTTGGGGCTGTAGACCACGATCGCCTTGCCGTCGGGACGGTGCCCCCCGGCCTTGTCGGAGCCGGGGCCGCGGCTGACCGGCGCCAACTCGACCTTCTTCTCCTCGTGGGCCCGCATCCCCCAGCGCTTGACCGATGCGATCAATTCGTCGCCGGCCGGGGGCTTGGCGATGAAGTCACGCGCCCCCGCCCGCATCGACTGGCGCAGGTAGTCGTTGTCGCTCTGCACCGAGAGCATGATGATCTGCGCGTGGCGCACCTCGCGCAGCATGGCCTCGGTCACCTCGATGCCGTCCATGTCGGGCAGGTTGATGTCCATCAGGACGACGTCGGGCTGGGTGTCGTGGGCCATCTGCAGCGCTTCTTCGCCGGTGCGCGCCGCCCCCACGACCTCGATGTACGACTCGAACTGCAACAGCTTGCGGAGGTTCTCGCGAGTCTCGGCGATGTCGTCGACGATCAGCAGACGAATCGGTTCGCCCGGAGCGTCGCTCATCCCGACCTCAGCGTGCGGCCCCGCCTAAGGCCCGGCCGGGGCCGGCGCGTTGTCATTGGGCAGCACCGGCACCAGGGTCCGGTCGAGGCGCGGCTCCAGTCCGTAGGGCTGCTTGGAGGGGACGGTGATGCTGTAGTTGTCGATCAGGTACTGCAGGGTCACGCTGCTGGTTGCGTCGTCGGTGGTATCGCCCGGGGCGCGCAGAGTCAGCACCAGATCAACCCCGGCCTTGATGGCCCAGTTCAGCGCCAGGGCGTCCTGGGGGGCGACGATCAGGGTGACAATGTCGGGCCGGACGATGGCCGGAGCCGCCGCCTGAGCCTGGCCGCCCTGGGTCGGCGGCGGTGCGCCGGCGCCCTGGGCCGGCGCCACGGGCGCCGCGGCGGCTTCTTCCTCCGCCTCCAGGGTGAACGTGCCGACGTGCAGAACGGTGGCGTAGTCGATCAATCGCTGGGTGACCAGCCGCGGCCGCTGCGCCTCCGACGGCTGCGCGTACAGCGGCTGCTGGGAAACGTCCTCGGTCACCAGCTTGCCGAACGGCGGGGCAATCGGGTTGACGCACTCCGGCCCCCGGTCGCCCTGCTTGAGCTCGGTACACACGAAGGCGGTCAGGTTCTCGCCGGCGGTGCCGAGCATGATCAAAGTCGAGTTCGGCTCGAGGGTCTGGAAATCGCGGTCGAGGTCGACGAACAGGAACGAACCGAGAACGTCGACCTGGTCCCCCGGTCGGAGAGCGTAGGCGACCGACGACAGGCGGGTGATCGGGACGGCAATGGCCGTCATGCCGCGGGGGATGGCGATGGCCGCTTCCGAACCGGAACCGAGCACGTCGCCGGGCTGGCGGGTGAGCATGTTCTCGGTGATCGGCAGTCCCCGGGCAATGTCAAGGCGGGCCCGAAAGCCGACCGCCTGGCCGGTGTCGGTCAACATGGTTTCCACGATCGAATTCGCCGGGAAGGGGGCCGTCACCACGGCGTCGGCAGTGATCTCGCCGCCGCGTGGGATGTCCTGGGCTGCGATCACAATGAACGCCACGTCCGGCGCCTGCTGGGTCTCGTCTGGCGCAGGCGTAGCGGTGCGGCCGAGCAGGAAATAGCCCGCCACCACGCACAGGATCAGGATCAGGGCCACCACAATCAGGATTCGGCCGCGGCGCATTGTGCCTCCTTACAGTGACAATCTGGTTGCAGGACGGCTCCGGCCCAGCGCCGGTATGATACCGTGTCCGCGATAAATGTCAAGCAGTCGCACCTCTTCCGGCCCTCGGAGGGGTGCTGGGACAAACGGAGCCCTATCGACGATAGGGCTCCGGTTCGGGCTTGGGTGGCCGATCCGCTGCCACCCATCGGCCGCCACCGCCTAGATGGCGCTGACGATGTTGCTGAACACGTTGCCGATGGCCGGTCCGAGCAGGGCCAGGATGACGATAACGACGACAGCAACCAGGACGAGGATCAACGCGTATTCGACAAGACCCTGACCACGCTCCTTGAGTTCGTACAACATGGCGGTTTCCTCCTTTCCTTGAGAATCGCCCGGTTTCTTCCCGGGACGCCTCTCATTATAGGAAGCTGGCCCGATCCCGAACAATAGGACCTCTGTCCGAGGCTGCCCGAGGCCCGCCTTACAGATACCTTACGACGCCGTCGGGATCAAGACCACGATCCGGGAACCCCCGCCGTCGTGGGAGTCGAACTCCACCGTGCCGCCAGCCATGCCGATCCGGTCCCGCAGGGTGAGCAACCCCCTGCCCTTCCCGTCCTTGACCGTCAGGCCCCCGGGGTCGAAGCCCTTGCCGTTGTCCTCGACGGTCGCCCGGACCTGGTTGTCGTCGAGGTCGAGGTTGACCTTGACCTGGGTGGCCTGGGCGTGGTCTCTCACGTTCCCCAGGAATTCCTGCACGGCGCGGAACAGCAGCACTTCCACGTGGGACTCCAGCCGCCGCTCCGAGCCTGTCACCACCAGGTTCAGATTCAGCCCGGTCTTGTCCTTGAAAGCCTCCACGTAGCGCCGGACGGTCGGCACCAGCCCCAGGTCGTCGAGCATCATCGGGCGCAGGTCGAAGATGTAGTCTCGCACCTGCGAAAACGTCGTTCCGGCGGAAGCCTTCAGACTCGACAACTCTTCGCGGGCCTTCTCCGAGTCGGTGTCGAACAGCCGCAGCGCGATCTCGGTCTGCAGAATGAAGTTCGACAACGCCTGGGCCGGTCCGTCGTGGATCTGGCGGGAGATCTTGCGCCGCTCATCCTCCTGGGCCTGGATCAGCTGCTCGATCAGCTCGCCCTCGGGTGGTGCGCCCGCCTCCGCCCCCTGGACTTCCACCCCGCCTTCCAGCAGCTGCAGGGTCTTGGCCAGATGGTCGGAGTAGCGCTTGAGGTTGGCCTGATCGCTCTGCAGCTTCTCCACCTGCCCACGCATGGTGAACAGCCGCTGTTGAGCGTCCTGAGCGGCCTCGTAGGCGGTCCGGATGTCTTCTCGGGGAACCGTGTCGAAGTTCGACTGGATCTGATGCAGCTGGGAAGTGATGGCGGCGTTGCGCTGCACCAGCTTGTCGACCTCGCCCTGCGACTGCTCCACCAGCAGCGAGATCTCCTTGGTCTGGTTGCGCACCGCGGTCAGTTCGGCCCGCGACGCCTCCAGGTACTCTTCGACCGGACTGGCCTCGGCTGGGGGCTTCTCGTCGGCCATCGCCTCCGCCTCACTTACGGGTGTCTTGCAGCCGGACCCAGCCGTGGCGCAGGGCATACACCGCCGCCTGGGTCCGATCCTCGACGTCGAGCTTGTGCAGAATCGCAGTCATGTGGTTCTTGACCGTCTGGTGGCTGATGCCCAGCCGCGAGGCGATCTCCTTGTTGCTCAATCCCCGGGTCACGTATTGCAGGATCTCCATCTCCCGGGGGGACAACGGGGCGAAGGCGTCCACGTCTCCGTCCAGGTGCGGCCGCCGGCTGGTCTCAACCCCGCGCGACAGCCACTGCTGAAGTCCGGATTCGTCGTACACCTGGTCGCCCACCACAAAGAACCCTCGCGCCACCTGGCGGATCACGTCCAACAGCTTGCCGGCTTCGATGTCCTTGGAGCAGTAGGCCGAGGCCCCGGCACTGAAAGCGTGGAACACCTGCTGCTCATCGTCGTACGCGGTCAGCAGTACGATCGAAGCCCCCAGACGCTCGCCGGTGGCCTGGCGGGTCACCTGGATCCCATTCATGTTGGGCAGGTTGACGTCAATCAGCGCCACCATCGGTCGGTGACGCTGAATCAGATCGACCGCCTGGTCGCCGCTGGTTCCCTCACCGACGACGGTCAGATCTTCTTCGGCGTCGATGACGTTGCGGACCCCCTCGCGAAAGAGGGGATGGTCGTCGACGATCAGGACGGAAATGGCGCTCATCGGCGACGTCGGGTCCCCGAGGTCACGGCGAGTATAGCATACAGCCCTGCGGGCGCACTTCGCCCGTCCCGGGCCAACGGTACACCGACATCGGCTCGCCCCCCTGGGCCGCCGAGACCTCGCCCGGCGAAGCATACAGCAGGTTGGCGCAGCCGGTGAGTTGAGGGTACCAGGAGGGGAACGTCATCAGGTAGCGGGCTCCCCGTTGATCGAGCCATGCGGCCAGATCGGATTCCTGTCGCAAGAACGGGATCACTTCCGGGTCCGCCAGACCGGCCAGGTCAATCACCGGCCGGTCGGCGAAGAACCCCAGGGCTCCGATGTCGTGGGCCGCCACCAGGGCCCCGGGTTCGGTGTGATCGGCGATCCAGCGAGACGCCTCCACCATTTCGGTCTCGATCAGGGCGACATCCCGGGCGTAGGCCTGGGCGCCGAGCGCCAGGAATCCGAAGCCGACCGCCACGACGGCGCCGGCCCAGGCCCTCACCACGACCCGACCAGCCCTGGACGACGTCCTTGCGGCGAGCCCGATACCCTCCCAGCCCAGGAGGATCAGGACCGGAATCACCGGGATCTGGTAGCGACCGTGCTGATAGGTCACGGGTAGGCGCACCGCAAACAGGAGCAGAAAACCCACGGCCCACAGGAGTGGCGCCAACCGCCCCCAGGCGCGTCTGCGAACCGCCTCCCCGGCCGCGATCACTACTCCCGGCACGAGCAAGATCCCTGCGCCGACGATGGGAGCGGCAAAGACCCGCGAGATCCGCACGGCAAGAGGCAATTCCCGCACAACGGCATACTCCGCCTGTTTGGCGAAGAACGTGCTCGGCCACACCGACCCCGCCGTAGCCAGATTGAAGAGCAGATACGGGCCGACCACCGCGGCTGCCGCCAGGCCCAGCACAAGAACCCCCTGGAGCCGGGCGCGGAGGCGGCTTCCCGACCCCAGGATCGCAAGCGTGGGGATCAAGATCAGGCTCACCGCATCCGGCCTGACCCAGAACTCCCAGGCCGACCACGATCCCTGCGATGACGGGCCTGAGGCGTGCGGCTTCGCTCGACCGGACGACAACCACCACCAACAAGACCACCAGGATCACTTCCATTCCGGAGGCCGCCGCCCACACCAGGTGCCAGTCGAGGAGGGCGGTCAGGCCGGCCGCCAGTCCCACCAAACCGGCCATCCGCCTGTCCCCGCGCCAGCTTCCGGCCAGTCCGATCGCCGCACCCGCCAGGGCCAGGGCGCCCAGGCCGTAAGCCCACGCCAGAGATGGCACCCCGAGAAGAAACCCGACGGCCAGCAGCACCGTCCACAGCGGTGATGTCGAACCCCCGCTGGTCTGCCCCGGGACGAACGACCACTCGCCGAGGCGGGCCAGATTGCGAGCGTAGGTCTGGTGTATCCAGGCGTCGTCCAGCGGGAAGCCAGGCCGCACCATCGACCCCGCGGTGGCGACGTACGCCGCCACCGCAAGCAGGGCCAACGCAACTGCTGCGACCAACCACGCCACGTTCCGCGCCCTTGTGCCCGCTCCGATCATCCGCCGTCCAGCACCCGGAACAGGTACATCGGCTGACCGGCGGCATCGACCAGGCGGATCGGCGGTGCCAGCCAGTCACGCGTGGTCGGGTCCCGGTAGAGATCGTCCAGGCCTTGCGGGTGGTTGAATTCCAGGAGCACCCAGCTCACCCCGTAGCGCTCTGCCACGGCCCTGAGGCTTGATTCGTCTCCCCCCGGAATCGAGACCGCCGGACTACCGGTTGCCAGATAGTAGCCCGGCGGGTCGTTGACAGCGACCACACCGGCCCGATCCTGGTCGGGAATCGCCCGCGCTGCTGCACCGTAGCTGATGGCATTCCGGTCGAAGGACTGCCCCGCCCCGAAGGCTCCGGACTTCCCGGCCAACCCCCAGAGCGATATCCCTGCGGCGGTGATCAGGCCGATCGAAGCGAGCATCCCCCGGGTGCGGTCGGGGCTCCAGCCAAATCGCTCGGCGATCCGCCCGCCCGCCTGGTCCAGACCGATGGCGGTGAGAGCCCAGACCAGGGGCATTACGGCAGCCGACGAATGGAAGAACCCGCCGCGCGCACCGGCGAAGGGAAACACGATTGTCATCACTCCGAGAAGCAAGAGCACGTACGTCCAGCCGAACCTCACCAGCCGGTTCGATGCTTGCGAGATCGCTCCGAGAATCGCCGCCGGGAGGAGCACCACGTAGCCGTTGACAGCCAGAATGGTCTGCACCTGGGCCAGGGCTGAATCGAGACGGTGCCGCAGCAGGGTCGGCACCCCGGCACTGAGCCAGCGGGCGCCGGTCAGGATGCCCGGTGGATAGGAGAACAACTCGTCGTAACCGAGCAGCCACAGCGCCCGGGTGGTCCCGGGGGCCATCGGCGCACCAAATACGACCAGGTTCCGGATCCACCAGGGCGCCATGACCGCCAGGTAGCCCATGGCGAGCATGCCGAGCCGACTGCGGCGGCCCGGCAAGGCGACCAGCGCCGTCCACCCTGCCACCAGAGCCAGGAGGAAACCATCGGCTCGCGTCAGATGGGCGAGCCCTGTCAGCGCGCCGAGTCCGACCCACACCCAACCAGTGCGTTCCCCGGCCCCGTCGAGCCCCAGCAGCAGCAGGCCTCCGATCACAGCAAATGGCGCAAAGGTGTCGGTGGAAACCAGGTAAGGCAAGAAGAGCCCCGGGAGGAGAGCCAGGCCACCGGCCACCCAGAAGGCGCGGCCCCTGGCCCCCAGGGATCTCGCCAGTCCTCGCGCTGATCGGAGGCAGCAAGGCAGCCAGGACGACCGAAACGACCTGCGCCGCGCGAAACGTGGAGCCCAACAGGGCCATCGGGAGCAGCAGGATCAGGCTGGCCAGCGGCTGCCAGTATGCGTGCGACGGCGCAGGGAGGCCCGCCGGCTCCGACAGGTAGGTCCACACGAAGGGTTCGGTGAAACCACGGCCGGAGGCCAGCTGCCGGCCCGTCGCGAAGTAGTACTCGGCGTCCATGTACCCCGGATTCCGAATGAAGCCGGCCGCCGTACCGTAGACGACGAGTCCGGCAAGGAACAGCACCAGGAGCCCCCGGCGGTCACCGAGCGATGTCGAAGTCATAGATCCACAGGTCCCCGAACCCGGTCCGACCTCGCAGGCGCGCCGAAGCTTCGAGCCACGCCAGCCCCGGAGGACGACGGCCTGCCTGCGCGGCATACTCGTCGAGAGCTCGCTGGAAGACGACGTAACGCACACGGCTGGCCCCTCGGGCAGCCTCCGCAGGCCCCGCCTCAGCGAAGAGCCCGATGGCGGCCTCGGTCTCGGCGGCCAGGGTGTCGTTGTGGGAACCGGGTTCATCGGCCAGGAATGCCTGCCGCAAATCGGGGGCGTAGAAGTACATCGGGAAGAAAGACAGTTTGTTGTCGTGCAGCACCCGGGTGTCGACGGAGTTGGTGGCGCGCAGGTGTTCGATCGCCTGCGGAAACGGCGACCGGGGAAACGTGTCGTGGGAAAGTTGAGACGGAAGGCCAATGCCGGCGGAAGCGATGAAAGCACTCCCCACGACCAGCGCAAAGGCGCGCGGCCGGCCCCCGGCAATCGCCCTCCCCGCCAGAAGCAGATAGGCCGCCAACGGGAGCATCAAAGCCCTGGGGACGAACACCGGGCGCATGACGAAGGAGGCGATGAAGAGCAGGACGACCGGGACCGACGCCATCGAAGCGAGGAGCCATCTGCCTCGATCGTGGAACCCGCTTCGTACCAACAGGTAAACGGTCAGGCCGAAGGCCAGGAGGGTGGTCGACAGGACGATCGGGAGAAGCGATTCAGGAACCGGGAGGAAGGCATGGAACGCTACCAGCGCCTGGACCGATTCGAGAATCCCCGGCCTCGGGGTCCAGAAAGCCGCCTGGATCTTGGCGATCTGCCCCGGAACCAGCGCCAGCCAGGGCCCGAACAGAACGACCATCGCAGCCCCGGCGAGCAGGAGGTGTGCCAGGGCGCGCCCCTGGCGCCGGATCGCGTAGTACAGCGGCAGGCCGAGAAGGGAGAAAGCGGCCAGGTTGTGGGAGTACAACGCAACCGTCCCGAATCCCACGGACCCGATCCACGCCAGACGCCTCGATCGGCCGGGCGCAAACCTCTCGGCGCGGAGCGCGCACACCACGTGCCCGACCAGCCCGACTCCCAGGAGGGTGTACATGCGCAACTCCTGGGCATGGTAGACCATCAGGGGCGAAATCGCCGCCAGCCCGGCGCCGAGCGCCGCCGCCCGATCGTCGAGTGCCTCCTTTCCCAGATGGTAGACCAGGACGACCAGGACGACCCCCAGCATCACGTTGAGCAGCCGCATCCACGCGACCGATTCGCCAAACCCCATCCACGCCTTCAGGAGCAGATAGTAGCCAGGAGGCATCGTGTCGGCGGCGGTGCCAGCCAGCACATCGGAAACCGGTCGCCTGGCCAGCAGGACGCTGAACGCCTCGTCGTACCACAGGGGGCGTGTGCCAAGGCCGGGGAGGCGCAGCAAGGCGCCGACCCCCGCAGGAACGACCCAACCGGGGATCCTCCCAAAACGACTCACGCTCCTGCCTGCGCCAGCCGTTCCCACGCCTTCCGGCTTCGAAGCAACCCCGCCAGGAGAAGAAGCGGGATCGGGAGGTAGTTCAGCGCCGATTCCTGCCGCCCCTGGACCGTGGTCAGAAACAGCACCCAGGATCCGATCCCGAAGGCGGGGAGAATCAGCGCCAGGATTCGCCCCGCACAATCTCCGCCCCCCTTCCCGTCCCACAGGCTCGCCAGCAGGAACAGGGGCACAAGAAGAGAGCTAAAGTGGGTGGTCGCCGTCCGTGGGGAAAGAAAGTGGGTCATCACCAGGACCAGCGACGTGGTCCACAAAGCCGAGCGAAAAGGCGCCGTCCGAGATCGGACCGCCACCAGTGCCACCCAGCCGGCCAGTCCGGCCGTGAGAACCCCTTCGACCCAGGGGGAAGTTCCGAGCAAGTGAGACGTCAGGATCCACGCCCCGGATCCGAACTCGGTGTAGCCGGGGTATGCCCGGAGCTGGCCTACCCACCCCGAAAGCCAGTCAGGAAGCCAGATCATCGGCACCAGGACGAACACAAGCAGAGAACCGCCAAACCCGGCCCACAGCGACCAGCGCCGCTGCGAGGCGCTCCACAAGAGGATCCACGGGACGAACAGCAAGGCCATCTGGGGCTTGATTGTGGAAAGCGCCAGGGCAACGCCGGCCAGGGGATCGCGGCCTCGAAGGATGGCGAGGAGCACCGCCACCTGTAGCAGGGAGACGCCCACAGCCAGCTGCCCCAACAGGATGCCTCGCATGCTCGGGTAGGCCAGGACGATCCACCCCACGACCCAGGCCCAGCGGCCCGGGCCGACTGCCACGCCCGACAGCGCTTTCGACCCGGCTGCCGTCAGGATCACCGCCAGGATCAATGCCGTCATGGCGAACGCGTGAGCGCTGGCGAAGCCCTGTGCCAGGCACAGCGGCCAGGTCAGCAACACCGAGTAGATCGGATAGGCGAAGGCGACCTGGTCTTCCCCGGGCAGCGCCTCCCGACCGTAGATGCCCCGCTGAATCTGGAGAGTGGTCTGCGGATCGTACGGGTCCTCCCCACGCTCGAGCCAGCCGCAGCCGGCTGCCCAGCGGGGGTACAGGTCATTCCCGCCTGGGAACCGGGAGGTGAACAAGTCGCGCAGGGCCAGACTGAAAACGGCAAGCCCGATCACCAGGGCCAGCCCGACGGCCAGTCTTCGTCGGAAACCGGTCGCCCTGGATTCGACGGTCATCCTGGCCGAGCCCTTCGACAAGCGCCGGAGTCCATCCTCATGTACCCTGGGAGCCGAGTTCCGACCAGACCCGGCCGCGAATCGACCACCAACGAACCCACAGCAGGCCCAGCAGGCAGGCCAGCGGCATCCCGACCAGTGCCCACGGCGAGGCCGGTGCGCCCTCCAGCGCCGGCAGCCCGATCGTCCACGATGCGGCGCCCACCAGCAACAGGATCACGGTCGCCGGCGCGTCGATCGCCCGGCCCTGACGCGAGTACCAGGCCTCCAGGATGGCGACGATCGGCAGGCCCAGGGTCACCAGGTTCGGCAAGCTGCTGAACGGGAGAACCAGCAGCGCCACCGTCTGGGTCATGGCGGCGGTCCAGAGGAATCGACGCCGGTCATCCCGCAGGGAATCGCGCCACTCGAACGCCAGGTACGAGACGGCGACGGCCGTCATCACGACCGTCCCGATCACGCCGGTGTCTAACAGGTCGGAGAGCCGTGCAAGGGCGGAGGGAGCAGCCGAGGTTCCGAAGTAGTCGAACGCCTGGCGGGCCAGGCCCAACAACCAGTCGGGCTCGATCAAGAAACTCAGCCCGAAGAGCGACGCCACGCCGAGGGCCAGCCAGCCGACCAGCAACCGGCGGCCGGAGGACCAGGACCACAGACCGACGTAGATCGCCAGGCCAATCCCGAGCTGGGGCTTGATCAACGAAAGGGCCAGCAGCCAGCCAGCGATGGCCTCACGACGAGCCTGAGCCGCGGCGATGCCGCCCACCAGGAAGAGCCAGACCAGGCCCGAGGTTTGCCCGTCCACCAGGGTCACAAATCCCGGAAACCAGGCGAACCCGAAGACCACCAGGCAGGCGCGCACCCAGGTCGAGGGTTTCCAGTTGAGAGCTCCGATCCATCCGAGGCTCGCTCCCAGAAGCGCGATTTCCGTCAGCGTCATCCACAGCGCCTGTGCGGTGGGGTAGGACAGCAACCCGAGAGGGGCGAACAGAAGCAGAGAAGGAAAGGGGTACAGGAAGTGCTGGGGGTCTTCCCCCCGTCGTAGATTCGCCGGTCGCCCGAAGACCCGCTCCTGCGCCAGCTCACTGACCTGCGGATCGTACGGTGAGAGGCCTTGGCGCACGTAGGCCCGGCCCCCTTCCCAGCGCGCTACGAAAGCCGATCGGGCCGGCGCCAACTCGACGTAGCGAAGATTCATCCACATCAGTCCGGCCAGCAGAACGACCAGAGTCGGCGGGATCAGGCGCCGGAGCCAAACCCGCAGGAACGGTGCCATCACTCTGCCTCCGGCGTCACGAGCACCACGGCTTGCTCATCTCGGAAGGCCTCGAGCCAGCCCGCATCCGTCAGCGTCCTGACCGCCCCGGCCGAGGGCGGCAGCAGGACGATCCCGATTCGGTATCGTCGTACGATCTCGGGCCAGCCGTCGCCGCCGTTCCAGAATGAGATGTAGTCATCGAACACGGGTTGCGAGAAGACGTCCGTCCGGCCGTCGACGAACGTCGGGTACTCCGGGTACAGATGCCACAGGATATACCCGCCCCAGTTGTAATCGTTGAAAAGATTGCCCCCCGCTCCGGAGTCCCGGAGGAAGGACACCGCATCGACCGGGAAGAGTCCCCGAAGATGGTCCGCCGTCCGGCCGGCCCCGAGCTGATGTGCCGTCCAGCCGGCGCACGCGGCCGCCAGGGCCGCACCGAGCAGAGCATGAGCCCAGCGCCGAGCGGGAGACCCGGCCCCGGCCGGCTCCTGTTCCTCCAGTCTCCGCCCGGCCGGCGCCAGATGACGGGCCAGTACGGGGGCCGCCGCCATGGCGAAGATCGGCGCGTTCCTCACGGCGAGCAGGCTCATGACACCCCACACGCCTCCGCTGATCACCTCGAACGCCGTGACCCGCCTCCGCTGGATGACCAGGACCACGACGAAGGCCGCCATCATCCCGAAGAGCGGGAGGAATTGAAGGCTCTGCAGATCGGGGAGGCTGCCACTCCTGAATGTGCGCCTGGAGGGTCGGGATGAGAACGGTCTTGAAAGGATAGAGCAGGATGGCCGGGCCGTGCGGATTGGCTGCGGTCGCTGCCGCGCTGGCCGCGAAGGCAAGGCTCAGGCGAGCCAGGAATTGCGCCTCGTGCTCGTCCTGTCCTATCCCCGCGACCTTGGGCCGGACCCGTCCGGAAATGCGTCGGAACGCTTCGGCAACGATGGCCAGTCCGATCAGGATCAACCCGATCGCAAAACCGCCATGGAGGTTGGACCACAGCGCCATCGTCGGAGGCAGGACCCACAAGAGCCTGTGGTTCCCCCTGCGGGCGCGATCGAGCGCCCACAGGGTGAGGCCGGCCAGCGCGATCGAAATGACCTGGGGCCGAGCAGACCAGTACACCGCCGAGGCAGCGGCCGCAAGCAAGACGATCGCTGCTCGAAAAATCAGCGGCCCTTCCAGCAGCCGCCAGGTGAAACCGAGTCCTGCCGCGGCGAAGAGGGCTGTGAACAGAGTGAGCCCTGCAGGACCGGCCAGGCGGAAGAATCCGAGCATCCCCAATTGCGCCAGCCATCCGGGGTAGGCCCACGGCCGGCCGACCATCGTGTGCGAGAAGGGGTCCGTCGTCGGGACGCGACCGTTGTCGAGGATCCACTGCCCGGCCCGCAGATGCCACCAGGTGTCCCCGTCGACGGCCGGGCGAACCCCCATGGCGACCACCGCCAGGACCACGATCAGAAGCACCAGCGAACGATAGCTCATCGGGGCGCCTCCGGGCCCAAGCCAAGTTCCGCCGGGCGGACCGGACGGCTGAGCGTGTGGAACAGGCGGTACGGTCCGACCGTCGACTCCCGGTAAGCGACCTCGAGACCGTCCAGGGCGTCCCGCAGGTAGACATCGAGCCAGGCCTGGTCCGCGGTCAGGTAGGCCACCCGCGGAGAGCCGGCCACCTGGGCCGGGTAGGCAGGGTAGCGGTCGTCGCGGGCGGTGTAGCGAAAGTCAGGATGGTAGGGCAAGTGAGGAACGAAGATCAGTTCCTCACCGCTGACGAACGCCAGCGGATAAGAAACCCAGTAGGTGGTATATCCGATCGTCTCCCCTTCGCGGCGAAGCAAGTCGATCAATCGATCATCACTCGACCGGGAATACACCGTCGCCGGGTCGAACTGGGTCGTCATCCCGAAGGGAGACCCGGCGGCCTGCAGGTTGGCGGCGACCTGGAACGCGACCAGCGCTCCTACCACCAGGAGCGACAGACGGTCCGAGGACCGATCGGCGAGTTCGCCGGCCCCCACCGCCGCCAGGAGCATCAGGGGGACGGCCAGCGGAAGGAAGTACCTCCCGGAAGGATCCGCACCGAAAGGGGTCAACAAAAAGCCGACCGACCAGGCGGCGCCGATCCCAAGAAGAAGTCCCCTCGCTGCCGGCAAGG
Source organism: uncultured Chloroflexia bacterium (assembly GCA_963709925.1). Classification (GTDB taxonomy): domain Bacteria; phylum Chloroflexota; class Anaerolineae; order Anaerolineales; family E44-bin32; genus DATEVL01. Next base: position 1,973,169 of record CAVPYC010000003.1, read on the forward strand.
CCGCCCACGCGCGGCGGCGAACCCCGAGGCCGACCAGCACGACCCAGGCCAGGACCGCGATCGGCGTGAACGGGAGTCCGAGCAGATCGGACGACCAGGGCGGCCGCAGGCCGAGAAGGACCGTCGGCCCGAACAAGATCAGGTTGACTGCGTTGGCCCCGATTCGAGAAATCAAGTTGACGGGCGAAGCGCCGGCGATTGCCGACCCGAAGAGCTCCGTCACCGCCGGCTCCCAACCGTTGCCCAGAATCCAAAGGCCCACAGGGAGCGCGCCCAGGAGAAAGCCCAGCGTCCCGGCCAGGAACCGGCTGGCCGATGCACGATCAGTGCGACGGCCGAGATCGCGCCCCAGCGCCAGGGCACAGGGGATCGAGTAGACCAGGGTTATCGAGAACGTCCAGAACGCAACCCCCGCCAGGAGTCCCCATCCCGCATAGCCAAGCACTGGCCGCGGTCTGTCGAGCAGGGCCAGGGTTCCGAGCAGCAAGAGGTTCCCCAGAAGCAACGCCTCGCCGTAACCGCCCAGCGAGACCGCCGTGTACAGAGTAACAACCACGGGAGGAACTGCCAGCAGCACCCCGGCCACGAGGGCAATCCGCTGCCGGAAGCCCATTCGGAGACCCAGCCGGACGGTGGTCCCGATGGTGGCGAGGTAGAGAAGCAACTGAACCGCGCGGATCGATGAGACCGACTCGCCGAGAGCCACAAAGCCGGCGGCGACGAGAATCGCATCCAGGCTTCCCAGGTAGGCCTGACCGTAGAAAAACGTGGGCAGGTCCCCCTGCAGGATATGGCGGGCCATCAGGCCGACCACTGCCTCATCCGCGTTGAATGGAAAGACGTCCAGGGAGAGCAGGGCCACTCGCCCTGCCAGGCCCACTGCAATGACGATGGCGGCCCCCCACCCGAAGCCCACGGATGGCCATGCCACCTTGGCCGGGGAGGTGCCCATCGCTATAATCCGCCCGTGCGCTGGCGTCGCGCTCTGCAACCGGACCTGTTGATCCCGCTGCTGGCGGTGGTGTTACGCCTGATTCCGGGGCCGCGGGTCATTGATGACGCCTACATCATCTTCCGTTACGCGCAGAATGTCCTCGCCGGAAACGGACTGGTCTACAACCCGGGCGAACCCGTCTTCGGGATCACAACTCCCCTGTTTGCCGTCCTGATCACGCTCCTGGCGCTGCCCACCGGTGGTGTGGCGGCGCCCTTCCCCTGGCTGGCCCTCGGCCTGAGCGCCGCCGCCGACGGCATCACCTGCTGGTTGTTGATCCGGATGGGGGCGGTTCTGGGTCGCCGCCCGGCCGGAATCCTGACAGCGGCCGTGTGGGCCGCCGCACCGATGTCGGTGACGTTCGCCATCGGCGGGATGGAGACCAGTGTGTTCATCCTGCTCATGGCGGCGACATTGTACTTCCATTCCACCAGCCGACCCGTCGCCGCCGCCCTGTGTGCCGGGCTGAGCCTGACCACCCGGCCCGATGCCTTGATCTTCATTGTCCTGCTGGGGCTGGAAAGGGCACGGCAGCTTTGGCGGCGCCGAGCCTCTTCCGCTGCGTATCCCTCACTGAGCGGGCTTGAGGTCGGCTCCTTTGCCCTGCCGATCCTTGCGTGGGCGGGGTATGCGTGGATTGTTTACGGGTCGCCCATCCCGCATTCGGTTCTCGCCAAGGCATCGGCCTACTGGCTGCCACCCGAAGCAGGATTGGTGCGCCTGCTCCAGCATGCCGCAACCCCGTTTCTCGAGCACCAGGTCTTCGGCACAGGGTGGATCGCCGTGGGACTGGTTCTGTATCCCATCCTGTTCGGGCTTGGTGCGGTCTCGGCGCTGAGAATCCGCCTCTACGCCTGGCCCTACTTCGCCTACCCCATCGTTTACCTGGCGGCGTTCTCGCTGGCCAACCCCCTGATCTTCCGCTGGTACCTGTCGCCCCCCCTGCCTCCGCTGTTCCTGGGGATCTTCCTGGGGGTCCATCGAATCGCCGAGGACCTGCGCCGCCCTGCGATCGCCTGGGCTTTCGGCCTGGCCGCTCTGGCTCTCACCCTGAACGGCTGGAGCCTGCGGCCTGACACCGGGCCCCACCGGCCGGCGCCTTCGATGGCGTTCCTCGGACTGGAAGACATCTACCTCGAACTCGGATCCCGGTTGCGCGACCGCCTGTCTCCCACTCAGGTTCTGGCAGCCGGCGACATCGGTGCGCTGGGATATGCCTCCGGCGCTCGCATGCTCGACCTGGTCGGCCTGGTATCGCCCCAGGTCGTGCCGTACTACCCGCTTGCCTACGGGGACTACGTCATCAACTACGCGGTTTCGGATCGGGCCATCGCAGACCTCCAACCCGACCTGCTGGTGCTCCTGGAGGTCTACGGGCGCGAGACCGTCCTGAGGGATCCCGGCTTTCACCACAGCTACCTGTTGGTGGAGACGATCCCGACCGACCTGTACGGAAGCCAGGGAATGCTGGTCTACCAACGAATGACCGGCCCGTGAGATCCCTTCGCCAACCCTGGCCGGAACTGGTTCTGCTCGCCGTCGCCGCCATATGGATCCTGTCGGGCGCCGGGTCGACGCCGTTTCATCCGGACGAGGCCTCGCTCTTGTTCCAGAGCCGCGACCTCGAGCTGCTCCTGTCGGACCCGGCCGAGATGGCCTGGAGCAACTCGTCTGCCTCGAGTCCTGAACTCACCTACCGTCTGCTCAACGCTCCGCTCCCCAAGTACGTCCTCGGGCTGGGCCGATGGGCGGTGGGAGCGGCGGCTGGCGAGGTGGATGTCGATTGGGACTGGTCGATGAGCTGGAGCGCGAATCAGGCGGCCGGAGCCCTGCCCGACCAGCGGACGCTGGCCGGACCTCGCCTGGCCAGCGCTTCGATGGTGGTCTTGGCCGTGGTTGCGCTGTACTTCGCCGGACGGATCCTCGGAGGCAGGTCGACGGGGATCGCCGCGGCACTGTTCCTCGCCACCAACGCGCTCGTCCTGCTCCATGGTCGCCGGGCGATGGCCGAAGGCGTCCTGATCCTCGGGGTCTCGGCGGCCGTTGTCGGACTGTTGGCTGCCGATCGGCGTCCGTGGCTCTCGGGGCTGGCGGCAGGGATCGCGGCCTCCGCCAAGACCTCGGCTGCCGTATGGGTGCCTCTGGGCTGGCTGGCCGTCGCCTGGCACCGCCGGTCCTGGGCCGCGGCTGGCTCTCCGCTTCGCCCCCTGGCGGGTTTCACGGCCGCGGCATTGGCTGCGGTCGTCGTCCTCCACCCGGTGTTGTGGCGCGACCCGATCGGAGCCGCCCGGGCGATGTGGACCGCCCGGCAGGAGCTTGTGGCGGCCCAGGTGGAGATGACAGACCGAGTGATGCCGGGTGTCGTCCTGGCCTCACCGGTCGAACGGCTGGGGTCGTTGCTGGCGCACCTGTATTTCGCACCGCTGCAGTTCGCGGAAGCCGCCAACTACCTCGAGCAGACCGAGCACGCCCAGACCGAGTATCTGGCCGTTCCAGGTCACAACCTGATGCGAGGGTTCGCCGGTGGCGCCGTGTTCCTCGGCCTGGGTCTGCTCGGGGTCGCCACTTCGATCCGCAGCCGGAATCCAACCTCGCGGCGACGGCTTGCGATCCTGCTGGTGGCAGCAACGATCGTCCAGGCCGCCGCCTTGCTTGCTTTCGTGCCTCTCTCGTTTCAGCGCTACTGGGTTCCGCTCGTTCCCCTGGCCTGCCTGTGGGCCGGGCGCGGGACGGCGGACCTGATTGCCGCGATCGCCCGGCTTCGCCCCGGTTCCCGTTAGGGAAAAGCCAAGGGGCAGGCTCAAGGCCTGCCCCGGGTTCCTGGATGTTGTCTGCTGCGGGAATCCGCGCGACTACTCCCTGAGGTAGTCCGAGAGCCGCCTTCGGTGGCTCGGATGGCGCAGGCGGCTGAGGGCCTGGGCTTCGATCTGGCGCACCCGTTCCCGGGTGACGCCCATCTTGCGCCCGACCTCCTCCAGAGTGTAACTCTGCCCATCGAGCAGGCCGTAGCGCAGTTGCAGGATGCGAACCTCACGCGGCGGCAGCGTGTTCAGGACTTCCTGGAGATGCTCTCGCAGAAGGTTCTGCGTGACGGTCTCCGCCGGCGCCGGCGATTCCTCGTCTTCGATGAAGTCCCCCAGCACGGAGTCTTCTTCCTCGTCCGTAGGAGTTTCGAGCGAGAGCGGGCGCCGCGCCACCTGGATCATGTTCTCGACCTTCTTGGGCGTGACGGTCAGGGCATCCGCCAGCTCGTCGGTCGACGGATCGCGGCCCAGCCGCTGGGTCAGCTGGTGCGAAACCCGCAGCAGCTTGTTGATCTGATCGCCCATGTGCACCGGAACGCGGATGGTCCGGCCCTGGTCGGCGATCGCCCGCGTGACAGCCTGACGGATCCACCAGGTGGCGTAGGTCGAGAACTTGTGGCCCCGCCGGTAGTCGAACTTCTTGGCGGCTCGGATCAGGCCGATGTTGCCTTCCTGAATCAGGTCCAGGAACGGCACGCCGCGACCCATGTACTTCTTGGCCACGCTGATCACCAGGCGAGAGTTGGCGGTGATCAGGTGTTCCCGGGCCGCCCAGCCGTCCTCGATCAGAAGCTGCAGTTCTCGCCGCCGCCGGACGGAGGTCGGCGGCCGTTCGGCAATCACCTCGCGCGACTTGCGGCCGCGCTCGATGCGCTTGGCCAGCGAGACCTCCTGCTCGGCGGTGAGCAGCGGAACCCGGCCGACTTCCTTCAGGTACAGCCCGACCGTGTCGTCGGCATCCAGGCTCGACATCACGGCGTCGTCGTCGGGTTCCTCGTCGGCGCTGTCGTCGTCGGCGTCTTCCTCGGCCCGCGGCTCCGCCGAGGCGACCGCGTCCACGTAGTTGACGCCGGCCGCCAGCAGGGCTGCGTAGGCCTCCTCCAGCTGGTCGATGTCGCGTTCAGCGTCGGGGAAGAGGGCCAGGATGTCGTCAATCGTCACGAACCCTCGCTCACGCCCGAGTTCAACCAGCCGCTCAATGGCCGGATTCTCCTCTTCGGAAGGCTGGGCCTCGTCCAGCAGGACGGGCTCTTCCGCCGCCGCCTTCACGGCCGGCCGCCCCTTTGGCTTGCTGTTCTTCTTCATTGGTTTCTTCAACATGTCCTCGATAACAGGATACAACCAGATTCCAGGTGAATCAACGACGCCCCCACCGGTAGGGGTCTTACCCCCGAAAACCGGGTAATTCCGGCGTCCCTAGGGTGCTACCGTCGCCTCGGGCTCCGGAGTCGGTGTTGCCGGAGGGAACGGCGGGTCGGAGAGCAGCCCGATCACATCGTCCAGCCCGAAGCGGGTCAACAGCAGGATCCCGCTGGCGCCCTGGACCCGGACGTAGTACACCGTCCCGGTCGGGTCAAGATCCCCGATCTCCAGGGTGGCGGTCGTCCCGTCGGCCAGGAAGATGGTCACGCTCCGCCCCGGAAGGTCGAGCCCGAACGCCGCCGGATCTTCCGGCTCGGCCAGACGCTGCCGGACGGGGGGTGCCAGCAACGACGCCAGCGTCATCTCGACTCTGCCCGGGTCGGCCGGTCCGACGGCAGGTGCGAGCATCCGCCAGCCTTCCACCGAGTCTCTCTTCAAAACCACGACGCTCGCCGAGGCGCGGTCGAGCACCCGAAACGACACCACCTGCTCGGCGCTCAACGTCCAAGCCGTTTCCTGTGGCGTGGGCAGCGGCAATTCGAGGCCGGCCGGGGGCTGTCGCAGAGCGAGGTATCCGCCGATCGCCGCGGCCAGCACGGCCAACAGGATCCAGGTCGTCCGACGAATCACGACTTAGCCTCGAGCGCGCCGGGTCCACCACGTGGAAATCCCGAGCACCAGGAACGACCCCGGCACGAGCACCACGCTCACCAATCCCATCAGCAGCATGATCCCCTGCGACGGCGGGGTGACATAACGGTCGGTGATTTCTTTCGGGGTCAGGCTGATCAGGTTCTCCTGCCCCGCCGCCCAATCGATCCCGTTCACCAGCAGATCGCCATTGCCCAGGCCGAAGAAATCGGCGTTGGCTCCAAAGTCGGAGTCCCCGACCACCAGCAGGCGCGAGCCGGTGCGGAAATCTTCGGCGGTCGCCGCCACGGTCAGCGGGCCCGGCGTGTCTTCCGACTCGTTGAACTCGATCCGGCTCTGGCCGGCCAGGTCGTCGAGGCGGGTTTCCCCCCAGGAGTTCGCCCCGGTCAGGACCAGCGGAACACCGGCAGCCGCGGTCTGTCCGCCGGCCTCGAGCGCCAGACTGCGCGCCGAGGGGAAGTACGTCGCCAGGCTCTGCAGCCGGTCGGTCACCGGGTGCGTGGCGTAGGAGGCCGCGATGGCCGCCAGCGGCATCGACGACCCCAGGTCGACCACCACATCGTTCCGGAGCTGCACGCCCCAGGCGTCGGCCAGGTAGCGTCCGAGCAGATCGCCTTCGGGCGTGAGCGAGGTGCCGACGGGAGGATCAGCCAGAACCACCAGCGACCCGCCCGCATCGACGTAGGCCCGCAAGGCGTCGATTTCGGCCTGGGTCATCGGCGCGGTCGGACCGGCGACGATCACGGCCAGCGCACCCTCCGGGACGCGCGGCGAGCCCAACAGGCTCAGCGTTTCAACTGTGTAGTTCTTGGCCACCAGGGCCTGACGCAGCTGGTCGTAACCCGCTTCGTCGGTCGCCTGGGGATCGCGCTCCCCGTGCCCGGTCAGGAAGACCACCGTGCGCTCGCCGGGGTTCGCCAGTCGTACCAGGGCCCCGGTGATCTCCTGCTCCGAGGCGAAGGGGGCCACTTCGGAGGCGCCGCCCAGGTCCACCACGATCGTCGCATCGCGTGTCACCCCGTACTGCTGCGCCAGGAACGGGTTCTCCCGGGGATCGATGAACTCGTAGCTGATCTTCCCGCCGCTTTCTTCCTGGTAGCGCTGGAGCAGCGGACGTACCGCATCCTGCGCATCCCGGCGCTCGGCGGAGTAGAAGCCGATCAAGCGGCCGTCGGTCGACAGTCGATCCAGGGCTTCGATGGTCTCGGGCGCGAGGGAGTACTGGCTGTCCTCGGTCAGGTCCCACGACTTGGGGTTCTGGAACGCCACAACGTTGACCAGCACCAGGATGGCCAGGAGCGCCGCCCCTGCCAGGACGGCGTTGGACCCGTAGCGCGCCTGACGTCCCCGCGCCAGGGCGGTCAGTCGTTCGCGCTCCAAGACCAGGGCGGCCACAAAGCCCGCCGCCGCCACGCCGACGCCGATGTACACCCCGGTGTCCGTCCGCTGACGGACCAAGATCAAGCCGGCGGCGACGATCAACCCGGCCAACCCGATCCCCGCCGCTGCCTGGACCAACGTGCGCCGCGGAAGTTTCATCGCCACCTCCGCAACTCGACCGCCTGGCTGGCGACAAACAGCGCAAAGATGGTGGTGCTCAAGTAGTACAGGACATCCGAGAGATCCAGGACGCCGCGGTACAGGTTGTCGTAGAAATGGTCGCCGAAGCTCAGGTAGCGGATCACTTCATTTGCTCCGCCGGCGCTTCCGGCGAGACCGCCGATCACCCACAGGCCCAGGATCACCGCCAGGGTGATAAAGCCGGCGGCCAGCGGGCTCCGAAAGAACGACGACACCGCCACCCCTATGGCCACGATGGCGCTCATCATCAGCAGCAGGCCCAGATACGCCACCACCAGCAGACCCTGATCGATGCCCGGGGTGGTGATGCGATGCAGCAGGATCGGGTAGATCCAGGTGATCCCCAGCAGCAGTGCGAAGAACCCCAGGGCGCCGGCCCACTTCCCCACCACCAGCTCCCAGTCGCGGATCGGTGCGGTGAGCACCAGCTCCATGGTTCCGCTGCCCAACTCGCCGGCGATCAGGCCCATGGTCAGCAAGGGCGTGGTGAGCAGCAGCAGGGTGACCATCGGCCCCATCACAATGCGGCCGTCGGGAGGGATCTGGCCGGTCTGAAGCCCGAAGCTGACGCTCACGTAGAACAAGATCCCCAGGACGGCGAAGAGGAAGATGGCGGCGGCGTAGGCCACCGGCGAAATGAAATACTGGCGCAGCTCACGGCGGGCGATGGTCCAGACGTTGCGCATCCCTCAGCCGGCCTCGCCCGTCGTCTCGGACTCCCGCGTGAGCTGCAGGAACACCGACTCCAGACTGACGCTGGCCGGGGAGAACTCCAGCAGGTCGTAACCCCCTTCGACCACAGCCCTCGCCAGACGAGCCCGGACGTCTTGCCCCGGTGCGGTCTCCACCAGCAGTTCTTCTGGTGACGATCCGGGCGTGACACGGGCGACCCCCGGCAAAGCGGCCAGGGTTTGGACCAGAGACCGATCGGGGTTTCCGAACCGCAGGCGCAACTGCTCTGCGCCGGCCAGCTTGGCCTGCAGGTTGGCCGGCGTGTCTTCGGCCACGATGCGACCCTTGTTGATGATCAGCACCCGGTCGCACAGTTGCTGCGCTTCCGACAGAATATGGGTCGAGAGCAGCACCGTGCGCTCCCGGCCCAGCCCCTGGATCAGATTGCGGACTTCGATGATCTGACCCGGATCGAGGCCGATGGTCGGCTCATCGAGAATCAGCACCGGCGGTTCGTGCAGAAGAGCCTGGGCCAGCCCGACCCGCTGCCGAAGACCCTTGCTCAGGTTCCCGATGTAGCTGTCGGAGCGCTCGATCAGGCCGACCTGGTCTAACACCGTCTCTATCCGGTCGTCGAGAGCCGCCACCCGGCGCAGGGAACCCATGTACCTCAGGTACTCGGTCACCGAGAGATCGGGGTAGAGCGGGACCGTCTCCGGCAGGTAACCCACCCTGCGGCGGACCTCGATCGACTGGTCGACCACGTCGAACCCGGCCACCTGGGCCCGACCTTCGCTGGGCGGCATGTAGCCTGCCAGGATGCGCATGGTGGTGGTCTTCCCGGCGCCGTTCGGCCCGAGGAATCCGAGGATCTCAGGGGAGGCGGCGTCGAACGTCAACCCCTGAACCGCGGGGTGATTGCCATAGAATTTGGTCAGTCCCTCGGTCTGGATCATCGCTTTTTCCCACAGGTGGGTCCCAGGCGTAGAAAGAGCACGGCGCAGGCGGCGCGTGCTCTTGGAAACCGGGCCAGCCTTCTACTCCTTGTTCAGGTGGCAACTATACAGAAAGTGACCCGGTCGAGTCAACAGGCGGGGAGGTTTCTCATGCTTTCCTTATGTCTTGTCCCCGGCGCTTGACACTGGTTATCGGCCTCGTTACAATCCTTTCCCCCCTCAAAAAACCGACCGAAGGAGCTCATTCGCCTATGTACCAGATCGAAGGCCTGACCACGTTCGAGGCAGGGGCGATCTACGCCGTCGTCGCGGTCGCCCTGCTGGGCCTGTTGTATGCGGCGTTCCTGCGCTGGCAGATTCTTAAGGAAGACAAGGGCACCCCCCGGATGCAGGAGGTGTGGAACGCCATCCGGGTCGGCGCCGACACCTACCTGGGGCGCCAACTTCGGCGGATTCTGCCTCTGATCGCCGTGCTGACGGTGGCGCTGTTCCTTTCGGTCTACATCGTGCCCCCGACCCCGGAGGCGATGGAACGCTTCCACGGCATGCTGGAGGGGCAGGTCCGAACTCTGGTCGGGCTCGCTCGGGCTGGCGCCTTTGTGCTGGGCGCCATCTTCAGCCTGCTGGTCGGCCAGTTCGGGATGCGCATGGCCGTCCAGGGCAACGTGCGGGTCGCTTCGGCGGCCCGCCGTTCGTTCGGCGACGCTCTGCGCATCGCCTACCGGGCCGGAACGATCACCGGGATGCTGACCGACGGCCTGGGCCTGCTGGGCGGGACGGTCATCTTCATTCTGATGGGCAAGGCCGCCCCCGACGCCCTGCTCGGCTTCGGCTTTGGCGGCACCCTGCTGGCCCTGTTCATGCGAGTGGGCGGGGGCATCTTCACCAAGGCGGCCGACGTCGGCGCCGATCTGGTGGGCAAGGTCGAGGCCGGGATCCCGGAAGATGATCCTCGCAACCCGGCGGTGATCGCCGACCTGGTGGGCGACAATGTCGGCGACTGCGCCGGGATGGCCGCCGATATCTTCGAAGTCGTACGAGGTCACAATCGTCTCCGGCCTGATCCTGGGCCTGGCGCTGACGGCCATCACCGGCCACCTGGAGTGGATCATCTATCCCGCTGCTGGTGCGCGGCATCGGGGTGTTGTCGTCGATCATCGGCACCTATATGGTGCGCGGCGGTCCGGGGAAGTCGCGGCGACGCCATGCGGGCCATCTTCACCGGCTTTCTTTCGTCGGCGGCGATCTCGGTGGTTCTCTTCGGGGCGGTGGCCTTCTTCTACCTGCAAGACGTTCCCGGCGGCTGGTGGCGCCCGTTCCTGGCCACCACCGTCGGTGTTCTGCTGGCCATCGTGATCGACCGGCTGACCGAGTACTTCACCGGAACCCACGGCTCACCGGTGAAGGAGATCAAGACCGCCGCCGACACCGGTCCGGCCACCCTGATCCTGAGCGGAACCGCGGTCGGGTTCGAGTCTTCGGTCTGGTCCGTCGTCACCATCGCCGTCACCATCTTCGGGTCGATCCTGATCTTCGGCGGGATCGACCCGCTGCACTCGGTCACCTACGTGTTGTACGGGGTCGCCATGACCGGCATCGGCATGCTGACCCTGACCGGCAACAACGTCGCCATGGACTCCTTCGGCCCGATCTCCGACAACGCCAACGGTATCGGCGAAATGGCCTGGCACGGGATGGACGACGAGGAGACCGTGAGCGCCCGGAAGATCATGACCGACCTGGACGCCGTGGGCAACACGACCAAGGCGATCACCAAGGGCGTGGCCATCGGCTCGGCCGTGATCGCCGCCGTCTCGCTGTTCGGCTCGTTCCTGGTGGACGTCAGCCGGGCGCAGGCGACGCTGGGCTACCCGCTGGCGGAACAGATTCAGTCGATCGGGCATCCGGGTGGACCTGCCCCAGGTGTTCGTCGGGATGCTGATCGGCGGCGCCCTGCCCTGGCTGTTCTCTTCGTTCGCCATCCAGGCCGTAGCCCGGGCCTCGGCCCTGATCGTCCAGGAAGTCCGCCGCCAGTTCAAGCTGGGCGTGCTGGAAGGCAAGGTGCCGCCGGACTACCAGCAGGCGGTAGACATTTCCACCGTCGCGGCACAAAAGGAAATGGTGCCGCTGGCCTTGCTGGGGATCCTGACCCCGATCCTGGTGGGCCTGCTCCTGAAGATCGAGGCGTTGGGCGGCTTCCTGGCAGGCATCATCCTCTCGGGGCAACTGCTGGCCGTCTACCTGAACAACGCCGGCGGCGCCTGGGACAACGCCAAGAAACTGATCGAAGACGAACCCAGCGACCCGGCCAGGAACACCGGCAAGGGTTCCGAGCGTCATAGGGCGGCCATTGTCGGCGACACCGTCGGCGATCCGATGAAGGACACCGCCGGGCCGGCACTCAACCCGATGATCAAGGTGGTCAACCTGGTGTCGGTGATCGTGGCGCCGATCGTGGTCGCCTATCGCACCCTGGGACCGGCCGGCTGGGTGGCGGTGCTGGTCTTGCTGGCCGCCCTGGTGTGGGCCGTCTGGCAGAGCAAACGCCCCGCCCCTGCCCTGGGCACTGCCTGATACACCTTCGGGAATCAGCTCAACGGCCCGGCGGTTCGCCGGGCCGTTTTCGTTTTGTCCGCCCGCGTCCTGTAGAATCCCGGGCCGCCGATGGACACTTCGCACACTTGGCGTCGTTTCTTGGGGAGGGACGGGGTCACGCTGACGGTGATCGTTGTGGGAGCGGCTTTCGCTCTGATCGACCTCGGAGGGCAAAGCCTGTGGCTCGACGAGACCTACACCTGGTGGTTCGTCGGCTTCGACTGGGGCAGACTGCTGGAAGCGGCGCGCCTGGACGCCGTCAACCCTCCTTTGTATTACCTGACCGTCAAGGCGCTCGCTCCCGCTCTCAACGAGTTCGGTCTGCGGCTTCCCTCGGCCCTCGCCCACTTGCTGGGGATCGCCGCTTCTGCCTCGATCGGGCGGCACCTGGCAGGGCGGCCGGGCGCCCTTGCGGCAGGATTGCTGTGGGCCACACATCCCCTCGCCCTGTGGGCGGCCCGCGACGCCCGCCCGTATGCCCTGGCAGCCGCACTCGGAGCGGTCGCACTGCGGTTGTATCTCTCGGCGGCCTCCGGCCGGAGCGGCCGGTCGTTCGGCTTGGCCGCCTTGGTGATGGCCCTAGGGCTGCTGACTCACTACTTCTTCTTCGTCCTTACCAGCGCGTTGCTGGTGCTGGCTGGCTTCGAACTCCGGCGCCACCCGCTCTTCTTTCGACGCTGGACACTGATTACCCTGATCTCTTTGCTCCCCCTGGCCGGGTGGCTCGCCTGGTTCTTCAGTTCGGGGACCCCGTCGCTGGGGATCGGCTGGATCCGAATGCCGACTTCTCGCAGACCTGCCGCTCACCCTGTGGAATCTGGCCTCCGGATACGGCGGGGTGCACGACGCCGCCTCGTGGCTTCTGGGGGGTGCGGTGAGCTTGCTGGGGCTCTTCGGCGCCGTCACGCGATTCGGTCGCAGGATCTTCCTGGCCGGCCTGCTGGTTCCCCTGGCGGCGGTCTGGGTGATCTCGCAGCGCCGCCCGGTCTACGTCGACCGCTACTTCATCGTACTGATCCCATTTGTGATCGCCCTGGTGGTACTGGGCGTCGGCGAGGTGCGGAAGGGACTTTCACGAGCAGCCGGGACCCGATCCTCCGGGCTTGCGATCGCGGGGCTCGGAATCGTAGCGGTGCTCGGGGCGGGCCTTTCGGTACACCTCGCGCCCAAATTCGCCAAGGAAGACTGGCGAGGCCTCGCCGGATACCTGCGCTCTGAAGACGCGCTCTCCGCTCAGCTTCTCCTGTCCGAGCCCGAAGTCGCCCTGCCCCTGAGCCTGTACCTCGACCCCTCGCTGCTGGACTCGCCACCGTCCCTCATTCCGGCTTGCGAACAAGACTGCTGGTGGGTGATCCGTCAGCCGTACACCGCCACGCATGCACTGACAACCTCACTGGGAGAGCCAGGTCGATGGGAACCGCCGCAACTTCCCCAGGCCTGCTCAGTGGCTGGCGAGTGGGAATCCTCCGGCAACCTGCTCGCATGGGGGCTCACATGTTCCCGGTGATTCGATCCGCTGAGCGGGCCGCATGAGCCCAACTCGGATGCGCCTTGTGGCAGCCTTGGCGGTTCTGTTCCTGGGTGCGGGGGCCTTCCTGGTTGGCCGCGGAGAAGTCCCCCCCCTTGCCCACGCGGCCTACACGCTCTTCCTGGCGGCCCTGACAATCGTTTTCGGGGTCGGCACAGGACACCGGGTGTTCATCGCCCTCACCGTCACCAAAGACGCCGACGACTTCGAGGTCCTTGGCTATTCGTTCGGGATCGGACTCGGGTGCCTCGCCCTGGCGGTGCTAGGAATCGGCCTCCTGGGGCTGGTGGCATCGACCTGGATCCTGCTTGTTCTGCTGGGGTTCGGGATGGTCGCGGCGCCGGAACTCGTCCGGGTCGGGTTGCGCGCTCGGCGCGTAGCCGATCTGGTCCGCGACGACCTGCTCTCGGCGCGTCTGGTGTATCCCATCGTGGCCCTGCTTGCCATCATGACGATCCTTCTCGCCCTGCTGCCGCCCTGGGACTACGACGGATTGATGTACCACCTGGAAGCCCCCCGCCTCTTCCTGCAGGTCTCTCGAGTGATCCCCTTGCCGGATCTGGTCCAGGCCAACGGCCCGCTCCTCACCCAGATGCTGTATCTGATCGGGTTGGGTCTCGGCAGCGACACCTTCTCCAAGGTCATCCACCTTGCCTTTGCGTGGGCCACGGTCTTCCTGACGCTTGGGGCTGGACGGCGGCTGATGGGCACGCTCGGGGGCTGGCTTTCGGCAGGCGTCCTGGTGGGGATCCCGATCTACTTCCTGTGGGGCGTTCTCGCCTATGCGGACATGACCCGGGCTGTCTACACGTTTCTGGCCGTCTGGGGCATCTTCCGGTGGTCCGACTCGGGGAAGAGGGGGTGGCTGACCGGAGCCGCTGTGTCCACAGGTATGGCCCTCGGCACCAAGCTCATCGCCCTTCCCCTGCTTCCAATCCTCGGCGTCTGGGTTCTGTTGTTGGGCAGAGCGGACCTGGGTAGGGCCCTGCGCTCCACCTTTGAATTCATGGGAACGGCAGCCCTGATTGCCGCGCCGTGGTTCGTGCTCAACGCCTGGCAGTTGGGCGATCCTCTATACCCGATGCTGGCGGGCAGCGAATCCTGGCCGCCCGCTCGCAACCTGCTCCACAATGAGTATGTTCAAAGCTTTGGCCGCGGGCGGAGCTTACTGGATTTCGTTCTCCTGCCTTGGAACCTGTACGCTCATCATGAGGCCTTCGCGGCGCTGATGCAGAGCATAGAGTTCCCCAGCTTCTTGTTCCCTCTGGCTCTGCTCCTTCCCCGGGTCACGTCCTCCCCGGCGATTCGCTCCCTCACGTTTCCGCTGGCTGGACTGTTCGGCGCATGGTTCCTCACATCTCAGCAGACGCGCTTTCTGTCTTCGGTCTATCCCCTTCTGAGTTTGATGACGGCCTCGGTGCTTCTGGGGATCGTGGGCCGGCGGCGGATCCTCTCTCTGACGGCGATCGCGCTGGTTTCCGGACTGGTCGTCACCAGCCTGATCTACGTCGGCCTGTTTTCGTGGGAAAAGCGCTCCTGGTGGACGGTCGTTGGCATCGACAGTCGCCAGGGGTTTCTGACCCGGGCCGTCTACGATTTCCCCGCGATTTCCTTCCTGAAGGACACTCTGCCTCCCGGCTCGCTGGTCCTGAACCTGTGGGATGGCCAGGGGTACTACTGCGGGGACCTGTGTCTGGCGGACGCCGGCCAGGTCCGCTGGCCGTACCTGGTCCAGAGGGCACCGACCCCGGCAGCCATGCGCAAGGAGCTGGCCACGATGGGGGTCACCCACCTGTTGGTCGACTTTGAGAGCCTCAACTTCATCCTGCGGCACGACCCGCGGGTGTCCATCGCGCCTCGGCCCGGTTCCTATTCGACGAGTTTGGCCCGTGGTGCACAACCCCGGTCTACTCCGATACCGCCGTAACGGTGCTCCGCCTGACCTGCGAGTCGCCCGATGGGTGACTCGCGGTTCGGCCACGTCACAGTGCAATCCCTTCGAGGGTCCGGGCGATGGCTTTGGCGGCTTGGGATGGAAACTTGCCTTGCGGGGCTGACACTGGGCATCCGTCTTGGGACCGGACCCCTGCCGCTGGATGATGCCTTCATTACGTTCCACTACGCGTGGAATCTCGCCGAAGGATTTGGGCTCGTCTTCAACCCGGGGCAGCTCGTTCTCGGCACCACGGCCCCCCTCTACGCGATTTGCTGGGAGGACTGGGACGCGCCCTGGGCCCCGATCTGATTCCCACCATCGCCCTCTTCGTCAATGCCCTGGCGGACGCGGCCACGGTCGTACTGCTGATCCGGATCGCCAGACACCTTCTCTTCCCGGGCCCTCTGGTCGTTGTAGCCTCCCTGCTGTTTGGCCTCTCCCCGCTTGTGGTCCGGTATTCGGTCGGCGGCATGGAAACATCGATGGTCGCTCTGCTCTTCGTCGGGTCGACCCTGCTCTTTCTCCGGGGCCAAAGAACTCTGGCGTTCCTGGCGGCGGCGGTTGCCATCGGTTTCCGACCGGATGCCCTGGCCATTGGAGCCGGTCTACTGGTAGCCGACCTGCGCCTGGAGGGAAAAGCCCCGCTCCGAAGTCTGGCGATCCTCGCTGGAGGGGTGATCCTCGAGGCCGGCCTGTTGTGGGTCGCCTATCGGCTCCCGGCTCCCAACTCGCTCATAGCCAAGGCCGCAGAGATCTATCACATCGATCCGTTGGCCAACTTCTGGCAGTTCGTGTATCTGTTGTCCGGGCTGACCACGACCGGAGTGGCTGGCTTCGGAGCCCGGGGCCTGATCGTCTCACCGGCGCCCGGCTTGAACACGCTCGCCCTGGTGTTGCTCCTGCCGCAGCTCGGCCTGGCCTATCTCGGCGGTCGGGGCATCCTACGGCGTGGAGACGAACCCATCCCCCTGATCGTGGTTCCCCTGGTGTACCTGAGCGTCTACACGGCCCTCGGGCTGCGCGGATCCCTGATGGCCGAGTGGTACCTGGTGCCGTTGCTCCCGGCCTGGTTTCTGATCCTGGGCTCTGGCGCGGCCGTCCTGATCGCGAGCCCGACCTCGCGTGCCCGATGGATCCTGGGCCATTCCCTGCCCCTGGTCCTTCTGGTCCTGATGGCCATTTCGTTTGCTCCTCGCGCGCCCTTCGGCTGGCGACCCCTTAATGCCTGGACGGAGCGTGAAGACCTGTATCGGGCGGCCTCCGAATATCTGAATCGCTCTGTCCGAAACGACACGCTGGTGGCCGCTTCCGAGGTCGGGGCCATCGGATACTACTGCCGCTGTACCGTTTTCGACACCGTAGGCCTGGTTTCACCGGAAGCTACTTCCCATTACCCGGTCCCGAAGAACCTGGTCGTGGGCAACTACGCGGTTCCACTCTCGTTGATCCGCGACCTCGAACCAGAGTACCTGGTGACCCTGGAGGTCTTCGTTCGCAAGACCCTTCTTCCGGACGAGTGGTTTCTCCAGAACTACAGAGTTGTCTGGTTTGCGCAGACCGGCGTGTTTGGCAGTGATGGGATGATGATCTTCCGTCGCAAGTGACCCGAAGGCGGGTCTCCTCCCCAGACCACGCTTAGAAAGGCCGTGGACCCGCCCAGAAGCAATGATCCCCTTCGCCTGCCTCCCCTCCCCCGAACACGTCGACCCTTCGCATCCGGAACATCCGCGGCGGCTGGAGGGGCTGGCCGAGGCCGCCCGACGCCACTTCGGGGAGTCGCTCGAGTGGATCGAGCCCGAGGCCGCTTCCGAAACCGACATCCTCGCCGTCCACCCTCCGGAACATCTGGACTTCCTGCGTCGCGCCTGCGCCCAGGCACCGGCAATCATCGACTACGCGCCCACCTACGTCTCCCCCCGCTCCCTGGAAGCGGCGCTGCTGGCCGCCGGCACAACCCTGGCGGTCGTGCGGGCGTCCCTCGCGGCCGGAGCCGTTGCGGGGTTCGCAGCCATTCGCCCGCCGGGCCACCACGCCACGGCGGATCGGGCGATGGGGTTTTGCCTGCTCAACAACGTCGCCATCGCCGCCCGTGCCGCCCAGGCGGGCGGGCTCGAACGGGTGATGATCTTCGATTTCGACGTCCATCACGGCAACGGGACTCAGGCGATCTTCGAAGCCGACCCCTCGGTTCTGTATGTCTCGACCCATCAGCACGGGATCTACCCGGGTAGCGGCTTCCTGGAAGAGATCGGGGTCGGGGACGGGCGAGGCTTCACCGTCAATATCCCCTTGAGCCCGGGGGCGGGAGATCTGACTTTCTCCCGAGTTGCCGAAGAGGTGCTGGCCCCCCTCCACAAGCGGTTCGATCCGAATCTGCTGCTGGTCTCGGCGGGGTTCGACGCCCACGGGCAGGATCCGCTGGCGGGATTGCGGCTCACCACGACCGGTTTCTACGGGCTGGCAAAATCCCTTCTCGATCTGTCGGGCCTGGCCGGTGGCCCCGCCGTCTTCGTTCTCGAAGGCGGTTATCACCCGGCCGCAGTCCGCGAAGGGGTCCTCGCCTGCCTGGCGGCGGGGCTCTCGGTCCCGATGCCGGAGGATGAGCTGGGCACGTTCGACTCCCCGGAACCCAACTTCGCCCCCGTGCTCGATCGGCTGAAGTCGATTCACCGTCTGTGAGCCCTCCCGCACGGGCACTGAACTTGCATCCGCGGATCTGCTCGCCGGCCCCGAAGGGAGCGACGTGCCTCGACCGAGCGCAACATTGTTAGGGATTGCTTGCACAAACTCCTCAAGTGGGGCATACTGTGCCCGCAGGCCCAGCTATGGCTGAGACAAGTCTGCGCGCCTACGTAAGAGAGATCGATGATTTCATCGAGCACGATCAGCTCGATGAGGCCATCGCCCACGCCCGTCACATACTACAGACCTACCCGCGCCACCTGGAAACCTACCGTCTGCTCGGCAAGGCCTATCTGGAGGCCAAACGCTACGGCGACTCGGCCGATATCCTGCAGCGCGTTCTCTCGGCGGTGCCGGACGACTTCGTCGCCCATGTCGGGATGTCGATCGTCCGCGAAGACGAAGGCAACCTGGACTCTTCGATCTGGCACATGGAACGCGCCTTTGAGACCACCCCGTCGAACGCCGCCGTACAAGGGGAGCTCCGACGTCTGATCGGGAAGCGGGACGGGCTCGAGCCGGCCAAGGTCCGTTTGACCCGGGGGGCTCTGGCCCGGATGTATGCCCACGGGGAGCTGTACCCGCAGGCGATCGCCGAACTGCGGTCGGCCCTGAGCGAAGACCCCGACCGGCCCGATCTCCAGGTGTTGCTGGCAGACATGTACTGGCGTACCAACCAGCGCGGGGATGCCGCCGAGGTGGCCACGGCCCTGCTCGAGACACTGCCGAATTGCCGTGAGGCGAACCGGATCATGGCCGCGGCCCTGCACTCCGAAGGCCGCACCGAAGAAGCCCTGACCTACCACCGGCGGGTGGCGGCCCTCGATCCCTACTCCGCCCTGGTCGAAACGATCCTCGACGATCCGACCCGGGTCGACGCAAACGCTGTCCGCATCGAGAAGATCTCGTGGCAGCCGGGACAGCCACTGGGCCGCGACACGGGCCCGGCCGAATGGGCCTCGGGCGCCACCCAGGCCCGCGCCCCAGCAGGCCAACCCGCAACGCCGAGGCCATCGTGGCTCGAATCCATGGGGGCGGCGACGGCCGCAAAGGCGGCTGCCGCCGAGCGAAAGCCGGAGGCGTCTGTGAGTCCGCCACCGGCTGCGTCGGAGCCAGCCGGCGAAGAGGAGCCGAAAGGCGTGTCGGGTCAGATTCCGGAGTGGATGGAGGAAGCCGGATGGACTCCCGGCACGGGCCAGGCGCGTGAAGAGCCGGTCTCCTTCTCCGACGACGAGTTGCGGTCCCTCGAGTTGGGGGCCCTGCCGCCGGAGCCTGCGCCAGAGGCCGAAGGTGATCTGGTGCGCGCCAACATCCCGGATTGGTTGAGCGAGGTCGCTCCCCCGGCCGGGCCGGTCGACGAACCCGAGCCGGCCCCCGATCCGGTTTCGGCTGCGGCGGGGTTCTCCCCCTCCGGGCTGGAAGCACCACGCCTCCCGCCTGGGTGGTCTCCTCCTCCCGGTGGCGCAGAAGAAGACGACGACTGGCTCAAGGCCGCCGGCGAAGACGCCCAGCCCATCCCCACCTGGATGGAAGAAGACGCTCCGGGCGCGACCGCCACCATCGTCACATGGTTGGGAGACCGCCAAAAGTCCTCAGATGCACCACCCGCCCCCTCCGAGGCGAAGGCGCCTCCAGGGGAACCTGTGGCCGAGGAAGCAGCCCTGGCCCGTGCGGAAATTCCCGAATGGCTGGCTGCCGACACGACGTTTCCGGATTCGATTGACGAAGGCGAAGCCGCCGCCGCCCCGCCGTCCGGCCCGGGATGGCTTTCGGGCGTCGCCGAAGCCGCCGCTCGTGGTTCGAGCATCGACCCGAAGGATATGAGCTGGCAGTCAGAAGTCGAGGGCCCCATCACCACGGGTATGTACCCGGAGGAGGCCGCCTCCGAAGATGAAGCGGAGGCCGTCCCCGCCGATTTGCCTGACTGGCTGCAGACCATTGCCGCCACCGGCAGCACCACCCGGGCGCGTGACCGTACCTCCGACCCCGCCGGGCCGTCGCAACCTGCACCGGCCGAACCGCAGGCCGGCCAGCCCCGAATCGGTGACTCGGGATCCTTCGATTGGCTGCGAGAGCTGGCCGAGTCCGAACCGCCGACCCCAGCCTCCCCCGAAGCGCCCGGGGAAGAACGCGCCGCTCCCTCCTGGATGGCCTCGCCGACCACCGAGGGCAGTTCCCGTTCCGTGCTTGGCCAATCCGCAGGCCCCGAGTGGCTCCGCGGCATCGCCGAGCCGGGGGATGACTCCGGAGGCGAGATCGACGCCGGCCCGGTGGATTGGTTACGGGGAATCGCGGAACCTTCGGCCGAAGAGACCGTCGAGGCGCCGGCTCCGCCGGAACCTGGAATCGCGCCGTCCGAATCAGATACAGCCGCCGAGTGGGTCAACCTGCTGGCTGGAACCGAGGCCACCGGTACTTCCGATACCGGCGAGTGGCTACAACTCCTCAAACGCGATGGCGTGCCCGAGCCCGAAGCTGAAGCGACGTCGGAGGCGCCGGAAGTGCCCTCCGGTGAGATGAGCGACGATCAGGTGTTCGACTGGCTCGAGACCCTGGCCGCCAAGCAAGGCATCCCCGCGCCGCAGCCGATGGAGCAGGCCCCGCCCGTGCCGACGAAGGAGCCGATCCGGCCAATCCCGCCGGTCGTGGCAGGGACGCCGGCAACTCCGGCTCCGCCGCTCCCGGCCAGGCTGCCCCCGGAAGAGCCGGAGGCGGGCCTGGAGTGGCTCGAGGGCCTCGCAGCCGAGCAGCGTGCCGTGCCGGACGTACCTGGGGAGCCGATCGCTCAATCCGTCGAGTTCTCCTGCACCCCCGATCGAACGGCAGGAACCGGAGCGACGCCGGAGCCGACGCTGTCCGCACCCGCCCCTGCTGCCGCACCCGCTCCGGGCCCGACGGTGCCGGATTGGCTCAAGCAACTGGTTTCTGAACCTCGAACGGAAACCCCATCGACGGAAGCCAAAGTTGATCCGGAGACAGAAACGCCGGCTCCTCCGACGGCGGAGACCTGGCCGTCCCTTCCCAGTTGGATGACTTCGGCGGGCCCCGGCGAGGCGGAGGAAGAGCCGACGGTCCCGGCGCTGCCTATCGGCGAACCTGTTCTTGCCAAGACGGAAACCGCACCCGAGCCGGAACCGATCGACGAACTGGCCGACACCTGGGTTCCACCGTGGGAGTCGCTTGAGATCGAGGAGTCCGAGCCGAGCGCCCCGGAACCGGCCGCGGAGACGATCGTCTCCTCGCCCCTAGACGAGACGGTGATTTCGAGACCAGCGTTGCCGATCGAAGCAACGGAGGAGATCCTCCACGAGCTCGAGGCACCCGGCCACACTCCGGAAGTTGAACGAACTCTCGCAGAACCTCCCTCCGGGCCTCGTTACCGGGAACCCACCACGGACGTGCTGGAAGAGGTCCCCGAGTGGTTGCGGACACCCGCGCCCAGGCGCCCTGCCACGACTGAACTGGTCGGAGCTCCCATCCCTGTTGAGGAGGAAGACTCCGAAGTCCCGGACTGGTTGACGCCGCCGGCAGCCGCCCCGACCCCCGTTCAGGTACCGACCGCCCCCGCCGTCGTGTCGAAACCTGCGGGGACTCTCGATACCGCTCCGCCGCCAGAGCCGGCGGTTGTGCCCCCGCCGCCGAGGATCGAGGCTCCGCCAGTACGGGAGCCGGCCATGGTCACGGAACCGCCGACGCCGGCTGTGATCGAGCCAGATCCGGTGATGGAGCCGGCCAGTGTCAAACCCATGCCCGAGCCGCCGGAGATCGAAGCGGAAGCGGTACGGGAGCCAGCCCCGGTCAGCGAACC
The DNA here is from genome assembly GCA_963709925.1 of uncultured Chloroflexia bacterium. Taxonomy (GTDB): domain Bacteria; phylum Chloroflexota; class Anaerolineae; order Anaerolineales; family E44-bin32; genus DATEVL01. The sequence goes on from CAVPYC010000003.1 coordinate 1,994,738, forward strand.
GACTCCGCTGCCTCCGCACCTGCCACCGGCTGTGACCCGGCCCAAACCACCGGTGCGCGCTCCTCAACCGGCGGGGGTCAAGCCTGTGTTAGAAGACAGGCTGCGCGAGGCGCGCAAGGGCCTGGCTACCGGCGATTACCGTTCGGCCGCGGGAGACTACGGCGCCGCGGTGAAGAAGAAGTACCAACTCAGTGAGGTGATCGCCGAGTTGGAGCACGCTCTCGAACGAAACCCGAAAGCCGCTCCGCTCTGGCAGGTTCTCGGCGACGCTTACATGAAAGCCGACCGTCTCCCGGAGGCGATCACCGCGTACGAGCGGGGCGTCGCCGCCGTCTGACCGGCCATCCGGTCGTTGTCTCGAGGACTCGGGGAGACCCGAGTCCTTCTCTATCGGAGGCCGCTGTGGAACGGACCCTGGTGCTGGCCAAACCCGATTCGGTGCAGCGAGGCTTGATCGGCGAAATCATCTCCCGGCTTGAACGACGCGGCCTCCGGCTGATCGCCGCTCGTTTCCAGCGGGTAGACCGGTCTCTGGCGGAGCGTCATTACGCCGTCCACGAGGGAAAGCCCTTCTACCCGGGCCTGATCGACTACATCACCTCATCGCCCGTGGTGGCAATGGTCTGGGAAGGGCCCCAAGCCGTGGCCGCAGTCCGGCAGACGATGGGCGCCACCCGTCCTACGGAAGCCGAGGCCGGCACGCTGCGTCATGATTTCGGCCTGGAAGTCGGGCGAAACCTGACCCACGCCTCCGATAGCCCGGCCACCGCCGCCGAGGAGGTTTCGCTCTGGTTTGACGACGACGAGATCGTCAGCTGGGTACGCGAAGCCGACCGCTGGATCTTCGAACCGAGGTAGTTGCCCCTACTGCACCCGCAGGATCATCTTGCCGGCCCGCCAGACGTCCTCCAGCCGGTAGTACTCGCGCACCGACTTGGAGAACAGGTGCGCGATCACGTCGCCGTAGTCGAGCAGGATCCATCCACTGGAAGCCTTCCCCTCCTGCCCGCGCGCATGCACCTGGCGTCCCTTCATCGCCTTGACGACTTCTTCCGCCAGGGCGCGCAGGGTGCGATCGCTGACCCCGGTGCACAAGACGAAGTAGTCGGCGAACCCGCACACCTCGTGCAGATCCAGCAGCACGATGTCTTCCCCTTTGTGGGCGTCCAGGACGTCGACGATCGAACGGGCCAGCTCCAGACCCGCATCTCCGGACCGATCGGTCATCGCCGGGTCTCCAGCGCCGCCGCCACGGCCTCGGCGGCCGAGGACACCTGCCGCAGTGCAAGCGTTTCGCCCGAGGCGTGCGGTCGCCTGCCAGGTTCCCAGCCCGAGCACCGGCTTGCCCAGTCGCCGCGCGTGGGCGATCTCCGAAAGGGTCCCCAGACCGCCTCCGATCGCGATCACTGAATCGCCCGCCCCGACCACGAGGACGTTGCGCGCTTCCCCCAGTCCGGTGGGAACCGCCAGGACGAGGAACTCGTTCCCGTCCTCCGCCCGCTCCCCCGGAAGCAATCCGACCGTCAGGCCTCCCGCCTGCCGGGCGCCGCGGCAGGCGGCTTCCATGATCCCCGAGCCTCCCCCGCAGACCAGGATCGCTCCCGCACGGGCAAGCCCGTCCCCGACCTCAACCGCCCAGCGTGCCTCCTCCGTCGTGCACGAAGAGCCTCCGATCACACTGACCACGGGCTGCCTCACAGGTCTGCCACAGGCAACCCCAGCTCGAAGCGCATCAGTTCGGTGTACTCCGGACCGGACGGCCGCAGGTCGCTGCGCAGCACGACCAGGTGGCCAACGTCGACGGTTCCGAATTCCTGATCTCTGGTTTCTTGAAGCCACGCCTCCAGCGACCTCAGGCCGGTTTGGCTGAGCTCCCGCCTGACCCGGCCTAGAGTCAGATGCGGGGAGAAGGCCCGGCGTTCAGCCTGGAATCCCGCCTCACGCGCCATGGCCTCGAGCTCCGTGGCCATCCTCCCCAGCGCGCCCTTGGGATCTTCCGCTCCTGCCCAGATCACCCGCGGTCGTGATCGATCGGGAAAGCAGCCTGTACCACCCAGGCCGATCCGAACCGCCGGCCAGCCGGGGATACGCCTCAACAGCAGGTCCTGAAGCACTTCGAGCTGAGCCGGGCTGGTCTGGCCGAGGAACCGCAAGGTGAGGTGCATCCGGGCCGGGGCCACCCACCCCACCGGCTCGCCAGAAAGAGATTGTCGGCCGCGCTCCTGCGCCGCCGCGAGCCGTGCCCGCACCTCCTCGCTGAGAACCACCGCAAGGAACGCACGAACGGAGGTCAGCGCCCGCCTCCTTCACCCAGGAACCGCCGCAGGCTCCGGTGGAACGACTGGGGATCCTCGTCGTTCGGGTGATGCCCGGCCCGCAGTCGCTCCAGCCGAGCTCCCGGGACTCTTCCCGCTGCCAACTCACCTTCCGATGGAGCGACCACTCGATCGGATTCCCCCACCAGCACGAGGGTCGGAGTGCGAATCTCCGAGAGCCGATCGGTCAGATCCCAACTCAACACGGCCCGCATGCTGCCCAGGAAGGAGTCGGCGGTGGTCCGGCCCAGGTCTTCGGTGTTCCTGCGGACGTGGTCCGGTGGTTGACGTCGGAGCTTTCCCGGGGGCCGGGTGAGGAGCCGCGTGGCCGTCGGCCAGACGCGCCGAGAGAGGCGCACCGCTGAGGGCATCCATTCCTCCGGAAGGGCCACACTCTTCGAATAGACCCTTCCGGTGACCACCGGGTTGACCACCACCAGGCAGGCAAAGGCGCCCGGGAAACTCCGGGCGGCCTCCAGGGCAATGGTGCCGCCCATCGAATGACCGACCAGCCTGGCCGATTCCAGGCCCATGACCCCCATCAGGTCGGCCACCAGTCCGGCGTATCGGGGGATCGAGTACCACGACCAGTCGGGCTTGGAGGAGTCGCCATGCCCGGGCAGATCGACCGCGATCGTTCGGTAGGAGCCGCTCAGCTGCTCCATCGAGTTGCTCCACATTCTGCGGGAGCTTGCCCAGCCGTGAAGCAGAACCACCGCCGGGGCGTCTGCAGCCCCGGCGGTGGCATATGCGATGTCGATCCCGTCGACGGTCAGCCGGCCCGTTTCCTCCGTCATTGTCGCGCATTATACCTGAGCCGCTGGGCGCGAGGTCCGGTTGGCGAGGGCGGATTCCTCGATACAATGGAACTATGCTCAGCGATCTGAGTCGCCGGGAGTTCCTGCGACTGGCGGCGCTTTCGCCAGCCGGCCTGGCCTTCCGACCTCCTCCGCCGATCATCGCCGATGGAGGGATCGGCCTGGCCCGCGTCGGCACAAGTTGGATCAGCCTGTATGCGGAGCCGTCGTATCGATCCCCCCGCCTGGATCGCCTCTATCGGGACGAGCTGATGACGCTTCGGGAGAAGGTCACCGCCGACGACGGGCCGGCCCACAATCCAGTTTGGTACGGGATTTCCGGTGGCTACGCGCACTCCGGGAACCTACAACTCGTCCGCTGGAAGCCCCAGTCGCCGGCCTTCGACCTGCCCGCCCAAGGGGCCCTGTTCGAGACCAGCGTTCCGTACACCCGGAGTTATCGGGAAGCGGACCGGGGGTCGAACCCCCTCTACCGCCTGTACTACCAGTCCACCCACTGGGTGGAGAAGACCGTCATCGGCGCCGACGGAGAGGCCTGGTACCAGATCCTCGACGATGCGCTGTACATCCGGTACTACGCACGCGCCGAACACTTCCGACGGGTCCCCTTCGAGGAATTCAGCCCGATCTCACCCGACGTGCCGGCGCGATTCAAGCGGATCGAGGTCTCTCTCGCACGCCAGGAGCTGCTGGCCTTCGAAGAGCAACGACTGGTGTTTCGCACCCGGATCTCCAGCGGGATCCCCGACTCGCGCCCGCGCGAAAACGGAATCCCGACCATCACCCCCGACGGAGTTTTCCGGATCACCAAGAAGACACCAATGCGTCATATGGGCGACGGCCGGATCACCTCCGACGTCGAAGCCTACGAGCTTCCGGGGGTGCCCTGGGTCTCCTTCTTCCACGAGACCGGGGTGGCGTTCCACGGCACGTACTGGCACACCGACTACGGCACTCCGCGCAGCCACGGATGCATCAACATGCGCCCGGAGGAAGCACGCTGGCTCTACCGTTGGACCATGCCGGAGGCCTCCGCCGGAGATCGGCTGAGCACCGGCCGCGGGACCACCGTCGTCGTCGGTTGAGATTCGATCCGCTCGTTACGGCTTGGCCTTGCCCGCCCGCACCCGACTGAGCAGATCAGAAAGCTGACCGGTCTGGGTGTAGCCGGAGGCGCCTCGCCGAACCGCCGCCTTGCCCTCGGTCTCCGACAGCGCATCGGCCAGCACGAAGACCGGGACGTCGGCCGAGTTCTGCCGTAGCCCGCGCAGAAGCCAGTAGTCTCGCTCCTGGCCCAGGCGGGCATTCACCAAGACCAGACCCGGCCTCACCCGTTCCGCCAGCACCAGAGCCTCCTCGGCTCCGGCGGCCTCGGTCACCCGATAGCCCTGGGCCTGGATCATCATGACCATGGTTTCCCGCAAGGCCTCGTCGGGCTCTGCCACCAGCACCCGGGAGATCGGCTGATCCAGGCTGTGCAGAGCCGATTCGATGGCCGCGATCAGGGCGCCCGTACCGGTCGGCCGGACCACGAAATCGACAGCGCCCATCCGAACCCCCGACTCCGGATCGCGCACCGAGGTCAGAAACAGGACCGGGATCCGGGCCGTGCGGGGATCCTGCTTGAGCACCAGCGCGATATCGAAGGCCGACGGATCGCGGGCCAGAATGTCGAGCAGAATCAGATGCGGCTTCTCCGTGCGAGCCAGGGACATCACCTCGCCGCCGTCGACGGCCTTGACCACCTGGTAGCCGGCCTGATCGAGTTCTCGCGAAATCACCTGCCGCATCGGCTCTTCGTCCACCAGGAGCAGCAGACGCCGCACGTGTTCGCCGCGCCGGGCCAGATGCCCGCCGACGACGCGCCGTAAAGGCTCGAGGTCCGCCTCGGCCTCGGCCGCGGCTCGGAGCGGAAGGATCACCCGCAGTTCCGGCGCTCCGCCTTCCATCCCCACCCACAGGTAACCACCCATCTCGTCCACGGCCCGCCGACAATCGGACGGCGGCAGCACGGTGGGATCCTCTTCCGATCGAGCGGTCTCGTCGAGCATGCCTCGCAGAGCGTCCGCCGTCAGACCGTTGCCGCGGGGCCCGACACTGATCATGGCCCAGGGACCTCGCTCCCGCGCCACGGGCGCGCCGGCCGGCGCCGATGCGGCCAGGGCGGCGCGCACGGCCACCTCGCCATGGTGGGATCGAACGACGGTGGCCGCGATCAAACCCGCCAGGGCTTCCGTCAGGCGGGTTTCATCGCTGTGGAGGGCGGGCAGGTGCGCCGGGTACTCCGCCACCACCGACACCGGCCGGTCGCCCAGGTAGGTCGAAATACGGTCGATCGCCTGCTCAAGTACCCGGGGGAGATCCACCGGGCCCAGTCGGTCGGTGCCCAAGCGCAATCCTTTCGGAGGCGGCCTCTCCTATGCTAGTGGAGGAGCGGCGCCCGCAGACTTGCCACGGCCTTACAGATTCGACAGCCACCTACCGGCCGGGTAGAATGCCGGCCATGGAAGCCCAGGTTGCGGTCGCCAAGGTCCGGAAGTACGCCACCCCGGAGAGCGGCGACAGCCTGGAGATGATCGAGCGACCGACCGGGGGTCTGTCCTTCGTGCTGGCCGACGGGCAGACCTCGGGAAAACCGGCCAAGGCGATCGCCAACATCGTCGTGCGCAAGGCGATCAGTCTGCTGGCGGACGGAGTGCGCGACGGCGCAGCCGCCCGAGCCGCTTCGGATTACCTCTTCATCCAGCGTTCGGGCAAAGTGCTGGCCACGCTGAACGTCCTGTCGATCGACCTTCAGTCGCAGAGCCTGGTGGTGTCCCGCAACAACCCGGCTCCGGTCTACCTGCTGGAGGCGGGCGTTCTGCGAGCCCTCGATACCCCGGTCGACCCGGTCGGGGGCCGACGCGGGGTCCGCCCCGAAATCCACCAGGTGCCGCTCCAGACCGGGCTGGCCGCCGTGATGTTCACCGATGGCCTGACCCACGCCGGGGAGCGAGCCGGCCGGTCGATCGACCTGGTCGGGTTCCTGAACGGCCTGATATCCGAGGGGCAACCCGATCCCCCTCGCTGGGCCGATGAGATCCTGGCCCATGCCCTGGACTTGGAAGACCAGCGGCCGGCGGACGACATCTCGATCCTGGTCGCCGCCATCCTTCCCCGCCCCGGCCACGAAGTGCGGCGCCTTGCCGTGCGCATGCCCCTGTGAGGGAGACCTCGGGCCGGGAACGTGGATCCGCCTGATTCTACACTGCGCCCTCGCAGATCCCAACCAGCGGGAGGCATCATCGTCGTCGGGCCCTGTGCGGCGGGCAAGACGACCCTGGTGGAAGGCTTGCGCCGACGCGGGCTGCGGGCACGTCAGGTCGCCCAGGAACATTCCTACGTCGGCGACATGTGGCAACGCCTGAGCCGACCGGAAGTCCTGGTCTTCCTCGACGCCTCCTTCGAAACATGCACCCGACGCAAGCGCCTGAACTGGCTGGTCCGAGAGTTCGACGAACAGCAACGCCGCCTGGCTCACGCTCGAGCTCACTGTGACGTCCTTCTGGCGACCGACGGGCTGACACCCGGCGAAGTCCTGCGGCAGGTCCTTTCTCAACTCGAGGCCGCTGGACAGGGCCCGGAACCACCCGACCGGGTCCAGCCCGAGCCTTAGCGCTATAATGCTCCGGGCACGGCCAGCGCGGCGCTGTCGGCGCTGGCTGTTCGCGAGGAGGCTCGGAGCTCTCGATGAACCGCCGAATTCTTTTGATCGTGGTCCTGGTGCTGGCCGGTCTGTGGGTGATCTGGCCCGACAACCCGGGGATTCACCTTCCCGGGATCGACCGGTCGATCCGGGTCGTTCGAGGGCTAGACCTGCAAGGTGGTTTGCGGGTGTTGCTCGAGGCGGACCTTCCGGAGGCGGCGGCGATCACACCGGAGCAGATGCAGGCCGCCCGCGACATCGTCGAAAACCGGGTCAACGCGCTCGGCGTCACCGAACCGATCGTCCAGGTGGCGGGAGCCCGACGCATCCTGGTGGAACTCCCCGGGATCGAAGACACGGATCAGGCGGTGGCCACCATTCGGGAAACCGCCCTGCTGGAATTCGTAGACTTCAGCCAGGTGCCGGCGTCCGAGATCCCGGGTCTGATCGGGGCCGAAATCCGGACGGACTTCGGCCTGGAGGCCGGCTCCCCGGCCGACGGCAGTGCGACCCCCGCCGCCCCTCCCCCTTTCCACACCGTTCTGACCGGCGCCGAACTCGAAGGCGCCGGCGTGGCCGGCGATCAGTTGGGCGGATACGGCGTGGAGATCCGCTTCGGACCCGCCGGGGCCACGGCCTTCGCCGAGTACACCGGGGCGAATGTCGGGCGCTCCCTGGCCATCGTCCTCGACAAGCAAGTGCTCTCGGCCCCGCGCATCTCCGAACCGATCACCGGGGGTCAGGCGATGATCACCGGCAACTTCACGGTGGACGAGGCCAACCAGCTGGCGGTGCAGCTTCGCTACGGCGCGTTGCCGGTTCCTCTGAAAGTGGTCGAGAGCAAGACCGTCGGCCCGACCCTGGGGCAGGACTCCCTCGATCGGAGCCTGCAAGCAGGCGCGATCGGACTCGGCCTGGTGATCGCTTTCATGATCGTGTACTACCGCCTTCCCGGCCTGGTCGCTTCGATGGCCCTGTTGATCTACGCTCTGCTCACCTTCTCCCTGTTCAAAGTGATCCCGGTCACCCTGACCCTGCCGGGCGTGGCCGGGTTCATCCTTTCGCTGGGGATGGCCGTTGACGCCAACGTGCTGATCTTCGAGCGCCTTCGCGAGGAACTCCGGCGAGGCCGGACCCTGCAACTGGCGACGGACCTGGGATTCGACCGCGCCTGGCCGTCCATTCGCGACTCCAATCTGTCCACGCTGATCACCTGTGGCATCCTGTATTGGTTCGGCAGTACCTTCGGCGCCAGCATCGTCAAGGGGTTTGCGCTGACCCTGGCCATTGGCGTCATGGTCAGCATGTTCACCGCCATCGTCGTTACTCGCAGCCTGCTCCATCTTGTGCTCGACCGGCTGCAGCTGCGAGAGCACCCCGCCTGGTTCGGGATCGAGGCATGATCAACATCGTCGGCCGCCGCTACCTGTACTTCCTGATCTCCGCCCTGGTGATCGTGCCGGGGCTGGTGGGCGCGCTGCTCTGGGGACCACCGACCGCGTCCATCGACTTCACCGGGGGCAGCCTGCTCGAGGTCCGCTTCGACCCGGGACGACGCCCCCCGACGGAATCCGCGTTTCGGTTGGCGGAGGAAGCGGGGCTGGTTGATCCTGTGGTCCAGACGGCCGGTGACGATGACCTGGTCGTTCGCAGCAAGCCGCTGGAGGCCGGGCCGAAGGACGCCTTCCTTGCCCTTCTGCAGACCGGCGCCGGGGGGACCGTAACCGTCTTGCGAGACGAGTTGGTCGGACCGTCGATCGGGGCCGAGGTCGGTCAGCGTGCGCTGGGCGCCGTCGGCCTGGCCGTAGCCGGGATCCTGGCCTATATCACCTACGCCTTCCGGGGTGTCCCCCACGCCTTGCGCTATGGCGTGGCGGCCATCCTGGCGATGCTGCACGACGTGGCAGTGGTGATCAGCGTTCAGGTCTTGCTGGGGCACTTCCTGGGGTGGGAGATCGACGCCCTGTTCCTGACCGCCCTGCTGACCGTGATCGGGTTTTCGGTGCACGACTCGATCGTGGTGTTCGATCGGATTCGGGAGAACCAGAGACTGTATCGGCGCCTGGCCTACGAGACCCTGGTCAATCACTCGGTGGTCCAGACCCTGGCACGCTCGATCAACACCCAGCTGACGGTCCTGCTCACTCTCCTGGCCTTGCTTCTGTTTGGCGGGGTGACGACCCAGCACTTCGTCACGACCCTGCTGATTGGCGTCCTGTCAGGCACTTACTCATCAATCTTCAACGCCGCGCCGATCCTGGTCGTCTGGGAAAACCGGGAATGGCGCAGCTGGTTCCGGCGCACGGCCCGGGCCTAGACCGTCGGGTTCGCTGGCTCCGGCAAGACCAGCTTCCTCACCTCCGGTCCTCCAGTCTGTCGTGCTTCATGTTGATCCGGTCGGCTGATGCTCTGTCCCCGGTCGCCGCGGCGCCAGTCGCTGGTTAGCCCACCGGGGCTTCGCGTCCGGGGGCGGTGACGATCGCGCCGGCTCCGATCCGCTTGGCCTCGTACAACACCCGGTCGACGGAAGCCAGGAACTCGGCGCTCGAGCCATAGGCCTCCGCCCACTGAACCACGCCGGTGCTGGCCGACACCGGCAGGTCACCGGCCCGCAGCTTACGGAGTTCGCTTCCGATTCTCTCGGCCACGCGCTGAGCGTCTTGCAGGTGGGTCTCCGGTAGCAACACCAGGAACTCGTCGCCTCCATAGCGGGTGGGAAGATCCAGTCGGCGGACGGTGCGTCGGATGGCGGCGGCAACAGCCTGAAGCACGGCATCCCCGGCTGCGTGGCCATAGGTATCGTTGACCAGCTTCAGATCGTCGAGGTCCATCATGATGATCGAGACCGGCCGCCCGTAGCGCACCGCCCGTTCGTATTCTGTCTCCAGGGCGTCCTGGAGCCGATGTCGATTGAAGAGGCCGGTCAGCGGGTCGGTGATGGCGAGTCGCTGGACCTCCTGAAACAGGCGGGCATTTTCCTTCAGAAGATGTCGGTGTTCGAGCGCCCGGGTCAGCGCCAGTTCGAAGGCCGCCAGCGACTCAAGCGGCTTGGTGAGGTAGTCGTAGGCCCCCTTGCGTAGAGCCTCCACCGCCGTCTCCACCGAGGCGCTTCCGGTCAGAAAGATCGCCTGGATGTCGGACTGCTTCCGTCGCGCCGCCTGGAACACTTCCAGCCCGGAGGCGCCCGGCATGTAGACGTCCAGCACCAGGACGTCGAATTCCTGCTGTTCGAGTGCCAGCAATGCCGCATGGCCGTCGACCGCCTCGACCACGGACAGTCCTGTGCGGCGAGCGCGCCGGGCCAGCAGCTGGCGGAAATCGCCATCGTCGTCGGCGATCAACGCCACCCCGACAGGGCCTTCGAACGTTCCAGTGTCTTCCACTCGGTCCTTTCTCCGTGCGCACCCCCGCCGTCGATCAGCCGGGGTGCGGGTCGGATTCAGCCATTTCGATGATAGGGCCGACCTCAGGGTTCGGACCTTGCAGGTCTCTTACACCGGCACCGGCGGCGTCTGGTCCCGGAGTACCCCTGCCATCTAGGGCCGTGGGCGGCCGTAGCCCGTCCGGACACTAGCCCTGGCAGGGTGCTGAAGAACCCCGTGTGTTCATCCAACCCCGTCCCCTGCCCTGCCCCCGGCATGGACCGCCGCCCGCACCCCCGCAAGACCCGCAGGGGGGTCCCTCCGCGTCACCGCGTGGAGCTGCGCCCAGGAGCATCCCCTGGGGGGTGAGGTCGAAACCGAGTTCTTCAGCAAGTTCCTGGGCGTAGGGGCGGGACAACACCCCGCGAACCGACAGACGGCCCCCATCGGGGGCCGCCTGTCTCGGAGGAGGAGCGGGCTCAGCCGAAGATCGGCATGGTCGGTGTGATGCTGGGGGTGGACGTCGGGACCGAGGTCGGCGTGGAGCCGGTGGTCGGTGTCCGACTGGGTGTCCGGGTGGGTGAGGGAGTCCGCGAAGGCGTCCGCGAGGGTGTCAGCGTGCGCGATGGGGTCGGAGTGATCGAGGGCGTCAGGGTCCGAGTTGGGGTCCGGCTGGGTGTCGGAGTCCGCGTGATCGTCGGGGTGTTCGACGGCGGCGGGGTGTTCGTGATCGTGGCCGTGTTGGTCGGAGGCAGGGTCGGGGTCACGGTCGGAGCGGTGCGCGCAATGACGCTCGAAACGGTGCAGGATCCGTTGAACGTCAACACTACGGTAAAGGTCCCGTCCAGGCCGAGGTTCGAAGGAACCCCGCCGAAACGTGACTGGAAGTCATCGGTGTTGCCCCCGCCGGCGAAGGGAACCGAAGCGCCGCGATTGGTGGGCGGCGCCGAGTCGTTCCCGCCGTAGAATTGGTTCCCATTGAAGCGGAACCAGTTGACGTACTGGCTGGCGTAGGCCTTGGTCCAGTCGACGTAGGCATTCGTCAATGTGACGCTGACCGGATTGCTGTTGCGAACCCGCATCCGCACCTCGTCGTAGCGCGAGAACCACGTATTGACCTCGCTGATCAGGCTGCAATCCGGGGTCGGGGTCTGGGTGGGCGTGGCGGTGGTGGTCGCGGTCATCGAGGGGGTGAGGCTCGGCGTCGGGGTCGCGGTGTCGGTCGGCGTCGGGGTCTCGGTGGGCGTCGGCGTCTCCGACGGCGTGTTGGTGATGGTGGGCGTGAAGGAAGCGGTCGGCGTGAAGGTCGGCACGGAGATCGTCGCCGGCAGGCCCACCACGCGAGCGGTGCGGAACTGCTCCACGATGCCCTCCCGCCGGGCCGTCAGGTGGAGGCTCGGGTACCACGACGAAACGATCGGGACGATCACCGGGTGGTCGAAGTCAACGGTCACCGAGACCCGGTCACCGGGGCCGCCGGCGTCTTCCGTCGGCTGGCAGTCGGCGGGTGTGGCCGTGTCGGGGTCGGACGGGAAGTACACCACCCCACCCTTGTTCGAGCAGATGGTCACCTTAAAGAAACCGGGGATCCCGGCGCCGACCAGGGAGTCGCGCAGGATCGAACTCGGAGCCGGCCCAGGCGGCGTCGCGGATCGATGGGACTCGGGCGGCGTCCATTTCGGGCTGGCTGTCGCATACCCCCCCAGGAAATCCGGCGCAGTAGGCCGGGTTGAACTCGCCGGTGACAGCGTAGCGCACCCCGAATCGCGCACCATTCTCGACTTCGAGGTAGGCATGCAGGAGCCGGGAGACCGCGATAATGAGGAAGATGACAAGCAGCAGAACGGGGAGGACCAGCGCAAACTCAACCAGGCCCTGACCGCGCCATCGGCTTCGGCGGCGTCCCCGCCAACGGATCCTCCGCTGGAGGCGCCACGGCATCATCGTCGCTCCGGGTTGGTACATGTCTCTCCTCCGATCCCTGCGTCCAGTCTACAAAGGAGGAGGCCGAGGCGACCTTACACCGCCCTTACATGCACCTTTCCGGTACCCGGGTCACACCCAAGCCGCGCGAATTCGCCTCAATCCGACGGCGGAATCGGGCTCAGGCTTCGAGGCGGTAGCCGAAGCCGCGCACCGTCGACAGCCGCTGCGGTTTCTCCGGGTCGGGTTCGATCTTCTTGCGAAGAAACCACACATAGCGCCGCAAGGCGCTACCCGCGCCGGCCCGCTGCTGACCCCAAACCGCGTTCGACAGTTCGTCCTGGGAGACGGCTTCGCCGGCCCGCTGGGCCAGGCAGGCCAGCAGGCGGAATTCAGTAGGGGTCAGGTCGAGCAGGCTCGCATCCAGCGAAGCCTGCCGCTTCTTCATGTCGACCGAGATCGGTCCGGCCACGTACAGAGTTTCCTCCGAGGGGGCCCTGGCCGCGGCGCGGGCCAAGACCGCCCCGACGCGAGCGCCCAGTTCCGCCAGGCTGAACGGCTTGGTGACATAGTCGTCGACCCCCAGACGGAAGCCGCGCAGCTTGTCGGACTCGCCGGTCTTGGCGGTCAGCATGATCACCGGCGTTTCGGCCAGCTCCCGCAGCCGCGCCGTGACTTCCCAGCCATCCATCCCCGGCATCATCACATCGACGACCACCAGGTCGGGACGTTCGGCGTAGAACTGTCGAAGTCCCTGCTGCCCGCTTCCGGAGGTCGAGACCTGGTATCCCTCCCGTTCGAAGTACTCGCGCAGAAACCGGACCAGGGTGGGATCGTCGTCGATAACCAGCAGCCTGGGGCTCACGTTCCCTCCTCCAGCGGTCGCTCTTTGGGCTCGGTATGCGTCGTCCTCGCCGGCGCGTCGGCGCGCGGGCAGCCAGAACGTGAATTGAGAGCCGCCCCCTTCGGCCGATTCGACCCGGATTCCGCCGCTCATCGCCTCCAGGATCCGGCGCACCAGATGCAGGCCGAGCCCATGGCCGTAGACCTGGCGGGAATCGGAACTGTCGAGGCGGTGAAACATGTCGAACACCTTCTCCCGCTCCTCCGGGGGGATTCCCTCGCCGAAGTCGCGGACCGACAGACGGACCACCTGGGCGTCGGCCTCGGCCTCGAGGCGGATATCCCCGGAGGGCGCGTATTTCAGCCCGTTGTCGATCAGGTGGTAGAAGACGCTGGCCAGAGCACGCTCGTCCGCCAGAACCGGAGGGGCCGACCTGGCCTGAGAGACAACGATCCGGCGCCCCTGCGGCAGCGGCTGAAAGCGACCGGCCGCCTCGTCGGCCATGCGCCCCAGGTCGAGCGCCTGTAGTCGCAGCGGGAAGCGGCCGGCTTCCAGCGCCGATAGGTCGAGGATCGCCTCCACGAAAGCGCCCAGCCGCCCCGTTTCCTCACGAAATCAAACCGAGGGATTCCCGGGCATCCTCGGGCAATCGTGGCTGGTCAGCCAACAGTTCGACCCCGGTCCGGATGTTGGTGAGCGGGGCCCGCAGTTCGTGCGAAACCAGGGCGACGAACTCGCTCTTCAACCTGTCGAGGGCGCGCAGATCCTGGTTCAACCGGTCGAGGTCGCGGATGGTCTCCTGCAGCCGCTGCGTCCGGTCGGTGACCTTGGCTTCCAGATCGCGATTCAGTGTCTCGAGATCGGCCCGGGCCGAGGCCACATCGTCCAGGGCCGAGCGAAGCAGTGCTTCCCGCTCTTTGATCAGCGTCAGGTCGACGGCGCTGGCCGCCAACAGGGGGAGCGCCTGTCGTTCGAGTCGGACGGGGCGCAGGCTGAGTCGGGCCGGGAAGCGCGTGCCGTCCACCCGACGGAAAGTCACCTCCCCTTGCCAGCCGGAAGCAGTCGCCTGCTCGAGAACGGTGGAAATGTCGGCGAGATCGGCCAGGACCTCGGCCAGCGTTCCTGCCGGGGCGCCGCTGCTCTTCTGAAGAGCTTCCAGAAAGGCCGGATTGGAGAACGAGATCCGGCCGTCGGGCTGGCAGATGAAGGCCAGATCGGCCGCCCCCTCCACCAGGGCGGCATACTGCCGCATTTCCGACTGTCCGGCGACGACGCCCTGGCGGGCGAAGACCAGCAAGGTCAGGGCGATCGACGTCCCCAGGCCAAACTGGTCGATCGTCCCCACCAGCCAGGCGTCGACCGCCGTCAGGCCGACGACCGCATAGGTGTAGGCGATAGGAAGCAGGGGTTCGACGCCTGCCGCGCGAGTCTGAGGCCGAAATCGACGGCTCGGAAATGTCCCTGCCGGCCAGGACCGCAGCGGGTACAACGAGCAGCGCTCCGGTCGCCTGGAATCCGGATACCAGTGCCATGCTGACCGGGTTTGCCGTCACCAGACCGTATCCGGACGCCAGGTCTCCTGCCAACAGCAGGACACCTCCAACCAGCAGTACCAGGAAGGATCGCCGCTCCGACCCCGGTCGGGCCAGCAGGGTCAGGCGCAGGTAGAGCGTCAGCAGAACCAGCCCCACCACCGGCCAGGCCAAGGCCCAGAATGCCGACACGTCGGTCTCTCCGACCACTTCCATCACCGGCCGGGCCAGGCCGAGCCACGCGAACTCCCAGGACGGCCGGCACGAGGATCGCGATGTCGAGCCAGTTGCGCAGCCGGCCAAATCGCTCCTGGGGTGTGGCGGAGTAGACGGCGGCGCCCCACAAGATCGAGCAGATCCCCGCCAGGCGGAACAGCTCGACCAGGGATGGCAGGCGCGGCATCGCCCCGGTCAGCATCCAGATGCCCCACTTGAGGATTCCGGCAACAGCCAGGAGCAACCACCCGGTGGCCAGGAACCGCCATGCCGTTCCGGCCTGTGTGGCGTTCCCGCGGCGAGCGACGGCAAGGGAGGCCAGGGCGCCGGCGAGCCACGCGGCCGAAACAGCCAGCAGCAAGCCCCCGACCAGCGGGTCCCGCTGGTAGAACCGCACTCCCAACAGCAGGGCGAGCACGGTCAGAATTGCGCCGACCGCGAGAATCGTCCGGGGCCGCAGGAGGACAGGTGGCCGGTTCATGGCGCGAATTCTACGCCTGCCGGGCCGCAGGGCAACTCGTCGGAACCGAATCGTTCCTGGTGGAATCAGGCGGGCGGCCCTGGGACATTCTCAGGGCCGCCCGCGCTTGGACCAGGCCAATCGGTTATCCGAAGATCGGAGAGGTCGCGGTCTGGGTCGGAGTCAGGCTGGGCGCAGAGGTGCTGGTCGGGCCCACCGTCGGTACGGGCGTGTTGGTCCGCGTCGGGGTGCGGGTGGGCGTGTTGCTCGGCGCCGAAGTGTTGGTGATCGTCGGCGTGTTGGTGCGCGTCGGCGTATTGGTGCGCGTCGGGGTCCGCGACGGGGTCGGCGTGCGCGACGGAGTCGGGGTGATCGACGGCGTCAGGGTTCGGGTCGGGGTCCGCGAAGGCGTTGGGGTCCGGGTCTGGGTGGGCGTGTTCGATGCGGTCGGGGTGGCCACCAGTAGCGAATCGGTGACGGTGCAGCCGTTGCTGTAGTTCAGGCTGACCGTGAAGCTACCGGAGAGCACCCCGGTCGGGACGTCATCGAAGTCGGACCGCCAGTTCAAGGTGGTGTTGGCGGGGTGCGGGTAGCTGGCGAACCGGACGTCGGAGAGGTGTAGTCCTTCCCGTTGTAGTACGTGCTGAAGTTGTACTGGCTCCAGTTGACGAACATGAGCCCGGGCTGAGCGAGGTCCACCAGACGGTCCCCCCCAGGAACTGGAACGGGATCGGGTTGTCGTTGCGAACGTTCATCCGGAGATCGTCGCCCGAGATCGAGATCCCGACCGAGTACAGCAGGCTGCAGTCCGGGGTGGGGCTCACGGTCGGGGTGGCGGTGGTGGTCGCGGTGAAGGTCGGCGTGAAGGTCGGAGTCGGCGTGGGCGTGTCCGACGGGGTGGGAGTCTCGGTGGGGGTCGGCGTGTCGGTCGGCGTGTTGGTGATGGTGGGCGTGTAGGACGCCGTCGGCGTAAAGGTCGGAGCCGAGATGGTGGCCGGCAGTCCGATCACCCGGGCCGTGCGGAATTGCTCGATGATGCCCTCGCGCTTGGCCACCAGATGCAGCTGGGGCCAGATGGAACTGATCAAGGGCGTGATCAGCGGGTGCTCGAAGTCGATGGTCACCGACACCCGGTCGCCGGGACCGCCGGCGTCTTCGACCGGTACGCACGAGGCCGGGGTGAAGGTGGCCTGGTCCGACGGGAACAGAATGAAGTCGTCGGAAATCCCGTTGCCGTCGGCGTCGCGGTTGGAGCAGACCGTCATCGTGAAGAAACCGGGCTGGCCGGGAACCAGACTCTCGTCCCGCAGGATCGACTGCGAACCGGCCCGGGCCGTGTCTTCGATCGACGGCAGTCGGGCGGCGTCTTCTTCGGGCCGGCTGTCGCACACCCCGCCGGGAAAGCTGGAGCAGTAGGCGGGGTTGAACTCGCCGGTGACGGCGTAGCGCACGCCGAAACGGGCTCCGTTCTCGATCGCCAGGTAGGCGTGCAGCACGCGAGCCAGTTCGATGATCATGAAGATCACAAACAGCATCACCGGCAGGATCAGGGCGAACTCGACCAGGCCCTGCCCGCGAAAGCGCTTCCGCCGGGTGTTTCGAGTGGGAGGGAGCGAATTCTCTTCCATGGGCAAGGATCCTTCTAATGCGTCAGCCGTGTGAAGATCCGGGACGCAATCGCTTCGAAGACGCGCAACAGGCCGGAGCCCGTCGGCGCGAAGTAGTAGTTGCCGCAGTCATTGCCGGCCGGCACGCCGGTGCACGGGTCGCCCGGTGTTTCCGGGTCGCCGTCGTCCCCGACCCCCGCCACATAGCGCAGGAGTTCCTCGCCGACGTTGCCGCACGACGGCCCCATTCCGTAGCTCAGGTCGCAGGGCGTGTTGACCACGCCGTCGCCCAGGCCGATGGTGAAGATCACCGCCGCCTGGCCGGGCGCCGGACAGGCCACCGGCTGAGGCGACGTGCTGTCGGGGCAGCCCACGAAATCGGCCATGTCGCGCGCCGCATCGTCGGCGTCGTACCAGAAGTTACCGGAGGCGTGGCGCCCGGCGCCGTTGCTGGGATCGACGTCGCCGCAGAACGGGCGGACCCAGGTCGGCGCTCCCGGACCGCCGGCGTTCGGGCAGATCCAGTTGTTCGGATCGGAGGTGCCGAACCCGCTCGTGTCTTCATACAGCGCGTTGGCGTTGCCGTCGGACAGCAGGATGGCGATCCAGACCGCTTCCTCACGGATTTCCCCGGGCGCCTGGACCCCATCCGCATTCGGGTCCCCGAACAGGTTGCCGGCGATCAGCAGCCCGTTGGAAGGATTGGTGCCGGTGCAGCCGCGCGGGTCGCCACCGCTGCCGGCGAAATTGCAGGGCGGGTTGCCAGGATCCGGGGATACTTCCAGGGCCTCGATCGTATTGAACACATCCGTCACGTTGTTGCCATTTGCCAGGCTGAGCTGCAGACCGCCGACTTCGGCGAAGGTGACCACGGCCATGCGGTCGTAGGGGAAGTACATGCGCGACAGCAGGGCCTGAGAGGCGTCGCGCACTTCCTCGAACGGATGGCAGTCGTCTTCGCGATCTCCGTCGGGCGGCCCGCCCGGGTCGTCGCCGACCACGTCGTCGGTCTGGAAGCGGTTCAGGTTGCAGGTGGCCGGATCGTGCTCGGAAGGGGCCGGACCCGGCGCGCCGATCGACGGGCAATCGTCGATGGTGCCGTCTTCGTCGTTGTCGATCCCGTCGAAACACAAATCGAACGACATCGAAGACGAAGTGTCGATCACCAGCACCAGGTCGACGGAGGCGGTCTCGGAGACCGCGTCGGCCCGGATCGGGAAGCTGTAGATCCCGATGATCGGCAGGAAGGCGAAGTTGACGATGACTTCGGCCTCCACCCGAACGAACTTGCGGTAGGGATCCCCGCCGGTCGGGCACAGGCTCGGGTCGTGGGCCGATGAGTACGGTCCGGGGCCGAAGGGTTCCTCGCAGATGAACACCTGGGCCGTTCCGGTCGTCACGCTGTTCAGGCTGATGAACTCGGTGGCCGCCGCGGTGAGCTCGCCCACGGTCCGGCCTTCCCGGAACTGGTTGGCGGCTCCCAGGGCTGCGGCGTCGACGGCCCGCCGCAGGTGACCGATCTGGGTGAACAGGATCCCGGAGTCAACCGCCAGGCCGATGAAGGCCGCCAGGCCGATGAAGGCCAGGGCGATCAACACCAGCGCCTGGCCGCGTTCGCGGCGGCTCGGGGAGCGCAAAGCGTCAGGGAGTCGGAGTCGGTTCGACATGGGGATTCGGCATCATGCTGTAGGCGTACAGGGTGATCGGATTGGGGACGAAGGCGGTGATCCAGGGCAGCCCCAGGATCATGTCGTAGTCGTACCAGATTTCGACCATCACGATCCCTGTGTTGGGGGCGGACGGGTCGAGCAGGGCCTGAACTTCGGCGGTGGTGAAATCGGAGACGTGGTTGCCCGAGAAACAGCCCGGGCACATGCACGACCAGCCGTTGGCCCCGGCGGTCGACGGGAAGCGGGCGGTGATCGTTCCTCCGGAGACGGTGAAGGCCGAAATCGCGATGTCGTCCACCAGAGGATTCAGGGCGATCTGACCGCCCGAGCCGACGTCGATCGAATCGTCGGCCACCGCGCACACCCGTCCGTAGAAGTTGGTGTTCGGCTCGAGCCAGACCCCGGTCAGATCGGCGTGAACCGGGTCGTCGCCGGCGCCCCAACGGGCCGCCTCGCGGGCGGCGTCGATCAGGTCGAGGTAGTAGTTCAGCATGAACCCGAACTCGATCAGTCCGGAGATCATGATCAGCAACACCGGAAGCAGGATCGTGAACTCGACCAGGCTCTGGCCGCGGCCAGACCTGGAGCGAAACGACTTGCACCAGAGAAAGAAACGGTTGCGTCGCATGTTTCGTCCGACGATCGTCGGCTCGTGTTTGATTATAGGGGCGGGCGGGAAGCGGGGACTAGTACCCAAGGGTGACCCTCCACAAGCTGTATTCCGCCTTAGATGCGACTGCAACGAAACCGGAACACTTACCCCGGGCCCGCCCGCTCATCCGCTCCCCAGCAGGGTTTCCAGGGCCGACCGGCCGCCGTAGTAGACGATCGAAGCCCCCAGAATCAAGAACGGGCCGTAGGGGATAGCTGCCAGCGGTGTGTAGCGGCGTAGGGCCAACATCCCGACCAGGTAGACCAGGCTGGCGGCTCCGGCCAGCAGAATGCCGAAGACGACCGCCAGCAGGATCCCGGGCCATCCGACCACCAGTCCGATCAGCCCGCCCAGCATCACGTCTCCGAAACCGAAGGCCACTTCGTCGGAGGCCTCACCCCGCTTGCCGGAACGCCAGTGGGAGAAGGCCAGGCCCAGCAGGTACATGCCCCACAGCAGCAGGAACCCGACCGCGCCGCCGGCCAGGGTCTTGACCGGGCCGCGCGCCGGGTCCAACATTCCCAGCAATCCCACGACGGCCGCGCCCGGAAGTGCGACCACTCGCAAGATCAGCCGGTGTTCGATGTCGATCACCGTGATCAGGAGGAAGACGAACCCCACAACCGCCCCGGCCAGGAGCGCTCCCGGGTCGGAGGTTCTTCCGACCAGCCAGACGGCGGCTCCGGCGGAGAAGGCCTCGACCAGCATCGCCCTGGCACCCCGGCGACGGCCGCAGTAGGCGCACCGCCCGCCCAGCAGACCCACCCAGCCGCGAGGCGGCCTGGGGGCCGCACAGTGCCCGCAGGCAGGCCGGCGCAGGCCACGGAAGCGAGGCAGATCGTCGGCCAGCCAGTTGATGACCGCTCCCAGCAGAACTCCGGAAACCACGCTGATGACGAGCACGCAGGGATTATACGCATGCCTATCGCCGACCCGCGGTACGGACCGATCGGGGCCCGGTGGCCGTGGCGCCGGTTCCCGCCAGCCCCTCGACGGAAACCTGACCCGGGATAAAATCTTCCTGTGGCCACGCTTCCCCTGCCCGACCGCGACCGCCTGTCCGCCCTGGGGGCGCTCATGCTCCTGGCAATCGGCCTGGTGCAGGTCGTCTCCCTGCCGGCCTTGCCCATCGAACTGGCGGCGGTGGGGCTGTTGCTACGCGTCGAGATCAACAGCACGTTCGTCCTGATCGGACTTGCCGCCGGAGTGACCGTCAGCGGAGCCGATTGGCTGGCGCGCACCCACCCACGCCCGCCGCGTGGCTGGGATCGGCTGGAGCCGGTGGTCATCCCGGGTCTGGCGACTCTGGCGGCGGGGTCGATCCTGGCCCGGCTGGAACCAGGCTGGGGGCTGTGGGTCGGGCTGGCGAGCGCGGCCGGCGCGTTGATGGCCACCGTCGTAGCCGAGTTCATCGTCCTGGATCGCGCCGATCCCCGGCGCGAGGCGGCCTCGATCGGACTGACCGCGCTCGGCCAGACGCTGCTGACCGGCGTCTATTTCGCGTTGTTGAGTTTACGCGTGCGGGCGTTCTTCCTGGTGCCGCTGGCGTTCCTTGCGACAGCCGCCGTCGCCTGGCGTCTGCTGCGCCTGCATCTGCCACAGCCGCCGGCGGCGGTGTTTTCTGTCGCCATCGGGGCGATCCTGGCCCAGCTGACCTGGGCCCTGTATTACCTTCCGCTGTCTTCCGCCGGCGCCACGCTGGCCCTGGGATTGATCTCGCATATCGGGACCTACGCCGTCCTGTCGCACCTCAGCGATCGGCTGACGACCCGCCTGGCCCTCGAATTCGGCCTGGTCGGGGCCGTCGGCCTGGCCCTGGCCATCGGATTAAGCTAGGCGCCCCCCGGGTCGGGCCTTCCCTGTCGCCCCGACTTCGAGCGCCTCTGGTTCCACTTCGCCCGCCAGCCGACCAATCTCTCCTCCCCTCTCCGAAGGCGTTCCAGGTTCGGACGCAGGGCCAGCACCAGCAGCAACATGGCGCCGACCCCGAACCCCACGTAGGGAGCCGGAATCGCTCCGGAGGCCGCCTGCACGGCCAGCAACGCCGTGATCAGAGCTCCAACGGTGAGGGTGGTCACCGAGGCGTATCCCAGCCCGAACAGCAGGATCGGGACGGCGGGCAGAACCCACGCCACGCTGATCGAGAGGGCAATCCCCCCGCCGACCGCGGTAGCGCCCCCCGCGCCCCCGCGCAGTCGGACCCTGCCGTCCTTGCGCTCGATCAGGAAGACCGAGTGGTTATGACCCAGGATCGCCAGCGCGCCGGCGACCGCGTGCGCCCACGGCACTCCGGCCAGCACGCTGCGCGCCATGGCCACCGCCAGCGCTCCCTTTCCGACATCGCCGACCGCCGTCACCAGCCCGGCCCAGAAACCGGCCGTCCGCATGACGTTCGTGCCGCCGGTTCGCCCGCTGTTCTCGTCGAGGACGTTCTTGCCGGTGGTCAGACGCACCACGATCAACCCGACCGGGATCGAGCCGATCAGGTACGCGGCGGCCCCGACCGCCGCAAACACCAACCCCTCACCCAAGGCTCCACCCCGTAGCGCTGGATTTCGCGGACGTCGGTCAGGCGTCCCGATCGATGTCGATCGGGATCTCGCGGACCGCGCCCCCGTCGATGACAAACCCTCTGGCCGCCCACCCGCCGTCGCCGGGAACCCACACCAGCAGCGCCGAGTCGGGATACTGCCACTCCACTACGTCGGTGTCCGAAACCCCGTCCGGCCCCGACGGATGCGAATGGAAGGCTCCCAGGAGCTCTTCCTGATCCTCCTCGATCGCCAGAACGGCCCGGACCAACTGCCGAGGCTCCATGGTGTACCGGACCCGGCTGTGGGCGAGGTTCTCGATCGGCCAGACCCGTTCCACCCACTCGCCCTTACCGGACAGAAGGCCGCAAGCCTCCTCCGGCCGACACGAGTCGAGATGAGCCTCCACCAGGCGCACAACGTCGCTTCCCAGGCAAAGCCGACCCGGAGCCACCCGGCAATTCTATCCTTCCCGGGCGGTGCCAGGCGGTTGGATCCGGCTTGACGCCGACTCCCGAACCGGGCACACTGCGGGCAGCGGCATCTCGTCTGTGGATCTCGACGGGCGGCGATTTCGGAGCCGCCCTGTCGGAAAACGAACACGCAACCGCCCGCCAGGCCGTGCCCTCAACCAGATCGGCCGCAGGAGGAACCAACCGATGAGCCCTCCCGATCGGGCCACCACCCCCCACCCGGCCCCGGTGGCTCACGAACTGGAATTCCACACCCACCACGACCCGCATCATGGCGCCTCGGGGCTGGCGGACGTCATCCTGGGCGGGCAGGACGGTCTGGTGAACGTGCTGGGCATCGCGTTGGGGGTCGCCGCCGCCACCCAGGACGGCCGTGTGATTCTGGCCGCCGGGATGGCTGCGACGTTCGCCGAGTCGGTTTCCATGGCCGCCGTCGCCTACACCTCCCGTCGGACGGAGCAGGATTACTACGAGAGCGAACGAGCCCGGGAGTACCGCCATCTGCGGCTGGTCCCTTCGGTGGAGCGCGACGAGATACGCCGGATCTACGCCGACAAGGGATTCCAGGGCGAGATGCTCGAGCGGATCGTCGGGACGATCACCGCCGACGAAGACGTATGGGTCGGGGTGATGATGGCCGAAGAGCTCGGATTGACAGAGATCGACCACCGCGACTCGCTCAAGGCGGCGCTGGTGGTCGGAGTGTCGGCGGTCGTCGGATCCCTGGTACCCCTGGCGCCGTTCTTCTTCCTTCCGGTGGGGGCGGCCATGGCTGCCTCCCTGCTGGTATCCGCGGTCACTCTGTTCGGGGTCGGCGTGTACAAGGCTCGGCGCACCGTGGGCCGCCCCGGGCGAAGCGGCCTGGAGATGGCCCTGATCGGGACCCTGAGCGCGCTGGTGGGGTTTGTGGTCGGGTGGTTGTTCCGCGTTCCCGGGGTAGGCTAGCCAGCGTTCCGATCTGGCCGCTAGGGGAAGAGCGATTCGTCCGCTCACACCCTGCCCCTTCCCGTGGACAGCGCAGGGGGTGCTGCTGAGCTGTGTCGGAGAGCGAAAGGGAAGGGAGTTGGGCCACCTGCGGCGAGTTCTCTCGAAGCCGCCTAGCCGCGAATCCCTCCCTCCGTCAGCGACCGCATGTCACCGATGGCGGCATCCACTTCCTGCGGAGTGATCTTCCGGGAGGGGTCCTTCACCGAGACAAGCGCTCCCAGCTTCGCCTGGTCGTGCGCGACTTCCCGGATCGACCGGTTGGCCTCGGTCGCCTGGTGGACCAGCTCGGCCGCCGGGCGGTAGCCGATCAACGGCGCCAGGGCCGTCACCACGATCGCATTTCTCTCCAGCCAGGCCTCGGCCTTGGCCGGATTGGCCACCAGGCCCAGCACGGCCCTCTCGGTGAAAGACCGCACCGCACCGATCGTCACCTGCATCATCTCGAACAGGTTGTGCGCCACGATCGGCATCATCACGTTCAGCTCGAGCTGACCCGCCTGCACCGCCAGCGAGACCGTCAGGTCGCATCCCTGCACGTGGTACATGGCCATGTTGAGCATTTCCGCCTGCACCGGATTCACCTTCCCCGGCATGATGCTCGACCCGGGCTGGAGAGCCGGCAGCCGAATCTCGTCCAGCCCGGTGGCCGGCCCGGAGGCGAGCAGGCGGATGTCGTTGGCGATGCGCGTCAGGGTGATCGCCAGGGTGCGCAGGGAGGCTGAGAAGTCGGCGGCATCCGCCAGCGACTGCATCGCCTCGAACAGGTCGTCGCAGGTGTGGAGTTCCAGGCCGGTCAGTTGTTCCAGCTTGCGCACCATCCGCCCGTGGTACTCCGGATGGGCGTTCAAGCCGGTCCCGACCGCAGTGCCGCCGATGCCCAACCTCCGCAGTCCGTCGGCGGCGCGCCGGATCCGATCAGCGTCGCGGGCCACGGCCGTGGCGTATCCGCCAAACTCCTGTCCCAGCCGGATCGGAACTGCGTCCTGCAGATGGGTTCGTCCAGACTTGACCACCGGATCGAACTCCCGCGACTTGCGCTGGAGGGCAAGGGCCAGGTCGCCGACGGCCGTCAGCAATTCATCCAGCCGCCACAGGCATCCCAGGCGGATGGCGGTCGGGATGGTGTCGTTGGTCGATTGGGCCATGTTGACGTGATCGTTGGGGTGCGCCCGGTAATCCCCGGGGGACCCCCCGAGCAGCTCGGTCGCCCGGTTGGCGATCACTTCATTGACGTTCATGTTGTGGCTGGTGCCTGCGCCGGCCTGGAACGGGTCTACGATGAACTCGCTGTCCCAGTCGCCCCGGCGCACTTCCTCCGCCGCCTCGGCGATCGCCTGCGACAGGCCCCGTTCGAGCAAACCCAGGTCGGCATTGACCTCGGCCGCTCCGCGTTTGACCGTCGCCATCGACCAGATGAAGGCCCGATAGGGTCGCAGACCACTGATGGGAAAGTTGGCCGCCGCGCGGGCCGTCTGGGCGCCGTACAAGGCTCGCCGGGGCACTCGCACTTCCCCCATCGAATCCGTTTCGATCCGGATGTCTCCGTCCGAAGTCATCTTCTGCCCCTCCTGCCCGGCGGCCGGTCAAGCAAAGAGAGGGAGCCGTGCGGCTCCCTCTCTTTGCATCGTGCGCGAATATCGGATCCTACTTCTCGAGCGCCTTGTATCCCGGGCCGCTCTTGAAGAACTCGTAGTTCTTGGGCGTGTCGGGAGTCAGGTCCACCACCTCGCCCGCCGGCAGGGTCTTGGTGTGCTCCAGGTGAACCGCACCCCCGTGGTGATCCTGGCCGTCGAAGACTTCGGCGAAGCCGGGCGTGCCGGCCGGCATGCTGAGGCGCTCGCCGCCCTTGGCGGTATAGGCCGTGGGCACCTCGTCTTCGGTGAAGATCGCCTCAAAGGGACATTCCGGAATGCAGGCGCCGCAGTCGATGCAGGTGTCGGGATCGATGTAGAACCAGGGCCACTGATCCTCTGGCTTTCCGGGCACGATGCACTCGACCGGACACACGTCGACGCATCCGGAGTCGCGCAGGCAGAGGCTGGTGATGATGTGTGTCATGCTGAAGTCCTCCAGGAGGATCGGAACGCAGGGCGAAACCGTCTAGCCGCGGGCGGCCTTGAAGCGCCGCTCGACTTCTTCCCACGCAACCAGGTTCCACCAGGCGGCGACGTACTCGGCCCGGCGGTTCTGGTACTTGAGATAGTAGGCGTGCTCCCAGACGTCGAGCCCCAGCAGTGGGGTGAGCCCGTCGCTGAGAGGCGTGTCCTGATTGGCGGTCGATACCACCTTGACCCCGCCGCCCGCCTCCGACACCAGCCAGGCCCAGCCGCTGCCGAATCGGCCCATGGCCGCCTTGGTGAAGGCCTCTTTGAATGAGTCGAATGACGAGAAAGTCTTGTCGATGGCCTTGGCCACATCGCCCTTCGGCGCGCCACCCTTGCCCGCCCCCATCAGCGTCCAGAACATCGAATGATTGGCGTGTCCGCCGCCGTTATTTCGAACCGCGGTGCGGACCGTCTCCGGGACGCCGTCCAGGTCGCGGACGAGTTCGTCGATGCCCTTGTTCAGCAGAGCCGGATGCGCTTCCAGGGCGGTGTTCAGATTGTTGACATACGCGGCGTGGTGTTTGCCGTGATGGATTTCCATGGTGCGAGCGTCGATATGGGGTTCTAGAGCATCTAGCGCATAGGGGAGTGCTGGGAGTTCGAACGGCATGAAAAACCTCCGGAGAATAGGGCGGAAGATGTGACCGCCTCAGGGACTCTGATCCGATCGACAGGGGACCTTTCCCGTCGAACCGGATTCTAGCCCCCCGGCAAGGATATTGTCAAGGAGGCTATGGTTAATCGGCCCGGCGCGCAGAATCGCGCGACCATCGTAGAATGGAGGAACCAACCGGCGTCGGACGCCGACCTTGGATCGGAGGCGGGGATGCAGTTTCGCTGCTATCGCTGCGGGTGGAGCTTCTCCCTCAGCGGGGAACAAGTCGAATTCGCGTTGGAGGCGGCCCGGGCGGAAGGGGGTAAGCACTACAACCTTCGCTGTACCCGCTGCCGGACGGTCAACAAGGTTCCGCTGAAGCAACTGGAGCAGGCTGCCCCCAGGGGAACCTTGGCCGACGAGGGTCCGCCCGGAGCGGCCTAGGCGCCGAACTCGGGGCGGCTCGGCATACCAACCACCCCGCTCCACCAGCACTCGAACCGGCTCGGGCACCAGGTAGCGGATCGATCGTCCGGTGCGGACCCGTTGGCGGATGTCTCGGCCCGAGATGGCCACCGGCGGGGCCGAGAGCCAGCGAACCTTGCGGGTAATCCCCGGCAGCGCGGCTTCCAATTCGGGCAGACTCACCGGATCCCCCGGCCGTTCAAACACACCCAGCGCGGAGCATTGATCAAGGAAGGTCGTCGGGTCGCGCCAGCGCGGTAGGTCGGCCAGCGAATCCGAACCCATCAGAAAGACGTAGTCCGCCTCCGGTTCGTCGGCCCTCAGGGCCCGTAGCAAGTCGACCGCGAAGTGGGGAGGGCTGCGGTCCAGGTCGGCCCGCGAGAGCCGAAAGCGCGGCTGATCGGCAATGGCCGCCACCACCATCCGGCAGCGCTCGTCCGCCGGCGCCGGATCTCCCTCCGGCTTCAGCGGAGAGCGGGGCGTGACGACCCACAGGACGGCCTCCAGTCCAAGCTGGTCCAGGGCATGCTCTGCCAGCAGCAGGTGACCCAGATGTGGCGGGTCGAAGGTTCCCCCCAGCAGTCCGGTCAGTCTTCCCATGCGAGCTCATAGTCCCCGATGTGAACACTGTCTCCGGGCTTGACCCCCGCCTGGCGCAGCGCATCCTCAACCCCCATCCGGCTGAGAGAGCGCTGGAACCTGCGCACGGCTTCATCGTGCTCCCAGTAGGTCATCGCCGCGGCGCGCTCGATCGACTTGCCGCGAACCCGCCACGAGCCGTCGGCTTCCCGGGCGATCTCGAACATCCCTGGATCGGCCGCCGGCCGGTGCACCGGTATCTCATCCACCGTTGCCGCGCTCGGCGCGTGATCGGCGGCCTCGGCCGCAGCCCGAACCAGGCGGTCGAGATCCGTCCCATCCTGCGCCGAGACCGCCAGTGGCGCCAGACCCCGGGCGGTCAGGTCGGAGCGCAGGGCGGGCCAGCGAGCCGCGACCTGCGGATCGTCCATCTTGTTGAGGGCCACCACCCGGGGCTTTTCGGCCAGCGAGGAGTCATAGGCCAGCAGTTCTCGATCGACTCGGTCGAGATCGGCGATCGGATCCGGGGAGCGGCCGTCCAGCAGGTGAATCAGAGCGCGTGTCCGTCGGATGTGGCGCAGGAAGGCGTCGCCCAGGCCGGCGCCTCGGTGGGCGCCCTCGATCAGCCCGGGGATGTCGGCCAGGGTCAGGTCGCGTCCGTCGTCGAGGGAGATCACCCCGAGGTTGGGTTGCAGGGTGGTGAAGGGATAATCGCCGGTCTTCGGACGCGCACGGGTGAGAGCCGCCAGCAGGGTGGATTTTCCTGCGTTGGGCACGCCGACGATTCCGATGTCGGCGATCAGCCGCAGCTCGAGCCGGAGTTCCAGTTGCTCACCGGGCTCCCCCCGTTCCGCCAGGCGGGGCGTCTGCCGGCGCGAGCTGGCGAAGCGGGCGTTTCCCTTTCCGCCCTTCCCGCCGCGGGCCACCACGAGCTCGTCGCCCACGGCCGTCAGGTCTCCCAGGACATCGTTGCGGGCCCGGTCGCGCACGATTGTTCCCGGCGGCACGGGCAGGATCAGGTCTCGCCCGGCCCGGCCGGAACGCTTGGAAGGGCCCCCGTTCTTGCCGGGCTCGCCCCGGAAGCGCTTCTTCTGCCGGTACCAGTTCAGCCCGTGCGACCCGGAGCTAACGCGGAGAACCACGTGGCCGCCCCGGCCGCCGTCTCCGCCATCCGGACCGCCGCGCGGGACGTACTTCTCCCGGCGAAAGTGGACGATACCATCACCGCCCTGCCCGCCAGTCACGTCGATCAATACGTCATCGAGGAACATGTTGGTGGAGGAGGATTATAGCGTCGGACCGGGGAAGAGCGCGAGGAGGGGGCATGTTTGCACCGCACTTGCACTTGTGATAGAGTTCCCACTCGTTCTCGGGCCGGAGGTTGCATGCCCTCAGCCAGCGTGCCGGACATTGTGGTCGGTCGTCTGCCACTTTACCTGCGGGCGCTGAGCCAGATGGCCGCCAGCGGGAAGGAGATCACCTCTTCCCAGGAATTGGGCGAGCGCCTCGGGATTTCCTCCGCCCAGATCCGCAAGGACCTTTCCCAGTTCGGCGAGTTCGGCAAGCAGGGTACCGGTTACAACATCGGCTATCTGACCGAACAGCTGCGGCGGATCCTCAAGGTCGACCGGGTGTGGGATGTGGTGCTGGTGGGCGTCGGCGACCTGGGCCGAGCCATCGCCCACTACGGCGGGTTCCTCGATCGGGGCTACCGGGTGGTGGGGATCTTCGACAACGACCCGACCAAGGTCGACCTGACCATCGGCGATTTCTCCGTCCAGGACGCCTCCCGTCTTGAGGAGTTCATTCGGAGCCGCGGGGTTGCGGTGGCGATGCTCTCGGTGCCGGAGGGATCGGCGCAGGAGGTCTGCGAACGCCTGGTGAGCGCCGGGATTCGCGGGATCCTATGCTACACGCCGACCTCGCTCCAGGTGCCCCGCCACGTGCAAGTCCAGTACATCGACCCCGTACTGCATTTGCAGCGCATGACGTACTACCTCCCGTAGGCCCAATTCAGCGGTCAGCGTTCAGCCTTCGGTCCTGGGTTCACTCCGCGGGCGTCTGATGGCTGACAGCTAGACTTGCGGCAGGTGTCGTCGCAGGCGGTCGAGCATGGTCAGTCCGCGGGCGGCCCCCTTGGCGATGCAGGCCACCGGTTCGTCGGCCAGGTAGGCGGGGACCCCGGTCTCGCGGGTCAGCCACTTGTCGATCCCGCGCAGCAACGATCCGCCTCCGGCCACCACCATCCCGCGATCGATGATGTCGGAGGCCAACTCCGGCGGGGTCCGTTCCAGCACTGAGCGGGCGGCCACCAATTGGAGGTGCAAGGGCTCCTGCAGCGCTTCGACGACTTCGTCGGTGGTCAGGGTGATCGGACGCGGCAACCCGGTCACTTGATCCTGGCCCTGGATCTCCAGGGTGCGTGACTCGTCCTGGGGAAGGGCCGCTCCGATCCGGATCTTGGCTTCCTCGGCGGTGCGGGCTCCAATCACCAGACCGTACTTCTTGCGCACGTAGCTGGCGATCGCCTCGTCCAGGCGGCCGCCACCATTGCGTACGGTGTGGGCCGTCACCAGCCCGCTCATCGCCATGACGGCCGACTGCGTGGCTCCGCCGCCCAGGCAGACCACCAGGTTGCCGGAGGGGGTAGCGATCGGTAACCCGATCCCGATGGCGGCGGCCAGGGGCTCCTGCACCAGGATGACCTCACGGCTGCCGGCCTGCAGGGCGGCTTCGTGAACGGCTCGGCTCTCAACGCTGGTCGCCCCGAAGGGGACCGTAATCATCACCCGCGGCTTGAACAACCGCGCCGGGCCGCAGACCTTTTCGATGAAGTAGCCCAGCATCCGCTGGGTGACCTCGAAGTCGGCGATTACCCCTTCCCGCAGGGGGCGCATCACCTCGATCATCTCGGGGGTGCGCCCGTCCATCTCGCGCGCCGCCTGCCCGACTTCGACGATCTTCAGCTCATCCGTGTCGATGGCGACCACGGTCGGTTCGTGCAGGACGATTTCGTCGCCCTCGCAGATGACTGTGTTGACCGTGCCCAGGTGGATCCCGAGGTCCTTCCCGAACAGGGCCACCAATCAGCCTTCGTCGCGTCCGGCAACCCGGCGGGGAGCGCGTCGACCGAAGCGTCGCACCGCCTCGAGCCGCAACTGCGAGCGGCGCAGGGAGGCTTCGATGGCCGCGTAACGGTCGTGGTCGGGAGGCGGGCCATCCTTGAGCAGATCTTCCGCCCGGCGCAGGGCAGCCTCGGCCCGGGCCTGGTCGATCTCGGCCACGTTCTCGCCGACATCCGCCAGCACCGTCACCACTGTCGGCCGCACCTCCATCACGCCCCCGGCAATGGTGAAGACTTCCTCCCCGGCTTCATGGCGCACGCGCAGAAACCCGAACCCCAGGCTGGTGAGGAGAGGAGTGTGGTTGGGCAGAATCCCCATCTCGCCCTCGGCCCCCGGGGCGATCACCATCTCGGCCGGCCCGCTGAACAGGGCCCGATCCTGGCTGACGACTTCCACCTGGAGCGGCATGGCGGCCGGCGGCTAGGCAGCCGCCAGTTTCTCTCCCTGCTCCACGGCGTCTTCGATCGAACCCACCATGTAGAAAGCCTGCTCCGGCAGGTCGTCGTGACGGCCGTCGAGGATCTCGCGGAACCCGCGCACGGTCTCGCGCAACGGAACGTAGCGCCCCTCCCGACCGGTGAACTGCGCCGCCACGTGCATCGGCTGTGAGAAGTAGCGCTCGATCTTGCGGGCCCGGGCGACAAGCAGCTTGTCGTCCTCGCTCAGCTCATCGATGCCCAGGATGGCGATGATATCCTGCAGGTCCTTGTAGCGCTGCAACACCTTCTGGACCTCACGAGCGGTGGCATAGTGCTCGTCTCCCACCACCTGCGGGTCGAGAATACGCGAAGTGGAGGCCAACGGATCGACCGCCGGGTAGATGCCCTTCTCGACGATCGAACGCTCCAGGGCAATGGTCGCATCCAGGTGGGTGAAGGTGGCGACCGGCGCCGGGTCGGAGTAGTCGTCGGCCGGAACGTAGACCGCCTGCATCGAGGTGATCGATCCGGTCCGGGTGGAGGTGATGCGTTCCTGCAGCTCGCCCATCTCGGTGGCCAGGGTCGGTTGGTAACCGACGGCCGACGGCATGCGCCCGAGCAGGGCCGAGACCTCCGAGCCCGACATCGAGAAGCGGAAGATGTTGTCGATGAACAGCAGGACGTCGCGACCCTGGTCACGGAAGTACTCGGCCATGGTCAGCGCGGTCAGCCCGACCCGCAGCCGCACACCCGGCGGTTCGTTCATCTGGCCGTAAACCAGCACGGTGTCTTTCAGCACCCCGGCTTCGATCATCTCCCGGTACATCTGGGTGCCTTCGCGGGTTCGCTCCCCGATCCCGGCGAAGACCGAGTTGCCCTTGTGGACCGTGGCGATCGACCGGATCAACTCCTGGATCAGGATCGTCTTTCCCACGCCGGCTCCCCCGAAGATACCGGTCTTGCCGCCCTTGGTGAAAGGCGCCACCAGGTCGATCACCTTGAGTCCGGTCTCGAACACCTCCACCCGCCTCGACTGCTCGTCGAAGGATGGCGCCGGGCGGTGGATCGGGTAGACCAGACTGGTTTCCACCGGGCCGCGCCCGTCCACCGGGACTCCGAGGACGTTGAACACTCGCCCCAGCGAAGCCTCGCCGACGGGCACCTGGATCGGGCCGCCCATCGCACGCGCCGGCATGCCCCGCTGAAGGCCGTCGGTGGTGTCCATCGCTACGGTGCGGACCCGGCCCTCGCCGAGATGGCGCTGGACCTCGAGCACCAGCGCCGGCTGGTCCGGGCGATCGACCTCGACCGCATCGTAGACCTTGGGCAGGTCGCCCGGAGGGAATTGGCAGTCGACCACGCCGCCCAGGATTTGGACTACCTTACCTAGCGCTTGGGCCATGAGGAACCTCTCCGTGAGTTGAAGGCGATGGCGGCTGCGCCCACCCCGGCCGATCGCCCGCAGGAATCCGGGGTCCGGGGATCGGCGCTGAAGCCGGGAGGTGGAGAAAGAAGTGAGGGCGAGGACCGACGGCTCTTCACAGGCTTCACCCTGCCCGCTGAGCCTCGACGCCGCCGACAATGTCGAGCATGTCGCTGGTGATCGCCTGCTGGCGGGCCTTGTTGTAGTCCAGCTGGAGCAGCGACCCGAGCTCGGCGGCGTTCTGGGTGGCATTCTGCATGGCCACCATGCGCGCGGCATGCTCGCTGGCGCGCGCTTCGAGCACGGCGTGATACACCTGAAGGGCGGTGAAGCGCGGGACGATCTCGCCGATCAGCTGCTCTTCGCTGGGTTCATAGATGTAGGCCGGCGCCGGGCCGCCTTCCTGGCGGGTGAATTCGGCCACCCGGGCCTCCGCTCGCAGCACTTCCAGGGGCAGGAGCAGCTTGGCCGTCGGTTCCTGGCGCAGCATGTGGATGAAGTCGGTGTACACCAGGTACACCTGATCGGCCTTGCCCTCCAGGTAGTCCTCCACCAGCATCCGGCCGATGGCCGAGACGTCGGCGAACGACGGCTCGGCCGGCAGCCCGCTGAAGTCGGCCCGCACCTCCACCCGCCGCCGCAACATGATGTCGCGGCCTTTGCGCCCGACGAAGACGTAGCTCACCGGGGCCGGGGCGTCACGGTATCGGTCGAGGGCGAAGCGAACCAGGTTGGAGTTGTAGGCCCCGGCCAATCCCCGGTCGCTGGTGATCACGACCGCGGTAATCCGACGGACCTCGGAACGCGGGGTGAGGAGCGGATGGGCCGCCTCGCGGGCCGGTTGCGACGCCAGGTGCAGCAACACTTCCCAGGCCTTGGTAGCGTACGGCCGGGTGACCGTCACCGCCTGCTGGGAGCGTCGAACCCGGCTGGCGCTGACGGCCTGCAGCGCCCGCGTCACCTGCGCGATGTTGCGCACGCTGCGGATTCGCTGCCGCATCTCGCGGGAGGATGGCATCGGCCGGCGCCTCCGGGAGCCCGACTACCCTTGCCAGCCGCGCTGGAAGGCCTCGATCGCCTCGCGCAGCGCCGCCTCGGTTTCGGAAGTGATCCGCTTGTTGGCGGCGATGTCGCGCGGGATCTCGGGCCGGCTGGTCTGGAGGTTGCGCAGCAAGGCCGTCTCCCAGGCCCGCACCTGTTCCACCGGCACCTTGTCGAGGTAACCGTTGGTGGCGGCGAACAGCGAGATCACTTGCTGCTCGAGTTCCACCGGCTGATACTGGGGCTGCTTGAGGATCTCCTGCAGGCGCAGGCCACGGGCCAGCTGGGCCTGGGTCGCCTTGTCGAGGTCGGAGCCGAACTGGGCGAAGGCCGCCACCTCGCGGAAATTGGCCATGTCCAGCCGCAGCCGGCCGGCGACCTGCTTCATGGCCTTGGTCTGCGCATCTCCACCTACACGCGAAACCGACAGGCCCACGTTGATCGCCGGACGGATGCCGGCGTAGAACAGGTCGGCCTCCAGGTAGATCTGGCCGTCGGTGATGGAAATCACGTTGGTGGGGATATAGGCCGAGACGTCGCCCAGCAGGGTTTCGATGATCGGAAGCGCAGTCAGAGAACCTCCGCTCCCGGCTACCCGGGCCACCCGGTGGGCGGCGGCGTCGGGTCGCGCCTGGAGGGCTTCTTCCGCCTCGTGCCGCGCCAGCGGACCGTCGAACACCTTCCCGTCGACAGAGGTCTCGGCCGCCACCGCCTGATTGCCTCCAGCGGCGGCGATCACGTAGCGATCGGCCAGGCGGACGGCTCGTTCCAGCAGGCGGCTGTGGAGGTAGAACACATCTCCCGGATACGCCTCCCGTCCGGGGGGCCGGCGCAGCAACAGCGACACCTGCCGGTAAGCCCAGGCGTGCTTGGACAGATCGTCGTAGACCACCAGGGCGTCGCGGCCCTGCTCGGCGAACTCTTCGCCGATGGCGCAGCCGGCATACGGGGCGATGTACTGGAGAGCCGCCGGCTCGTCGGCGGCGGCTACCACCACCACGGTGTGGTCCATCGCGCCGTGCGTCTTCGAGGACGGCCACGCTGCGGGCGATGGCGGCGCGCTTCTGCCCGATGGCGACGTAGATGCAGAGCAGGTCCTTGCCCTTCTGGGCGATGATCGTGTCGATGGCCAGCGCCGTCTTGCCGGTCTGACGGTCGCCGATGATCAACTCCCGCTGGCCGCGGCCAACGGGGATCATCGAGTCGATCGCCTTGATCCCGGTTTGGACCGGGGTGTCGACGTCACGGCGCTTCACCACCCCGGGCGCGATGCGCTCGATCGGGCGAAAGCCGGTGGAGGTCACCGGCCCGCGTCCGTCCACGGGGTCGCCCAGGGCGTTCACCACCCGTCCGATCATCCCTTCGCCCACCGGAACCGAGGCGATTCGACCGGTGCCGTAGACCGACATCCCCTCCTCGATCCCGGAGAACTCCCCCATCACGATCACGCCGGTGGAATCGGTCTCCAGGCTGAAGGCGATGCCCATCACTCCGTTGTCGAACTGGACCAGCTCCTGTGACCGCACCCCGCCCAGGCCGGAGACCCGGGCGATCCCGTCCCCGGCTTCCAGAACGCTACCGACTTCCCGCAGGCCGACTTCGGCACGGTAGTCGCGAATCTGCTTTTCCAGGTCGGATGCGAGGGAACGGACCAGTTCAGACATGCTGCCTCCCGGGGCCGACGTTCTCGGGGCGAGAATCAGGCGCCCGGAGGGCCGGGGACCGGCCATGGACGCCTACGACTCCGGAGCGATGGACGACCTGCCCCGGGCCTGAAGGAATCGTAACTGATCTCATCCTTTTTGTCCAGCCGTTCACAATCAGAGCAGGTTCAGGGACTATCGATCGATCCGCGTTTTCTCCCTTGCCCCAGCTGGATCGAGCGTTCATACGCCGCCCAGACGGCTCGTGAGATCGCGGTGCGGAAACCTGCCTTCTCCAGGTAGTACAGGGCGGCGGCGCTGGTTCCGCCCGGCGAGGTCACTTGATTGCGAAGCCGGGCCAGGTGTTTGGGCGAACTTTCGTAGAACGCCACCGATCCACGCACGGTTTGCACCACCAGCTCTTCGGCGATCCGCCGGGGGAAACCGAGATGCACCCCCGCGTCGACCATGGCCTCCATGAAGAGGAAGACATAAGCCGGCCCGGTGCCGGAGAGGGCCGTGGCCATATCGAGGTAGTCTTCGTCATCGACCAGGAGTTCCTTGCCGCAGGAGGCCAGGATCCCTCGGGCGGTCTCCCGCTGTTCGTTCGTCACCGCTTCGGTGGGGGTCCAAACGCTGACGCCCTCTCCGACCTGCGCCGGAGTGTTGGGCATCGACCGGACTACGGCCGGGTGCCCGAGACCCGAGGTCAGCTGGGAAAGCCTGACCCCCGCGACGATCGAGAGCACCAGCGCGTCTTCGGAAATCGACCCTTCCAGCTGGCGCACGACCTGAGGGAGGCTTTGCGGCTTGACCGAGAGGATGACCGTGTCGGCGTCGGATACCGCCTGGCGAGCGTCGGAGGCGGTGCCGATGCCATGGCGTCCCGCCAATTCCTCCAGCCTCTCCCGGCGCGGTCCACAGGCCACGATCCGGGATGGTGCAACGCCGGCGCGCCCGATCAGGCCGAGGATCATGGCTTCGGCCATCACACCGGGTCCGATGAACACCACCTTGCCGGATAGCGCCATGACTGAGATCTCCGGGAGTCGGGCGGCGCCCGGCTCAGGGTCGGGCGAAATAGCGTAGGGCCAGACGTACCCGGGTGGCAACGTCTTCCGGAGCGTCGGCCGGCATCGCCTGAACGGCGGTCTGGGCTTCCACCAGGTTGTAGCCGAGGGAGGTCAGAGCGGCGACCACGTCGGAGTCGGCGGGCAACAGGGTCGCTCCTCCCGGCCCGGCTCCGGGGAAACGGTCCTTCAAATGAAAGACAATCCTCTCGGCGGTCTTCTTCCCGACCCCCGGCACCCGATCGAGCGCCTCCGGCTGGCCGCCGGCCACGGCGGCCCGCAGGGCCTCGGGGCTCAGGTGCGACAGGACCGCCAGCGCCAGCTTCGGCCCGACTCCGCTCACCTCGAGCAGGGTCTCGAAGAGTTCGCGCTGCTCCGGATTGGGAAACCCGTACAGGCTCAGCGCGTCCTGACGAACCACCAGGTAGGTGTGCAGGAAGACGACCCGGCCCACCGCCGCCCCCGATTCGAGCACCGTGCGAGGCACGAGAACCTTCATTCCGACGCCGCCGACTTCGACGATGGCTTCCCCGGCGGCCAGGTGTTGGACCACTCCCCGCAGGGTTGCGATCATCGGTGCGCCTCCAACCGCTCGAGAGTTCGGCTGGTGTGGGCGTGACAGATCGCGACCGCCAGGGCGTCGGCGGCGTCGTCGGGGCGCGGCAGATCGACCATGCTCAGCAAACGACGCACCATCACCTGCATCTGTCGCTTGTCGGCCGATCCGCTCCCGGCGACGGCCTGCTTGATCTCCGACGGCGCGTATTCGCTGACCGGGATCCCGCGCCGGGCCAGCGTGGCCAGGGCCACCCCGCGCGCCTGACCGACCGACATGGCCGTCGTCACATTCCGCTCGAAGAAGAGTCTCTCGACCGCCGCCGAGTCGGGCTGGCGGTCGGTCAGCATTCGTTCCATCCCCATTTCGAGTTCCAGCAGGCGTTCCGCCAGGGACGTCTCGGGTGTGGTGGTCAGCACTCCGAAGTCGATCAGGGTCAGACCGCCGTCGCGGCTCTCATGGATCAACCCGTAGCCCGTACGGGCCATTCCGGGATCGATTCCGAGCAGCTGCCGATCGGGCATCGCGGCGGGGAGGCTCGGCGCCGGGCCGGGCGGGCGTGCGCCGGCCCGCCTCCGGTCAGGCGGTCTCCAGGACTTCGACCGCTTCGTCGGTGACGTGCAGGGTCGAAAACACCTGCTGGGTATCGTCCAGCTCTTCCAGGGTCTCGATCACCCGCATCACCTGGACCGTTTGCTCCTTGGGAAGATCGGCGGTATTGCTGGGCAGCATCCGCACCTGCGCCTCGTCGGGCTGGAACCCGGCCCGGCGCAGCCCTTCATTGATCTGGCGAAAGACCTCGACCGGGCCGAACACCTCGACCGCATCGTCTTCGAACAAGACGTCGTCGGCGCCGGCTTCCACCGCCACCTCGAACACCTTCTCCCGATCGACGCCTTCCAGCGGAATCGAGAAGAAGGCCGCCCGCCGGAACTGCCAGGCCACCGCGCCGACCTCCGCCATCGAGCCGCCGGCCTTCGACAGGGTGTGGCGCAGTTCGGCCACCGTCCGGTTGCGGTTGTCGGTGACCACTTCGACCATGAGCGCCACCCCATGCGGCGCGTAGCCCTCGTACAGGATTCGCTCGAAGGCGGTGCCGTCCTTATCCTCGCCGGTGCCGCGCCGAATCGCCCGCTCGATATTGTCTTTGGGCATGTTGGCGCTGCGGGCCCGCTCGGCGGCCAGGCGCAGCGCGAAGTTCGTATCTGGATCTCCCCCGCCCTCCCGAGCTGCGATAGCGATCTCCCGCGCCAGGCGCGTGAACAGGTTGCCGCGCTTGGCGTCGTTGGCGGCCTTCTTGCGCTTGATGGTTGACCACTTGGAATGTCCTGACATCGGTGTCGCTGCCTCGCCGCGGCCCGCAGTTGGGGGAGGCCGCGCCTTCCTGAACTTCAATTATATCAGCAGGGTTGTCCCGGCGTCTCGCCGCCCAGCGGAGGATCCGAGGCGGTCGCGGCCCCACGCCGGACCAGGTGCGCGATCGGGCGCTCGCGCGGACGTCCGCCGCTAACCGCCCTCCCCCAGCAGGTCGCGCAGCTTCCGCACGGCATCGACGCTCTGCGAACGGTAGTGATTGTTGGCATACACCAGCACGACCTCCGCCCCTCGCTCGATCAGCCGCAAGCGCGGCACCCACTCTGCCAGTTCCTCCTGGCGGTAGCTGTAATCGTAGCGTTCCCACGCCTGTTTGTGGTTCCACCACTTCTCGGCGTTCCGACCGTGAAACCGGACGTACCCCAGCGGGGAAGTCCGGCGTGCGTCGCCGGGCATCAACCCGGCCAGATCGGGTTCGTCGACGCAGCAGGTGCCGAGTTGCATGTCGGCCAGCCGGGCATACGTCTCCTCCCGAACCCAGCCCCGTTGGCGAAACTCGACCACGACCGGAAGGTCGGCCAGCCCTTCGCGCAGCGTGTGCAGGTAGTCCCAGTTTTCCTGTGTCGGCCCGAAGGCGTACGGGAACTGGGCAAGGATGCAGGCCAGCTTCCCCCCGGCCCGCAGCGGCGCCATGGCCTCCACGAATCCGGTGAAGTCGGGTTCGACGCGCTCGTGAGTCAATCCCCCGTGGGCTTTGACTGCGAACAGGAAGTCCGGGGGCGTACGTTCGACCCAACCCGCCACCGTCCGCTGGTCCGGCACGCGGTAGTAGGTGACGTTGAGTTCGACCGTGTCGAACTCGCGGGCGTAGAACCCGAGCCAATCTCGTTTGGGCAGGTCGGCCGGGTAGAACGGTCCGACCCAGTCGTCATAAGAAAACCCGGATGTGCCCAGGCGAATCATGGGATCAACACCGCGGCCGCCTCCAGGCGGCTGTGCTTGATATCGGACAGGGCCCGGTTGGCCTCCCCCAGCGGGTACGACCGCACTGTGGGGCGAAGGCCCAGCTCCCCGGCCAACGCCAGGAACTCCAGCCCGTCCTGGCGGGTGGCGTTGGCCACCGTGCACAGGGTGCGTTCGTTGTAGAGGTGCTGGTAGTCCATCTCGGGGATCCGGGTCAGGGTGATGGCGTTGATGGCCAGGGAGCCTCCCGGCCGGAGCAAATCCAGCGCGGGAGCGACCAGCTGCCCGCTGGGAGCGAACAACACGGCGCGATCGAGTTCCCCT
Source organism: uncultured Chloroflexia bacterium (assembly GCA_963709925.1). Lineage (GTDB taxonomy): Bacteria > Chloroflexota > Anaerolineae > Anaerolineales > E44-bin32 > DATEVL01. The sequence continues at coordinate 2,033,435 of CAVPYC010000003.1, forward strand.
GCCCGTCCCTGCTCGATGCCTGAAGCGCGGTCGGCCCCCATCTCCCGCGCCAGGCGCTGATGGCGGTTGTCCCGGGTGTAGACCAGCACCCGACAACCCCAGGCCAGGGCGACCGGCAGAGCCAGGTGGGCGCTGGCCCCGAACCCGATCAGTCCGACGGTCTCGCCGGGCCCGACCCCCGCCCGACGCAGGGAGCGGTATCCGATGATCCCGGCGCACAGAAGCGGCGCGGCCAAGGCGTCGTCGAGCGCCGCAGGCAGAGGCAGGACGAAGTCGGCAAGGGCGACGGCGACCTCGGCGAATCCGCCGTCTCGGTGGAATCCGGTAAACCGAGCGGCGTCACACAAGTTCTCTTCCCCGCGCCGGCAGAAATCGCATTCCCCGCAGGCGCCGCCCAGCCAGGGAACCCCGAGGCGGGCGCCCGCCGCCAGGTGCACGCCTTCGCCCGCCGCAATCACCTCGCCCACGATCTGGTGGCCGGGAGTGATCGGCAGGACCGGGGCCGGCACTTCCCCTTCGGCCAGATGCAGATCGGTGCGGCAGACACCACACGCTCGCACGCGCAGGAGGACCTCGCCCGGCCCGGGTTCGGGAGCCGTCAGGTCCTCCGGTTGCATGGGTTCGTCTTCGACGGGCGCCGGCCGCGCCAGCCGCTGTGCCCGCATACCCACTCCTGGTCTGCTCGTCAGGCGGAGGCGGGTTTCCCGGAAATGAAGTCTTCCACCATCTGACGGGCCAGATCGTCGTTCACCTGGCGGGCCGGGGTCTTCATGAAGTAGGCCGACGGGCCAGGGAGCGGGCCGGAGAGGCCCCGATCGAGGGCGATCTTGGCGCAGCGCACCGCATCGATAACGACCCCGGCCGAGTTCGGAGAGTCCCACACTTCGAGCTTGAGCTCCAGGTTGAGCGGCACGTCGCCGAAGGTGGTTCCCTCCATGCGGATGTAGCACCACTTGCGGTCGGTCAGCCAGGGTACGTAGTCGCTCGGACCGACATGGACGTTCTCCGGCGCCACCGGATAGGGCAGCTGGCTGGTGACGGCATTGGTCTTGGAGATCTTCTTCGAACTCGAGGCGGGCCCGGTCGAGCATGTTGTAGAAATCCATGTTGCCGCCGAAGTTCAGTTGGTAGGTCCGGTCCATCCGAACCCCGCGGTCGTTGAACAGATTGGTCAGCACCCGATGGGCGATGGTCGCCCCGACCTGGCTCTTGATGTCGTCGCCGATGATCGGCAGACGGCGCTCCCGGAAGCGGCCGGCCCAGTATTCGGAGCTGGCGATGAACACCGGGATGCAGTTGACCAGAGCGCAGCCGGCCTCGAGCACTTGCTCGGCATACCACTTGGTGGCCATCTCCGATCCGACCGGGAGGAAATTCACCACCACGTCGGTCTTGGTCTGCTTGAGGATGCGCACGATGTCGTCGGTGGGGCCTTCGGCCTTCTCCACCACCGAGGCCAGGTAGGTTCCCAGGCCGTCGTGGGTCATGCCGCGGTGCACCCGCACGTTCAGGCGCGGCACGTCGGCAAACTGAATGGTGTTGTTGGGGTAGGCCTGGATCGCCTGGCTCAGGTCTTTGCCAACCTTGCTGGCGACCACGTCGAAGGCTGCGCTGAACTCGATGTCACGGATGTGATAGCTGCCCAGCTCGACGTGCATCAGCCCCGGAACCGGATCTCCGGGCTTGGCGCGCCGGTAGTAGGTGACCCCCTGAACGAGCGACGAGGCGCAGTTGCCGACTCCGATGATCGCCACCCGCACCTTCTTACGTGCTGCCATACGGCCCTCCTGCCAGCGCCGGTACCCCCGGCGGATGGTTCCTGCGAATCGCGTGTGCTAGAATTCGGTCTAATGGTCGGTGCTGCCGATGCCTCTTGACCGGCCCACTTCCCCACGAAAGCCCCAGCATCTGGAGCGCCTGCTCGAGGTCAGCCGGACTCTCAGTTCGACCCTCGACCTGACCCAGTTGCTCCAGCGTATTGTCGATAGTGCCGCCGACCTGACGCAAAGCGAAGCGGCTTCGATCCTGCTCTACGATCCGAGCGCCGGCGAGCTTCGCTTCGAGGCGGCCTCGGGAGAGCAACCCGAAGGCCTGAGCCAGCTGAGCGTTCCCCTGGATTCGAGCATCGCCGGATGGGTTTTCACCCACACTCGTCCGATGGTGGTCCAGGATGCCGCCGCCGATCCTCGCGTCTACCGCCAGGTCGACAGCGTACTACGGTTCAAGACCCGCTCGATCCTGGGTGTCCCGCTCATGGTGAAGCGGGAGGCGATCGGGGTGATCGAAGCGGTCAACAAACACCCCACCCGCAATTATACCGAAGACGACCTGGCCATCCTGGAGACTCTGGCGGCGCAGGCTTCGATCGCCATCGAAAACGCCCGCCTGCTGACCAAGCTCCAGGAAGCCAACGCCGAGCTGACCCGGCTCGACCAGATGAAGTCGGACTTCATCGCCATCGCCTCCCACGAACTGCGCACTCCCCTCGGATTGATCCTGGGCCACGCCACCTTCCTGCAGGAGATCATCCCCGGCGACTACCGGGAGCAAATGGAAGTCATCATCCGCAGCGCCATGCGGCTGAAGACGATCATCGAAGACATGTCGACCATCTCCCACAAGGAAGAGGGCCAATCGCGGGTGCGGCGCGCCCGCTTCTCCCTGGCCAAGATGGCCCAGGATATGGTGCGCCGCTTCGAGGAGTTGGCGGCGGAGAAGAGCATCGAGATCGGCTGCGACGTCCCGGCCGACGACTCGGTCGTGGTCCAGGGGGACCGCGACAAGGTCGAGGTCGCCCTGAGCAACCTGATCCGCAACGCCCTGACCTTCACCGATCAGGGGGGCCAGGTGGGGGTCAAGGTGGAAAGCGAGGGCGGCTACGCCCGGGTGTATGTGGTCGACACCGGCATCGGGATCCCGGCCGGCGAAATCGACCGGGTCTTCGAACGCTTCTTCCAGGTGGAATCGCACCTGACCCGCAAGCACGGCGGGATGGGGCTGGGCCTGTCGATCGCCAAGGCGATGGTCGAAATGCACGGCGGGCAGATCTGGTGCGAAAGCAAGGAAGGCCTGGGCAGCCTGTTCTCGTTCATGCTGCCGATCGACGAAAAGCAGGCCGAGGCGGCGGCCAAGGTGTTCCGGACGGCCTGAGGCACGGGTCGGCGACCGCTCTGCCTGCCGTCTGTTATAATCCCGCGAATCCTTCGGGGCGTGGCTCAGCCCGGCTAGAGCGCACGGTTCGGGTCCGTGAGGTCGGCGGTTCAAATCCGCCCGCCCCGACAGAGCAGCGGGTCTTGCGACCCGCTGTCTTCATTAATAGGAACCCGCCAAGGCCGCCAGTCCTGCGACGCCCCACAGCGGTCCCCGGCAGGACGGCACATCCACACTCCCGGCGAACCGCTTGACTCTCTTGCTTATCCCCCAGGCCCGGTCGAGGCTGCCCGCCAATGCATGGCCCTCGAGCCCACACGGGGGAAACACCTTCCGGCGGAGACATTTCAGAGCCCGGAGTAAAATCCGGTCCGAATCCACCCGCGCCTGCCCCTCGGAGCGATGCCATGCCTCGAATCGTCCGGTCCCCCCGCGGCACGCAGCTCACCTGCGCCAACTGGCAGATCGAAGCCGCCTACCGCATGCTGCAGAACAATCTCGACCCCCAGGTGGCCGGTGACCCGGAGAACCTGATCGTCTACGGCGGGCGCGGCAAGGCCGCCCGGAACTGGGAATGCTTCGATGCGCTTCTGCGGAGCTTGCGCGAGTTGCGGCCCGACCAGACCCTGCTCGTCCAGTCGGGAAAGCCGGTGGCGGTCTTCACCACGCACACCGACGCCCCGCGCGTCTTGCTGGCCAATTCCAACATCGTCCCGGCCTGGGCCACCCAGGAGAACTTCGATCGCTGGGAGCAGCAGGGCCTGATCATGTACGGGCAGATGACCGCCGGCAGCTGGATCTACATCGGCACCCAGGGAATCCTCCAGGGGACGTTTGAGACCCTGGCTTCGCTGGCGAGGACTCAGGGCTGGTCGAGTCTGAAAGGCCGGCTGGTGGTATCCGCCGGCCTGGGGGAAATGGGAGGAGCCCAGCCTCTGGCGGTCACCATGAACGAAGGTGTGGCGCTGATCGTAGAAGTCGACCGTCTGCGCGCCGAGCGACGACTTGGCCTGCGCCAGCTCGACCGGATCAGCGACGACCTGGAGGAAGCCATGTCCTGGGCCGATGAAGCCCGCTCGGCGGGCACCCCGCTCTCGATCGGGCTGATCGCCAACGCCGCCCAGGTGTTGCCCGAGCTGGTGGCGCGCGGGGTGACCCCCGACGTGGTCACCGACCAGACTTCGGCCCACGACCCCCTGTACGGCTACATCCCGACCGGATACACCCCGGAACAGGCGGCCGAGTTGCGCGCCTCCGATCCGCAGACCTACCTGGGACGTTCGATGAACTCAATGGCCCGCCACGTCGAAGCCATGCTCGCCCTGCAGGATCGAGGCAGCGTGGTGTTCGATTACGGGAACAACCTGCGGCAGCGCGCCCTCGACCACGGAGTCAGCCGGGCCTTCGACTACCCGGGGTTCGTCCCCGCGTACATCCGGCCGATGTTCTGTGAGGGCAAGGGCCCGTTCCGATGGGTGGCCCTTTCCGGGGATCCCCAAGACCTGCTGCGGACCGACGAAGCCATCCTCGATCTCTTTCCGGAGGACCGTGCCCTGCACCGCTGGATCCGTATGGCTCAGGAGAAAGTCGAATTCCAGGGCCTGCCGGCCCGGATCTGTTGGTTGGGTTACGGTGACCGAACGCGCGCCGGTCTGGCCTTCAACGAACTCGTTCGCACCGGCGTGGTCTCGGCACCGATCGTGATCGGGCGGGATCATCTCGATGCCGGTTCGGTCGCCAGCCCCAACCGAGAGACCGAGGGGATGCTCGACGGATCGGACGCGATCGCCGATTGGCCGCTTCTCAACGCCCTGATCAACGCCGTCGGGGGCGCCACCTGGGTCAGCCTGCACCACGGCGGCGGTGTCGGAATCGGCTTCAGCATCCATGCCGGGCAGGTGATCGTCGCCGACGGAACGGCGGAAGCCGGTCGTCGCCTGGAACGCGTGCTGACCACCGACCCGGGCATGGGAGTGGTACGCCACGCCGACGCCGGGTACCCGGAGGCCATCAGCTTCGCCCGGGAGCAAGGCATCCACATCCCGATGCTGCCGAGGCAGTAACGCCTCCAGCGATCCGGCTGGCGGCGGGGAACTCGTAGCCCGTGGCCCCGAACTTGCACCTCTGATGAGAGCAGAGTTGTCAGAGGAGGCAGCATGTTCCGGCCAACCCCGATCGAGCAGCTTCGCCAGCCGCATCCGGATCAGGAACGGATCGACGCCGATTCGGCTGCGCTCCTGCGGGAGACTCTCCGGCGACGCCTGGACCGGATCCCCCACCGGCCCAAGGCGCCATCCTTGTACCGTCCCAGCTTCAAGCCGCCCGGCGCCTGAGCCGAGGTCGACCCACGGAGCCCGTCCGGGCTCGAAATCGCCCCGGGTGTGGAAACCCCTCCCGAACACCGCCTGATCGTGAAGATCGAACGGCTGCGGACCCCCGGGCTGGTCGATACATTGAGCAGTCAGGCCCCCGATGTGGCGCGGGGTCTGGAGCAACTGAGCGTGAGCGCGTTTTCGGATCTCCGATTGCTGGAGGCTGACGGCTGGCGGCTCACATCGCATTCACTTGGCTTCACGGCCGGGTTGGCGGTGCTGACCCTGGTCGTATCCCGCTGACCCCGGACCTGACCGGTCGTCATCACCCGCTCCGGTCTGGGCGGGTTCTTTCGGAAGCCGCAGCCGCTGACTGCTTCCATCGCCCCTGGTAGGCGGCGCAACAACCTCGGCCGTTCCCAAGAGAAACCGCAGCCCTAGGGCTGCGGTTGATCCTCTACCCGGATGGTGTGCCCGATCCGCCGGACCGCCCGATCCGGGCCCGTGCTAGTCGGGCTTTTCCGTCTCCGCCGGAATGGACGTCTTCGGCTCTCCGATCCCTTTGGGCTGCCACTTGGTCGGATCGGCGCGCAACCGGTGAGACACCCCTCCCCGACCGTGGATCTGGTCGAATCCCTCCGGCTTGATGAACATCGCCTCGCCGTCGAGCAAGCCTGAGACGCCTGCCTGGCCCGGCTCCAGCCGCTTCGATCGGCAGAACTTGCAGCTTTCCGGATCATGCGGGGTGTACTCGATCGGCTCTTCATAGCTGGTGATAAAACCCTCGAAGTTGCGCAGCACCACTTTGTGGTCGGAGGCGCTGATCTGGTAGGTGGGCATCACCGGGATCTTGCCTCCCCCGCCGGGCCCGTCCACCACGAACGTCGGGACCGAGTAACCCGAAGTATGGCCGCGCAAGCCTTCAATGATCTCCACGCCCTTGTCGACCGGCGTTCGGAAATGCCCCGAACCCTCCACCAGGTCGCACTGGTACAGGTAGTAGGGTCTGACCCGCATCCGCACCAAGTCCTGCACCAGCTTCCGCTGGATGTGGACGCAGTCGTTGACCCCGGCCAGCAATACCGACTGGTTCCCCAGCGGGATTCCGGCCCGAGTCATGCGATCGCAAGCCTCGGCCAGCTCGGCCGTGATCTCCTGGGAGTGGTTCACGTGGATGTTGAGCCACAACGGATGGAACTGCTGGAGCAGATCGCACAGTTCGTCGTCGACCCGCATGGGCAGGAAGACGGGCACGCGCGAGCCGATCCGGATGATCTCGATGTGATCGATCTCGCGCAGGCGCCCCAGCAGCTCGGCCAGGATCTTCGGCGCCAGAGTCAGCGGATCACCCCCGGAGAGCAGCACGTCACGCACCTGCGGGGTCCGCTTGAGGTACTCGATCTGGAGTTCGAACTCGGCCCGGGAGAACTGCTCGGCCGGGTCCCCCACGATTCGGGAGCGTGTGCAGTAGCGGCAATACGAGGCGCACTGGGTGGTCACCAGCATCAGCACCCGGTCGGGATACCGGTGGACCAGGCCGGGCACCGGGGAATGGGCGTCTTCGGCGAGGGAGTCCTCCATCATCGCCGTGAAGGGCTGCATCTCGGAAGCGGTGGGGATCACCTGCAGACGAATCGGATCCTTCGGATCGTCCGGATCGATCAGCGACAGGAAGTACGGCGTGATATCGACCCGGAACAGGTGGGTGGCGGCGAGCGCCTTTTCCTCGCTCGGGGTGAGGCGCAGGATCTCCCCGATCTCTTGCGGCGAGTTCAGGCGGTGGCTCAGTTGCCAGCGCCAGTTGAACCACTTCTCGTCGGGCACCTCGGCGTACTGCGGCGCTCGGCGCGCCGGAGGGAACATTCTCTTCATGGCCAGGTCCTCCACCAACCTTGATCGAACGAGATTCTACCCTACCGGGATTCGCCGCCCCGGAAGCAGACGGCGGCGGCCGAGATCTCGGCCGCCGCCGTTCGTCAGATCGATTTCGCAGCCGCTACTTGGCCCGGCGGCGCCGCTGAACACGGCGGTTGCCCTTGGGCAACGGTTGCCGGTTCTGCGGTCGGCTCCATTCCTCCACGCTTTCCGCCGAAACAGCCTCCAGGCGCTCCGCCGGCAGGGCCTCGATCGTCTCCACGGTCTCGAACGGAAGTCCGAACCGATGCGCCGCCAGGTACAGGATCTCCGTGACCAGGTCGTCGTAGATCATCCCCTCGGCGGCGGCCATGATGCAGATATCGCTGATGGCCGGGTTGAGCCCGGGCAGGGTATTGATCTCCAGCAGGTATGGCCGACCGTCGGCTCCCAGCCGCAGATCGGCCCGGGAGACATCCGCCGCACCCAGCACTTCGGCCGCCCGCAAGGTCAGGTTCACCAGTCGCCGCCGCAGCCGCTCCGGTATGCGAGCCGGGCAGATGTACTCCGGCGCGCCGGCGACGCCGATGTCGTACGACTTGGCGTCGTGGCCGTAGATCCCGGGAGTCGAGGCCACGTTGCTGTCGATCTCCATGATCGGGAAGATGTGGTAGCCGCGCTCATCGTACAGCCAGGGACGGCGCCGGCCGCGGGGATCCCCGGGGTTCCCCAGGAACCCGACGGTGAACTCCCGACCGGGGAGCATCTCCTCTACCAGAGCCGGCTGATCGTAGGCCGAAACCAGCCAGTCGACCCGGGAACGCAAACCCGCTTCGTCCCGGACGACGGCGGAGGCATCCACGCCCATGCCGGTCCCCTCTCGCGCCGGCTTGACGAACAACGGATAGCGCAGACGCGGGTCCACCGGCTCGGAGGCCGAATTGAATTCCTGGAAAGCCGCCGTCGGCAGCCCGGCATCCCGCCAGATACGCTTGGTGCGGGTCTTGTCGAGGGACAGAGCGTTGGCAACGACCCGGCTGGCAGTGTACGGAATCCCGAGCAACTCGCACAGCGCGGGGACGTGGGCTTCTCGCCCGTCGCCCCCCAGACCTTCGGCGATGTTGAAGCAGATGTGAGGACGGAGGCTGAGCAGGGCCTCCGGCAAGGTGCTGTCGCCGCTGCACACGTGGACGTAGTGTCCATCGGCTTCCAGCGCGGCGGCCAGGGCTTCGACCGTGGTTCGCTTGTCGAATTCGGCGCCGGCGTCGGGCGGCGAGTTGGGCCCCCAGACGACGTCGTCCTGAAGATTGGCGATGAGCGCGATGCGCCAGGGTCCGGCCGGGCCGGACTTCCCGGGGGGCCTCCTTCGCCGCAGGGTCTTGGCATAGCGCATGATGTCCCTCCGTCCCGGCGGCGCCCTCAGGCGACCGCGGGGTCTCCATCCTCGAGGATGTCTTCGACCAGAAACTCCGACGTCACTTCGGCCAGCGGCGGCTCAAAAGCCCAGTCGACCTCGACCGGGCTCAATCCGATGACCTCGAGCCTCGCCCCGCAGGCCGGGCAGGCGAATCGCTCCGCCAGACGGATCGCCCGACGGAGACGGATTTCCCGCCCACAGCTGCGACAGACGATCGACTCCATCCCATTCTCCGCGTGCGATCCGGCGACTTCCAGTCTCGTATAACCGACGGCCGCGCGATGCTCGTGGAGAAACCATCGCAAACCCGTGCAAGAGTACCCCCCATATCTGGGGGATGCGATGGCGCCTGATCCGGCGTCATTCCGAGTCCAGGCGGAACAGATACCCGACTCCCGAGACCGTCTGGATCACTTCGGGTTGATCCGGGTCGACCTCGATCTTCTTGCGCAGACGGCTGATCAGCCCTCGTACCAGATCCCGATCGCCCTCTCCGCTGTAGCCCCACACCCGCTCGACGATCACTTCGATCGGCATCACCTGCCCGCGATTCGTCATCAGCAGGTAGAGCAGGCGGAACTCCAGCTGGGTCAACCGCTGCGACTCGCCGCCCTGCCTGCGAATGCTGCGGGTCGCCGGGTCGAGGGCAAAGCCCTGCAGGTCGAGGGTCGGAATGGCGAAGGCCGCGGCCGCACCGGCCCGCCGCAACAGGGACTGGGCATAGGCCCCCAGGACCAACGGCGACACCGGGCGCGCCAACACCAGGTCGACCCCGGTCCGTACCAACTCCAGGGTGAGCGCTTCCTGCGGTGAGTTCGAGCAGCAGGATCAGCGGAACATCGGTGGCGGCGCGCAACTGCGAGACCTCGCGCAGCAAGCCGGGATCCGCCGATCGACTTCCCAGCACCACCAGATCCGCCGGCCGATCGATCCAGGTGGCGGCGGCCTGCGCCACGTTAGCGCTCGGCGAAACCGCCAGGCCGGCGTGGCGCAGCGCGAATGTGTAAACATCGCGTTCGTCGGAATCGTCGGTGATCAGTATCGCTTGCATGACCCTCTGACAGCATTGTAGGGCATGCACGCGGGTCCTGCAACGTCAAATCACCTCGACCCGTCACGACCGGAGAAGAAGACACATCGCCGGAGCGGCGGATGCCGAGGCTCCGTCTTGATCGACAGGAACCCTCCGAAGGGATCGCCCGCGGAGCAGTTCTCAGCGCAGTGATTCGGCGATGCGCCGGGTTTCCTCGAGAGAGAACCCCGTTTCAAGTCGGTAGGTGGTCTCGCTAAACTCCCAGACCAGCACGTTCCCCTCCACCAGCGAACGCATTTCGTAGGCGCCGCTTCGAAGGAGGAACAGATGGGAACCGACCATCCACAGGGCCGGTCGGCCGTTCACTTCGGTAAGCTGCACAACTTCCGGGGCCGATTTGGCGCCAAAGGAATCCGGGAGGAGAACGTGCAGCGCCAACCGGATCAATTCGGCGTCATCCTCGTCGAGCCAGATCAGAAGGCCGAACGGATTCGGATCCCCTTGCAGGTAGACCAGGTCCGGGATTCCCCAGGTCGGCGGGCACCGTCGGCAGCCGGAGCGAATCACCGAGGGCGCGGCGCACCTCCTCCAGAGAGGTTCGGCCAGCCAGAGCCTCCAGGCCGGACGGCAAGGCGACCCGCACCGTCGAAGTGGGCACGGGCTTCGTCGAGCCGGCCAACGGCGTGGGCCAGGCGGCCGTCGGGGACTCCGCCGGCAAGATCACGCGCAAGACCCCGACCTGAAGCACCCGTTGCAGCGCGGCGCGGGCCGACGGGACCGCGATCACACCCAGGATGACAGCAACGCAGACGGCGGCCAGGGCTGGAGCCCAGCGCAGACCAGCGGCCCGGGCGCCGCGGCTGCGGGTCCCGAGGCTGGTCGCGACCGACGGCCAGAGATCCGGCGTGGTCGGATAGCGAACCCCACGGGCAAACTGCCGGAGGCTCTCTTCCCAGGAATCCAGGGACGGAAGCCTCATTCCTGCAGCGCCTGGCGCAACGCTGGATCCCCCTGCGAGATCACCTGTCGCAACCGGGCCAGGGCTCGGCTGCTCCTCGACTTCACGGTGCCGGCCGGGACTCCGAGGACGGACGAGGTCTCTTCTACGGGTAAATCCAGCAGGTAGCGCAGGATGATCACCTGCCGGTCCGGGTCGGAGAGATGCCCGAGCGCGGTCCGCAACGCGGCGCCCGGTCCCTCCCACGAAGCTTCGACGCGCCCGGCGTTGTCGCTGCCGCGCAAGGCACGATCCACCCGCCATCGTTCCAGGGCGGCCACGCGCGCGACGGGCGCCGCGCCAGCGGTTGCGCGCCTGGTTGCGGGCGATTCGAATCAACCAGGGACGAAGGGGACGGGTGGAAATCGAAACGAGTCAGGCTGCGCAACATGCGGATGAAGGTCTCCTGGGCCACGTCTTCCGCTTCGTCGGGATCTCCCACCAGCCACAAGGCGTAACGAAAGACGGCCTCCTGATGGAGACGAACCAGCGTCTCCCAGGCGGCATGATCGCCCTGCCTGGCGTGTCGAATCAGGTCGGCCTCGTTCAGCCCGGCGTCCCCGGCTCCTGCCTTCACTCTCATTTACACCGCCCGGTGTCGGCGCGTTCCGTCTTCACAGGAAACCTTGGGAGGGAAATCCTATTGTCCCACCAGGAGGTCGCCCTAAGATTCGGGTGTCGTTCCTTGACCAGCGGTCAATGTAGCGACTTCCCCCGGGTCCGTTCCAGCGGACCCGGGGGTGTTCCTGGCTGACAGCCCGGCCGTTGACAGGAGAACCCGGCCGCTCTAGTCTACGGCGATCCGAACGTGGCGGCGCCGCAGTGATCACATTCCTCGGCACGGAACTCGGGCGGGATCTCGCCGCCATGGTGGTCACCTTCGCCCTGTCGCTGACCTGGCTTCGAGCGATGGACTTCGCCGCCGCTCGCGGGCTGATGTCGCCGCGGACAAGCCGCAAGATCATCCACATCGGAACCGGTCCCCTGTTCGTCGCCTGCTGGCTGCTGTTCAGCGACGGGCCGGCTGCGCGCTGGCTGGCGGCTCTGGTTCCTCTGGCGATCACGGGCCAGTTCGCGCTGGTGGGTCTAGGAGTGATGCGCGACGATCAGGCGGTCAGCGCCATGACGCGGCACGGGGACCCGGCTGAGATCCTGCGAGGGCCGGTGTATTACGGCCTGGCCTTCGTCGTCTGCACCTTGGTCTTCTGGCGGACTTCGGCCGTCGGGGTCACAGCTTTGATGATCCTGTGCGGCGGGGATGGATTGGCCGACCTGGTCGGTCGCCGGTATGGGCGCCACCGCCTGCCCCACAGTCCCGACAAGACCCGGGAAGGATCGCTGGCGATGTTCGCCGGCGGACTGGCGCTGGCTGCCTTGATGCACGCCGTGCTCGGATCGGCCGGAGTGCTCGCCCCGCCGGTTCCGACGGTGAAGGCGCTTCCTGCCCTGGCCGGGATCGCCCTGGCGGCGACCCTGGTGGAGAGCCTTCCCCTGGCGGATGTCGACAATCTGACGATCACCGGCGCGGCCGTCGCTCTAGGGCTGATCCTGCTGTAATCCGGGGTCGGCCCGCTTGGCCTCCTGCCAGAGCTGGTCGAGGGCGCCCAGCGACAGGTCCTCCAGGGAGGTGCCCGACTCACGACTGGCACTTTCCATGTGCGCAAAGCGTCGGCGGAACCGTCAATTCGACTGGCGCAAGGCCGACTCCGGATCGACCCCCATCCAGCGGGCATAGTTGACCAGGGCGAACAACACGTCGCCGACCTCCGCCTCCCGCGCCTCTTCCCCCTCGGCTGATTCCAATTCCTGGAGTTCCTCATCGACCTTGGCCCGAACCCCCTGAATGGAGCGCCAGTCGAACCCGACTCGGGCGGCCCGGGCCTGCAGCTCATGCGACTGGGCCAGCGCGGGCAGGGTCGCCGGCACCCCCTCCAGCGCGCTGCGGTCTTCTCCACTCTGCTCGCGCTCGGCGTGCTTGAGACGCTCCCAGTTGGACAGCACCTGGCCGACCCCGTCGACCTGCGCATCTCCAAACACGTGCGGGTGGCGGCGGATCAGTTTCTCCTGGATCCCCGAGATCACATCGGCCATCGTGAAGGCGCCCGCCTCGCCCGCGATCTGGGTCTGCATCACGATTTGCAGCAGCAGGTCTCCCAGCTCCTCGCGCAGGGCAATCGGGTCGTCCTGATCGATCGCCTGGAGGACTTCGTAGCTTTCCTCCAGCAGGTGCGGCCGCAGCAATTCGGGGGTCTGCTCTCGATCCCAGGGACAGCCGTCGGGGGCCCGCAGATGCGCCACCGTCTCCTGCAGGGACTCCAGGGAAGACGGCGCCGCCAGGGCGGGCAGGAAGAGCGAGGTGGCGGCGCTGAACCGCTCGCTCCGATCGAGCTCCTCGAGCTCCAGCCATTCGGCGCGCGCCTGCGACGTCCCGGCCGCATCCAGCACCAGGAGCCGGTGGCCCGGCGGATACAGGGCCAGCAAGGTCAGCTTGATCTCGGAAGCCACCAGTCGCGAGTACACCTGCCCCAGCAGCGCCGGCCGGTCGGCCGAGAGCGGCGGGTAATGCTGACGGGCGACCTCCAGGCCGTCGCTCACCTGGAGTCCGTCCAGCGGGTCAAACCCGGCGGCAGCCAGACTTGGTTCCAGGAAACTCGGGGCGTGGACCAGACGGATCGGGACTTCCTCCGCGCCGGCCGCCTCGAGCAGGGCGGCGGTGGTCGCCTCGCCTACCATCGGATCCCCCGGCACCGCGTACACCGCGCCCGACTCGCTCCTCCCGGCCTGCAACACCCGCTCGACGATGTCCCGGTAGACCTCTTCAAATGTGGCATGCCCGTCGTAGACATCGTCGAAGGCATGAGCCGGCCGCCGCCCGGCGATCTCGCGCGCCGCCGGGTGGGCCAGAGTCCGCAGGAACAGCACCTCCGCTTCATCGATCGCCCGCCGGGCCTCGAGGGTCATCCCGGAGGCCTCCCCGGGGCCGAGCCCGACTATCGTGATCCCGCTCGTCATGCCGCCCCTCCCAGGAAACAATCGGGGTCGGGCACGTGGCTGGCCCGACCCCGGCAAGGTTGCGATGGACTTCGTCGGCGCGTCAGCGTTTGGTGTAGGTCGGCGCCTTGCGGGCCCGCTTCAGACCCGGCTTCTTGCGCTCCTTGGCCCGGGCGTCTCTCGTCACGAACTTGCCCGCCCGCAGCGCGGCTCGCAGTTCCGGATCCATGGCGATCAGCGCCAACGCCAGGCCCCGACGGATGGCGCCGGTCTGCCCGGTGACTCCGCCGCCCTGTACGATTACGCTGACGTCGAACCGGCTCTCCATTCCGACGGTGCGCAGGGGCCCCGAAAGGTCCTGGAAATCACCCAACCGAGTGAAGTACTCCCGGCCTTCTTTGCCGTTCACCTGGAATTTCCCGGTGCCGGAGGTCAGGCGCACCCGCGCCGTGCTGGTCTTGCGTCGACCGACTCCTTCGTAATACTCGCCAGCCATGTGAATCCTTCCTGCGTGCGCGCTAGGCGCTCAACGGTTCCGGTTTCTGTGCAGCGTGCGGGTGATCGGGACCGGCGTAGACGTGCAGCCGCCGCAGCAGGCGCCGTCGCTGCCGGTTCTTCGGCAGCATCCCGCTCACCGCCGACTGAATGACTCGCTCGGGGTGCTTGGACATCTGGTCCTTCATCGGGATCGCCCGCAGGCCCCCGGGATACCCCGAGGCGCGATAGTAGACCTTTTCCTCCAGGCGCTTCCCGGTCACCGCCACCTTGGCGGCATTGACCACGATCACGAAATCGCCCAGGTCCACCCCCGGCGTGTAGTCGGGACGGTCTTTGCCCAGCAACATCAAAGCGACCCGGGTCGCCAGGCGGCCCAGGTTCTTTCCTTCGGCATCGAGCAACACCCAGCGGGGTGGTGCGTCGCCTTTGGGATAGTACGTCTTCTGCACGATCGTCACTCCTGACGGTCGGATCTTCCGGCCGTCGAATCAATCCTCGAACAAGACCGCCTCCAGGCACAGACCGTGTGCCGGGGCCAAACGACCTTGCCAGCGGCGTGTGGGCCGGCGCAACGCCGTGACGAGATCGTCGCGGGTCGCCCGCCCCTGGCCGACCGAGACCAGGGCTGAGACCATCCGCCGCACCATCCGGTAAAGGAAGGCGTCGGCCTCGATCACGAACTCGGCCTGGTCGCCGGCGGTCTCCCATTCGGCCCGCCGGACGTGCCGGCGGGTGTGCAACTCACGGCGCGGGGCGGTCCCGAAGGCGCCGAAGTCGTGCTCCCCCAGCAGCACCCGGCCGGCCGAGCGCATGGCTCCAACGTCGGCCGGGGGCCAGATGCGCCAGGCATAGCGCTCCTGGATCGGCAGCCGTTCCGCCGCTGCCACCACCCGGTAGCGGTAGCGCCTCCAGGTGGCGGCGTAGCGCGGCTGAAACCCGTCCGTCGCCGGCTCGGTGCGACGGACGGCGACGTCGGCGGGCAGGGCGGCGTTGAGGGCGCTCGTCAGGCGGGCCGGGTCGCGCTTCCACTCGAGGCGGAAGGCGATGACCTGCCCGGTGGCATGCGTCCCGGCGTCGGTGCGGCCGGCGGCGCGCACGGCGCCCTCCTGCCACCCCAGGCTCCCCAGAGCCCGCTCGACCTCCCCCTGCACCGTCCGGCGCCCGCGCTGCCGTTGGAACCCGGCGAAGGCGGTGCCGTCATAGGCAAGGATCGATTGGTAATCTGCCATCGGCCCGCGCTCGGCGGACCTACTCTTCGACCAGCTCCAGGTACACCATCTCGGCCGCGTCGCCCTTGCGGGGATTCAGTTTGATCACGCGGGTATAGCCGCCGGGCCGGGCGGTGTAGCGCGGGGCGATCTCATCGAACAGCTTCTTGACCATCTGCGGGTCGTTCAGCCGGGCGCTGACCAGCCGGCGGGCGAACACCGCCCGCGATTCCCCGGCCGCCGTCCCGGTCTTGGCACGCGTGATCAGCCGTTCGGCCTCGGTGCGGACGGCGGCCGCCTTGGCGCGCGTGGTTCGAATCCGCTCGTGGCGGAAGAGTTCCGTCACCAGGCTGCGCCGCAGCGCGGTGCGATGCCCTTTCGAGCGGCCCAGCCGGTAACCCGCTACCCGATGCCTCATGGCGCCTCACTCCACCGCCGGCAGAGCCGGCTCGCCTTCGACGGAAGTTTCGCCTTCCGCCTCGAGGTCTTCGCTGGGCAGGTAGCCCTTCTCCTGCAGTCTTTCCCGCAGCTCGTCCAGGCTCTTTTCGCCGAAGTTGCGAATCGACAGCATGGCGTCGGAGCCCTTCTCCAGCATGTCGAGCACTTCGCCCACCGTCGTAATCCCGGTCCGTTTCAGCGAGTTGAAGACGCGCACCGACAGGTCGAGATTCTCGATCGGGACCTCGTAGATCTCGCTGGCCATGCGCGGCGCTTCTTCGCGGGCGGCCGCCGCCAGCAGGCTCTCTTCGGTCACCCCGCCGATATCGCGCAGGTGGGCGATCAGGATCTGGGCACTGCGGCTGAGGGCCGCTTCCGGCTTGATCGTGCCATCGGTCCAGATTTCGATCAGCAGGCGATCGAAGTTGGTGTCTTGCCCGACGCGTTCCCGGCCGACCTCGTAGTGGACCCGGCGCACCGGGCTGAAGATGGCGTCGGTGGGCAGCTCCCCGATCGGCAGGCGTCCCCGCTCATCGGAGGGCGAATAGCCGCGCCCGCGCTGGACGTTCATCTCCATCTCCAGGTGGGCCTTCTCGTCGTCCACGGTGAACAGGTACAGCTCGGGGTTGACGATTTCGACTTCGGCCGGCGCCTGGATATCGGCGGCGGTGACCACCCCCTCGCCGCGCACTTCCAGACGCAGGCGCGACGAATCCCCTTCATGCAGCAACAGCCGCAGCTGCTTGATGTTGAGCATCACCTGGAGCACGTCTTCGCGCACGCCGGGGATGTCGGAGAACTCGTGGGCGATGTCGTTGAGCCGAACCGAGGTCACGGCCGCCCCCTCCAGCGACGAGAGCAGCACCCGCCGCATGGCGTTCCCGAGCGTGATTCCATAGCCCCGCTCCAGCGGGCTGATGACGAACTTGCCGTAGTTGCGCGCCACGGCTTCGCGTTCGATCTTGGGCATCACCATACTGGTGCTGAACACAGAACCTCCTCCGGCGCGCTTAGCGGGAATAGAACTCAACGATGAGCTGTTCGTTCAGGCTGGCGTCAATATCCTGCCGCTCGGGGGCCTGCACCACCGTGCCGCTGAGCTCCCGCACGTCCCGATCGAGCCAGCGCGGCACGGTGCGCGTCTCGGCGAGATCTCGACAGACCCTTGAAATAGGGCCGCTGGCGCGAACCGGGGCGGACTTCGATCTGATCCCCGGGGCGCACCAGCATCGACGGAACGTCGGTGCGGCGGCCGTTGACATTGAAATGGCCGTGGGTCACCAGCAGCCGGGCGTGGGCCCGGTTTTCGGCGAACCCCAACCGGAACACAACGTTGTCCAGCCGGCGCTCGAGCATCGTCAGCAGGGCCTCGCCGGTGATGCCCCGCCGCCGCAGGGCGCGCTGATAGAAGCGGCGGAACTGGCGCTCGCTCGTCCCGTAGAGCCGGCGCGCCTTCTGCTTGGCGCGCAACTGTCGGTTGAAGTCGGACACCCGGCGGCGGCGGAACTGGGCATCGCGGCCGTGGTCGCCCGGCGCGTAGCCGCGGCGCTCGAACGAGCACTTCGGGGTGAAACAGCGCTGGCCCTTGAGGAAGAGTTTCTCTCCCTCGCGGCGGCAGAGCTTACAGACGGGTCCGGTGTACTTAGCCATGAATCCTTTCCCGGTGGAGCGAAGCGGGCTTCGGTCCAACCATCGCCATTACATCCGGCGCTTCTTCGGCGGGCGGCATCCGTTGTGCGGGATCGGGGTGACGTCGCTGATCGTCCGCACCCGCACCCCGGAGGCCTGTACGGCCCGGATGGCGGCCTCGCGGCCGGGACCCGGACCCTTGACCATCACGTCGACTTCCTGCAACCCCAGATCGGTGCCCGCCGCCATGGTCTCCTGGGCGGCCATCCGGGCGGCGAACGGGGTGCTCTTGCGCGATCCCTTGAAACCGGCGCGTCCGGCGGACCCCGACAGCAGCGCATTGCCCTGCATGTCGGTGATGGTCACAATCGTGTTGTTGAAGGTGGCGTGAATGTGCACCCGGCCATGGGCCAGGGTGCGGCGGGCCTTGGTCTTGCCGGCCCGGCGAGTCGCCTTGCTCTTGCGAACCATGCTTCCTCCGCCTCCCCTTCGCTACTTCTTCTTGGCCCCGCGCCGCCGACCGCGCCCGGCCACCGTCTTCTTGGGACCTTTGCGCGTGCGGGCGTTGGTGCGGGTACGTTGGCCACGGGCCGGCAGGCTGCGACGGTGCCGCAGGCCGCGGTAACTTCCGATGTCGACCAGCCGCTTAATGCTCAACTGGACTTCCCGCCGCAGCTCCCCCTCCACCGTGTAGTTCTGTGTGATGTAGTCGCGCAGACGGGTGATCTCGTCCTCCGTCAGATCGCGCATGCGCGTGTCGGGGCTGACAGCGGTGGCCGTCAGGGTCTTCAGCGAACGGGTGCGACCGATCCCGTACAGGTAGGTCAAACCGATCTCGACCCGTTTCTCGCGCGGTAAATCGACGCCTTCGATCCTGGCCATGCCCTTATCCCTGTCGCTGCTTGTGGCGCGGGTTCTCGCAGATTACGTAAACCCGCCGCTTGCGGCGGACGATCTTGCACTTCGGACAGCGCTTGCGCACCGACGATGAAACTTTCATGAACGTCTCGCTCCCAGGCTCTCGGCCGGACTGGTGAGCCCGGCAAAGTATTCATTATACCAATCGGATCCAGGTCCGTCCAGAGCAGGATCCTCCAGTCGGGTGAGCACCACCGGCCCGTCGTCCGTCACGGCGACGGTGTGCTCAAAATGGGCCGTCAGCCCCCCATCACGGGAGACAACCGTCCAGCCGTCGTCCAGAACCCTGGTCTCCGGGCCCCCGGCCAGCACCATCGGCTCCAGGGCGATCGTCATCCCCGGCCGGAGCACCGGCCCCCGCCCGGCCACGCCGTAGTTCGGCACCTGCGGGTCCTCGTGCATCGCCCGGCCGACCCCGTGGCCGGTGTAGTCGCGGGTCACGTGGAACCCCTCGCCTTCCACGGTGGACTGAATGGCCGCCGAGACGTCCCCGGTACGACGGCCGGACTGCATGGCGGCGATCCCCGCCTGCAACCCGGCCCGGGTGGCCTCGATCAGGTGCCGGGCCGTGACCGACAGCTCGCCGACGGCCACCGTCAGGGCGGCGTCGCCGACAAATCCGTCGACGATCGCCCCGCAATCGATGCTGACAAGGTCGCCATCCTTCAGCCGGCGTTTCCCGGGGATCCCGTGCACCAGTTCCTCATTGACGCTAACCGTCGTCACCGCCGGGTACGGGGTCGGACCCGGGTAGTTCAGAAAGGCCGGGGTCGCTCCGTAACGTCGCAACACCTCGGCCGCGGCCCGTTCGAGTTCGGCCGTCTCGACCCCCGGTCGCACCAGGGCCACGGCCGCCGCCAGCGCTTCGGCGGTGATTCGGCCGGCCGTCCGCATCCGCTCGAGTTCGGCGGCATTCTTGATTTCAATACCCCGACGCCAGGTCATCGTTTGTTCCGATCCTCGACCTGGCGCAGCAACTGTTCCGTCACCTGGTCGACCGACTGTTCGCCGTCCACTTCCACCAGCAACCCCCGGCTCCGATAGAACGCGTCGAGCGGAGCGGTCTGGTCGGTGTACACCTGGATCCGGCGGAGTACGGTCTCCGGCCGATCGTCTTCGCGCTGCACCAGCGGCGACCCGTCGATGTCGCAAACTCCGGGCGCCGCCGGGGGCTGCGAGTCCACGTTGTAAGTGTGGCCGGCCTGGGTACAGGTGCGCCGCCCAGAAAGCCGCCGCACCAGGGCCTCCGACGAAACCGCGATCTTGAGCACCACGTTCACGTGCGCCCCGCCCTCGGCCAGCAAGGCGTCCAGCGCTTCCGCCTGAGCCACCGTGCGCGGGAATCCATCGAGCAGCGCACCGCCCTGATGTTCGGGTTGGGCCAGCCGGGCCCGCACCATTTCGATCGTCACCTCGTCGGGCACCAGCAGGCCCCGATCGAGGTAACTCTTCACCTGTCGACCCAGTTCGCTGGCGGCGCCGACGTGCTCGCGGAAGAGATCGCCCGACGAGATGTGCGCGACGCCGCTGGCCTGCGCCAGCCGCTTGGCCTGGGTCCCTTTCCCGGCCCCGGGCGGGCCGAACAGGATCAGATAGGTAGCCACCACATTCCTAGCGAACCAGGACGGCGAAGTCGTAGCCGCGCAGTTTCAACTCCGCCTCGATCGATCGGTAGACGTCGCGCACCACCCCGACCACGATCAGCAAGCCGGCCGACGAAACGGCCAGCAGGCCCGAGCCGGAGGCGCCTGCCGGCATGAACAAGGTCAGCAGGAAAGGCAAGACGGCGATGAACCCCAGGAACACGGCCCCCGGGAGCGTGATCCGCCGCAGCACCCGGGTCAGGTACTTCTGGGTGGCGGCGCCCCGGGTCACACCCGGGATCTGCGCGCCGGCGCGCTTCAGGTTCTCACCGTAGTTCTGCTGCGAGAACAGCACGTCGGTGTAGAAGAACGTGAAGCCCACCACGAACAGGAAATACAACACCCAGTAAGAAGGCGAACCTCCGCCGAAGGTCAGCTGCGCCCAGGCGGCGATGTTCTGGACCACGGCGTACTGCCGAAGTCGATGAAGAACTGGGCGATCAACGCCGGCAGGGTGATCAGGGATTGGGCGAAGATCAGCGGGATCATGCCGGCCATGTTGACCATCAGCGGCAGGGTGCCCTTGACCGGCATCGACATGCGGTTGCCAACGCGCCGCCCGGGATACATCACCGGTACGTTGCGCCGCCCTTCCTGGACGAAGACGATTGCCGACGATCGTGCCCAGGGTGACCAGGACCAGAGCGATCAGCACCACCAGCCGGGACTGCTCGTCGGCCAGGACGGAGGCGAAGTTGGACGGCATCTGGGAGACGATGCCCGAGAAGATGATGAGCGACAGACCCTGGTTGCGCAGGCCGAACTCCGAGATCAGGTCGCCCAGCCAGATGGCGAACATCGTCCCGGCGGTCATGGTGATGATCATGGTCAGGGTCGACAGGTTGAGCACCGAACGGTTCGCGCAGGATCGGCGGACTGGGCGAACTGCTGGAAGAGCTGGATCTGACCGACGGCGTTCAGGGCCGCCATCGGCACGGCCAGGATGAAGGTCCAGCGTCTCCATCCACTTGCGAGCCTGCCGCGGATCTTCCTCCGCTCGGCGCTGCAACGCCGGGATGATCGGCATCAGGAGCTGCAGGATGATCTGGGCCGTGATGTAGGGATAGACGCCCATCGCCAGGACGGAGAAGTTCGAGACCGTGCCGCCGGAGAGCAGGTCGAGCAGGCTGAACAGCGGCGACTGGCTGCCAACGCCTTCGAGCACCTCCCGATTGACGTTCGGGCACGGGCACGTGGGATGGCGAAACGGTAGATCGATCAGAATCAGCAGACCGGTGAAGAGCAACCGGTTGCGGATTTCGGGCGAGATCCACAGGAAGCGGAAGACGGAACGCTCTCATGCTCTCCCTCCCGGGAACGACCCGTCCAGCCGGCATCGGCCAGGATCTCGACGACTGCCGCCGGCGGCTTCGATCTTGGCACGGGCGCCCGGCTGACCCGATGGACCCGGACCTTCAGGGCCACCGCCAGATCGCCGCACCCCAGCAAGACGATCGGCAGCGCCTCTCGCGGCAGCAACCCCGCCGCTCCCAGGGTCTCCGGGGTCGACCTCGCGTGCCAGCCGGGAAGAGCCTGCAGCCGGTCCAGGTTGACCTCATTCCAGTGCTGGCGGCGGAATGTTGGTGAAGCCGCGCTTGAACGGCAGACGGCGAAAGAACGGCACGTTGCCGCCCTGGCGGAACAGCTTGCCGCCGGTGCCGGCCCGGGCGCCTTCGCCCTTGGTACCGCGGCCGGCGGTCTTGCCCTGGCCGGCGGCGATGCCCCTGCCCGACCCGCTTGCGCGGCGCGGCGCGAACCTTTGCGGGGTTTGAGATCATGCAGCTTCATCGGATCACTCCTCGACCCGCACCAGGTGGCTGACGCGGCCGAGCATGCCTCGCACGGACCGGGGAATCCGTCTTGCTCGACGGTCTGATGCATCCGGCGCAGCCCCAGGGCCCGCACCGTCGCCTTCTGACGGCGCTGTAGCCGATCGGGCTTCGCACCAGGGTGATGCGCAGGAGTGCGGCTGGATTTCAGCCATGACGCTTCCGCTCCCAGAACGGACTGCAGCGCATCGGCCGGCTTGCCGCGGTGGGCGGCTTCGACTTCGACCCGCGAGCCCTGCAGACGCGTCGAGGGTGGCGGTGGCCACGTTCAGCACGTTGGCGCTGCCGAGCGACTTGGTCAGGATGTCGCGCACTCCGGCCGCCTCGAGCACCGCCCGCACGGCGCCGCCGGCGATCACGCCGGTGCCGGGCGAGGCCGGCTTGAGCATCACCCGGGCGCCGCCGTGCTTGGCGATCGTCTCGTGCGGGATGGTCGTGCCCGACAGCGGCACCGTCGCCATCGCCCGGCGGGCCCGCTCGGCCGCCTTGCGGATGGCTTCCGGCACGCCGCGGGCCTTGCCCACGCCCATGCCGACCTTGCCCTGATTGTCGCCGACCACCACGGTCACCCGGAAGGAGAAGCGCCGGCCGCCCTTGACCACCTTGGCCACGCGGGAAATATCGATCACCCGTTCGTCCAGGTCGTCGCGTTCGTCGCTGCGATCTCGGAAATTGCGTCTCACAGATTGCCTCTCCCTCGAACCCTGCCTAGAACTCCAGCCCGGCCTTGCGGGCGGCTTCGGCCAGGGCTTGCACCCGGCCGTGGTAGCGGTAACCGCCCCGGTCGAACACCACCTGTCGAATGCCGTGGGCCAGGGCGCGCTCGGCGATCAGACGACCGACCACCTTGGCCTGCTCGGTCTTGTTGGCCTCGCCCGCAGTCGAGGGATCTCCGCTTCGAGGGTCGAGGCGGCCGCCATTGTCCGCCCGGCCGAATCGTCGATCAACTGCGCGTAGGTCTGGGTCAGGCTGCGGAACACGTTCAGCCGGGGCCGCTCGGCGGTCCCGACGATCTTCTTGCGGACTCGGCGCTGACGCCGGATCCGCGCTTCGTCGACGCGTCGACTTGGCCATCTCAGGCAACCTTGCCGGCCTTGCCGGCCTTGTGGCGGACGTATTCGCCCTGGTAGCGGATGCCCTTTGCCCTTGTACGGCTCCGGCGGGCGGACCTTGCGGACATCGGCGGCCACCTGGCCGACCAGCTCCTTGTCGCCGCCCGGCCACACGGATCTGCCGGGCCTTGGCATCCACCTCGAACCGGATCCCGGCGGGCGGCGGAATCCGCACCGGATGAGAGAAGCCGACGTACAGCACCAGGTCTTCCCCGTCGAGCTCGGGGCGATAGCCGACACCTTCCACCTGCAGTTCTCGACGGAAACCCTGGCTCACCCCGACCACCATGTTGTTCAGCAGCGCCCGGGCCAGGCCGTGCAGCGCCCGAATCCGCGGCTCGTCGGACCCGCGCTCGACACGCAAGGTCTGCTCGCGCAGCGAGATGGTCATCTCGGCCGGGAACTGGCGCGACAACTCGCCGAGCGGACCCCGCACTTCCACCTGGCTTCCGTCGACCTTGACCTCCACCCCTTCCGGCAAGGGGATCGGCATACGTCCAATTCGAGACACCTCAGACTCCTCCTGGTCCTCACCAGACCTGGCACAGCACTTCGCCGCCGACTCCGAGCTGGCGGGCGCGGACGCCGGTCATCACACCCTTGGGCGTCGACAGAATCGCCACGCCCATCCCCGATCGGACACGGGGGATCTCCCGCCGGCCGACGTACACCCGGCGGCCGGGCCGGCTCACCCGTTGCAGGCCGCTGATCACCGGCCGCCGCTCACGCCGCTCGCCGACGTACTTGAGCGCGATGCGCAGCACCGGCTGCGGCCGGCCTTCATGGGGCACCACCTGGTACCCCTCGATGAATCCTTCCTTCTCGAGGATCCCGGTGATGGCCACCTTGATCTTCGACGACGGCACGGCGACGACGCCATGGCCGGCCAGCTGCCCGTTGCGGATTCGCGTCAACAGGTCGGCGATCGGATCGGTCACGGTCATCTGCGTTTCTCCCTGGTCGTCACCAACTCGACTTCACCACGCCCGGAATTCGTCCTTCCAGGGCTTGCTCGCGGAAGCAGATCCGGCACATGGCGAACCGGCGAATGTAGCCGCGCGGCCGGCCGCAGATGCGGCAGCGGTTGCGCACCTGCACCTTGTACTTGCGCCGCGTCTCGCGGATCACGATCGATGTCTTGGCCATGCTATTCGCCTCTCCGGAACGGCATCCCCAGCAGCTGGAGCAGGCGCCGCCCCTGTTCGTCGTCGGGGGCGTTCGTCACCAGCGTCACTTCGAAGCCGCGGATCTTGTCGATCTTGTCGTAGACGATCTCCGGGAAGATCAGCTGCTCCCGGATCCCCAGCGTGTAGTTGCCGTGGCCGTCGAAGGAGTGGGCCGACAGGCCGCGGAAGTCGCGCGTGCGCGGCAGGGCCACGTTCACCAGCCGGTCGAAGAACGACCACATGCGCTCTCCCCGCAAGGTCACCTTCAGGCCGATCGAGCGTCCCTCGCGCAGCTTGAAGTTCGAGATGCTCTTGCGGGCCTTGGTCACCACCGGTTTCTGGCCGGTGATCACGGTGACATCGTCGACGGCGGCGTCGAGCGCCTTGGCGTTCTCCAGCGCCTCCCCCACCCCGACGTTGACCACGATCTTGTGCAGCCGCGGCACCTGCATCGGGCTGGCGACGCCGAGCTCCTTCATCAGTGCCGGGGCGATCTGGGTGCGATAGCGTTGCTGTAGATGATGGCTCATGGCTTCCCGCACCCCGGCTAGGAGTCGACCGCCAACTCGCAGCGCTTGCAAACCCGGCGGGTGCCGTCGGAATCGCGCACGACCTTCACCCGCGCCGTCTTGCCGCACTTCGGACAGACCAGCATCACCTTGGCGACGTCCAGCGGCGCCTCGAATTGGATCACCCCCGGGTTCATGGTGCGGCCCCCGGTCTGGATCTGGCGCTGGTGCTTCTTGCGCACATTGGCGCCCTGCACCACCACCCGCCCGTCGCCGGGCAGGGTGCGGAGCACTTCGCCGCGCGTCCCCTTGTCGCGCCCGCTGATCACTTCCACCGTGTCACCCTTCTTGATCTTCACCCTCGGCCTCCGCCGCCTACAGCACTTCCGGCGCCAGCGAGACGATCTTGGTGAAACCTTTCTCGCGTAGCTCCCGGGCCACCGGACCGAAGATGCGGGTGCCGCGGGGGTTCACCCCGTCCGCATCCAGGATCACGGCGGCGTTGTCGTCGAAGCGAATGTACGAACCGTCGTCACGCCGGTATTCCTTGGCGGTGCGTACGATCACCGCCTTGACCACGTCGCTCTTGTGGACGGCGCCATGGGGGGTGGCGGTCTTGACCGTGGCCACCACCACATCGCCCACCGAGCCGACCCGCCGGCGCGATCCGCCCATGACGTGAATCACCAGCAGCTCCCGGCCCCCGGTGTTGTCGGCGACCTTCAGCCGCGTCTCGTGCTGGATCATCCCGCAGCCCTCCTTGCGGCTCTTGCGGTAGGCTGCGGATCATCCGCAGCCCTCCTTGCGGCTCTTGCGGTAGGCTGCGGGATCATCCCGCAGCCTCGTCCGTCAGCGACGGCTCGACGATCGTCTCCAGGCTGGCCACGACTTCGGCCTCGCTGGCCCGCGCCAGAACCGCTTCGACCGCCCAGCGCTTGCGCTTGGAGATCGGCCGACTCTCGACGATGCGCACCTGATCGCCCGGCCGACAGGCCTGCTCGTCGTGCACCAGGTAATCCTTGCTCTTGCGCACCACCTTCTGGTAGAGCGGATGGCGGTAGCTCTGATCCACTCGCACGGTGATCGTCTTCTGCAAGCGGGCGTTGGTCACCACGCCGTTCAGTCGTCGTCGGGTGTTGGTCATGATTGCGCTCTCTCCTGCTCCCGCAGGATCGTCTCCAGCCGGGCGATCTCCCGCCGCGCCAGGCGCAAGGCGGAGGTGTTCTTGAGTTGGCCGGTGGCGAACTGGAAGCGGTACTTGAAGAAGGTCTCGCGGGCCTCTTCCAGCCGGCGCCGGATCTCCTGTGGGTTCAGTTCGCGAATCTCCTTCGCCTTCATCTCAGCCCGCTCCCGATCGGTCCAGACGCTCGATGAATCGTGTCTTGAGCGCCAGCTTGTGCGACGCCAGCCGCAGCGCCTCGCGGGCGTGATCTTCCGGCAGCCCGGAAAGTTCGAACAGCACGCGCCCGGGCCGCACCACGGCCACATAGTGATCGACGGCGCCCTTGCCCTTGCCCATGCGGGTCTCGGCCGGCTTCTGGGTGACCGGCTTGTCGGGGAAGATCCGGATCCAGACTTTGCCGCGCCGCTTCATGTAGCGCACCAGCGCGCGCCGGGCGGCCTCGATCTGCCGCGCCGTCACCCAGCCGGGCTCGAGCGCCTGCAAGCCGAACTCGCCGAAGCTGACTTCGGCCCCGCGCCGGTCGAGACCCTTCATCCGGCCGCGCGATTGCTTGCGCCACTTGGCGCGCTTGGGCATCAACATGATCGCACCTCAACCGGGCTGCGTTCGCCCCGCTCACTCGCTGACATACACGTCCATCGATTCGGTCTGTTCCAGAGCCTCCGGAGCCACGTCGCCCCGGTAGATCCAGCACTTGACCCCGATCCGGCCGTAGGTGGTCAGCGCTTCGGCGCGGGCGAAATCGATATCGGCCCGCAGCGTCTGGGCCGGCACGCGCCCTTCCCGCATCCACTCGCGCCGGGCCATCTCGATGCCCGACAGCCTTCCGGCGCACATCACCTTGATGCCCGCCGGCGCCCTGGCGCATCGCCTGGCCCACCGCCCGCTGCATGGCGCGCCGGTGGCTGATCCGGCGCTCGAGCTGGCTGGCGATGTTCTCGGCCACCAGCCGGGCCTGCAGATCCGGGTCCTTGATCTCATGGATGTCGAGCTTGATCTTGATCCCGGTCAGCTCCTCGATCTGACGTCGCAGTTCCTTGACCGAGGCTCCCTTGCGTCCGATCACGATCCCCGGCTTGGCGGTGTTGATCGTGATGTGCACGATTGTTGGTGAACCGCTCGATCTCCACCGAGCCGATCCCGGCCCGCGGCATCACCCGGTTGATCAGCTCGCGGATGGCGCGGTCCTCATGCAGCTGGTCGGCGTACTTCGACCGGTTGGCGAACCAGCGCGAGCGCCACGGCTTGGTGATCTTCAGCCGGAATCCGATCGGATGAACTTTGCGGCCCATACCTGCTCCTTCTCTGGCCTCAGCCCGCGGCGCCTGGGCGCTCGCGCAACACGACGGTGATGTGCGACGCCCGCCGCAAGATCGGCTTGAAACGCCCGCGGGCGCCGAAACGGCGCCAGCGGCGGGTGGGCCCTCGTCGGCCCAGATCCCGGCCACGATCAGATCTTCGGGGTTCATCCCGAAGTTCTGCTCGGCGTTGGCCATCGCCGAGCGAATGACCTTCGACACCGGCAGCGCCGCCGCCTTGGGGCTGAAACGCAGCAGATCCAGCGCTTCCTGGGCCGGGCGGCCGCGCACCTGGTCGACCACCAGGCGCACCTTGCGCGGCGATGACAGCACGAAGCGGGCCGAAGCCCGTACGTCGGTCTCCCCGGCCATGCCTAGGCGCCCTCCGCCGGGGCGGTGGTGGCGGTGGTGGTGGTGGTCTTTTCCCGGCTGACGTGCCCGCGGAACGTCCGGGTCGGGGCGAATTCGCCGAGCTTGTGCCCCACCATGTTCTCGGTGATGTAGATCGGCACGTGCCGCCGCCCGTCGTGCACGGCGATGGTATGACCGACCATCTGCGGGAAGACCGTGCTGGCCCGACTCCAGGTCCGCACCACCTTCTTCTCACCGCGCTGGTTCATCTCCTCGATCTTGCGCAGGAGCTTGGGCTCGATGAAGGGGCCCTTCTTCAAGGAACGTGACATCGCTACAACCCTCCCGAAAGCCCCGGCCTACCGGCGGCGCCGGCGCCGCGAACGGCGACGGATGATGAACTTGTCGGACCCCTTGTTGCGCCGGGTGCGGTAGCCCAAGGTCGGCTGGCCCCACGGCGACTTCGGCCCGGGCAACCCGATCGGCTGCCGGCCCTCGCCGCCCCCGTGCGGATGATCGCGCGGGGCTCATCGCCGAACCACGGACCGTCGGCCGGATTCCCAGGTGGCGCTTGCGCCCGGCCTTGCCCAGCTTGATGTTGCTGTGATCGGCGTTGCCGACCTCGCCGATGGTGGCATAGCACGTCTGCCGGATCCGTCGCACCTCGCCCGACGGAAGCCGCACCGCGGCGAAGGCGCCTTCCTTGCCCAGCAGCTGCGCCGCCGTGCCCGCCGAACGCACCAGCTGGCCGCCCCGGCCTTCTTTGAGCTCGAGGTTGTGGACCAGCGTGCCCAGCGGGATGCTGGCCAGAGGCAGGCTGTTCCCCGGTCGGATCTCGGCCTCCGGCCCGGACAGGACGACGTCACCCCGGGTCAATCCCAGGGGCGCCACGATGTAGCGCTTCTCGCCGTCGGCGTAATGCAGCAGGGCCAGGCGCGCCGAGCGATTGGGGTCGTACTCGATCGCCGCCACTCGCGCCGGGATACCGCGCTTGTCGCGCTTGAAGTCGATTTGCCGGATCCGGCGGCGGTGGCCGCCGCCCCGATGGCGGACGGTCACCCGGCCGTGAATGTTGCGACCACCCTTGCCCCGCCGGGGCTTGGTCAGGCCGCGCTCGGGCAAGTCCTTGGTGATCTCCTCGAAGGTCGCCCCGGACATGCCGCGGCGGCCGGGCGAGGTGGGCTTGTAGTTCTTGACGGCCATCACTTGACCCCTTCAAATACGTCGATCGACTGGCCTTCGCGCAGGGTCACCACGGCCTTCTTCACCGCGCTGCGGCGGACCCGCAGCTGGCGGCTTCGGGCGCGCCGGGTGCCGCTTGGCCGGCAGGTTGATCACGTTCACCCGCTCGACGGCTACATCGAACAACGTCTCGACCGCGTCCTTGATCTGCGCCTTGGTGGCGGAACCGGTCACCTCGAAGGTGTACTGGTTCAGCTTGCTGCTCTGATAATTCGACTTCTCCGTGACCAGCGGGCGGCGCAGCACTTCGAAAATGGTCGTCATGGCCGCCTCACTCCCCCAGGTACGACTGGATCACTTCGAGGGATGCCAGCGGCAACAGCAGGCGCTCGAAGGCCAGGATGTCGCGAATGTTCAGATACTGCGCCCGCAGGGTCTTGGCCTGCGGCAGGTTCCGCACCGATCGCTCCAGGCCCTCGTCGTGGGCCGGAGTGAGGATCAGGGCGCTCGAGGCCCCCACCAGACCGTGCAGGGCGCGGGCCATGGCCGCGGTCCGCGCCGCTTCCAGGTGCAGGTCTTCCAGCACCACGATCTCGGCCTGGGCCGCCTTGGCCGACAGCGCCGAGCGCAGCGCCGCCCGCCGCATCTTGCGCGGCATCCGCTGCCGGTACGAGTGCGGGTGCGGCGTGTGGGCCTTGCCCCCGCCGACCCAGATCGGCGAACGGGTGGAACCCTGGCGGGCGCGGCCGGTGCCCTTCTGGCGCCAAGGCTTGCGCCCGCCTCCCGACACCTGACTGCGGGTCTTGGTGGCGTGCGTCCCGAGGCGGGCGTTGGCCTGCTGCCGCACCAGGGCCTGGTGCATCAGGTCGGGCTTGATCGGGGCCTCGAAGATCGCCGATGGCAGATCGGCGGTGCTGACCTTCTTGCCCTCCAGGTTGTAGACGTCGATCTTCACGACCGCTTCTCTCCGCCCTGCTGCTTGCGGGCTTCGCGCAGAACCACAATGGCTCCGCGTGGGCCGGGCACGCTGCCGGCAACGGCGATCAGATTGCGCTCCGGGTCGACCTGCTGCACCCGAAGATTGGCCGAGGTGACGCGCTCGGGATCCCATGTGGCCGGGGCCGCGCGAGCCCTTGAACACTCGTCCGGGCGTGGTGGTCGACGAGCGCGAGCCCGGCGACCGTTGCCGGTCCGACTGCCCATGCGACATCGGGCCGCCCCCGAAGCCGTGGCGGCGCATCCCGCCCTGGAAACCCTTGCCCTTGCTGGTGGAGACCACGTCCACCCGGTCGCCCGGGGCGAACACCTCCACCGTCAGCCGGTCACCTTCCTTGACGGCGTCGGCCAGGCGGGTGCGGAATTCCCGTAGAAACCGAAGCGGCGGCAAGTCGCTGCGCTTGAGGTGTCCGAGCTGGCCGCCGGTCAGGGCGCGGCTCGGCCCTCCCCAAAGCCGAGCTGGATGGCCTGGTAGCCGTCGCGGTCGGCGCGGCGGATCTGGGTGACAAAACACGGCCCAGCCTCGATCAAGGTCACCGCGTGAGCCGCGCCGCCCTCGTCGAAGACCTGGGTCATGCCGATCTTCTTGCCGATCAGACCTTTCATCCGTTGTCTCCTGCGACGTCGAGTCGGGACTGTCAGCCTCGGCCGGCTGCATCATCCCCGATCGCGGGGTAGTCGGTCCGACGGTGGAGGTTCGCTCCTGGCGGCCACCGCCCGTCGCACCCTTGCCTCGCCTCTCTCTTAGCCATCCGCCCTCCGGCCACAGCCATCGGTCGCGGCCGACGCTGGGGACCGACGGCTGAGCGCTACTAGAGCTTGATCTCGATGTCGACTCCCGCCGGCAGATTCAGCCGCATCAGTGTATCGATCGTCTTCGAATCGGGCTCGAGCACGTCGATCAGACGCTTGTGCGTCCGGATCTCGAAGTGCTCGTGCGAATCCTTGTCAATGAAGGGCGAGCGCCGCACCGTGAACCTCTCCAACCGCGTCGGCAGAGGAACCGGTCCGACCACGCGGGCCCCCGTGCGCTCGGCCGTTTCGACGATGCGCTGAGCCGACTGATCGAGCACACGGTGATCGTAGGCCTTCAGGCGGATCCGGATCTTCTGCTTGGCCATGCCGGGCTACTCCAGGATCTCGGTGATCAGGCCGGCGCCTACCGTCAGGCCGCCTTCCCGGATCGCGAACTTCGAACCCTTCTCCAGCGCCACCTTCGAGATCAGCTCGACCGTCAGGGTCACCCGGTCGCCCGGCATCACCATCTCCACCCCTTCCGGCAGGGTGATCGACCCGGTCACGTCCATCGTCCGAATGTAGAACTGCGGCCGGTAGCCGTTGAAGAACGCCTTGTGCCGCCCCCCTCCTCCTTGGTCAGCACGTACACCTCGCTCAGGAACTTGTGGTGCGGCGTGATCGACCCCGGCGCCGCCACCACCATCCCCCGCTCGACGTCCGTCCGCTCCACCCCCCGCAGCAGCAGACCGGCATTGTCGCCCGCCTGCCCGGCATCCAGCAGCTTGTGGAACATCTCCACGCCCGTCACCACCGAAGGCATGCTCTTCTCGCGCAAGCCCACGATCTCCACCGGCTCGCCCACCTTCACCTGCCCCCGGTCCACTCGCCCCGTCACCACCGTGCCGCGCCCCTTGATCGAGAACACGTCCTCCACCGGCATCATGAACGGCTTGTCCGTCTCCCGCACCGGCTCCGGAATGTACTCGTCCACCACCCGCAGCAGCTCCTTGATCGATCCGTACTCGGCCGCCTCCGGATCCGTCGAGCTCGACTCCAGCGCCTGCAAGGCGCTCCCCCGCACGATCGGCGTCTCGTCCCCGGGGAACCCGTAGGCCGTCAACAGCTCCCGCAGCTCCAACTCCACCAGCTCCAGCAGCTCCGGATCGTCCATCATGTCAACCTTGTTCAAATACACCACGATCGCCGGCACTTCCACCTGCCGCGCCAGCAGCACGTGCTCCCGGGTTTGCGGCATCGGCCCGTCCGGCGCCGCCACCACCAGAATCGCCCCGTCCACCTGCGCCGCACCCGTAATCATGTTCTTGATGTAGTCGCGGTGCCCCGGCATGTCGACGTGCGCATAGTGCCGCTTCTCCGTCTCGTACTCCACATGCGCAATCGCAATCGTGATCCCCCGCTCCCGCTCTTCCGGCGCATTGTCAATCGAATCGAACGGACGAAACTGCCCCCGCCCCTGCAGCTGGCAGAACTTCGTGATCGCCGCCGTCAGCGTCGTCTTGCCGTGGTCGATGTGCCCCATCGTCCCCACATTCATATGCGGCTTCGTCCGCTCATACTTCTGCTTCGCCATCGTTCTCCTCCGCTCGGCTCGGACAGACCCGCCCCGACTTGCGGGACGGGCCTGCGGTCAGCGTGCGCCTTCCAGAACGGCCTTGGCGGCGGTCTCCGAGACCGCCGCGTAGTGATCGAATTCCATCGTGAACGCCCCGCGGCCCTGGGTCATCGAACGCAAATCGGTGGCGTAGCCGAACATTTCGGCCAGCGGGACGTGAGCATGGATCGCCTGGGCATTGCCCGGCCGCAATTCAATCCCGGTCACTTCGGCCCGGCGGGCGCCCATGTCGCCGGTGACGTCGCCGATGAAATCTCCCGGAACCACGGTCTCGACCCGCATGATCGGTTCCAGCAGCACCGGGCCGCCCTGCTGTACGGCCTGCTTGAAGCCCATCGAGCCGGCCATCTTGAAGGCCATCTCGCTCGAATCGACCTCGTGGAACGAACCGTCAATCAGCCCGACCACCAGATCGGTCACCGGGTAGCCGGCCAGCACGCCGGCTTCGGCCGCTTCCCGAACGCCCTTCTCGACGGCCGGGATGTACTCTTTCGGGATCACCCCGCCCCGGATCTCGGTCTGGAAGGCGATCCCGGAAGCGGCCGGTCCGGGCTCGAGCCGCAGCACGATGTGGGCGTACTGGCCGCGCCCGCCGGTCTGCTTGACATAGCGGAAATCCGACTTGGCCACCGGCCGGGAAATCGACTCGCGGTAGGCGACCCGCGGCCGGCCGATCTTGGCCTGCACCTTGAATTCGCGCAGCATCCGGTCGACCAGCACTTCCAGGTGCAGCTCGCCCATGCCGGAGATCACGGTCTGACCGGTGTTCTCATCGGAGCTCACCCGGAACGTCGGATCTTCCTCCGAGAGCTTGCGCAGGGATTCGCCCATCCGGTCTTGATCGGCGGTCGACTTGGGTTCGATCGCCAGAAACATCACCGGCTCGGGAAAGGAAATCGTCTCGAGCACAATCGGGTTGGAAGCGTCCGACAGCGTGTCGCCGGTGAAGGTGTCTTTCATTCCCAGGATGGCGGCGATGTCGCCCGCCAGAACTTCGTCGACGTCTTCCCGCCGGTCGGCGTACATCCGAATCAGGCGGCCGATCCGCTCGCGCTTGCCCTTGGTCGAGTTGTGGACCATCGAGCCCTGGGTGATCTTGCCCGAGTACACCCGGAAGTAGGCCAGACGGCCGACGTAGGGATCGGTGACGATCTTGAAGACCAGGGCGCTCAGGGGCGCGCCGTCGTCGGCGGGACGCTCGACGGCGGTCTCGGGCTCGTTGGGCTTGGTCCCGATCACCGGAGGAATCTCGGCCGGCGATGGCAGGTACTCCACCACGGAGTCCAACAGGAGCTGGACGCCCTTGTTGCGCAGGGACGAACCGCACAACACCGGGTTGGCCTTGCCGGCGATCGTCGCCGCCCGCAGGGCGGCCGTCAGATCGCCCGTGGGGATCGCCTCGCCCTCCAGGTACTTGTGGGTCAATGCCTCATCGGTCTCGCAGATCTGCTCGACCATCCGTGCCCGGCGCTCGGCGGCTTCCTGCCGCAGGTCGGCCGGGATGTCGACCACTTCGGGCGCGGCGCCCAGTTCGTCGGTCCAGATCCGGGCTCGCTCATCGAACAGATCGATCACGCCCATGAAGTCGGACTCGACTCCCAGGGGCATCTGCACCGGGATCGGGTTCGCCCCCAGCCGCTGCCGGATCATTTCGATGGTGCGGTCGTAGGAAGCGCCCACCCGGTCCATCTTGTTCACGAAGCAAATCCGGGGAACCCGGTAGCGATCGGCCTGACGCCAAACCGTCTCCGACTGCGGCTCCACCCCCTGGACCGCGTCGAACACCACCACCCCGCCGTCGAGCACGCGCAGCGAGCGCTGGACCTCGGCGGTGAAATCGATGTGGCCCGGGGTGTCGATGATGTTGATGACGTGATCGCGCCAGGATGCGGTGACGGCGGCCGAGACGATGGTGATGCCCCGCTCTCGTTCCTGTTCCATCCAGTCGGTGACGGTGGTGCCCTCGTCTACGGACCCGAGTCGATGCGTCCGACCGGTATAGAACAACACCCGCTCGGTGGTGGTCGTCTTACCGGCATCGATATGAGCGATGATGCCGATATTCCGGTAGCGATCGAGCGGTGTCTGACGGGCCATCGCGTTTCCTGCAACCGTCTTCCCAGACGGGTGCCTACCAGCGGTAATGGGCGAAGGCCCGGTTGGCCTCCGCCGTCTTGTGGACTTCCTCTCGCTTCCGAATCGCAGCGCCGGTGTTGCCGGAGGCGTCCATCAATTCCGAGGCCAGTCGTTCGGCCATCGACTTGCCGCCCCGGGTGCGGGCGGCGGTCAGAATCCAGCGCATCGCCAGCGACACCCGCCGTTCGGCGCCGACTTCCACCGGCACCTGGTAGGTGGCGCCGCCCACCCGCCGAGGCTTGACCTCCAGCATCGGGCTGACATTGCGCATCGCCTGCTCGAACACCTCCAGGGCGTTGCGCTTGGCGCGCTCCTCGATCAGATCGAACGCCCGATAGGTGACTCGGACGGCGACGCTCTTCTTGCCCTTGCGCATCAGACGATTGATGAATCCCTGGACCAACTCACTGTTGTAGCGAATATCGCCCGGGGTTCGTCGTCGTTCAGGTCGAGTCCTGCGCATCCCGCTGCTCCGTGTCCGGGCGGCCTAGGCCGCCGGCTTGGGGCGCTTGCCGCCGTACTTGGAGCGGCCCTGGCGCCGTCCGTCCACCCCGGTGGTATCCAGGGTGCCGCGCACGATGTGATAACGCACTCCCGGCAGATCCTTCACCCGGCCGCCGCGCACCAGCACCACCGAGTGCTCCTGGAGCGAATGGCCCTCCCCGGGGATGTAGGCCGTGACCTCGATGCCATTGGTCAACCGCACCCGGGCCACCTTGCGCAACGCCGAGTTCGGTTTCTTGGGCGTTTGCGTGCGGACCTGAGTGCAGACGCCCC
Source organism: uncultured Chloroflexia bacterium (assembly GCA_963709925.1). Taxonomy (GTDB): domain Bacteria; phylum Chloroflexota; class Anaerolineae; order Anaerolineales; family E44-bin32; genus DATEVL01. The sequence continues at coordinate 2,068,433 of CAVPYC010000003.1, forward strand.
GCTTCTGGGGCGCGCCCTTCGGCACCGACGTCCGGCGCTGCTTCTTCGAGTTCAAGATGAACTGAAGCGCCGGCGCCTTGGTCTTGGCACGCTTTGCCCGACGGCCCTTGCGGACCAGCTGGTTGATCGTCGGCACGCCACCCTCCATGCGCCCCGAGGGACTCGGGGCTTCCTGAACCACGCATCATGGTGCGGCGCAGGTGCAGGTGTCTCGGGCCGGGGCTGTTCGCCCCGGGTCGCTCGCGTGAGGGAGGCCATCGAACTTGCTCGATGGCCTCGCCTCGATCCAGCCGCTATTCCACTCGGCCTGGCGCTTCCGCTTTGACACCCCCGGAGGGGCGCCTCGCCAGTCCGTTTTGGGTACTAGACGGACGATTATTCTAACATGTCCGCGCCGCAGGCGTCAAGCTGTTTGTGCCCCTAGGAACAGGGGGCACCAGCTCGGGGCCCTGGGCCTCGGCCCGGGCCTTTCCCACCCTTACGAAGGAATCCTCGGGTCCCTACAGCCGGGGCTCCATCTCCAGGAGGCCCAGGCCCAGCCGGGGCGGTCGGGATCGCTCGTCGTCCTTCCCGAACTTGAGCACTTCCCCTTCGTCGCTGATGGCCTCGACCGCCAACCCCAGGCTCTGCAACTCCTTGACCAACACCCGGAAGGAGGCGGGAATCCCCGGTTCCTCGACCTGGTCGCCCTTGACGATAGCCTCATAGGTCTTCACCCTGCCCTGGACGTCGTCCGACTTGACGGTCAGCATCTCCTGGAGCGTGTGAGCCGCTCCATAGGCCTCCAGCGCCCACACTTCCATTTCCCCGAAGCGCTGGCCGCCGAACTGGGCCTTGCCTCCCAGCGGCTGCTGGGTGACCAGGGAGTACGGACCGGTCGAGCGGGCATGGACCTTGTCTTCGACCAGGTGGTGCAGCTTCATCATCAAGACCATGCCGACGGTCACCGGCTGATCGTACACTTCCCCGTTCTTGCCATCGAACAGGCGCTGCTTGCCCAGGATGGGCGGCGGCGACCCGGTGACCAGCAACAGTTTCTCGGCCTCGGCCCGCAGTTCCTCCAGGGTCTTGCCCCGGGGGGTTTCCCCCTGGGCCTCGATCCACAGCCGCAGGCAGGCTTCCATCGCAATCCGGTCCCGTTGGGCCCGCTCGGCCGAGTCGGCCAGCGGCTGTCCGAAACCGACGATCAGGTCGGGGTCATAACCCTTGTCGCGCAACCACTCGCGCAGGGCGGCACGCCGGGCGTAGTTCGGGTCGGTGGCGATCATATCGAGAGGATAGCCGCGCTCGGCCAGCAAACTCTCCAGGTACAGGCGACGGACCTCCGAGTCGTCTTCGAAGGCCTCCTCCTGATAGAACCCGTTCTCCCGGGCCCAGGGCCAGGCCCGCGCCGCCATTTCCTGCCAGGCGCGGTCAATCATCCAGGCCCTTGCCAGCTCGGCTTCGATTTCGGTCTCATTGGCGCCGTCGAAGACCGGCGTGACCGCCCGGAATCCGAGCCGCTCGGCCGCCCAGCCCAGGTGGGCTTCCAGAATCTGGCCGATGTTCATGCGGCCCGGCACGCCCAGCGGATTCAGGATCAGATCGATCGGTGTGCCATCTTCCAGGAACGGCATGTCTTCCACCGGAACGACCTTGGAGATCACGCCCTTGTTCCCATGGCGGCCGGCCATCTTGTCGCCCTCGGTCGCCTTGCGTTTCTGGGCCACCGAAACCCGGACCATCTTCTCGACCCCGGGCGGCAGATCGCGGTGCTCTTCGCGGGTGAAGATCTTGACATCGACCACCTTGCCGCGCTCCCCGTGGGGCATACGCAGCGAGGTGTCCTTCACTTCGCGGGCCTTCTCCCCGAAGATGGCCCGCAGCAGCTTCTCCTCCGGGGTGAGTTCCTTCTCTCCCTTGGGGGTGATCTTGCCCACCAGGATGTCGTTCGGTCCGACTTCGGCGCCCACCCGGATGATCCCGTCTTCGTTCAGGTCACGCAGGGCCTCATCGCCGACATTCGGGATGTCGTAGGTGATTTCTTCCGGGCCCAGCTTGGTATCGCGCGCCTCCACCTCGTGCTTCTCGATGTGCACCGAGGTGAAACGATCCTGCTGCACCAGCCGCTCCGAGATCAGGATGGCATCTTCGAAGTTGCCGCCCTCCCACGACAGGAAAGCGCACAACACGTTCTGCCCCAGCGCCAGTTCGCCGTAGGCGGTGGACGACGAGTCGGCGATCACGTCGCCGCGACGCACCCGCTGGCCCTTGATCACCGCCGGCCGCTGGTCGATGCAGGTGCTCTGGTTGGAGCGGTTGTACTTGCGCAGCCGGTAGACCCGCCGGTCGCGGCCGTGGCGCACCACCACCTGGCTGCCGGTCACCGACACCACCTCTCCGTCTACGTCGGCCTGGATCACCTGGCCCGAATCGATGGCCGCCTGGTGTTCCATCCCGGTTGAAACCAGCGGGACCTCCTGGCGGATCAGCGGCACGGCCTGGGTCTGCATGTTCGAGCCCATCAGGGCCCGGTTGGCGTCGTCGTGCTCGAGGAACGGAATCAGCGAAGCGCTCACCCCGACAATCTGCCGCGGGGCGATGTCCATGTAGTCGATCTGCTCGGCGGCGGCGAACAGGAAGTCGCCGTGGTGGCGGCAGGAAGCCCGCGCCCGGACGAATTCCTGGCGCTCGTTGAGCGGGGCGTTGGCCTGGGCGATCACCCACCGGTCTTCCTCGTCGGCCGTCAGGTAGTTGGTCTCCTCCGAGACGAAGGGGACCAGCGGAATCGGCCGACCGGCCTTGGCCAGGGCCTTGGACAACTGGGGCGTGACCTCCGCCCCGTCGGACGCCAGTTCCTTGTTGCCCTTGGCGTCGAGCACCGGGCCGCGCACCTTGCGGCCCAGCAGCCGCGGGTCGTCGGCCGGCAATTCGCGCACCACCTTGCGGTAGGGGGTCTCGATGAAACCGAATCGATTGACCTTGGCGTACGACGCCAGACGGCCGATCAGGCCGATGTTCGGGCCTTCGGGGGTTTCAATCGGGCAGATTCGTCCGTAGTGGGAGTGGTGCACGTCGCGCACGTCGAACCCGGCGCGCTCGCGTCGAAGCCCGCCCGGCCCCAGCGCCGACAGGGTGCGCTTGTGGCGCAGCTCGGCCAGGGGGTTGGTCTGATCCATGAACTGGGAAAGCTGGCTCGAGCCGAAGAACTCCCGGATGGCCGCCACCACCGGCCGAATGTTGACCAGGGTGATCGGGGTCAGTTGCTCCTGATCACGGATCGACATCCGCTCGACGATCACCCGCTCGGCCCGCCGCAGGCCGACGCGCAGCTTGGCCTGAATCAACTCGCCGACGGTCTTGACCCGCCGGTTGCCCAGGTGATCGATATCGTCCGGCTGCTCGAGCTGATTGTTGATCCGAATCAGGCGTTCCACCAGCCGCACGATGTCCCAGGCGGTCACCTGGCGGTGTTCGATCGCCACCCGGTCGTGCAGGCCGAGTTTCTGGTTCAGCTTGTAGCGGCCGACGCGCTCCAGGTCGTAGCGGCGCGGCTCGAACAGTTGGTCGATCAGGTACTCGCGGGCGTTGTCGAGGGTCGGGGGATCCCCGGGACGCATCCGCCGGTAGAACTCGATCAGCGCCTCCTCCGGCAGGGTGCGCTTTTCCTTGATCTCCCAGTCCGGTTCCTGGCGAATGGTGGTGGCGATATACGGGTGATCCGGGTTGATATCGGAAGCCGAGAACAGCTCGAGCAGCTCCTCATCCGATCCGGTCTGGATGGGCGACGACTTCATCCCGTCCTTGACCACCGCCAGCGCCCGGAGCAGGATGGTCACCGGCACCGTCCGCTTGCGGTTGAACTTGAGCGTCAGGTAGTCGCTCTTGCGTGTCTCGAATTCCATCCAGGCGCCGCGGTCGGGGATCAGCTTGGCCGCCGCCAGCCGGCGGCCGGTGAGGCGATCCTCGCCGGCCTCGAAGTAGACGCCCGGGCTGCGGATCAACTGGGACACCACCACCCGCTCGGTGCCGTTGATAATGAAGGTGCCCTTCTCCGTCATGATCGGGAAGTCGCCCAGGAAGATGTCGTTCTTGACCGGCTGTGGAACTTCCGGACCGGCCAGCAGCACCGACACGTACATCGGCCGGGCGAAGGTCAGGTCTCGTTCGACGCACTCCTCCAGACCATGCTTGGGCTCTTCGAACCAGAACTTCAGGCCGAATTCGCGCGCCTCGCGGCTCTTTCCGGGGAAGTACAACTTCATCCCGCCGTTGTACGACTCGATCGGCGAGACCTCGTCGAACAATTCGGCCAGGCCCTCTCGGAGAAGCCACTGGAAGGAGTCGACCTGGACCTGAATCAGGCTGGGGAGGGAGTAGATGTCGGGGATGCGGGAGTACAACTTGCGTTCGGTGGTTGTCGCCATTCGCGCTCCCTGGTGAGTTCAGGCCGGCGGCTGGCAGCAAGAATGCGGGGTCGGCCGGCGCACACGCGCCGGACCCCGCTCTGATGCCAGACGTCCGCAGTGCAATTCAATTGCAGCGAAAGGAGAATATACCACTACCGGCGCCACGGCGTCAACCCCCTTCTGCCCGGGGCCGCCTAGTCGCCGAGAAACTTCCGGGCGGCCTCCAGGGCATCGTGCGACCCGATCAGTCCAAGTCGGTCCCCCAGTTGGATCATGGTTTGGCCGTGGGGGATGATCGCTTCCTCCCCCCGGTGCAGGCTCAACGCCAGCGCGTTCCCCCGCAGGCCGAGCCCCGCCAGCCGTCGGCCGGCCAGGCGCGAGTCCACGACTTCGACTTCCGCCATCTCCATCCCGTCGTCGGTTCGGGCCAAGACGTCGAACACGCCCGGGAAACGCAGAGCTGCTTCGAGCGCCACCGCCGTCGCCAGTCCCGGCTGCACCACCCGGGCGCCGCAGTTCCGCAGGCTCTCGGCCTCGTCGGCATTGCGCACCGATGCCACCACCAGAGGCACCTGGAACTCGAGGGTGGCCAGGCGGCAGATGCGGCCCGCCGTGGGGGCCTCCTCGCCCAGGGTCATCACACCACGAGCTTCGGCAGCCCCGGCCCGGCGCAGCGTATCGGGGTCGTCGCCGGGACCGGTAAACACCCGCACTCCGGCGGCCACCAGGCGCTCGGCGGCCGCTTGCTCCGGACCGACGACGGCGACCGGGTAGCCCTCCCGCTGCAGGCGGACCGCCAACACCTCGACCATCGGGTCTTTCCCGACCAGCAGGTAGCGACGGCGGCGCTGCGGCGATCCTCGCCCTGCCAGTCGACCGAAGGCCAGCGGTGAGAAAGTCGCCATCACGATCGCCAGTAGGACGAGCGCCGAGTTCAGTCCTTCGTTGATCGCCCCCAGACTCAAGGCGATCTCCGAAGCCGCGATCAACAGCGACAGGCGAGCGGAGAGCAGGAATCCGGCCCCGATCGTCTGGCGCCAGCCCAGGCGCAGACGGAAGATCAGGCCCGGCACGATCTTGACCACAAAGGCGCCGGCCACCAGCAACGGCAGGAGACCGAGCAGCTCCGGCGATTCCAGGAGCGCCGGCAGATTGAAGTTGACGCCCACAGAAATGAAGAAGATCGGAATGAAGAACCCGAAGCCGATCGCCTCCAGGCGCTCCCGGGCCACTTCCGCCTCATGGTCGTAGCCCAAAAGGCGAAAAACGATTCCAGCCAGGAAGGCGCCCAGGATCAATTCAACCCCGATGGCCTCCGCCAGGACGACCGAGACGATCATCAAGGCGAAGGCCGCCCGCACCCGAATCTGGGAGGTGGGGTTCGAGAGATCTTCGATCAGCCGCACCAACGCCGGTTGTCGGATCCAGTGGACCAACAGGCGCGAGGTTCCCAGGAAGACGACCAGGAAGGCGGGCAGGAGCAGCAGATCCACCGTGATCCCGTCGCGAAACAGCAAGACGGCGACGGTCAACAGGATCAGGGTGGCGAAGTCGGCCAGGGTGGCCGCGGCCAGCAGCATCTGTCCGTAGGAACCGCCAAGCAGGTCGCGCCCCTTGAGGACGGCCAGCACGATGCCCAGGGAGCTTGTACTCAAGATCAATGTCAACAGGATCGCGTTGTTGGCCGCTCCGCTGGCAACGACAAGGGCGGCGATGCCGTAAGACGCCGCCAGGGTGCCGGCGTACCACAACAGGGTCAGCACGACCGGGCTGCGCAGGCGGCCGACATCACCCTTGGCAGTGTCCCGCCGAGACAGGGCGCCGAAATCGACCTCCAGGCCCGAGAGGAACATCAGGAAGGCGAAGCCGAACTCTGCCAGGAACGCCAGGATCGCCGTGTCTTCGACAAGATTGAGGCCGCTCCGCCCGACAGCCACCCCGGCCAGGATTTCCCCGACGACGATCGGGATCGCCATCCGGCGCGAGCGGCTCAAGAGAATCGGAACGGTCAGGGCCAGGCCGGTGACGATGAGCAAGCCCAAGAACGGCGAATGTTCCACGTGTCTTCTCTCTCCCGGGCCGGCGTTATCCGCCGTCCGCATATAGCGTACGGTAGATGTCGTAGACCTCGTAGATCGTCCGCAAGTAGGTGCGGGTTTCCTGAAAGCCGATCACTTCGGCCAGCAGATCCGAGTCGCCGCCGGCGCGCTCGATCCATATGGCTGCGTTCCCCGGCCCGCCGTTGTAGGCGGCCAGGGCCGTCATCAGATCTCCGTCGAAGGCGTCGCGCTCGGCGGGCAAGGTAGTACGAGCCGAACCGGACCGAGACGACGGGCCGATGCAGATCGGCCTCGGTGTAGCCGGGCGGCCAGCCGAGCTCCGCGGCGATCTGTGCACCGGTGCTCGGAATGACCTGCATCAGGCCCCGAGCGCTGGCCGACGAGGTGGCCGCCCCCTGGAAAAGGCTCTCCTGTCGAACCACCGAGAGTAGGAACAGCGGATCCAGTTCCCTTGTCAGCGCTTCCGGCAAGATCAGGTCTCCGAAGTAGGGCCCGAAGCGGATGTGGTTGAAGTAGCGCGGCGCGGTGAGCGTTCCGGCGTCGTCGAGGCCGGCCAGGTCGAGCACCTGCCGGGAGGCTCGAATCGCCAGATCGTACAGGCCCAGGTCGAGGAACAGGTGCATCAGACGATACGTCGCCTCGGCGTCTCCGGCGTAATCCGTGCGCAACGAATTCGAATTCAGGTCGGGCCTGATCATACAGGCCGAGGTCGAGTAGTTCCCGCCCTCGGACCACCCGGGGATCAGCCGACAGGCTCGTTCCCAAATCGCTCAGGGGATCCTCCCCGATGATCGGGAACGTGGCCCGCAACCACACTTCGGCCTGACTCCGTTCCGGCCCGAGGTCGGCCGGAAACTCGAAGACTCCGCCGCTATCGAAGGCCTTGCGCCCGGCCAGGACGTCGGCGGCCCGCTCGGAATAGTAGCCGGTGGGATCGCTGGCAGCCGCGCTCGACCAGGCCAGGCGCGCCTCCTCCGGGCTCCCTTGCTGAGCCAGAGTCTTCCCGGTCCAGAACGCGGCTGCCGCACGGTCTTCCCCGGTTTGAGCCAGTTCGCCAGCCCGGCGGAATGTGCTCGTCGAGCCGGCCAGGTCTCCGAGGCGAAACTGCGCCAGCCCGGCTCGGAAGGCGGCGCCGCTGGCGATCGCACTGCCCGGATAGCCATCGGCGACGCTCAGGTACAGCGCAGGCCGATCCCGGCAAGTCGCCGCTCAGTTCGGCCGCTCTTCCAGCCGAGAACAGGGCTTCGGGCGCCTTTGGGTTTGCGGGGTCGGCGGCTACGAACTGCTGGTAGAGGCCGATGGCCTGACGCGGATCCCCGAGATCGAACCATGCGATCTCGGCCGCCAGCAGCCAGGCGTCGGTCCGCTCGGGAGCTTCCGCAAAGCCCGCGTAGACCTGGGCCAGATCGGCCAGCGTGCCGCCGGGTTGCCGGCGCCTCGTCGAGCTTGCGCCCTCAAGTAGTAGGCGCGGCTGCTCGGTTGGGATGCGATCACCCGGTCGAAGGCCGCCGCGGCCGGTTCGTACACCCCGACGTTGAGATCGATCAGGCCTCTTTGAAAATCGTTCACCGGGACATCGGCGTTCACCAATTGAACCAGAGCCAGGTAGGTTTCCTGCGCCTCGGGGTAGTTGCTGACCGATTCCAGGTATCGCGTGGACGCGGCACCCGGTTCTCCCAACACTTCGAGGGCCTGCCCCGCATACCAGTTGGCCGCAGCCCGCACCTCCGGGTCGGCCGTCGACTGGTAGATGGCATCGAAGATCAGGATCGCCCCGGACGGATCGTCGGCTTCGAGAAGCGCACGGCCCGCGTTGAAGCGCACCCCGTGGTTCTCGCCAAGGCGAGCGTATCCCGCGGCAGGCCAGGTAGCGCTCGGCGGCAGCCCGTGGCTGGCCGGCGCTCCACAGGGTGTCCCCGGCCCACTCCTGGACATAGGCGTCGATCTGACCCGGACGCAGCGCCAGGTAGGAATTGAAATCCTCGACGGACCCGGCCGGGTCGGCCAGGTCGCGCCGGGCCAGTGCCCGGATCAAATGCGCCGAGCCGCTTCCCGCCCCTGCGGGTGTGCGATCAGGAAGAAATCCAGTGCGGTCCGCGCCTCGTCCAGCCGGCCGGACTTCGAACAACACCACCGCCCGCAGGAGTTCGGCTTGGGTCGCGGCGGCGCCGTCGGCCGCCGCCGCACGGTCGAAGGCCGACAGCGCTCCGTCCCAATCGCCGTTGAACGCGGCAGCCTGGCCGACCGCCAGATGGTCCGCCGCCGAAGGCGTAGGGGTTGGCGAGGGAAGCGGGGTCGAGGTCGGGGGCGGAGGGCTCGTCGAGGTCGGGGTCGACACGGGGATCGACGTGGCGCAGGCCGAGGCGAACACCGAAGCCGCCACAATCGCCGCAGCGGCCGCAAGAACCGGCCGGGGCGCCGGCTGCGGGGATCGGGACGGCCCTTCGGATGCGAGTGTCGACCGCATTCCGTCGATGATAGCAGAGCCCCCCGCGGATCGCGACCAGTCTGCACCGCCCTGTCCGACGACGGAGCTGAGGGCCGGCTCGCCCGGGCTGGACCCCGTGGCAGGTTTCCTTGCTCGCCTCCCGGCTCCGTGCTACACTGCCGGCATTCGGAACGCGCGCTCGACGGCGCGCGTTTGTGCGCCTGGCAGCCACTGATGAACCTCGTCCTCTCCGGCTCAATCGCGTACGACTACCTGATGACCTTCCCGGGTCGGTTTCGCGACCACATCCTGGCCGACCGACTCGACCGCCTGAGCCTCTCCTTCCTGGTGGACAGCCTGACCCGCAGGCGCGGCGGCATCGCCGCCAACATCGCCTTCACCATGGCGCTGCTGGGCGAACGCCCGGTCGTCCTGGCCTCCGCCGGCGAAGACTTCCCCGAATACCGGGAGTGGCTCGAACGGCACGGGGTCGACACCGCCGAGATCCGCGTGGTCCCCGGCCTGATGACCGCCTCCTTCTTCGTCAGCACCGACGAAGTCAACGCCCAGATCGCTTCGTTCTACCCCGGAGCCATGGCCCGCGCCGCCGACCTGCGCTTCGCCGACCTGGCGCGGCGCCCCGACCTGGCGGTGATCTCACCCAACGATCCCGATGCCATGATCGGCTACGTCGATGAGTGCCGCCGGCTCGGGATCCCCTTCCTGTACGACCCGAGCCAGCAGATCGTCCGCCTCGAACCGGGGCAGCTGCGGGAGGGGATCGCCCATGCGCGGGCTCTGTTCTGCAACGACTATGAGTTCGGTATGATCTCCGAGAAGACCGGGCTCGGGCTGGACGCCATCGTCGGCCAGACCGAGTTCCTGGTGATCACCCGCGGCGAACACGGCGCCGACCTGTATCAAGCGGGCCACACCTTTCACGTCCCGGCCGTGGCACCGGATCGGATGGTCGATCCGACGGGCGTCGGTGACGCCTTCCGCGGGGGATTCCTGAAGGGTTACGCTCACGGTCTGTCCCTGGAGCGATGCGGGCAGATGGGCGCCCTGGCGGCCGCGTACTGTCTGGAACAGGAGGGGACTCAGGGGCACCACTTCACCCTTGATGAGTTCCTCGACCGGATGCGCCGGGTCTTCGGCGGCGGCGAAGACCTCGACCGGCTGTGAGGCAGCCGATGCCCTCGGCGGATCGCTCTCGTCAACCGGAGGGCGTACCGTCGGCACTGTTTGATCTCCTCCATCAGGACCGAAGCTGGTGCGCCTACGCCCTGGCCGACCTCGAGGCGGAGCGGCGCGATCAAACCGAATGGTGGCTGGGGGAACGGGCGGCCGCGATCTTGTTTCGGGGCCTGGACCCTCCGTGGCTGACCCTGCACGGAGATCCGCCGGAGGCAGTCGGTCTGGCCGGGAGAATCCCCGTGGGAGAGGTCCAGTACGCCCTCCAGGCGACCCATCGGGCCGGATTGGGCCGTCTCGTCGTCGGCCATGAGATCCCTATGTGGCGGATGGTCTTTCGGCCGGAGGACGACGTTCCCGTTCGATCCGAGGCCGAACGACTGGGGCCGGATCACCTTCCCGAGATCATCGAGTTGTTCTCGGACCACCCCGACAGCCCCGACGCCTTCGATCCGCAACAACTGGATGACGGTTTCTTCTTTGGAATTCGAGCGGGCGGAAGCCTGGTCTCGGTCTCGGGGACCCACGTGGTGGGCCGGCGTCAACGCGTCGCCGGAGTCGGAAACATCTTCACCGCCCCTGCCAGCCGTCGCCGAGGTTACGCCCGCGATACCGGAGCGGCGGTGGTGCAGTCGCTGCTTGCGGCAGGCATCGAAACCATCGTGCTCAACGTCGCCATGGCCAACGACCCCGCCCTCAACCTGTACCGCTCCCTGGGTTTCTCGCCGTTCTGCGGGTACTATGAAGGGGTCGGGGGCCTCTCCCCGCTCTAGGGCGGGCGGATCCTTCCCTGACGCCCTTCCTTTATCATTCGTCCAGGCACGCAGGGCGAACCCCCCTCCGCGGCGGACCTCGTCGTCGGAGGGTGTCCGGCCTCCGCCAAACCCGGCATCCGACGGCTGAGCTCAGGATGCCTGCAACCAGGAGTATTGCATGACCGACCGCTACGACATCCGTGAACCGAACCTGGCCGAGCCCGGCCGGCGCCGCATCGACTGGGCCGACGAGGAGATGCCGGTACTCCAGCAGATCCGGGAGCGCTTCGAGCGCGAACGCCCGCTGGCCGGGACGCGCGTGGCCGCCTGCCTGCACGTCACCACCGAGACCGCCAACCTGATGCGCACCCTGCAGCTGGGCGGGGCCGACGTCGTGTTGTGCGCCTCCAATCCGCTCTCGACCCAGGACGACGTGGCCGCTTCGCTGGTGACTCACTTCGAGATCCCGGTATTCGCGGTGAAGGGCGAAGACAGCGCCACCTACTACAAGCACATTCACGCCGCGCTGGACCACAAGCCGCACGTCACGATGGACGACGGCGCCGACCTGCTCAGTACGCTCCACAAGGAGCGCCGCGACCTGCTCGACGAAGTGCGCGGCGGCACCGAGGAGACGACCACCGGCGTGATCCGTCTGCGGGCGATGGCCGCCGACGGCGCCCTGGCCTACCCGGTGATCGCGGTCAACGACGCCAAGACCAAGCACTTCTTCGACAACCGCTACGGCACGGGCCAGTCCACCCTGGACGGCATCGTGCGCGCCACGAACATCCTGCTGGCCGGTAAGACGTTCGTCGTCGCCGGCTACGGCTGGTGCGGCCGCGGTCTGGCCTCGCGGGCCCGCGGCCTGGGGGCGAACGTGATCGTCACCGAGATCGACCCGCTGGCCGCGCTGGAAGCGGTGATGGACGGCTTCCGGGTGATGCCGATGGCCGAAGCGGCTCGGCTGGGCGACATCTTCTGCACGGTCACGGGCGACATCAACGTTCTGGACAAGGCCCATTTCGAGGCGATGAAGGACGGAGCGATCGTCGCCAACTCCGGCCACTTCAACGTCGAGATCAACATTCCCGCCCTCGAGGCGATGGCTCAGCGAGAAGCACCGCGCCCGCGAGTTCGTCGACCAGTATCGACTGGTGGATGGCCGACGCATCAACCTGCTCGGCGAGGGCCGCCTGATCAACCTGGCCGCGGCCGAGGGCCACCCGGCCAGCGTGATGGACATGTCGTTCGCCAACCAGGCGCTATCGCTCGAGTTCCTGCTGCGCAACGCCGACCGCCTCGAGAACCGTGTCCACACGATCCCCGAGGAGATCGATCGGGAAATCGCCCGGTTGAAACTGGCGGCGATGGGCGTGGTCATCGACAACCTGACCGACGAACAGAAGAAGTACCTGGCCTCGTGGGAAGAAGGGACCTGATCCCCGAGAACCGCTGAGCTGCCTCGGCCAGCGCTCCGGGCTGGCATATCGGATGAACTCTGTCTAGAATCCCTGGCATGGCAGGTTGGCTTCGGCCCATCCTGGTGCTGTGTATCACCTCGATCGCCTGCTCTGCGGTCGGAAGACTGGCTCCGGGCGGCTCCTCCCCCACACCCAGCCTGCTCCCCTCCGCCGCGCCGTCCCTGACCGCGACCCTGGAGCCCCCTGCTCTGGTCCCGGTGGAATGCGAGGCCACTCCCCTGGCAACGGTTCCGGCCGCGACCGCGCTCGCCCTGCCTACGCCGGCGCTGGATGCCAACCCCCCGCTCACGACCTCCGAGCAGCTGGCGATCTTCGACGACCTGGTCGGTGTGCTCGAGGCCGAGTACCTGTACCCGGACTTCAACGGAATTGACTTCGCCCACCTGCAAGATCTGGCCAGGTCGGAAATCTCCGCCGGCCTGGACACCGACTCGTTCTACCGGGAAATCGACACCTTCGTCCAGGCCCTTGGCGACGAGCATTCCTATTTCGAGTCACCCGTTGCAGTCGCAGCTGCCGAGGCCGAATTGGCCGGTGGCGTCGGCTTCGTCGGCGTCGGCATCCTGGGTCTCCCGCTTGAAGACAAGCAGCGAGTCGCGATTCTGATTGTCTTTCCCGGATCTCCGGCAGAAGCTGCCGGTTTGCAGGCCCACGACAGCATCCTGGAAGTGGACGGTTTCCCGATCGTGGAAGGAGGTCGCGCCTTCCCGCAGCGAGTGCGTGGCCCCGAGTGTTCGGCGGTGGTCCTGACCGTTCAGTCGCCCGGCCGCCAGCCTCGGCGCCTCCAGTTGGTGCGGCAACGCTTCGCAACTTCGGCGCCGGTCGTGGCCGAGCTGGTTCCCACCACCGACGGGTCAAGAATCGGCTACCTGTTCTTGCCGACGTTCTTCGACGTGACGATTGACGAAGAGGTTCGGAATGCGCTGGAGGCGTTTGGAGAGCTCGACGGACTGATCCTGGACAACCGGATGAACGGCGGCGGAAGCAGCGAAGTGGTCGAGCCGATTCTTGGCCTTCTTCACCTCCGGCACCCTCGGTCACTTCGTCAGCCGCGAGACCGAGCGGCCGCTGCGGGTCGGGGCCGATCCGGTGGCGAACTCCCAGACGGTGCCCCTGGTCATTCTGGTAGGGGAAGACACGGTCAGCTTCGGGGAGATCTTCTCCGGCGCCCTGCAGGACACCGGCAGGGCACAGGTTGCCGGCCAGACCACTCTGGGGAATGTCGAGATTCTGTCCGGCTACGAGTTTTCCGACGGGTCGACCGCGTGGATTGCCGCCGAGAGCTTCCGGCCCTTGAATAGCGGTGCGGATTGGGAGGCCCAGGGGATCGTCCCCATGATTGAAGTCCTGGCCGACTGGGACACGTTTACGTTCGAGGCCGATCCCGGCATCGCCGCCGCGTTGCGGCTGCTCGGACACTGACCGGCCCGCCAGAGCTGTCAGCGGGCGCCCCCCTCACGGCGTGGGGCTGGGCGCCAGCGTCGGGGTCGGAGTAGGCAGTTCCACGAAGATCAACACGAACACTTCGTCGCCGAAACGTACTCCGTCGGGGCCGCGCGCCTGCCAGCGAGCAAGAACCTCTCCCGGAAAATCCGGCGCCCGCAAACTGAGCCTCCATTCGGCGACCTCGCCGGCCCGCGCCGGAAACAACGCCGACTCGGGCGGGCCGTCCAGAGGGGCATCCCCCAGGCTGACCAGCCGGTGGTCCGGACCCCAGTCACACGTCCCGCTGTTGCGGACCGACCAGACCTTCTCGAAGACCTCGCCGGGGATGAAGATCGAGCCGTCGGGGATGGTGACGTCTTCGAGGAACTGCGCGCCGTTGATGCAGCCGGAGGGCGGTCTAGACGTCGCCTGTGCCGGCACAGGCGCGGGAGCTGCGCTGGGCGCAGCGATCCCGGCAGAGGTGGAGTGCGCAGAGGCAACCTCCGCCGGCGGAGACTGTGAGACGGCCGGCGCAATCCCCGCGGATGGAGATGCGGCATCTGGCAGCGGCCGGTTGCACCCGGCGCCCAGCAGGGCAATCGCAAGCACGAAGGCCAGTGGATCAGAGCGCTTCACACCGGGGATTATAGCGACGCTACAGGTGGGCGCTCCCGCCCGGCGGCTCCTGCGGGCCGGGGATCAGGTGTCGTCCTTTCCATCGCAGTTGCTGTCCACTCCGTCGCCGGCGGTTTCCTTGGCTCCCGGATGGATCGAGCCGTCGGAGTTGTCGCAGTCGTCGATCTCCTTGAAGTGCCCGTCTCCGTCTGCGTCGGTTTGCGCCGGCTTGGGCGTCGCGCTCGGCGGAGGGAGCGGTGTCTTCGTCGGGTCGGGCGGAGTTGTCGGAGTCAGGACGACGACGGTGACCCCTGGAATTGGGCCCACCGGATAGGTCGGGCTGGGGCGAGGTGTACGAGTTGGAGTTGGGGTGGGCGCGATGCGCGTCGGGCAGACTGCGTCGGGGCTGTCGAGCACGCAACTGGGCGGCGCCAGGCCTCCGAAGCCGCTGTCGTTTCCCCCCCAGACGAAGGAAGCGGTATCCGACCACGGCCCGGGGCATAGCCCGGCGGAGGCGGCGGCGTGGACGCGCCAGTGGTACGTCGCCTCGCGCCTTAGGGGAATTGGGAAGTCGGTGATTCGATCCTCGGGGCGGAGCTCGGGGCCCGGCCTCCCCGGTCGAAACCAGGCACGCGACCCCGGACTGCCGGGGGCCTCCGACACCTCGACCTCGAAGGCCAACCCCGGGGGAGCCGACCCGGGTACGGTCCACTGCAGGCGGCCGCGGTCGACCCTGGCTCCGCCGACGGGCCAGGACGGCGCCGGTGAGAAGGTGACGGACGCCTCGATGCGGAAGGTCCACGTCTCCGACCACGGGCTGGCGGCTTCGGCGAAGGAGGCCGCCTCGCGCGTCGCCGTCGCCAGAGCCGCTTCGATCGTGCGCATCCCCGGCCCAAGGTCGGCCGTGCGGACCGTTCGGACTCGCCATCGGAAAGCGCCGCCACATTCGACCCCCAATGCGTCGGCGCCGACGGTGGCGTTTGTCGAGGCCGACCCGAGACCGTCGTCGAGCTCGAGACGGATGGGACCCCGCTCCATCAGCGCCGGGAGGACCAGCCGTCGGGTGAACACCGCACCGTCGGCGTAGGAGATCTCCAACTCGTAGAACTCCGGACTGGATGGCGGCCGGCGCGGCGACCAGTGAAGGACCACGGAGTTCTCCGGGACCACGGCGCCGTTGGCGGCCGCGCCGAAGAGCCTGTCGGGCACAGGGGGTACGGCCTGGTCATCGGCCACTACCCGAAGCCTTCGGCTTTCTGACCAGGTGCTTCGGCCGAGGCCGTTTTCGGCCGCCACGCGCCAGATGTAGGTTTCGCCGACGGTCAGGCTGGACGGAGAAAACAGGCGGGTGGCGGAGGTCGATCGGGACACCTCGGCCCCAGCCTCGGATCGTTCCGGACGAATCGAAACTACGTAATTCGAGGCACCATCGGCGGCCTGCCAGGTGAACTCGGGGAAGACAGTGCGGACGTCGGCGCCATCATCCGGCCCGAGAAGCCTGGGAGTGCTGGGCGCCGAAGGCAGGACAGACCCGGGCAGACATCCGGTCAGAAGGACGGCCATTCCCCACAACCCCAGCAGGATTCGACTCCGCGTTGTCACCCTCGCCTCCATCAGCCTGTCCTGACCCCGGGAGCCGTGGACTGACGGCCTAGGTGTCGTCATCTCCGTTACAGTTGCTGTCGATCCCATCCTTGGCCGTCTCGGCGGCTCCGGGGAAGATCTTATCGTCCTTGTCGTTGCAGTCCTTGTCGGACGGCCACCCGTCCTTGTCGTTGTCGACAGGGCCGCCGGAGCCGCCGGAGCCGCCGCTGCCTCCACCACCTCCGCCGCCCGAAGCCGGCCGGGGACAGGGAAGCAGTCGGATCTCGTAGGGTCCGTCGTCGGCGATTCGGATTTCGCTGTCCAACCCGTCGAAGTGAATCCCCAGCAGACCTTCAAGGCCGTGGAGGATCGCCAGGTCCAGATCGGACGTGGAGAGCCGAGCCGTGTATCTCCCCGCCTCTCCCGGGGTCAGCACCAGGGCCGACTCGTCGCTTACCCCGCCGGAACCGCCCACAGCATAGCGAGCCTGCACCGAGGCCGGGCCATAGGTGCCCAGGAACCACGCTTCCAGGTCGACCGCCGTCGGCTGCGTGGTGCAACTCGCACCGTAGTAAACCGGCCAGGGCGAGACCGAGGCATCCAGGGAGGTCGAAACCGAGGCACATGATTTCGAACGCGAGCGGTCCGCCCGTTCCTTCAGCCAGGATCTCGTCGGCGGCGTCGAAGGCCCGCACCCGATAGAACAGCGAGTAGGGCGACACCGGAAGGAACCCCAGGTCCGAGAAGTCTTGAGATAGCCGGTAGAGGCCGTCGCCGGCCGCGCTCATCGGCGAGGGTACCGAGGCGGTGAACTCGGCGCCGGTCTCCAGCGACCCATCGGGGTTGGCGAAGTGCCAATCGAGTCTCACCTGATCCGCCCGGGCCACCCCACCGGTCAGCCGGGCCTCGAAGTCGACCCGATGCGGTTCACAGACCCCGCGGTGGACGACCTCGGGCGAGGCGGAAGCCTCGACCGTCAGCCGCCCGTGGCCGCAAGCCGAGAAATCAATGGCTTCTCCGCGCACCTCCCGCAGGATCGCTCCGCCGGCATCCCGCACCTCGACCGTGTATTCGATCAGGTAGGGAGCGGTTCCGATGCTCTCCGCCGTCCCGAAGTCGCGCACATACGAGAATTGGCCGGGTCCGTCGGGAATCATCCCCATGCCGTCCTCCCCCGTGGCGCCTTCGAGCGCCGGGGTCGAGCCGTCGGGATTGACGATCCACCAACTGAGGAGCGCCCCTGCGACGCGATCGATGTCTCCTGAAGCTTCGGCCAGGAAGGTGAGCCGATGGGGATCGCAAGCGCCGCGGAACACCTCCGAGGGAACCGCCGTTGCCGTCAGGCGCGGGCGACCGTGGCCGCACTCGAAGAACTGGATCGTCTCAGCGGCGGATTCGTCGAGCAAGGCCCCTTCGCTGTCGTAGGCCCGCGCCGTGCCGTCGATCCGAAGGTAATCGCTCGGAAGATGGGTCCAGCTTGAGAGGTCGGCCCGGTAGGTGTGGACACCTGCACCGTCTGCGACCATGGGGCGATCGATTTCGCCGCCGATGGTGGCGCCCTCCACGACCGACCCGTCCGGATTGCGCACCCCCCAATCCAGCAGGATCTCGTCCACCGGATCCGGATCGCCGCCGACGGTCGCCCGGAACACCGCTTCGCTCGGGGCGCACGCGCCCCGGTAGACAGGGTCGGGGGACGCTTCGAGCTCGACGACCGGCAGACCGTGTCCGCAGGCAAAGAAGTCGAGCGGGGCCCCGCCCGCGCGACCCACAACCGCGCCGGCCCGATCGACCGCCATGACCTCATACGCGAGACGGAGGGGACGCTCCGGGAAACGGGTCGCGTCCCACAGGTTGAGGTGGTAGAGGTAGACGAAGATGCTCCCGCCCCACGACATCTCCACCCGGGCCCCTCCCAGCAGCACGTCGGAAGCCGGGGTGCCGTCAAAGTTCTCAACCCACCAGTCCAGGAACATGTGGTCGACGTGAGTGGGGTCGCCTCCGATGATTCGTGCGTCAAACGAGGCTCCCCGTATGCAATCTCCGCGGAAGACGGGCGAAGGCCCCGCCGTGACCTCGAGGCCCACCCACGTCGGTCCGGGCTCACAGTCCAGAGACGGGGCCGGACCGGGCACCCAGAAGTGCCGCCCGACGCACAGAGAGTGTGCGGGCGACAGGATGCTGCGCTGGTCGTTGGTGGCCTTGACCTGAATCTGGTACGGCCCTTCCTCGGATGGGGTCCAGCGCACCGAGCCGGTGGCGAACGGGTGCGTCGGATCGGTCCTGACTTCTCCGACCTTCACCGAGTTGGCGTAGAACTCAAGCAGTTCGACCCGGTGCCCGGCCGGCCCGGTGGCGGTCCCTGTCAGGACGAACGGCTCCCGGGGGATGGCCCAGTGTTCGGCCGGCGAGTTCACCCACGCGCTGAGCGCGCTTTCCATCACGATGACCGGCGCCGGAGGCGCGCAGGCCCCCAGCACCTGCGAAACCAGGAACAGGCAAGCGACGGCTCGCGGGCCATAGCGGTTTGGAATCCGAGGCCCAGGTTTCACGGATCCATCTCCTTGGCGCTGATTGAACTCGGTTTGGCTCGTCATCGGAGAGTTACCCCGGGGCGGATCAGAGGCGGATCGCGCCGGCGTGGTCCAGGAGGAACTGTAGAAGCCGATCGGGCTCGGCGAACTCGAGACGTTCGCCCGATTGAACGTGCTCGACGCTGGCCTGCCAGGCGGATCGGGGCTCGACCGATGGCCTTTCGAGGACGAACCTGACCAGAAAGGAACTGTAACTCGGCGCTGGGGCGCACTCAGACATGGACCGGCCTCCAGAACAGGCTTCCAGAAGCCTAGATCAGAGGCGTCGACAGATCGTCTACACGAGGCGAAGGAGGGCGCGGCCACTCTCCCAGGCGAGCCTGGCCCAGAAGCCGGATCACCGGGAAAGACTCCACATAGCGTGTCCGGGCCCCGTCATCGGGCAAGCCAGCCAGGGCGGCCTGGACGGCGGCCTCGGCGGCATCGAGCGCATCGCCTGCCAGCCGCTTTTCGCCGGCGACCTCCAGTGCCATCCCCAGGACGAAGTAGACCTGGGCATGATCGACGGCCCGGCCGTCGGCGGACGTCGCTGCCCGCCGCGCCAGGTCGAGCGCCCCGGAGGGATCGCCGCCCCGCAGCAACCCCAGGGCCAGCCATGCCTGGTAGAGCGACCGGTCAACGGAATCCTCGTCGCCCAGCGCTTCGAGCGATCGGCGCAATCGCTCACAAGCGGCGTCGATGTTGCCGAGGGCGAGTTCCGTCAGTCCGCGATAGCCCAGGATATCGGCCAGCCAGTGGCGCAAGTCGAGGCCGCGTGGCGCGTTCCTCCGCCTGCTCGAACCACCCTACGGCCTCGGCAGCCCTCCCCGTCCACAGCAGTGCCTGTCCGTGGTTGCTGGCCGAGGCGCACTCCCCGCTGTCGGCTGTTGATCTCGCGGTAGTGTCGATTCGCCGACAAACTGTAGCCGGCGCTGGCCTCGTAGTCGGCGATGCGCAGGTGCAGGTCCGAGAGATTGAGCTCGACCATCGCCAATCCTTCTGCGCGTCCCAGGTAACGGTAGAGCTCCTGGGCCGCCCGGTAGGCGGCGATCGCCTCCCCTGGTCGATTCAACCGAGAATGGGCGATCCCGATGACCCTGTGGCAATTGGCCTCTTCTTCCAGCAGACCCATCGGCCGCGCCAGATGTTGCCCCTGCACGGCCAGTTCGAGTGCGACGGCGAACGCTGCCCGTGTTCGCTTCGGCGCGACCGCCGAGATACAGGGCGCGCGGCTTGCAGCCCGCTTGTCTCCGGCCTGTTCCGCCCATTGGCGCGCCCGGTGCCAGCCACTCCTTGGCCGGGCCATAGCGCTGCTGCTGGTCGGCGATGTCGGCGAGCGCCAGGGCGCAGGCGGCCCTGGCTCGTGGATCGGCGCCCCGCTCGGCCCGCTGCCAAAGCCTCGACGGCGGTCGCTTCCGCCAGGGCGACCTCCCCGAGACTCGACTGGCAGGAAGCCAGCAACAGCGAAGCCTCGTGGGCCGAAGCTGTGTCGGCCGACAAGCCGCTCAGAGCCGCTGCCAGGGGGACCGCCGCATCGTGCCACCGGCTGGCTGCATGGAGCAGGCGGCCGCGGCGGAAATCGAGTTCGCCTGCCAGGGCTTCCAACAAGCGCGGTGAAGCCCTTCCGATCGAGGCCATTTGTTCGTGGTCGCGCGCCTGGTCTTCGCGCATCCCGAGAAGGTGATGAGCGTGTTCGAGGCGCAGCCACGCCTCCAGGCGGTCATCGGTCGGGCGGCTGATCCGACCCAGGACGGCGATCAGGCTCGCCTCGAAGGCGGCGACTTCGTTGAAGGCGAAGAGCTGCCGGGCGGAGTTGGCCGCCAGCCGGTAGAGTAGTGCGCCGCTTCGGCCCACAATTCGGCCCGGGCGGCATGATAGGCGATCTCGGCCGCCGGCCGGGTCGCCCGCGATGCCCGGGCGAACCCCTCCACCACCCGGCGGTGCAGGAGTTGGCGGCGGGCAGGCCCCAGATCTTCGTAGGCGACCTCCTGGAACTTCCCGTGGGCGAAGCGCAGCCTGCCCTCGAGATCTCGAATGACCCAGGCCCGCCGCAGGGCGTCGAGTCCTTCGACAATACTGGCCTGGCTGCG
>CAVPYC010000004.1:0-19250 GCA_963709925.1 uncultured Chloroflexia bacterium
ACCTTCGAGGGAAGTTCATGCAGGCCGCCGACGAAGCGCGCCAGGACCGGCTCCTGGGCGAGCGGATCGGATTGCTCGACAGGGTCGGGTGGAGCGGGTTCTCCCTGGCCTGGGCGCTGTCCGGACTGGGGGATCTGCCGCTGCGGAGCAGATGCGCGCGAGAGCCTGCAGATCGCCGACCGGATTGGCGACAGGCGTCTGATCGTCTGGCTGGCCGGCCTGCAGGTGACGATCCTGGCCGACCTCGGGCGCTTCGATGACGCCCGGGCACAGCTGGAGGGGATTATCGAGCGGGCCGATGGGCTTCGCCAGGTGATCCTCCAGACCCACGCCCGCTACGCCTCCGGCTACCTGGCCCTGCAGCAGGGGGATGCCGGTCCGCAACCGGGACCTTCTGGAAGCGGAGCGGATCGCCGGGGCGACGGAGAGCCGGAGCGCCCTATTTCTGGCGGGGAGCCTGCTGGCGGAGGCCTGTCTCGCTGTCGGGAAACTGGGCGAGGCCGCAACGTCCGCCGCCTCCCATCTCGAAATGGTCCACAACGTGGGCGGCCTGCGGGAGGAAGTGCGCGGTCTGCGTGTGCTGGGCGGAGTTGCGCTGGCCCGGGGCGACCTGTCGACGGCTCTCGAGCAGGCCGAACAGGCGGTTGCCCTGCACCGGAATGTGCAGACCCGATCGAGCTCGGCAGGACTTTGGTGCTGCGTGCCGCCATCCGGCGGACCCTGGGTGAAGTCGAGGCCGCCCGGGTTGACCTGGCCGAGGCGCAGCGCCTGTTCGAGCAGTCAGGGGCCATGCCCGACCTCGAGCGGGTGGAGCGATCCGGCTAGCCGCCGACAGGGCATTGCCACGATCTCAGACTTCGATGTCTTCGCACAAGCGCAGCAGATGACCTTGCCATGAGCCGCCGCGCCGTTTTTCGCCCGTATCGCCCAAAGACGATCCTCAACAAGCACAAGCGCGCCGATCATTGGTTCTGGACGCGCTACAGCGCCTACCCCTACATCGGCTGTCAGCACGGCTGCGAGTTCTGCTACTGCCGCGAGAGCAAGTACGCTCCCTACGACGACCCGGCCGACTTCGCTTACGTGATCAAGGTCAAGGAGAATGCCCCCGACCTGCTGCGGCGGGCGCTGGGCCGGGTGCCGGTCGACACGGTATTCACCGGCGACTACCAGCCAGCCGAGCGCAAGTTCGGGCTGTCGCGCAGGATGTTGGAGGTGTGTCTAGAGACCGGGTTCCCGGTCTTCGTACTCGAGCGTTCGCCGCTGGTCCTGCGCGACCTCGACCTGCTCCAGGCGATCCACACCAGGGCCAGGGTGGTGGTCGCCTTCAGCATCATCAGCACCCCCGAGTTGAAGCACGTCGATCGAGTGCGCTCGATGGAATGGCTTTCGCCTCCTGCGGAGAAGCGCTTCGCCGCCATGCGAACGCTGGCCGAGGCCGGGATTCCGACCGGGACCTGCCTGATGCCGATCCTGCCCGGCCTGTGCGACGACGACGCCAACCTGGAGTCAGTGGTCCGTTGGACGGCCGAGCACGGGGGTTCGTTCGTCCTGGCCGGTGGCCTGACCCTGGCAGATCAGCAGCGGTCGTATTTCTTCGACGTGCTCGGCCAGCGGTTCCCTGATCTGCTGAGTCAATATCAGGCGCTCTATCCCGCCGGTTCCTACGCCGCCGTCGGCCATGACCATCGGCGGATTGGACGAAGGGTTCGCGAATTCTGTGACGGCTATGGATTGCTCGACCGGATCCCCCGGCCGATCGTGCCCGGAGACAAGCGCACCCTGAACAAGCGCGTGGCCGAGGCCCTGGCCGACCGCCTCTATCACATGGACCTGGAGGGTGCGCCGGCCAACCAGGTGTGGGCCTATCGCAAGGCGGCCTGGGCGGTCGAAGACCTGGAGCAGGATCTCGGGCTGGTCTACCGGACGATGGGCCGCAATGGGTTGGGTGCGATCCCCGATGTCGGAACGGACATGGCAAGGGCGATCGAAGGCCTGCTGGCCGATGCAGCGAAGGAGGCGTCCTGAGGTACCGACCGGCCCGCCCGGGCACGCAGGGGGCCTGATCCCGCCGCGGCTTCTGGATCCGACGGTCTTGGGCTTCGCCGGCGGCGTCGCCAGATGGCGATCGGCAGGCCCTCGAGCAGGATGACGCCGGCCCGGCGATCACGGCCGTCCATTGCGCTCCGGGAGGCAAATCCCCCCACAGAATCTACCGCGCCACCCGGCAAGATCGGCTACGGCTTGCTGGGATCGGTCGAAATCCTGTCGAACTGGATCGGCGGCAAGCCGGCTTGGGGTGCGACGTTGAGCAGGAGTTCGCCCGCTTCAGCGTCGCACGAGTAGACGATCGAATTGCCACTCGGGAGTCCGAGCACGGGCGTCTCGAACAGGCTGGAGTCGAGTTTCTCACCGTTGATGTAGATCTCATCCGTCAGGCTGACGTTGTCCTTGACCAGATGGAGGGTCAGGTTGCTCAGGCCGTCGGAGTAGTAGGTCCCGAGGCCGTCGCCCTTGATCTCGATCAGCCCGGTCGTGTCGATATCGGCGCCAAACCCGCCGCCCTCCTGGTGCAAGGTGTAGGAGTAGAAGAAGTCGAACTCGGCACGCATGACGCCGCTGGGGCCGAAGCGGTAACGCCACAGGCCGCCGGCGGCGTCGAAGTTGTAGAACCCGGGCGTCTCGGCGAACGGCGCCTCGCTGTACTCGACGAAGCTGGGGATGTTGAGGTCCCACGTCCCGACAAGGCATTCGTCGCAGGCCACCTCCTCCGACGCCTTGGCGTCGATCGTGGCTTCGTACACGTCCGGTACGGCGCCGGTCGTGGTGGCGAGGAAGATGTAGATTGTGTTGGCGCAGGCGCTCGAGATGGTCGGGGGCAACGGCCCCCACGGGGATCCTGTAACGGTCAGCTGCGCGTCTGTTGCGGCCCGTCGGCCCGGCCTCGCCGACCGTGGTCTGGTAGAGCCAGCCCTTCTTGTGCGGGACGGCGTTCTTGAAGGTCAGGATTTGCCGGGCGAGGGTGAAAGGGAGGGCGCCGACCTCGACCTTGGCGCCGGGCGCGGTGATCGTGACACTGATGCCGGTGGGCCAGAGGCTTGGGAGGAAAGGGCCGGAGGTATCGGGGATCCGGCCCTCGAGGTAGAGGCGCCCGAATTCGTGCCAGAAGGCGTCCATGCCGTCGTAGCCGGCCAATACCGCCTGCTGCCCGGCAAGGGAATTCGGCGGCAGACTGCCGATCAGGTCGAGGATCGCGGCGTTGCCAAGGGTGTTGGCCATGTGCTGGAAGAAGACCGAATTGGCATAGCTCATGTTGAAGATCGGGAGCGTGGTGGACTTGGTGGCGAACTCCGGGGCCGTCCGCCACTCGAGGTTGACGGTCGGGTAGACCAGGTTGCTGAAGTAGTCGGCGGAGGCCTCGCCCCACCAGTCGTTGATCCCCCAGTCGACGACGTTCCAGGCGTGGGCCGGAAAGCGGATGGATTGGAAGCAATGGAACATTTCATGGGCGACGATCTGCTTGAAATCGCCCAGCGCCACCCCCGACATCTGATCGTTGGCCGGGAACGCCTTGAGCGCGCCCGGGTAGATGGCAATCTGACATGTCTTGGCGCCGCCCAGGCCGGGGGCGACGGCGACCGTGTCGGGATCCTCCTTGTCTCCCAGGACGGTGAACACCAGGTCGATCGCCCGCATTTCGCCGAAGGTCGAGAACATATTCCAGCTGGCGGCGACCGCCTGGTGGGCGGCGTCCAGGTAAGGCCATTGCGGGTCGCTGGAAGTCCACCACGACGGATAGAAGATGCGCGCCTGGTACCCCCCGAGCGTCTGCTCCTTGTAGAGAAGGCAGAGCACCTTCTGTCCGGCGGGGAAGCCGGGGAACCCCTTTTCGAAAAACGACTGACACTCCTCCGCCGTCGATTGTCGGGCGGCCGACAGGCCGGCCGGTCGATGCGCCTGGGCCCCTTCCGGTTCGGCGTACTCCAGCAGCCGCTCGGGGCTGGGGGCCACGATCGCCAGCAACCGCTCGATCTCGGCCTTCGCCGCAGGGTCGGTTCCGCTCTCGAGATAGAAGAAGGCGAGATTCAGGATTCCGGTTCCCTCTCCGGTGAGCGGGGATTCCCCGAAGGCGTCCGTCAACAACGCTTCCCCGGCCAACACCTGGAGCCCGGCGATCAGGCCCTGCTCGTAGGTCCATGCACCGCCGATGACGCTTGCCTCCAGCATTTCGACCATGGAGGCCGGAGGCGGTTGCTCGTCGATGAAGACGAAATCGGCCTCCGCCGCGGGAGCAGGTTCCGCTTCGGCCGTAGGGGGCGCGACCGCGCCGGTGGGCGTCGGCGAGGCAGGCCGTGTCGTTGGTGACGGAAGGGCGCAGGCCAGCAGCGTCGCGAAGACGAGCATCAGCGCGATAAGGACCTGCCGCAGGTGGCGGCGTGAGGTCGACATCGGCATCACCTCAGCAATCTCCGGTCGACCGACCTGCCGCCGGCCTCATTCGCCAAGACGCTCGATCAGCACGCGCGGAAGGTCCTGGAGGATCGCCGGCCGCGGGCCGCTGAGAGAGAGGCCGTAGGCGCCCTCGACGACGACCGACATGTCGTAGCCATCGCCGAAGCTGGAGGCTTGGACGTAGGCGACGCTGCCGATCCCCTCAAGCCACTCGGCCTGCTCGTAGTCCCGGACGTAGTCGACCGTCGCCTGGATCAGATCCGGCTCGAAGACGCCGATCGAGTACAACTCGGCCGTCCCGTCGCCGGGGTCGATGGTGTAGATGCAGATCGAGCCGCCCTCCTCGGCGCCCTCGTAGGGAGTTCCGCCGGCCAGGGCCGCCAGCTCGGCGCGCGGCAAGATCTGGCACACGTCGATCGAGGCGAAGTCTAGGCTCCCCCCCGATGCATCCGCCGCGCTGGTCGGCTGGGCCGGCGCCGATGTCGGGGCGGCGGCCCCACCCCCTCCTCCACCCCCCTCGGAAGGGGCCGGGGTCGCCGGCGCGCTCGATCCGCATGCAGCCAGGAGAAGTACGAGTCCAAGCGAGAGCATCACGAGCATTCGGTCCTTCATCGTTCCTCCTGTGGTCGATTCTCCGTTGAGCGCTCGATCTTCTCGCCGGTCATGGTCCCCCGAACTGCCAATTCTCGAAGAAGACTTCGGTGAAGCCGAACTCGCCTTCGCCGGCTCCCAGACCGACCGCACCGTGCGTGACCGTATCGTCGTCGCGCTCGAGGGCCAGGACACCGTTAACGAAGAGCGCCAGATGCGAGCCGATGCACTCGGCCCGCAGCCGGTTCGTCGCCAGCGGATCGGCGCCGGGGGAAGAGGGCCCATCCGCACGATCTGCTCCTCCCCGTCGTTGAATTCTCCGATCCCGACCCCGTCGTGAAAGAGCTTGAAGTAGTAGAAGTTCTCCTGATACTGGTCCCGACAGAGCACGAACGCCCCTGAGAAGCCTTCGCCCTCGACCAGTGTCACATCGACCTCGACGACCACGTCTTCGAAGGATTCTCCGCCGGAGGCGAAGATGGTGTCGTACGAATCTTCGTCGTTGTCGACCCAGGCACGGAAGCCGCCGTCCTCGCAGCCGTAACCGAACGAGGTGTTGCCTTGGAGACTCCCAAAGGGGCAGAATTCCGTAGTCGCTTCCGCTTGTCCTGGCTCCGTGGCGTCCGGAGGCGGCGTGGGGGTGAAACCGCACTCGAGTGGGTCTCCCCCGGTCACCGTCAGGCCAAAGCCGAGGTCATCCGAGGATGAAGCCGCGTCGGCCATCAGGATGTAGTAGATACGCGGGGTACATGCGCCCTCCACCTGGGCTGGCAGGTCCTTCCATTGGCCAGCTTCATTGACCGGCCGGAGGGCGGCGTATCCGGAGAGGGCCGTCATGGGCTGGAGGTCATAGGCCTGGCGCGATCCGAACGTGACGCCGTAGCGCGTCACAGTGAAGGGCGAGGGGCCGAACGGAATCAGCGCATCGTCGGCGGCATCGATGCGGAACATCGGAAGGACAAAGGCCGGCGCGGTCGGCATGGGGTCGCCCGAAGCATCGGCGATCGTCCCGTCCATGAACGCGACAGCGTAGTCGACGAACAGGTCCTCGATGCCCGGGAAGGCGGCCAGGAGGGCTTCCTGAGCGGCCTCGTCTTCCTCGGCGGCTGGCTCGAGGGACTGGATCAACTCCAGCACGCCGTTGTTCCCGATGCGATTGGCCAGGTCCTGAAAGAAGCCGAAGTTGTCGTAGCTGCCGTAGACCAGCGGGTTGACGCCCGAGTTGTAGGACCAGTCCTCGATCCAGCGCCACTCGTCGTTGGCATCGGGGTAGACGACGTTCGAGAAGTAGGTCGCCGTCGATTCGCCCCACCAATCCTGCACGCCCCACAGCGCGTTTCGGGCCAGGGCCGGGAAGTTCCAGACCTGGAAGCAGTGAAAGACCTCGTGAGCGACGGTCTGCCTGAAATCGCTCATGTCTTCCTGGCTGACGGCGATTGCCAGCGGGAAGAGGATGATCTGGCACGGTTCCTGACCCGGGTCGGTCGGGACGGAGGCCAGGGTCGTACCGCGGGCCGTGTCGAGCAGCGAGAAAACGACCTGGATGTCCTTCAACACCGTCGGGCGGCCGGGGACCTCGAGCGTCGAGTAGACGCCGAGCGCATCGGCGACGGCCTGCATGGCGGCGTCGGCGAAGGCCGGAGTGTAGCCGTCGGGTTGCTCGGCCGAGGGAAGGAAGGCCTGGATCGTGCTGGGCCCGATCTCCACCTGGCGCACGACGAAGCACTCGGCCGACCCTCCGGGCGGGAATCGACTGGCGTACAGATCGGCGCAGTTCTGCTGGGCAGAAGGGCGGGCCAGACCGGGGCCGCCCGGGCGAGCCGCGCTCTCGCTGACCGAGTAGGGAAGCAGGACTTCCGGACGCGGAGCCAGGATCGGCATCAGACGGGAGATCTCGGCCTTGGTGGCTTCGTCCGTTCCGTACTGGAGATAGCGCTGCGCGTCGAAGGCGACGCCGCTGCCTTCGAAGGATGTTGGCGATTTGTCGAGGGCGGCCGCCGGATCGAGTTGGCCGGCCAGGATCTGAAGTCCAGAGACGACGGCCTGTTCGCGCGTGAGCGTGCCGGCATCGACCTGCGCCTGGAGGGCATCGATCAACCCGGCCGGCGGAGGCGGAGGCAACTCTTCGGCAGTCGCGGGCGTCGCCTCGACTGGCGCCGGCGTGGCGCTCGGGGAGGCCGTCGGGGGCTCGCTCCCGGGGAGGGCGCACGCCCACGAAGCGGCCAGCAGGGCGGCAAGCACGATCGTTGTCCTGTGGCTGCTTCGGTTCACGAAACCCCCTCCGCATGCCGGGCCTCCCGCGCGCCGGCATGTCGCGCGCCGACCCACGTCGAACCTCACTTCCTGTGCCATACGGTACCCTGGCTGTCGTCCACCAGAGTGTCGGCGCCGTCGTTGTAGGTGTAGTTGATCGTCAGGATCAGCCCTCGGGAAACCGGCGGCTGGGTAAGACAGCGGAGCTCCGAAACCGCAGTGCGCAGCACGGCGCCGCTGACCGTCCCAGTCGCCTCGACCTCGGCGGGGACGTTGGGCTGACCCGAGGCATCCACCCCGCATGACTTGGCCCGCTCATCCATCAGCACAACCTTGTAGGCGTTGCCGGACTTCTCAATCCGAAGGACCATAGCGCTGCCGTCCGCCGGGTCCGTGGCGGACCATTCCCCGAGGAAGGGATCGATCACCGCAGTCGGGGCCGGCGCCGGCGCCGGTTCCACGCCGGGGCAGAGTCCTTCGCTGCCGGGCGCACACCACTCCACCCTTCCACCGACCATGGTCACCAGGACCTGAATGTCGTTGACCTGTGCGGGCGCCAGGCGCATCGGATCGTCCGACAGGATAGCCAGGTCGGCGAGCTTTCCGGGCGACAGACTTCCCTTCTCGTTCTCCTCGAAGTCGGCATAGGCGCCATCGATGGTCAGGGCGCGCATCGCCTGACCGGCTGTGATCGCCTGGTCGAGGAGCCAGGGGTACGGCTGAACCCCGAGATTCCCGACCCGGGTCGCAGCCTGGTAGATGAGATGCATCGGTGAGCCGAAGGGCGCACCGATAGGCTCCTCGACGTAGAAGCTGGGCCACCCGGTGGCGCTGGCGAAAAGGATTCCTGCGTCGGTCAGGTTGCGCCAGGGCGTGTAGGACCCCTGCGGTTCTCGGGCGATCAGCGCCTCGACATCGGGCTCGCCCACCAGCTGCCCCGGGTTGTTGAGGTTGATGATCGGCACGATGCCCAGGCGGCCAATCCGTTCGATCTGCTCCGGTGTTGCGAACAGCATGTGCTCGAGGCGGATGCGGCGGTCGGCGACATCTGGCAGGACGGTCGAGGCGTACTCGACGGCCTCCAGGATCATCTCGAGGGAGCGCGTGCTGACGGTCTTGATCGCCAGCGGCCATCCCTCCCGAAGGCGGGCGACGATGAACTGGTTCAGCGCCTCCTGCTCCCACAGGAGGATCGTGGCGTTGTCGAAGTCCGTGAAGATCTTGAGGCCGGCGACGCGAACGTGGGGGCTCAACCTCTGGCCCGGTGTGTAGGACTGGTAGTAGTTGCCCAGAAGCGCTCCCTCGGGACTGTTCTCGTTGACCGGAAGGTAGGCGTTCACGTGCAGCCGGAGGATGCCGGCTTCATCCAGAGCCACGAGCTCGTCGACCCGCCCCTGGTCGACATAGAGTTCGTCGATCGTCGTCAGGCCCTGCTCGACCGCCAGCCGGATGACCTGCCGCGGATCATCCATGGAGACCAGGGCGCGGTTCCCGATCCGATGCTGGTGGGCATCGATGAAGCCGGGGGCCAGGGTTCGCCCGTCGAGATCGATCACCGCCGTCCCCGGACCCCGAAGCGCGGCGGTGTCCGGCTCGCTGCCGACGGCCAGAATCCTTTCGCCGCGCAGGGCGACGGACCGGGCGGAGGGGATCAAAGGATCCATCGTGAGGACGTTGGCATTGGTGAAAATCACGTCCGCCGTCTGGTTCGAAGTCGGTTCCGGGGGGCGGGCCGTCGGGGCAGGGGGCACCGTCGCCTGGGGGGCGAGGGTCGGAGGGATCTCAGCCTGGGTCGGTGCCGGGGCCGCCAGGGCACAACCCGTGAGCAGGAACAGGACGGCCATCGCCCCGAGGGGAAGTCTCCCCAGGCGAGACCGAATGTCGCGTCCGGATAGAGGCCGCCGGCGGATCAGCGAGCGTTCCGCCGACGGGGTCCTGCGGGTCGAATCTCCATCCAAGGTCCACTTCCAGTGCACCGTTCCCTCCCTCGCTCCGTGTGCGCGACTTGATCCCGTTCCCTGCGCTAGCGGCTGGATAGCGTTCGCGAAACGTCTTTGTAGATGGGGTTTCGCCCGACGATTTCTCCGGCGCCGTCGGCCACGAATTGGAGATGCAGGATCGCCTCGGGCGTCGTAGACGATCCTGTCCGCCAGGCGGCCATTCTGACCCTTATCTCCGGCACCCGAATCAGCCTCACGGGTTGGTGGTCCAGAATTCGTCGGCGACGCAGGGCAAGGCCTTCCCACTGCCATCGATGACGGTGATGAAGGGGGATCCGGTCAGATGGAGCTGAAGACTCCCGAGTTGGTACATCGCCCGCCAAGTGAGCAGGTCTTTGCCGCTGACCACGCCCGTCCCTGTGGAGTAGCCTGCGGCCTCGCCGATGGCGCCTCCCATGGCTCCACCTCCCAGCGGCTCGAGGATCATGTCCTTCATGGCCGGGGTGATCTCGGTGAAGTTCCGCTCGAGCACAATCGGCACCTGGATCGTCTCTCCCGGATCCATCGGCGGAAGCTCGAGGCCTTCGATCAAGAATGGGGAGAACGTGAACTGGGCCGTGTCGAGGGTCGTTGTCTCTTCGTTGAAGATCATCAGGCCGCACTGATCGAGATCTTCTTGCGGCACATTGGCCGACTCGTAGCGGCGGAAGATCTCGACGGTGAGGATGGCCGGCTGTTCGACAGCCAGGGGGTGCGGCACAAAGGGAGCGGGCGGCTTCTTGTTGGCGGCGGCGTTGGCGGAGGAGATGACCAGAGTGCGGGCGTCGTCGATCCCGTCGCGGATGGCCAGCACGCACTCCGTCCCGCACGGGTAGCCATTGGCGCTTAAAGCGGCTCCCGCCTGATTGGCGGCCTCCTGCATTGCGGCTTCGGCGAGCGGTCCGGGTTCGAACTCGCCCTTCGCCGCCTGCTCGATCAGGTTCTGGCATGTGGCGTCGCAGTCCACCATGAGGCCGCGCTCTTCGAGCTCGGCTTGTGCCCGCTCGGCGGCGAAAGCCAGTCCATCGTCGTAGAGTTTCCCGGGATTCTGAACGCCCTCGATGCCGGCCTTGAGAACGGCCTGGCAGTTCGGGTCGCACTCGAAGCCGAGCTGCGCCGTCAACTCCTGGGCGGCGACGGCCAGAGCGTAGTCCAGCCCCTCGTTCATCAGTTTGTCGAAATCGGGGATATGCGGCGGAAGGCCGAGGCTGGCGAGCCCGACGTTGACGGCGATACTGCATCCGATCTCACATGCCTTCTTGGCGTCGCCGTCAAAAGCGCCACAGGCGACCGATGCCAGGGTGTCCGTGACGAAATCGACGGCGCCGTTGTACAGACTGGTACCGATCGAAACGAGTGACCCGAGGGCGCCGCCCAGGGCGCCACCAACATCCTGGGCGCAATCGCTGAACCCCTCCAGACTGATTTCGCCGCACGAACTTCCCGAGCCTTCGCACGACACCCCCGGGCAACCGCAGGCCAGCATCCCCTGGGGGAATGCCGAGAAGCTTCCGGTCGAGATGTTGCACACGGCGTATGCCGGGTCGGCCGGGCGGAAGGACTGGAAGCCGACAACGTGCACCTCATACGCCGGCCCGGACGGTGGAAGCTTGGGGGAATAGGCGCCCGTGGGGTTGTAGAGGACGAGGACGGGCGCCGAGGGCGGTCCGGCAACGGCTCCTGGAAGGCCGGGATAGTACTTCCCGCTCATCGGGACGGCCCGTACGAAGAAGGCCTTCGGCAGCAGAGGATTGAACTGCTGCGACGGATCATTCCCTCCGATCAGGTCTTCGATGCTGTTGGGGAAATCGAATCCGCCGCCCAGCCCGCCGATTCCGCCGCCCGTGCCGCCGCCCGATCCGAAGAAGTAGTCGGCGAAGTCGAGAGAGAACTTCCCGCCGCTGCCCGGGGTCATGCCCTGATGGACAAGGCCCGGGGGGTTGAGCGTCGAGCCCGCCGGGAAGCCCGTTGTCGAGACCTGCCACAAGGCGTAGGTGACCCCGGGAAGCGTTGTCGTCCAGCGGAAGTCCTCGTCGAGGTCGGGGGCGTCATTCGAGATGGCGGCGAAGGTCTTGTAGTTCTCCTTCCCCAGGTAGACGAAGTCGATCACTCGCACCTGAGTGCCGCCGGACGGCGTCGTCTGCAGACCGCCGCCGTCGGTCGTCACTTCGCCGAAGTACGAACCGAGGAAGACCAGTTCCCCCTTGCGCCAGCCCCAGACTTCGGCGTGGATCTGGACTGGCCCGCCGCCGGCCTGATTGGCGACCTGCTTCAGGTAGCCGGTGAGGTCGAAGACTCCGGCCTGAGGGTGAAGGTAGTCATTGGGATTCTTGGGGATACGGCCCCAGTCCTTTCCGTCGACGCTCAGATAGAGGTAGAGCAGGGATACGGCCTCGTGGGGATCCAGGATCCCGTCGTTCAGGTTGAATCCCTTCCACAGCGGCATTCCACCGCCGGCCTGGGCCTGGTGGACGCCGTCGATGACGTCGATGACAGGCGACCCTTCGGGGACGATCACCCCGCCCGCCGGCGGCGCCGCCGGCTCGCCGTAGTCCGTTTGCGACTGCGGCAGACCGCCGATCGGGACCGGGATGGTGAGGTCCACCCCGGCCGGGAGCGAGCCAGTAGGGTCCAGCTGAGGGTTGCTCTCCAGCAGGGCCGTCAGATCGGTCCCGTACTCGACGGCGATCGCCTGGGCGCTGTCGCCCAGCTGCGTTTCGTAGCTCACGGGGAAGCGGACGTCGACGGCGGACGAGGCGTAGACGCGAACGAGGGGGCTCTCGGTGACGGTGCCGTCGGCGGCGATGAGGCGCGCCACGAGATGATGTTCGCCCTCGCCCGACGGGATCCAGTCCCAGGCATGGGTGACGCGATCGCGAGCCTGGGATGGGGCGATCGTCCCCCATTGCTGGTTGTTGACCCACAACTGGAGCTCGCGCACGCCGGCGCCGGCGAAAGCCTCGGCGACGATGTTGTGCTGGCCGTGCAGAGCCACGATGGCGCCGTCTCGAGGAAGCGAGACCGTGGCGAATGACGATTGGCTGAGACTTGGGGTTGACAGCGTACGCAGGAGGAGCCATCCTCCAGTGATCAGACCGCCGAGCACCACGACGAGGGCGCCGACTCCGAGAATCCGCGTGCCCCGGCGCAGCCCCCGCTTCTGGTTCCAGTCCTCGTCGCGCCGCACGGCTCCCGGCTGCTGGCGGACGCCGGAGAAGGCATTCTTCGGGTCGTTGATCTCCTCGGGTTTCATTCCGTCCTCCCCAGCGCACGCGCGATCCGGAGGCTTGTCTCGAAGGGGAATCTCTTCGAGCGGACTTCGGCAATCGTGGCTTGATGCGGTGCGGGCACGTCAGACTCCGCTGCCTGCCGGCAGGCCGGAGACCACGATGTAGATCACGATCGTGGTGACACTGCTCGTCGTCTGGTTTCCCGCAGCGTCGCGGGCGACGGCGTAGTAACTGAGGTTGCCCTGGGTGCCGTACGGGCCGCCGGTGTACGAGCACGAAGTGGTGTTGTTGCAGGTCTTGGCCACTCCGGGGAACGCGCCCGGGGCGGCGACGTAGATGTCGATGCGGGTCACGCCGACGTTGTCGGAGGCGTTGGCGGTGAAGGTGATCGCCTGGGTGGTGGAGACCGTATTCCCGGACGGAGAATGCGAGATACTCACCGACGGGGCCTGGGTATCGGCGACCGGCGGGGCCGTCGGCGAAGGACCGGAAGGCGCGCCGACGACGATCTTCACGTAGAACGGCGTCTGCCCGGAAGCGCCGACGCCGAAGTGGACCCCCTGCGGGTTGCGGATCTGGTAGTTGCCGGTGTAGGAGCCGCTGGCGGAAGGGGCGACCAGGTCGACGGCGATATCGATGGTGCCGCCCGGGGCGACCAGGTTGGGGATCGACAGGGGAGTGGGGTTGTTCATCGGAGCGCCGTCGGTGAAGACGACCTTGTACTCTTCGTTCCAGGTGCAGGTCCCGTCATTCCGCAAACGCCAGATCTTGGTGAAGGGGGCGCCGGCGGGCAGGTTCGTGTTGTCGGGGATCGTGACGTCGGCGATGAACTTGGCGGCGTCGGTGCAGGCGGCGGGCGCCGGTGTCGGCCTGCGGGTCGGCTCGACGGCTGGAGGCGGCGTGCGCGACGGCCTGGGCGTGACCAAAGGCGGTTGTTGAACCCGCGTCGCGGGGCCGGTCAGCGTCACACTGGTGGAAGACTCGGCGCTCCACACGCCGGCGTGGTTCTGAGCGCGCACGGCGAGGAGGTACTCCCCGGGCGCCTGCGGGTCCCAGTCGGCGCGGAAGGTGACCAGAGGATTGGAGATGTCGTCGGGAGGACGGCGAGAAAGGACCTCGCCGTTGACACTGACCTCGACCATCGCCACGCCGCCGGGATCGGCGGCGTGCAGGACGATCTCCATCGGCGCAACCGGGTGGACGCTATCGTTCATCGGCGCGTCGAACCACGCCTGCAATCCCGCGCCGCCCCCGCCGGAGCCGCCGCAGCCGGAAAGGGCGAGTCCGGCGACGGCAACTACACCCCACAAGCGCAGGACCGCCAGCGAGCGTGCGCGACCGGGGACTCGGTTCATCGTATTCCTCCCATGCTCGGAGTCGAACCGTCCAACGGATCCACCTACGGCTTCCTGTCGCCGTCGGGCTCGAACGTGATCGGGCCGGTGACGCCGGGATATCCGGAGGTGTTGCGGACCGCGGCCCGCAGCGCCTCGCGGTCGATCACCAGCGAGCCATCGGCTTGGAGTTGGGCTGTCTGGTCGAGGGCCTGCAGCAAGATGCCTGCGGCGTCGTACTGGTAGGGCGCGAAGTGATTCAGGCCCGTCTCGAGCAGCATGCCGCCCCACGCGGCGAAACTGCTCAGCCAGGACTGCACGGCCGGGAGGTCCTCGATATAGATCTGGGATGGATAGCCCAGGGCCTGGGCCTGGGTGTCATCCAGGAGAGAGCGATGGAAGACGCCCGGCCCGTAGGATGACAGACCGGGCACCGTGGCGGAGGCGCTGATCATGACGACGTTGGAATCCTCCAGAATCGGCAGGGCCCCCTGGGCGGCCTTGCTGCATGCCGGCCCGAGCACGGCCACCAGATTCTGGTCGGCGACGATCTGCCGGGCGACGGTGGCGCCATTGGATTCGGTGCAGTTGTCGTCGAACGACACCAAGTTGACTCCGAAGCCGTGCAGCGGGCCGTGGTCTTCGATCGCCTTCTGCGCAGCCTGCTGCAAGGGCGTGAACAGGGCGCTGCCGTTGCCCGTTTCGGGGCCGCTGTAGGCGATGACGATGGCGAAGGGTTGGCGGAGGACGATCTGGCCGGGCCCGGAGACGGGCGCGGTGGCCTGGGCCGGGGGGGTGGGCTGCGCCTGGACGGCCGGCCCCGCAAGCGTGGCCAGCGCGGCGTCAGCCAGAGTGGGTCGGACGGTTGGCTCGAGGATGATCTCCGGAGGGGCCACCGAAGACCCCGGAAACGCACAAGCCAGCCCGGACCCGATCAGGGCAAGGCCGAGCACCAGAGACCGAGCGGTAACGTTGCGCATCATGCGTGAGCCTCCTTCACTGGGACGTCATCTCGAAGTAGTCGAAGTCGGCATACGGCTGCGCCACCGTCGACTGGGCGGCGATCAGGCCGATCGAGACCGGCGCCTTGTCGACGGTGTGGCTGCCCACGACGCCGCCGGCCCCGTTGCTGTCGCTGTAGGAGGCGGTGTAGGCGGTGCCGGTCCGTTGGAGCCGGAGCACGTAGTCGAGTCCGAGGAAACTCGGGGTGGCGAAGTTACCGCCGACGGCCGAGCCGTCCTGGATGTTGTCGAAATACAGGCCGTCCCCGATGCAGGCCGGCGATGTGCCGTCGGTGTAGCAAAACCCGCGGCCGAACTGCAGGACGCTGTCATCATCGAACATCACCACCAGACCGGCGATCTCGAAGTTGTTGTAGGGGTTGAAGCGCAGGTAGGTGTTCAGGTCGAAATCTGCTGACGGGGCCGGGCGAAGGTGCAGGTTCTCTGGCGGGGTGGCGCCGTGGAAACTCCCCGACGAGAGATTGATTCGCAGCCAGCCGAGTGTATGGGTAAGCGAGTAACCGGGTTCCGGGCTCTTGAACCACGTCCACCCGATATCCATCGTCCCATCGAAGTCGTCGCGGAAAGCGGAGGAGGCGAGCGGCGTGAGGCCGGCCGGCTCAGGCGGCGCGATCGTTGGCTGGCCGGCCGGCGCCGCCAGCGTCGCCAGCGCGGCCTCCGCCAGGGTCGGCCGGACGGTGGGCTCGAGGACGATCTGCGGAGGGGCGGCCGGAGAGCCCGGTAGCGCGCAGGCCATGCCGGCGGCCACCACGAGAAGGCCAGCCACGACGAGTCGAAGGCGGCGTGCGAGGCGTTTCATTTCCCACTCTCCTGACATCGCAGATTTGACGGTGTGATGAGGGCCATCACCGACACGAAGATTCGAAGGCTCATCCCCACGGCTCCCGGCAATCAGCCCGCCGACCGGTCGGCAGCCGGCCGGCCCGCGACCAGCGCTTCGGTGACGATCCCGTGCATTTCGTCCAGAGACCTGAAATAACGCCGCTCCCGTGTGCGGGCGTCTTCGATCAACCCGCGCGAGAACTCGGGGGGCGCGACCGACGAGTCGGTCCAGATGCGCACGATAAACAGGTGTGGGGCTGTGTCTTCGGGTGTCGTCAATGCGAACTCTTGTACAGGACCCGCCCGGCGGTCGGCTTTGTGCGGTCTGAATACTAGAGGCGGGGCGTCCCCAAACCGTCTCAAAGGGGTCCGATATTGGAAGGATGAAGGGACTTGGGAGAGCGGGGTTCGCCACGTTCCGCGACCGACCGGTCGGTCGCGGAACGTGGCTCGGTGGCATGGTTTAGGAGGACAGGGCGAAGGCGACCGCCTGGTCGGCCCCCAGGGTTTCGCCCTCGGCCCACGCTGCCGTCCAGGCTTCCGGGTGGAGGCGCGACCGTCCCAGGGCAAGGTTCTTCTCGTAGAAGGTTGCGTCCGGAGCGGCGATCGGGATTCCGATCGCCCGGCGAAGTGCGGCCGCAGCGCCGAACAGCCGGGCCGAGCGACCCCCGTCCCCGACCGCAGCGGCGACGCCCGCCAGCCCTTCCAGGTTCCAGGCGATGCCTTCCTTGTCCGCCAGCTGGATCTTCAGGTGGAGGCTGTCCGCGAAAGTACCCGGCCGCCTGCTCATGATGGCCCAGAAGGAAGACGGCCCGACCCAGGTTGATCAGGCTGATCGACTCGCCGAGGGAGGAGCGCAGGTCGCGGAATGCCGCGACGCTCAGCCGCAGATGCTCGACCGCAGCGGCGTAGTCGCCGCGGTACACCGCCAGGTCGCCCAGGTTGTTCTGCGCTCGGGCCACGCCCCAGCGATCGGCCAGGTCGTCGTAGGCCCGCAGGGCCCGGCTCCAGAGCTCGTCGGCCCTTTGATAGTCTTGCTGGTAGCCGGCCACGACCCCCAGGCTCGACAGGCTGTCGGCCACGGCCACCGGATCCTGGATTTCCTGGTAAGCCCGCAGGCTGTCTTCCAGGGCCTGTCGGGCCGGGCCGTAGTCTCCCTGGAGCAGCATCAGCCGTCCGGCGGCGTGCTGGGCCAACCCGCGCAGCCGGGGCTCCAGGGAGATCGCCTGAGGCAGCAGCGTCTCCAGCAACTGTCGGCCTTCGGCCACCAGGCCGTGGGTCCACCAGAAGGGCCATAATCGTCCAGCCATGGCCGCCAGCATGTCCGGCCGGCCGGCCCCAGCGGCGTGGCTCATCGAGCTGCGCAGGTTGTCGTACTCCAGGCCGACGATCCGGAACCACTGGTCCTGATCGGGGCCGCGCAGGAGTCGTGGGCCAGCCCGCTCGACCAGGTCGAGGGCGTACTCGGTGAACCGCCGGCGCCATTCGTCCGCCTCGCCCGAACTCGATCAGCTTGGCCCGGGCGTAGTGGCCCACCGTCTCGAGCAGGCCGTAGCGCACCTGCGACGGATCGGGCCGGGACACGGTCACCAGGGACTTGTCGACCAACTCGGAGAGCAATTCCAGGACCTTTTCGCGCCGCAGCGGCTCTCCGGCGCAAACAGCCTCGGCCGACTCCAGGGTGAACCCGCCGACGAACAGCGAGAGGCGGCGCAACAAGGCCCGCTCCGATTCCGTCAGCAGGGCGTGGCTCCAGTCGAGCACGGCCTGCAGAGTCCGGTGGCGGGGGAGGCCGTTTCGGTTGCCGCCGGCCAGCAGGCGGAAGCGGTCGTCCAGGCCTTCGACCAGCTGCTCGACGCTCATCAGCTTCAGCCGCGCCGCCGCCAGCTCGAGGGCCAGGGGAATCCCGTCCAGGGCGCGGCACAGGCGCGCCACCGCGGTCCGATTGGCCGGGGAGAGCCGAAAGGTCGGCAGGGCGGCGACGGCCCGTTCAACGAACAGGCTGACGCTCGGGACGAGTTCCAGGCCGGCACCGGGCTCCCCCGCGGAAGATGGATCGGGGACCTCCAGCGGAGGCACCGGGAAAACTCGCTCTCCCGACACCCCCAGAGGTTCGGTCGAGGTGGTCAGAACGCTGGTGTTCGGCGCTTCGCGCAGCAGCCGGTCGACCAAATCGGCGCAGGCTTCCACCAGGTGCTCGCAGTTGTCGAGGATCAGCAGAGTCCGCTTCGTCCGCAGCGTTTCGCCCAACGCCTCCGAGATCGGTCGGGTCGATTGCTCCCGCAGTCCGACGGCCGAGGCGACCGCCTGCCCGATCAACCCGGGGTCGACCAACGGCGCCAGGTCGACCCACCAGGCGCCGTCGGGGAACGAGGGAAGTGCCTGCTCGGCGGCGGCCAGGGCCAGCCGGGTCTTGCCTACGCCGCCGATGCCGGTCAGGGTCACCAGTCGGAACTGGCCCAGCAGGGCTCCCACTTCGGATCGTTCCCGATCCCGGCCGACGAAACTGGTCAGCAGGGCGGGCAGGTTGCTGCGGGGTCCGCCGGTCGTAGGAGCGGAGGCCAGCTGAGCCGGCTCGGGAGAGTGTTCGGCCACGTACTCGTGGTAGGCCTTTTGGGTTTCCTCGCTGGGTGCCACACGGAGTTCCCGCTCGAGCACGGCCCGGCAGGCGTTGAACAGGCGCACCACGCCGGCGCGATCGCCGCTGCGGGCGTGCAGTCGCATCAGGGTCCGGTAGGTTTCTTCCCGCAACGGGTCGAGGCGCAGCAGGCGCTGAGCGTGGACGATCGCCGACTGGAACGCGCCGTCCCGTTCCAGCCGTTCGACCACCCCGTGCAGGTTCAGGAAACACAGGTCGCGCAAGCGTTCCCGGTCGGCCAGCATCCAGTCGTCGTAGATTCCCTCGAGCAGGTCGCCCCGGTACAGTTCGACCGCCTCGGCCAGGCGCGCCGGGTCGGCGCTCAGACACTCGAATTCGGCCAGGTCGATCCAGGCATCGGCCGAGGGATTCCATTGCACCGAACTCGAGTTGGCCACGACCCAGGGCACTTTCGGCGGAGCTGCGGGAAGCACTTGCTGCAGCCGATGGAGGTGTCGGCGCAGGTTCAGGCGTGCTTCGGCCTCGGGGCGATCCGGCCAGAAGGTGGACGCCAGCAGGGTTCGAGGGGTCGCCCGCTCGCGGTTGACCAGCAGATACGCCCACAATGACGGCAACTTCGAACGCGGCGGGAGCTGGATGGGCGAGTCGCCGTCGAAAGCCCGCATCGGGCCGAAAAGATAGACGCGCAGGCTCACGGCTCGGCGCTTTCCCATAAACCGGCGGGAAACCCCCTGCCGGACGGGATGCCCGGGCGGATGGCCACCGCAAGGGCCTGAGACCGTGCGAGCCGAAAACGGCCTCACCACGGTCTGGATTGTATGGCGCGAGCGGCGGGACCGCCACGGAGGAAATCGCCGTCCCTTCCGTAGAATTCAGACCAGACCCATCCGATTTCCGAGGCAACTTGCGGTCGGTCAATCCCTCGCAGTCGGTTGTATTTTGAGGAACTCCTGGAGCCAGCCGCTGAT
>CAVPYC010000005.1:0-12657 GCA_963709925.1 uncultured Chloroflexia bacterium
GCAGCAGGAAGACCCCCAGCGACACCAAGACATCCTTGAATACGACCTCGGGGAAGAACAACTCGCCCTTCTCCTTGGCGCGTTGATACGCCTCCAGGATGCGCCGCTTGGTCTCGGGATTCATCGGCTACTCCTCCCGTCCGGGGATCTGGCTGATCCCGATGCGGATCACCAGATACAGGTGAACCAGCAGCAGGGCCATCAGGGCCGCCGGGAGCATCCATACGTGGGCGCCGTAGAAACGGGCCAGGGTGACCGCCGAGAGTTCAGGCCCGCCACGGATGCCGCGCGCAAGATGAAGTCACCGACCCCCGGGGCCACTCCGGCGATGCGGGTGCCGACGGTCGTGGCCCAGAAGGCCTTTTGATCCCAGGGCAGCAGGTAACCGGTGAAGCCGAAGCCGAGCACCACCAGCAACAGCCCGACCCCGGTCAGCCAGGTGACTTCGCGGGGGAACTTGTAGGCGCCGTAGACGATCACCCGCAGCATGTGCAGGACGGCCAGCACCACCATGGCGCTGGCGCCCCAGTGGTGCAGCCCGCGGATCAGCCAACCGGCGGTGACCTCGGTGGTGATGTACTGGACGCTGTTGTAGGCGTGATCGGGAGTCGGAACGTAGTACACCGTCAGCAGGATGCCGGTCACGATCTGGTTGACCGCGACGAACAGGGTGGCACTGCCCAGGGTGTACAGCCAGTTGACCTTGGGCACCTTGCGCAGGAAGATCGCCTCCCAGACCTTGCGCCAGCCGATGCGCTCATCGAGCCAGGTTCCGAGTGCCGTCATGTCGACCTCCCAGGATCAGGATCTGCCCGTTCTCGACCTTCACCGGATAGGTGTCGAGAGGGCGTGGTGGAGGGCCGGCCAGGACGGCGCCCGCCTTGTCGAAGACCCCGTTGTGGCAGGGGCAGAAGAACTCAGTCTGGTCGGCGATCCAGCGAACCCGGCAGCCGAGATGAGGACAGATATTCGACATGGCCACGAAGTCGCGGCCGTTGTCGGTCAGGACATAGACGCTGAGCTGTTCCTCGTTCACGATCCAGCCGGTCTTGCGCCGGATGGTTGTCTTGAACAGGGTCGGAACCCCGAGTTCGACCTTACCCGTCGATCCCAAAGGGATCCAGGCCTCCTCGGCCTGTTTCTCCGTGGCCGGGGAGAGCAGATAGATCAAGGCAGGCACTCCGAACCCGGCCACGATCAGGGAGCTGATCCCGAAGGTCGCCATGCTCAGGAAGCCCCGGCGGTCGACTTTCTCCGGAGCGTCTTCCGACGATCAGATCTGGCTCATGCGAAGAACTCCTCCTGTGGCGTCAGGTGGGGGGAGACCGTGGTGAGAACGACCCACACGGGTTGGGGCGACTACCCCAACGGGTAGTTTGCCCCGGCTTCATGTTGCGGGGGAGTGACAGGTTTCACGGATGTAATGGACAAACGTTAGGGGGACCGACCGTAGGAAGGCTGGAGGAGAACAAGACGGCCCGGGCACGTGCCCGGGCCGTCGGACCTTCAGGGTTGGTCTAGGACTAGTCTTCGAGAGCTCCAGCGGCGATCCACGCTTCGACCGTCGCAAGTTCTTCCGGGGTGAGCTGGCCGAAATGGGGCTGGTCCCCGATCTGCTTGAGGACCAGCAGGCTGGCTTCAGGGTCTCCAGGAACGATTGCCGGGCCCCCCGAGCCGCCTTGGAGCGCCGAGTCGTAAGTGGTCAGATCCAGGCCGGCGATCCCGTCTGGCCCATGGCAACTGCCGCAGCGCGCGGATAAAACGGCACGGATCGAGCCTTCCCAGGTCGTCTCACCCGGAGGAGGCGGTGCGGGAGTAGCCGGTGCGGGGAGTTGAGCCCGAAGGATCTCTCGCAAAGTCGGTGCATCGAACCCGGCGTAGGTCCAGACGCTGCCATGGCAGGCGCTATTCGAGCAGAACGAGGTCTCGCTGATCCCGCCCGGGTCGTCGGTGGTGTGACAGTTGCTGCAGGTCGGGTCGAAGGCATCGCGGTGGAGGGCGATCCAGTTCGGGTTCAGGTGGGATTGCGGTTCCGGGCCGCGGCTGATCTCGATCTCCGAGACGAAGTCGCTCGGTCCGGCAACGACCGGGATCGAATGGCACAGGTTGCACTCCAGGCGGATCGCCTGGTCTTGGGCGTCGAGATGTTTGCCGTCGTGGCAGCGGAAGCACCCCGGGGAGTTCTCATGTCCGATGTTGTTGGGGTGCGAGTTCCAGTCGGATTTCTGTTCGCGGAACACCGACTGTCGATAGGTCTCCTGCAGCACCGAGACCAGGTCGTCGAGGCCGGCCGGGTTGGCCGCCTCCAGGTCCGGGAAGAACTCCTGGTAGTAGTCGCGCAGGGCGGCGATGCCGGCCATGGCCGCCTCATCGCTGGCGTATTCGGCCTCCAGGGCCTCGACCGCCTTGCGCCGGACCCCGGGGAGGGCCGGGTCGATTTCGCCTCGGGAAAGCAGGCCGTCCACGCTGTCGCGTGGGGGGTACACCAGGTGGGTGATCCGGTTGTGGCAGGTGATGCAGTCCATCTCCTCCAGGGAGGCCGGGTCGACGTTGGCCGGATTGAATCCCGAACTCGACGTCGACGTATTCGACCAGCGTCCCGTCGGGCCGCTCCACCCGCACGTAGGGTATCTGCTGCTTCTCGGGATCCGAGGCGTAGTAGCTGACCGGGTTCTCGATGTGCCAGTGGATTCCCCGGCCCAGACCCTGGCGGGCGCTGCCGCCTCCGGTCTTGAGCACCAGGTAGATCGTCTGGGCGGTATTGTCTTCGTCGGGCAGGAAACGCTGGATTTCCCGCAGGCTGTCGTCGGAGAACTTCTCCGGGAAATGGCAGCGCTCGCAGGTGTCGCGCGCCGGGCGCAGGTCGTCGGCCCGGATCGGGAACTCATATTGTTCGAAGGCCAGGGAAACGATATGGCGGATGTCGCCGGCCTTGCGTGACACGCGGGTGGCGATGAAACCCCGGCCGATGTGGCATTCCACGCAGTCGATCCGGGCATGCGGGGAGGTCAGGTAGGCCGTGTATTCCGGCGGCATGGTGTGACAGGCCGTCCCGCAAAACTCCGGGGAGTTGGTGTAGTCCCAGGTGTAGACCCCGCCGACGCCCACCATCAAGGTCAGACGCGCCCAGCACCGCGTAGGGGGCGATCCGCGCCCAGCGCGGCGCCCGGCTGGAGGGAAGAAGAAGCGGCGAAGGGTCAGCCAGATACGCTTCATGAAGGACTCCTAGGACGGTACGACGCAGGACGGATGGCTCGCCCGCAGAATTCGGACAGATCGGGCCAATTCTGCCCGAAGCAGGGACGGCGAGGTAGGTCGGGGTGTCCCGCCTGGACCGTGATGATTGTAATTCTTCGTGTCAGCGCTCGGGGGCGCCGGCGAGGACCCAGGCGATCACGGCCTCGAGCTCGTCCGGGGTGAGCTGGCCCGGATGGCCGCCCGCCTGCTGGCGGGTTACGAGCAAAGAGGCCTCGGGGTCGCCCGGGACCACGGAAGGCCCGTTGGCTCCGCCGGCCAGGGCCGCGGCGTAGGTCGACAGATCCAACCCGCCCAGCTTGCCCGCGCTGCTGTGACAGACGCCGCACTTCGCTTGAAGAACCGGAGTGATGTCGGAGTCCCAGGTGGCGCCGGGCGGCGACCCCAGGGTGGGGGTCGCTCCCGCAGCCAGGTCGGTCGGTCCGGGCGTTACGGAGGGCGGCGGTGTCGGCGTGGGAACGAGAGTCGGGAAGGGGGTTGCCGTGAGCGGGACGAACACCGGCACATCGATCGGTTCGGGCAGGGTGGTGATGGCAGTCTCCTCGTAGGAGACGAAGGCATACACACCGGCCAGCAACGCCAGCGCAACCACCGCGAAGACCGGGAGGAACACCCGCCGTCGACGGGCGGCCGCCCGCGGATCGATCGGACGGCTCGCCACGCCGGCCTTCAGGTCGGCCAGCTCGAGGGGATGCTCCTCGAGCATCTCTTCCTCGCTCAGCCGCCCGGTGAACATGCTCTTGTTGAAGCGGCGCAGATGTACGTGGTACATGTGCCAAATCAGGATCGCCAGAACCGCCAGGATGGCCTCGAAGCCGTGGGCCGCCTTGGCCGCCGGGATCGCTTCCCCCGGCAGAAGCCGGGCGGTCGAGATCGGGTTCCACATCATGAACCCGGTGACCGCCATCACCAGCGTGCCCCACACCACCGCCCAGTACTCGGCTTTCTCGGCGAAGGTATAGCGGCCCTCCTGCGGAGGGCGCGGGTGCAAGCCCAGGTTGTGGCGCAGGGCCTGCCAGGCGGCCCGCACGTCGCCCAGCCCCGGGAGCATGTCGGGCCGCACCCGCCGCACCACCAGCTTGTACGACACCGTGCCCAGGTGGAAGATCGCCTCCAGCATCAACACCACCGCGGCCACGTGGTGGATTCCCCGGGTGCTTTCGATCCCGCCCAGCAGACGGATGATCGCCTGCGACACCCCGGCTTCGGCGAACTTCTGGACCAGGCCGGTGATCCCCAGCGTGGTGAAGCTGGTCAGCAGAATCAGGTGCTCGGCCCGGTCGACCCAGGCGAAGCGCAGGACCCCGGAGCGTCG
This sequence comes from uncultured Chloroflexia bacterium, assembly GCA_963709925.1. Classification (GTDB taxonomy): domain Bacteria; phylum Chloroflexota; class Anaerolineae; order Anaerolineales; family E44-bin32; genus DATEVL01. The sequence continues at coordinate 4,571 of CAVPYC010000005.1, forward strand.
CTCAGCCATGCCGCCGCTCCCGGCGCTGGCGCACGCCGCGCACAATGTCGGTCAGGACGAAGATGCCCATCGGGATCAGCACCAGCGGAATCAGGATCTGATAGAACAGGCTGACGTAGTAGACCAGCGGGTGCCGGGCCGGATCGGCCGGGTAGTGGCCGAGCCAGGAGGCCGGGAAGTTGGCTGTGGCATCGGGATGGCAGCGGCGGCAGGTGGCCAGCAAATTCTGCTGGATCACCGTACTGGACGGGTCGTCGGCGGCGCGGATATCGTGGACCCCGTGGCAGTCGATGCACACCGGCTTGTTGGTTTCCTGATCCGGCGCCAGCTTCTCGAAGAGAAGCACCGTGGTGCCGTGGAAGTCGGCCACGTACGTGTCGAGGATCTCGGTGCTCAGGCCATACTTGGCCATCAACTCCGGGTCGGCGTGGCATTCGGCGCAGATCGTCGGCGAGAATAGGTGGAACGGTCCGGTGGATGGCCCCTGGACGTTGTGCACGCCGTGGCAGTCGATACAGGTGGGTACATCCGGGTTGCCGTCGGTCAGCGCCGAGCCGTGGACGCTCTCGCGGTAGACGGCCACGATGGCCGAGTGGCACTTCTCGCAGGTCTGCGGGATCGCCGTCCGGGGCGGCTGGTCGAGGTGGATGTTGGTGTGGGGGCCGTGGCAGTCGGTACAGATGGCGGCGTTCTGATTGCCGCCGGCCAGGGCTTTCTGGTGGACCGAGTCCAGCGTCGCCTGGTACTTGTCGGAATGGCAGCGCTCGCAGGTGGTGTAGCGATCCAGGTTGTACTCGCGCCGGGTCTGGGCCGAGACGGTCGGGTGCGGGAACTTGTCGTGCCCGTCGTGGCAGCCGAGGCACTGCAACCCTTGCTGGCCGTGGACCGACGCAGCAAAGGCCTCGGGGTCGATCGAGATGTAGAGAAGCTCACCCGAGGGGAGTTCCTTGGTTTGTCCGGGTGCGGCGTGGCAGGTCAGGCAGGTTTCGTTGTCGGCCTGCGCAGGAGATGCGGCCGCCTCGCCCGCCCTCCCGGCAGCCAGGGCCGAACCTGCGCCCGGGTGAGCAGCGAACGCCAGGATTGATCCCACGATCAGGCACGCGGCCGGCAGGACAACCCCGATTTGACGGCGAGAGAGTCTCATCGACAGTTCAGACGACACAGTCGGGGGCGGGCATGGGCGCCATTGTAACCTGTGGGCCTGGAGCGTTGACGAAGTGACATGATGAACAATGTCCCGGCCGCCGGCGGACAGCCGGCGGCCGGGAGGGAGGGGCCGTGCTAGGGCTGGAAGACGAAGGGAGTCACCCCGCCCTGGAACGCATGACGCACCTGGGCGTTGTCGAAGACGGCGACGCCGAAGTAGTAGGTCGCCGCCAGGTCGGCAAACTGGACGTCGAACTCGGAGCCGGTCACCAACTTCCGCCCGAACTCGAGCGTCCACTGCCCGTCGGCCCAGGCCCAGCCGGCGGCGATATCGCCGCGATCGCCGACGAACTCGGAGATCACGATGCCGGGGACGCGGTCGCCGGGGACGAACACCGAGGCATCGAACGGCAGCTTCTCGGAGTTGAGGATCGACCCCTGGCTGCCATCGCGCGGGGCGTCGGCCGGCTGCATGAAGGCCGGCAAGGTCTTGTCTTCGGTCTGGTTGTCGACGTACCCGCCGCTGTCCTTCGGGTCGCTGTGACGGCCGGCCTCGCGCGTGTCGGGCGAGAAGCGGACGCTGTCGAGGTACTGATCGTCGATCTGGTTCAGGTTGCGGACGCCCTTCCAATGCCAGATGTCGCCCAGCTGGCCTTCCTCGGCCGTGTACTTGTTGCCGTAGGGCTTGGCGTCGGAGTTCTCGCCGGCATGGCAGGCGGTGAAGCAGCCCTGGGTTCCGAAGTTGGGGATGCTATCGGCGATCGGCCAGATGAACGCCATCTTGTCTTCGTAGTACAGGTTGTTGTCGCCGCCGCGATCGTTGGGGTCCTTGAGCTTGATCCACGATCCATCGGCCTGCATTTCCCACGGGCTGCGCACGGTGCTCTCGGTCGGGTCGGCCCAGGTCGCCAGGAAGTAGACCGTGTCGCCGGAGTAGACCGATCGCAGGACGACTTCGCTCGACCCGCTGTTGGCGCCACCGCTGACCGGGATGGTGATCGACGGGGCGTCGGCCCAGAAGGCCTCGCCGGCGGCGCCGTCCAGAGACGGAGCCTCGGAGGCCGGGATGGACACCAGGGCGCCTTCCGGGGCGGTCCACGCCGGGACGGTCGGTTCGGGCGCGGCGGTCGGCGGGACCACGGTCGGCTCGATCGGGGCCTGCGTCGCTGCCCCGGTGCAGGCAGAAAGCACGAAGCTTGTGCTGGCCAGAAGTGCGATGATTCTTGCGGCGATTCTCATCTTTCCGGTTCTCCTTGGGCGATAGGCCCGGGTCAGATTTGCTATGGGGCGATAACCCCACCCTGGGTGGGTTGAAGGACCCATGTCTACGAGCAATGTAAGACAATCGACCGCGATAGGATAGTGACAATACGCACAAGAATAGGCCCATCTATCGACGGGCGGCAGCGGGCTCTTCGGCGGCTTCGGGGGCCGGGACGGGCCTGAGGTCGCCAGGCTCATCGAACCCTGGTGGCTGACTCACGTTGCGCTCACCACGATGCGAGATCCTGCGGGTTGGCGCGATGGCGGCCGGACGGCGGTGTGCCGATTGCCGCCTTTGCCGATGACATTCGTCTACATCCGATTAGGTAGGCCGGATGTTAGAATCCCGGACCGTTCCGACCCCTTCCTGAGGCGGGTGTCGGGACGAGGAGGAGTTGAGAATGACCGAGTCGGCCCCGACCGTCGGCACGTCCGGCGGTTCTCGTATGAAATTCTGGATCGGCGGAGCGCTGATTGTGGCGGCGGTGGTGTACCTGATCGCCTCGTCGACCTCGGCCGCCGCCCAGTACTACCTGACGGTCGACGAACTGCAGACCCAGGTGGCGGCGGTGCAAGGTCGCGACCTGAAGATCTCGGGCGCGGTCGTCGGAGACAGCATCGAGTACGACCCGGAGACCCTGACCCTGCGCTTCACCATCGCCAACGTCCCGGGCGATCTCGACGAGATTGAGAAGGCCGGCGGCCTGGCCGAGGTGTTGCATCAGGCGGTCAACAACCCCGACGCCACCCGCATGGCGGTCGAGTACATCGGGCCGATGCCCGACCTGCTGCGACACGAAGCCCAGGCGATCGTCACCGGTCGGGTGGGCGAAGACGGCGTGTTCCACGCCGACGAGCTCCTGCTGAAGTGTCCCACTCGCTATGAGGAGGCGGTTCCCCAGCAGGCGGAGGGGTGAGGCGATCGCCCTCCCTCCGATCGTAGTCCGGCTGTCTCCATCCCGAGTCGCTCTTAGGCAGAGGCGGTAGTCTGTATGGCCCTGGTCGGTCACTTTGCTCTGGTTCTGGCATTTCTGGCCGCGCTCTACGGCGCGGGGGCTGCCGCCTACGGCGCACGCCGGCATCGCCCGGCGTTCGTCGAGAGCGCACGCCACGCGATGCTGCTCACCTGGCCGCTGATCACGGTCGCCGCGGCCTGCATCATCGGCCTTCTACTCCGCAACGAATACCAGGTGGAATACGTCGCCTCGGTCACCAGCAATGCCATGCCCGCCTACCTCAAGGTCACGGCTCTGTGGGGCGGGCAGGCCGGCTCGCTGGTCTTCTGGTCGTGGCTGATGGCGGCCTTCACCACCGCCGCCAGTCTGCGCTCGTGGAAGCGCGACCGGGAGCTGCTGCCGTGGGTGATCGTGGTGACGATGATCACCCTGGCCTTCTTCCTGCTGCTGGTGATCTTCTTCGAGAACCCGTTCCTGCGGCTGTGGCAGACCTTCGACGGCCGGCAGGTGTCGGCCCTGTTCCAACCGGCCGGCACCGTGCCCCTGATCCCGACCGACGGGCGCGGCCTGAACCCCCTGCTGCGCCACCCCGGGATGATCATCCACCCGCCGATGCTGTACCTGGGTTTCGTCGCCTTCGTCATTCCTTTCGCCTTCGCCATTGCCGCCCTGGTGGCCGGACGCAGCGACGACCGCTGGATCCGGGTCACCCGGCGCTGGACCCTGGTGGCGTGGCTCTTCCTTTCGCTGGGCCTGATCCTGGGCGGTCGCTGGGCTTACGACGTCCTGGGCTGGGGCGGCTACTGGGGATGGGACCCGGTCGAGATCGCCGCCTTCATGCCCTGGCTGACCGGGACGGCCTTCCTGCACTCGGTCATGATCCAGGAAAAGCGCGGCATGCTCAAGCGCTGGAACATGGTGCTGGTGATCCTGACCTATGCCCTGGTCATCTTCGGCACCTTCCTGACCCGGTCGGGCGTCCTGTCGTCGGTGCACGCCTTCGCCCAATCGGCCATCGGCCCGCTGTTCTTTGCCTTCATCGGCCTGACCACGGTCGCTTCCCTGTCGCTGCTGATGCAGCGCTGGCCGCAGCTCCGAAGCGAGAACCAGCTGCATTCCTACCTTTCGCGCGAGTCCCTGTTCCTGCTCAACAACCTGCTGTTCATGGGGATCCTGGTGGTCTGTTTCTGGGGGGTCCTGTTCCCATTGATCTCCGAGTTGTTCACCGGGCAGAAGGTGACCGTCGGCCCGCCGTTCTATGAAAGGGCCACCGGTCCGCTGTGGGCCGGGCTGCTTCTGTTGATGGGAGTCGCCCCTCTGTCGGCCTACGGGCGAAGCTCGGCCCGGCTGCTGGGCTCGGCGCTGTGGAAGCCGACCGCGCTCTCGCTCGTTGTGCCTCTCGTCCTGGCCGTCCGCGGGGTCACTTCCGTCGCGGCGCTGATCGGCTACTGGCTGGCGGCGCTGGCCGGTCTGGTGGCGCTGTACGAGTTCTGGCGGGGCGCCGGGCGCGGCAGCAGAGCCGAGGCGAGTCGATCCCGCTGGCTCTGATCCGCATGGCCCAGCGAAACCGGCGCCGCTACGGCGGCTACATCATTCACCTGGGCGTGGTGCTGATGGCGTTCGGGATTATCGGCATCGAGATCTTCCAGACGGAGACGCAGGGCACTCTGGCCCGCGGCGAGCAACTGACCCTGGGTCGTTACGTGATGATCTACGACGGGGTCGCCCAGTGGGACACCCCCGACGGCCGCAACGTGACCCGGGCGGTGGTTTCGGTCTACCGGGACGGTCGCCGTCTCGGCGAGCTGTACCCGCGCCGCGACTATTACTACGAGTCGCAGCAGCCGATGACGATCCCCGGGGTGCGTTCGTCGCTCGAGGACGACTTCTATGTGCTGCTGGTTTCGTGGCAGCCGATCGGAAACCAGAGCGCCACCTTCAAGATCTACCACAACCCGCTGGTCAACTTCGTCTGGTGGGGCGGCCTGGTGTTCATCGTCGGAACGATGGTCGCCGCCTGGCCCGATCCCGACCCCGAATCGCTCGAGCAGTTGGTCCGCGCCCCCCGCACCGCTCCGGTCGAGGCGTAGGCGCACCCGAATGCTGCGGGCTCACTCTTCCCCACCCCTTGCGTCGCACCTGGCCGAGGGAGAGGTGTCCGCTGGCGAGAGGAAGCGCCGGGGGTGGGGGTTCAGACGCGCCGTCGTTCCGGCTGTCGTGCTGTGTGCGGCGTTCCTGGGTGCGATCCCAGGAATCTCGGCCTCGGCTCAGGAGCCGACCCCCTCCGACGACGAAGTCAACGCCATCGCGGCGCAGCTGTATTGCCCGGTGTGCGAGAACGTCCCGCTCGACGTCTGCCCGACCCAGGCTTGTGAACAGTGGCGGGCGACGATCCGCGAGAAGCTGACCCTCGGGTGGGACGAGGAGCAGATCAAGGCCTACTTCGTGACGCAGTACGGCGACCGGGTGCTGGCTACGCCGCCCGCCCGGGGATTCAACTGGCTGGTGTATGTGCTTCCGCCGGTAGCGATTCTGGCCGCCGGGTTTCTTCTCTGGCGCACCATGCGCGGCTGGCAACGCAGGGAGTCCCCTGCCCCGATTGCGCCGGTCAGCGATGATCCCTACGTTCAGCGACTGGAGGAGGAATTGCGCCGGCGCGGCTAGCGGATGGTCGGACGGGCTCCTTCGTCACGAGGAGCTCGTCGTGATGGTTCCGACAGCCTGCCGCACCCGGTGACCACACCCCCCATGAAGGAACTTGATTCTCCGGACCGACCTCAAAACCCCGGGCGCGGCGGCTGGGTCCGCGTGGCCATCTGGGCCGCCGTACTCGGCCTGCTGGCCGTCCTCGGCCTGGGTCTGATTCGGACCCAGCAGGGCCCGGTCGGCGTCGGCTCCCGGGTTCCTTCGTTCACGCTGACCACCTTCGACGGCGAGTCGATCGCCATCGACGACCTGCGCGGGCGGGTGGTGCTGGTGAACTTCTGGGCTTCGTGGTGCAAGCCGTGTGAGCAGGAAGCCGCCGAACTCGAGCAGGCCTACAAGATGTTCAAAGATGACGGGGTGATGTTCCTCGGGGTCGACTATGTCGATACCGAACCCGAGGCGCGCGCCTACCTCAGTCGCTTCGGGATCACCTATCCCAACGGCCCCGACTTGCGCACCAGGATCTCTCAAGCGTTTCGGATTCGCGGTGTCCCCGAGAGCTACATCCTCCGGCCGGACGGGATCATCGACTCGGTCAAGATCGGCCCGTTCCTTTCGCTGGATGAGATCGTGACGGCCATCGAAGCCGCCCGGGGAGACGGCTGAGTGGAGATCGGCGCGCTGTTGGTGGTGGCGGGGTTGGCGCTGGCGGCGGCGGCGTTCATCGCCCGGCCCCTGATCGACCGGCAAGCCAGAGAACCGGCTGAAGCCGAACGCCGTCTGTCGGCCTTGCGCGCCGAGCAAGATCAGGTGCTGGCGCTGCTGCAAGAACTCGACATGGATTTCGCGATGGGGAAGATCGAGCCGGCCGCCTACCAGGCCGACCGTGCCGAGAGGTTGCGACGGGGGGCGGAGTTGTTGCGCGAGATCGACGGACTGGCGGGCGCCGCGCCGACCCGCCGGCCGGTCGGGCCCCCGGTTGGCGATGATCTCGAGCGGCGGGTGGCTCAGCTTCGTTCACAGGCGGCGGGCTTCTGCGGTCAGTGCGGATCGCCCCTGGCGGTTGGCGACAAGTTCTGCCCGCGCTGCGGCCACCCTTCGCTCGGGTCGGCCGCATGAGGCGCACCGCTCCGCTGATCCTGCTGGCCCTGCTCCTGGGGGCCTGCTCGCTGGCGGGCGACCTCACTCCGCCTCCGGCCCTGGCGACGGCCCAGGCGCAGGGCCTGGGATCCCTTCCCACGGCGACCCCGCTCGCCGCACCGGATCGTCCCCCGAATCCCGGCGAGGGGGAGACGATCTTTGCCGATCGCTGCGCCCCCTGCCACGGGGAAACCGGCGGCGGTGATGGGATTCAATCGGTCGATCTGCCCAACCCGCCGACCTCGCTTCGTCAACTCGATGTGGCCCAGCGGGCCATCCCCGAAGTCTGGTTCACCGTGGTCACCCAGGGTCGTTTCGACCGCTTCATGCCCGGCTTCTCCAGCCTGGACGACGGCCAGCGCTGGGACGTGGTCGGGTACGCCCTTTCTCTGGGGCTGCCCCAAACCGCGATCGAGCAAGGCCGACGGGTCTATCAGGCTGAGTGCGCCGCCTGTCATGGCGCGGACGGCCGCGGGGTCGACGCCATCATCGACCTGACCTCGACGAGCTTCCAGGCCGACCGTTCCTGGCTGGCGATGTACGGAGCCGTCACCACCGGAGCGGGCGAAGGCATGCCCGGGTTTGCCGACAGCCTGACGGACGACGATCGCTGGGCGGTGGCGGCCTTCCTGCGATCCCTGTGGCTCCTTCATGAACAGTCACCCGACCCGTCTCCGGTGGCGAGCGCCACGGTCGGCATCGAGCCGCCGGGCGAGGGACCGGTCGCCACGATCACCGCCGAGATCGAGCCGCAGGCCAGCGCCACTTCGCAGGTGCCCCTGGGCGTGGTCGGCGGCCGCGTGCGGAACGGGACGGATGGGGCCGTCGTACCGGCCGACCTGGAACTGAACCTGCACGGCCTGGATGGAGGAGCGGAAGTCGTCACCCAGACGGGGACGATCCGCAGCGACGGATCGTTCTCGTTCCCGGGGCTCG